>OY970220.1:1677500-3380366 GCA_963713995.1 uncultured beta proteobacterium | reverse complement strand
GAGCTTTCGTGGCTCAACGCGCGCGGCAAGCCGCAGATCGCCATCGCAACGTTCTTCATCCCCGCCGATTCGCCGAACATCGTCGAATCGAAGTCGTTCAAGCTTTATCTGGGCTCGTTCGCGCAGACCAGGGTCGATTCGCCCGAAGCGGTGCGCGACATGCTCAAGCGCGATGTCACGGCAGCCTGCGGCGCGTCGGTATCGGTGCGGCTCGAGCAACCGGGCGCATTCGGCAAGCTCCCGTTCGAGGAGTTCGACGGCCTCTCGCTCGACCGTCTCGACCTGGACACGGAGGTCTACCATCCCGACGCCTCACTTCTCACGGCCACCTTCGGCGAAGCGCCGGTCGAGGAAACGCTGTATTCGAACCTCCTGAAGTCGAACTGCCCGGTGACTGGCCAGCCCGATTGGGGCAGCGTGCAGATCCACTACGTGGGGCCGCAGATCGACCAGGCGGGCCTGTTGCGCTACATCATCTCGTACCGCAACCACACGGGCTTCCACGAGCAATGCGCGGAGCGCATGTTCGTCGACATCCTGAACGCGTGCAAGCCGGACCGCCTCGCTATCTACGCGCGCTACACGCGCCGCGGCGGACTCGACATCAATCCGTTCCGCACCAACTACAACGTGCCGATGCCCGATAACGCGCGGCTCGCGCGCCAGTAAAGACAAGGAAAAGACAGGGAGCAAGCGCCGCGGCAGTTGTCGGGTCGAAAAGCCGGCCCGGCGCCGCCCGGCGCTTTGTTACGCTGCTCAGTGCGGCACTTCGGCGGTGCCCATGCGCCGTGCAATGACGGACGCGCGCTGCGCGAGATACGGGGTATTGCGATGCTCGTCGAAGTACTTCGGGCGCGGCAGCATCACCGCTAGCCGCGCCGCCTGCCAGGCCGTGAGCTTCGACGCCGATGTGCGGTAGTAATAGTGTGCCGCGGCCTCGGCGCCGTAGACGCCGTTGCCCCACTCCACCGAATTCAGATAGATCTCGAAGATGCGCTCCTTGTCGAGCAGCGTCTCCAGCATCCAGGTGATGATGAGCTCCTGCCCCTTGCGGATATAGCTCTTCTCGCGCGACAGGAACAGGTTGCGGGCAAGTTGCTGTGTGATCGTGGAACCGCCGCGCACGATATGACCGCGTTGCTTGTTCTTCTCCCACGCCTGCAGGATGGCGTCGGTTTCGTAGCCGTTGTTGTTGACGAAGTTCGCGTCCTCGGATGCGATGATCGCGCGCTTGAGATTGCGCGAAATCTGCTCGTACGGCACCCACCGGTGCTGGATCGACAGGTTGGCGCCAAGGCGTGCTTCATCCGTACGCATGAACGCCGTCGATTGAGGATCGACGAAATTCCACAGTGCGATCTGCACGAAGTAGTAAGCCTGCAGCGCGATCCACGCGATCGCGAAGACCGCCCCCACATAGATCACCCAGCGTAAAGCGCCGGGTCGGGTTGCGGCTGCGTGCCCTCGAATCGCGCCCCCTCGCGCGCGGCGCGCCACCATGAGTGCGTCAGGCCTGGGCCGCGAGCTGCGCGCGCAGCGCGGCCAGCACCGGCGCTCCGTCGGGGCGTACGCCGCGCCATACGTAGAACGATTCCGCCGCCTGCTCGACCAGCATGCCAAGGCCGTCCGCCGCGCGCGCGCCGAGCGTCTGCGCGTGCCGCATGAACACCGTGGGCTGCGCGCCGTACATCATGTCGTAGGCGAGCGTGCGCGTGCCGAACGCGCGTTCGTCGCATTCGGGCAGCGAGGCGTCGAGACTACCCGCCGTCGCATTGATGATCACGTCGTAGGGCTGCGGATCGACCGCATGCGGGCCGCCGCCATTGATGAGACAGGCCGCCTCTTCTGCCGCCGCGGTGAACTGGCCGATCAGCTCATGCGCCTTCGCGGCGGTGCGGTTTACGATGGTGATTTCGCGCGGGCCGCGTTCGAGCATCGGCAGCACGACGCCGCGCGCCGCGCCGCCCGCGCCCAGCAGCAGCACGCGCGCGCCCTTGAACGCGACGCCAAGGTTCGCCTCGATGTCACGCACGAGGCCGAAGCCGTCGGTGTTGTCGCCGAAGATGCCGTCGGCGTCGAAGCGCAGCGTGTTCACCGCACCCGCCGCCGCCGCTCTCGGCGAGAGCCGCTGCGCCAGCGCGTATGCTTCGAGCTTGAACGGCACCGTCACGTTCAAGCCACGCCCGCCCGCCGCCTTGAATGCCTGCACCTCGGCAACGAAGCCCTCGAGCGGCGCGAGCAGCCGCCCGTATTGCACACGCTCCCCGGTTTGCTGCGCGAACTGCGCGTGGATGAACGGCGACTTGCTGTGCGCGACCGGATTGCCCACCACGGCGTAATGATCGGCCGGCGGATCGGCCGGCGGATCGGCCGGTGGATCGGCCGGCGCAGACGTGGAGGCCGCACTCATTCGCCGGTCTCCGCCGCGTGCTGCACGTTGGGCGCTTGCTGGATCGGCTGGCCATCCGTCTCACCCGCCCCTTCGGTATCGCCCTCGGTGGCGGGCACATCGGATTCGGCGAGTGCCTCGGCTTCGCTTTGTGCCGACTCGTCAGCGGCCTCGATCAGCTCTTCGTCCTCGCTCTCCTCGGCTTCCGCACCGCTCGTCACGACCGGCGCATCGAGCACACGCAGCATGCGTACCGACGCCTCGATGGTGAGCTCGTCGATCGACATCACTTCCAGCAGCACGCGCGTGCCGCGCGCATGCACGCCAAGCCCGGGCACGTGCATGATGAGCGGGATTTCCTCGAAGCGCACGAGGTCGTCCTTCACGACCGTCGCGGCCGCCTCGCGGCGGTTCTCCTGCTTGAGCCAGCGCAGACACCAGAAGTACTCCATGCGGCGCTGGTGGTCGGCATAAGCGGTATAGGTCTCGTCGAAACCCTGCACGACCGCGAACAGGTCCGCGTCCTTCGGCTTGAACGGCGCGGCGAGCTTCGCCGTGACGCCATGCTCCACGCACGCGAGCAGTTGCCACTGGTTCACGAGGTCGACATAGCGGCGCAGCGGCGAGGTGCTCCACGCGTACTGCGCAACCCCAAGACCTTCGTGCGGCGCCGCCGTGGTCTGCATGCGCGTGCGCTTCGGACCGCCCGGCGCGCCGAACGCGCGCTGCGAACGGTAGATGCCGGGCACCCCGTGATCGTGCAGGAAAGCGCCCCACGTCGAGTTCGCGAGAATCGCCAGCTCCGCGACGATCATGTCGAGCGGCGAGCCGCGCCGGCGCGGCGTGATCGTGATGTGCTCGCCTTCGACGTAGAAGTTGAAGTCGGTATTGCGCTGCACCTCGCGACGCAGGCCGTAACCCGCGCGCGCCTGCTGGCGCTTTTCGAACAGCGCCTGCGCGAACGGCCAGAGCACGGCGATGTCGTCCTTGTGCGGATAGTCGCCCGTGCCGGCCGCGAGCGTCTCTTCCGTGACGAGCTCGTCGAGCGTGTTGTGGCGCAGATTGTTCTTCACGAACACGCGCTCGGCGCGCGTTTCGGTCGCGACGATCTCCTGGGTCTCGCGATTCACGATGCTATAGAGCGACAGCGCCGGACGCAGACTGCCTTCCTTGAGCGTGAACGCGTCGACGAAGTCGTCGGGCAGCATCGTGATCTTGTCGCCGGGCATGTAGACCGTCGAAAGACGCGTGCGCGCGATCGTGTCCGCCGTGTCGCCGCGCTGGATACCGAGCGCCGGCGCGGCGATATGGATGCCGATGCGTACGCGGCCGTCGGCGAGATGCTCGATCGAGAAGGCATCGTCGATTTCGGTGGTCGTGACATCGTCGATGGAGAACGCCTCGACGTGCGCCTCGGGCAGATCCTCGGGCAGCGCGCCCACCTGCACGGGCGGAAAACCCGTGCCGTGCGGGAAGAACTCGGCAAGAAAGCGCGCCTCGTGCAACGCGCGCGGCGACGCGACGCCGCCGCATTCGAGCATCAGGCGCGGCATCGAAATGCCGCGCGCCGCTGCGGCCGCCTCGAGTGCCTTGTACTCGATGGCATTCTTGTCGGGCTTGGTGAGGAGGCCGAGCGCCTTGCCCTGGAAGGCCTCGGGCAGCTTGCCCGCTTTCAGCTCCTCTTCGTAGCCGGCCTGCACGAGCGCCTGCTGACGCTTGCGCTCGAGCGAGGCGAGCGCCATCTTCAACTGGTCTTCGGGCGCACGCTGGTACTGGCCGCGCCCTTTGCGACGGAAATAGACGGGCGAGCCATGCAGGCGCAGCACGAGCGCAGCGCGCTCGACCGCGCCCGAGTTCTGGCCGAAGTACTCGGCGGCGAGCGCTGTGAACACGAATTCGTCGGAGGGCGCGCATTCCCACAGGAAGTCGAGGTCGATCTCCTGTGCGGCGGCGTCGGCCCGCTCCATCAGCTCTGCGGCGGTGGGCTTCTCGAACTCGATCAGCACGTCCTTCGCGCGCACCTTCGCTCGGCGTCCGCCAGGCAACTCGACCTGAAACGCGTCGCCCTGGCGCGTCAGCACGCTGCCGGCCTTGAAACTACCCGATTCCTCAAAGAAAACGTTCACTCAGTACTCTCGTTCAGACTTGCTTCGACCGCCAAGGCCGTGCGGCGTGACGGTGCTGCGGTATACATATATAGGCGTTCGCGCACGCAGCACGATGCCGGATGATGTGCCCTACTTGTGCCTCTGCTCAGGGCCGCTGTTCACGGCCGCTGTTCACGGCCGCTGTTCACGGCGCATCGCACCATGCGATCACGTCGTCGACGTAATCGGCGAATTCGCTGATGCCGTGGTCGCTGCCCTCGATCAGCCGCGTGGGCACGCCCGCGTAGTGCGCGAGCATTTCACGGTAGTCGAGCACCTCGTCGCCCGTCGCGGCCATCAGCCGGTACCGCTCGGGCAGCGTCACCTGCGCGACCGCCAGTGCGCGCAGCTCGTCCAGATGACGCGGTTCGACCACGATGTTGCCGCCGCCGTGCCAGAGTGGCTGCTCGCCCAGATAGCGGGAGAGATCGCGGTCCGGCACCACGGCCGGATTGAGCAGCACGGCGCGCCAGCCGTGCTTCTCGGCGAGCCAGGTCGCGAAATAGCCGCCAAGCGAGCTGCCGATGAGCGTCACGCGCTCGCCGGGCTTCAGATGGGCAGCGCGCTGGCCGACTTCGCGTTCGGCCAGCGCAATCGCTTCGAGCGGCGACACCGGCAGCGCCGGACAGAGCCATTCGCCGGCACGCCCCAGCACGTCAAGGCGCGCCGCGAGCAGTCGCGCCTTGAACGACTGCGGCGACGAGCGAAAGCCGTGCAGATAGACGATCACGCCGCGCTCCGTGCCGAGAGTGCGTCCAGCAACTTCTGGTGCACGCCGCCGAAGCCGCCGTTGCTCATCACCAGCACCTGGTCACCGGCGCGCGCGGCGGCGACCACCGCTTTCACGAGCGCATCGATGTCGTCGAACGCGTGCGCCTTCTCACCGAGCGGCGCAAGCGCGCCGGCGAGATCCCAGCCGAGCGCGTCCTTGCCGGCCGGTGCGCCGTAGCCGAACACGAGATCGGCATCGGCCAGGCTCACGGGCAACTGGGCCTTCATCACGCCAAGCTTCATGGTGTTCGAGCGCGGCTCCAGCACGGCGAGGATGCGCGTACGCTTGCCTTCTTCCTTGCGGCCCACGCGGGTGCGCAGACCGGCAATCGTCGTTTCGATCGCGGTGGGATGGTGCGCGAAATCGTCGTAGACGGTCACGCCGTCCACGCTGCCGCGCACCTCCATGCGGCGCTTCACGTTGCGAAAGCCCGCCAGCGACTGGGCGGCCTGCGCGGGCGGCACGCCGACGCTGCGCGCGGCCGCAATCGCCGCGAGCGCGTTCTGGCGGTTGTGCTCGCCCTGAATCTGCCAGTCCACCACGCCCACGCGCTCGCTGTTGTGATAGACGGCAAAGCGCTCATCAACGGGCACGCCATCCTCGGCCGGCAGCGCCTGCCAGCCGCCATCCACGCCGAAGCGCTCCACTTCGCTCCACACGCCGCGCGTGAGCACGCGTTCGAGCGCATTCGAGCGTCCGTTCGTCACGATGCGGCCAACGCCCGGGATCGTGCGCACGAGGTGATGGAACTGCGTCTCGATAGCCGCGAGATCGGCAAAGATGTCGGCGTGATCGTATTCGAGGTTGTTGAGCACCGCCGTGCGCGGCCGGTAATGAACGAACTTGGAGCGCTTGTCGAAGAAGGCCGTGTCGTACTCGTCGGCTTCGATCACAAAGAAGCTCGAATCGGTGAGCCGCGCCGACACGCCGAAGTTCAGCGGCACACCGCCGATCAGGAAGCCGGGATTCATCCCCGCGTCCTCCAGCAGCCACGTCAGCATCGAGCTTGTGGTGGTCTTGCCGTGCGTGCCCGCCACCGCGAGCACCCACTTGTCGCGCAGCACATGCTCGCCGAGCCACTGCGGCCCGGACGTATACGGCAGGCCGCGATTGAGGATCTCCTCCATCAGCGGATTGCCGCGCGAGACCACATTGCCGATCACATAGAGGTCGGGATTCAGTTCGACCTGGCTCTTGTCGTAGCCCTCGATCAGGCGGATGCCCTGCGCTTCGAGCTGAGTGCTCATCGGCGGATAGACCCCCGCATCGCAGCCGGTCACGGTGTGGCCCGCGCTGCGCGCGAGCACGGCGAGACCGCCCATGAACGTACCGCAGATACCGAGGATATGGATGTGCATAAGCCTTGCGCGCCGCATGGGCGTCGGGAAACGGTTTGTCGGCGGCGTTGCCGGCAGGGTTAACAGGATTGGGGGGCGCGAAGACGGCGGCGTGCGCCGCCGGAGCAAAGAACGGTATTGTACCCGAGGCCCCGTGCGTTTTCGGCCCGGGCGCTAGCGTCCGGCGCCTTGCACCGCGAAGGCCGCGGGACATTCTCTAGTATGATTAGCGGATGGTTCGCAGATCACATTTCGATCCGCAACGCGTGCGCGAGGAAATCGCCATCGCGGCAGCACGGATGATCGCCGAGGACGGCCTCGACTACGCAACGGCCAAGCGCAAGGCGGCGCGACAGGTCGTGGGGGAGACGCGCATCGAAGGCACCTGGCTGCCCGACAACGACCAGATCGAAGAGGAGATCCGCGAATATCAGGCCCTGTTTCAGGGGGAAAGCCAGCCGGCAGTCCTGCGGCGCCTGCGCGAGATCGCGCTCGACTGGATGACGCGGCTCGCTGCCTTCAACCCGTTCGTGACGGGCGCGGTGCTCAACGGCACGGCGGGCGAGCATTCCGACATCCATCTGCAGATCTTCTGCGACAACCCCAAAGACGTCGCCATCTGGCTCCTGAATGCGAACGTGCAGTATGACGTGTCGGAGACCCGCCATTTCGCGGCGCGTGGTTACGTGGAAACGCTGAGCTTCATCTACAGGCTTGCGCGCGACGAGGAGCCGGTGGGTATCCATGTCGCGCTCTACGATACCGACGACCTGCGAGGCGCCGTACGCGCCGATGCACGCGGGCGCCTCGCACGCGCGAACGCGCAGGCACTGCGGGCGCTGATCGACGAGAGCGGCACTGCCCCCTGAGCCGCGCCTCACCCTTCCTTCAACCAGCACGAACAACTGAAAAGCGCAGCGATGAACACGAAGCGGATTCTGGCCGGTGTCGCGGTGGCGGCGGTGGCCGCCGGCGGCGGCATTCTGGCGGGGCATTGGGCCAGCGGCGGCGATACCGGCACGGCCGATGCGGCGTCGGTCGCGGGCAAGCAGAACGCCGTCGGCCAGCTCTGGTCGGCTGCCGTCACGACACCCGACGGCAAGCCGCAATCGCTCGCGCTCTACAAGGGGCGGCCGGTCGTCGTGAACTTCTGGGCTTCGTGGTGCGGTCCGTGCGTCGAAGAAATGCCGGAGCTCTCGGCGCTGCAACGCGAGTACGCGAAGAAGGGAATCCAGTTCGTCGGCCTTGGCGTCGATTCGAGCGCGAACATCAAGACCTTCCTCCAGAAAGTGCACGTGGACTACCCCGTCTATGTCGCCGGCTTCGGCGGCGCCGATGTTGCCCGCGCCTTCGGCAACACGGCGGGCGGCTTGCCTTACACCGTCGTGATCGACGCGAACGGCAACGTACGTGCGACAAAATTAGGTCAAATCAAGCCGGACGAGCTTCGCCGCACCCTCGATGCGCTTTGACGCAGCGGAATAATTGACCGGATCTTAACGCCTGTATCAGCCCTTTTGCCGCAGAATTTACGCCTTTTGGCGGAAGATCAGCGATTTCGTCCAGTTTCAGCGCGGTTTGGGGTCATATCCCCCCCTCGGAAAACTAGACAAATTTCTCTAATCGGCGATAAAGTTCGCGCAACTCCACGGAAAAGAACCGACCATGACACGACTGCTGGTCCTGCACGGCCCCAACCTCAATCTTCTCGGCACCCGGGAACCTGAGGTATATGGGCGCGTGACGCTCCCGCAGATCGATCAGGCGCTGGCCGACCGCGCCGCGGACGCTGGCGTGGATCTGGCGACGTTCCAGAGCAATCATGAAGGCGCACTCGTCGACCGCATCCAGGCCGCGCGCGCGGAGCAGACCGATTTCATCCTGATCAACCCGGCAGCCTACACGCACACCAGCGTGGCGATCCGGGACGCGCTGGCTGGCGTCGGTATTCCGTTCGTCGAGATTCACCTGTCCAACGTGCATCGCCGCGAAGCCTTCCGGCATCACTCGTATTTCTCCGACCAGGCCGAAGGAGTCATCTGCGGCCTCGGCTGGAAGGGCTATCTGTACGCCCTCGAACACGCGCTCGACCGGCTCGCCGCCGGCCAGCGTGCCTGATTCGCGGGATCGCGCGGGTGGACCGGGCGACGCATTCGGACAGAAAGACAGACAACACTAATCCCGTGCCGGGGCCCACGCCCCGGTACCTCACGTATTCAAAGGGGCTGCACCATGGATCTACGTAAGCTGAAGACTCTGATCGACCTCGTCTCCGAATCGGGCATCTCGGAGCTCGAAGTCACCGAGGGCGAAGGCAAGGTGCGCATCGTGAAGAACGCGCCGCCGGTTTACGTCCAGTCGCCGCCCCCGCAGTACGCCGCCCCGGCCGCTGCACCGCTCGCGGCACCCGGTCACGCCGGCGAAGCTGCCGCGCCCGCCGCCGCAGCCCCGGCCGTCCCGCAGGGCCACGTCGTGACCTCGCCGATGGTCGGCACGTTCTACCGCGCGCCGTCGCCGGGCGCCGATCCGTTCGTCCAGGTTGGCGACACGGTCAAGGAAGGTCAGACGCTGTGCATCATTGAAGCGATGAAGCTGCTCAATGAAATCGAATCGGACGTGGCTGGCGTGGTCAAGGAAGTCCTCGTCGACAACGGGCAGGCCGTCGAATACGGCCAGCCGCTGTATGTGATCGCCTAAGGCCGGGGGCGAATACCCACCATGTTTGAAAAAATCCTCATTGCCAACCGTGGCGAAATCGCGCTTCGCATTCAGCGCGCGTGCCGCGAACTCGGCGTCAAGACCGTCGTCGTCTATTCGGAAGCCGACAAGGAAGCCAAGTACGTGAAGCTCGCCGACGAGGCGGTCTGCATCGGGCCGGCTCCGTCGAACCTGAGCTACCTCAACATGCCGGCGCTGATCAGCGCGGCCGAGGTCACCGACGCCGAAGCGATCCATCCCGGCTACGGCTTCCTCTCCGAAAACGCGGACTTCGCCGAGCGCGTCGAGCAGTCGGGCTTCACGTTCATCGGCCCGCGTCCGGACACGATCCGCATGATGGGCGACAAGGTCACCGCCAAGCAGACGATGATCAAGACCGGCGTGCCCTGCGTGCCGGGCTCTGAAGGCGCCCTGCCCGACGACGATCCGAAAGAGATCGTCAAGATTGCGCGCGCGATCGGCTACCCGGTCATCATCAAGGCCGCGGGCGGCGGCGGCGGCCGCGGCATGCGCGTCGTCCACACGGAAGCGGCGCTCGTGAACGCGGTCAACATGACCCGCGAAGAAGCCGGCCGTGCGTTCGGCAACCCGCAGGTCTACATGGAGAAGTACCTCGAGAACCCGCGCCATATTGAAATCCAGGTGCTCGCGGACTCGTTCAAGAATGCCGTGTGGCTCGGCGAGCGCGACTGCTCGATGCAGCGCCGTCACCAGAAAGTGATCGAGGAAGCGCCGGCGCCGGGCATCGCGCGGCGCCTGCTCGACCGCATCGGCGACCGCTGCGCCGACGCCTGCAAGAAGATGGGCTATCTCGGCGCGGGCACGTTCGAATTCCTGTACGAGAACGGCGAGTTCTATTTCATCGAGATGAACACGCGCGTGCAGGTCGAGCACCCCGTCACCGAGCAGATCACCGGCATCGACATCGTGCAGGAACAGATCCGTATCGCGGCCGGCGAAAAGCTCTCGTTCCGCCAGCGCGACATCGTGCTCAAGGGCCACGCGATCGAGTGCCGCATCAACGCCGAAGATCCGTTCAAGTTCACGCCGTCGCCGGGACGTCTGACGTCGTGGCACATGCCGGGCGGCCCCGGCGTGCGCGTCGATTCGCATGCCTACAATGGCTATTTCGTGCCGCCGAACTATGATTCGATGATCGGCAAGCTGATCACCTACGGCGCGACGCGCGAGCAGGCCATCCAGCGCATGCGCATCGCGCTCTCGGAAATGGTGGTCGAGGGCATCCAGACCAACATCCCGCTGCACCGCGAGCTGATGCTCGACGCGAAGTTCGTTGAAGGCGGCACGAGCATTCACTACCTCGAAAACCGCCTCGCCGAGCGTCAGCAGGTCAAGAAGGAAGAAGCGTAATTCATGAGCTACCGGGAACTGATCGTCGAGCTCACCCGCGAACGCGCAGAGGAACTCTCCGACGCGCTGATGGAACTCGGCGCGCTGTCGGTGTCGGTGGAAGACGCCGACGCCGATACGCCCGACGAGCAACCGCTCTTCGGCGAGCCCGGCCTCACGCCCGAACGCACCGCCTGGCAGCATTCGCGCGTGATCGCGCTGATTGGCGACGACCAGGATCCGGCCGTGCTGCTCGCGGCCGCCTCCAACGAGCTGGGTCTCGAGCCTATGCCGAAGTTCTCGCTGCGCGAAGTCGAGGAGCAGGACTGGGTACGGCTCACGCAATCCCAGTTCGAGCCCATCCCGATCGGCAAGCGCATCTGGGTCGTGCCTTCATGGCATGACGCTCCCGATCCCGACGCGCTCGTGCTCGAACTCGACCCGGGTCTCGCGTTCGGCACCGGCAGCCACCCCACCACGCGCCTGTGCATGGAGTGGCTCGAAGATAACGTGAAGCCGGGGCATGCGCTGCTCGACTATGGCTGCGGCTCGGGGATCCTCGCGATCCTCGCGAAGAAGTGCGGCGCCGATCCCGTATTCGGTATCGACATCGACCCCCAGGCCGTCGAATCGGCGCGGCAGAACAGCGCGCGCAATCACGCGGAGGTCACCTACGGCCTGCCCGACGACTGCCCGCAGGGCGAGTTCGACATCGTCGTCGCGAACATCCTCTCGAATCCGCTCAAGCTCATGGCCCCGATGCTCTCCTCGCGCGTGAAGCCCGGTGGACGCCTCGCGCTGTCGGGCATTCTCGCGCGCCAAGCCGAGGAAGTCGCGCAGGTGTACGAACGCTGGATCGACATCGCGGTCTGGCGCGAACACGAAGGCTGGGTCTGCCTCGCGGGTACGCGGCGCGGCTAGCCGCGGATTGCCAGTAGAATGGCGGGTATCGCCAACCTCCCGGTACCGGCCCACATGCTCCTGGCAACGCGCTGTCCATTCTGCGAAACCGTTTTCCGTGTTCAGCCCGCGCAACTTGCTGTGCGCCGTGGCCTCGTGCGCTGCGGTCATTGCAGGGAAGCTTTCGACGCGTCGGGTAGCCTGTTCGAGCTGGCCGAGGGCGCTGACTTCGCAAGCGCCGTGCCCGTCGGCGCCGATGTCGCGGCGATCCTGACGGCGCCCGCGCCCTCTTCCGCACCGACCGACTCGCCCGCGCACGGCCCCACGGTACAAAGTAGCGCGCCCGACTTCTCGGCCAGCGCATGGGATCCGTGGGCGCCGCGGCCCGACAGTCACATCGCGCCGGGCCTGCAATACAACGCCGACCACCTGCCGCGCGCCGGCACCACGCCTGCCATCACGCCGGGCGTCGAAGCGAATACCGCCCACGACGACGAGCCAACGCTCGCGCCTCCCGCGAACGCCGCGCAAACCTCACAATGGCGCCATGTAGAACCGGACCTCACCGAGCCCACCCTTTCGGCGAACGAAGCATCCGCCGCCGCCCAGGTGAACGACCCCGAGCCGGTGTTCGCGCGCGCCTCAGCCGCCCCGGCCGCCGCGCCCTCGTTCAGCGCGCTCTCGCCGAACGAGGGCGCCGAGCCCTTTGCGGTGACACGGGAAGCGCCCGCGCGAGCGCCGCGCCGCGCCGGCTGGCGCATCGCGGGCAGCCTGCTCGCGATCCTGCTGCTCGTCCTGCTGGCAGCCCAGCTCGCATGGTGGCTGCGCGAAACCGTGATGGTCTACTGGCCCGGCTCGCAGCCGCTCTACGTCGAGGCCTGCCAGCAGCTCGGCTGCCGCGTGCTGCCGCCGCGCGATATCGACGGCCTGCAGGTCGAGCCGTCCGATCTGCGCCAGGTCGACGACCCGCACCACCTCGAGCTGAAGGTGCCGCTGCGCAATCATTTCAACGTGGCGCTCGCGTATCCGGCCATCGAACTCACGTTGCTCGACCGCCAGAACAACGTCGTCGTGCGCCGCGTGCTGTGGCCACAAGACTACGCTCCGCCCGGCACGCACATCGACGCCGGCCTGCCCGCTCGCACGACGCAGACCATGATCGTGCGGCTCGATACCGGCAATGTCGTCGCGTCGAACTTCCGCATCGAGATCTTCTATCCCTGATGCCCGTTTCGTTTGCGGCGCCGCCGTTGATGCGGCCCGCGCGTTCCCAGCGCCCGGCGCAGCCGGGCGCATTTTCCACCACTAAATGAATTCCCGGAGAGCACATCATGAGTCAAGTTACGCTGGGTGGTAACCCGATCGACGTCGCAGGCACGTTCCCGTCGGTCGGTCAGAAGGCGCCGGCGTTCTCGCTCGTCGGCAAGGATCTGAAGCCCGTCTCGCTCGCCGACTTCGCAGGCAAGCGCAAGGTACTGAACATCGTCCCGAGCCTCGACACGCCGGTCTGCGCCACCTCGACGCGCAAGTTCAACGAAAGCGCCGGCAAGCTCGACAACACGGTCGTCGTGGTCGTCTCGGGCGACCTGCCGTTCGCCGCTTCGCGCTTCTGCTCGACCGAAGGCATCGAGAACGTCGTCACGGCCTCGACCTTCCGCGGCCATGACTTCGCCCAGTCCTATGGCGTGGACGTCACGAGCGGCCCGCTTGCCGGCCTCACCGCGCGCGCGGTGGTCGTGCTCGACGCGAACGACAATGTCGTCTACGCCGAGCGCGTGACCGAGATCAAGAACGAACCGAACTATGACGCTGCCCTCGCAGCGCTGAAGTAATCCGGCGTTAGCGCGCGCCGCGGCGCGCGCTCGCCTTTTCTTTTTCCGCCTTACAGGAACTCCAGCCTTGGCTACGCTGATCTGCGGCTCGCTCGCCTACGACAACATCATGACCTTCGAGGGTCGCTTCCGGGAGCACATCCTGCCCGAGCAGGTGCACATCCTGAACGTGAGCTTCCTCGTACCGACGATGCGCCGCGAGTTCGGCGGCTGCGCCGGCAATATCGCCTACGCGCTGCATCTGCTCGGTGGCGACGCGCGCATCATGGCGACCCTGGGCGGCGCCGACGCGCAGCCCTATATCGAGCGCCTCGACGCGCTCGGTCTCTCGAAGGCACACGTGCGTGTGCTGCCCGACACGTGGTCGGCGCAGGCGATGATCACGACCGACCTCGAGAACAACCAGATCACAGCATTCCACCCAGGCGCGATGATGCAGTCGCACCTGAACCGCGCCGACGAAGCCCCCGGCATCAAGCTCGGCATCGTCGCACCGGACGGCTTCGACGGCATGGTCCAGCACGTCGAGCAGTTCGCAAGCGCCGATATTCCGTTTGTCTTTGACCCGGGCCAGGGTCTACCGCTCTTCGACGGTGCGTCGCTACGCCGCGCCATTGAACTTGCGACCTATGTGGCGGTCAACGATTACGAAGCTAACCTGGTCAGCCATCGCACCGGCTGGTCGTTCGACGAAATCGCGAGCAAGGTCGACGCGCTGATCGTCACGCGCGGCGAGCACGGCTCGCAGATCTACCACAGCGGCAGCATCGAAGAAATTCCTGCGGTGCAGGCCGAACGCGTGCTGGATCCGACCGGTTGCGGCGACGCGTTCCGCGGCGGCCTGCTCTACGGCATCGAGAACAGCCTCGGCTGGGCAACCACCGGGCGGCTCGCGAGCCTGATGGGCGCGCTCAAGATCGAACACCAGGGTCCGCAGAACTATGCGCCTACGCGGGCGCAGATCAATGAACGGTTCAAGGCAGCGTTCGGCTACGATTTGCCGAACTGAGGCCTGGTGAGCCGAGGCCCCACGGGGGGGCCTTTTGGAATAACGGGTATGAAAAAAACAACGAGTCGTCTGATTGTTGCAGCCATGATCGCGGGTTCGCTCGCCTTCTCGGGTTGTGCGTATAACAGCAGTTCCGCCGACGTCTATACGGCGTCGCAGGCGCAGCGCGAGCAAACGGTCCGCATGGGCATGGTCGAAAGCGTGCGCGCAGTGAAGATCAGTTCCAACGACGGGCAGCCGAGCGGACTCGGTGCCATCGGCGGCGGCGCGCTGGGCGCCGTGGCGGGCAGCCAGATCGGCGGCGGCACGGGTTCGATCGTGACGGGCATCATCGGCGGGATTGCGGGCGCCGTGGCCGGCAACGCGATAGAGAACGGCGTCGCGATGCGCGACGGCCTCGAGATCACGGTTCGCCTCGACAACGGCGATTTGCGTGCGATCACGCAAACCGCCACGGGCGAAGTGTTCAACGCGGGCGACCGCGTGCGCCTGCTCTCGAGCGGCGGCGTGACCCGGATCACCCACTAACAACCGGTTTCCCCTGTACCGCGGCGGCGCCTCGCGCCATACGCGGAACCTCAGGCGCATGTGCTCCCCTGTGCATGCGCCTTTTTTCATGCGCCGCATCTGACGAGCAAACAGGCGGGACGAAAAAAATCCCGCCGCGGGCAAGCCCGGCGACGGGATCACGTTCGGGCCTCGAGATCGCCTCGAGGCCCGAACCGCGAGGCGCGCACGCGGCGCACCTCGCCTGGCACTACGTATTACGGACGGCTGCCAGTCGGGAACGGCCAGGCTGCAGCCGGGTTCAGCGCCGTCTTCACCGTTGCTGCCGGCGCGGCCGGTTGTGCAGCAGCGGGGGCAGCAGGCGCGGCAGCGGCAGCCTTCTTCGCGGGCGCCTTCTTGGCAGCCTTCTTCGCAGCAGCCTTCTTGGCAGGCGCCTTCTTCGCGGCCGCCTTCTTCGCAGGCGCAGCCTTCTTCGCAGCAGCCTTCTTCGCCGGTGCTGCCTTCTTCGCAGCAGCCTTCTTCACGGCGACTTTCTTCGCTGCAACCTTCTTCACTGCGGCCTTCTTCGCCGGTGCTGCCTTCTTCGCAGCAACCTTCTTCACGGCGACTTTCTTGGCTGCAACCTTCTTCGCTGCGGCCTTCTTCGCCGGTGCTGCCTTCTTCGCAGCAACCTTCTTCACGGCAACTTTCTTTGCCGCGACTTTCTTCACTGCGACCTTCTTCACTGCGACCTTCTTCGCAGCAGCCTTTTTGGCCGGTGCTGCCTTCTTGGCTGCAACCTTCTTCACTGCGGCCTTCTTGACCGCCGGTTTCTTCTTGGCAGTTGCCATTTTCTTCTCCTTCAGGTTCAGATGAGAGTCAGTTCAAACTACACCCTTCGTCAAAACCCGCTTCCCGCAAACGCTTCTCAGGGCGCACGCTACGAAGCGGGCTATTCATCGGCGTACGCTGATCCCGCGCGCTTACGCTAATGAATGCGGTAAGGCGCGCCGTGCCTTCGGACACAGCGCGCCAGGTCAACCCGGCGTCGGATACCGACGCCGGCCAACGTTCGTTGAAGGCGCCGGCTACACAGCCAGCGCCTTTTTCCGGGGGGAAGTTTGCCCATCCCTCTGAAGGGTTCGCAAAGTGCCGGTCATATCGAAGAGCCACCCGGGCTCCGGCCAGGCTTTGCATCAGGCGTTCCTGCTCCTAATCATCCGGCCGGCGCTCGCGCGTCGCATGGCGCGGCCGGCAACCCCAAAAGACTTGATCCGCAGTGCGCCCAGCTCACTCCCAGGACAACGCACCGCCCGTCTGATATTCGATTACGCGCGTCTCGAAGAAGTTACGCTCCTTCTTCAAGTCGATCATCTCGCTCATCCACGGGAACGGGTTCTCTTCGTTCGGGAACAGCGGATCGAGACCGATCTGCTGGCAACGACGGTTGCAGATGAAGCGCAAATAGCTCTTGAACATCGCTGCGTTCAGACCCAGCACGCCGCGCGGCATGGTGTCTTCGGCGTAGCGGTATTCGAGGTCCACAGCCTGGCGGAACAGATCAGCGATCTCCGCACGGAATGTGGGCGTCCACAGGTGCGGGTTCTCGAGCTTGATCTGGTTGATGAGGTCGATGCCAAAGTTGCAGTGCATCGACTCGTCGCGCAGGATGTACTGGTATTGCTCCGCCGCGCCGGTCATCTTGTTCTGACGGCCCAGCGCGAGAATCTGGGTGAAGCCGACATAGAAGAACAGGCCTTCCATGATGCAGGCGAACACGATCAGCGACCTGAGCAGCGTCTGGTCCGCTTCGAGCGTGCCGGTCTTGAACGCGGGATCAGTCAGCGTCTGGATGAACGGGATCAGGAACTCGTCCTTGTCGCGGATCGACTTGACCTCGTGGTACGCATTGAAGATCTCGCTCTCGTCCAGACCGAGCGATTCGACGATGTACTGGTAGGCATGTGTGTGGATCGCCTCCTCGAACGCCTGGCGCAGCAGGAACTGGCGGCATTCGGGCGCCGTGATGTGGCGGTAGGTGCCCAGCACGATGTTGTTCGCGGCGAGGGAGTCGGCGGTCACGAAGAAGCCGAGGTTGCGCTTGACGATGCGGCGCTCGTCCTCGGTCAGCCCGTTCGGATCCTTCCACAGGGCGATGTCGCGGGACATGTTGATTTCCTGCGGCATCCAGTGGTTCGCGCAACCGGACAGGTATTTCTCCCAGGCCCACTTGTACTTGAACGGGACCAGCTGGTTGACGTCGGTCTGGCCGTTGATGATGCGTTTGTCGGCGACATTCACGCGCGCTTCGGACGACACCGGCGCAGCCGGCGGCGGGGCAACCGCGAAGTCGCTGGCGAAGATGTTCTGAGCCGTGGAAACCTGAGGAACAAGACGCTGACCAAACTGCGCGTCGGCGTTCGAGACGGCGAATCCCGCGGGGTTGCGCACCGTGTTTTGCTGCGCACCGCTCGACGGAGTTACGGCCGTGTTCTCGTCATCCCAGTTGAGCATAAATGTCACCATCAATTTAGATCGGTTTGTACCATCTTTTCGTGAGCGATAAAAGGGTTCGCACACGAAAATTCCTTTTTTCGAATCGCGTTGCGACCTGCATACAACACTTTGTCATTGCATCGCGTCGATCAAGTCGTGTGAGCGAAGCGATGACTATGCATTCGAAGGTCGTTGCGTGATTCGAGTGAGCGCTGAAGAAGCGTGTTTCGCGTCGTGCGATCGCGCGTGTGCAAGCGCTCTTGTTACTGCCGTACTGGCAAATCTCGTGGGCAATTTCGAGGCCCCAACTTGCAGCGGACTTCGCTGCCCCCTGCCACGCCAAACCACGTTCAGGCCGCTTTGACTTCGCGTGCCCAGGTGCATCGGCGAAAACGCCAGGGATTCCTGATGCCCTCGCTCGCCGACCTCTTGCATGGATCGTGGCATGACCGCCGTGTGTGTCAGCGATGAGCTGTCGCGCGTGACGTGACAGGCGGGAGTCGAAACGGGCGGCGCGCATCGCACGCGCCGCCCTGCACTACTGTTTACTACTGACTACTCGCTACTGCTCGCGGTTCCGGTCATGAAACTGCGACGAGACAGCGCGCGCTGCGTGTCACTGGCAGGCTTCGCACTCTTCGAAGCCAGGGTCGCCCGGGCGCATCATGCACACGGGACCCTCTGCTTCCGGCGCCGCTTCCACAGCCTGCGGCGCTGCAGCCGAAGCCGCGTTCAGCACCGTCGACCCAGCGCTGCCGCCGGCCGCCGCACCGAAGCCCGCGCCACCACCGAACGCGCCACCGGCACCGCTACCACCATCGCCGCCACTCGGCACCGCATTGAGCGCGCCGTGCGCAACCGTCGACTTCTCGACGTGCGTCGCCGCCATCGTGCGCAGGTAGTAAGTCGTCTTCAGGCCGCGCAGCCAGGCGAGCTTGTAGACCTCGTCGAGCTTCTTGCCCGACGCGCCGCCCATGTAGATGTTCAGCGACTGCGCCTGGTCGATCCACTTCTGACGACGCGACGCCGCTTCGACGAGCCACTTCGGATCGACTTCGAACGCCGTGGCGTAGATCGCACGCAGGTCGGCCGGAACGCGGTCGATGCGCGAAAGCGTGCCATCGAAGTACTTCAGGTCGGCGACCATCACCTCGTCCCACAGGCCGCGCGCCTTCAGGTCGCGCACCAGGTAGTCGTTGACCACCGTGAACTCGCCCGAGAGGTTCGACTTCACGTAGAGGTTCTGGAACGTCGGCTCGATGCACGCCGAAACGCCGATGATGTTCGAGATCGTCGCCGTCGGCGCGATCGCCACGCAGTTCGAGTTGCGCATGCCGTGTGCCGCGATGCGCGAGCGCAGCGCCGCCCAGTCCATCGTCTCGCTCGTGTCGACCTCGACGTAGCCGCCGCGCGCTTGCTCGAGCAGCTTCAGCGTGTCTTGCGGGAGGATGCCGCGATCCCACAGCGAGCCGCGGTAGCTCGAGTAGCGACCGCGCTCTTCGGACAGCTCGGTCGAAGCGTAGTACGCGTAATAGCAGACCGCTTCCATCGAACGGTCGGCGAACTCGACCGCCGCTTCCGACGCGTACGGCGTGCGCAGCAAGTGCAGGCAGTCCTGGAAGCCCATGATGCCCATGCCGACCGGGCGGTGCTTCAGGTTCGAGTTACGCGCCTTCGACACCGCGTAGTAGTTGATGTCGATGACGTTATCGAGCATGCGCATCGCCACGCTGATGGTGCGCTTGAGCTTGTCGTGGTCGAGCACGTAGCTGCCGTCGGCCTGCTTGACCATGTGCGCGACGAGGTTCACCGAACCCAGGTTGCAGACGGCGATTTCCGTGTCGCTCGTGTTCAGCGTGATTTCCGTGCACAGGTTCGACGAGTGGACGACACCCACGTGCTGCTGCGGCGAGCGCACATTGCACGGATCCTTGAACGTGATCCAGGGGTGGCCGGTCTCGAACAGCATGCCGAGCATCTTGCGCCACAGCTGGGCGGCCGGCATCTTCTTGAAGAGCTTGATCTCGCCGCGCGCAGCCTTGTCTTCGTAAGCCGTGTAAGCCTGCTCGAACTCGGCGCCGAACTTGTCGTGCAGATCCGGGCAGGTGGACGGCGAGAACAGCGTCCAGTCGCCGCCTTCCATCACGCGCTTCATGAACAGGTCGGGAATCCAGTTCGCCGTGTTCATGTCGTGGGTACGGCGGCGGTCGTCGCCGGTGTTCTTGCGCAGCTCGAGGAACTCCTCGATGTCGAGGTGCCACGATTCCAGGTACGCGCAGACCGCGCCCTTGCGCTTGCCGCCCTGGTTCACGGCCACGGCCGTGTCGTTGACCACCTTCAGGAACGGCACGACGCCCTGCGACTTGCCGTTGGTGCCCTTGATGTGCGAGCCGAGCGCGCGCACGCGGGTCCAGTCGTTGCCAAGGCCGCCCGCGAACTTCGAGAGCAGCGCGTTGTCCTTGAGCGCCTCGTAGATGCCGTCGAGGTCGTCGGCGACCGTCGTCAGATAGCACGACGAGAGCTGCGAGCGGTGCGTGCCCGAGTTGAAGAGCGTCGGCGTGGACGACATGAAGTCGAACGTCGAGAGCACGTTGTAGAACTCGATCGCGCGCGCTTCACGGTCGATTTCGTTGAGCGAAAGGCCCATCGCGACGCGCATGAAAAACGCCTGCGGCATCTCGATGCGGGTGCCGTCCACGTGCAGGAAGTAGCGGTCGTAGAGCGTCTGCAGGCCGAGGTAGCCGAACTGCAGGTCGCGGTTGGCGTCGAGCGCCGAGGCGAGGCGCTTCAGATCGAACTGGAGCAGCTTGTCGTCGAGCAGGCCCGCTTCCACACCGCGCTTGATGAACTGCGGGAAGTATTCGGCGTAGCGCTGGCCCATCTGCGCCTGCGTCACTTCCTCTTCGAGAATTTCGCGACGGATCGTGTGCAGCAGGATGCGCGACGTGACCTGGCTGTATGCCGGATCCTTTTCGATCATCGTGCGCGCGGCGAGGACGGCCGAGTCGTAGACCTGCGACATCGGCACGCCGTCGTAGAGGTTCTTCACCGTTTCCGCGACGATCGGATCGGGGTTCACCGCATCGCCAAGACCATCGCACGCCGAGACGATCAGCGCACGCAGCGCGTTCAGGTCGAGCGGCCGGGTCACGCCGTTGTCGGTGACGTTCAGGCCAGGCGCTGCCGGCGCCGCGGCTTCCTGGGCAACGCCGCGCTCCTGGTTGCGCTTCTCGCGGTAGAGCACGTAGGCGCGCGCGATGTTGTGCTCGCCGCCGCGCATCAGCGCGAGCTCGACCTGGTCCTGGATGTCTTCGATATGGAACGTGCCGCCGTTCGGGCGGCTGCGCACGAGCGCGCGCACGACGTTCTGCGTGAGTTGCTCGACGAGTTCGCGCACGCGTGCCGACGCCGCGCCTTGCCCGCCGTTGACTGCCAGAAACGCCTTCGTCATCGCGATTGCGATCTTCGAAGGCTCGAATGACACCACGCTGCCGTTGCGACGGATCACCTTGTGGTCGGCGAACTGCGTCGCGCTCGTCTGGCCATCCTGCTGCTGGCCGCCCAGCGCGTGCGCGCCAGGCGCGCCTTCAAACCGGGTCGAGACGTTATCGGTCGTTTGCATGTGCAAAGCTCCTGGTCCTGGAAGTGTGCGAAGAATGTTCGCGGATTAAATCGGACGCCGCGCCCCCGTGTGCGCGGACGGTATTGCGGAGAAAAAAAGCCAGCCTGGCGAGGCTGCCGGATGCGGCAAGGCTGATGGGACAAACGTGATGCCAGTCTTCATCGTGGATGCCGCGATCATTGGCTGTACCTTTTTCTCGATTACAGCCGGTGCGCCGGTTCTCTCGCCCGCATGCACCGCACAAAGTTCTTTTTCCTATGTCTGTAACGCGCGCGGCGCCGTGCTCGTGGAGCGGGGCGCCGCGGTACAACACAACATATGGTGTAAAGCTCTGTTTCGGGTACAAAGTATAGTGGAACTTGCCGGGTGGTCAAACGCCTTTTTTTACTGGTCCCATCTTGACAAGGCGTGAGCCCATACCGCGCGGGCGTTGGCGCCGGACGCCCGATCAAGTGGTCTGCGACGGGGGCAGGATTACACCGGCATTGCGCACGACGAGTGCCCGTTTAATGGGCAACGCCGAGCAGACCGACTGACTTTTAGTCGCGCTGCCCACGCGTCACGACGCCGCGTCGCGCGAGTGAAGGTAGGGGAAGAACGTGTGGCCGAGTTGCGTGTCGCGCTGCAACCGCGTCCAGTCGAAGTACGGACCGGGATCGGTCTTGCGGCCAGGCGCGATGTCGGAATGGCCGGCGAGCGCCTCGATCGGATAGCGCACGGCAAGCGTGTTCACCAGCGCCGCGAGCGTCGCGTATTGCGCGGCTTCGAACGCGCTGGCGTCGCTGCCTTCGAGCTCGATGCCGATCGAGAAATCGTTGCAGCGCTCGCGGCCGAAGAAGCTGGAGACGCCTGCATGCCACGCGCGCTCGTTGCAGGAAACGAACTGCTCGAGCGCGCCGTCACGATGAATCACGAAGTGCGCCGAGACGCGCACGCCGCGCAGATGCTGATCGAAGTACGGATGCGCGTCGCAATCGAGGCGATTGAGGAAGAGGTCGGCGATCTCGGGTCCGCCGAAGGTGTCCGGCGGGAGACTGATGTTGTGCACTACGATCAGCGTCGGCACGGCGCCCACAGGCCGCGCCTCGAAGTTCGGCGACGGCAGATGACGCGCGGCGGCCACCCACCCCTGCGTATCCACCTCGAACGATGGCGATGCCGTGTTCATCGCGCCGCGCGGTCCTGGCCCGCGTGACGCGCGGCATAGGCGCGCGCATGGTCCTGGCTGCAGAACGACTGCGAGCCCATCGTCACCGAATCGCTCTGCGGCGTATGCACGCCACACTCGGCGCAGCGGACCATCAGCTCAGGCAACGACGCGCGGCGCCCGCGGTCGTTCGCGGAGTTCGCGCCGTCCTGCGCGCGCCGCGCGCCCTGCCCGTTCTGCTGATCGGGACGCGACTGCGGCTGCGCACGGCGCAGCGCCTTGACGAGCCACTGCCCGACGACGAAGAGCAGGATGAGGAAAAAAATCTGTCTCATGAGATTAAGGCCGGGTCAACGCAGCCATTAATGCCTGGATGAAGGATGGATACGCGCCCAGGCACGCGCTCAAACAACGGCACGGTGCAGCAGCACCTCGAAGACGAACCGGCTGCCGACGTAGGCAAGCAGCAGCGCAACGAACGACGCAATCACCCAGCGCAGCGCGGCACGGCCGCGCCAGCCCGAGATCCTGCGCGCGGTGAGCAGCGCGCCGAACATGACCCATGAGAGGATCGCGAACACGGTCTTGTGATCGAGGGAGAGCGGCCGGTCGATCAGCTGCTCGCTAAATACGATGCCGGAGGCGAGCGTGAGCGTGAGCAGCACGAAGCCCGCGCTGATCAGGCGGAACAGCAGCTTCTCCATCGTGAGGAGTGGCGGCAGCGTCTCGATCCAGTTCGAGAGCCAGCCGCCACCGCGCGTGCTGGCATTGCGCTGGAAGCCACCGCCGCGCAACGCGTGCAGGCGGCGCTCGACGGCCAGCATCAGCACCGCGTGCAGCGCGGCGATCGCAAAGAGCCCGTAGGCGACGTTGGCAATGACGAAATGCAGCTTGAACATCGGCGCGGCGGCGTACGGCAGCACGCGCACCCCGCCGAACACGAGCGGCAGGAGCGACGCCACGGCAGCGAGCGGCAGCAGCAACAGACGCAGCCCGTCGAGCTGGAAGAAAAAGCTCTCGATCCAGTAGATACCCGCGCCGAGCCAGAACATCGCCGACAGCGCGAACGCGAAGCCAAAGATCATCTCGTGGGCGGGGAAGATCGTCATGTGCAGCAGCACGCCATGCGCGGCGAGCGCGATGAAGAGCAGCGTGCGCGAGAACGGCCCGAAGTTGCGCGTGCCCGTGGGGCGTGCAGCGGCCGCCGTGCCGGCGACCGGCACCGGCACAGCGGGCACGCTGCCGAGCAGCGGTTCCATGCCGGCATGACGCAACGCGCGCCAGTCGGCGGCGCACAGTCCGCCATACAGGAGCACGGTGAGGGCATACAGTACAATATCCATGTTCGAAGTTTACTATAGGCCCCTTGGTGCGCGCCGGATTGCCCCCGCGCGGGTCTTGGCCCGGCCGCACTGCTCACCGCTCCCCATGCTCGACAATCTCACTCAACGGATGGCGCGCGTCGTCAAGACGCTGCGCGGCGAAGCCCGGCTGACCGAGGCCAACACGCAGGAAATGCTGCGCGAAGTGCGTCTTGCACTGCTCGAGGCGGACGTCGCGCTGCCCGTCGTGCGCGAGTTCATCGCCAAGGTGAAGGAAAAGGCACTCGGCGAAGAAGTGATCGCCAGCCTCTCGCCAGGCCAGGCGCTCGTCGCCGTGGTGCAGCGCGAACTGACGGCCGTGATCGGCGGCGACTATGAAGGCAAGGCCGCCGAACTCGATCTCGCCGTCACCCCGCCCGCCGTGGTGCTGATGGCCGGTCTGCAGGGCGCGGGCAAGACCACCACGGTCGGCAAGCTCGCCAAATTGCTGCGCGAGAAGTACAAGAAGAAGGTGCTCACCGTTTCGTGCGACGTCTATCGTCCGGCCGCTATCGCACAGCTGAAGACGGTGACCGAGCAGGTCGGCGCCGACTTTTTCCCGTCGCAGCCCGACCAGAAGCCGGTCGATATCGCCAACGCGGCGGTGGACTGGGCCAAGCGCCACTATCACGATGTGCTGCTCGTCGACACGGCTGGCCGGCTCGGTATCGACGAAGCGATGATGCAGGAAATCGCCGCGCTGCACGCAACGCTCAAGCCGGCCGAAACGCTTTTCGTCGTCGACGCGATGCTCGGCCAGGACGCCGTCAACACCGCCAAGGCGTTCAACGACGCGCTACCGCTCACCGGCGTCGTGCTCACCAAGCTCGATGGCGACTCGCGCGGCGGCGCGGCGCTCTCCGTGCGCCACATCACCGGCAAGCCGATCAAGTTCGTCGGCGTGGCCGAAAAGCTCGACGGCCTCGAAGTCTTCCACCCGGACCGCATGGCGAACCGGATTCTAGGCATGGGCGACATTCTCGCGCTCGTCGAGGAAGCGCAGCGCGGCGTGGACGTGCAGGCGGCCCAGAAGCTCGCCGACAAGGTCAAGAAAGGCGGCGACTTCGACCTCAACGACTTTCGCGCGCAGCTCTCGCAGATGAAGAAGATGGGCGGCCTTTCGACGCTCATGGACAAGCTGCCCGCACAGTTCCAGCAGGCTGCGGCCGGCGCCGACATGGGCGTCGCCGAAAAGCAGCTGCGCCGCATGGAGGGCATCATCAACTCGATGACGCCCACCGAGCGCGCCAAGCCCGAGCTCATCAAGGCCACGCGCAAGCGCCGCATCGCGGCCGGCGCGGGCGTGCAGGTGCAGGAAGTGAACCGCATGCTCAATCAGTACGAGCAGATGCGCACGATGATGAAGAAGCTGAAGGGCGGCAACCTGCAGAAGATGATGCGCGGCATGAAGGGCATGATGCCCGGCATGCGCTAATCTGTCGGGCCCGGGCGCGGCACAGTGCGTGTGCCGCGCCCGGGCCTTTTCGTAACGCGGCGCGCAAGCTGGAATGCGCGGGTTTATGCTGTAGCGCGCGCCGGCGTTATTTCCCACACTTCATAGCTACAGCTACGGTCCCGCCACAGTCATGAATCGCGAAGAAGCCCTCCACATTTTCCGCCACTCCGAAGAAATCGTTTCCGAGGGCGAAGTCAATGCGTCGATCGGCCGGATGGCCGAAGCCATCCGCAACGAAATCAGCGAGGACTTCCCGCTCGTGCTGTCGGTGATGGGCGGCGCCGCCGTGTTCACCGGCATGCTGCTGCCGCACCTCGATTTTCCGCTCGAGTTCGATTACATCCATCTCACCCGATATCGCAACGCCATCAAGGGCAGCGCCGAGATGCAATGGCGCGTCGCGCCGCGCGAGTCGGTGAAGGACCGCGTGGTGATCGTGCTCGACGATATTCTCGACGAGGGCGAGACCATGGCCGCGATTCGCGACCGCATCCTCGCGATGGGCGCGAAACGCTTCCTCTCGGCCGTGCTGTGCGAAAAGATCATTCCGAAGGCGAAGCCGCTGCACCCCGACTTCTGCGGTTTCTCGGTGCCGGATCGCTATGTGTTCGGCTGCGGCATGGACGCCAAGGGCTACTGGCGCAATCTGCCGACCATCCGGGCGCTGACTGAAGGCGCCTGAATCGGGTCGCCCGCCGCTCAGGCGGCGCCGGACACGCCATGAAGAAAGCGGCCCGCGGGCCGCTTTTCTGTTGGTGCCGTTGGCACCGGGTGCGAGACGGGAGCGAGCCTCAGAGGTGATGCACGAAGGCGCTGATCCCGGCGAGGATCATTTCCACCGAAATCGCCACCAGCACGAGGCCCATCAGGCGTTCGAACGCCGTCACGACACGCTCGCCCAGCCACTGCTGGATGCGCTCTGCCAGCACCAGCACACCGGCGCAGACTGCCATCGTCACGGTGAGCGCCCCGATCCATTCGTACAGCTTGCCCGGTGCCTGCGAGGTGAGCAGCATGACGGTGGCGAGTGCCGAGGGGCCCGCCAGCGCAGGAATGGCAAGCGGCACGATGAGCGGCTCGTGATCCTTGTCGCCACCGCCGAACGGCCCGCCCGGATGCGGGAAGATCATGCGCAGCGCGATCAGGAACAGCACGATGCCGCCGCCAATGCGCAGCGACGTGTCTGTGAGCCCCATCATCCGCAGGAAGCCGTTGCCGGCCACCATGAAGATGAGCAGGATCACGAACGCAATCGCCACTTCCCGCAGAATCACGATCGCCCGGCGCTGCGGCGCCACATGATGCAGACATCCGATGAACAGCGGAATGTTGCCGAGCGGATCGGTGATGAGAAGCAGCAGGACGGTTGCGGAGACGAAGCTGTATTCCACGCTTGCGGCGCTCCCTGCCGCTTAGCGCGCGAGCGCCGCGCGGACCTTCTGCGCTACCGCCTGCGCGGCCTCTTCGGCCGGCAGCAGCGTCGGGTCGGTGTCGCGGCGGCCCTGATACTCGATCTTGCCTTCCTTGAGGCCGCGCTCGCCAATCACGAGCCGATGCGGCACGCCGATCAGCTCCCAGTCGGCGAACATCACGCCCGGACGCTCGCCGCGGTCGTCGAGGATCACGTCCACGCCGGCCTTCACGAGCTCATCGTAGACGCGCTCGGCGTGCTCGCGCACGAGCTCGCTGCGGTCCATGCCCATCGGGCAGATCACCACTTCGAACGGCGCAATCGATTCCGGCCAGATGATGCCCTTCTCGTCGAAGTTCTGCTCGATCGCCGCGCCGAGAATACGCGTGACGCCAATGCCGTAGCAGCCCATCTGCATCGGTGCGGGCTTGCCGTTCTCGGCGAGGAAGGTCGCGCCCATTGCGTCGGAGTACTTGGTGCCGAGCTGGAACACGTGGCCCACCTCGATGCCGCGGCAGATGTCGAGCACGCCCTTGCCGTCCGGCGAGGGATCGCCCTTGCGCACGTTGCGGATGTCGGCGACGACCGGCTCCGGCAGGTCGCGGCCCCAGTTCACGCCCGTGGTGTGGAAGTCCACTTCGTTCGAACCCACCACGAAGTCGCTCATGTTCGCGACCGTCGAGTCGGCAATCACCTTCACCGGCTTCTTCGTGTTGAGCGGCCCGAGGTAGCCCGGCGGCGTGCCGAACCACTCGACGATCTCGGCTTCGGTCGCGAAGCGGAAGTTGGCGAGGCCTTCGAGCTTGGACACCTTGATCTCGTTCAGGTCGTGGTCGCCGCGCAGCATCAGCAGCCAGATCGTGGGCTCGGCGCCCTCGTTCTCCGTTGCCAGCACGATCGACTTGATGGTGCGCTCGAGCGCAATACCAAGCAGTTCGGCCACGGCCTCGCACTTCGCCGCGCCAGGCGTCGACATCTTCGTGAGGGCCTCGGTGGCCGGACCGCGCGTGGCGACAAGCGGCAGCGCATCGGCCGCTTCGACGTTGGCCGCAAACTCCGAGGTCGGGCAGTAGGCGATATCGTCCTCGCCCGTCTCGGCGATCACGTGGAACTCGTGCGAGCCGCTGCCGCCGATCGAGCCGTTGTCGGCCGCGACCGCGCGGAACTGCAGACCGAGACGGGTAAAGATGCGCACGTACGCGTCGTACATCTTCTGGTAGGAGACCTTGAGGCCTTCGACGTCCTTGTCGAACGAGTACGCGTCCTTCATGATGAACTCGCGGCCGCGCATCACACCGAAACGGGGACGGATTTCGTCGCGGAACTTCGTCTGCACCTGGTAGAAGTTCACCGGCAGCTGACGGTAGCTCTTGATCTGGTTGCGCGCGATGTCGGTCACGACTTCCTCGTGCGTCGGCCCCATCACGAAATCGCTCTGCTTGCGATCCTTGAAGCGCAGCAGTTCTGGCCCGTATTTTTCCCAGCGTCCCGATTCCTGCCAGAGCTCGGCCGGCTGCACGGCCGGCATCAGGAGCTCGATGGCGCCCGCGCGGTTCATTTCCTCACGCACGATCTGCTCGACCTTGCGGATCGAACGCAGGCCGATCGGCAGATAGTTGTAGATGCCGCCCGCGACGCGGCGGATCATGCCCGCGCGGACCATCAACTTGTGGCTGACGATTTCGGCGTCAGCCGGCGCTTCCTTCAGGGTGCCGATAAAGAAACGGGAGGCTTTCATTCAGATTTTCCAAAGGCGGCGGCCCGGTGAGAGGCCGCCCGAAAGAGTCCAACGATGGAGTTCACAGACCCGACATTATGACAACGCCCCATGCGCCGCACCGATCACGCGAACCAGCCTTGCGCTCAGCGCCGCTTGCGCGCGCGCCGCAAATCGCGCCAATCTTCCGGCTGTCGGGTGCGTGAGGACCGTTATCTGTTTATAATCAAAGCAATTTTAAAGGATTCGAAGGTGGTTGTATGCTGGATCGTGAAGGCTTTCGCCCGAACGTCGGCATCATCCTCTTGAACGCGCACAACGAGGTGTTTTGGGGCAAGCGGGTTCGCGAACATTCCTGGCAGTTTCCGCAAGGAGGCATCAAATATGGTGAGACCCCCTTGCAGGCAATGTATCGGGAGTTGCACGAAGAAACCGGGCTGCTTCCTGAGCACGTCAAGATCGTCGGTCGCACGCGCGACTGGCTGCGTTATGAGGTGCCGGACAAGTTCATCAAGCGCGAAGTGCGCGGCCATTATCGCGGTCAGAAACAGATCTGGTTTCTGCTGCGCATGGTCGGGCGCGACTGCGATATCTGCCTGCGGGCAACGGAGCATCCCGAGTTCGATGCGTGGCGCTGGAACGAATACTGGGTGCCGCTTGAGGCGGTCATCGAGTTCAAGCGCGACGTCTATCAGCTCGCGTTGACCGAGTTGTCGCGCTTCCTGCGGCGCGCCACCGCGCCGCGCCAGGAGCGCGGCATGCACGCCCACGAGGTCCGCTATCCGCGCATCGTCACGTCGGCGCACGCCGATGCCGTGCAGGCCGCCCCGGCGCTCGAAACCGACTGTGGGCCGGGCGGCGGGAGTATGATCGTGCCTGCGCCGGGCGAGCACGACTAAGCGGGCAACGACGGCGTGCCGAGCGGAAACCGGCGACGCGAACCCACGGTTCGCGCCGCCGTTCGTATTTGTGGCACTGCGCTTTAAAGGCCGGGCCGTTGCTTCGAAGGAAAATCAATTTGAAACGATTTGCTCTCGCCGCGGTGTGCACCGCGGCCGCAAGTAGTGTCCTGCTGGCCGCCTGCGGCAGTTCCGGCCCGACCAACCAGGACGACAGCGCGTTCGTCTACCTGTTCGACCGCCAGGGCAACTGGAAGGAAAACAAGCTCGAAGGCCTGCCGCCGATGCCGTCGGCGGACGCGAAGCTGCTGCCATTCGAAGTCTCGAACAACACACCGCTCAGGTTCGCGGTCGATCCGGCCTCGCTGACGGTCGGCTCCGACGGCGTCGTGCGCTACACGGTCGTCATCACGAGCCCGAGCGGCGCACGCAACGTGAACTACGAGGGCATACGTTGCGACACCTACGAGTGGCGCCTGTACGCAAGTCTCGACGCCGATCACAACGACTGGGACCAGACCGTCGCCAACGACTGGTCGCGCATCGAAAACGGCTCGCTGAATGCGTACCATGCCACGCTCTATCAGGACTATTTCTGCGCGAACAAGATGCCGGTAGCGAAGGCCCAGGTCATCGTCGACAACATTCGCTACGGTCGCACGCAGGCATCGCTGATCCGCTGACGCTCTGCCGCGAACATCGTAAAAAAGCTGCCCCGACTCGTTGCCGGGGCAGCTTTTTTGTTGCCGGTCTTTCCGCCACGGATGCGGGACGCAGGTTAAACCAGCACGAGATTGTCGCGGTGGATCAGCTCCGGCTCCAGCATGTAGCCGAGCACAGCCTCGATCTCTCCGCTCGGACGACGCTGGATCAGCTTCGCTTCCGCGCTGCTGTAGTTCGTGAGCCCACGCGCCACCTCCACGCCGGCGCTGTTCAGGCATGCAATGACTTCGCCGCGCGCGAACGCCCCCTGCACGCCGATCACGCCGATCGGCAGCAGGCTCTTGCCGTCCGCGGTGAGTTTATCCACGGCCCCGTCGTCGATCACCACATGGCCACGCACCTGCAGGTGATCGGCCATCCATTGCTTGCGGGCCGCCATGCGGGCCGTGCGCGCGACGAGCTGCGTGCCGATCGCCTCGCCCGAGGCGAGACGCACGAGCACATCGGGCTCCCGGCCGCTTGCGATCACCGTGTTCGCGCCGCTATGCGCCGCGCGCTTGGCCGCGAGGATCTTGGTGAGCATGCCGCCACGACCGATGCTCGACCCCGCGCCGCCCGCCATGGCCTCGAGCTCGGGCTTGCCCGCGTCGGCCTCGCGCACCAGTGTGGCGGCCGGATCCTTGCGCGGATCCGCCGTGTAAAGCCCGCTCTGGTCGGTAAGGATGACGAGCGCGTCGCCTTCGATGAGGTTCGCGACGAGCGCGCCCAGCGTGTCGTTGTCACCGAACTTGATTTCGTCGGTGACGACCGTGTCGTTCTCGTTGATGATCGGCACGACCCCCAGACGCAGCAGCGTGAGCAGCGTCGAGCGCGCGTTCAGATAGCGCTCGCGGTCGGCGAGGTCGGCATGCGTGAGGAGGATCTGCGCGGTGCGGATGTCATGCCCGGCGAAGCTGCTTTCGTACACCTGCGCGAGCCCCATCTGGCCGACCGCCGCGGCCGCCTGCAATTCGTCGATTTCGCGTGGACGCTTGCTCCAGCCAAGCCGCTGCATGCCCTCTGCAATCGCCCCCGAGCTGACGAGCACGACCTCGAATCCCCGCGTGCGCAGCGCCGCGATCTGCGAGGCCCAACGGCCGATCGCTGCATGATCGAGCCCGCGGCCATCATTGGTGACGAGGCTCGAACCGACTTTCACTACCAGACGCCGGGAATCGGCAATGACGGAACGCATACCGCGCGGTCTCCCAAATGACTGACGATGTGTAATGCTGCCAGCGTGACACGCACGCCGGTGCGGGCGAAGATGGGCTAGTCCTGCGACGCCGGCGGCTGAACGCCACCCTCACCCGGCCCTTCGCGAAAACGCACGTCGGACGCGAGATCTTCCGCTTCGGCCGCACGGCGCGCGTCCGAGTGCGACGAGACGTAGTCGTACACCGCATAGCAGAGGTTTTCGCAGCCCTGCCCCGTGAGCGCAGAAATCTCGAACACCGGGCCGTCCCACTCGAAGCGCTCCACGAAGTCGGCAACGCGAGCGGCACGCTCCTCTTCGGGCACCATGTCGAGCTTGTTCAGGACCAGCCAGCGCGGCTTTTCATAGAGCGTCTCGTCGTACTTGCGCAGTTCTTCGACGATAGCCTTCGCCTCGGCGACCGGATCGACGGCCTCGTCGAACGGGGCGAGATCGACCAGATGCAGCAGCAGATTCGTGCGTTGCAGGTGGCGCAGGAACTGATGACCGAGCCCGGCGCCCTCCGCTGCGCCTTCGATCAGGCCCGGAATGTCGGCGATCACGAAGCTCTTGCTCGGCCCCACGCGCACCACGCCCAGATTCGGCGCGAGGGTCGTAAACGGATAATCGGCAATCTTGGGCTTGGCGTTCGAAACTGCCGAGATGAACGTGGACTTGCCCGCGTTCGGCATGCCGAGCAGGCCGACATCGGCCAGCACCTTCAGCTCGAGCTTGAGCATACGGCGCTCGCCGGGCTTGCCTTCGGTCTTCTGGCGCGGCGCGCGGTTCGTGGATGATTTGAAATGCAGGTTGCCGAGGCCGCCCGCGCCGCCCTGCGCGACGATCACGCGCTGGTCGTGCTCGGTGAGGTCGGCGATCAGCTCGCCCGTGTCCTGATCGGTAATGGCCGTGCCCACCGGCATGCGCAGCGTAATGTCGTCGCCGCCCTTGCCGTAGCAGTCCGAGCCGCGGCCGTTTTCGCCGTTGCGCGCCAGGTGCTTCTTCGTATAGCGGTAGTCGATTAGCGTGTTGATGTTGCGGTCCGCGACCGCGTAGACGCTGCCGCCGCGGCCGCCATCGCCGCCGTCCGGGCCGCCGAACGGGACGAACTTCTCGCGCCGCATCGACGCGCTGCCATCACCCCCATCACCGGCGATGACTTCGATCTTCGCTTCGTCAATGAACTTCATGCGTTACTCCGTCCCGTGGATGTCGTTATTTTGCCGCGCGCGGCCCCGCTTGACCAACCTGACCGAACGGCCAGCGTCGTGGGCATGCGCTGCGGCAGGCTTGCGCCCGCAATCCGGCCGGGAAATCACCGGCCGGCCGATAAACAAAAAGGCCCCGCAAACTTCGCGGGGCCTTCCTTGCGTCGCTTGTTAGGCCGCCTCACGAGCGGACTAAATAAAGCTTAGGCCGCTGCCGGAACGACGTTGACCATGTGCTTGTTGGCTGCGCCCTTGGTCGAGAACGTGACGTGGCCGTCAACCAGCGCGTAGAGCGTGTGGTCCTTGCCGATGCCTACGTTGTTGCCCGGGTGCATGCGCGTGCCGCGCTGGCGAACGATAATGCCGCCGGCGAGAATTGCCTGGCCGCCGAACACCTTCACGCCAAGTCGTTTCGACTCGGAATCGCGGCCGTTACGGGAAGAGCCGCCTGCCTTTTTGTGTGCCATTTGTTTGCTCCTTTACCTGCGTGCGCTTACGCGTTGATCGCGTCGATGCGCAGTTCGGTGTAGTTCTGGCGGTGGCCGCCATGCTTCTGGTAGTGCTTCCGGCGACGCATCTTGAAGATGGTCACTTTGGCGTGACGACCGTGGGAGACGACGGTAGCCTTGACGGAAGCCCCACTGACCAGTGGCGTACCGAACTTAATCGATTCGCCTTCGCCCACTGCGAGAACCTGGTCGAGCGTGATTTCTGCGTCAATGTCTGCCGGTATCTGTTCTACTTTAAGTTTTTCGCCAACGGCAACCTTGTACTGCTTGCCGCCGGTTTTTATGACCGCGTACATTGAGAACCTCACTCTGAGAATACTTTCCGGACACACTACGCGCCGGAAACCCTCGATTATACATAGAGTTAGCCACGCAGTCAAAACTCCTTGACAGCTACCGTTCTGTGCCGGGACGCACCCGCCGGGGCGTTTCCCCGCGCAGCGCCGAAAGCGCCGCCGGGCGGGTGTTTTCCGTGGCTCGCCCCTGGCTTCAAGGCCAACGTCGAGGGGCCCCAAGGTCCGACGTTTGTGCGATTCGCCTTATAATCCGCGGCACTACCCCTATTTGCCATCATGTCGTCCACCGCCACCCACACCCCCAGCGCAGCTGCCCTGCTCGCCCCGATTGCCGATGACATGGAGCAGGTCAACCGCGTCATCCGGCAAAGCCTGGCGTCCGAGGTGATGCTGATCAACCAGATCTCCGAGTACATCATCGGCGCGGGGGGCAAGCGGCTGCGCCCAGCGCTGCTGCTGCTCGTCGCGGGGGCGCTCGGCGACCGCAGCACGCATCGTCACGAACTCGCCGCCGTGGTGGAATTCATCCATACCGCGACGCTGCTGCACGACGACGTCGTCGACGAATCCGACCTGCGGCGCGGCCGCCAGACGGCCAATGCGCTCTTCGGCAATGCCGCGAGCGTGCTCGTGGGCGACTACCTGTACTCGCGCTCGTTCGAGATGATGGTGGGCGTGGGCAAGATGCGCGTGATGGAAATCCTTTCCGCGGCGACCACGATCATCTCCGAAGGCGAGGTGCTCCAACTGCTGAACATGCACGACGCCGACGTGGACGTGTCGCGCTACATGCAGGTAATCCGCTACAAGACGGCCAAGCTGTTCGAAGCGGCCGCGCAACTGGGCGCAGTGCTTTCGGGGTCGGATGCGCGAACGGAAGAAGCGGCCGCCGAGTTCGGCCGGCGCATTGGCACGGCATTCCAGATCATGGACGACTGGCTCGACTACGCGGGCACGGCCGAAGCAATGGGCAAGAACGCCGGCGACGACCTGCGCGAAGGCAAGCCCACGCTGCCGCTCATCTGGCTGATCGAGCACGGCACAGCGGCTGAAGCGGCCCTCGCGCGCGAGGCGATCGAACAGGGCAGCACGACGCGTTTCGACGAAATCTTCACGGCGATTACGCGCTCGGGCGCGCTCGACCACACGCTGGAATGCGCGAGAGCCGAAGCGCAGGCCGCCGCAGCGGCGATTTCGACCTTCCCCTCTTCCATTTACAAAGAGAGCCTGCTAGAATTATGTTCTTACTCGACGACGCGCCAGTCTTGAACAAGACGCGGTACGTTGCAGAGTCCAGCAGTAAATTCGGGGTGTAGCTTAGCCTGGTAGAGCGCTACGTTCGGGACGTAGAGGCCGGAGGTTCGAATCCTCTCACCCCGACCAGAATTTCGGAAAAACCGCGCAAGCATTGCGCGGTTTTTTTTCGCCTGTTTGCAATGCCCTGCCCCGCAAGCGCCCGTGGGACATGCACCAACGGCACCAACGTCTCCCAACGTCCGTATGGCATCGGCGCCCGCTCTCGCCACATCCGGCGCAAAAAAGCCCTCTGCTATAGTCTCCCCATCCATTTCTCTGACTTTCGCGACGCGTGGACCACCTCCCGTTATGGGCGCAGATAGGCGCCGTCTTCGTGCTGCTCATCTGCTCCAGCTTCTTCTCCATCTCCGAAACAGCGATGATGGCGCTCAACCGCCATCGGCTGAAACACCTCGCCAACCACGGCACGCTCGGCGCGAAAACCACCCAGAATCTGCTCGGCCGCACAGACCTGCTGCTCACGGTCATCCTGATCGGCAACAACCTCTTCAATACGATCATCCCGGTTCTCACAACCTCGATCGCGCTGCGCACCTTCGGCCACAACAACCTCGTGCTCTCGATCGCAACCGGCATCGTCGCGTTCCTGATCATCGTGTTCGCGGAGATCACGCCGAAGATCGTGGGCGCGACCTTCCCGGAAAAGATCGCCCTGCCCGCGAGTCTTCTGATCGCGCCGCTCATGCGCGTGACCAAGCCGATCGTCTGGTTCGTGAACCTGTTCGCCAACAGCGTGCTGCGTCTTTTGCACATCAACACGACCAACGCGCGCGACCAGCGCCTCTCGACCGAAGAACTGCGCACGATCGTGCTCGAGTCCGGCAGCTTCATGCCGACCAAGCACCGCAGCGTCCTGCTGAACCTGTTCGATCTGGAGAACATCACCGTCGATGATGTGATGATTCCGCGCCGGCGCATCGAGGCGCTCGACTTCGACGCGCCGCTCGACAACATCCTCCATCAGCTCGAGACCTGCTATCACAACCGGCTGATCGTCTACCAGGGCGACATCGACCGCGTCCTGGGTGTGCTCCACGTGCGCAAGACGCTCTCGGCGCTGCACAACCAGGAACTGGAGCGTGACACGCTGCGCGAGCTGCTCGACGAACCGTATTTCGTGCCGACCGGCACGCCCGTCTTCCAGCAGCTTCAGTACTTCCAGGAAAGCCGCCACCGCATCGCGCTCGTGGTCAACGAATACGGCGAGATGGAAGGTCTCGTCACACCGGAAGACATCATCGAGGAACTGATCGGCGAGTTCACCACGACCCTGCCGCGTAGCGGCGCCGGCCGCGGCGGCTGGAACGAGGACGGCGAATGCATCGTGCCTGGCAGCATGCCTTTGCGCGAGTTGAACCGCTGGCTGCATCTCACCCTGCCCACCGACGGGCCGAAAACACTTAACGGCCTGATCCTCGAAATGCTGGAGGAGATTCCCGAGGGCGACGTGTGCCTGCAGATTGGCGACGTGAAGCTCGAAGTGCTGCGCAGCGACGACCAGGCCGTACGCACGGTGAAGCTCTTCAAGCCCGGCGCGAAGCCGCGCGCCAGCACGCTGAAGATAGCCAAGAAGCTGTTGCCGGGGCGTTAGCCGTTTGACCGAGTGGCGCGCGAGTCGCGCGTCGCTCGATGATGGAGCCATCCTCCATGAACGCGGCTTCAGCCGGAAATCCATGTTTTCCATTCCCTCCCGCGAGGCGGCGCGCCGTGCCTGCGCGCCCGCGCAGGCAACGGGCGGCAGCGGCGGCATCGCTCGCTCCACAGCGCCTGCATCAATCGCCACAAGCGACGTTGACGACGCGCCCGCCGTGCGGCTCCTCACCGACATGCTGCGCGAAGCGGCGCGCCGCAATGCGTCCGATCTTCACATCGAACCGCTCGAACGTGGCTGGCGTATCCGTCTGCGCATCGACGGCGTGCTGCACGAAGCGGCGCGGCCGCCCGCTCATCTGCGCGACGCGTTCATCACGCGCGTGAAGGTGCTCGCGCGCATGGACATTGCGGAGAGGCGCATTCCACTCGACGGACGCTTGCGGCTCGCGCCGCCCGGCTCGGTGCAGCCCGCCGAGGACTATCGCGTGAATTCGCTGCCCACGCTCTTCGGCGAGAAGCTCGTGCTGCGACGGCTCGAAGCCCTGCCCGCGAATCTCTCGTTTGCCGCGCTCGGGCTCGACGAGGCGCAGCGGCAGGCCGTCGCCGACGCAATCGGCGCGCCGCACGGACTCGTGCTCGTCACCGGTCCTACCGGCAGCGGCAAGACGCTCTCGCTCTACTGCTTCCTGCAAATGCTCAACAACGATGCGCGTAACCTGTGCTCCGTGGAAGACCCTGCCGAAATCCAGCTCGCGGGCATCAACCAGGTCAACGTGCGCGAAAAGGCGGGCCTCACGTTCGCCGTCGCGTTGCGCGCGCTGCTGCGCCAGGATCCGGACGTCATCATGATCGGCGAGATCCGCGACGAGGAAACCGCCGGCGTCGCGGTGAAGGCGGCACAAACGGGACATCTCGTGCTCTCCACGCTGCATACCAACGACGCGCCCGCCGCCGCGGCGCGGCTGATCGATATCGGCGTCGAGCCTTATAACCTCGCCGGTGCGGTGAGACTCGTCACGGCACAGCGGCTCGTGCGCAAGCTCTGCCTGCAGTGCCGCACGCTCGCCCGCGAATCGGCCGCGACGCTGCGCGCCGCCGGGCTGGATGCGCAGGAGGAGATCTATGCCGCGAACGGCTGCGAAGCGTGTCACGGTATCGGGTATCGCGGGCGTATCGGGATTCACGAGGTGATGCCGGTGTCCGAGGCGCTGCGCGACCTGATCGTCGCCAAACAAGGTGCCCGAGCCATCGCACGGCAGGCGCGCGCAGAACGTGTCGCGACCCTGCGAGATGCGGCGCTCGCACGCGTGCGCGACGGCACCACGAGCCTCGCCGAAGCGCTCTCGGCAACGGATGCGGCATGACGCCCGCTCGCGAAAAGCACGCCCAGCCGCCAGCCGAGTGGCACTACGCGTGGCAAGGCGTCGATACTGCCGGCAAGCCGCGGCGTGGCACGCTGATCGCCGTCGATGCCGCCACCGCCAGGCACGCACTGAAACGCGAACGCGTCACTGTCACCGCGCTCGCGCAGCGGCGCGCTGCCCCACGTCCGCGCGCAAGCCACGCCGACGTCACGCGCTTCACGCGCCAGTTGTCGAGCCTGCAACGCGCCGGCCTGCCGCTCGCACCGTCGCTCGAACTGCTCGCGCAGTCGCCCGGCCCGGGTGGCATGCCGCGTATCGCAGGTGCGCTCGCGCGCGACATCACCGCAGGAATGCGCTTTTCCGATTCGCTCGCGCGCCATCCCGCCCGTTTCGGCGTGCTCTACTGCCAGCTCGTCGCGGTGGGCGAGGCGTCCGGCACGCTCGCCGGCGTGCTCGGGCGCATCGCCGACGACCGCGAGCGCGCCGCCGCGCAGCGTTCGAAGGTACGCGCGGCGCTCACCTATCCGGTTGCGGTCCTGCTGCTTGCCATCGCCATCACGGCAGCGTTACTGGTCTGGGTCGTGCCCACCTTCAAGCAGATCTTCGACGGCTTCGGCGCCGCGCTGCCCGCGCCCACGCAGTTCGTGCTGATGCTCTCCGCCGCCGTGGCGCGCTGGAGCGTGCCCGTCGCGATCGGCCTTGCGGCAGGCACGGGGGCGGTGCTCACCCTGCTGCGGCGCTCGGCGCGAGCCCGCATCGCTTTCGGCCGCGCCGTGCTCAAGCTGCCGTTCACCGGCTCGCTGCTCACGGCGCTATGCGCGGCACGCTGGAGCCGCGCGCTCGGAACCCTGCTCGCCGCGGGCACGCCGCTGGCCGATGCGTTCGATTCACTCACCCATGCGAGCGGCAACGCCTTCTTCGATCATGCCAGCGCGGGCATCAGCGCGCGCCTGCGGCACGGGGAGCGGCTTGCGTCCGCGATGCGCGCCACGGGCTGCTTTCCTGCCGACGTGATCCAGCCCGTGGCCGTTGCAGAGGAGTCCGGGGCACTCGACGCCATGCTGCTCGACGTCGCCTCGCTCGCCGACCGTCAGGTCGACGAAAAGATCGGCCTGCTTTCGAGTCTGTGCGAGCCGTTCGTGATCGTCGTCCTCGGCGCGCTGGTCGGTGGACTCGTAGTGGCGATGTATCTTCCTATCATTCAACTGGGCAACGTGGTGTAGCATCGCTGCCAGATTCCCCTTCTGACCATGTCCTTTCATTTCCTGCCCGCTCCCGACCTCACGGCCACCGGCCCGGCCAGCGCCATCGATGCGGCGCTCGGCACGCTGCCGCCCACCGTGCTGATGGGTCTTGCGATCGTGCTCGGGCTGATCGTGGGCAGCTTCCTGAATGTGGTCGTGCACCGGCTGCCCATCATGGTGGAGCGTGCATGGCGCGCCGACACCGCCGAAGCCTCGGGCCGGCTCTTCGCCGACGACGGGCTGCCCGAGCGCTATAACCTGTGGCTGCCGCGCAGCGCCTGTCCGCATTGCGGCCACGTGCTGCGCGCGTGGGAGAACATTCCCGTGCTGAGCTGGCTCGCGCTGCGCGGTCGCTGCGCTCACTGCCATGCGCGCGTGAGTGCTCGCTATCCACTCATCGAACTGGCGGGCGCCGTGTGCGCAGCGCTTGCACTCGCCGTGTTCGGACCCTCCGGCAAGGCACTGGCCGCGTTCGCACTGTGCGCTGCGCTCATCGCCGCAAGCGCCATCGACCTCGAACATCAAATGCTCTACGACGAGATCACGCAGCCGCTGCTTTGGGCCGGACTGGTCGTCAATCTGTGGGGCACGTTCGTCACGCTGCACGAGGCCGTAATCGGCGCCGTCGCGGGTTATCTCGCGCTATGGTGCGTGTACTGGCTGTTCCGGCTGCTGCGCGGCATCGAAGGCATGGGTTATGGCGACTTCAAGCTGCTTGCCGCCCTCGGCGCCTGGCTAGGCTGGAGCGCTCTACCGCAGATTGTCGTGATCGCCGCCGTCGCGGGGGCCGCTATCGGCCTCGCCGCCACCTGGAGCGGCCGCATGCGCTTCGAGGAGCCGTTGCCGTTCGGCCCGTATCTTGCCGTCGGAGCGCTAGTCACGCTGTTTCTAGGTACACCGTTCTATTTTATGTGGGGGAGCTGATCGATGTTCTCGGTCGGACTGACAGGAGGCATAGGCAGCGGCAAGTCCACGGTCGCTGACCTGTTCGCGGCACGCGGCGTGCCGATCGTCGATACCGACGCGATCGCTCACCGGATCACGGCGCCGCAGGGCATCGCCATGCCAGCGATCCGCAAGCAATTCGGCCCCGAATTCGTCGCGCCCGACGGTTCGATGGACCGTGCCCGCATGCGCACACTCGTTTTCAGCGACGAAGCGGCCCGCAGGCGCCTCGAGGCGATCACACATCCGCTGATCCGCTCGGAAACGCAGCGCGAGTCGATCGCGGCGAGCGCTCCCTACATCATCGTAGTGGTGCCGCTGCTCGTCGAGTCCGGCAGCTGGAAAACGCGAGTCAATCGTGTACTCGACGTCGATTGCAGCGTCGAGACGCAAATCGACCGCGTGATGCGCCGCAACGGCTTCACGCGCGAGCAGGTGCAGGCGATCATCGCGCGCCAGGCCACGCGCGATGCGCGTCTTGAGGCTGCCGACGACGTCGTCGTCAACGACGGTGCCACGCTCGAATCGCTGGGCAAGGATGTGGGCGCGCTGCACGCGCGCTACCTCGAACTCGCACAGTCCGCCAGCACGCGAAGCTGAACGTCGGCGCGCGTGGGCGGGCCTACCACAGGACCTGGACAACACAATGCGCCACTTCCCGCCAGGTGGCCGACGTCACACGTGAACCAGCGGCTTTACCCGCGATTGCGACCGTAGTCCCACGGCATTAGAATGTCCTGCAATCCTTCACCGACCACGCCCGAGGCGAGCGCGCTTGATTCTTTACGAGTATCCCTTCAACGAGCGAATCCGTACGCTGCTGCGCCTCGAAGATCTGTTCGAGCGCTTCACGTTTTTCCTGACGCAGGAGGATCCGAGGGAACATCACGTCGCGCTCACGACGCTGTTCGAAATCGCGGAAGTCGCGGGCCGCGCCGACCTCAAGTCGGACCTCATGAAGGAGCTCGAAAGGCAGCGCCAGACGCTCGCACCGTTCCGCGGCAATCCCGGCATCGAGCAGAATGCGCTGGAAACCGTGCTCGGCGAAATCGAGCAGACGCTCGCGGGCCTCACGCAGATGCAGGGCAAGACCGGCCAGCACCTCGCCGACAACGAATGGCTCGCCAGCATCCGCAGCCGCGCGATCATTCCGGGCGGCACCTGCAAGTTCGACCTGCCCTCGTACTACGCGTGGCAACAATTGCATCCCGACCAGCGCCGCCAGGACATAGCCAAATGGGTCATGCCGCTGCTGCCGCTGCGCGACGCGGCCGCGATCGTGCTGCGCCTCGCGCGCGAATCGGGTCAGGCGTCGAAGGTAATGGCGATGCAGGGCAGCTACCAGCAGATGCTCTCGGGCCGCGCCTATCAACTGATGCAGGTGCGCGTGGCACCGGATTTGCGCGTGATTCCGGAGGCGAGCGCCAACAAATACATGCTGTGGGTGCGCTTCACGGTGCAGGACGGTGATCTGCGGCCGCGTGCCGTGGACGTCGACGTGCCGTTCCAGTTGACGCTGTGCAGCCTTTGACGCCTTGAAGCGCAGATTTGCCAGCAGCGTTTTACCAACCGTACCGGCGCCTCACAGAGCGCGCCCGACTGACCATTCAACTGCATGATCACTGTTGTCAAATGTCCGACCTGCGGCAAGGATGTCCGCTGGGTACCGGAAAACCGCTTCCGCCCCTTCTGCTCGGAGCGCTGCAAGCAGATGGATCTGGGCGCCTGGGCCGCCGAAAAGTACCGCATCGGCGGCAACGAGGAGGACACGCCGCCTGATGACGAGGCGCCGCCCACAGACACCCGTCAATAACCGGCAGCCGGACACACCACCAGCAAAAAAGCCGCCGTGCAATTCGCACAGCGGCTTTTTTCATCTCAGCCTCCACCGGGCGGCCCGGCGAAGGCGGCGAGCGCGCAGTCCGTTTCCTCCCGGCCTGTCTGTCACTCGGCGGCCAGCCACTCCAGTACCGGAATCGTTGCCGGCAGAAGCGGCTCGACGCTCGCGGGCAGCGACTGCCAGACGAACGCCTGGCCCTCGCGCCCATGCGGCTCGCCGTTCCACTCGGTCACTTTGCAGAAGTAGAGCCGCACATAGGCGTGCGGGTAGTCGTGCTCGAGCGTATGCCAGCGATAACAGGCCTTCACGTCGATGCCCAGCTCCTCATGCAACTCGCGCGCGAGCGCCGCCTCAACCGACTCGCCCGCCTCCAGCTTGCCGCCGGGAAATTCCCAGTAGCCCGCATAGGGCTTGCCTTCGGGGCGCTGCGCGAGCAGATAGCGGCCGTCCTGCTGCACCAGCACACCCACGGCGACCTCGGTCACCGGCCGCGACGGTGCAGGCGTGCCTTGCGCTTGCACGCTCATGCCTGTTGCGCCTTCTTGCCCGACCAGTCGCGCGCGAACTGCCATGCCACGCGGCCCGAGCGCGACCCGCGCTCGAGTGCCCACACGAGCGCATCGCCGCGCGCCGACTCCACTTCGGCGTCGGCACAGCCGAAGTGACGCAGCCAGTGGCCGACGATCGTCAGGTAGTCATCCTGTTTGAACGGATAAAAGCTCACCCAGAGCCCAAAGCGCTCGGACAGCGAGATCTTCTCCTCGACCACTTCGCCGGGATGGATTTCACCGTCAGGCATGTGCTTGTAGGTCTCGTTGTCGCTCATGTACTCGGGCAGCAGATGGCGGCGGTTCGAGGTCGCATAGATGAGCACGTTGTCGCCCTGCGCGGCCACCGAGCCGTCCAGCGCCACCTTGAGCGCCTTGTAACCCGACTCGCCCTCTTCGAACGAGAGGTCATCGCAGAAGACGATGAAGCGCTCGGGGCGCGCCGAGATCAGGTCGACGATGTCTCCCAGGTCGTGCAGATCATCCTTGTCCACCTCGATGAGACGCAGGCCGTCGTTTGCGAAAGCATTCAGGCACGCCTTGATCAGCGACGACTTGCCGGTACCGCGCGCCCCGGTGAGCAGCACGTTGTTCGCCGGCTTCTTCTGAACGAACTGGCGCGTATTGCGTTCGATGAGATCCTTCTGGCGGTCGATGTTCTGCAGGTCGTCGAGCGAGATCGACGACACCTGCGGCACCGGCTGCAGATAGCCGCGGCCCTGGCGCTTGCGCCAGCGAAACGCCACCGCGGCATTCCAGTCGACGTCGGGTGCGGCCGGCGGCAGCACCGCTTCGAGCCGGCCGAGCAGCGCCTCGGCGCGGGTCAGAAACTGTTCGAGCTTGTCCATGGGTCTTTGAAACCGGAGTCGGGTAACCAATCAGGAGCGGTAATCCGCGTTGATGCTCACGTAGTCGTGCGAAAGGTCGCAGGTCCACACCGTGGCCTCGGCGTTGCCGCGGCCCAGCAGCACGCGAATCGTGATCTCGCTGTTCTTCATGACGCGCTGGCCGTCTTCCTCGCGGTAGTCGGGATTGCGGCCGCCCGCCTTCGCGACGAGCACGTCGTCGAGGTACAGGTCGATCTTGCCCACGTCGAGGTCGGTCACGCCCGCATAGCCGATCGCGGCCAGAATGCGGCCGAGGTTGGGATCGGAGGCGTAGAAGGCCGTCTTCACGAGCGGCGAGTGGCCGATCGCGTAGGCGATCTGGCGGCATTCGGCTACATCCTTGCCGCCTTCCACCTGCACGGTCATGAACTTCGTCGCGCCTTCGCCGTCGCGCACGATCAGTTGCGAGAGCGTTTGCGCGACTTCCGTCACAGCGTCGCGCAGCGCGGCGTAGGCAGTCGAGTCGGTGGACGTGATGGCCGGCAGGCTCGACTTGCCCGAGGCGATCAGGATGAACGAGTCGTTGGTCGAGGTGTCGCCGTCGATGGTGATGCAGTTGAACGAGCGGTCGGCCACGTACTTCACGAGTTCGTCGAGCACCGGTTGCGCCACGTTCGCGTCGAATGCGAGGAAGCCGAGCATCGTCGCCATGTTCGGCTTGATCATGCCCGCGCCCTTGCTGATGCCCGTGAGCGTGACCGTATGGCCGTCGATCGTGACCTGGCGCGAGGCGGCCTTGGGCAGCGTGTCGGTGGTCATGATCGCCTGGGCGGCGTCGTACCAGTTCGCGGCCTTGCGGTTCGCCAGCGCGGCGGGCAGGCCCGCAATCAGGCGATCGACGGGCAGCGGTTCGAGAATCACGCCCGTCGAGAACGGCAGCACCTGCGAGGGCTCGATGCCCGCGAGGCTCGCAAGCGCATCACAGGTCGCACGCGCGTTGGCGAGGCCCGGTTCGCCCGTGCCTGCGTTCGCGTTGCCCGTGTTGATCACCAGCGCGCGTATGCCTTTGACCGCGCCGTTCATCGCGCCATTGTCGCCCGAGCGCACCTTAGCGAGGTGCTCGCGGCACACCGTCACCGGTGCAGCACAAAAGCGGTTCAGCGTGAACACGCCCGCAACGCTCGCGCCTTCGTCGACGGAGATCACGAGCACGTCCTTGCGGTTGGGCTTGCGAATATTGGCCTCGGCCCAGCCCAGCGTCACGCCGGCGACCGGATGGAGTTGGACGGGATCGATCGAGGGGAAATTGACAGCCATGGTGGCGACCTGTCGAAAAGGCAATGCCGGCAAAGGCGCATCGAGCCTGGCCGGCATTGGGAATCAAAAGGCAAGGCCCGGAACGCTCTCCGGGCCACCGGAATCAGCGGCAAGGCCGCATGAGCCATTCAGCGGCGCGTTTCGCGCGCGCCGCCGGGCATCACGCAATCCTGCCGTGGCACTGCTTGTACTTTTTGCCGCTACCGCACGGGCACGGGTCGTTGCGGCCGACCTTCGGCACGTTCTGATCGTCCGGCGCCGCGCCGTGGCCCGCATGGCTCATAGCCGCGCCGACCATCGCCGCGGCCGCGTCGGCCGCGGGCGCCGCCGCCGTGGGCCCCGGGGCCGCATCGGCTTCGGCGAACTCCGCATGACGGAACTCGACGTTCTCGAGATGGGTGCCCTGCTCTTCGTACTGCTCGGCGGCCTCTTCGAGCTGCTCGGGTGACTGGATCTGCACGTTCATCACGATCCGCGTGACTTCGTGTTTTACGGCGTCCAGCATGGCGGCGAACAGTTCGAATGCCTCGCGCTTGTACTCCTGCTTCGGATTCTTCTGCGCGTAACCGCGCAGATGGATGCCCTGGCGCAGGTGGTCGAGCGCCGCGAGGTGCTCGCGCCAGCTGCGGTCGAGCGTCTGTAGCATGACCGAGCGCTCGAACGCGCTGAACGACTCGCGGCCAACGAGCGCGACCTTCTGCTCGTAGCCTTCGTCTGCGGCAGCGAGTACGGCTTCGAGAATTTCGTCGGCGTCGATCGACGTCGACTCGTTGATCATCTCCTGGATCGCGAGGTCGAGCTGCCACTCCTTGCGCAGCATCTCCTCGAGCTCGGGCACGTCCCATTGCTCTTCGATGCTGCCGTGCGGCACGAATTGCCGCACGATCTCCGTGACGACGCCGTGGCGCATCGCGCCGATCGTTTCGGTGATGTCGTGCGCTTCGAGCAGCTCGTTGCGCTGCTGGTAGATCACCTTGCGCTGATCGTTCGAGACGTCGTCGTACTCGAGCAGCTGCTTGCGGATGTCGAAGTTGCGCGCTTCGACCTTGCGCTGTGCCGACTCGATCGAGCGCGTGACGATGCCCGCTTCGATCGCCTCGCCTTCCGGCATCTTCAGGCGGTCCATGATTGCGCGCACGCGGTCGCCCGCGAAGATGCGCAGGAGCGGATCTTCGAGCGACAGGTAGAAGCGCGAGGAACCCGGGTCGCCCTGACGGCCTGCACGGCCGCGCAGCTGATTGTCGATACGGCGCGACTCGTGGCGCTCGGTGCCGATGATGTGCAGGCCGCCCGCGGCCTTCACCCGATCGTGCAGCGTCTGCCATTCGTCATTGAGCTGCTGGATGCGGCGTGCCTTTTCGTCGGCCGGAATCGCGTCGTCGGCTTCGATGAACGACGCCTGCTTTTCGACGTTGCCGCCGAGCACGATGTCGGTACCGCGGCCCGCCATGTTCGTGGCGATCGTAATGCGCTGCGGACGGCCCGCTTCGGCGACGATCGCCGCTTCGCGCGCATGCTGCTTCGCGTTGAGCACTTCGTGCGGCAGGCCGGCCTTCGTGAGCAGGTGCGAGAGCAGTTCCGAGTTCTCGATCGACGTCGTGCCGACCAGCACGGGCTGGCCGCGCTCGAAACAGTCGCGGATGTCGCGGATCACGGCGTCGTAACGCTCGCGCGCGGTCTTGTAGATCTGATCCTGTTTGTCGTTGCGCTTGGGCACGCGATTCGTCGGGATCACCACGGTTTCGAGGCCGTAGATCTCGTTGAATTCGTACGCTTCGGTATCCGCCGTGCCGGTCATGCCCGAGAGCTTCGCGTACATGCGGAAGTAGTTCTGGAACGTGATCGATGCGAGCGTCTGGTTCTCGCTCTGGATCTTCACGTGTTCCTTCGCTTCCACCGCCTGGTGCAGGCCGTCTGACCAGCGGCGGCCGGCCATCAGGCGGCCGGTGAATTCGTCGACGATCACGACTTCGCCGTTCTGGACCACGTAGTGCTGGTCCTTGTGGAACAGCGTGTGTGCGCGCAGCGCGGCGTACACGTGGTGCATCAGCGTGATGTTCTGCGGCGCATAAAGGCTCTCGCCCTGGCCGATCAGACCCCACTCGGCGAGCATGCGCTCGGCCTTTTCGTGGCCCGACTCGGTGAGGAACACCTGGCGCGCCTTTTCGTCGAGCGTGTAGTCGCCCGGCTTCTCGACGCCCGTGCCGTCGGCCTTCTCTTCGCCGATCTGGCGCTCGAGCAGCGGCGGCAGCGCGTTCATGCGCACGTAAAGCTCGGTATGATCTTCAGCTTGGCCCGAGATGATGAGCGGCGTACGCGCCTCGTCGATCAGGATCGAGTCCACTTCGTCGACCACGGCGAAATTCAGCGCGCGCTGCACGCGCGCTTCGGTCTCGTAGACCATGTTGTCGCGCAGATAGTCGAAGCCGAACTCGTTGTTCGTGCCGTATGTGATGTCCGACGCGTAAGCCTGCTGCTTAGTCGCGTGGTCCATCTGCGACAGGTTGATACCGACCGTCAGACCGAGGAAGTTATAGAGACGGCCCATCCACTCGGCGTCGCGCTGCGCGAGGTAGTCGTTCACCGTCACGACGTGCACGCCGCGTCCGGAGAGCGCGTTCAGGTAGGCCGCGAGCGTGGCGACGAGCGTCTTGCCTTCGCCAGTGCGCATTTCGGCGATCTTGCCGTAGTGCAGCACCATGCCGCCAATCAGCTGCACGTCGAAGTGGCGCATCTTGAGCACGCGCTTGCTGGCCTCGCGGCACACCGCGAAAGCCTCGGGCAGCAGCGCGTCGAGCGAGGTGCCCTTCGCGACGCGCTCGCGGAACTCGGTGGTCTTCGCGCGCAGTTGCTCGTCGGTGTACTGCTCGATCTGCGGTTCGAGCGCATTGATCGCCGCGACCGTTTTCTGATATTGCTTGATCAGGCGCTGATTGCGGCTGCCAAAGATTTTCTGTAAGAAACCGGTGGTCATCGGATCGGTGTCTGCGTCGCGGCTTCGGCCGGGATTCTTGCGCGGGTTTTGGCGCCACTTTCGGCGTTCATCCTGCGCTACGCACCCGGACCGGAAGGACCTCGGCGGCTTAAGCCCAAATTGGTGGATTCGAATCGGGCATTTTAGCACGCGCCCTTACACCCGCCTGTATCAGTGCAGAGAAGGGGTGCTCGCGCGCAATGCCCGCGCGACAAGCCCCCGGCCGTTTGCACCGGCCCCGCAAACGGGCCCTGGCCGAACGGTCGGGAAGGCGTGGAAGCGCACCGGCCCGGCTACAATGAGACTATCTGCACGCGCCCTCACGTGTGCGCATCCTACGCCTATCTGACATGAGCCGTTTCTCGCCGTTTTCAAGGCCGTCCCGGCAGCGCTACGCCCTGCCAGTCGCCGAAGTGCTGAGCCGCACCGACGCCTTCGCGCCGCTGCGCGCCGGCGTCGAGCAAATGGCGGCCATGCGGCGCGATCTGCAGGCGCTGCTGCCTGACTATCTGGCGACCAGCGTCGAGCCAGGCTTCATCAAGGACGGCAAGCTGGCGCTCTTCGCCGCGCACAATGCACTCGCGGCGCGGTTGCGGCATCTTGAGCCGCGCCTGGTTGCCGACCTGCAGGCCCGCGGCTGGCCGGTGGATGCGGTGCGTATCCGCGTGCGTCCGCAGGCGGTGAAGGAGCCGAAGCCGCCCAAGCAGGCGCGCATGACGCCCGTGGGCGCGGCTGCGCTCATGTCGCTCAGCGAGGATCTGCCGCCCTCGCCGCTCCAGGAGGCGCTGGCGCGGATGGCCGCGCGCCATCTGAACAAGCGCTGAACGGCAAGCATCAACACGCGCCGGAAACAAAAAAGGGGCATCGAGCCCCTTTTTCTTTTGCCATTCGTGCCGCCCCGTCTGACGGGTGGCACCCGGCGCTCAGGCAAACGCCGTCTGCGCCTCGTAGCCAAACCCGCGCGGCGCTTTCTGCGTATCGTCGAAGGTGACGATTTCCCAAGCGTCTTCGTGTGCGAGCAATTCGCGCAGCAGCGCGTTGTTCAGGCCGTGGCCCGACTTGTACGCCGTGTACGAAGCAAGCAGCGGATGCCCCACCACGTACAGGTCGCCGATCGCGTCGAGCATCTTGTGCTTCACGAATTCGTCGTCGTAGCGCAGGCCGTCGTTGTTGAGGATGCGGTACTCGTCCAGCACAATGGCGTTGTCGAGGCTGCCGCCGCGGGCGAGACCGAGGTCGCGCATCATTTCGAACTCGTGCGCGAAGCCGAAGGTGCGGGCGCGCGCGATTTCGCGCACATACGACGTATTGGCGAAATCCACTTCGAGCATCTGGCCCGTCTTGTCGACGGCCGGATGGCGGAAGTCGATCGTGAATTTCAGCTTGAACCCGAAATACGGATCGAGACGCGAGAACTTGTCACCGTCGCGAATCTCGACGGGTTTCTTGACCTTGATGAACTTCTTGGGCGCGTTCTGCTCTTCGATGCCCGCCGACTGGATCAGGAACACGAAGGAGGCTGCACTGCCGTCCATGATGGGGATTTCTTCGGCCGTCACGTCGACATAAAGGTTGTCGATGCCGAGGCCCGCACACGCGGACATCAGGTGCTCGATAGTCGAGACGCGCGCGCCGTCCTTCTGCAGCACGGAAGCCAGGCGCGTATCGCCGATCGCCAGCGCCGACGCGGGGATGTCCACGGGGACCGGCAAATCTACGCGCGAAAACACGATGCCCGTGTCCGGGGCCGCCGGGCGGAGCGTCAGATCGACCTTGCGACCCGAATGCAGGCCGATGCCGACCGTCTTCACGATCGATTTGATGGTTCGCTGCTTCAACATGGTTTTCTGCTCATTGAAAATCCCAATCGGGACTTTTTAATTCATAGCGCGAATTATACTCCAGAAGCGCGGGGTCCGTCGTTTTCCACAGCGTGACAATCTGTTTCCCGTTGTTACGCTGTCAGGACGAACGACGGGCCGATGACCGAAACGGAGGCGTTTCCGGCCATCGACCCGCTGAGTGCCACGTAATAGCCCGTCACATTTGCGTCATCCGCCCGTTGCGTTGCGGCAACGTAACGCAGACATGAACGCTCATGCAGGACTCAACGTGGCGAGGATGCTCGCCGCATCGCTAACTTCGAACTTGCCGGGTGCTTCGACGAAGAGCGTCTTGACCACGCCGTCGTCGACCACCATCGCGTAGCGCTGGGAACGGATTCCCATGCCACGCGCCGACAAGTCCTGCTCCAGACCGAGCGCCCTGGTGAAGGCCGCGCTTCCGTCGCCCATCATGCGCACCTTGCCCGCGGTACGCAGATCGCGTCCCCACGCGCCCATCACGAACGCGTCGTTGACGGATACGCACCAGATTTCGTCGATACCGGCGGCGGCAAGCGCCTCCGCCTTCTCCACATAACCCGGCACGTGCTTCGCGGAACAGGTCGGCGTGAATGCACCCGGCAATCCGAAGATCACCACACGCCTGCCCGCCGTCTGTTCGCGCACGCTGAAGCTGTTCGGCCCCAGCGTGCAGCCTTCGCGCGCGTCCTCGACAAATTCGTAAAGGGTCGCGTCGGGCAGCGCTTCACCCTGTTTGATCATGGCTCGTCCTTCGCATCGATGCGCCAGCATGCCGCACGCGCAATCCCACAATTATCGGCCACCAGGCTTACAGAATCGTCAGGCGGCACACCGCCCTTGCCGCGCGCCGAAGCGTTGCGGGCAACCGTCCCTGCCGTTCATCCTTGCGGATGCGGCCCTGCTGGCCTTCATTGCGGCGGCGTCGCGCGTGCACGGTCCGTCTGCGTGTCGATCAGAGCTGGCGCTTTAGCACCTGACTCCGATCCCATGCCGCAGCCAGACCTGCACGGTACTCAGTCCGCCTGCTTGCGCAGGAACGCCGGGATGTCGTACGTGTCGACGCCCTTCTCCTGCAGCGCCTGCACGTGCGAAGCCGCGGTGTCGCGCGACGTGCGCCAGACAGCCGGCGTGTCGAGTGCGCCGTAGTCGGCCATCGTGCCCGCCGACGGCTGCGGTGCGTACGTCTGCATCGCCGCGATCGGATGGTTGTCCGTGCCGGTGCGCAGCAGCGTCATCGGCGCGGCCGACTGCTGCTTCTTCGCGGCGCGGCCAAGCCCCGTCGCGACCACCGTCACGCGCAGCGCATCGCCCATCGCGTCGTCGTACACAGCACCGAAGATCACCGTGGCGTCTTCCGCCGCGTAGCTCTTGATGGTGTTCATCACTTCGCGCGTTTCGGACAGACGCAGCGAACGGCTCGACGTGATGTTGACCAGCACGCCGCGTGCGCCCGACAGATCGACGCCTTCGAGCAGCGGGCTCGCCACGGCCTGCTCGGCCGCGAGGCGCGCGCGATCGACGCCGGCCACCGTAGCCGTGCCCATCATCGCCTTGCCCTGCTCGCCCATCACCGTCTTCACGTCTTCAAAGTCGACGTTCACGAGACCGTCGACATTGATGATTTCGGCGATGCCCGCGACTGCGTTGTTCAGAACGTCGTCCGCGCACTGGAAGCACTTGTCCATCTCGGCGTCATCGCCCATCACGTCGAACAGCTTGTCGTTCAGGACGACAATCAGCGAGTCGACGTGATCCTCCAGTTGCTGCGAGCCGGCTTCCGCCACGCGCATGCGCTTGCCGCCTTCGAACTCGAACGGCTTGCTCACGACGCCCACGGTCAGAATGCCCATTTCCTTGGCGATCTGCGCCACGACCGGGGCCGCGCCCGTGCCCGTGCCGCCGCCCATGCCCGCGGTGATGAAGACCATGTGCGCGCCGCGCAGTGCGTCGGCGATGCGCTCACGCGCTTCTTCGGCGGCTGCACGGCCCATCTCCGGCTTCGCGCCGGCGCCGAGACCCGTGTTGCCGAGCTGAATCACGGCGGTCGCGCGCGATCGCGAAAGCGCCTGTGCATCCGTGTTCATCACGATGAAGTCGACGCCTTGCACGCCGCGGTTGATCATGTGCTGCACGGCATTGCCGCCAGCGCCACCAACGCCCACCACCTTGATGATGGTGCCGTTGGTTTCCGTTTCCAGCATCTGGAATTCCATGTTGCCTCCGTCAAGAAAGAGATACTGCTCATCGGCCGTTATCCGGTGGAAGATCGGGCAACCCTCCACCGCGCGCCGGCCGCCGTCACCGGCGCTCCATACTCATTCGTCTTTGCTACGCAGCCTTGACTACGGGTTCAGAAGTTGCCGAGGAACCAGTCCTTCATCCGCGTGAAGACCTGACCCATCGACCCCGACTGCACCGCAACCTTGCGCCCGCGCATACGCTGCGAGCGGCCTTCCACGAGCAGGCCCATCGCCGTCGAGTAGCGCGGGTTGCGCACCACGTCGGCGAGACCGCCCGCGTACTCCGGCACGCCAATGCGCACCGGCTTGAGGAAAATGTCCTCGCCCAGTTCGACCATGCCCGGCATCATCGCGGCGCCGCCCGTCAGCACGACGCCCGAACTCAGCAGTTCTTCATAACCCGACTCGCGCACCACCTGCTGCACGAGCGAGAACAGCTCTTCCACGCGCGGCTCGATCACGGCCGCCAGCGCCTGGCGCGACAGCGTGCGCGGACCGCGCTCGCCGAGTCCCGGCACTTCGATCATCTCGTCCGGATCGGCGAGCGCCTGCTTCGCGATCCCGTAGCTCACCTTGATGTCTTCCGCGTCGGGCGTGGGCGTGCGCAGCGCCATCGCGATGTCGCTCGTCACCTGGTCGCCCGCGATCGGAATCACCGCGGTATGGCGGATTGCGCCTTCGCTGAAGATCGCGATGTCGGTCGTGCCGCCGCCCACGTCGACGAGCACCACGCCGAGCTCCTTCTCGTCGTCGGTGAGCACCGCGAGCGACGAGGCGAGCGGCTGCAGGATCAGGTCGTTCACTTCGAGGCCGCAGCGGCGCACGCACTTCACGATGTTCTGCGCCGCGCTGACCGCGCCCGTCACGATGTGCACCTTCACTTCGAGCCGGATGCCGCTCATGCCGATCGGCTCGCGCACATCCTCCTGACCGTCGATGATGAATTCCTGCGTGAGGATATGCAGCACCTGCTGGTCGGTCGGGATGTTGATCGCCTTGGCCGTTTCGATCACGCGCGCGACGTCGGTCTGCGTGACTTCCTTCTCCTTGATCGCGACCATCCCGCTCGAGTTGAAGCTGCGGATGTGGCTGCCCGCGATGCCGGTGAACACGTTAGTGATCTTGCAGTCGGCCATGAGTTCCGCTTCTTCGAGCGCACGCTGGATGGACTGCACGGTGGCCTCGATATTCACCACCACGCCCTTCTTGAGCCCTTTCGATTCGCTCTGGCCGAGACCGATCACCTCGTAGTGGCCTTCGCCCTTCAACTCGGCGACGACGGCCACCACCTTCGACGTCCCGATGTCGAGGGCGACCAGCAGATCTTTGTAGTCTTTACTCATAGCGTGCTCGTTGCGTGTGATGTCCTGTTACTTCTTGCCCGGGGTCGTGTCGCTAATGAAGCGCAAGCCGGCTGCCCGGATCGCGAAACCGTTCGGATAGCGCAAGTCCGCATATTCGATGTCTTTCCCCCAACGTTGCGTCACCGCCGCCCATGCCACGATGAGCCGGTGCGAGCGTTCCGCGAGCGTGTCCGCATTGCGCTCGCGGCCCAGTTCCACCTCCATCCCGTTCGAGAGCTTCACCGTCCACGCGTAGCGCGGCGAAAGCGTCACTTCGGCGGGGGTCAGGCCAAGCGGCGCAAACCATTTCTGGAAATCGTGGTAACGCGCCACCACTTCCTGCGCACTGCCGTCCGGTCCGTCGAACGCGGGCAGATCCTGGTCGAGTTCGCCCTGGTTGGCCGTGAAGAGCTCGCCGTCCGTGCTCACCAGTTGATCGCTGCCCCACGTGCCGAGCGGCCTGTACTCCTCGAGCGACACGGCGAGCTCGTTCGGCCAGACGCGCCGCACACTCGCATGGCGCACCCACGGCATCTGCTCGAACATCTGACGCGCGGCATCGAGGTCGACGGTGAAGAAGTTGCCCTTCAGGTGACCGACCACGCTCTGGCGCACCGTGGGCGCGTTGATGTGGTCGGTGTCGCCCTCGATGCGGATCTCGCGCAACGCGAAGTTCGGCCGCTGCACGAGCCAGTAGCCGCCAGCCGCCAGCAGTGCAAGCGCGAGGAGCGCGTGCAACGCGTTGGTGGCAAGGTTGAGCTGGCGTACGTTATTCCACATGTCGGGGTTGAGGCTTTAAAGGGCTCGGGTGATCCGTCGATCAGTTAAATCGGTTAGCGGGTTCAATCTTTCAGCGTGAGCGACAGCACCTTCACGACCAGTTCCTGATACGGGATACCCACCGCACGCGCGGCCTTCGGAGGTAGCGAGTGATCGGTCATGCCCGGGGCCGTGTTCACTTCGAGAAAATAGGGGTTGCCCGCGCCGTCGATCATGAAGTCGGCACGACCCCAATCGGTACAGCCGAGCACGTCGAATGCACGGCGCGCGAGCTTCTTGAGGCGCGCCTCTTCCTGCGCCGCCACGCCACACGGAATCAGGTATTGCGTCGTATCGAGGATGTACTTCGCGTCGTAGTCGTAGAACTCGCCTGCCGGCACGATCTTGATGAGCGGCAGATCGAGGTCGCCCGCGATGCACGCCGTGTATTCGCCGCCGCCCTCGATGCTCTTCTCGACCAGCACGATCTTGTCGTACTTCGCGGCCTCCTCGATGGCGCCGACGAGCTGATCCGCGGCCTTCACCTTGATCACAGCGACGCTCGAGCCTTCGCTCGCAGGCTTCACGAAGAGCGGCAGGCCGAGCTTCGCGACGATCTGCGGCGCGCGCGCGGCATAGTCGTCGCCGCGCAGCACGGCTTCGAACGGCGGCGTCGGAATACCGAGCTGCTGCCACACGAGCTTGCTGCGGAACTTGTCGAGCCCGAGCGCCGAGCCGAGCACGCCGGTGCCCGTGTAGCGAATGCCGTAGAAGTCGAGTGCCCCCTGGATCTGGCCGTTTTCGCCGTAGCCGCCGTGCAGCGCGTTGAACGCGCGCACGAAGCCCTCGTCCTTGAGGGCCGAAAGCGGCCGCACGGACGGATCGAAGAGATGCGCGTCGATGCCGGCGCCCGTGAGCGCCGCATGCACGAGACGCCCGGAGTTGAGCGATACCTCGCGCTCGGCAGACACGCCGCCGTACAGCACCGCCACCTTGCCGAACTGTTGCGCGAATTGTTCCTGGTCGATCCTGCTCATTTCGTTACACCTTCTGTTCCTGGGCGGCGATCCGTCCCGGCACTGCGCCGATCGAACCCGCACCCATCGTAATCACCACGTCGCCGTCGCGAACCACGGCGGCGAGCGCCTCCGGCGCTTCGTCCACCGTTTCCACGAACACCGGCTCGACCTTGCCCGCCACGCGGATCGCGCGCGCAAGCGCGCGACCATCGGCGGCGACGATCGGCGCTTCGCCGGCGGCGTAGACTTCGGTCAGCACCAGCGCGTCGACAGTCGACAGCACCTTCACGAAGTCTTCGAAGCAGTCGCGCGTGCGCGTGAAGCGGTGCGGCTGGAACGCCAGCACGAGGCGGCGCTCGGGGAACGCGCCGCGCGCGGCGGCGATGGTTGCGGCCATCTCCACCGGGTGATGACCATAATCGTCGATCAACGTGTAGCTCCCGCCGCCGTTGACCGGAATTTCGCCGTAGCGCTGGAATCGGCGTCCCACGCCGTTGAACTCGGCGAGCGCGCGCTGAATGTCGGCGTCCTTCACTTCGAGCTCGCTCGCGATCGCGATCGCGGCCAGCGCGTTCTGTACGTTATGCGTGCCCGGCAGGTTCAGCACGATGTCGAGCGGCGGCGCATCTTCGCGCATCACCGTGAAGTACATCTTGCCTTCACGCGCAACGACATTCACCGCGCGCACCTGTGCATCGGGCGCGAGGCCGTAGCGGATGATCGGCTTCGAGACGAACGGCAGGATTTCCTTCACGTTCGGATCGTCCACGCACAGCACCGCGATGCCATAGAACGGCAGACGGTGCGTGAATTCGATGAACGCCTGCTTCAGGCGCGCGAAGTCGTGCCCGTAGGTGTCCATGTGATCGGCGTCGATATTCGTGATGACTTCGATCACCGGGAACAGATTCAGGAACGAGGCGTCCGATTCGTCGGCCTCCGCCACGATGAAGTCGCCGGTGCCGAGGCGCGCGTTCGCGCCCGCGCTGATGAGGCGCCCGCCGATCACGAAGGTCGGGTCGAGCCCGCCCGCCGCCAGCACGCTCGCGACGAGCGACGTGGTGGTGGTTTTGCCGTGGGTGCCCGCAATGGCGATGCCCTGCTTCAGGCGCATCAGCTCCGCGAGCATCACGGCGCGCGGCACGATGGGAATGCGGCGGTGGCGCGCCGCGAGCACTTCGGGGTTGTCGCTGCGCACAGCCGTGGAGACGACCACGGCGTTCGCGCCTTCAATGTTCTCCGCCTCGTGGCCGATCGAGATGCGCGCGCCGAGTGCCGCGAGGCGGTCGGTGACCGCGTTCTGCGCGAGGTCCGAGCCGCTCACCTGATAGCCGAGATTGACGAGCACTTCGGCGATGCCGCTCATGCCCGCGCCGCCGATGCCGACGAAATGGATGTGTTTGACGATGTGTTTCATTGCTTTCCTCCCGCAGCAGCGCCCGCCACAGCCGCACAGATACTAGCGACCTGATCGGCGGCGTCGGGTTTCGCGAGCGCGCGGGCGCGCTCGGCCATTTCCGCCAGCGTTTCTCTTGTTTGTTGCCGCAGCCAGTCGGCGAGTCCTTCCGCCGTCAGGTCACGTTGTTGCACCACGCGCGCCGCGTCCTTGTCGGCAAGGAACGCGGCGTTGGTGGTCTGATGGTCGTCCACGGCGAACGGGAACGGCACGAAGCACGCCGCCACGCCCACCGCCGCGATTTCCGCGACCGTCATCGCGCCCGAACGGCAGATGACGAGGTCCGCGTTGGCATAGGCGCTCGCCATGTCGTCGATGAACGGGACGAGTTGCACGCCTTCGCCCGCGGTCGCGTTTGCATTGGCGGCGAGCAGGCCCGCATCGGCGTAGTTCGCCTTCAGCGCGTCGATGTGCTTCGCGCCCGCCTGATGCACGACGAGCGGACGCTCGCCCGGCGCGAGCAGCGCCAGCGCGCGCGGCACGACTTCGTTAAGCGCCGACGCGCCAAGGCTGCCGCCCACGACGAGCAGGCGCAGCGGACCACTGCGCGCCGCGTAGCGGGCTCGCGGCGCTTCGACGTGCGCCAGTTCTTCGCGGATGGGATTGCCGGTCCATTCGCCGTGCGGCAGCGCGCCCGGGAACGCGACGAGCACGCGCTTCGCGAGCTTCGCGAGCACCTTGTTCGCCAGTCCCGCAATCGAATTCTGTTCGTGCAGCACCAGCGGACGCCCCGAAATCGCGCTCATCACGCCAGCCGGGAAGGTGATGTAGCCACCCATGCCGAGCACGACGTCGGGCTTCACGCGGGCGAGCGCCGCGCGGCTCTGCGTGAACGCGCGCAGCAGATTCAGCGGCAGCATCAGCTTGGTCTTGATGCCCTTGCCACGCACGCCGCCGAAGCGCACGTATTCCATCGGGATGCCATGCTTCGGCACGAGCGTCGCTTCCATGCCCGCGGGATTGCCGAGCCACACGACACGCCAGCCCCAGGCCTGCATGCGGTGCGCGACCGCAAGCCCGGGGAACACGTGCCCGCCCGTGCCGCCGGCCATCACCAAGAGCGTGCGCGGTGCCGCGGTCATACCTTGCCTCCGCGCATCAAGACCCGGTTCTCATAGTCCACACGCAACAGCAGCGCCACCGCGATGCAGTTGAGCAGGATGCCCGAGCCGCCGTAGCTCACGAGCGGCAGCGTGAGACCCTTGGTCGGCAGCAGACCGAGGTTCACACCCATGTTGATGAACGCCTGCGCGCCGAACCACACGCCGATGCCCTTCGCGACGAGCCCCGCGAACGTGCGGTCGAGCGCGAGCGCCTGGCGGCCGATCTCGAACGAGCGGCGCACGATCCAGTAGAACAGCAGGATCACGACCAGCACGCCGACGAAGCCGAGTTCCTCACCGATCACGGCAAGGATGAAGTCGGTGTGCGCTTCAGGCAGGTAGTTCAGCTTCTCGACGCTGCCGCCCAGGCCCACGCCGAACCATTCGCCGCGCCCGAACGCGATCAACGAATGCGTGAGCTGATAGGCCTTGCCCTGCGCGTAGCGGTCGTCCCACGGATCGAGATACGCGAAGATCCGCTCGCGGCGCCACGGCGAGAGCCACACGAGCATGGTGAACGTGCCCACCGCCGTCGCCACGAGTCCGCCGAACAGCTTGCCGTTCACGCCGCCGAGGAACAGCGCGCCCATCGCGATCGCCGCGATCACCATGAACGCGCCCATGTCGGGCTCCAGCAGCAGCAGCGCGCCGACCACGCCCACGGCGAACGCCATCGGCAGGAAGCCCTTTGCGAAGCTGTGCATGTACTCCTGCTTGCGCACCGTGTAGTTCGCCGCGTAGATCGTCACGGCGAGCTTCATGATCTCCGAAGGCTGCATGTTCGTGATGCCGAGCGGGATCCAGCGGCGCGCGCCGTTCACGCCCTTGCCGATGTGCGGAATCAGCACGACGGCGAGCATCACGAGCGAGATCAGGAACAGCTTCGGCGCGTAGCGGTCCCACATCGAAACGGGGATGCGGAAGGCGATGACCGCCGCGATCGCAGCGATCACGAGCGAAGCGATGTGGCGCACGAGGAATGCATAGTCGCGGTACGAGGCGTACTTCGGCGAATCGGGCATCGCGATCGACGCCGAATACACCATCACCACGCCGAGGCCGAGCAGCGCGATCACGGCCCACAACAGCGTGTGGTCATAGTCGAGCATGCGCGAGCGCCCGGGCCGCACGCCGTTGACGACGCTCGCGAGCCCCCCCGTGCGCGCCGCACCGCCACCCGATGCTGCGCCCGCACCGCCTTCGCCCGACAGACGCGAACCGAACCGTTCGGACCAGCTCATATCATCGTCCCCCGTTCTGCGGCGATTTCCTCGACCGTGTCGCGGAACACGGCTGCGCGATGGGCGTAGCCCTTGAACATGTCGAAGCTCGCGCACGCGGGCGAGAGCAGCACGACGTCGCCGGGCTGCGCGAGCGCCGTCGCGGCGCGCGTGGCGGCTTCGAGCGTCGGGTGGTCGGCAAGCACGATGCCGGTGGATTCCAGCGCGGCGCGGATCTGCGGTGCGTCGCGGCCGATCAGCATCACCGCGCGGCACCAGCGCGCGACGGGCGCCGCGAGCGGCTCGAAGTCCTGACCCTTGCCCTCACCGCCCGCGATCAACACGGTGCGCTGCGCGAGGCCGTCGAGTGCCGCAACGGTCGCACCAACGTTCGTGCCCTTGCTGTCGTCCACGTAGTCGATGCCGTCGATCGAGGCGATCAGCTCCACGCGATGCGGCTCGCCGCGGTATTCGCGCAGGCCGTGCAGCAGCGGCGCAGCCGGCAGGTCGATGGCGCGCGCGAGCGCGAACGCGGCAAGCGCGTTCGCTGCGTTGTGCAGCCCGCGGATGCGCAGGGCGTCGGCCGGCATCAGGCGCTTCAGGCCGAGATTCGCGGGCGCCGCTTCCTGTTGCTTGCGACGGCGCGCGGAGACCGGTTCGTCCGTTGCGTCGCGGTCGTGCGCCTGCACGAGCCACAACATGCCGTTGTCGCGCGAGAGGCCGTAGTCGCCGTCCTGTTGCGGCTCGTCGAGGCCGAACGTCACGACGCGCGCGGCGCTTTCTCCGCCACGCGCGAGCGACATCACGCGCGCGTCGTCGCGGTTGAGCACGCGCGTCGTCTGCGGCCCGAAAATGCGGCCCTTCGCGGCGGCGTACGCGTCAAGGCCGCCGTGCCAGTCCAGATGGTCCTGCGTGATGTTCAGGATCGCGGCCGCGTCGGGAGCGAACGTGTGCGACGTCTCCAGCTGGAAGCTCGACAGTTCGAGCACCCACACGTCGGGCAGCGCGGTGTTGTCGATGGCCTCGGCCAGCTTGTCGAGCATCGCCGGGCTGATGTTGCCGGCCACGGCCACGCGCTTGCCCGCGCGCTCGCAAAGCAGACCCGCGAGGCTCGTCGTGGTGGTTTTGCCGTTCGTACCGGTAATGGCGAGGACCTTGGGCGCGTAGCCGCTCTCACCGAGGTGCTTGAGCGCCTGCGCGAACAGTTCGAGCTCGCCCCACACGTCGATGCCGCGCTCGCGCGCGGCCGCGAGCAGCGGCACGAGGTCGGCTGCGAGCGGCGAAAGACCAGGGCTGATCGCGACGAGTTCGACGCCGTCGAGCAGCGCCGTCGAGAACGGGCCACCCACGAAATCGGCGTCGACACCATGCACGGCGAGTTCGGGCAGACCGGGCGGCGTTTCGCGCGTATCGGCAATGCGCAGGCGGCAACCGTGCCGCGCGCACCAGCGCGCCATGGCCAGCCCGGATTCACCGAGCCCCAGCACGAGCACCATCGGCTTTTGCCGATCCCGAAACTTCTCGCCAAACATCGCTTGCTTCCCTTGATGACTTAATGACTCAGCGCAGCTTGAGGGTGGACAGACCGAACAGGCACAGCATCAGCGTGATGACCCAGAAACGCACGACGACCTGCGTCTCCTTCCAGCCCGAGAGCTCGAAGTGGTGATGCAGGGGCGCCATCTTGAAGATGCGCCGCCCTTCGCCGTAGCGCTTCTTCGTGTACTTGAACCAGGTGACCTGCAGCATCACGGAGAACGTCTCCGCAACGAAGATGCCGCCCATGATGAAGAGCACGATTTCCTGGCGCACGATGACGGCGATCGTGCCAAGCGCACCGCCAAGCGCGAGCGCGCCCACGTCGCCCATGAACACCTGGGCCGGATAGGTGTTGAACCAGAGGAACGCGAGGCCCGCCCCGCCCATCGCCGAGCAGAAGATGAGCAGTTCGCCCGCGCCGGCAATGTGCGGAAAGAGCAGGTACTTCGAATAGACCGAGCTGCCCATCACATAGGCGAACACGCCGAGCGACGCGCCCACGAGCACGACCGGCATGATGACGAGGCCGTCGAGGCCATCGGTGAGGTTCACGGCGTTGCTCGAGCCTACGATCACGAAATACGTGAGCGCGATGAAGCCCCATACGCCGAGCGGATAGCTGATCGATTTGAGGAACGGCAGCAGCAAATCGGCGCGCGCGGGCAGGCCCATCGAGAGACCGCTCTGCACCCACGCCATGAAGAGGTCGAACACGCGCACGTTGCTCGCCTCGGACACGCTGAAGGCGAGATACACAGCAGCGAAGAGACCGATGACCGACTGCCAGAAATACTTCTCGCGCGAGGACATCCCGCGCGGATCCTTATGCACGACCTTGCGATAGTCGTCCACCCAGCCGATCAGTCCGAAGCCGAACGTCACGAGCATCACGATCCAGATGAAGCGGTTCGTGAGATCGGCCCAGAGCAGCGTGGAAACGGCGATGCCCAACAGGATCAGCACGCCGCCCATGGTCGGGGTGCCCGATTTCACGAGGTGCGTCTGCGGGCCGTCCGTGCGTACGGCCTGGCCGACCTTCATCGCGGTCAGCTTGCGAATGACCCACGGGCCCAGCACGAGCCCGATCGCCATCGCGGTGATGGTTGCCATCACCGCGCGAAACGTCAGATAACTGAACACGCGCAAGAAGCTTGCGTCATTCTGCAGCCATTGCGCCAGCGCCAGTAGCATGCCTTGTATTCCTTAGTATTTCAGTGCGCGCCGGACGCGGGGTCCGACGCAGGGTTTTGCGGATTCGTCAGGGCTGCCACCACACGCTCCATCTGCATGAAGCGCGAGCCTTTCACGAGTATCGTTGCACCGCCGCCGTAACCGGCCGCGGCCAATGCGTTCACCAGTTCGCCGACGCTTTGCGCCTGCAGCGCGTTCGCGCCGAATGCGGCCGTTGCGTCGCGCGCCGCCTGCCCGAGCGTGTAGAGCGCGTCGATGCCGCGCTCTTTCGCGTACGCGCCCACCTCGCGATGGAACGCCGGACCTTCGTCGCCCACCTCGCCCATGTCGCCCAGCACGAGCACCCGCGGCGCGGCCTGCGCCGCCAGCACGTCGATCGCCGCGCGCACGGAATCCGGGTTCGCGTTGTAGGTGTCGTCGATCACCGTCGCGCCCGTAAGTTCCCCGAGCGCGGCATGCTTCACCTGCAAGCGGCCCTTCACCGGCTCGAACGCTTCGAGACCACGCCGAATCGCGTCGAGCGATACTCCCGCCGCCAGCGCCGCCGCCGTGGCAGCAAGGGCGTTGTGCGCGTTGTGCGCACCCAGCACCTGCAGCTCGACGTCGAGAAGTCCCTCGGGCGACACGATCGCCAGGCGGTTGCCGGTGAGCTTGCCCGTCACCGCGGCTTCGACCGCGCGCGCTTCGGTATGGAGGGCGAAATCGAGAATCCGCGAGCCGGTCGCCGCGACGCGCCAGATACCGGCGTACGCATCGTCGGCGGGAAACACGGCCACACCTTCGGGCTTCAGCGCATGGATCACGCTGGCGTGCTCGAGCGCGACCGCTTCCACCGTCGCCATGAACTCCTGATGCTCACGCTGCGCGTTGTTGACCACCGCGACGGTCGGCTCCGCAAACTTCGCAAGCAGCTCCGTCTCGCCCGGATGGTTCATCCCGAGTTCGACGACCGCGAGGCGCTGTGCGCTCGACAAGCGCAGCAGCGTTAACGGCACGCCGATGTCGTTATTGAGGTTGCCGGACGTCGCGAGACGCAATTTTTCGCCCACGGCGGCCGCGAAGACCGAAGCGATCATCTCCTTGACCGTCGTCTTGCCGTTGCTGCCCGTCACGGCGACGAGCGGCAGCGTGAAGCGCCGGCGCCAGCCGAGCGCGAGCGCGCCGAGCGCCGTACGCGTGTCGTCCACGCGCAGCGCCGGAATACGCCAGTCGCCTGGGCTGCGCGACACGAGCACGGCGCTCACATGACGGTTCGCCACTTCGGGCAGGAAGTCGTGCGCGTCGAAGCGGTCGCCCTTGAGCGCGACGAACAGGTCGCCGGGGCCGGCCGTACGACTGTCGGTCGAGATGCGCGCGAACGTGGCGTTCTCGTCGCCGAGCACGCTCGCGCCCGGAATCAACGCCGCCGCATCACGCAGGGAGAGCATTGTCATTCACCGCCTCCGCGTCCGTGCTGGGCACGGGCTGCGAGAGCAAGCCGCGCGTGATCCTGATCAGAAAACGCGCGCTTCTTGCCCATGATTTCCTGGGTCGCCTCGTGGCCCTTGCCGGCCAGCACGACGACGTCTTCGCGCGCCGCGCCGCGCACCGCCTGCAGGATCGCACTCGCACGGTCCTCGATCCGGCGCGCGCGCGCGGGCTCGCGCATGCCGCCGACGATCTGGTCGATGATCGCGGCAGGCGATTCGCTGCGGGGGTTGTCGCTCGTCACCACGAGCTGGTCGGCAAGCCGCTCGGCAATCGCGGCCATCAACGGACGCTTCGTGGCGTCGCGGTCGCCGCCGCAGCCGAACATGCACACAAGTTCGCCGCCACGCGCCACCGCGATCGGGCGCAGCGCCTCGAGCGTCTTTTCGAGCGCATCGGGCGTATGGGCATAGTCGATCACGACGAGCGGCTCGTCGTGATCGACTCGGCCGCCAAGGCGCTCCATGCGGCCATTGACGGGCTGCAGCTTCGCGAGTTCGTTCAGTGCGGCCACGAGCGGTACGTTCGCGGCAAGCAGCGCGCCGAGTACGCCGAGCAGGTTGCTCACATTGAAGAGGCCGAGCGTCTGCACCTCGACTTCGGCGTCGCCCCAGTCGGACGTGGTCAGATGAAACGCCGTGCCCATGGCCGTGGCGCGCACGTTTTCCGCACGCAGCCAGGCGTCGGCGACGCTCGCTTCGGCGGCGGGCGTCGCGACGCTGTATACGATCGTGCGCGCGTGGCCGCGCGTCGAAGCGAGCAAACGCCGGCCCGCTGCGTCGTCGGCGTTGATCACCGCTGCGCGCAGGCCGGGCCACGCGAAAAGACGCGCCTTCGCCGCCTCGTAGGCCTCGAACGTGCGGTGATAGTCGAGGTGATCCTGAGTCAGATTCGTGAAGATCGCGACGTCGAACGACGTGCCGTTCACACGGCCCTGATGCAGTGCATGCGACGACACTTCCATCGCCACGGCCTGGGCGCCGGCCTTGTGCAGCTGCGCGAGGCTACGCTGCAGTTGCGGCGCGTCCGGCGTGGTGAAGCCGGTGTGCGTGAGTTGCCCCGGAAAACCGCTGCCGAGCGTGCCGACGATTGCGCACTTCTTCCCGATCGCCGTCAGCGCCGATGCGACCCACTGGCTGCACGACGTCTTGCCGTTCGTACCCGTCACGCCGACCACGAGCATCGCGTCGCTCGCATCGCCGTACCAGCCGCTGGCGATCTCGCCGGCCAGCACGTCGAGCTGCGGCACCGCGAGCGACAACGACGCATCCACCTGGCCCGCGAAACCCTCCGGCTGGTAAAGAATGGCGGCGGCGCCGCGCTCGATCGCGTTGTCGATATGCGGGCGGTTGTCGGCGCCTTCGACGGCATAGGCCATGAAGACGTCGCCGGCCTTAAGCGAGCGCGTGTCGGCGTGCAGATCGGCAGTGGGTGCGACGCGCGAGCGCAGCCACGCGAGCGCGTCCGCGATCTGCCGGTGCGCGGAATGCTGGGTGCGCGTGGCGCTCATCGGACGACTCCGGGTCGGTTGTTCGCACTGTCGGCGACGGTCATGTGGCGAGCGGCAACGGCGGTAGACTTCGGCGCGGCCGACGCGCGCTTCGCCGGTGCGGCGGCGGCCGTGGCGGGCGAGTTCGACGGCGCGGCCTGCGCACTGTCGTCGGAGACGACGAGCTGCTTGACCGGCATATCGGGCGGCACGTTGAGCGTACGCAGGGTGTCGCCGGCGATGCCCGCGAACACGGGCCCCGACACGGCGCCCCCGAAGTGGCTGCCGGCGGTCGGCTCGTCGATCGACACGGCCACGACGATGCGCGGATTCGGCATCGGCGCCATGCCGACGAACGAGGCGCGGTACTTCGATTTGTCGTAGCCGTGGGCCTCGTGCTTGTACGCCGTGCCCGACTTGCCGCCCACGCGGTAGCCGGGAACAGCCGCGTCGGGCGACGTGCCGTCCTTAGACACCACGCTTTCGAGCATCGTGCGGACTTCACGCGCCGTAGTCGGCGAGAACACCTGGGTGCCGGTCACGGGCTGATCGTCGCCCGGATGGCGGAACAGCGTCACGGGCAGGATCTGGCCGTCGTGGGCGATTGCCGTGTACGCGCGCGCGAGCTGGAACAGCGACACCGAGAGGCCGTAGCCGTAGGACATCGTCGCCTGCTCGATGCGGCGCCAGCTCTTCCACGGACGCAGGCGTCCCGCCGCCGCGCCGGGGAACCCGACCTTCGGCGCCTGACCGAGTCCGATGCTGGTGTACATGTCCCACATTTCCTCGGGCTTGAGCGTCATCGCGATCTTCGTCGCGCCAATGTTGCTCGACTTCTGGATCACGCCGCCCACCGTCAGTACGCCGAAGGCGGAGTCGTCGGTGATGGTCGCGCCGTCCAGCGTGAAGTGGCCCGGGCCCGTATCCACCAGTGTAGTCGGCGAGACCCGGTGCAGATCGAGCGCAAGCGACACGGTGAACGGCTTCATGATCGAGCCCGGCTCGAACACGTCGGTCAGGACACGGTTGCGCAGCTGCTCGCCCGTAAGGTGCGAGCGGTCGTTCGGGTTGTAGGTCGGATAGTTGACGAGCGAGAGCACTTCGCCCGTGCGCACGTCCACGACCATCGCGGCGCCGGCCTTTGCCTTGAACTTCTCGACCGCGGCCTTCAGGTCCTCATAGGTGATGTACTGGATCTGGCTGTCGATCGACAGCCGCACGTCCTGGCCGTCGTGCGGCACCACCTGCTCGTCCACATCCTCGACGATGTGCCCCATGCGGTCCTTGATGACGTGACGGATGCCCGGCACGCCCGCGAGCGATTTCTGGTCGGCCAGCTCGACACCTTCCTGGCCGTAGTCCTCGACGTTCGTGAAGCCGATCAGGTGCGCAGTGATCTCGCCTTCGGGGTAGTAACGCTTGTATTCGTTGCGCTGATAAATGCCCGGAATGCCGAGCGCATCCACTTTGGCAGCGACGTCGAGCGGGACTTGGCGCTTCACGTAGACAAAGGTCTTGTCTTCGGAAAGCTTCTTGCGCAGCTCGGTCGTCGACATGCCGAGCAACTGGCCGAGCTGCGTGAGCTTGTCGGCGCCGAGATCGTCGGGCACGTCTTCAGGAATCGCCCAGATGGCGCGCACCGGCAAGCTCGTGGCGAGCACGAGCCCGTTGCGGTCGAGGATCTTGCCGCGCGTGGCCGGCAATTCGATCGTACGCTGATAACGACTCTCACCCTGCTTCTGATAGAACGCGTTGCCCGGACCCTGGATCCAGAACGCACGCGCGGCAAGGGCGACGAACGCCATGAACAACAGGAACACGACCAGCTTCGAGCGCCACATCGGCAGGCGCACTGAGAGAATCGGATTCGACGAAAAGGCGACGCTCTTGCGGCTGTTGCCCTTTTTCATCGCATGCCTCCGCGACGGCTGGCAGGCGTGGCTGGGGCGGATGCCGGCGCCGACGTGGGCACCGGTGCCTCCGTGGCAGTGGCAGCGCCGGGCGCGAGCAGCAGATATTGCGTGCGTCCGGTCGTGACGGGCAGCATCTTGAGCGAATCGGTGGCGATCTGTTCGACGCGCGATGTCTTCGACAGCGCGCTCTGCTGATATTGAAGCTGGTCGTAGTCCTGCTGAAGCTGGTGCTCTTCTGCCTGCGCGCGCTGCAACTGGATGAAGATCTGCCGCTGCTGGTTGGTGGCGTTGACGACCGACAACGCGCAACCCATCACGACGATCAGCAGGAAGATGTTCAGACGGTTCATGGCGTGATGCGCTCCGCAACGCGCATCACGGCTGAGCGGGCGCGCGGATTCGCGGCGACTTCCTCGTCGCTCGCGAACACGCGGCCAAGCAGCTTGAGCGGCGGGCTGGGCAGATCGACGGCGCGGATCGGCAGGCGGCGATCGATCGCGGGCGCACTGGCGTGCGCCTGCATGAACCGCTTGACGATCCGGTCTTCGAGCGAATGAAAGCTGATGACCACCAGCCGCCCCCCCTGCTCAAGCGTCGCCAAGGCCGCCTCTAGTACGGCCTGCAGGTCCGCAAGCTCTTGATTGACGTGAATCCGTATAGCCTGAAAGGTGCGGGTTGCCGGGTCCTTACCCTTCTCACGGGTTTTGACGACGTTAGCCACGATTTGGGCAAGCTCGCCCGTGCTGTCGAGAGGCCCGAGACGTTCGGACTCTGCCCGGCGAGCAACAAGCGCCTTTGCAATCTGAAAAGCAAACCGTTCTTCCCCATAATCTCGTATCACCTCCGTCAGTTCCTGCAGCGTGGCCCGAGCGAGCCAGTCGGCAGCGGACTCGCCGCGCGTCGGGTCCATCCGCATGTCGAGCGGACCGTTTGCGCGGAAACTGAAACCGCGCAGCGGATCGTCGAACTGCGGCGACGACACGCCAAGGTCCAGCAGCACACCCGACACGCGCCCTACCCCGCGCGACGCAACCGCGTCGCGCAGCGAAGCAAAACTCTCATGCACGATCGAAAAGCGCGGATCCTCGATCGTCGCGGCCGTCGCGATTGCCTGCGGATCCTTGTCGAACGCGATCAGGCGGCCAGCTTCCGAAAGCCGGCCGAGTACCGCGCGAGAATGGCCGCCGCGCCCGAACGTGCCGTCCACATAGACGCCGTCCGCGCGTGTGACGAGCGCATCAACCGCTTCATCGAGCAGCACCGTGCGATGCTGCAAACCCTGTGATCCTTGCCCCATCGCAGATGCCATAGCGTCTAACCCGCGATCAGAACGTGAAATTCTTCAGAGCGTCGGGCATGCCCTGCGCCATCGCCGCCTGCTCCTTGGCCATGTACGTCTGTGCATCCCACAACTCAAAATGACTACCCATGCCGAGCAGCATGACTTCCTTTTCCATTCCCGCTGCCAGACGTAATTCAGGTGAAACGAGCACACGGCCCGCGCTGTCGAGATCGACGTCGGACGCGTTGCCGAGAAAGATGCGACGCCACCAGTGCGCGTCCATCGGCAGCGCGGCGACCTTCGCGCGGAACACCTCCCATTCGGGGCGCGGAAATAGCAACAGGCAGCCGTCCGGGTGCTTGGTGATCGTCACCCGTCCTTCTGCCTGTTGTTGCAGCGCATCCCGATAGCGCGACGGAATCGACATCCGTCCTTTCGCATCGAGTGCCAGCGCCGACGCCCCCTGGAACAATTTGCTCCCCCTCGCGCGGCACCGCTCGCCGCTCGTCCTAATTCAAATGAATTTACCCGAATACGCGTCTGAAATCACACAAAAAAACACTTTCTCACACTGTCTCCCACTTTAGAGTAACACCCCACGAGGGTCAAGGGACGCAAGGCATTTCTTGACGAAATTTATCCGTTAGAACAAGGACTTAGCGGCGCTTCTTCAGATCCGCCTGAAAACCAAAAACCGTTATGAATGAATGAGCTAACGCAGGTTCTGAAGGTGATACGTGAAAAACCTGGCGAAAAAGGCAGGGGCAGCGGGCTTCGGAGGGGATTAAGGCGCCTGGTGTGACGGGTCGAATCGCGGGTGGGGAGTCGGGACGGCGGAGGCCGCCGTCCCACTTCAGGGCGTCAAATATAGTAGGCCGTGCGGGTCATGACTTTCGATGCCGCACGCATGAGCGTGCGCACCGGAAGCGGCAGTTCAATGCCGCCCGCGTCGGTGGCCGCCTTCGCGTGCGAGATCTCGTCGACGCGCATTTGTTCCACCACGGCGCGCGACTCCAGATCGGCCGGCGGCAGACTATCCAGATGGCTGTCGAGATGATGCTCGACCTGGCGCTCGGTCTCGGCCATGAAACCCAGGCTCACCTTGTCGCCGAAGCGGCCCGCCGCGAAGCCGATCGCCAGCGCACCGGCATACCAGAGCGGATTGAGCAGGCTCGGGCGCGAATCAAGCGCCTGGAGCCGGCGCGCAGTCCACGCGAGATGATCTTCCTCCTCGAGCGCGGCCTGCGTGAATGCGGTCTTGAGCGTGGGCGAGCGCGTGGCCAGCTTTTGTGCCTGATACAGCGCCTGGGCGCACACCTCGCCAACGTGATTTACACGCATCAGGCCGGCTGCGTGCGCACGTTCGGCCGGGGTGAGGTCGTTCGCGGCCGCAAGCGTGGATTGCGCGGGCTCATCAGCGCCGGACTCGGGGCCAACCGGCGCAACCGGTACGGGCATCGGCCGCGACATGCGCGACACCCCAGTCATCGAGCGCAGGCCTCGATCGAATTCGGTAATCAATTCGTCAAGCGTCATCCAACCCCCTTTCAGTACTCGAGCGCAAGGCGAGGGACGGTCGTCTTTCGCTATTACTTGAAATTACATTTCGCTGTCAATCGGCGACTTCACCGATAACTAACCTCGTATTCTATTCCATGTTGTGTAAACGAAACAGGTACTTAGCAGCGCTTGCCTGCAGTTTTTCGATATAAGCCTACCTGATAAATTACAGCCAACTTCTCGCGAAGTTACCAGGCACAGCCAGGTGCAGACAAAAAAACCGGCTCTGCCTGAAATACAGATAGAACACACCATATTGGAGATCCATCAATGAAGAGGTCCCTTCTCGCGCTCGCCGCGTTGGGAGCGTTTGCGGATACGGCTCACGCACAGAGCAGCGTCACGCTATACGGCATCATCGACGAAGGCTTCAACATCAACACCAACTACAACGGCCATCACCAGTACGACCTCTCGAGCGGCGTGCTGCAGGGCAGCCGCTGGGGCCTGCGCGGCACTGAATACCTGGGCGGTGGCCTGCGGGCGATCTTCGTGCTCGAAAACGGCTTCGACGTGAACAACGGCAAGCTTGGGCAAGGCGGACTGATGTTCGGCCGCCAGGCTTATGTCGGCATCGGCAGCGCGCAGTTCGGCACGCTCACGCTGGGCCGCCAGTACGACTCCGTCGTCGATTACGTCGGCCCGCTGGAAGCGGGCGGCCAGTGGGGCGGCTACATCGCGGCTCACCCGGATGATCTCGATAACTTCAACAACGCATACCGGACCAACAACACCATCAAGTTCACGAGCGTGAAATATGCCGGACTGACGTTTGGCGGCACGTACAGCTTTGGCGGCAATGCCGGCAACTTCTCGCAGAACCAGATCTGGTCGCTGGGCGCCGCCTACAGCAACGGCCCGCTCACGCTTGGCGTCGGCTACCTGAACGCGCGTACGCCGAACAGCTTCGGCGGCATGTTCAACAACGGCACGACCTCTGCGCCACTTTCGGCCACCAAGGCGCCCGTGTATGCCGGCTTTTCCTCGGCCAACACGTACCAGGTCATTGGCGCAGGCGGCGCATACACGTTCGGCGCAGCGACACTCGGGCTCACGTACTCGAACGTCAGCTTCCGTGACCTGGGGGCAAACGGCAAGACGATGTATCGGGCAGGCGAAAATGCTTCGTTCAACAACGTCGAAGCGAACTTCAAGTACCAGTTCACGCCCTTCCTGCTGGCAGGCGCAGCTTTCGATTATACGAACGGCGGCAGCGTCGCCCTCGCGGACGGCTCGGCGAACAACGGCGCGAAGTATTATCAGTACTCGCTCGGCACCGATTACTTCCTGTCGAAACGCACCGACCTGTATCTGGTGGGCGTCTATCAGCACGCTTCGGGCACGAACTCGATGAACGATCCGGCCGTCGCCTCGATCAACAATCTGCAGGCGTCGAGCAACGACAACGTCTTCACGGCGCGTGTCGGCATCCGTCACAAATTCTAGGAAGAACAGCCGCATTACCCTCGAAGGCGCCCGGGGGGCGCCTTTTTCTTTACCGCGCGCGCCGCAAAAAAAGAGCCTGCCCTCACGGGCAGGCTCTCTTACAGCGGCGACTTTATGGCGGCGTACGCGGCTCAGGCACGGCCGTCGCGCAACTCGCGCCGCAAAATCTTGCCGACGTTGCTCTTCGGCAAATCGTTGCGGAACTCGATGATCTTCGGTCGCTTGTAGCCCGTCAGCTGAGACTTGCAGAATTCGAAGATGTCCTTGTCTGTCAGCGCCGGATCCTTTTTCACGATGAAAAGCTTCACCGCCTCACCGGAATGCTGGTCCGGCACGCCCACCGCCGCCACCTCGAATACGCCTGGCAGCTTCGCCACCACGTCCTCGACCTCGTTCGGATAGACATTGAAACCCGACACGAGAATCATGTCCTTCTTACGGTCGACGAGCTTCACGTAACCGCGCGTATTCATCACGCCCACGTCACCCGACTTGAAGAAACCGTCCGCGGTCATGACCTTCGCGGTCTCGTCGGGCCGGTTCCAGTAGCCGGCCATCACCTGCGGCCCGCGAATGCAGATCTCGCCAGCTTCGCCGACCGACAACTCCTTGCCCTCATCGTCGCGAATCGATATTTCGGTCGAGGGCAGCGGCAGGCCGATCGTCCCGGTGTACTCGGTCGCGGAGGCCGGATTGCAGGTCACGCAGGGCGACGTTTCCGAAAGCCCGTAGCCCTCGACAATGGGCGTATGCGTCCTTTCGTACCAGCGTTTGGCCACCGCCTCCTGAACCGCCATGCCGCCCCCGTTCGCCACAAGCAGCTTCGAAAAATCGAGCTTGCTGAAATCCGGGTGATTGAGGATCGCGTTGTAAAGCGTGTTTACCGCCGGGAACGTCGTGATCGCGTAGCCTTGCAGTTCCTTGATCATGCCCGCGATGTCGCGCGGATTCGGGATCAGGATCGCGAGGCCGCCGGTGCGGATCGTGAGGAGTCCGCACACCGTGAGGGCGAACACGTGGTAGAGCGGCAGCGCCGCGACCGTCACCGCCTGCTGGTCGGCGGGCAGCTTCGAAAGTACCGGCTCGGTCCACGCGGCCGACTGCAGCACGTTCGCGATCAGGTTGCGATGCAGCAGCGTCGCGCCCTTCGACACGCCCGTCGTGCCGCCCGTGTACTGGAGGAACGCGACGTCGTCGGGCGTCTGCTCGACGGGCTTGAAGCTCGCGCGCGCGCCGGCGGAAAGGGCGTCGTTGAAGCGAACGTGACCCGGCAGCGTCCACGCGGGCACCATCTTCTTGACGCGCCGCACGACGAAATTGACGAGGCAGCCCTTCACGCCGAGCAGATCGCCCATCGACGCGACCACGACATGCTTGACGCCCGTGTTCGCGATCACCGCGTCGAGCGTGGCGGCGAAATTCTCGAGGATGACGATGGCTTCGGCGCCGCTGTCCTTCAGCTGATGTTCGAGTTCGCGCGGCGTATAAAGCGGGTTCACGTTCACCACCACGTAACCCGCGCGCAGGATTGCCGCAAGCGCGACAGGATACTGCAGCACGTTCGGCATCATGATCGCGACGCGGGCCCCGCGCGCGACGCCGCGCAACTGGAACCAGGCTGCGAGCCGGCGCGAAAGATCGTCGAGCTCGCCATAGGTGATCGATTTGCCCATGCACGCAAAGGCCGGCTTCGCCCGGTACGTGCCGAAGCTCTCTTCGAGCAGCGCCGTGATGGACGCGTAGCGCCCCGCGTCGATCTCAGCTGGAACGCCGGGGGGATACGATTTCAGCCAGATTTTTTCCATGCGGCGTCTCCTCTGTTGATTTTCGAATGATCGTGCTAAAACGTCGATCGTAGCATGGCGCTCCTGGCTTTAAGCCGCCGAATCAGCGAGTTAGAGAAGCCCTTCGAACGGCCACGGCCGCGCAAGCTAGCGCGGCACGGGCCTCTCATGGACACGAGGAGGTTCAGGCGCGTTCGACTTCCACGAGGCAGTCGTAGAACGTAGCCGACCCGCCCAGGTCGGTCAGCGCCTGGCTTGTCACCTCGTTGGCGTTGCGGCCGTCGGGCGCGAGCTTTTTCCACCAGATCGACAGACCGACAACGAGGCCTTCGCGCGCTCGCTCGGTCACGCGTGCCCGAGCGCGCAGCGACCCACGATCATTGAAAACGCGCACCTCATCGCCGTCTTCTATGCCCCGGTGGGCGGCGTCGCCCGGATTCAGGTCGACGTGCGGCTCGCCTTCCGTCGCGCGCAGACTCTCGACGTTGACGAAGGTGCTGTTCAGGAAGTTGCGCGCAGGTGGCGAGATCATCGCGAGCGGATAGCGGGCAGCCAGCTCGGGTGCGCCGTCCGCCGATTCGTGTGGTGGCAGATAGTCGGGCAACGGGTCGAGTCCCGCTCGAGCGAGTGCCTCGCTGTAGAACTCGCACTTGCCCGACGGAGTGCGAAAGCCACCATTCGCGAACGGCGCATCGGCAACCTGAAGCTTTGCCCAACCGTTCGATTTCAGCGTCGTCCAGTCGATGCCCCCGAACGCCGGATCGTCCCAGTGGAACGCTTTGGCCGCCACCTCCTCATCGCTCTCGAAAAGCGCGGGGTCGCTCAAGCCCATCGTGCGGGCGATCATGCGGAAGATTTCCGTGTTCGGCCGTGCCTCGCCCACCGGCGCGATGGCAGGCAGATTCGCCATGATGTACGTATGCCCGTAGGACTTGTGAACATCGAGGTGTTCGAGCTGGGTGGTTGCGGGCAGCAGCAGATCGGCGTAATCGGCCGTATCGGTCTGGAACTGCTCCAGCACGATCGTGAACAGATCTTCGCGCGCGAAGCCCTCCGCGACCTTGCCCGAATCGGGGGCGACCGCCACCGGGTTCGAGTTGTAGACGACGATGGCTTCGACCTTCGGTCCGAATACGGCGTCGCTCGTGTGGGTGAGCGCATCGCCGATCTGGTTCATGTTGATCACGCGCGGCTGATGCTGCGGCCAGCCCGGAATCAGGTCCGGGCGCTGCAACGCGTTGGCGTCGACGTTCGCCCATCCCGACGATGACAGCAGCGCGCCGCCCGCGCGCTCGCGCCAGGCGCCCGTCAGCGCGGGCAGGCATGCGATCGCACGCACCGCATTGCCGCCGCCGCGCACACGCTGCAGGCCGTAGTTCATGCGAATCGCCGCCTTGCGCGTCGAACCGTAGAGGCGCGCAAGATCGATGATCAGCTGTTCGTCGATCCCGCAGATCTGCGCGACGTGCTCCGGTGTATAAGCGAGCGCGCGCGCCTTGAGCGCCTCGTATCCATGCGTGTGCAAGGCAAGATAGTCGTGATCGATCCGGTCCTCGGTGATCAACACATGCATCATGCCGAGCGCGAGCGCGCCATCGGTGCCAGGCTTCAGCGCGATGTGCTGGTGACACTTTTCGGCGGTCAGCGAGCGGTACGGATCGATGGCGATCAGCTTCGCGCCGTTGCGCTTCGCTTCCTGGGCGCGGGTCCAGAAATGCAGGTTCGACGCGACCGGATTTGCGCCCCAGATCAGGATCACCTCGCTTTCGGCGAAAAACTCCGTATGCATGCCAATGCCGGCGCCGTACGTGTAGCGCAGGCCCGCCGCCCCGGCAGCCGCGCAGATCGTGCGGTCCAGCCGCGACGCGCCAAGCTTGTGAAAGAAGCGCTGCGAAATGCTGTCGCCCTGCACGAGGCCCATCGTGCCGGCGTAGCTGTAGGGCAGGATCGCCTCGGGCGAGCGCCGCGCGATGTCGCCAAGACGCTGCGCGGCGATCACGCACGCCTCGTCCCAGCTGATGGGCTCGAACCGGCCTTGACCCTTGGTGCCCACGCGCTTCATCGGTTGCGTCAAGCGCTTCGGATGATGAACGCGTTCCGCGTACCGGCTTACTTTCGTGCAAAGAACACCCTGCGTCGGCGGATGGTCTGGGTCGCCCGTCACCTTGATCGCCCTGCCGTTCTCTACGGTCACGCGCATTGCGCAGGTATCCGGGCAATCGTGGGGGCAGACCGCGCGGGCAAATTCGGTTGGGGCGTTCATCGGCAATCCGTCGGATGAGGCATTGTTTCGTTCTCGCAATTTTAGTCTGTCCGGCCTCACGTCCTGGGAGTGACTCCGGCCGGTTGGCGCGAAAAAAAAGGTTCGGCGTAGAATGGTTTCTCCAGGCCCCGCTCGATCCCGGGTGCTCACTTGCTACAACCAGTCCGCCATGAAACTGATTCCCGAAATCCAGTCCGCCCAAGGCGAAATCCAGACCCTCCGACGAACGATCCACGCCCATCCCGAACTGCGCTACGAAGAAGTTCACACCGCTGATCTGGTAGCAACGAAGCTCGCCGAGTGGGGCATTGAAGTGCATCGGGGACTGGGCAAGACGGGAGTGGTTGGCGTCCTCAAGCGCGGCAACGGGTCCCGATCGGTTGGCCTTCGAGCCGACATGGACGCGCTGCCGATCCAGGAAGTCAATACCTTCGAACACCGCTCACGCAACCAGGGGAAGATGCATGCGTGCGGCCACGACGGCCATACCGCGATGCTGCTTGGCGCAGCGCAATACCTGGCAAAGCATGGCCAGTTCGACGGAACCATCGTGTTCATTTTCCAACCGGCGGAAGAAGGCGGCGCCGGCGCGAAGGCCATGATCGAGGATGGTCTCTTCGACCGTTTCCCTGTCGACGCCGTGTTCGGAATTCACAACTGGCCCGGCATGCCGGCGGGATACTTCGGCGTAACCGAAGGGCCGATCATGGCATCGAGCAACGAATTCCGGATCGTGATCAAGGGTGTGGGCTCGCATGCTGCATTGCCGCACAACGGACGCGATCCGGTCTTCACGGCGGTACAGATCGCAAACGGCCTGCAAAGCATCATCACCCGTAACAAGAAGCCCCTCGACACCGCGGTGCTGTCGATTACGCAGATTCATGCCGGCGACGCCGTCAACGTGGTGCCGAATGAGGCATGGATTGCGGGAACGGTCCGCACATTTACGACACAGACGCTAGATCTCATCGAATCGCGTCTGCGCAAAATCGCGGAGAGTACAGCGGACGCCTACGACTGCTCGGTCGAAATCGCTTTCCTGCGCAACTATCCGCCGACGGTGAACAGCAGTGCCGAAGCGCAATTCGCGGCGGAGGTCATGCGCGAGCTGGTAGGCGAGGACTGTGTGGACGCGAACGTCGAACCGACGATGGGCGCCGAAGACTTCTCGTTCATGCTGCTCGCGAAGCCGGGCTGCTATGCATTTCTGGGCAATGGCGACGGCGGTCACCGCGAGGCGGGCCACGGTGCTGGACCCTGCATGCTGCACAACGCGAGCTACGACTTCAACGACCAGTTGTTGCCGGTTGGCTCAACGTACTGGGTGCAGTTGGCGACGAAATATCTCGCCAGGAAGTAGGCTGGAAGGCGGTCAGTTTAAAAGCCGTCCCTCGGGACGGCTTTTTTGCACGCCGGAGCGGCCGGTCAGCGTAAACGCCGAAACCCCGGCACTCATTGAGAGATACCGGGGTTTCGAACTTGCAGCATAAGGAGCCTGACGATTACCTACTTTCACACGGGCAATCCGCACTATCATCGGCGTGGAGTCGTTTCACGGTCCTGTTCGGGATGGGAAGGGGTGGGACCGACTCGCTATGGTCATCAGGCATGACGGGTTGCTGCGTCGCTTTTTTGAGCGCCACAGCCAATCGGGAAGAAGCGTAAAGAGGTGTTGCTGAATTGGGGTTGTGTTGTTTCTGGCACAACACGCGATCTCTGAACCTGTGCGCTCTCTCACCCCTGCGGGGCAAGACACACCTGTTATAGGATCAAGCCTTACGGGCAATTAGTATCAGTTAGCTTAACGCATTACTGCGCTTCCACACCTGACCTATCAACGTCCTGGTCTCGAACGACCCTTCAAGGGGATCAAGTCCCCGGGGAAGTCTCATCTTGAGGCGAGTTTCCCGCTTAGATGCTTTCAGCGGTTATCTCTTCCGAACATAGCTACCCGGCGATGCGACTGGCGTCACAACCGGTACACCAGAGGTTCGTCCACTCCGGTCCTCTCGTACTAGGAGCAGGCCCCCTCAAACTTCCAGCGCCCACGGCAGATAGGGACCAAACTGTCTCACGACGTTTTAAACCCAGCTCACGTACCTCTTTAAATGGCGAACAGCCATACCCTTGGGACCGGCTACAGCCCCAGGATGAGATGAGCCGACATCGAGGTGCCAAACACCGCCGTCGATATGAACTCTTGGGCGGTATCAGCCTGTTATCCCCAGAGTACCTTTTATCCGTTGAGCGATGGCCCTTCCATACAGAACCACCGGATCACTATGACCTGCTTTCGCACCTGCTCGACTTGTCAGTCTCGCAGTCAAGCACGCTTATGCCATTGCACTATCAGCACGATTTCCGACCGTACCTAGCGTACCTTCGTACTCCTCCGTTACCCTTTGGGAGGAGACCGCCCCAGTCAAACTGCCTACCATGCACTGTCCCCGATCCGGATTACGGAACAAGGTTAGAACCTCAAACAGATCAGGGTGGTATTTCAAGGACGGCTCCACGGAAACTAGCGTTCCCGCTTCACAGCCTCCCACCTATCCTACACAAACCGGTTCAAAGTCCAATGCAAAGCTACAGTAAAGGTTCATGGGGTCTTTCCGTCTAGCCGCGGGGAGATTGCATCATCACAAACACTTCAACTTCGCTGAGTCTCGGGAGGAGACAGTGTGGCCATCGTTACGCCATTCGTGCAGGTCGGAACTTACCCGACAAGGAATTTCGCTACCTTAGGACCGTTATAGTTACGGCCGCCGTTTACCGGGACTTCAATCAAGAGCTTGCACCCCATCATTTAATCTTCCGGCACCGGGCAGGCGTCACACCCTATACGTCCACTTTCGTGTTTGCAGAGTGCTGTGTTTTTATTAAACAGTCGCAGCCACCAGTTTATTGCAACCCCTTCACCCTCCTGGCGCAGGCCAGTCAAGCTACAGGGGCGTACCTTATCCCGAAGTTACGGTACCAATTTGCCGAGTTCCTTCTCCCGAGTTCTCTCAAGCGCCTTAGAATACTCATCTCGCCCACCTGTGTCGGTTTGCGGTACGGTCACTGTTGAACTGAAGCTTAGAGGCTTTTCTTGGAACCACTTCCAGTTGCTTCGTCGCCTGAGCGACTGGCCTCACACCCTTGAATTCCGCGCCCGGATTTGCCAAAGCGCCTTCTCCAATGCAAGGACCGGGACTTCCAACACCCGGACAACCTTCCGCGATCCGTCCCCCCATCGCATTCAACAATGGTGCAGGAATATTGACCTGCTTCCCATCAGCTACGCATTTCTGCCTCGCCTTAGGGGCCGACTCACCCTACGCCGATGAACGTTGCGTAGGAAACCTTGGGCTTACGGCGAGGGGGCCTTTCACCCCCTTTATCGCTACTCATGTCAGCATTCGCACTTCCGATACCTCCAGCACACTTTCCAGTGCACCTTCGCAGGCTTACGGAACGCTCTCCTACCATGCGAGACTAGCTCGCATCCGCAGCTTCGGTATATGACTTAGCCCCGTTACATCTTCCGCGCAGGACGACTCGATCAGTGAGCTATTACGCTTTCTTTAAAGGGTGGCTGCTTCTAAGCCAACCTCCTGACTGTTTTAGCCTTCCCACTTCGTTTCCCACTTAGTCATATTTGGGGACCTTAGCTGGCGGTCTGGGTTGTTTCCCTCTTGACACCGGACGTTAGCACCCGATGTCTGTCTCCCGTGATTGCACTCTTCGGTATTCGGAGTTTGCTATGGCGAAGTAATCCGCAATGGACCCTTCAACCATGACAGTGCTCTACCCCCGAAGGTGATACACGAGGCACTACCTAAATAGTTTTCGGAGAGAACCAGCTATTTCCAGGTTTGTTTAGCCTTTCACCCCTATCCACAGCTCATCCCCTAACTTTTCAACGTTAGTGGGTTCGGTCCTCCAGCACGTGTTACCGTGCCTTCAACCTGGCCATGGATAGATCACCTGGTTTCGGGTCTACACCCAGCGACTGATCGCCCTGTTCGGACTCGCTTTCGCTACGCCTGCCCTATTCGGTTAAGCTTGCCACTGAATGTAAGTCGCTGACCCATTATACAAAAGGTACGCCGTCACCCCTTGCGAGGCTCCGACTGTTTGTATGCATGCGGTTTCAGGATCTATTTCACTCCCCTCCCGGGGTTCTTTTCGCCTTTCCCTCACGGTACTGGTTCACTATCGGTCGATCACGAGTATTTAGCCTTGGAGGATGGTCCCCCCATCTTCAGACAGGATTTCACGTGTCCCGCCCTACTTCTCGTACACCCAGTTCTTCCAATCTGTTTTCGCCTACGGGGCTATCACCCGCTATGGCCGCACTTTCCAGAGCGTTTGGCTAACAGTTCAGATAAAGAGTACAGGCTCTTCCCATTTCGCTCGCCACTACTTTGGGAATCTCGGTTGATTTCTTTTCCTGCGGCTACTTAGATGTTTCAGTTCGCCGCGTTCGCTTCACGTGACCTATGTATTCAGTCACGGATACTCCATACGGAGTGGGTTTCCCCATTCGGACATCTCCGGATCAAAGCTTGTTTGCCAGCTCCCCGGAGCTTTTCGCAGGCTACCGCGTCCTTCATCGCCTGTGATCGCCAAGGCATCCACCACATGCACTTGTTCGCTTGACCCTATAACGGGTGTGTCTCATCATGATCGCTCATGCAGGCCACGCTCGCTACAGGTTGAGTTTTCGCGTTGTGCCGTATTCCAAAGCAATCTTTCGATCACTTAAAAAATACATCGATACAATCACAACCCTGATTCACCTACCCACACCCATCTCTAAGTGTGTTCGGATGAATCTCTTTACTACTTCTTCCTGATTGTTAAAGAACGACAGCCGATACTTGCGTACCGCTCTGACTGGCTCAATCGCCAATGCGAAATGCTCTGCAGGCCTGCCGCAGAACGCTGTGCATTGAAGATTGGTGGAGGATGACGGGATCGAACCGACGACCCCCTGCTTGCAAAGCAGGTGCTCTCCCAGCTGAGCTAATCCCCCAGTCACTTCATCAGGGGGCTGCCCGTCACAGACAGTGGTGGGTCTGGATGGATTCGAACCATCGACCCCCGCCTTATCAAGACGGTGCTCTAACCGACTGAGCTACAGACCCCTGAGTCTGTCTTTTCTACAGCCGACAAGTGTGAGCACTTAACGTGCGAGCGAATGAGCTCTGGAAAGGAGGTGATCCAGCCGCACCTTCCGATACGGCTACCTTGTTACGACTTCACCCCAGTCATGAATCCTGCCGTGGTGACCGTCCTCCTTGCGGTTAGACTAGCCACTTCTGGCAAAACCCACTCCCATGGTGTGACGGGCGGTGTGTACAAGACCCGGGAACGTATTCACCGCGGCATGCTGATCCGCGATTACTAGCGATTCCAGCTTCACGCAGTCGAGTTGCAGACTGCGATCCGGACTACGATCGGTTTTCTGGGATTGGCTCCACCTCGCGGCTTCGCGACCCTCTGTTCCGACCATTGTATGACGTGTGAAGCCCTACCCATAAGGGCCATGAGGACTTGACGTCATCCCCACCTTCCTCCGGTTTGTCACCGGCAGTCTCCCCGGAGTGCTCTTGCGTAGCAACTGGGGACAAGGGTTGCGCTCGTTGCGGGACTTAACCCAACATCTCACGACACGAGCTGACGACAGCCATGCAGCACCTGTGTTACGGCTCCCTTTCGGGCACTCCCACCTCTCAGCAGGATTCCGTACATGTCAAGGGTAGGTAAGGTTTTTCGCGTTGCATCGAATTAATCCACATCATCCACCGCTTGTGCGGGTCCCCGTCAATTCCTTTGAGTTTTAATCTTGCGACCGTACTCCCCAGGCGGTCAACTTCACGCGTTAGCTACGTTACCAAGTCAATGAAGACCCGACAACCAGTTGACATCGTTTAGGGCGTGGACTACCAGGGTATCTAATCCTGTTTGCTCCCCACGCTTTCGTGCATGAGCGTCAGTATTGGCCCAGGGGGCTGCCTTCGCCATCGGTATTCCTCCACATCTCTACGCATTTCACTGCTACACGTGGAATTCTACCCCCCTCTGCCATACTCCAGCGATGCAGTCACCAATGCAGTTCCCAGGTTAAGCCCGGGGATTTCACATCGGTCTTACATCACCGCCTGCGCACGCTTTACGCCCAGTAATTCCGATTAACGCTCGCACCCTACGTATTACCGCGGCTGCTGGCACGTAGTTAGCCGGTGCTTATTCTTCCGGTACCGTCATCCCCCCGGGGTATTAACCCAGAGGATTTCTTTCCGGACAAAAGTGCTTTACAACCCGAAGGCCTTCTTCACACACGCGGCATTGCTGGATCAGGGTTTCCCCCATTGTCCAAAATTCCCCACTGCTGCCTCCCGTAGGAGTCTGGGCCGTGTCTCAGTCCCAGTGTGGCTGGTCGTCCTCTCAGACCAGCTACGGATCGTCGCCTTGGTAGGCCTTTACCCCACCAACCAGCTAATCCGCCATCGGCCACCCCAATAGCGCGAGGTCCGAAGATCCCCCGCTTTCATCCGTAGATCGTATGCGGTATTAATCCGGCTTTCGCCGGGCTATCCCCCACTACTGGACATGTTCCGATGTATTACTCACCCGTTCGCCACTCGCCACCAGGATTGCTCCCGTGCTGCCGTTCGACTTGCATGTGTAAGGCATGCCGCCAGCGTTCAATCTGAGCCAGGATCAAACTCTTCAGTTCAAACCTGTTACTGTTTTCTGTCTCCGCAGTTTCCTGCAAAAGACAGGTCGCTCACTCAAAGCTGACAGGTATCTGAATAAATTCAAAAACCTGACTTACTTTAGTGTGAGACTCTTGATACTTTCGCTTCTCCCGACCCACCCCGAAGGATCAGTCAGGTCCGCATCGCGGCATCAAGTGCCCACACTTATCGGCTGTAAATTTTTAAAGATCGTTCGCGAAAGTGCCGTTACATCGCTTTAACTACCGGCTTCTTTCTGCGTCGCTGCATCAGCAGCAGAGAAACGAGATTGTGAAGCATCTCTTTCGCTTCGTCAACATCTTTTTTTGCGTCGCCGCTTCAAAGCTGTTGTTCCCGCGACCGCCCTTTCCCGCGGCGGCTTCGCTCTTCCCACAACTTCCAGGCTGCGAAGGGGGCGAATCTTACCGCCCCACACCAACCTCCGCAAGGGGCTGTAGGAAAAATATTTGCCTGCCACCAACTCGCAGCGGCAGGCCCATTGACATCACTTGTTCTTGAAGACCGGTTTGCGCTTCTCCACGAACGCGGCCATCCCCTCCTTCTGGTCCTCCGTCGCAAAGAGCGAATGGAACATACGGCGCTCGAAGTGCACACCCTCGGCCAGCGTAGTCTCGTACGCGCGGTTCACCGACTCCTTCGCCATCATCACTGCCGGCAGCGAGTATTCGCTGATCGTGGTTGCTGCCGCGATCGCCTCGTTCAGCAAATCGGCCGCCGGAATCACGCGCGAAACAAGGCCAGCGCGCTCCGCCTCCGCGGCGTCCATCATCCGGGCGGTCAGACACAGGTCCATCGCTTTCGCCTTCGAAACCGCACGCGGCAGACGCTGCGTCCCACCGGCCCCGGGGATCACGCCCAGCTTGATCTCCGGCTGGCCGAACTTCGCCGTGTCCGCCGCAAAGATGATGTCGCACATCATCGCGAGCTCGCAGCCACCGCCCAGCGCGAAGCCGGCAACCGCGGCAATGACCGGCTTGCGGATCGTGCGGATCGTCTCCCAGTTCCGCGTGATGTACTCGCCCTTATAGACATCCATGAAGGTGTAGCTCGCCATCATGCCGATGTCGGCGCCGGCTGCGAACGCCTTCTCGCTGCCGGTGATGACGATTGCGCCGATATCCTCGTCCGCGTCGAACGCCTTTAGCGCCGCGCCGAGCTCATCCATCAGGGCATCGTTCAGCGCGTTGAGCGCCTTCGGCCGGTTAAGCGTAATCAGACCCACTTTGCCGCGCGTCTCGACCAAAATGTTCTCGTACCCCATATATCCTCCTTCCATCTAAGAAAAGTCCCAAAAAAAACTTTCACGCCAAACTTTGACTGATGCTAACATTTGCCAACCAACCGGTCGGTTAATTAATCGGCACGGGCCTGACCCAACCTCTCAATCTACGTTGCGCCATGACACATCCCTTGTTTGCCCGGCACGAAAGCATGCTGCAAAAGGCGGTCGCCGCCATCGAGACCCGCGGCTACTGGAGCCCGTTTGCTGAAATGCCCAGTCCAAAAGTGTACGGGGAAACCGCCAGCGCCGAAGGCGAAGCTACATTCAAGGCGCACCTGAACCGTACATTCGAGCTCGGCCAACCGACAACTGGCGAAACCGTCGGCAGCGAGGTCTCACCATTCGGCTTCGAGCTCGGCGCCCGCTATCCGAAGGCGACACCGGACCAGTTGATCGCCGCAGCAAGCGCGGCGCAGCGCGACTGGCGCGCCGCCGGCCCGCAGGCCTGGGTGGGTGTCAGCCTCGAAATCCTCGAACGCCTGAACCGTGCGAGCTTCGAGATTGCCTATAGCGTTATGCACACCACCGGCCAGGCGTACATGATGGCCTTCCAGGCCGGCGGCCCTCACGCGCAGGACCGGGCACTCGAAGCCGTCGCCTATGCCTGGGATCAGTTGCGCCGCATTCCGGCCGACGCGCATTGGGAAAAGCCGCAGGGCAAGAACCCGCCGCTCGCCATGCAAAAGCGCTACACGGTCGTACCGCGAGGCACGGGCCTCGTGCTCGGCTGCTGCACGTTCCCGACGTGGAACGGCTACCCCGGGCTCTTCGCCGATCTGGCAACCGGCAACACCGTCATCGTCAAGCCGCATCCGGGCGCGATCCTGCCGCTCGCGATCACGGTGCGGATCGCGCGCGACGTCCTGCGCGAGGCCGGTTTCGACCCGAACGTGGTCACGCTGCTCGCCACCGACCCCAACGACGGCGCGCTCGTACAATCGCTCGCGCTGCGCCCCGAGATCAAGCTAATCGATTTCACGGGCAGCACGCAGAACGGCGACTGGCTCGAGCAGCACGCTCACCAGGCCCAGGTCTATACCGAGAAAGCCGGCGTCAACCAGATCGTGGTCGACTCCGTGGACGATCTGAAGGCCGCCGCACGCAACATTGCGTTCTCGCTTTCGCTCTACTCGGGCCAGATGTGTACCGCGCCGCAGAACATCTACGTACCTCGCGACGGTATCCGCACGGCTGATGGTCACGTGAGCTTCGAGGCCGTCGCGCAGGCGATTGCCGGTGCGGTCCAGAAGTTCGTGGCCGATCCGGCCCGCGCCGTGGAAGTCCTTGGCGCGATTCAGAACGAAGGCGTCAGCGCGCGCATCGACGAGGCACGCAGGCTGGGCACGGTGCTGACCGAGAGCCTGACACTCGAGCACCCGCAGTTCCCCAACGCACGCGTACGCACGCCGCTCGTGCTCTCGCTCGACGCCGCCCGCGACGCAGCATCGTTCACGCGCGAATGGTTCGGCCCGATTTCTTTCGTGATCGCCACCGACTCGACCGCGCAATCGCTCGAGCTGGCCGGATCGATCGCCCGCGACCATGGCGCGCTCACACTTTCTGTCTACAGCACCGATGACGCAGTCGTCGAAGCGGCCCACGAAGCCTCGGTGACTGGCGGCGTGGCGCTCTCCATCAACCTGACGGGCGGTGTGTTCGTCAACCAGTCGGCAGCGTTCTCGGACTTCCACGGAACGGGCGCGAACCCGGCTGCGAATGCGGCACTGGCCGACGCTGCATTCGTGGCGAACCGCTTTCGCGTGGTTCAAAGCCGGATCCATGTTGAACCGAAAGCGGCTCCGGTTGCAGTCGGCTGAGCGGCCTATGCCGTTTGGCCGAATGGCGCCCGATTCCCTGTCCCTCTAGCATGAAAGGCACGGGCGTACTTGTGCGCTCGGCCTCCAGGAACTCCGAGATGACCGAAGCCTATATCTGCGACGCAATTCGTACCCCTTTCGGCCGCTACGGCGGCGCACTGAAAGACGTCCGTCCGGACGACCTCGGCGCCGTGCCGATCCGCGCGCTCGTCGAGCGCAACCCCGGCGTTGACTGGCGCGCGCTCGACGACGTCCTGTACGGCTGCGCAAACCAGGCTGGCGAAGACAACCGCAACGTCGCGCGCATGTCCGCACTGCTCGCGGGCCTGCCAACCGATGCGCCCGGCACCACGATCAATCGCCTGTGCGGCTCGGGCCTCGACGCCGTCGGGAGTGCCGCGCGCGCGATCAAGGCGGGCGAGGCACGCCTCATGATCGCGGGCGGCGTGGAGAGCATGACGCGCGCGCCGTTCGTCATGGGCAAGGCCGCGTCGGCATTCGCGCGTGAAGCCAGCATCTATGACACCACCATCGGCTGGCGCTTCGTCAATCCGCTGATGAAACACGAGTACGGTATCGACTCGATGCCGGAGACCGCCGAGAACGTCGCAGTCGAGTTCGGCATTAGCCGCGCCGACCAGGACGCATTCGCGCTGCGCAGCCAGCAGAAGGCGGCGCGCGCGCAGAAGGACGGCACGCTCGCACACGAAATCGTTCCAGTGGAAATCGCGCAGAAGAAGGGCGATCCGATCCGCGTCTTCCTCGACGAGCATCCGCGCGAGACGTCGCTCGAAGCGCTCGCGAAGCTCAAGGGCGTTGTGCGCGCCGATGGCACTGTGACGGCGGGCAACGCGTCAGGCGTCAACGACGGCGCGTGCGCACTGCTCATTGCCAACGAAGCCGCGGCCGGCCAGTACGGCCTGCGCCGCCGCGCGCGCGTGCTCGGCATGGCGACCGCAGGCGTGGCGCCCCGCATCATGGGCATCGGTCCGGCGCCCGCTACGCAGAAGCTGCTGAAACAGCTCGGCATGACGCTCGAGCAGTTCGACGTGATCGAACTGAACGAGGCTTTCGCGTCGCAAGGGCTCGCTGTGCTGCGCCAGCTAGGCCTGAAGGACGACGACGAGCGGGTCAATCCCAACGGCGGCGCGATTGCGCTCGGTCATCCGCTCGGTGCCTCCGGCGCGCGGCTCGTCACGACGGCGCTGTATCAGCTCGAGCGCATGCAAGGACGTTACGCACTCTGCACAATGTGTATCGGGGTCGGCCAAGGCATTGCTCTCGCCATCGAACGCATCTGATCCGAACACCAACTTTCGACCGGCCGCCGGACACAGCTCACGGCGGTCTCAGCAGACAGCTTTGCATGGGAAGGCACCTGGTGCTCTGCATGCGGCCGAAGTCAGCGCTAACGCGCCAACTCCGGCCGACAGCTAAAACGCCAGCTGCCATCCACACAAGGAGACAACCGATGCCCTACGAAGCGATCCGCGTCGAGACCGACGCCTCCACCCGCGTGGCGACGATCACGCTGAACCGCCCCGACAAGCTCAATAGCTTCACGCGCGCAATGCACGGCGAACTCGCGGCCGCGCTCGACGAAGTCGTCGCCTCGGGCGCGCGAGCGCTCGTGCTGACCGGCGCCGGTCGCGGCTTCTGCGCCGGCCAGGATCTCGCGGATCTCGACTTCACACCGGGCGCCATGACGGATCTCGGCGCCCTGATCGAAGAGCATTTCAATCCGCTGATCAAACGCCTCCAGGCTCTGCCCATGCCCGTGATCGCCGCCGTCAACGGCACCGCGGCCGGCGCAGGCGCGAACCTCGCGTTCGCGTGCGACATCGTGCTCGCCGCGCGCTCGGCCAGCTTCATCCAGGCGTTCGTGAAGATCGGCCTCGTGCCCGATTCCGGCGGAACTTGGTTCCTGCCTAAGCGCGTCGGCATGGCGCGCGCCCTCGGTCTTGCGATGACCGGCGAACGGCTAGCGGCCGAAAAGGCCGAAAGCTGGGGCCTCGTCTGGCAGGTGACCGACGACGCCGAACTCGCGGCCACAGCCACCGCGCTCGCCGCCCAGCTTGCGAAGCAGCCTACGCGTGCGATCGTGGCAACGCGCGAGGCGATGCGCGCATCGGCCTCCCAGACGCTAGACCAGCAGCTCGATCTCGAACGCGATCTGCAACGTGAACTCGGCGCCTCGTACGACTACGCCGAAGGTGTGAAGGCATTTATCGAAAAGCGCGCGCCGCGCTTCGAGGGCCGCTGATATGTCCACCCATACGTCCACGTCCACCGCCATGTCCCCGGACGAACTCGCGCGCGCCACGGCGCAAGCCATGTATGACGCCGACAGCTGCAGTCGCGCGCTTGGTATGAAGCTGCTGGAAGTGCGTGCGGGCTACGCGCGCCTTTCCATGGCCGTGCGCCCTGAGTTCCTGAACGGCCATCAGATCTGCCATGGCGGCCTGATCTTCACGCTAGCCGACTCGACCTTCGCGTTCGCCTGCAACTCGTACAACGTGAACACTGTCGCGGCCGGCTGCTCGATCGAGTTCCTGCGGCCGGTCCAGCCCGACGACGTGCTCACGGCCGAAGCCGTCGAACAGATCCTCTCGGGGCGCAACGGCGTCTACGACATCCGCGTGACGAACCGCGCGGGCGAGGCCGTCGCGCTCTTCAGAGGCAAGTCCGCTCAGATTCGAGGCAACGTCATTCCGGTTACGGAGTGAGCTGGGTTGGCCCCGGGTTGCCCCCCGGTTAGCCCGTCCGACTCCCAACGGACCCATGTAAAGCACCCAAGGCTCTGCCTTGCACACGGTCGCACTCAGTGCTCTGCCAACCGCGACCGACACAGGAGACATCGATGACTACCACGCTGCCGCTCGAACCGATCGAAACGGCGAGCCGCGACGAACTTGCGGCGCTTCAGCTCGAACGGCTGAAATGGTCGCTCAACCACGCGTACGAGAATTCGCCGGTCTATCGCTGCAAGTTCGATGAGGCGGGCGTTCATCCTTCGCAGCTCCAGTCGCTTTCCGACCTTGCGCGCTTTCCGTTTACGACCAAGAAAGACCTGCGCGACAACTATCCGTTCGGGATGTTCGCCGTACCGCAGGAGCAGATCTCGCGCATTCACGCGTCGTCGGGCACCACCGGCAAGCCGACCGTGGTCGGCTACACGGCGCGCGACATCGATACCTGGGCGAATCTCGTCGCGCGCTCGGTGCGCGCTGCCGGCGCCCGGCGCGGCGACAAGGTCCACATAAGCTACGGCTACGGACTCTTCACGGGCGGTCTTGGCGCGCACTACGGCGCCGAACGCGCCGGCCTCACCGTGATCCCGTTCGGCGGCGGTCAGACCGAAAAGCAGGTTCAGCTGATCCAGGACTTCCGGCCCGACATCATCATGGTCACGCCGAGCTATATGCTCGCGATCGCCGACGAAATGGAGCGGCAGGGCATTGACCCGGCCAGCTGCTCGCTGCGCATCGGCATTTTCGGCGCCGAGCCGTGGACCAACGACATGCGCACGGCCATCGAGCATCGCATGGGCATCACCGCGGTCGATATCTACGGGCTTTCGGAAGTCATGGGGCCCGGCGTGGCCTCGGAATGTGCCGAAACGAAGGACGGCCCCACGATCTGGGAAGATCACTTCTACCCCGAGATCATTAACCCGGAAACGGGCGAAGTGCTCCCCGACGGCGAGTTCGGAGAACTGGTGTTCACGTCGCTCACGAAAGAGGCACTGCCGATCATCCGCTATCGCACGCGCGATCTCACGCGTCTGCTGCCCGGTACCGCGCGCACCATGCGACGCATGGAAAAGATCACGGGGCGCTCGGACGATATGCTCATCATCCGCGGCGTGAACGTGTTCCCGACGCAGATCGAAGAACTGCTGCTCAAGCAACACGCTCTCGCACCGCACTACCAGATCGTGCTGACCAAGGAAGGGCCGCTCGACGTGATGGCACTGAACGTCGAACCGTGCCCGGAAAGCGCCCCCGATGGCGCCGCGCTCGAGAAGGCACGCGACGCACTGGCCTACGAGATCAAAGCGCTGATCGGCGTAACCGCCAAGGTGAACGTGCTCGAAGTGAACGGCATCGAGCGGTCGGTGGGCAAGGCGCGTCGCGTGATCGACAAACGTCCGAAGTAATCGTCCTGCCGCTCCCGGAGGCTCTCCGAGGTAAAACGCGCGCTAGACGAACAAGCCGGCAATCGCCGGCTTGTTTACATGCATCGAAGCACGTGCCCATCTCCACGGTTCGTCATGAGTTCGGGAACAGCAGCCACATCCGGCCGCCCTGCTTCATCTTGCCGGCAAGATCGCCCGCGTCGTCACCGAGTCCCCAGAAGTAATCGGCACGCACGCCGCCCTTGATCGCCGTCCCGGTGTCCTGCGCGAACACGAGCCGGTTGAGCGGCGCATTCGTGAGCGGACGTGTGGTCTGAAGAAAGACCGGCGTGCCGAGCGGAATCGACGACGGATCCACCGCAATCGAACGTTCCGGCGTAAGCGGCACCCCGAGCGCGCCAATCGGTCCGTCGGCGCCGCTCTGGGTGTCCCCATCCGAGCCCGGCATCTCGCGGAAGAACACGAAGCGTGGGTTCGTGTCGAGCAATGCATCCACGCGCGTCGGATTTTCGCGCGCCCAAGCCTTGATGCCTTGCATCGTCGCCTGCGCCGGCGTGAGCTCGCCGTGATCGAGCAGCCACTTGCCGATCGACCGGTACGGCTGGTTGTTGGTCCCGCCAAAGCCGACGCGCATCACGCTGCCGTCTTCCATCAGGATGCGGCCCGAGCCCTGCACCTGCAGGAAAAACGCCTCGATTGGATCGTCCACCCACACGAGTTCGCTGCCGTCGAGCGCGCCCGAACGTTCGAGCTGCGCGCGCGGAGGCAGCGGCGTGCCTGCGCGATAGCCGGACGGCCAGCGATAGAGGGCCGTCTGATAAATGCCGTGCCGCGTGCGCGAGCCGTGCAGCAGCGGTTCGTAGTAGCCGGTTACGAGGCCGTCGAGCGTACCGTCGCTGTTGGCGAACTGATACGGTGTGAAGTAGGTTTCGAAGAAGGCGCGCGCGGCGGACGCGTCGAGGTCGTCCAGTTGCGCGGCCGCCGCGCAGGCGCGCTGCCAGCGCGGATCGCGTGCGAGGCGCGAGCAGTTCGCGCGCAGTGCCGCCGTCACGCCGATCAGCGAATCGTCCTGCCAGCCCGGCACCTGCTGCCAGCTGACTGGTGTCAGGCGAGCCGCCGCGATTTGCCCAGGCACCAGAGGCGTGCCTGTGGGCGGCGAAGTGCGCACATAGCTCGGACCGCCGCACGCCGCCAGTAGCGCCGCGAGCGTGATCGCACCGAGCCAGCCTGCCACGCGGCCCGCACGCAAACCCTGCCCGCCACTCAATCCGGGCATCAGCCCGCAAACGTACCCCGAATCACGCCTACAATGCTGCTTCTCGATGGATGCCGCCATGTCTGATCTGTTCGACGAATACCCGATGCTCATAGTTGGGTTCGAAGCGTTGCTCGCGCTATTCCTGTTGATTTTCATTGTTGTATGGACCGCGTCGGGCAGGAAGAAGCGTGACCTGCACGACCGGCGTCAGGATTAGCAGACTGCCGTTGCGCGCAACGGTTCAATGCAGTGTGCGCGGCATGCGCAAAACGAATTCCGGAACCGGCGCTTCGAAGCGCTCGGCGTCTTCCGCCACACAGAAGTACTCGCCGCGCATGGTGCCCACGGGCGTCGCGATCACGGCCCAGCTCGTGTACTCGAACTGCTCGCCCGGCTTGAGCAGCGGCTGGTGACCGACCACACCCAGCCCTTTCACCTCCTGCACATGATTTTCGCTGTCCGTGATGACCCAGTGGCGCGCGATCAGTTGTGCACTCACCTGTCCGGTATTACGAATGGTCAGCGTATAGGCGAACGCGTACTGCCGGCGCTCCGGGTCCGACTCTTCGGGCAGGTAGCGCACCTGCGACGTCACGCTGAATTCGTACTGGCTCATCCTGGTTCCGGTCGATAAGGCGGGCGTGGCACGCTCCGCGAAGCCCCGCGCACCAAGGCGGCGCAGGCGTCCGCCCCTTGTCGGGCAGATGGTTTTGCATTCTGCTTGATGCAGCGGGTGCCCGCAACCCGGGCCGCATCAAAGGACCGCCCTGGAGGCCCGGTCCGGTGCGCCATCGGCGCATGCCGGCAAATCTCCCGCAGACAGCCGGCCAGACCGTGCGCAACGCAGTCGGTCACCGGCCCGCGGCGGTAAAATGGCCTTTTTCCGTCTATCTGCATCCCATTTCGCCATGACGCAATTCCGCATCGCCCCCAGCATCCTCTCCGCCGACTTCTCGCGTCTTGGCGAGGAGGTCCGCAACGTCGTCGCGGCGGGCGCCGACTGGATTCACTTCGACGTGATGGACAACCATTACGTGCCGAATCTCACCATTGGCCCGCTCGTGTGCGAGGCGATCCGTCCGCACGTCGACGTGCCGATCGACGTGCACCTGATGGTACGCCCGGTCGACCGCATCGTGCCCGACTTCGCCAAGGCGGGCGCGAACGTCATCAGCTTTCACCCGGAAGGCTCGGACCACATCGACCGCACGCTGTCGCTGATCCGCGACCACGGCTGCAAGGCCGGCCTCGTCTTCAATCCGGCCACGCCGCTCAACTACCTCGATCATGTCATGGACAAGCTCGATCTCGTGCTGATCATGTCGGTGAATCCGGGCTTCGGCGGCCAGTCGTTCATTGCCGAAGCGCTCAACAAGCTGCGCGAGGCGCGCGCGAAGCTGGACGCCTACCGCGAGCGCACGGGCCGCGAGATCCATCTGGAGATTGATGGCGGCGTGAAGGTCGACAACATCGCCGAAATCGCCGCCGCGGGCGCGGATACCTTCGTCGCGGGCTCGGCGATTTTCGGCAAGCCCGACTACAAGGCCGTGATCGACCAGATGCGCGCGCAGCTCGCGACGGTCAGCCAGCCGCAATGAGCGCGCCAATCGCCTTCGCCGCGCCGCGCCTCGAGGCAGCGCTGATCGACCTCGACGGCACGATGGTCGACACGGCCGACGACTTCGCGGCGGGCCTGAACGGCATGCTCGCCCAGTTCGACGCCGAGGAAACCACGCGCGAGGAAGTAATGGGCTATGTCGGCAAGGGCTCGGAGCACCTGATCAAGAGCGTGCTCGCGCCGCGCTTCGCGGCCGAGGACGCCCAGTCCCGCTTCGAGGAAGCCCTCGCACTCTACCAGGACGAGTACGCCAAGATCAACGGCCAGCACACGCGCCTTTATCCGGGCGTCGCGGCGGGCCTCGCCGCGCTGCGCGAGGCCGGCGTCAGGCTCGCCTGCGTGACCAACAAGCCGCACCGCTTCGCCGTGGAGCTGCTGCAGCAGTACGGTCTCGCGCCGTACTTCGAGGTCGTGCTCGGTGGCGACAGCACGCCGGCAAAGAAACCCGATCCGCTGCCGATGCTGACCGCCTGTGCCCAGCTGGGGGTGGCACCGCAGGCGGCGGTTGCGATCGGCGATTCGGAGAACGACGCACTCGCGGGCCGCGCGGCCGGCATGGCAACCCTTACGGTGCCTTACGGCTACAATCATGGCCAGCCTGTTCAAAACATCGAATCGGATGGTATAGTGGCCACGCTGCTCGACGCCGCGAAGGCGATCGCAGCGCACAATCTTCTGACCTGAGTAGCCAACTGAGCGTCACTTTTCCTCATGTTTCTGAATAAAAAACGGAGTCTGAGCAGCATCGACCGGGGAGCTTGGCCCTGGCGTCGCTGGTCGCACTAACCTCGCCCGAGGTTTGCTGAAGCGTGTCTTCAGCCCTGTTTTTTACTTCGCTGCGCACTCGCGCGTGTCTCGTTTCTAAACTGTTGCGGTAACTCGCCCCTCGGCTGACTGGTCGTTGGCGTTTCCTGTCCTGCGTGTCGCTTCGTCTTACCCGGCGTGGCGCACGATGCAAGACTGAATCGCCTTCCCCAGCCCGGGCGGTCGAGTAACATCCGCACATCGGCGCCTGGCTTTGCACAGGCGCCGGGAACACGAGCGAGCGCCAGCGCAAACCGCACTCAACAAGCCGTCATCGCGCTCACCGCCGCGCCCTTTTCGAGCCGCGACCGGCCCGCACGAACAGGATCGGAACATGACCGAACTCGAATTCCAATCCCTCGCCAACGAGGGCTACAACCGCATCCCCCTGATCGCCGAAGCGCTCGCCGATCTCGAAACGCCGCTCTCGCTGTACCTGAAGCTCGCGCAGCCCGAGCGCGGCGGCGCGAACTCATTCCTGCTGGAGTCCGTGGTGGGCGGCGAGCGCTTCGGCCGCTACTCGTTCATCGGCTTGCCCGCGCGCACGCTGATCCGCGCGCGCAACGGTGTGAGCGAAGTCGTGCGCGACGGCCAGATCATCGAGACGCATGACGGCGATCCGCTCGACTTCATCGCGCAGTTCCAGGCGCGCTTCAAGGTCGCGCAGCGCCCGGGCCTGCCGCGCTTCTGCGGCGGTCTCGCGGGCTACTTCGGCTATGACGCGGTCCGCTACATCGAGAAGAAGCTCGCCGACACCTGCCCGCCCGACGACCTCGGCCTGCCTGATATCCAGTTGCTGGTGACGGAGGAAGTGGCGGTCATCGACAATCTGGCGGGCAAGCTCTACCTGATCGTCTACGCGGATCCGCAGACGCCTGAGGCCTACACGAAAGCGAAACAGCGCCTGCGCGAACTGAAGCAGCGCCTGCGCACGACGGTACAGCCGCCGGTCACCTCCTCGAGCGTGCGCACCGAGATCTTCCGCGAGTTCAAGAAGGACGACTACCTCGCGGCCGTGCGCAAAGCGAAGGAGTACATCGCCGCCGGCGAACTGATGCAGGTTCAGGTGGGCCAGCGCCTCACGAAGCCGTATCGCGACAACCCGCTTTCGCTCTATCGCGCGCTGCGCTCGCTGAACCCGTCGCCGTATATGTATTACTACAACTTCGGCGAATTTCACGTGGTGGGCGCCTCGCCGGAGATTCTCGTGCGCCAGGAGCAGCGTGGCGAGGACCGCATCGTGACGATCCGTCCGCTCGCGGGCACGCGGCCGCGCGGCAACACGCCCGAGCGCGACGCCGAACTCGCCACCGAACTGCTCAACGATCCGAAGGAAATCGCCGAGCATGTCATGCTGATCGACCTCGCTCGCAACGACGTGGGCCGCATCGCCGAAATCGGCTCGGTGTCCGTGACCGACAAGATGGTCATCGAAAAGTATTCGCATGTTCAGCACATCGTGAGTTCGGTCGAGGGCAAGTTGAAGCCCGGCATGACCAACTACGATGTGCTGCGCGCGACGTTCCCCGCCGGCACGCTCTCCGGCGCGCCGAAGGTGCGCGCGATGGAGCTGATCGACGAACTGGAGCCCGTGAAGCGAGGTCTCTACGGCGGCGCGGTCGGTTACCTGTCGTTCAACGGCGAGATGGATCTCGCCATCGCGATCCGCACCGGCCTCATCCACAACGGCAATCTGTATGTGCAGGCCGCGGCTGGCGTGGTCGCGGACTCGGTGCCCGAGTCGGAATGGCAGGAGACCGAAAACAAGGCGCGCGCGGTGATGCGCGCCGCCGAGCAGGTGCAGGACGGCCTCGACAGCGACTTCTGAGCGGGAGAAAAGACATGTTGCTCATGATCGACAACTACGATTCGTTTACCTACAACATCGTCCAGTACTTTGGCGAACTCGGCGAGGACGTCCAGACGTACCGCAACGACGAAATCACGATCGACGCCATCGCCCGGCTGAACCCCGAGCGCATCTGTCTCTCGCCGGGCCCGAGCAATCCACAGCACGCGGGCATCACGCTCGACGTGCTGCGCGAATTCGCCGGCAAGACGCCCATCCTCGGCGTGTGCCTCGGCCATCAGGCGATCGGCGAGGCGTTCGGTGGCCGCGTCGTGCGCGCGAAGACCATCATGCACGGCAAGGTGAGCCAGATCGAAACCGACTGCAAAGGCGTGTTCGCCGATCTGCCGAAACACTTCAACGTGACGCGCTATCACTCGCTCGCCATCGAGCGCGAGTCGCTGCCCGACTGCCTCGAGGTCTCGGCGTGGACCGAGGACGGCGAAATCATGGGCGTGCGCCATCGCGAGCTGGCCGTCGAGGGTGTGCAGTTCCATCCCGAGTCGATCCTCTCCGAGCATGGCCACGCGGTCTTCGAGAATTTCCTCAAGCAGTCGAAGCGCGCCCGCGGCGCATGAAGAACGGAGGCGAAATCATGATCACCCCGCAGGAAGCGCTGCAACGCACGATCGAGCACCGCGAGATCTTCCACGACGAGATGCTGCACCTCATGCGCATGATCATGCGCGGCGAGCTTTCGCCGGTGCTCTCGGCCGCGATCATCACGGGCTTGCGCGTGAAGAAGGAAACCATCGGCGAGATCGCCGCGGCCGCCACCGTGATGCGCGAGTTCGCGAATCACGTCGACGTACAGGACAACTCGAACTTCATCGACATCGTCGGTACGGGCGGCGATGGCTCGCATACGTTCAACATCTCCACCGCGTCGATGTTCGTCGTTGCCGCGGCGGGTGCGAAGGTCGCGAAGCACGGCAATCGCGGCGTATCGAGCAAGTCGGGCAGCGCGGACGTGCTCGAGGCGCTCGGCGTGAACATCGACCTGCAGCCGGACCAGGTCGCCGCCTCGATCGCGGAAACGGGCATGGGCTTCATGTTCGCCCCGAACCACCATCCGGCCATGAAGAATATCGCCGCCGTGCGCCGCGAACTGGGCGTGCGGACCATCTTCAACATCCTCGGCCCGCTCACGAATCCGGCCGGCGCGCCGAACCAGCTGATGGGCGTGTTCCACCCCGACCTCGTCGGCATTCAGGTGCGCGTGATGCAGCGCCTTGGCGCGAAACACGTGCTCGTCGTGTACGGCAAGGACGGCATGGATGAGGTGTCGCTCGGTGCGGCCACGCTCGTCGGCGAACTGAAGGACGGCGAGATTCGCGAGTACGAGATCCATCCCGAAGACTTCGGCATGCAGATGGTTTCGAACCGCACGCTGAAGGTCGAGAACGCCGAAGAATCGAAAACGATGCTGCTAGGCGCGCTCTCGAACGATGCGGGCGTCGCTACGTCGGGCGTGGCGCGCGAGATCGTCGTGCTGAACGCCGGCACGGCGCTCTATTCGGCGAACGTGGCGAACTCGATCGCTGACGGCATCGCGCTCGCACGCGAGGCCATCGCGAGCGGCCGCGCACGCGCCAAAGTCGACGAACTGGTACGCTTCACCCAGCAGTTCAAACGTTGATCGAACACTGTTTTTGCAGACCATCATGAGCGACATCCTCGAAAAGATCATCGCGGTCAAGCGCGAAGAAGTGCGCGCCGCCGAGCAAAGCGCGCCGCTCGAAGAGCTGCGCCTCGCGGCGGCGTCGCGCGATCTGCGCGACTTCGTCGGCGCGCTGCGCGCCAGGCACGCGAACGGCCAGGCGGCCGTGATCGCCGAAGTGAAGAAAGCGAGCCCCTCGAAGGGCGTGCTGCGCGAGCACTTCGTGCCCGCCGACATCGCGCGCTCGTACGCCGGGCACGGCGCAGCATGCCTTTCGGTGCTCACCGACGTACAGTTCTTCCAGGGCAGCGTCGCCTACCTCGAAGCGGCACGTGCAGCCTGCACGCTGCCCGTGCTGCGCAAGGACTTCATCGTCGACCCGTACCAGATCCTCGAAGCGCGTGCGATGGGTGCCGATGCGATCCTGCTGATCGCGGCTGCGCTCGAGCCGGGCCAGATGCGCGACCTCGAAGCGTACGCGCATTCGCTCGGCCTCGCGGTGCTCGTGGAAGTGCACGATCGCGACGAGCTTACGCACGCGCTCACGCTGAAGACGCCGCTCATCGGCATCAACAACCGCAATCTGCGCACGTTCGAAACCACGCTGCAAACGACCATCGGCATGCTCGACGACGTGCCGGACGACCGCATCGTCGTGACGGAATCGGGCATCCTCTCGCGCGCGGACGTCGAGAAGATGCGCGCGCTGTCCGTGCACACGTTCCTCGTGGGCGAAGCGTTCATGCGCGCCGAGCATCCGGGCGAGGAACTCGCGCGCATGTTCTTCTGATAGCGGCGCAACCAGGACAAAGCCATGGCCATCGAGCGGGAAATCAAGCTCGCGCTGCCGCGCGACCAGGTGGACGCGGCACTGCGGTTGTTCGAAAAGCGCGCGGGGACCGCGGGACGCGCCGTGCGGCTCGAGAACATCTACTTCGACACGCCGGCCCTCGCGCTGGCGCGGGCGAAGAGCGCGCTGCGGCTGCGCCGCACCCCGGACGGCTGGCTGCAGACGTTCAAGACGGTGGGCATCGCCCAGAACGGCCTGCATGCGCGGCACGAATGGGAAATGCCGGTGGCGGGTGAAGCGCTCGAAACCGATCGCCTTCTGCGCGAGTGCAGCGAGGCGGGCGTCGCGACGGCGCTCTCCGAAGCCGCGCCCACCCTCATTGCCCTCTTTCGCACCGACTTCACGCGCACACTCTGGGCGCTAACGGTTGACGGCGCGGAAATCGAGGCAGCAATCGACCAGGGCGAAATCACCGCGGACGTGAACGGCGAAACCCGCAGCGCGCCGATCTGCGAAATCGAGCTGGAGTTGAAGGGCGGCGACGAGGCCGCGCTGCACACGCTCGCCGCACAACTGGCGGCAGCGTTACCGGGCCTCGCCCCCGACGACATCAGCAAGGCACAGCGCGGCTACCGGCTGCGCGAAGGCTGAACGCGACGACGGCGGGGCAGGCGCCGCATTGAAACGCCGCGCAATTGCTGCGAAACTTCCCGCCCATGACTTCCACGAAACGCACGCGCGCTACAGAGCCGGTGCAGGCTTCGCTCTTCGACGAGAACCTGCCAGTCACGGCGCAGGGCACGCTCGACGAGCCGCCCGCACCCGAAATCGATCCGCGCCAGATCTCGATCTTCTCGCTGCTCGACGACGATCCAGCCGCCAGCCAGGCCGTACCCACCATGCCTAACGCCACCGAAGCGGCCACCCACGCGGCCACCCAGCCGCCCATCCAGCGCCTCGAAGACCAGTTCGACGCCCTGCCCGCCGCCTGGCGCGAGCTGCTCACGCCGTTCACCGCCAGTGACGCTTACCCCCCGCTCTGCCGCTTCGTCGATGAGGAGCGCGCCGCGGGCAAAACCGTCTATCCGGTCGATGTATTCCGCGCGCTGCGCCTCACCTCACCCGACGACGTGAAGGTCGTGATCCTTGGCCAGGATCCATACCACGGCGAAGATCGCGGGACGCCGCAGGCACACGGCCTGGCGTTTTCGGTGCCGCCCGCCGTGCGGCCGCCGCCGTCGCTGCGCAATATCTTCAAGGAGATCGCGGCGAGCCTCGGGATCGAGGCGCCTGAGCACGGCTGTCTCGATGCCTGGGCGCGCCAGGGGGTGCTGCTGCTCAACACCGTGCTGACCGTCGAGCGCGCCAATGCGGCCAGCCACGCGAAGCGCGGCTGGGAGCGCTGCACCGACACCTTGATCCACGAACTGGCCACACGCCACGAGCATCTCGTGTTCATGCTGTGGGGCGCTCACGCGCAGGCCAAGCGTGCGCTGGTCGATGCGCGGCCGCATTGCGTGCTGGAGGCGCCGCATCCGTCGCCACTCTCGGCGCATCGCGGCTTTCTGGGCTGCGGACATTTCGCGCAGGCCAACGCCTGGCTCGAAGCGCACGGCCGCAAGCCGATCGACTGGCGTCTGCCCGAGAAGGCCGAAGTGCTCGCCTGAGCCGCGAACGAACGGGATACGGAACGAAAAAAACGCCACGAAATCGCTTTCGTGGCGTTTTTCTTTACGGCTCTCGATACGGCGGACGGGCTCGAGCGCCGCCGCCGCAAGACTTACGCCGCCGCGATGGCTTCGCGCGCACCCGCGAGCGCGGCGCTAGCGACTTCCGGCCCCATATTCAGGCCTTCGGCGTAGATGAAGTTCACATCGGTCATGCCGAGGAAGCCGAGGAAAGACTTCAGGTACGGGGTCTGGCTGTCGTGCGGGGTGCCGTGATACTTGCCGCCGCGCGCCGAGACCACGAACACCTTCTTGCCCTTCACGAGGCCTTCCGGGCCGTTCGCCGTGTACTGGAACGTGATGCCTGCGCGCGCGATCCAGTCGAAGTACGTCTTGAGCTGCGACGAAATCCCGAAGTTGTAGAGCGGCGCGCCGATCACGACGATGTCCGCGGCCTGCAGTTCGGCGATCAGCGCTTCGCTACGCGTGGCGATAGCCTGTTGCTCCGGCGTGCGCTGCTCGGCCGGCGTGAAGAACGCGCCGAGGACGGCGTCGTCGAGGTGCGGCAGCGGCTCGGCTTGCAGGTTGCGCGTGACAACCTTCGCGCCGGGATTCGACTGTTGCAGCTTGTTCGTCAATTCGGCGACGAGCAGCGTCGACTGGGCGCCTTGCGAGCGGGCGGCGGAGTTGATTTGCAGGATCGTGGTCATGGGGTGGTTCCTTCGTCGGGTTTGGGTGCGCGGCGTTGCGCGAGTGAATGCATTGTGTGTATTTGCCGCGCCCGGAAAAAGAGGTCCGCCGATGACGGATTGTTGCAGCGATAGAACAATCGCCGGCATGGAAAACGGCGCGGCTCATCCCTTCCCGCACCGCTTTTGTCTGATTTTTACGTCCTGGCGCCCGCTCAACCCGCCAGCCAGCGCTCGCGCAGCGCGCGCGACGCGGGCCGCTTGTCGGTGACGGCGAGCTTGTAGCGCGCGACTTCCGGCGCATCGAGCGTGAGGCGCGCCACGCGCAGCTCATCGCGCCGGAACGCGTGAATCTCGACCTTGGCGCCCGGCTGATAGCGCCCGAGCAGGCTGTCGAGATTCGAGCCCGTCACACGCAGGCCGTCGAGCGCCATCAGCACGTCGCCGGCCGACAGGCCCGCCTTCTGCGCCGCGCCGCCCTCGAACACCACGGCGAGCGTCGCGTCCGCGCCGCCGCGCAGGCGCGCGCCCAGCGACGGCTTCGCGCCGCGCTCCGGCTCGCCGTCGAGTGTCACACCGAACGGCTCGAAGAGCGTCGCGAGCGGCAGGTCGCGCGTGCCGCGCACAGCATCGGCAAAGAGGCTGCCCAGCCACACGCCGGTCGCCTCGGCAATCAGCGCCTCGACGTCGTCCTCGCCCACGCCCACCGGTTTGCCGCGATAGAAGTCGCGGCCGTAACGCTGCCACAACAGACGCATCACGTCGTCGAGCGACTTGCGGCCGCCCGTTTCGGCACGGATCGTAAGATCGAACGCGAGCGCCACGAGCGAGCCCTTCGTGTAGTAGCTGACAATCGCGTTCGAAGCGTTCTCGTCCTGGCGGTAGTACTTGACCCATGCATCGAACGAGCTTTCCGCGACGCTCTGCTTCAGGCGCCCGGCACCGCGCCGCACACCGCCCGCCGTTTTGCCGAGGAGACCGAAATAATCGTCGGCGCTGATGAGCCCGCTGCGCACCAGCATCAGGTCGTCGTAATACGACGTGAAGCCCTCGAAGAGCCACAGCAACGAGGTGTAGTTCTCGCGCGTGAGATCGTACGGCACGAACGCCGACGGCTTGATGCGCTTCACGTTCCAGGTGTGGAAGTACTCGTGGCTGCACAGCCCCAGGTACGTACGATAGCCCTCGCTCGTCTCGGGCCGGCCCTTCACGGGCAGGTCGCTGCGGTTGCAGATCAGCGCCGTGGAAGCGCGATGCTCGAGGCCGCCGTAGCCGTCGCTCACGGCCTGCGTCATGAACACGTAGCGCTCCATCGGCGCGCGCTTCGTGCGCGGCTCGAAGAGCGCGATCTGCGCTTCGCAGACCTTCTTCAGGTCGCCGGTGAGACGTTCGGTATCGAGGCCAACTACACGACCCGCGATCACGACATCGTGCGGCACGCCGTGCGCCTTGAAGCTCGCCAGCGTGAATTCGCCGAGCGTCACCGGATGATCGATCAGTTCGTCATAGCCCGACGCCACGTACTCGCCGAAGCCGTAGCGCTTGGTGCCGCGCGCCTCGGCCATCGCGGTGGCGACGCGCCAGTGGCGCCAAGCATGGCCGTCGGGGCGCTGGATGTCGACGACGCACTGGGCGTCCTCGTGGCCCGGCACCGCGAGAAACACGCTCGTGCCGTTGAAGAAGCCCACCGTATCGTCCAGATGCGCCGCGCGCACCGAGAGGTCCCACGCGTACACCTCATAGCGCAGCGTGAGCGCGCCCTTCACGGGCGCCGCCTGCCAGCTGTGTTTGTCGGTCTTGCTCACGCGCACCTTGCGGCCGGCGTCGTTGAACGCGCGCAGCGTAACGATGTTGCGCGCGAATTCGCGCACCATGTAGCTGCCCGGAATCCACACGGGCAGCATGAAGCGCTGGCCGTCCGGCGCGGGATCCTCGACGGTGAGCGTCACCTCGAACAGGTGCGCGGCAGGGTTCTTCGGGACGATGGTGTATCGGATCGGCTTCATCGGCGGGATCGGTGACAGGGGTTCAGGGCGCGCGCGCAGCGCTTCGGGTTCCGGCAGGGCATTCACGGAATGCGATTACAGCACGCCTTGCGGGTGCAGCAAAACCCGCGGACAGAATTCGGCAAGACGACGGGCCACGCAACGGCAGGCAAAAAAAAGACCGGCCGCTCGAAAGCGGCCGGTGTGATTCTGCTGAACTCAGTGTGCGTCGTTCAGCTCGCGCTCGAGCCGGTCTGCCGAAACGGCGCCAGGCAGACGGCGGCCATCGGCGAGAATCACGGTGGGTGTGCCGGTCACGTTCATCTTCGCGCCGAGCGCAAGATTGCTGTCGATCGCGGCGGTGTTGCAGGTACTGGCGGCCGAAGAAGGCGCCTCGCGATTCAGCATCCACGACTCCCACGCCTTCGCGCGATCCGACGAGCACCAGATCTCCTTGGCCTTCATCTGCGAATCGGGGGAAAGGACCGGGTACAGGAAGGTGTACACGGTGACGTTGTCGATCGACTTCAGCGTGTTTTCGAGCTGATGGCAATACGGGCAGTTCGGGTCCGAGAACACCACCATCTTGCGGCTGCCGTTGCCCTTCACCACCTTCACGGCGTTCGCCAACGGCAGGCTCGCGAAGTCGACGCGGTTGAGGTCGGAAAGGCGCGCGTCGGTGAGATTGCGGCGCGTCTTGGTGTCGACGAGGTCGCCGATCAGCACGTAGTCGCCGTTCGCGTCGCTATAGATGATCTGCGTGCCGAGGTTCACCTCGTAGAGCCCCGCCACCGGCGACTTCGTGATGCCTTTGATATCGGCGTCCGAGCCAAGGCGCGCCTGCAGCGTGGCCTTCAGCTTGTCGGTGACCTGGTCCGCCTGGGCGGTGCAGCCGAGCACGGTGGCCATCGCCGCGATGACGATCGCGGCAATCCGGATTCGCTTTTGCATGACTTGCTTCCTGAGTCTCTCTGGCACGCGGCTCGCGCGCCTGTGTTCTGGTTGGGGTGGCAAAGGGGTAAAAGGGCAAAGGGCGGAAAGGGCGACAAAACGGCCCCGATCCGCTTCCACCGGAGCCTCGCCGGTCAGGCCGTTGCGCCTGCACCGTACCGCCGGCCCCCGGCGGCTTCAGCCATTCTGACGCCGCACGGCGGGTACAGCAACCGCTATTCCCGCCACTGCGTCATGCCACTGCGTCATGCCACTGCGTCATGCCGCAGCGCAGCGCCTGTCAGCCCAGCGCCGAGGCAACCAGCCAGCGTTTGAGCAGCGGCTGCGCGCCCACGAACGCCATGCCGGTGTTGCGCACCGCCCGCGCAATCGTACCGGGAATCGAGAACAGACGTTGCAGGCCATCCGTGGCGACGACGAGCTTGCGGATGTCCTCGCGGCGGCCGCGTTCGTAGCGGCGCAGCAGCACGGTGTCGCCGAGGTCGCGGAACGACTCTTTCTGCGCGATCACGTCGACGAGCGCCGCCACGTCGCGCAGGCCGAGGTTCACGCCCTGGCCCGCGAGCGGGTGAATCAGGTGCGCGGCGTCACCGACCAGCGCCACGCGCGGCGCAATCAGCCGGTCAACGGTCTGGAGCGCGAGCGGGAAACCACGGGCGGGCGTCACGCACTCGAGCGCACCGAGCTGCTCCAGCGTCACGCGTTCGACTTCGGCGGCGAGCTGCTGCGGGTCGAGCCGCAAGAGCGCCTCGGCATGCTGCGTCTGCGCCGACCAGACCAGCGACACGTGCTGGTCCGGCAGCGGCAGGAGCGCGATGATCTCACCGTCTCGAAACCATTGGAATGCCGTCTCGCCATGCGGACGCGAGGCGCGGAAATTCGCGACCAAGCCCGTCTGGTGATACTCGCGCCGCTCCACCGTCGAACCGATCTGCGCACGCACCCACGAATGCGCGCCATCGGCGCCGATCGCGAGGTCGGCTTCGAGCGTGCGGCCGTTGGCAAGGCCGATCTCGGCCGCGTGCGGCTTGACGTCGAGCGTCTGGGCGCGCGAATCGATCCACGTGAGGTTGGGCTGGAAATGCAGCGCGGCGTCGAGCGCGCGCTCGACCACCGACGATTCGGCGATCCACGCGAGCTGCGCCACCGAAGCCTGCCAGGCCGAGAAGTGCAGCTCCGCGGCCGCGTCGCCGAACACGCGCATGTCGTAGACGGGCGTGAGGCGCGCGGGGTCGATGGCCTGCCAGACTCGCAGCCGCTCGAACAGCGCATGCGAGCTGCGCGAGAACGCATAGACACGCGCATCGAACACCGCGCCGGCGGGCAGCGGCGCGCAGGGCTGTGCGAGCAGCGCGACGCGCAGGCCGCCCTGGGTCAGCGCGAGCGCCGCCGACTTGCCGACGAGCCCGCCGCCGATCACGACGACGTCGAAGGTCTGGTTGGTTGCAGTCATCCGCGCATTATAGCCGCGGGGCACCGCCTGAAAGGGCCGCACGGGCGGCGCCATGACGCGGCGCGAGCGCGCGGTCCATTGCCGCAGGTCGGTCCGGCGCGCAGGCCGAACCGACGCCCGGACAAGGTTACAATCACGGTTTTGGGTGACCCGCGTCACTCCCCCGACGTGCCGCCTGCGTCCGCCCCGCGCTCCCCGCGCGCAAGGCTCGAGCGCCCGGCAGGAACCCGGCAAACGCCTCGTAAGCGCCCGGGTCCGGCGAGCCGCACGTCCCCACCCTGACAAGCAGAGAATTTCATGAGCCTCAAATGCGGCATCGTCGGCTTGCCCAACGTCGGCAAGTCCACCCTGTTCAACGCGCTGACCAAGGCGGGCATCGCCGCCGAAAACTATCCGTTCTGCACCATCGAGCCGAACGTCGGCGTGGTCGAAGTGCCGGATCCGCGCCTCACGGCGCTCGCCGAAATCGTCAAGCCCGAGCGCGTCGTGCCGGCCGTGGTGGAGTTCGTCGACATCGCGGGCCTCGTCGCGGGCGCGAGCAAGGGTGAAGGACTCGGCAACCAGTTCCTCGCGAATATCCGCGAAACCGACGCCATCACGCACGTCGTGCGCTGCTTCGAGGACGAAAACGTGATCCACGTGGCGGGCAAAGTCGATCCGCTCTCCGACATCGAAGTCATCAACACCGAACTCGCGCTCGCCGACCTCGGCACCGTCGAGAAGTCGCTCACGCGCTATTCGAAGGCCGCGAAGTCGGGCAACGACAAGGAAGCCGCGAAGCTCGTGGCCGTGCTGGAAAAGGTGCGTGCACAGCTCGATCAGGCGAAGCCCGTCCGCGCGCTCGACCTGAACGAAGACGAACAGGCGCTCCTCAAGCCGTTCTGCCTGATCACCGCGAAGAAGACGATGTACGTCGCGAACGTGAAGGACGACGGCTTCGAGAACAACCCGTACCTGGACGCCGTGCGCAAGCACGCCGAAGCCGAAGGTTCGCCGGTCGTGGCCGTGTGCGCGGCGATCGAAGCCGAGATCGCCGACCTCGACGACGAAGACAAGTCCGCCTTCCTCGCCGACATGGGCATGAACGAGCCGGGCCTCGATCGCGTGATCCGCGCGGGCTTCAAGCTGCTTGGCCTGCAGACGTACTTTACGGCGGGCGTGAAGGAAGTGCGCGCGTGGACGATCCACGTCGGCGACACGGCCCCGCAGGCAGCCGGGGTGATCCACACCGACTTCGAGCGTGGTTTCATCCGCGCGCAGACCATTGCCTACGCCGACTACATCCAGTACAAGGGCGAAACCGGTGCGAAAGAAGCCGGCAAGATGCGCGCAGAAGGCAAGGAATATGTCGTGCACGACGGCGATGTGATGAACTTCCTGTTCAACGTCTAAGCGGCGCGTCCCGCCCCCATTTCCCCGTTTCCAAAGACATTCTCATGGCCCAATACGTCTTCACCATGAACCGGGTCGGCAAGATCGTGCCGCCCAAGCGTCAGATCCTGAAGGACATCTCGCTGTCGTTCTTTCCCGGCGCGAAGATCGGCCTGCTCGGCCTGAACGGGTCGGGCAAGTCCACGCTGATCAAGATCATGGCCGGCGTCGACAAGGACATCGAAGGCGAAGCCACGCCGATGCCGAACCTGAACATCGGCTATCTGCCGCAGGAGCCGCAGCTCGATCCCGAAAAGACCGTGCGCGAAGCGGTCGAGGAAGGCCTGGGCGACGTGTTCAGCGCGCAGAAGAAGCTCGACGAGATCTACGCCGCTTATGCGGAGCCGGACGCCGACTTCGACGCGCTCGCCGCCGAGCAGGCGAAGTACGAAGCGATCCTTGCCGCCTCGGACGGCGGCAGCCCCGAGCAGCAGATCGAAGTCGCCGCCGACGCGCTGCGCCTGCCGGCCTGGGACGCGAAGATCGGCAATCTGTCGGGCGGTGAAAAGCGCCGCGTCGCACTCTGCAAGCTGCTGCTCGAAAAGCCCGACATGCTGCTGCTCGACGAACCGACCAACCACCTCGACGCCGAATCCGTCGAGTGGCTCGAGCAGTTCCTCACGCGCTTCCCCGGCACCGTCGTCGCGGTGACCCACGACCGGTACTTCCTCGACAACGCCGCCGAGTGGATTCTCGAACTCGACCGCGGCCACGGCATTCCCTGGAAGGGCAACTATTCGAGCTGGCTCGACCAGAAAGAAGAGCGCCTGAAGCAGGAAGAATCGTCGGAATCGGCACGCCAGAAGGCCATCAAGAAGGAACTGGAGTGGGTGCGCCAGAACCCGAAGGGCCGTCAGGCGAAGTCGAAGGCGCGTATCGCGCGCTTCGAGGAACTGTCGAGCCAGGACTACCAGAAGCGCAACGAGACGCAGGAAATCTTTATTCCCGCGGGCGAGCGTCTGGGCAACGAAGTCATCGAGTTCAAGAACGTCAGCAAGTCGTACGGCGACCGTCTGCTGATCGACAATCTGAGCTTCAAGATTCCGGCGGGCGCGATCGTCGGCATCATCGGGCCGAACGGCGCCGGCAAGTCGACGCTGTTCCGCATGCTCACGGGCAAGGAGCAGCCGGACTCGGGCGAGATCGTGCAGGGCCCGACGGTCAAGCTCGCCTATGTGGATCAGAGCCGCGACGCGCTGGCGGCGGACAAGACCGTTTTCGAGGAAATCTCGGGCGGCGCGGACGTACTGACCGTGGGCAAGTACGAAACGCCGTCGCGCGCCTACATCGGCCGCTTCAACTTCAAGGGCGGCGACCAGCAGAAGATCGTCGGCAACCTGTCGGGCGGCGAGCGCGGCCGTCTGCATCTGGCCAAGACGCTCATTTCGGGCGGCAACGTGCTGCTGCTCGATGAACCGTCGAACGATCTGGACGTCGAAACGCTGCGCGCGCTCGAAGACGCCCTGCTCGAATTTGCGGGCTCGGTCATGGTGATCTCGCACGATCGCTGGTTCCTCGACCGTATCGCCACGCACATCCTCGCCTTCGAAGGCGACTCGCAGGTCACGTTCTTCGACGGCAACTACCAGGAGTACGAGGCCGACAAGATCAAGCGCCTCGGCGAGGAAGGCGCACGGCCCAAGCGTCTGCGCTACAAGCCGATCAGCCGCTAAGCGGCCCGGGATCGGCGCTTCGCAAGCAACGGCAGCCCTCGGGCTGCCGTTTTTTCTGGCAGGCGCGGCATGGCAGTTGCGCGAAACCGCCAGGCTACTCCGATTTCCCAACCCGGGCCGTGTCGCGTTCGAGATGGCTCCCGACCCTTCTGCGCGAGGTGCTCCGCATGGCGAAGCCGATCCCCCACCGCCGCGTGCCCCGCTTCGTGGTCATCGCCGCGCTCGTGCTGGCGGTGCTCGTGCTGGGCGCGCTCGGCGGCCTCTACGCCGTGCAGCAACAGGTGAAATCGCGGGTGGCCGAGGCGCTCGCGCCCATCGGCAGCGCGGGCCGCATCGACGTCGCGCTCACGCTGGGTTCAGTCGAGCTCTCCGACGTCCACATCAAGGCGCCGCCCGGCTGGCCGAGCGCCGACGCGCTGCACGCCGGGCGCATTATCGTCACACCCGACCTGCGCGCATTCCTCTCGCACCGCGTCCATGTTCGCGACATCACGGTGCGCGACTTCACGATGAACATCCTGCGCCGCGCCGACGGCTCGATCCAGATCCTGCCGAACCTGCGGGAGGCGGTGCAAAGCGGGGCAACGCCTGCCTCCGGCACGCCAGCTCGCCCGCCCATACCGTCGGAACAACTGATCGACCACGTCGCCTTCGAGCAGGGCGCGTTCGTTTTCTACGACCGCGCGGTGAGCGATCCGCCGTACCGCGTCACCGTGAGCGACGCCAATGCGAGCGTCGATCGGATCCACCTGCCCGCGCTGACGGAGCCGACCCAGGTGTCGGTGACGGGCTCGATCAAGGGTCCGCAGCACACGGGGCAGGTCGCGTTCAGCGGATGGGTACGCATCGCGAACAAGGACTCGCGAACCACCACGACGCTGCGCGGTGTCGACATCACCACGCTCGATCCTTACCTGCTACGCAAGGCCAGCACGAAGGCGCAGATCACCGGCGGCACGCTGGACCTCGATATCACGTCGACGGTGAGCGCCTATCGCCTGCACGCGCCCGGCACAATCACGCTGCATCATCTGCAGCTGGCGACCAGCGGCGACCCGCTCGACACCTTCCTCGCGATCCCGACACGCGCCGCCATTGCCGCGCTCAAGGTGCATAACGGCGACATCACGCTCCATTTCGTGCTCGACGGGAATCTGCGCGATCCGAAGTTCCGCCTCGACGAGAACCTGACGACGCAACTGCGCGCGGGCTTCGCGAAGGTGCTCGGCGTGAGCGCGCAGGGGGTCGTGCAAGGTGCCGGCCAGACCGCGAAGGGTCTCGCGGATGCGCTGCGCAACCTGCTGGGCGGCGGCGGCACGCCGCCGTCGAAGTGAGCGCGGCGAGCGTCTGAGCGCTAGACGGCCAAACCCAGTTCGCGCAGCCGCGCGTCGGTGGCGGCGTTGCTGGTGTGATGCACGCCGTGCCAGCCGAGCGCCGTGGCGGCCTCGGCGTTGTGGCGGTTATCGTCGATGAAGACGAGCTCGTCGGGCTGCACGCCCGGCAGTTGCGCGTCGATGCGGCGGAACATCTCATGGAAGATCGCCGCGTCGGGCTTCACGAGCTTCACGCGCCCCGACACCACGATGTCGCGGCAGCGCCGCAATACCTCGAAGCGTTCCCATGCCCAGGGAAAGGTCTCCGCGGACCAGTTCGTCAGGCCGAAGACCGGCACGCCGGCCGCCTCCAGCCGCTCGAAGGTCGCGACACCGCCTGCCAGCGTGCCGCCGATCATCTCGTGCCAGCGCTCGTAGAACGCGCGGATCAGCGCTTCGTACTCCGGAAACTTCGCCACAAGCTCCGCCGTGCCTTCGGCGATCGGTTGGCCGCCGTCCTGGCGTACCACCCAGTTCATCGTGCAGACATGGGTGAAGAACCAGCGGCGCGCGGCTTCGTCCGGAATCAGCTTGCGATACAGATACTCGGGGCTCCAGTCCACCAGCACGCCGCCGAAGTCGAATACCACCGCCTCGATCGCCATCTCCGCCTTCCGCTCAGATCGGTTGCGTGCGCGCTTCGAGCCACGCGAGGGCGTCGCCCGAGAGATGCGGCGACACGCGCAGCCGCACCGTGCGGTGGTAGTCGTTGAGCCATTCGCGCTCGTCGTCGCGCAGGAGCGACACGTCGATGCAACGCGTGTCGATCGGGCAGAGCGTGAGCGTCTCGAACATCAGGAAGTCGCCGAACTCGGTCTGCTGGGCAGGCTGGTTCAGCACGAGGTTCTCGATGCGCACGCCCCACTTGCCCGGCCGGTAGATGCCCGGCTCGACCGAAGTGATCATGCCCTCTTCCATCGCCGTCCACGGCTCCGCGGGCGCGTAGTGCGAAATCACCTGCGGACCTTCGTGCACGTTCAGGAAGTAGCCCACGCCGTGCCCCGTGCCGTGGCCGTAGTCCGCGCCCGCGGCCCAGATCGGCGCACGCGCGACGGCGTCGAGCATCGGCGAGCGGATGCCGCGTGGGAACTGCACGCGCGAGAGCGCCATCATGCCCTTCAGCACGATCGTGAAATCGCGCTTCTGCTCGTCGCTCGGCGTGCCGACGGGCACGACGCGCGTGATGTCGGTTGTGCCGTCCAGGTACTGGCCGCCCGAGTCGATCAGCAGCAGGCCGTCGCCTTCGATCACGCTGTGCGATTCGGGCGTCGCGCGGTAATGCGGCATCGCGCCGTTCGCGTTGAAGCCGGCGATCGTCGCGAACGAGGGTGACACGTAGCCCGGCCGGCGCTCGCGCGCGGCGGTGAGCTTTTCGTCGATGGTGAGCTCGGTGATCGTCTCGCGGCCCTGCGCGGCTTCGAACCAAGTGAAGAATTCGGCGAGCGCCGCGCCGTCCTGCTCCATCGTCTCGCGCACGTGCCCGGCCTCGGCGGCGGTCTTGCGCGACTTGAAGAAGGTGGTCGGATTGATCGACTCGACGAGCTTCACCCCCGCGGACAGCGCCTGCAGCAGACCGAACGTCACGCGCCGCGGATCGACCAGCAGCGACTCGCCCGCCGGCAGCGCGGCGAGCGCGGCGGGCGCCCCGGCATAGGACTCGATGCGTACGTTGTCGCGCGCGAGCGACTGGGCGAGTGCCACCGGCACCTTGCCGTCGGCGACGAACAGTGTCGCGGCGTCCGGTCCGATCAAGGCGTGCGCGACGAACACCGGGTTGTAGCTCACGTCGGCGCCTCGCAGGTTGAAGAGCCAGGCGAGGTCATCGAGCGTCGAAATGAAGTGCCACTGCGCGCCCTTCTCCTGCATCGCGCGGCGCACCTGCGCCAGCTTGCCGGCGCGGCTCGCGTCGGCGTGCGGCGCGGCGTGTTCGTAGACGGGCTCGTGCGACAGCGCGGGGCGCGCGGGCCACACTTCGTCGAGCAGGTCGAGATCCGTGCGCAGCTTCACGCCGTGCGCGCTCAGCGCGTCGGCGAGCACGCGGGCCGTGGCCACACCCAGCACCGCGCCGTCCACGGCGACCGTGCCGCCCGCAGCCACGTTCTGCGCGAGCCATTCGATGTGCGGCGCGGTCTGCTGGCCGCCCGTCATCTTCATCAACCGGATGCCCGTGGCCGCGAGCTGGTTCTCGGCCTGCACCCAATAGCGGCTGTCCACCCAGACGCCCGCGAAATCCGTCGTCACGACGAGCGTCCCCACCGACCCCGTGAAGCCCGAGAGCCACTGCCGGCCCTGCCAACGTGGCGGCAGGTATTCGGAAAGATGCGGGTCGGCAGACGGCACGAGCAGCGCGTCGACGCCCGCGCGCGCCATCGCGGCACGCAGGGCGGCGATCCGTTCGGGGATCGTGGAAGGGTCGGGAAGTCGGGCGTTCATGGTTTCACCTGCGGGAAAGATGCGAACGGGGCGATGGTCGGGACGGTCAGCGCCGCCAGCGCAGCGCGACGGCAAGCGCAACGCTTGCGAGGGCGAAGGCCGTGCAGACGGGCCACTCGAGGAGCTCGCCATCGTAGAAAAGACCGGTGACGCGACCGCCTGCCTTGGCCAGCGCGGCGCCGAGCACGCCCGCGACAACCGCCAGAACGAGACCGCTGCGCGCATGGCGGCGCATGGGATGCAGCCACCAGCCCGCCAAACCGACCACGATGCCGAGCGCGACGATGCCTGACCAGCCCATCAGAAATCTGCCCCAAGCACTTTCAGATTTATCTGATAGGGATGTCGCCCCGTCCGGACTAACATTTTTTTCTCATGTAACTGATTTTCACTGAAAGACGGTCGGCTCGGCGCGCTCCGTGAGCGAATGAGTGTAGGGGGCGGCATCGCGCAAGGCAAGCGCATCCGGCCACCGCGGCCGCAATCCCCATGCGAATCGCTCTTGTCGAGCCCGATGCGAATCAGGCCGAACTCATCCTGCGCCTGCTCATTGCAGGCGGCCATGCGTGTCAGTGCTTCTCCGATAGCGCATCCTTTCTCGCCGCCCTCGAGAACGACGGGTTCGATCTCATGCTGGCCGCCTGGTGGTGCGGCGACGCGGGCGCCGACGAGCTGATCCCGCGCGCGCGCCACGCCTTGCCCGGCTTGCCCGTCATCGTGCTGATGGTGTCGCCGCACGAAAGCGAGATCGTCTCGGCACTGCACGCCGGCGGCGACGACTGCATGACCAAGCCGGTGCGCGGTCCGGAGATGCTGGCGCGCATCGACGCCCTGCTACGCCGCGCGGGCGTGCGGCGGCCGCACAACCGCGCGCGCCACGGTTTTGGCGACTACCTGTTCGATTCCGGTAGCTACGCGGTCTCGTTCCGGGGTCAGACCGCGACCCTCACGCCGAAGGAATTCCGTTTCGCCCTGCTGCTCTTCACGAACGCATCGCGCCCCGTTTCGCGGGCGCGCATTCTCGAAACGGTCTGGAATCTTAACCGCGACGTAAGGTCGCGCACGCTCGACACCCATGCCTCGCGCCTGCGCAGCAAACTGCAACTCGCTCCCGAACACGGCTGGCGCCTGACAACGCTGTACGGAGTCGGCTATCAACTGGAAAGACTGTCGGTAGGCACAGCGCCGATGTCCAGTGCGGAATACCCAGCCTGCGCTGGCGGCAATGTCGGCGGGCAGGAAAAGTTATAATATCCGCCTAAATCTTGCCCCCCATGGTATGCAGCTTCTAACGATCGGAATCAACCACCACACCGCGCCTGTCGCCTTGCGCGAACGCGTGGCGTTTCCGCTCGAACAGATCAAGCCTGCACTCGCCCTGTTCAAGGAAGCCTGGTCGAGCCGCCGCGCGCTCAACGTGCCGGAAGCCGCCATTCTCTCCACCTGCAACCGCACCGAGCTCTACTGCGCGACCGACGACCATGCGTCGCGCGACGCCGCTGTCCACTGGCTTTCGCAGTATCACGGCCTGCGCGAAGAGGAACTGGCGCCGCACGTCTATGCGCTGCCGCAGTCGGAAACCGTGCGCCATGCGTTCCGGGTGGCATCGGGGCTCGATTCGATGGTGCTCGGCGAAACGCAGATCCTCGGTCAGATGAAGACCGCGGTGCGCACCGCCACCGAAGCCGGCGCGCTCGGCACCTACCTGAACCAGCTGTTCCAGCGCACCTTCGCCGTCGCGAAGGAAGTGCGCGGCACCACGGAAATCGGGGCGCAATCCGTGTCGATGGCGGCCGCGGCCGTGCGTCTCGCGCAGCGCATCTTCGACAAGATTGCCAACCAGCGCGTGCTGTTCATCGGCGCGGGCGAGATGATCGAACTGTGCGCCGCGCACTTCGCCGCGCAGCAGCCGCGCGAGCTGGTGGTGGCAAACCGCACCGCCGAGCGCGGCCGCTACGTCGCAGAACGGTTCGGCGGCCACGCCATTCCGCTCTCCGACCTGCCCACGCGTATGCATGAGTTCGACATCATCGTCTCGTGCACGGCTTCCACGCTGCCGATCATCGGCCTCGGCGCCGTCGAGCGCGCCGTGAAGGCGCGCCGCCACCGCCCGATCTTCATGGTCGACCTCGCGGTGCCGCGCGACATCGAAGCCGAAGTCGGTCAGCTCGAAGACGTGTTCCTTTACACCGTCGACGACCTCGGCACGATCGTGCGCGAAGGCAATGCCTCGCGCCAGGCCGCCGTCGCGCAGGCCGAGACGATCATCGAAACGCGCGTCGAAAACTTCATGCAGTGGCTCGACGCACGCAGCATCGTGCCGGTGATCCGCCACATGCACACCCAGGCCGACACGTTGCGCCGCGCCGAACTGGAACGCGCGCGCAAGATGCTCGCGCGCGGCGACGATCCGTCGGCCGTGCTCGAGGCACTCTCGCAGTCGCTCACCAACAAGCTGATCCACGGGCCGACGCACGCGCTCAACAGCTCGAGCGGCGAGAGCCGCGAGTCGCTCATCGAACTGATGAGCGGGTTCTACCGGCATGGCCAGTCCGGCCAGCCAGGCCGTGGGGCGCGCGACGCGCAGGCGGCTGAGTCCACGGCGTCCGCCGCCGATACGTCTTCAGAATCGTCCGGCTCTTCGGACCGTTAGCGGCACGGACCGCCTGAGCGGCGTTCAACCCACGCCGCACACCCGGGCACGCCGCCCGCTACTCTTTTCTTTCCCGCAGCCCTACCGGAGCCGCTCCGACCCGCCCCGATGAAAACGAGCATGCAATCCAAGCTCGACCAGCTGACGACACGCCTGGCCGAGCTGAACGACCTGTTGAGCCGTCCCGACGTGACGTCCAACCGTGACCAGTACCGCAAGCTCACGCGCGAGCATTCGGAACTGGGGCCGGTGGTCGAGCAATACGCGCAATGGCGCCAGGCGAGAGACGACGAAGCAGCGGCGAAAGATCTGCTGGCCGACGCCTCGATGCGCGACTTCGCCGAAGAAGAAGTGAAAAGCGCGCGCGAACGCATGGCCCAGCTGCAGCTCGAGCTGCAGAAGATGCTGCTGCCGAAGGATCCCAACGACGAGCGCAACGTCTTCCTCGAAATCCGCGCGGGCACGGGCGGCGACGAGTCGGCGCTGTTTGCGGGCGACCTGCTGCGCATGTACCTGCGCTTTGCGGAGCGCAACCGCTGGCAGATCGAGATGATGTCGGCAAGCGAGTCGGACCTCGGCGGCTACAAGGAAGTGATCGTGCGCATCGCGGGCGAAGCCGCGTACTCGAAGCTCAAGTTCGAGTCGGGCGGCCATCGCGTGCAGCGCGTGCCGGCCACCGAAACCCAGGGCCGCATCCACACGTCGGCCTGCACGGTCGCGGTGATGCCCGAAGCGGACGAGATCGGCGAGGTCGAGATCAATCCCGCCGATCTGCGCATCGACACCTTCCGCGCCTCGGGGGCGGGCGGGCAGCACATCAACAAGACCGACTCGGCGGTGCGCGTCACGCACATTCCGACCGGCATCGTCGTCGAATGCCAGGACGATCGCTCGCAGCACAAGAACAAGGATCGCGCCCTCAAGGTGCTCGCCGCGCGCATCAAGGACAAGCAGTACCAGGAGCAGCACGCGAAGGAAGCGGCGACGCGCAAGAGCCTCGTCGGCTCGGGCGACCGCTCGGAGCGCATCCGCACCTACAACTTCCCGCAGGGGCGGCTCACCGATCACCGCATCAACCTGACGCTCTACCGCCTCGAGTCGATCATGGACGGCGAAATCGACGAACTGATCAGCGCGCTCGTCTCCGAGCATCAGGCCGAGCAGCTCGCCTCGCTTGGCGACGCCGACTGACGCCGCATCCGACGTGAACGAGACGTGAAAAACGAAAGCGCCGTCACTGCCGACGCCCTGCTGCGCGCCGCGCCGCTACCGGCGCTCGAAGCGCGCATCCTGCTCATGCACGTGCTGGGCTGGCGCCGCACCGAGCTCATCACGCGCGGCGACGAAACGCTCGCAGCGGCGAGCCTCGAGGCGTACCGCGCACTTGAAGCGCGCCGCGTGCGCGGCGAGCCCATCGCGCAGTTGGTGGGTGCGCGCGAGTTCTATGGCTTCGACTTCGAGGTCACACCCGACGTGCTGATTCCGCGCCCCGAGACGGAGCTGCTGGTCGAAACGGCACTGGCCGCCATCGAGGGACTCGTCGGGCCGCGCGTACTCGATCTCGGCACGGGCAGCGGCGCTATCGCGGTGGCCATTGCCGCGGCACGGCCCGACGCCCGCGTGTGGGCCGTCGACCGCTCGGCGGCCGCGCTGCGCGTCGCCGAGCGCAACGCGCAACGCCTGCTCGACGCGTGCCGCCCGGGTGGCGCGCTCAAGTTTGTCGCGGGCAGCTGGTACGACGCGCTCGACCCGGCGCTGCGCTTCGAGGCAATCGTGAGCAATCCGCCCTACATCGCGAGCGGCGATCCGCATCTCGACGAGGGCGACCTGCGCTTCGAGCCGCGCGGCGCGCTCACCGACGAAGCCGACGGTCTCACGGCCCTGCGCGCCATCGTGGCGGGCGCGGGCGCGCACCTCGCGCCGGGCGGCGCGCTCTGGATGGAGCACGGCTATGACCAGGCCCAGGCCGTGCGCGCGCTGCTGGCGGCGCAAGGATACGCCGGGGTACGCTCGGAAAAGGATCTCGCTGGCATCGAAAGAATCAGCGGCGGGCGGCTTGCGGGCTGAATGCCGCCATCAGGTCCGTGCACCGGCACCTCAAACCGCCTTTGGCGCCCGGCTTGGGCCGGCGAAATCCGCTATCATTTCACCCTGTTCCGCATCAATACATTGCAAGGTCAGTCATGGACACCCAACAACGCATCAAGCAGATCGTCGATGAAAACGCAGTCGTCCTCTTCATGAAGGGCAACGCGCAGTTTCCGATGTGCGGCTTCTCCGGCCGCGCGGTGCAGATCCTCAAGGCCTGCGGCGTCGATCAGTTCAAGACCGTCAACGTGCTCGAGGACGAAGCGATCCGCCAGGGTATCAAGGAATTCTCGAACTGGCCGACCATTCCGCAGCTTTACGTGAAGGGCGAATTCGTTGGCGGTTCGGACATCATGATGGAGATGTACCAGAACGGCGAACTGCAGCAGCTGTTCGCTCAGGCGTAAGCACCGGAGGACGGCCGTCCGCGCGCCGGCGGTCCTCGCCGGATGCCCTCGCCGGTCGCCCTCGCCGGTCACCCAGCTTCGCGCCCTGCCCCTGCCTTTCGTGAACGCTTCCAGCGCCGCCCCGACCGCGACCCCGCGCCGACTGATCGTCGCCATCACCGGCGCGACCGGCGCGATTTACGGCGTACGCATCCTCGACATGCTGCGGGAACTCGGCGGCGTCGAGACTCATCTGCTCATCTCGTCGGCCGGCTGGCTCAACATCCAGCACGAGCTGCAGCTCACCAAGGACGACCTCCACGCGCGTGCCGCTGTCGTCCATTCGGTGCGGGACGTGGGTGCCAGCATCGCGTCGGGCTCGTTCGCCACCGACGGCATGATCGTCGCACCGTGCTCGATGAAGACGCTCGCAAGCGTGGCGCACGGCCTCTCCGATAACCTGATCGCGCGCGCCGCCGACGTCACGCTCAAGGAGCGCCGTCGCCTCGTGCTGCTTGTGCGCGAGACGCCGTTCAACCTCGCGCATCTGCGCAACATGACCGCCGTGACTGAAATGGGCGGGGTAATCTTCCCGCCGCTGCCGGCCTTCTACAACCAGCCCGCCTCGATCGACGAAATGGTCGATCATACGGTCGCGCGCGTGCTCGACCTGTTCGCGCTCGGGCCTGCCCTCTCTCCCGCCTGGCAGGGACTGCGCGGCGCCGCCGCCGACTGAGGCGCGGCGCTACGCTTCGCGATTACCAACAGTGGCGACACAATCAATTCCCTGCCGCCCTGTTTAATTCGTCGCGGTAGACACTTATATTGATCGTAACCCCAGCTACTCAGGCTGCCTTGCCGCGGCCAGCGATCATGACCACCGCTACCCGACTGCCCACCTTGTTCCTGTCGCACGGCGCGCCGACACTGCCGATCGACCCCTCGCTGCCCTCCGGCGGCTTTTCCGCGCTCGCATCGCAATTGCCGCGTCCCGAATCCGTGCTGATGCTCTCGGCGCACTGGGGTACGCTCGAGCCCGTAGTGAGCACCGCGACGCAGCCCGACACGATCCACGACTTCTACGGCTTCCCGCGCGCGCTCTATGAAATCCAGTATCCGGCGCCTGGGGCGCCCGCCATCGCGCAGCGTGCCGCCGCACTGCTGCGCGAGCAGGGCGTGAGCGTGGGCGAGGAGCCGCACGGCCTCGACCACGGCGCATGGGTGCCGATGCTGCTGATGTTCCCGGAAGCCGACGTACCCGTCGCCCAGCTGTCGATCCAGCCGCGCGCCGACGCCGCGCACCACTACGCGCTCGGTCGCGCGCTGCGCGCCCTGCGCGACGACGGCGTGATGGTGATCGGCTCAGGCCAGATCACGCACAACCTGCGCACGGCGGACTTCTCGGCGCGACCGGAAGACGCCGACCCGCGTGTGGCGGAGTTCACGGACTGGTTCGAAGCCCGTCTGGCCGCCCGCGACATCGACGCGCTGCTCGACTACCGCCAACGCGCGCCACACGCCCAGCTGATGCACCCGACCGACGAACACCTGCTGCCGGTCTTCTCGGCGCTTGGCGCCGCCGACGACGACTACACGTTCGGTGTGCAGTCGCTTGGCACCTACCAGCGCTCGCTGGCGATGACGAACTACGTGTTCGGCTCGGCGCGCTGATCGGCCCGGATCGAGCCCACACGCACAAACCAAAAGGCCCGCCTGAATCGCTTCAGGCGGGCCTTGCTTGCCATCGCGGCGCGAACGCCGCCGGCAGCGGATCCGCGCTCAGTGCGCGCCGATCCCCTCGAGCACCTCATCCTCCTCGTCACGTTCCTTGAGGTACGGCGAGCGGTAGCCGGAGTGGACGCCCCAGTAATAGAACATGAGCGAGAACAGCGCGACCACCAGCATGTCCCAGCCATAGGGAATCACGTTGCTGCCGCCGAACTGCTTGCTGCCGATCAGCGAGAGCAGCGCCATCGTCGGCAGGTACGCGCACAGCCACCATGCGGCCTTCAGGTCCTGGCCCCAGCCACTCCAGCCCTCCCTGCCCTGGAAGTAGAAGTACACCGGCAGCGCCACGATCATCAGCAGGATGATCTCGCCCGTGAGCGGCCACTTTGCCCAGTACAGGATCATCGAGGCGCAGACGAACGCGAACGGCGCGATCACCTTCATGAGTGGCACCGAGAGCGGTCGCTCGAGCTCCGGCGCGGCGCGCTTGAGCGCCATCAGGCTGATCGGGCCCGTGAGGTACGAAATCACCGTCGCCACCGAGATCACCGCCGCCAGCGAGCTCCAGCCGCGGAAGAAGAACATGAAGATGAACGACACGAGCAGGTTGAACCACATCGCATTGCGCGGCACGCCGTAGAACGGGTGCACGTTGCCGAACATCTTCGGCATCGTGTTGTTGCGCTCCATCGCGTAGATCATGCGCGAGGTCGTCGCCATGTAGGTCGTGCCGGTGCCGCTCGGGCTCACGAACGCGTCCACGTACAGCAGGATCGCGAGCCAGTTCAGGTTCAGCGCGATCGCCAGTTCCGCGAACGGCGACTTGAAGTTGAAGGTGTTCCAGCCCTTGGCCACGTCGGCGGGATTGACCGCGCCGATGTAGGCGATCTGCAGCAGCACGTAGATCACGAGCGCACAGACGATCGAGCCGATCACCGCGAACGGAATGCTCTTCGACGGATTGCGCGCTTCACCCGCGAGATTGATCGGGCTCTGGAAGCCGTTGAACGCGAACACGATACCGCTCGTCGCGACCGCCGTGAACACCGCCGACCAGCCGTAGGGCGCGAAGTCGGTGGACTGGCCGAAGTTCTCGTGGTGGAAGCCCGTGGTCATCAGGCCGATGATGGTCAGGCCCGGGATGATGAACTTGAAGATCGTAATGGCGCTGTTGGCGCGCGCGAACAGCCTCACGCCCCAGTAGTTCAGCATGAAGTACACGATCACGAGCAGCGCGGCGAGCCCCAACCCCGAATGGGTTAGCGACCCGTTGACGAACAGCGCGTGCGCCCAGTCATAAGGCCAGGTGCTCATGTACTGGATCGAGGCTTCGGCTTCGATCGGGATCACCGAGACAATCGCGATCCAGTTGGCCCAGGCGCTGATGAAGCCCACCAGCGCGCCATGCGAGTAGCGCGCGTAGCGCACCATGCCGCCCGACTCCGGGAACATCGCGCCAAGCTCGGCGTAGGTGAGCGCAATGGCCAGAATCACCACGGCGCCGATCACCCAGGCGCAAACGGCCGCCGGACCCGCAATCTTCGCCGCTTTCCACGCGCCGAACAGCCAGCCCGAACCGATGATCGAGCCGAGGCCCGTAAACATCAGCGCAAACGGGCCGATGTTCCGTTGAATAGAACTTTTCACGTCTTCTCCTGTTTCAAGGGCAGTTCGACACCGGGAGCCCCGTCTGTTGCGCGAGCGGGTTTTCACAGTAGTCGCACCTGCGCGCATGCAGCGATTGCACCCGGGGGCGCAACCCTTGCGCGGCGCGTAGTTTAACGGTTGCACCACCAAAGCGCGTCAAAAATCTGCAAACCCCTACAAAAAAATCGGGAGCCTAGCAAGCTTAGTAAGCTCTTGTTTCGACCCTAACGTAAAAAAACATGGAGAATCCGGACTTTCAGTTGACCTTCTGGCCAATTAGCCGTATAAAGTTCGGGCAGGATTTCAAGCGGCGAGTGTGAATAGGTCTCTCGTAGTTCGCCCATCAACGGTACTCCGGCTGTTCCCATACCCCTTCCTTGATTTTCATGCACATCTGTCTGGCTTCGGCCTCAATTTATCTTTAGGAAAGTAATATGGAAACCGGTACCGTCAAGTGGTTCAACGACGCTAAGGGCTTTGGCTTCATCACGCCGGACGGCGGCGGCGAAGATCTCTTCGCGCACTTCTCGGAAATCAAGGTTGACGGCTTCAAGACGCTGCAAGAAAACCAAAAGGTGCAGTTCGAAGTTCGCACGGGCCCGAAGGGCAAGCAAGCAGCGAACATCAAGCCGGTTTAAGCGCGCGCTGCCTTCAGCGCCCGTCACGATCCCGCCAGCGGGATCCTGATGGCAAGCTTACCGAAAAACCCCACGCTTCTTCCGGAAGGTGGGGTTTTTCTTATTCGTGCCTCAGCGGCGGCTCAGCCAAACAGACGCTGCGCGTGAATGCCAAGGCCCGTCGCCACGCTCGCGAGGCGGTCACCGAACACGGGCCGCGCCTGCGGGAACGCCTCCGAAAGCGCCTGCGTGAGAAACAGAAGGCCCGTGGAGCCGCCCGTGAAATACAGTGCGTCCACGTCGGCGCTCCTCACGCCTGCCGCCTGCACTGTCTCGCGTGCAGCCTCCACGATGCGGCGCGTTTCCTCGCGGCCCGCCTCGATCAGCTCGACGTTGTCGAACGCCAGCCGCAGATCGGCCTCCACGGCCTCCAGATCGATCAGCGTCTCGCCGCCCGCCGACACACCGATCTTCGCCTCCTCGCCGCGTGCCGCCAGCGCGTGGCCCAGACGCTGCTCGACCACGCGCATCAGGCGGTCGTGGTGCCGCGCGTCGCGGTACAGGTGACGCATCAGCTTGAGGTCGGCCGCCCGCTTCGGCGTGTAGACCGTATTGATCAGGTGCCAGGTCGCGAGGTCAAAGTACACGCGATTCGGTATTTCGCGGCCTTCCGGGTCGAGCGACTGGTAACCCAGTTCACACAGGATCGTCGCCAGTTCGACGCGGCGGTCGAAATCGGTACCCGCGACATGGACGCCGTGGTGCGCGAGCACATCGTCCTTGCGTTCGAGCCGCCCCATACGTTCCGGCCCCACGCGCACGAGCGAGAAGTCCGAAGTGCCGCCGCCGATATCCGCCACCAGCACGAGTCCTTCTTGCGTCAGTCGCGACTCGTAGTCGAATGCGGCCGCGATGGGTTCGTACTGGAACTGGATCTCGCGGAAGCCCACCGAGCGGGCGGCTGCCTCGAGCTGATCCTGCGCGAGCCGGTCGGCACGCGGATCCTCGTCGACGAAGAAGACCGGCCGGCCCAGCACCGCACGCGCGATCGGCGCCCCGGCGCTGGCTTCGGCGCTGCGTTTGAGGTGATCGACGAAGATCGCGATGATGTCCGTGTAGCGGATCGCGCTGCCGTCGCCCAGATCCGTCGTGCTCTCCGCCAGCGGCGAGCCGAGGATGCTCTTCATGGAGCGCATCAGGCGCCCGTCGAACCCGTCGATATAGGCCGCCAGCGCCGCCCGGCCGAACTCGCGGGTGTGCTCGTCGGTATTGAAGAACACGGCGGTAGGCAGCGTGACATGCGCACCTTCTACGGGAGCAAGCCGCATGGCGCCGCCGGATGCGGCCACAGGCAGCGCCACCGCCGAATTGGAGGTTCCGAAGTCAATCGCGCAGAACGTGGTCATGGCAGGAGACGTGCCGCGCAGCGTCGCTCGCGCACGTCAGGAAGGGCTGGGAAGGACGGGCTTTTTATCACGAAAGCCAGCCGACAGGCAACCGCGGCACGGTGATGCGTCACCGTATTGGCTGCAATGAAAAACGCGCGGGGGCCGCGCGCTTTGTATCACTGCGATCCCGCTGCGCGCCGAGGCGGCGCGCATGAGCATTCACATCAGCCCTTGAACGGATGCTTCCAGGCGCCGGCGTAGGCGATTTCGCCGATCGCCGCGCGCGCGCGCTCCGCCTTCTCGCGCTCGCGCAGCACGGGGTCGAGCTTCTCGGCATCGCCATAGTGGCCGATCGAGATGAATGCGAGCGGTTCCACGTCGTTCGGCAGCGCGAACTCCGTGCGGAACGCCTGCACATCGAAGCCGCTCATCTGGTGCGCCGCGAGCCCGAGCGCATGAGCCTGCAGCACGAGCGACATCGCCGCCGCGCCAGCATCGTACTGCGCCGTGCGATTCACTTCGCCCTTCGTGTTGAGCGTCTGCGCCGTCACCGCGATCAGCACCGGCGCCGGTGCATTCCATTGCTGGTTGAACGGCACGAGCGTCGCGAAGGCTCGCTTGAACGCCGCTTCATCGGTGGCGCGGTCGAACACGATGAAGCGCCACGGCTGCATGTTGTAGCCCGAAGGCGCCCAGCGCGCCGCCTCGATCACCGCGTGCAGCGCCTCGCGGCTCACCGGCTCGTTCGAATACGCGCGCGGGCTCCAGCGGCCGGCGATCAGTTCATGGATGGGCACGGCTGTCGGTGCGGGTTTATGCTTCGTCATGCCTTGTCTGTCCTTCTGAGTGTGGGCGCTCGCCCGGGGGCCACCAGCATAACCGGAGCGCGCGTTTCGCGCTCGTATGCCCTCGACGAGGTCGGCGCCTGGTGCTCAGGCCGCCTGCACGCCCACCGCGCGCGGACCGCGGTTGATCCTCAGCACGAGAAACGAGGCGACGAGGCACAAGCCACCCGAAATCATCGATGCCACGGTGTAGGTACCGAGGCTCGACCGCAGCAGGCCCGCGCCGAAGGCCGCGAAGGCCGCGCCAAGCTGGTGACCGGCGACGACCCAGCCAAACACCACGGGCGCGCGCTCCTTGCCAAAGACGTCGGTTGCGAGTCGGACCGTCGGCGGCACGGTGGCGATCCAGTCGAGGCCGTAGAAGACCGCGAAGATCGGCAGACCGAAGAAGTCGATGCCGAACGCGTGCGGCAGGTAGATCAGCGACAGTCCGCGCAGCCCGTAATACCAGAAGAGCAGCACACGGCTGTTGCAGCGGTCCGAGAGCCAGCCCGAGAGTGTGGTGCCGAACAGGTCGAAGATGCCCATCGTCGCGAGCAGCGACGCGCCCTGCACTTCCGTCAGGCCATAGTCGCCGCACATCGCAATCAGGTGCGTGCCGATATAGCCATTGGTGCTCGCGCCGCAAATGAAGAAGCTGAAGAAAAGGAGCCAGAAGTCGCGCGTTCGGCTGGCCGACGTGAGCGCGCCGAACGCGATCTTCAGCGGATTCTGCTGCGGTTGCGGCGGCGCGACGGGCATGTCGTGATCCTCGCCGTAGGGGCGCAGCGCCATGTCGGCGGGCCGCTCGGGCAGCAGGAGTGCGACGAGCGGAATCACCGCGGCCGCCGCGACCGCCACCACGAGCACCACGGGCTGCCAGCCGTGCTTCTGCGCGATGGCGGCGAGAAAGGGCAGGAACACAAGCTGGCCCGTGGCCGAACTCGCCGTGAGCACGCCCATGGCAAGGCCGCGGTGCGTCGTGAACCAGCGTGTCACCACCGTAGCGGAGAGCGAGAGTGCGGCCACACCCGTCGCGCCGCCGACCATCACGCCCCAGATCAGCACCATCTGCCACGGATGCGCCATCAGCGCCGAAAGGGCCACCCCGGCGGCCATCGTGCCGAGGGCCGCGAGCAAGGTCGGCCGCACGCCGAAGCGCTGCATGGCCGCCGCCGCGAAGGGCCCCATCAAGCCGTACAGCGCGATGTTCACGGAGATCGCGAGCGAGATCGTCGCGCGGCTCCAGCCGAACTGATGCTCGAGTGGCACCATCAGGACGCTAGGCGTCGCACGCGTGCCAGCCGCCGAGAGCAGCACCAGAAACACCACCGCTACGACGAGCCACCCGTAGTGGAAACGCCCGCCGACCATCTTCGCTGCCCAGTTCATCCTCGCTCGCTCCTGTCGCTTCGTGCAGAGCCGTGCCCATCACGCTATCGCCCGTTATGTACGTCGCGGCAACAGTGTGTTACCGATCGGTCACAAGTGTGTTGCGATAGTAGTGACCAGTCGGTAACATGTCAAGCGGATCCCCTCGGCGAGAAACCCATGACCGACCCTGCCCTCACTTCCAGCGCCCGTAACACGGGCAAGCCACGCACCCAGATGGCGGGGCCGCGCGCGCAGGAGCATCTGCTGCTCGCGGCGGACGAACTGTTCTATCGGGAAGGCGTGCGGGCGGTGGGCGTCGAGGCCGTCGTGGAGCGCGCGGGCGTCAACAAGATGAGCCTGTACCGGCAGTTTTCGTCGAAGGACGAACTGGTCGTGGCGTACCTGAAACGCTGCGACGAACGCTTTTTCGAGCGCTTCGAAGCGAGCGTCGCGAAGCATCCGGGTGAGCCCGTCAAGCAGCTGATCCAGTATTTCGACGACCTGACGCAACGCGCCTCGGCCCCCGACTACCGCGGCTGCCCGTTCGTGAACGTCGCCGCCGAATTTCCAGACCCGTCGCACCCGGCGCGCCATTCCGTAACGGACAACAAATCGAAGCTGATCGCGCGGCTTACCAGGCTGGCCGAAGCGGCGCGCGCTGCCGATCCCGCCGCGCTCGCCAACGAACTCGCGCTGCTGGTGGAGGGGATTTACGCGGCGAGCCAGACCTACGGCCCGGGCTGCGGCCCGATCCTTGCCGCGCCGCGCATGGCGAAGCTGCTGATCGAAGCAGCCTGCGGCGCTTAGACTGATACCGCCGCCGCGTTTGACATCGAGCACGCTGGCGCCCGCTGTGACGCGAGACTGTGCGGGACCCGTCCTGCGACGCCGGTAAAATGACGCGATGACCCATACCGACGCCCCGCCCCCCAAGCACGCCGAGATTCTCGCCGCCACCCGCCACTGGCTCACGCGCGCGGTGATCGGCCTGAACCTCTGCCCGTTCGCGAAGAGCGTGCACGTGAAGCAGCAGATCCGCTATGCGATCAGCGAGGCGTCGGATCTGGAAGGTGTCCTCACCGATCTCGAAGCGGAACTGAAGGCGCTCGACGCAGCCGATCCCGAGCAGATCGACACCACGCTGCTGATCTTCCCCCACGCGCTCGCCAACTTCCTCGATTTCAACGACGCCCTGTACTTCGCCGATCAACGGGTCGCGCAACTGCGCCTTGAAGGCACGCTGCAGATTGCGAGCTTTCATCCGGACTACCAGTTCGAAGGCACCGAGCCCGACGATATCGAGAACTACACGAACCGCGCCCCCTGGCCGATCCTGCATCTGCTGCGCGAGGCGAGCATCGCGCGTGCGGCCGAGGCATTCCCGGACGCCGCCGACATCTACGAGCGCAACCAGGCGACGCTGCGCCGCCTCGGCCTGCAAGGCTGGCGCGACTGGATGGATCAGCCCGGCGACGAGACCGGCGATTAAGAAGGGACCGTTTCAGCGGCCGGCTCGGGCGCGGGACCCGCGCCGCTCTCATCGACGAAGAAACGCTCGTTGAGTTCGGCAAGACCGAACGTGCTGAGAATTTCGGCAAGCCGCTCCGCGGGCCGGCGCCGCGGCAGGTTCTTGTACTGCGCGATGATGAGCTCGTTCTTCATCGAGTGCTCCCACCCCACCAGCTCCGTCACGCTCACCTGGTAGCCGTGCGCCTCGAGTTGCAGGCAGCGCAGCACGTTGGTGATCTGGCTGCCGAACTCGCGCGTGTGCAGCGGATGACGCCAGATCTCCGTCAACGCCTGACCCAGCGATTTGCCCTTATTGCGCCGCAGCACGCCCGCCACTTCCGCCTGGCAGCACGGCACGACGACGATATGGCGCGCGCGCTTCTTGAGCGCGAAACGCAGCGCATCGTCGGTGGCCGTGTCGCAGGCGTGCAGCGCGGTCACGACATCGACCTCGGGCGGCAGTTCGCTCGACGTGATCGAGTCCGCCACGGAGAGATTCAGAAACGACATGCCCTCGAAGCCCAGCCGCTGCGCGAGTTCGCGTGAGCGTTGCACGAGCTCGTCGCGCGTCTCGATACCGATGATGCGCGACTTGTCGTGCAGCTCCTTGAAAAACAGGTCGTAGAGGATAAAACCAAGGTAGGACTTGCCCGCGCCGTGATCGACGAGCGTGACGTTGCGGTCGTCCTGCTTCACGTCCTTGAGCAGGGGTTCGATGAACTGGAACAGGTGATAGACCTGCTTGAGCTTGCGGCGGCTATCCTGGTTCATCTTGCCGTCCCGCGTGAGGATATGAAGCTCCTTAAGGAGTTCGATCGACTGGTTCGGCCGGATTTCGTAAGTCTTGCTGGACATCGTCGGGGACAGGAGAAATGTCTTTTGCCGCAAAGCGTGCGACAGATGACGGAAGGCTGGAGATTTACCTGCCATTTTACGGAAAAAGCAGGACGAGGCCGCAATCACTTCAAACGGCCCGGAGCGCCCGGAATGCTGCCCCACTTCCGGACGGCAGGGAGGGGGTTGACGAGAAGAGACACGGTGGACACCCGTCCCCGATGTCCAGAAGGGACCAATGGGCGCGCGACCATCCGGCCATGTACCGGGCGGAGCGTATGGGAGCTCGCACCGGCCATGCCGGTGCCGGCCGGAACAGGCACGTCGCAGTGTGTCGATGCGTAGCGGGCGCACGACGCTGCACGGCCTTGCACGAGGCTCGCAATGAATACGAAACCGGACGGAGATGCCGAGCAGAAATTCCAGGAACTGCTCGCGAAGCTGCTCGTCGTTCCCGAGTGGACGGACAAGCAGCAACTGGAGCTGGAGATGGCGCGCGATATTTCGGTGGAGATGTTGCGGATTGCTGAAGAAATGCGCGATGGCGCGGGCAATCTCGAGACCTGTCTGATTTTGCTGAAGTACGCAAAGGTTCTCGACTTCGTGATGTCGGCGCTGGCTGCGCGCCGGGACATCAAGCCACAGACGTTACGCGTGATCTTCAAGCTCGCGGGACTGAAAGTCGACGAGGCCTATCCAGGCTAGCCGGCTTCATCAAGCTCCAGCCACACTGGAGCGCGGGCGCCGTGTCCTGCGCTCCGGCGTGGCTGCTCGTGCGCGTGGCCTTGGCGCCAGCGGCACGGGATTTGCGTTTTCGCGCTTCAGGCCAGCAGGGCTTTCAGGCGCCAAAGCGAGGTCACTTCTTTCGCGCGCGCTTCGTGCAGCGGATCAGTACGGTCCGCGGCCTTCGGGTGGCGCGCGCGGATATCCTCGCGTCCCGCCACCTCGAGGCCGGCGCTCGCGATCATCTCCATGAGCGCCTCGCGGGTGCGCAGGCCAAGATGCTCGGCAAAGTCCGAGAGGATCAGCCAGCCCTCCCCGCCCGGCTCCAGATGGTCCTTCAGGCCAGCCAGGAAACCGCGCAGCATGCGGCTGTCCGGATCGAACACGGCATACTCGATGGGCGAAGCGGGCCGCGCCGGCACCCACGGCGGATTGCAGACCACCAGCGGCGCCCGGCCCGGCGGAAACAGGTCTGCCTCGACGACCTCGACGCGGTCTGCATGGCCCAGGCGCCCGAGGTTCTCGCGGGCGCATGCCAGCGCGCGTGCGTCCTGATCGGTGGCGACGATAGCTTTGACTCCGCGTGCGGCCAGCACGGCAGCGAGCACGCCGGTGCCCGTCCCGATGTCGAATGCCTTTTCAAGCGTGGGCAGCGGCGTACGCGCGACGAGATCGACATATTCCCCGCGCACCGGCGAAAACACGCCGTAGTACGGATGAATGCGCGCATTCCCGAGCGCCGGAATTTCCACGCCCTTCTTGCGCCATTCGTGAGCGCCGATCAAGCCCAGCAGTTCGCGCAGCGAAACCGCCGACGCCTCGCCCGTCGGCGCGCCCCACGCCTCCTCGCAGGCCAGCCGCACGTCCGGTGCGCGGCGCAGCGCAATGGTGAAGTCGCCCTCCAGCGGGATCAGCACCATGCCTAGCGTACGCGCGCGTTGCGACTGCGCCTGCCGGTGCAGATTGAACGCATCGAGCGGCGAAGCGGGCGCCTTGTACGGCTTGCGGTCGGCGCGCCGCCCCATCGCCTGAAGCAACTGGCGCGCGTTCTGGTAGTCGCCGCGCCAAAGCAGCGCCGTGCCCTCGCAGGCGAGGCGGTAGGCGACGTCCGCCGTCGTGCGGTCGTCGGCGAGCACTACGCGTTTGGGCGCCGGCACGCCGGCTTCCGAGCGCCAGCGGACGGTGCGTGGGCCGTCGGTATCGGGCCAGCTGAGGGTGGGTAGGTCAGTCATGATCTTTGGATGCGAAACGGCGCGGCCGCGGCGGCGCCATCATATAGCAGAGCGCCGCGACCTGCGGCACCGGTCCTCACCAACAGCCACGATCATCGCCTGGCCGGGCGCCAGCGTCGACCCGTCCGGGGCCCGCGCTTACAATGAGCGGCGCCCGGCGCCTTGCGAGCACCGCCCGACAACGCCCAGGAAATACCATGCCCGAGACCGACAGAAAGGGACGCGTGCGTGCGCGCCGCACGGCGCTCGACGAACGCTTCTACGCCGAACTGCTGCATATCGCCGGGCTATGCGAGACCGACCAGATGGGCAAGCCGGCCGTCGCGCGGCAGCCCGCGACCGCGAGAATACGCGGATCGCTTGTCGAAAATGCGCTGGCGCGCCTCGAGGCGCGCGATGGCGTAGCCAGTTCGGAGCGCGTGCAGCAGGAGCGATTCGGCATGGTGGTGCGGCTGTGCGTCGGGTGGCTTAGCCAGCTCGTGTTTCTCAAGCTGCTCGAAACGCGGCTCCTTGCGCTGCACGACAACGATCCCGCTTACGCCTTTCTGCGTGCGGAACGCATCCGCTCCTTCGGCGAACTCGACGCGTTGTGTCGCGACGTGCTCACGGATGAAGCCGTGGGAGCCCGCTCGCGATTGCCGCTGATTCCACGCTTCAACCGCTCGCACTTTGTGCCGCACGATCTGGAAGACGTCGCGATCCCGCTCAGTGCACTCACCGATGCGCCACCATTGCCTCTCTGCGCCGAAACTGCCCTCCGGCCCCCGAAAGGCACGCTGAGTCCCGTTGCCTATCTGCTCGATTTTCTCGCCGCGTACGACTTCGCCAGCGAGGCGCCGCCACCGGGCGATGTGTTGAAGCCGAAGATCGATATCGCGGCGCTCGGCCTGATCTTCGAGAAGTTCAACGGCTACCGCGACGGCGCGTGGTTCACGCCGGGACGCGTCGCCATGCACCTGTGCGAGGCAGCGATCGAATCGGCCACGGTACGCCGGTTCAACGAGCTCAAGGGTTGGCGCTGCAAAACCATCCATCAGTTATGCCAGGCAATCGCGGATCGCGACGAGGCTCGCAAGATCGTAGACGGCCTGCGTGTCTGCGACCCGGCGGTGGGTTCCGGTCATCTGCTCGTTTCGTCGCTCAACGCCCGCATCGCGCTGAAATCCCGGCTTGGGCTGCTGACCGATACCGAGGGGCGCCCGCTGGCAGGCTACCGGTTCGAGGTCGACTCGGACCGGCTGGTGGTGAAACAGGCCAACGGCGAACCGCTGCACGGCATGAACGGGAAAGAGGAACGCCGCCGGCTCGATGCCGTGTTGTTCAGAGAGAAACGGACGATCGTCGAATACGGCCTGTTCGGCGTGGACGTCAATCCGGACGCCGTGAGAATGGCGCGGCTGCGGCTCTGGATGGAACTGCTCGAACACGCCGCCTACGACGCGAACGGCCAGTTCTCGACGCTGCCGAACCTGGACATCAACATCCGCGTCGGCAACGCGACGATCAGCCGGTTCGGCCTCGACGTACCGATGTCTGGCACGCTGCCGGAAAGGACCGAGGTCGTCCGTAACTATCGGCGGGCGGCTTCGCAGTACCGCGCCGTAACGTACGCCGATCGCGCCCAACGGGAGAATGCTGGGGACCGGGTTGCGAAGGCACGCGCGGCACTGCTGGCGCGGCTGCGTCCCGACGCCAGGCAAGCGTGGCGAGGACCATCGCACCTCTACGAAGGCGCTTTTGAATGGCGCGCCGAGTTTCCGGAAATGCTTGAGGAGGGCGGCGGGTTCGGCGGCTTCGACGCCATCGTCGCCAATCCGCCATACATCGACTCCGAACGCATGGCCAACGAAGGCCAGCGGGACGCGCGCGAATACCTCACGCAACGCTGGCCAGCGGCGAAGGGCAACTGGGACCTCTACGTCGTGTTCATGGAACTCGGCCTCGCATTGCTTGCGCCCGCCGGGGCCATGGCGTGCCTCACGCCGGACAAATGGCTCTCGAAGCCGTTCGGCGATGCGTTCCGCGCGCGCCACCTGGGCAAGATCGAACGCGTCGTCGCACTGGGGCGCGATGTGTTCGACCGGGCGCTGGTCGATTCGATCGTGACGGTCTACGCGCGGGAGGACACCGGCATCGTTTCGACGGCCCGGCTTGAAGGCGACGCGGTCACAACGCTCGCGCGCACGCCGAAGGCTGAGCTAGCCAAACCGTGGAGACTCGATGCCCTGCTCTCGCCGCATTACGCGTTCGTGCGACGAATCGAGCACTCGCACGCTACGCTCGGTTCCTTACTGCGTTGTGAGAACGCGTGCGCAACCTCGGACGCGTACCGGCTGAAACCGCTCATCGAGGAGGCAAATGGCCGGTTCGACCCGCAGCGCCAGTTCCGGGTGGTGAATACCGGAACGCTGGGACAGTTTGCGTCGCGCTGGGGTGTCAAACCGATGACCTATCTTGGCGAGCGATACAGCGAACCCGTGGTCGAGCGGACGCGCTTCGCCGCGGAGTTCGCCAACGCGTATGGGGAGCGAGCGAACACGAGAAAGGTGATCGTGAAGGGGCTGACGCGACTCGACGCCACGCTGGATCTCCACGGCGACACGATCCCAGGAAAGACGACGCTGATACTGCGCACCGACGACGACGATCTGCTGAAGTTCACGGCAGCGCTACTGAACTGTCCGCTATCTGCGTTCTTTTTGCGGGCGCGTTATCCGGCCGCCAGCTATAACGGCGGAATTGCGTTCACGAAGGCGATGATCGATTCGGTGCCGGTACCGGCGAAGGCCGAAGTCCGGAACGCCGTGGTGGGACTGGTTGACGAATGGCTGGCGCTCAACCACGCCGGGCGCGCAGCCGAAGCAGCGGCAGTAGCCCGGGAAATCGACCGCGAGCTGTATGGGGCTTTCGGGTTGTCGGCGGAGGAGGTTGAACGCGTGACAGGTGGCGCAAACGAAAAAAGGGTTACAGCTTGAATGCTGTAACCCTTTTCGAAGAGGCCTTGGAGCGCATGACCTCAGTGTTTGGTGCCGGCTGCAGGACTCGAACCCGCCACCTGATGATTACAAATCCCAAGAAATATACCTATAAAACATATACTTATGTGATATTTACGTTTCCAAACCGTGCGTAATCACGGTTCCCAAAAGCTTATCTGTCAAGCCACCACGCTGAATTGGAAACGCCGAAGTGCTCGGCACGGCAGCGGAAGATCGACAGGAACCCGCAACGACTTAATTCTCGTCAGACGTGAAGCCACTTTGGCAGCGAGTTAGTTGCGGTCCCGGGAGAACAGATCGTCCACAATCTTGCAGGCTGCGCTGTAGCCGCCCATGAGTGCATCAGCCTCCGTCGCGAAGGGACGACCGCCGGCTTCGCCGAACCGCAACGGCGAGAAAATCGCGATGGCGGTGCCTTCCTTGAAAATCCGGACAATGGCCACGAAGCCATGCTGCGCTGGCGCGCGCCTATTCGTTCTGATGCTGACGTCGATCTCGACGGAAACCTCCAGCGTGAAACCGTTGTATTCGTAGCTTCGCGGCATGTCTCGCACCGTTCATTTGTCGCGCCGGCAGGCCTGCACGCCAGACATTTTCTCAAGCCGCGAGCAGATCGCCGCAAATTCGCTAGCGGTCACACGAGACAGCGCTATCTGTATGTCGTCAAGTTCCGGGTCATCCTCTGACTGCTGGACGATAAGCTGCTTGACCCGGCTACTACCCGTGCCGAGGGTACCGTGCAGGGTATCCAGAGAAACGCTTCCGCGCTCGGCCAGCAACTGTATGCTGCGCTGCTGCCTTACGGAAATGAACCGCCTCTCAAGCGGTTTCACCCCGGCAAGGATTACGAGGATGATGGCAGTCGCGCCGATGGCGGCGGTGTACATGCCCCCGCCGACCGCGAGACCGACACCCGCAACGGACCACAAGCTTGCGGCCGTGGTCAACCCCTTCACGACTTCGCCCCGGAGCAGGATTGACCCGGCACCGAGAAAACCAATCCCCGATACCACCTGTGCGGCGACCCGTGACGGATCGAGCACGACATTCTTTTCTCCCAGCACGTCCGTAAAGCCGAATGCCGACACGAGCATCATCAGGCAAGCACCGACGCTCACGAGCATATGCGTGCGCAAGCCCGCAGCCCAACTCAGTCTTTCACGTTCAAAGCCGATCACGCTGCCCAGCAGCGCCGCCATAAGCAGGCGCGACAAAATCTCAATATTCCCTATCAATGTCTCAACCCCAATAGTCAAACTAAGGCGGAGGCCGCGGAGTGCACCGCAATAAATGCGGACGCCGCAAGCTCTGCCGGCAGGCTAGATTGTGACATTTTCGTGACTAAAGATGAGATGCACGATTTCGCGCGTCGGCACACTGGTGACGAGCGTGGCTACCTTCCGGGGGCGGAACCATCTGCACCGGAGGATTTCGTTGCTCGGTTCTGGCCTCGCATCGTCGGGCAGGACCGAGTAGAAGACGTAGTGACGCTTGTTCAGCCCGCCGAACTGGAACAGGTAGCCGAGCTCGTGCCCCACGAGCGTCGTTTCTTCGCTGAGTTCGCGCCTGGCAGCATCCTCCGGCGATTCGTCACGCCGAATCGTGCCGCCGGGCAACGACCACCGGGATCGTCCCCGTTCGACAAGAAGGATTCTGCCGTCCTGCCAGCAGACGACGGTCGCTCTTTCTTTCATATTTTTGGCTCAAACTATACTTTCGGTACGACTCGAAACGTTGCATCTGCGAGAAGCTCTCCTGGCGAGCCGCGTGAATCGCGGGCTTCGCGTAGCGATTGAACCCGGCCCGGCGCGCTCAAGAGCTAACCTCCCGGGCAATACATTCTGACGGGGAGAAAAAGAGATGAAAACCCGCTCGTCGTTCGAAATCTTCGTACCGCTCGGGATCTTCGTGGCCGCCTGCGCGTTCTCACTCCCGACTCGTATCGTGGCCATCGCCTGGATGGCAATCGGCGTCTGTTCGCTGGGCTACCGCAACCTGGATGACTTTCCGACGGATGGCTTCTCCCCGAAGTGGCTGCGCGGGCACTGGCGCGCCTACTTACTCTTCTATCACCTAGCGTGGTGGCCGTGGTACATGCGAAACGAACTGCAAGAAGCCGTCACCCGTACCAGGCATCTGTTCGCAGCGCACGGAACATCGCGCAAAGACGGCGTATCGCCCAAGCAAGAAAAGAAAGAGAAGAAACGCTGACGATATATTGCGCGACATTCGATCAGCGTTATGCGGCGTCGAGTGGGCCAAGGTCGGCCGACGCCAGCGCCGTCAGCTTCATATCGAAAAGCGAACATTCGCCGTATTGGGCCACTTGTCGCTTACGGGTCGACATGAGTGAGTCGGCAAACTCTCGGGGCTATGAATCTCCCGCCCGCGCGCATCAAAGTGCATCACATTACTGCGTCGGAAATCTTCCTGTGACCCGCACGGTGAGGCTCCAAAGGTCTGGCATCGAACGCATCAAAGCCCGCCCCACAAGCGACGCCCGCAGGCGGGGGGAGGACTGCGCTTTTCACGCCACGGCAGACGTGGCTGCTCCTCCCCTCGTTTCTCCGTCCTAGTGCTTCGTCGAAGTTCGCCTAGATCTATCCCGCTTGGCGTTGACGCGGGGGTGTCGGGAACGGCTCCGCATACATCTTGTTTGCGGGGAAGAGGTTCAGGAGCGAGCGCGCCTCGTCCATCGACCTGCTGGCGAGCCAGCCTTCGTATTCCGAGTTCGGCACGATGACAACAGACCGCTTCTCGTCACCGGGCTTGTGGAAACGATTCATGAGCGGATGGTCGGCCGCATTGACCGTCAGCATCGTGAATGAGTATGCGATCCCCTCGGGCTCGTTCCACTCCCGCCACAGCCCGGCTATCGCGAACGGCAAACCGTCAGCCATGCCGATGCGCCAGCGCACGGCCTTCCCGCTTTCATAGTTTGGCTCGTAGAACGCTTCGGCCGGAATCAGGCAAAGTTGCTGCTTTTTCCACGCGCCGCTGAAACTGCGCTTCTCGCCAACTGTCTCGGCGCGCGCGTTCATCGTGTCGAAAACCTTCACGCCGGCGGGGATGTGCTTGCGCGGGACAATGCCGAAGGTCGCGAGTTCGGCGCGGGGTTCGCCATCGACGCGGCGGATGATCGGTGCCGGATAGTCCTTGTAGACCTCGTCGCGCCACGGGCTGTCGGGCGGTTCGATGCCGTAGTGCTTGAACAGCTTGTCGCGGCGCGCTGCGGCGTAGTTTGTACACATCGGCGGCTCCAGCGGGTGGAATCGTCATCTTATCGAGCTAACGCGCGGTCCTGGCTATACTGGGTTTTTATACAGCATTTGGCTTAAATCGTGCCGCATCGCCAGCCGCTCACCGCCGCTCGCCTCGCCGAAATATGGGACGCATGCCCAGAGCCAGAGGTGCTCGAACTACTGTGGGAAATCCATCGGCTACGCGCGACCATATCGCGGGCAAACCAGGTGCGGCGGATGATGACGGAGGGTACGAAGAGGCCGTATCTGCCGGGTGGAATATGGGAGTTGTTTGAGCAGACGCTTGATGCCGAACCGTGCTTGCACGATCCGCCGACGCCGCGACAACTCGACAGGCTCAATCAGGGGGAAACGGCTGGCCGACGCCGAAGACGGATGCGGAATGGGGAGTGAGGTTGAGGATGTTTGATGCGCGGCCGCTCCAAGGGCCAGACGTAGAGAGAGGTTCGCGGAAGCGTACTTCAGCGCACACAAACGTCTGCGGCCCTACGCTTGAGGCGCCGGACCGCGTCGCGTGGCCCGGTATGAGACTAGGGGAACAAGATGACTTTGGTTATCGGACATGCTACGAAAGAAATAGGATTCTTGATTGCCGACACCCTGTTAAGTTCGCCAGTTGCATTGAGAGGCGATGAGGGGCCATTCAACGGCGTCAGCCATACATTAAAGATTCACATACTGTCAGGTCGCCTTGCCCTCGCGTTCGCCGGTGACCCAGGCTTGGCATACGAGCTCATTGCTGAGATAAAAACTGAGGTTGAAGCGAACCAGAACGTAGACGTGCCGCAATGTCTTCACGAGAAGTACCGGCAACGCGCAACCCAGGTACCGGAGGCCAAACGCTCGGATTTTCTGATTCTGCGTTTGCTGAATGATGGTCCGAGGCTTGACAAAGTGACGCTAGAGGATGGCGTACAGAATGCGGAACGGGCCTACATAGGCGATGCAGAAGGCTACAGACAGCTAACCGATCTGTTGGGCACGTATGCTGGACCGACGATACGTATGGTGCAGCAGCCAGACGGTTCATTCATAACGGAGCCGTTCGAGCCAATGGACGGCGAGCAATGGTTCGCAATCGCAACGGACGCGTTGGAGGCGCTGTGTCATAAGAAGTCCGTCGAAACGGTCGGTGCAGTAACTGACGCGATTACCCGAGTGGTAAATGCCAGAATCTCCGGAGAACTAGAGTATTTGCAAGCGGTGTATGTGGGACGGTCGATCGAAGAAGGGCTTACCGGCTATACGCTTCTTGCTGCAAACACGGGCCCTCGGGCGACGGCCATTTATTTCTACGCAGGTCAAGTGGGCTTCGTGTTTCTGCCTGGTGACGCGGCTGGGTGTAGGAGGCTGGCGGCTGACTCAGATGTCCAATTTATCGACGCTGCCCGACAACAATACGGCATCGAATTGACCGGTGCAACGCGACCGGCGTGACCTCGAACCCATTGGCCATCACGCCCGAGCCACCAATCGACGGAACGGGCCGAAGAAGTGGTTCGCTTTATGCCTCTCGCACGAGACATGAACCGGGCACGCACATCGCGCTCGCTCGCGTGTCGATTAGCGGCTAGAAACGGCCTTTCCCAATAGCCGTGTCGGCACGATTCAAGCGATCGGAGTGCTCAAACAACAGTCATTCGCGACGCCCCGTAGTGAGCGCGCGTGATACTCTAATGGGGGAACACCCGAGGTGGTCGAAAGCCGCCCCGGACGCGTGGAGGAATCCACTTTCATCCAACGAAAATTGGAGTAACTGTAATGGCCGATCTGATCCCGCAATATTCGACTCTGTTTCAATGCCGGTACGATGAATCGCGTCCCGGTCCAAACCTTCACTACCATTACTCCGTCTTCAGGGCAGTGGACTCGCGTGACGTTGAACAAAAACCGACAGCGTTCCCTCATGTTCACGATTTTGTGGTGCTCTGGGATGACGATCACGACACGCGCGTCATTCACGTACTGGAAGAAATGCTGATGACTGGCATGCTTCCGGGCGTTCAATTTATCGGTGAGCACAAAGGCGATCTGACCTTAATCCTTGCTGCGCGGACGTATTCGCAGATTGACACGAAAGCGTACGCGGCCCGACTGCACAACCTCACAGGCTTATCAGCCGGTGACTATTGGAATATCAAGGTCGGGATGTACGATCACTCTCGCGGCAATCTCCGCTTGGGTCATCAGTGTGATTTCAAGAACATTTTGGGCATGGGAGACGAAGAAGAACACGCTCATCTGTTCACCATCGACTCGCGGTGGAAGCTTGGGACCAAACGATGGGTCGCGGCGGATGTCCCCGACGCACCTGTTCCCCCCGGTCAGTTTTTCTCACTGCCGAACCGCTACGAGATGAGGGGGCACCGCCCCAACCTCGTTCCTGGCTGGGCGATTGGTAGTGTGCCCGCAGCGCCTGGCTCCGTGCCTCCGCCCCCCCCTTGGGTGGCGAAAAACGAGAATCAGTAACGCCCAAAGGTGATATTAAACACGGACCAGCAACGGTTGGATTGCTGCTGGTCTATTGTGAATTGCCTACCTGATCAACACGGCCGTTGCACCCGGAAAGCATCCATGGCCTCATGCCAAATTGATTGGCTGGAGAGGGTCGATGAGCGTCATACGGACCTCCGTAAATGGATGAGGTAACCCATTGGCACGCCCTAGTGCCGCATCCCCCATACCCTATCGGTTGAGTGTCTCGTTCGCTGTCACGCTCGGGCGTCCTTCGAAGCACTTACCGAGTACGGCACGAATCGCACCACCGCCTCACCGACCCACTCATTGAGCTGTTCGAACCGCCGTTGCAGCGGCGCGATTTCATTCAGGCCGAACACCTCGGCCGCCTTGTCGGCCGCACCAAAGCCGCCCGTATTGCTCGGCACGATCCCCATGAGCTGCGGCGGGATACGATGCGCAGCAAGCAAGTCGTCACGCGTGACATTCTTGATGTTGAAAAACTCGTCCTTGGCTGACACCTCAGAAACGGGAATGAGCTGGATACCGTCTTTCTTGCCGGCGGGCGCGTACATGAACAGATTGCGGAAATTGCCCGGTCCCTTGCTGTTCTTCAAGGCCTCGCGCAACTTGTCGACATCGCTTTGACTTTGCGCCGCGTCCGTCATGTACAGGATGAATCCGGCGTGCGATCCGTTTTCGTAGTAGCGCCGGCGAAACAGCGTCGACGACTCGTTGAGCCATGCCGCGTGCAGCGCGCCCAGGTATTCGGGCAGGCCGTAAACCTCCTGATTAATGTCCGGTTCCATCAGGTGATGCACCGAGCCGGCCGCGAACTCGTGCTCGACCTGAAAGCCGTCGATCTGAAAGAAGCCTTGCAAGTCGGTCGACCGGCGCACGTATTTCGCCGGCACACGCTTGAGCGCGAGCAGACCGCCGAGCCTGTTGCGCTGTTCCTCGACGTAGCTGTTGCCGAACACCATGTAATCGAGCGCGAGCTTGCCGAACTCGTCGCGCGATAGCAGCTTGTGCGGAATGAAAGTCGACGTGAGCACATTGCGCTTGAAGTAGATCGCCGAGCTGTGATGCACGCCGGCGCGAAACGACTTGGCAAGGCCCGACCATGACACAGGCGGCTCGTACCACTTGCCGGCCGCCCATGACTGCACGTAATCGAGAATTTCGGCGCGATCCATGACTGGCACAGGATCGTCGAAAGTGAAGGCCTCGGCCCTGGCCGGCGCCGACGGGGCCGCCGGCGTCGTGCCCGACGCGTGAAAGGTGCGCTTGCTCATGAAATCTCCATAAAGCCGGTATTGTTCGCGGTCATACCCTCCAGCGGCTCGTTATCGAGCGCGTGCAGACACGCCCAGGCCAGATCGGCATGGCCTGTTTCTTCGCTGCGGCTCGCCTCATACGTGACCCTCTTGCCGCTCGCCGTCATGGTCTTTCTGATGGCCATGAACGACTGCGCGAAATCAGTCCAGCCGGCATCGAATTCGAGCCGGCCCTTGCCGATCACCGACAAGCCCTTGAGCACGAGACGGCCCTTAACCTCGGGCGAATAGTTGAGCGCGACCGCATTCGGATAGAACTGCCTGACTAGCTGATAGACCCCTTGTCCAATGCCTGTCGTATCGATCGCCATGTAAGCGACCGTGTATTGCTGCGTGATCTGGCGAATCGCCTCGGCCTGCGCCTCGAAATCCATACCACGGAACTGATGCTTTTCGAGCACGCGAAACTTTCCGCCTGGTACGGCCGGCGGCGCGACGACCACGAGGCCGGCCGAATCACCGGATAGCGCCGGGTCATAACCCACCCACACGGGGCGATAGCCGAACGGGCGCGGCGCGAGCGGCTTGAAGTCGTCGGCCCACGCGTCCCACGAATCGACCATACAGCGCTGCAGCTCGACGAGCGGAAATATCGACGCGGAATCGTCGATAAACTGACACATCAACAGATTCGCGTAGTCCTGCGCGCTGTACTCGAGTCGCAGCTCGCCGATATCGAACAGGTCGCAACCACCGGCGAGCGCATCCTCGACCGTGACGATCTGGCGCCATTGCAGATCCTCGCAATGCCGGCCGCGACCGAGCGCGGTATGCGAGATATCGAGGTGAATGTGATCGGCCTTCGCACGGCCCCGGTTGAAGTGCTCGCCACTCCAGAAGCTGTAGGCGGGGTGACTGATGCTCGACGGCGTAGAGAAGTACGTCTTGCGCCATTTCTTGTGCATCGCCATGCCTGACGCGACCTTCTGCAGGTCGCGAAAGCCGCTCACCCAGAAATACTCATCGAAGTAAAAGTTGCCGTGATAGCTCTGCGCCGTCTTGGCGTTCGTGCCGAGGAAATAGAGAATCGCCTCATTGGGCAGAATGATCGGCTCTCCGGTCAATTCGACGTCCGCGGCCTCGCGCGCGAACTGGCAGATGTACTGCCTGAAAACGTGCGCCTGCGCCTTGCTGGCCGACAGGAAAATCTGGTTGCGGCCCGTGGTGATCGCATCGTCCAGCGCCTCGCGTGCGAAATACCACGTCGCGCCGATCTGCCGCGACTTGAGAATGTTGCGCGTGCGCTGATGGCCGTTTCGATACCAGACCTTCTGATAGTCGAACAGCGAATCGATGAACGCCTCGCGAATCTTTGCGGCCTGCTCGTCGCTGATCGCGTTGCGCGCGGGGCGCTCCTTGCGCGGGGCCTTGTTGCGGGCCTCGATGTTCGGGTTCAGATCGCTCTCTTTCCCCGTTTCGCCGTATCTGCGCACACGCGCGAGGCGCTCGACCTGACGGCCTAGCAGGTCGATTTCCTTGAAGTCGCCGCCGCTTTTGACCTCCTTCGCGATAAGCACCGCGAGCCGCGTTTCCAGCGACGACTCGATGCGCTCGATCGGCGTCGACTTGTCCCATTCGCCGCGCTGCTTCCACGCCTCGACCGTCGCGCGCTTGAGCTCCATGTGCTTCGCGATGGACGTGACCCGCCAACCTTGCCAGTAGAGAGCGCGCGCGATTCGTCGAGGATCGCGGCGAGGATCGGCATTCGATTCGAGTGCGGGGGTGATATCGGCTGTATCGAGCATGGCCGCAAGTTTCCCGCGTCGCGCGCGCGCAAGCACGCCCGCCTATGTGTGCCGGAAGCACGAACAAACGCGAAACGTTGAGACCTTGCGGCGGGAATCGCAAGATATCAACTCACGTTGAACCCTTTTCGAACCCGTTGGAGAACTAACGATGCAATCTCGCAAGCTGTCGCTCACGTCGCTCGCCGTTGCGGCGATCGCGTTTGCCTTCACGATGGATGCACACGCGGCGATGGCTGCCGTGAGCACCGTTCTCAACCATTCCGACATGCTCGGCAAGCTCGCATCGCACGGCATCGACCTTGGAGCGCTCGGCCTCGGCGCGATGGCGATCGGCTCGACGACCGACGCGGCGAAGCTCGCGAAATCCAAACTGTTCCGCATCGCCGTCGAAGGCGCAACAAGCGACGGCCGAAGCATCTCGCGCGAATGGCTTACGCAAATGGCGAAGAACTACAACCCGGCGCTGTACGGTGCGCGCCTCAACCTCGAACACTATCGCGGCATCGTGCCCGATGGTCCGTTCAAGGCATACGGCGACGTGCTCGCGCTCGAAACCCGTGACGAAACCGGGCCGCTCGCCGGCAAGCTCGGCCTGTATGCGCAAATCGCGCCGACCGCCGAGCTCGTCGCACTGACGAAGGCGAAACAGAAGATCTACACCTCGTGCGAAATCGACCCGTCTTTCGCCGACACGAAACAGGCGTATCTGATCGGCCTCGCCGTCACCGATAGCCCCGCGAGCCTCGGCACCGAGATCCTTTCTTTCGCAGCTCAGAACCCGGCGGGCTCGCCGTTCACCGGCCGCAAGGTTTCGCCGTCGAATCTCTTCACGGTCGCCGACGAAACCGTGATCGAGTTTGAGGCCGAGGCCTCGCCGGATGCGCCGGCGATTTCTAGCCTGTTCGCCCGCGTGAAAGAACTGCTCGGCATGGCGAAGAAGAAGGAAGCGAGTGACGACACGCGTTTCGCCGACCTGTCGCAAGCGATCGAAGCGACCGCGACGCACGGCGCGACGCAAGCCGAGGCGACGGCGAAGCTCGAAAAGACCGTCGCCGAATTGAGCGCGGCCCGCGAGGCCGATCGCAAAGCGTTCGACGAGCTGCGCACGCAGCTCTCGACCACCGGGAACGGCCAGCCGCAACGGCCGGCGGCGACCGGCTCGGGCGCTGCGCCCATTACGACCGACTGCTAACCCGGCGTCGCTCCCTTTCATCGCCCCGGAGAACACACACCATGCGCAACGAAACCCGACTGGCCTATGACGGCTACCTCGCCGCGATCGCCCGGCTCAACGGCATCACGCGAGCGACGGAGAAATTCGCCGTCACGCCGAGCGTGCAACAGAAGCTCGAAACCCGCATTCAGGAATCGAGCGACTTCCTGAAGCGGATCAACATCATCGGCGTGACCGAGCAACAGGGCGCAAAGCTCGGCCTCGGCGTTGGTGGCCCGATCGCGAGCACGACCGATACCACGCAGAAGGACCGCGAGACGGCTGACGTGACCGACCTCGACGAGAACGGTTACAACTGCACCCAAACGAACTTCGATTCGCACGTGACCTATGCGCTGCTCGACGCATGGGCGAAATTCTCCGACTTCCAGAACCGTATCCGCGACGTGATCGTGCGCCGGCAAGCACTCGACCGCATCGCGATCGGCTTCAATGGCACGTCGCGCGCCAGGACGTCCGACCGCACGAAAAACCCGCTGCTGCAGGACGTCAACAAGGGCTGGCTGCAGCGCATGCGCGAGCAAGCCCCGCAGCGCGTGATGGCGACCGGCGAGAAGTCGGCCGGCAAGATTCTCGTTGGCAAGGGCGGCGACTATGCGAACCTCGACGCGCTCGTGTTCGATCTGGTCGCGAGCGCGATCGACCCGTGGCACCAGGACGATACGGCGCTCGTCGTGCTCTGCGGCCGCGGCCTGCTGCACGACAAGTATTTCCCCATCATCAACACCGTGCAGCCACCGACCGAGACGCTGGCCGCTGACGTCATCACGAGCCAGAAGCGCATCGGTAACCTGCCGGCCGTGACCGTGCCTTTCTTCCCGGCTAACGCGCTGCTCGTCACGAGTTTCGACAACCTGTCGCTGTACTACCAGGACGGCGGCCGGCGTCGTTCGATCGTCGACAACGCGAAGCGCGACCGGATCGAGAACTTCGAATCGTCGAACGACGCGTATGTCGTCGAAGACCTCGGCCGTGCTGCGATGGCCGAAAAGATCGAACTCGTCGCGACGGAGGCGTGATGACCAGCCCCGCCCAACGCCATTTTCAACGCGTATCGGCGCAGCTCGCGGCGGCCTCGGCCGGCCAGGGCGAAACCCTCACCGGTAGCGCCTACGAGCTGATGCTTGTGAAGCTCGCGACCGATCGCCGGCGTCTGAAGTCGATCGCGTCGATCGAACGCAAGATCGAAGTCAAGCGCGCCGAGCTGCTGCCCGAGTATGTCGATTACGTCAGCGGAGCACTCGCCGGCGGGCGGGGCGCACAGGACGATGTACTGACGACCGTCATGGTCTGGCGCATCGACGCGGGCGACTACCCCGGCGCGCTCGAGATCGCCCGCTACGCGATCGCGCACCGGATGACGCTGCCCGACCAGTACGACCGGCCGCTCGCGACCGCGATCGCCGAGGAATTCGCCGAGGCCTCGCTTTCATCGTTCAAGAAAGGCGACACGCCAGGCGTCAACGGCGCACAGCTCGCCGAAGTCGCGCAGCTCACCGCGTCGCACGACATGCACGACCAGGTGCGCGCGAAGCTGCACAAGGCGATCGGCTACACGGCCGAGCGCGACGGCGACATGCCGGCCGCACTCGAACACCTGCGCCGCGCGCTCGAACTCGACGAGCGCGCCGGCGTGAAACAGGACATTGCGCGGCTTGAGAAAGCCCGCGATGCGACCGGCGCGACGGGGAACCCTGCCGCCGGCCGCACGTAACGAGCCCTCCCCGGCCTGGGCGGCGCCGGCTGACGATCGCAACACCTGACGGTAACGCGTTTCCGACGCCGGCCCACCGCCCACCTCTTTTTCCTTGCCGCGAGCTGATGCCATGACGACCTTTAACGCGATCGAAGCGCCGAACCTGATGCCCGACACGGCCCCGCCGGCCGGCGAGCTGGTCGTCGCCAACGTCGCATGGTTTCCCTCTATCGACCTGACGCATATGCGCGAGGCTGTTCGCCTCGTCGGCACCGTGACAACCGCGCGCCTGCGCGACGCCGTGATCGCCGCGATCGACGAGGTAAATCGCGAGCTGGCGAGCTGGCGCGCCCCCCTCGAAGCATCCGGCGTCGCCTCGCTCGCCGGGCTGCCGGCCGACGCGATCGGCGGCGAGAGCGTACAGCTCGCCCGTTACCGGCGCGCGGTCTATTTTCTGGCTCGCGCGGACCTCACCGAGAAGTATCGCGATTTCGACAGCACGAAGTCGGGTGCGGCGGACGCGGCCGAAGTCGAAACGACGATCGACGCCGACCGGCGCAACGCCCGGCAGGCCATCAACGACATGCGCGGCGTCGCTCGCACCACGATCGAGCTGATCTGATGCGCGTCTATGCACAACAGGGCGATACGGTCGATTCCCTCTGTTTCCGCTACCTCGGGCGCACGCAAAGCGTCGTAGAGGCGACGCTGGAGCTAAACGCCGGCCTCGCCGATTACGGCCCCGTGCTACCGCTCGGCCTCGCGGTCGACCTGCCCGACGCGCCGAACGATCAATCGACGGTCCAGCTCGTCAACCTTTTCGACTAACCCGGAGCCAATATGGCCGAACCCAGCACCACCGCTATCGCCGTCGCCTCGGCCGGCATTGGCTTCGCAAGCCTCTTTCCCGGCATCGACGGTAACGCGCTCATCGGCGCTTTCACGGGCGCGGCGCTCGTCGTCGTCACGTCGAAAGACCTGTCGATTGGCAAGCGCTTCGCGTACCTCGTGATTTCGCTGATCGCCGGCTATCTCGCCGCGCCCGATGTGGTGAGCCACACGCCGATCACGAGCACCGGCGTGGCCGCTTTCTTCGCTGCCGCACTGGTGATTACCGTGACCCTGCAACTGATCGAGCGCATCAAGTCTTTCGACCTGCTGTCGCTGTTCCGGAGGGGATGACCATGCACAACCCTCTCGCACTCATCGCACTGATCGCATACAGCCTCGCCGCGCTGCGCATCCTTGCCTGGCGCCGCGATGGCGCGCGGCACCGTCAACACGTTTCATGGTTCGCCTGGCTCGTACTCGTCGCGCTCGGCGGCTCGGCGATCGAGCTGGCCTTGCACGCGAAAGCGGTCGGCTGGTTCGAAGCGGCTCGCGCCGTTCTCTTTGCTGTTTTCATTTTCGGCGCGCGTGGCAATGTCGCGCGCCTTCTGCGGAGTGCATGACATGATCCTGACGAAAGGCGACACCGGCGACGAAGTGGCATTGCTGCAAAGACGCCTCACGCGCGCGGGCTTCCCAACCCCGGAAACGCACGTTTTCGACCACGCGACCGAATCGGCCGTGATGACCCTGCAGAAGGCCCGAGGCCTCGTGATCGACGGCATCGCCGGCCCGAAAACGATGATCGCGCTCGCCGGCGTCGCGCTGCCCCGGCACCTGAGCGACGACGACCTCGTGAAAGCGGCCGACACGCTCAGCGTGAGCGTGGCCGCGATCCGCGCCGTCAACGAAGTCGAATCACGCGGCGAAGGTTTCCTGCCCGATGGCCGGGCCGTGATCCTGTTCGAACGGCATGTGTTCTACAAGCGCCTGAAGGCCCGGGGCCTTGACGCCGATGCGCTTGCCGCGAAGTATCCGAACATCGTTTCGCCCGCTCCCGGCGGCTACATGGGGGGCGCGGCCGAGTACACGCGCCTTGCGATCGCCGATCGCGTCGACGTCGACACGGCCGACGAGTCAACGAGCTGGGGCGCGTTTCAGATCATGGGCTATCACTGGAAAGCCCTGGCGTATTCGAGCGTCGCCGAGTTCGTTGCACGCATGCAGCGCAGCGAAGCTGCTCATCTTGATGCGTTCGTGCGCTTTATCGCGGCCGACACGGCCTTGCTTTCCGCGCTGAAGGGCAGGAAGTGGGCGGCCTTCGCCAGGGGCTACAACGGCCCGGATTACGCACGCAACCTGTACGACGTGAAGCTCGCCCGCGCATACGACCGCTATGCGGAGATGGAAACGGCGGCGGGCACTGTGAAGGCGGCGGCATGAGCCTCGCCGCGAAAATCGTCGCCGTTCTTCTGCCGCTGCTCGCAGCGGCCGCCGGCGTGTTCGTCGTGCGGGAACTGCGCGCCGAGCTGGCCGTCGCGCAAGACGCCGCACACACCGCGCAAGAGACGGTCGGCCGGCGCGACGCGACGATCGCCGAGCTACAGCGCAAGGTAAGCGACGATGCCCGCGCGCTCGCCCAGCTCGAGGCGAAGCGCCAGGGCATCGCGGCCGAACTCTCGCAGCACGAATCCGACTTTGAGGCCTTGAAGCATGAAAACGAGACGCTACGCGCATGGGCTGACGGCGCTTTGCCTGACGATGTTGTGCGCCTGTACAACCGCCCCGCGATCACCGGAGCCGACGAGTACCTTTCTGCAATGCGCGCCCGTCGCGCGCTGCACGTTGCCGGCGATGGCCCCGCGCACGAATGACGAGCTGCGCCGCGCGCTCGATGCGACCGAGGCCGCATCGGGCGAATGCGCGGCCCGCGTCGACATGATCGTGACGTGCCAGGCGCAAGGCCTGCCCGTACCCGACGAGGCCGGCCATGAATAAGGCAAACAGCCTGCGCCGCGCGCTCACGGCGGCCGTGCCGTCGCTTGCGACCGACCCCGACAAGCTGCTCGTGTTCATCGACTCCGGCAACATCGTCGCCACGGGCGCGCAATCGAACTCGTTCGACTACGCTTACACGCTGAATGTGATGCTGCTCGACTTCGCCGGCGACGCCGATATCGTGTTCGCCGAGCTGCTGCGATGGGTCCGGCTCAATCAGTCGGATCTGCTCACAAACGACGAGCTGCGCAAATCCGGCATTGCTTTCGAAGCCGATCAACTCACGCAAACGACCGTCGACCTGTCGATCAAGCTGAAGCTCACCGAAAGCGTGCTCGTCGCCACCGACGACACCGGCGCCCAGACGATCACGCACGTCGACGAACCCGTGCCCGAGTGGGACATGCAAGGCCTCGTCAACCCGCAATGGACGAACTAAGCGCGATCGAATCGTGGGCCGGCTCACTGCTCTCACAGCTCGCCCCGGCCTCACGTCGCACCGTAGCGCGCGAGATTGCGCGCGAGCTGCAACGCAGTCAACGCGAGCGCATCGCGCAACAGCGCAATCCGGACGGCACCGATTACGAGAAGCGCAAACCGCGCCCGAAAAAACACCTGCGCGGGAAGGCCGGTCGCATCAAGCGCGCGGTGATGTTTGCAAAGCTTCGGCAAACCCGCTATCTGCGTGCCGAATCGAATGCGGCCGGCCTCGCTATCGGCTTCGCCGGACGTGTCACGCGTATTGCACGCGTCCACCAGTACGGCGAAAGCGATCGCGTCTCGAAGGGCGGCCCGATGGTCAAATACCCGGCCCGTGTGCTGCTCGGATTCTCCGACACCGATCGCGAGATGATTCGAGACATGTTGCTTGCGCATCTTCGCGCCTGACGGACGGGGCTCCGCGTGGACCCACGTACAATTTGGGTCTGCGATCGCTTCCGGGTGATGGGCCAGCGGACAGGCGCTAGTCGGCCAGGAACGGTCAGTCGACGTCCGCGCGTAGTTCGCTGACAATTGGCGCCGCTCGTCGTTTGTTCGCAGTATCGTTGCGAGGCTACCGTCGATACCAAGACTAAATGGAGATTGGCAATGTTAAGCGCGGTGAGACCGTTTCTGAAATACTGGTGGGTGCTGTATTTCGCGGTGTGTCTGGGTTGGGGTATTCATGATTGGGGGGAAATCCTAGCCTCCCCGACGATGCCAAATACGACTACGGGAAATATTGTTCCTTACAACAACCACGGAAAAATCATTTACATAACTCGCAGTCAGAGCCGTGCCATGATCTGGGAACCCTGCATCGGACCGATCTTGGTTCTCATCGTATTTTTAATTCGACAGCGCCAGACAAGGCGCAGGACCTGAAGGTTCGTGGACTTCTTACCATTGTCATCGCGGCTTTAAAGACCGTTCCGGAGAACGGTTAACGACCGGTTCGGGTCGGTTTGGCGCATTCGCCGACGGGACGGCGGCGGCCGAGAGCCAGCGTTCGCTAGCAGGCAGGATCCGGCCATAAAGGGACACTCGACATGTGGGCAATACAGTACGTCGAGTGGCTGATAGCTAGCGGGAAGCGGCCGTCTGCGGGGTGTGGCGTTCTCCTGGGCTATGGCGTATCCACGCCAGCCGCCGGTGAGTCGATGCGCGAGCTCAAATGGCCATTACCATCTCATGCCATGACATGCCGCCATGATCGGAACTGGACAGCTTGACATAGCTATAGCCAAGGCGTTCATACAGCCCGACGTGACGCTCCTTGCACATGAGGTGAATGGTTTTCTTGCCCATCTCAGACATCTGCGAGACGAAGGTCCGCATCAGCAACGACGAGTAGCCGTTACCCTGGTGCGCCGGGTCGATCACCACCGACATGATTACGACGTTCGGCGCGGCAGGGTCGTGCCCGACAAGTTCCTTAAACGCCTCGTCGGACATGACCACTTCGAACGCACACCCGCTGTTGATAAAGCCGATCACTTTCCCGTCGAGTTCCATCACAAGGAACCCTTGCGGGTATTGGGAGATGCGAGTGGCAATCTTATTCTGCGTGGCAGCTTCGTCGCCCTCATAGGCCGAATTCTCGATTTCAAAGCAGCGGTCAGTATCTGATGGAATCGCTTGTCGGAAGCTCGGAGTTGTCATTTGCAACATTCGACCGGGGACCGGCCCATTGAGGTGGGAAAGACAAGATGATAAAAGGGATACAAAATGCATGTACTGCATTTTCTTCATCCGATACTGTACATCATGCATGATAGTCTTCGCCGTATTGATCTGAACCTATTGTTGGTCTTCGACGCGCTATTCCGGCATCGAAGCGTAGTCTCGGCAGCCGAGGAGCTTTGCCTTAGCTCGTCAGCGTGCAGTCACGCGCTCTCGCGCCTACGTAGCGCATTGGAGGACGAGCTTTTCGTACGCTTCGGGAACGGTATGCAGCCGACCGCAAGAGCCGAACAAATAGCATCGGGCGTCAGCGAAGCATTGCAAAGCCTGACGGGCAGCCTGGGTGATTTTGGCCCGTTCGTTCCGTCCGCGAGCAGTCAGACCTTTGTCTTCGCCGCGACTGACTTCACCGCGTTCGCGCTATTACCTCCCTTGGTCGCAGCGCTGGAATGCGACGCCCCGCATATCCGCGTCCGCGTGATCTACTCGACCCATCGCGAATCGCTGGATGACCTCGCCTCTGGGCGGGTTCAGTTCGCCCTCGGGTTTTCGGACGAAAACGAGAACCAAGAATCCGGACTCGAGTCGCTCGATTGCCTTGCGGACGATTACGTGGTCGCGGTCCGGAAGGGGCACCCCCGAATCAAGAAAAAGCTGTCGCTAGCTCAGTACCTCGCGGAGCGACACGTCGTTGTCACCCCATGGAACGCAGAGGGCAGTGTTGTCGACGGGACGCTGCTTAAGTCGGGACTTGTTCGCGACGTAGCCGTGCAATTGCCGAGCGTGATGGCCGCCCCGTTCATCGTCGCCAATTCACAGCTCCTGATCACGTTGCCTCGACGGGTAGCGCTACAACTGGCGGACGCGATCCCGCTAACAATTTACCCTGCGCCGTTCGATATCCCTCGCTACATACTCAAGGTGTTCTTTCATAAGCGACACTCCGGTTCGCCAGCGCACCATTGGATGCGTGAACAGATGGTTACTGCGTTAAGCGCGTTGCCGAATCCAGCAAGGACAAGCTGACCAAAAGGCAAAGAGCTCCAACGTACGATCAAATGTCGCGGCTCGGCACGCTTTGGCCGCAGACAATCGTCGAGCAGTAGTTCAATGTCGGCAACTAGCGCTAAAGCCGCCAGTGACACCGTGCGATTTCGACTGCCCGCTCAGGGTCGGCAAGCGCCGACCCAGGAAATTCTGGACAAACTCTCACGCTGCCCTTAGCGGCCGAGGATCGACAGCCTCGAGCCGCCTGTTCGCGACACGCCCATACACGTCATTCGTCTCGCAGCCAATCCAGTGCAGTCCGGCTTCCTTCGCCGCCACGAGGAAAGTGCCCGAGCCTGCGAACAGGTCGCACACCACCCCGCCTTGCGGTACGAGTTTCATAACCTCGCGGGCCAGTTGGATCGGCTTTTCTGTCAGATGCTTCTTCGGCATCTCCAGCGCGTGCGGGAAGACGCCGGGCAAACATGAATTGTTCGAGCGCATCGCCCCTTTGCTCGCCCACACGATGAATTCCGCCTGCTGTCTGAATCCGCCCATGCGCGGACGGGCGCGGCCCGGCGTTTTGTCCCACACCGCGATGCCCCGTTGGATGAAGCCGGCGGCCTGAATGACATCCGTGAGCGCCGGCAACTGCCGCCAGTCAATGAAGCACACGACAAGCCCACCAGGCTTGAGCGCGCGATAGGACTCGACGAGCCACGCGTGGCACCAGAACGACCACGCACGCTGATCCATGTTGTCCGAGCCGAAATCGGCATATACCGCTTTCGTGCCACTCGACACGTACTTCTGCGTCGTGCTCTGCGCCCGTGCGCCGGCATGCAGGCCACCCGAGGAATAAGGCGGATCGGTGAACAGCATGTCGATCGTCTCGTCCGGTAGCGCCCTCGCGAAATGCAGTGCGTCGGTTCGGTGCAGCCGGTCGATCATCGACCCGATACCGGATGTAGCTTCCAGGCTGTTTGTTGTGGTCATCACGTGCTCCTCGTGGCGTATCAGTTCAGGGCGCCCGATTGTGCAGCCCCGACATTGCGCCTCGCACCGGTAACCCGCTGTCGCGAACACGGACACACATGCAGCTGCTCGCCGCGCGCGCGCAGGCCTTGCAACATGGCGACATGAACGCAAACGAATCCTCACGCCAGTTTTTGAACGGCATCCGCAAAGGGACGGTTTCGGCCGTCGACGGCGCGCTCTGCCGTGTGGAAAGCGGCGACTTATCTACCGACTGGATTCAATGGTTCATCCCGTTCGCCGGCGAAACGATCGAGTGGCTCGCGCCCTCGATCGGCGAAGGGGTCATGCTGCTGTGCCCGAGCGGCGACCCGGCGCAAGGCGTCGCGCTGCGCGGTTTCTATTCCGAAGATTTCCCCCCGCCGGGCACTGACCCGGCGAAGCATATGCGCGTCTATCGCGACGGCGCGAGCATCGAATACGACATGGGCGCCCACGTTCTCAACGCCACGTTTCCCGGCGGCGCGACCGTCAACATCACCGCCCCCGGCGCGGTCAACGTCAACACGAAACAGGCGATGGTCAAGGCCGACAAGATGACGCTCGACGCAGACGTTGAGGTAACGCGCTCGATGACCGTCAAAGGCCCCTTTGCCTTCCAGTCCGGCATGACCGGCACCGGCGGCGCCGGCGGCGGCTCGACGATGAAGATCGACGGCGCGGCCGACTTCACGGGCGAAGTGAAGTCGCAAGGTGTGAGCCTGCCGGGACACAAGCACAACGCACAGGGCGAATACGCCCCGACGAGTGAGCCGGTCAAATGAGAGGAATGCACGCCACCACCGGCCGCGCGACGACCGGCCTCGCCCATCTTTCACAGTCCATCACGAAGATTCTGACGACGCCGCCCGGCACGCGCCTCGCGCGCCGTGACTTCGGTTCCGGGTTGCCCGAGCTGGTCGACGCGCCGAACAATGACACGACGCGCGTGCGCCTGTACGCCGCGACCGCGACGGCGCTGATGCAGTGGGAGCCACGCTTGCACCTGACGCGCGTACAGCTCTCGACCGGGGCGAACGAACTCGGCCAGGGCGTGCAGTACATCGACATTGAAGGCTGGACGACCGAAACCGGCGACCCGGTATCGACTCGTGTGCAGCTCACGGGCGCGGGTGCAGCATGAGCGCGACCCCGATCGACCTGTCGCGCCTGCCGTCACCGGATATCGTCGAAACGATCGACTATGAAACGCTGCTCGCCGAGCGCAAGGCAAAACTCGTGTCGCTCTACCCGGCCGATCAACAGGCCGATGTAGCGGCGGCGCTCGCGCTCGAATCCGAGCCGATGAACATCGTTTTGCAGGAAAACGCCTATCGCGAAGTCGTGTTGCGCCAACGCGTCAACGACGCCGCGCGTGCCGTCATGCTGGCCTACGCGAAAGGTACAGACCTCGAACACCTCGCCGCGCTGTTCGAAATCGAGCGGCAAACGATTGTCGAACCGGATCCGCTCAACGATATCGCCGGCGTGTATGAGGACGATACCGATCTGCGCGCGCGCACGCAGCTCGCACCGCAAGGCTTTTCCGTCGCCGGCCCCGAAGGCGCCTATATCTCGCTCGCCCGCAACGCTGACGGCCGCGTGCTCGATGCGTCTGCGGTTAGCCCCGCGCCGTGCGAAGTCGTCGTTACGGTCCTGTCGCGCCTCGGCGACGGCACGGCCGGGCAAGACTTGCTCGACACGGTCGACGCCGCGCTGTCGGCCGACGACAAGCGCCCGCTCACGGACCTCGTGACGACGCGCACCGCAACCATCAAGCAATACGCGATCCGCGCGACCCTTCGTTTCTTCGCTGGCCCCGATCGCACAGTCGCGCTCGCCGAGGCAAACAAGCGCGTCAAGGCCTATGCCGACGAGATGCACAAGCTCGGCATGGAAATCACGCGCGACGGCATCTTTGCCGCTGCGCGACCGGCCGGTGTGCAAAAGGTGTTTCTCGACGAGCCGGCCGACGACATACCCGTGTCGAAGATGGAGGCTGCGTTCTGCACGTCGATCGAGCTGCTGGACGGGGGCCTTTACAGCAATGAGTGATTTGTCACCCTCGCTGCTTGCCCCGAACTCGTCGACCGCCGAGCGCAACCTTGCGCGTGTCGGCGCGCAAATCACTGACATTCCCGTGCCGCTCGCCGTGCTGATGAACGCCGACGCGATCCCGCTGCCGCTGCTGCCGTGGCTCGCGTGGCATCTCGGCGTCGACGCGTGGAAAGACTACTGGCCCGAAAGCGTGAAACGCGATCGCGTCAGGAAAGCGATCCCGATCGCGCGCAAGAAAGGCACGGCTGCGGCCGTGCGTGAAGTCGTCGCCACGTTCGGCGCGAATCTCGTGCTGCGCGAGTGGTTCGAGCAAACGCCTCGCGGCACGCCTGGCACGTTCGACATTGTGATGACCGTCACCGGCCGCAACGGCGAGCCGGCGACGGCCGAATACGTCGCCGACATCATCGCGGAAATCGAGCGCACCAAGCCCGTCAAGGCGCATTACACGTTCACGCAAGGCTATTCCATGCAAGGGCGCATCGGCATCGCGGCCGCGGCGCGGCCCGCCCTGTACCGACGCCTTACCCTCTCGGATATCTGACAATGGCCGGAACCCTCATCACGATTTCAGACGCGTTTCGCGCGGCGCTCGTCGCCTCGGGCAACACCGGGACGAAGGCCCACAAGGTCACGAAAATCGGCCTGTGCAACGCCGCCTTTGACTCGTCTAACCGGAAGCTCACGGCACTGCCGAACGAGCTGAAGCGTATCGACACGTTCGGCGGGCAGAACATCGACGCCGACACGATCCATGTCACGTTGCAGGACAGCACCGCTGAGCAATACACGCTGTGGGGCTTCGGGTTCTATCTCGAAGACGGCACGCTTGCCGCGTACTACAGCCAGAAGGCCGCAGACGGCGCGATCATGGAGAAGGCGCCGGCGGCGCAACTGCTCCTTTCTCTCGACGTTCAGTTCGTTTCGATCGACGCCGCGACGCTCTCGTTTCCGTCCGCGACGTTCCTGAATCCGCCCGCTACCGAAGACATTCAAGGCGTGATCGAGCTGGCTACGCAAGCCGAAGTCGACGCCGGCACCGATGACGTGCGCGCCGTGACGCCGAAGAAGGCGGCCACGCGGTACGCGCCGCTGAAGGCGCCTAAATTCGTCGGTCCCGTATCTGTCGACGGGCGCACGCTGCTCGGCACGACGAACGACGATGGCGTGAGCACGCTACAGGCAAACGGCCCCGTCGCAATCTTTGGCCCGATCGTTGTCAATGGCACGAACGCACCGCCGGCCACGGGAACAGGCCTCAGGCTCGGCACGGCAAGCACGTATGACTGGCTTCAATCGTATAACGCGCCGCTGTCGCTCAATCCGCTCGCGAATCGCGTGCTGATCGGCACGACCGTTGATAGCGGCTCGCATGTCCTGCAAGTCGGCGGCGAAGTGAAACAGGCAGGCTCGACCATCGACGGCGGCGCAGGCTTGAGCACACTGGCCCTGTCCAACAACGGTAAAAGCCGCTGGACGCTCGGCAAGCGTGACACCGCCGAAACGGGCAGTAACGCCGGCGGCGAATTCTTCCTCAACGCGTGGAAAGACGATGGCTCACAGGCGAGCGTCCTGTCGATTTCGCGCGCCTCGCAAGTCGTATCGTTCAATCAGCGCCCCGCATTCAATGGGGCTACGCCGTGGGATAGCGCGAACCTCGACCCGACCAGGTATGCGACGACTGCCGACCGCGACGCGACCAATAGCCAGGTCACCGGCAAGGTAAACAAGAGCGGCGACACGATGACGGGGCAACTCTCCATAGCCCCGAACGGCGTCCAGGGACAGCTTGGCATGCGCTCGACGGATGGATGGTGGACCTACTGGCGCGCCCGGAGCGGCGGCGGCATGGAACTCATCAACAACGCCTACAACGCCATTACCGCCTACTTCAACGATGGCGGTCGGTTCTATAACAACCAGGGCTTTCAGGCAGGCAGCGCGCAGTTCAATAGCGACGGCAACGTCTATATGCCTGTGCGTGGGGGCTGGCTCAATGACTACCTGAACGACCTGTACGGCTGGCGCGACAACCTGAATGGCAACAAGGCCGACCGCAATGCGAATTGCCAGTGGAATTCTGGAGGATGGGAAGGCGGCGCATTCACTGGCGCAAATCAACGGCAGGACGTCCCCGCGCCATACGTGATGATCGGACAGTTCCTCGATGGCGGCGGCTACTGGCACAACCGCGGCATTGTCCTGCGCAACAACTAACGGAGGTTTCCATGGGTATCAGTTGCAAGCGTTTCTCTCATGACCTCCTGGCTGCAACGCTGACGCACATGTTGGGCGTGCAAGCCGGCGTCGACTTCTGCGTTGGACACCCTATCGACATATCAACGGGAAATCAGGCGGGCGACCCGGCTATCTCTGCGTGGTACAGCACGACTGTCGCGCAGCCTGACATGGCTGCGGTCACCAGGCACTTTCGGGACAACCGGCAGGAGATTCGCAGCATCGTCATGCGCCGCGCTCGAGACAACATGCTCAGGCTGACCGACGCTCGCGTGATGGTCCCGCCGGATGCGCCCGATTCAGTCAAGGAAGAGGCCGGGAAGTGGCAGGCGTACCGGCAAGCGCTGCGGGACATTACCGGGCATCCGGGTTTCCCGATTGACGTTGATTGGCCTACGCCCCCCGGCTCGCTGATCTAGGTTCAAGCAGAACCGGCGAAAGCCGACACCAGGCACCCCCAATCCATCTATTCCCGAACGGAGCAACCATGGCACTCAAGAAAGAAATTCTCATCGCGGCGACCGGCGCACCGGCTACGGTTCACCGCGTCGATAGCGTCACGCTCAACAAGATCGCGAACACGACGATCGCCGTTGTCTCGTGCTTTTACAGCTCGACCGCACTCGCTCAAGGCCTCAACCCGCTCGCACAGCTCTCGATCCAGCTCGACGGCCTGCCAGCGAAGGGCCAAAACGGTTTCGATTTCGCAGAGGCATCGCTGGCCGCTGCGGCTCCGGATGGCGCGACGGTCGATCCGGTTATCCATCAATTCGGCGTCGATCGCTACACGTTCGCCGGCGCGGAAGTGATCGACCTGTAAGCGGGCGATATCCCGTTCACTCTCACATCAGGAGTTAAAAACATGGCGCAGGACTATCACCACGGCGTGCGCGTACTGGAAATCAACGAAGGCACCCGGCCGATTCGCACCGTATCCACGGCTGTTGTCGGCCTCGTCGCAACGGGCCTCGATGCGGACAAGGACCTGTTCCCGCTCGATACGCCCGTCCTGCTGACCGACATTCAGGCGGCGATCGGCAAGGCCGGCGACAAGGGCACGCTCGCGCGCACGCTCGACGCCATGTCGGCGCAAACGAAGCCCGTCACGATCGTTGTGCGCGTTGCCGAGGGCGCCGACGATGCGAGCCGGACGAGCAACGTGATCGGCACGACGGACACGAGCGGCCGTTTCACCGGCATGCAAGCCCTGCTCGCCGCGCAAGCCCGCCTCGGCGTGAAACCGCGCATTCTCGGCACTCCCGGCCTCGACACGCAACCCGTCGCGACGGCGCTCGCGGCGCTCGCGCAAAAGCTGCGCGGGTTCGCCTATGTGTCGGCGAATAGCTGCGACACGAAAGAGGCGGCGACTACCTACCGCAAGCAATTCAGTCAACGCGAAGTCATGGTGATCTGGTCGGATTTCGTCGGCTGGAATACGAGCACGAGCGCATACGACACGGTTGACGCGACGGCGATCGCGCTCGGCCTGCGCGCAAAGATCGACGAGGAAACGGGCTGGCACAAGACGCTTTCGAATGTCGGCGTCAACGGCGTCACGGGTATCAGCAAAGACGTTTTCTGGGATCTGCAGGACCCGGCGACCGATGCGGGCTATCTGAACGAACAGGACGTGACGACGCTCGTGAACTCGAAAGGTTACCGTTTTTGGGGATCGCGTACCTGCTCGGACGATCCGCTGTTCCAGTTCGAGAACTACACGCGCACCGCGCAGGTGCTCGCCGACACGATGGCCGAAGCGCACATGCTGTACGTCGACAAGGATCTGCACCCCTCGCTCGTGCGCGACATGATCGAGAGCATCAACGCGAAATTCCGCGAGCTGACCCGTAACGGTTACCTCATCGGCGGCGAAGCATGGTTCGACGAGAGCGCAAACGACGCTGATTCGCTCAAGGCCGGCAAGCTCGCGATCGACTACGACTACACGCCCGTGCCCCCTATCGAAAACCTGATGCTGCGCCAGCGCATCACCGACCGTTACCTTGCCGACTTCGCCGCACGCGTGTCGGCCTGATCTCATCACCCTAGCAGGAGCACAGAACATGGCACTGCCGAAAAAACTCAAGGCCTTCAACCTGTTTCACAACGGCGATAACTTCGTCGGCCAGGTGGCCGAAGTCACGCCCCCGAAGCTCACGCGCAAGATGGAGGCGTATCGCGGCGGCGGCATGAATGGCCCTGTCGATATCGACCAGGGACAAGAGGCGATCGCGCTCGAATGGACGTGCGGCGGCCTGATGCGTTCGGTGATCGCACAATACGGGATCACGACGCACGACGGCGTGCAACTTCGCTTCGCCGGCGCGTACCGAGCCGAGGACACCGCGAAGCCCGACGCCGTTGAAATCGTCGTGCGCGGCCGTCACAAGGAACTCGATTTCGGCACCGCGAAACCCGGCGACGATACGGCGTTCAAGGTGTCGACCTCGTGCAGCTATTACAAGCTGTCGATCAACGGCGAAACGCTCGTCGAAATCGACCTGATCAACATGATCGAGAAGGTCAACGGCGCCGATCTGCTTTCCGAGCTGCGCAACGCGATCGGCCTGTAACCGGCCGCCTCGATGCCCTGCCCCGCGCGCCCGGTTGGCATGCCAGGCGCGCACCACACCACCGAACCCGAACAGAGAAGCAAATGACTGAACAGAACAGGCAAACCGCCGGCGTGATCGCCGACCTCATCAATACCGTTGTGCTCGACTACCCGCTCGCGCGCGGCGAACAGACCATCGAAAAGATCACCCTTCGCAAGCCGGCGGCCGGCGAGCTGCGCGGCACGTCGCTCAATGCGCTCGTGAATCTCGACGTCGACGCGCTCGGCAAGGTGTTGCCGCGCATCTCGTCGCCGACGCTCACCGAATTCGACGTGCAACAGCTTGACCCGGCCGACCTCGTGCAACTGGGGGTCGTGTTCGCCGGTTTTTTGTTGCCGAAGCGTGCTCAGTAGAGCACGGCATACCCGACCGGGTTGAAGAAGCGATGGCCGATATCGCGACGGTTTTCACGGGCTGGTCGCCTCGCGACATGTACGACTTCACCCTCGTCGAACTGGCCGAATGGCGCGAGCGCGCGCGAGTACGCAGTGGAACGGAATAGAACACGATGGCAAACGGCAACGACCTCAAATTGCGCGTGCTGTTCGACATGATCGACGGCGCGACGAAGCCCCTCAAAAACATCATGGCGGGTAACAAGGGGCTCGCGAAGTCGCTCAGGGAGTCGCGCGACGAGCTCGGCCGGCTTCACAAGGCGCAAAAGGACGTTGCCACGTTTCGCGAAATGCGCACGGGCCTCGCTGGCACCACGCGCGAGCTGGGCGCGGCACAGGCCCGCGTTAAGGAGCTGGCCGGCGGCCTGCGCGCGTTCGGCCCGCCGAGCCGGCAAATGATCGCCGACTTTGAGAAGGCAAAGCGCACCGTAACGCAGCTCACTCAGGCGCACGGACAACAGGCCGCCAAGGTCGACGAGGTGCGCGCGCGCCTCGCCGGCGCCGGTATCAGCACGCGCAACCTGTCGCAGCACGAGCGCGAGCTGCGCGCGAGCATCACCGCGACGAGCGGCGCGATCGACGGCCAGGTGACGAAGCTCGAACAGCTCACGCAGCGCGAAAGGGCGATCGCCACGGCACGCGCAAAGATGGGCCGGCTGCAAGGCACCGCGGCAAATCTTGCCGTCGCCGGCTATGCCGCGAAGGCGACCGGCTCGCACATCATCGGCGACCTGTCCGAAACGCTCGACCAATCGAAGGCATTCGAAAGCGAAGCCGTGCGCATCAAGGCCCTGGGACTCGGCGATCACGCGACGGCCGACGCCGTGAAATACGCGAAGGCCATGAAACAGATGGGCACGAGCACGACCGACAATCTGACGCTCATGCGCGATTCGCTGACGATCTTCGCCGACGAGCACCACGCACAAATGGTGATGCCGACGCTCGCCAAAATGAAATTCGTCAACGAATCGCTGTTCGGCGCCGAGGACGGGCACGCGAACGAAGAAAAATTCATGAACATGCTCAAGGTGATCGAGCTGCGCGGCGGCACCAGGGATCAAGCGACGTTCAAGGACGAAGCGAACATGGTGCAGAAAGTGATCACCGCGACCGGCGGGCGTGTCGGCGGCGATCAATGGATGCAGTTCATTCAAACCGGCGGCGTCGCGGCGAAACAGATGCGCAAGGACGCATTTTTCTACCAGATGGAGCCGCTGATTCAGGAAATGGGCGGGCACGCTGTCGGCACAGGGCTCATGTCGGCCTATAACAATGTCTATCAGGGCAAGACGACCGTGAAGGCCGCGCGCGAGCTTGTCGGCCTCGGGCTCATCTCGAAAGACGGCGTTGAGTACAACAGGATGGGGCAGGTTAACCACTTCAAGACGGGCGCGCTGATGGGCAGCGACATCCTCAAGGCCTCGCCGCTCGAATGGATGGAAAAGGTACTGTTGCCGCAGCTCGCCAAAAAAGGCGTTACGGACCCCGACAAGATCAAGGACACGATCGCAACCATTTTCACCAATCGCACCGCTGCAAACCTGTTCACGACGATGTACATGCAGCGCGATCAAATCCACAAAAACGAACGGCTCAACGCCGGCGCTGACGGCGTCGACGAAGGCGACGCCAAGGCGCGCGCGATGACGCAGGGCCGCGAGGCTGATGCGCTCGCAAAAATCCGCGACCTCAAGCTCGAGATCGGCCAGAAGATTTCGCCGCTCTATAACGCTGGCCTGTCGCTCACGGCCGGCCTGCTCGATCGCGTGACGGGTTTCATGAAGGATCACAGCACGGCCGCGCAAGTCGTGCTCGTGACGCTCGCCGCGCTCGCTGCAATGCTCGTCGGCGGCGGCATGTTCGGAATCGCCCTCGCCGGCGTGCTCGGGCCGCTCGCGCTCGTCAAATTCAGCATGACGACGCTCGGCATGCAGGGCGGCATCCTCTCGCGCGTGCTCGCCCTGCAGGCGGGCGCGTGGCGATTCCTCGGGCGCGGCATCATGTTCGCCGGCCGCGCGATGCTGGCGAATCCGATCGGCCTCGCGATCACGGCGATCGCAGCCGGCGCGTATCTGATCTATCGCTACTGGGAGCCGATCAAGGCCTTTTTCGCCGGCCTGTGGGGCGACATTCAACAGGCGTTCGCCGGCGGCCTCTCGGGCATCGGTGCGCTGATCGTCAACTGGTCCCCGCTCGGCCTGTTCTATCAGGCTTTCGCGGCCGTGCTGCGATGGTTCGGCGCCGACATGCCGACGAAATTTTCGGAGTTTGGCGCGAACCTGATTTCGGGCCTCGTCAACGGTATCACGAACGGCCTCGGGACCGTGAAAGAGGCAATCACCAACGTCGCCAGCAGCACGGTCACATGGTTCAAGGAAAAGCTCGGCATTCATAGCCCGTCGCGCGTGTTCGGCGAGCTGGGCGGGTTCATCACCCAAGGCGCGGCGATCGGCATGCAGGCCGAGCAAGGGCACATCGCGAAAGCTGCGGTCGGCCTCGCGACGCTCGCGGCGACCTCGTTCGGCGGCGCAGGAGCCGCTAATGTGGCCCATGCAGCCGCCGGCGGCCCCGGCATACCCATCGACACCCGTCCGGCCCTGCAAGGCCGCCAAGCGGCCGCTGGCGTGGCCCAGGCGGTGGCCGGCGGCGATCAATACCACTTCCACATTACCGGCGCGGACCCGAAAGAGATCGCGAACCAGGTGCGCCAGGCGATCGAACAAATCGAGCGCAAGAAGGCCGCGCGCGTTAGCTCGCGCCTGTCCGACTAACCGGAGATATCGAAATGATGATGGCCCTCGGACAATTCGTTTTCAGTCTGTCGACCCTCGCCTATCAGGAGCTGCAACGGCGCACGAGCTGGAAGCATCGCAACACCGCGCGCGTGGGCGACCGTGACGCACGGCAATACACCGGCCAGGGCGACGACGCGATCACCATGACGGGCTGGTTTGCCCCCGATCAGGGTATCGGCAAGCTGTCGTCGCTGACCGAGCTGCGCACAATGGGCGACGATGGCGACGCGTATGCGCTCGTCGACGGCGCGGGCAACGTGTACGGGGCATTCGTGATTGAAGGCCTCGACGAAGGGCAGACGCTGCACCAGAAGGACGGTACGCCGAGACGCGTCGACTTCACGTTGAGCCTGATGCGTGTCGACGATGGCCTCGTGAAAACGAAAACCGGGCCGAAGAAGGACAACGCGTCATGAAGCAACCCACCCCGATCTATCAAATCACGCTCAACGAAAAGGATCTGACGAGCAAGATCGAGCCGCGTCTTGTGAGCCTGTCGCTCGACGAGTCGCGCGGCGAAGAGGCCGACACGCTGTCCCTCACGCTCGACGACTCAGACGGCAAGCTCGCGATACCGAAGCGCGGCGAAGTCGTGCGCGTGTCGATCGGATGGGCCGACACGGGCCTCGTCAACAAGGGGTCTTTCACGATCAACGAAGTCGAACACGCCGGCGCCCCGGACACGCTTACCATTCAGGCGCGATCGGCCTCGATGACGAACGCCATGAGCGAGCGAAGGGAAAGGAGCTGGCACGGCGAGACGATCGGCGCGATCGTGCGCAAGATCGCCGGCGCGCACAACCTGAAAGCGGCCGTCGCCGACGCGCTCGCGCAAATCGTGATCGGCCACATCGACCAGACGCACGAGTCGGATATGTCGTTTCTCACGCGCGTCGCGAAGCGATACGACGCCGTGATGAACGTGAAGGATACGAATCTGCTTTTCATGCCGATCGGCCACGGCACGAGCGTAAGCGGCAAACCGCTCACGTCGATCAAGCTGACGCGCCGCGAAGGCGACCGGCACCGCTACCACGTATCGGAGCGCGAGAACTATGCCGGCGTGCGCGCGTTCTATCACACGACCGGCCATGCGAAACGCAAGTCGGTGGTCGTCGGCGGCGAGAACAATCACAGCATCAAGGTTTTGCCCGAGACCTACCCGACCGAGGACGAGGCGCGCGCCGCTGCAACGGCCGAACTCAACCGCACGCAGCGCAGCCAGGCGACCATGAGCTACACGCTCGCGCTCGGCCGGCCCGACCTCTACCCGGAAGTGCCCGTGTATCTCAACGGGTTCAAGCCCGATATCGACAACGAATCATGGCTCGTGAAAAAGGTGCGGCACGAGCTGACGGATGCCGGCTACACGTGCGAACTCGACCTCGAAATACGCGACGACCCGACGAGCGACCGGCATCGCTCCCACTTTCGCCGCGGCGAGTAGGGCCGGCAAGTCAGCGTGACGTGAAAGGGCGCGCGGTCCACGCCATGAAAGGTGCGAAATCCCGAGCGGACACGCGCGGTCCGGGTGCGGCCATGACTGGTCATCCAGTGTCGTTGGCTAGATTGCGAACAATATCTGCAATCATGGGGCGCGTGTGAACCTCAATCGGATCTATTCCCGCTCGACCAACCTCGCCCGCGTCGAAGGCTAAATAGACTTCGTAGAACAAAGCGGGGAGGTCTTCGCCCTTCTGGATGCAGTCGCCGTAAACGAAACCGATAGCCGCGTTTATGACGGAGTCACAGAACCAGAAGGGGAGCCGGCCCTCATGAAACCCGACCGCTAGACGGCGAGCGATCACGTCGTACGCGTGCCGCCTTGTCGATCCGACAATCTCGGTCCAGCGTTCAATGTCGTTCGCTGATAGCAGCCATCCTGGGCCAGTCTGGTCGTAGCGAGACTGTAATTCCTCAATAAACGCTGTTTGCGGGTCCTGCGGAATCGGGCTCATGTTGAGCGACACTTTCTTGTGGCGGGCGACAAAGTATAAGCGGTCAACGCGACGCCATTTTGAACGTCCGCTTGTGGAATATTCGTAGGACCGGATCGGGTCGGGTTGAGACGGCTCGACATCCGAGACGTGTGTTCGGCCAGCGTTCCACCACACTGGCCGTCGTAGGCTCTCGACGCCAGTCGCATTTTTCCTGGACTTCCCGTCGATTCTTCATAAGATACATCATGGCATCACCGACGCTTCAACCGAAAATTATTCGCGCACTAATTTCGAGAGATAATTAAATGACGAAACCAACCGAAGCCGATATCGTCCGGGGTCGCGTCTTTATGCTAAACCCGATAATGATCGAGGGCTTCTATTCCACTAGCGAAAATATACCTACCGAAAAACAAGGGAAATTGTTCATTCCATTGGGGGGTGATTCTCTGCATTATTTTATTTGCCTAGGAATGCACGTAGACAAAAAACATAGTTTCTGGACTCCGCTGTCGTCAAAAATACGCCCTTTGGGGATTGGCAGTGCAGACGGCCAAGGTATGGTGCCAGCCGAGCACAAATACGGACATAAGCATTTCTTGGCAAAACCCAGTTGGTACGACGCCGAGCAAGTTTGGCTGATTCAAAATAACGCTTTGCTGATCGAGGCGACGGCAAACTGGTCTAACGATATAAGCAACGATGGATCATATAATTATATTTCCAACGACTATATGGATGCGGCGTTTCCTAATCTAGGGGATGAAAATCCATATTTGGCTTGACTATGATCACCGTTACCCGCCGTTGAGGTGCCATAGTGCGACGGTCTGGTCCGGGTCGATCTGAGCCGGACGCGAAGTTGACCATAGAGGGATCGGCAAGGCCGCCGACCGGCTGCTGTCGGTGCCCCATGCCAGATCTTTCAACGAGAGTGCCTGGACACTCCCTAGCAACCGGTATCTAGCGCCGTCCGCCTGAAGCAAGCGGCTGCCATTCAGCAGGGTGATCGAGCGTCGCCTCGCAACGCTGCCTAAGACCTTCCTGCCTGACGATGCTGCCTATCGTGTAGCGAGTGCCTGCATATTCGCAATGCGGCGGCGGGGTGACTGTCTGGGGTTGAGTCTCATGGCTCGGGCGATGCGCCACCCAGGCCGCCGCAGCAAACACGCCCATCGATGCAGTCACCGTCAGGAAAATCGGAAGCCACGAGGTGTGCCTCGTGGGGTTCGGCATAGGCGCGAAGGGTGCGCGCACGGTGGCCGGGGCCACGGCGGTAAAGCCGGTGTGCTGATGGGTTGGGCTGCTCGGCAAGGGGGCGGCCGGGCTGGACTCGCCGCCTTCCGCTTGCGCGGGACGCGCTGCCGCCTGATCTGCTGTTCCATTGCGCAGCCACCCGTCGAGATAGCGCATGACACGCTCAAACAGATCCCGTGGCAGCGCGTCCATGCTCTGGAACTTGAAGCACGTCATCAGACGCCGATACACAATGAGCTTTTCGACACCCGTCCGCTCTTCGAGCTCGAAGACCTTTACCGCGATTGCGCGCCGCTGACGATCACTGATGTACTGCTTCGATTCCACTCCGTTGTGGAGGTGGATATTGACGTTGGCTTGTGCGTTACTGGACTTCACATCCCGGCCGGCAACCTGCCCGACCTCCCCGTTGAACTTCTGCACCATCGATTTTTGTTCTCCTACGGCTGGCCTTGCCGTTGCTGCTGCCCGTACTTCGCTTTGGGCATTACCTCGTCTTTTTTTGCCCCGAACCCATGTTGATTGAGAAAGGACCGGTCACGTCACCACTGACCTGCTGTCCGATGTTCGCGCCCGTGAAGTCCTGCTGATATTTGCCGGATGACGTTCCCGCTGCGAGGGCCGCCAGGGCTGCAGCCCGTACTGCGTCAGGCGCGTCACGGTAACGACGCACCAGATCGACCTCACTGGCCGTGAGATTCGACGTGTCGCGTCGACCGGTCAGGACATACAGCACGTCGACCCCGACATCGGCAACACGCGACAGGTATTCCCAGTCTGGTGAGCGATCACCGCTCTCGTAGCGGCTTTGCGCAACGTTCGACGTAGAGGCCAACTCGGCTAGCTGCGCCTGGTTGAATCCAAGCCGCTTCCGCTCTTCTTTGAGACGCGAGCCAAAATTTTCCATTTCGGTAACTTTACATGTTGTAATTTGCCAATTTGGCAAATACAATCCTCTTGTGCAAGGTTAATGACAGGAAGTATACCGCCATGCTTCACAAAAAGACCCCAGTCACGCGCTCACCGCGCGGTGTGCTTTCCAGCAAGCCCGTCTACATGAGGCTCATGCCGGAAGAGCGCCGACTACTCGAAGAGCTGTCGGCTGCCCAGAACCGTTCGACGTCCAGCGTCGCCCGCCTGATCTATCTCGAAGGCATCGAAAGCTACAAGGCAAAGACTACTAGCGAAGCAACGCAACCGCACTCAACGCTTTGTGCGAGGTATTGAACCATGCGTACCCCCGCCCTCATAGAACCCGCGCTGCGCCAGGCGCTGCACGGCCCGAAGCGCCTGGATGTGCAAGCCGCACTCGGCTGGGATGACTCCCAGGTGAGCCGCTTCCTGAGCGGCGGGCAAGGCGTCGTGATCGACAAGATCGATACCCTCGTGGCCGCCGTGGGCTTCGTGCTCGTCACACGCAAATACCTTGATGCCGTCGCGACACTCGGCGAAGTCGGCGTGCACTGCGAATGCGCCCGTCGCGGTTACGGAGAATGCCGCCCAGGGAAATCATCATGCGAATCCTGAACCGCTGCCCCCACTGCCGCACGCGTGCCATCGCACGCAGCAGCCGCGAAATGTCGCTGACCTTTCGCGAAGTCACATACCAGTGCAACAACCCCGAGTGCGGGCACACCTATGTCGTGAACATGGAGTTCGCCCGCACGCTGTCGCCGTCCGCGATGCCGAATCTCTCACTAAACCTGCCGCTCTCGCCGCACGTGCGCGAACGCCTCGCGCAACAGCTCGAGTTGCCCGTCTAGCGCCCTAACCGGCTTCCCCTGTTTCCCCTCGCATCGTGCCCAACGGGCGCGAGGGGCTTTTTTTGCCCAAAGAAAGGAGATTCGCATGGCCACACTCGCCTCGACGCCGATCGTGATGCCGTTCGATCCGGCGAGCCTTCCGCTTGAACAGCGCCGCGATTACCTGCGCACGCTTTGGCGTGCCGACATCGACCCGTTTGTTTTCGTCGGCACGGCACGCCGTCTAGGTTACGTCCTCGGCTGCCGTTGGGACGCCGACGCCGGCATGCCGGTTCTCAGCCCCATCGTCCTGCATTGATGGCATGCGCGCGCCCATCACGGACCTTGAGCTGCGCGCGGCGTGGCATCGCCTGCGCATGGTCGGCGATTTCGACATGTCGATGCGCCACCGCGCCGTGCGCCTCGTCGTGGAATCCGCGGCGCGCGCGATGCAGGACCGAGAGCAGGCGCGCTGGCGTAGCTCGATCGACGCGAAGCGCCTCGCTGCGAACGACAGGAACGACTGATCTATCCGCGCCGGCCTCCGGCGCACCTTTTCTGGAACGACACCGTCATGAAAACCTACACCTTCGGAATCGGCGTGTTGCTGATCCTCGGTTTCTCGTTTACCGGCATGACCTTCGCCGCTGTGGGCATGCTGCGCCGGTTCGAGCTGCGGCGTAACACGGCGCTATCGATGGCGCTCGCCGGCTGCGCCCTCGTGGCGCTGCTTACCGCGCTCACCTGGTCCGTTCCGCCTCGGGGGTGATGCGATGACCGCGACCAGCACCCCTGCCATTCGATACGAGCTGCTGACCTCCGCCGGCCTGCGCACCGTCACTGGCGAGCACGTCGTCATCCCGAACGAGGCCGGCGCCACGTTCGGCATCCACGCCGAGCCCTACCTCACAGACGGCCACCCTGAGAAGTGGATCGTCACGCACCTCGCCTCGGGTATGGAGGCCGGCACCGGTACGACGCGCGCCGCCGCCGTCATGCACGCGACGGCCAACCTTGAGCGCAATCGCCGCCGCCTGCGGCAGATGCTCGACGAGGCGACGGCCGCGCGCGCCGATTTCCAGTTCGCCACCTGCCAGCTCGCACGCAACCGGCTTGAAATCCTTGGGGAGAAACACGCATGAAACCCGCTGCCTGTACTGCGCCGCATGACGCGGTCCTTGTCGCCGCCATCAAGGCGGCCGCCGACACGCTGCGCTTCGACAACCGGCCCGGCAGCCTGCAGCGTCAATGCACGCTCGGCCTGTTTGTCGCCGCACTGAGCGACCGGCTTGCCCTCGCGTTCCCCGAGTCGGCCGACGCCCTTCACGCCGTCGTGTTCAGCCCGTCGACAAGCGGTAACCCGGCTGAAACATCTCCGCAGCAACCCCAGTAACACATGTAACGATGGCCACAATCGACGAACTGAAACAGCGAATCGAGCTGCACGACCTTGCAGATCGCCTCGGCCTCAAGCGCGGCCGTGGCGGCGACCGGGCGCTCTACCATTCGCCACTGCACGACGACAGGAGCCCGTCCCTGTCGATCTATGTGAATCACCCGAAGCACGGCACCGGCTGGCGCGACCACAGCGCCAATGTCGGCGGCTCGTGTGTCGATCTCGTGATGCACGCGCGCGGCGGCACCGTTGCAGACGCCGTGCGCTATCTGCACGATGCCTACGGCATCCCGGTTGACCGTCCCGAGTCAGGCGAGCGCCGCGAGAAATCGACCGTCGAATACATTGCCGACCGCTGTTTCGCCGAGCGTGACCGCGCGCGCGACTATCTCGGCGGCCGTGGTATCTCGGCCGAGGCGATCGACGCGGCAATCACCGCCCGCTCGCTTGGCTTCAATACGTGGGCGAGCCCGAAGATCGCCGCCGGCGAAGTCGGTCACGGCGGGCCAGCCGTCGCGTTCGTGGTGCGCGCGCCAGGCGAGGCCCGCGTCGTCGCCGTCGACATGCGCTATCTCGACCCCGCGCAGAACGGCGGCGTCAAAACCCAGACGCAGGGGGACAAGTCCGGGTACTTCTGGACTGCTGACGCCCGCCGGCTCGGCAAGGCCCGGCGCGTGGTGATCGTCGAAAGCGCGATCAACGCGCTGTCGATCGACACATGCGCGATGCCCGGCACAGCCGCGCTCGCGCTGCGTGGCCTCGCCAACGTCGATGCCGTCGACTTCTCGTCGCTGCGCGGCCGGCAGGTCGTCGTCTGCCTGGACAACGACGAGCCGTTCGCGGACGGCCACCCGCGCGCCGGCCACCGCCCCGGCCCCGAAGCCGCATGGGCGCTCTACGAACGGCTCACGGCACTCAACATCAGCGCCGTGCTCGTCGACCAGGCCGAGTGGCTTGCCGATCTGGCAGACGGCGAAAAGACGCGCCGCCCCATCAATGACGTGAACGACTACCTGCAGCTGCGCGGCCCGGCCGAGCTGGCGCGCGCGCTCGAACAGATCGAGCCGTGGCTTATCGCCGGCATGCCGGGCGATGCCACGCGCCGCGGCCGGCCGCGGATCTTCCTGCCGTCGCACGACTTCGCGCAGTACTGGCGTTTCAGGGTGCGCCCCGACTTCACGAGCTACATCACGAAGATGGACCGGAATGAGGAATCCGGCGTCGAGACACCTGTGACGACCGACCTGTGCGGCTTCCGCATCGCCGCCATCAGCCGCGTGTCCGTCGCGAGCGCAACGTCGACGATGACGGGCGATGCCGACCAAGCACCCACGGTCTACTTCGCCGTGTCGGTACAGGCCCCGCGCCACGGCGCGCAGCTCATCCGCCGCGTGATGCTCGACGACCAGCTCCACAACGTCGACCAGTGGGGCAAGTTCGGCCCGATCTGGGCGCCGGCGCCGTTCAAGCGCATGGTGAACATCCTTGAGCGCGGCGCCGATCTCGGCGCGCGGCAGGCCGCGAATTTTGTCGGGCTCGCATGGCGCGACGGCCGCCTGATCGTCAACGAAGGCCCGGACTGCTATTTCACCGAAGCCGACAAGCAGTGCCCGTATCACAACCTGACGTTCCCGGGCGGCCCGATCGGCGACGCGCGCCGCGTCATCACGGCGTACCAGGCGACGTTCAAACAGAACGCGGCCACCATCCCGCTCGTGTGGGCGCTCGGCGGGCACCTGAAAGCGCTGCTCGGCTTCTGGCCGCACATCACCATCCAGGCGAACAAGGGCGCGGGCAAGTCGACGCTCATCAAGCGCCTTGAGCGCTCGCTGGCGTTCACGATGTTCTCAGGGCAGTCGCTGCAGACGGAATTCCGGCTGCTCACGAGCATCAGCCACACCAGCCACCCGGTCGGATGGGAAGAGCTGTCGGCCCGCCGGCAGGACGTCATCGACAAGGCGGTCGGGCTTCTGCAGGAGAACTACCAGTACACGGTCACGCGCCGCGGCAGCGACATGACGGAATACCTGTTGTGTGCGCCCGTGATGCTGGCCGGCGAAGACGTGCCGGTGCGCAGCCTGCTCGGCAAGCTCGTGCGCACGACGCTCACCGGCAAGCGTGGGCCGCTGCTGCCCGACGATCTGCCGCGCTTCCCGCTGCGGCAGTGGCTGGAATTCCTTGCCGGCCTCGACAAGCGCGCCGTGCTCGACCAGTACGCGGCGCTGCTCGGCAAGACGCTCGCCAACTGCCGCGCGAGCGGCGAGGACGACGGCGCAAAGCGCATGGCGGGCAACTACGCGGCCGTCGCACTTGCCTGGCGCTACCTGTGCGAGTTCGCCGGCATGGACGCGAGCGAAGGCGATTTCCCGCGCGACCTGCTGACTGAAATGAATGGCCACATTGCCGAGACGAGCGCCGACCGTGAGCCGTGGGTCTGGATCATGGAAACCGTCCTGTCCGAAATCGACGGCGGCAACTACAAGCACCCCTTCACCTTCGACACCGTCGACGGCGAATTCTGCCTGCTGCTGCGCACGGGCCACGTGATGGACCACATTGCCCATACGAGCGCCCTGCGCGACAAGTGGAACGGCCTGCCGGTGAAGTCGGACCGCGTGTTCAAGGCGCAGCTCAAGCACGCGGGCGTCGTCGTCGGCGAGAAGGAGGTCGAGCGGCGCATCTACACCCGGCGCGTGCCGTATCTCACGCCGGTTTCGCTCGGACGCCTCGCTGCGTTCGGGCTGCACGTGTCGGTGCGCGAGGATCTCGCGACCGATGCCCTGCAGGGAGGCCACGCATGATGCTCCAGTCGTCACGGCAGGGACCGGACAACGGCCGCACCGGGGGCGGAAGCGGGTTTTGCCGCTGGGGCCGGGCAGGCAGCGCAGAAAACCCGTGGATTTCGGGAGGGTGCGAGCGTAAGTCCTTGATTCCTGAAGCGAGTGCCCCCACGAGTCACCCCGGATTTGCCACGAGTCACACGGTTTTTGCCACGAGTCCGATTTCGGCCCCGGCCGCCGCTGCCCCCTTCTTTTCTCTCTCTAATTCATTGAAAAAGAAGAAGAAAGAATACGAGGAAGGGCAGGAAATCGGCCACTACCTCGTGCCACGAGTCGGGGCTGTTTTGCCATCAGTTACGGACGCTGCCTATTTTTTGGGCCACGAGTTTTCGGGGGTTGCCACGTGTCAATGATGGCAACTAGTGGCACAACAAATCCTTAAAAATCAGCCAGTTATGGACAAAATTCACGCAAACCATCATTCCACGAGTTGCGCTGCGTGTACCTCCCTTTCGCAATGAAAACCACCATGCAACAATCTTCAGACTGCGGCGGCATGTATCTCGGCCGCCAGGAACTGCGCGAATTGACCGGCACACCGATCCGTATGCGTCAAATCCTGTGGCTCGTGCAGCAGGGCTGGCCGCATGTGGTTGACGTCCACGGCCGTGTATTGGTCGCACGCACTTTTCACGACAAAAGGATGGGCATCATCGACTCGAAGCTCGCATGCTCCCCCCGGGCCGCAGCAAGCGCACCGCTCAATCTCAAGGCCGTGTGATGGGACGCAGAGCGCAAACTCCGGGAGCAATCCCGCGCTTTCGCATGCGCAAGAATGCAGACGGCACGCTGCGCTACTACTACGATCATGGCGAGGTAGATGGACGCCGGTTTCTCGAACCCCTGGGCACTGATCGGGTCACTGCGCTGCAACGATGGGCTGAACTTGAGGGAAAGCGAGTGCCGGCGTCCGAAACTGCGCGGCACACGTTTGCCATGCTCGATCGTGAGTATCGGCAGCGAGAGCTGCCGCAGAAGTCAGCGGCAACACGGCGCATGTACGATCTGTTTCTGTCCCGGCTGGCCGGCGTGATCGGTGATCGCGAACTTGACACGCTGAAGCCGGCGGACGTTGCGAACATTTGGCGTGCAACGGCAGAAAAGCGCGGCGTCGTCACAGCGAATCGCACAAAGGCTGTGCTCTCGCTCGTCCTGAACTGCGCACGACTATGGGACATGATGACGATCGCCAACCCGTGTGCAGGCGTACGCGGCAAGAAAGAGACTGGTCGCCAGGACGTGCTGATCGACGACGAGTTGTACGCGTCCGTCCATGCCGTGGCCGACGAGCCCTTGCGCAATGCGATGGACCTGGCCGACCTGTGCGCACAACGGCCAGCGGACATCCTGGGCGTGCAGCGCTCGAACATCGTGAGGGGCAACCTTATCTTCCGGACGCGCAAAACGGGCGCTTTCGTCACGGTCCAAATAACCGGCGAACTCGCGAACCTGATAGACCGCCTGCTTGCCTGGCGTGGATCGAAGGTCGACGTCTCCCCGTACCTGCTGCGTAACGAAGAAGGCTATCCGCTCACGAAGGGCCAGTTGCGCTCACGGTTCGACAAGGCCCGCGATAAGGCAGGCATCGACAAGGCGAAATTTCAGTTCCGTGACCTTCGCGCACGCGGCGTGACACACAAGACAATCGACGAAGGATTAGAGGCGGGGCAGCGCCTGGCGGGGCACAGCGGACCCGGCATGACCGCACGTTACGTACGAGGGACACGCCCCGTAAAGCCGTCGCGCTGATGTGTTTTGGAAACGCGGGGGGTGTTTTGGAAACGTCAAGGGGTTACGCAAACATCGCGTAACCCCTTGATGGTATTGGTGCCGGCTGCAGGACTCGAACCCGCCACCTGATGATTACAAATCAACTGCTCTACCAGATGAGCTAAGCCGGCGTAGCCCGCCATTTTACTTCATTTCACGATCTTGAGGTGGCCCTTGCCGGCTTTCGCACCATCGTCGCCAGCCTTTTCGGGCGAGGCGGCTTGCTCCGGAGCATCAGCAGCTTCTTCAGACGCCTCGGCCACCGCCCCCGCTTCATGCTCGTCCCGCTCGGAAGGCAGCACATCGTCGGCATCCCCCGCCGCGGCTTCGACCGGGAACGCCATGCCCTGACCGTTCTCGCGCGCATAGATCGCGAGCACGTTCGGCACGGGCACCTCGATCTTGTGCGACTTGCCGGAAAACCGGGCGTTGAACTCGATCACCTCGTTGCCGATCTGCAGCTGGCTCGTGGCCTCGAAGCTGATGTTCAGCACGATCTCGCCGTCGCGCACAAACTGGCGCGGCACGCGCGTCCGGTTGTCGACCCGCACCGCGATATGGGGCGTAAAGCCGTTGTCGGTGCACCATTCGTACAGCGCTCGAAGCAGGTACGGCTTCGTGGAAATCTCTTGCATCAACGATCCTTTACCGGGGCCGCGCGCCGCGCCGATACACCGCGCGGCGTGCCGCCCCTGATTGCCTGCAGGAATGCTCGCAGGAGCTTAGCGGCGCATCACCTTTTCCGACGGCGTCAGCGCTTCGATATAGGCCGGACGGCTGAAAATACGCTCGGCGTACTTCATCAGAGGCGCGGCATTCTTCGACAGTTCAATGCCGTAGTGATCCAGACGCCACAGGAGCGGCGCGATCGCGACGTCGAGCATCGAGAACTCTTCGCCCAGCATGTACTTGTTCTTCAGGAAGATCGGCGCGAGCTGCGTGAGGCGGTCGCGGATCGCGAGGCGCGCCTTCTCGTGGTTCTTCTCGGCAGCCTTGCCCTTCTCGTTTTCGAGCGTGCTCACGTGCACGAACAGTTCCTTCTCGAAATTGAGCAGGAACAGGCGCGCGCGGGCGCGCTGGACCGGATCGGCCGGCATCAGCTGCGGATGCGGGAAGCGCTCGTCGATGTATTCGTTGATGATGTTCGATTCGTACAGGATCAGGTCGCGCTCGACCAGAATCGGCACCTGACCGTACGGATTCATCACGGCGATGTCTTCCGGTTTGTTGAACAGGTCGACGTCGCGGATTTCGAAGTCCATGCCCTTTTCGAACAACACCAGCCGGCAACGCTGGGAGAACGGGCAGGTAGTGCCGGAGTACAGAACCATCATGATTTACATTTCCTCAATAAACCCAAAAGGCCAGCGGACGATCAATCCGTCAGACGGATTCCAGACGGTTTGCTCGCGGCGCCGGCCCCACGTCGGTCAGGACGTGACTATTTGATATCTTTCCAGTACGCGGCGTTCAGCCGCCATGCAAAAAAGCTCAGAACGCCGAGGAACAGCAGCACCCACACGCCAAGCTGCTTGCGGGTCTTCTGCTCCGGCTCCGACATCCAGTCCAGGTACGCCACCAGGTCGCCCACGGCGGTATCATAATCCACCGGCGAGAGCGTCCCAGGCGAGACCTGATCGTACCCCGTAAAGCGGTGCGTCTTTTCCCCGGTTTCCAGGTCCGCCACGTCGTCGAACTTCGCGGTGCGCATGCCCTGCAGTTGCCAGAGCACATTCGGCATCCCCACGTTCGGATACACGAGGTTGTTCCAGCCTGTCGGGCGCGTGTCGTCGCGGTAGAAGCTGCGCAGATACGTGTACAGCCAGTCCCCGCCGCGCGCGCGCGCCTCCACGGAGAGGTCCGGCGGCGTCACGCCAAACCACGTTTTCGCGTCGTCCGGCCGCATGGCGATCGACATCGTGTTGCCGACCTTGTCGGTCGTGAACAGCAGATTGTCCTCGATCTGCTTCTGCGGAATACCGAGATCCTGCAACCGGCTGTAGCGCATCAGATTCGCACTATGGCAGTTCAGGCAATAGTTTACAAACAATTGCGCGCCATGTTGCAGCGAGGCAAGATTTTCGCTGTTATCGGGCGCGCGGTCGAGCGGAATGTTTTCCTGGGCTCGCGCCGGCGCCACAGCGAGCGCGCAGACCAACGCCAGCCCGGCCATGCCGAGCCCGGCGCCCGCCCGCGTGAGCGCCGAAAAGAGGGATTTTGTCGTCATGTTTTCCTCGCTCACGGGTTAATGGGGCTTGAACCGTACACGCTCGGGCGGCTGCTTGAACGTGCCAAGCCGCGTCCAGACCGGCATGCCGAGGAAAAACGCGAAATAGATGAGGGCACAGACCTGGGCGATAAGCGTCGCCGCAGGCGATGGTGGTTTCGTCCCCAAAAACGCCAGCGTCAGGAACGCGGCAACGAAAACTCCGAGGAAAACCTTGTGGAAGGTCGGCCGGTAGCGGATCGACTTCACCGGCGCCCGGTCGAGCCACGGCAGGAAGAAGAGCGATATCACCGCCGATCCCATCACCACGACGCCCCAGAACTTCGATTCGGTGAAGTACATCGCGAGGACCACGAGGATGGCCAGCACAGGCAGCCCCACGCGCCATCTGCCGCGCGCCCGCACGAGCGAGAGCAGGCCGAGCAGCGCGATCACGATCATCAGCACGATCTTGAACGGGTCGGTGGTGGCCCGCAGCATCGCGTAGAAGGCCGTGAAGTACCAGACCGGCGCGATTTCGGGCGGGGTCTGCAGCGGGTTGGCCGGGATGAAGTTGTTCGCTTCGAGGAAGTAACCACCCATTTCCGGCGCGAAGAACACGATCGCGGCGAAAATCAGGAGGAAGATGCACACCCCCATGAAGTCGTGCACCGAGTAATAGGGATGGAACGGAATGCCGTCGAGCGGAATGCCGTTCGCGTCCTTTTTCTCCTTGATCTCGATGCCATCGGGGTTGTTCGACCCCACTTCATGCAGCGCGACGATATGCGCAACCACGAGGCCGATCAGCACGAGCGGAATCGCGATCACGTGGAACGCAAAGAAGCGGTTGAGCGTGACGTCCGAGACGACATAGTCGCCGCGGATCCAGAGCGACAGGTCCGGGCCGATGAACGGGATCGCGGAAAACAAATTTACGATCACCTGGGCGCCCCAAAACGACATCTGCCCCCACGGCAGCAGATAGCCGAAGAACGCCTCGGCCATCAGGCACAGGAAGATCGCGCAGCCGAAGATCCAGACGAGTTCGCGCGGCTTGCGATAAGAACCGTACAGCAAACCGCGGAACATATGCAGATAGACCACGACGAAAAACATCGAGGCGCCTGTGGAGTGCATGTAGCGGATCAGCCAGCCCCACGGCACCTCACGCATGATGTACTCGACCGACGCGAACGCGAGCGTCGAGTCGGGTTTGTAGTTCATGGTAAGGAAGATGCCGGTGACGATCTGGTTCACCAGCACGAGCAGCGCCAGCGAGCCGAAGAAGTACCAGAAGTTGAAATTCTTCGGCGCGTAGTACTCGGACGCATGGGCGCGCCACGTGGCGGTGAGCGGGAAGCGTCTGTCGATCCAGCCCAGCAATCCCGTCGTCTCGACCTTGTTGTCGGTTCCCGTCGCCATCACGCTTCTCCTTGTTCGTCCTTGCCGATCACGATCTGCGTCGGGGACGTGAACATGTACCGGGGGATGTCGAGGTTCTGCGGCGCGGGCTTGTTCTTGAACACGCGCCCTGCCAGGTCGTACGTGGAGCCGTGGCACGGGCACAGGAAGCCGCCGGGCCAGTCGTCGGGCAGGTTCGGCTGCGGGCCCTCGTTGAAGCGCGGCGTCGGCGTACAACCGAGGTGGGTGCAGACGGCGACCGCCACGAGGATGTTCTTGTGCTCGGGACGCGAGCGGTATTCGTTCTTGCAGTATTCCGGCATCGGCATGGAAAACGGATGCTCGGAGTTCGGGTCCGCCAGTTCGGGATCGGCCTTCACGACATCGGCCATCATGCGGTCGGTGCGGTTCAGGATCCAGACCGGCTTGCCGCGCCAGGCCACCGTCATCATGTTGCCGGGCTCGAGGCCGGTGATATCGACTTCGACCGGCGCGCCGGCGGCGCGGGCCTTTTCGGAAGGTGCAAACGAAGCTACGAACGGTACGACAGTGGCGACGCCTCCTATGCCACCTGCTACGGACGTCGCAATCAGCCAGGTTCGGCGGCTGCCATCGACGCGGTCATTTTCATTGTCTCGCATCACATCGCCCCACTTCTGAGTTGGATTTATCCGTCATGCCGTGCTACCCGCTTACTGCCCGCTTCAGTGCCGCGAGTGCTAGTGTGCGCGAATGGAGTCGGCATTTACAAGGGGCGACCTCCAAAAAGCGCGCGAAGTCCTTGATATCTCGGGGTTTTCCCGCACGGAAACAGGCAATTTGATTTAGCGGTTGTAAATGCCTTCTGAATAAATTCCGCGCAAAGTCGCCCCTTCGAGGCGCCAGCCAGTCCGTTCAGACCGGATTGTGGATGTCGATGAAGAGATGCTCGATGCCGAAGGCATCGGCCAGGTGCGAACCCACCGCCTGGACGCCAAAACGCTCGGTCGCATGGTGGCCCGCCGCGAGAAACGCCACGCCGCTTTCCGACGCAATATGGAAGGTCGGCTCGGAGATCTCACCGGTGAGGAAAACGTCGGTGCCGGCATCGATCGCGGCCTCGAAGAGGCCTTGCGCCGCGCCCGTACACCACGCCACGCGGCGCAGCTCCCAGTCCGGGTCGCCGATCACGAGCGGGGCGGCGCCGAGCGTCTGCTCGACCTGCGCCGAGAAGTGCGCGAGCGTGATCGGCATGGGCAGCGTGGCCATCCAGCCGAGGTCCTGCTCGCCGAAGCGCTGCTCGCCAATCCAGCCGAGCCGCGCGCCCAACTGGGCGTTGTTGCCCAGTTCCGGGTGGCTATCGAGCGGCAGATGATAGGCAAAGAGATTCAGGTCGTGCTGGAGCAGCGTTTTCAGGCGCCGGTACTTGCGGCCGGTGATCTGCGGCGCCTCGTTCTTCCAGAAGTAGCCGTGATGAACCAGTACGGCGTCGGCGCCCCACTCCAGGGCGGCCTCGAGGAACGCGAGCGAGGCGGTCACGCCGGTCGCGATCTTCTCCACGCGGCGGCGGCCCTCCACCTGCAAGCCGTTGGGGCAATAGTCCTTGAAGCGCGCGGCTTCGAGAAGATTGTTCAGATACAATTCCAGTTCGGTCCGATCCATATAATCCTCTAATCCTCAGATGCTTAGACGCTTTTGGCTGTTCTTCGCCCAGGCGGTGACGGTCCTGCTCGCGTTGATGTTTATCGTCGCGACGCTCAAGCCGCAGTGGCTGCAGCATCAGGGGCAATTGGGCAGGCAACTCGCCGAACCCATCGTGGCACTGCGGGAAGTGGCGCCCGGCATTGGCATCGGTGGCGGCCCGGCGCAGGGCTCCTATGCGGATGCCGCCCAGAAGGCGATGCCCGCGGTCGTCAACGTGTTCTCGAGCAAGGACGGGTCGCTCCCACCCGACCCGCGCCAGAACGACCCGCTATTCCGCTACTTTTTCGGCAATCCGAACAGCAACCGCAAGCAGCAGGATCAGCCTGCCGCGAACCTCGGCTCGGGCGTCATTGTCAGCCCGGACGGTTACATTCTAACGAACCAGCACGTCATCGACGGCGCCGATCAGATCGAAATCGCGCTCTCGGACGGCCGCACCACGACCGCGAAGGTGGTCGGCTCCGACCCGGAAACCGACCTCGCGGTGCTCAAGATCAATCTGCCCAACCTGCCCACCATCACGCTCGGCCGTATGGATCAGGCGCGCGTGGGCGACGTCGTGCTCGCCATCGGCAACCCGTTCGGCGTGGGCCAGACGGTCACGATGGGCATCATCAGTGCGCTCGGCCGCAATCACCTCGGCATCAACACGTTCGAAAACTTCATCCAGACCGACGCGCCCATCAACCCCGGCAACTCGGGCGGCGCGCTCGTGGACGTGAGCGGCAACCTGCTCGGCATCAATACGGCCATCTATTCGCGCTCGGGCGGCTCGCTCGGGATCGGCTTCGCAATCCCGGTCTCCACGGCGCGCAGCGTGCTGGAGAGCATCATCACGACGGGCTCGGTCACGCGTGGCTGGATCGGCGTCGAGCCGCAGGACGTGACACCCGAGATTGCCGAATCGTTCGGGCTGAACCAGAAGTCGGGGGCAATTGTCGCCGGCGTGCTGCAAGGCGGACCCGCCGACAAGGCCGGCATCAAGCCGGGCGATATCCTGGTCTCCGTGAACGGTGAGGAAATCACCGATACGACGCGTCTTCTGAACGTGATCGCGCAGATCAAGCCCGGTACGGACGCGAAGGTGCACCTGGTGCGCAAGAACAAGGACATGGATCTCGACGTGCTGATCGGCAAGCGCCCGCCCCCGCCCAAGCAGCCGGAGCAGGAAGACGGCGAGGACGACGACAACGGCGGCTGACGAGCGCCAGCCGCCAGAAATGCGCAAAGGCCGCGAACGTTTCGTTCGCGGCCTTTTTGCCGTGCAGACCGCGCCGCGCGCGGCGACCTAACTGCTGGCCGCCTGCTTCTCGTCGGCGGGCTTCTCGCCGCTGCCGACGAACACGCGCGCGGCAATGATGCCGGCCTCGTAGAGCACGATCAGCGGCAGGGCGAGGATGAGCTGCGAGAACACGTCCGGCGGCGTGACGACGGCCGCGACAATGAACGCACCGACTATCACGTACGGACGGATCTCCTTGAGCTTCTTCACCGTGAGCAGGTTCATGCGCACCAGCAGCACCACGACGATGGGCACCTCGAACGTCACGCCAAACGCGATGAACATGGTGAGCACGAAGCTCAGGTAATTGTCGATATCGGTCGTCATCTGCGCGCCGAGCGGCGCGTTGTAGTGCGCCATCACGCGGAAGATGGTCGGGAACACGACGAAGTACGCAAACGCCATCCCGCACAGGAACAGCGAGTAGCTGCTGGCGACCAGCGGCGCGACGAGCTTCTTCTCGTGCTGGTAGAGCCCGGGCGCGACGAACGCCCAGATCTGGTAGAGCACGACCGGCAACGCGATCACGAAGGCGACGAGCATCGTGACCTTCATCGGTACGAAGAACGAGCCGGTGACGTCGGTGACGATCATCTTGCCGTCGCGCGGCAGGTTCTGCATGAGCGGGCGCGCCAGCAGCCGGAAGATGTCCGGCGCCCAGTACACGAGGCCGACGAACACGACGATGACCGCTATGCCCGCGCGGATGATGCGGTCGCGCAATTCGACGAGATGGGAGATGAAGGTCTCTTCGGCCCCTTCATCCAGTTTTTGCTGGGGGTCGCTCACACCGGCCCTCGATTGATGATGGACGTGCGCAAGATCGGCATCAGAAGAAGCGCACCGGCCGGCGCAGGCTGGCCGGCGTATGCTGGGCGACGCGCGCCGCGCCCGACTGCACGCGCGTGCGCCGCAGCGTGGCGCGTTTGTACCAGACGGGCGTAGTGCTCTGCTTCACGCGCCAGTTCTTGCGTTTGACCGGCACTGCGCCGGCGTTTGCGCTGCGCCAGGACGGCGCCCCTGAGTCCGCGGTGATGGCGCCGGGGGCGGCCAGCGAGGCGGACGGAAGGCCCTCGACCGTAGCGGCCGCGGGATCCGCCCCGCCTGCGATGCTCGGCGACACCGAAGTCCCGGCGCTCCATGCGTCGTTCAGTTCGGCCTCCTGCTTGCGCAGATTGTCGTGGACGCTCTTTTCGACATTGCTCGCCGCGGTCTCGAACTCGGTCTTCATGCGGCGCAGCTCGTCGAGTTCGATCTCGCGCGTGACTTCCGCCTTGACGTCGTTGATGTAGCGCTGCGCGCGGCCAAACAGGGCCCCGGCGGTGCGCGCGACGCGCGGCAACCGTTCCGGTCCGAGCACGACCAGCGCGACGACGCCGATCAGCGCCATCTTGGTAAGACCCAGATCGAGCATGAATAGCGGTTTCCGTCAGCCTGAGGTGGGACGCACTGCCGCCTTAGCGGTAGTCCGAGCGCGGGGTCTTGTCCTTGGCATCGACATCGACCGTCTCACCATTGGATGGCAATTCCCGCTTCTGAGCGTCGGCGGCGGGTGCCTCGGCGTCACGCATGCCTTCCTTGAAACCTTTCACGGCGCCGCCGAGGTCACTGCCGATATTGCGCAGCTTCCTCGTGCCGAAGACGAGCGCCACGATCAGCAAAACGATCAGCCAGTGCCAGATGCTCAACGAACCCATGATCCCAATTCTCCTTGACCCCGCCGCCGTGCTACGTCCATGCGGCGGGAAAATCGCAGCGTACCGTCGGCGCGCCTGCGTATTGACGCCGCCCACCAAAGCGCGGGCGGCATAACCCGAAAATAGTGCCGGTGCAGTGTGGCTTCAGCGTGGCAACTTCAGCCCATGCGGTGCCATGGCCGCGGCCCGGCAAGCAGATGGGCGTGCAGATGGTAGACCTCCTGCCCGCCGCCGGGGCCCGTATTCACGACGGTGCGAAACCCGGTCTCGCCACCGGTGTACGACACTCCAAGCTCCTTCGCAAGGCGCGCGACCAATACAAACATTCTACCAAGCAGCGGGGCATCGTTTTCGCCGCAATCCGAAAGGGTGGAAATATGCTGGCGCGGGATGACGAGCACGTGCGTTTGCGCTGCGGGGCGGATGTCGCGAAAGGCAACGAATTCATCGTCCTCATAGACCCGGGTGCTGGGAATGAGGCCATCGGCAATCTTGCAGAAGAGGCAGGTGCTGCGATCGTGGCTCATGGTGCTCCAGGGTCGATGGCGTGCTGTGAACGCCCGGATGCAGGGGCGTTCAGACCCACCCGCGCGGGTCGGCCAGCGGCTTGTTGTCGTACAGGTACAGCCAGCCTTTGATGATACGGTACAACGTCCAGATTGCGACAGCCCACAGGAACGGAACGCCGACCAGCACGATGATGAGGGCGACGCCGATGAGGTGGCCGGCCAGCGCGAGCCAGAAGGTGCGCATCTGCCAGATGAAGTGCTGCTCGTAGGGGGTGCCGAGAGCCTCGTCGCGTTTGAGATAGTTCAGGATGATCGCGATGAGCACGGAGATGCCACCGGTGAGCCAGTACACGGCATAGAGCGCATAGAGCACGTGGGTCAGGGTGCGCAGGCTGCGCAGACGATCCGCTTCGATCGGATCCCGAACGGTGGGAGGCGGATATCCGCCGGGCATGGACATGCTGGTCGTCTCCTGTCGACCGGAGTTGGCGCTTCGTCACTGACCCCGGTCCCATGCAACGCTGTTTGCAATGCAGACGCCACCCGCTTCGGCGCCCTCGCAGCTCAGTCCCCGTTCTGCTCGCGCTCGCGGCTCTTGCGCAGCGCCTTTTCCTCGAGACCCGAGAGACCCTCGCGACGTTCCAGCTCCGCCAGCACGTCGGCCGGGCTCAGGTCGAAATGCGAGAGCGTCACGAGGCAATGAAACCACAGGTCGGCCATCTCGCCCACAAGCGCCGTCGGCGCGCCGCCCTGGCGCAGGTCCTTCGCCGCGAGCACGACTTCCGTGGCCTCTTCGCCGACCTTCTTGAGCACCGCATCGTCGCCCTTGTGGAACAGGCGCGCGACGTAAGAAGCGTCCGGATCGCCGCCCTTGCGGCTGTCGATCACCGCCGCGAGGCGCAGCAGCGTGTCGTTGGTGGTGAGTTGCGTCATTTGTAGATGTGTTCGGGGTCTTTCAGCACCGGATCGACGGCGACCCAACGGCCCTCGTCGGCGGTGCCTTCGAATTGCTGGAAAAAGCACGAGTGACGACCCGTGTGGCACGCGATGCCCGAGACCTGCTCGACCTTGAGCAGCACCACGTCCTCGTCGCAATCGAGGCGAATGTCGCGCACATGCTGCACATGGCCCGATTCCTCGCCCTTGAACCACAGCCGTTGGCGCGAGCGCGAGAAGTACACGGCGCGGCCCGTTTCGACCGTCTTGGCGAGCGCCTCGCGGTTCATCCACGCGAACATCAGCACGTCGCCGGTTGTCGCCTCCTGCGCGATGACGGGCACGAGGCCGTTGGCGTCCCAGTTGACCTTGTCGAGCCAGGCCGATTTTTCGATAGCGTTCGTCGTCACGTCACAACCTCACCGAAATGCCCTGGTCGGCCATGAAGCGCTTTGCCTCGCCAACCGTGTGCTCGCCATAGTGGAAGATGCTCGCCGCCAGTACCGCGTCGGCGTGGCCCTTCACGATGCCGTCCGCGAGATCCTGCAGGCCGCCCACACCGCCCGAAGCGATCACGGGAATCGGCACGGCGTCGGAGACGGCGCACGTGAGCTCGAGGTCGAAGCCGCTCTTCGTGCCGTCACGGTCCATGCTCGTGAGCAGGATCTCGCCCGCGCCGAGCTCGGCCATCCTGCGCGCCCACTCGACGGCGTCGATGCCAGTCGCCTTGCGGCCGCCGTGCGTGAACACCTCCCAGCGCGACGGCTCGCCGGGCGCCGAGGTTCGCTTCGCGTCGATGGCGACGACGATGCACTGCGAGCCGTACTTGTCGGCGGCGTCGCGCACGAGCTGCGGGTTCGCCACCGCCGAGGAGTTCATGCTGATCTTGTCCGCGCCGGCGTTGAGGAGGCGCCGCACGTCCTCGACAGCGCGCACGCCACCGCCGACCGTCAGCGGGATGAACACCTGCGAGGCCACCGCTTCGATGATCGGCAGGATCAGGTCGCGCTGGTCGGACGTGGCCGTGATGTCGAGAAACGTGAGTTCGTCGGCGCCCTGCTCGTCGTAGCGGCGCGCGATTTCGACGGGATCGCCGGCGTCGCGCAGTTCGACGAAGTTGACGCCCTTGACGACCCGCCCGGCGGTCACGTCGAGACAGGGGATGATGCGTTTGGGTAGAGCCATGATCTTGCCGATGTTGCCAGTCGATTGAGCCAAGGGCGGCCGATGTTGTCGAGCGGGCCGGCTGCAGGCAGCCTGGCGCCGGAGCCCCGACCTGTCCTGAAATTATCGCGCAGCCACGACGGCTGCAACGGCCGCAAAAGCGCCGGCCGCACCCCGCGCGGACGCTGTCGTACCTCGGGCCCCGACATCCGGAGGCCCGCAAAGCTGCCCCAGCGCCGTGCCCGCGGTGTCCTATGGCGCTTTACGTTGTCAGGCGTCGTCCGATTCGCGCAGGCTGTCCGCACGTGTCTGGGCCTGGGTGAAATCCAGATCGCCCGAATAGATCGCGCGGCCGCAGATCACGCCTTCGACGCCTTCGTCTTCCACTTCGCAGAGCGCGTCGATGTCCGCCAGGTTCGACAGGCCACCGCTCGCGATGATGGGAATCTTCACCGCGCGCGCGAGGCGCACCGTGGCCTCGATGTTGATGCCCTGGAGCATGCCGTCGCGGCCGATGTCGGTGTAGATGATCGATTCGACGCCGTAGTCTTCGAACTTGCGCGCGAGATCCACGACTTCGTGGCCCGTGAGCTTGCTCCAGCCGTCGGTGGCGACCTTGCCGTCTTTCGCGTCGAGGCCGACGATGATGTGGCCCCCGAAGGCGGTGCACGCCTCCTGCAAAAATCCCGGGTTCTTGACCGCGGCCGTGCCGATGATCACGTACGAAAGGCCGTCGTCCAGATAGCGCTCGATCGTGTCGAGGTCGCGAATGCCGCCGCCAAGCTGCACGGGAATCTGGTCGCCCACTTCCGCGATGATCTCGCGAATCGCGTCTTCGTTCTTCGGTTTGCCTGCGAACGCACCGTTAAGGTCGACGAGGTGCAGACGCCGTGCGCCGCGCTCGAGCCAGTGTCGAGCCATGGCCGCGGGCTCTTCGGAGAAAATCGTCGCCTGGTCCATATCGCCTTGCTTAAGGCGTACGCAGTGACCGTCTTTGAGATCGATGGCCGGAATCAGCAGCATAGCTATCGCGTGTTGTCTGGGAAGAAGGTTGAATACAGCCGGCGCCGGCCGAGAAAAGGCCGATCCGACGCCGTTTCGCTAGTTTAGTACAAGTCTTTCGGCTATCTTGCTGACGCAAATCGGGTTGGCGGCCACATTGGCTGAACGGCCAATGCCTGTGCCGCGCAAGCCTGCGCGGGCCATTACGGGTTCCAGTGGACGAAGTTGCGATAGACGCGCAAACCGGCCGCGGCGCTCTTTTCCGGGTGGAATTGGGTGGCGAAGATGTTATCCCGCGCCACCGCCGAGGTAAAGGCAGCACCGTATGGCGTTTCGCCTACCGTGTGCGCCGCCGCGTCGGGCACGACATAGTAGCTGTGCACGAAGTAGAAGTGGCTGCCGTCGGGCACGCCTTCCCACAGCGCATGCGCGCGCGTCTGGCGCACGACGTTCCAGCCCATCTGCGGTACCTTGAAGCGCGAGCCGTCGTCCTGCAACTGCCCTTCCAGTTCGAAACGCACTACCTTGCCGGGCAACAGCCCGAGACCCTTGGTGTCGCCTTCGGCGCTCCAGTCGAACAGCATCTGCTCGCCCACGCACACGCCCATTAGCGGCTTCGTGCGCGAGGCTTCGATCACGGCCTCCTGCAGGCCCGATTCCGCAAGCGAGCGCATGCAGTCAGGCATCGCGCCCTGGCCCGGCAGCACGACGCGGTCGGCCGCGCGGATCGCCTCGGGGCGATCGACGATGGCCACGTCGGCTTCCGGCGCCGCCTGTTTCAGCGCCTGGGCCACCGAACGCAGGTTGCCCATCCCATAATCCACAATCGCAATTGAAGTCTTCATCTCGAATCAGGCCACGTGGGCCCTGCTCCTGGCTTGATCTGGCGGAAGCAACGCAGGCGTGCCCTTCGCGTGCCGTCCCATCCTCATACCCTTGCGACGGCGCCGCTAGCCGCATCTCGCTGCATCTCGCCGGCTCCGGGCAGCGCATTGCCGGTGCCGCATGCCCTGCGTGGCCACCGCGCCGCATGGTGCACCCGGCACGCCTGTGCCACCGCGCACGGGGCGCGGCGAACTCACCGGAATGCGTCGGGTTCGCGTGTCATCGCCTGGTCGTTACGGTGTTCGGTCGTTAAAGGCTGCCCTTCGTGGACGGAATCCGGCCCGCCGCGCGCTCGTCCAGTTCGGCCGCCTGGCGTAGCGCCCGCCCGAAGGCCTTGAACACGGTTTCCATCTGATGGTGAGCATTCAGCCCACGCAGGTTGTCGATGTGGAGCGTGACACCCGCATGGTTGACGAAGCCGCGAAAAAATTCGATCGACAGATCGACGTCGAACGTTCCGATGCGCGCGCGCGTGAACGGCACGTGGAACTCGAGGCCCGGACGGCCCGAAAAGTCGATCACGACGCGCGAGAGCGCCTCATCGAGCGGCACGTAGGCATGGCCGTAGCGGCGAATGCCCTTCTTGTCGCCGATAGCCTGCGCCACAGCCTGGCCGAGCGTGATGCCGACGTCTTCCACCGTATGGTGGTCGTCGATATGCGTATCGCCATGCGCCTCGATTTCCAGGTCGATCAGACCGTGTCGTGCGATCTGGTCGAGCATGTGATCGAGAAACGGCACACCGGTCGCGAGCTTCTGCTCGCCGGTGCCGTCCAGATTGATCTTGACGCGAATTTGCGTTTCGCTGGTGTTGCGAACGACTTGCGCGACGCGCATGGCAATTTCCTTCAAACAACCCGTGACAGGAGAGTTAGAGAACGAAGCTCAGTTCAACACGAGCTTCAGCGCGGCGAGGAGCTGCGCGTTTTCGTCGGGTGTCCCGACCGTGAGACGAATACAATTCGCCAGCAATGGGTGCATTTTACTCACGTTTTTGATCAGAACCCGCGCCGTGAGCAGCGTATCGAACACCGCGGCGGCGTCCGGCACGCGTACCAGCAGGAAATTGCCGGCGCTTTCGAACACCTCGGCGCCCGGCAGCTTCACCACTTCGGCCGCGAGCACCGCGCGTTCGGTGCGCAGCTGCGCGGCCTGCGCGTCGAGCACGTCCACGTGATCGAGCAGGAAGCTAGCGGTGGCCTGGGTCAGCACGTTGACGTTGTACGGCGGTCTGACCTTGTCGAATTCGTTGAGCCACGAGGGGCGACCCGCCAGGTAGCCAAGGCGGATACCCGCGAGCCCGAGCTTCGACATCGTGCGCATCACCACGACGTTGTCGAACTCGCCGGCACGCGCCATCCAGCTTTTCTGCGCGAACGGCTGGTAGGCCTCGTCGATCACGACGAGGCCGTGCGCCGCCTGGGCGGCCGCGATGATGCGCTCGAGGTCGGCGTCGTCGAACAGCGTGCCGGTCGGGTTGTTCGGGTACGCGAGCCAGATCACGGCGGGACGATGCGCGGCGATCGCGGCCAGCATCGCGTCGGTGTCGAGCGTGAAATCCGGCTTGAACGGCACGCCCACGAACTCCACCTGCGCGAACTTCGCCGACATGGCGTACATCACGAAGCCCGGCACCGGCGCGAGCACCTTCGCGCCCGGCTTCGCGCACGCCATCGTGATCATGCTGATGATTTCGTCCGAGCCGTTGCCGAGCAGCACATCGCACTCGGGCGGCACGTGCATGACGGCCTTGAGCCTGGCGATGAGCGCCTCGGGGCGCGGCGCCGGATAGCGGTTCAGCGCCACCCCCGCCAGATGCTCGCCCAGTCGCGCCGCGAGGTCCGCCGGCAGCGTGAACGGGTTTTCCATGGCGTCCAGCTTCACGAAGCCGGTCGCGTCAGGCACCGGATAGCTCGTCATCGCGAGCACATCGGGGCGGAGGATGTCGTGTGGTGTCGTCATGTTGTGCGGGCACGCGCGCGCCGTGGCGGCCAGCCCTCTATCGGGCGGCCTCCGGGGCCGCCCTGGTTATCGTAAGGTTCTCGCAAACGGGACTTGCCGTTCATGCCCCAGCAGCCACTTGCGCAACCGGGCCAGACTGCCGTGGATCGCACGGCAGCGCCACCGGGCGCCGGGCTGCCGGATGCGATCAGCTCTGCTTCATCCGGTATTCGGCGCTGCGCGCGTGGGCCTGCAGGCCCTCGCCATAAGCCAGTTCGGCGGCGATTTCGCCGAGCGTCTGCGCACCTTCCGCACTCACCTCGATGAGGCTCGATCGCTTGAAGAAATCATAGACGCCGAGCGGCGAGGAGAAACGTGCGGTACGAGACGTAGGCAGCACATGATTTGGCCCCGCACAGTAATCGCCCAGGCTCTCGCTCGTGTAGCGGCCGAGGAAAATCGCGCCCGCATGGCGGATTTCATTGCCCCACTTCTGCGGCTCGAGCGCCGAGATCTCCAGGTGCTCCGGCGCGATCTCGTTGGCGATCGCGCACGCTTCGGCCATGTCACGCACCTTCACGAGCGCGCCGCGGTTCGTGAGCGACGTGGCGATGACATCCGCACGCGGCATAGTGGGCAACAGCTCGCCGATCGCGTCTTCGACGCGCGCGATGAACGATGCGTCGGGGCATAGCAGGATCGACTGTGCGAGCTCGTCGTGCTCGGCCTGCGAGAACAGGTCCATCGCGACCCAGCGCGGGTCGGTGGTGCCGTCGCAGAGCACGAGGATTTCCGAGGGGCCGGCGATCATGTCGATGCCGACCGTGCCGAACACGCGGCGCTTGGCCGACGCCACATAGGCGTTGCCGGGGCCGCAGATCTTGTCGACGGCAGGGATCGTCGCCGTGCCGTAGGCGAGCGCGGCCACTGCCTGCGCGCCGCCGATCGTGAACACGCGATCCACGCCGCCGAGCAGCGCCGCCGCCAGCACGAGCGGGTTCTTCACGCCGTCGGGGGTGGGCACGACCATGATGATCTCGCGCACGCCAGCCACGCGCGCGGGAATAGCGTTCATCAGCACCGACGACGGATACGCCGCCTTGCCGCCCGGCACGTAGAGGCCCACGCGGTCGAGCGGCGTGACCTTCTGGCCGAGCACGGTGCCGTCCGCTTCGGTGTACTGCCAGCTATGCGAGCCGCACTCGATGCGCTGCTTCTCGTGGTAGCCGCGCACGCGCGCCGCCGCCGCCTCGAGCGCCGCGCGCTGCTTGGGCTCGAGGCTCTCCAGCGCCGCTTCGAGCTCGCTCATCGGCAACTCGAGCGCCGCGAGGCTCGTGGCGCTCAAACGGTCGAAGCGGTTCGTGTAGTCGAGCACCGCGGCGTCGCCGCGCGCTTTCACGTCGGCAAGAATCTGCGCCACCGAGCGCTCGATCGCCTCGTCTTCGCTCGCCTCGAACGCGAGCACCGCGTGCAGCGCCTTCTTGAAGCCCTCGACGCTGGAATCGAGTTTGCGAATCGTGATAGCCATGCTGATATCCATCCGTAACGGTTGTGCGCGGGGCGCCCTGAGCCGCCCTCGCGCGGACGACGCCCGCCCTGGCCAGTGTTAGCCTGCTGTAGCCGGGCTCGCGTCTGCGCTGCGCCGCGACGCGCGTTCGAACGCGTCGAGGAAAGGCCGCAGCGCGGCGCGCTTCAACTTGAGCGCCGCCTGGTTCACGACGAGGCGCGACGAGATCGGCATGATCTCCTCCACCTCGGCCAGATTGTTCGCGCGCAGCGTGCCGCCCGAGCTGACGAGGTCGACGATCGCATCGGCGAGGCCGACGAGCGGCGCCAGCTCCATCGAGCCGTACAGCTTGATGAGGTCGACGTGCACGCCCTTCGCCGCGAAATGCTGCCGCGCGGTTTCCGTATATTTCGTCGCGACGCGCAGGCGCGCGCCCTGGCGCACCGCGTTCGCGTAGTCGAAGCCCGCCTTCACGGCCACCGACATGCGGCAGCGCGCGATGTCGAGGTCGATCGGCTGGTAGAGGCCGCCGCCGCCATGCTCCAGCAGCACGTCCTTGCCCGCCACGCCGAAGTCCGCCGCGCCGTATTCCACGTAGGTCGGCACGTCGGTCGCGCGCACGATGATCACACGCAGGTTCGGGTCGGTGGTCGGCAGGATCAGCTTGCGCGAGGTCTCGGGGTCTTCCGCCACCTGCACGCCCGCGGCGGCGAGGAGCGGCATCGTCTCTTCGAAGATGCGGCCCTTCGAGAGCGCGAGCGTGAGCGGCGCGCCTGCTGCCGCGGCCGGCGTCTGGACGGTGCTCATGCCGAGCTCCCCTTGATGCGCGTCACGTTCGCGCCGATCCTGGTCAGCTTCTCTTCCATGCGGTCGTAGCCACGGTCGAGGTGATAGATGCGGTCGATCAGTGTCTCGCCGTCGGCGCACAGGGCCGCGATCACGAGGCTCGCCGAAGCGCGCAGATCGGTCGCCATGACCTTCGCGCCCGAGAGCTTCTCGACGCCCGCCACGAGTGCCGTGTTACCGTCGATCGTGATACTCGCGCCGAGGCGGTTGAGTTCCTGCACGTGCATGAAGCGGTTCTCGAAGATCGTTTCCACGACCTGCGAGGTGCCATCCGCCAGCGCGTTGAGCGCCATGAACTGCGCCTGCATATCGGTCGGGAAGGCCGGGTATTCGGAGGTACGCACGTTCACGGCGCGCGCGCGCCCGCTCATGCGCACGCGCATCCAGTCGCCGCCCTCTTCGATCGTCACGCCGGCTTCGCGCAGCTTCTCGGTGACGGCGTCGAGGATGCCCGGGCGTACGTGGCGCAGCGTGACGTCGCCACCGGCGGCCGCCACCGCGCACAGGAACGTGCCGGCCTCGATACGGTCGGGAATGACGGTGTGCTGCGCGCCGTGCAGCTTCTCGACACCCTGGATCACGAGGCGGTCGGTGCCGATACCCTCGATCTTCGCGCCCATCGCGACGAGCAGGTGCGCGAGGTCGCCCACTTCGGGCTCGCGCGCGGCGTTCTCGATCACCGTTTCGCCCTCGGCGAGCACGGCGGCCATCAGCAGGTTTTCCGTGCCGGTGACCGTGATCATGTCGGTGACAATGCGCGCGCCTTTCAGGCGCTTCGCGCGCGCCTCGATGAAGCCGTGCTCGATGCTGATCTCGGCGCCCATTGCCTGCAGGCCCTTGATGTGCTGGTCCACGGGACGCGCGCCGATCGCGCAGCCGCCCGGCAGCGACACCTTCGCCTCGCCGAAGCGTGCGACGAGCGGCCCGAGCACGAGGATCGAGGCACGCATGGTCTTCACGAGCTCATACGGCGCGACCAGATTGGTCACATTCGAGGCGTCGAGCTGCACGCGGCTGCCCGCCTGCTCGGTACGCACGCCCATCTGGCCGAGCAGCTTGAGCGTGGTGCGCACGTCCTGCAGGTCGGGCACGTTCTCCAGATGCACCGGTTCCGCGCTCAGGAGACCCGCGCACAGAATGGGCAGCGCGGCATTCTTCGCGCCGGAAACGGCCACTTCCCCCGCGAGCTTCTGCCCGCCGACGATGACGAGTTTGTCCATGCCTGAGGTTTCCTGATCCGTGCGGCCTGCCTGCGGCGCCGCGTCTTTTGCTTGGGGCGAGGCGCCACTGAGGGCGCCGTCTTTATCCTGGGTAATTCGCACTGATGTTCCAGATTATGCGTTCTGCCATTCGGCGGGCGTGAGCGTCTTCATGCTGAGCGCGTGGATTTCCTCGCGCATGCGGTCGCCGAGCGCCGCGTAGACCAGCTGATGACGCTGGATCAGGCGCTTGCCTTCGAAGGCCGGCGAGACGATGGTCGCGAAGAAGTGCTGGCCGTCACCCTCCACTTCGAGGTGCTCGCAGGCGAGTCCTGCCGAGATGTACTGCTTGACCTGTTCCGGAGTCGGCAACATGGTGAGAAGCTCCTGTCCTGCCTGAACTGTCTAGTGGCGCAGCTTGTAGCCGCTCGCGAGCAGACGCATCGCGAGCGCAGCCAGCGCCACGAAAAAGACGAAAACGACCGCGAGGCTCGCGAACGGATTCACGTCGGACAAGCCGAAGAAGCCGTAGCGAAAGCCGTCGATCATGTAGAAAAACGGGTTGAGCCGCGACACTTCGCGCCACACGGGCGGCAGCGTATGCGTCGAGTAGAACACGCCCGAGAGGAACGTGAGCGGCATGATGAGGAAATTCTGGAACGCGGCGAGCTGGTCGAACTTCTCGGCCCAGATGCCGGCAATGAGACCGAGCGTGCCCAGAATTGCCGAGCCGAGGACCGCGAACGCCACGATGTAGAACGGCGCCGCGAAACTCACCGGAATGAACCAGATCGTCACGACGAACACGCCCGCCCCGACCGCGAGCCCGCGCACGATCGACGCGAGCACGTAGGCCCCAAACATCTCCCATGCGGCGAGCGGTGGCAATAGAACAAATACGAGATTGCCGGTGATCTTCGACTGGATCAACGACGACGAGCTGTTTGCGAACGCGTTCTGCAGCACGCTCATCATCACGAGGCCGGGAATCAGGAAGCTCGTGTACTCGACGCCGGGATACACCTGCACGTGACCGCGCAGCGCGTGACCGAAAATCGTCAGATAGAGCAGCGCAGTGATGACGGGCGCGAGCACGGTCTGGAAGGCGACCTTCCAGAAACGCAGCACTTCCTTGTAGAACAGCGTACGGAACCCGCTCATGCCAGCCCCTCGATCACTTCCGGACCGCTCATCACCTGCACGAAGACATCCTCCAGATCGGCCTTGCGGACCTCCATCTCCTCGAGCCTGCAGCCGTTCGCGCGACACAGCGCGAGGATACGCTCGACCTCGTCGTAACTGGCGAGACGCAGCAGGTGCTGGCGCGCCTCGGCATCCGACGGATCGACCTCGAGCGCACGCAGCTCGGCCGGCAGCACGCCCTGCGCGAAACGCAGGAACAGCTGCGTGCCCGCGAAGCGCTGCAGGAGCGTGCTAGTGCGCTCGAGTGCCACCACCTCGCCGCGGCGCAGCATCGCGATGCGGTCGCACAGTTGCTCGGCTTCTTCCAGATAGTGCGTGGTGAGCACGATCGTGTGCCCTTCGCGGTTCAGGCGCGCAATGAACTTCCAGAGCGTCTGGCGCAGCTCGACATCAACGCCGGCGGTCGGCTCGTCGAGCACGATCACGGGCGGCCGGTGTACGAGCGCCTGCGCCACCAGCACGCGGCGTTTCATGCCGCCGGAGAGCGCGCGCATGTTGACGTCGGCCTTTTCGGTGAGGTCGAGGTTCGCCATGATCTCGTCGATCCACGCGTCGTTATTGCGCAGGCCGAAGTAGCCGGACTGGATGCGCAGCGTCTCGCGCACCGTGAAGAACGGATCGAACACCAGTTCCTGCGGCACGACACCGAGGTTGCGGCGCGCGTTGCGGTAATCGGTCACGACGTCGTGACCGCGCACGGCAATCGAGCCCTCATCGGCGCGCGCGAGGCCCGCCAGACAGCTGATGAGCGTCGTCTTGCCCGCGCCGTTCGGACCGAGCAGCCCGAAGAACTCGCCCTCTTCGACCGTGAAGCTGACGCCCTTGAGCGCCTGAAGCTCCTTGTAGCGCTTCTTGACGTTACGAATTTCGATGGCTGGCATGACTCGAACGCCGCCCGTCTCGTGGCGGCGCGGCTGTAAATTGCATCAATGCTGCGGGGAGGACCGGGAAATGGGGGACAGCCCGTAGCGCCATCCGTGCCACCAAAAAACCGGCGGCAACGCCCAAAAAACGGTTGATTATAGGGCAAAGTCGAAAGACCCGACCTGGCCCGAAGAGACACAGAGGAGGGAATCGCGGCGGCCCCGCCCTGCAGTTTCGGGGCCGGGGTTCCGCCGCGCGTCAATGTCGCTCGTGCAGGAGCGAATCGACGCCGTAGGCGTGCGCGAGGCTCGCGAGCTTGGCAGGCAGATTGAGGACGTCGAGCGTTGTGCCGCGCTCGCGCGCGGCGCGCTGCCAGGCGATCAGCACGGCCAGCGCCGACGAGTCGAATTGCGTGAGGGGGGCGCAGTCGACGGCCGTCGCACCCTGCGTAATGCGCGCAAGCCCCGCCGAAAGCGCGGCTTTCGCGCTCTCGTGGGTCAGTGCGGCACCGGTATCGAAGCTTGCGCTCACGAAGTCTTGCCCGCGGCGAGCTGCTGGTTGCGCTGCGTGAGGAACTGGATCAGGCCGTCCACACCGCCTTGCTGGATCTTTTCCTGGAACTGCTGCTGGTACGCCTGGATCAGCCACGCGCCGAGCACGTTGATGTCATACACGCGCCAGCCTTGCGGCGTCTTGTACAGACGGTAGTCGAGCTCGATCGGCTGGCCGTTGTTCATGACCGTCGAACGCACGACCACGTCGGTGTCGTCCGGGTTCGCCCGGAACGGCTTGTACTGGATCTGCTGGTCGCGCACCTGGGCGAGTGCGCCCGAGTACGTGCGGATCAGCAACATCTTGAACTGCTCGACGACCTGGGTCTGCTGGTCCGGCGACGCCGTGCGCCAGTTGCGGCCCATCGCGAGCTGCGTCGTACGGCGGAAGTCCATGTACGGCAGGATCTTCTCATTGACGAGCTGCGTGATCTTGTTGATGTCCCCCGCCTGGATCGTCTTGTCGCCGCGAATCTGGTCGATCACCTGCTGGGTGACCTGCTGGACCATCGCGTCCGGGTTGCTGGTGTCCACGGTTTGTGCGGACGCCACGCCCGTCATCGCAAAAAACATGGCGAAAATCGGGAGGAGAAAGAATTTTTTCATATCAAGTCCTGCGTGATGGGAAGAAGCACCCTGTTGGAGCCAACAATATCACGCGAGTTCTGTCGGGCTCCATCGTTAAACTACGAAGATTCTGCGACAACCGTTTCTTCATGTTACGCAGCAGCTTATGTCTGACAAATAACGCGAGGCGAGCCGCTCAGTGCAGGCGCAGCATCGACGGATAGCCGATACGCGCGGGCGGCACCATCTGGTCGGCCGGCACCGTCGAGTCCGATGCGCCGGACGGCGCAGCCGTTCCGTTCGGGCCGACGAGCGGTGCCGGCGCCGGCCCGGTCGTTGGGTATGCGGGCGCCATGCTGGCGGCATTCGGTACGGCGGCGCCCTGTGCAGCGGACGCTGCAGCCGCAGGCGCGGCCGCCGTTGCACCCGATGCCGACGCCGCCCCCTGGTCAACGTCCTCGTACTTCGGCGGCGGCGCGCCTTCGCCGTAGTCGGGCAGATTTGACGACGACCCGCCCTTGCCGTCGGAGAGCAGATAGTGGCGGCGCTGCAGGTAGCCGTTGCGCACGAACGAGTACTTGTCGATCGCGGCGCCTTCGAGGATATCGCTTGCGCCAAGCAGATTGGCCCGGGTGCTGACGATGTTCAGACCGTACAGCCCCCAGCTCAGCGCTGCCGGATCGAGATACGTGAGCGGGTTGATGAAATAGTTGCCGGCCGAGCCCACGGCGTCGCGTACCGTGCTCGGTCCGAGGAACGGCAGCACGACGTACGGGCCGGCCGGCACCCCGTAATGCCCGAGCGTGAGCCCCAGATCCTGGTTGTGCTTGGGCAGTTTCGCGAGCGTCGCCACGTCGAACAGGCCGCCGACCCCGAAGACCGTATTGATCACGATCCGCATGATATCTTCGACGCCGTCGGTGATCTTCAGCTGCAGGAGGTTGTTCGCCGCGTTGTAGACGTCGCCGATGTTCGCGAAGAAGTTCGTGACGCTGTCACGCACCGGCTGGGGCGTCACCGCGACATAGCCCTTGGCCACGGGCTTGAGCGCGTACTGGTCCACCTTGTCGTTGAACGTGAAGACCGTGCGGTTGAAACCCTCCCATGGGTCTTCCTTCGACGGCGTCTGCACCGTCGCGCACCCCGAGAGCGCCAGCACCGCGACACCCATCGCGGCTGCGCGCATGCGCATCGTGAACATTCTTCTTCTCCTTCTTACTTGCCTGCCGCGCCCGAGCCGGTCTCAGCCGGCGCGGGTGCCGGAGCCGGCGCCGAGGCCGCCGCTTTCGACGCGCCCGAATCGGCCGCCTTGCTGTAGAGGAACTGGCCGATCAGGTTCTCGAGAACGATCGCCGACTGCGTCATCGCAATGGTGTCGCCCGCCTTGAGCATTTCGCTGTCGCCGCCCGGCTCCAGACCGATGTACTGCTCGCCGAGCAGTCCGGAGGTCAGGATCTTGGCGGAAGTATCCTTCGGAAACTGATATTGCTGGTCGATGTTGATCGTCACGAGCGCCTGGTAGGTGTTCGTGTCGAAGCCGATCGACGCCACGCGGCCCACCGTCACGCCCGCGCTCTTCACCGGCGCGCGCGGCTTGAGCCCGCCGATGTTGTCGAACTTGAGCTTGAGCGCATAGGTCGGCTGGAACGACAGCGTGCTCATGTTGCCGGCCTTCAGCGCGAGAAACAGCAGCGCGATGAAGCCCAGTACCACGAACAGGCCGACCCAGAAGTCGAGAGCATTCTTTTTCATCGTCATCCCAATCAGAATCCATTGCGGCGGCGCCAGCGCCCGCCGTCGTCAGGTGCTGCCGCCAAGGCGCGCCGGCCCGGTTCGCACGGCACGACCTCGCACAGCCTGCAACCTTAGCTGAACATCAATGCAGTGAGCAGGAAGTCGAGGCCCAGCACCGCGAGCGACGCGTACACGACCGTTTTGGTGGTCGCGCGCGACACGCCCTCGGGCGTCGGCTTGGCCTCGTAGCCCTGATAAAGCGCGGTGAACGTCACGGCGAAACCGAACACGAGGCTCTTGATCACGCCGTTGCCCACGTCGGCCCAAACGTCCACGCCGCCCTGCATCTGCGACCAGAAGGCGCCCGCATCGACGCCGATCAGCAGGACGCCCACCACGTAGCCGCCAAGGATGCCGACCGCGCTGAAGATCGCCGCGAGAATCGGCATGGCGATCACGCCAGCCCACATGCGCGGCGCGACCACGATCCGCACGGGGTCCACCGCCATCATTTCCATGGCCGTCAACTGCTCGCCGGCCTTCATGAGGCCGATTTCGGCCGTGAGCGAGGTGCCCGCCCGGCCCGCGAACAAGAGCGCCGTGACCACCGGCCCGAGCTCGCGCACCAGCGACAGCGCCACCAGCAGCCCGAGCGCCTGCTCGGAACCGTAGCGGTTGAGCGTGTAGTAGCCCTGCAGGCCAAGCACGAAGCCGACGAAGAGCCCCGAGACGGCAATAATCAACAGCGAATAATTACCGACGAAGTGGATCTGCTTCGTGACAAGCCGCGGGCGCCGCAGCAGCGGAAAGAATTCGAGCACGAGGCGCACGAAGAAGCGGGCCGCGTGGCCGGCACGCGTGACCTGCTCGATCACCGAGCGCCCGAGCGAGCTGATGGCGCCGATCATGAGCGGCCTCCGCCGATGCCGAAATCCGCGGCGAGCGGCAGGTCCGCCGGGTAGTGAAAACGGAACGGTCCGTCCGGCGCGCCGTCGATGAACTGGCGCACGGTCGGGTCGGTGGACGCACGCAGCTCGGCAGGAGTTCCCTGCGCGTGCACGCGACCGTTGGCAAGGAAGTACACGTAGTCGGCGATCGCGAACGATTCGGGCACGTCGTGCGTGACAAGAATCGAGGTCGCACCGAGCGCGTCGTTGAGCGTGCGGATCAGGTTCGCCGTGATGCCGAGCGAAATCGGGTCGAGGCCCGCGAACGGCTCGTCGTACATCATGAGTTCGGGGTCGAGGGCAATGGCGCGCGCGAGCGCGACGCGCCGGGCCATGCCGCCCGAGATTTCCGAAGGCGCGAGGTCGCGCGCGCCGCGCAGGCCGACGGCGTTGAGCTTCATCAGCACGAGGTCGCGGATCTGCGCTTCGGGAAGGTCGGTGTGTTCGCGCAGGGCGAAAGCGACATTCTCGAACACCGACATGTCGGTGAAGAGCGCGCCGAACTGGAACAACATGCCCATCCTGCGCCGCAGGGCGTAGAGGCCTTCGCGCGACTGGGCGCCGACGTCCTCGCCATGAAACAGTACCTGGCCGCGCTGCGCGCGCACGAGGCCGCCAATCAGGCGCAGCACCGTCGTCTTGCCGCCGCCGGAGCCGCCCATCACGGCCACGACCCGACCGCGCCCAAAGCGCATGTTCAGGCCGGACAGAACGAGCCGGTCGCCATAGCCGAAATCGACGTCGCGCAACTCCAGCAGGGTTTCAGAAGATGATGGCACGTAAGCTGACAGTCCATTTACACGAAGGCGGGATTATAGGGCCATCATGAAAATACTGCCTTGACGCGCCCGGTCCCCGATTCAGCCGGTAAGGACGTCAACCGGCCCCTTGACGGACTCGCCGGTTGAAACGCCCGGCGGCTCCGTCAGCGGGGCATTATTGCGTAAACGCGTTTTGCAGCGCGGCAACGGCTGCAGCCGGGTCGGCGGCCTCGGTGAGCGCGCGCACGACGGCCGCGCAGCCCACGCCCGTCGCGACCACCTGCGGCAGCACGGCGCCGTCGATGCCGCCGATCGCCACCAGCGGCACCACGCCCTCGAGCAGTTGCACGTAGCGCGCGAGGCGTTTGAGCCCCTGCGGCGCGGTCGGCATGACCTTGGTCGTCGTGGGGAACACGGCGCCGAGCGCGATATAGCTCGGGCGGAAGTGCAGCGCCGTGAGCATCTCGAAATAACCGTGGGTCGAAAGGCCAAGCCGCACGCCGGCCGCCGCGAGCGCGCCGAGATCCGCTTCGCGCAGATCCTCCTGCCCGAGGTGCACGCCGTAAGCGCCCGCCGCCAGTGCCTCCTGCCAATGGTCGTTGATGAACACGCGGGCGTCGTGCTTGCGTCCCGCTGCAACACAGCGTTCTATTTCCTTCACCAGTTGCGGCGACTTCGGCTGCTTGCTGCGCAACTGCGCCGTCTTCGCACCGTAGTCGAGCACGCGCTCGACCCAGTCGGCCGTCGGCAGCACCGGGTACAGGCCGAGTTTCGCCGGGCACGGCGCGAACGGCTGCCCGGGGGCGGCGGGCAGATCCAGCACGCGCGGAAAGCGCGCGAGGTCGACCGGCCATGCGTCGTCGCGGGCCTCGTCGCCGTCGCGCCAGGCCAGCGCCAGCACCAGCGCGTCGTGCGGATCGAAGCCGCAATCGAGGAACGCCGCCAGCGCCGGCACCCAGTCCTCGGCCAGCTCGCCTTCCAGCGCGTAGCGTTCGCCGCCGAGATGCAACGTCACGCGACCCGCTTTGGGGTCGTCGCCCGCCGCTTCGATCACGCCCGCGCCTTCGGTCATCCAGCGCGCAATGTTCGCGAGGTGCGGCGCCGCGTCGGTCACCACGATCAGGTCGCCGCCGTTCGGCGCGTCGGGCGGGGTAAGGCAGATGCGCCACGGCGCATGGGTGGGCGGCCAGTCGCCAAGACGCGCGCGGATGCGCTCCGCCGTGGCGGTCAGTTCGTCGGCCGGCGGCCAGAAAAGCTCGCGGCCCTGCAGTCGCAATGTCCCTGTCATCACTTGCTCCCATCCTGGTGCCAGAACGGCATCCCGACGACCGGCGTGCTCGCCACCGCCGCCTCGCGTTCGGCCATGGGCCCGGCGAGATACGCGGCGCGGCCCGCTTCCACGCCCAGCGCGAACGCGCGCGCCATGGCGTCCGGGTGCGTGGCCTGCGAGACTGCCGTGTTGAGCAGCACGCCGTCGAAGCCCCACTCCATCACCTGGGCCGCGTGCGAGGGCACGCCAAGGCCCGCGTCGACGATCAGCGGCACGTCCGGCAGCCGCTCGCGCAGCACGCGCAGGCCATACGGATTGATCACGCCCTTGCCCGTGCCGATGGGCGCGCCCCACGGCATCAGCGCCTCGCAGCCCGCGTCGAGCAGACGCCGGCCGATCACGAGGTCTTCGGTACAGTAAGGCAGCACCTTGAAGCCGTCCTTCACGAGACGCGACGCCGCCTCGATCAGGCCGACCGGGTCGGGCTGCAGCGTGTAGTCGTCGCCGATCAGCTCGAGCTTGATCCAGTCGGTTTCGAAGACTTCGCGCGCCATGTGGGCCGTCGTCACGGCCTCGTTGACGGTGAGGCAGCCGGCCGTGTTCGGCAGGAGCGGCACGCCGTGGCGCTTGAGCAGATCGAAGAAACCCGCTTCGGCCGCGCCGTCGTTCATCTGGCGGCGCAGCGCCACGGTGATCATGCCGGGGCGCGCCGCTTCGATCGAATCGGACAGCGACTGCAGCGACGGATAGCGCGACGTGCCAAGCAGCACGCGGCTCGCGAAGGTTTCGCCGTAGAGCATGAGCGCGTCGGCGGTGGAAGGGGTGGTCATGGCGGTGGAATCCTTGCGCGGTGGCATCGGGTCGAGGCGTCGAGGGAACACAAAAGCAGACGCAAAAGCACGCGAACGGGGGCGGCGGCTCAGCCGCCCGCCACCGGGCTCACGACGTCGAGGCGGTCGCCCGCCTGTAGCGTGCGCGCGCCGTGCTGGGTGCGCGCGACGAAATCGCCGTTCAGCGCCACCGCGTAGGGCAAACGCGCGCCGAACGCGGCAAGCGCGTCGGCGACGGTTGCCCCTTCGGGCAGCGTGAGCGGCTTCTGATTGATCTGTATGTCCATGTCGATTCGGTTCACTACAAGTCTTGTTACTGAGAGCGGCTCCGCGCTGCGTCAAACCATCTCCCGCGCGCCCTGCGCGTGCAGCATCGCGCTCCAGCGCGACTCGCGGCGCAGCGCTTCGAAGGTGTCCTGATCGGTCAGGCGGCCGTCGAGCAGCGCCTCCCCGCAGCGGACCGCTTCGTCGGCGACAGCGGGCGCGATCATGAAACCGTGCCGGTAGAGGCCGTTCACGCGCAAGGTTTGTGCGCCGTCCCAGATCAGCGCCGGACGATGATCGGGGAGCGTTGGACGGCACTGCGAGTTGAGTTCGAGGATGCGCGCCTCGCCGAAGGCCGGATGCACGGCGAACGCCGCGCTCAGCAGTTCGAGCGCGGAGCGCACGCTCACAGGCGACATGTCCTCGCCCTCGATCTCGGTGGCGCCGATCACATAGAGATCGTTCTGCTTCGGCGCGATATAGAGCGGATAACGCGGATGCAGGAGGCGCACCGGCCGCGTGAGGCCGATGCCCGGCGCGTGCACGCGCGCGACCTCGCCGCGAATCCCGCGCAGCGCGGGCAAGGCCGGCTTGGCGCCGAGGCCCCGGCAGTCGATCGTCACGCGTGCGCGCGGCGGATCGGCGTCGTTCACGCTCGTGTGCCAGTGCGTCTCGACGCCCCGTTGCGCGAGCCCCGCCGCCAGCGCGCCCAGCACCTGGCGGTTGTCGAGCTGCCCCTCGCCGGGTAGCAGCCAGCCGCGCGCGAAGCGCCCGGCCAGCGCCGGTTCGGCCGCATCGAGCTCCTTGCCTGCAAGCGCGACGAAGCCTTCGTCGGCAAGCCAGCGCGGCGCGTTCGCACGCACGCGGCGCTCGAAAAGCGGCGCTTCGGTGCGGTCGGCGTGATGCCAGACGACGAGCGTGCCGTTGTGCTGGAAGAACACCGGCTCGGGGAGCTCCGCGAGAATCTGCGGCCACGTCTTGAGCGACGCGACCCCGAGTTCGGTGATGAGCAGTTCGGCGACGGCGGCTTCGGCAAGCGGCGCGAGCATTGCGGCCGCGACCCACGCGGCCGCGTCGGCGCCTTCGGGACCGCCGCGCTCATAGAGCGCGACGCCATGGCCCGCGCCGGCCAGACGCCAGGCAACGAGGCGACCGGAGAGCCCGCCGCCGATCACGGCGAAATCCGGCATCTCAGCGGTGGAGCGGGCATCATTCATGACGAAGCTCCGCAGCATGCGAACGCGCGCAGGCGTGCACCGTCATGGACTGAGGAGCGGCCCAAATAAACTGTTTGGACTGAGGAATAGGCGGTCATCGTATCCTTTCCGTACGGCAGCAGCAGACGTACCCAAGGACGAAACCGGCTGGCAAGGCCGGCCGGACAGGCGCGTGGGGCGATGGAACACGGGTCCCATGCACGGCTTGCCCGGCGGGAAACTGGAATTGGCTCCAGCAAGACTTTCCGGAAACTTCCCGCGCCGGTATTACCCGGATCGGGTGCGAAGGGTCTCTCTCAGCCTCAGCGACATGCACGGCATGCCGGCGAAGCACCCCTGTTTCGTCAGCGGACATTAGACCACAAAAGGCGCGCAGGCCGCAAACCACGACGGCGCGCGCGCTCTGGCACAATGCCCGCAACGTCGGCAACCGCTCTGCGGCGGTTGTCGGTGAGACAATGAGACCCCCGTGAGCCCCGCGTGAACCCCGCTCATGGATAGCTCAAACGCCGGTTAAGCCCAGCTTAAGCGGTCGGCGACAGAATCGCAGCATCGTCGTGCCGCGCCGCACGCTTGCCTTTTCCGGCCCCAGGCCGGCTCAACATCAGGACGCCCATGACCAACCTTTCTTCCCGCGCCACGCCGGATCAGCCCGAAAAGATCACGGCCTGGAGCCTCATCAAGCCCTACTGGGTGTCTGAGGAGCGTTGGGTCGCCTGGGGGCTGCTCATCGCGATCATCGCCATCAACCTGACCGTGGTGTGGATCAACGTTCAGTTCAACACCTGGAACGGCGACTTCTACGACGCGCTGCAGAACAAGAACGTCAAGCATTTCCCGCACCTCCTGATAGTCTTCACGGTGCTCGCGTTCGCCTTCATCATCCTCGCGGTGTACGGGCGCTATCTACGCCAGATGCTCGGTTTCCGCTGGCGCCAATGGCTGACTACGCGCTTCCTGAACGAATGGCTCGAGCAGGGCGCGTTCTACCGCATCGAGCGCGATCGTCTGGCCGACAACCCCGACCAGCGGATCAGCGACGACCTGCAATCGTTCGCCAATACGACGCTCGAGCTCACCCTCGATCTGCTCTCGACGGTCGTCACGCTGATTTCGTTTATCACGATCCTCTGGTCGCTCGCGGGCGCGCTCGCGTTCTCGCTGGGCGGCACGCCCATCACGATTCCGGGCTACATGGTTTGGGCCGCCCTGCTCTACGCCGTGTTCGGCTCGATCGTGACCCAGAAGGCCGGCCATCCGCTCGTGTCGATCAATTATCAGCAACAGAAAGTGGAGGCGGACTTCCGCTTCGGCCTCATCCGCCTGCGCGAAAATGCCGAGCAGATTGCCTTCTACGACGGCATGGGCACCGAGCTCAACAACACCCAGGGCCTCTTCCAGCATATCCGCGAGAACTGGTGGCGGGTGATGAAGTACACGAAGCGCCTCACCTTCGTGCTGAGCTTCTACGGCCAGATCGCCATCATTTTCCCGCTGGTCGTCGCGGCGCCGCGCTATTTTGCGGGTGCCTTCTCATTCGGCGTGCTGATGAAAATTGCCGGAGCGTTCGGCACCGTGAGCGATTCGTTCTCGTGGTTCATGAACAGTTACTCGACCCTCGTCGAATGGCGCGCCACCGTCAATCGTCTGCGCGAATTCGTGCGCGTGGTCCACTCGCCGCGCCTCAAAGAATCCGTTTCGCCCGCCACCGAACACGGCGGCATCAACCTGCACTTCGTCGACGCGAACGCGCTCTCCACCGACGGCCTGAAGCTTGCCCTGCCCAACGGCATGCCGCTTTCTGAGGTGCGCGACGTCGCCATCAAGCCGGGCTCGCGCTGGCTCGTGCGCGGCCCGTCCGGCGCCGGCAAGAGCACGCTGATGCGCGCGCTCGCGGGCCTCTGGCCGTTCGGCGAAGGCTCGATCGACGCGCCGGTCGACGCGCGCATGATGTTCATCCCGCAGCAGAGCTATCTGCCGATCGGCACGCTCAAGGCAGCGCTCGCCTACCCCTCGCCGGCTGACGACTACAGCGACGAGGAGTGCCGGGAGGCGCTGCGCGCCTGCCACCTCGCGGACTACGCGGAGCGGCTCGCCGAATCGGCGCACTGGACGCGCGTGCTCTCGCCGGGCGAGCAGCAGAGGCTGGCCGGTGCGCGCGTGCTGCTGCACAAGCCCGACTACCTGTTCCTCGACGAAGCGACGAGCGCCCTGGACGCCGACAACGAAGCCCGTCTCTACAAGCTCTTCAACGATCGCCTGCCGAAGGCGGCGATTGTGAGCGTCGCGCACCGCGAGTCGCTTGGCGCCTTCCACGAGGAGACGCTCGACATCGAGCGCATGCCCGAGGAACGGATCGCTGCTTGAGCACGCGCGCCGGCGGGCGCGTCGCGCCGAACGCCGGCGCTTGCCCGGCAGCTTGTCGACCGGGGGCGTTGGCGGCCTGAGCGCCGCCAACGCGCCATCTCGCACCGCCTTGCACCACCTTGCGGTCTTTCACGCCGTCCACGCCGCTTTCACCGCCCCCGCATCAGGCGCTTCGTTCGCTTCCTATCTAACGGCAACGCGTACGAATCACGTCCGCGCCTGGTTTAGAGATACGAATTGTTCGCCTGGCCGCTCCGTCGCGCCGTAAAATAGCCTCCGCCCCACCATTCACGCCGCATACGGCATGACCGATCGTGGAGTACACAACAATCGGGGGAAGACACGCGATGGGATCGTTCCAGTGGTTCACGGAACTGAGCGGACGCGAGCGCCGAACGGCTTTACGCCGGCTCCGAGGGCTACGCCGTCGACGCGTTCGACTTCATGATCTACTCGTTCCTGATCCCCACGCTGATCGCCTCCTGGGGCACGAGCAAGAGCGAGGCCGGCATGATCGCGACGAGCTCGCTGATCTCGTCGGCGCTCGGCGGCTACTACGCGATCACCACCTGGCTGCCCACGTATCTGAACACCGTGCGTCACCTCTCGGTGTTCAACACGAGCGGCTACCTGTTCGTGCTGATCTTCGGCTCGTTCACCGGTTATATCGTCGGCGCGATCCTTTGCGACCGCATCGGCCGGCGTGCCTCGTTCATCCTGTTCGCGACCGGTTCGTTCGCGCTCGGCATGGCCTACACCATGCTGCCGATCACCAATGGCGCCATGTTGCTGCCAGGCTTTCCGCTCGGCATCGTGGTGCAGGGCATCTTCGCGGGCATCGGCGCCTATCTTTCGGAGCTCTATCCGAACGCGATCCGCGGCTCCGGCCAGGGCTTCTGCTACAACCTCGGGCGCGGCCTGGGTTCGCCGTTCCCGATTCTCGTCGGTACGCTCGCGCAGTCCACCTCGCTCGTCAAAGCGATGGGCGGTGCGGCCGGCGCCGGCTATCTGCTCGTGATCGTCTGCGCACTTTGCCTGCCCGAAACGAAGGGCAAAGCGCTCGTTGCCGAGTCCGCTGCACAATGAGCCCGAACGTGCTGCAATACCTCCCGTCCCTCCCGAGTCGACCGGCATGAAAACGATCGTCCTCGGCGCCGGCGTGATCGGCGTCGCTACTGCGTACTATCTGAGCGAACGGGGCTGCGACGTCACCGTCATCGAGCGCGAACCCGGTGTCGCGCTCGGCGCGAGCTTCGGCAACGCAGGCGTGATCGCGCCTGGCTATGTCGCGCCGTGGGCTGCGCCCGGCATGCCCGCGAAGCTCCTCAAATATCTGCTCAAGCCCACTTCGCCGCTCATCTTCCGGCCCACCTTCGCCCCCTCCCAGTGGCGCTGGATCGCACGCTGGCTGCGCGAATGCGACCTCGAGCGCTTTCGTGTGAACAAACAGCGGATGCAGCGCATCGCTTACTACAGCCGCACCTGCCTGCATGCGTTCCGCGAAACGCACGCGTTCGAATACGGGCGCAGCCAGGGGTACCTGCAGCTCTTTCGCAGCGACTACGACCTCCAACTCGCGCAGCCGGCGCTTGGCGTGCTGCGCGATGCGGGCATCGTCTACCGCGAACTCGACCCCGCGGGGTGCACGCAAGTCGAGCCGGGGCTCGCGTGGTCGCATACGAAGCCGGTCGCGGGAATCTATTTGCCCGACGACGAAGCCGGCGACTGCGCACACTTCACGCGCGAGCTGCGCGCCGTATGCGAAGCCAACGGCGTGCGTTTTCTGTTCGATACCGAGGTGGAGGCCCTGCTGGCCGAAGGCGGCAAGGTGCGCGGCGTGCGCGTGCACGCGGGCCGCGGCAAGCTCAACCGGCGCGAGCAGCGCCGTGCGCCGGCCGAGGTGCTGAGCCCGTTAGCCAGCGCGCCCGAAACGCCGTGCGCCACACCGCAAACGCTCGCCGCCGACGCGGTGATCGTCGCGCTGGGCGTGGAGAGCGCGGCGCTCGTGGCGCCGCTAGGCGTGCGCGTGCCGCTCTATCCCGTGAAGGGTTATTCGGCGACGCTGCCGGTCGTCGACGAGCAAAAGGCCCCGCGCGCCGCGCTCATGGACGAATCGCTCAAGACCGCGATCACGCGCTTCGGGCCGTATCTGCGCGTCGCGGGTACGGCGGAGCTGGGCGACCATCGCGCGACGCTGCGCGAACAGGCACTGCAAACGCTCATGAAAGTGCTCGACGACTGGTTCCCCCATGCGGCCACCCCTTCGTCGGCGCAGTTCTGGGTCGGACGGCGCCCGATGGTGCCGGACGGTGCGCCGCTGCTCGGCGCCTCGGGCGTCGAAGGGCTCTGGCTCAACGTGGGGCACGGTTCGACGGGCTGGGCGATGTCGATGGGTTCCGGGCGCGTGGTCGCCGATCTCGTCACAGGGCGCACGCCCGAAATCGACCTCGATGGGCTCACGCTTGCGCGTTACAAGCGCAACGGGCACTGAGGCCCGGCGCCCCTACACCGCGCTTGCGCCTCAAGCCAGCGCCACGCTGGTCAGCGCATCGTAGCGCGCGCCCTGGCGGGCGAGCGTGCTCGAATACAGCACGAGCGCCTCGAATCGCAACGGCGGCAGCGCCTCGCCGTTCACGGTCGCAGGCCCCGTTGCCGCATCGCGCGCAAACCGCGCGAGCGTCACGTGCGGGCGAAATGCGCGCGCGTCGAGCGGCAATCCCACCTCGCCCATCAGGGAGCGCACGCGCCAGTCGAGTGCCGTAAATGCGTCCGACATCGCCAGCGCGGCCACCATCAGCCGCGGGTGAGCGTGGCCCGGCCAGCATTCGATCGTCGTCACCGACGCGGGTGGAACCGGCATCGCTTGATCGGCCAGCCGTTGCGAGAACGCGTTGCCCTGGTCGAACGACATCGCGCCGATGAACGCCACCGTCAGATGCAGCTGCGCATACGGCACGCGCCGCGCATTGGGCGGCACGTCGAGCGCGGCGAGTACGTCGCGTGACGCCGCATCGGGCGCGAGTGCGACGAAGCAGCGCCGCCACGGATCGGTCTCGCGGGCTTCAGACATGATCGGCGGGCCTTTGGTCGGTCGGACAATCGCGTCATGGTACCCCGCGCGTGATTGCCCGCAAGCTTCAAGACGCAAAAAAGCCGGGTCACCCTTGCGGGTACCCGGCTTCACGTCTCTGCCAGAGCCAGCCTGGCGATCCCGGGCTGGCACTTTCGCGCCTGCTCCGGTCCCGCGCCAGACGGTGCGTCTGCCGCTTCGTCCTTAGCGCGGCAGTTGCGAGCTGCCCATCAGATATGCATCGACGGAACGCGCGCACTGACGGCCTTCACGAATCGCCCAGACCACGAGCGACTGGCCGCGCCGCATGTCGCCGGCGGTGAAGACCTTGTCGACCGACGTGTAGTACGCCTTCTCGCCTTCGGTCGAGGCGCGCACGTTGCCGCGCGCGTCCTTGTCGACGCCGAACGCTTCGAGCACCGGCGAAACCGGCTGCGTGAAGCCCATGGCGAGCAGCACGAGATCGGCCTTCATTTCGAACTCCGAACCGGGCACTTCGACCATCTTGCCGTCCTTCCACTCGACGCGCGCGGCGACGAGCTTCTCGATCTTGCCGTTCTTGCCTTCGAAGCGCTTCGTCGCGACCGACCAGTCGCGCTGGCAGCCTTCCTCATGCGACGACGAGGTACGCAGCTTGATCGGCCAGTACGGCCAGACGAGCGGCTTGTTTTCCTCTTCGGGCGGCTGCGGCAGCAGTTCGAACTGCGTGACGCTCTTCGCACCATGACGGTTCGACGTCCCCACGCAGTCGGAGCCGGTGTCGCCGCCACCGATCACGACGACGTGCTTGCCCTTCGCCACGAGCTGGTCCGCAACTTTGTCGCCCGCGTTGACCTTGTTCTGCTGCGGCAGGAATTCCATCGCGTAGTAGATGCCCTGCAGTTCACGGCCCGGCGCCGGCAGGTCGCGCGGCGTTTCCGAACCGCCCGCGATCACCACGGCGTCGAACTGCTCCTTCAACTGCTCCGGCGTAATGGTTTCCTTCGCGGTGCTGCCGATGAACGCGGGCAGTTCGCCCTTGCCAATGAAGACATTGGTGCGGAAGCTCACGCCTTCGGCTTCCATCTGGCGCATGCGGCGGTCGATCAGCCACTTCTCCAGCTTGAAGTCGGGAATCCCGTAACGCAGGAGGCCGCCGATGCGGTCGTTCTTTTCGAACACCGTCACCTCATGACCGGCGCGCGCGAGCTGCTGCGCGGCAGCGAGACCCGCGGGGCCCGAGCCCACCACGGCGATCTTCTTGCCGGTCTTGTGCTTCGAAAGCTGCGGCGCGACCCAGCCTTCGGCCCACGCCTTGTCGATGATCGCGTGCTCGATCGACTTGATGCCGACCGGGTCGTCGTTGATGCCGAGCGTGCACGCCGCTTCGCAGGGCGCCGGGCAGATGCGGCCCGTGAACTCGGGGAAGTTGTTGGTCGAATGCAGCACCTCGATCGCCGTCTTCCAGTCCTGGCGGAACACCAGGTCGTTGAAGTCGGGGATCACGTTGTTCACCGGGCAGCCGTTGTTGCAAAACGGAATGCCGCAGTCCATGCAGCGCGCGCCCTGGATCTTCGCGTCCGCATCGGCGAGCGCCGAAACGAACTCCTTGTAATGCTTCACGCGCGTGAGCGGTGCTTCGTACGCCTCATGCTGGCGCTCGTACTCGAGAAAACCGGTTGCCTTACCCATTTGGCTCTCGTCTATCCATGTATTCGGTGAGGGGATCGGCGCCCGCCGCCGCGCACTTCATGCGTTCGCGCGGCGGGCGCTCCTTCGTCTTGTCGTGGCGTCAGGCCGCCAGCACTTCCTGGTTAGCCTTCTTCGCGGCAATCTCGCCCAGTGCGCGCTTGTATTCCGTCGGGAACACCTTCACGAACTGACGGCGCGACGCGTCCCAGTTTTCGAGCAGCGCCTTCGCACGCGGCGAGCCCGTGAACTGGAAGTGACGCTCGACGAGCCCCTTGAGCAGCGCCTCGTCGGTCTGGCCCGAGTGCCACAGCGCGCGGTCGATCGTGCGTTCCTGCTCGGCCTGCTGCAGCACCGGATCGAGCGTGACCATCGAACGGTTGCACTTGCCCGCGAACGTGCCGTCCGGGTCGTAGACGAATGCAATGCCGCCCGACATGCCGGCCGCGAAGTTGCGGCCCGTCTCGCCGAGCACGACCACCGTGCCGCCCGTCATGTATTCGCAGCCGTGATCGCCCGTGCCTTCGACAACGGCCGTCGCGCCCGAGTTACGCACGCAGAAGCGCTCGCCCGCCACGCCGCGCAGGAAGGCTTCGCCCTCGATCGCGCCGTACATCACCGTGTTGCCGCAGATGATGTTTTCTTCGGACTTGCCACGGAAATCGTTCGTCGGACGAATGATGATGCGGCCACCCGAAAGGCCCTTGCCGACGTAGTCGTTGCCGTCGCCGACGAGGTCGAGCGTGATGCCCTTCGCGAGGAACGCGCCGAAGCTCTGGCCCGCCGTACCCTTCAGCTGGATATGGATCGCGTCGTCGTCGAGGCCGTCGTGGCCGTACTTCTTCGCGACCACGCCCGAGAGCATCGCGCCGACCGTGCGGTTGACGTTGCGCACCGGGTGGATGAACGAGACGTGCTCGCCGCTTTCGATCGCGGCCTTGGCCTTCTCGATCAGCGTGTGGTCGAGCGCGCGGTCGAGACCGTGGTCCTGCGTGTCCACATGCATACGCGCGACTTCGGCGCCCACTTCCGGCTGATAGAACACGCGCGAGAAGTCGAGACCCTTCGCCTTCCAGTGTTCGACGCCCTTGCGCGTATCGAGCAGGTCTGCACGGCCAACGAGGTCGTCGAACTTGCGGATACCGAGCTGCGCCATGATTTCGCGCACTTCTTCCGCGATGAAGAAGAAGAAGTTGACGACGTGCTCGGGTTGGCCCGAGAACTTCGCACGCAGCACCGGATCCTGGGTGGCGACGCCAACCGGGCAGGTGTTCAAGTGGCACTTGCGCATCATGATGCAGCCCTGGACGACGAGCGGCGCCGTCGCGAAGCCGAATTCATCGGCGCCGAGCAGCGCGCCGATCACCACGTCGCGGCCGGTCTTCATCTGGCCGTCGGCCTGCACGCGAATGCGGCCGCGCAGCTGGTTCAGCACGAGCGTCTGCTGGGTTTCGGCGAGGCCGAGCTCCCACGGCGTGCCGGCGTGCTTGAGCGACGACAGCGGCGACGCGCCCGTGCCGCCGTCATGACCGGCGATCACGACGTGATCGGCCTTCGCCTTCGCGACGCCCGCGGCCACGGTGCCCACACCCACTTCGGACACGAGCTTCACCGAAATCGACGAGACCGGGTTCACGTTCTTCAGATCGTGAATCAGCTGCGCGAGGTCTTCGATCGAGTAGATGTCGTGGTGCGGCGGCGGCGAGATGAGGCCGACGCCCGGCACCGAGTAACGCAGCTTGCCGATGTAGTCCGAAACCTTGTGGCCCGGCAACTGGCCGCCTTCGCCCGGCTTCGCACCCTGCGCCATCTTGATCTGGATCTGGTCCGCGGACGAGAGGTACTCGGCCGTCACACCGAAGCGGCCCGACGCGACCTGCTTGATCTTCGAGCGCAGCGAGTCGCCATCCTTCAGCGGGATGTCCTTGACGACTTCCGGGCCGATGATCGACTGCATCGTGTCGCCGTTCTTGATCGGAATGCCGCGCAGTTCGTTGCGGTAGCGCTTCTCGTCCTCGCCGCCTTCACCCGTGTTCGACTTGCCGCCGATACGGTTCATCGCGACGGCGAGCGTGGCGTGCGCCTCGGTCGAGATCGAGCCGAGCGACATCGCACCGGTGGCGAAGCGCTTGACGATTTCCTTGGCCGGCTCGACGTCGTCGATCGAGATCGCGCGCGCCGGGTCGATGCGGAACTCGAACAGACCGCGGAACGTCATGTGACGCTTCGTCTGGTCGTTGATGAGGTGCGCGTATTCCTTGTATGTCTGGTACGAGTTGCTGCGCGCCGAGTGCTGGAGCTTGGCGATCGCGTCGGGCGTCCACATGTGGTCTTCGCCGCGAATGCGATACGCGTACTCGCCGCCCGCGTCGAGCATGTTCGCAAGCACCGGGTTGTCGCCGAACGCGTCACGGTGCAGGCGAATCGCTTCCTCGGCCACTTCGAAGAGGCCGATGCCGCCCACCTTCGAGGCGGTGCCCTTGAAGTACTTCTGCACGAGGTCGTCCGCGAGACCGACCGCTTCGAAAATCTGCGCGCCCGTGTACGACATGTACGTGGAAATGCCCATCTTCGACATCACCTTGAGCAGACCCTTGCCGACCGCCTTGGTGAAGTTGTAGACGGCCTTCTCCGACGACAGGTCGCCCTTCAGGCCGCTCGCCATCTGCGCGAGCGTTTCCATCGCGAGGTACGGGTGCACGGCTTCCGCGCCGTAGCCCGCGAGCAGCGCGAAGTGGTGCGTTTCACGCGCCGAACCCGTTTCGACGACGAGACCCGTGCTCGTGCGCAGACCGTGCTGCACGAGGTGCGAGTGGATCGCCGAGGTGGCGAGCAGCGCCGGAATCGCGACGTTGTCGCGGTCCGCGCGGCGGTCCGAGACGATCAGGATGTTGTAGCCCGACTTGACGGCGTCGACGGCTTCCGCGCACAGCGACGCGAGACGCGCCTCGATACCTTCCTTGCCCCAGGCCACCGGATAGCAGATGTTGAGCTCGTAGGAGCTGAACTTGCCGCCCGTGTACTGCTCGATCGCGCGGATCTTCGCGATGTCCTTGAAGTCGAGCACCGGCTGCGACACTTCGAGACGCATCGGCGGGTTGATGTTGTTGGTGTCGAGCAGGTTCGGCTTCGGGCCGATGAACGACACGAGCGACATGACCATGTTCTCGCGGATCGGGTCGATCGGCGGGTTCGTGACCTGCGCGAACAGCTGCTTGAAGTAGTTGAAGAGCGTTTTGTTCTTGTTGGACATGACCGCCAGCGGCGAGTCGTTGCCCATCGAACCGACCGCCTCTTCACCCGACATCGCCATCGGCGCCATCAGGAACTTGAGGTCTTCCTGCGTGTAGCCGAACGCCTGCTGCCGGTCGAGCAGCGCAGCGGCTTCGGCGCGCGCGGTCGCGACGTCTTCCGCCTTCGGCTCGATCTCGTCGAGCTTGATGCGCACGGCGTCGATCCAGCTCTTGTAGGGCTTGGCGTTGGCGAGGTTGTCCTTTAGTTCCTTGTCGTCGATGATGCGGCCGTGCTCCATGTCGATCAGGAACATCTTGCCCGGCTGCAGACGCCACTTCTTGACGATCTTCGATTCGGGAATCTGCAGCGTGCCCGCTTCCGAGGCCATGATCACGAGATCGTCGTCGGTGACGATGTAGCGCGCCGGACGCAGACCGTTACGGTCGAGCGTCGCGCCGATCTGGCGGCCGTCGGTGAAGGCGATCGCGGCGGGGCCGTCCCACGGCTCCATCATCGCGGCGTGGTATTCGTAGAACGCGCGGCGGTTCTCGTCCATCAGCGTGTGCTGCTCCCACGCTTCCGGGATCATCATCATGACCGCGTGAACGAGCGGGTAACCCGCCATCACGAGCAGTTCGAGGCAGTTGTCGAACGAGGCCGTATCCGACTGGCCCGGATAGATCAGCGGCCAGAGCTTGGGCAGGTCCTCGCCGAGCACGTGCGAGGCGATCGCACCGGTACGGGCGTTCAGCCAGTTTACGTTGCCCTTGACGGTGTTGATTTCACCGTTGTGGGCGATCATGCGGTACGGGTGAGCCAGCTCCCACGCCGGGAACGTGTTCGTGGAGAAGCGCTGGTGCACGAGCGCGAGCGCCGAAACCACGCGCTCGTCCTGCAGGTCGCGGTAGTACACGCCCACCTGGCCCGCCAGCAGCAGGCCCTTGTAGACGACCGTGCGCGCCGACATCGACGGCACGAAGTATTCCTTGCCGTGCTTGAGCTTGAGCGCCTGGATACGGTGGCTCGCCGTCTTGCGGATCACGTAGAGCTTGCGTTCCAGCGCGTCCGTGACCATCACGTCCTTGCCGCGGCCGATGAAAATCTGGCGGATCAGCGGCTCGCTCGCCTTCACGGTGGGCGAGATCGGCATGGCGTGGTCGACCGGCACATCGCGCCAGCCCAGCACGACCTGGCCTTCGGCGCGCACCGTGCGCTCGAGTTCCTGCTCGCATGCGAGACGCGAGGCGTGTTCCTTCGGCAGGAAGATCATGCCGACGCCGTACTCGCCGTTCGGCGGCAGCGTCACGCCCTGCTTGGCCATTTCCTCGCGGTAGAAGGCGTCCGGAATCTGGATCAGGATGCCCGCGCCGTCGCCCATCAGCGGGTCGGCGCCCACGGCGCCCCGGTGGTCGAGATTCTCGAGAATCTTCAGGCCTTGCTGAATGATTTCGTGGCTCTTCTTGCCCTTGATATGGGCGACGAAGCCGACGCCGCAGGCATCGTGTTCGTTTTGCGGGTCATACAGACCTTGCGCGGCAGGCACCGCGGCGCGCTGCAGGTGATCGTTCATGGGGACACCGTCCAAGAATGGCCATGGCTGGCCGTTGATTCCGTCTTGTTTGTTTCCTGCCGCGAGGTGAACCGGGGTACGGCGTGGCGCGGGCGATGCGGGCTTCCTGCGTTGTGCGCTTGGGGATAGCCGAAAAGCGAATATACGCGACGAATCAAGGGCATGCAAATAAAAATACATGTTCTAACCCCAATTATCAAGATGGTGCATCCGCACATTTTTTTATTGGGGCCATATTAAAAGCGGGCAAAAGAAAGCGGCATCGGAAGATGCCGCCGCACTGATTAAAACATTGATTTTAAACAGATCAATGCGTGCCGGTACCGGGTTTGCGCTCTTCGTGAGCTGATGGCGAACTCGCCGGCGCGGTTCCGCCCGCCGGGGGAGAACCGGCCGAATGACCACCCGAACCGGCCGTGGGGTTGGCCGGCTGACCCGCCTGATGTGTTGTCGGCTGACCACTGCCGTGTCCGCCTGGCGAGTTCGCGGAGGCAGAGGGTCCAGCGCCCGGATGATTTGACCCCGATAAACTTCCGCCGGTGGACGCCACGCCCGGCGCTGCCGATGGCGCGGGCGCCTCGCGCACCTTGCGCGGCCGGCCACGCGGCAGCGGGGAGACGCGACGATTCGCCGAACGCGACGCCCAATCGCGCCAGGTCTCGCTGCCTAGCACCCAGCCCTTGAGGGTGGCCTGCATCAGCTGCGAGGTTTCGCGCTCGTCGAGCGGCTGCTCGCACAGTTCGCGGTAGGCGCGCTGGCGCTCGAACGGCGTGTTGCCTAGCGCCCAATACAACGGATGGTCGGTAATGAGGCTGTCGACGGTGAGCCCGATGTGATGCCGGAAGCTCGACCATCGGTAGTCCTCGGGCGCCGCGACGAGATGACTGCGCACCGGCGCCAGCTCGACCACGCGGCTCGCGAGCAGGAAGAACCGCTCCGCTTCGATCACCGTGGCCCGGTAGCGGCCTTCCCAAAGCGTGCCGCGCCGCGCGTAGCGCCGGTTGAAGTGGGCCACGTAGCGCCGGCCGACAGCCTGCATCGCCTTCGGCAGGCTCGACTCGTCGGATGGGGTAACGAGCAGTTGGACCGCGCCGGGCATCAGCGCCCATGCGTGAACCGCCAGATGATGATCGCGCGCCGCAGCCTTCAGGCAATCGATGAAAAGCTCGTAGTCCTGGTCGTCGACGAATGCGGGCTGCTGGTCGAGTCCGCGCAGGATCACGTGCTGCGGCTGATCGGGTACATAAAGACGTGCAAGCCGTGCCATGCTCGATTTTCCATTAGTCCGTTGGTGAATACCCGCAGACCCGCCGGGCCGCGCCGGCGCTTGGTGCGCGAGGCATACGGCTTGAAGCGGAACGTCGCGGCGCTTAGGGAGAAGCCTCTAACCGTGGCGTATGGTTTGTTGCAAACGTTGTGTTCATAATGAGCGGGCCTTTTATGGAGGAGCACTTATATGAAATTAAAACAGGCGCTGGCAGGTATCGCCGCGCTCGCCAGTCTTTCGGCAGCACACGCTCAATCAGCCAACACGTTCTACGTTACGACAGGGTGGTTCCACTTCGCCCCCCAGGATGGCAGTGACCCCCTCAAAATCGACAGCGTGGGCGGTACTCCCGTCAACATGGCATTCCCGGGCACCGGTGCCGGCGTCGGTTCGTCCGACACGCTCGGCCTCAGCTTCGGCTACTTCATTACCGACAACATCTCCACCGAACTCGAAGTGGGCATCCCGCCGAGCTTCGATCTGAACGGCGAAGGAGAGCTGAGCCCGTACGGCAAGCTGGGTTCCGCGAAGCTCTGGAGCCCGGCGCTCCTGTTCAAGTACTACTTCAACAAGCCTGACGCCAAGTTTCGCCCGTATGCCGGCATCGGCGTGACCTACGCCTGGTTCACCGACGCCCACATCACCAACGGCGCCTTCGAGCAAAGCCCGGCCCTTGGGGGTCCGACCAGCGTTTCGACAGATCGTTCCTGGGCCCCGGTGTTTAACGCGGGCTTCAACTACAACTTCACCAAGCACTGGTTCGCGGGCTTCTCGGTCTCGTACATTCCGATCAACGTGACCGCGACCCTCGACACGCAGAAGCAGACCCAGGTTGGTGTCCTGTCGCAGCGCGCCGAGGCCAAGATCCACCTGAACCCGATCGTCACTTATCTGAAGGTCGGTTACATGTTCTGAGCGTTGCCCGGGCAACTGCCCGGTTCATTGCCCCCGCCAGCCCTTGCGGCATCCGGCGGCGGGCGACACCTCCTCCCTCCCCCCTCGTCTTCCTGACAAACGCGCAGGCTTTCCCTGATTCTATGCCTCTGGGAAAAACCGTGCTGTCCCCGTAATCACCTAATAATGCGTAGAGGCGCAAAGCCCCATCCGGCGGGCCGTTGCGGCGCGCGGCGCCGTACAGCTTCGGGTGCCGGGTACCGGATTTGCGCAATACTGTGCCTCATGTCGCCCGATTTTCCGGGCGAAACAGACCGTCAACTTCTGCTTTTCAACCACGGAGTCATTCATGAGTGCATTTCCCAATACGCGAGACGCCCTTGGGGAGTCCTGGACCAAGACGGGGCGCCGTGCGCGGCGCATTGCGCGCCGCGGACGCAGTGCGGCAGCCGATATCGCCGACGAACTGCGCGAACTGTTGGCCGAACTCGAACAGATGCTCAGCGAGGGAACCCAGGCCGACGCCGCCGAGCTGCGTGCCGATGTGAAGAAGCGCCTCGATGTGGCGCGCGAGCGCCTGGAAACGGCGCGCGCGGCAACGCGCGAGCGTGCCGACGAAGCCATTGCTCAGGCCGACGACTATGTCCGCACCAATCCATGGCAGGCAATCGCCATTGTGGGCGGGGTCGCGCTGATCGCCGGCGCACTGATCGCACGCGGCCGCTGAAGCACCCGCCGAAGCCCCACTGAGGCCCCCCCTGTATGACCCCACGGCCGGCGCCGCCCCGACGAGTCGGGGCGCCGGCTTTGCGCCCGCTCAGCTATCCAGAGCGTGCGGCCCGATCAGGTCGATGCGGTCAGTACAGATCGTGTCGACACCCCACTGCACCAGCAGGCGGGCACGCTCAAGGTCGTTCACCGTATAGACGAGCAGGCGCAGCCCTGACGATTTGATGCGCCCGACCAGCGCCTCGTCGAGGTGCCGGTGGCTTGCGTGTAGCGACACGCAATCGAGATCGGCGGTCTGCTCGCGCCAGTCGGCCGGTACGCGCTCGAACAACAGCCCGCGCGACAACTCCGGCGCGGCCTCGGCGGCCGCGGCGAGCGCCTCGAACGAGAACGACGACAAAAGCGGCGCCGATGGCGCGCCTCGCCACAACCGCTCCGCCTCCTGAGCAACGAGGTGCCCCGTCTCCACGTCCCGGTGCGGGCACGGCTTGATCTCCACGTTGGCCGCGAGGCCCTCTTCCCGGCAGCACGCGGCGACCTGCGCGAGCGTCGGCATACGCTCGCCTGCGAAACACGCGTCATGCCAACTGCCGGCGTCGAGCGCCGCCAGTTCGTCATAACGCAGCTGCGCTGCGGCGCCGTGGCCGTTCGAGGTGCGCTCGACGGTGTCGTCATGCAACAGGAAAACGACGTCGTCAGCCGACAGCTTCGCGTCGAACTCGACCATCGTATGTCCCAGGCGGGCACCCGTGCGCAGACCCGCCAGCGTGTTCTCCGGCGCGAGCGTGCCACCGCCGCGGTGGGCGCAGACGCGCGGATAGGGCCAGGCTGTCATCGGATCAACTCCTCAGCGGATGGCGGGCCGCACTCAGACGTCGTCGTCGACGACGAAGAGGCGGCGATATTCCTTCAGCGCGTAACGGTCGGTCATGCCGGCGATATAGTGCGCGATCAGGCGCGGCTGCGCCGGGGGCTCGGACGACTGGTAGGCGGGCGGCAGAAGGCGCGGATCCTCCGTGAACGCGGCGAACAAGCCCTTCACCACCCGCTGCGCCTTGTTCGCCATGCGCATCACGCGGTAGTGCCGGTAGAGATTGCGATAGAGGAAGCGCTTGAGCGCCGACGCCTGGGCTGCCACGGCCGCGCTGTGCGCCACGAGCGGCGGCGCGGTGCGCACTTCGTCAATCGACTGCGGGGCATGCGTTGCCAGATTCCGGCAGGTTTCTTCGATCAGATCGACGATCAGCGTGTTGATGATGCGCCGTACCGTCTCGTGGATCAGCCGGCGCCCCTCGATCTGCGGAAACTCGGCACGGGCGGCGTCGTAGTGCGCCTGCCAGAGCTCGATTTCGGCCAATTGCTCGATGCTGAGCAGGCCTGAGCGCAGACCATCGTCCACGTCGTGGTTGTTGTAGGCGATCTCGTCCGCGATATTCGCGATCTGTGCCTCGATCGACGGCTGACGTCCGAGCAGGAAGCGTTCGCCGAGATCGCCGAGGCGCCGCGCGTTCTCGCGCGAGCAGTGCTTGAGAATGCCCTCGCGCGTCTCGAAGCAGAGATTCAGGCCGTTGAAGGCGCCGTAATGTTCTTCGAGCTCGTCCACCACCGCGAGGCTCTGCAGGTTGTGCTCGAAGCCGCCGTGCTCGCGCATGCAGTCGTTGAGCGCATCCTGGCCGGCATGGCCGAAAGGCGTATGGCCGAGATCGTGCGCAAGCGAGATCGCTTCGACGAGATCTTCGTTTACGCGCAGATTGCGCGCAACCGAGCGCGCGATCTGCGCCACTTCGAGGCTGTGTGTGAGCCGCGTGCGAAAGAGATCGCCCTCGTGGTTCACGAACACCTGAGTCTTGTACTCGAGCCGCCGGAACGCCGTGGAGTGGACGATGCGGTCGCGGTCGCGCTGGAATTCGCTGCGGGCGGCGGGCGGCGGCTCCGGATGGCGCCGCCCTCGCGAGCGCGACGCGTGCGCCGCATAGGGCGCGAGCCCGGCCTCGAGCGAGACCGCAAAGGACGTCGCGCCGACGGCGGAACCGGGGGCTCGGCCAGGCTGGCCCGCTGAAGCTGCGCTGCGACTGTCGCTCACCGGTTCCTCCGCAAGGTGCAAGGTGTCTGCGCCGGCGGCGCTCAATCCATCGTCGTGGCGGCAAGCGTGGCCTGAACGGCTTCGTCCGGCGCGCGTGTGATCAGCGTGTCGCCGAAGCGTTTGAGCAAGATGAACTTGATCGCACCGCCCTCGGCCTTCTTGTCGACCTGCATCAGATCGACATAGCGATCGGCGCCGAGCGCGGGCGCGTGCACCGGCAGCTTCGCCGCCGCCACGAGCTGCACGAGCCGCTCGCGCGACGCCTCGTCCAGATGGCCAAGCCGCACCGAAAGGTCGGCCGCCATCACCATGCCACAGCCGACGGCCTCGCCGTGCAGCCACTCGCCGTAGCCGAGCCCCGCCTCGATAGCGTGGCCGAACGTGTGGCCGAAATTGAGGATCGCGCGCAAGCCGCCTTCGCGCTCGTCGGCGGCCACCACCGACGCCTTGACCTCGCACGAGCGCTTCACGGCGTGCGCAAGCGCCTGCGGGTCGCACCGGTTGAGCGCCTCGACGTTGGCTTCGATCCAGCTGAAGAAGTCGGCGTCGGCGATGGCGCCGGTTTTGATCACCTCGGCGATCCCGGCCGCCAGTTCGCGTTCGGGCAGCGTGCGCAGCACGCCGATATCGGCGATCACGGCCTGCGGCTGGTAGAACGCGCCGATCATGTTCTTGCCGAGCGGGTGATTGATCCCCGTCTTGCCGCCCACCGAAGAATCGACCTGGGACAGCAGCGTGGTCGGCACCTGGATGAACGGCACGCCGCGCATGTAGCAGGCCGCCGCGAAGCCGGTCATGTCGCCCGTCACGCCGCCGCCGAGGGCGATCAGCGTGCTCTTGCGATCCGCGCGCGCGGTGAGGAGCGCATCGAAGATCTGGTTCAGCGTTTCCCAGTTCTTGTACGCCTCGCCATCGGGCAGCACGACCGTGTGGACGTCCTTGCCAAGCGGAGCGAGGGCCGCGCGCAGGGTTTCGCCGTAAAGCGGATCGACGACGGTATTCGTCACGATCGTCACCGACTTGCCGGCGATATGCGGCGCAAACAGTTCGGTCTGGCCGAGCAAGCCCGTGCCGATGTGGATGGGATAGGCGCGGTCGCCCAGTTCGACGTTGACGGTAATCATGCTGGCCATTATGACTGACGCGCCTTCAGCGCGCCGGGGTTCGCGCGACGCCGGCCATGTCGAGCTGCATCAGCACCATGTTGACGAGCCCATTGACGGAAGGCCGGCCCGTTTCGATGACGAAGTCGGCGATCTCGCGGTAGAGCGGATCGCGGACCTCGTAGAGCGCTTCCAGACGCGCCTTCGGGTCTTCGGTCTGCAGGAGCGGGCGATTCTTGTCGCGCCGCGTGCGCAGCCACAGATCGTGCGGATTCGCGCGCAGATAGACGACGAAGCCGCGCTCCTTGAGCGCGAGGCGGTTCTCGGGTCGCAGCACGGCGCCGCCGCCCGTCGCGAGGACGATGCCCTCGCGGGCGGTCAGTTCGTCGATCACGTGGGCCTCGCGTTCGCGAAAGCCCGACTCGCCTTCCAGCTCGAAGATCACGGGAATGCGTGCGCCCGTGCGCGCCTCGATCTCATGGTCGGAGTCGAAAAACTCACGCTCCAGCCGGCGCGCGACCGCCCGGCCCACGGTCGTCTTGCCGGCGCCCATGAGCCCTACGAAAAAAACATTGGCGTTTGCGTCCCGCACTTGCAGCGCTTCCTGGTTTAGGTTGGTGCCGCAGCTTACTGGCAAAGCGGCCGGGTTGTCGAGCCTGCGGCCCGCGCGGCGGCGGCGCGGCACCTGCCTGCTGCCGCGCCGGCAATTAGGGCTCAATTCGCTCCGACAACGCGCGGCGTGATGAATACCACCAGCTCGCTGCGTTGATCGCGGTGCGCCCGATGCGAAAAAAGCGCGCCCAAAAGGGGTATTTTGCCCAGGAGTGGCACACGCGTCACATCGTCGCGATCGTCGGACGCGTCGATGCCCCCTATCGACACCGTTCCGCCGTCCTCGATCTCGACCCGCGTCTGCACGTGTTTCGTGTTGATAGCGGGCCCTGCGGCGGTCTGCTCGCCGACGCTGTCCTTGGCGACGTCGAGGTCCAGGATCACATGACCATCGGGCGTGATCTGCGGCTCGACTTCCAGCTTCAGGCTGGCGCGGCGAAACTGCACGCCCGATACGCCCTGCCCGACCTTCGCCTGATAGGGCAGCTCGGTTCCCTGTTCGACGACGGCCCGCATGCGGTCGGCGGTGACGACGCGCGGGCTCGATACGACGCGTCCGCGCCCCTCGGCTTCGATGGCGCTCAACTGCACGTCGAGCATGCGCGTAGCATGCGCCGCGAGCAGCGATATCCCGGCCTGCGCGGCATCGAAACCCGAAAGCGGGCCGGCGCCCAGGTCAAAGACCACGCCATCCTTGCCGCCCTGCACGCCGCGCGCGGTGCCGTCGCCCTGAACCGGCGTCACGCCGAGCCGCACGCCGAGCTCGCGCGACAAACCCTCGTCGCCCTCGACGATACGCGCCTCGATCAGCACCTGCCGCGCCGGTGCATCCAGCAGCTCGATCAGATCCGCGATCTGGTCGAGGCGCGCCGGCAGATCGGTGACGAACAGCAGATTCGTGCGGGCGTCGGCCACCGCCGCACCGCGTTTGGACAAGGCCCGCTGCGTGCCCGAGCCGCTCAGGAGGCGCCGGACGTCTTCGGCACGCGCGTAGTGCAGCTCGAATGCGCGGCTCGCCAGCGGCTCGAGTTCGGCGGCCCGTGCATGCGCTTCGAAGCGTTGCCGCTCGCGCGCGGCCAGTTCGGCGGCAGGGGCAACCCAGATCACGTCGCCGGTACGCTCCATCGCGAGACCGTTCACCTCCAGCAGCAGATCGAAGGCCACGCGCCAGGGCACGCGCTCGAGCCGCAGCGTCACCGGGCCGCGTACGCGCTCGCTCGCAACGATATTGAGCTGCGTGAACGCCGCGAACGCATGAAGCACGACGGAAAGCTCCGCGCGCTGGAAATTTAGCGTAATGGGGCGATCGGGCGGCAGGCCGTCGGATTGCGAGGCGGGGGCGCTCAGCCGCTGCGGGGCGCGCAGCGGGACGGGCGGGCCTTCGAGCGATTCAGCGGCGGGCGCGCTGCTCGGTCCGGGGCCATTGCGTGAAGCATCGGCCGCCCCCGCCGCGCCGCTTGCCTGCTTTGCAGCGGGATCGGAGTCTTCGCTGACGGCCGGCTCGCTACCAGGCTCCCCCGCAAACGGATTCGAAATCCAGCCCCCGATCTCATCTGTGCTGGCACCTTCGGGCAGCGGCGGCACCGAGTGCTGCGCGACCGATTGCGCACCGGCTTCCCCCGTCGGCAGGGGAGGTGGAATTGAGGCAACTGCGCCGGGGGGCAGGCCGAAACCGGTCAGGGCCATAAGGGCCACGAGTGCCGCGCAAAGGCGCCTCATTTGACCTCCTCCGCCCAGTTCAGCGTCTGGTTCGCGCCACCGGAGGAAAGCACCACGTGCGAAGGCGCAACACGCTCGACCCGGCCGCTCCCGAATGACTGTCCCGCCCTCACGGCTTGCGTGCCCTGCGGCGTCTCGATCAGCGCGACGATCGCCGCGCCGTCCTGCATGATGCCCGCCAGCCGTATGCCATCGCTCATCCTTGCCGCGAAGCGGTCCGAGAACGGGTCGAACAGCGGGGTGTCGTTCCCCGAGACCGCGCCGGACAGCGGCAACGCGGGCAGCCGGTCAAAAACCTGCAAGGTCGCGGCGATCGAAAGGTCATCACCCCCGGCACGCCTGATTGCGATATCGACCGGCACGGCGAGCCCGGGTGCCTCGGCCAGCCCGGCGAGAAAGCCATGCAACTGGGCAAAGCCGCCCCGCGCAACCAGCTTGAGCGTGCGAAATGTCGCGATACCCGTTCCGCCGGCCTCCGCCGGCTCGAGCGATTGCAAGGAAAGCGCCGATCTCGACGCGAGCCCGGACACGCTGCGAATGTCCTCGGCCGTCCTGTCCGCATGTGCCTGCTGGACCTGCCGTGGCGCAGCTGCGGCCCGGAGCGCGGGCAGGCGTGCCACGATCTGCTGCGCCTGCTCGAGTTCGCGTTGCACATCCTCCAATCGCCCTTCCGACGCGCGCCACCCGGCCAGATCTCCCATCGTGCAGGCAAGGCCTGCCAACGATGCAGTAAGCACCGCCGTTGCCACAGAGACACTCAACCTGCGCCGCACGCCCCACGCGTGCGGCGCCGCCCAACTGCGCGGCGCGGCACCATTCACCGTTGCGGGCGGATCGGCGCGCCCTGCGAGCACGCTACTCATTTCTGACTCCTCGATCTGCCTTGACGGCTTTGGCTCGCCGGCTTCGCAGGTACCGCGGATGCTCCCAGCCAGACGACTCGTGCCAGGACGTGGATCGGCTCGGTGCCGGCCGGCCCCTCTTTCGTCCCTGCCGTAGACGGCGCGCGCTTAAACTCGCGCACGCTCACCGCATCAACCTCGGGTAAAGCCCGCAGTTGTCCAAGCCATTCGGCTACCGTGGACTCGTTGGCCGCCGCCGCTTGCAGTTCCAGTTCCTCGCCGCGCTGCGCGACCTGCTGCAACGCGACGCCCGCAATGCCCGCGCGGGCCAGCCCGTCGAACAACGCCATCAGACGCTTCAACGGCTTCGCGTGCTGCTGCGCAAGTCCCACCGCCGCGCGCTGCGCGGCCGCCTCGCTCGCGAGCCGGCTCGCCTCGGCGCGCGGCGAGTGCAACCTCTGCAAGGCCTGCTCGACGACCTCGCGCCTGGCATCGGCCCGGCCACGCGCCCATAGTTGCCAGCCGGCGAGCGGTGCAACGCACGCGCACCCCAGAAGCGCCGCGGCGCTCCACTCGCCCACCCGACGCCACAGCAACCGCTGCATCTCACGCTGCCGCCACGGCAGCAGGTTGAATCCGACGCGCATGCCGGCGCCCCGCGCGTCGCCGCGGTCCCCGCGCCTCATTCGCTCACTCCCCGCAGCGCGAGACCAAAGGCCACCGCGCACGACGGATCTCGCGACAGCGCCGCCGCAAGTGGCCGCTCGGGGTCGGCGAGCGTCGCGCACTCGAACGGCAAGGTGGGACAGCCAAGCACACCGCCGATATCCGCCAGCGTGAAGTGCACGCCGCGCAGCAAGGCGATGTCACCGGCCACGACCGCACAGCCCGGCGGCTCATCCTGTACGAGATCGCGAAGCGCCTCGACAAGGTCCGCGTATTCGAGCGCGGGAAAGCGCATTTCACGGGCAATGGCGTCGTCGGCCACGGCCCAGCCGCGCACGCCCTCTGCGCCAATCCATAGCGCCACAAACGTTTCATGGGTTGGCAACTCGAACATCGCCGCATGGCGCATTGCGCGCAGTGCGGCGTGGGCTTCGTCGTCCACCGCGCACAGCGTGATGCCCGCCATGGCCGCGCACTCGATGCGCGCCTCCAGATGCGCCCGCGCCGTCGCCGCGATCGTGACCTGCGTTCCACGAGGCTCCGCTCCCGTCCAGGGTGCCACCCGCCAGTCAACGGCGAGTTCGTTGCGCTCGACGCCCGCCACCCGTTCTGCCTCCGCCAGCACCAGCGGCTCGAGCTCGGCATAGATCTGCGAGTCGTCCGCACGGCAGCCGGCCGGTGCGAGATGCGCCAGCGGCATGGTGGCGATTAGCGTGGCACTCGTGGGCAACGCCATCGCGCAACGCATCGAAGCGCCCGCACACGCGCGCGGCAACTGGGCGAACAGACTGCGCAGGGCCTGCACGACCGCGGGGCGATCGACAATGTCCACCCCCGCCATCGCCTCCCGCGCGAGCGGCTCACTCGCCAGCCATTCGACCCGCACCGGCCCCGCGCCGAGCAGGCGGCGGCTCAGCACCGCCAGCGTGACTCCGCGCGCCGCGATATCGACACCCGCGGCAAAACGGCGCGCGCCCAACAACATCGGCCTCCCGAACCCCATTGCATTTCCCCTGGCTTCGCTCGCCACGAACCGTTCGGGCGCTTGCGTCAGGATGAATTGTGCAAACCCGGCACGGCCCCGAATATTCGTCCGAACGGCCAATGCGCGTGGCGGCGGCTATTCAGGCGCGTAGGGCGCGTCTACAGTGCAGTTAGACACCTGCTGGTTCCCGCGGCCCATGTAAGCATCTCGAAAGCAGACCCGGCCGGGCCGCTATAATCGCGGGACTGTTTTCTCGGTATCGGTATGCAAGAAACCTCGTCGCCGTCGTCCGCTCCACCACCCACACCGCCCGCGCCGCCCAGGCGCCGGCGTCCGTGGTGGGCCAGGCTGCTCATCGGCCTCGTCGGCCTGATCGGGGCGAGTGTGGCCTGCATCGCGCTCGTGCTTGGCTACGCGTTGATCGTCGCGACACCCAACCTGCCGTCAATCGAAGCGCTCACCGACTACCGCCCCAAGGTCCCGCTGCGCATCTACACGCGCGATCACGTGCTGATCGGCGAATTCGGCGAGGAGCGGCGTGACATCGTGCACATCCAGGACGTGCCGGACAACCTCAAGAAAGCCGTGCTCGCGATCGAGGACGCGCGCTTCTACGACCACGGCGGCGTGGATCTCACGGGCATCGCGCGCGCGGGCATCGTCGCGCTCACCAACGGCCACGCTACGCAGGGCGCGAGCACGATCACGATGCAGGTCGCCCGTAACTTCTTCCTCTCGAGCGAGAAAACCTACACGCGCAAGATCTACGAGATGCTGCTCGCCTACAAGATCGAGTCGAAGCTCTCGAAGGACCAGATTCTCGAGGTCTACATGAACCAGATTTACCTCGGACAGCGCGCGTATGGATTCGCGAGCGCGGCACGCGTGTATTTCGGCAAGGACCTGAAGAACCTCACACTCGCCGAATGTGCGATGCTGGCCGGCCTGCCGAAGGCGCCGTCGGCCTACAACCCGGTGGTCAACCCTAAGCGGGCAAAGGTTCGTCAGGAGTACATCCTCGAGCGCATGCTGGAACTGCACTACATCACCCAGGAGCAGTACGACGAGGCGGTGAAACAGCCGCTCCTGGTCAAGAGCGGCGCCAAGGAATACAGCGTCCATGCGGAGTACGTCGCTGAAATGGTCCGCCAGATGATGTACGCGCAGTATCACGAAGAGGCGTACACGCGCGGCCTGGATGTCGTGACGACCATCGATTCGGCGGACCAGGACGTGGCCTATCACGCGCTACGCAAAGGTCTCATGGACTACGAACGGCGTCACGGCTATCGCGGCCCCGAGGCATTCATCGATCTGCCCGAAGACGCCGATGACCGCGAGCAGGCCATCGACGACGCCCTGCTTGAACATCCGGACAACGGTGAACTCATTGCCGCCGTCGTGACATCCGCGAGCCCGAAACAGGTTCAGGCCAGCTTTATCGACGGCAACGTCGCGATCCTCCAGGGCGACGGCCTGCGCTTTGCGCAGTTCGCGCTCGGCCCGCGCGCGCAGCCCTCCCAGCGCATCCGTCCGGGCGCGATCATTCGCGTCGTGCGCAACGACGCGGGCAACTGGTCCATCACCCAGCTGCCGCAGATCGAAGGCGCGTTCATTTCCGTCGTGCCGCAGGACGGCGCGATTCGCGCGCTCGTGGGTGGGTTCGACTTCAACAAGAACAAGTTCAACCATGTGACGCAGGCCTGGCGCCAGCCCGGGTCCAGCTTCAAGCCGTTCATCTATTCCGCGTCACTCGACAAGGGACTCGGGCCCGCCACCATCATCAACGACGCGCCGCTCTTCTTTAGCGCCGCGGAAACGGGCGGTCAGGCCTGGGAGCCGAAAAACTACGGCGGCGGCTTCGACGGCCCGATGACCATGCGCACCGCGCTCATGAAGTCGAGGAATCTCGTCTCGATCCGCATCCTCAGCCATATTGGGACGAAATACGCGCAGCAGTACATCACGCACTTCGGCTTCGACGCCGATCGCCATCCGGCCTATCTGCCCATGGCGCTCGGCGCGGGTCTCGTCACGCCGCTGCAGATGGCTGCCGGCTATTCGGTGTTCGCGAACGGCGGCTACCGCATCAATCCCTACCTGATCGCCGAAGTCACCGACCAGCGCGGCACGGCGGTCACGCAGGCGCAGCCGCTCGTCGCGCAGCAAAACGCGCCGCGCGCCATCGATCCACGCAACGCGTACATCATGAACAGCCTCTTGCAGAGCGTCGCGCAACGTGGGACGGGCGCAAAGTCCAACGTCCTCAAGCGCGCCGACCTTGGCGGCAAGACCGGCACGACCAACGACTCGCGCGACGCCTGGTTCGCGGGCTATCAGCACACGCTTACCGCCGTCGCCTGGATTGGCTATGACAATCCGCGCAGCCTCGGAGACAAGGAAACAGGTGGCGGCCTTGCACTGCCCGTGTGGATCGACTACATGGCGAGAGCGCTCAACGGCGTGCCGGAGTACAGGATGCCGATGCCCGACGGCGTGGTGACGCTAGGCGACGAACTCTATTACGCGGACATGACGCCGGGGAACGGCTTCGTCTCGACCGTGGGCATCAGTCAGGCGGCGCTCGATGCGGCGGCGAGCGGCGCGTCGGACGCAAGCGGTGCCATGGGCGCGGCCGGTTCCGCAGAGGAGCCGGCGCCCGAGCAGGTGAACGCGAAGGAGAAGGAAGACATCATGAACCTGTTCCGCGGACACTGAACAGGGCGCATTGGTGCACCCTGCGTGGCTCAAGCGACGCAAGCAGCGTCAAGGCACAAAGCTGACCGGCTCGCCGGCTTGCTCCGTCGCATAGGCCGATAGCGCCGAAAAGAACTCGCTGCCGCTACGCGTATCACGCCATTCGCCGTCGACAAAGCGGTAGTGAAAACCGCCCGCCTTCGCCGCGATCCAGATCTCGCTCATCGGCGGCTGCAGGTTCACGATGATCTTCGTCCGGTTCTCGAATTCGAGTGTCAGAACATTGCCGCTGCGCTCGAGTTCGATATCCGCATCGGCCTCGTCAACGGCGCGCTCCACCGCTGCCAGCACGGCTTCCGCGCGGCTCAGGTAGTCACTGTCGGTCATGCTAAACTCCACCGGTTATTCATTCAGGGACAATTATGCGTGTCATTTCCAGGGTGCGCGCAGCGGCGCCCGGCGTAGCGACGCGCGGCGCAATTCTAGCGGTTTCGGCAGTCTTTGCACTCGTCGGCTGCGGACAGCGTGGCGCACTCTACATGCCCACCGTGCCGCCGCTTCCGCCTAAGCCCAATTTCGAAACCCAGGACGCAGGAACGACGGCACCTGAGGCCGCGTCCGGTGCTTCGGGTGTTGATGCAGGCTCGATTCCCGACACGTCCGGCACCCCGCTCACACTGTCCCCCGACACTGAACTCGGCACGACCCCGACGGCGCCCGCCAGCCCACAGCCGGCTTCCGGCGCCATGCCAACCCAATAAGACGCTCGCATGACCCAACCCGCTTTCCACCGCATCGACGGTCAGTTCCATGTCGAAGGCGTCAGCGCCACCGATCTCGCAGAACAGTTTGGCACGCCGCTTTACGTCTACTCGCGCGCGGCGCTCACCGCAGCGTGGCACGCCTACGCCGATGCGTGCGCCGGCCGCCGCGCGTCGATCCACGTGGCGGTCAAGGCTAACAGCAATCTCGCGGTGCTGAACCTGTTCGCTCGTCTTGGCGCCGGCTTCGACATCGTCTCGGGCGGCGAACTCGCGCGCGTGCTGGCGGCGGGCGGCAAGGCGGCAAATGTCGTGTTCTCGGGCGTCGGCAAGACGGCCTCCGACATGCGCGCCGCGCTCGAGGCGGGCGTGAAGTGCTTTAACGTCGAATCGATTCCCGAACTCGACCGTCTGAACGCGGTGGCGGGCGCGCTGGGCAAGAAGGCGCCGGTCTCGCTGCGCGTGAACCCGGACGTCGATCCGAAGACGCACCCCTACATCTCGACGGGCCTGAAGGCCAACAAGTTCGGCGTCGCATTCGACGACGCACGCGCCACCTATCGCGCGGCGGCCGCCATGCCGCATCTCGAGGTCGTGGGCATCGACTGCCATATCGGCTCGCAGATCACCGAAATCGCGCCCTATCTGGACGCCATCGACAAGCTGCTCGAACTCGTCGAACAGATCGAGGCAGACGGCGCGAAGATCCATCACGTCGACGTAGGCGGCGGTCTCGGCATCCGCTACAACGACGAGACGCCGCCCGAGATCGGCGCGTTCGTGCGCACGGTGCTCGACCGCATCGAGGCGCACGGTGCGAAGGACGGCAAGGCGCGCGAAGTGTTCTTCGAGCCCGGCCGTTCGCTGGTCGGCAACGCAGGCGTGCTGCTCACGCGCGTGGAGTTCCTGAAGCCGGGCGCGGAGAAGAACTTCGCGATCGTCGATGCGGCGATGAACGATCTCGCACGTCCGGCGATGTACGACGCGTACCACGCGATCGAACCGGTCATCGAACGCGCCACGCCTGCGCAGACCTATGACGTGGTCGGCCCCGTCTGCGAAAGCGGCGACTGGCTCGGCCGCTCGCGCACGCTCGCGATCGAACCGGGCGATCTGCTCGCGATCCGCTCGGCGGGCGCGTATGGCTTCGTGATGAGTTCGAACTACAACACCCGGCCGCGCGCTGCGGAGGTCATGGTGGACGGTACGCGCGTGCATGTCGCGCGCGAACGCGAGACGCTCGCACAGTTGCTGGCCGGGGAACGGGTCCTGCCGGACTGAACCCGTAGCGGTGCAGCCTCGAGAACGAAAAAAAGCGACGCCTCTTTCGAGGCGTCGCTTTTTTATTGCGTGGAAGCGCTGCGCCCGCCCCCGCCGGGAACGCCTAAGTCGCCCGCGCGGTGCTCCCCGACCGATACCGCGCGAGCAGCCAGACACCCAACCGCCAGCCGAGCAGCACGATCATGATCGCCGCATAGAGCTTCGGCTGTGCGAGGTCATGCTTGCCCGCCTTCATCCACCAGAAATGCAGGATCGCCAGCACGCCTATCGGATAGATGAGCCGATGCAGCGTCTGCCAGCGGCGTCCGAGCCGGCGCGCCATGCCGCGCGTCGAAGTCACGGCGAGCGGAATCAGCAGCACGAAGGCCGCGAAGCCGACCGTGATGAACGGACGCTTGCCGACATCCTTGAACATCGCCAACACGTCGAACCACTTGTCGAACCAGATGTAAGTCGTGAAGTGCAGCGTGGCGTAGAAGAACGCGTACAGGCCCAGCATGCGGCGAAAACGGATCAGCGTGTTCCATCCGGTAAGCTTGCGCAGCGGCGTGACCGCCAGCGTTATGCAGAGGAACACGAGCGTCCAGAGGCCGGTCGAGCGCGTGATGAACTCGATCGGATTGGCGCCGATTTGCCCCGTAATACCAAAAAGAATGATGCGTGCGAGCGGATACCACGCCGCGACGAATACGGCGGCCTTCGCCCACGGCAGCCAGCGCGGACCGGCGCCCCCTTTTGCGGCAGCGCGCTTCGCCGCGGCGCTCTTCGTGGGCGCGCGCGACGTTGCCGCGGGCGTGGCGCCGGCTGTCGTTGTCGATTCCATCGGTTGCTCCATTGTTGCCTCGCGCATGTCGATCAGAGGAAGTGCTTCAGCTGTCGGCAGGAGTCAGTGCTTCGGCACGTACTCTGGTCCCATGCAACACCATTGCTCAGAAGTTCTTGCGCAGATCCATGCCCTGGTACATCGACGCCACCAGATCGCCATAGCCGTTGAACATCAGCGTCTTGCGCTTGGGCGTAAAGAACCCGTCCTCGCCAATGCGCCGCTCCGTGGCCTGGCTCCAGCGCGGGTGATCGACGTTCGGGTTCACGTTCGAATAAAAGCCGTACTCGGTCGGCGCGTAGGTGTTCCAGCTCGTCGGCGGCTGCGCTTCGACGAAGCGGATCTTGACGATCGACTTCGCGCTCTTGAAGCCGTACTTCCACGGCACGATGATGCGCACGGGCGCGCCGTTCTGGTTCGGCAGCACCTGGCCGTAGAGGCCCACCGTAAGCAGCGTCAGCGGATTCATGGCCTCGTCCATGCGCAGCCCTTCCGAATACGGCCAGTTGAGGATGGGGTCGGAGATGCCGGGCATCTGCGAAGGATCCGCAAGCGTGATGAACTGCACGTAGCGCGCATTGCCGGTGGGCTGGGCGCGGCGGATCAGTTCCGAAAGCGGCACGCCAATCCACGGAATCACCATCGACCAGGCCTCCACACAGCGGTGCCGGTACACGCGCTCTTCGAGCGGCGCGAGCTTGAGGATCTCGTCGACGTCGTAGACCTTCGGATTCCTGACCTCACCCTCCACGCTCAAGCGCCAGGGGCGCGGCCGCAGCGTATGGGCATTCTCGGCCGGATCGCCCTTGTCGGTGCCGAACTCGTAGTAGTTGTTATAGGTGGTCACGTCCTTATATGGCGTGGGCTTGTCGGGCACGACGAACTTCGTGTCGGTTTTCGCGGGCAGCTTCTGCGCCTTCGGATCGGGCGACGCGTACTCCGCGCTGGCGCGGGTCGCGCCGAATGTCCCCGCGATGCCGCCAAGCGCGAGCGCGCCCGCCGCCTGCAGCACGCGTCTGCGCTGTTCGAACACCTTTTGAGGCGTGATCTCGCTCGCGGCGATGTCGTCACCGTTGAGAATGATCCTGCTGCTGCGCCTGACCCACATAATCTGACTCCTTTGTCGATCCGAGTTAGCGCTTCAGCGCTTACTCGGATCCCATGCAAAGCTGTCGATCCGAGTTAGCGCTTCAGCGCTTACTCGGATCCCATGCAGAACTCGCCCCGCTCCGCCCCCGTTCGGCTCGCGTCCCTATCGGAACAAACACGCGCATCGCGCGAACCTTCCCGAAGCACGAAAAAAAACCGCCGGTGCGAAGCATCCGACGGTTAGTTCGTCCTGCGGGCGGTGAAAGTTACAGCTTGCCGTAACTATGCAGACCCGAGAGGAACATGTTCACGCCCAGAAAGGCGAAGGTAGTCACGAGCAGGCCCGTAAGCGCCCACCAGGCGGCAACGCCGCCGCGCAGCCCCTTCATGAGCCGCATGTGCAGCCACGCCGCGTAGTTGAGCCAGACGATCAGGGCCCAGGTCTCCTTCGGATCCCAACTCCAGTAGCCACCCCACGCCTGCGCGGCCCAGAGCGCCCCGAGGATCGTCGCGATCGTGAAGAACGCGAAGCCGACGGCGATCGACTTGTACATGACGTCGTCGAGCACCTCGAGCGCGGGCAGGCGGTCCGCCAGCACGTTGCGCTCCTTCAGCAGGTAAGCGACGCCGACCATGGCGGCCAGCGCAAAACTGCCGTAGCCGATGAAGTTCGCCGGCACGTGGATCTTCATCCACCAGCTCTGCAGCGCGGGCACGAGCGGCTGGATCTGCTGGGCGTCGCGCGAAATCGAGTACCACATCAGGAAGCCGACGGCCGCACTGATCACGAGCAGCACGAAGGCGCCGAGCGCGCGTGTGTTGTAGTGCTTTTCGTAATACAGGTAGAAGAGCGCCGTGATGAGGCTGAACAGCACGAACACTTCGTACAGGTTCGAAATGGGAATGTGGCCGACGTCGGCGCCGATCAGATAGGACTCGTACCAGCGCACCATCATGCCGACGAAGCCCATCAGCACCGCCGCCCACGTGAGCCGCGTACCGATCGCGCCGCCCGTCTCCGAGCGCGACAGGAGACCGATCCAGTAAAAGAGCGTGGCGAGCACGAAGAGCGCGCTCATCCAGAGGATGGCCGACTGGCTCGAGAGGAAGTATTTGAGCAGGAAGGCCGAATCGGCCCGCGAGAGGTCGCCCTGGTAGATCTGGATCGCCCCGACCGAAACCACCGCGATCGCGGCCATCAGGAGGCGCGAAGGCTTCCAGCGCCAGCCAAGCACGACGAACGCCGGCACCGTACCGCACAGCACCAGCTTGTCGTAGTAGTTCATGTGCGCGTGGTAGCGCGTCAGCGCGAAACCCGCGCCGGCCACGAGCGCGAGCGCGAACAGCCAGTCCACCGCCGAGAGGCGGCGCAGGAAGGGGCGCTCGTCGAACAGCACATCGTCGGGCAAGTCGCGCGCACCCTCGCGCGCGGCGCCCGCAGCCGCCGCGCGGCTGGCGCGGCGGGCATCGGCGGAAGAAGAAACCTGGGTCAAGTCCATGGGCTTATCGATGTTGATCGTGAGAATCCGTGGATCGAGGCGCACGGTCCGGCCCGTTTTCAGTGCCCTCGCCGCCGTCACCTTGCGGTGCGGCCTGGGGCACCACCCCCAGCGCGCGGCCAACCGCGTCGCGGGTACGGACAAACTCCTTTTCGAAGTCGAGAGTACGGCGGGCGGTCGACATCGCCATGATCACGTCCACGCCGTGATGGTCCTTGTCCGTGCCTGTCTCCTTCAGCCAGAACCACAGCCGCCGCTCGCGCACGTAGAACATCGAGAAGATGCCAAGTACGAGGAGCAGGCTGCCAAGATACACGACTTTTTTGCCCGGCGCGCGCGTCAACTGAAATACCGAAGCCTGGACCAGCCTGAATGAATCGAGCTGTAGATAGACCGGCGCGCCGTACAGGAAGCTGTCCGAAATCGCGTTGATCGAATCCTGCACGAAGCGCGCAGAGTCCGGGTCGGGCTTGAGGTCGGGCTCGCCGGCCTGCTCGCGCGCGATCTGCCAGAGATCCCACGTCGCCCCCTCCAGCATGCGCAGGAGAAGGCCCGCAGCCTTCTCCTGCTGGTCCTTCGGCACCGATTTGTCGATGAACGCCGCCACCGCCTGAAAGCCGCCCGCGTCCTGCGGATCGGCAGGCTTCGCGCCGGACTGGCCCGTGCCCGCAAAAAGGGTCAGCACGCGCAGGGCACTATCTTCAAGATGCTGCTGAAGTTCCTTGTTCGAATCGGGGACCGATCTCAGTGCAAAACGATGCGCCGCCGTGGCACGCAGCGCCGGATCTTCGAACGCCGCGCGCAGCATCATCCATTCCTTCGGCGTGCCGCCGCTGTCGGCGGGAATGCGCAGGTAGCGGAACGGATCGTCGGGATTCTCGCGCATACCCGCGAGGAACAGGCGTGCGCCGCCCACGTCGACGGGCAGCATGTAGTTGTTGTACTCGCGCGCCTGGCCGTCCTTGTCGCGGATCTTGTACTGCACCGACGGGCCGACGTTATGCAGGTCGAGCGGCTTCGACGATTTCGCCCCCGAACCGAGGCGCTCGTCGAACGCCTCCTTGAGCGACTGGTGCGCAACACCGCGCACGTCGTTCGCACCGCTGCCGTTCGAGATGTTCTCGACATTGATCGCACGGAAATCGGCGAACTCGATGGTCTGGCCGTCCACGCCCGGCACCGCCTCGCCCGCGGGGAGCTTCAGCGGCGAGGAATTGCCGACCGTGCCGCCCACGGAGAAGCCCTTCGCGCTCGCGCCGGCCATGGGCCAGGCCGTCATCGAGAGCTGCGAGCCGCCGTCCTGGAAGCTCGACTGATAGATCGACACGCCGTCGTATTCGAACGGCTCGTTCACCTCGATGCGCGCCGGGATGCGCTGGCCGGTCTTGTGATCGATCACGACGATGTCACTCGCGAAGAGCTTCGGCATGCCGGTCGAGTAGTAGTCGACGATGAACTTGTTCAGCTGGATCGAGAACGGCAGGTCCTGGATCAGCGAACCGTCGGGCTCGTTGATGATCGCGGTCGAGACGTATTGCCCCTCCGGCACCCAGGCATAGCCGCGGAACGTCGGGTTCGAGGCGGAGAGCCGGTGCCCGGACGAAATGTCGTTGATGACGGCGTTGCTACGAATCGGCGTCTTGTCGAACAGCCACATCTGGAGCTTGATCGGCAGGTTGCTGTCGAGCAGTCCGCCGATGCAGATCACCACGATCGCGACGTGGGCAAAAATGTAGCCGATTTTCGTAAGCGCGCCGCGCTTGGCGGCGATCAGCGTCGCACCTTCGGACTCGCGCGTGACGAACCGGTAGCCGAGTCGCTGCACGAGCTTGCCGAGCGTCGCGGCGGTCTGCTCGCGCGAGGCGCCGGCGACGACGAATTCGCCTTTGTGGTGAAACGCGCGCAGGCTGCCCTCGCGGACCTTGTCCTTCCAGCTCTTCATGTCGGCGATCATCTTCGGCCCGTTGCGGATCACGCACAGCGAGACCGATATGACGAGAAACCCGAGGATCGTCATGAACCACCAGGCGCTATAGACCGTGTAGAGACTCAGCGACCGGAAGATATCGGCCCAGAACGGACCGAACTGGTTGACGTAATTGGGATACGGGTCGTCCTGCGTGAGGACCGTACCGATAATGCTCGCGATGGCGAGCACCACGAGCAGTGCAATGGCGAAACGCATGGAGCTGATCAGCTCGACGGCGCTCCTCACTGCTCTCTGGCGTATGTTCAACTGCAGACCCGACGTGGTGACGCTCATTCAAACTCCGCTTCTAACGGCGATTCGACTCGCCAGACAGCAAAAAAGGGTGCAGGGCCGCCAGCGCCCTCACCCTTTTCTTGTTCTTCGGCCGGCGCGCGCCGGCCATTCAGTGCAGGCCGGCCGCGTAGTCGGCGACGGCCTTGATCTCGTCATCCGAAAGCCGGTGCGCGATCGTGTGCATCGCTTCGTTATTGTTGCGCGTGCCCTGCTGGAAGGCGTCGAGCTGCGCGACGATGTACTCTGACCACTGCCCCGAGAGCCGCGGATACTGGATCGGAATGCCCTGGCCGTTCGGGCCGTGACAGGCCGCGCAAGCCGGCACGCCCCGGTCGGCAATGCCCGCGCGCCAGATCTTCTGACCCAGCGGCACAGTTGCAGCGTCGTGCGCATAGCCAGGCTTGGGCGCCTGCGAGGCGAACCAGGCAGCGACATTGATCATATCCTGATCGGAAAGCGCTGAGGCCATGCCAGCCATAATCGCGTTATTACGCGCGGGGGGCTTGCCGCCCTGCGGTTTGAAGTCTTTGAGCTCTTTGACGAGATACTCGGGGTGCTGCCCCGCGAGTTTGGGATAGGCGCCGCCCGAGCTGTTGCCGTCCGCGCCGTGACACGCTGCGCACACCTGGGACGCGATGGCCTGCCCGCGGGCGAGGTCCGGTTTGGCGGGCTGCGCCGCCGCGTGCGCCGCTATCATTGAGGAACCTGCTGTAAGACCTGCCGCTATCGCAAATACGAGCACCTTCAAGGACTTGCACAGTCGATTCATTCGCGCACCTTGTTTCGTATTGTGGGAATCAGGTTCTGCAAAGTACGACAGCGACCGATCTACCTCGAAGGCCCGCGCCGGCCTCACGGGTATTCAGTAAACCATCGCATTGTACAATAGCGCGGTGGACGCAACCGCGCCAGTCGGGCCTCGCCCCGATGTCCCTTAATCCTTCCCGGCCGCTTCCGGGCCTGCTGACCGAGTCGCCGCTGAAGCGGTCAGCTTGTCTCACCGTGTGGTTTCCCAGATGGCCTTTCTCCTGCATCAAGCCCGCTTCTTCACGACCGTGAACCACCTGCGCGACCTGCCCGCTACGGCGAGGCCGGAAATCGCGTTTGCCGGGCGCTCGAATGCGGGCAAGTCCACCGCGATCAATCTGCTGTGCAACCAAAAGCGGCTCGCCTTCGCCTCGAAGACGCCGGGACGCACACAGCACATCAACTATTTCTCCGTGGGCCCGGAGGACGATCCCGTGGGCTATCTGGTCGATCTGCCGGGCTACGGCTATGCCGAAGTGCCGGAGGCCTCCAAGGCGCACTGGGAAGCGCTGCTGTCCCAATATCTGAAAACGCGCGCGCAGCTGCGCGGCCTGATTCTCATGATGGACGCGCGCCGCCCCCTCACGGAACTCGACCGCCGCATGATCGAGTGGTTCGGGTCCACCGGCAGACCGATCCACGCGCTCCTGACCAAGTGTGACAAGTTGACGCGTCAGGAATGCGTGCTCGCACTGCGTACGACGAAGAAAGCCTTCGACGAATATCGCGAGCAGGGCTACGCAGGCGAGCTGAGCGCGCAGTTGTTCTCGGCGCTCAAGCGCGTGGGGCTCGATGAAGCGCACGCATTGATCGAGAGCTGGCTCGTCCCCCCCGCCGACGCAGGAAGCTCGGACTAAACTGCCGCAAGCCCCGCCCCGTAACGATTTTTCTACGCGTACGCGAGCGGCGATCGATGCCTGCGAGGGCACGCATCCCCTTTTTTGAGGGCCAAACGGCGCACGCCGTGGTTCCGTCTGTGGACGCGCGGCACGTTTTCGCCGCACATAAAAAAACCCGCCGTAAGTGCCGGCGGGTTAAACAGCCTTATCGAAAAACGACAGGCACCCGCTCAGGGAGGAGAAGCGGGGAGCTCAGCGCAGGGCGCCTCGCTCGATCGGTATGATATACCATTGTCCTGAAAAGTTTCCGGGGGCCCGGAAACGCCGTTCGATTCAGGTATATCCGCCGACATGAGCTTCTATCCGCGTCATCGTCCGCGCCGCATGCGCCGTGACGACTTTTCGCGCCGCCTGATGCGCGAAAACCTTCTTACCACCAACGATCTGATCTATCCCGTGTTCGTCGTCGCAGGCAACAACGTGCGCGAAGCCGTGCCGTCGATGCCCGGCGTCGATCGCGTGTCGATCGATCTCCTGATGGGCGTCGCCGAGCAATGCGTCGAGCTGGGCGTGCCGGTGCTGTCGCTGTTCCCCGCTGTCGATCCCGCGCTCAAGACCCCCGATGGCATCGAGGCCACGAACCCCGATGGTACGATCCCGCGCGCCGTGCGCGAACTGAAGCAGCGCTTTCCCGAGTTGGGCGTGTTGTGCGACGTTGCGCTCGATCCCTACACGAGCCACGGCCAGGACGGCGTGCTCGACGAGAATGGCTACGTCATCAACGACGAGACCATCGAGATCCTCGTCGCGCAGGCCCGCACACAGGCCGAAGCGGGTGTCGACATCGTCGCGCCGTCTGACATGATGGATGGCCGCATCGGCGCGATCCGCGAGATGCTCGAAAGCGAGAACCATATCCACACGAAGATCATGGCGTATTCCGCCAAATATGCTTCGGCCTTCTACGGACCGTTCCGCGACGCGGTGGGCTCGGCCTCGAACCTGGGCAAGGGCAACAAGATGACCTACCAGATGGACCCGGCCAACACCGACGAGGCGCTGCGCGAAGTGCGCCTCGACATCGAGGAAGGCGCGGATATGGTGATGGTCAAGCCCGGTATGCCGTATCTCGACATCGTGCGCCGCGTGAAGGACGAATTCCGCTTCCCGACGTACGTGTACCAGGTTAGCGGCGAATACGCGATGCTCAAGGCCGCGGCACAGAACGGCTGGCTCGACCACGACAAGGCAATGATGGAGTCGCTGCTCGCGTTCAAGCGCGCGGGCGCGGACGGCATCCTCACGTACTTTGCGCTCGACGCCGCGCGGATTCTGCGCGCCCAGAAGTAGTAAGGTCTGGGGACGCCTGGTTCTCCCAGGTGATCGGCACGAAGAAAGGGCACGTCGACGCCGACGTGCCCTTGCTCTTTTGGGCGTTTGAATGTGCGGAGTTCGATCAGGACTGCGGCGCGGGAAACGCCATCGGCGCAGCCATCTGGTCGAGCCTCGCGAGGAACCGGTCGGCAGGCTCGTAGCCCACTACGCGCAATACCTCGTGACCCTTGTCGTCGAAGAAGATGATGCCGGGCGGCCCGAACAGGCCAAAGCGCTTGAGCAACGCCTGGTCGCCGGCATTGTTCGCGGTGACGTCGGCGCGCAGCAGATCGAGTTCCTTGAGCCGCGCCCGCACGCGCGGGTCGCTGAACGTGAACTTCTCCATTTCCTTGCAGCTCACGCACCAGTCGGCGTAGAAGTCGAGCATTGCCGGTTTGCCGGACGCGCCGAGTGCCGCGTCGAGCTGCGCCGGCGACGCGACTGCGGCAAACGCCAGATCGCTTGCCGTAGGTGCGTTCGGGGATGCATCGGCCGTGGCTGCCGTCGCGCTCACACCATCCGTGCGCGCGGCCAGCACGGCCAGCGGGCGCAGTGGATCGGTAGAGCCTGCTGCCAGACCGACGAGAAGCGTGGCGGCCCAGATCGCGAATGCCGCACCGAGACCGCGGCCGAGTCGCCGCCAGACGCTCGGGCTGCCCGCGTTGGGCGAGAAGAGCCCCAGGGCGGCAGCGGCAAAGAGCAGCCACAGCGCCGTTAGCAGCATCTGCGTCGCTGCACCGAGCACGGGCCACACAATCCAAAGGGCGGCTGCCAGCAAAACGACGCCGAAAAACACCTTCACGCCGTCCATCCAGTTGCCCGCGCGCGGCAACAGCGCGCCGGCACCCAGGCCGATGATCATAAGGGGCACGCCAAGGCCGATGCCCATCGCGAAGAGCGCGGCGCCGCCGAGAACCGCGTTCCCCGTGTGCGCGACGAACGCGAGCACGGCAAAGAGCGGCGCGGTCATGCACGCGCCGACGACGAGCGCCGAGAGCGCACCCATCATCGCCACGGCTGCGAACCTGCCGCCCGAGCGGCTCTGCGAGGCACGCGAAGCGCCGTCCTGCCAGCGTTGCGGCAAGGCGATGTCATAGCCCGCGATCAAGGTAAGCGCGAACGCGGTGAGCAGCAAGGCGAACGCGCCGAGCACCCAGGGATTCTGCAGCCAGGCGCCGAGACCCTGTCCGACGACTGCCGCCGCGATGCCGAGCACGGTGTAGACGAGCGCCATCCCGAGCACGTAGACGAACGACAGCGCGAAACCGCGCGCACGCGTCACGCGCGCACCTTCGCCAACGATGATCGCCGAGAGAATCGGAATCATCGGATACGAGCACGGCAGGAGGCTTAGCACCATGCCCGCGACGAAATACAGGCCGACCACGGCGAAGAAGCCACCGCCTTGCAGCAGCGACTGCGCGTAGTCGGCGCTCGTGGCACGCTCATACCAGGGCTCGCTGCTTCCAGTTGGGGCCGACGGGGCGGTGCTCTGCGCGGCGTTGGTCGCCCCAACCGGGCCCGCCGGCTGCAACGCGGCCCCGCTCACGTGATAGACATGCTCCGCGGGTGGATAGCACACGCCGGCGTCGGCACAGCCCTGCGACGTCACCGCGAGGTCGAACGGGCCGCTTGCACTCTTCACCGGAACGCGGATCGTCAGTTCGCCGCGGTAGGTCTCAACGTTCTTCTGGAAGGTGGGGTCGAACTTGACGTGACCCCGTGGAATATCCGCCGTGCCCAGGGTGGCCGTGCCGTTACGTGTCGCGAAGGCGAAGCGCTCCCGGTACATGTAATAGCCGTCGGCGATCTTGAAGTGCACGTCGACTTCGCCTGGCTGCTCTGAAGCGCTAAAACTGAAGGCCTGGTCCGGCGGCAGGAAATCGTCGTCGGCGTGGGCGAGCGGCGCCGCCGCGAACATCGAGAGCGTGCAGCAGAGGAGCAGCAGGAGGGACAACCCGGCGCGCAGGCGCCGTTCGAAGCGGTTAAACATGAATGGGACGCTGGGTTTCGGCATTGACCCATTGCCCGTACGCGTTCGACGCCGTGACCTGCCACGAGAGGATCTCGGGCGTGTCGTAGGGATGCTGGGTCTGAATGAATTGTTCGAGCTCGGCCGCACGGGCGACGCTCGTCTTGAAGAGCAGCTGGATTTCATCAGCGGCTTCGATCTGGCCCTGCCAGTGATACTGCGAACGGACCGTCCCAAGCCGCGTGACGCAGGCCGCCATCCGCTGCGCGAGCGCTTCGGCGGCGAGCCGGTCCGCGGTCGCGGCGTCGGGCACCGTGGTCAGCATCAGGGTCACGTTGAGGGTCACGGCGTACTCCGGCGTCAAGCTGCAGGCAGGATGTTATCGTACCACCGCAAGCCATGGGCTTTCCGCCGACCACCGCGCGCGGTCCCGTGCCCAAAAACAAAAAAGCCAGGCTTTGCCTGGCTTTTTTTGCATAACGGCACGAGCGCCGCAGGAAGCTTATTCCGCTTCTTGCACGTTCTCGTCCGCCACTTCCGGACGGTCGAGCAGTTCGACGAGTGCCATCGGTGCGTTGTCGCCAACACGGAAGCCGAACTTCAGGATACGCAGGTAGCCGCCCGGACGGTTCGCGAAGCGCGGACCGAGCACGTCGAACAGCTTCGTGACCGAGTCACGATCGCGCAGGCGGTTGAACGCCAGACGGCGGTTCGCGAGCGACGGCTTCTTGCCGAGCGTGATGAGGGGCTCGACAACCTTACGGAGTTCCTTGGCCTTCGGCAGCGTGGTCTTGATGACTTCGTGCTCGATCAGCGAGTTGGACATGTTACGGAGCATTGCCAGACGGTGGCTGCTCGTGCGGTTCAGTTTCCGCAGACCATGACGGTGACGCATTTCATTTTCCTTGAAACAAAGTTTTGGTCCAGCTCTTCTATCGCCTCACACGGGTTGGACACCCCGGAGGCACGGGCCGGTACGTGAAAAAGGCAAGACGCGGATTTTAAAGGAAAATCCGCGTCCGTGCCACACTACTTACTTGTCGAGACCAGCCGGCGGCCAGTTTTCGAGCTTCATGCCAAGCGTGAGACCGCGCGAAGCGAGCACTTCCTTGATCTCGTTGAGCGACTTGCGACCCAGGTTCGGGGTCTTGAGCAGTTCGTTCTCGGTACGCTGGATCAGGTCGCCGATGTAGTAGATGTTCTCGGCCTTCAGGCAGTTCGCCGAGCGAACCGTGAGTTCGAGATCGTCCACGGGACGCAGCAGGATCGGGTCGATCTGCGGCGCACGCGACGGCGCTTCCGCAGCCGCTTCCGTGCCTTCCAGCGCCGCGAACACCGACAGCTGATCCACGAGAATGCGCGCCGATTGACGGATCGCTTCCTCGGGCGAAATCACGCCGTTGGTTTCGATGTTCATCACGAGCTTGTCGAGGTCGGTACGCTGTTCGACACGCGCGCTTTCTACGGCATAGCTCACGCGGCGAACCGGCGAGAACGACGCGTCCAGCACGATGCGGCCGATGATCTTGGCCGACTCGTCGCCGTAGCGGCGCACGTTGCCCGGCACATAGCCGCGGCCCTTCTCGACCTTGATCTGCACGTCGAGCTTGCCGCCCTTCGTCAGACGCGCAATGACGTGATCCGGGTTGATGACTTCGCAGTCGTGCGACAGTTCGATGTCGCCCGCCGTCACGACGCCTTCGGTTTCCTTGCGCAGCGTAACCGTCACTTCGTCACGGTTATGCAGCTTGAACACCACGCCCTTCAGGTTCAACAGCAGGTTGACCACGTCCTCTTGCACACCGTCGAGCGTCGAGTACTCATGCACGACGCCTGCGATCGTCACTTCGGTCGGCGCGTAGCCCACCATCGACGACAGCAGCACGCGCCGAAGCGCGTTACCCAAGGTGTGGCCATAACCGCGTTCGAACGGCTCCATGACCACTTTCGCGTGGTTGTCGCCGAGCGATTCCACAGCGATGATCTTGGGTTTCAACAAACTGGTTTGCATAGGTTTTCCTTTTCAATACCCTCGGCTCGTTACACCGATAAGGCTGAGATGGCAACAACCTGAAAAAAACAGCCGAGGCCGCCTCCTGCGCGCAGCACAGAGGCTACCCCGGCCGTCAATCCGATTAGCGCGAATACAATTCGACGATCAGGCTTTCGTTGATGTCGCCAGCGATGTCGCTGCGCTCCGGCACGCTCTTGAACGTACCTTCGTACTTCTTCGCATCAACAGCGACCCAGCTCGGCATGCCGCCTTGCTCGGCCAGCGACAGGGCTTCGAGGATACGAGCCTGCTTCTTGGCCTTTTCGCGCACGGCGACGACGTCGCCGGACTTGACCTGCATCGACGGGATGTTCGCGACGACGCCGTTCAGCGTGAGAGCCTTGTGGCTCACAAGCTGGCGCGCTTCAGCGCGGGTCGAGGCGAAACCCATGCGGTACACGACGTTGTCGAGGCGCGACTCGAGCAGTTGCAGCAGGTTTTCGCCGGTGTTGCCCTTGCGACGGTCCGCTTCCGCGAAGTAGCGGCGGAACTGACGCTCGAGCACGCCGTAGATGCGCTTGACCTTCTGCTTTTCGCGCAGCTGCGTGCCATAGTCGGACGTACGGGCGCCCGAGGTGCGGCCGTGCTGACCCGGCTTGCTGTCGAGCTTGCACTTGTCGGCGAGCGAGCGGCGTGCGCTCTTCAGGAAGAGGTCGGTGCCTTCACGGCGGGACAGCTTGGCCTTCGGGCCGATATAACGTGCCACGTTGCTTTCCTTCGATAATTGATCACGCAAAGCCTCGCGGCTTCGCGCTAGTCCGGCTCTTTGAACCGAACGGTGGGCTTAGTCAATTCAATAGCGCCGAGAGCCTGCGAGCGCCGTTACCGGCGGCACAGGCGGACGGCAAAAGCGGCGCCTTAGATACGACGGCGCTTCGGCGGACGGCAGCCGTTGTGCGGAACCGGCGTCACGTCGGAGATCGCGGTGATCTTGATGCCAAGACCATGCAGCGCGCGCACCGCCGATTCACGACCCGGGCCGGGGCCCTTGATTCGCACTTCGAGGTTCTTCACGCCGTATTCCATCGCCACGCGGCCAGCCGATTCGGCTGCGACCTGGGCTGCGAAAGGGGTCGACTTGCGCGAACCCTTGAAGCCCTGACCGCCCGAGGTTGCCCAGGCAAGCGCGTTGCCTTGACGGTCGGTGATCGTGATGATGGTGTTGTTGAACGACGCGTGAACGTGAACCACGCCCTCGGCGACGTTCTTCTTAACCTTCTTGCGAACGCGTTGCGCCGCGGTGTTGTTCGAAGCCTTAGCCATTACGTTTTCCTGTAACTGTCAGTTCCGCTTACTTCTTCAGCGACTGTGCGGCGCGGCGCGGACCCTTGCGCGTGCGCGCATTGGTACGCGTACGCTGGCCACGCAGGGGCAGGCCCTTGCGATGGCGCACGCCGCGGTAGCAGCCGAGGTCCATCAGGCGCTTGATGTTCATCGTCACTTCACGGCGCAGATCGCCTTCGACGACAAACTTGCCCACTTCCTCACGCAGCTTTTCGAGATCCGCGTCGTTCAGGTCTTTGACCTTCTTGTCAAACGGCACACCAGCGGACACGCAGATGTTGCGCGAACGCGTGCGACCGATACCGAAAATTGCCGTCAGGCCGATTTCAGTGTGCTGGTGGTTCGGGATGTTAACCCCTGCGATACGAGCCATTGTTTTTCCTCAAACAAAAAGCGCAAGCGCGCTAATCAACCTTGGCGCTGCTTGTGGCGCGGGTCCGAGCTGCAGATCACACGAACGACGCCGTTGCGCTTGATGATTTTGCAGTTGCGGCAAATGCGCTTTACCGATGCCATCACTTTCATGATATTACCCTTTTTCCTAAATCACTTCGCCCGGAACACGATCCGCGCACGCGACAGATCGTAAGGCGTCAACTCAACCGTCACCTTGTCGCCCGGGAGAATGCGGATGTAGTGCATCCGCATTTTTCCGGAAATATGTCCCAGAACGACATGGCCGTTTTCCAGCTTCACCCGGAAGGTTGCGTTGGGGAGGTTTTCGATCACCTCGCCTTGCATCTGGATTACATCGTCTTTGGCCATATGTCCTTTAACGCATCGGGACGCCGCCGCCCTTGAAGTTGGCCTTCTTGAGCAACGACTCATATTGTTGCGACATCACGTACGACTGCACCTGCGCCATGAAGTCCATTGTGACGACGACAATGATCAGCAGCGACGTTCCACCAAAATAAAACGGCACATTCCAGCGCAGCACCAGGAATTCCGGCAGCAAACACACGAACACGATATAGATCGCACCAGCCAGCGTCAGACGCGTGAGGATGCGGTCGATATAACGGGCCGTTTGATCGCCAGGACGGATGCCAGGTACGAACGCGCCACTTTTTTTCAGGTTGTCGGCCGTTTCCCTGCTGTTGAACACCAGAGCGGTGTAGAAGAAGCAGAAGAACACGATCGCCAACGCGTACAGCAACACGTACACGGGCTGGCCGGGCTTGAGAGCTTCGGCCACGTTGTGCAGCGTGTCCGCGAACCAGCTGTTTCGCGAACCCGAACTGAACCAGTTCAGGATGGTTGCCGGGAACAGGATGATCGACGACGCGAAGATCGGCGGAATCACACCCGACATGTTCAACTTCAGCGGCAGGTGGGACGACTGCCCGCCGTAAATCTTGTTGCCGACCTGACGCTTCGCATAGTTCACGAGGATCTTGCGCTGGCCGCGTTCGATGAACACCACCAGGTACGTCACAGCCGCGATCAGCGCGACCACGATGATGGCGGAGAACGGACCCATCGAGCCGGTCTGCACCAGCGAGAAGAGGCCGCTGATCGCATTCGGGAAGCCCGCCGCGATCCCGCCAAAGATGATGATCGAGATGCCGTTGCCGAGGCCGCGTTCCGTGATCTGCTCACCGAGCCACATCAGGAACATCGTGCCGGTCACGAGCGTCACGACCGTCGTCAGGCGAAACACCATGCCCGGATCGATCACGAGGCCGGGCTGGTTTTCCAGCGCGACCGCGATGCCAAACGCCTGAAACGTCGCCAGCACCACCGTGAAGACCCGCGTGTACTGCGTGATCTTGCGTTGTCCTGCCTGCCCTTCCTTCTTCAGCGCTTCCAGCTGCGGCGAGACGATCGCCATCAGCTGCAGGATGATCGACGCCGAGATATACGGCATCACACCCAGCGCGAAGATCGTGAACCGCGACAGAGCACCACCCGAGAACATGTTGAACATGCCAAGGATGCCGCCCGACTGGCTCTGGAACAGCTTCGCCAGCTGGTCCGGGTCAATGCCCGGCACCGGAATGTGCGCGCCGATGCGATAAACGACCAGCGCCAGCAGCAGGAACACTGCACGCCGGCGCAGGTCGCCGAACTTCGGAGCGCTCCGACCGGTTTTTGCGAGACTCGGGCTAGTAGCCAAGTAGCTTCTCCGATGCAGATGCTAGTGACGGCGGGCGAACCCGCACGCACCACTCACAATCACTCGGCAAAAGAACCGCCTGCTGCTTCGATAGCAGCACGCGCGTTCTTCGTCGCACCCAGACCCTTGACGACGACCTTGCGCTTGATCTCGCCGGTGGCGATGATCTTCGCGCTCTTCGTCAGTTCGCCAACGAGGCCTGCCTGCTTCAGAGCCAGCAGATCGATTTCGTCGACCGGCAGCTTCTCGATGTCGGCGAGGCGCACTTCACCGACGAATTCCTTCGTCAGCGAGGTGAAGCCGCGCTTCGGCAGGCGACGCTGCAGGGGCATCTGACCGCCTTCGAAGCCGACCTTGTGGAAGCCGCCCGAACGCGATTTTTGACCCTTGTGACCACGGCCGGCGGTCTTGCCGAGGCCGGAGCCGATGCCGCGACCAACGCGACGCTTTGCGTGCTTCGCGCCTTCTGCCGGCTTCAGGTTATTCAATTCCATTTTCAACTCCTGGAGTCCTGGTCGACCGCTTAGCCGATGACCTTGACGAGGTACGAGACCTTGTTGATCATGCCGCGCACAGCCGGCGTATCCTGCAGCTCGGAAACCGAGTTCAGGCGGCGCAGGCCGAGACCGCGCACGGTGGCACGGTGCGATTCGCGGGTCCCAATCAGGCTCTTGACGAGCTGAACCTTGACAGTTTTATCAGACATGGTGCCCACCCTTAGCCCAGAATGTCTTCGACGGACTTGCCGCGCTTCGCCGCGATGTCAGCCGGGGTCGACTGCTTGCGCAGGCCGTCCAGCGTCGCACGAACGAGGTTGTACGGGTTCGTCGAACCGTGGCTCTTGGCCACAACGTTCTGCACGCCCATCACGTCGAACACCGCGCGCATCGGGCCGCCGGCGATCACGCCGGTACCACCCTTCGCCGGAGCGAGGAGGACCACCGAGGCGCCGTGCTTGCCGTGCACTTCGTGTTGCAGGGTGCCGTTCTTCAGGGGCACCTTGAACATGTTGCGGCGAGCCTGTTCCATCGCCTTCTGGACAGCGACCGGCACTTCCTTCGCCTTGCCCTTGCCCATACCGACGCGACCATCGCCATCGCCAACCACGGTCAGTGCGGCGAAGCCGAGAATACGGCCACCCTTCACGACCTTGGTCACGCGATTGACCGAGATCATCTTTTCACGAAGGCCGTCGTCGCGTTCGTCAGCCTGAACTTTCGCTTGCATCTTTGCCATGACGAATTCCTTCCTTAGAACTTGAGCCCGGCTTCACGCGCAGCCTCAGCCAGCGCCTTCACGCGGCCGTGGTAGCGGAAACCCGAGCGGTCGAAGGCGACGGATTCGATGCCGGCAGCCTTGGCCTTTTCTGCGATACGCTTGCCGATCAGCGTGGCAGCGGCGACGTTGCCGCCCTTGCCCGACTGGTCTGCGAGTTGCGCACGCACTTCGGCTTCGAGCGTCGACGCACTGGCGAGCACCTTGGTGCCGCAGGGCGAGAACACTTGCGCATAGATGTGCGTGTTCGTGCGATGCACGGCCAGACGCGCGACCTGCAGCTCAGCGATCTTGAGACGCGTCTGACGAGCGCGGCGCAGGCGAGATTGAGTCTTATCCATGATTGCGCACCCTTACTTCTTCTTCGTTTCTTTGAGGATCACGACCTCGTCGGCGTAGCGCACACCCTTGCCCTTGTAGGGCTCCGGCGGGCGATAACCGCGCACTTCTGCAGCGGTTTGGCCGACTTTTTGCTTGTCGATCCCCTTGATCACGATTTCCGTTTGCGACGGGGTCTCGGCCTTGACGCCTTCCGGCATCTGGTGCACCACGGGGTGCGAGAAACCCAGCGACAGGTTCAGCTTGTCGCCTTGCGCCTGAGCACGGTAACCGACGCCAACCAGCGTCAGCTTGCGCTCGAAGCCCTTCGTCACGCCTTGCACCATGTTCGCGACAATCGCGCGCATCGTGCCCGACATCGCATTCGCTTCGCGGCTTTCATCCACCGGCTCGAACTTCAGCGTGCCGTTGTCGTTGGCCACCTTCACGAGGCGGTTCGCAGCCTGCGAAATCGTACCCAGCGGGCCCTTGACGGTAATCTTCTCGTCGCTGAGCGTCGCCTCTGCGCCTTGCAGCGCGATCGGGCTCTTACCTACTCGAGACATGTTTCTTCTCCTTCGGCGTTAAGCGACGTAGCAGATGACTTCGCCGCCCACGCCATTGGCGCGAGCCTTGCGGTCCGTCATCACACCCTTCGGCGTCGAAACGATCGCAACGCCGAGGCCGTTCATGACCTGCGGGATATCGTTACGGCCGCGGTACACGCGCAGACCAGGCTTCGAGACGCGCTCGAGGCGCTCGATGACCGGACGGCCGGCGTAGTACTTCAACGCGATGTTCAGTTCCGACTTCGCACCTTCGGTCTTCACCGCGAAGTCGTCGATATAACCTTCGTCCTTCAGGACCTGCGCGATCGCAATCTTGACTTTCGACGAGGGCATTTGCACCGAAACCTTCTCAACCATCTGCGCATTGCGGATGCGAGTCAGCATATCGGCGATAGGATCACTCATGCTCATTTATGTTTCTCCTATTACCAGCTCGCCTTGGTGACGCCAGGGATCTCGCCACGGAACGCGATTTCACGAATCTTGTTACGTGCGAGACCGAACTTGCGGAACGTACCGCGCGGACGACCCGTGATCGCGCAGCGGTTACGCTTGCGGGTCGGGTTCGAGTTGCGGGGCAGTTGTTGCAGTTCGAGACGAGCCGAGTAACGCTCTTCTTCCGACTTGCTTTGGTCGTCGATGATCGCCTTCAGCGCTGCACGCTTCGGCGCAAATTTCGCTGCCAGACGAGCGCGCTTCTTTTCACGTTCGATCAGTGCCAGTTTAGCCACGGTAACCTCAGTTTCTGAACGGGAACTTGAAGCCGGCGAGCAGTGCCTTTGCTTCGTCGTCGGTCTTCGCGGTCGTCGTGATGCTGATATTCAGCCCACGCAGCGCGTCGATCTTGTCGTAGTCGATTTCGGGGAAAATGATCTGCTCTTTCACACCGATGTTGTAGTTACCACGGCCATCGAACGCCTTGCCCGACACACCACGGAAGTCACGCACACGGGGGAGCGCAACCGTCACGAAACGGTCGAGGAATTCGTACATAGCCTGGCCACGCAGCGTGACCATCGTGCCGATCGGGTAACCTTCGCGGATCTTGAAGCCGGCGATTGCCTTGCGCGACTTCGTGATGACCGGCTTCTGGCCAGCGATCTTCGTCAGGTCGCCAACAGCATGCTCAAGGACCTTCTTGTCGGCGACGGCTTCACCAAGACCCATATTCAGGGTGATCTTGGTGAGGCGCGGCACTTCCATGATCGACTTGTAACCGAACTTCTCGATCAGGCCCGGAACGACCTTCTCTTTGTAAAACTCTTGCAAACGTGCCATTTTTTTCTCCGCAGCGTCAGGCGCCCAGGACAGCACCGGTCGTCTTCAGGAAACGAACCTTCTTGTCCCCTTCGACCTTGATGCCTACACGCGACGGCTTGCCGTTCGCGTCGACCAGCGCGACGTTCGAGATATTCAGCGGCATCGCCTTGGCTTCCACACCGCCCGTCGTACCCTTCATGGGGTTCGGCTTCACGTGCTTCTTGACGATGTTGATGCCTTCGATGGTCACGCGCTCTTCGCCCACGACCAGCACAACACCGCGCTTGCCCTTATCTTTGCCGGTGATGACGATGACTTCGTCACCCTTGCGAATCTTGTTCATCGCGACTCCTTACAGCACTTCCGGCGCAAGCGAGACGATCTTCATGAATCGTTCGCTACGCAGCTCACGCGTGACCGGCCCGAAAATACGGGTGCCGATCGGCTCAAGCTTGGTATTCAAAAGCACGGCGGCGTTGCCATCGAATTTGATCAGCGAGCCGTCTTGACGGCGCACGCCCTTCGCGGTGCGAACCACAACAGCGTTGTAGATTTCGCCCTTCTTCACGCGCCCACGCGGCGTTGCTTCCTTGACGCTCACCTTGATGATGTCGCCAATGCTGGCATAACGACGCTTCGAGCCGCCGAGCACCTTGATGCACATGACTTCACGCGCACCCGTGTTGTCGGCCACTTCAAGCCGAGTTTCGGTCTGGATCATGGTTTATCTTTCCCAACTTAATCCGGTCGCGCCACCATGGCACATCCGGTCAGTCTTGGTCCCGTCAGCCGCGCCGCCACTAGAACGACCGCTCAGCTGCTTGGGTTAGAACAGCAGCGACGGCAAACGAAACCGGCCATCGCATTCCGGTGAATCTTGCTAACCCGGACTGGCGCCCGGATTTTGCTTCCCCACCTACGTTCGCCTGCCGCTTTGCCAACAGCAAGCCCATAAGGAGGGAAGACCAAGAGTGTAGCTTGACAATCTTGGCCTTGCAAGCGAAATCTTTAGCGATTTCAACAACTTCTTCACCCCGGGTTTTGCCAGCTGCGGCTCCCGGGGTGCTACCACTTTGCAACTGCGTGCAACTGCGCTATTAGATAACGCGAGCTGCTTCGATCAGCTTCGACACGGTCCAGGCCTTCGTCTTCGAGATCGGACGAGTTTCCTGGATTTCCACGAGGTCACCCTCGTTGTACGTGTTCGACTCGTCGTGCGCGTGGTACTTCTTCGACTGCACGACGTACTTGCCGTAGATCGGATGCTTGACGCGGCGCTCGACCAGAACGGTGACCGTCTTGTCCATCTTGTTGCTGACGACCTTGCCGACCAGCGTCCGCTTAAGCGAGGTTTTCACGCTTTCGTTCATTTCTGGTTCGCCTTCTCAGTCAGGACGGTCCGCACACGTGCGATGTCGCGACGGACCTTCTTCAGTTGGCTCGTGTTCGTGAGCTGCTGGGTCGCGAGTTGCATGCGCAGGCCGAATTGCGCCTTAAGCAGGTCCGACAGCTCCTTGTTGAGCGCGGCCTGGTCTTTCTGGTGAAGTTCGGATGCCTTCATCATTCACTCCTTAGGCGCCGAGCTGGCGAACCATGAAGACCGTCTTCAGCGGCAGCTTGGCTGCAGCCAGACGGAAGGCTTCACGGGCCAGTTCTTCGGACACACCATCCATTTCGTACAGCATCTTGCCCGGCTGAATCTCGGCGACGTAGTACTCAGGGTTACCCTTACCGTTACCCATACGCACTTCCGCCGGCTTTTGCGAGATCGGCTTGTCCGGGAAAATGCGGATCCAGATGCGGCCACCACGCTTGATGTGACGCGTCATTGCACGACGCGCCGCTTCAATTTGACGCGCGGTCAGGCGACCACGACCGATAGCCTTCAGACCGTATTCACCGAACGAAACTGCGTTGCCGCGAGTTGCGACGCCGGTGTTACGACCCTTCTGCTCTTTGCGATACTTCCTGCGTTTCGGTTGCAGCATCGTTATTCTCCACTCTTGCCGTCACCGCCGGCCGCGCCACGGCGCGGTGCGCCACGACGGGCGCCCGGTGCGCCTTCACCATCACGACGCGGGCGACGATCGCCCGGGCGCGCGTTGCGGCGCGGACGCTTTTCTTCGGCGACTTCTTCCACCACCGGTGCGTCGTTGCGGCCGAGCGTGTCGCCCTTGTAGACCCAAACCTTCACGCCGATGATGCCGTACGTCGTCTTCGCTTCCGAGGTTGCGTAGTCGATGTCAGCACGCAGCGTGTGAAGCGGCACGCGACCTTCGCGATACCACTCGGTACGCGCGATTTCGATACCGTTCAGACGGCCGGCGCTCATGATCTTGATGCCCTGAGCACCCAGACGCATCGCGTTCTGCATCGCGCGCTTCATCGCGCGGCGGAACATGATCCGGCGCTCGAGCTGCTGCGTGATCGAGTCGGCGATCAGTTGCGCATCGGTTTCCGGCTTGCGGATTTCTTCGATGTTCACATGAACCGGAACGCCCATGCGCTTCTGGAGTTCAGCCTTGAGGAGTTCGATGTCCTCGCCCTTCTTGCCGATCACCACACCCGGACGCGAGCTGTAAATCGTGATCCGAGCGTTCTTTGCCGGACGCTCGATCACAACACGGCCCACCGAAGCGTTCTTCAGCTTCTTCTTCAGGTATTCACGAACACCGATGTCTTCCTTCAACATCGCCGCGAAATTGTTGTTGTTCGCGTACCAACGCGACGCCCAATTGCGGCTGACGGCCAAACGGAAGCCAGTCGGATGAATTTTCTGTCCCATCGTATGGCTCCTTAATTCCCGACCGTCACAGTGATGTGACAGGATTGCTTCTCGATGCGGTTGCCGCGGCCCTTGGCGCGCGCGGTGAAACGCTTCAGCGAAGCCGCCTTGTCGACGTAGATGCTCTTGATCTTGAGCTCGTCGATGTCGGCGCCTTCGTTGTGTTCCGCGTTTGCGATCGCCGAGAGCACAACCTTTTTCACGATGCCGGCCGCTTTCTTCGGCGAGAACGTCAGAACGTTCAGTGCCTTGTCAACCGGCAGACCGCGGATCTGGTCAGCCACAAGACGCGTTTTCTGCGCCGAGATGCGGGCACCGCGATGAATTGCCTTCACTTCCATCTTGATTGCCCCTTATTTCTTGGCCTTCTTGTCGGCCGCGTGACCCTTGAACGTACGGGTCAGTGCGAACTCGCCAAGCTTGTGGCCGACCATGTTTTCCGTGACATACACGGGAACGTGTTGACGGCCGTTGTGTACGGCGATCGTCAGGCCGATGAAGTCCGGCAGGATCGTCGAACGACGCGACCAGGTCTTGATCGGTTTCTTGTCGCGCGTAGCTGCAGCCGCCTCAACCTTCTTCAGCAAATGGGCGTCGCAGAACGGACCTTTCTTGATAGAACGTGCCATTGCCTACTCCTTAACGCTTGTGACGGCGCTGGACGATCATGCTCGTCGTGCGCTTGTTGCTGCGGGTGCGATAGCCCTTCGTCGGCGTGCCCCACGGGCTCACCGGGTCGCGACCAGCCGCAGTCTTGCCTTCGCCACCACCGTGCGGGTGGTCGACCGGGTTCATTGCAACGCCACGGACCGTCGGGCGGATACCGCGCCAGCGGTTCGCACCAGCCTTACCGATTTGACGGAGGCTGTGCTCTTCGTTGCCAACTTCACCGATCGTCGCGCGGCATTCGACGTGCACGCGGCGGATTTCGCCCGAACGTAGACGAACCTGCGCGTAGACGCCTTCACGGGCCAGCAGCATCGCCGACGTACCGGCCGAACGCGCAATCTGCGCACCCTTGCCCGGCAGCATTTCGATGCAGTGGATCGTCGTACCGACCGGGATGTTGCGGATCGGCAGGGCGTTGCCCGCGCGGATCGGCGCTTCCGAACCCGACATCAGCGGTTGACCCACCGTCGCGCCCTTCGGAGCGATGATGTAGCGGCGCTCGCCGTCTGCGTACAGAACCAGCGCGATGTTCGCGCTACGGTTCGGGTCGTACTCGAGACGCTCGATCTTTGCCGCAATGCCGTCCTTGTTGCGACGGAAATCGATCACACGGTAATGCTGCTTGTGACCGCCACCCTGGTGACGCGTCGTGATGTGACCGTTGTTGTTACGGCCCGCCTTCGAGGATTGCTTTTCGAGCAGCGGTGCATACGGCGCGCCCTTGTGCAATTCCTTGTTGACGATCTTCACCATCGCGCGGCGACCGGGCGAAGTCGGCTTAACTTTCACGATTGCCATGATTACTTGGCCTCCGTTTCAAAGTTGATTTCCTGGCCGGGCTTCAGGCAGACGTACGCCTTCTTCACGTCCTTGCGCTTACCAACGAAACGGCCAAAACGCTTGTTTTTGCCCTTCTGGACCAGCACGTTGACGGAATTGACTTCCACCTTGAACAGCAGCTCGACAGCAGCCTTGACTTCCTGCTTGGTCGCGTCCGGCGCGACTTCGAACACAACTTGTTCGTTCTTGTCCGCCACCAGCGTCGCCTTTTCGGAGATCACCGGCGCGAGCAGGACCTGCATCAAACGATGATCGTTCTTGCGAATCTCGCTCATGACAGCAACTCCTCGATCTGGGCGACCGCAGCCTTCGTGATCAGAATCTTCTTGAAGTAGATCAGCGAGAGCGGGTCGGCGAAACGCGGCTCAACGACTGCCACGTGGGGCAGGTTGCGCGACGCGAGATACAGGTTCTCGTCGACCGTGTCGGTGATGACCAGCACGGATTCGAGACCCATGGCCTTGAACTTTTCGGCCAGCAGCTTCGTCTTCGGCGCTTCGAGCGACAGCTCTTCGACGACCGAGATGCGGCCTTCGCGGGCCAGCTGCGAGAAGATCGAGCAGAGACCTGCGCGATGCATCTTCTTGTTGACCTTGTGCGAGAAGTTTTCTTCCGGCGAGTTCGGGAAGATACGACCACCGCCGCGCCACAGCGGGCTCGACGACATACCGGCACGAGCACGGCCCGTACCCTTCTGGCGCCACGGCTTCTTGGTGGTGTGCTTGACCTGCTCGCGATCCTTCTGCGCGCGGTTGCCGCTACGTGCGTTCGCCTGGTAGGCGACGACGATCTGGTGAATCAGGGCTTCGTTGTAGTCACGACCGAACACGACGTCCGACGCGTTGACTGCAGCACCTTCCTGACCATTAGCGTTCAGGAGCTTCAGTTCCATTATTGCGCTCCTTTCTTCACGCGGGCCTTCACCGCCGGCGTCACGAAAACCTTGCCGCCCTTCGCGCCCGGAACGGCACCCTTCACGAGCAGCAGCTTGCGCTCTGCGTCGATACGTGCGATTTCGAGGTTTTGCACCGTCACGGTCTCGTCACCCATGTGACCGGTCATGCGCTTGCCCGGGAACACGCGACCCGGATCCTGCGCCATACCGATCGAGCCCGGCACGTTGTGCGAGCGCGAGTTACCGTGCGAAGCACGGCCCGAGGCGAAGTTGTAACGCTTGATGGTACCGGCGTAGCCCTTACCGATCGAGGTGCCTTGCACGTCGACCTTCTGGCCTTCTTCGAAAAGATCCACACCGATCACGGCGCCAGCGGACAGCTCGGCAGCCTTGGCGGCGTCGATCTGGAATTCCTTGAGGATTTCACCGGCTTGAACGCCAGCTTTGGCGAGATGACCTGCGAGCGGCTTCGTCACGCGCGATGCACGGCGCGTACCGAACGCAACCTGAACGGCCGTGTAGCCGTCGGTTTCAACAGTCTTGATCTGCGTCACGCGGTTGTCGGACACGTCCAGCACGGTAACGGGAATCGAGTCCCCATCGGCCGTGAAGATACGGGTCATGCCAACCTTGCGACCTACGAGTCCAAGGCTCATCGTTTTCTCCATTCCCGACTGCGATTGGTCGGGGCTAATTTACAAAGTGCCGGTGCTTTTCCAGCCCTTTTCACGGTAAAGGCGCGAAAAGGACGCACCAGCTTTTTGCGCAGATGCGCGAAAAGACGTCAAGTATAACGCCCCTTCTCGTTTTCCGCAAGCAATCAAAGACTTAGCGCCACCAGACAACTCTGGTCGCGCCAGAGGGTCTTACTGCAGCTTGATTTCGACGTCCACACCAGCCGGCAGATCCAGCTTCATCAGTGCGTCGACGGTCTTGTCCGTCGGGTCGACGATGTCCATCAGGCGCAGGTGGGTACGGATTTCGAGCTGATCGCGCGACGTCTTGTTGACGTGCGGCGAACGCAGGATGTCGAAACGCTGGATGCGCGTCGGCAGCGGCACCGGGCCACGGACGATTGCACCCGTCCGCTTCGCCGTGTCAACGATCTCGGCGGCCGACTGGTCGATCAGGCGATAGTCGAAAGCCTTCAGGCGAATACGGATTTTCTGGTTCTGCATGACGATTCCTTGAAAAGAGCGAGGCGGACTTGCTCCGCCAGACTAGTAAAGAGCGTAGGCCTGGTCTGCGGCGGGGAGCCGCAAACCAGGCCCGGATACATCAACTTCTACAGCAAACCGAGCATTCTACCCGATTACTCGATGATCTTGGCGACGACGCCGGCGCCGACGGTACGGCCACCTTCGCGGATTGCGAAGCGCAGACCTTCTTCCATCGCGATCGGAGCGATCAGCTTCACCGTGATCGACACGTTGTCGCCCGGCATCACCATTTCCTTGTCCTTCGGCAGCTCGATCGAGCCCGTCACGTCCGTCGTACGGAAGTAGAACTGCGGACGGTAGTTGTTGAAGAACGGCGTGTGGCGGCCGCCTTCGTCCTTGCTCAGCACGTACACTTCAGCCGTGAAGTGCGTGTGCGGCGTGATCGAACCCGGCTTCGCCAGAACCTGGCCGCGCTCCACGTCTTCACGCTTCGTGCCGCGCAGCAGGATACCAACGTTGTCGCCCGCCTGACCCTGGTCGAGCAGCTTGCGGAACATTTCCACGCCCGTGCAGGTCGTCTTCACCGTCGGCTTGATACCGACGATTTCGATTTCCTCGCCGACCTTGACGATGCCGCGCTCCACGCGACCCGTCACCACCGTGCCGCGACCCGAGATCGAGAACACGTCTTCCACCGGCATCAGGAACGCACCGTCAACCGCGCGCTCCGGCGTCGGGATGTACGTGTCCAGCGCGTCGGCCAGGTTCATGATCGCCACTTCGCCCAGCTCACCCTTGTCGCCTTCCAGCGCCAGCTTCGCCGAACCCTTGATGATCGGCGTGTCGTCGCCCGGGAAGTCGTACTTCGACAGAAGTTCGCGCACTTCCATTTCGACCAGCTCGAGCAGCTCGGCATCGTCCACCATGTCGCACTTGTTCAGGAACACGATGATGTACGGCACGCCAACCTGACGGGCCAGCAGGATGTGCTCACGCGTCTGCGGCATCGGGCCGTCAGCGGCCGAGCACACCAGGATTGCGCCGTCCATCTGTGCCGCGCCCGTGATCATGTTCTTCACATAGTCAGCGTGGCCCGGGCAGTCGACGTGTGCGTAGTGGCGGTTAGCCGTTTCGTACTCGACGTGCGCGGTGTTGATGGTAATACCACGTGCCTTTTCTTCCGGCGCTGCGTCGATCTGGTCGTATGCCTTCGCCTCGCCGCCGAACTTCGCGGTCAGAACCGTCGTGATCGCTGCCGTCAGCGTGGTCTTGCCGTGGTCAACGTGACCGATCGTGCCCACGTTCACGTGCGGCTTGGTCCGTTCGAATTTACCTTTTGCCATGTTTCTCTTCTTTCAAAAAAGTGTTGAACCGGTGACTGTGTATTGCGGACCAGGCACCGCTGCCTGGTCCGCTTTTGCGCCGATGCTTACTTCGCCTTCGCGCTGATGATCGCGTCGGCCACGTTACGCGGTGCTTCTGCGTAGTGCTTGAACTCCATCGTGTACGTTGCGCGGCCCTGCGTGAGCGAGCGCAGCGACGTCGAGTAGCCGAACATTTCCGACAGGGGCACTTCGGCGCGAACGATCTTGCCGCCGCCAACCATGTCTTCCATGCCCTGGACGATACCGCGACGGCCCGACAGGTCGCCCATCACGTTGCCCATGTAGTCTTCCGGCGTTTCGACTTCGACAGCCATCATCGGTTCGAGGATGACCGGCTGCGCCTTGCGCATGGCTTCCTTGAACGCCATCGAACCGGCCATGCGGAACGCGTTTTCGTTCGAGTCGACGTCGTGGTACGAACCGAACGTCAGGTGAACCTTCACGTCGACAACCGGGAAGCCCGCCAGCACGCCCGACTTCAGCGTGTCGGCAATACCCTTGTCCACTGCCGGGATGTACTCGCGCGGAATCACGCCGCCCTTGATCTCGTCCAGGAACTCGTAGCCCTTGCCCTGCTCGTTCGGCTCGAGCGTGATGACCGCGTGACCGTACTGGCCGCGACCACCCGACTGCTTGACGAACTTGCCTTCAACGTCCTTCGCAATGGCGCGGATCGTTTCGCGGTAGGCAACCTGCGGCTTGCCGACAGTCGCTTCCACGCCGAATTCGCGCTTCATACGGTCGACCAGAATTTCGAGGTGGAGCTCGCCCATGCCCGAAATGATGGTCTGGCCCGATTCCTCGTCCGTCTGGACGCGGAACGACGGGTCTTCCTGCGCCAGGCGGTTCAGGGCGATGCCCATCTTTTCCTGGTCAGGCTTGGTCTTCGGCTCGACGGCCTGCGAAATCACCGGCTCCGGGAACACCATGCGTTCCAGAATGATCGGGTTCGCCGGGTCGCACAGCGTGTCACCCGTGGTCGCTTCCTTCAGGCCAACCGCAGCAGCGATGTCGCCTGCGCGAACTTCCTTGATTTCTTCACGGTTGTTCGCGTGCATCTGCAGAATACGGCCGAGGCGTTCCTTCTTGCCCTTGGTCGAGTTCAACACCGTGTCGCCCGAGTTGACGATGCCCGAGTACGCGCGGAAGAAGATCAGCTGGCCGACGAACGGGTCGGTCATGATCTTGAACGCGAGTGCCGCGAACTTCTCGTCGTCGGCTGCGCGGCGCTCTGCCGTTTCACCGTTTTCGAGTTCGCCCTTGACCGGGGGGATATCCACCGGCGACGGCAGGAAGTCGATCACGGCGTCGAGCATGCGCTGCACGCCCTTGTTCTTGAACGCGGTGCCGCACAGCATCGGCTGGATTTCGCACGCGATCGTACGGTCGCGCAGTGCCTTGACGATTTCAGCTTCCGAGAGCTCTTCGCCGCCGAGGTACTTTTCCATCAGCTCTTCGCTGGCTTCAGCCGCCGACTCGATCATCTTCTCGCGCCACTCGTTGCACGAGTCGACGAGTTCAGCCGGGATGTCGACATAGTCGAATTTCGTGCCTTGCGAGGCTTCGTCCCAAATGATCGCCTTCATCTTCAGGAGGTCGACGACGCCCTTGAAGGTTTCTTCCGAACCGATCGGCACCACGACCGGAACCGGGTTCGCCTTCAGGCGGGTCTTCAGCTGGTCGTAGACCTTGAAGAAGTTCGCGCCGGTACGGTCCATCTTGTTGACGAACGCGAGACGGGGAACCTTGTACTTGTTCGCCTGGCGCCACACCGTTTCCGACTGCGGCTGCACGCCGCCCACGGCGCAGTAGACCATGCACGCACCGTCGAGCACGCGCATCGAGCGCTCGACTTCGATCGTGAAGTCGACGTGGCCCGGGGTGTCGATGATGTTGATACGGTGCTCAGGATAGTTACCGCCCATGCCCTTCCAGAAGGCGGTCGTAGCAGCGGAGGTAATCGTGATGCCACGCTCCTGCTCCTGCTCCATCCAGTCCATGGTCGCGGCGCCGTCGTGAACTTCACCAATCTTGTGGTTCACGCCGGTGTAAAACAGAATGCGCTCGGTCGTCGTCGTCTTGCCGGCGTCGATGTGAGCGCTAATACCGATGTTGCGGTAGCGCTCGATAGGAGTCTTGCGAGCCACTTTGATCCTCTATGGGGAGGTGCGCGCCGGATCGATCCCGACCGGGTTGATCCCAACGCGCCTGAACACAAACGGGCGAGGCGCTCGATAAGCGCACCCGCCCGGAATTTTTTCCGCTTTTGGAGCAAACCCCGCAAGGGGTTTTCTCTTAGAAGCGGAAGTGCGAGAACGCCTTGTTCGCTTCTGCCATCCGGTGAACTTCGTCGCGCTTCTTCATTGCGCCACCGCGGCCTTCGGCCGCTTCGGAGAGTTCACCTGCCAGACGCAGGGCCATCGACTTCTCGCTGCGCTTCTTCGCGGCTTCACGCAGCCAACGCATCGCCAATGCCATACGACGCGAGGGGCGCACTTCGACCGGAACCTGATAGTTCGCACCACCAACGCGGCGGCTCTTCACTTCCACCACCGGCTTCACGTTGTTGAGCGCGACAGTGAACACTTCCAGCGGGTCCTTGCCACCCTTGGTCTGGATCTGCTCGAAAGCGCCGTACACGATACGCTCGGCAACCGACTTCTTGCCGGAGAGCATCAGCACGTTCATGAACTTGGCTACATCAACGTTGCCGAACTTCGGATCCGGCAACACTTCCCGCTTGGGAACTTCGCGACGACGCGGCATGTTTCTTCCTTTAACTTTTCAGTTGAAGCGCGGGTTGGATCCCTTGCGCTCCGCGGCCACCAACTAACCCGATTCATCCATTACGACTTACCAGCCCGGTCGGGTGACCACTTACTCGACAGCACCGGCCAATCCGGCACCTGTCGCTCTTATCGCCAGCGCCCTGCAGCGCAGACGACGGCTCACTGTTACTTCGCAGCCTTAGCGCGCTTCGCGCCGTACTTCGAACGAGCCTGCTTACGATCCTTGACGCCCTGGGTATCCAGCGAGCCACGAACCATGTGGTAACGCACACCCGGCAAGTCCTTCACACGGCCGCCGCGGATCAGCACGACCGAGTGTTCCTGCAGGTTGTGGCCTTCACCACCGATGTACGAAATGACTTCGAAGCCGTTCGTCAGGCGAACCTTGGCGACCTTACGGAGTGCCGAGTTCGGCTTCTTCGGCGTCGTCGTGTACACGCGGGTGCACACGCCGCGACGCTGCGGGCAGTCCTGCAAGGCCGGGCTCTTGCTCTTCGTAACTTCCGAAGTGCGGCCTTTGCGAACCAGTTGATTGATGGTTGGCATTGTTTATTCCTGAAATTGAACAAAATCGACGCATTTATTTCCGGGCAAAGCGGAAATAAATGCGTATCGAACTCCGGAACCGGCAACGTCCGCCAAATCTCACCCTGTCCTGCTGGACAGTGATGGCGAGCGCAAACATCCCAAGAACCGGAACCGAACATGATATTCCGAAAATACCAAGCAAGTCAACGGCTTGCGACTTTCGGAGAACGGAGCAAATGACCGTGGCGTGACGGCAAGCGACTCTGGCACTCGATCCCGCGTCACCCGGCGATAGCGGCTACCGCTCATTCGTCGCCGACGACCTCGACGAGCTCCTCGCCGAAGCGTTCGAGCTTGCGCGCGCCAATGCCGGGAATCTCACGCAGCTCGTCGACGGACTCGGGACCGTTGCGGGCGATCTCCGCCAGCGTGGCGTCGTGGAAGATGACGTAGGCCGGCACGCCGTCGCTCTTCGCCGTTTCAGTGCGCCACAGACGCAGGCGCTCCCAGCGCGAACGCTGGCGCGCGCTCATGCCGAGGGTCGGGTCGGCACGCTCACTGGTGCGACCCGACGATTGCCGCGTGCGCTGAGGCTTCACGTAGCGGCGCATGGTCACATTCTGCTCGCCCTTGAGGACGGCCTTGCTCGCCTCTGTCAGAACAAGCGAGCCGAAGCCATCGTGATCGACGGCGAGAAAACCGAACGCAACGAGTTGCCGGAAGATCGCACGCCATTCGGCGTCAGCGAGCGCCGCGCCAATACCGAACGTCGAGAGCTTCTCGTGGCCGCGCTGCAGGATCTTCTCGTTGCGGTTGCCGCGCAGGATATCGATCAGATGGCCCGCGCCGAAGTTGAAACCGCTCGCGCGCTGCGCGCGGAACACGCAGGAGAGCGCCATCTGCGCCTCGCGCGTGGCATCCCAGGTGTCGGGCGGCTCGAGGCAGGTGTCGCAGTTGCCGCAGGGTTTGCTCTCTTCACCGAAGTAAGCCAGCAGCCGCACACGGCGGCACGACGCGGTTTCGCACAGGCCAAGCAGCGCGTCGAGCTTGCCGGTCTGTACACGCTTGTGCGCTTCGTCCGCGTCGGATTCGTCGATCATCTTGCGTTGCTGGACGACGTCGCCGAGGCCATAGGCCATCCATGCGTTTGCCGCCAGCCCGTCGCGGCCCGCCCGGCCCGTTTCCTGGTAATAGCCTTCCACGCTCTTGGGCAGATCGAGGTGCGCGACGAAGCGCACGTCGGGTTTGTCGATGCCCATGCCGAACGCGATCGTCGCGCACATCACGACGCCTTCCTCGCGCTGAAAGAGCTCCTGGTGCTTCTGGCGCACCTCGAACTCCATGCCGGCGTGATAGGGCAGCGCACGAATGCCCTGTCCCTTCAGCCATTCCGCGGTCTCTTCGACCTTGCGGCGCGAGAGGCAATAGACGACGCCGGCATCTGTCGTGCCGTCGGCGCGCGTGTGCTCGGCGCGGATGAAATCGAGCAGCTGCGTGCGCGCGTTGTCCTTTTCGACGATGCGGTAACGGATGTTCGGCCTGTCGAAACTCGAGACGAAAATGCGCGCGTCGTCGAGCGCGAGGCGATGCACGATCTCATCGCGCGTGATCGCGTCCGCTGTCGCGGTGAGTGCGATGCGCGGGACGTTCGGGAACCGCTCGTGCAGCACCGAGAGCTGGATGTACTCCGGCCGGAAATCGTGCCCCCATTGCGATACGCAATGAGCCTCGTCAATGGCGAAAAGTCCGATGCGCGCGCGTTCGAGCAGATCGAGAAAGCGCGGCGTCATGAGTCGCTCCGGCGCGACATAGAGCAGATCGATGTCGCCTTCGCGCAGCGCGCGCTCGGTCGCCGCGGCCTCCGCGCCGGAGAGGGTGGAGTTGAGGTACGCGGCGTGCACCCCCACTTCGGTGAGCGCCGCCACCTGGTCCTGCATGAGAGCAATGAGCGGTGAAACGACGATGCCGGCGCCAAGACCCGCTTCATGGCGCACGAGTGCCGGGATCTGATAGCAGAGCGATTTGCCGCCGCCGGTGGGCATGAGCACCAGCGAATCGCCGCCAGCCGCAACGTGCTCCACGACCTCTGCCTGCTGCCCTCTGAACGCGGGATAACCGAAGACTTCGTTGAGGATTTCGAGGGAGCGGGACATGGAGGGACGCAAAATGTAAAGGCCGGTTGGCGCATTTTACCAACCGGCTCGCGGTGTGCCCGACATGCGGCACCACGTTGGCCAATCGGCCAGGTGTTTGCCGCGCACGTGCACAGTTCACCTCACTCGCCGCCCTCGAGTATGCCGTTAGAGATCAGTTGCGATGCTTGCGCGGCGTCTGCGGCGCCTGGCGGCGGGCGACGCAAATGCTGCCCACGATGGCCACGAGACCAACGGGAACGAACAGCAATGAGCCAATGGAAATGAGTGTGGCGCCCAGCTTGGCCTTGCGGGCAACGAGCAGGATGAAGCCGATGACAATGAACGCCCATACAACGAGAAAAGCCGCGAAAAAGCTCGCTGCATACTCAGGCGGCCGGTGATGCAACAGCCACGAGAACATGCCAATGGACGCCACCAGGTTGAGCAGCAGTCCGCCGCCGACGATCCACATAGGTTTGATCCCCCTGCAAGATACCAGCCGACCCATAACCGGTCGGCCAGTTCAACGCTCGCTCGCGGCCTGCCCGGCAACCGCCTGCATGCGCACGAAGCGTGTCTGAAAAAAAAGAACCGCCGAGTGCGAAACCGGGCGGTTCTCCTGACTTTCACATGGGGCGGCTTGCGCCGCCCCAAGCTTACTCGTCCGTCGTATGCGGCTGCTGCGGCTCTTCGACAGCCGGAGTTTCCGGCGTGCCGAATTCGAACGCTTCTTCCGCTGCGATCTGGTCGAAACGCTCGCGATCCGACGATTCCTTCGCCTTGCGTGCCTTGTGGAACGCGAGACCCGTACCGGCCGGAATCAGACGGCCGACGATCACGTTTTCCTTCAGGCCACGCAGATCGTCGCGCTTGCCCATGATCGCCGCTTCGGTCAGCACGCGGGTCGTTTCCTGGAACGATGCCGCCGAGATGAACGAGTCGGTCGAGAGCGATGCCTTCGTGATACCGAGCAGCACGTTCTCGTACGTTGCCGGACGCTTGTCTTCCGCGTTCATGCGGTCGTTCTCGTCCAGCATGTCCGAACGCTCGACCTGCTCGCCCGGGATGAAGCGCGTATCACCGTTGTCGGTGATCTGCACGCGGCGCAGCATCTGACGCACGATCACTTCGATGTGCTTGTCGTTGATCTTCACGCCCTGCAGACGGTACACGTCCTGCACTTCGTCCACGATGTAGCGCGACAGCGCCTCGATACCCTGCAGACGCAGGATGTCGTGCGGATCGGCCGGGCCGTCCACGATCATTTCGCCCTTGTTGACGACCTGACCGTCGTGGACCAGCACCTGCTTTTCCTTCGCGATCAGGAACTCGTGCTGATTGCCTTCGAGGTCCGTGATAACGAGACGCTGCTTGCCCTTCGTGTCCTTACCAAACGACGTGGTACCCGTGACTTCTGCCAGGATACCGGCGTCCTTCGGCGAACGTGCTTCGAACAGCTCGGCCACACGCGGCAGACCACCGGTAATGTCACGCGTCTTCTGCGATTCGGTCGGGATACGTGCGAGCACTTCACCCACCTGAACCTGCTGACCGTCCTTCACGGTAATCAGCGCGCCGACCTGGAAGCCGATCTGCACCGAGTGCTCCGTGCCCGGGATCTTCACTTCTTCGCCATTGGCGTCGAGCAGCTTGACCTGCGGGCGCACGCTCTTCGAAGCTTGCGAACCGCGGCGCTTCACGTCGATCACGACGAGGGTCGACAGACCCGTGACGTCGTCGATCTGCTTGGCCACGGTCACGCCTTCCTCGACGTTCTCGAACTTCACCGTGCCACCGTACTCGGTGATGATCGGACGCGTGAGCGGATCCCACGTCGCGAGCTGCGTGCCGGCCTTGATCTGCGCGCCGTCGAGCTGCAGCAGCGTCGCGCCGTACGGCACCTTGTGACGCTCGCGCTCGCGACCGTGATCGTCGGCAATGATGGCTTCGCCCGAACGCGAGATGACGATCTGCTCGCCCTTCGCATTCGTCACGTAACGCATCGTCACCGTGAAGCGCACGGTACCGTTCGACTTGGCTTCGATCGACGAAGCGACTGCTGCACGCGATGCCGCACCACCGATGTGGAACGTACGCATCGTGAGCTGCGTGCCCGGTTCACCGATCGACTGCGCCGCGATCACGCCGACCGCTTCGCCGACGTTCACACGCGAGCCGCGGCCAAGGTCGCGGCCGTAACACGAGGCACACAGGCCATAACGCGTTTCGCAGGTAAGCGGCGTACGCACGCGCACTTCGTCGATACCGAGGCTCTCGATCGTTTCGACCGCGTCTTCGTCGAGCAGATCGCCCGCCGCGTAGATCGTCTCCTGCGTTTCCGGATTGACGACGTCCGCCACCGCAACGCGGCCGAGAATACGGTCGCGCAGCGCTTCGACGACTTCACCGCCTTCCACGAGCGCCTTCATCGCCACGCCGTTCGACGTGCCGCAATCCTCCTCGACGACCACGAGATCCTGCGTGACGTCCACGAGACGACGCGTCAGGTAACCCGAGTTCGCGGTCTTCAGTGCCGTATCAGCCAGACCCTTACGTGCACCGTGGGTCGAGATGAAGTACTGCAACACGTTCAGACCTTCGCGGAAGTTCGCGGTAATCGGCGTTTCGATAATCGAGCCGTCCGGCTTCGCCATCAGGCCGCGCATCCCCGCCAGCTGACGGATCTGGACCGCGGAACCCCGCGCGCCCGAGTCGGCCATCATGTAGATCGAGTTGAACGATTCCTGACGCGTTTCCTTGCCGTCGCGGTCGACCACCGGTTCCGTCGCGAGCTGCTCCATCATCGCCTTGCCGACCGCTTCCGACGTTGCCGACCAGATGTCGACCACGTTGTTGTAGCGTTCCTGCGCGGTGACAAGACCCGACATGTACTGACGGTCGTACTCCTTCACCTTCTTCGCGGCGTCACCGACGATGGTTTCCTTCTGCGGCGGCACGAGCATGTCGTCCACGCAGATCGAAATGCCGGCGCGCGTTGCGAGGCGGAAGCCCGACTGCATCAGCTGGTCAGCGAAAATCACCGTCTCGCGCAGACCGCACTTGCGGAATGCCGTGTTGATCAGACGCGAGATTTCCTTCTTCTTGAGCGGCTTGTTCAGCACCGAGAACGGCAGGCCAGGCGGCAGGATTTCCGAGAGGATCGAACGACCAACCGTGGTCGCGTACAGCGTGATCTTCGGCACGAATGCCGGTGCGCCTTCCGACTTGTCCTCGTTGTGGACCATTTCGGTAATACGCACGTTGACGCGCGAGGCCAGCTCGACTTCCTTGTTCTCGTAGGCGCGCAGGACTTCCGACACGCCCGTGAACGTCATGCCTTCGCCCTTGCCGTTGACCGCTTCACGCGTCGCGTAGTAGAGGCCAAGCACGATATCCTGCGACGGCACGATCGACGGATCGCCGTTGGCCGGGAACAGGACATTGTTCGACGCGAGCATGAGCGTGCGCGCTTCCATCTGCGCTTCGAGCGACAGCGGAACGTGGACAGCCATCTGGTCACCGTCGAAGTCGGCGTTGAACGCCGCGCAAACGAGCGGGTGCAGCTGGATTGCCTTACCTTCGATCAGCACCGGCTCGAAAGCCTGAATGCCAAGACGGTGAAGCGTAGGCGCACGGTTCAGCATCACCGGATGTTCGCGAATGACTTCTTCGAGAATGTCCCACACCACCGGCGTCTGGTTCTCGACTTCTTTCTTCGCAGCCTTGATGGTCGTGGCAACGCCCATCGTTTCCAGCTTGTTGAAGATGAACGGCTTGAACAGTTCGAGCGCCATCAGCTTCGGCAGACCGCACTGGTGCAGCTTCAGCGTCGGACCCACCACGATGACCGAACGGCCCGAGTAGTCCACACGCTTACCCAGCAGGTTCTGACGGAAGCGGCCGCCCTTACCCTTGATCATGTCGGCGAGCGACTTCAGCGGACGCTTGTTCGCGCCCGTCATCGCCTTGCCGCGACGACCGTTGTCGAGCAGCGAGTCCACGGCTTCCTGGAGCATCCGCTTTTCGTTGCGGACGATGATCTCCGGCGCCTTGAGCTCGAGCAGACGCTTCAGACGGTTGTTACGGTTAATGACGCGGCGATACAGGTCGTTCAGGTCCGAGGTCGCGAAGCGGCCACCGTCCAGCGGCACGAGCGGACGCAGTTCGGGCGGCAGCACCGGCAGCACTTCGAGCACCATCCATTCGGGCTTGATGCCCGAACGCTGGAAGGCCTCGAGCACCTTCAGGCGCTTCGCGTACTTCTTGATCTTCGCTTCGGAGCCGGTGTTCTTCAGTTCCGTGCGCAGCGTCTCGACCTGTTCGTCGATGTTGATCGCGCGCAGCAGCTCGCGCACGCCTTCCGCGCCCATCTCGGCGCGGAATTCGTCACCGTATTCCTCGACCTTGTTGTAGTAATCCTCTTCGGTCATGATCTGCCGCGCCTTCAGCGGCGTCATGCCCGGATCGATCACCACGTACGCTTCGAAGTACAGCACGCGCTCGATGTCGCGCAGCGTCATGTCGAGCACCATGCCCAGACGCGACGGCAGCGACTTCAGGAACCAGATGTGCGCGACCGGCGAGGCCAGCTCGATGTGGCCCATGCGCTCGCGACGCACCTTGGCCAGCGTGACTTCCACGCCGCACTTCTCGCAGATCACGCCACGGTGCTTCAGGCGCTTGTACTTGCCGCACAGGCACTCGTAGTCCTTGATCGGCCCGAAGATCTTCGCGCAGAACAGACCATCCCGTTCCGGCTTGAAGGTACGGTAGTTGATGGTCTCCGGCTTCTTCACTTCGCCGAACGACCACGAACGGATCTTGTCCGGCGAGGCCAGACCGATCTTGATCGCGTCAAAAACTTCTTCTTGTTGGACTTGCTTGAATAGATCGAGCAGAGCTTTCATTGCCTTCTCTCCGTAGTCCGATTAGTTGCGGTCGAGGTCGATGTCGATACCGAGCGAGCGGATTTCCTTCACCAGCACGTTGAAGGATTCCGGCATGCCCGCATCGATCACGTGGTCGCCCTTGACGAGGTTCTCGTACACCTTCGTCCGGCCAGTCACGTCATCGGACTTCACCGTCAACATTTCCTGCAGCACATACGATGCGCCGTACGCTTCGAGCGCCCACACTTCCATTTCACCGAAACGCTGGCCGCCGAACTGCGCCTTACCACCCAGCGGCTGCTGCGTGACGAGCGAGTACGGACCCGTCGAACGCGCGTGCATCTTGTCGTCGACAAGGTGGTGCAGCTTCAGGTAGTGCATGTAGCCCACGGTGACCGTACGCTCGAAGGCTTCACCCGTGCGGCCGTCGTACAGACGCACCTGGTTCTTCGACTTCGTCATGCCGAGGTTGTGCGCGATCTCGTCCGGGTAGGCGAGGTCGAGCATCTTCGACATTTCTTCTTCGGTCGCACCGTCGAACACCGGCGTCGCGAACGGCACGCCTTCACGCAGGTTCTTCGCGAGTTCGAGGATTTCGTCGTCGCTGAAGCTGTCCAGATCTTCCGCGTGACCCGACTCGTTGTAGATCTTCGTGAGGAACGTACGCAGCTCTGCGATCTTCGCCTGACGGGCCAGCATTTCGCCGATACGCCAGCCGAGACCCTTCGCGGCCCAGCCAAGGTGCACTTCGAGAACCTGACCCACGTTCATCCGTGACGGCACGCCAAGCGGGTTCAGCACGACGTCTGCCGGACGGCCGTCGGCCATGTACGGCATGTCTTCGATCGGGACGATCTTCGACACGACACCCTTGTTACCGTGACGGCCTGCCATCTTGTCGCCAGGCTGCAGACGGCGCTTCACCGCGAGGTACACCTTGACCATCTTCAGCACGCCCGGCGGCAGTTCGTCGCCTTGCGTGAGCTTCTTGCGCTTCTCTTCGAACGCGAGGTCGAACTGGTGACGCTTCTCTTCGATCGAGTTCTTGATCGCTTCGAGCTGGGCCGCTGCTTCTTCGTCCGCGAGGCGGATGTCGAACCAGTGGTAGTGGTCCAGATCTTCGAGGTATGCCCGTTCGATCTTCGTGCCCTTCGCGAGCTTCTTCGGACCGCCGTTCGCAACCTTGCCTTCAAGCATGCGCGCGAGACGCTGGAACGCGTCGCCTTCCACGATACGCAGCTGGTCGTTCAGGTCGAGGCGATAGCGCTTCAGCTCATCGTCGATGATCTGTTGCGCACGCTTGTCGCGCTGGATGCCTTCACGCGTGAACACCTGCACGTCGATGACCGTGCCGCTCATGCCCGAGGGCACGCGCAGCGACGTATCCTTCACGTCCGAAGCCTTCTCGCCGAAGATCGCGCGCAGCAGCTTCTCTTCCGGCGTGAGCTGGGTTTCGCCCTTCGGCGTGACCTTGCCCACGAGCACGTCGCCCGCTTCGACTTCCGCGCCGATGTACACGATGCCCGACTCGTCGAGACGGCCAAGCTGCACTTCCGCGAGGTTCGAAATGTCGCGCGTGATTTCTTCCGGTCCGAGCTTCGTGTCGCGAGCCACGACATTCAGTTCTTCGATGTGGATCGACGTGTAACGGTCGTCCGCAACCACCTTCTCCGAGATCAGGATCGAGTCTTCGAAGTTGTAGCCGTTCCACGGCATGAACGCGATCAGCATATTCTGGCCGAGCGCGAGCTCGCCCAGATCGGTCGATGCGCCGTCAGCCAGCACGTCGCCGCGCGCAACCTTGTCGCCCATCTTTACGATCGGACGCTGGTTGATGTTCGTGTTCTGGTTCGAACGCGTGTACTTGATGAGGTTGTAGATGTCGACACCGACCTCACCCGCCACCGCTTCGTCGTCGTTCACACGAATCACGATACGGCCCGCGTCGACGTAGTCCACCACGCCGCCACGCAGCGCCTGAACCGTCGTACCCGAGTCGACCGCAACCGTGCGCTCGATGCCCGTACCAACGACCGGTTTTTCCGGACGCAGACAGGGCACCGCCTGACGCTGCATGTTCGAGCCCATCAATGCGCGGTTCGCGTCGTCGTGCTCGAGGAACGGAATCAGCGAAGCAGCCACCGAGACGATCTGCGACGGCGCCACGTCCATGTACTGGATGCGGTCCGGCGTGACCATCAGCGTTTCGCCGGCTTCACGCGACGAGACGAGTTCGTCGGTCAGCGTGCCGTCGTCGGCCACCGCCGCGTTCGCCTGCGCGATCACGTAACGGCCTTCTTCGATCGCCGAGAGGTAGTCGATCTGGTCGGTCACCTTGCCGTCCGCGACCTTGCGATACGGCGTTTCGAGGAAGCCGTATTCGTTCAGGTGCGCGTACAGCGCGAGCGAGTTGATCAGGCCGATGTTCGGACCTTCCGGCGTCTCGATCGGGCACACGCGGCCATAGTGGGTCGGGTGCACGTCGCGGACTTCGAAGCCTGCGCGCTCACGCGTCAGACCGCCCGGGCCCAGTGCGGAAACACGGCGCTTGTGCGTGATTTCCGAGAGCGGGTTGGTCTGGTCCATGAACTGCGAGAGCTGCGACGAACCGAAGAACTCGCGAATCGCCGACGAAATCGGCTTCGAGTTGATCAGGTCGTGCGGCATCAGGTTTTCGCTTTCGGCCTGGCCGAGGCGTTCCTTCACCGCGCGCTCGACGCGCACGAGACCCGCGCGGAACTGGTTCTCCGCGAGTTCGCCCACGCAACGCACGCGACGGTTGCCGAGGTGGTCGATGTCGTCCACTTCGCCCTTGCCGTTGCGCAGTTCGACGAGGATCTTGATCGTCGCGAGGATATCGTCGTCCTGCAGCGTCATCGGGCCGACGATTTCGTCACGGCCCACGCGGCGGTTGAACTTCATACGACCCACCTTCGAGAGGTCGTACGCTTCTTCGCTGTAGAAGAGACGATTGAACAGCGCCTCGACCGCTTCTTCGGTCGGCGGCTCGCCCGGACGCATCATGCGGTAGATCGCGATGCGCGCCGCGGTCTGGTCGGCGGTTTCGTCGATACGCAGCGTCGACGAGATGTACGGACCCTGGTCCAGATCGTTCGTGTAGAGCGTCTGGATGTCCTTGATCTTCGCTTCGCGCAGCTTCTCGAGCACGCTTTCGGTGATTTCGTCGTTCGCGTTCGCGATGACTTCACCGGTGTCGCCGTCGACGACGTTCTTCGCGAGAACGCGGCCGAGCAGATAATCTTCGGGGACCGAAATAAACGTGGTCTTCGCGTTTTCGAGGTCGCGGATGTGCTTCGCGTTGATCCGCTTGTCCTTCTGGACGATGACCTTGCCGTCGCGATCGCTGATATCGAAACGCGCGACTTCGCCACGCAGACGCTCCGGCACGAACTCCATCTGCGCGCCTTCCGGCATCAGCGTGAAGTTATCGAACACGAAGAAGTTAGCGAGGATCTGTTCCGGCGTGAGGCCGATCGCCTTCAGCAGGATCGTGACCGGCATCTTGCGGCGACGGTCCACGCGGAAGTACAGCACGTCCTTCGGGTCGAATTCGAAGTCGAGCCACGAGCCGCGGTAAGGAATGATACGGGCCGAGAAAAGCAGCTTGCCCGAGCTGTGCGTCTTGCCCTTGTCGTGTTCGAAGAACACGCCAGGCGAGCGGTGCAGCTGCGAGACAATGACACGCTCGGTGCCGTTGATCACGAACGAGCCGGTCGGCGTCATGAGCGGAATTTCGCCCATGTACACTTCCTGCTCCTTCACTTCCTTGACGACCGGCTTGCTCGGCGATTCCTTGTCGAGCAGGACGAGACGGACCTTGGCGCGCAGCGCCGAGCAGTACGTCAGACCGCGCTGCTGGCATTCTTTGATGTTGAATGCCGGCGGCGACAGCATGTAGCTGACGAACTCTAGACGAGCAAAGCCGTTATGGGAAACAATAGGAAAAACGGACGTGAACGCAGCCTGCAGACCTTCCGGTTTGCGTTGTACGGTCGGTGTTTCTGCTTGCAGAAACGTGCTGAATGATTCAAGCTGGGTTGCCAGCAGGAAAGGAACTTGGTGAACGATGGGGCGCTTCGCGAAACTCTTGCGAATACGCTTCTTCTCGGTGAAGGAATATTGCATACGATCTCCGAATCACGGCGGGTAGGGCGGAGCAGAATTGCCCGATGGGTACGACCCGAGTGTTCACCGACTGAGACCCGATGGCTTCGCGAGCCTTGGAAGCTTGGTGGTTGGCCTCTACCAACCGCTGGCTGACGGCAACGGATTTCGGCTTTTCATAACTTGCCCGTTGCCCGACCAAACTTGCCTTCTGCAGTCGCTTCAGAAGACAAAGAAAAGGGTCATCCGGCGCATGCTTGCCATGCTGCGAAAGACGGTTTTCTTTGGCATCTGGGTTCCGCATCCTGCCTCCGACTCCTGAAAATCGAACACAGAAACGCAGTCCCCACAAAGCACAAAAAGGCCGGCGGTGTAAAAACCGCCAGCCTTCGCACAGCGAGCTGAAACTTACTTGATTTCAGCCTTTGCGCCGGCTTCTTCCAGCTTCTTCTTCGCTTCTTCAGCAGCAGCCTTGGGCACCGCTTCCTTCACGGGCTTCGGTGCGCCGTCGACCAGGTCCTTCGCTTCCTTCAGGCCGAGACCCGTCAGTTCACGAACGGCCTTGATGACCGAAACCTTGTTCGCGCCTGCTTCGAGCAGGTTGACCGTGAATTCGGTCTGCTCTTCAGCAGCAGCAGCAGCGCCGCCGCCTGCCGGGCCAGCGACTGCCACAGCAGCTGCCGACACGCCAAACTTCTCTTCGAAAGCCTTGACCAGTTCGTTCAGTTCGAGAACCGACATCGAGCCAACGGCTTCGAGGATGTCTTCTTTTGCGATTGCCATTTGAAATTACTCCAGATTTGAATTCGGAAACAGCTAGCGATCTTTCTCGCTCGCCCGTGTTCGTTCGCTTGCCTTAAATCAGGCAGCTTCGGCTTGCTTCTTTTCCGCAAGCGCGGCCAGAGCGCGCGCCATACCGGAAACCGGAGCCTGCATAACGAACAGCAGCTTCGAGAGCAGTTCTTCGCGGCTCGGGATGCTGGCCAGCGCTTGCACGCCCGCCTTGTCCATCACTTTGCCTTCGTAGGAACCGGCCTTGATGACCAACTTGTCATTGCCCTTCGCGAAGTCATTGACGACCTTCGCTGCAGCAATGGCATCTTCCGAGATGCCGTAGATCAGGGGACCAGTCATCTGCTCTGCCAGCGGAGCAAACGGGGTACCTTCGACGGCGCGACGCGCCAGCGTGTTCTTCAACACGCGCAGGTACACCTGCTGCTCGCGCGCTTTCGCGCGCAGCTTGGTCAGATCGCCAACCGCGATTCCACGATACTCGGCCAACACCACGGTCTGAGCCTTCGCGACTTGCGCGGAGACTTCAGCCACGACGGCCTGCTTACCTTCTTTGTTCAGTGGCACGGTTAACCTCCAGATTCGACACCCAACGCTTTCACGCCAGATGCCGGGTTCAACAACGGCGACCGACCAGTCCGGAGTAACTCAGTTTGCGCTCGGGGACGTTGCCGCCCACTCCCGCTCACTACAGCACTTCAAAACCTTTTCGGGTTCGCCATCTGCGTTGGCTTTACATTAAGGAAACGCCCAACTGCTGCGCCTCCGCCAACGGTCTTTGACAACCGGTTGCGCGATGCGGAACTGCCACCGCCCAACCGCCCAAAGCCCTTTAAATCCGCGCTGCCACCCTTTCGGGTCTCAGCGCGGCAAAACCATTACGCTTGCGTTACGCTGCGAGCGTGGTCTGGTCGACGCGAACGCCGACACCCATCGTGCTCGAGACAGCGATCTTGCGCAGGTACACACCCTTGCTCGTCGCCGGCTTCGCCTTGGTCAGCGCATCGAGGAGCGCGTTAAGGTTGCTGCGCAGCGCGGTCGGCTCGAACGATGCACGGCCGATGGTGGCGTGGATGATACCAGCCTTGTCGACACGGAACTGAACCTGACCCGCCTTCGCGTTCTTGACCGCGGTGGCGACGTCCGGCGTCACGGTGCCGACCTTCGGGTTCGGCATCAGGCCGCGCGGGCCGAGGATCTGACCGAGCGTACCGACGACGCGCATCGTGTCCGGCGAAGCGATCACGATATCGAAGTTCAGGTTGCCGCCCTTGATCTGCTCGGCGAGGTCTTCCATGCCGACGACTTCGGCGCCAGCGGCGCGAGCCTGTTCAGCCTTTTCGCCTTGCGCGAACACTGCGACACGGACCGACTTGCCGGTGCCTGCGGGCAGCACGACCGAGCCGCGAACGACCTGGTCCGACTTCTTCGCGTCGATGCCGAGTTGAACAGCAACATCGATCGACTCGTCGAACTTCGCCGTGGCGCACTCCTTCACGAGCGACAGTGCGTCGACGATCGGGTACAACTTCTGGCTGTCGACCTTGGCGGCGATTGCCTTTTGACGCTTGGAAACCTTAGCCATTTACACGCCCTCCACGACGATGCCCATCGAGCGGGCGCTACCAGCGATCGTGCGGACCGCTGCGTCCATATCCGCTGCCGTAAGGTCCGGCATCTTGGTCTTGGCGATTTCTTCAGCCTGAGCGCGCGTGATCGTCGCGACCTTGTCGGTGTGCGGACGGGGCGAACCCTTGTCGACCTTCGCTGCCTTCTTGATCAGAACCGTAGCGGGCGGCGTCTTGAGGATGAACGTGAAGCTCTTGTCCGCGAATGCCGTGATGACGACCGGCACCGGCAGACCCGGTTCCATCGCTTGAGTCTGCGCGTTGAACGCCTTGCAGAACTCCATGATGTTCAGACCGCGCTGGCCCAGTGCGGGACCGACGGGCGGCGACGGGTTGGCTTTACCTGCAGGAATCTGCAGCTTGATAAAGCCGATGATTTTCTTTGCCATGTTGAAAACCTCGTTGGAACGCGTGAGCGTTCAGGTGAGTGGTAGCGCGCTTTCGTCCGGCGTACAGCCGCTGCTGGACTACTGACGCTCCTCTACGGCCATCACGCGGACCGTAAGCGCGAAAGAACGGACCGCGCCCGTTGGCACGATCCGTTGGAATTCGATTTACAGCTTTTCGACCTGGCCGAATTCGAGTTCGACCGGGGTAGCACGACCGAAAATAGTGACAGAAACCCGGACACGCGACTTTTCGTAGTTCACTTCTTCGACGCTGCCGTTGAAGTCCGTGAACGGACCTTCCTTCACACGAACCATCTCGCCGACTTCGAACAGGGTCTTGGGGCGCGGCTTCTCTACGCCTTCCTGCATCTGCGACATGATCTTTTCGACTTCGCGCGGCGAAATCGGGCTCGGGCGATTGCGCGCCCCGCCGACAAAACCGGTCACCTTAGCCGTGTTCTTCACGAGGTGCCACGTTTCGTCCGTCATTTCCATCTCGACCAGGACATAGCCCGGGAAGAAACGACGTTCGGTCACCGATTTGTGACCGCCCTTCACCTCGACGACTTCTTCAGTCGGGACGAGGATCTGGCCAAACTTGTCCTGCATGCCAGCACGGTCGATGCGCTCTTGAAGCGCACGTTGCACGCTCTTCTCCATACCGGAGTAGGCGTGCACGACGTACCAACGTTTTCCGCTCGGGGATGCCGGTGTATCGCTCATATCATTTCCAACCCAGAATCGCCGAGAAAATCACCCATTCGATGGACTTGTCGCAAATCCACAGAAAGATGGCCATTGCCAGCACAAAACCGAAGACCACCAGAGTCGTCTGCGTGGCCTCTTTGCGGGTCGGCCAGACAACCTTGCGAACTTCTTTGTACGAGTCTTTGGCAAACGCGATGAAGCTCTTGCCGGGCGCCGAGAGAAGACCGACTACCACCCCCGCGATGACACCAACTGCCAGTGCGGCACCGCGGACATACCACTCCTGGCTACCGAGCCAGTAGAACCCTACGAACCCGGCCAACACCAACAATACGCCTGCTGCAAGCATGAGCTTGTCGCTGGAAGTATTAACAGTTTCGACGGAAGGATTCGCCATAACACCTTAAAGAACAACGCGCTTAAGGCGCGGTAAGTTGGCAGGGGCAGAGGGAATCGAACCCCCAACCTTCGGTTTTGGAGACCGACGCTCTGCCAGTTGAGCTATACCCCTAAACCATTTGGGGTTGGCGGCTTCGCCAACCCCGAAAACAACCGATCAACGAGAACTAGCTGGCTTACTCGATGATCTTGGCGACGACGCCGGCGCCGACGGTACGGCCACCTTCGCGGATTGCGAAGCGCAGACCTTCTTCCATCGCGATCGGAGCGATCAGCTTCACCGTGATCGACACGTTGTCGCCCGGCATCACCATTTCCTTGTCCTTCGGCAGCTCGATCGAGCCCGTCACGTCCGTCGTACGGAAGTAGAACTGCGGACGGTAGTTGTTGAAGAACGGCGTGTGGCGGCCGCCTTCGTCCTTGCTCAGCACGTACACTTCAGCCGTGAAGTGCGTGTGCGGCGTGATCGAACCCGGCTTCGCCAGAACCTGGCCGCGCTCCACGTCTTCACGCTTCGTGCCGCGCAGCAGGATACCAACGTTGTCGCCCGCCTGACCCTGGTCGAGCAGCTTGCGGAACATTTCCACGCCCGTGCAGGTCGTCTTCACCGTCGGCTTGATACCGACGATTTCGATTTCCTCGCCGACCTTGACGATGCCGCGCTCCACGCGACCCGTCACCACCGTGCCGCGACCCGAGATCGAGAACACGTCTTCCACCGGCATCAGGAACGCACCGTCAACCGCGCGCTCCGGCGTCGGGATGTACGTGTCCAGCGCGTCAGCCAGGTTCATGATCGCCACTTCGCCCAGCTCACCCTTGTCGCCTTCCAGCGCCAGCTTCGCCGAACCCTTGATGATCGGCGTGTCGTCGCCCGGGAAGTCGTACTTCGACAGAAGTTCGCGCACTTCCATTTCGACCAGCTCGAGCAGCTCGGCGTCGTCCACCATGTCGCACTTGTTCAGGAACACGATGATGTACGGCACGCCAACCTGACGGGCCAGCAGGATGTGCTCACGCGTCTGCGGCATCGGGCCGTCAGCGGCCGAGCACACCAGGATTGCGCCGTCCATCTGTGCCGCGCCCGTGATCATGTTCTTCACATAGTCAGCGTGGCCCGGGCAGTCGACGTGTGCGTAGTGGCGGTTAGCCGTTTCGTACTCGACGTGCGCGGTGTTGATGGTAATACCACGTGCCTTTTCTTCCGGCGCTGCGTCGATCTGGTCGTATGCCTTCGCCTCGCCGCCGAACTTCGCGGTCAGAACCGTCGTGATCGCTGCCGTCAGCGTGGTCTTGCCGTGGTCAACGTGACCGATCGTGCCCACGTTCACGTGCGGCTTGGTCCGCTCAAACTTACCCTTGGCCATATTCGACTCCTAAGAGGATTTATCCGTACGTTGCGCGGGGCGCGCAAACAATCACCAACTTGCTGCTCGGACTACTGTGGTGCCCATGGGCAGGATCGAACTGCCGACCTCTCCCTTACCAAGGGAGTGCTCTACCACTGAGCCACATGGGCATTTACTTCATATCGCTGGAGCGGGTGAAGGGAATCGAACCCTCGTCGTAAGCTTGGAAGGCTTCTGCTCTACCATTGAGCTACACCCGCAAGGATTGCCGATTCCCGACACATTACTTCAGCTGAATTCTGGTGGAGGAGGTTGGATTCGAACCAACGTAGGCGTAAGCCAACAGATTTACAGTCTGCCCCCTTTAGCCACTCGGGCACCCCTCCGCAGAGAACTGATGATTATGGTGGAACATCCGGAAAGTGTCAAGCACTTTGTTCGGAGCCGAACCCACAACGCTCTCACTTATAGGGCGAGCAGTGAGAGCGCAAAAGCAAAAACCCCGGCTTTTTAGGGCCGGGGTTCTGCTTGTAAAGGAGCCTGACGATTACCTACTTTCACACGGGCAATCCGCACTATCATCGGCGTGGAGTCGTTTCACGGTCCTGTTCGGGATGGGAAGGGGTGGGACCGACTCGCTATGGTCATCAGGCATGACGGGTTGCTGCGTCGCTTTTTTGAGCGCCACAGCCAATCGGGAAGAAGCGTAAAGAGGTGTTGCTGAATTGGGGTTGTGTTGTTTCTGGCACAACACGCGATCTCTGAACCTGTGCGCTCTCTCACCCCTGCGGGGCAAGACACACCTGTTATAGGATCAAGCCTTACGGGCAATTAGTATCAGTTAGCTTAACGCATTACTGCGCTTCCACACCTGACCTATCAACGTCCTGGTCTCGAACGACCCTTCAAGGGGATCAAGTCCCCGGGGAAGTCTCATCTTGAGGCGAGTTTCCCGCTTAGATGCTTTCAGCGGTTATCTCTTCCGAACATAGCTACCCGGCGATGCGACTGGCGTCACAACCGGTACACCAGAGGTTCGTCCACTCCGGTCCTCTCGTACTAGGAGCAGGCCCCCTCAAACTTCCAGCGCCCACGGCAGATAGGGACCAAACTGTCTCACGACGTTTTAAACCCAGCTCACGTACCTCTTTAAATGGCGAACAGCCATACCCTTGGGACCGGCTACAGCCCCAGGATGAGATGAGCCGACATCGAGGTGCCAAACACCGCCGTCGATATGAACTCTTGGGCGGTATCAGCCTGTTATCCCCAGAGTACCTTTTATCCGTTGAGCGATGGCCCTTCCATACAGAACCACCGGATCACTATGACCTGCTTTCGCACCTGCTCGACTTGTCAGTCTCGCAGTCAAGCACGCTTATGCCATTGCACTATCAGCACGATTTCCGACCGTACCTAGCGTACCTTCGTACTCCTCCGTTACCCTTTGGGAGGAGACCGCCCCAGTCAAACTGCCTACCATGCACTGTCCCCGATCCGGATTACGGAACAAGGTTAGAACCTCAAACAGATCAGGGTGGTATTTCAAGGACGGCTCCACGGAAACTAGCGTTCCCGCTTCACAGCCTCCCACCTATCCTACACAAACCGGTTCAAAGTCCAATGCAAAGCTACAGTAAAGGTTCATGGGGTCTTTCCGTCTAGCCGCGGGGAGATTGCATCATCACAAACACTTCAACTTCGCTGAGTCTCGGGAGGAGACAGTGTGGCCATCGTTACGCCATTCGTGCAGGTCGGAACTTACCCGACAAGGAATTTCGCTACCTTAGGACCGTTATAGTTACGGCCGCCGTTTACCGGGACTTCAATCAAGAGCTTGCACCCCATCATTTAATCTTCCGGCACCGGGCAGGCGTCACACCCTATACGTCCACTTTCGTGTTTGCAGAGTGCTGTGTTTTTATTAAACAGTCGCAGCCACCAGTTTATTGCAACCCCTTCACCCTCCTGGCGCAGGCCAGTCAAGCTACAGGGGCGTACCTTATCCCGAAGTTACGGTACCAATTTGCCGAGTTCCTTCTCCCGAGTTCTCTCAAGCGCCTTAGAATACTCATCTCGCCCACCTGTGTCGGTTTGCGGTACGGTCACTGTTGAACTGAAGCTTAGAGGCTTTTCTTGGAACCACTTCCAGTTGCTTCGTCGCCTGAGCGACTGGCCTCACACCCTTGAATTCCGCGCCCGGATTTGCCAAAGCGCCTTCTCCAATGCAAGGACCGGGACTTCCAACACCCGGACAACCTTCCGCGATCCGTCCCCCCATCGCATTCAACAATGGTGCAGGAATATTGACCTGCTTCCCATCAGCTACGCATTTCTGCCTCGCCTTAGGGGCCGACTCACCCTACGCCGATGAACGTTGCGTAGGAAACCTTGGGCTTACGGCGAGGGGGCCTTTCACCCCCTTTATCGCTACTCATGTCAGCATTCGCACTTCCGATACCTCCAGCACACTTTCCAGTGCACCTTCGCAGGCTTACGGAACGCTCTCCTACCATGCGAGACTAGCTCGCATCCGCAGCTTCGGTATATGACTTAGCCCCGTTACATCTTCCGCGCAGGACGACTCGATCAGTGAGCTATTACGCTTTCTTTAAAGGGTGGCTGCTTCTAAGCCAACCTCCTGACTGTTTTAGCCTTCCCACTTCGTTTCCCACTTAGTCATATTTGGGGACCTTAGCTGGCGGTCTGGGTTGTTTCCCTCTTGACACCGGACGTTAGCACCCGATGTCTGTCTCCCGTGATTGCACTCTTCGGTATTCGGAGTTTGCTATGGCGAAGTAATCCGCAATGGACCCTTCAACCATGACAGTGCTCTACCCCCGAAGGTGATACACGAGGCACTACCTAAATAGTTTTCGGAGAGAACCAGCTATTTCCAGGTTTGTTTAGCCTTTCACCCCTATCCACAGCTCATCCCCTAACTTTTCAACGTTAGTGGGTTCGGTCCTCCAGCACGTGTTACCGTGCCTTCAACCTGGCCATGGATAGATCACCTGGTTTCGGGTCTACACCCAGCGACTGATCGCCCTGTTCGGACTCGCTTTCGCTACGCCTGCCCTATTCGGTTAAGCTTGCCACTGAATGTAAGTCGCTGACCCATTATACAAAAGGTACGCCGTCACCCCTTGCGAGGCTCCGACTGTTTGTATGCATGCGGTTTCAGGATCTATTTCACTCCCCTCCCGGGGTTCTTTTCGCCTTTCCCTCACGGTACTGGTTCACTATCGGTCGATCACGAGTATTTAGCCTTGGAGGATGGTCCCCCCATCTTCAGACAGGATTTCACGTGTCCCGCCCTACTTCTCGTACACCCAGTTCTTCCAATCTGTTTTCGCCTACGGGGCTATCACCCGCTATGGCCGCACTTTCCAGAGCGTTTGGCTAACAGTTCAGATAAAGAGTACAGGCTCTTCCCATTTCGCTCGCCACTACTTTGGGAATCTCGGTTGATTTCTTTTCCTGCGGCTACTTAGATGTTTCAGTTCGCCGCGTTCGCTTCACGTGACCTATGTATTCAGTCACGGATACTCCATACGGAGTGGGTTTCCCCATTCGGACATCTCCGGATCAAAGCTTGTTTGCCAGCTCCCCGGAGCTTTTCGCAGGCTACCGCGTCCTTCATCGCCTGTGATCGCCAAGGCATCCACCACATGCACTTGTTCGCTTGACCCTATAACGGGTGTGTCTCATCATGATCGCTCATGCAGGCCACGCTCGCTACAGGTTGAGTTTTCGCGTTGTGCCGTATTCCAAAGCAATCTTTCGATCACTTAAAAAATACATCGATACAATCACAACCCTGATTCACCTACCCACACCCATCTCTAAGTGTGTTCGGATGAATCTCTTTACTACTTCTTCCTGATTGTTAAAGAACGACAGCCGATACTTGCGTACCGCTCTGACTGGCTCAATCGCCAATGCGAAATGCTCTGCAGGCCTGCCGCAGAACGCTGTGCATTGAGGATTGGTGGAGGATGACGGGATCGAACCGACGACCCCCTGCTTGCAAAGCAGGTGCTCTCCCAGCTGAGCTAATCCCCCAGTCACTTCATCAGGGGGCTGCCCGTCACAGACAGTGGTGGGTCTGGATGGATTCGAACCATCGACCCCCGCCTTATCAAGACGGTGCTCTAACCGACTGAGCTACAGACCCCTGAGTCTGTCTTTTCTACAGCCGACAAGTGTGAGCACTTAACGTGCGAGCGAATGAGCTCTGGAAAGGAGGTGATCCAGCCGCACCTTCCGATACGGCTACCTTGTTACGACTTCACCCCAGTCATGAATCCTGCCGTGGTGACCGTCCTCCTTGCGGTTAGACTAGCCACTTCTGGCAAAACCCACTCCCATGGTGTGACGGGCGGTGTGTACAAGACCCGGGAACGTATTCACCGCGGCATGCTGATCCGCGATTACTAGCGATTCCAGCTTCACGCAGTCGAGTTGCAGACTGCGATCCGGACTACGATCGGTTTTCTGGGATTGGCTCCACCTCGCGGCTTCGCGACCCTCTGTTCCGACCATTGTATGACGTGTGAAGCCCTACCCATAAGGGCCATGAGGACTTGACGTCATCCCCACCTTCCTCCGGTTTGTCACCGGCAGTCTCCCCGGAGTGCTCTTGCGTAGCAACTGGGGACAAGGGTTGCGCTCGTTGCGGGACTTAACCCAACATCTCACGACACGAGCTGACGACAGCCATGCAGCACCTGTGTTACGGCTCCCTTTCGGGCACTCCCACCTCTCAGCAGGATTCCGTACATGTCAAGGGTAGGTAAGGTTTTTCGCGTTGCATCGAATTAATCCACATCATCCACCGCTTGTGCGGGTCCCCGTCAATTCCTTTGAGTTTTAATCTTGCGACCGTACTCCCCAGGCGGTCAACTTCACGCGTTAGCTACGTTACCAAGTCAATGAAGACCCGACAACCAGTTGACATCGTTTAGGGCGTGGACTACCAGGGTATCTAATCCTGTTTGCTCCCCACGCTTTCGTGCATGAGCGTCAGTATTGGCCCAGGGGGCTGCCTTCGCCATCGGTATTCCTCCACATCTCTACGCATTTCACTGCTACACGTGGAATTCTACCCCCCTCTGCCATACTCCAGCGATGCAGTCACCAATGCAGTTCCCAGGTTAAGCCCGGGGATTTCACATCGGTCTTACATCACCGCCTGCGCACGCTTTACGCCCAGTAATTCCGATTAACGCTCGCACCCTACGTATTACCGCGGCTGCTGGCACGTAGTTAGCCGGTGCTTATTCTTCCGGTACCGTCATCCCCCCGGGGTATTAACCCAGAGGATTTCTTTCCGGACAAAAGTGCTTTACAACCCGAAGGCCTTCTTCACACACGCGGCATTGCTGGATCAGGGTTTCCCCCATTGTCCAAAATTCCCCACTGCTGCCTCCCGTAGGAGTCTGGGCCGTGTCTCAGTCCCAGTGTGGCTGGTCGTCCTCTCAGACCAGCTACGGATCGTCGCCTTGGTAGGCCTTTACCCCACCAACCAGCTAATCCGCCATCGGCCACCCCAATAGCGCGAGGTCCGAAGATCCCCCGCTTTCATCCGTAGATCGTATGCGGTATTAATCCGGCTTTCGCCGGGCTATCCCCCACTACTGGACATGTTCCGATGTATTACTCACCCGTTCGCCACTCGCCACCAGGATTGCTCCCGTGCTGCCGTTCGACTTGCATGTGTAAGGCATGCCGCCAGCGTTCAATCTGAGCCAGGATCAAACTCTTCAGTTCAAACCTGTTACTGTTTTCTGTCTCCGCAGTTTCCTGCAAAAGACAGGTCGCTCACTCAAAGCTGACAGGTATCTGAATAAATTCAAAAACCTGACTTACTTTAGTGTGAGACTCTTGATACTTTCGCTTCTCCCGACCCACCCCGAAGGATCAGTCAGGTCCGCATCGCGGCATCAAGTGCCCACACTTATCGGCTGTAAATTTTTAAAGATCGTTCGCGAAAGTGCCGTTACATCGCTTTAACTACCGGCTTCTTTCTGCGTCGCTGCATCAGCAGCAGAGAAACGAGATTGTGAAGCATCTCTTTCGCTTCGTCAACATCTTTTTTTGCGTCGCCGCTTCAAAGCTGTTGTTCCCGCGACCGCCCTTTCCCGCGGCGGCTTCGCTCTTCCCACAACTTCCAGGCTGCGAAGGGGGCGAATCTTACCGCCCCACACCAACCTCCGCAAGGGGCTGTAGGAAATAATTCTGGCTCACCGGCCGGCCAGTGCCGCCAACGGCACCGCCTCGGCCATCGCCGCATAGCCCGAGTCGCTCGGATGGATGTGGTCGCCGCTGTCGTATTCACTGCGCAGCCGCCTCGGATCTGCCGAATCTCGCAGCGCTGCGTCGAAGTCCGCGACATCGTCGAACGCGCGGCTAGTCCGGATCCATTTATTGACGGACTCGCGGATGGCCTCGCGCTCCGGCGGCAGCGACGCCGGCGTCAGCGTCGCCCCGACGATGCGCACGCCATGCGCATGAGCCTGCGCAATGACCCGCTTGTATCCCGCGATGAGATCGTCCGCGTTCACGCGCGTATGCGGCATGTCGCAGTCGAGGCCTGCGCGCTCAGGCGTCGCCTGGAAGTTGATGTCGTTGATGCCAATGAGCAGCACCGCCGTCTTCACGCCAGGATGCCCCAGCGCATCGCGTTCGAAGCGGCGCTCCAGCGCGTCTCCATAGCAGGGCGAGTCGCTCAACAGCCGGTTGCCGCTGATGCCAAGGTCAATCACAGCCAGACCCGGCCGCTGCTCGCGTACCAACCGCCGGGCCAGCGCATCCGGCCAACGGTGGTTCTGGTTCAGCGACGAACGCATGCCGTCCGTGATCGAATCACCGATCGCCGCAACAGTCGCCGCCCCCGGCGCCTCCACGGCGAGGCCCGTCACCCACGCATACTGCGTGAAGCGTCGTTCGAAGGCCGCGCCCGAAGCATCGGCGACGTGATCCCCTGGCCGAGACACGTAATTCACCTGGTTTGCCACGCGGTGCCAGGCGACCATGGTCTGTTCCGCCCCCATGTACGAACTGATCGCGTAAGCCGCCCCTGCGCGCAGTTCGACATGTACCGGATCGCTATCCACCGCGTCGCCCGGCGGCACGACGACGCCCGGCCGACCGCCGAAAGTCACGCGCGCCGCGCCAGCCTGGCTCGCGGCTGCACTGCCCGCCGACGGCGAGATACCCATCGTCGCGATAACAAGCGGTGTGCGTCCGTACTCGTTACTGATATGTATGCGTGCGACCTGACCGCCCAAGGTGGGATACACAATCTGCCGAACCGTACGCCCTGCCACTTCCGGCGCGCGATAGAGTGGCGGGGGCGCCTTGAGCGGGGGGATCGACTGCAGTGCCGTTGCCCAGCTCGTCACCCAGGAGACGGACGATTGATCGGCAAACGAGGATCCGGCAACAGTCAGCGAGGCAATCAGCGCGGCGCCAGCCGCGAGACGGGAAAGAGCAGTCTTCATTCGGGGGAGCGGGAAAAACAAAGCGCTCATTGTGCCCGATGCCCTGCAGCGGCGACCTTCCAGACTACTGACAAAGCGAAAATCCCTTCCAGGCGCGCGTTCGATGGCACGCGGCTGGCGATTCGCGCCCGATCCGCTAAAACTCAGTAAGCGGGTTCGGGTCGGCCCGCTCTTTTTTTCTCTATCGCAAAAAGTTCATTTACCGACCGGTCGGTTGGTTTATACTGCGCACCATACCTAACCTCGAAGAGAGCGTCCGCCATGTACACGCAATCCCTCGACATCCCCGGCAACGTCGCCCCGCTCGATGCGGACGGCGGCTCGCCGGAGCAGGCCCGGTTCGATGCCGTGATGGCCGCCGACGGCAAGATCGAGCCGCAGGACTGGATGCCCGAAGCCTACCGCAAGACACTCGTGCGCCAGATTTCGCAGCACGCACATTCGGAAGTGGTGGGCATGCTGCCGGAGGGCAACTGGATCTCGCGCGCGCCCAGCCTCAAGCGCAAGGCGATCCTGCTCGCGAAGGTGCAGGACGAAGCAGGCCATGGCCTCTATCTCTATAGCGCGGCGGAGACACTCGGCGTCTCGCGCGACCAGCTGGTCGACGCCCTGCACGCCGGCAAGGCCAAGTACTCCAGCATCTTTAACTACCCGACGCCCACGTGGGCGGACGTGGGCGTGATCGGCTGGCTGGTCGACGGCGCCGCGATCATGAACCAGATTCCGCTGTGCCGCTGTACCTATGGCCCCTACGCGCGCGCCATGATCCGCATCTGCAAGGAAGAATCGTTCCACCAGCGCCAGGGCTTCGACGCGCTGCTCGCGATGATGCAGGGCACCGACGCCCAGCGCGAGCTCGTCCAGCAGGCCGTGAACCGCTGGTGGTGGCCGGTGTTGATGATGTTCGGCCCGAGCGACGCCGATTCGGTTCATAGCAACCAGTCGGCCAAATGGGGGATCAAGCGCATCTCGAACGACGACCTGCGCCAGAAGTTCGTCGACGCGACCGTCGAGCAGGCCAAGGTGTTAGGCGTGACGCTGCCCGATGTGGACCTGAAGTGGAACGAGGCGCGCGGCCACTACGACTACGGCACGATCGACTGGGAAGAATTCTGGCGCGTCGTGAACGGTGACGGCCCGTGCAACCGCGAACGCCTTGGCACGCGCGTGAAGGCGCACAACGAAGGCGCGTGGGTGCGCGAAGCCGCGCTCGCCCATGCCGAAAAGCAGCGTCAGCGCGCCGCAAAGCAAGCCGCGTAATCAACAAGCCAATTGGGCCGGAATCAGTACTCTGCCTGGGCCCGCAACAAGTGCGCAAGCATTGGCACCGGCCGACAGCTGAAGCGCTAACGCCGGTCGACACAGGAAAGGAAGGAGATCCACGATGAACAAGGAATGGCCGATCTGGGAAGTGTTCGTACGTAGCAAGCAGGGCCTCGATCACAAACATTGCGGCAGCCTCCACGCCTCCGACGCCTCGATGGCGCTGCGCATGGCACGCGACGTCTACACGCGCCGCCAGGAAGGCGTGAGCATCTGGGTGGTGCCGTCGTCGGCGATCACGGCTTCGGATCCGGCTGAAAAGGCCGAACTCTTCGAGCCGGCCGGCGACAAGATCTATCGCCACCCGACGTTCTATACGCTGCCCGACGAAGTCAACCACATGTAAGAGCGCCACCATGACGACGCCTACAACCGCACATCTCGCCTACGTGCTGCGCCTTGCCGATACGGCGCTGATCCTCGGTCAGCGCAACACGGAATGGTGCGGCCATGGCCCGATCCTCGAAGAGGACATTGCGCTCGCCAACATGAGCCTCGACCTGATCGGCCAGGCACGCCTGCTCTACACGCACGCCGCGACGCTCGAGAAAGCGCTGACCGGCCGCGAGCGCACCGAGGACGACTACGCCTACTTCCGCGCCGAGCGCGAGTTCGCGAACTACACGCTCACCGAACTGCCGCATTTCGGCCCGCTCGTCAGCACGACGCATTCGGCCAACGACTACGCCGTGACAATCGTGCGTAACTTCCTCTATGCGTCGCTGATGGCGCATCTGTGGACCGCACTCCTGCGCTCCGCCGACCCGCAACTGGCAGCCATCGCCGAGCGTTCGATCAAGGAAACGCGCTACCACGTGCATCACGCACGCGAGTGGCTGATCCGCTTTGGCGACGGCACCGAGGAATCGCATCGCCGCGCTCAGGCCGCGCTCGACTGGCTGATGCCGTACACGCGCGAATTCTTCAGCACCGATGCCGTGGAAGCCGCCGTCGCCGAAGCGGGCATCGCGCCGCTCACCGCGCAACTCGAAGCCGTATGGCGCGCCGATGTCGAAGCGGCGCTGGAAGAAGCCACACTCGCGCTGCCGGCCGACGTCAAGCACGTCACCACCGGCAAGCTGGGCGAGCACTCGGAACACATGGGCTACGTGCTCGCCGAGATGCAGAGCCTCGCCCGCCAGCACCCGGACGCGCGCTGGTAATCCCATCCGTACAGGTCCACGCAGCAAATAGAGGAACACGATGCAAGCGACGGCAGATCATGCGCTGGAGCGCGCCTGGGAAGTGCTGGAGTCGGTGCCCGATCCGGAGATTCCGGTCGTCTCGATCCGCGAACTCGGTATCCTGCGCGACGTGCGCCGCGCCGCCGACGGCCGGCTCGAGGTGGTGATCACGCCCACCTACTCGGGCTGCCCGGCGATGTCGCAGATCGCGGAGGACGTCGCGCACGCGCTCGACGTCGCCGAGCTCGCGCCGTATCGCATCGAGACCACCCTCTCGCCCGCCTGGACCACGGACTGGATCACCGACGAGGCCCGCGAAAAGCTGCGCGCCTACGGCATCGCACCGCCCACGGGCCAGTGCGGCTCGGGCGCGCCAACTGGCGGCGAGCAGCCCATCACGTTCAGGCCGATGGCCGCGCAGAGGCAACTCCCTGCGCCAGCCTGTCCGCGCTGCGGCTCGCAGCACACCGAACGCCTCGCGCAGTTCGGTTCGACCGCTTGCAAGGCGCTGTATCGCTGCCTCGATTGCCGCGAACCCTTCGACTACTTCAAACCCTACTGATATGGCCACTCCGCAATTCCATTCGCTGCGCATCCGCGACGTGCGGCCCGAAACCGCGGACGCGGTCTCCGTCGCCTTCGAGGTCCCGCCCGAGCTTCGCGACGCCTATCGCTTCACCCAGGGGCAGTTCGTCACGCTCAAGACCCACATCGACGGCGAGGAGACGCGCCGCTCGTACTCGATCTGCGTCGGCGTGACCGACTACGACCGCGACGGCGAACTGCGCATCGGCATCAAGCGCGTGCGCGGCGGCCGCTTCTCGAACTTCGCGTTCGAGACACTCAAGCCTGGGCATGAAATCGAGGTGATGACGCCCGACGGCCGCTTCTTCACGCACCTGAACGCCGAGCACGGCAAGCATTACGTGGCGTTTTCGGGCGGCTCGGGCATCACGCCGGTGCTCGCCATCGTCAAGACGACGCTCGAATCGGAGCCGCGCAGCGCCTTCACGCTCGTATACGGCAACCGCAGCGTGGACCAGATCATGTTCGCCGAGGAACTGGAGGATCTGAAGAACCGGTTCATGAACCGCTTCATGCTCTACCACGTCCTCTCCGACGACCTCCAGGACGTCGAACTCTTCAACGGCGTACTCGATCAGGCGAAGTGCGCATCGTTCCTCGACACGCTGCTGCCGGCCGACGCGATCGACGAAGCGTTCATCTGCGGCCCCGCACCGATGATGGACGCCGCCGAAGCGGCGCTGAAGGCCGCGGGCGTGCCGCAAGGCAAGGTGCACGTCGAGCGCTTCGGCACGCCGCTGCCGCAGGCCGGTGTGCCGCCCGTCGAGATCACCGAAAACACCCCGGCCGCCGACCTCGAAATCGTGCTCGACGGCAAGAAGCGCAAGCTGCGTCTGCCGTACGAGGGTGTGAGCCTGCTCGATGTCGGCCTGCGCGCGGGCCTCGCCCTGCCGTACGCGTGCAAAGGCGGCGTGTGCTGCACCTGCCGCGCGAAGGTGCTCGAAGGCGAGGTGAAGATGGACAAGAACTACACGCTCGAGGAGCAGGAAGTCAAGGACGGCTTCGTGCTGACTTGCCAGTGCCATCCGGTGAGCGAGCGCGTGGTGGTGAGCTTCGACGACCGCTAGAGGCGTTCGCGCCAATATTCCGGGGCGCTCGCGCAACAGCGCGCTTTCGGCCCTCAGGCGATCCGCTTACACTAGGGGCCGCCCGCAACCGGCATGGTGCCGGAACGCGGGCGGTCCTTTTTCGTTCCGGCATTCCCGATGACCACGATCCACCTCACCCACGGCGAGCCGGCAGCGGCCGCACTGCGCCAGGCGCTCGAAGCCGACGGCCGGGCCGAACGCGTGATCGCGCTGCCCGACGACCTGACGGTCGGTCCGCTGCGCGACATCGACGAGGCCGCCGATCCGGGCTGCGCCCAGCGCACCGCGTTCTGGCAGCGCCTTGGCGGCGTGCCCGCGGCGCTGACGGCGCACGACTGCACGGCACTCGACGCCCTCGAGGCCGACGACGCCAACGTGGTGATCTGGCACACGAACGAAGCCGCCGATCAGCTGACGCTGCGCCGCATCTGCTACCGGCTGCGCAACGCACCGCAGCGCCTGAACGAAGTGCGTCTCGCACCCGACGAGGTCGTGGGCGAAACCGCGGCGGTACGCCTCGCGGCCCGTCTGCCGGATGCCGCGCCGATTTCGGTGTTGCGCATCACGCGGCTCGCGCTCGAATGGCAGGAGGCGAAGTTCGCGAACGGCGAGACGCGCCGCTGGCGCGACAACACGTTCACGGGTGGCACCTGGGCGGATCTGGACCTGCTGATCCTCGATATCCTGAGCGCGGCGCACACGCCGTGGCTTGCGCCGGAGGCGATCGCGAGCGCCCTGCCGCCCGCCGGTGCCGGTGCGCCGGTGGCCGAGCCCGTCGTGCTGTGGCGCCTGCGCGAGCTGGCCGCGGCCGGCGAGCTGCGCCTGCGCGACGACATGCACGCGGCGCCGGCAAACCTGGAACCGCAGCCTCGCACGACAACGCTTCGTGCGGCCGCGCAGCTTCCTCTTCCCCGCTGACAACAAAAAACATGGCCCGTACCCGAGCGCCCGATCACGAGACTCAACGCGACCAGATCCTCGAACTCGCCGCCGCGAAATTTGCGCAGACGAGCTACCCGAGCACGTCGATGTCCGATCTCGCCGCTGCGAGCGGCACCTCCAAAGCGCGCCTCTATCACTACTACGAGAGCAAGGAAGCGATTCTTTTCGACCTGCTCGACCGCTACACGAAGCGGCTGATGCTGATCATCGCCGAGGTGGAGGGGGCAAGCCAGCGCAGAGGCCTGGACGAGCGGGAGACGTTCGCCGAGCTGGTCCGCGCGTTCCTCGCCGAATACGAAACGTCGCACAGCCGCCACGTTGCACTGCTCAATGACGTCAAATACCTCGTCGACGCGCAACGCGAGATCATCCTGAACCGCCAGCGCGACGTCGTGGCGGCGTTCACGCGCCAGCTGGCACGCGCCTATCCCGGTCGCGTCACCCCGGAAAATCAGACGGCGCTGACGATGATGGTGTTCGGCATGATCAACTGGACCTTCACCTGGCTTAAGCCGGGCGGCCGGATGGGCTACCGCGACTTCGCCGAACAGGCGATCGCCATGATCGACCACGGCTTGCAAGGGGCCTGAACACGCCCTGCTCGCCGGGTGACGGCACCGCAGCGCAGCATGACGCTTGTTCGCAACACTTCGGCGGCCAATGCCTCCCCAAAAATTAATCTCATAAAAATCAGCCGCTTGCGCCAATATGACTCTTAATTAGGCGCAACACTCAAACCAGAAATACGGGTTTTCCCTAGCCCCACCCCAGGGTTTTCGCTAGAATTCGTTTTGCGGCGCATCATGCCGCATGAATTTTAAGGAGAACCGCCCCATGAACAAGCTTTCGACCCAAGCCGCCGCGCCGATCCTGCCGTCAGGCCGCACGCTGACGCCCGGTCGTTCGCCCGCCATGGTGCGCGTCCTCACCTCGGCGGACCGCGAGCGCCTGCTCAAGCACTTTCTGGCGCTCGACCAGGACGATCGCCTGCTGCGTTTCGGCCAGGCAGCGCCCGACCATGTGATCGAGAACTACGTCCGTTCGATGGACTTCACGCGCGACACGGTGTTCGGCGTGTTCGACCATCAACTGCACCTGGTCGGCGTGGGCCATCTCGCCTACCTGCCCGCGGACGGCAACGGCCGCACCGCTGAATTCGGCGTGTCGGTGCTGGAATGCGCGCGAGGCCAGGGCATCGGCTCCAAGCTGTTCGAGCGCGCCTCCATCCGCAGCCGCAACACGCATGTCACCACGCTCTACATGCACTGCCTGTCGCGCAACTCCACGATGATGCACATCGCGAAGAAGTCGGGCATGAAGATCGAATACGCCTATGGCGAAGCCGACGCGTACCTCTCGCTCGAACCAGCCGACCAGAGCAGCATCATTGCGGAAATGCTGCAGGAGCAGGCCGCCGTGTTCGACTATGCGCTCAAGCGCCAGGCGCGTCAGGCGTCGAAGCTGATCGAGTCGATCCTGCCGCAGGCAATGGCGGCCTGAATCCTGCCTCACCGCGCTCACCAACGCGGCTGACTAAAAAAGCGGCTCCGGCCGCTTTTTTCATGCTCGCTATAGCACACGGCCTCAACGGATCGGTAGCGCCGTCGTCTCCTTGAACGTCTGGAGCGAAAAGCTCGACTTCACGTCGATCACCGACGGATGGTGCAGCAAATAGTCCTGCACGAAGCGCGAGAAGTGCGCCATGTCCTCCACCTGCACGCGCAGCAGAAAGTCCATGTCTCCGGTCATGGCGTGGCAGGCCACAACCTCCGGCCAGGTCTGCACCGCCGCACGAAAACGCTCCGCGTGCGTCACCCCTTCCCTCCCAGCCGCTGTCGGGCCGCGCTTCTCCAGCCGCACGCTGACATAGGCCAGCAGGTCCAGCCCCAGCTTCTGCGCGTCAAGCAACGCCACGTAACCACGGATCACGCCGATCTCCTCCAGCCGGCGAATGCGCCGCAGGCACGGGCTCGGCGATAGGTTGACGCGCTCCGCGATCTCCTGATTCGAAAGCCGGCCATTCTCCTGAAGGATCGCCAGAATTCGCCGGTCGATCGCGTCCAATTCCAGATCCGCCATTTTTTGCCACTAGATAAGGTATTAAGGGCATTTTATAGCTCAATCTCCCTGCGTCCCGACCCGAATCGCAAGTTTTCGCCCGAATTGGGCGGCTACACTGCCTGCACGAAATCCATGATCCGCGTCAGGAGACAATCATGCAGGTTCCCACCTGGGATAATCCCGTCGGCACCGACGGCTTCGAGTTCATCGAATACACCGCGCCGGACCCCAAGGCGCTCGGCAAGCTGTTCGAGCGGATGGGCTTCACGGCCATCGCGCGTCACCGCCACAAGGATGTCACCCTGTACCGCCAGGGCGACATCAACTTCATCGTCAACGGCGAACCCGACTCGTTCGCACAGCGCTTCGCGCGCCTGCACGGCCCGTCGATCTGCGCCATCGCGTTCCGCGTGCAGGACGCCGCGAAGGCCTACCGGCACGCGCTCGAGCGCGGCGCCTGGGGCTTCGACAACAAGACCGGCCCGATGGAGCTGAACATTCCGGCCATCAAGGGCATCGGCGACTCGCTGATCTACTTCGTGGACCGCTGGCGCGGCAAGAACGGCGCAGCGCCCGGCAGCATTGGCGACATCAGCATCTACGATGTCGACTTCGAACCGATCCCCGGCGCCGACCAGAATCCGAAGGGTCACGGCCTCACCTACATCGACCACCTGACGCACAACGTCCACCGTGGCCGCATGAACGAGTGGGCCGAGTTCTATGAGCGTCTCTTCAACTTCCGCGAGATCCGCTACTTCGACATCGAAGGCAAGGTAACGGGCGTGAAGTCGAAGGCGATGACCTCGCCGTGCGGCAAGATCCGCATTCCGATCAACGAGGAAGGCGGCGAGACAGCGGGCCAGATCCAGGAATACCTCGACGCCTATCACGGCGAGGGCATTCAACATATCGCGCTCGGCACGAACAACATCTACGGGACGGTCGACGGGCTGCGCGCATCCAAAATCGCCCTGCTCGACACGATCGACACCTATTACGAACTCGTGAACCGCCGCATTCCCGGCCACACGGAGCCGCTCGAGGAGCTCAAGAAGCGCAAGATCCTGATCGACGGCGCGCCCGAGGACCTGCTGCTGCAGATCTTCACCGAGAACCAGATCGGGCCGATCTTCTTCGAGATCATCCAGCGCAAGGGCAACCAGGGCTTCGGCGAAGGCAACTTCAAGGCACTGTTCGAGTCGATCGAACTCGACCAGATCCGCCGCGGTGTGGTGCAGGACAAGGCCTGATTGCCGCGTGGCCATGAAAAAGGGCGAAGATCTTGCGATCTTCGCCCTTTTTGTCTTTCTGGGACCACTGCCGCACACCCGGCAGGTACCCCCGGTGAATGGAATGCCGCGCGGATCAGCGCGGCATTGCGGAAATCATCAGGACTGAGGTTCGGCCTTCGTGGCCTCTTTGGCGCCGAGACCGGCCTTCGCGCACGGCGTGTAAAGGGCGGTGCGGGCGACCGCATTCGACGAGCCGTTTGTGCTCGCATTCGAATGCAGCGGCGCGCTCATTGCGAAGAACGCGGCCGAGACCGTCAGGAAGGTCTGGATATGTCGATTGTTCATGCTGTACTCCTTTTTTCAGACTGCCTGTTGCGGTAGTGCCCCATTAGTTGCCTGGGGGCGCTGCGCGGTTTGCACAGGTGGGGAATTAGACAGAAATATCAAGTCTGGTTCCGGATTCGTGTAGTTTTTACAGGTTGTTACGCCGCGCAGTATTCGGACACATCCTTTGTTACACGCAGCCTACGACTCTGACGGAAGGCGCTCGACCAGAGCGCCGAATGGCTAGCACCCCATGACGGCCGTTCCCGTGCCGAGCGGCGGGTTTGCCCCAGTGCTACCATCGGTAAAAACACGCCAATATGGCGCCCCGGGCCAGAGCATCCACAAGATGCCGAGGCACTGAAGTTCTGGTGATCCCAAGACTATGGTGGATGGAGGAGTACAAACAATGAATGCCCCGCTAGACGCTGGTCAGCGTGCTTCGCTCGAAGCCGCGCTAGCTTCCGTCACGCTCGACGACAAATACACCCTCGACCGCGGCCGCGCGTATATGAGCGGCATCCAGGCGCTGGTCCGCCTGCCGATGCTGCAGCAGGAACGCGACAAGGCTGCCGGTCTCAATACCGCGGGGTTTATCTCCGGCTATCGTGGCTCGCCGCTCGGCGGTCTCGACCAGTCGCTCTGGAAGGCGAAGCAGCATCTCGCCGGCCATCAGATCGTGTTTCAGCCTGGTGTCAACGAAGACCTCGCGGCCACGGCCGTCTGGGGCTCGCAGCAGGTGAACCTGTACCCGTCGGCGAAGTACGACGGCGTGTTTTCCATGTGGTACGGCAAGGGCCCCGGCGTGGACCGCTGCGGCGACGTCTTCAAGCACGGCAACTCGGCCGGCTCGTCGCGTCATGGTGGCGTGCTCGTACTCGCCGGCGACGACCACGCGGCCAAGTCGTCCACGCTCGCGCACCAGTCCGAGCACATCTTCAAGGCCTGCGGGCTGCCGGTGCTGTTCCCCTCCAACGTGCAGGAATATCTGGACTTCGGCCTGCACGGCTGGGCCATGAGCCGCTACTCGGGCCTCTGGGTCGCCATGAAGTGCGTGACCGACGTGGTCGAATCGTCGGCCTCGGTGGAGATCGACCCGCATCGCACCCAGATCGTCCTGCCGGAAGACTTCATCCTGCCCGAAGGTGGCCTCAACATCCGCTGGCCGGATCCGCCGCTCGTGCAGGAAGCACGTCTGCTCGACTACAAGTGGTATGCCGCGCTCGCCTATGTGCGCGCCAACAAGCTCGACCGCGTCGAGATCGACTCGCCGCACGCGCGCTTTGGCATCATGACTGGCGGCAAGGCCTATCTCGACGTGCGCCAGGCGCTCACCGACCTCGGTCTCGACGACGAGACCTGCTCGCGCATCGGCGTGCGCCTCTACAAGGTGGGCTGCGTGTGGCCGCTCGAGGCGCAAGGCGCGCAAGCGTTCGCGCGCGGGCTCGAAGAAATTCTGGTGGTGGAGGAAAAACGCCAGATCCTCGAGTACGCAATCAAGGAAGAGCTGTACAACTGGCCCGACGCGCAGCGTCCGCGCGTGTATGGCAAGTTCGACGAGAAAGACGGCGCCGGCGGCGAATGGTCCGTGCCGATGGGCAACTGGCTCTTGCCCGCCCACTACGAGCTCTCGCCCGCGATCATCGCGAAGGCGATCGCCACGCGGCTCGACAAGTTCGACCTGCCCTCCGACGTGCGCGCGCGCATCGCGGCGCGCGTCGCCGTGATCGAGACGAAAGAGAAGGCGCTCGCCAGGCCACGCGTGCAGGTGGAGCGCAAGCCGTGGTTCTGCTCGGGCTGCCCGCACAACACCTCGACGAACGTGCCGGAAGGCTCGCGCGCGATGGCCGGTATCGGATGCCATTACATGACCGTGTGGATGGACCGCAACACGAGCACCTTCAGCCAGATGGGCGGAGAAGGCGTCGCATGGGTTGGGCAGGCACCGTTCACGAACGACAAGCACGTGTTCGCGAACCTCGGCGACGGCACCTACTTCCACTCGGGGTTGCTGGCGATCCGCGCGGCGATCGCCTCGAAGGTGAACATCACCTACAAGATCCTCTATAACGACGCCGTCGCGATGACGGGCGGCCAGCCCGTGGACGGCGTGCTCACCGTGCCGCAGATCACGCATCAGCTCGCCTCCGAAGGTGCGGCGAAGATCGTGATCGTCACCGATGAGCCGGCAAAGTATGACGGCGTCACCTCGCTCGCCCCGGGCGTCACGATCCATCACCGCGACCAGCTCGACGCCATGCAGCGCGAACTGCGCGAGATCCCCGGCACGACGATCCTGATCTACGACCAGACCTGCGCGACCGAAAAGCGCCGCCGCCGCAAGCGCGGCACCTATCCGGATCCGGCGAAGCGCGTGGTCATCAACGAAGCCGTTTGCGAGGGCTGCGGCGACTGCTCGGTGCAGTCGAACTGCCTCTCCGTGGAACCGCTCGACACCGAGTACGGCACGAAACGCCAGATCAACCAGTCCACCTGCAACAAGGACTTCTCGTGCGTGAACGGCTTCTGCCCGAGCTTCGTCACCGTTGAAGGCGGTCAGCTGCGCAAGCCGAAGGCGAACAGTGTCGCGAACGACACGATGCCAGTCGTGCCGGCGCCCGACCTGCCCGCCCTCGCGCAGCCGTACGGCGTGCTCGTGACGGGCGTGGGCGGCACCGGCGTCGTGACGATCGGCGCGCTGCTGGGCATGGCCGGCCACCTCGAAAACAAGGGCGTGACCGTGCTCGACGTGACCGGCCTCGCGCAGAAGGGCGGCGCCGTGATGAGCCACGTGCAGATCGCGAACCAGCCGGCCGACATCCACGCCACCCGCATCGCCATGGGCGAGGCAAAGCTCGTGATCGGCTGCGACGCCATCGTGACCGCCGGCGACGATTGCATCTCGCGTATGCAGGCGGGCCAGACGCACGTGGTGCTCAACGTCGCGCCCACGCCAACCGCTGAGTTCATCAAGAATCCAGCCTGGCAGTTCCCGGGCTCGAACACCGAAGCCGATGTGCGCGCCGCCGCGGGCACGGACAATGTCGCCGCCGTCGATGCGAACCGCTACGCGGTCGCGCTACTCGGCGACGCGATCTACACGAACCCGTTCGTGCTCGGCTACGCGTGGCAACGCGGCTGGCTGCCGCTTACGCACGAGTCCCTCACGCGCGCGATCGAGCTGAACGCCGTGCAGGTGGAAAAGAATCTCGCGGCGTTCGAGTGGGGCCGCCGGGTGGCGCACGACCGCGCCGCCGTGGATGCGCTCGTGAAGAAGCCAGGGCAGAACGCTGAAGCGACTGGCGCGAAAATCGTCTCGCTGCACACGCCGAAGGCGCTCGACGCGATGATCGAAAAGCGCGCGCAGTACCTCGCCGCGTATCAGAACGACGCGTACGCCTCGCGCTACCGCGCACTGGTTGCCGAGGTGCGCACGGCGGAAGGCAAGCTCGACCGTCCCGACGGCCAGTTCGCGCTGACCGAAGCCGTCGCGAAGAACCTGCACAAGCTGATGGCGTACAAGGACGAGTACGAAGTGGCGCGCCTCTACGCCGATCCGGCGTTCATCGAGAAGCTGAAGGCGAACTTCGAAGGCAACTGGAAACTGAACTTCCATCTCGCGCCGCCGAGCTTCGCGAAGCACGACGACAAGGGTCACCTGGTGAAGAAGCAGTACGGCCCGCGCATGCTCACCGCCATGCGCATGCTCGCGAAGCTCAAGTTCCTGCGCGGCACGGCATTCGATCCGTTCGGGCGTACTGAGGAACGGCGTCACGAACGGGCGCTGATTGGCGAGTACGAGGCGCTGCTGCGCGAGCTGGTGAGCGGCGCGAACGCGGAGAATCTCGCGCTCGCGGTCGAGCTGGCGAGCCTGCCTGACGGCATCCGCGGCTACGGTCACGTGAAGGAGAACAACCTCAAGGCCGTACGGGCGAAGTGGGCGGCACTGCTGGACAAGTGGCGCTCGCCGCAAGGAGGCACCGCGCGTCACGCTGCTTGACGCTTGAACCACTTGTAGTCCGATAAAAGCAAAGGCCGCTCCGTGAAAACGAAGCGGCCTTTTCATTGACTGCCTGAATCAGACGCGAGGCCGGCGCGCATCACGCACGCCGGCCGGCGCGCTCAGCGTTCAGCGTGCCGTCGCGTTCGCCGAAGCGACCGCCGTCATGTTGATGATGCGTCGCACGGTTGCCGCCGGCGTGAGGATGTGGACCGGCTTCGCCGCACCCAGCAGGAACGGGCCGACCGTCACGCCCTCGCCGCCGATCACCTTCAGCAGGTTGTACGCGATGTTCGCCGCCTCGACGTTCGGCATGATCAGCAGGTTCGCCTCGCCCGAGAGCGTCGTGCCGGGGAACGACTGCTTGCGGATCAGCTCCGAAAGCGCCGCGTCGCCGTGCATTTCGCCGTCCACCTCGAGCTGCGGCGCGCGCTGCGCGATCAGTTCGCGCGCAGCCTGCATGCGCTGCGCCGTCGACGAGCGCACGCTGCCGAAATTCGAGCTCGAGAGCAGCGCCACCTTCGGCGTGATGCCGAACTTCTCGATCTCGCTCGCGGCAAGGATCGTCATGTCGGCAAGCTGTTCGGCGCTCGGCACTTCGTTCACGTAGGTGTCGGAAATGAAGATATTGCGGCCCGGCAGCATCAGCAGGTTCATCGCCGCGTAGTTCTCGGCGTTCGCGCACTTGCCCAGCACCTGCTCGATAAACTTCAGGTGATAGTCGAAGCTGTTCATGAGCCCGCAGATCATGCCGTCCGCATCGCCCAGATGCACGAGGATCGCGCCGATCAGCGTGTTGAACTTGCGCATCGACGCCTTCGCCACGTCGGGCGTGATGCCCTGGCGCGCGCCCAGCTCGTGGTAGGCCTGCCAGCTCTTCTGGAAGCGCGGGTCGTCTTCCGGATCGACGATCTCGAAGTCGGTGCCCGGGTGCAGCTTCGAGCCCATCTTCTTCAGGCGCATTTCCACCACCGACGGACGGCCGACGATGATGGGCTTCGCGATCTTTTCGTTGAGCACGAACTGCGCGGCGCGCAGCACGCGCTCGTCCTCGCCCTCGGCGAACACGATGCGCGCGCACTTGGCCTTCGCCGCCGCGAATACCGGGCGCATCACCATGCCCGAGCGGTAGACAGTCGCGCCCAGCTGCTCGCGGTAGGCATCCATGTCAACGATCGGGCGCGTGGCGACGCCCGAATCCATCGCGGCCTGCGCGACGGCCGGCGCGATCTTGATGATGAGACGCGGGTCGAAGGGCTTCGGAATCAGGTACTCCGGGCCGAATTCGAGCGTGTGGCCTTCATAGGCCTTCGCCACCTCGTCGCCCTGGTCGGTTTCCTCGGCCAGTTCCGCGATCGCGCGCACGCACGCAAGCTTCATCTCTTCGGTAATCGTCGTGGCGCCCACGTCCAGCGCGCCACGGAAGATGAACGGGAAGCACAGCACGTTGTTGACCTGGTTCGGATAGTCCGAACGGCCCGTGGCGATGATCGCGTCCGGACGCACCTTCTTCGCCTCTTCCGGACGGATTTCCGGCTCCGGATTGGCAAGTGCGAGGATCAGCGGCTTGCCGCCCATCTCCTTGACCATCTCGGGCTTGAGCACGCCCGCGCTCGAGCAGCCGAGGAACACGTCGGCCGCCTTGATGGCGTCGCCGAGCGTGCGCGCGTCGGTGTTCGCCGCATAGCGTGCCTTCGACGGGTCGAGCTGACCGCGGCCTTCATAGATCACGCCCTTCGAGTCGGTGACGAGGACGTTCTCCTTTTTGAGGCCCAGCTTCACGAGCAGATCCAGACAGGCGATCGCCGCCGCGCCCGCGCCCGAGCACACGAGCTTCACGCTGCCGAGTTCCTTGCCCACGACCTTCAGGCCGTTCAGGATCGCCGCCGAGGCGATGATGGCCGTGCCGTGCTGGTCGTCGTGGAAGACGGGGATCTTCATGCGCTCGCGCAGCTTCTGCTCGATGTAGAAGCACTCGGGCGCCTTGATGTCTTCCAGGTTGATGCCGCCGAGCGTGGGCTCGAGCATGGCGATGGCGTCGACGAGCTTGTCCGGGTCCGACTCCGCCAGTTCGATGTCGAACACGTCGATGCCGGCGAACTTCTTGAAGAGGCAGCCCTTGCCTTCCATCACCGGCTTGGCCGCGAGCGGCCCGATATTGCCGAGACCGAGCACCGCCGTACCGTTGGTCACGACGCCGACGAGGTTGCCGCGCGAGGTGTACTTCTGCGCATCGAGCGGATCGGCGTGGATTGCCTCGCAGGCCGCGGCGACCCCGGGCGAGTATGCGAGCGAGAGGTCGAGCTGGTTCGACAGCGGCTTGGTGGGCGTGACCGAAATCTTGCCGGGCTTGGGATTCTGGTGATATGCCAGTGCGCTTTGCTTCAGTTGTTCATCCATTTTCAGGCCTGCCGGGACGTGAGAGACGTGAGACGTTTTATGGTTATGATCCCGCCGTCCCGCATGGCACGCTCAGGGCTTCGACGGTGTCCGACCCACGGGCCGGATCCACGGCGAAGCAGCCCCTGGCGGCCACCGAAGCGGCGAGGGCGAATTGGCGGGGGAAACTAGTGTACACCCCGGGCACAGCGCAGGAACTCGGGGAGAGGACTGATACCCGGCATAGCGCAGGTATGAGGTGTTCATGGGTGAAACGGCAGGAACGCGAAGGGGTCGGCACCGCCGATGCGCCGCTATTCCAGCGCGGCGCCGCGGCGTTCCGGGATCAGAAACAGCGTCGCGATTATGTCGAGCACGTAGATCGAGGCCAGCATCGCCAGAGCGGCACCAAACGAGAACCGCGCCGCCAGCGCACCGACGGCCAGCGGCCCGAAGCCACCCACGGCTCGCCCGATGTTGAATAGTACGTTCTGGGCGGTAGCTCGCGCGGCCGTGGGATAAAGCTCGGAAATGAGCGCGCCGTAGCCGCCGATCATGCCGTTCACGAATACGCCCATGGCCGCGCCGCCCAGCAGCAGCGCGACCGGCGTCGCGAGATGCGCGTAGACGAACACCATGACGACTGCGCCGGCCTGGTAGAACAGGAACGCGGGCTTGCGCCCGAAACGGTCCGCGGCAACGCCGAAGAGCCAGATGCCGAGCGCCATGCCGGCGACAGTCGCCGCGGTCCAGAGCCCGGACTTCATCAGCGAATAGCCGAACGACCGGGACAAGTAGGCGGGCAGCCAGATCATCAGCCCGTAGTAGCCGAAGTTCTGCACCGAGCACAGGACGGCGACGCCAAGGCTCGCGCGCGCGGTGCGCGCGTCGGCCACGAGCAGGCGCAGCGCACGCGGGCGCTCGCTCTGTGCCGCCTGCGCCACGCGCGAGGCATGGTCGACGAAAAGCGCGGGCTCTTCCACGCGGCGGCGCACCGCGAACGACACCACAGCGGGGAGGAGACCGAGCGCGAACATGCCGCGCCAGCCGATCACGGGCAGCAGCCACGGCGTGAGGAGCGCGGCGGCAAGCACGCCGAACTGCCAGCCCAGTCCGACATACGACGACGCCCGCGCACGCAGATGAGCCGGCCAGGCCTCGGCGACGAGCGCCATGCCAATGCCGAACTCGCCGCCCAGACCGATACCGGCGATCGCGCGGTAGACGAGCAGATCAACATACCCGCGCGCGAGCGCGCAGAGGCCCGTGAAGACAGCGAACAGCAGGATCGTCCAGGTGAGGACGCGCACGCGGCCGTAGCGGTCGCTCAGCAGCCCGAACACGATGCCGCCGGCCACCGCGCCCACGAGCGTCCACGTAACGAGCGAGCCGGCCTGCGCGGGGGACAGATGCAGATCAGCGCTGATGGCCGGCAGCATGAAGCCGAGCATGAGCAGATCGAAGCCGTCCATCGCATAGCCGAGCACCGAAGCGACGAGCGCGCGCAAGGCGTGGCCGCGAGTCGTTCCGGCGGCGGCGGGAGGAGAGACGACGGTCATGGAGACTTCCTGTAGGGGCACCAGGCCAGCGCCTGGGCAAACCCGCGAGAGTGTAATGGCGAGCTGGCGCGGTCACAACCGGGAAAAAGGTGGCGCGGGAGCCGTCCGACGCGCATGATCGCCCCCCAAATACCGCTCATGCCGTGTCCCGCCCGACGCGACCGCGCCAGCCAACTCGTCTCAAAAGTTCAAGTCGGGTAAAATACCGGCCTACGCGCGCAAGAGAAGCCGTCCGAACCGAGCGGGTGAATGTTGCCCCGCGCCTTCGGGCCGCGCACGCCAGAGACCCCAACGGTACTGTCGGGTCCGCCGTGCCAGCGCCACCGGGCTGCGCGCCCATCCTCCCCTCGCTCTCATATCCAAGGATTCGCCCATGACAGGCTACGATCGCCAGACGATCTCGGACACGACCGCCAAAATGCTGCTCGAAGTGAAGGCCGTGCACTTCAACGCCGAAAAGCCCTTCATCTTCACCTCCGGCTGGGCGAGCCCGGTCTATATCGACTGCCGCAAGCTGATTTCCTATCCGCGCCTGCGCCGCGGCCTGATGGAGATGGCCGAGGCCACCCTCCTGCGCGACGTCGGCTACGAGCAGATCGACGCCGTCGCCGGCGGCGAAACGGCGGGCATCCCGTTCGCCGCATGGCTCGCAGATCGCCTGATGGTGCCGATGCAGTACGTGCGCAAGAAGCCGAAGGGCTTCGGCCGCAACGCGCAGATCGAGGGTCTCCTCACCGAAGGCCAGCGCGTGCTGCTCGTCGAGGACCTGACCACCGACAGCCGTAGCAAGATCAACTTCATCAACGCGCTGCGCACGGCCGGCGCCACGGTGAACGACTGCTTCGTGCTGTTCCACTACAACATCTTCAAGGAGAGCGTGTCGGTGCTCAAGGACATCGACGTGGACCTGCACGCGCTCGCCACGTGGTGGGACGTGTTGCGCGTCGCGAAGGCATCGGGCTACTTCGAAACGAAGACGCTCGACGAAGTCGAGAAATTCCTGCACGCTCCGGCCGAATGGTCCGCCGCGCACGGCGGCGCCACGGCGGCACCGCAGTAAGCGCACGGCGCACGCGCCGCGCCAACGAAAAAGGCCATCTGCCGTCAGGCGATGGCCTTTTTTCATGGGCGCCTCATCGCGCCACGCCGGCGGCCCGGCTTCAGTGCGAGGTTGCGACGCCGCCGGGCGGCGCGTCAGGTATATCAGGTGCATGCGAAGAGAGGTTCAGCAAACCATTGCTCTGCGCGTACTGAAACAGTTCCGAATCGCGGTCGAGCCCGAGCTTGCGCATCGCCGTATTCTTCTGCGTGCTGATGGTCTTGATGCTGCGATTGAGCTTTTCCGAGATTTCCTTGATCGTCATGCCGGAGACGAAAAGCCGCACGACCTCCAGCTCACGCTTGGACAGGATCACTTCGTCGGTCTTGCCGCCGCTGTTCAGGCGCAGCGACTCGAGCGCCACCTTCACCTGCGGGCTCATGTACTCGATGCCGCGGCTCACTTGCTGCACCGCAAGACCGATATGGCTCAGGTCATCGGATTTGTGAACCACCGCGATCACGCCTAGTTCTCCGAGGCGTTTGAGCAGGGCCGGATTCTCGAGCATCGTCAGGACGACGATAGGAATATTAGGAAAATTGCGGCGCAAATAGCCGATCAGCGGCAAGCCGTCGCCGAACTGGCCACCGGGCATGGCGAGGTCGGTCACGAGCACGTCGCACGGAGTCGTTTGCAGCGCCTTGACCAGCTCGGTGGACTGGCGCGCACGCGCAACGACCTGTATTCCCGGAAACTTGAGCAGCGCGTGTTCCGCGCCGAACAAGATAACGGGATGATCGTCCGCGACAACGATCCTGATTGGCTGCTGCATTAACCCTCCTCTGGGCAGATCTGTGCATCATTCCGGGCGGATCCGCTCGTCCTGCTCGGCGGATCCCTCACGTACATGCTGCGCGCATCTTTCTGACACAGCCCGCGATCCTGGCCGGCAGACAGGAAGCCCGCGACTATAGCCGATTTCCCCTGCTTCGCAGCGCCCGTTAAGGCAAAACTTCGCCCGGAAATACCGTTATATTTGATCGAGTTCTAGCCCGAGCAGAATACTGATGAGCCTATCAGAAAAGGCTGGCTCGATCTGAAAACAATGTACAGGAAAACCACCCGATGGCTTGCCTACATGCCTCGACCACAGTCCCGCTTGCACGTCGCCTGCACATCATGGCGCGCGGTTCAACCGTACTCGCCGCCTTCCTGTATTCAGCCGGCATCGCGCATGCCGAAGGAGCATTTTCGGTTGCCAGTACAACCTTTGCGAACGGTGACAGCGTCGCAGTCGCGCAGCTCTTCAACGAGGGAGGCTGTGCCGGCGGCAACCGCTCGCCGCAACTGTCATGGCGCAACGCGCCCGAGGGCACGCGCAGCTTCGCAATCACAATGTTCGATCCCGACGCGCCCGGCCGCGGCTGGTGGCATTGGGCGGTCGCAAACATCCCGGCCCGCGTGAAGGCCTTGCCGGAGAATGCGAGCGGGTCCGGCGCACTGGCGAAGCTCGGTGCCGTCGAGGCGCGCAACGACTTCAACACCGGCGGCTATGGCGGTCCCTGCCCGCCGCCCGGCAAGCCGCATCGTTACGTGATCACGGTCTACGCCATCGGCGCCGACAAAATAGCGGGGCTCGAACAGGGGCGCCCGGCCGAGATGTTCGACCACGAAATAGGGGGCGCGGCGCTCGGCAGCGCGCATCTCACAGTCAGCTACGGCCGCTGAGCGGCTTTCACTGCGTCGCCCGAAAAAGCCGATCGTAGTCCTCAAGTTGCGCAGCGTTGTTCTGGAAACGGCCCGGACCTTCGGCGCGCGCGTTGCGCCGTCATGGCGCGCTGGCTCGCGGGCAAGCACGCCGCCGCATAACCGTCACACGACGGCCGCATCATTTGGTTACGGACGAGGGCACAACCACGGGTCGCGGCGCGTCATGATTCGATGCGGCCGCGACCGCTCCCTCGCTTACGGGTTACTCCCGATTTTTTTCCGGCCGGCCCGCACGGTCACAGGCCTGAGGTCTTAAAATACCGTTCCGGCGCCACACGGATCCACCGTAGTCCGCGCGCCCCGCCCCCCGCGTTCAGAGAGATCGAGATGAGCACGAAAGTTTTTGTCGACGGACAGGAAGGCACGACCGGCCTGAAGATTTTCGAATACCTGTCAGCGCGCGCCGACGTCGAAATCCTGCGGATCGACGACGCGAAGCGCAAGGACGTCGAGGAACGCCGCCGCCTCATCAATGCCTCCGACGTGACGTTTCTCTGCCTGCCCGACGTCGCCTCGCGCGAGTCGGCGTCGCTGGTGGAAAACGGCCGCACCGTGCTGATCGACGCGAGTACGGCGTTCCGCACCAGCTCCGACTGGGCCTACGGCCTGCCCGAGCTCAGCCGCCAGCAGCGCGAGCGCGTGCGCGCGTCCAGGCGCATTGCGGTGCCGGGTTGCCACGCGTCGGCATTCGTGCTCGCGATGCGTCCCCTCGTCGAGGCCGGTCTCGTCGGTGCCGATTTCGCGGCGCACGCGTACTCGCTGACTGGCTACAGCGGCGGCGGCAAGAAAATGATTGCGGAGTACGAAGCAGGCGGCAATCCGAAGCTGATGAGCCCGCGCCCCTACGCGCTCGGCCTCACGCACAAGCATCTGCCGGAGATGAAGGCGCACGGCGGCCTTGCGCTCACGCCCATCTTTACGCCGGTCGTCGGCCCGTTCTACAAAGGCCTCGCGGTCACGACCTATTTCTCGCCGCAGCAGCTCGCGCGCGGCGCCAGGCCCGAGGACGTGCAAGCGCTGTTCGCCGAGTACTACGCGGGCGAGGCGTTCGTGCGCGTAGCGCCGTTCAACGCCGACGAGAATCTCGATAACGGCGCCTTCGATGTTCAGGCCAACAACGACACGAACCGCGTGGATCTCTTCGTGTTCGGCAACGACGAGCAGTTCGTGACGGTCGCGCGCCTCGACAACCTCGGCAAGGGCGCCTCGGGCGCGGCGATCCAGTGCATGAATCTCGCGATCGGCGCGGCGGAAGATACCGGCCTCAATCGTTGAGCCCCCGCCGCATCGCACGATGCGGTGAGCACCACGCAAAACCGGAGCCTTGTGCTCCGGTTTTTTATGCTTATGCGTTTGCGCGCCGTATGGACGAAAAAAAGCCCGCCACGGAGGCGGGCTTAATCCATATCAGAGGAGACATGGAGGAGACAGGAACCAGTATAGCTGCATAGGTGGTGCAACGCAACATGTAAAGTAGTACGCACCCTAGTACGCGCCAATTTGTTGCTAATTTGCAACATCAGCTTGGCGACCGACCGGATAGCGCGCAGTCATCTGCGGATTGTGACGCCGGCACCCCGTGCGCCGCCAACACCTCGACGAGCGAATCGCGCAGCAGCGCGACGGCCCGCACGAGCCGCCCCGGCAGAGCGTGATGCACGAGCCAGGCATCGACGCCTGAGTCGAAATCCACCACCTCGATCGCCCGCAGCGCGTCGCGAAACGGGCTGCGCGCCAGCACGTGCGGCGACACGATACCGATGCCGAGCTGCCGCGCCACGAGCGAAAGCTGCAGATCGGAGCCAAATGCCTCCACAGCAACGTTGAACGGAAGCCCCGCCCGCGCCAGCGAGCGCGAGAGCGCCGAGCGCATCCCGCAGCCGTCCTGGTTCAGCACCCACGGATGCGCGGCCAGATCCTCCAGGGCGACCGGATCGGACGGCAAACCGAGCGCGCGCGCCGCGACGACCGTCGTCGGCATGAAAGCAAGGCGGGTTCGTTCGAGCGACTCCGGCAGCGCGCTGTCGCCCGGCATCAGGACGACGGCAGCATCGATCTCGGCGCGCTCGACCGACTGCAGCAACCCCGGCGACCAACCCGCCGTCACACGCAGGGTGAGTTTCGTAAAGGCGCCGCGCAGGCGGTCGAGCGGCTGCTCGAGCGCGAGGTCGGAGAGAAACGGCGGCACGCCGATGCGCAGCTCACCGGTCGGTTCGCTCTCGGAGGACGCAACAGCCAGCAGTTCGTCGACGGCGCCCAGCACGTTGCGCGCGAGGCGATACACCTCGCGGCCTGCGGCGGTGGGTTTGAGCGGCTTGGCCTGGCGATCGAGCAGCGGCAAACCCAGGGTGCTTTCGAGACTCTGGACCCGACGCGTAAGCCCAGGCTGGGTGAGATGCAGCCGTTCGGCAGCGCCAACGATCGAGCCGCTTTCCACCACCGCCACGAAGGCCTGCAGGTCACGCGTGTTCAAAACAATCTCGCATAATTAATATCAAGATATTTCAATTGTCGCATAACAAGGGAGCTTCTAGCATAGGCAAGACCGATCTCAACTGGAGTGCCGTCATGCCTCGCGCCGCCGAGCTTTCCTCCCCTCCCTGTCCCGTCGTCGGCGGCGCCAGGCCGCATGTCGATCAACCGGGCGAACTCCACACCGGCCAGCTGACCACGGGGATGACCCTTTTCTTCAGCGCGACCGTCGGCCTCATCGTCGTCAACCTGTTCGCCGCGCAGCCGCTCACCGCGCCCATCGCCGCCTCGCTGCAGTTGCCGCACGCACTGAGCGGCCTGATCTCGATGTTGCCGCAGCTCGGCTACGCCGCCGGCCTCGTGCTGCTCGTGCCGCTGTCCGATCTGATCGAGAACCGCCGGCTGATCGTGCGCACGCTGCTCGCCTGTGCGGCTTTGCTCGCCGTGCCGCTGTTCGCGCATTCCGCCTGGGTGTGCCTCGCCGCGCTCTTTCTCGCTGGCGCGACGTCCAGCGTAATCCAGATGCTCGTGCCGATGGCAGCCTCGATGGCGCCCGAAGCGCAGCGCGGCCGCGCGGTCGGCAACGTCATGAGCGGGCTCATGCTCGGCATCCTGCTCTCGCGGCCACTCGCGAGCCTGATCGCCGGATCGGCCGGTTGGCGCTCGTTCTACGGTGCGGCCGCGCTCATCGATGCGCTGCTCGCCGCCGTGCTGGCGCTGCGCCTGCCGCAGCGTACGCCGCACGTCCACACGCGTTATGCCGCGCTGCTGCGCTCGCTCTGGACGCTCCTCGTCACCGAGCCCGTGCTGCAACGGCGCGCGATCTCGGCCGGCCTCGCGATGGGCGCGTTCAGCGTGTTCTGGGCATCGATCGGTCTGCGGCTCGCGCAGGCGCCGTTTGGCTTCGGCATGCATGGCCTGGCGCTTTTCGCGCTCGCGGGTGCGAGCGGCGCCGTCGTCACGCCGCTCGCCGGGCGGGCCGGCGACCGTGAGCACGGTCGCGCCGCGCTGTGCTTCGCGCATCTGCTGATGCTGGCGTCGCTCGGGCTCGTCGCCGTGGCCGGCGCGGGCGGATTCGGGTTTTCGCCGCACGCGCATCCGCGGCTCGCGCTCGCCGCACTTGTGATCGGCGGCGCGGCGCTCGACGCGGGCGTCGTCATCGATCAGACGCTGGGTCGGCGCGCCGTCAATCTCATGAATCCCGCCGCGCGCGGCAGGCTGAACGGATTGTTCGTCGGCGTGTTCTTTGTAGGCGGTGCGCTTGGCGCCGCGCTTTCGGGGGCGGGTTGGGCCCTTGCGCAATGGCCCGGCGTGTGCGCGGTGGCCGGGGCGTTCACCGCGGCAGCGTTGCTGTACGGCATCGTGGGGCGAAGCAACCGCGTCGGGACCTAACGGCACACCCAACCCCGACCAGAGCCAGCCGGCGGCGGCCGCCGCTGCCGGCTGGCCGCGTCGCTCAGCGCGCGTTCAAGGGCAGTCGGGCAGCCCGATCACGCGCGCGGCTACCGGCAGCGGCAGGCCTCATCCCCGCCCCGCGCGCCGCGCCGCCACCTTGCCGAGCACCGCGAAATCACGCTCCCCGTCGCCGTGCGCGATGGCTTCGATCAGGCTGTCGCGCACGACGCTCGCCACCGGCATTGGCGTGGACACCGCGTCCGCCGCCGCCAGCGCGAGCCGCAGGTCCTTGAGACCGAGCCGCGCCTTGAACAGCGCCGGCTCGTAGCGGTCCTCCGCAATCATGGCGCCGTAGCCTGCGTACACCGGCCCCGGAAATGGGCCGCCCGCGATCATGTCGAGAAAGTCGCGCAGCGCCACGCCGTGCCCGGCGAGCAGCGCCGCCGCCTCGCCAAGTGTCTCCACCGCCGACCCCAGCATGAAGTTGGCCGCGAGCTTCATCACATTCGCCTGCTGCGGCAGCGAACCGATGCGGCAGGTTTTCTGCCCCACCGCGTCGAACAGCGGCTGCACACGGTCAACCGCCTCCGCATCGCCGGCCGCGATGATGATCAGCTTTGCCGCCCTGGCGACATCCGGACGGCCCATCACCGGCGCCGCCACGTAATGCAGGCCTCGCTCGGCATGCGCGCGCGCCAGTTCCCCGGCGAGCGCGACCGAAATCGTCGCCATGTTCACGTGCACGAGGCCGCGTGGCGCCGCCTCGAGCAACGCCGCGTCGATCACCTCGCGCAGCGCCGCGTCGTCGGCGAGCATCGAAACCACAGCGTCGCCCGAAAATGCCTCGGCGGGCGTCGCGACGATCTGCGCCCCCGCCTCGGCCAGCGGGCGCGCGCGCTCCGGCGTACGGTTCCAGACCCGCACGCGATGCCCCGCCTTCAGCAGATTCGCGACGATTGCGCTACCCATCTCGCCGAGGCCGATAAATCCGATATCCATCCCATCCTCCTTCATGTCCGGAATACGCAGTAAAGCACAGCCGCCCGCGCGCTGCAGACGGCTGCCCAGGCGCCGGCGGGCGGTGCCATACTCAAGGCATGGTCACCGCCACTTTCCGCTTCTACGAGGAGCTGAACGATTTCCTCGCGCGGCCGCTGCGCCGCCGCTCGTTCAGCTGCCAGTGTGCGCGCGCCGCCACGGCCAAGCACATGATCGAGGCGCTTGGCGTGCCGCATACCGAAGTGGAGCTGATCCTCGTGAACGGCGAATCGGTGGGCTTCGAGCATCCGCTTGCCGACGGCGACCGCGTTGCCGTCTACCCGAAGTTCGAAGCCTTCGACATCCGGCCCTTGCTGCGTGTGCGCGCCGCGCCACTGCGCGAGCCGTGTTTCGTCGCCGACGCGCATCTGGGCGGACTCGCCCAGTTGCTCAGGCTGGCGGGCTTCGACACGCTCTACGACAACAACTATCCCGACGACGAGATCGAGGCACTGGCCGCCGCGGAGCATCGCATCGTCCTCACGCGCGACCGCGAACTGCTCAAGCGCCGCACGATCACGCACGGCTGCTACGTGCGCGCGCTCAAGCCCCAGCTGCAATTGCGCGAGATCTTCGAGCGGCTCGATCTGGCCGCCAGCGCGCGGCCTTTCCGGCTCTGCCTGTCGTGCAACGCGCCGCTGCATGCGATTGCTCGCGACGAGGCGCGCGAGCGCGTACCCGCGGGCGTGTTCGAGCGCCAGGCGCGCTTCGTCACCTGCGACGTTTGCCGCCGCGTGTTCTGGGAAGGTACGCACTGGCGGCGCATGCGCGCTTTAATGGACGGCCTTGCGGCTAACGGGCATGCCTCGTCCGCTTCCGGCCCCTGATTCGCCGACGTTGCGGAGGGCGCGGTGGCAACGAACGTAACCATGGACGCTGCCGCGCGAATGCGTACAATGCGCGCCACTGCCCAATACCGGAGCCACCAGCATGGCCATGAAGAAAACCGACCTTGAGAAGAACAAGGCGCTGAAACTGATGCAATCGACGAAACAGGCCGGGCCCGAGCGCTTCGGCAAGGCCTCGGCACCGGCCGAGCTGGACCGGCGCGAGCGCCGCAAGCTCGACCAGGCGCAGGGGCTCGTGCCTTTCGCCTGCAAGCTCAACGCCGATCTGGTCGCGCAATTGAAGTCGCGCGCCGAAAGCCATCCGGGCGGCCTGAACGCGCTGCTGACCGAGTTGCTCGAAGCGGGCCTCGCGCGCGACGCGTCCTGAATCTCGGCACAACGCCGCGCGCGCGTCGAAGCAGCGCGGCGGTACAAGAAGCCAGGGCAGCGCTCTGGTTTTTTTTATGCGAAACGCACAAAGGCTGGCACTTCGCGCGAGCCTGCGGGCCTGCGGGCCTGCCTCATGCAACGTGGGGTATTGGTCATCCTCGGAAGGCTCGACGTATTTTTCGGCAGACATGTAGCTTTCAGTTCGGATACGATCTGGATTCGTCTTCCCGGCAAATCGCATACGAACCGTTGCTCGCGCAACCGGCGCCGTACCGCAGCCGTCTTCGCACAACGAGAACTCCGCTTGAACTCCGCTTCCCGCCAACACCTGCGCGCCAACCTGCTCATGCTGGCCGCCGCCATGATCTGGGGCTCCGCATTCGTCGCGCAGCGACTGAGCCTCAACGCCATCGGACCGTTTCTTTTCACCGGCCTGCGCTTTCTGCTGGGCGCCGCCGTCGTCTCCACGCTCGTACTCGTGCAGCGCCGCTCATCGGCGGCTCGCGCCAAGGCCGAACAGCCGCCACTCCTCGACGCCCGGCTGCTGCGCTCCGGCTGCCTGCTCGGGCTCGTGCTGGCCGTGGCCATTTCGCTCCAGCAGATCGGCCTGCGCTATACGAAGATCGCCAATGCCGGCTTCATCAGCTCGCTTTATGTCGTAATCGTGCCGCTGCTAGGCGTGCTGCTGCGCCATCGCACCGGGCCCGGCACGTGGATGGGCGCACTGCTGGCCGCAGTCGGGCTCTATTTCTTGAGCATCAACGAACACTTTTCGGTGATGTATGGCGACTGGTACCAGCTCGGCTGCGCGATCGTCATCTCGATTCAGGTAATGCTCGTGGGCCATTACGCGCCACGTCACGATCCGCTCATGCTGTCCATCGTCCAGTTCGTCGCCTGCGGCGCGGTCTGCCTCCTCGTCGGTCTCGTCTGCGAACCGCTGCAGCTCGCTAGCCTCGTGCGGGCCGCGCCGGCCATCCTCTACGGCGGCGCCCTCTCCGTGGGCGTCGGCTACACGATCCAGGTCGTCGCGCAGCGCAACGCCGCGCCGGCGCACGCGGCCGTGATCTTCAGCATGGAAGGCGTATTCGCGGCCGTGGCGGGATGGGTCGCGCTCGGCGAAACGCTCACGCCGCGCGCACTCGCCGGCTGCGCGCTGATGCTGGCCGGTCTGCTCGTCTGCCAGTTGCTGCCGTCCCGCCAGCCCGACGCGCACGAGGCGACGCAGCCGCAACCGGCCGAACCAGCCTGAGTTCGCTGGGGTCCATAGCGAGCGCTTCGATCGTCGCGCGCAGCCCGGTTATCCACTGCACCATCTGGACAAGCTGGGGATGACCTCGCGAATGTGCTGTGGAGGACTTCTTGATAACTGCCGGCTCGCAAGAAACACGCAAAAGTTATCCCTGATGTCCGCGCCGGATTCAGGGTTTGTCCGCATGGCTATTCGTTGCCCATCGTTTTGAACCAGCAGGCATTTCCGGCCTTGTCCACAGCAGATGCCCTGCTTTGTTAACTGTTATTACGTATACATATATATTGATATTGAAACTGATAACGCGCGCAGCATTCGCTGCATGCATGTGCTGCACACGTGCGCAGCGTCGATGAAGAAAAAAGAAAAACCGCCCCGGTTATCGAAATGGCCGGACGGCGCACCGGTTTCACGGTTCTTGATCGGCAATGGGCGAAGACGCGACAGCTCTGCCGAGCATCGCATTGACGAAGCGCGGCACACCCAGTAACGCCCGCCGCACGACCGAGCGACCGATCTCGCTACGACTGCCAGAGAGCCGTGCACGTCTCGACGCTGGCGAGCACGAGCCCGCGCGCATTCAGATACCCAATGATCTGCTTCGAAACGTTCATGGCGGCGACCGTACTAGCCGCCCGCCATCATGCGTTTGACGGTATCGGCAAGATTACGCAGGCCGACCGTGGCCGGATTGCGCTCGACCACGCCAAAGCATTCCGTGCGGCGCGGCGCCGGGTCGACGAGGAAATTGCGCGGGTGTTGCCCGAGCCGTTCGGGCGGCAGGAGTTGCTCGGGCGGAATCACCTCGAACGCGGTGCCTACGGCGATGAACAGGTCGTCGGGCGTCATGGCCTGCTGGACCCGCCAGAGCGTCTCGTATTCGGGCGCAGCTTCGTTGAAGAACACCACGCCGGGCTTCACGCCCTCGATCTCGCCGCACGACGGACAGGCCGCCTTCGGATCCAGCCCCGGACCGTGCGCCGGGAAACGATAGTCGCAGTCGGTGCAAAGCAGCGAAATCATGTCGCCGTGCAGGTGCGTGACCTGACGTGCACCCGCCTGCTCCAGCATGTCGTCGATGTTTTGCGTGACGAGGTGCACGCGATCCGTGCCCCAGCTGTCCTGCCACTGGGCGAGCAGCCGATGCGCATCGTTGGGGTGGGCGTCGGCGCATTCGCTGATGCGCTGGTTGTAGAAGCGGAATACCGCCGGCCGGTTGCGGCGCCAGGTCAGGTAGTTGCAGACCTCGTCGAGGTTCGCACGCGTCCAGATGCCATCGCCCGTGCGGAACGTGGAGATGCCGCTCTCCGCGGAAAGTCCCGCCCCGGAAAACACATACAGGCGCGGCGCCCGTGCTCGCTGCGGTTGGGCCAATTTCATCTCCTTGCTCGATCAGGGCCATTATGACGCTGCCACGCGCCTCAGGCAGCCTTCGCACCCGCAGCCTGGGCCCGCGCGCGGCCCAGAAACACGAAGGGCGCTGAAGCCCGCTTCAGCGCCCTTTCGTTGTGGTTTGCTCCGCCGTCAAGCGAAGCAACTCACTCCACTGTCACCGACTTCGCGAGGTTACGCGGCTTGTCCACATCGGTGCCGCGCACACAGGCCGTGTGATACGCGAGCAGTTGCAGCGGCACGACGTGCAGAATCGGCGAGAGCAGCCCATAGTGCTCCGGCATGCGGATCACGTGTATGCCGTCCTCGCTCGTGATATGCGTGTCGGTATCGGCGAATACATACAGCTGGCCGCCGCGCGCGCGCACTTCCTGCATGTTCGACTTGAGCTTCTCGAGCAGCGCGTCGTTCGGCGCCACCGTCACCACCGGCATCGCCTCGGTCACGAGCGCGAGCGGCCCGTGCTTGAGTTCGCCGGCCGGATAGGCTTCCGCGTGGATGTACGAGATTTCCTTGAGCTTGAGCGCGCCTTCCAGCGCGATCGGATAGTGCAGCCCGCGGCCGAGGAACAGCGCATTCTCCTTGCGCGCGAATTCCTCCGACCACGCGATGATCTGCGGTTCGAGAGCCAGCACGCCGTTGAGCGCCGCCGGCAGGTGGCGCAGCAGCTTGAGGTACTGCGCTTCCTGCTCCGCACTCACGTGGCCGCGCAGCTTGCCCAGCGTCACCGCGAGGATGAACAGGCCCACCAGTTGCGTGGTGAACGCCTTGGTGGAGGCCACGCCAATCTCGCGGCCCGCGTGCGTGAGGAAGCTGAGCTCGGTGAGGCGCACCATCGCGCTCGTGGCGACGTTGCATACCGCGAGCGTGTGCTGCATACCCAGCGACTGCGCGTGCTTGAGTGCGGCGAGCGTGTCGGCGGTTTCGCCGGACTGCGAGATCGTCACGACCAGCGCACGCGGGTTGGGCACCGACTCGCGGTAACGGTACTCGCTCGCGATCTCGACCTCGGTGCGGATCTTCGCCACCGACTCGAGCCAGTACTTCGCCGTAAGGCCCGAGTAATAGCTCGTGCCGCACGCGAGAATCAGGATGCTGTCGATACCCGCGAACACCTCGCGGGCGTTCGCGCCGAACAGTTCCGGCTCGAGGCTCTCGGTGGCGGGAATGGTGTCGCCGAGCGCGCGCGGCTGCTCGAAGATTTCCTTCTGCATGTAGTGGCGATACGGGCCGAGTTCGACGGCGGCGCCGTAAGCCTGCACCTCGCGCGCTTCGCGCACCACGAGATTGCCCTCGCGATCGGCAACGCGCACGCCTTCGAGCGTGATCTCGCAGACGTCGCCCTCTTCCAGATAGCCGATGCGGGTCGCGCTGCCCGCAATGGCGAGCGCGTCCGAGGCGATGAAGCTCTCGCCCTCGCCGTAGCCCACCACCAGCGGCGAGCCTGCACGCGCGCCCACCACGGTATTCGGCTGGCTCTTGTGCACGACGCCGATCGCATAGGCGCCGGCGAGTTGCTGCACGGCCTCGCGCACGGCGGCGAACAGATCGTCCTTGTAGAGGCTGTGGATCAGATGCGCGATGACCTCGGTGTCGGTCTGCGTGACGAACTCGTAGCCCTTCGCGCGCAGCATCTCGCGCAGCGCCTCGTAGTTCTCGATGATGCCGTTGTGCACGAGCGCGAGCGCTTCGTGCGAGAAGATCGGATGCGCGTTGTTCACGGTCGGCGCGCCGTGCGTCGCCCAGCGCGTGTGCGCGATGCCGGTCACGCCTTCGAAGTGCGCTTCGTGCACCTGCGCGTCAAGCTCCGCCACGCGCGCCACGCTGCGCATGCGCTGCGGTCCGTCGGCCGCGACGATCGCCACCCCGCACGAGTCGTAGCCGCGATATTCGAGGCGCCGCAGTCCTTCGATCAGGACGGGCACGATATTACGTTGCGCTACTGCGCCGACGATGCCGCACATGGAATTCGATCCTTTGCAAAGAGAGGCTGTACGGTTGCGCCTCGCCCTGGCGCGCAACCGCTTGCTGCAATCATTTCTTGTTCTTGACGGGCCGCACGTAGCCGGCCTTCTCGACCTGGGTCTTGCCGTTGAGCACGAGCATGTCGTCGGCCACGTCCTTCCATACGGTCGTGCCGGCCGCGATCGTCACGCCGCGGCCCACGCGCACGGGCGCGACGAACTGCGTATCGGAGCCGACGAAGACGCTGTCCCCGATAACCGTGCGATGCTTGTTCGCGCCGTCGTAGTTGCAGGTGATGGTCCCCGCGCCGATGTTCACGCCGGCGCCCACGTCCGCGTCGCCCACATAGCTCAGGTGATTCGCCTTCGAGCCGAGGCCGATGTTCGCGTTCTTCACCTCGACGAAGTTGCCCACATGGACTTCGTCGGCGAGTTTCGCGCCCGGGCGCAGGCGCGCGTACGGCCCAAGCACGGCTTGCGCGCCGACCGTCGCGTCTTCGATATGCGTGTAGGCGTCGATGCGCGTGCCCGCGCCGATCACGGCGTTGCGGATCACGCAGTTCGGCCCGACCGTCACGTTGTCCGCGAGCGTCACGTCGCCTTCGAACACGCAGTTCACGTCGATAGACACATCGCGCCCGCACTCGAGCGTGCCGCGCACGTCGATGCGCGCCGGGTCCGCGAGCGTGACGCCCGCCACGAGCAGCGCCTCGGCGGCGTTGCGCTGGTACACGCGCTCGAGCTCGGCGAGTTGCTGCTTGCTGTTCACGCCCAGCGTTTCCCACTCCTCGTCGGGCTGTGCCGTGACGACCGGGTGTCCCGCCGCGATGGCCTGCTCGACCACGTCGGTGAGATAGAACTCGCCTTGCGCGTTATCGTTCCTCAACGCGGCGAGCCAGCCCGCCAGCGGCGCACTCGGGGTGATGACGATGCCCGTGTTGATTTCGGCGATGCGGCGCTCGGCCTCGCTCGCGTCCTTCTGCTCGACGATGCGCACCACCTGGCCCGCCGCGTCGCGCACGATACGGCCGTAACCGGTGGGGTCGTCGAGCGTAACGGTCAGCACGCCGTAGCCCGCTGTTTCGCCGGCCTGGCTTGCCGCCTGGGCGAGGCGCTCGAGCGTCGAGGCACGCGTGAGCGGCACGTCGCCATAAAGCACGAGCGTAGGCACGCCCGTATCGATGAGCGGCAGCGCCTGCTGGAGCGCGTGGCCCGTGCCGCGCTGCTCGTGCTGCACCGCGAACTGGACATCGGGCGCGCCAACGGCCGCGCGCACGGCGTCGCCGCCATGGCCGATCACGACGACGAGTCGCGTCGGGTTGAGCATGCGGGCGGTGTCGATTACGTGCGAGAGAAGCGGCCGGCCGGCCAGAGGGTGCAGGACTTTGGGCAGCGCGGAGTGCATGCGCTTGCCCATGCCTGCCGCCAGAATCACGATGTTCATGGCATCGGCGAAGAGGAATTTGAAGCTGTCGATTCTAGCATGCGGGTATGCACCGAAAACGCGCCGTGGCGTGCAGTCGCCCCTTGTTTGACAAGGGTTTGCGCCCGAGCCGCCATGCCCCTGCACCGCTTCCGACGGACGGGGTCAAAACACCCGGTTCCGGCGGCGGTCAAGCTTCAGAGATCGTCAAATCTGGTGAACGAAATCGGCGTGCCTTCCGTGGCGGGTGCGGATGATGACAGCGTGTCGGTCGAGCACGGCTCCTCGTCGAAGGCAATATCGCCTTGCGGGTCGGCCTCGCCCGTCGCGCGCAGGCCCTTGAAGCCGAACAGCGACGCGTCCATCAGGTGCGAAGGCACCACGTTGCCGAGCGCGTTGAACATGTTCTCCACGCGGCCCGGGAAACGCTTGTCCCATTCGCGGATCAGCGCTTTCATTTCGGCGCGCTTGAGGTTCGGCTGGCTGCCGCAGAGGTTGCACGGAATGATCGGGAATTCGCGCAGCTCCGCGTACTTTTCCAGATCCGTTTCCTTCACGTAGGCGAGCGGACGGATCACGATGTTTTTGCCGTCGTCGGACTGCAGCTTGGGCGGCATGCCCTTGAGCTTGCCGCCGTAGAACAGGTTCAGGAGCAGCGTCTGCAGGATGTCGTCGCGATGGTGGCCAAGCGCGATCTTGGTCGCGCCCAGCTCGCCCGCCACCCGGTACAGGATGCCGCGGCGCAGCCGCGAGCACAGCGAGCAGGTGGTCTTGCCCTCGGGTACGAGGCGCTTGACGATGCTGTAGGTGTCCTGATTCTCGATATGGAACGGTACGCCGAGCTGCGTCAGGTACTCGGGCAGCACGTGCTCGGGAAAGCCCGGCTGCTTCTGGTCGAGGTTCACGGCCACGATCTCGAAGTCGATCGGCGCGCGCTCGCGCAGGCGCATGAGGATGTCGAGCATCGCATAACTGTCCTTGCCGCCCGAGAGGCATACCATCACCTTGTCGCCTTCCTCGATCATGCTGTAGTCGCCGATCGCCTGACCGACCTGGCGCGCGAGCCGTTTGAAGAGCTTGTTGTTCTCGTAGGCCTCTTTCTGCTCGCGGCGCGTGAGCGCGGGGCGGCTCGCGCCTTCGGGCGCGGCGTCATGTTCGGCTTCCTGCGCGGCTACCTGCGCGGCTACTGCGAGCGGGGTGCGATCCTCGACCGGAAGGTTTTCGGGGGCGTTCATGAATCAGTCCTCTTTGAAGCGAAAGACTTCGACGCCCACCGCGTCGCAGTCCGGATAAACGTCGGGCTTTTCGGTCGACACGCGCACCGCGCGCACGAGCGGGTGCGCCAGCAGCGCCGTTGCGAGGTCGTCGCAGAGCGTTTCCTGCAGATGGATGTGGCCCTGGCCCACACGCGCGGCCACGCTCGCGCGCATGTAGTCGTAGTCGACCACTTCGCGCAGTTTGTCCTCGCGCGGCGTGGTCCCGGCGAGCGGTACGAAGAGGTCGACGTTGATGACGACGCGTTGTTCGCCGCGTTTTTCGAAGTCATGCACGCCGATATTGATGTTCACTTCGTAGTTGCGCAAAAAGAGCCGGCGGCAATCGGCGAGCCGGGGGTGCAGCAAGACGGCGGACATAGTCGTTCCAGTCGATAAAAAACCGTGCCCTCGCGGCACGTGCGCGGGCGCGCGGCGCCCGGCGGGTCATTCGGTATTCCATTCGCGCGGACGAGCCGCGGCGGCAGTTCCGGCGCTTCGCGCTCGCTCAGGCGCCCGGCCTTGCCCGGACGCCCACTCAGGCGCCCGTCAGAAACATCACGTCGCGCGGCAGCGGCACGAGGTGCTGGCCGCCGTCGACGACGAGCGTCGTGCCCGTCACGCCGGAGGCGCTCGCCAGATACAGCGCGGCCTCCACGAGGTCGCCGGGCCGCGACGCGCGCTTGAGCGGCGTCACCTTGTGCGCGGCCTCGAAGCCTTCCGGTGTCTGGTCGCCCGACTGCAGCGTCAGGCCCGGCGCGAGCCCGACCACGCGCACCTTCGGCGCGAGCGCCTGGGCAAGCGCGACGGTGGCGTTCGCGAGCGCGGCCTTCGTCAGCGTGTACGAGAGATAGTCCGGATTCATGTTGTACAGCTTCTGGTCGAGCACGTTGATGACGCACGTGCGCAGCGACTCGTCGGTCGCCGCGTCGTCGGGCGTCGCCTCGTACAGCGTGCGCGCCAGCACGAGCGGCGCGCCCACGTTGATCGCCATGAGCTGCAGCAGCTTCTCGTAGCCGACATCCTGCGCCGAATCTTCTTCGAAGCGCGAGGCGTTGTTCAGCACGCACGCGGGTCGCCCCAGCGCGGCCGTGCAGGCGGGGACGAGCTGCGCGACCGCGGCCTCGTCAGCGAGATCGGCATGCAGCGCCACCGCGCGGCGGCCCAGCGCCTCGATCTGCGCGATGACTTCGCCGGCGGCCGCCTGCGACTCGCCGAAATGCACCGCCACGTCCCAGCCGTGCGCCGCAAAACCCACCGCCAGCTCGCGCCCGATCCGGCGCGCCCCGCCCGTCACCAGCACCACGCGAGCGGTGGCCGGGGCGCCCGATAAATCAGGGCCGGATGCCAGGGCGATCTGGGAGGAACCGGAAGCCGGGCGGATGCCCGAAGTAGCGCTCATTTACAATGCCGGGATGAATCCGAAAGCTCACGAACCCGATAGTTTACCTGTTCCCGAGCCGATCGCGCTCGCGCAGTCCGAGGCGCTCGCCGCGACGCTGCGTGCCGCGATCGCGGCGGCAGACGGCTGGCTGCCGTTCGACCGCTACATGGAGCGCGCACTCTATGCCCCGGGCTTGGGCTACTACGGCGGCGGCGCGCGCAAATTCGGCTTCGACGCGCGCGACGGCAGCGACTTCGTGACGGCGCCGGAGCTCTCGCCGCTGTTCGCCGCGACACTGGCGCGCGCGCTGGCCGAGGCGCTCGCCGCGAGTGGCACGCGCGCGCTGATGGAGTTTGGCGCGGGCACGGGCAAGCTCGCGGCAGGCATCGTGCTCGCGCTCGATGCGCTTGGGGTCGATTTCCATTCCTATGCGATCGTCGATTTGTCCGGCGAATTGCGCGCGCGTCAGCGCGAAACGATCGAAGCGCTCGCGCCGCATCTCGCGGCGCGCGTGACGTGGCTCGACGCGCTACCGGCGCGGTTCGAAGGCGTGGTGATCGGCAACGAAGTGCTCGATGCCATGCCGGTGCGTCTGTTCGCGCGCAAGGACGCGGTATGGCACGAACGCGGCGTGGGCGTCGACGCGCAGGGTGCGTTCGTCTTCTGCGACCGCCCCGCCATGAGCGGACTCGATACGCACTGGCCCGAGGGCGTGCTCGCCGGCATCGAGGGCAGCGAGGACTATGTGACCGAGACACACGAGGCCGCGCTCGCGTTCACGCGCACGGTCTGCACGATGCTCGCGCGCGGCGCGGCGTTCTTCGTCGACTACGGGTTTCCGCGCCGCGAGTACTACCACCCGCAGCGCGCCCAGGGCACGCTCATGTGCCACTACCGGCACCGCGCGCACGGCGATCCTTTCCTCTACCCCGGCCTCCAGGACATCACGGCGCACGTCGAATTCACGGGCATCGCGGAAGCGGGCGTCGAGGCCGGCGCGGCGCTGCTCGGCTACACGTCGCAGGCGCGCTTCCTGATGAACGCGGGCATTACCGAGGTGCTTTCGGAGTTCGATCCGCGTGACGTCGCGCGTTTCCTGCCCGCCGCGAACGCCGTGCAGAAGCTCGTTTCCGAGTCGGAGATGGGCGAACTCTTCAAGGTGATCGCATTCTCGCGCGGCATCGACACCACGCTCACGGCGTTTGCGCGCGGCGACCGCAGTCACACGCTATGACGAGGCGCCCGACGCCATGATCCGCTGGTTCCTGACCACCTTCATCGCCGTCGCGATACTGTCGAGCGCGCAGCCCTGGCTGCGCAAGCTCGGCATCGGCAGGCTGCCCGGCGACGTCACGCTGCGTATTTTCGGCCGCGAATATCCGCTGCCGTTCATGTCGACACTCGTGCTCTCGATCGTGCTTTCGCTGATCGTGCGCGCGCTTTGACGGCGTGCCACGTGCAGCGGGACGAGAACGCGGTCAAAGGGCCGCGAGCGCATCCTCTACCGCTTTCACGCGGGCGCGGTGCACGGCTTCCTTGATCTTCTCCGTATCGCCGCCGCAATCTCGCGCAATCGCGCCCGCATCGACCGAGCGCGCCGCCACCAGTGCCACGCGCAGCCGCTCGGCCTGCGGATACGGCGCCTTCTCCCAGCCAAGGCGCCCGCGCAGATCCGCCTCGCAGGCCTGCAGCGCTTCCGCGAAACGCGCGGGCTTGCGCAGCGCGTCGCAGCGTTCGAGCATGCGTACGAGCGCTGCCCCGCCCATCTCCATCACGCGATGCATGTTGCCGTGTTCGCGCGCAACCAGCATGGCCAGATCGCGGCATTCGTTGGGCACGCGCAAGCGCTCGCACAGCGGCTTGAGGAGATCGACGCCGCGCCCTTCGTGGCCGATATGGCGCGGCAGCACGTCTTCGGGCGTAGTCGCCTTGCCGAGGTCGTGTGTGAGCGCCGCGAAGCGCACCGGCAACGCGTAGCCCTGCGCCGCCGCGTAGTCGATCACCATCATCACGTGCACGCCGGTGTCGACTTCCGGGTGATAGTCGGCTCGCTGCGGCACGCCAAAGAGGCTGTCCACTTCGGGCAGCACGCGCGCGAGCGCGCCGCACTCGCGCAGCACCTCGAACATGCGCGACGGTTTGTGCTCCATGAGGCCGCGCGCCACTTCCTGCCAGACGCGTTCGGGCACGAGCGCATCGGCCTCGCCCGCTTCGACCATGCGGCGCATCAACGCCATCGTTTCGGGCGCCACGGTGAAATCCGCGAAACGCGCTGCGAAGCGGGCCACCCGCAGGATGCGCACGGGGTCTTCGAGAAAGGCCTCGCTCACGTGGCGGAACACACGCGCGCGCAGATCGCCCGCGCCGTCGAACGGATCGACCACCGCTTCGCTCATCACGTCGCCCGGCAGCATTTCGCGCGCCATCGCATTGATCGTGAGATCGCGGCGGGCGAGATCCTCCTCGAGCGTCACTTCGGGGGCATAGAAGAACTGAAAGCCGTGATAGCCGGCCGCGGTCTTGCGCTCGGTGCGCGCGAGCGCGTATTCCTCGTTCGTCTGCGGATGCAGGAACACCGGAAAGTCCTTGCCGACGGGACGATAGCCCTGCGCCGCCATCTGCCCGGGCGTGGCGCCCACCACGACATAATCGCGATCGCGCACCGGCAGCCCGAGCATCTCGTCGCGGATCGCTCCGCCTACTACGTAGATCTTCATGGAGCGAGTTCGTCGTCGGCCACGACGTGCGTCTCGCGGCGCGCCGCCTCGATCCACGCGGCCACGGCCGGCAACGCCGTCACGCGCTGCGCGTAGGCAGCGGCCTCGGGCGAGAGCTTCGGCCGATAGCTGTTGAAGCGCATCGCGACCGGCGCATACATCGCGTCGGCAATGCAGAACTCGCCGAACAGGAACGGGCCGCCGCTCGCCGCGAGGCATTCGCGCCACAGCGCGTCGATGCGTGCGATGTCGGCGAGCACGTCCGGCTGCGTGCCCACGCCGGGACGCGTGAGGCGGATGTTCATCGGCATCGCGTTGCGCAAGGCGCCGAACGCCGAGTGCATCTCGGCGCAGACGCTGCGCGCGCGCGCACGCGCATTCGCCTCGCGCGGCCAGAGGGCGTGCTGCGGATAGCGGTCGGCGAGCGTTTCCGCGATCGCGAGCGAGTCCCACACGGCGAAGCCGTCGTCGGACACGAGGCACGGCACCTTGCCCGATGCCGAATACGTAAGGATCGTGGCCTTGGTGGCCGGCTCGTCGAGTTCGATCAGGACTTCCTCGAACGGAATGCCGAAATGCGTGAGCAGCAGCCACGGCCGCATCGACCACGACGAATAGTTCTTGTCTCCGATTACAAGTTTCATCACAGGTTGAGGTGAAGGGTTGGAAAGAAACCGCTAGCGTCCCGCGTGCGTGCGGAACAGGTTGAGGCGCGAGCGCTGCGAGGCGTCGCCGAGATACAGCGGCGCGACGGCTTCGATGCTTGCCGGGTCGATGCCGAGCTCCGGCGCGAGCGGACCCGAAAGCACGCTATCGACCTTCATCGAGTCGAGATTGTCGCGCGTGAGGATCGGCTCGCCGGGCGCAACTTCGAACGAAAAGGCCTGCAGCCGCGCAAACGCCTCGGACAGCCGCACGATGCGCGCGTGGCGGCCCACCACCTCGCCGCAATACGCGACCAGTTGTTCGAGCGTATAGACACTTGGGCCGCCGAGTTCGTAAGTGTGCCCGCTTGCGGCGTCGAGATCGAGCACGTTCACGATCGCCGTTGACACGTCGCCCACGTAGACGGGCTGAAACTTCGCGTCGGGCATCGCGAGCGGGATCACGGGAAAGAGCCTCTGCAGGAGCGCGAAGCGGTTGAGAAACCGGTCGTCGGGGCCGAACACCACGGAAGGCCGGAAGATCGTCGCGGCAAGCGAGGCCGACGCATGCACGGCCTTCTCGCCGTCGCCCTTCGAGCGCAGATACATGCTGGGCCCGCGCGGATCGGCACCGATCGCGCTCACGTGGATGAGCCGGTGCACGCCCTTGCCTTCGCACGCGGCGACGATCTTCGTCGGCAACTCGACGTGCAGCTTCGCGAAACCGGGCCCGTAGGGATCGCCGCGTCCGCCGCTGAGCGTGCCGACGAGATTGATGACGGCGTCGGCGCCTTCCACGAAGCTCGCGAGTGCAACGGGATCGAAGACATCGGTCTCGATCACGTCGATGGGAAGCAGCGTGAGATGGCGGGCGTTGTAGCGTCGCCGCGTGGCGATGCGCACGTTCTTGCCCGCCTCGACGAGCGCGTTGACGAGATGACTGCCGATGAACCCCGAACCGCCGATCACGGCGATGGTTTGATGTCGCATCTCCGACCTCCCTGGTGCAGGCGGCGGCACTGCTGGCAGTGGGCCTCACCTCCGGGCTCACCCCCGGGTTCGCCCGGCCGGCGCGCGCAAGCCGCAGGGGCGGCGCGCGCCGTCATGAACCGCCGCTGTCCGGGGCGGACGCGGCGGTGCGGCGCCTAGGGCGTGATATAACCGAGACGCGCCTTCAGCGACTGCGGGCGGCCCTCGAACAGCGCCGCATAGTAGACCGTGTTCGACAACACGTTTTTCACGTAATCGCGGGTTTCCTGGAACGGAATGGTTTCCGCGAAGATGGCGCCCTCCACGGGCTGCTGCAAACTCGCCCGCCACGCGCTCGGGCGGCCCGGTCCGGCGTTGTAGCCCGCGGTAGCGAGCACGGCCGAGCCGTCGAACTGATTGTAGATCATCGACAAATAGTTGGTGCCGAGCAGGATATTCGTGTCGATGTCGTTGAGCTGGTCGCGCGACAGAGGCCCGAGCCCGATCTTCCTCGCGACCATCTGCGCCGTGGCCGGCATGATCTGCATGAGGCCGCTCGCGCCCACGCCCGAACGTGCGTTCATGATGAAGCGCGACTCCTGCCGCATGAGACCGTAGGCCCATTCGACGTCGAGGCCGGTCGTTTGCGCGTCGCGGTCCACGATGTCGCGGTACGGCGCGAGATAGCGCAACGAGAAGTCGTGCTCGCTCACGGTGCGGTCGGCCGTGTTGACGGTGCGGTCGAGCAGCTGGATACGCTTCGCGTATTCGGCGGCGGCCAGCAGCTGACGGTCCGTCATGTTGCGCAGCGGCCAGTTCCATTCGCGATTGCCTTCGAGCCGCAGATTCAGCGCGTAGAAACGCTGCGCGAGCGCGAAGCCGGGCGTTTGCGCGGCTTGGGCGATCTCGGCGTCGGTGACCGTGGTCTTCGGCGGAACCGTGATCTTCTGGCCGAGCTCCTCGAGCGCCAGCTGCCCGTAGAAGTTGTAGCCCTGCGAGATCTGCGCGAACTCCTGGTTGGCCCCGGCCACGTCGCCCGCCTGCTTGAGCGCGCGCGCGTGCCAGTAGACCCATGCGGGCTGCGTGCGCAGCGCGGCGGGCATCTGCTCGATCGACCAGCGCACCATGGTCCAGTCGCCGCCCAGCAACGCGGCGCGCACGCGCCATTCGTAAGCGGGATTCGACAGCGGCGCGTTGGCCGAGAGGCGGTACCAGTCGAGAGCGCCCGGCATGCGCTTCTGCGCGGCCTCATAGCCGATCGTGCCCCAGCCGATGCCGCGCTCGGGCAAGGCCAGCGAGGGAGCGACGGCGCCAAAGGTCGCGGCCGCCATCGCCGGATCGTTGCGCGCCATCACCGTCACGGCGAGCAGCGCGAGCTGATGCGACACCGGATCCTGGCTCACGCCGGCGGCCAGCGTGATCGGCGGCGTGTTCACGGCCTGCGCGAACGCGGCCGGATCGGGTTGCGTCGCGAGGCCGCCCAGCAGCTTGAAGCCCGTGCCGGTCTGATTCTGTTCGTAAGCGAGACGGATCTGCTGCCACACGTCGTCGCTCGTGAACTGGCTCTTGATCGCGAGCGAGGTCACGAGGTCCACGCAGCCGTCGCCGTAATAGCGCGGATCGGTGAGCAGTGCGCGCGCGTCGTTCGCGACGTTCTCGCCGTGCGCCGCGCGCGATTCGAGTGCGTAGCACTTGACCTGCGTGTCGTCGTTGAGGACGAAGCGCGCGTACTGCTGATCGAAGTTCGTCCAGTCGTGGCGCGCGCCGAGCACGAGCAGATAGTCGTTGCGCAGTCGATCGGCAATCGCCTCGCCATCGTGGCGCTGCAGGAACGAGAGCACGGGCGCGTCGGGCGCGTCGACGCGGGCGTGGCCCTGCGAGTCGAACAGCTGCGGCTTGAGCTGGAAGTACTCCAGATATGAGGGCGCGGGATAGCCCGGAATCATCGCCGCCAGTTGCGCGGCGCGCGTCGGGTCGTTGTTGCGCGCGGCTTCGCGAAGCTGGATGAAAGTCTGGTCGTCGGGGGTAAGTTGGGCGTCTACGGGGAGCGCAACGGGACGCACGGCGGACGCCGTGCTGCACGCGACGAGTGCCGCGGCAGCCAGCGCGAAACCGGCCGCGCGATATACTCGGACAAGGCGTTTGGACATCGTTATTTCTGGAGCACGAGGTGAGCCCAAGCATAGCACGCAACCCCCGCGCTCAATCCAAAAAGACGTGGCGTACCACGCTGCTCGCAACACGGCTCGAAGCCGCGTCAGTGCTGGCGCTCGGCGCTGCGGTGGAGCAGCGTCTTGGCGCCCTCGTCGAAGGTCTCGCGCCACGCTCGATCGGCTTTTACTGGCCCTTGCGCGGCGAGTTCGACGCGCGTGCGTGGGTCGCCTCCTGGCTGCGCGGCGACGTGTCGCGCAGCGCGGCGCTGCCCGGCATTCCCGAGCGCCACGCGCCGCTCGCGTTCTATGCGTGGACACCCGATGCGGCCATGCGCGAAGGCCATCACGGCATCCCCGAACCGGCGTCGCAGCAGCGCGTCCTGCCCGAGCTGCTGCTCGTGCCCTGCGTGGGCTTCGACGCGCAAGGCTATCGGCTAGGTTATGGCGGCGGTTATTACGATCGCACGCTCGCCGCGTGGCCGGGCGAGAAGCCACCGGTCACGGTAGGCATTGCGTGGGAGGCGTGCCGCATCGACGAAGGCGTGCCCGAGCGAGCAGCGCACGACCTGCCGCTCGACGCCATCGTGACCGAGGCCGCGACACAGCTCGGGTCGCGGCTGAATGCGCAACTGAATGCACGCTTGAGCGCGCGCTGAAGCCTGCCGTCATGCGGCGCGCAGCTTAAAGCGAAGCCGCCGCGCGCGCCGCCGTATCGTAGAGTCCCGAAGCATTGCGCATGAGCTGCGCGGCTTCGCCGATCTGCTGGTTGGTGAGCCCGCTTTCCTTGAGCGTGGCGATCAGGCAGCTTTCGCGCACGTCCCGGTAGCGCAGGCACAGTTCGCGCCCCTCGGGCGTCACCGAAAAGAACACCTCCTTGCCGCTCTTTTCGCTTGTTACATACCCTCTGGCCACCAGCTTTTTCAGCGCGTAGGTGGCGACGTGCGTGTCCTCGATGTTGAGCACGAAGCAGATGTCGGCGAGTTTCTTGCGGCGATCGCGGTGCCCCACGTGATGCAGCAGAGACACTTCCACGGACGTCATGTCCTTCACGCCCGCTGCCGACATGCAGCGCACCATCCAGCGGTTGAACGCATTGCTGGCCATGATCAGGGCGTATTCGAGTTCGGAAAGCTCGGCGCTCGATTCGGAGACTAGGTGCTCGGACGAGACGATCTTGGTCGGCTGGCGCGACATGACAGGAACCCGGTTCGGAAAGGATCGTGGCGAGAGTGTAGTGGCGCGCGCGGGAGTCCGCGCCTGGCGAAAACTCTTATTGATAAATTGTAGATGATTTATCGATAATATGAGCCAATCAAGGAACGGTGAACGGCCGCCGCTCACCGGGGGCGCCGCGAGTCATCCCCGTACGCCGCACCGCCAGCGACGGTCCTCGCCGCGGCGAGGCACAATCCTGAGAGGATCCGCACACTATCAACGCCATGCCGAACCCTACTCCACGCATCTTTCCGCTTGGTGACGTGGCGCTCGTCTGCGAAGCGCCGGCACCCGCCACGCTCGAAGTCCAGCGCCGCATCTGGGCTGTCGCCGCGCTCGCGCGCGACTGGGCGCCCGTGCGCGAGGCCGTGCCCGGCATGAACAACCTGACCGTCATCTTCGACCCGCTCACGGCGGACGCCGACGAACTCGCCGGCTGGCTCGAAGCCGCCTGGCGCGATGCGGACGCCGCACCCCACACGGGGCGCGACGTCGAGATTCCCGTGTCGTACGGCGGCGAAGCCGGTCCCGATCTCGACGTCGTCGCACACCATACGGGCCTCGCTCCCGCTGACGTGGCCGCGCGCCACGCGGCAGGCCGCTATGTGGTGTTCTTCCTCGGCTTCCAGCCCGGCTTCGCCTATCTAGGCGGGCTCGACGCCGCGCTCCATACGCCGCGCCGCCGCGAGCCGCGGCTCGCCGTGCCGGCCGGATCGGTGGGCATCGGCGGCGAGCAGACCGGCATCTATCCGGCGAAGTCGCCCGGCGGCTGGCAATTGATCGGCCGCACCGCGCTCGCGCTCTTCGACCCCGCGCACACGCCGCCCACGCTGCTGTTGCCGGGCGACCGCGTGCGCTTCACCATCGCGGAGTTCCTCGCATGATCGAAGTACTGCGCGCAGGCCTCCTCACCACGATCCAGGATCTGGGCCGGCCGGGTTACCGGCATCTGGGCATCACGACGGGCGGCGCGCTCGATCCGCTCGCGCTCGAAGTCGGCAATCGGCTCGTCGGCAACCGGCCCGACGCCGCCGGCATCGAAGTGACCTTCGGCCCCGCCGCGCTGCGCTTTGCGCGCGCCACGCGCATCGCCATCACCGGCACCGATTCCGGCGCGACGCTCGGCGGCCGCCCCGTCTGGTCGTGGTGGAGTCTGCCCGTCGCCGCGGGCGAAGAGCTCGTGCTGGGCGGCGCGAAACGCGGCATGCGGGCCTATGTGTGCGTGGCGGGCGGCATCGACGTGCTGCCGATGCTCGGCTCGCGCAGCACCGATCTCGGCGCCGGCTTCGGCGGCCTGGCCGGACGCGCACTCAAGGACGGCGACCGCCTCGCGACCGGCGCCAGCGCCGCGCCCGGGGGCGAGCGCGCGTCGTTCGCCCCCGGCGCACCGCCGTTCGGCGTGAAAGCGCCGTCGCAGTGCAACTGGGTGCTCGCCGACGCGCCGCCTCACCGGCGCGGCCACCATCCCGACGGGCTGCCGTGGGCGGCGCCCGTGCGCGTGCTGCGCGGTCCCGAATACGACAGCTTCGCCCCAGAAGCGCAGCGCGCGTTCTGGTCGGACGAATGGCTCGTCACGCCGAACAGCAACCGCATGGGCTACCGGCTTTCGGGCAGCGCGCTCGAACGCGAGAACGGCCCGGACCTGCTCTCGCACGCGGTGCTGCCGGGCACGATCCAGGTGCCGCCGAACGGCCAGCCGATCGTGCTGATGAGCGACGCGCAGACTACCGGCGGCTATCCGAAGATCGGCTCGGTGATCCGCGCCGACCTCTGGAAGCTCGCGCAGGTGCGCCTGAACGGCGGCGTGCGCTTCGTGGAGACGACGCCCGCGGTCGCCCGCAAGGCGCTCGAAGAGGAACAAGCCTATTTGCGGCAGATCGATATCGCGATCGCCATGCATGACGAACGCTACGCGAGCCGCCGGGCGGCGGCGCAGCGCGGGTAGCGCCATACGGAAAACAGCCGGAAAACAGCGGCCACCACTGGCCGACCGTGCCAGGAGGAACACCATGACCACCATCGATCTGAATGCCGACCTCGGCGAAGGCTGCGGCTCCGACGAGGCGCTGCTCGATCTCGTCAGCTCCGCCAACATCGCCTGCGGCTGGCACGCGGGCGGCGCCAATGCGATGCGCGAATGCGTGCGCTGGGCCGTCGGCAAAGGCGTGTCGATCGGCGCCCACCCAAGCTTCAACGATCCCGAGAATTTCGGCCGCAAGGAGATGAACCTCCCGGCCGAGGAAATCTACGCAGGCGTGCTCTACCAGCTCGGTGCGCTTTCGGCGATCGCCCAGGCCGAGGGCGGGCGCATCGCCCACGTCAAGCCGCACGGCGCGCTCTACAACCAGGCGGCGCGCGACGCCACGATCGCGGATGCGATCGCGTCCGCCGTGCACGACTTCGATCCCTCGGTGGCGGTGTTCGCGCTCGCGGGCAGCGGCCTCGTGACGGCCGCGCGCAACGCGGGGCTGGTTGCCGTGGAGGAAGTGTTCGCCGACCGCGGCTACCGCGCGGACGGCTCGCTCGTGCCGCGCAGCGAGCCGGGCGCGCTGCTCGACGACGAAGCGGCCGTGCTCGCGCGCACGCTCGCGATGATCCGCGAGCAGCGCGTGCAGGCGGTGGACGGCACGTGGGTGCCGCTCAATGCGCAGACCATCTGCCTGCATGGCGACGGACCGCATGCGCTGGCGTTCGCGCGGCGCATTCGCGCGGCGCTCGACGAGGCAGGCATAGGCGTGCACCCCGTGGACGTGGCCGGAGACTGATGCGGCACGGCGCGCAGGCGCACGCGAGAACACCCAATACATTTGGAGGAGATCGAGATGCCCAACACCGTCAGCCTGTGGCCCCTCATCGGCGTGGCTGTGATCATCGCCGGATTCATCCTGCGCTTCAATCCGATGCTGATCGTCGTCGCCGCGGCCATCGCCACGGGCTTCGCCGCCGGGTTCCCGCCCGGCAAGATACTCGCCGCCATCGGCACGGGCTTCATCAAGACCCGCAACATTCCGCTCATCATCCTGCTGCCGCTCGCGGTAATCGGCCTCTCCGAACGGCACGGCCTGCGCGAGCGCGCCCAGATCTGGATCGGCAATATCAAGGCGGCCACTGCGGGACGCCTCCTCATCGTCTATCTGTTCGTGCGCGAGATCACGGCGGCGATCGGGCTGACGGGTCTCGGCGGCCATCCGCAAACGGTGCGTCCGCTCATCGCCCCGATGGCCGAAGGCGCCACCGAAAACCGTTACGGCAAGCTCTCCGATGCCGTGCGATACCAGCTGCGCGCTTACGCGGCATCCACCGACAACGTCGGGCTCTTTTTCGGCGAAGACATCTTCGTCGCCTTCGGCGCGGTCGTGCTGATGACGACGCTGCTCAAGGAAGCGGGCGTCACCGCGGAGCCGATGCATGTCGCGCTCTGGGGCACCCCGACGGCGCTTTGCGCGTTCGCAATCCACGCCACGCGGCTCTGGCTGCTCGATCGCAGGCTTGAACGCGAACTGGGCGGTGCGCGCAAGGACAGCCGCGCAGCTGACGGCACCTTGCACGGGAGAGACGAAGCATGACGCTCACCATCGACTACCTGTTCTGGCTGCTCGGCATCGTCCTGCTGATCGTCGGCGGCATGATCGTCACGGACCGCGCGCATCCGCGGCGCTTCACGGCCGGGGGCTTCTGGCTGATCTATGCGCTGATCTTCCTCGCCGGCAGCAAGCTGCCCGCCGAGGTCGTGGGCGCGCTCGTCATCGCGATGGCGTTGATCGCCGGCTTCGGCGGTGTGACCGCCGGGAAGCCGAAGGTCCTGGCGCTCGAAACGCGCCTGGCGAGCGCGAGGCGCCTCGGCAACCGCCTCTTCGTGCCCGCGCTGACGATACCGTTGGTCACCGTCGCCGTCACGCTCTGCGCGAGCCACCTCGTGTTCGGCGGCGTGCCGCTCTTCGATCCCAAAAATGTCACGCTGGTCGGCTTCGGTCTGGGCTGCGTGATCGCGCTCGCCATGGCCTGCCTCATCACGCGCGACAGCGTCGGCCAATCGATGCGCGAAACGCGCCGGCTCGTCGACGCCCTCTCGTGGGCCGCGGTGCTGCCACAGATGCTCGGCATGCTCGGGCTCGTGTTCTCGGATGCGGGCGTGGGCCGTGCCGTCGCGCATGTCACGACGTCGTACATCGACATGGATTTGCGCTTGGTCGCGGTGGTGGTCTATTGCGTGGGCATGGCGCTCTTCACGGTCATCATGGGCAATGGCTTCGCGGCGTTCCCGGTGATGACGGGCGGCGTGGGCGTGCCGGTGCTGGTAGGCGTGTTCCATGTGAACCCGGCGATGATGGCGGCGATCGGCATGTTCTCGGGCTACTGCGGCACGCTCATGACACCAATGGCGGCGAACTTCAACATCGTGCCCGCCGCGCTGCTCGAGCTGCCCGACAAGAACGCGGTGATCCGCGTGCAGGTGCCGACTGCGCTAGGCATTCTCGTCTGCAATATCGTGCTGCTGAATCTGTTCGGCTTCTAGGCGCCGATCGCGGCGGCGAAATGCGGAAAGAGTGGTGAAACGAGCGAGTCCGGCAGAAGATACTGTGGACAGCATATCGACACGTTTTCCGCATGCAGCACGTGAACGCACAGGCCGACGTTGTCGGCGAGGAGATCGATCTTCGCTCCGCGCGCCACCGCCGCTTCAATGAACACACCGTCCTCGTTATACGAGACATCCCCGAAGCGCTGCGCTTCCCATAGCTGCTTCGTGTAGACGTAGCTGAAGCCGTAGCCGAGATGCGTGGCGCCGCGAACCTTTTGATCGTCGGGAAAGTGCATTACCGACATGGGCATCGGGGTCCAGCCGAAGTGAAGCCCGCTCTTGCGCAGCAAATCCCACCACGCGAACTGTCTGTAGACGCGGCTGTACAGAAAAAACGCGGAAAGCTTGACGAGGTCGGCCCGCGAGGCTCGCAGATGGGCCAGCATGGTGCGCAGATAGTGCGGTGCGTAGTAATCGTCGTCGTCGAAGTGGGCGATCACGTCCGCGCTGGCGAGCCCGATCGCCAGGTTGCGCTTCTCGCCGATCGTCAGACGCTGCGGGAAATGCCTATAGATGACGCGCGGATCGTCGAGCGCCGTCATGAAGGCGCTGGGCCTCGCGTTGTCGTCGATCACAATCCATTCGCAGGAGCCGACGTCCTGCGCCGCGAACGACTGGTATGCCCGTGGCAGAAAGGTTTCGCGGTTCCACGTTGGCGTGATGACACTGACGAGCGGAGCGGGCGAAGTGAACATACGTGATTGCGCAGGGCGCGATAGGTCAGTGAAAGGGCGATATTTACAAAAATTTACCGTGCGCCTGGGGCGAAAAGTAACTCATCCATCCAGCCACTTAGCGCTCTTTTCGCCTCTTGCATGACCTCGCGCAAATAGTGTCGATATCGCAGATCAAAACAGGTGACGGTCTCGCCGAACGCGGCAGGCTACGCGCCCGATGCCACGTCCAACTCGGAGGAATCCGATTCGCGGACTGCCTGCCGGGCCTTACCATCAAGTATTTCCTGTCGGTTTCCTTCGAAATTCCCGCGTCGCGATCCGGCGCCGCCGTTCACACTCCGCATGTCCACGCGCTTTCCCGTAGAAGCCCGCGCGGCCACGGCCGCCACACGCTTTGCCGCCGCCCAGGACGCGCATGCCGTCGGCCGGCTCGATACGGCCGAGGCGCTGTACCGCGAGTTGATCGCGCACGATCCCGCTCATGCGGGCGCGCTGCATTACTGCGGCATCGCACGCCATCAGCTGGGCGACCACGCGGGCGCGCTCGCGCTGATGGACCGTGCGCTGCGCCTCGCACCCGCCGACCCGAACCTCTGGAACAACCGCGGCCTCGCCGCGAACGCGCTCGGCCGCGCCGAGGAAGCGATCCGCTGCCTGCACGAAGCGTTGCGGCTCAACCCTGCTTTCGCGCACGCGCACAACAATCTCGGTATAACGCTGGTCGATCTGAGCCGGCTCGACGAAGCCCAGGCGGCCTTCACGCGGGCGATCGAACTGAACCCGGACTTCGCCAGCGCCCACAGCAACCTTGGCAACACCCACCGCCATGCCGGTTCGATCGAAGCGGCCATCGCCTGCTACCGCCGCGCCGTGGCCTGCCCGTCGAGCCATATCGGCGTGCACAGCAACCTCGTCTACGCCCTGATGTTCGCCACCGACGACGGCCACGCAGTGCGCGCCGCCGCCGAACAGCTCAGCGCCCGGTACGAAGCGGCGCTGCTCGCCGCCAGCGCGGCCGCGGCTCATCCCAACACGCCGGATCCCGCCCGGCGCCTGCGCATCGGCTACGTCTCGCCGGACTTTCGCAACCACTGTCAAGCGCTCTTCACCACGCCGCTATTGCGCCATCACGACCCTGAGAGCTTCAAGATCTTCTGCTACTCGCTGACGGCGCGGCCCGACGACGTGACCGCCCGGCTCGCCAGCCTCACACACGTCTGGCGCGACGTGCGCGACTTCGACGACGCGCGCCTCGCGCAGCAGATCCGCGAGGACCGCATCGACATCCTCGTCGACCTCACCCTGCACATGGACGGCGCGCGGCGCCTGCTGTACGCGCGGCGCCCCGCGCCCGTCCAGGTGGCGTGGCTGGCCTACCCGGGCACGACCGGCAGCCCCGCGATCGGCTGGCGCCTCACCGATGCGTGGCTCGATCCGCTGGATGCGCCGCAGGTCGATGCCCAGTACACCGAACGTTCGCTGCGTCTGCCCGACGCCTTCTGGTGCTACGACGCGCTCGCGCCCGGCATCGAGGTGGGCGCGCTGCCGGCGCTGGGCGCGGGACACCTCACCTTCGGCTGCCTGAACCATCCCTGCAAGCTCACCGAAGCGACGCTGGCGCTGTGGTCGGGGGTGTTCGCCGCGCTGCCCGACGCGCGCCTCGTGCTCATGGCGCCGGAAGGCGCGGCGCGCGCGCGGCTCGCCACGCGGCTGGCCGCGCACGGCATCGGGCGCGAGCGCGTGCGCTTCGTGGGCTTCCAGCCGCGCGTGGACTACCTGCGCACCTATGGGCAGATCGACATCGCGCTCGAGACCTTGCCGTACAACGGCCACACGACGAGTCTCGATGCGTTCTGGATGGGGGTGCCGGTCCCGACGAAAGCGGGGCGCGCGGCGGTGGGCCGGGCCGGCCTGAGCCTGCTGGCCAACCTTGGGCTGCCGCAGCTGGTGGCGCACGACGATGCGCATTACGTTGCCATCGTGACGGCGCTGGCGCGCGACCTGCCGCGGCTCGCCGCGCTGCGCGCGGGCCTGCGCGCGCGCATGCAAGCCTCACCGTTGATGAATGGCGCACGCTTCGCCCGCCACTTCGAAACCGCCTGCCGGCACATGTGGGCCGACTGGTGTGCTCGCGTCTGAACCTTCCTGTGCACGTGACACTGCACAAAGCATTCCGGTGTGGCAGGTTATGCCGTGAAGTCTGGCGGCCCGCCAGGCCGCACGCCGCCTGCCAACCCGGTTTTCCACATGTGGCGGCGGCTCGCCGCTCGCTTGTGACCGCAGCATTGGCTCAAGTATGATCGCGCCACGCCGGTTCCGGTCGGCGCAGAAATGGAGGAAACATGAACGATAACAAGCTGTTGCGTGCTGCACGACGTTCGTCTTTCGTTGTGTTGGCAGCGGCGACGATGGCTGGCGCACCCATCGCCCAGGCCGAAGGCATTCCGGACAAAACGCTCGTCTACTGCTCCGAGGGCAGCCCCGCCGGTTTCGATCCCGCTCAATACACGACGAGCGTCGACTTCAACGCGAACACATTCACCGTGTACAACCGCCTCGTCGAGTTCGAGCGCGGCGGCACCAAGGTCGAACCCGGTCTCGCGCAGTCTTGGGACGTTTCCCCTGATGGCAAGACCTACACATTCCATCTGCGTCACGGCGTGAAGTTCCAGACCACGGCGTTCTTCAAGCCCACGCGCGAATTCACCGCCGACGACGTCGTGTTCACTTTCCAGCGCATGCTGGATCCGAACCAGCCGTTCCGCAAGGCCTACCCCGTGTCGTTCCCGTACTTCACCGACATGGGCCTCGACAAGCTGATCGCGAAGGTCGAGAAGGTCGATCCGTACACGGTGAAGTTCACGTTGAACCAGCCGAACGCGCCGTTCATCCAGAACATGGCGATGGAGTTCGCCTCGATCCTCTCGGCCGAATACGCGGGCCAGCTGCTGAAGGCCGGCAAGGCCGCCGACATCAACCAGTATCCGGTGGGCACGGGCCCGTTCATCTTCAAGAGCTACACGAAGGACGCGACGATCCGCTTCGACGGCAATCCCGACTACTGGAAGCCGGGCGCCGTGAAAATCTCGAAGCTGATCTTCTCGATCACGCCTGATGCCAGCGTGCGCGTGCAGAAACTCAAGCGCGACGAATGCCAGGTGATGAGCTACCCGCGCCCAGCCGACATCGCGCCGCTCAAGCTCGAGCCGACTGTCGCCATGCCCTCGCAGCCGGGCTTCAACCTCGGCTACCTGTCGTACAACGTCGAGCACAAGCCGCTCGACAAACTCGAGGTGCGCGAGGCGCTAGACATGGCGATCAACAAGAAGGCGATCATCGATTCGGTGTACCAGGGGGCGGGCCAGGCCGCGACCAACCCGATGCCGCCCACGCAGTGGTCGTACGACCGGAGCCTGAAAGCCAATCCGTACGATCCGGCCAAGGCGAAAGCGTTGCTCGCGAAGGCGGGGGTGCCGAACGGTTTCGAGATCAGCTTGTGGGCGATGCCGGTGCAGCGCGCGTATAACCCGAACGCGCGCCTGATGGCCGAGATGATCCAGGCCGACTGGGCCAAGATCGGCGTGAAGGCGAACATCGTCACGTACGAGTGGGGCGAGTACATCAAGCGCGCTCACGCCGGCGAAGACGACGCGATGCTGATCGGTTGGACGGGCGACAACGGCGACCCCGACAACTGGCTTGGCACGCTGCTCGGCTGCGAGGCCGTAAACGGCAACAACTTCGGCAAGTGGTGCTACAAGCCGTTCGACGACCTGATCCAGAAAGGCCGCCAGACGGCGGATCAGACGCAGCGCACGAAGTACTATACCGAGGCGCAGCAGATCTTCGCGCAGCAGCTACCGTTCTCGCCGATCGCGCACTCGACGGTCTATCAGCCAGTCAGCAAGAAGGTGATCGACATGCGCATCGAGCCGCTTGGCTACGCGCGCTTCGACGGCGTGAGCGTGCAGTAACATCAGGCGATCAGGCGTTTGGCCAGGCGGGCTTTCAACCGCCCGACTGGCCGGATCGGGTCCGGCGACCGGGGTTACCAGCCCCGGTCGCCGTTGCGTTTCGTTTTCAGGCTCATTTTCAGGCTCCGGGGGCACAACATGTTCCGCTTCGTCTTGCGCCGGGTCGGCATGGTGATACCCACCTTCATCGGCATCACCATTCTGGCGTTCGCGCTCATCCACCTGATTCCGGGTGACCCCATCGAAGTAATGATGGGCGAGCGCGGCGTCGATCCGCAGATGCACGCCGAGGCGATGCATCGCCTCGGGCTCGACGAGCCGCTGCCGCTCCAGTATCTGCACTACGTCGGCCACGCGCTGCATGGCAATCTCGGCACCTCGATCATCACCAACACGAGCGTGATGGACGAGTTCCTCGCGCGCTTTCCCGCCACGGTGGAGCTCTCCGTCTGCGCGCTCTTGTTCGCGCTCGTGATCGGGCTGCCCGCGGGCGTGTTCGCGGCGCTCAGGCGCGGCACCCTCGTCGATCACGGCGTGATGGGTACCGCGCTCACCGGCTATTCCATGCCGATCTTCTGGTGGGGGCTCATCCTCATCATGGTGTTCTCCGCGAAGCTCGGCTGGACGCCGGTCTCGGGCCGCATCGCCGTGGAGTACGACATTCCGCGCGTGACCGGATTCATGCTGATCGATTCGCTGCTGCCCGGCACCGACGAAGGCTCGTTCCGCTCCGCGCTTTCGCATCTGATCCTGCCCGCCATCGTGCTGGGCACGATCCCGCTTGCCGTGGTCGCGCGCATGACGCGTTCGTCGATGCTCGAGGTGCTGCGCGAGGACTATATCCGCACGGCGCGCGCCAAGGGCCTGACGCCCGCGCGCGTGATCGTCGTGCATGCGCTGCGCAACGCGCTGATCCCCGTCGTCACCGTGATCGGCCTGCAGGTCGGTACGCTGCTGGCGGGGGCGGTGCTCACCGAAACGCTGTTCTCCTGGCCCGGCATCGGCAAGTGGCTCATCGACGCGATCTCGCGCCGCGACTATCCGGTCGTGCAGGGTGGCATCCTCATGATCGCGACACTCGTGATCCTCGTGAATCTCTGCGTCGATCTGCTGTACGGCGTGCTCAATCCGCGTATCCGCCACACGAGGTAGCCGCGCCATGACGATGCATACCCCGCAACCCATGAAACAAAACGAGGAGGCGTGATGGCCGACATGCAGAATGCCGTGCCCAAGGCGCTCACGCCGCCCTCGGGCCGCATGCTCGTGCTGCGCGAATTCTGGGCGAATTTCGCGCAAAACAAGGGCGCCGTGAGCGCCGGCGTCATTGTGCTCGCGCTGGTGTTCGTCGCGCTCGCCGCGCCGTGGATCGCGCCGCACAGTCCCATCGAGCAATACCGCGACTACGTGAAGATCCCGCCCGCGTGGCTCGACGGCGGCAACTGGAAGTTCATTCTCGGTACCGACGAAGCGGGCCGCGACATTCTCTCGCGCCTCATGTACGGCGCGCGCCTGTCGCTGTGGATCGGCTGCGTGGCGGTGCTGCTCGCGCTGATTCCGGGCGTCGTGCTTGGGCTCTTCGCCGCGTTCTTCGAGAAGTGGGTCGACACGCCGATCATGCGTCTCATGGACGTGCTGCTCGCGCTGCCGTCGCTGCTGCTCGCCGTGGCCGTGGTCGCGATCATCGGCCCGGGCCTCACCAACACGATGCTCGCCATTGCGATCGTGGCGCTGCCTGGCTACGTGCGTCTCACACGCGGCTCCGCGCTCGGCGAGCTGCACAAGGAGTACGTCACCGCTTCGCGCGTGGCGGGCGCGGGCCCGCTGCGCCTGATGTTCTCGCAGGTGCTGCCTAACTGCACGGCGCCACTGATCGTGCAGGCCACGCTCGGCTTTTCCTCGGCGATTCTGGATGCGGCCGCGCTCGGCTTCCTCGGCCTCGGCGTGCAGCCGCCGAGAGCGGAGTGGGGTGCGATGCTCGCCTCGGCGCGCGACTATATCGACAGCGCCTGGTGGATCGTGACGATGCCAGGCCTTTCGATCCTGATCTCGGTGCTCGCGATCAACCTGCTCGGCGACGGGCTGCGCGACGCCCTCGATCCCAAGCTCAAACGGATGGCCTGAGATGACAGATCAGACAAAAGACCTGCTGACCATCCGCAATCTGGCGGTGAACTTCAACGGCCTGCCCGCCGTGGAAGGCGTGAATCTTTCCGTGGCGCCGGGCGAGGTGCTCGGCATCGTCGGCGAATCGGGCTCGGGCAAGAGCGTGACGATGATGGCGCTGATGGGTCTCGTCGACAGGCCCGGCAAGGTGAGCGCCGACTCGATCAGCTTCGAGGGCCGCGACCTGCTCAACGCCACCGGCAAGGAGCGCCGCAGGATCGTGGGCAAAGACATCGCCATGGTGTTCCAGGACGCGCTCACGAGCCTCAACCCGAGCTACACGGTCGGCTTCCAGATCAAGGAAGTGCTGAAGCAGCACGAAGGCTTGCGCGGCGCCGCGCTCAACGCCCGCACGCTCGAGCTGCTCGACCAGGTGGGCATCCCCGATGCGAAGCAGCGCATCGGCAACTTTCCGCACCAGATGTCGGGCGGCATGAACCAGCGCGTGATGATCGCCATGGCGGTCGCCTGCAACCCGAAGCTTCTGATCGCCGACGAACCCACCACGGCGCTCGACGTGACGATCCAGGCGCAGATCATGGAGCTACTGGTCCGTCTGCAGAAGGAGCGCGGCATGGCGCTCGTACTGATCTCGCACGATCTCGCCGTGGTGTCCGAAGTCGCGCAGCGCGTGGCCGTGATGTATGCGGGCGAGATCATCGAGACGAACCGCGTGCCCGATATCTTCGCGCAGCCGCATCACCCCTATACCGAGGCGCTGCTCGCCGCGATTCCCGAGCACAACCCGGGCGCGCGGCGCCTCGCCGCGCTGCCGGGCATGGTGCCGGGGCGCGACGACCGGCCAGGCGGTTGTCTCTTCGCGCCGCGCTGCCGCTATGCGGTGGACGACTGCAGGAAGGCGCGTCCCGCGCTCGCGCCGCTGGGCGGCGGCGTGGGCGGCATGGACGCAGCGGCGTTCGCGCAGGTGCGCTGCATCAAGCCGCTCAATCTCGCGCCAACCCAGCCGAACGGAGGCGCGCAATGAACGCGATCCCTCACCCCACATCTCGCGACGACGATCACGTACTCGTCGCCGAGGATCTGAAGAAACACTATACGGTCAGGCGCGGCCTGTTCGGCGAGAGCACCGTGAAGGCGCTCAACGGCGTGTCGTTCTCGCTCGCGCGCGGCCGCACGCTCGCCGTGGTCGGCGAATCGGGCTGCGGCAAGTCCACGCTCGCGCGTCAGCTCACGATGATCGAGCCGCCGACGGCGGGGCGCCTCGTCATCGACGGCGAGGACGTCGCTCGCGCGAGCCGGGAAAAGGTCGCCGCGCTGCGCCGTCGCGTGCAGATGGTGTTCCAGAATCCGTACGCCTCGCTCAACCCGCGCAAGACCGTGGAAGCGACGCTCGGCGAGCCGCTCGCGATCAACACCAAGCTCACGGCTGGCGAGCGCACGGACCGCATCGCGCACATGATGCGCATCGTCGGCCTGCGGCCCGAGTACGCGAAGCGCTATCCGCACATGTTTTCGGGCGGACAGCGCCAGCGCGTGGCGATCGCGCGCGCGATGATCCTCGATCCGCAGATCGTCGTGGCCGACGAACCGGTCTCGGCGCTGGACGTGTCGATTCAGGCGCAGATCCTGAATCTCTTCATGGACCTGCAGGAACAGTTCCGTACGAGCTACGTCTTCATCTCGCACAACCTCGCGGTGGTGGAGCACCTGGCCGACGACGTGATGGTGATGTACCTCGGCGGCATTGCCGAGCTCGGCGAGCGCAAGACCGTGATCGGGCGGCCGCGCCATCCCTATACGCGCGCGCTGCTCTGCGCAACGCCCGCGATCTTCGCCGCCGACCGGCGCGTGAAGATCCGTCTCGAGGGCGAGTTGCCTTCGCCGCTCCATCCGCCGTCGGGCTGCACGTTTCATCAGCGCTGCCCGTATGCGATCGAGCGATGTCGCAAAGAGATCCCGGTACTTCGCGAAGTGGACGGGCGTCAGGTATCCTGCCATCGTGCTGAGGAGGTGGGGGAACAGGATGGGCGGCCCATGCCGGCGTGATGGAATAGCGGCGCGCCGCCTGCGTACAGCCGGTGGCCGTACCGCCGCGATCCTGCGCGCCATCGCGCGTGCGGCTGTGGGCGCGTCGCTCGCGCTGGCGGTCGCGTTCGGGCCTTCGCTGGACCGGCCGCTGCGGCTCGCGTTGGAAGCCGGCCACAAGGCCGGCGCGCGCGGCACGAAGTCCGCCGTCGCAACGTTTGTGCTGCTGCGCGGCAAGGGACCGCTCGCGGACACCTTCATGCCCGCCGCATTGGCGGGCGGCGCCCCGGCCCAGACGCCGGGCGTGCGGCCGCCCATGCCGGTGCCGGGCGCGCCCTCGACGGGCGCGGGCATTCCCGGCTTCCACGCGCCGCCCGCCGTGCCGAGCTACGCCTCGGGCACGACCGCCGGCGGCCCCGTGCGCGTGCAGCCGGCGCGCATGCCGTTCTATGTCGCCACGCGCGGCACCATCACCCTCTACGTACTCGGCACGCTGCACGTGGGCGACCCGGCCGACTATCCGCCGAACCAGCCGTTCCGGCCATCGATCCTTGCGGGGCTCAACGCCTCGCCGACGCTCGCGCTCGAACTCTCGCCCGACGACCTGCTCGTATCGCAGGATGACGTCTCGAAATATGGCGTGTGCTCGCGGCCGTGCCTGCCGCAACTACTGCCCGCGCCGCTATGGGGCAAGCTGGAGGCGCGTCTGCGCGGCAATCCCGAGGCGCTCGACGAAATCCGCCGGATGCGGCCGTGGCTCGCCTCGCTTCTCGTGGAGACCTACGACTCGCTGAGTGCGGGCCTGCAGACCGAGTACGGCACCGAGGCGCAATTGCAGAACGTGTTCCTGCGGCTCAAGGGCCGCCGCATCGTCGGGCTGGAGACGCTCTCCGAGCAGATGCGCGCGTTCACGCGCCTCACGCTTGCCCAGCAGCGCGAGATGCTGGCGCAGGATCTCGCGCAGACCCCGGCGCAGAACGCCGCCGACGTGCAGACCCTGCTGCATCTGTGGCGCGTTGGCGATGCCGATGCGATTGCCGCGTGGGAGAGCGCGCGCTCGGAGAAGCTGGCCCACGACCAGCGCGTTTCCGCTTCGATCGACGACCGCATTCTCTATCAGCGCAACCGGCGCTTCGTGACGCGCATGCTGCAGATCGCCGCGCCCAACAAGCCGGTCTTCGTCGCCATCGGCTCGCTGCATCTGGGCGGCCCCAAGGGCGTGCTGGCGCTGCTGCGCGAGCACGGCTTCACGGTCGATCCCGGTTGATCCGGGGAGCGCCTGCGGCCAGCGCATCGCACAGCTCGGCGATCGCGCCGCGCCAGTCGCCTACCGTCTGCTGGCGGAACAGGCGCGCGGTGGGGTACCACGGCGAGTCCGCGCGCTTGTCGAGCCAGCGCCATTCGGCGTTCGCCGGCACGAGAATCCATACCGGCTTGCCGAGCGCGCCGGCCAGATGCGCGACGGCCGTGTCGACGGTGATCACGAGGTCGAGGTTCATGATCAGCGCGGCCGTATCGGCGAAGTCGTGCAGGTCCGCGGTGAAATCGTGGATCCGGGCCGCTGCGTCCAATGCCGCGATCTGCGCGTGCGCCGCCTCGCCCTTTTGCAGCGAGAACCACGTGAGCCCGGGGCTCGCGAGCGCCGGACGCAGCGCCGCGAGCGCCACCGAACGGTTGTGATCGTTGTAGAAGCCCGGATTGCCCGCCCATACGAGGCCGACGTTGCGGCGGCCGGCGGGCTCGCACGCGCTGGCGGCTTGCGGCGCGGTTTGCCGCCCGCGCCCGGGCGGCTGCGCTGCTGTTACCGCCTGCACGCGCAACCGCCACGCTTCGATGTCGGCGGCGTTCGCGAACAGGTAGGGCACCTCGGCGGGAATCGTGTCGAGTTCGGTGCGCACGCACGACGGCACGCTCATCACGTAGACCCAGTAGTCGTAGTCGCCCGCGGGCTTGCCGCACCACGCACGCCGCACCCCGGGCACGGTCTGGGCGAGCCGCAGCAGCGCTGGCGTGATGCACACGTCCACCGTCGCGCCGCGCGCGTGCAGCATGGTGGCGTAGCGCACGAACTGGATCTGGTCGCCGAAGCCCTGCTCGTGAACGAGCAGCAGGCGCTTGCCCTCGAGCGGCTCGCCGCGCCACTCGTGGATACCGGCGATATCCAATGGTGCGTAGTCGCATGCGCGCCAGCGTTGCGCATACTGTGCCCAGCCCTCGCGGTACTCGCCGCGCTTGAGCATCAGCCAGACGAGGTTCTGGCGCGCGTCGCGGTGCTGCGGGTCGATTTCGAGTGCGCGGCGGTACCACGGCTCTTCCTCGTCGTTACGGCCCTGCGCGCCCAGCGACGCGCCGAGGAACACGAGATTGGTCGCGTTCGGCTGGAGCGCGACGGCTTCGCGGAAGCAGGCTTCCGCACCGCGGTAGTCGCCCGAACGGCCTAGCGCCGTGCCCAGATTCGCCCACGCTTCGGCATGGCCTGGCCGTTGCTCCACCGCGGCGCGAAAGCTCGCGATGGCGGCGGCGAATTCACCGCGCGCGAGGTAGGCGTTGCCGAGGCTGAAGTGGATGTCGGCGTCGTGCGGCGCCTGTGCGAGTGCGTGGTGGTAGCAGGCGAGCGCCTCGTCGGAACGGCCGAGCTTCATGAGCGCGATGCCGAGATTCACGCGTGCGCTCACGAACGCCGGATTGAGCATGACTGCCGCGCGGTAGTGGTCGATGGCTTCGTCGTAGGCGGCCGCATCCTGCAGCACGATGCCGAGATTGTTGTGCGCGTCCGCGAAGACAGGGTCGAGCCGCAGCGCCTCGCGCAGGCAGCGGATCGCTTCCTCGCGGCGCCCCAGCGCGCGCGCGGCGAGACTGCGGTTGCTCCAGAGGATCGGGTCGCCGGGCGTCGCGCGAAGCGCATCGTCCATCAAGGCGAGCGCACCGGTGTGGTCGCCCATCTGATGGCGCGCGACGCCGCAGTAATGCAGCGCGCCGGCGTGGGTGGGATCGTGGGCGAGGATCTCGCGATATGCGGCCTGGGCTTCGTCGAGACGGCCCGCGCCGTGCGCTTCGAACGCGGCGGCGAAACGTGCCGCGAGCGTGGCGGCGTCGGTGGAATTCGAGATCATGAGGTTGCTGAGGTAGCGGTTCAGACGCGAGCACACCAGTCGGCCCACATGTGCCGGCAGGCGGTTTCGAAGTGGCGGGCGAAGCGTGCGCCATTCATCAACGGTGAGGCTTGCATGCGCGCGCGCAGGCCCGCGCGCAGCGCGGCGAGCCGCGGCAGGTCGCGCGCCAGCGCCGTCACGATGGCAACGTAATGCGCATCGTCGTGCGCCACCAGCTGCGGCAGCCCAAGGTTGGCCAGCAGGCTCAGGCCGGCCCGGCCCACCGCCGCGCGCCCCGCTTTCGTCGGGACCGGCACCCCCATCCAGAACGCATCGAGACTCGTCGTGTGGCCGTTGTACGGCAAGGTCTCGAGCGCGATGTCGATCTGCCCATAGGTGCGCAGGTAGTCCACGCGCGGCTGGAAGCCCACGAAGCGCACGCGCTCGCGCCCGATGCCGTGCGCGGCCAGCCGCGTGGCGAGCCGCGCGCGCGCCGCGCCTTCCGGCGCCATGAGCACGAGGCGCGCGTCGGGCAGCGCGGCGAACACCCCCGACCACAGCGCCAGCGTCGCTTCGGTGAGCTTGCAGGGATGGTTCAGGCAGCCGAAGGTGAGGTGTCCCGCGCCCAGCGCCGGCAGCGCGCCCACCTCGATGCCGGGCGCGAGCGCGTCGTAGCACCAGAAGGCGTCGGGCAGACGCAGCGAACGTTCGGTGTACTGGGCATCGACCTGCGGCGCATCCAGCGGATCGAGCCACGCATCGGTGAGGCGCCAGCCGATCGCGGGGCTGCCGGTCGTGCCCGGGTAGGCCAGCCACGCCACCTGGACGGGCGCGGGGCGCCGCGCGTACAGCAGGCGCCGCGCGCCGTCCATGTGCAGGGTGAGGTCGACGAGGATGTCGATGCGGTCCTCGCGGATCTGCTGCGCGAGGCGCGCGTCGTCGAAGTCGCGCACGTCGCGCCAGACGTGTGTGAGGCTGGCGAGCCGGGCGGTCACGTCGTCGGGCCGCGCCGTCAGCGAGTAGCAGAAGATCTTGAAGCCCTCAGGGTCGTGATGGCGCAATAGCGGCGTGGTGAAGAGCGCTTGACAGTGGTTGCGAAAGTCCGGCGAGACGTAGCCGATGCGCAGGCGCCGGGCGGGATCCGGCGTGTTGGGATGAGCCGCGGCCGCGCTGGCGGCGAGCAGCGCCGCTTCGTACCGGGCGCTGAGCTGTTCGGCGGCGGCGCGCACCGCGTGGCCGTCGTCGGTGGCGAACATCAGGGCGTAGACGAGGTTGCTGTGCACGCCGATATGGCTCGACGGGCAGGCCACGGCGCGGCGGTAGCAGGCGATGGCCGCTTCGATCGAACCGGCATGGCGGTGGGTGTTGCCAAGGTTGCTGTGGGCGCTGGCGAAGTCCGGGTTCAGTTCGATCGCCCGCGTGAAGGCCGCCTGGGCTTCGTCGAGCCGGCTCAGATCGACCAGCACGTTGCCAAGGTTGTTCCATGCAGACGCCTCGCGCGGTGCGAGTTGAACCGCGCGTTCGAGCGCGGCCTTTGCCTCTTCGACGCGCCCCGCCTCCCTCAGGACACCACCAAGGTTGGTGAGGACATGCACCGAATCGGGTTCGAGCCGGCGAGCGTGTTCGAGAACCGCCTGAGCCTCCGTGTTGCGATTCGTCGCGAGGAGCACGTTCGCGAGATTGTTCCAGGTATTCGCATGGCCTGGCGTGAGTTCCACCGCGCGCCGCAGCACGGCTTCCGCGCGCACGAGCTCGCCCGCCCGGCACAACGCGGTCCCGTAGTTGTAGTGTGCGCTCGCGTAACCGGGCGCGAGGGCAACGGCGCGCTCGAACAGCGGCAACGCGCTCGCGATGTCGCCCTCGGCCACATGGAGGTTGGCGAGGTTGTTCAGCGCGACAGGGAAGTCCGGCTGCACTTCGAGCGCGCGGTGCAGGGCAGCGATGGCCGTGCTGCGCCCGGTGGCGGGTTCGCAGCTCAGCGCCAGGCTCACCAGAAAGTCCGCGTCCTCGCGCACTTCGAGCGCGCGGCGGATGAGCGCTTGCGCGGCGAGGCGATCGTGTTCGATTTCAAGGACGCCGGCGAGGTGCAGCGCGCCGGCGTGCTGGGGATCGGCGGCGATCAGGCGCTTGCATGCGGCGCGTGCCGCGTCGTGCGCGCCACTGCGCCAGGCCGCGACGGCGACGGCGAATGCCTCGCCTTCGGGGGATGCTGAAGATGACATGATCGGGAGCGCACGACCCTCGCCCGGTGGGAAATGCAGGCCCGGCTCGGAGCGATGTAAAACGTGCGCGAAAGCGGATAACTTTTAATGATCGCCGCGTCCCGAAAATGACCGATTGATTTTCATCACTTTGAACGGCATCCGCTACGCAACCCGAATGGATTCGGGCCGCCCATAAAAAACCGCGCGGTCCTGCCATGTGACAGGAACCGCGCGGTCCGGTGGTCGCGGCGCTCGCGCGCCGCCTGCGTCCTGGCAGCGCGCCTCAGAAGCCGAGGCGTTCGCAGACGGCCTTGGTGGCGATCGCGCTATTGAGCGTATAGAAGTGCAGACCCGGCACGCCGGCTTCGGTGAGGCGACGGCACAGGTCCGTCACCACGTCGAGGCCAAACGCGCGTATCGACTCGCGGTCGTCACCGTAGCTTTCCAGCCGCTTCGCGACCCAGCGTGGCACTTCCGCGCCGCACATCTCCGAGAAGCGCATCAGCTGCGAGTAGTTCGTGATCGGCATGATGCCGGGTACGATCGGCACGTCGACGCCGAGCTTCTTCGCGTCGTCGACGAAGCGGAAGTACGCGTCCGCGTTGAAGAAGTACTGCGTGATTGCCGAATTCGCGCCCGCCTTCACCTTCTGCGCGAACGCGTCGAGATCGTGACGCGGCGAGCGCGCCTGCGGATGGTACTCGGGATACGCGGCCACTTCGATCTGGAACGCGTCGCCGGTTTCCGCGCGGATGAATGCGACGAGGTCCGACGCATAGCGCAGCTCGCCCATTTCGCCCATGCCCGAAGGCAGGTCGCCGCGCAGCGCGACGATATGGCGGATGCCGTGCGAGCGATAGGCCGCGAGGATCTCGCGCAGGCTCTCTCTGGAAGCGCCGATGCACGAAAGGTGCGGCGCCGCTTCGATGCCTTCCTTCGCGATGTCGACGACGGTGTCGAGCGTGCCCTGTTGCGTCGAGCCGCCCGCGCCGAAGGTCACCGAGACGAACTTGGGCTTGAGCGTGGCGAGTTGCGCGCGGGTGGCGCGCAGCTTGTCCACGCCGTCCGGCGTCTTCGGCGGGAAAAATTCGAATGAAAGTTCGATCGGTTTCATGATGGGTTGCCGCGGCGGCACGTCAGCCAAGGCTGCGGTTGCCGAAAATCAGGGCGGACAGCAGCCACGACACGATGCTGTAAAGGATCGAGCCGAAGAACGCCGACCAGAATCCCGAGACCTCGAAGCCCTTGAGCAGCGAAGCCGCGAGCCAGAAGCACAGCGCGTTCACCACGAGGATGAAGAGGCCGAGCGTGACGATGGTCACGGGCAGCGTGAGCAGGATCAGCACCGGGCGCAGCACGGCGTTGATGAGGCCGAGCACGAGCGCGACGATCAGCGCCGTACCGAAGCTGCGGATGTGAATCGACGGCACGAGCCAGGTGATGATCAGCAGCGCGAGCGCGTTGATCAACCAGGTCAGCAGCACGGTCATGGTTAGCTCCTTGTTCTTGAGGCGAAGACCGTTGGTGGGAAGGGCTCGCGCCCGTGCGCCAAACGCAGCGTACGGACACGAGCCCCAGCATCCTGCCGGTGGCTTAAGTGGCGCTTAATAACGATAGTGGTTCGGCTTGAACGGACCGTTCTTGTCCACGCCGATGTACGAGGCCTGCTCGTCGGACAGCACGGTCAGGTTCGCGCCGATGCGCGCGAGGTGCAGACGCGCAACCTTCTCGTCGAGGTGCTTGGGCAGCACGTACACCTTGTTCTCGTACTTCGCGCCCTGCGTGAACAGTTCGATCTGCGCGAGCGTCTGGTTCGTGAACGAGTTCGACATCACGAACGACGGGTGGCCCGTGGCGCAGCCGAGGTTCACGAGGCGGCCTTCGGCCAGCAGGATGATGCGCTTGCCGTCCGGGAAGATGATGTGGTCGACCTGCGGCTTGATGTTGTCCCACTGGTACTGGCGCGTCGAGGCAACGTCGATTTCCGAGTCGAAGTGACCGATGTTGCAAACGATCGCGTTGTGGCGCATCGCCTTCAGGTGATCGTGGCTCAGCACGTGGTAGTTGCCGGTGGCCGTCACGAAGATGTCGGCCTTGTCGGCGGCATATTCCATCGTCACGACGCGGTAGCCTTCCATGGCCGCCTGCAGCGCGCAGATCGGATCGATTTCGGTGACCCACACGGTGGCGCCGAGACCGCGCAGCGATTGCGCGCAGCCCTTGCCCACATCGCCGTAGCCCGCAACCACGGCGATCTTGCCCGCGATCATCACGTCGGTGGCGCGCTTGATGCCGTCGACGAGCGACTCGCGGCAGCCATACAGGTTGTCGAACTTCGACTTCGTGACCGAGTCGTTGACGTTGATCGCCGGGAACGGCAGGCGGCCGTCCTTTTCCATCTGGTAGAGGCGGTGCACGCCGGTCGTGGTTTCTTCCGTCACGCCCTGGATCTGCGAGAGGCGCTTCGAGTACCACGTCGGGTCGATCTCGAGGTGTGCCGCGATCGACTTGTAGAGCGCGACTTCCTCTTCGTTCATCGGTTTGGCGATGACCGAGCGGTCCTTCTCGGCCTTCGAGCCGAGGATCAGCAGCAACGTGGCGTCGCCGCCGTCGTCGAGGATCATGTTGGCGAACTCGCCGTTCGGCCATTCGAAGATGCGGTGCGAGTACTCCCAGTATTCGTCGAGCGTTTCGCCCTTGTACGCGAACACCGGCGTGCCGCCCTGCGCGATCGCGGCCGCGGCGTGGTCCTGGGTCGAGAAGATGTTGCACGAGGCCCAGCGTACGTCGGCGCCGAGCGCCTTGAGCGTCTCGATCAGCACGCCCGTCTGGATCGTCATGTGGAGCGAGCCGGCGATGCGCGCGCCCTTGAGCGGCTGCTGCGCCTTGTACTCTTCGCGGATCTGCACGAGACCGGGCATTTCGGTTTCGGCGATGTCGAGTTCCTTGCGGCCCCAGCCGGCAAGCGACAGATCGGCGACGATGAAATCGTTGGCTTGTTCCTGCGGAATTGCGGCGTTCATCACGCCCTCCTTTCTAAAATTAACCTAGAAATTAAAGACGTGAGCGCCGTTTTCGATGCGGCCGCTTCGCGCAAAAGCAAAGTGCCGGATTGAGCGACTTCGAGCCTGGCGGGTGGAACCCGTCGCAACGCTCCTCGGAGTCGAGGCGTGATTGTAGCAAATCGGGATGGCGGCGCGCAGCCGGCGTTCAGCGCGCCGCCGGGCCCAGGTTCAGTCCGTTCAGCGCTTTGACGGCCGCGATTGCCTGCTCGAGGTACTGCTGCGAGCCCTGGAGAATGGCGGCGACATCGCCCGGATCGGGCGTGTGGAGTCCGAGCTGGATGCGGAAGTAACGCTCCGCATGGATGCCTTCGTGATGGTGCATGCGCACGCGCCTTGCGTCCTCCAGCCGACGCTGCCCGAAGATTTCGCGCAGCGCCCACGACAGCGCGCCGTCTTCGCCGCCGTACTGGCGGAAAAAGTCGTCCATCGGAAAACCGCCCAGCGCGAGGTAGACCGGACGGCGGATCACGAGGCTGCTCGGCACCGTGTTGCTGAGCGCCGCGGCATGGCTCGCGAAGTCGGGATGCGCAACCAGCGCCTCGGGAAACCCCACGAATTCGACATCGAGCCGCACCGCCGCTTCTTGCGGGAACTGCGCGAGATGGGCGGCCGCGCCGGCCAGCGCGCCCGGCAGATATTCGTCGTCGGCGTCGAGGAAGGCGAGCACCGGCGCGCTCGCGTGCAGCGCGCCCCAGTTGCGCGCGCGCGCCGGGCCGCCGTTCATCGGCATCTGCAGCAGCTGCACGCGCGCATCATGACGCGCGTAGCCGAACACGATATCGGCGGAGGCATCGGTCGAAGCATCGTCGACGACGAGGATCTGCGCGGCTTCACGCTGCGCCATGCAACTGTCGAGCGCGCGCGCAAGGGTCTGCGCGCCGTTGTAGCACGGGACGATGACGGAGATGGGCAGCATGGGCGGCAAGGTGCTGGAACCGCGTGAGAGGCGGCGACAGCGCTCATCATAGTCCGAGGGCCCGGACGCAGATCCTGAAATTGACACGGCGTGACAACGGCCGGCTCAAACCGGCAGGCATCCCAGCGCCGGCGCGAGCAGCACCATCGCCACGCCCGCGATCATCATCGTGAGGCTCGCCACCACGCCTTCCTCGCTGCCAAGCTCGCGTGCCTTTGCGGTGCCCACCCCGTGCGCGGCCGCGCCGAACAGCGCGCCGCGCGCCAGCCGCGTGCGCAGCGGCACGCACGCGAGCACGAGTTCGCCGAACAGCATCCCGCACACGCCCGTGGCGATCACGAACAGCGCAGTGAGGTCGCGCGGCGCGTGAATCTTGTCGGAGACGGCGAGCGCGAACGGCGTCGAGATCGAGCGCGTCATCAGGCTGCGCTGCAGGTCCGGCGCGAGGTGCAGCAGCTTCGCGAGGGCCAGCGAGCCGCCCACCGCGACGACGATGCCCACCGTCACACCCACCGTGAGCGAGATCCAATGACGCTTGATGAGCTCGCGGTACTCGTAGATCGGCACGGCGAACGCGACCGTCGCAGGCCCGAGCAGCCACATGAGCCAGCGCGTGTCGGCAAAGTAGACGGGATACGGAATGTGCAGCGCGAGGACGATCACGCCCAGCACCACGGGCACCGCGACCAGCGGCGTGAGCCACGGCGAGCGAAAGCGCGCATAGAGCGACTTCGCGGCGAAATAGAGCGCGACCGTGACGATGAAGCAGCCGGCGGCGATCAGGCGGGCAGCGTCGTCGGCGAACAGGGAAGATAGAAACGTGTTCATGACGGGTTCATCCTGGAAAGCGAAGTGGGGCTTGGTGGCGACGGCTGGCTAAGCGCGGCTGGCTAAGCGCGGCTGGCTAAGCGCGCGCATGCTGGTGTCGCGCCAGCTGCACGCGGCGCAAGGCGAGGCGCCGTTCGAGCCGCGCGGCCTGCTCGACGGCAATCGCCACGGCCACCATCACCATCAGCGTGCCGCCGATCACCACCAGCGCGAGACGCCAGCCGTCGGCACGGAACAGGCCGCCGTACTGGATCGCCGCCACGGCAGCCGGGATGAAGAACAGCAGCATGTCGGCAAGCAGCCAGTCGGCGCCGGCCTTCACCCAGCGCGGCGCGACGCCGCCGCAAAACAGCAGCGCGAGCAGCGCGACGAGGCCGACCACGCCCGACGGCACCGGCAATTGCGTGATGCGTACCAGCGCGTCGGCGGCGAACCAGAGGCCGGCCAAAAGCGCCGACTGCCCGGCGACACGCACAACACGCGCCACCCCGGCGGCGTCGCGCGCAGCCGTGCTGGAGGAGGAAGCGGTGGTAGCGGTCATGGCAAACCCTGGCTGACATTTCAATGGAGTCAGTATAGGTTGCGCTGCAACATAAATAAAATGACTTAGAATTATCGAAGTCATTCCAAACTGGAATTCGAGGTCAAGACCGTGGAACTGCGCGCGCTTCGCTATTTCATCGAGGTAGTGCGGCAGCAGAGCTTCACTGCCGCCGCAGAACAACTGCACGTCACCCAGCCGACCATCAGCAAGATGGTCAAGGCGCTAGAGGACGAAGCCGGCACCCCGCTGCTGCTGCGCGACGCCCGCCAGATGGTGCTGACCGACGCGGGTCGCATCGTGCACCAGCGCGGCCAGGACGTCCTCGCGGCGCAGGCGCAACTGGAAGCCGAACTCGCCGATCTGGCCACGCTCGGCCGCGGCGAACTGACGATCGGCATCCCGCCCATGGGCGGGTCGCTCTTCATGCCGGCCATTGCGGCGTTCCGCCAGCGCTATCCGAAAATCGAGCTGAAGCTCTTCGAGCAGGGTTCGCGCGCGATCGAAGCGGCGCTGATTTCGGGCGAACTGGAACTGGGCGGCGTCCTGCAGCCCGTCGATCCGGCGGCCATCGACGTGCTGCCGATCTCGCACGAGATGCTATGGCTCGTCGCGCAGAAAGGCTCGCGCTGGGACGGCGCCGCGAGCGTGCCGCTCGCCGACCTCGCCGCCGAGCCGTTCGTGTTCTACGGCGAGAGCCTCGCGCTGAACGACGTCGTGCTGCACGCCTGCCGCGCGGCGGGCTACGTGCCGCAGATCGTGGGACGCAGCGGGCACTGGGATCTGATGGCCGCGCTGGTGCTGGCCGGCGTCGGCATCGCGCTGCTGCCGGCGCCCTATTGCCGCAGGCTCGATGCGGCGAGGTTCACGTGCCTGCCGGTGAGCGCGCCGGAGATCGCCTGGGACATGGCGATCGGCTGGAAGCGCAACGCCTATCTGTCGCATGCGGCGCGCGCCTGGCTTGCCGTGGCGCGCGAGGAATTCGGCAAGCCCTCCTCGTTTCTTGACGATTTCGTGCGGCCGCCGGGGTTGGAAGGCGGCGCGAGGGGCGCATAAAAAAAACCGCCCGGCTCGTGCCGGGCGGCTTCCTTCAAACCGTCGTACCGAACCCGCTTACTGCTTCGGCGCGAACTCGATGCGGCGATTGTGGAACCGGCCGCTCTCGGTGTCGTTGCTGTCCACCGGCTTTTCCGGGCCATAGCCTTGCGCCGTGAGCGAGGCCGCCGGCACACCCTGCGCGACGAGGAAGCTGCGCACGGCCTGGGCGCGCCGCTTCGAGAGTGCCTGGTTGGTCAGCGGGCCGCCCACGTTGTCCGAGTAGCCGGCCACTTCCAGCTCGACCGGCTTGCCGCTCTTCGCACACGCGTTGAGCACCTTGGCCGACTCGCGCAGATCCTCCGCCGCCGAAGCCGGCACATTCGCGCTGGCCGAGGCGAAGTTGACGACCTGCAGGTTCAGCACCTTCACCACGTCCGCGCTTGCGCACGAGGCATCGGCACCGAACAGGCCCTTGACCGCGTCGCGGAACGACTGCGTCGCGTTCGCCACGGCCTGCTGCACGTTGAACACGCCGATGTCGAAGCCCGAGCCGAACAGCGCCTTGAGCTTGTCGAGCCAGCCGGCCTTCGCGTCGGCAGCCGCGCCGCTCAGCTCGACGTGCGTGCCGTCGATCTTCACTTCGGCGCCGGGCAGAGCCATCAGTGGCAGCAGCGCATCGAGGTGCTCGAGCCATTGCGCCGGCTTCGTCGCCGGGTCGACGGTGATGTTGGGCGTGAACTTGCCTGCGCCAAACTTTTGCGTCAGCGCTTCGAGGAGCTGCGTCTTCTCGGCTTCGCTGCCGACCGTCGCCGTGATCGTCGGCGCGCCGGACTTGTCGACCGTGAACGAGAGATGCGCGTCCTGGGTCGGCGCGGGCGCCGGAGCGACATCGCTGGCTGCCGATGCCGCTACGGCACCGGAGGCTTCGGAGGCAGGCACTGCGGCCGGTGCCGAAGCCTCGGAGGCAGGCACTGCGGCCGGTGCCGAAGCCTCGGAGGCCGCTTGGGCCGCCGGCGCTGTGGCCGAATCGGCGGCGTCGCCGCTATGGCACGAGCGCAATGCGAAGAAGGCCACCACGAGCGCGATCAGCGCGAGCAGCCAGCCGATCCATGCATGGCTGCTCTTGCGCGGCGGCTGCGGTTCGCGGCCTACGGTTTGGGGCGGCAGCGAAGCCGACACGGGCGGCGACTGCGGCTGCGGATGGTCAAGATGCGCCGAAGCGTCCTTGAGCCTCGACAGGATCGCGCCGCCGAATGCCGCCGCACTGCCGAGCCCGAGCGCGCCCGCGATGCGGTCAGTGAGGTGCGCATTGACCGCCGGCAGTTGATGGCCGAGCAGTGTAGGAAGTTGTCCTACGTAACCCTGCGATTGTGTGAAGTGCTGCTTCAGAATACCCATCAGCGCCGCACCGACCACACCGCACAGCGAGAAAGCCGCCGATTGCGGCGCGCCGGTGTGTTCGGCCACGGCGTCGGCGAGCGCACCCACGTTCACGCCAGAGGCCTTCTGGATCAGTTCGCGGCCGCCGGCTTCGAGCGCGCCAAGGCTCGCCGTGTTCGCCAGCAGCCCGGGCAGCTGCTTGCCGATCTGCGCGTTCGCCTCGGGCGACATGATGGCCGAAAACAGGTTGCGCGCACCCTCGGGCGTGCTGCCGCGGTTCATGATCGCGGCGACGAGCGCGGGCGCCGCGGCCCCCGTGATCTTGCGGGTGAAATCGGGCGTCAGCCCGAAACGGCTCGACAGGGTCGTGACGACTTCGTCGCTCATGACCGTCTCTAGTAGATGAAAGACGTTGATGCTCATCGACGTGGTTCCTCCGGTTCACGGACGCGCCACCTGACACGCCCCAATGCGGGCGCGATTATAGGGAGTGCGAAATCTCAAAAACGAACCGCATCGGTGGGTCGAACAGTTTTTGACGAAAACCGCCTGCAAGCCGTGCTTTTCGTCAATGAGTGGCCATAAAGGAAGCGCACGCGGCGCCCCGTTGACAGGACGCGGCCGCGTTCGGGTTGGCAGGGAAAAGTCCCGGGGGGAAGCAAGCGTGGGTCAGACGACCACGCTCGCGCTGCTCGTATCGTCGCGCGTGCGGCGCGCCATCGCGATGAGGTCGGCCGCCCGCTCACCGATCATGACCGTGGGGGCGTTCGTGTTGCCGCCAATCAGCGTCGGCATGACCGAGGCGTCGGCGATCCGCAGTCCGCTCACGCCGCGCACGCGCAGTTGCGGATCCACGACTGACTGCGCGTCGCCGCCCATGCGGCAGGTCGCGACCGGGTGATAGATCGTGTCGGCATGCATGGCGATCGTCGCGCGCAATTCGGCCTCGGACTGCCCCGCATGCGTGTAGAGCTCGCGGCCGCCCAGCTGCGCGAGCGGGGGCGCGTCGATAATGCGCCGCGCGAGGCGCGCGCCCTGCACGAGCAGGTCCATGTCGCGCGGGTCCGAGAGAAAGCGCGGATCGATCACGGGCGCGAGGCGCGCGTCGGCGCTCGCGAGCGTGACGGTGCCGCGGCTGAAAGGCCGCAGCACGCATACGTGCAGCGAGTAGCCATGGCCCCAGTGCAGGCGGCGGCTGTGGTCGTCCACGAGCGCGGTGCAGAAGTGCAGTTGCAGGTCGGGTCGGTCGAGATCGGGGCGGCTCTTCAGAAAACCGCCCGCCTCTGCGACGTTGGTCGTGAACATGCCACGCCGCGCGCCGATGTAGCGCGCGAGCCCCGGCAGCATTTTCGCGACGCCGCGCAGCGAATAGCCGATGGTCTCGCTCGAATGGACACGCTTGTTGTAGGTGAAGTCGATATGGTCGATCAGGTTGCGGCCCACTTCGCGCGCGTCGTGGCGCACGGCAATGCCATGCTCGCGCAGCTGCTCCGCGGGGCCGATGCCCGAACACATCAGCAGTTGCGGCGTGTTGAACGCGCCCGCCGCGAGGATCACCTCCGCGCGCGCGCCCAGCTTCTCGATCTGGCCGCCGCGTGCCACCCGCGCCACCTCTACGCCATTCGCGCGCGCGCCTTCGAAAGTGATGCGTAGCACGGTCGCATCGGCGATCAGGTGCAGGTTCGCGCGCGCCTCCCCATATAGATACGCGCGGGCAACGGTGCAGCGTTCGCCGCCGCGCTGCGTCACCTGGTAGAAGCCCACGCCTTCCTGCTCCGGCCCGTTGAAGTCGTCGTTGGGGCGAAAGCCCGCGTCGAGCGCCGCGCGCACGAAACGCCCGGCCACCGGATTGCGCTCGCGCAGGTCGGAAACGTCAAGCGGGCCACCCGTGCCGTGCAGGGCGCTCGCGCCGCGCGAGTTGTCTTCGGCGCGCAGGAAGTACGGCAGCACGTCGCGCCAGGCCCAGCCGGTGCAGCCCAGCTGCGCCCATTCGTCGTAGTCGAGCCGATGGCCGCGCGTGTAGATCATCGCGTTGATCGCGCTAGACCCGCCGAAGCCGCGGCCGCGCGGCTGGTAGCCGCGCCGGCCCGCCAGCCCGGGCTGCGGCACGGTTTCATAGCCGTAATTGTTCTTCATGCGCCGCGGCACCAGCGCCGCGACGCCCATCGGCATGTTGACGAGCAGATTGCGCTGCGTGTGCGGCCCGGCTTCGATGAGCGCGATGGTCGCGTCGGGACAGTTCGCGGCCAGCCGCCCGGCGAGCGATGCGCCGCCCGAGCCGCCGCCTACGATGATGTAGTCGTACTCCATCGTCTCCTCCCAGGTTTTTCACGTCGCAGCTGGGTCGCGCCCGGCGCACGCTCGTTCGATAATGCGTTTTCGCGCATTGTAGAAAGCGTCGCGGGCGGCCGCTGCAATTTATGTCAGAACCTTTCCTCTAAACCGTAGGACGTTGCCGCGCCTAACATGATAGACGGTGCAGACACCGCCAACGAAAGGTTCCAGTAAGCCGCCAGGGAGCACTGGAGCGATGATGGGCCACCAGAGCCCGTCCCAAGGAGACAGACAGATGGAAACCGCACGTCGCTCCGGCATGACCCATGAAGTGACGAACCAGGCGCCCCCGCTCGCGGGCTACAACCTGTTCGCCACCGATGCGGCGCTCGGCGCTGCCGTCGAGCGTGCGGGCGCCGGCTGGCATCGCGAGACGCTCATGCGCGACGGCGAGCGGCTCGGCACGGCCGAGACGATCGCGCTCGCGGAACTCGCCAATCGTCACGAGCCCGAGCTCTTCACGCACAGCCCGCGCGGCGAGCGCATCGACGCGCTCGAATTCCATCCGGCATGGCATCGCCTGGTTGCGCTGTTGCGCGCCGAAGGCCTGCACGCGCTACCGTTCTCGAACCCGCAGCGCGGCGCGATGGCCGCGCGCAGTGCGGGCTACTTCCTGCACGCCCAGCTCGAATCCGGGTCGCTGTGCCCAACGACCATGACCTTCGCGAGCATCCCCGTGCTGCAGCGCGAGCCCGCGCTCTTCGAGCCGATACGCGAGCGCCTCTATGCGCGCGAGCACGACCCGCGCGATCTGCCCTGGCCGCAGAAGTCGTCGATGATGATCGGCATGGGCATGACGGAGAAGCAAGGCGGGTCGGATGTGCGCAGCAACCGCACCGAAGCGCGACCCACGGGCAGCGCGAGCGGCCGCGGCGCGCCATATTGGCTCACGGGCCACAAGTGGTTTTTCTCCGCGCCGCAGTGCGACGCGCACCTCGTGCTCGCGCGCGCGGGCGAAGGAGATGCGCTGTCGTGCTTCTTCGTGCCGCGCTACGCGCCGGACGGCACGAAGAACACCGTGAACGTGCAGCGCCTGAAGAACAAGCTCGGCAACCGCTCGAACGCGAGCAGCGAAGTCGAATTCATCGACGCGTACGGCGTGATGATCGGCGAGGAAGGCCGCGGCGTGCCCACCATCATCGAAATGGCGAACTACACGCGGCTCGACTGCGTGATCGGCAGCGCGGCGCTCATGCGCGCGGCGCTCGTGCAGGCGATCCATCACGCGCGGCACCGCAGCGCGTTCGGGCGCCTGCTGGCCGAACAGCCGCTCATGCAGAACGTGCTGGCCGATCTCGCGCTCGAATCCGAGGCCGCGACGGTGCTCTTCATGCGGCTCGCACAGGCGTTCGAGGAGAGCGCCGAATCGAACACGGCGACCATGGCGACCACGGCACGCGCGTGGCGCCGCATCGTCACGCCCGCCGCGAAGTTCTGGGTCTGCAAGCGCGCCCTTGCGTTCACCGGCGAGGCGATGGAAGTCTGGGGCGGCAACGGCTATGTCGAGGAAGGGCCGATGGCGCGCTTTTATCGCGAAGCCCCCGTCAACTCGATCTGGGAAGGCTCGGGCAACGTGATGTGCCTCGACGTGCTGCGCGCGCTCGAACGCGAAGCCGACGCCGCACAGACGCTCTTCCTCGCCTGGCGGCGCGAAGCGCAGGGGCATCCCGCGCTGGAGGCCGCGCTCGACCGCTTCTCCGCACTCCTGAACAGCGCGCCCGGCACGCGCGAAGCGAACGCACGGCACATCGCCCAGCAGCTCGTGCTGATCGCCCAGGCCGTGCTGCTGCGCGAAGGCCCCGCCGAGGTCGCCGACGCGTTCATCGCCTCGCGCCTCGACGAGCACAGCGCCGATTGCGGCCGCGTGTTCGGCACGCTGCCAGCGCGCTTCGACCACGCGGCGCTCGTCGCGCGCGCCTTTCCGGCGCCCTGACGCGCACAACCCCACCGCGCCAGCGCGACAACCCATTCCAGCTCCGAGGATCGACCATGAAGCACGACCTGCCCGAGGCCCTTTCGCCTGATGCTTGCGACCTGCGCGATTCAGGCGACCCGCACGACGCCCTCCAGGCCCTGCTCGCCACGCAGCGCGAAGCCTTCCTGCGCGAGCCCTTCCCCGCCTGGGAGACGCGCGCGCGCCACCTCAAAGCCTTGCGCGCGATGGTGATGGACAACCGCGACGCGCTGGCCGAGGCGATGAACGCAGACTTCGGCCAACGCTCGAAGGCTGAAATCACCTTCGCCGAGTTCGTCACGCTGAAGCAGGAGATCGACTCGGCGCTGCGGCACGGCGCGCGCTGGATGAAGCCACAGCGGCGCGGCGTCGGCAAATGGCTGCGGCCGGGGCGCGCGAAAGTCGTGCCGCAACCGCTTGGCGTGGCCGGGATCGTCGTGCCGTGGAACTATCCGTTGCTGCTCGGTGCGGGCCCGCTCGTGTGCGCGCTCGCGGCGGGCAACCGCGCGATGATCAAGATGTCCGAGCTCACGCCGCGCACTTCGGCGCTCTTCGAGACACTGATCGGCAAGACCTTTGCGCGCGACCACGTGGCCGTGGTGAACGGCGACGCCTCGGTGGGGGCCGCGTTCACGGCGCTGCCGTTCGACCATCTGCTTTTCACGGGCTCGACGCGCGTGGGCCACGAGGTCATGCGCGCGGCGGCGGCCAATCTCACGCCCGTCACGCTCGAGCTGGGCGGCAAGTCGCCCGCGATCGTCGGCGAGCATGCGCGCTTCGACTATGCCGTCGACAGCCTGCTGCTCGGCAAGACGCTCAACGCGGGCCAGACCTGCATCGCCCCCGACTACGTGCTGCTGCCGCGCGGCAAGGAAGCGGCCTTCATCGAACGCGCGCGCACGCGCTTTGCCCAGCTCTACCCTAACTTCCTGAGCAACGGCGATTACACCTCGATCATCTCGACGCGCCACTTCGAGCGCCTGCAGCGGCTGGCCGACGAAGCGCAGGAAGCGGGCGCGCAACTGCATCCGCTCGCCGGCCACGACGTGGCGGCGCGGCGCTTTGCGCCCGTGATCGTGACGGGCGCGCCGCCGCAGACGGCGCTCATGCAGGAGGAGATCTTCGGACCGCTGTTGCCGCTCGTGCCCTACGACACGCTCGACGAGGCGCTGCGCTACGTGAATGCGCGCGCGCGTCCGCTCGCGCTCTACCTCTACGCCGACGACGCGCGCACCGTCACCCGCGTGACGCGCGAGACGGTGGCGGGAGGCATGTCGGTGAACGACACGCTCATGCATGTCGCGGCGCAAGGGCTGCCGTTCGGCGGCGTCGGCGCGAGCGGCATGGGCGCGTATCACGGCTACGAGGGCTTCGTGACGTTCTCGCAGATGAAGCCCGTCTTCACGCAGGCGCGCCTGAACGGGCGCGGACTCATCGCGCCGCCCTACGGGCGGCTCTTCAACGCACTGATCAAGACGATGATGAAGTTCTGAGCGGCGCGGGCAACGCGGCTGGCCAGGCCGGCCTTGCCGGCGCCATGGGCGTGACAGGCGCCGTCGAGGTGGGCGCCGCGGCGGCTGCGGCCGCTTTCTGCGCATCCGCGTCCGCCGCTTCGAGCTGGTGCAGCCACGCGAGCAGCTCCGCGACGGCCTGATACAGCCTCGGCGGAATCTTCGAATCGAGATCCACCTGCATCAGCAGCGACACCATTTCCGGCGACTGATGCACGTAGAGCCCGGCCTCCTTCGCGCGCTGCACGATCATGTCGGCGACGATGCCATAGCCCTTCGCCACGACGCGCGGCACGCCGTTGGCCGTGGGCGTGTCGTAGGCGAGCGCCGCGGCGGTCCTGCGTTGCGTGCGGCTCATCAAAGCTCCCAGTCGAGATCGTGGCCGGCGCCGGCCGGCGCCTGGGCCTGGGCTTCCTGTGCGGCGGCGGCCGCGGCGGCGGCGCGCGCGTAGGCGTTCGCGGCTTTCGACGCTTCGGCGGGAGCCGGCGCGCCGCCGATCTCGCGGATCGAGAGCGAGGTCAGCGCGAGGCCCAGGGCTTCGAGCCGGCCGCGCAAGGCGTCGCCGCCCGCGACCAGCCGCGCCGCGCCGCCCGGAGTCGCCTGCACACGCACGGCGAGCGCGTCGCCCGCCAGCGTGAGTTCGGCGTCCACGGTGCCAAGCTGCGGCAGCGCGAGCGTGAGGCGCGTGCGCCAGGGCGCATCGGCCGGATCGACGCCGCCCGCCCCATGACGCCCGTCGCGCGGATCGAAGCGCTCCTGCTGGATGCTCCAGTCAAGGCGTACGCCGTGCCACGCCTCGCCAGTCCAGCGGAATTCGCCGGTGGCGAGCAGGTCGAGCTGCTGGCGCACGAGGGGAATCACGGCGGCGTGCACCGTTTCGCCCTGGGCCTCGTTCTGCGACGCCGGCAGAAGCGTCGCTTCGGCGAGCAGGCCGTTCGCGCGCACGAACGCGGCGCTGGCCGGGCTCGCGGCAAACGCGGCCGCGCCGGCGGTCTGCGCCGCGTTGCCGGTTTGGGAAGCAGTCGCGCCGTCGCCGCGTGCGTTGGCGGCCGCTGCGTCGCGCGCGTCCGTTTCGGCCCAAAGGACGTCGTCGGCTGCGTCGGAGGCGAGCGCCCACTCGAGCGGCAATTGCTCCGATGCGGCGACGAGCCGGTTCTGCGGCTCGTCGGCAAGCGAGGCGGGCGTGCGCTGGCCGAGCAGCCATTGCGCGAGATGCGATTCGTAGAAAAGACCGCTGCCGGTCACGGTCTGCTGGAGAGCGGCGGCAAGCGCGGCCACCGGCCCCGCCTGGGCGGCGGCCTGCGCGGTCGCGCCGGCGGCTGCGGTTTCCCCGCTCGCGGCGGCCTCTGCGGCGGCGGCGGCATTGGCGGCGCCGCCATTGGCCGTCGCGGCGCTACCGGTGAAGGCGGACAGAAGAGTCGCGTCGCCCGCTTCGCTTTGTGCGAGCGCGGCGTCGGTGTCGGTCATGAGCGCGGCTTCGAGCTCTGCCAGTTCAGCCGCGGCGGCCGCGGCGCCCGCAGTGCCTGCGCCAGCCGTCGCAGTCGGCATACCGGGCAACGGCAGCGAGGCGGCGCCGGGCGTGTCGGCATCGGGATCGCTCCAGACTGGCGTTTCGCCCACCACGGCCGGCGTCGCTTCGCCGCCGGAGCGGATGATCGCGTCGAGCGCGAGTGCAACCGCGGAAAGGACGGTCAGCGCCGAAGCCTGGGGTGTCGTGCCGGCTTGCGTATCGGCAAGGGCGGCAGCGCCCGTGGCGAGCGCGGAGACTCCCGTCTGCGCGGCGCCGGCGCTGCCCTGCGAGCCCGCCGGATTGAGCCCGCTCACGCTGCTCGCGATGAGCCCGGCGCTGCCCGTGTCGATTCCGTTCATGCGCTCCCATGCAACGCTGTCAATACCGATGGCGCCGGCGCTTTCAGCGCGCGCCGTACAGTTCCTTCAAGACCAGCGAAGGCCGCGCCGTCCCCGCGAAAAGCGCCGACAACCGCGCCATGCATGGACTCGCGAGATCGCGTATGGCGGCATCGTCGGCGAGGATCTGGCGGATCAGTTCGAATTTGCGCGCACGTTCGTCGGTGGTGAGCCGCATGCCGCCGTCGGCGGCCTTCAGCGCATCGACGAGTGTCCGGTACTCCTCCTGGAGCCCTTCCAGCGCATTCCAGTGCGAATCGCGTGCCGCGCAGAGCATCTGCCCCGAGACTGCCGCAATCGCTTCATAGCGGGCGAAGTAGTCTGCTTTCGAACTCATCTCGTTAATGGACCGGACCCCGGAGCCGCTGGCATGGCACCCGGCCGTTCGCCTTCCGGTGCAATTGCCAGCCATGCTTCCTCGAGCGTTGCCAGCAGCCGGTCGACCTCGACCAGCTTGGACTCGCTCTGTTCAATATTGGCTTCCAGCAGCCGCCGCGTCATGTAGCCGTACAGCGCATTCAGGCGTTGCGCGATTTCCCCGCCCGCCTCGGCGTTCAGCGCCAGCTGGAGCCCACTTTCGACAATCCGGATCGCCTTGCTGATCGCCTCGCAGCGCGGCCCGACATTGCCCATCTGCAAATGCATGCGTGCCTGCGCGACCGCTTTGCGCGCCCCCTGGTACAGGAGCACGATCAGCTTGTGCGGACTCGCGCCCATGACCCCCGTTTGAACCCCCACACGTGCATAAGCGTTGGCTCCGGATTGGGCAGGGGAAAACATCGGCGCTTCTCCTCGATTCGTGCTGCTGTGGTTACGGTGTATGCACGCCCGGCCTGCACAGTGCCGCCGGGTGGCTTGTAGCCGTGTTATCGGAACGAAGCGGGAGAAGCTTTAGCGTGGCGCAGAAGGCGTCGGCGACGATCTGGTCTGACCCTCAGTGGATCAGACCTGGATCTGCATGAGGTCGGTGTAGGCGGACACCAGCTTGTTGCGTACCTGGAGCCCGAACTGAAAGCCGATATTGGCTTTCTGCAGGTCCACCATGACGTCGTTGATCGACACGTTGTTCGCCCCCAGCTCGAAGGCCTGCGATTCGCCCACCGCCTTTTGCTGATCGTCGCTGATCTTGTCGAGCGAGGCTTTGAGCGCCGCGGCGAATCCGCCCGCCGTCGCCGCGCCCGACGACTCGTCGGCCGCCGTCGCGCCGCCGGCCGCCTGCGCCGCCATCGACTGCATCTGCGCGAGTGCGGATGTGAGCGGGGAAATGGTCATGGTTGCTCCACGGTTAGGAAGGAATGGCGCGTCGCTCGTGCGGCCGCCATGGCCCGGCGCCGGCACGAAAGCCCGCGCCGCAGCCCGCGGCCCGGGCAGACAAGGGCGCCGAGTCTGGGGGAGAGAATAGCTGCGCCCCCCCTGGCGGGAGCGCCGAAACTAGGGGGAAAACCCGGCTCTATTCCCGCAATCGGCAAGTCTTGCGCCCCGGATAATTCCCCGGTGTGAAAGTCCCGCTCGTGCGCGCGCCGCGCCGCCAGCGGGACGCAGCAGGACACCCGGAGAACCCCGACGCATGGATTCGTCAGCCAATTCCTTGATCAACCCCGATTCCCGCATGGGCCTCGCTCCGAGCGGCGCCGCAGCGGGAGCACCGGGCGTTAGCGGGCCCGGAGCCGCGGACGACTTCGGTACCGGCTTCGCGCAGCGCCTCGGCTCCCTGTCGTCGCTGCGGAACATGCGCGGCAACCCGCGCGCGCCGCTCATCGTGGCTGTCGCGGTACTCGTCGCGGTCGTGGCGGCGCTCGTGCTGTGGTCGCGCGCGCCCGACTACAAGGTGCTGTACAGCAACCTCTCGGACCGCGACGGCGGCGCGATCATTACCGCGCTCCAGGCCGCAAACGTTCCCTATAAGCTTTCCGACGGCGGCGGCGCGATTCTGGTGCCTTCCGAGCAGGTGGGCGAAATGCGCCTGCGTCTGGCTTCCCAGGGGCTGCCGAAGAACGGTTCGGTCGGCTTCGAACTGATGGACAACCAGAAGTTCGGCATCAGCCAGTTCGCCGAGCAGGTGAACTACCAGCGCGCGCTGGAAGGCGAGCTCGAGCAGACCATCGAGTCGATCGCGAGCGTGAAGTCGGCGCGCGTGCATCTGGCCATCCCGAAGCCCAGCGTGTTCGTGCGCGATCGCGAGGCGCCCACTGCCTCGGTGCTCGTGAATCTCTACCCGGGCCGCGCGCTCGACGATGGCCAGGTGGCCGCGATCACCCATATGGTCGCCGCCGCGGTGCCCGACCTGCCCGTGCGCAACGTGACCGTGGTGGACCAGGACGGCAACCTGCTCACGCAGAACAGCTCGGGCGCCGGGCTCGACGCCTCGCAGCTCAAGTACATGCGCCAGGTGGAACACGATACGCAGGCGCGCATCGACGCGATCCTCGCGCCGCTGTTCGGCGCCGGCAACGCGCGCTCGCAGGTGAGCGCCGACATCGACTTCTCCAAGCTCGAGCAGACCACCGAGAACTACGGTCCGAATGGCAGCCCGCAGCAGAGCGCGATCCGCAGCCAGCAGCAGAGCATCGACACGGAAATGCAGCAAGGCGGCGCCTCGGGCGTGCCGGGCGCGCTCTCGAACCAGCCGCCGCAGCCGGCCTCCGCACCGGTCAGCGCGCCCACGGGTGCGAACGGCGCGCCGGGCGGCACGCCGATCTCCGACCATCGCGACACCACCACCAACTACGAGCTCGACAAGACCGTGCGCGACTATCAACAGGCGCCCGGCGACATCAAGCGGCTTTCGGTGGCCGTGATCGTCAACTATCAGCCGAAGGTGGACGCGAAGGGCCACACGAGCATGCAGCCGCTCGACGACAAGCAGAAGGCGCAGATCGAGCAACTCGTGAAGGACGCGATGGGCTACGACGAGAAGCGTGGCGACACCGTGAACGTCGTGAACGCGGCCTTCCAGCAGGAAGTCGATCCGGACGCGAACCTGCCGTGGTGGCGCCAGCCCGACATCATCGCGCTCGCCAAACAGATCGCGACCTGGCTCGGCATTGGCGCCGTGGCGCTGTTCCTCTACTTCGCGATGGTGAAGCCGGCCATGCGCCGCGCGTTCCCGCCGCCGGAACCTGCCGCGCCCGCGCTGGCCGGCAGCGACGACTCCGAGCCGCTGCTGCTGGACGGCCTGCCGCTTGCCGAGAAGAAGGGCGAGGAGCACGACGGCGAGGCCGCCCTGCTCTCCTTCGAGAACGAGAAGAACAAATTCGAGCGGAACCTGGAGTACGCGCGCACGATCGCGCGCCAGGATCCGAAGATCGTCGCAACCGTGGTCAAGAGCTGGGTGAACGATGAGCGCTGAAGGGGCCACCAAGAGTGCACTGCTGCTGATGTCGATCGGCGAGGAGGAAGCCGCGGAGGTCTTCAAGTTCCTCGGCCCGCGCGAAGTGCAGAAGATCGGCGCCGCCATGGCGGCGTTCAAGAACGTCAAGCGCGAAGAGATCGAAGGCGTGCTGCAGGAGTTCGTGAAGGAGGCGGAGCAGCACACCGCCTTCTCGCTCGACTCGAACGACTACATCCGCAACGTGCTCAACAAGGCGCTCGGCGAGGACAAGGCCGGCGCGATCATCGACCGCATCCTGCAGGGCGGCGACACGAGCGGTATCGAAGGGCTCAAGTGGATGGATTCGGGCTCGGTGGCCGAACTCATCAAGAACGAGCATCCGCAGATCATCGCGACGATCCTCGTGCACCTGGACCGCGACCAGGCCTCCGAAATCGTCTCGTGCTTCACCGAACGCCTGCGCAACGACGTGCTGCTGCGGATCGCGACGCTCGACGGCATTCAGCCGGCCGCGCTGCGCGAGCTCGACGACGTGCTCACGGGCCTGCTCTCGGGCAGTGACAACCTCAAGCGCAGCCCGATGGGCGGCATCCGCACGGCGGCGGAAATCCTCAACTTCATGACGAGCCAGCACGAAGAAGGCGTGCTCGAAAGCGTGCGCCAGTACGACGCGGAGCTCGCGCAGAAGATCGTCGACCAGATGTTCGTGTTCGAGAACCTGCTCGACCTCGAAGACCGTGCGATCCAGCTGCTGCTCAAGGAAGTGGAGTCGGAGTCGCTCATCATCTCGCTCAAGGGCGCGCCGCCCGCGCTGCGCCAGAAGTTCCTCGCCAACATGTCGCAGCGCGCGGCCGAACTGCTCGCCGAAGACCTCGACGCGCGCGGCCCCGTGCGCGTTTCGGAAGTCGAGGCGCAGCAGCGCCGTATCCTGCAGATCGTGCGCAATCTGGCCGAGAGCGGCCAGATCGTGATCGGCGGCAAGGCGGAAGACGCGTATGTCTAACGAAACGGCGGCCGAAGCCAGCACCATGGCCCAGGCCAAAGCCAAAACCTCGGCGTACCAGCGCTGGGAGATGGCGTCGTTCGACCCGCCGCCGCCGCCTCCCCCGCCGCCTTCGCCCGACGAAGAAGCCGCCTTCGCAGCCGAGTTGCAGCGCGTGCGCGACGACGCGCACGCTCAGGGGCTCGCCTCGGGCCATGTCGCCGGTCAGGCGCTCGGCTACCAGGCCGGCTATGACCAGGGCCACAAGCAGGGCTTCGAGCAAGGGCTCGCCGACGCCCGCGCCCAGGCGCGCCAGCTCGCGCAGATCGCGCAACGCTTTTCCGACGCGCTCACGACTGTCGAAGCGGGCGTGGCCGACACGCTCGTCGAGCTCGCGCTCGACATCGCCCAGCAGGTCGTGCGCCAGCACGTCCAGCACGACCCGACCGCGCTGGTCGCGGTGGCCCGCGAGGTGCTCGCCGCCGAACCCGCGCTCGCGGGCTCGCCGCAGCTCGTGGTGAGCCCCGCCGACCTGCCCGTGGTCGAAGCCTATCTGCAGGAAGAACTCGAAGCGCGCGGCTGGACCGTGCGCACCGATCCGGCGCTCGAGCGCGGCGGCTGCCGCGCGCAGGCCGCGACAGGCGAAGTGGATGCGAACGTCGCCTCGCGCTGGGAGCGCGTGTCCGCGGCGCTCGGCAGGGTGCGCCCATGGTGACGCCGCCGCCCGCCGGGACCATCCACACCAGCGGCCTGACGCCGCTCGAGCAGGAGCTCGCGCTCGCCTCGTTCGGGCCCGGCGCGCACGACGCCGAGCAAGCCGCGGTGCTGGTGGGCGATGAGGTCCATGCAGCCCCGGCAGCAATCGCCGATGCCTTGCCCTTCCCGCCCTACACGCCCTACACGCCGCCGCCCCACTTCGATCCCGCGAACCCCCATCTGCAGTCCTGGAACACGTTTCTCTCGAGCGTGCGTCAGCGCAATGTGCGCGCGCGGCCGCTGCGCGCCTGCGGCCGCCTCACGCGCGCGGCGGGCCTCGTGCTCGAAGCGGTGGGCCTGCGCCTCGCGGTGGGCGCGGAGGTGATGATCGAACTGCCGCCCGGCTCCACGCTGCCGATGGCCGAAGCCGAGGTGGTGGGCTTCTCCGGCGACAAGCTGTTCCTGATGCCCACCACCGAAGTGGCGGGCCTGTTGCCCGGCTCGCGCGTCTGGCCGCTCGAAACCGTGCCGATCGCCGACCCCATGGCGGGCGCCAAGCGCCTGCCGGTGGGCTGGGGCATGCTCGGCCGCGTGGTGGACGCCTCGGGCAAGCCGCTCGACGGGCTCGGCCCGCTCGCGGCCGAAGCCGACGCGCCGCTCACCGCGCCCTCGATCAACCCGCTCAACCGCGAACCGATCCACAAGGTGCTCGACGTCGGCGTGCGCGCGATCAATGCGCTGCTCACGGTCGGGCGCGGCCAGCGCATGGGCCTGTTCGCGGGTTCGGGCGTCGGCAAGTCGGTACTGCTCGGCACCATGGCGCGCGCGACGAGCGCCGAAGTGATCGTGATCGGCCTGATCGGCGAGCGGGGCCGCGAAGTGAAGGAGTTCATCGAGCAGATCCTCGGGCCCGACGGGCGCGCGCGCTCGGTCGTGGTGGCCGCGCCGGCGGACGTCTCGCCGCTGTTGCGCATGCAGGGCGCCGCCTACGCCACGACGCTCGCCGAATATTTCCGCGACCAGGGCAAGCACGTGCTGCTGCTGATGGACTCGCTCACGCGCTACGCGATGGCGCAGCGCGAGATCGCGCTCGCCATCGGCGAGCCGCCCGCGACCAAGGGCTACCCGCCTTCGGTGTTCGCGCGCCTGCCGGCGCTCGTCGAGCGCACCGGCAACGGCCCCGCGGGCGGCGGCTCGATCACGGCGTTCTATACCGTGCTCACCGAAGGCGACGACCAGCAGGATCCCATCGCCGACTCGGCGCGCGCAATTCTTGACGGCCATATCGTGCTCTCGCGCGCCCTGGCGGAAGCGGGCCACTATCCGGCCATCGATATCGAAGCATCGATCAGCCGCGCGATGACCGCGCTGATCGACGACCAGCATCTGAACCGCACGCGCGCGTTCAAGCAGATGCTCTCGCGCTACCAGCGCAACCGCGACCTCATCAATGTGGGCGCCTATGTGAGCGGGCGCGACGCGCTGCTCGACCGCGCGATCGCGCTGTATCCGCGCATCGAAGCGTTCCTGCAGCAAGGTTTTCGCGAAACCGCCAGCTACGACTCGAGCCTCGAAGCGCTCGGCACGCTCATCGGCCAGACCTCGACAGGAGCCAGGACATGACGAAACATTCCCCGTTGCAGACCCTGATCGGGCTCGCCCAGGACGAGGTCGACGCCGCCGCGCAGCGGCTTGGGCGCATGCAGCGCGAGAAGAGCGAGGTCGAGAAACAGCTCGAGGCGCTCGTCACCTATCGCGCGGAGTACCACACGCGCTTCACCGAATCGGCGCGCCATGGAATGGCGGCCGGCAACGTGCGCAATTTCCAGGCGTTCATCGACACGCTCGACAGCGCCATCGAGCAACAGCGGCGTCTGCTCGACCAGGCCAGCACGCGCCTCGAGGCCGCCAAGCCCGAGTGGCAGCGCAGCAAGCAGAAGCTCGGCTCCTACGAAGTGCTGCAGACGCGCCAGGACGACGTGGCCGCCCGCAAGGAAGCGCGCCGCGAGCAGCGCGATTGCGACGAGTACGCCGCGCGCATCCTGCGCATGCGAGCGTCGCAACACCAGTAACCGCACCGTATTCGAAGGAAGCATCATGCCAATTCCGTTCGTGATCAGTTCGCTGCTCGACGCCGTGGGCGATGCCATCTCGGGCTCCAGCTCCACCCCGGCGAGCCAGGGCGGCCAGGCCTTCGCGCAAACGCTGCAGCAGAGCATCGGCGCCCAGCAGCAAAGCACGCAGCCGGCATGGCAGAACAACGCGTCCGCCCAGGCGGCCCAGTCGCCCCAATCGTCCCAGCAGGGGTCGGCGGCCGGGGCCTCTGCCGCTTCGCAGAGCCAGCAGGCGTCGCAATCGTCTCAGTCCGCACAATCGTCGCAAGCCTCTCAATCTGCCAACGGCGCGCAGAGCAGCGGCAGCGCCACGGGCAGCAGTTCGCCGTCGTCGGGCACGCAGCAGGCCAGGGGCTACGGGCAGCATCAGGGCAACAACGGGCCCACCCAGCAGCAGGCCGACGCCGCCGGTGCCCAGGCCGCCGCCGCCGCCATGCAGGCCCAGGCGCAAGCCCAGAGCGCGGCGGCAGCCGCCAGCGCCCAGCCAGGCAGCGACGCGACGCTGCAGAGCCTCGCATCGGGCAGCGCGGCCAGCGCGTTGGCCAATGGCGCGGGCGACACCGCGGTGGACGGTGCCGGCGGCGCGACCGGCAGCTCGAAGTCGGTCCACGACGCGTTGCAGGCCGCGCTGCTGGCCGTGCGCGGCGGCCAGGGCGCCACTTCGGCGCACCTCGCGTCGATGGGCACCGCCGCGGGCAGCGCGGCCACGAGCGCGACGGCCAGCGTCAGCGGTGCGACAGGCAGCGCCGGTTCGGCGGACGGCTTCGCCGCCCACTTCGCGGCTCACAACGGCGGCAAGGACGCCGGCGCGAGCGGCACGGCCGACGGCACCAGCCAGGCCTTTGGCGCAAGCTCGGGCGCGAACCCGGCCCAGAGCGCGGCCGACGCGCTCGCCGCCGCAGCGGCGACGCAGCAGGGCTCGACCCAGACCGCCTCGGCCGGCACGAACCAGGGGCAGGCGGACGCGCTCGCCGCCACCCAGGCCGCCGCCGCGGCAGCGGCCCAGGCTCAGGCCGTGGCCCAGGCACCGACTGCGGCAGCCGCGGCGGGCGCGAACGCCGCCGCGCTGACGCCGCAGGTGGGCACCTCCGACTGGGAAGACGCGCTGAGCCAGAAGGTCGTGTTTCTCTCGAACGCGAACCAGTCCTCGGCCGAACTGACGCTCAATCCGAAGGATCTCGGCCCGCTTCAGGTCGTGCTGCAGGTCTCCGAAAGCCATGCCCATGCGCTGTTCGTCTCCGAGCACCAGCAGGTGCGCGACGCCGTGGAGGCCGCGCTGCCCAAGCTGCGCGAAGCGATGGAGCAGAACGGCATCGGCCTGGGCAGCGCGAGCGTAAGCGACGGCTTCTCGCGGCAGATGAACCAGCAGGGGCAACAGGGCGGCGGCAACGGAACGCGCACGGCAAACGGCGGCAGCAGCGGCTCGGGCGCCGACGACGATACCGCCACGGTCGCGGCCGGCACCGCCACGCAGCGCAGCGTCGGCCTGATCGACACCTTCGCCTGACCCCGTCCTCCGGTCCGCGCCAGGGTGCCGGGCGCGGCGCCCAGCCCACGGCGGCGCCCAAGCCCTTGCGCGCGCAACGGGTCGCGTCCGGGCTCGGGCCGCGGCCTCGTTGACCGCGCCGGCGTCGCCACGCGTCGCGCGCCGCGTGGCGCAGGCCGTGCGACAAAAGCACGAGATAGCCGGAAATCCCCCTTCTATTCCTCCCATCGCTGCAAGCCAAAAGCCAGAACAATGCAAGCTCCCGGGATTAACGGCCGGCAGGCCCGCGTCCCTGCTCGTATGCAAGGTTCATAACCGACATGGCCACCACGACCGCAAACCAGCAAGCCGCTCCGCAGAGCGCGAAACCCGGCCCGATGAAGCGCATCATCGTGATCGCCCTGATCGCGCTGCTCGCCGCCGGCGTGGCGGGCGGCGCGACCTGGTTCGTGATGCAGCGGCACGACAGCAGCGCCCCCCCCGCCGCCGCGAGCGCGCCGGTTCCGGCCCTGCCCGTCTACTTCGCGCTCGACCCGATGACGGTGAACCTGCAGTCCGACGACGGCGACACGCACTATCTGCGCATCGGCCTCACGCTGAAGCTCGACGCCATCGCGACCCAGGACGCGCTGCGCGACCGCATGCCCGAGATCCGCAGCCGCGTGCTGCTCGCGCTCTCGAACAAGCATCCCGAAGATCTCGCCACGCTCGACGGCAAGCACGCGCTCGCCACCGAGCTCGCCGCGCTGATTGCCCAGCCGACCGAGCCGCATGGCACGCCCGCGCACGTCGAAGACGTGCTGTTCACCGAATTCGTCGTGCAGTGAGCGAACACCCATGACCCAGCGCGCATCTCAACCACGCACGCCGCGCCACGCGCGCGCGCGCCGCGTCCCAGGCGGGGAGAGCTACGCATCATGAGCATGAACCACAGCGAGTTCATGTCCCAGGAGGAGGTCGATGCCCTCCTCAAGGGCGTAACCGGCGAAGTCGACTCGGACCTGGAGCAGTCCGAGAACAAGGGCGTACGCCCGTACAACATCGCGACGCAGGAACGCATCGTCCGCGGCCGGATGCCCGGCCTCGAGATCATCAACGAGCGTTTCGCGCGCCTGTTGCGCGTGGGCATCTTCAACTTCATGCGCCGCACCGCCGAAATCTCGGTGGGGCCGGTGCGCGTGCAGAAGTACAGCGAATTCACCCGCAACCTGCCGATCCCGACCAACCTGAACCTCGTGCACGTGAAGCCGCTGCGCGGCACGTCGCTGTTCGTGTTCGACCCGAACCTCGTGTTCTTCGTGGTGGACAACCTGTTCGGCGGCGACGGGCGCTTTCATACCCGCGTGGAAGGACGCGACTTCACGCAGACCGAGCAGCGCATCATCGGCAAGCTGCTCAACCTCGTGTTCGACCACTACACGACGGCGTGGAAGAGCGTGCGCCCGCTGCAGTTCGAATTCGTGCGCTCCGAAATGCACACGCAGTTCGCAAACGTTGCCACGCCCAACGAGATCGTGATCGTCACGCAGTTCTCGATCGAGTTCGGGCCGACCGGCGGCACGCTCCACATCTGCATGCCGTACTCGATGATCGAGCCGATCCGCGACGTGCTCGCCTCGCCCATCCAGGGTGAGTCGCTCGACGTGGACCGTCGCTGGGTGCGCGTGCTCTCCCAGCAGGTGCAGGCCGCGGAAGTGGAGCTCACCGCCGATCTCGCGCAACTGAACGTCACCTTCGAGCAGATCCTGAACATGCAGAAGGGCGACGTGCTGCCGCTCAATATCGACGAACACATCGTCGCCAAGGTGGACGGCGTGCCGGTGATGGAATGCGGCTACGGAATTTTCAATGGTCAATACGCGTTGCGGGTCCAGAAGATGATCAGCGCAGCCGACACGATGAAGGAAGGTGGATATGAGTGACGTGAACGCCACGCCCGCTGACGAACCGGTCCACGCAAGCGGCGCCGACGCCGCGGCGCAGGCCGTGGAGGACGACGCGATGGACGACTGGGCGAGTGCGCTCGCCGAGCAGAACGGCAATGAGCTGGACACGCAGCCGGCGGCGACCGCGGGCGTGTTCCAGCCGCTCTCGAAGGTCACCCCGACCAACACGCGCAACGACATCGAGATGATCCTGGACATTCCGGTCCAGATGACGGTCGAGCTCGGGCGCACCAAGATCGCGATCCGCAACCTGCTGCAGCTCGCGCAGGGCTCCGTGGTGGAACTGGACGGCCTGGCGGGCGAGCCGATGGACGTGCTGGTGAACGGCTGCCTCATCGCCCAGGGCGAAGTGGTGGTCGTCAACGACAAGTTCGGCATCCGCCTCACCGACATCATCACGCCGGCCGAGCGCATCCGGAAACTCAACCGATGAATCCGCTGGCAGGACGTGCCGGCGGCGCGGCACGCGCCGCCTGGCGCTCCGTAGGGCGGAGTGTGCGGATCGCGCTGGCCGGCGCGGTCGCGTTGTCCGGCACGGCCTTGCCGCTCGCCGCGCACGCGGCCGATCTCAAGGCGGTGAACCAGGCCGCCGGCCTCGTCGCTTCCAGTGCATCCGCGGCCTCGGGCGTCGCTACGCTCGGCGCGGGCAGCGCCGTTCCCGCGCTCGGCTTCGGCGCCGTGCTGCAAACCGTATTCGGCCTCGCGCTCGTGATCGCCGTGGTATTCGGCTGCGCGTGGCTCGCACGCCGGCTCGGCCTGCAAAGCGGGCCGCGCAATGCGCTCGTGAAAACCGTTGGCGGCGCTTCGCTGGGCGGCAAGGAGCGCGTGGCCGTCGTCGAGATCGGCGACACCTGGCTCGTGCTCGGCGCCGCGCCCGGCAACGTGCGCCTCCTCCACACCATGCCTGCCGGTATCACGCCGCAAGCGGCGGCCACGGGCCCCACTCCTCTAGCGGGCAGCTTCGGGCAACGCTTTCGCGACGCCCTGAAGTCCGAAGCCGGCAAACGATTCAGCCGTCACGGCGGCGGAGCGCAGTAAATGCACAGCAGTTCCCTTAACGCGCCTGATGCGGCGCCGCGCCGCTCGCGCAGTGTCTCGCGGACACGGGCCGCGTTGGCTGCCGTGCCCAAAGCAGCGCTACCCGCACTCCTGATTTTCTGCGCCGCGGCGCTCGCACTCGCGCTGCCGCATACGGCGCATGCGCAGGCTGCCCAGCCCATGGGCCTGCCGGCCTTCAACACGAGCCCGGGCCCAGGCGGCGGCACGACGTATTCGCTGAGCGTGCAGACGATGCTGCTGCTCACGATGCTGTCGTTCCTGCCGGCGATGGTGCTGATGATGACGAGCTTCACGCGCATCATCATCGTGCTCTCGCTCTTGCGCCAGGCGCTCGGCACGACCACGACGCCGCCCAACCAGGTGCTGGTTGGGCTCGCGCTCTTTCTCACGCTGTTCGTCATGTCGCCGGTGATCGACAAGGCGTACAACGACGGCTACAAGCCTTTCTCGGCGGGCACGCTGCCCATGGACGAGGCGGTCTCGCGCGGCGTCGCACCCTTCAAGACCTTCATGCTGCGCCAGACGCGCGAGTCGGACCTCGCGCTCTTCGCGCGTATCTCGCACGCGGCGCCCATGCAGGGCCCCGAGGACGTGCCGCTCACGCTGCTCGTGCCGGCCTTCGTCACGAGCGAACTGAAGACGGGCTTCCAGATCGGCTTCACGATCTTCATCCCGTTCATCATCATCGACCTCGTGGTGGCAAGCGTGCTGATGTCGATGGGTATGATGATGGTCTCGCCCACGACGATCTCGCTGCCGTTCAAGCTCATGCTGTTCGTGCTCGTGGACGGTTGGCAAATGCTGATCGGCTCGCTCGCGCAGAGCTTCACTTAAGGAGACCTGCCCATGACGCCCGAAATGGTCATGACCATCGCCCATGAAGCGATGTACACCGCGATGCTGCTCGCCGCGCCGCTCCTGCTCGTGTCGCTCGTGGTCGGCCTGACGGTGAGCCTGTTCCAGGCGGCCACGCAGATCAACGAGACCACGCTCACGTTCATCCCGAAGCTCATCGCCATCGCGGTGACGCTCGTGCTGATCGGGCCATGGATGATCACGACGCTCGTCGATTACATGCATCGCATCTTCGCGAGCATTCCGGCGCTCGCGAGCTAAGGCGCCGCGCCGCCGCCCAGGGTCTCCCGCACGATGTTTACGGTCACCTATGCGCAGCTGAACGGCTGGCTCACCGCGTTCGTGTGGCCGTTCACGCGCATTCTCGCGCTGATCGCGGCCGCGCCGCTGCTGGGCCAGCAGGCGGTGCAGGCGCGCGTGAAGATCGGCCTTGCCGCGTTCACGACGCTGATCGTCGCACCCACGCTCGGTCCCATGCCGCAGGTCACCGTGTTTTCGGCCGAAGGCGTGTGGATCCTCGCAAACCAGTTCCTGATCGGCGTCGCGCTTGGCTTCATCATGCAGGTCGTGTTCGGCGTCGTGGTAACGGCGGGCGACCTCATGGGCCTCGGCATGGGGCTCGGCTTCGCCACCTTCTTCGATCCGCAGGCGGACACCAACACCTCGGCGGTCTCGAGCCTGCTCAACACGATCGCGATGCTCACGTTCCTCGTCCTCGACGGCCATCTGCAGATGATCGCCGCGCTCATGGCCTCGTTCCAGTCGGTGCCGGTCGCCGCCAACGTGCTGGGCGCGGGCGGCTGGCGCGAGATCGCGGACTGGGGAGCGATCCTGTTCGCCACCGGCGTGCTGCTCGCGCTGCCCGTGATCGTCTCGCTGCTGATCTCCAACCTGTGCCTCGGCATCCTGAACCGCGCGGCGCCGCAGATCGGTATCTTCCAGGTGGGTTTCGCGCTGACGACGCTCGTGGGGATGCTGCTCGCGCTGATGATGGTGCCGAACCTGATTCCGTTCTTCTCGCGGCTGTTCGATCTCGGCTTCGACGAGATGGGGCGCGTGGCGGCGTCGCTGAACGCGGGGCGGTAGCGCGGGGGGATGGGGCCCGGGTAAGCGCTGAAGCGCTAACTCGGGCCGACAGCCCACGAGCTTAGGGGTTGAGGTAATTGAAGAGCGACAAACTCTGGGTCGCCGCGAAGCTCTTCTGCGACGCCGTCAGCGCGTTCTCCAGTTCCGTGTACTGGGTGATCGCCGATGTCATGTTGGTGCTCATCAGGTTCGAGAGGTTGGTCGAAATCTGCAGCGAACTCGTCGAGGTCACCGTCTGCAGCGCCTGAACCTCCTGCTCGCGCCCCCCCACCGAGGCCTGGATCGTGGTGACGTTCGACATCGAATTGCTCAGTGCGGTCATGCCCGTCGTGAGCGCGTTGTCGAGGTTCGCGCTCGCCGAGGCGTTGTTCTGCGACGGCGTGTTGAGCGCGGCGATGACGTTGTCGAGCGTGGCGAATACGTCGCTGTAGGCAGAGGTCGAGCCCGGCTGCACCGTGAACGAATCGCCGACAGCCGGCGTGCCCGAAATCGTCACATTCATGCCGCTGCCCAGCGGGATCGCCGAACCGGACGTGTAGTCCGTGGGGCCCACGCTGCTGCCGGCCGTGCTGTCGGCCACCGTGTAGGCAAGCGAACCGTTGGCCGGATCGGTCGAGAACGTGATCGTGTAGTTGTCGTTGTTGGTGGACGCCGACGAATTGGTCACCGTGACCGCGCTGATCGTGCCGGTGCCCGTGTTGTTTTCATTGCCCGCCGGCACGGCCGCCGCCCCCACCGCGGGCACGCTCATGAACACCGCGCTGCCCGGGTCGGCAATGGCGATCGTGCTCGTACTCGACACCTGGACCGTGCGCTGGCCCGCATCGCCGTTGTAGGCCACGCCGATACCGTTGGCGTTGTTCGTAAACACCGACGAGGTGCTCTGGAAGCCCGAGAAAATGGCGTTGCCCGAACCGTCCGTGGTGTTGGCGAGCGACATCAGCTGGTCGCGATAGCCTTCCAGCTGCTTGGCAAGCGCCGCGTAGTTCGTGTTGTTGAGCGTGCCGCTCATCGCCGACTGCATGAGCGAGTTGGCGCTCTCCAGGGTGCTGGAGATGCTCGTGAGCGTGGAGTCTTCCGTCTGTAGCGACGAGAGCGCCGTGGTCTGGTTCGTCGCGTACTGCGTCATGGCGGCGCTCGTCGCCGAGAGCTGCACGGCCTCGGCCGCCCCGACCGGGTTGTCTGCCGGGCTCGTGATCGCCTGGCCCGAGGAAACCTCTTGCTCGATCTGCAGCAGTTGCGCCTGCTGGTTCTCCATGTTCGTGACGCTGGTGGTGTAGAGCTCGGAAGTTGCGATACGCATGGGTCAGCGCCTCAATGAAATGCCGGTCAGGAGAAGATACCGATCAGGGTCTGGAACATCGTCGCCGCGGTCTGGATCACCTGGGCGTTGGCCTGATAGAGCTGCTGGTACTGCTCCAGGTTGGCCGCTTCTTCGTCGAGGTTTACGCCCTGCACCGACTGCTGCTGCGACGTAAGCTGAGTGACGAGCGACTGCTGCGAGGTGCTCGATGCGTCGAGCTGGCTCGTCGTGTTGCCGACCGAGTTCACATAGGCGGCGTACGCGCTCGTGAGCGTGTTCGTCCCATTGATCGCCGTGCTCGATGCGAGGTTCGCGATCGCCAGCGCGTTGCTGCCGTCCTGGCTGGCGCCCGCGTTCGCCGCGATCGTGAACGAGTCGTTGGTCGAAGGCGTGCCCGTCATCGTGAAACTGACGTTGTTCAGGCCGCCGGTCGCCGGCCCCGTGATCGTGAAGGTGGCGCCGGTGCCCGGATCGTAGTTCACGCCGGTTGCGGCCGGCGTGCCGGAACCGATCGTCACCGTCTGCGTCGCGGTGCTGGAGCCAGGCGTCGTGACCGTGATGGTCGTGCCGTTCGGGAAGCCCGTGAGCGTGCCGTCCGTGCTGCCCGTGGGCGGTGCCGTGTAGGTGAGCGTGATGGGGTTGGTCGGCACCGTGAAGCCGGCCGTGGCCGAGTACTGCGTGATCGTGGCCGTGCCCTGGTTGGTGCTGGCCGCCGTCACCAGCACCGGCGAGGCGCTCGCGATCGCGGCCGGACTCGTCGTCGCGAGACCAAAGCTGTCCAGTGCGTTGGCCGTCGGCTGGATCGAGTACGAGTCGCCGTTGTTCATCGTGCCCGTCGACGTGATGCTCATGCCGCCCGCCACGAACGGCGTGGTCGTGCTCGGCTGGGTGGTCGTCGAGCCCACCACGGCGTTGGTCGTGGTGTCGGTGAGTGTCCAGGTGCCGGTGCCGCTCGCGGTCGAATATGAAAGCGAGTAGTTGTCGGTGGGCGGCGCCGTCGGATTGGTGAGCGTCACCGCAACGGTGGCGTTGCCCGTGTTGTTCGTGTTGCCGGTCACGAGCGCCGGGTTCACCGAGAACAGCGCCCCGCCCGCCGTGCCGCTCGCGGTGTAGCCCGCCGCGTTCTGCGCATTGACCTGGGCCGCGAAGCTCGTGGCGATCGCGCCGAGCTGCGCTTCGGCCGGATCGAGCGTCTGCGAGACGAACGATACGAGGCCGCCCACCGTGCCGCCCTGCAGCGCGGCCGACGAGAGCGGCTGCGGCGTCGTGCCCGACCCCGCGATGCCCGCCCAGGCCACGGTGAGTTCGGCCGAATTGGTGCTCGACGGCTGCGTGGTGAGGTTGTAGCTCTCGGTGCCTGTCACAAGCGGCTGGCCGTTGCCGAGAAAGACGTTGTAGCTGCCGTCGTTGCTCTGCACGACCTGCACGCCGACCAGCTGCGAGAGGCTCGCGACGGCCTGGTCGCGCTCGTCGAGCAGCTGGTTCGGCTGCTGGCCCGAGGAGGTCGCCGAGGTGATCTGCGTATTGAGCTGCGCGATCTGCTGCGAGTAGCCGTTGATCTGCGTGACGGCGTTCGAAAGCTGCGTGTTCACGCTCTGACGCATGGCGTCATATTGCTGGCCGGTCTGGTTGATCTCGGTGGCGAGCGTCTGCGCGTCGGAAATCGCGGTCTGGGCCGCAGCCGTGCTGGACGGCGAATTCGCGACCGTCTGCATGCCCGTGAAGAACGCGCTGATCGACGTGGAGATGCCGGAAGTCGGGCTGCCGACCAGATTCGACAGCTGCTGCGCCAGGTTGTACGACGCCGTGATCGAGCTGCTGGTGGACTGCGCACTGTTGAGCGCCGTCGTCAGGTACTGGCTGTACGCGCGCTGCACGGTCGCGACGGTCACGCCGTTGCCGAGATAGCCGGAGCCCGAGTTCTGGCCGCTGGATTCGGTGAAATCCGGCGATTCGACGTCGTAACCCGTGGTGGACGAGTTGCTGATGTTCTCGCCCGAAGTCGCGATCCCGATCTGGGCCGCCTGCAAACCGCTCAAACCGATCGAGAAGATATTCGTGGTCATCCGTGATCCTCGTGAACGTCCGTCCGCCGAAGGCGCCCGCGTTGGGTGGACAGCCTTTTATAACGGCAGAACGCGACGAAAATTGAGTGCCGGCCCGCGCGGAAAACCGCGCTGAAAACGTTTGCCGTCACCGCGCGAATCGATGGCGGCCCGCGACGCCGCCCCCGCCACCCCCGCCGCTTTCGGCGCGGGCGGGCGAACGCTTCAGGCCCGCGCGAGCGAGCGGCGCTTCATTTCGAGCTGGGTGATGTAGCGCTGCAGGCTGTTTTCGGTCGAACCCGGCAGCGAGTCGAAACGCATGCCGAGGTGGTAACGGCGCTCGCCGTTGGGCAGGTCGATGAAGCGCACCACCACCAGCGCGAGATCGACGCGCAGCTTGCCGTACGCGCGCAGATCGACTTCGACGTCGGGCAGGCGCGCGCCCATGGGGATCGTGGCGGCGCGCTCGTCGGTCGTGCGCAGGCCCACGCCGCCGAGCGAGACGTCGTGCACCTCGAACGCGAAGCGCTCGCCGTCCGGCAGCATGCCGCGGCACATGCAGGGGTCGAGCACCGGCGTATCGACGCGGAAGTACTCGCGGCGCTGCACGTAGAACAGCACCTCCGGGAATGACGCTTCGAACGCGGGACGCCCTTCGAACTCGGTGCGGCGCGGCGTGGGGGTGCTGAACTCCACGCGCACGCCGTCCGGCGACGCATGGAACTGGCATTGCGGCGTATCGAGCACCCCGCGGTTCTGCTCGGCCACGGCGCCCCAGTCGAACACGAAGGTGAGCTCGCGCGGGTCGACGTCGAGGATACGGGTGACCAGCTGGCCGCCGCGGTACTGCAGCGTGAGGAAATCGCCGCGGTTGGCGAGATTGCGCAACTGCACGCCCACCTCGAGCGGATTGCGGCGACCGAAATCGGGAACGTCGTCGTCGTCCCCAGCCTGGTCAGTGTGATTCGAGTGAACGGTATTCATCGGCCTGCCGGAATTTCGTGGACCTTGGGCGCACGCCGGTCGCGCGCCTGCGGGGCGGCACACACCGCCCTTTCTTTCCCTTCTCGCCAGCTTTAGCGGCAAGGCAGCGGGAAAATTTAGGGTTCCGCTCAAAAATAATCCGCCCGGAGCCGGCCCGGACCCGACCTCAAGCCATCAGCTTCATGATCGACAACAGCTTCTTCGCATAGTGCGGGTCCGTCGCGTAACCCGCGCGCTGCATACCTTGCGCGAAACTTTCGGCGCTGCGCGAGGTGTTGATGACGGAGGCATAGCGCGGATTGCTCTTGAGCATGCCCGCGTAGTCGGTCATCGCGTCCTCGTACGAGTCGTAGGCGCGGAACTTCTCCACCACCCGGTGCGGTTCGCCGTTCACATATTCCGTGGTGACGGTCGAAACCGTCTTGCCGGTCCAGTCCTTCGTGGCCTTGATGCCGAAGACGTTGTGGCTCGTCGTGCCGTCGGCCTTCTTGATCTCGCGCTTGCCCCAGCCCGATTCGAGCGCGGCCTGGCCGATGATGAAGCGCGCCGGAATGCCCGTGGACGAACTGGCCTGCTGCGCGGCATTGGCGAGCTTGTCCACGAAGGCGTTCACCGAGGCGTCGCTGCTCGCGCCGGCCGGCACGAGCGCGCCGTTGCGGCCGTAGCCCGAGCCGTCGGCGAGCGCGCCGTTGGCCGCCGCGTTGCCGTATGCGCGCCCGAGCGCGTTGAGCATCGCGAGGTTGCCTGCGCTGCCGCCCGCCGCGCCCGCGCCCTGGCCCGCGAGACCCGTGAGCGCGTCGCCCACGCCACCCGCCCCACCCGCGCCGCCTGCCCCTTGCGCGCCGCCCATGCTGCGCATGAGCTGCTTGAGCATGGCGTCCGCAACGCCAATGCCCTTGTCGGACATCTGCTGCGAAAGCTGCTGGTCCATCATCGAGATGAAGGTGTCGCCGTCGCGCGAGTCGAGCGGGCCGTCGTCGGGCGTCGCTTCGCGCATGCTCTTGAGCATCATCTGCGTGAACACCGCGTCGAACTGCTTGGCCGCCGCCTTCACGCCCTGCTGCGGCGATGCATTGGCTGCCGCGCGCATCGCGTCGAAGCCCTGCACGTCCAGCGCGAAGCGGTTCGAGAGGTCGAGGCTGTTGCCGATCTTCGAGTTGTCCATCGGGGTTCCTTAGATGATTTCGAGGTCGGCGCGCAGTGCGCCCGCCGCCTTCATCGCCTGCAGAATCGACATGAGGTCCGCCGGCGTCGCGCCGAGCGCGTTGAGCGCCTTGACGACTTCCGCGAGATTGGCGCCGGCCGTGACGAGCTTGAGCGACCCGTTGTCCTGCTTCAACTGGATCTCCGACTGGCGCGCCGCCACCGTGTTGCCGTTGGAGAACGCATTCGGCTGGCTCACCACCGTCTGCGTGTTCACGATCACCGAGAGGTTACCGTGCGCCACGGCGCAGTTCTGCAACGTCACCATCTGGTTCATGACGATCGAGCCGGTGCGCGCGTTGAGGATCACCTTCGCCTCGGGCTGCGCCGGCGTCACGTTGAGATCCTCGATCTGCGCGATGAAGCCCACCTGCGAGGCCGGATCGGCGGGGCCGCGTACCTGGATCGTGCGGCCGTCGAGCGGCGTGGCCGTGCCCGCGCCGAACATGTTGTTGACCGCCGCCACGATGCGCTGCGTCGTGTCGTAGTCCATGTCGTTGACTTCCATCTGCAGGATGCCGCCCTGCTGCGCCACGGGCGAAGGCACCGCGCGCTCCACGATCGCGCCGGCCGGAATGCGGCCCGAGGCTAGCTGGTTCACCTGCACCCTGCTGCCGTTGGCCGAGGCACCCGCGCCGCCCACCGCCACGTTGCCCTGCGCGAGCGCGTAGACCTGGCCGTCCGCGCCCTTGAGCGGCGTGAGCAGCAGCGTGCCGCCGCGAATGCTCTTGGCGTTCGCGAGCGACGACACCGTCACGTCGATCTGCTCGCCGGGCCGCGCGAACGGCGGCAGCACGGCCGTCACCATCACCGAGGCGACGTTCTTCAGCTGCATGTTGCTGAGCGTCTGGGAGCTCGAGCCGTTCGCGCTCGAGGTGTTGTTGATCGAGATGCCGAGGTTCGCGAGCATGTTCGCGAGCGTCTGCGTCGTAAACGGCGCCTGGGTGGTCTGGTCGCCGGTGCCGTCGAGGCCCACCACGAGGCCATAGCCGATCAGCGGGTTGTCGCGCACGCCCTGGAAGGAGACGAGGTCCTTGACGCGTTCGGCGCGCGCGGGCGTGGAGAACGCGACGAGCGCACCGCACGCGAACAGCACGCCCAGCGCCACGCCGAGGGCCGTGAGCACGTCCTTCATGCGCGTGCGGCGCGCTTGCTGGAAGCGGATCTTCACCATGGCGCGACGTTCAGGAAAAAGCGTTGCAGCCAGCTCATGGTCTCGGCCTCGTCGATCACGCCCTTCGCGGAGTATTCGATCTTCGCGTCGGCGACGTCGGTGGAGAGCACGGAGTTGTCTCCGGCAACGGTGTTGGGGTTGACCACGCCGGAAAAGCGCACGAATTCGTTGCCCTGGTTGATGAGCATCTGCTTCTCGCCAGAGACAACCAGGTTGCCGTTGGGCAGCACGTTCGTCACGGTCACGGTGAGAACGCCGGTGAACGTGTTGGAGGCGTTGGCGCCGCCCGTGCCCGCGAACGTGTTGGCCCCGCTCGAGTTCAGGTTCATCTTGCCGAACAGACCGCTCAGGAAGCCCGAGCTCGTGGTCCCGAACTGCGTGCTGGACGAGCGGTTCGCGTTGGCGCCGGACGACTTGGTGGCGTTGATGTTTTCCGAAATGATGATCGTCAGGATGTCGCCGATATTGCGCGGACGCTGGTCCTCGAACAGCGGCCGGCCCGCATAGCCCGGGTTGAAGATCGCGCCGGGCGAGCTGTTGGGCGGCGGCGCCGGCGGCACGGCCGTCATCGGCTGCTGCGTGATCGGCTCCCGCTTCGGGTAATACGCGCAGCCGGCGAGCGCCATGAAGGCCGCGCCGGCCAGCAGGGCCGCCGCGCGTCTGCGAAGATGGGTAGGTACCGCCATGCTCGTTACCGCCTCGATTCCATGCCGGACGTCAGACCGACATCTGGCTCAGGGTCTGCAGCATCTGGTCGGACGTGGTGACCGCCTTGCTGTTGATTTCGTACGCGCGCTGGGTCTCGATCATGTTCACGAGTTCCTGCACCACGTTCACGTTGGACGACTCGACATAGCCCTGGTTGAGCGTGCCCGAACCGTTCAGGCCCGGTGTCGAGACGATCGGCGCGCCCGACGAAGCCGTTTCCGAAAGCAGGTTCTCGCCGTTCGACTGCAGGCCGGCCGGGTTGATGAACATGGCCAGCTGCAGCGAGCCGACCGTCGTATTGTTCGCGGAGCCCGGCGTCGTGATCGTGACCACGCCGTCGCTGCCGATCGTGAGCGAAGTCGCGTTCGGCGGGATCGTGATGGCCGGAATCACCGGGTAGCCGCTCGACGTGACGAGCTGGCCCTGCGAGTTGCTCTGGAACGAGCCGTCGCGCGTGTAGGCCGTCGTGCCGTCGGGCATCTGCACCTGGAAGAAACCGTTGCCGTTGATCGCGACGTCCTTGGAGTTGCCGGTCTGCTGCAGGTTGCCCTGCGTGTAGAGGCGCTCGGTTGCGACCTGCTGCACGCCGGTGCCGACCTGGCTGCCCGAGGGCAGTTCGGTTTCCTGCGTGGAGTTCGCGCCCGGCTGGCGCAGCGTCTGGTACATGAGATCCTCGAACACGGCGCGCGAGCCCTTGAAGCCGTTGGTGCTCACGTTCGCGAGATTGTTCGAGATCACGTCCATCTGCGCCTGCTGCGCATTCATGCCGGTGGCGGCGATGTAGAGCGATCGGTTCACGTGTCTTTCTCCCGGTCGGGCCGCGCGGCGCGCGGCCCTCAATGCCTGGTTAATGCCTGGTTAATGCGTGGTGGGCCTGGTGGACCTGGTGGACCTGGGTCGGCCTGGCCGGCCTCGTCGGATGCTCAGCTGAACTGCAGCAGCTGGTTGGCGGTCTGGTCGTTCTGGTCGGCGGTCTGCATCAGCTTCGTCTGCATCTGGAACTGCCGGGCGTTGGTGATCATCGAGACCATCGCCGCGACCGGATTGACGTTGCTGCCTTCCAGCGACTCCGTGGCGACCTGGACCGTCTGGTCCGCGTCGGCGGGGTTGCCGTCGGCCGTGTGGAAGAGACCGTCGTCGCCGCGCGTGAGCGTGCCCGCAGGCGGATTGACGAACTTGATCTGGTCGATCATCGCGATGGCCTGCGGCGGGCTTCCCGGGGCGAGGGCCGAGACGGTGCCGTCCGTGCCGATCGTCACCTGCGAGCCCGGCGGCACCGCGATCGGGCCGCCGCCGCCGATCACCTGGAGGTTGTTGGCGGTCACGAGCTGGCCGTTCTCGTCCACGTGCAGGTCGCCCGCGCGCGTGTACGCCTCGTTGCCGTCGGCCGTCTGCACGGCCATGAAGCCCTGGCCCTGGATCGCGATGTCGAGCGGATTGCCCGTTTTCGTGATGGCGCCGGGCGTCATGTCCGAGCCAGGTGTGGCCGAGAGCACGAAGGTGCGCGTCGTGTCGTCGTTGACCGACGAGCCGTCGCCGAACGACATCGGCACGTCGCGAAAGTTGGCGAGCTGCGCGCGAAAACCCGTAGTCGACACGTTCGCCAGGTTGTTCGCGACGACGGCCTGCTGCTCGAGCGCCTGGCCGGCGCCCGTCATCGCGGTGTAGATCAATCGGTCCATGATTCGCCCGTTTCCTCAGATACCTGGTGGCTGGCTTACATCTGCAGCAGCGTCTGGTCGACGGTCTGCTGCGTCTTGATGGTCTGCGCGTTCGCCTGGTAGTTGCGCTGGGCCGTGATCAGGTCGACCAGCTGGTTCGTCAGGTCGACGTTCGACTCTTCCACCGCGCCGCCCGTGAGCGTGCCGTGGTTCGTGCTGCCCGGCGTCGAGACCTGCGCGACACCCGAGACCGAAGTTGCCTGGAACTGGTTGCCGCCCAGGTTCACGAGGCCGTTCGGATTGTTGAAGTTGGCGACCACGATCTGGCCGAGCGCCATGGTCTGCTTGTTCGAATAGTTGCCCGTGATGGTGCCGTCGGCGGAGATCGTGAAGTTCGTGAGCGTGCCACTCGCGTAGCCGTTCGCCGTGAGGTTGTTCACGCCGTTCGCACTGCCGTACTGGGTCGTGCCGTTCACGTTGATCGCCACGGTCTGCGCGGCCGCGCCGTCGGTCGGCGTGATGTTCAGCGAGAAGGTGCCGGTCGTGGCCGTCGCGACACCCGTCGTCGCCGGCGGAACCGGCGGCAGCGTCGTGCCCGAAAGCTGGCCCGACGAGTTGAACGCCATCGTGCCGAGGTCCGTCGTCGTGCCGTTGTTCACCGCATAGACCTCGGCCGAGCCGGTCGCCGTCTGCACGTAGTACAGATTGATCGTCTGCGTGCCGCCGAGCGAGTCGTAGCCCGCGATCGAGGTGGAGTAGCTGTAGCTGTTCGAATTCGTGGGGTCGAACGGGGTGACGGTTGGCGCCGTGGACTGTGCGTCGAGGTTCACCTGCGCCGTGACCGAGGTGGTCGCGAGCGGCGCGATGTTGGTGGTGGGCACCTGCAGCGGCACGGTCTGCGCGGTGTTGATCACGCCGTTCGAGTTCGCGGCATAGCCCATCAGTTCGTTACCTTCGGAATCGGTGATGTAGCCGCTCGAATTGAGCTGGAACACACCGTTGCGCGAGTACGTGAGAGAGCCATTGTTCGACATCTGGAAGAAGCCGTTGCCGTTGATCGCCACGTCGAGCGCCTGGCCCGTCGTATTGATCGTGCCCTGCGAGAAGTCCTGCTGCACATTCGCCAGCGCCGCGCCGAGGCCGATCTGGGTGTTCACCGAAGTCGCAAGCGTATTCGCATAGACATCCGCGAACTCCGCCGTGCTCTCCTTGAAGCCAACGGTGTCCGCGTTCGCGATGTTGTTGCCGATCACGTCGAGGTCGTTCGACGCCGCGGCGAGACCGCTCAAACCTTGTTGGTAGCCCATGTCGTGTGCTCCGCTTTATGTCCTGATCATTCGATGCCGGCCACGCTCGAAAGCGCGACCGTGTTGCCGTTGGCGAGCTCGAGTCCCGCAGCACCGCCCGCCTGCTGGACCACGCCTGTCACCTGGCTCGCGACGAGCGCGTTGGCCGTGGCGGTCTGGCCGTTGGTCGTGGCCGACGCGCTGACCGTGTAGGTGCCGGCCGGCAGCGCGGCGCCCGTCGAGTCCGTCGGCGTCCAGGTGACCGGCACCGTGCCCGCCGCCTGCGCGCCGAGATCGATCGTGTTGACGACCTGGCCCGCCGAGTTGCTGATCGTGAGCTTCACGTCCGAAACCGCCGACGGCAGCGACACGCCGAGCTGCGCCGTCGCGTCGCCCGAGCCCGAGCTCGCGGCCGCAACCGCGAAGCTGCTGCCCTGGGAGAGCACGGTCGAGCCGACCAGCAGCGCGGCCTGGGCGTTCTGACTGGCGGAGAGCTGCGTCGAAAGCGACGAGAGCGACGTGTTGAGCTGGCTGACGCCCGACACCGTGTCGATCTGCGCGAGCTGCGAGGTCATCTGCGAGCTGTCCATCGGATCGGTCGGATCCTGGTTCTGCAGCTGGGTGACGAGCAGCTGCAGGAAGGTCTGCTGCAGGTCGTTCGCGCTCGTGCCGCTCGTCGAGCTGGTGGAGCTCGACGAGGTCGTGCCGTTCATCGTGTCGAGCAACTGCTGCGACACGGTGGCGGAACTGCCGCCGATGGTGGTGTTGGTGGTCAACGCGTTCTCCTCGGATGCGTTTCGTCTTTCGTTGCGTGTTGGCTAACTGCGCGCTAACTGCGATATGGCTTAACGTTTGCCCGATCAGGCGGCCTGAGCCCCGCTCAGGTGCCGATCGTCAGGGTCTTGAGCATCAGCTGCTTGGCGGTGTTCAGCGTTTCGACGTTGGCCTGGTACGAGCGCGACGCCGAAATCATGTTCACCATCTCCTGCACGGGATCGACGTTCGGCATCGACACGTAGCCGTTGGCGTCCGCGGCCGGGTTGCTCGGGTCGTAGGTCTGCTTCATGGGCGTGGGGTCGTCGATCACGCCCGTCACCTTCACGCCGCCCACCTGCTGGCCCGAGGCCGTGCGCGCGCCGCCTAGCGGGTCGACCGCGAACACCACCTGCTTTGCCTTGTACGGCTGGCCGTCCGGGCCCGTGGTGGAATCGGCGTTGGCGAGATTGGACGCCGTCACGTTCAGGCGCTGCGACTCGGCCGTCATGGCAGAGCCGGCAACGCTGAAGATATTCATCAGGGATGGCATGGTTTCGCTCCTTAGCTCGAACCCGACGTGATCGCGGAGAGCATCGTCTTGATCTGCCCCGAGAGCACCGTCATGCCCGTTTCGAAGTGCAATGCGTTGTCGGCGAACTGCACGCGCTCGGTGTCGAGATCGACGGTGTTGCCGTCGAGCGCGGGCTGCTCGGGATTGCGGTACATCAGCGGGCTCGTGTACTGCGAGGTCGGGCCGCCCGTCGGGATCAGCTTCGCGTTGCCCATCATGTGGCCCGACTCGGTCGCCGCCATCGTCATGCCGCTCGTCACGCCCGCCGGCTGCGCCATCGCGAGCGGCGCGGCGTTGCCGCCTTCGGTGCCCGCCATGCCGGCCGGGGTCGTCGCGCCGGCCTGGCGCAGCGCGCCCGCGAGCGAAGCGGAAAAATCGACGTCGCGCGCGAGGTAGCCCGGCGTATCGGCGTTCGCGATGTTCGCCGACAGCAGCGCCTGACGGGTGGCGCGCACGTCGAGTGCTTCGCGACCGAAGGCGAAATCGGCGTCGAGTTTGTCCAGCATCGGGCGTCCTCCGTTGCACGAAATGAAAGGCGGCCGGCGCACGCACGAGACGCGCAGACCTTTTCGCATGGAGAGGAATGTTAGGTGTGGCTGGCAAGAACCAATCGGACGAATAGCCGGTAAAGCGCCCCTCTATTCGAGGCAAGCACACAAGGAGCGCCACCTAGAATGCGATGCGTGTCAATGCATTCCGGAGGAAACACCATGCCGCAGACTGCCTCTTCCCGTGCGCCTCGTCGCGCCGGCATGGACCGGCGCTCGCGCGGCGGCGCGTTGCCACGGTTGGCGCAGCTTCTCGCGCTGTGCTGCGGCCTCGCGGGCGCGACGCTCGCGCAGGCGCAGGCGGCGGACGGGCAGATCTATATTGCCGGCCCGGGCGATCATGCCGGCGCCGATGCGGCGCGCATGAGCGCGCTGCTCGCCGCGCCTCGCAGCGCGGCGGCGGCGGGCGCGGGAGCCAATCCGGCGGCATACCAGGCCAGCCCCGCGACGTCCGGAAGTCCGTCGAGCGCGAGCGACCCGGCGCAAAACGGCATGATCACGATTCCGGGTCCGGGCGAGCGCGCGGGCGCCAGTGCCGCCGATGCGCCGCAGGTCGTCACGATTCCCGCGCCCGGCGCCGCATCGATGCCGGCCGCCGGCGCGCGCTACGGCGCGAATGCGCTGCCCCGCGCGAACGTGGGCGCGGCGGCAATGCGCGTGACGCCGGTGACCGTCGTCGCATCAGATGCGACCGGCGCGGGTGGGGCGAACCACGCCGCCTACGAAGCCGCTAACGCGCGTGCCGCCGCGGTGCAGCGCTATGCCGCCGCCGTTGCCCACGCCAACCCCAACGCCAACCCCGCCGCATCCAGCCCGCGCGCCACGCCGGCGCCGCAGGGCGTCGCCATGGCCCCGGCCCAGCCGGTCCCGGCGGGGCAGGAAGACGGCGAGACGATCCGCAAAACCGCGCTCGCGTTTCTCCAGCAACAGTCGGTCGGCCTGCCCGGCAACGTGGCCGTCACCGTCTCGCCGGTATTCCCGCGCGGCCTCGCCGCCTGCGACTCGCTCGAACCGTTCATGCCGCCCGGCGCGCGCAGCTGGGGCCGCACGACGGTGGGCGTGCGCTGCGTCGGTGCGAAGCCGTGGACGCTCTACGTCGCCGCGCGCGTCGCCGTAGACGTCACGTATTACGTTGCCGGGCGCCAGATCGAGCCCGGCGAGACGCTCTCCGTCGCCGATCTCGTGCCGCGCGAGGCCGACCTCGCGAGCCTGCCGCGCACCGTCGTCACCGATCCGTCGCAGGCCACCGGCGCCCTCGCGCTGCTGCGCATCAGCGCCGGCCTGCCGCTGCGCACCGACATGCTGCGCAGCGCGGCGTCGGTGACGATCGGCCAGACGGTCAGGGTGATCGCCGTTGGGACCAACTTCACCATTTCTTCGGAAGGCAGCGTGCTCAACAACGCCGCGCCGGGGCAACAGGTGCGCGTGCGCACGCCGGAGGGACAGATCATCACGGGCGTCGTGAAGGACGCGAACACCGTGCAGATCCAGATATGAGCGCCAGCGCACGTAACAGCATGTAACGGCAGGAGTTTCACGCTAAAGTTCGGGCCGGCCTGTGCCGATATCACGATCAAATCGATCAGGAAGGCCCATCGTGAAAATCGACTCCACCACCAGCAATGGCAGCAACACGCTGCAGGACAGCGTGGCGCGCGCGCAGCAAAGCGAAGCGGCGGCCAGCACGAGCACCGGCAGCACGACTTCGTCGGCATCGACGCAAGCCTCGTCGGCAAGCGCCGGCGGCGATGCGAACGTGAGCCTGTCCGGACTGTCGTCGTCGCTGCGCTCGCTCGCCGCAAGCGGCTCCGCCGACATCGACATGGCCCAGGTCGAGTCGATCAAGAGCGCGATCCGCAACGGCACCCTGCAGATCGACACCGGCAAGATCGCGGATGGCGTGCTGGAGACCGCGCGCAACCTGCTCACGCCGGCCTCGGGAAATTGAAACCCGTTTCCTTACCGTTTTTTTCAGTGCAACGATGAAAGACGCCCTGCTTGCCACGTTGATGGACGAACACGCCACGGTGGAGGCATTCGCCTCGCTGCTCGCCGTCGAGCAGAAGGCGCTCACGAGCCTCGACGGCATGGGCTCGCTGCCTGGCATCGTCGAACAGAAGACCACGCTCACGCAGCGCCTTGCGGGTCTCGAGAAAGTGCGCGACGCCGAACTCGCGGGCCTCGGCCTGCCGGCCGGCCCCAAGGGGCTCGAGATGGCGAGCGTGAAGGACGAGCGCATCGCGGGCCAGTGGGCGCTGCTCAAAGGCTCGACCGAGCGCGCGCGCCGCGCCAACCTCACGATAGGCATGATGATCCGCACGCGCATGGAGCATAACCGCCGGGCGCTAGCGATCCTGCGCGGCGACACGGGCAATTCGACGCCGATGCTTTATGGCCCGGATGGGCGCTTGCCGGCATTCGGGCTCTGAAGAGGATCTGCCGGGCGAAGCATCAGCTGGCTTCGCCGATGTGCCCGAGATAATCCGCCAAACGAAGTTCCTTTGCCGCTTAGACGGGTTGCGCCTGCGCGATAACCGTGGCGCGAAACTTCTGCGGATGCGCGTTCAGCGCAACGAGGGGTCTCACGGTCATCTCCCGGGTCATAAGCGCGACGGCGGTACGCACTGCGTACCATGTACCGCCGATTCATGCCCGTCTTTGCCGAGGCTCCCTCGCTCAGCTCTCCGTCCCCGCCCACGCCATTTCACGCAAGCGCGTGCGCAGGCGCGCCACGGCCTGGCTGTGCAGCTGGCACACGCGCGACTCGCTCACCTCCAGCACCGCGCCTATCTCGCGCAGGTTCATGCCGCGCTCGTAGTAGAGCGACATCAGCAGCTTCTCGCGCTCGGGCAGCCGGTCGATCGCTTCGATCAGCGCGCCGCGCAGGCTGTCGTCGAGCAGGGCCGATAGCGGATCCGAATGATCGACGCAGTAGCGGTCGAGAAACGGCTCGTCCTCGGCGGAACGGTCGAAGTCTTCGTAGTAGATGAGCTGGCTGCCGTGCAGGTCCTGCAGCATCGACTGGTATTCGTCGAGCGGCATGCTCAGATGGTCGGCGATTTCGGTTTCGCTCGCCGCGCGGCCGAGACGCTGCTCTACCTGATGCACGGCCATCTCCACCTCGCGCGAAGTGCGCCGCAGGCTGCGCGGCAGCCAGTCGTTGCTGCGCAGCTCGTCGAGCATCGCGCCGCGAATGCGCTGGCTTGCGTAGGTCTCGAACTGCGCGCCCTGATCTTCCTTGTAGCGGTTGGCCGCATCCATGAGGCCGATCATGCCGGCCTGGATCAGGTCGTCGAGGTCAACGCTCGCGGGCATCTTCGCGACGAGCTGCAGCCCAAGACGCCGCACGAGCGGCGCGTACTTCGTCAGCACGTCGGCCTGCGAGATTTTTCCTTGAGCGTTGTACATCGTGCTCTCCTGCAACATGTCCTTTGCCACGTTCCCCGGCGCCGCTCAAGCGGGCTGTGTCGAGGGACGCTGCCTGGGCGGATCGGCCCGCCAGCCCGCATGGGCCGGCTCGGGCTCGGATGGAACGCCGGTTACGGTCGAAACGAATGCGTCCGCCGCCGCAGCAGCAGCCGCGGCGCCGAGAAGGCGCGACGTGGCGGGCGAGCGCGACGACACCGCCGGGCGCATGGGCCAGTGCGGCAAGGCATCGGCGAGAAGGCGGAAGTCGCGCGCGGCCGCCGTCGACGGGAACGCATCGACAATGGAGCGCGAGAGCTGCACGGCGCGCGCCATGTGCGGATCGGCGGCCACACAGCCCGCGCTTTCCAGCGCGACGCTCAGGTAGCGGCTCGCCACGCCCGCCAGGTTCTCGAGGGCGGACTGCGCTTCTTCCACGCTCGCCACCTGGTTCGCCAGCACGCGGAACTGCCCGATGGCATGCGCGAAATGCAGACGCTTCACGCAGGCATAGGTGTCGGTGATCGACTGCGCGCACACGCGCATCACGATCAGCAGGTCGTGCGCGTGCAAGGCGAGCGGTGACAGTGCCCCTTCGGCGTCGAGCTGGGCATCGATCAGCACGACGTCGGCGGGCCCCGAGAGCACCTTCTGGAGTTGCGCGCCGGTGTAGCCCGCGCGGTTGTCGCGCGAAGCGGCCAGCACGCCGAAACCGAACGGATGGCGCCCCACGGCGTCGGCAAGCGTCATCTCGCCGCTCATCACGGCGGCGAAGTTGCCCGCGCCGCGCACGCCGCCCAGCACCGTGCACACCGAGCGCGGCCCGAGGCACTCGTCGATCACGAGCACGTCCTTGCCCTGTTCCGTGAGCGCGGCGGCGAGATTGACCACCGCCGTGGTGCGCCCCGGCGCTCCCGGGCCGCCCGTGACGGCCACCACGCGCGAACCGACGCGCGCCAGCAGCCGCCGCAGCCCTTCTGCCTGATCGACCACGAACTTATCCAAACTGAACCTCGGGGGCCTGCGAACCCGTGCGCAGCGAGAGCGCGGAAAGCAGCGCGGGAATGTCGTCCTCGTGCGGCACGAACGGCGAGTGCTCGCGCGGCACGCAAAACGCGCTGCGAATCAGGAAGCGGCGCGTGGCCACGTACAGGTTCTCGGGCACCTTCTGGCCCGTCGAGACGTAATGCACGGGCAGCTTGTAGCGCAGCACCGTGTCGAGCGCGCTGCCCAGGTTGGTCGCCTCGTCGAGCTTGGTGACGATGCAGCCCGTGAGCGGCGCCCTGTCGGGCGAGCTCTGGTAGGCCTGCACGACTTCGTTGAGGGTGTCGCCGTGGCTCGTCGCGGAAAGCAGCAGCAGGCGCTGCACCGGGCGGCCCGCGCCGCACAGCATGGCGATCTGGTCGGCCACGGCGCGGTCGCGCTGGCTCATGCCGATCGTGTCGATCAGCACGATGTGCTTGTTCTTCAGTTCGGTGAGCGCGAGCTGCAGGTCCGCGCCGTCGCGCACCGCGTGCACGGATACGCCGAGGATCTTGCCGAAGATGCGCAGCTGCTCGTGGCCGCCGATGCGGTAGCTGTCCGTGGTGAGGAGCGCCACGCGGCTCGCGCCGAAGCGCATCACGCAGCGCGCCGCGAGCTTGGCCGTGGTGGTGGTCTTGCCGACCCCGGTCGGCCCCATCAGCGCGAACACGCCGCCGCGCTCCATCAGCATTTCTTCGTTTTCCAGCACCGGCAGGTTCGATTCGAGCACCGACTGGATCCACTCCATGCCGGCTTCTTCCGTTTCGACGGCGGGCAGGCGGTCGATCATCATCTTCACGAGCTGGGCCGAGAAGCCGGCCGCGAAGAGCTGCTTGGTGAGCGAGCCCTGCACCGGGCTGCGGCGCTGGCGCTCGCCCCACAGGAGACCCGCGAACTGCTCTTCCATCATGCCGCGCATCGACGCGAGCTCGTGCATCACGGTCTCGTTGACGACCTGCTCGATGCGCGTGCGGATCGCTTCGCTCACGCCTTGCGCGGCGCTCGCCGACGCGGCGCCCGACGTGCCGGAGGCAGCGGCCGGCGCCGGGCCCACCGCTTCGGGACCATGGCCAAGACGCGCGGCGGCGCGGCGTGCCGCGACTTCGGCGGCTTCGCGCGCCCACTCGGGCGTGCTGGTGTCCACGTCCGCCGGCCGCACCGGATCGGCGGCCATGCCCAGCCCCTTCGCCATGGCGTCGGAAGGCGAAATGCCGGCGGCGCGCGTGCCGTCCTGCTGGTTCGCGATGCGGCGCGCGTGGTCGATCAGCCAGGGGTTCGATTCGGCCATCGTGCGCGGCTCACGGGCCGCGACGGGGGCGACGGGGGCGTCGGGGAGGATCCCGTGCGCGGCAGCCTGCTCCAGCATCGCGGCGGCTTCGCGCGGGGCGAGCGGGCGCTGTGCGGCGCGCGGCGCGCCCGCTGCGATCGACGGCATCGACGCAGGCGCCTGAGCGCCGTGGCCGGCCGCGCTGTTGGCCGCGCTGTTGGCCGCGCTGTTGGCCGCGCTGTTGGCCGCGTTGTTGGCTGCGTTGTTGGCTGCGTTGGCCGCAAAGTTCGCGCGACTGGCCGGCATGGCCTCGCCCAGCGCGCCCGTCATCCCTGCGGAACCCGTCTGCGCGGGCGTGCCGTACACGTCGGGCTTCTGCACGCCCTTCAGGGCGATCGAGACATCGGCGTCTTCGCTATCGTCGTCGGTGTCGTCGCTGTCGTGGTAGCCCGCATATCCTGCATAGCCCGGCGTATGCGCCGAAGCCGTTGCCGCACCCGTCTCTCCCCCTACCTCGGGGCTCGCGCCAAAGACCGACGAGAACACGTCCGGCACGCCGCCGGCGTAGGGATTCGCAGCAGCCGCGCTGGCCGCCGGCGCCTGGCGGGCGAGCTTCGTCGCGCCGGCCTGGGCTGCCGCGGCGGCATCGGCGGGCGCGATCGCCGCGAGATCGCTGTCGGCGAGCGCGACGATTTCGACGCTGCCGTCATCGAGCGTGCGGTTCGACAGCACCACGGCGTCGGCACCCAGCGCTTCGCGCACGAGGCGCAACGCGTCGCGGCTGGTACCGCCGATGAATTTGCGAATGTTCAAGCTGGGCCCCCGGTTGAGGTGAGCGGCACGCTTGCCGCCTTCGTTTGCTGCTGGTCTCGTGCTTTGACGATCCTTGCGGGCCGCACGCGTCACCTTCGACGCCGCGCGCAGGACCTTTTCCGATGATGGAATTATTTCGAAGCTGGCCTTGTCACGATCGATGGATCAAGCCGGAGAAATGCAGGCAATTCGTGGGATGGGTAACAGACGGGGGAGCCGCACGACGCCAGTCGTGTCGGCCGGCGTGCAAACACTCAAGGGAGCCTGGCACTGCGCCGCCGCGGTTTGACATGACCAATTAAAAGACCTACTAATAGTCCTTTGATTGGCTCATTAATTGAGCGAAGTTAACGGCGAACAAGCCATCGCCCCGCGAGGATCAGCACAATGGAAAGCATTCTTGCCCGAGCATCGATCGGCATTAGCGAACTGAAGACCAACCCCACGGCGGCCATCGAGAAAGCGCAGGGGCCGGTCGCGGTGCTCAACCGAAACAAGCCCGTCGCGTACCTGATTCCGGCCGCCGCCTGGGAAGCGATCTGCGAGCGCCTGGAAGACATCGAACTGGCGAAGATCGTCAAGGAACGCGCCGGCGAAAAAGCCGTGAGCGTCAAGCTTGAAGACCTATGAACTGAAATTTCTGGAGTCCGCGCTGAAGGAGTGGCAACGTCTGGACGCCACCGTTCGCGTACAGCTCAAGAAGAAGCTCGCGCAGCGGCTCGAGCAACCTCATGTCGCATCGGCCCGACTGCATGGCATGCCCGATTGCTACAAGATCAAGCTCACCGCGTAGGGGTATCGCCTCGTGTATCGCGTGATCGACGGCGGGCTCGTCGTGATGGTGATTGCGGTCGGCGAGCGCGAGGCAAGCCGGGTCTATCACGCCGCGTCGCACCGGCTGCAATAAACACGAAGGCCCGCCGAAGCGGGCCCCTCCTGCGCACAGGCGCACGGCAGCGGCGTCCTCAGCCGCCGCCCACCACGTTCACCACTTTCACGTTGCGCGTATCCGGCACTTCGGCATACGAGAGCACCTTCAGCTGCGGCAGGCTGCGGCGCAAAAAGCGCGAAAGCATCGGCCGCAGCGCGTGCTGCACGAGCAGCACTGGCGCGAGCCCCAGGGTTTGCTGGCGCGCCATCGCTTTTTCGGTCTGCGTGAGCAGCGTATGCGCGAGACCCGGCTCGAGCCCTGGGTTCGGCCCCGCCGTGAGCGTCTGCGAGAGCACGCGCTCGAGATTCGCCTCGAGTCCCATCACCTGCATGTCGCCGCTGCCCGGGAACCACTGCTGCGTGATCGCGCGGCCGAGCGCGATGCGCACCGCCGCCGTAAGTTCGTGCGCGTCGGTCACGCGCGGTGCGTGTTCGGCGAGCGACTCCATGATCGTGCGCATGTCGCGGATCGGCACGCCCTCCTCCAGCAGGTTCTGCAGCACCTTCTGTAGCGTCGTGACGGACAGCGCCTTTGGCACGAGGTCGTCGACGAGCGAGGGCGTGTCCTTCTGCACCCGCTCCATGAGCGCCTGCACCTCGCGGCGGCCGAGCAGCTCCGAGGCGTGCGTCACGACGAGGTGGTTCAGGTGCGTCGCGACCACCGTGCTCGAATCGACGACCGTGTAGCCGTAGACCTGGGCCTGCTCGCGCAGGTTGGTGTCGATCCAGATGGCGGGCAGGCCGAAGGCCGGGTCGGCAGTCGGCGTGCCCGGCAGCACCGCGCTCACCTGGCCCGGGTTGATCGCGAGCCACTGGCCCGGGTACGCGTCGCCGGTGCCCACCTCCACGCCCTTGAGCGTGATGCGGTAAGCGTTCGGCCGCAATTCGAGGTTGTCGCGGATATGGATGACCGGCGGCAGAAAGCCAATTTCCTGCGCGAACTTCTTGCGAATGCTCTTGATGCGCTTGAGCAGCTCGCCGTCGCTGTTCCTGTCGACGAGCGGAATCAGCCGGTAACCCACTTCGAGGCCCAGCGTATCGATGAGCGCCACGTCGTCCCAGCTCGCCTCGGTGTTCTCGGCGGGCGCAAGCGCAGTCGGCACGGCGTCCACCAGCACGGCGCTCGCCTTCTTCGCTTCGGCGTTCTTCTTCAGCACGCGGCCGATCTGGATCGCGCCGCCGCCCAGCAGCAAGAACGCGAAGTGCGGCATGCCGGGGATCAGGCCCATCATCACGATGATCGAGCCCGTGATCATCATCACGCGCGGGTTCGTGAAGAGCTGGCCGGTGAGCTGGGTGCCAATGTCCTCGTTCGTCGCGACGCGCGAAACGATCACGCCGGCCGCCGTCGAGATCACGAGCGAAGGGATCTGCGCGACGAGGCCGTCACCGATGGTGAGCAGGGTGTAGGTTTCGCCGGCCGCCGCGAACGGCATGCCGTGCTGCACGACGCCCACGATCAGGCCGCCCACGATGTTGATCACCATGATGAGCAGGCCCGCGACGGCGTCGCCGCGCACGAACTTGCTCGCGCCGTCCATCGATCCGTAGAACTCGGCTTCCTGGGCGATCTCGCTGCGGCGCTTGCGCGCGTCGTCTTCCTTGATGAGGCCGGCGTTCAGGTCGGCGTCGATGGCCATCTGCTTGCCGGGCATCGCATCGAGGGTGAAGCGCGCCGCCACTTCGGCGATCCGGCCCGCGCCCTTCGTGATCACCATGAAGTTGATGACCATGAGAATCACGAACACGACGATACCCACGGCAAAGTTGCCGCCCACGAGGAAGTGGCCGAACGACTCGATCACCTTGCCCGCCGCGTCGGGGCCGGTGTGGCCCTCGAGCAGCACGATTCGCGTGGACGCCACGTTCAGCGAGAGCCGCAGCAGTGTGGAGAACAGCAGCACGCTCGGGAAGGCCGCGAAGTCGAGCGGCTTCATGGTGTACATGCTGACGAGCAGCACCATCACGGAAAGCGCGATGTTGAACGTGAACAGCAGATCCAGCAGGAACGGCGGCAACGGCAGGATCATCATGCCGAGGATCATGCAGATCAGGATCGGTCCCGCGAGCGCGCGCAGATTGGTGCCTTGCAGCACTTCCGGGCGCCGCGCGAGGAAACCGGTGCGGGCGTTCATTCAGATGCTCCTTCGTTGCCGCGGCGCGCCGCGTTGGGCGGGCTGCCGGCGTCGGCGCGGCCCGCGTCGGCGCCGGCTGGGTCTGCTGCGGGTTCGCCGGCCGCGTTGGCCGGATTGACCTTGTTCGCGGCTTCGGCTGCGGCGGCTTCGGCGCCAAGGGCGTCTTCCGCTTCCTCGGCTGCGTCGTCGTCGTTCACCGCGCCCTTGTCGAGGTCGGACGGCACGTCGAGGTCGGTCGGCGCCATCGGCACATCGCCGCCCTGCTCGCGAAAACGCTTGAGCTGGTACACCCAGGCCAGCACCTGCGCGACCGCGCCGTAGAGCGGCCCCGGAATTTCGCGGTTCAGCTCGACGTTGTGGTAAAGCGCGCGGGCGAGCGGCGGCGCTTCGAGGAGCGGCACGCCATGTTCGGCGGCGATCTCGCGGATGCGCGCCGCCACGAGGTTGACGCCCTTCGCGATGACCTTGGGCGCCCCCATCTGACCGTCGGCGTACTGAAGCGCGACCGCGAAGTGCGTCGGGTTGGTCACGACCACATCGGCCTTCGGCACCTGCGTCATCATGCGGCGGCGCGCCATGGCGCGCTGCTGCTGACGAATGCGGCCCTTCACCTTCGGATCGCCTTCGTTTTCCTTGTGCTCGCGCTTGACCTCTTCCTTGGTCATGCGCAGCTTGCGGTGGTACTGCCAGAGCTGGTAGGGCACATCGATCGCCGCGACCACGAACATGCCCGCCACCGTCGTACCGCAGCAGACAGCGACGAGATGAAACGCATGCGCGAAAGCCCGCGAGAGCGGTTGCATGGCGAGGCTCAACACCTCGTCGCGGTGACTCCAGACGGCCAGCCCGCCAATGCCGCCCACCACGAGCGACTTCGCGAACGACATGCCAAGCTGGATCGGGCCGTTCAACGAGAAGATCCGCCCGAGACCCGTGATCGGGTTCAGGCGGTTGAAGTTCGGTTCGATCGACTTCGTGGAAATGAGCCAGCCACCCAGCGCCATGGGCGCGAGCAGTGCGGCGAGACCGGTGAACGCGAGCACGGGCGCGACCGCGTAGAGCCCTTCGCGCGCGGCCACGCCGGCGCCGCTGAGCATGCGGTTGGTATCGAAGACCACGGCATGGTTGAAGGTGAACGCGCCGCGCAGCATGGTCAGCAGATGGTCGCCAATGGTGTCCGAGAGCATCCACGCGCCGTAGAAGCCGGCCGAAAGCAGTGCGAAGGTGGAAAGCTCCCGCGAACGCGCAACCTGCCCCTCCTCCCGCGCCTTCTGCAGGCGCTTGGGAGTGGCGGATTCGGTTTTTTCGAGGTCGCTGTCCTCAGCCACGGATGCTCCGGTCGGTGGCGTGCGCCGCAGCCCCTGCGCCGCACACCCATTTTCAGTGACAGCGATTATTGCCGCGCCACGCCAGTGGCGATTGGCGGAGTAAGGCGGAGAAACGGGGGTATTTCAGCGGAATGGGCACGGGCGGCACGGGACGGCCGTGCCGCGGCGCCACCCTCCGGGCGGGTGGCGGGTGGCGGGTGGAGGCGAGGCGTGAAGGCTGAACGGCTAGAAGGCGACGTAAGGCTGCTGGGTGCCGCCCGTTTGCGTCAGGTCCGCGCCCACATAGATGTAACGGCCGTAGAAGAACGGCAGGCCGAGGTCGAGATCCGGCAACCCCCCGAACTGCCCGGCAAGATCGTTGAGGGCGTAATTGCCGTTGTTGCCGTTGGTGCCGAGCAGCGTCGCCGCGCTGACCACGCCGAAGCTCGTGCTGCCGGTGGAACCGTCGGAGCCCGCCAGCGAGGCGCTGAAGGTCTGCGGGCTGGGCAGGCAGTAGAAGGTGCCGAGCACGCCGCCGCACTGGGAAAGCGAGCTGTCGTTGAAGAACAGCGCATTCGACCCCGAATCGAGGAAGGTGGTGAGCGTGCGCCCGTTGAAGGTGCCGGTTATGTCGCCCGACGTATTGGTCTGGAAACGTTGCGACGCGTTCAGGGCGTTGTTCGACTGCGTGCCGATGCCAAACACCAGTGTCCCGCTACCCGAGGTCGCGCCGCTGTACGAGACGGGCGCCATCTCCACGATGACGCCGTTGTTGTCGACGGCGAAGTGCGGGACCGGGTTGGCCACCTGCTGGGCCGTCGTGACGGCCGCGGCGCTGCAGTTCGAGCCGTTCGGACAGGCGTAGTAAAAGCTCGTATTGGCGCTCTCGCAACCGGAGCCGCAATCCCACGGCGAGACGCCGATGCCGAGGATGCCGTTCGCGCCGAGGTCGCTTGCCGTGCTCTGCTGGCTGCCGTTGCCCTGGCAGCTCGATGGCACCGTGGACGTGCCCAGGTCGCCGATCACCTGGATCGGGATGTCGCTCGCGGTCTCGCCGCCAATCTTCACGTCGGCACTGCGCACGGTGCCCCAGGTAAAGCCGTCCGCGAACGCCGTGCACTCGGCGAGCTCGCCGCCGCCGCCGGCCTGATTCGCAGGCAGCGTGTTCAGCAACGCCCCCAGCGCCGACGACACAATGCGCAGTCCGTACGACGCCGTATCCACCTGCACGTTGTTCACGGTCGTGCAGTTGCTGGTCTTGCTCACGCAGATCGTCACGCTCACCGTCGGGATGTTCGGCACGCCCGCCACCCCGCTGTTGACCGTGATGGGCACGGTATTGTTCGCGGACGAGGCCCCGATCGGCTGCTCGCTCGGCAGGGGCGGCAGCGCGGAGGTGTCGAGGCCGCCGCTGTTGCTTCCGCTGCCACTGCTGCCACCGCCGTTGCTGCCGCTGCTGCTACTGCCACTACTGCTCCCGCCGCCGCCACCGCAAGCCGCGAGGCAGACGGCGAGCGCGAGGAGCGGAACCAGGGCCCCGCGCCGCCACCCCAGCAGGAAGGGGAACCGGAATCGTTGTGCAAGCATGATCACGCGCCGCCTCCCTTGGATCACTGGATGTCGCTGGTGCTGACGCCAGCCGGCAGGCCGGCGGGCAGCCAGGCTTGCCCCGAGAAGGCGCCCATATGGCCACCGGAGTGCACGACGAGGCCCGACTGCTCGACCACGCCCGGACCGTGCACGACGCCCGCGGCGCGGCTCGCCTTCACACCGGCCACATATTGCGGGAAATAGCTGCCAAGCAGCTCGGCAAGGTTGGGCATCTGCGGCCCGCTCCAGGCGACGCCGAACACGCTGCCCGCCTGCGAGACGTACTCGCGCACGACCGTGCCGGTGGCGAGCGTGGTCTGGCGGACCGTATAAGAAGCGGAAGCGGATGCGGCAGAAGACCCGGTGGCGCTGGCCTCGGCGGCCTGCCGCGCCACCGTGCTCGCGGCGCCGGCTTGCGCGGCGCCGCTCAGGGTGCTGACGGTTGCGCCCGCAGGCGTGGTCATGGGCGCGCCGCCAAGGCCGGCCATGGCGGGTTCCGCGCAGGCAAGCGCGATGGCGCCAGCCAGCGTCAGCGCGGCCAGCCGCGCGCCGGCGGTCCGCGCCACCTTAAACGAAGCGTTCGAACAAAGGGCAGCCATACTCCTCCCGATCGGTAGCCGGCTCCGCGGCACTCGCGCCGCGGCAAGCGGCTGATATCGCGGCGTGGCGCAAGCGATCTGCGCCGCTCAGTGTGCCGCTCGGTGCGCCGACGGCAGTAGTATGCCTGCCCAGGATTACAGCAAGCCCGATGCCCGTGCGGCTCGTGGCTTTTTTCTAGAAGCCGAGACTCGCGAGCAGATCGTCCACCTGCCCCTGGTCCTGCACGACGTCGGCCTTGCCTTCGGGATTGATCTGCGGGCCGTTCAGCAGCGATTCGGGGCTGCCGGTCGAAGCAATCGCGAGCGAAGCGACCGCCGCCGCAACCTGCTCGCGCCGCTCCGGCGCGATGTTCTCCACCAGCACGCCGAGCAGCTGCTGCTCGATCAGGTACACGACGTCCATGATCTTCTTGATCACCTGACCGGTGAGATCCTGGAAGTCCTGGGCCAGCATGATCTCGAGCAGGTGCTGGTTCGTGGCCGAGGTGACCTCCGGCACGCCGCCGAGAAACGCGCGCGTGTCGTCCATCAGCGCGCGCACTTCCTCGCGGCCGATCGGCGCGTCGTACCACGTCGACCAGCGCTCCGAAAGCGTCTTCGCGTCGCGTTCGAGCTGCTCCTGCATCGGCTTGGCGAGTTCGATCGCCGACAGCACGCGCTCGGCGGCCTGCTCGGTCATGTTCGCGACGTAGCGCAGACGGTCGCGGGCGTCGGGCACGGCTTCCGCCGCGCGCTCGACGTGCTTGTCGAGGCCGAGCTCGCGCATCGAATCGCGCAGCGTGCGCGTAACGTGGCCGATGCGCGCGAGAATGCGGTCGCTGCTGGCGTACTCGTCGGCGTGCGCGCCGCCAGCCTCCACGCTGATGGGCTCGTTCACGTCAGCTCCCGGCTTTTGCCATCTTCTCGAGGATCTTGTTCAGCTTTTCGTCGAGCGTCGCGGCCGTGAACGGCTTCACCACGTAGCCACTCGCGCCGGCCTGCGCCGCCGCGATGATGTTCTCCTTCTTCGACTCCGCCGTCACCATCAGCACCGGCAAATGCGTGAGGGTCGCGTCGGCGCGGATCTCCTTGAGCATCGCGAGGCCGTCCAGGTTCGGCATGTTCCAGTCGGAGATCACGAACTCGTAGCTGCCGCTGCGCAGACGCGCGAGGCCCGCTGCGCCGTCTTCGGCCTCGTCGACGTTCGAGTAGCCCAGTTCCTTCAGCAGGTTGCGGACGATCCGGCGCATCGTCGGAAAGTCGTCCACGACCAGAATCTTCATTCCCTTATCCATCTCGTTTCATTCCTCCAGGCTAAACCCGGGCAATTATCCAGACAAGCGCGACGCCTATCCAGATAAATTAATCGCGATCGATCGCGCCGACGTTTGAGGGCGCCGCGATCTCTCGATATAGATTCCGGCGGCACACTTCCGCTGCGCTCCGCCGTGCTTTCTTACACGCGCTGGACGCGCTCGCCCATCATGGCGAGTCGCGCCATCACGCGGCGGCTCATGTCGGCGAGCGGCGAGACGTCGTCGGCGGCGCCGAGCGCAATCGCTTCGCGCGGCATGCCGAAGACGATGCAGCTCGCCTCATCCTGCGCGAGCGTGTAGGCGCCCGCGCGTCGCATCTCCAGCAGGCCCGCGGCGCCGTCGCGCCCCATGCCTGTCAGGATCACGCCGATTGCGTTCTTGCCCGCGTGCGTCGCCGCCGAGCGGAACAGCACGTCCACCGACGGACGGTGCCGGTTCACGGGCGGCTCGTCGGAGAGGTGCGCGATGTAGTTCGCGCCGCTGCGCGCGAGCAGCAGGTGCGCGTGGCCCGGCGCAATGTAGGCGTGGCCCGGCAACACCCGCTCGCCGTGTTCGGCTTCCTTCACGGTGATGCGGCACAGGCCGTTCAGGCGCTGCGCGAACGACTTCGTGAAACCGGGCGGCATGTGCTGCGCGATCAGCACCGCGGGCGCGTCGGGCGGCAGCGGCGTGAGCACTTCGCGAATCGCTTCGGTGCCGCCCGTCGAGGCGCCGACGATGATCAGCTTCTCGGTCGAGAGGAGCGGATTGTTGAGCATCGGGGCATGGCCCGCGCCTGGGTGCGCGGCGTGGGCGCCGCCCGCTGCGCTACCTGCGCTACCTGCGGCACTTGCCGCGGCCGGCGGCGCCGGCGCGTGGTGCGCGCGCACGCGGGCGCGCGCGGCGGCCCGCACCTTGTCGGCGAGCTTTTCCGCGTATTCGAGCATGCCGTCGCGGATGCCGACTTTCGGCTTCGTCACGAAATCCACCGCGCCAAGCTCCAGCGCGCGCAGCGTGATTTCGTTGCCGCGCTCGGTCAGCGAAGACACCATCACGACCGGCATGGGCCGCAGGCGCATGAGCTTCTCGAGGAAGTCGAGCCCGTCCATGCGCGGCATTTCCACGTCGAGCGTCAGCACGTCGGGGTTGTGCTGCTTGATGAGTTCGCGCGCCACAAGCGGGTCGGGCGCGGTCGCAACGACCGTCATGTCCGGCTGGCTGTTGATGATTTCCGTCATCAGACTGCGGATCAGCGCCGAATCGTCGACGCAGAGAACCTTGATTTTTTGCACAGCGTTCACGCCTCCTCCACTGTCCTGGCGTTGTCTTGATTCGTGCCCGGCCGCGGCGGCAAGCCGCTCGCGCCGAACAGTTCGATGCGGCTGCGCGCAGGCGTTGGCTGCGCCGCGCCGGCCTGTCCCGGTGCCGCCGCGCGTCCCGCCGTCAGCCCGAACAGCTCGACGCGCTCGCGCGCCTTCGCGAGCCGTTCGGCGCGTGCTTCGGGCGTCTGCCGCGCGAGTGCCTGCTCGCGTTCGGCCACGCTCGACTCCTGCGAGAGCCGCAGCTTCTTCACCATCACCTGGCCCGTGCGCGGCAGGAACGCCACTTTGCGCGGGTGCGAGCCCTGCAGGTCCTCGGCGACGATGCGGATGTTCTCCAGCGCGAGATAGCGTCGCACGAAGGCCGAATTGCGGTCGCCGATGTTCATCGTCGTCATGCCCGCCAGCACCGCGGCGCCGCCGAACACTTTCGCCTCGAAGCGCTCGCGCCGCCCGCCCGCCTTGATGAGTTCGTTGATGAGCACTTCCATGGCGTAGGCGCCATAGCGCATCGCATCGGAGCCGGCCTGGGCGACGTCGGCGCCGTCGTCGGGCAGCATGAAATGGTTCATGCCGCCAATGCCGACCGTGCGGTCCTGGATGCACGCGGCCACGCAGGAGCCCAGCACGGTCACGAGCACCATGTCCTCGTTCGTCGTGAAGAACTCGTTGGGCAGCAGCTTCACGCCGGGGCGGTCAAAGTGGGTGTCGAAGTAGCGATTGGTCGCGATCGGCAAACTGGCGCTCATGCGGTCACCCCGATCTTGTCGTCGGCGCGGTCGGCACGGCGCGCGGCGCCGTCCTCGCGGCTGCCGCGCGTGAGTTCGTACACCGTCTGGCCGCGCAGCCTGAAGGCCTGCGTGACATACGAGAAGTTCTCCGAATGACCCGCGAACAGCAGGCCGTCCGGCTTCATCAGTGGCTCGAAGCGCGCGAGCACCTGCGCCTGGGTCGGCTTGTCGAAGTAGATCATCACGTTGCGGCAGAAGATCGCGTCGAAGGTCTGGCGCAGGCCGTAGTCGGCGTCGGTGAGATTGAGCTGCTCGAAACGGATCATCGCGCGCAGCTCCGGGCGCACTTTCACGAGGCCCGCGTGCGCGCCCGTACCTTTCAGGAAAAAGCGCTTCAGGCGCTCAGGCGTCAGATGCTTTACCTGGTCGTACGAATAAACCCCCGCGTCGGCCTTGGCCAGCACCTGGGTGTCCAGATCGGTGGCCAGCACGCGAGCCTCGCGCGAGCCCCGCTCGCCCAGCGACTCGATCAGCGTCATGGCGATCGAGTACGGCTCCTCGCCCGTCGAGGCCGCCGAGCACCACACTGAAACCGGCTGCGCGCGGCGCTTCACGAAGTCCGCGAGAATCGGAAAATGGTGCGCCTCGCGGAAAAAGGCCGTGAGGTTGGTGGTGAGCGCGTTGGTGAACGCCTCCCACTCGTGGGCGTCGTTGCGCGATTCGAGCTGGTCGAGGTAGTCGCGGAAGCTCTCGAGCCCCAGCGAGCGCAGGCGGCGCGCGAGACGGCTGTAGGCCATGTCGCGCTTGTGGTCCGAGAGCGAGATGCCCGCGCGGCGGTGTATGAGCGCGCGGATGCGCTCGAAATCCGCCGTGGTGAATTCGAAATCGCGGTTGCTCTCACCGGGCACCCCGGGCAGGCCGCCTGCCTCGGCGGCACCCGACTTCAGCCCGGCGCGATCGCCGCGTCCCTGGCGGGAGAAGCGCAGACCCTTCATGATCTGGCGCTCCCCGTGGGTCCGGCCGCACGCGTGCCGGTGCGCAATGCGTGCAGCGCGGCGGGCGCGGCGGCCATTTCCAGGGCGGCCGCGCGGAACGACTCAATCCGTTCTGGTGCGCTAGTGTGCATTGCGATGACTCTTCGGATCTACGGTTCTAGAACGTTTCCCAGTCGGCGTCGTCCGAAGACGTCGACGACACCACCGGTTCCACGCGCACCGCGCTCGCCTTCGGCGCGGCAGCCACGGCCTTCGCCTTCACCGCCGGAGCCGGTTTGGCCGGGACCGCCGCGCTGGCCGGTTCCGCAGCCGGCCTGGCCGGCGCGGCGTGGCCAGCCGGCGCACGCTTGGCGGCCGCCGTGGTGGCCGCGGTAGTGCGTGCGGTGGTGGGCGTCTGGGCGCCAGCGGGCACCGCGGACGGCAATGCCGCCGTGCTGCCCGCACCGCTCGCGCGGCCCCTGTGCCAGATCCCGAGCACCGACTGCAGCTGGCGCGTCTGCTCTTCGAGCGAGGCCGCCGCCGCCGCGGCTTCTTCCACGAGCGCCGCGTTCTGCTGCGTGACGGTGTCCATCTGCGTGACGGCACGGTTGACCTGCTCAATGCCGCTCGACTGCTCTTCGGAGGCCGCGCTGATCTCGCCCATGATGTCGGTCACGCGGCGCACGGCCTGGAGAATCTCGTCCATGGTGTTGCCCGCCCGGCCAACCAGCTGCGAGCCGCTCTGCACCTTTTGCGCCGAGTTGTTGATGAGCTCCTTGATCTCCTTCGCGGCGCTTGCACTGCGCTGCGCGAGGCTGCGCACCTCGCCCGCCACCACCGCGAAGCCGCGCCCCTGCTCGCCCGCCCGCGCCGCTTCCACCGCGGCGTTCAGCGCGAGGATGTTGGTCTGGAACGCGATGCCCTCGATCACGCTGATGATGTCCACCACCTTGGCCGAGCTGGCCGCGATGTCCTGCATCGTGTGCACGACTTCGCCCACCACCTCGCCGCCGCGCGTGGCGATGTCCGAGGCGCTGACGGCCAGCTGGCTTGCCTGGCGCGCGTTCTCGGCGTTCTGCTTCACGGTGCCGGTGAGCTGCTCCATACTCGACGCCGTTTCCTGCAGCGACGCGGCCTGCTGCTCGGTGCGCTGCGAGAGGTCGGTGTTGCCCATGGCGATTTCGCGCGCGCCAACGTCGATCGAACTCGCGCTCGTGTTCACGGCGCTCACCAGCTTCACGAGGCTCTCCTGCATGCGCTTGATGCCGGCGAACAGGCGCCCGATCTCGTTCTTGCTGTAGACCTCGACCGGTTGCGCGAGGTCGCCTTGCGCGATGCGCTCGAAGCAGTCCACAGCGTCGTTGAGCGGCTGCACGATGAGGCCGCGCAGCGAGAAGCGGATCAGCAACACCATCACGAGCGAGAGCGCGACGAGACCCGCGATCAGCGTGCGCATGAGCGCGATCTGCGAGCGCGCGCTCTCCTCACGAGCGGCAGCGTCAGCCTGCATGGCCTGCACCAGCGACACGGCAACGTTGTCGTAGTCCACGAACAAGGGCGTGATCTTCGCGTCCGTTACGGCGTGCCAGGCCGCGAGGTCGTTGGCACGCAGCGCCGCGGCCATGGGACGCACGCCGTCCTGCAGGAGCGCAGCGTGCTTTTGCGCCAGCGCATCGAGCGCGCCGGCGTCGAGACCGTCCTTCGGTGCGGCCTGGAAGCTCTTCCAGGCGTCGTCGCTCCTGGCGATCAGATCGTCCGCGCGATCGAGGGCCTTGCCGACGCCGTCGGTTTGTCCCGCCGCAATCGACGCGCTCGCGTGTTGCAGCGGAACGTTCGAACGCAGCAAATTCGACGAAACCTCGTCGAGCGCGTGCATCGCGACGAGGTCGCCACGTGCGATCGTGGCGAGCGAGTCGCTCGCGTTGCCGAGCGCGACGAGCCCGAGCGCGCCGACCACGAGGGTCAGCGCAACCAGAATGACCCCGACGCCCGTGAGTGTCGTGCGGATCGACCACCTGTGCAGCATCTCGATTGCTCCTGTCCTGTGCCTGCTGTGTGCCTGCTGTGTGCGGGCCTGTTCCTGGCAAGGCGGTTATGCCGCTCTTGACGGCGGCTTTCCGCTCTCCCGCGCAAGGCCCTTCACTTGAAGGGCCACCCCCGAAAACCGTTCGCTACACGTTCGCTGCTCGTTGGCAAGATCTAGCCGAGCACCTCGGTGAGTGCCATCTCGCGGCTCGTCATCAGCTTTTCGATGTCCATCAGGATCAGCATGCGGCCGTCCACGGTGCCGAGGCCCGTGAGGTAGTCGGTCGTGAGCGTGGCGCCGAACTCCGGCGCCGGCATGATCTGGTCCATCTGCAGCGTGAGGACGTCCGAAACGCCGTCCACGACCATGCCGACGACGCGGTGCGCGACGTTCAGGATGATCACGACGGTCTGATGGTCGTACTCCACGCGGCCGAGGTGAAACTTGATGCGCATGTCCACGATCGGGACGATGATGCCGCGCAGGTTGATGACGCCCTTGATGAACTCGGGCGCATTGGCGATACGCGTCACGCTTTCGTAGCCGCGGATTTCCTGCACCTTGAGGATATCGATGCCGTACTCTTCCGCGCCGAGCGTGAAGACGAGGAATTCCGCACCGCCCGCGTCGGCCTGCTGCGCGTCGCGGCGATGCGCGCCGGCGCCGGCTGCGCCGGCACCCTGAATGGATTGGACTTCTGCCACGTTAGCCCCTGAACAGTTGGGAGATGATTGAGATAAAGCGCCTGAGGTTCATGCGGTCATGCGAATTCGGCGAACGCGCCCGCCTTATGGCTCACGCTCGGGGCGACCCCATGCGTGGCGCGCGTTTCGCGGTTGAGCGCGGCCACGTCGACGATCAGTGCGACGCTGCCGTCGCCAAGAATGGTCGCCGCCGAAATGCCGTGCACCTTGCGATAGTTCGTTTCCAGGTTCTTCACCACCACCTGCTGCTGGCCGACCAGTTCGTCGATCAGCATGGCGAAGCGCCGGCCCTCGGTTTCCATGATCGTGACGATGCCCTGGGTGGGGTCCGTGCGCGCGCCATCCACGTTGAACGCGCCATGCAGCGCCACGAGCGGCAGGTATTCGCCACGCACGCGCACCACGCGGTCGCCGTTGGTCACCGTGTAGATGTCTTCGTGGCGCGGCTGCAGCGACTCCATCACGAAGTTCAGCGGCAGGATGAAGATCTCGTTGCCCACCTTCACCGACATGCCGTCGAGAATCGCCAGCGTGAGCGGCAGCACGATGCGCGTCGTGCTGCCCTTGCCCGCGTGCGAGGTGATCTCGACGTGGCCGCCCATCGCCTGGATGTTGCGCTTGACCACGTCCATACCCACGCCGCGGCCCGAAACGTCCGTGACCTGCTCCGCCGTCGAGAAGCCCGGCAGGAAGATCAGGTTCCAGACCTCTTCGTCGGACATCGTTTCGCTGACCTGCATGCCCTGCTTCATCGCCTTCGCGAGGATCTTGTCGCGGCGCAGGCCCGCACCGTCGTCGCTCACCTCGATCACGATGTTGCCGCCGTGGTGCGCGGCGGAAAGCACGAGCTGGCCCGTGGCGTCCTTGCCCGCGGCGCGGCGCGCCTCCACGGTTTCGATGCCGTGGTCGAGCGAGTTGCGCACGAGGTGCGTGAGCGGGTCGATGATGCGCTCGATGAGGCTCTTGTCGAGCTCGGTGGCCTGACCGAAGGTGACCAGCTCCACTTCCTTGCCGAGCTTCGCCGCGAGGTCGCGCACGAGGCGCGGGAAGCGGCTGAACACGTAGTCCATCGGCATCATGCGGATGGACATCACGGCTTCCTGCAGGTCGCGCGCATTGCGCTCGAGCTGCGCCATGCCGTTGAAGAGGCGGTCGTGCAGCGCGGGGTCGAAGGTGCTGGTGGTTTCCGCGAGCATCGCCTGGGTGATCACGAGCTCGCCCACGAGGTTGATCAGCTGGTCCACCTTCTCCACGCCCACGCGGATCGAACTGCCTTCGCCCGCGGCGGCCGCGGCGGCCGGGCGCTGCTTGCGCTCGGCCTCCGTGGCGGGTGCATTGGCTTGCGCTCGCGCGGCTTCGGGCTGCGCTGCCGGGGCTGCAACCGGGGGCGCTTCGAACACGGGCTGGGCAACCGGCACGCTGGGCGCCGCAGCCGGTGCCGCGGCCAGGACGGGGGCGGGTGCGGCTGCAAGCACCGGCGCGGCCTGCGCCACGGCGGGCGCCGCTTCGGCCCCGCCTTGCGGCGCGGCGCCACGGCCAATCGTGATCTGGCTTTCGTCGATCACAAAGCAGCACACGGCAATGATGTCGTCGGACGGCACGTCGGTTTCGAGCCAGAGCGTGATGTCGTCGCCGGTTTTCACCTGGCCCAGCACGCGGCCCAGGTTGCCGAGCTCTTCGAGCAGCAGATCCTGATCCTTAGCGTCGACGCGATGCAGCGTGATGCGCAGATGGGGGCCTTCCACCGCCCTGCTCGCCTCTTGTGCCGGCGCCGCCGCGATCGCTTCGTCGACGACATGCTCCGGTGCGCCGGAAGCCGCCGCCCGGGCAGAAGGCAGGTTCGCCTCGAAGGCGGCGTCGAGGTCATCCTCGGAATCGGCCGGGGCTGCGCTCGCCGCGACAGGCGCGGCCGAGGGCGCGGGCGCCGGAGCGGGCGCGCTCGCTGCAGGCGCCGGAGCCGGCACGCCGCGGCTTTCCGCATACAGCTGCTCCAGCCTGGCGCGCACGGCCGCCGCCGCCGCCGCGTCGGGCTCGGCGCTCGCGCGGTAGTCGGCCAGCTGGCCCGAAAGCACGTCCTTGGTTTCGAGGAACGTGTCGATCATGTCCTTGCGCAACACGAGCTCGTTGTTGCGCGCGCGGTCGAGCAGCGATTCGAGGATGTGCGTCGTTTCGGTCAGTGCGGTGAAACCGAACGTCGCCGCGCCGCCCTTGATCGAGTGCGCCGCGCGAAAGATCGCGGCGAGATCTTCGGGATCGGGCCGGCCGACGTCCAGATTCAGCAGGAGCTGCTCCATCTGCGCGAGCAGCTCGTCCGCTTCGTCGAAGAACGTCTGGTAGAACTGAGTGATGTCGAGTGTCATGCCTCTTTCACCGCGATATGTGCCTGTATAGGTGCCGATGCTGTCACGTCACGCGCGCGCTTCGCCTAGCGCGCTCGTCAGGTCGACGAGCAGCTCCGGATCCACCGGTTTTTCCAGCCAGCCCGTCGCGCCTGCGTCGCGTAGGGCCGCCTTGAAGGTTTCGTCCGATTCCGTGGTCAACACGAGGATGGGCGTTTCGAGGTACGAAGGATTCGCGCGCAGCTTGCGGATCAGGTCCAACCCGCTCATGCGGGGCATGTGCAGGTCGGTGAGCACGAGGTCGAAGCACTGCGCGAGCGCGTGCTCCAGCCCGTCTTCGCCGTCGTTCGCCACCGTCACTGCGTAACCCGCCGCACCCAGCGCCGCCTGCAGGATCTCCCGCATGGACGCCGAATCGTCGATCGCCAGAATGTTCCTGATCATCCGCTCCTCACTCGCGCTGTTCCTGTTGCCGCCGCGTCTTTTCAGTGCGCCGTCTGCGTTGCCTGTGCCGGACCCGTTTGTGCCACCGGCGCCGCTACGGGCGTGAGCCGCGCCGGCGCGCCGACGCCCGCGGCCGGCAGCTTCCGCGCCGCCGCGCCCGGCGTCAGCATCGGCAAGAGCGGGTTGCCCGAGCCGGCTGCGTCGTCGGACAGCGTCGTGGTGGTCGAGTCATCGTGCATCAGCGCATCCTCCGACTTCTTGTTCAATACGATGATGCTGATGCGGCGGTTCTCCGGGTCGAGCGGGTCGGCCTTGTTCAGGTTCTGCGTCGACGCGAGGCCGATCACGCGCATCACCTTCGCTTCGTCCATGCCGCCCGCAATCAGCTCGCGGCGCGACGCGTTCGCGCGGTCGGCCGAAAGCTCCCAGTTGCTGTAACCCTTCTCGCCGCCCGCGTACGGCACCGCGTCGGTGTGGCCCTGCACGACGATGCGGTTGGGCACGTCGTTGAGCGTCTGGCCGATGGCCTGCAGGATGTCGCGCATGTACGGCTCGACCACGTCGCGTGCAGTCGCGAACATCGGGCGCTTCTGCGAGTCCACGATCTCGATGCGCAGGCCGGTCAAGGTCGAATCGATGCGGATCTGCTGCTTGAACTGGCGCAGGACGGGGTTCGCCTCGATCGCGGCCATCAGCTTGATCTGCAGGTCGTGCAGACGCGCCTGCTCCTGGCGATCCATCGAGCCCTTCAACTGCTTCAACGAGTCGTCTTCGTTCTTCGAGGCCGTGTGCTCGGCGCGCGCGGTGGAGCCGTCGGTCTGCCGCGTGACGCCGTCCTGATCGGTGGAAATGTCGCGCCCGCCGCCCTTCACGATGCTCGAGTCCGTCGAGCTGCGATCGCCGCCCCAGAGCGTGACCTTGAGCGGCTGGTTGAAGTACTCGGCAATACCGTGAAGCTGCGTCGTGGACGCCGAAGACAGGAGCCACATCAGCAGGAAGAACGCCATCATCGCGGTCATGAAGTCCGCGTAGGCGAGCTTCCACGCGCCGCCGTGATGGCCGCCTTTCGCCGGGGCCGACTTCTTGACGACGATCGTGCGGTCCTTGTCCTTGCTCATTGCTCGTTCCCTGGCCGGTGTCTTACTTCGCCTTCACGCGGCGCACGTGCTCTTCGAGCTCGGAGAACGACGGACGCTCGGTCGAGAACAGCACCTTGCGCCCGAACTCCACGGCGATGGCGGGTGCGTAGCCGTTCAGGCTCGCGAGGATCGTCACCTTGATGCACTGGAACATCTTGGTCGATTCGGCCACGCGCTGTTCGGCGACGCTCGAGAGCGGGCCGATCAGGCCGTACGAAAGCAGAATGCCGAGGAAGGTGCCGACCAGCGCCTGGGCGATCATCTCGCCGAGAATCGCGGGCGGCTTGTCGGCCGAAGCCATGGTGTGCACCACGCCCATCACCGCGGCCACGATACCGAACGCCGGCATCGCGTCGCCAACCTTGGCGAGGGCGTGCGCGGGCGCCTCGCCCTCGTGGTGGTGCGTTTCGATTTCCTCGTCCATGAGGCTTTCGATTTCGAAAGCGTTCATGTTGCCGCCCACCATCAGGCGCAGATAGTCGGTGAGGAATTCGACGATGTGCTGGTCGGCGAGGATCTTCGGATACTGCGTGAAGAGCGGGCTCTTCATCGGATCGTCGATGTCCGCCTCGAGCGTGAGCGTGCCTTCCTTGCGCGCCTTCGCGAGCAGGACGTAGAGGAGCGCCAGCAGCTCCATGTAGACGTCCTTGTTGTATTTCGAGCCCTTGAAGAGCGTCGGGATGACGCGCAGGGTCGACTTGATCGTCTTCATGCCGTTGCCGAGGATGAACGCGCCGAGGCCCGCACCGCCGATCATCAACAGCTCCATCGGCTGCATCATCGCCGCTAGATGGCCACCCTCGAGCGCGTAGCCCCCGAAGACGGACAGGATCGTCACGAGTGTTCCCACTAAAATCAGCACAGCCGGGTCCTCACTGGAAAGTACCGCGAACCGCCATCGGCGCGCGTCCTTAGCTGGTTTACGGCATCGGTCTGAAAAACTTTGGGATTGGGGGCGCCCGGCGAGGCCGCCGGGGCATAGGCAAAACCCGCAACGGCGGCGCGCAATCGGGGCACGATCGTGACGCGGGCGGGCCGCGCACGGGGCAGCCCGCCCGCAGTGCTGCTCAGCCTGCCGCGGGCACCGGTACGCTGGCGCGGCGGGTACGACCCGCGCGCGAAGGCGGCTGGCACAGCCCGCAGACGAAGCCGCGCTGCGGGTCGTGAGCATGCGCGACGAAATGGCCGCGGCAGCGGCTGCACGGCGTCATCTGCAGCAGGCCCGAGGCGAAATAGCGCACGAGCGTCCAGGCGCGCGTGAGGCTGAGCGCGGGTTCGTCGCCAAGCAGCGCGAGGTGCTCGAGATAGAGCCGGTAGCTCTTCACGATTGCGTGAACCGGTGCGCAGCGCGCCTGCCGGCTCATGAACAGGAAGGTGTTGTAGAACAGCGAAGAATGGATGTTGGGCTGCCAGGTCATGAACCAGTCTGTCGAGAACGGCAGCATGCCCTTTGGCGGCGATTCGCCCTTCACCTCCTTGTAGAGCCGGATCAAGCGGTCGCGCGAAAGCGAGGTTTCCGCTTCGAGCAGTTGCAGCCGCGCGCCAAGCTCAATCAATTCGATCGCCAGCGCGATCTCCTTGACCTCGTGCACCACACTCTTTGTTGCCATAGACCCCCGATCGTTGCCGGAATGGATCCCGCCCGGCGCGCCGGCCGGGCATGGGAGATGGCGCCGCGAACTGCGCACGAAGGCGCGGCGGGACGACGGCCGTGACGGGCTTGTCGATGGGACCGGGTGCCAGGCACGCAGCCCCATCCCATGCAGGATGATTACTCAGTCGATCTGGGCGACGGGCTGGCCCGCCATCAGAATGGCGGTGTGCGTTTGCGCCGACTTGCCCTTGTCGGCCAGCGCGCCAAGGATGGCGTGATCGTCGAACCGGAAACGGCAAAGCACCTGGTTCGATGCAGCGAGCCGGACGGTTTGTGCCAGCGTCAGATTGGCGAGGACTTCGGCAAGCTGCTCCGAGATCCCCATGCGGAACATGCCCGTCGACTTGTCCTCGCGCAGCAGGCGTTGCGCGAGCAACAGGTACGACAGGTTAACTTCCTTGATCTCACTGAGCATGTCGCTATGCGTCGTCGCGCTCATGGATTCCCCCGAATTCGAATCGGCTGGTCAGGCCGGTTACGGAAACGTTTGCTCGATCGCATCCAGACAAACCCTTGCCAATCTGGGCGAACGACCCGTTTTATGGTCATCACCGCATTGTGGCCAGGCCGGGCGCAACTGGAAATTGGACGGATACCGCAACGATTTGCAGGAAGTCGCTTCGAAAGCGTGTAGGAATTTTTCTGACAAGTGGCCGAGAAGAGGACGGGCGTGCGCGTTTTTTATGTATCTGGCATAGGCGGCCTCGTCAGGCGCGAATTATAAGACGTTTTCATTTCCCTGTAATACGTCCGTGTTTGCTGCGCCGCGCCGGGCACGTGGCTTGCGCACGCCGGCAACCCGGCCGGCGCGCGACCGGGGAATCCCGCTGCAGTGCATGTTTCCCGCTGTAACAACGCTTAAGCGATTGAAAAAGAGCTCGTAATGGCGAGTCAGATCTCCATAATCGAACTCAGGGATAACCCGGTGCCGCGCCCCCATCCGTACTGCACGCGCACTTGCCAAGGAGATCGAACCAATGCGAATCGCACAAATTGCGCCTCTTTACGAAGCGGTCCCGCCGAAACTGTATGGCGGCACGGAACGCGTCGTGTCCTATCTGACCGAAGCGCTCGTCGACCTCGGTCACGACGTGACGCTGTTCGCGAGCGGCGATTCGGTCACCTCGGCGACGCTCGAAGCGGCCTGGCCGCGCGCGCTTCGGCTCGACCCGACCGTGCGCGACGCGCTTGCGCCTCACATCGTGCTGCTGGAACGCGTGCGCCGCATGGCGCACGAATTCGACGTACTGCACTTCCATCTCGACTACCTGCCGTTCCCGCTGTTTTCGATGCTCGACACACCGTTCGTCACGACGCTGCACGGCCGGCTCGACCTGCCCGAACTGCAGCCCGTGTTCGACTCGTTCCCTAACGCGCCGGTGATCTCGATTTCGGATTCGCAGCGCCAGCCGCTCAAGCAGGCCAACTGGCAGCGCACGATCCACCACGGCCTGCCTGAGCGGCTACTTACGCCACAACATCACCGCAAGCCGGAATACCTCGCCTTCCTCGGCCGCATCTGCCCGGAAAAACGCGTGGACTCCGCCATCCGGATCGCCGCGCTCGCCGGCCTGCCGCTGAAGATCGCGGCCAAGGTGGACAAGGTGGACCGCGAATACTTCCGGACCGAGATCGAGCCGCTGCTCTCTCAGGCCCACGTCGAGTTCGTCGGCGAGATCGACGAAACGCAAAAGCCCGAATTCCTGTCGGGGGCCAAAGCGCTACTCTTCCCGATCGACTGGTCGGAGCCGTTCGGCCTGGTGATGATCGAGGCCATGGCCTGCGGCACGCCGGTGATCGCCTTTAACCGCGGATCGGTGCCCGAAGTGATCGAGCCGGGCGTAACGGGCTTTATCGTCGAGGACGTGCAAGGTGCAGTGGGAGCACTGCAAAATATCAATTCGCTTTCACGCGACGCGATTCGCGCGCGATTCGAAAGCCGCTTCACTTCGCATACGATGGCCCGCAATTACGTCGATGCCTATGCGTCATTGATCGAAGCGGAACGCCGTCCGGTGCTGCGTCGCGTTGCCGCAGGCGGATAGACCGCTTGCTGGTCCGCTCGCCGGTGCTCGGCGCGCAAATTCGAGATAAAAGCGGACGAATGCGCCATGAGTAACGTTTGCGTGCAAGCGATTAGCGCAATTATGGGACGTACTTAAAAAAAGAGCCGCGTGGCACCACGCGGCTCTTTTGCTTCATATTGCCAACGGCGCGTCAGGCAATCAGATAGCGCTCCCGATTCTTCCCTGCAATCCACTTGGGCGGTTTGCCCCGCCCGCTCCAGGTCGCCCCGGTCTTGGGGTCCTGATAGCGCGGCGGCAGCGGCGCCTTCTTGGGCGGACGCCCGCGCCGGGCGGCCGCTGCGAACCCGAGATCCTGGGCGGTGAGCCCGTACTCGGCAATCTTCTCGCGGATCGTGTTGATCACATCCGCGAGTTCGGTGCGACGCGCATCTTCGGCCTGGGCCTGAAGCTTCGCGATCTGGGCTTTAAGTTCTGAATATTGCGGCATTCCTCCCCCCTTTTGATCGAACGAGCCAGTTCGAGAAGAGATTAGACGTAAATACGCGATTTAGCAATCGCCATTAATACCTCTTTATCGGGACAATTCCGGGATTTAACGATTTGTCATCCACGGTGAAATCCCCTCGCCATAGCCCGAAATAATTCGGCCAATAGCATCGGAATTGACAATTCTTCACACCCACGCATCAGTCGACTCCCTAGAATCTGGCGCTCATCGGAGCCGGATTCTTTCCAGCTACTTCAAATCGACTTTTCGAGGTGTCAGACGATGCACTTATCCAAACGACTCATGGCCGAATTGTTCGGCACTTTCTGGCTCGTGCTTGGCGGCTGTGGCAGCGCCGTGCTGGCAGCCAATTTTGCGGGTCCGGTTCACGGACTTGGGATCGGCTTCGTCGGCGTGTCGTTCGCATTCGGCCTCACCGTGCTGACCATGGCATACGCCATCGGCCATATTTCAGGCTGCCATCTGAATCCCGCAGTGAGCGTGGGCCTCGTGGTCGCCGGCCGGTTCCCGGCACGCGATCTGCTGCCGTACATCGTCGCGCAGGTGATCGGCGCCATCTTTGCCGCATTCGTGCTCTCGCAGATCGCCACGGGCAAGCCCGGCTTCGACCTCGTCGCAAGCGGCTTCGCGACCAACGGCTACGGCGACCAGTCGCCGGGCCACTATTCGATGGTCGCTGCGTTCCTGTGCGAAGTCGTGATGACGGGCTTCTTCCTCTTCGTGATTCTCGGCGCCACCGACGAGCGTGCGCCCGCCGGCTTCGCGCCGATCGCGATCGGCCTGTGCCTGACGCTGATCCACCTGGTCTCCATCCCCGTCACGAACACCTCGGTCAATCCGGCGCGCTCGACGGGTCCGGCGCTGTTTGTCGGCGGCGCAGCCGTCTCGCAGCTGTGGCTCTTCTGGGTCGCGCCGATCGTGGGCGCCATCATCGCGGGCGTCGTCTACCCGGCAATTGCGGGACGTCGCTACGCAAAGTAATTGCGGATCTTCGCTGCAGGCGTAGCCGGGGCCAGCCCGGCTGCGCTGCTAGAATCGGGCGACCTAACGACCTCTACCGTTCACGGTCCGCCCCATGAAGCGTTCACAAATCTGGCTTGTCCGCATGGCGTCGAGCCTCGCACTGGTGAGCGCCTGCGCCCAGGCGGCCGACAGTTCCACGGCCAAAGCCACGGACAATCTCGAAACGCTGGTGTTCGTGCGCCACGGCGAAAAGCCCGCGGCCGGCCTCGGCCAGCTTAGCTGCAAGGGCCTGAACCGCGCGCTCGCGCTGCCGGCCGTGATCGCGGCGAAGTACGGCAAGCCCGACGCGATCTACGCGCCCGACCCGGGCGAACAAAAAGACGACAGCGGCAAGCCGTACTACTACGTGCGCCCGCTCGCGACCGTCGAACCGACGGCGATCCAGTTCGGTTTGCCGATACAGACGCCGTACGGCTACTCGCAGATCGACAAGCTGGGCGATGCACTCGTCGACCCCAAATGGCGCGACCGCACTGTGCTGGTTGGCTGGGAGCACCGCGAGATCGAGGAACTCGTGCGCCAGATCGTGGTGGCGCATGGCGGCGACACAGCCGACGTACCGAAGTGGAAAAGCGCCGACTTCGACAGCATCTACGTGCTACGCATCGACTGGAGCGGCGCTACGCCGAGCGTGCGCTTCGCGCACGAACACGAGGGCCTGGACGGCCGCCCCAACGATTGCCCGTGCGCGACCTTGCCAGGCGCGCAGTAAAAGCGGCGCGGCCTTGATCAGGACTCGATTTCGTCGCTGAGCGCGAAGAGCTTGCGCAGATGATGCGCGACACCCGCCTCGAAGTTGTTGCCGATGCGCGGCACAGAGGGCAGGCGGGCAACGAGATCCGGATTGGCGTTGTTCATCATGAACGGGTGGCCTGCCGTTTCGAGCAGGTCGATGTCGTTCATGTTGTCGCCGAACGCGACACAACCTGTCGCGGCCACACCGAGCCGATCGAGTACGACCCGCAACGCCCGGCCCTTCGATACGCCGGCCGTCATCACTTCCAGACAGTCGGGCAACGAATAGGTAATGTAGAGCGCGTCGCCGAACTCCGCTTCAAGACGCTGCGAAATGTGCGCCAGATCTGCCGGATCGCCGATATAAAGCGCCTTCGCAATCCCCACGCCGTCGTGCGCGCGCAGGTCGGTCACGTGGTACGCAAAGCCCGAGTCCTGGTGGAAGGCAAGCAGTTCCGGCGCGTCGCGATCGATAAGCCAGGCGTCGTCGGAGAACAGGCTGACGATGACGCGGCCATGCTCGCCCGTCACCTCCTGCGAGACGAGGCTTTGAATCACCGGCTCGGGCAGGTTACGCGCGTGGATCAGCGTGTCGTCGGGCGCATGCACACGTGCGCCATTCGAGGTAATCAGATACGGGCGGATACCCAGCAGGTCGCGAATGCCGGCGACGTCGCAATAGTGACGCCCCGTCGCAATGATGAACGGCAGACCTTGGGCGTCGAGCCGGTGGAGCGTGGCAACCGTGAACGGATCGAGCTGGTGATCCGAATTGAGGAGCGTGCCGTCTAGATCGGTTGCGATAACCTGGTACATGGGACAAATGCAATAGCGGGGCGATAAACATCAGATCCTAGCATCTGCGCGCGGCCACTGCGCCGTGAACGATGACCGGCTCGGGAGCGAAATCAGCTCGCGCGGCAGGTTCCAGATCCGCTCAGGAATGAAGTTCCGCTAACCCGCCGCGGCCAACCGCGCGGCCTCGCGCCGGGCCAGCGTGAGCGCGCCGCTGGTGGAATCGGCCAGTGGCGCGCGCAGGCGCTCGCGCACGGCCTGGGGCACCCATTCCCGCAACGGCTGGCCAAGGCCGCCCGACAACGCGGCCGGCAGCGTGGCCGAGGGATCGAGCGCGAGAATCAGTTGCGCGACGGCCTCGCCCGCCTCGGCCAGCAGCTTCGCGATGAAGGGGTGCTCGCGGTGCGCGAGCACCACCGGCGCGAGGCTCGCATAGGCCGTCTGATTGGCCGCGCAGAGCCAGACGATGAGGCTGTCCCGGTCGGTTGCGCCCGCGTGGGCAAGCAATGCCTGAGCGAGGGCATCGAGCGGCGCGCGGCCGTCGAGCGCCATCTGTGCCCAGCTGACCGCGCGCAGGCCGAACCAGGCACCGCTTGCCTCGTCGCCGGAGGGGAAACCGAAGCCGCCCGCGATGCGATATGCGCCGGCGGTATCGAGCACCGCCGCCACGCTGCCGGTACCGAGCGCGACGACCACACCCGCTTCGCCGCCATGCGCGCCGAGCAGTGTCGTGTAGGCGTCGCTCTCCACCGCGAGCCCGGCCACCGGCGGTGCCTGCTTGCGAAACGCGGCGAGCCAGTCGGGATTGTTCACGCCCGCGAGTCCGCAGCCGAGTACGCAGTGCTTCCAGTCGAACGCGAGCCTGGCCTGCGCGAAAGCGGCGCGGCACCCGGCTTCGATGGAGGCCCACGCGCTGGCGATGCCGAGCCCAAGCCCGGATGGGCCCGCGGCCGCGCGCGCGAGTTCTGTGCCGTTCGCTTCGCCGAGCGCGACACGCGTGCCGGTGCCGCCGCCGTCCACGCCAATAAGCCAGGTCGATGTCTGCATGGTGATGAGTGCCGCGCCGTGTGCGCGACCGGTGATGATGGATCGTGCCGCAGAGACTAACGGGTCCGTGGCATTCGCACAATCGGCCGGACGGCCAGGTGACAGCATTCGCTATCCGGGCGTTTATTCCGCTATTCTGGCTGGGCCTGACCGAACCCGAAGCTAGGAGAGAGAGCCGTGACACACCGCTGCAACTGGGCGACGACCGAAGCACTCGCGCATTACCACGACAACGAATGGGGTGTGCCCTCGCGCGATGACCAGCACCTCTACGAAATGCTCGTGCTGGAGGGTGCGCAGGCCGGCCTGTCATGGTCCACGATCCTCAACAAGCGCGAGGGGTATCGGCGCGCATTTGCGGGCTTCGACATCGGGCGTGTTGCGCGCTTCACGCCGAAACAGGTCGAAGCGCTCATGCAGGACGCCTCGATCGTGCGCAACCGGGCCAAGATCGAGGCGGCGATTCTCAACGCGCGCGCTGTCCAGCAGATCCAGGCAGAGCACGGTTCGCTTGCCAGCTTCATCTGGTCGTTCGTCGACCACACGCCGATCCAGAATGACTGGCCGTCGTATCGCGACGCGCCGGCTTCCACCGAAGTCTCGGATGCGCTCAGCAAGGCCCTGAAGAAGTACGGCTGCAAGTTCGTGGGAACGACGATCTGCTACGCGTTCATGCAGGCCGTGGGCATGGTCAACGATCACGAACGCGACTGCATGTGCCGCGCCGGGTGCGCCGCCCAGGGCAAGAAGCGGCGGGCGACGAGCAAGGCCTGAACGCCTTCGCCGGGCCGCCTGACTGGGTGCCGCCCGGCCGCGATACGCCGCGATACGCCGCGCAGACAGGCAACGTAGATGGACAACGTAAACGCAAACAGCGGCGCAGCTTCGAGCGAAGCATGCGCCGCCGTCTGGCGGAAAAGCGCGAAAAAGCTTAGTGGAGCTTCTTCGGCAGCATCTGGCTGCGCAGGCGCTTGTGCAGGCGCTTCACAGCAGCAGCCTTCTTGCGCTTGCGAACTGCCGTCGGCTTTTCGTAAGCTTGACGCTCACGCAGCTCGGCGATCAGGCCGTTCTTTTCGATTGCACGGCGGAAGCGGCGGATAGCCACTTCAAACGGCTCGTTTTCCTTCAGAAGAATCGTCGTCATGTATTTCCTAACTCAATCGCTTGATACGGTTCAAAGGCGCAAGCGTAAAACCGCTTGCGCACCGGCCCTCCGGTCGTTCGCCGCATGGGGCGTAACGAAAGGCAAGGCGGCCACGGAGGCCGGAAAAGAGAAGTAGGGGGTTCACTGCGGAACGCGACCAGGCTTACCTTGCAGCTTCACGCCTGACCGCCGGTTTGCGGCCGCCAACAGTAACGAACACGGCAACAAAACAGGCAAAGATCTCAATTCACTCTCAATGATATCAGGAAAAGATCGTGCCGACCACACATTCTTGATTCTTCTCAGGGACTTGCATGCCGGAACCCGCACGCGCCAACGCGCGGCGTTCGGGCGCTATTTATAAGCGGGTGGATGCGGCACGCCGTATCCACCCGCACCGTCCGTCATCGGTCATGTGCAAACGGGCAGCAACGTGTCAGGCACTCGCATCGTTGAGCGCCTGGATATCTGCCGGATCGAGCTTCAGGTGCACCGCGGCCACGAGGCTCTGCACCTGCTCTAGCGAGGTCGCGCTGGCGATGGGCGCGGTGATGCTCGGCCGTGCGATGAGCCACGCCAGCGCCACGGCCGCCAGCGTGGCGCCGTGCCGCTGCGAAACATGGTCGAGCGCCGCGAGAATGCGCACGCCGCGGTGATCCAGATACTTCTCGACCCGCGAGCCGCGCGCGCTCTTCGCCAGATCCTCGCGTGAGCGGTACTTGCCCGACAGGAAGCCGCTTGCGAGGCTGTAATAAGGCACGACAGCGAGTTTCTGCGCGAGCGCCACCGGTTCGATATCGGCCTCGTAGTGCGCGCGGTCGTACAGGTTGTATTCCGGCTGAATGATCTGATAGGCCGGCAGCCCCGACTTGCGCGACACCGCGAGCGCCTCTTCCAGGCGCGCGCCGCTGTAGTTCGATGCGCCGATCACGCGCACCTTGCCCGCCTCGATGAGCCGCTGATACGCAGAGAGCGTCTCTTCGAGCGGCACCTTCTGGTCGTCGTCGTGCGAGAAGTAGACGTCGAGGTAGTCGGTCTGCAGGCGGCGCAGCGAATCCTCAACCGCCGCCGCGATATTGGTAGCAGAGAGGCCGAGACGGCGCGGGTCCTTCGACACCTTCGTTGCGATCACCACTTTCTCGCGCTTGCCACTTTTCGCGAGCCATTTTCCGATGATCGTCTCCGATTCGCCGCCCTGGTTGCCCGGTACCCAGACCGAATAGACGTCGGCCGTATCGATGAAATTGAGGCCGGCGTCGGTGAAGGCGTCGAGGATCGAGAACGAAGTCGCTTCATCGGCGGTCCAGCCGAACACATTGCCGCCGAACATGAGAGGCGCGACCTGCAAGGCGGAAGTGCCGATCCTGCGTAGTTCCATGATGTCTCCGATGAGTGGGCCAAGGTTGGAGCTACCGAGGATACGCCGGACATGCCTCGCGTGCAGAAAGCCAGCGCGCGTTACGCCGCCTGGGCCCCGAACCTTTCCGCACACGCCTTGCGCACCGCCCCGACGAGCGCCGGCCAGCCGCCGCCAGGCGTCTGGCGGAACACGCGCACCGTGCCGGGGTACCACGGCGAATCGTCGCGCCCGTGCAGCCAGCGCCAGTCGATGTCGTGCCCGGGCAGCATCACCCAGCACGGCTTGCCGAGCGCGCCGGCAAGGTGCGCTGTGGACGTGTCGACGCAGATGACGAGATCGAGTTGCGAGACGACCGCCGCCGTATCGGCGAAGTCCTTCAGTTCGGAGCCGAGGTGCAGCAGCGGCTGGTGGACGGAAGGCGACATGGCCTCCTCCTCGCCCTGCCCCTTCTGCAGGCTCACGAAGTTCAGTCCAGGCACACTCCAGAGCCGCGCGAAGGTGGCCAGCGACGGCGCCGAGCGATGGGCGTCGTTGTGATGGCGCGGATTGCCCTTCCACACGAGACCGATGCGCGGGCCCGGCGGCAGCGTGTCGAGCCGCTCGCGCCAGCGTGCCTGCAAGGCCGGATCGGGTTCGAGCCAGATCGCATCGGGAATGGTGTCGACGGTCGTGCCCAGGTGCAATGGGACGCTCATAAGGCTCGTCCAGCAATCGAACCCGGCGGACTTTGCCAGTCCCTCGGTGTGATCCAGCACGGCATCGACCGATTCGTGCGCTGTAAAGACCCGGTGCAGCTCGGTGCGGCAAGCCACCTCGATGCGCGTCACGCCGCGCCCCTTGAGCAGAGACAGGTAGCGGCCGAATTGCAGCATGTCGCCAAGGCCGTCCTCCTGCCAGACCAGCAGAGTACGCCCCTCAAGCGGCTCGCCGCCCCACTTCGGGCACTTCAGCATCTTGCCGCTCGCGTGATGGATGTAGCCGGGCCGCTCATAGCGCGCCTCGTACAACGGCCAGCCTTCTTCGAAGCGGCCCGTGGCCAGCAACAGCACGGCGAGGCCGAAACGGGCATCGCCGTAGTGGGGATTCAGCGTCAGCGCCGCGCGCGACGCGATCTCGGCTTCGGCAATCCGGCCCAGCTCCTTCATCACGCTGCCGAAGTTGTGCCAGGCCTCGGCCAGATCCGGACGCAGCTCGATCGCCTGGCGAAACGCGTCGGCCGCCTCCTCGTGACGATTGAGGGCGTGCAGCACGCAACCCAGATTGTTGTGTGCCTCGACGAAGTCCGGCTGGTACCGCAAGGCCTGCCCGTACGCGTTCGCCGCCTCGGCCAGGAGGTTCTGCGCCTGCAGCGCGGTGCCGAGGCGGTAATGCGTCTGGGCGTGCTCAGGCTGCAGCCCGAGCACTTCGCGATACGCGTGCTCGGCCTCGGGAAACCGCTTGAGCGCGGCGAGCACCAGACCGAGACTGCCGCGAACTCCGGCATGGTCCGGACGCAGCGTCACGGCCGTCTGGTAGGCCCGCTCGGCCTCCGTGAGACGGCCCGTCGCTCGCAGGATATCGCCGAGCTGATTCAGCGCCTCGAAATGATGCGGGGAGATCGCGAGCGCGCGCCGCCAGGCGGCCTCGGCTTCCGAGACGCTGCCACGCGACTTGAGCAGGATGCCCAGATGATGGAACGCATCGACGAAATCGGGCTGGAGCTCGACGCACTGCCGCCACCAGGCCAGCGCGTCGTCCTGACGGTCGAGACCCAGCGCGGCGATGGCTGCGATGTTCAATGACTGGGCCAAGACGTCCGATGCGGCGTCCGATGCGGCGTCCCAAGGGGCATCGAGCAGGGGCTGGAGCAGCGCGAGCGCGTCGGCGAACTGGCCTGCGAAGCAAAGCGCCAGCGCCTGCCGCTGGCGCTCGGAAGGAGAAAGATCGGGCGTCGGGAGCATGAAAGCGAAGCGGCGGGTTGGTCGATGACAGGGGCCCCGCGTTGCGAGGCGCGGCCATCGTAAAGGATACGGCGGCGCGACGCCGGCAATGGGCGGAACAGGGTGGCCTGTACGCGCCAATTCGGCTGATTCCGCAAGCTCGGGGCCCGCGGCGGCCGGGCAACGAGAGGCAGCGATCCGGCGCAGACGGATTGCCATGCAAGGCGCATCGGCGCATGGCCGGGCGTGCGCCGCGCCGGCAACGCCAAACCTCTGACCAATATTTTTCTCAAGTTTTCGGGCCGATACGCCGACAACCAGGAAAGCGGCAGACAACACGCCCGCGTTTCTGCCCTGTTCAACATGATGATTCTGTACCCATCCGGGAGAGAGTAATGCTCACCATTAGCAGCAACGTCAATTCGCTGATCGCTCAGGAAAACCTGAACAGCTCGGGTAGCGCGCTGACCCAGGCGATTACGCGCCTGTCGTCGGGCAAGCGCATCAACAGCGCAGCAGACGATCCCGCAGGTCTGGCCATCTCGACCACCCTGCAATCGTCGATCAACGGTCTGACGCAAGGCGTGTCCAACGCGAACGACGCAGTCTCGATGGTCGAAACGGCCAGCACGGGCCTGAGCCAGATCACGACCAGCCTGCAGACCATCGGCCAGCTCGCTGACGAATCGGCTGCCGGCACGCTGTCGTCGCAGAACCAGGCCGCGCTGCAACAGGAAGTTGCGCAGCAGGTCAACGAAATCAACCGTCTCTCCTCGCAGACCACGTACAACGGCATCAACCTGCTCAACGGTACGGCCGGCAACGTTTCGGTGCAGATCGGCGCGGACGTCGGTCAGACGATCTCGATCAACCTGAGCCAGGGCGTTTCGGCAGCTTCGATCGGTAGCGGCGCAGTGTCGTCAGGCACCGTGGTGGGCTCGGTCAGCGGCCTCGACCTGACCTCGACGGGTGCAGCGAACTCGTCGGGCGGCGCAGGCGCGATCACGTCGATCAACATCGTTGCGAACGGCACGGGCGGTTTCACGTACACCGACCAGAACAACCAGGCGATCAGCAGCTCGGTGGCCGCCAACCTGTTCACCGTCACGGGCACGCCGAATGGCATTTCGACGATCAGCCTGTCGTCGAACACCAGCAACGGCCTGAGCCTCAACAACGAGTTGACGTCCATCAGCGCAGCAGCCTCGGGCGCGTCGCTCTCGACCACGGCAGGCACGGTGTACGGCACGCTGTCGGGCCTCGATATCGATCCGACCACGGGCAGCACGGCCTCGGCCGGCACGGCCAACGTGATCACCTCGATCACGGTCGAAGCCAACGGTGCGGGCGGCTACGCGTTCTTCGACCAGAACGGCAACCAGCTCTCCAGCACGGCCGCAAGCTCGATTTTCGGCAGCACGGCGACCGTCGGCACTTCTGCCGCGCTTGCGTTCAGCGCCACGCCGTACAGCACGATCTACGGTTCTTCCTCGTCGGGCGGCGGCACGTCCACGGCCAGCGCAAGCGATCCGACCTCGCTGCAGTCGATCAACTACCTGAACCAGCCGTCCTCGATCGCCAACGTCGACGTCAGCACGACGATGGGTGCGAACCTCGCGATCGAATCGGTCAACAACGCACTGGCCTCGATCAACAACATCCAGGCCACGCTGGGCGCAGTTCAGAACCGTCTGACCGGCATCGCGACCTCGCAGCAAGCGGAATCGACCGACCTGTCGAGCGCGAACGCACAGATCTCGGACGCGAACTACGCACAGGAAACGGCGAACTACACGGCCGCATCGGTCGCGCAGCAAGCTGGTATCTCGGTGCTCGCTCAGGCAAACTCGCAGCCGCAACAGGTGCTCTCGCTGCTGCAGAACCTGTAACAGGAAGTCGTAGTACGTAGTCCCAGGCGCGCCGCGGAGCATTCACGCGGCGCGCCCTTGTCGTTTTAGTCGGCCATCATGCCGGTCGTATCGTCGAGTGCCTGTACGGAGTTTCCTCATGACCACCATCAACGGAACCAGCTCGTCCTCCACCACCAGCACCAGTTCCGGGACCACCACGACCGCCGCGCAAGCCGCCGCATCGGCCCAGGCCGCTGCCGCCGCCGCGCTCAAGACCGCGGCCGAGTCGATCATCGGCCAGGGGACCGGGGACAGTTCGCTGGACGTCTCGACGCTCGTCTCGGCGCTGGTCACCTCGAAGGTCGCCGGGCAGACAGCCGAACTGAGCGCGCAGGAAGCCACCGACAATGCGCAGATTTCCGCGTTCGGTCAGTTGCAGTCCTCGCTCGCCACGCTCCAGAGCGCGATCCTGCCGCTCTACAGCGGCTCCATGCTGACGGCCTACTCGGCCACGATGAGCGGCACCGGCATTACGGCCACGGCCGGCATCAGCGCCGTGTCGGGCTCGTATTCGGTCGACGTCACCCAGCTCGCCACCGCGCAGAGCCTCACCTCGAGCGCATTCACCACGTCGGCGGCCGCCGATGTCGGCACGGGTAGCCTGACGGTCGGGGTGGGCAGCAACTCGATGACGCTCAACATCACGTCGTCGAACGAAAGCCTGAGCGGCATTGCTTCGGCGATCAACACGGCCGACAACAATCCCGGCGTCACCGCCTCGGTCGTCACCGGCGCCAAGGGCCAGTACCTTGTGCTCTCGGCCGACTCCACGGGCGCAGCCAATACGATCACGATTACGCCCGGCGCGGGTTCGAGCTCCGGGCTCCAAAGCCTTCAGTACCCGCCGGCGACTTCGACGAGTTCAACGAGTTCGTCGAGCTCGACGATGTGGACCCAGACGTCCGCCGCGCAGGACGCCGACCTCACGGTGAACGGTGTCAGCGCGACCAGCGCAAGCAATACGGTCACGGGCGTCATCACGGGCGTGACGCTGAACCTGACCCCGGCGGCCGTGGATACGAGCAAGACCGGTTCCGGAGCGCAAACGCTCACGGTCACGGCCGACACCGCGACCGAGATCTCGGACATCAGCAATTTCGTCACCGCGTACAACTCGCTGGTCAGCACGATCAGCTCGCTGACCGCGTACAGCCCCTCGAGCTCGACGTCGAGTTCGAGTTCGACCACGGGGCCGCTGATCGGCAACTCGCTCATCAGCTCGCTGCGCAATGCGCTCGGCAACATCGTGGGCAGCAGCGTGTCGAGCAGCGGCACGAAGGGCACGCTCGCAGCGCTCGGCATCACGCTGAACAACGACGGCACGCTCTCGCTCGACACGACGACGCTGGATTCGACCGTGGCCACCAATCCCGCCATGGTGCAATCGCTGTTCAACCTGTCGAACGGCTTCGGGGCGCAGCTCAACAAGACCATCACGCCCTACACGCAGACCGACGGCCTGATAGACTCCAGCGTCGCCGGCCTGACGAGCAACCTGGACAGCCTGACCTCGCAGACCAACAACCTGACGGCCTACTCGAACGAGCTCACCTCGCAGTACCAATCGCAGTTCACTGCGCTGGATGTGCTGATGACCAGCTCGAACCAGAGCCAGGAATATCTGACTTCGCTGTTCGGCAACTCGAGCAGTGCGGGCGCGTACGCCACCGACTCGAAGTAACCACGGGAAGAAGCACACCATGGCCGAATCGCACGCTCATCACGATCAGACCCAGTTGGTCAACCAGGTCTACGAGCTGACGCTCGAGATCGAGACAGCCGTGCAACTGGCCGACTGGCAGAGCGCGGCGCGGCTCGCGCTGGAACGCTCGCCCATGGTCCGGGCGATCACGGCCGTCCAGTCCCCTGCTGCACTCGCGCTGATCCGCAACATTCAGGCCCTCGACGCGGCACGCGTCACCACAGTACGCGCAGCGCGGGAGACGTTGGCCCGCGCCTATCAGCAGGCGCAATCCTCCGTGGGGGCTGCGCGGCAATATCAGCGCGTGGCCCGGCTTTTCTAGCCCGACGCCGCACCTTCTCCGCTCCCGCCCGTCAGGCCTCGTCGCCTGCAGCCGCGCTGCGGGCGGCGAACAAGAGGCCGATCCCCCTTCTGCTTGACGAATCGCCGTCCTGACGTGTCGCTAGACTGTACGCAGGAAGAATGCGCGCGCTCGCGCCGCGCAGCCGACACGCAAGCCGAGGGAAATCCATGACCATCGAAGCCGAGCTGCAACAGGCCATCGCTCACCACAACGCCAACCGGTTCGAGCAGGCCGGGCAGCTCTATCACGCCATCCTGTCGTCCGAGCCCGAGCATCCCGACGCCAACCACAATTTCGGCGTTCTCCTTCTGCAGAAAGGCGACGTCGCCGGAGGTCTGAGCCATTTGCAGGCCGCCGTTTCGGCCGCGCCGCAGCGGCGCAATTTCTGGGTCAACTACGTCAACGTGCTGACCATGAGCGGCCGGCAGGAAGAGGCACAACGCGCCAGCGCTGCCGCCAGGGAGCACGGCTTCATCATCGCCACGGCGAGCGGTGCCGCGCCCACGCAGACGCCGGAAAGCCAGGCGCCCCTCGATGCGCTCACGCAGCAAGGCCGGCACGACGAAGCCGAGGCGCTGGCGCGGCAACTGGTCGAGGACGACCCGGACCACGCCCAAGCCTGGAAAACGCTGGCCTACGCGCAACTGCGGCGCGGCGATCTCGCCCTGGCGCTCGCCCCGCTGGAAGAGGCCGCTAAGCGCCTGCCGGACGACGCGGAACTCGACCGGCACCGGTACGCAGCGCGGGCCATGCACGACGGACTCGCACTCGAAGCCTGTCGCGAATACGCAGAGGCCGCCAAGCGCTTTCAGGCCGTGCTCGACACGTATCCCGATCACCCCGACGCGAACCATCGCCTCGGCGCCATGGCGATCCACCTGTGTCGCCCCGAGGACGCCGTTCCGCTGATCGAAAAGGCCATCGGCATCAACCCCAATAATCTGCAGTACTGGGCGCACTACATCGACGCCCTGCTCCAGGCCGACCGCGTCAACGCCGCCTGGACGGCGCTGAACATCGCGCAGAAGCGAGGGCTGGGCGGGCCGCAGATCGATCGCCTGATCAGCCTCATGACCTTCGTGTCCAGCGGACAGCTGGTCAAGGTTCCCCGCCCGGGCGCCTCCGGCAGCGGCAGCACCGCTGCGGCGGCCAACGCCGCGGCCGGTCCGGACGAGACCGCGGCGCAAACCCCGCCCGTACCGGCCGAACTGCGTTTGACGCCCGAGGAAGAGCAGCGCCTGCAAGCCATTGCGCAGCTGTACAACGCCGGCGAACTGGAAACGGTGATGACGCAGGCACAAGCCGCTGCGGAGCGCCTGCCGCGGCATCCCTTTCCGCGCAAAGTCCTGACGCTGACCACCCACCGCCTCGGCCAGTACGACGCCACGCTCGAGCATGCACTGAAAGCGCTCGAACTCGCGCCCGAGGACCCCCAGCTACTGCTGATCGCCTCCGGTGTGTACCAGGTGCGCCACAACCTGCCCGAAGCGGCCCGGTACTGCGAGCGGCTACTGAAGCTGGCGCCCGGTAACAGCGAGGCGCTACGGCTGATGGGCGTGATCAAGGTCGATCTTGGCGAACTCGACGAAGCCGAGCGTCTGGGGCGCCTCTCGATCGACGTCCAGCCCACCGGACTCGCTTACAACTCGCTCGGCGTGACGCTGATGAAGCAGGGCAGGCTCGACGAAGCCGGAGAACTGTTCCGCCGCAGCAGCGAGCTCGAGCCCGACGTACCACTGGCCTACAACAATCACGCGTTCTGTTCGACGCACAGCGAGAAGCTCACGCCGCAGGAAGTCTTCGCCGTGCACCGGCGCTTCGCCGCCCACTTCGAGGCGCCGCTCAAGCCGCATTGGCAGCCGCACGGCAACCATCGCGACCCCGAACGGCCATTGCGGATCGGCATCATCTCCGGCGACTTCTGCCATCACGCCGTCGCCAGCTTCATCGAGCCCGTGCTCGGCCCGCTGGGGCGTGATCCGGGCCTGTCGCTGCACGCCTACTCGAACACCAGCATCATCGACGAGGTCACGCCCCGGCTGCGCGCCCTGTTCTCGACCTGGACCCACATCGTGGGCATGGGCGAGCGCAAGGTAGCCGAGCGCATCCGTGCCGACGGCATCGACATCCTGATCGACCTGGCGGGCCATACGGCCAACAACAGCCTGCTCGCGCTCGCCCACAAGCCGGCTCCCATCCAGGCGTGCTGGATCGGCTATCCGGGTACGACCGGCCTCGACGCGGTCGACTATTTTCTCGCCGACCGCTTCTGGGTTCCCTCGACCCAGTTCCGCGATCAGTTCACCGAAAAGATCGTCTATCTCCCCGCGCTCGCGCCCTTCGAACCCGAGCGGCTGTCACCGCCCGTCAATCTGCTGCCGGCCCTGCACAACGGCTACGTGACGTTCGGCAGCTTCAACCGCCTCGACAAATTGCGCCGCGACGTGATCGCCCTGTGGGCGAAGCTGCTGCGCGCCATGCCCGACGCCCGCCTCGTGATCGGCGCCATGCCGACCGACGGCAGCACCGGCAAGCTGGCCGAGTGGTTCGCGCAAGAAGGCATCGCGGCCGAACGCATCGACTACAAGCAACGCGCGAGCGTTCCCGTGTTTCTGCAGCAGCACCATTTCGTCGACATCTGTCTCGACAGCTTCCCGTTCTCGGGCCTCACCACGGCGCTGCACTCGCTCTGGATGGGCCTGCCCACCGTGACGCTGCCGTCGCACACCGTGCCGGGCCGCAGCGGCCTGACCGCGATGTCGCACGCGGGCCTCACGCAGTGCGTCGCGACAGACGAGGACGACTACGTGCGCAAGGCCGTTGCGCTCGCATCGGACCTGCCGGCTCTCGCCGCGCTGCGCACCGGCATGCGCGAGCGCTGCGCCGGCACGCCGATGTTCCAGCCCGAGCGGATCGCGCAAAGCGTGAGCCAGGCGCTGCGCACCATGTGGCGTCGCTGGTGCGCGGACCAGCCCGCCGAGTCGTTCGAGGTCGAGTCATCGCCTTCGTGAGCGCTCGTCGATACCAAAACCAGCCGTAAAGGAAATTGAACGTGCCTACCAGGCCCGAAACTCCGGCCCCCGCCGAGCCGCAAGCAATCTTGCAGGCCAGGCAGGCGATCGAGAACGCACCGCACGACGCCGAAGCCTGGCACAAACTCGGCTGGGAACACGAAGCGCGCGGGCAACTCGAAGAGGCCGTGACCTGCTATCGCCGGGCCGTGCAGCTCAAGCCGCTCGCCGACGGCTCGTTCAACAACCTCGGCAACTGCCTGAATGCATTGGGCCGGCTCGACGAAGCGTATGCCGCATGGCGCACGGCCATCCGGCTGGCGCCGTCCTGCTCGACTTACTACCGCAACCTCGTGCAATCGAAAGCGCTCGCCGCCGACGATCCCTGCTTCGAGTCACTCGAAGCGCAGATCCGCCAGGCCGCGCGCCTGCCCCCCAACGCCCAGGCTGATCTCTTTTTCGCCTACGGGCAAACGCTCGCCGAGCACGGCGAGCACGAGTTCGGCTTTACGCAGATCCAGCGCGCCAACGCTGTCTACCGGACCACCGTCAACTACGACGAAACTACCGTGCTCGGCGTTTCCGCGCAGCTGCCAAGACTGTTCACGCCGGACGTGATGCGCGAAAAGCGAGGTCTTGGCGACCCCTCGGCGATGCCCGTGTTCGTGATCGGCATGCCGAGATCGGGAACGTCGCTCGTGGAGCAGATTCTCGCCAGCCATCCGCAAATATGGGGGGTCGGCGAGCGCACGGACTTCGACAATGCGCTGGCGTGGTTGCTCACCACGAGTCGGGCACAGCCAACGGGTGCGTTCAGTCTCGAAGGGCTTTCCGAGGCCACCCCGGCCCAGTTGCGCGGACTCGGCGCCAATTATCTGCAGCGCCTGGCCGGGACGGTCCCCGTAAGGGATGAGGCGCCCTTCGAGCGCGTGGTGAACAAGTACCAGTACAACTTCATCCACGCGGGCCTGATCCATCTGGCCATGCCGAATGCGCGCATCATTCACGTGCGCCGTTCGCCGCTGGAAACCTGCCTGTCGATTTACTCGCGCTGGTTCCACGACGTTCCGTTCGGATATGACCTCGGCGAGCTGGGCCGCTATTACCGCGCCTACGATGCCCTGATGGCCCACTGGCGCGCGGTGCTGCCCGAAGGCGTCATGCTGGAGCTGTCCTATGAGGAGCTGGTGGCCGATACCGAAGGCGAGGCACGCCGCCTGCTCGCGCACTGCGGCATGGAATGGGACGCACGCTGCCTGGAGTTCTATCGGACTGAGCGCGCCGTGACGACGGCCAGCGCGGCCCAGGTGCGCAAGCCGATTTATCGGACCTCGATGCGGCGCTGGCGGCCGGACCTGCGGGTGTTGCGACCGCTGCTCGAAGGCCTCGGACCGGAGCTGGCTGCCAAGGTTCAATAAGCAGGATGACTAAGCGCTGATGCGCGACGCCTGCAAACGCTCGAACGCATCGAGAATACGCTGCACGTAGACGTTCTTGTGCGCGAGCGGGCCACCGCTCGCCTCGCGATGCACCAGCATGGTGGCGTTCGCTTCGAAAACGAGTACCCGCCCGTCTGCCAGCAACGTGAAGTCGATGCCGCCGTAATCGAGCGCGAGGCGGCGGCCAATCGCCTCGACGGCGCGCAGCGCCCGCTCGCCCAGCGCCGTGCCCATGTCTTCGAGAAACCGCTGCTCCTCTTCGAGCTTCCCTGCCTCGCCCGTCATCTCCGCCGAGAAGTAATGGACCATCCAGTGCCGCGAAATGGCAAGGTGATACGGGTACGGCCGACCATCGACGAATACGACGCGATATTTCCGGTAGTAGCTATCCGCGCTGCGAAAATCCTCGAACATGGTCAGATAACAGGGCGCGGCATGCGCTTGCAGCGCGGGCCAGAGCGTGTCCATTGACGTATGCAGCACGAGCCCATCACCGCCATGGGTCGATAACGGGCGCATCAGCAGCGGGAAGCGGAACGACGCCGCGGCGAGCCGCAGCGCAAGATCCCTGGCCGTTGCCGGCACCGCATCGAGCCGCAGGCAAAGCGCCGTTGTCGCATCGTCGATACCGGCCAGCAGTTCCGCCAGACGATGCCGTTGGGTCGCCGCGACGGCCGACGGCCGATTGAGAAACGGACGAGCACAGCGCTGCGCGAACGCCTCCAGCCGCGCCGTGACCGGTACGGCGATGTCCGGCTCGCCGATCGCGTTGAACACGAGATCGTAGGGCGGCAAGGTGGCGTCTTCCGCTTCTTCTGCAAAATCAATCGCATACTTGATGCGGTAGCTCGTTTGCGGCGGCAGCAGCGTGTCGAACGGCACGTTGCCCGACACCTGCCCCGAGCAGAGAATCAGCACGCGCCGTGGCGCCCCCTCGATCGGCTCGACGTAAATGCGCTGCAGCGCGTAGGCATGGCGCCGACGCGCATCGGCCTCGGCCTTGTGGCCGAGCCGGTCGAGCACCGCAGCCAGGTTCTGGTGCGCCATCGCGAGATTCGGCGCAAGGGCGAGCGTATGCCGGAACCAGTGCAGCGCCGCGGCGTTGTTGCCCTTCATGTAATACACCGTGGCCACGTTGTAGAGCGCGATTCCGGGCGCATCGTGACCCATGTCCGCGAGCATCTTGAGGGTTTCGACGGCGACGCGATGCGCCTGCGCGCCCACCTCGTTGCCGATGGCCTGCAACGCGTTCGAGAACGCGTCATGCAGCGCGACGTTGGCGGGATCGGCATCGAGCCGGCGGCTCAGTTGAACGAGCGCGGCATGAAGTGCGCCATCGGACATCTCAGCGACATCCGTGCCGCCAGGGGTGGTTGGAAGCAAAGCCATAGTGATTCCCAGATCCTGCAGTGCCCGGCGTGGATGGGCAAATGCCGGGCTCACCGCAGAGATAGCAGGGTACATCGGGGCTATCGCTCGCTACCCCCGAATTGAGCCCGAAAGGCGCGTCTTCTTGGCCGATCAGCGGGACTGCCTGCGCGCCTATACTGCCATGGTCCGGACGAGTCACCAATCGGCCTCCCCATCGACTCGTCTCCCCCCGCAGGCTCGATGTGCCAATGAAAAATCACATTTTCCAGATCTACTACTCCGACGAGACGCGCGCCCAGGTCGACCCGGGGTTCCTGCCGCTCGACAACACCGGGCAGCGTCCGGACTGGTACGAGTATTGGCCGATGCGGCGTTTTTTGCGCGAAAACACTCTGGATCCCGAGTGTCGCTATGGCTTCCTGTCACCGAAATTCATCGAGAAAACCGGCTTGACGGCCGCGAAGGTCCACGCGTTCCTCGATACCGTGCCGGATGACGTAGATGTCGTGACGTTTTCGCCGTTTTTCGATCAAGCGGCGTTCTTCCTCAATGTTTTCGAACACGCGGCAGGCTGTCACCCGGGCATCGCTCCAGCGCTTCATGGCGTCGTTCAACTCATCTCGCCAGGACTGAACATCGGCGAAATCGTGATGAGCTCGGTGCAGTCCGTTTTCTGCAATTATCTGGTCGCGAAGCCGGCATTCTGGCAGGAGTGGCTGGAGAAATGCGAGCTCATTTTCGAGGCGGCGGAAGCGGGCGATACGGAACTCGGCCAGCAGCTCAATGCCGATGTCCGTTACGAGAATCAATGCGCGCCCGCCAAGACTTTCATTATCGAGCGCGTGGCCCCACTGCTTCTCAGCACGCAGTCTCATTGGAAGCTGCGCAGCTATAACGGCATGACATTGCCCATCTCAAGCAGTGCACTAGGCCGGTTTGCCGAAGATCTTCTGGTACTCGATGCCCTGAAATTCATGGCACGAGAAACCGGCTTCTCGCAGTACTTCGTGGCCTATCTAAGCAGACGGCATCAGCTCAATGAGCGCATCAAGACAATGAGTGCCCAGGCTCCGGCAGCCTGAATCATGACGGCTACGCGCCGCTCGACAGGACAGTCTCAAGTTTCGGCAATGACCTGCTCGCCGACGGCTTGCTGTCCCAGCAGACTGAGAATCCTGTCGACATTGTCCGCTCCGACGCGCGTAGAGAGCAGCTCCAGCGAGCCAGCAATGGTCTGGTCGTCCAGACGCGAGAAGTCGAACGCACTCAGCTTGTCGATCACGTCCTGATCGAACCGGTACCCGACGACCTTGGCTGGATTGCCGGCCGCAACGGCATAAGGCGGAACGTCGTGCGTCACCACGCTGCCGGCCTCGATCACGGCGCCTTGTCCGATCGACACGCCAGCCAGGACAAGCGCGCCGTAGCCGATCCGGACGTCGTCGCATACCGTGATCTGGCCCGGCGCTTCGGCTCCGCTGGTGCCGTGAGGTATTTCCTTGAACGGATAGGTCGACAGACTGCCGAAGACCCGCTTACCGCCAAGGATGAACTTCACGTCCTCGCCTATGGAAACGAAGCTACCGATGCTCAGGCGCCCCTTTTCGTTACCGGAATCGAGGATCGACAGCGCGCCAAAGGTTTTACGCCCCACGCACACCCCAGCGAGCGTGACGGTGCTGCTCACCCGCGCCAGCGTCGTGTCGTTGTGCGGGTTGCTCATGCGCCAGATTTGCGGCAAGACTCGCGCAATAGCCTCGTGAAAATAAGGTTCGTCGCGATAGTCGGCCAGGTGCTCGAAGAAACGCGTCTTGTCGAAGCCGTTCGAGCCGTCCAGGTAGTACGGGAGGATGTGCCTGAGCAGCACGTCCCGCTTTTCCGCCTCGAACGTCTGCTGGGTGATTTGCGCCGTGGCAACGTACTTCTTCAGCAGTGCAAGATAGTTCTTGCCGAATACTTCGGCAAAATTGTAACCGCCCTTTCGCCCAGCGTTCTGCGCGCCAAAATAGCGGCCTTGCAGCACAATCACGCCCCTGCCCGCGCATACCATCTTGAAGAGAACATGCGTCTGGGGAAGCAACGACGGTTCTTCGCTCAAATATTCCTGCTCGCTCGGGAGCTGGTCACGCCATACGCCAAAGCTGCCGATCCAGGTCGAGAAAAAAGAAACGGTGCGGATGAACTCTTCCAGGGTACCCATCGTGTCCAGTTCGCGGCCACTCGGGCGGTTACCGTTCAGCATGAACAGGGTCGGCTTGAGTTGCTGCGCCGCCCGCACCACGTTGACGATGGGCTCGAGAGAACCCGGAAGAAACACGAGATAGTCGTTAAAGAGCTTCAGAAACTGTCCGCGCGCCGCCTTGAACAAGGCATAAAAATTCTTTCCCGCGCCGATATTCGTTTCGTGACGGATAACCGTGACTTTCCCGGGAAAGCGCTGCCGGAATGCTTCGGCCACTGCGGCAGTGTCGTCGCTCGAATGGTTGTCCCCAATGACCACCTCGATATCGTCGGTCGCCGTGAATACCGGCTGCGCCGCGATACTTTCGAGCGCAACCTGCAGGAGCGCCGCCCGGTTGAAGGTCGGAATGCAGATCGACAGCAGAAAACGACTGGCTTGCATGATGTCTCGTTCGTGTTATCAGGACCAACTATCAGGAAAGACCGCCCAGGGCGTTCAGCATGTTTTGCGGGCCCACGGCGCCGCATACGACCGGGGACAGTGCACGCACGTCCAGATCGACTTTCCTGCCCGGCCCGAGCGTGGACTCCAGCATCCACGATCCGAAGCCGCCATCGACGAGATGGTCTTCAATCGTCACCACCGATTCGAAATCCTTCAGTGCCTCGCGCTGTGCCGCTTTGGCCGCCATGCTCCAGAGCGGCATGGAATGCACGGCATACGCGCGGTAGTCAGGCTTTTCACGCCAGTTCATCGCGACGGCAAGCCCGGCTCCGGTGGAAAGCAAGGTCCTGGGCGGCACCGCGCGCTCCATCGGGCCGGCGACTTGTAGCCAGCGTCCCGGTTCGACCTCCGGCACTCCCTGATGAAAGCAGGGCTCGCCCGCCTTGCCGAGCCGCAGATAAGACGGCTGCGGATGCTCGATGAGATAGCGCATACACGCGCGTACTTCCATCGGGTCGCCCGGCGCGGCAATCAGCATATTGGGCATCACGCGCATGAGTGCGTAGTCCTGCACGGCATGATGCGAATAGCCCAGTGCTCCGTAAGCGAGGCCGCCGCCGACGGCGACGATCGTCACGGGAAGCCGATGGTAGTCAACATCGTTGCGAATCTGCTCGGCGCAGCGGAAGGTCGGGAAGTTCGCGATCGAATAGGTAAAGACGTGATAGCCCTCGGATGCCATGCCGGCGGCGAGCCCGGTCATGTTCTGTTCGGCGACCCCCGCGTTGATGAAACGGTCGGGAAAGCGGTCGGCGAACGGCTCGACCACCGAGTAGCCCAGATCGCCAACGACCAGGGCAATATGCGGATGCACAGCGGCCAGGTTCACGAGTTCGTCTATGAATGCATTTCGCACGGCATCACCCCTGCAACGCTTCGATGGCGCTAGCCAGTTGTTCGGCATTGGGCGTGCGGTAATGCCACTCGACCCGGTTCTCCATGAAACTCACGCCCTTTCCCTTCGTGGTATGGGCCACGAGCACCGAAGGCTTGCCGGGTTCCCACGGGGCCGTGCTCAACGCCGCCGCGATCGCGGCGTGGTCATGGCCGTCTACCTCGCGCACGCTCCAGCCGAACGCCGTGAATTTCGCCCCCAACGGCTCGATGCCGAGCGTCGCTTCGACGCTCGTGAGACTCTGAAGCTTGTTGTAATCGATCACGGCCACGAGATTGTCGAGACGGTGATGGGCGGCGAACAACATGGCCTCCCAGTTGCTGCCTTCGTCGAGCTCACCGTCGCTCATCAACACGAAGGTACGCCACGCCGCGCCCCGGCGCCGGGCTGCCAGGGCCTTGCCGACGCCGAACGGCAAGCCGTGCCCGAGCGATCCGGTCGAGAACTCCACGCCGGGCACCTTGTGGCTGATGTGATTCATCAGCGGGGAATTGGGCTGTCCGTACGAGGCGAGAGCTTCCACCTCCACGAAGCCGCGCTCGGCTAGCGCGGCGTAGACCGCGACGCACGCATGGCCCTTGCTGAGAATGAAGCGATCGCGCTGCGCGGCGTCCGGGTGCGCCGGATCATGGTTCATCACGGCGCCGTAAAGCACAGCGACGAGATCGCATATGGACAGCGCACTGGCAATGTGCGAGGCCCCCGCCCGGTGGACCATGTTGAGCGCGTGAACGCGCATACGCCGCGCAAGCTCGACGGTGTCGTTCATTCGGTGCCCGCGACCAGCTGTTCGATGGCGTCCGCGTGCTGGCGAACATGAAGAAAGACATAATTCGTCTCGACCGTCTCATCGGTCACCTCATGCAACCGGCGTACGCCCGACTCGCCTACTGCAAAACACACGTAGCCGAGCTGCGAAAACCAGTTCAGCACGTCGGTCGGGTGATATCCAAACGGCTTCGACCACTTTCGGAGCAATTCGGTGAACACCACGGGCCGATGGGATTCGATGGTCCGACGGCCGCCACGAAACACCAGCAGCTCCGCGCCTTCTACATCGCACTTGATGAAATCGGGTGCGCAGCGATAGTTCTCCGACCATTGATCCAGCGTCATCGTGAGGCCGACTATGCGCTGTGCTCCCTGCGCACCCGCCACATTCACCAGCGACGCGTTCGTGCCGGCGGTCGGCACCACGAAGAATTCCGTCGCGCCGCTCGTGTCGGACAGGCCGAAATTGAAGCAGGCCACCCTGTCGCCAACCGCGTTCTCCGCCACATTGCGCTGGAGAAACGCATAGCTTCCCGGTGTCGGCTCGAAGGCGTGAACCCGGGCCTGTGGCTGCCGCTTTGCAAAGCGGATGGCGTGAAAGCCAATGTTCGCGCCAATGTCGACTATGTTCGTGCAGCCTTTCGAGAGCAAATCCATGACCCGCGTTTCGTGCGGCTCGTAGTGGTCGAAATTGGCCGTTTCGATCGGTGCCACGCGAGTTTCGTTCTCCGGGCAGAACAGCCGGACCCGTTCTTCTCCGAGCACGAACAGTACGCCGTCTGCACGGATGCAGATTTCGTGGATGTCGGTGGTGCGCGTGAGCTCCGCGTACTCGAACAAGGCTTGATGAACAGGAAAAGCCTGCTGGATGAAATCCGCCTTCGGCAAGTCGCCGCTGCGAAACTGCGCTTTCAGTTGTGCGAGAGATGCATTCATATTCCGTAGGCCTCGATCATTCGCCCAAAGCCGGCACGCGGCTCGGTCCGGGCACACCATCCAAGTTTCGTCAGGCGGCTTACGTCCGGGATCAGCCGGCTATAGGGGCTCGCGATGTAGCCCGCCGATTCCGGCTGCATTTGTCGCCGCACCTTGACGCCACCATGCGGCGCGAGGTCTGCGAGCAATTCCGCGAGCTCCATGACCGACAGATCTCCAGCGGGATTGGCGACGTTATAAGGCTGCGCAGGTGCGCCCAGCAGCAGTACGTGGAAAAAGCCACTGATCGCATCCGATACGTAGCAAAAGGCCCGCCGCGCGCTGCCATCGCTGTTCATGACGATGTCTTCGCCGCGCAGAACGTTGAAGACGAAGTCTGCGAAAACCCGTCCATCGTCCTCCTTGAGTCCGGGACCATAGGTATGGAACGGCCGAACGATGAACACGGGCAGGCGATGCTGGTGATGCCACGCGACACACATGGCCTCGCCCATGCGCTTGCTTTCGGCATAGCAGGCGCGCACCGAAGCGGGATCGACCACGCCGTAGCTCTGCTCGTCGAGCACGGTCGAGCCGTCGGCGGCACCGTAGACTTCCGAGCTGCTGACGAACAGGAGGCCCTGCGCGCATCGGCTGCGCCGCAACATCTCCAGCAGCGCGGCCGTTCCGATCGTATTCGGCATCAAGGTACCGATGGGATCGGACCCATAAAAACGGGGGCTGGCGAGGCTCGCCGCGTGCAATACGAAACCGCAATCGCGAATCTCGGGCACTTCGATACGGCTCAGGTCCCACTCGTAGAGGCTGAAGCCTGGCGTGCCGTCGAGGTCCGCAAAGCTGTCGCGGCTGCGCTTTGCGTCGCGTACCATCGCGATCACTTCGACGGGCCGATCGACCTTGCCCGCCGCATGCAGCGCAAGCAGGGTGCGCACGAGGTACCCGCCGAGAAAGCCGGCCGCTCCGGTCACCAGCACTCGCTGGCCGCTCAACTTCCACCACGGTAGCGGACTCGAGACGATGTGCTCGATATCGTCGGTCCAGACCGTCCTCATTTTCCTGCCGATCATCTTCGCTCCGATCCACGCCAAAGGCAGCGCCCGCCTATGCCGGCAGCACACCGCCATGGCGTGCCGGTCCCCGCCCGTCTAGAACGTCACGCCGAGAAAGCGCTCGATCGAGCCGGCGACGTAGTCCAGTCTTTCTTCGTCGAGCGCGGGGTAGACCCCCACCCAGAACGTGTTGTGCATCACCGTGTCCGTGCGCTCGAGGCTTCCTGCCACGCGATAGTTGCGACCCGCCATGTACGGCTGCTTGATGAGATTGCCGCCGAACAGGAGCCGCGTGCCGATCTTCTGCTGATCGAGATACGAAAGCAGATCGGCGCGGCTTACCGGCGCGTTGTCGCGCAGCGTGACCGGGAAACCGAACCAGGAGGGCTCGCTGCCCGGTGTCGGCTCCGGCAGGATGAGAAACTCCTCGCAGCTCCTGAGCCGCTCGTGCAGGATTGCGAAATTCTTGCGCCGCTTCTCGATGAAGCCGTCGAGCCGGTCGAGCTGCGCCAGCGCGCAGGCGGCCTGCATGTCGGTGATCTTGAGGTTGTATCCGAGATGCGAATACGTGTACTTGTGATCGTAGCCTTGCGGAAGATCCCCGAGCTTCCAGCAAAAGCGCTTGCCGCAGGTATTGTCCTTGCCCGGGGCGCAATAGCAATCGCGTCCCCAGTCCCGGAACGACTCGGCAATCAGCTTGAGTTCGGGGTTGTTCGTGAAGACGGCACCGCCCTCGCCCATCGTGATGTGGTGGGCGGGATAAAAGCTGAGGGTGCCGATATCACCGAAGGTTCCGACTTTCTCGCCCTTCCAGGTGGCACCGAGCGCGTCGCAGCAGTCTTCGATCAGCCACAAGCCGTACTTGCGGCACAGGCCCGTGATCACGTCCAGATTGAACGGGTTGCCAAGTGTATGCGCCAGCATGATCGCGCGGGTTTTGGGCGTAATCGCCGCCTCGACGCGGGCCGGGTCGATGTTGTAAGTGGGAATGTCGACGTCGACGAATACCGGCACGGCGCCAAACTGCAGAATGGGATTCACCGTTGTCGGAAAGCCCGCGGCAACGCCGATCACCTCGTCGCCGGGCCGGATGGCTCGATCGCCCAGCTTCGGCGAAGTGAGTGCGGAAAACGCCACGAGGTTCGCCGACGAGCCGGAATTGACGGTGAGCACGTACTTCGCGCCCAGCACGCCGGCAAGCCGGGACTCGAACTGCTCATTGAAGCGGCCGGTGGTCAGCCAGCCATCGAGCGAAGCCTCGACCATGTTCATCAGTTCGGGCGCACCGATTACCTTGCCGGTCGGCGGTACCGGCGTCACGCCCGGAACGAACGCATCCGGCGCGCAGCTGCGCTGGGCGTAGCGGTCAACCAGTTCGAGAATTTGCTGTCTCAGCGCTTGATCATGCATTTGAGTTTACTCGTTCATTCGCGGCGGTCGGCCACGCAAGCCATTCAGACTCGCGGGCTACTCACGCCGCATGTTCACGCATCCAGTCGCCGGCACCCGCGGCATACTGCTCGAGCTGATGCCTCGTCAGCGCCGCCAGATCGCCGCCGGCAAGATAGGCCCGGTACCACGCCGCCGTCTGCTCGAGCGTTTCGTCGAAGCCATAACGCGGGCGCCAGGCGAGACGGGCGCAGGCCTTTGAAATGTCGAGGCGCAGCGTCGCGGCTTCGTGAAGGGCTGCTTCGGCGACACCGAATTCGACAAGAGAGGGACGCTCCTCAGCGCAGATGCCAGCGAGTGTGCGCACGACCTCCTCGACCGTCCTCGCACCGCTACCCTCCGGACCAAAGTTCCAGGCGCCTTCGATACCCGACTCGCGGCCAACTGCGCGCTGCGCGAGTTCTAGATAGCCGCTCAGCGGCTCCAGCACGAACTGCCACGGACGAATCGCGCGCGGATATCGCACCTTGAGCGTCGACCCACTCTCGATTGCGCGCACGAGATCCGGCACCAGCCGGTCGCGTGCGAAATCGCCGCCGCCTATCACGTTGCCGGCGCGCGCGGTAACGACCGACACCTTGCCGTCGAGAAACGAAGACCGGTAGGACGCCGCTACGATCTCCGCAGCCGCCTTGCTCGCGCTGTACGGATCCTTGCCGCCGAGCGGATCCGTTTCCCGGTAACCCCAGGCCCACTCCTGATTGGCATAGCACTTGTCGGTTGTCACAACCACGACCGCACGCACGGACTCGACCTGGCGCACCGCCTCCAGCAGATTCACCGTGCCCATCACATTCGTGGCGAATGTCTCCACCGGCTCTGCATAACTCTGGCGCACGAGCGGCTGCGCTGCCAGATGAAATACGATCTCGGGCTCGGCCGCCTGCACGGCGCCGCGCAACCGCGCTGCATCGTTGATGTCGCCGATGACGGAATCGACGCATGCGTCGATCCGGGCCAATTCATAAAGACTGCTCGTAGTGGGTGGCGGGAGTGCGTAGCCGGTTACCCGGGCACCCATTTGCGAAAGCCACAGTGTCAGCCATGCACCCTTGAAGCCCGTATGACCCGTCACAAAGACGCGGCGGCCGCGCCAGAAGTCCGAAACGCTCATACGGCCCAACGCTTCCAGGGCGCGCGACCGCTGTTCCATAGGTCGTTGAGCGCGGTCTTGTCGCGCAGCGTATCCATCGGCTGCCAGAACCCGGTATGGAAATGCGCGCGCAACTGCCCCTCGCCGGCGATGCGCTCGAGAGGCGCCTGCTCCCACATCACCTCGTCACCGTCGATGTAGTCGAGCACGCGCGGCTTGAGCACGAAAAAGCCCGCGTTGACCCAGCTTCCCTCGGCAACGGGCTTCTCCTTGAACGACATCACCGCATCGCCCTCAACGCTCATGGCGCCGAAACGCCCGACCGGCTGCGATGCAGTCACGGTAGCAAGGCGGCCGTGTGCGCGATGCTGGCGTATCAGTTGCGTGATATCGATGTCGCCCACGCCGTCGCCGTAGGTCATGCAGAAGTCGTCGTGACCGATGTACTGCCGCACGCGCTTCATGCGGCCGCCGGTCCCCGTGGTGTCGCCGGTGTCGACGACAGTCACGCGCCACGGCTCCGCCGTGTGGTGATGCACCTCGACCGCGCCATTGGCAAGGTCGAACGTGACGTCGGCATTGTGCAGCCGGTAGTTCGCGAAGTACTCCTTGATCTGGTAACCTCGGTAGCCGGCACAGACGATGAACTCGGTAATGCCGTGGGCGGCATAGATCTTCATGATGTGCCAGAGTATTGGCTTGCCGCCAATCTCCACGAGCGGCTTGGGCTTGACCGTTGTTTCCTCCATCAAACGGGTGCCCATTCCTCCTGCCATGATGACGGCTTTCATACACGCAACTCCAGCGCCTTTTGCAGCTTGCCATTGTCAGTCGGGTAACGCGCCTTCAATCGCCGGAACAGAAGGCAGATAGGGCGCCAAATTGCGGCGGCACGGACGTCTCCCGCTGTGTCATTCGGCGCTGCAACAGACGCTGCCACCGACGCCACCCCATCGGGACTCAGATCACGGCCCGCGGCTCGCTCCCTGTTTCTTCCCGCCCGGAATTTCCATCCCCCGCGCGCTTGCCCGATCGCTCGCTCCGGTAGCACCCTGGCAACGAATTGGGCCCCAAAGACACATCTGCTCGCGGGATCGCCGTCGCTTGCAGGCCCGATATACTGACCGCCCATCCAAGCCATCGGTCGGCCGGTCGCATGCCCACAGTCAGCATCCTCATTCCCGCCTATAAGCCCGACTTTCTCGCCAGGACGTTGGCGAGCGCGCGCGCCCAAACTTTTACGGACATCGAAATCCTCGTCGGCGACGACACGCCCGACGCCCGCCTGCGCGAGCTTGTGGAGTCCAGCGGCGACCCGCGTATCCGCTATTTTCACCACGGGTTCCAGTACGGCCTGCGCAATCAGGAAAAACTGTGGGAGCGCGCGACCGGCAAATACGTCAAGTGGCTTTACGACGACGATCTTCTGCTGCCGGGTTCGGTCGCCACGCTGGTCGCAGCGCTCGAGCTCCATCCTGAATCGGCATTTGCCTTTCACGAACGCGTCATCATCGATGCGAACGACCAGATCATCGACACGCCGGCAACACTGATTCCCGCCGGCGAGACCGCGCTCCTCGACCGGGATTTTCTGGTGCGCAACATGGTGGCGAATGCCGAGAATTTCATCGGCGAGCCAAGCAACACCATGCTGGTGCGGGAGCGCGTGGATATTGCGTCGCTGATGAAGTACCGGTCACGCACGTTCCACTACCTGACCGACGTCGCGATGTACCTGAACATGGCCGAACAGGGCCCCCTCGTTCTGGTCGGCGGTCATCACAGCTGCTTTCGCCGCCATGATGCGCAAAACTCGAGCGCAACCGGGCCCGCAGTCGCGACGGGCTTCTACGAATGGGAAATCATGGTGCGCAGCGAAGCCGCAGCCGGCTCGCTGCCCGCCGACGCGCTGCAGCAGGCGAAAGCCCGGCTGCGCGAAATCTACACCTTTGCCATCACGCAGCGTGGCCTCGCGAGACTGAGTCGACTGCGGCAAAACCTCGACGAGCTGGGACGGTTGGCACCGTCGGAACTGCCTGAATCGCCCCAATTTCTCGATGGCATCAAGTACGCACTCGCAGCAGGAACTACCAGGCCCAAGCCGATCCGGCTGATCTGCGCAACGCGCGGCAGCCAGGAGCAGTTCCTCTCCGAAAGTGCACTGGGCCAATCGTTGAAGCCCTATAGCTACCTGGAATCGCCTCATGACGTGCAGCTCAGACTGACGCACAACAACACGCGTGGGCTGCCGGAAATCTATAACGCTGCGATCAGGGAAGCTGCCAGGGATCCGGCCATCCTCGTCTTCATCCACGACGATGTCTGGCTCTGCGATTTTTTCTATCCGCAGCGCATCCTCAACGCCATCGAGCACTTCGACGTCGTCGGTTTAGCAGGCAATACGCGCCGTGTTCCGCGACAGCCGACGTGGAGTTCGACCACGCTCGACTTCGAGTGGGATACCGGCTATCTGAGCGGCACGGTTGGTTACGGCAAAGGCTTGCCCTATCAAGGCGTATGTGTCTATGGGCCGCCTGTCCAGGAATGCAAGCTGCTCGACGGCGTGATGCTGATCGCCGATAGCGAAAAGCTGATCGAGCGCGGCGTTCAATTCGACGAACGCTTCGACTTCCACTTCTACGACCTGGACTTCTGCCGTCAGGCCGAACTGGGTGGCCTGAAAATGGGCACCTGGCCTGTGAGCGTCGTGCACGAAGGGATGTCCAGCTACGGATCCGAATCGTGGCAGCAGGGCTATGCCCGCTATCTGGAGAAATACGAAGAGCAAGAAGACAAAAGCTGAGCGCGACTGACTGCACGCCGGCGTCCTCGCCCCCGAATTGGACAGATTTGGGGCGCTTGATTGGACAATCGAACTGTCCCCGGCGGCGCTACGCTCGACATGCCGTCAGCCCACGCCCTTTATGCCGCCATGGAAGAATTCGTTCCGGTTACCCAACCGTTTCTGCCACCTCTGGACGAGTTCATTCCGTATCTGGAAAAGATATGGCAGAGCAAGCAGGTCACCAATGGCGGACCGTTCCATAACGAGCTCGAGCAGGCGCTGTGCGAGCACCTGGGCGTCGAGCATCTCTCGCTGTTCGCCAACGGCACGCTCGCACTCATTACCGCGCTTCAGGCCATGAGGGTCACCGGCGAGGTCATCACGACGCCATTCAGTTTCGTCGCCACGACCCACGCCTTGCACTGGAACGGCATCAAGCCGATCTTCGTGGATATCGATCCGGTCACCATGAATCTCGATCCCGACAAGATCGAGGCGGCCATCACGCCGCACACCACAGCCATCCTGCCGGTGCATGTCTACGGCAACCCCTGCGATGTCGAGGCAATCGAGCGCATCGCGAACCAGCACGCGCTGCGCGTGCTTTACGACGCCGCCCACGCGTTCGGCGTGCGCAAGAACGGTCAGTCGGTCCTTCGCTTTGGCGACATGTCGGTGCTGAGCTTCCACGGCACGAAGATCTTCAATACGTTCGAGGGTGGCGCAATCGTTTGTCGTGACGCCGAAACCAAGCGTCATATCGACCAACTCAAGAATTTCGGCTTCGTGGACGAGGTGACCGTCGTGAAGCCCGGCATCAACGCGAAGATGAACGAAGTGCAGGCCGCCTTCGGCCTGCTGCAACTGAAGTGCATGGACCAGATCGCGGAAAGCCGCGCGCGCATCGCCGAACGTTATCGGGCCGCGCTGCAGGACGTCGACGGCCTGATACTGCACGACGTCTCCGAGGGCAGCACGCGTAACTACTCGTATTTTCCGGTCCGCGTGACCGAGCGGTTTCCGCTGACGCGCGAACAGCTCTACGAACAGCTGCGGGAACGCAACGTCGGCGTGCGCCGTTATTTTTATCCGCTGATCAGCGAGTTCCCGAGCTATCGTGGGCTCGCGTCAGCCGCGCCGGGCAATCTGCCGGTCGCGACCGAGATCTCGCGGCAGGTGCTGTGCCTGCCGATTTATCCGGCACTCGACAACGCAGCACAGGACCGCGTGATCGACACGGTCCTGCGCGCGGCCCGCCCGAAGTTGAAGCTGAGGGCGGCGTCATGAAGCAAGCGCCGCAACGGTGCGGCCCGAGCGGCATTCGCCGCGTTTGCCGCGACCAGGACCGCTTGCGATAGTCAATGCGATGAAACCGCCCGACATCTATCTCAACGCCATTTCGGTGGCCCGGGGTACCCGCATCGAGCAGAACGACGCGGCCACCCTCGGCGTTCCCGAAGCGAATTACGAACGCATCGTCAGGAAAACGGGGGTGCAGAGCCGGCCCGTCGCCGGCCAGGGCCAATACACGAGCGACCTCGCGCTGGAGGCCGCCCGGCCGTTGCTCGCAACCCGTTCTCCCGAGGAAATCGGCGCGCTGGTGGTATGTACGCAGACGCCGGATCACCTGATTCCGGGCGTGTCGTCGCGCCTGCACGGGCTGCTCGGCCTGCCGGCGGATTGCTTCGTCATGGATATCAACATGGGATGCTCGGGCTTCGTGCTCGGCATCCAGACGCTGGTGGCACTGCAGAGCGCGTTTCCTTCGGGACGAACTGCGCTGCTCGTCAACGCGGATACCTACTCGCGGCTGCTACGGCCCGACGATCTGCCCACGCGCGTGCTGTTCGGCGACGCGGCCGCGGCGACGCTGCTCTCGCCCAAGCCGCACGGCCTGCGCTTTCGCTATAGCCGCAGCTTCGCCGACGGCACCGGCTACGACGTGTTCGTCGCGCGCGACTCGGCGCTACGCAAGGACGAGCAAGCGCCGGGCATCCATATGGACGGTGCGGCCATCCTGAACTTCGCGCTGCGCGCGGTGCCCGACGCGGTGCGCATGGCGCTCGACGATACCGGTCTCGAACTCGGCCAGATCAGGAAGGTGGTGCTGCATCAGGCGAACAGCTTCGTGACGGGGCAACTCGCACGCAAGCTCGGGCTGAGCGCGGAGCAAGTACCGGAGAACTGCGCGCATCTGGGCAATACGGTGTCGGCGTCGATTCCGATTTTGCTGGCGGAGCAGATGCCCGAACTGGCGCCGGGCGATCTGGTCATGGCGATCGGCTTCGGCGTCGGACTGTCGTGGGGTATTGCGATTTTCGAATACGCCCCGTCGTCGCCGCATTGAAGATGCCGGCTGCGCATATCGGAAAATGACGGGTAATTCGCCACTTCATCGGATCGCTTCGCGCAGATAGCCGATGCTAAGATCGGCCCGCAGATCGTAGTTCGCCAATTTTCAAGGTCAATCTGGATGACAGCCGCTCTTGTTTCTCCCCACGCCTATACCGATCCTGAGCATTACGAAAAGGAACTGACCGGCCTCTTTTCCCGCTGCTGGCTTTTCGCCGGACTGATGCTCGAATTGCAGGAAGGACACATGGGCGTGCGTCTCGGCAACACCGACGTGCTGCTTCAGATCGACAAGGACGGCAAGCCTCGCGCATTCCTGAACGTCTGCTCGCACCGGCACGCGCAACTGTGTCCGACCGGCCTGACGCGCGGCCCCGTGCGCTGTCCGTATCACGGCTGGTCGTACGACCGGCGGGGCGTGCCAGCCGGTATTCCGCAAAAGCAGTGCTTTCCGGACGTGGTGGAAAATCCGGAGAAATATCGTCTGCAAGAATTCGAATGCGAGGCGGTCGGCCAGTTCATCTTCGTCCGTCTGACCGAAGGCGGCCCGGACCTGAGGCGTTATCTGGGTTCTCAATACGCGTTTCTGGAACGCGCAAGCATTGGCATGGACGGCGTCATGGACGAATTCCGCAAGGACGTGGATGCCAACTGGAAAGTGGTGATCGAGAACGGGCTAGAGGGCTATCACGTCTTCGCGGTGCATCAGAAGACGTTCGTGCAGGTCAATGGCATGAGCCGGGAAGAAGCCGCGCCGCAATTCTTTCTCGACGATCCGCGCCACACGCACCTGGAGCACGCCACCAACGCCGAGTGGGTGGCGGGATTCAAGCGCCGCGAAGCGAAGGTCGGGCGCTGGCCGTGGCGTTTCGAGCACTACACGCACCATCTGATTTTCCCCAATCTCACAATCACGTCGTTCATGGGGTACAGCTTCCATATTCAGCGTTTCGATCCGGTCGCGCCGCAGCGGACCCAGGTTCATTCGCGCACCGTGGGCGTGCGCTTCGAAGACAGCACAGAGGTCGGTCGCAAGATGATGGAGCGCATCTACCTCGATGGGCACGAATTCACCCGCCGCGTGTTCGACGAAGACGGCGAGATCTGCGCCAAGGTCCAGAACGGTTTGCGCAACGCCCGCCAACGGGCGGTATTGGGCAACGGCATCGAGGATCGCGTCGCACATTTTCAGCGGGCCTATGTCGAGGCCGTCGGGGAATAAACAGCCCGCCGTGCCGTTCCCGGTCGGACGCGCAACCGCACGAACCGCCCGATGCGCAGTCTCGCGCGGATCAATGCGTGGTTTTGCCCGGTTAAAGGCCTCCAGTTCCAAGCATTGACCTGGCAGCGCAATGGCAGAATGAATGGCGGCAATGCGAGGGCACTTCGCTGCCGATATCGTGTCCGGCAGCAGGTCCGGTGAATTCCCGCGTTGATCGATTCGTGAGCATGACAAACGCTTTTAACCCTTTTTCCCTGTCGGGAAAGAAAATCCTGGTGACGGGCGCCTCGTCCGGCATCGGCCGCCAGGTGGCGATCTCCTGCTCGCGCATGGGCGCACAGGTCGTGATCACGGGCCGCGATCGCGCACGGCTGCAACAGACGCTGGACATGCTCGACCACTCCACGGGACACCCGCACGAACCGGTTTCGGCGGAACTGACCGCGGCCGACGGGCGCGAAGCAGTCATCGCCGCGCTGGCCGGCACGCCGCTCGACGGCGTCGTGCACTGCGCCGGCATCTCGCGCCTGAGCCCGGTGCGGATGTTCACCGAACAGCATTTGCGCGAGGTGCAAAGCATCAACGTCGAAGCGCCGATGCTGCTGACGCAGGGCCTGCTGAAGCGCAATCTGGTGGCGCCGGACGGTTCGCTGGTATTCATCTCGTCGATTGCGGCGCACATCGGCGTCGCCGGCGTGGCCGCCTATTCGGGCACCAAGGCCGCGCTGATCGCCATGACACGCTGTCTCGCGATGGAGGTAGTCAAGCGCCGCATCCGCGCTAATTGCCTGTCGCCCGCTCTCGTCGAAACGCCGCTGCTCGACGCCACCGCTGGCGTGGTGGGCTCCATGGAGCAGGAGAAAAGCAATTACCCGCTCGGATTCGGCAAACCCGAAGACGTCGCGAATGCCGCCGTATTTCTCCTGTCCGATGCCAGTCGCTGGATTACCGGGACGACCATGGTGCTGGACGGCGGCCTGACGATCGGCTGAGATGACGGACGCTCGCCGCAACTTGCTGATCGTCGGGGCCGGAGGGTTCGGCCGCGAGGTATTGAGTTATATCGAGGACGACAACCCGCTGTTCAGCGTGAAGGGTTTTCTCGACAGCCGCAGTCACGCGCTGGACGCGACGCCGCGCGACGTGCCGATTCTCGGCGATCCGCTGACCTACACGCCGCTGCCCGGCGAGGCGTTCATGGCGGCGCTCGGCGACCCCAAACTGCGCTTCGAGTACACCACCGCGCTGCGCGATCATCAGGTCGACTTTGCGACGGTCGTGCATCCTCGCGCCCACGTCAGCCGCCATGCGCACATCCGGCACGGTTGCATCATCGGGCCGGGCGTCGGCATTTCGGTCGATGCGCAGGTCGGCGAATTCAGCTGCATTCAGGAGTACACCGTGGTTGGCCATGACGCGCAAATCGGCAACTGGTGTCAGGTCAACAGTCACTGCACGATCGCCGGCGGCGCGCGCATCGGCAACTTCGTCACGATTCATCCGAACTGCGTGATTACGAGCCGCGCCGTGATCGGCGACGGCGTCACGGTCGCGCCCGGCAGCGTCGTCATCGGCCGCATTCCCGCTGGCATCACAGTCCTCGGCAATCCGGCGAAGCGCTTTGTCTTTCGTTGATTTTTAATTCATGGCGGGCCGGCACCCGGCACGTACACAAGGATCAGGCATGGGCAGTCCTTCCGATTTCTTCTCCGTCTTCAACGCGGCGGGCGCCTCGTTCGCGCGGTCGTTCGACCATCTCGTCAAGCAGTACGCCAACGACCCGCTGGTGGCGATTCCCCCGGCAGCCCGCCGCGTGTTCGAGAAGACCGCCAAGCCGACGATCGTCCTGCTCGGCACCAAGGATTTCGGCGCGTTTGTCGCGGCGGGGCTAGGTGACCGGTATCGCATTGCCTATGTCGTGGACGATTTCAAATGCCACCGGGGCGAGCTGTTCTGCGGGGCCGAAATCATTTCCACCGACAAGCTCGTGCAGCTCGCGCGCACCGACAAGACGCTCCTCGCGATCAACACCTGTCGCTACGATTATTCACGCCGCTTTTTCAAGCTGCTGTGCGATCACAACGACATCGCGATGCTCAACTACGAGCAAGGCGTCAGGCTGCTGGGGCTGAGCGAGGACGTCGATTACCGCGTCGCCGACTGGGCGCCGACCATCGCCGGCCACTACCAGAGCTACGTGGATCTCGCGCGGCGCATGGCGGACGAGCAGTCCGTCGACACGCTGTTCGCGGTGCTGTGCTTCCATCTGTCGTGCGACCCCGAGTGGTACCTGAACGTCTGCCGTCCTTATTTGAGCCTGTATTTCAGGCCCGGACTGTTCTCGCTAAGCGACCGGGAAAAGATGGTCGACTGCGGCGCCTCCATCGGCGAATCCACGACCGCGCTGATCGACGTGACCTCGGGGCAGTTCCTCAAGTCGTGGATGATCGAGCCGGACCAGCGCAACGTTGCCACGCTTCAAGCATTCCTGCGCAAATTCAAGGACACGCCGCTGGCGGAGAAGATCGAGTTGCTGCCCTATGCGGTTGGCGAGGAGAACGGCGAAATTCCGTTCGCGCATCTGGGCGGGCATGGCGGCTGCATCGTCGTCGAGGCGAAGGCAAACGGCACGGCACCGCTCAGGAGGCTCGACGACGTGATCGACGACGCGCCCACGCTGATCAAGATGGACATCGAAGGCGCCGAGATGCCGGCCCTGCGTGGCGCACGCCGGCTCATTGGCGAACATCGTCCGAAACTGCTGCTGTCGGCTTATCACCGTGCCGACGATCTCATCCGGATACCGGAACTGATTGCGCAACTGCGCGACGACTACAAGATCGGCTTGCGTCACCACACGGAAGACCGCTGGGACACCTGCCTGTATTTTTACTAAGCCGCCGACCAGGAAAGCGTGATGGCAACTGACAGTGTATTTATCGCTGGCATGGACAAATGCGGTACGACCGCGTTGTCGGAATGGATGATCGCGAACGGGCTGGCCGAGGACCGCGTGCCGGGCGAAAAGGAGCCGGCGCTCTACGTGAGCGACGAGCCTCATCCCGGCAAGCTTCGCCAGGCCGGCAACGTGCCGCTGCTCGATGCGACGGTGGCCTATTCGAAGAGCGCCGATTACATCGGCCGGCTGCCCGAGCACAATACGAAAATCGTCATCTGCTGGCGCAATCAGTTCGAGCGGTCGTGGTCACTCTACAAGATGCTCAAGCTCACCGGCAAGAAGAGCGCTCCGATCGACGAATACTTCCTTTCGCCAATGGTGAACCGGAATGCGTCGCTCGAGATTGCGGCTTCGGCGGCGGCCCATGACCGGTTCAAACGAAAAACTTTCTTCGAAACCCTTCAGCCCTATTTCCCGAGGCGCCTGCACGGTGTGTTCAAGGGCTACGTCGAAAAGGAAATGGAGCACATCTTCACGCACAGCTTTTTCGAACGGGTCGAATACGAGCTGAGTTTTTATCTTGCCCGGCGCCAATGGCCGTTTGCGTCGGTACTGGCCGGCGGATTCTTTTACCTTCCGGTGCGCATGTTCCTGGAAAAATACCTGCCGTCGGATCTTGCGGTGATTTCCGTCAACCAGCTCGACAGCCCGGAACAGCGGCATCGCTTCGTTCGCGAAATTTTCGAACGCGACGTCGAAACGCCGAAAGTGCCGGTTTCCTTTAGCAGCGAAAACATCGAGCTGGACGAACCCAAGCCGGATTTTCACGACAAGAAATTCGACACGCTGCGCGCCTGTTTCCGTTACGACCTCGAACAGGCGCGCGAACTCGTCGGGCAAACGCGCTTTGGCGAAAGCCTTCTGGATCACGCGGGGCTGGATCGATATCTGGCCTGCGCACAGTAGCCAACAGCTTGCGAATCAGACCACGCACTCGCGGACAACTTAAATGACTGACGCTTCCTCTATCCTGCGCGAGCGCCTCATGGGCGCCTTCGCCGACGACTCGGCCCTTGAGCGCGCTCAGCGGCTGAAAGGCCCCGCACTGATCGTGTTCGGACCGAACTCGTTTCTTGCGCAGATTCACCTGCCGACGCTGCTGGCGCGCGGTGCGAATGTTGTGCTGGCCGTTGACGACTGGCATCGCGTCGACGAAGTCGCCGGCGTGCCGGTGTGCAATTCGGAACGACTGGCCGCAGAACTAGCGCGCCGCGTGCCGGCGGGCCAGGAGGTGCGTGCGGTCGATTTCACCCAGAACATCTACGCCCAGGCGCGTTTTCGCGCACTGGCCCAGCACGCCGGCATCCCGATGCACGACCTGGTGGAACTGCTCGCCGCCTACGACTGCCCCGGCGTCTATGAGCCGGTGCTGCAGTACCGTGCGCGGACCAAGGCGCGCGCCGACGACTGGCTCGCGTTCGCCGAGCAACTGGACGACGAGCAGAGCCGCGCGACACTGTATGCCGTGCTGCTGCAGCGACTGGAATTCGACCGGAGCGCGCTCAATCCCGTGATGGCCGGTCCACGCGACGAATACTTCGGCCCCGGCGGCGCGCGCAGCGAAACCTTCACGATCGGCACGCGCGAGCATTTCGTCGACTGCGGCGCGCATACCGGCACGGTCATCGCAAAGCTGCTGGGCGCCACCGACTGGCAGGTCGCGAAGGTCCATGCGTTCGAGCCCGATGTGCAGAACTACGAAGCGCTGAACAAGCTGATGCCGTACCCGCTGCCGTTCCTGAACGCGCACTGCGCCGCAGTGTCCGACCGCAGCGAAACCCTGCGCTTTCACCAGACAGGAACGATGGGCAGCCACGTGAGCACGAGCGGCGGCGTGGAAGTTCCATGCGTACGGCTGGACGACGTCGTGGAAGACGCCACCTTTATCAAGATGGACGTCGAGGGCTTCGAAGCGCGCGCGCTGCGCGGCGCGGCGCAGTTGATCGCCCGCGCGCGGCCGCGCATGGCGATCGCGTCCTACCATTACGCGACCGACCTGCTCGACATAGCCGCCACACTGCGGGAGATCGTGCCCGGCCACCGGCTGTGCCTGCGCCATCACTACAGCTTCTTCTACGACAGCATCATCTACGCCACGCCGCAGGACGACTGGGCGCCGCTGGCCCGAGCCCGGTAGGAGCGCCCGAGATGGCCTTCGAGTCCCAACTGCCGCCGCGCTGCTTCTCCGACCCGGCGATTTTCGCCGCCGAACAGGCGCTGCTGTTCGAGCGCACCTGGCAACTCGCGGGCCTCGGCAGCGACGTGCGCGACGACAAGGACTTCCTGACCGGAACCGTCGGGACGCAGCCGTACGTACTGCAGAATTTCCGCGGCCGCGTGGCGGCGCTGCACAACGTGTGCTCGCATCGCGCGGCGCCGCTGCAGCCAGAGGAACGCGGCAATCGCGGCCTGTATTGTCCATATCACGGCTGGGTCTTCGACGCGTCGGGCGTGCCAGTGGGCATTCCGCACAACGAGGCGTTCTACCCGATCAGCGTGGAAGAAGCGAAATGCCTTGCGGCAAGGTCGTTTTCGCACGCCTCGCTCGGCAATCTGATGTTTGTTTCCGCCGCGCCCGATGCCGATGTCGCCGCGCAGTTCGGCGAGCATGCGCAACTGCTGTCGAACATCGGCGGCGCGCTCGACGACATCAGTTTCCGCACCCGCATTCACGCCGACTGTAACTGGAAGTTCCTCGTTCACAACGCGTACGACGACATTCACGCGCAGTTCGTGCACCCTCAGACGTCGCTCGATACCAGCGACCACGTTGCTGCACACTGGAGGGCGCATGCTTTCGACCGCGACGCGGAACGCCTGCCGCACGACTACAGCAGGCGCCACGCGCTCTTCACAGTCGAGATGACAAAGGCGGCGCAGGAGCGCAACGCGTCGATATTCGACGGCTGCCTCGCGAACAGGACCTTCGCGTTCGACCACTACCTGCACCTCGTGCTGTGGCCCAACGTGGTCATCACTTCTGTTCAGGGGCTCTGGTACAACATCGTCCGTTATCGTCCGGTCTCCGCACAGTCGACCGAGATCGACCTGTGGCTTGTTCCGGCGCGTCAGCGCGGCGGCCGCTCGAGCGTCACGCCCGACGTGCTTTATCACCTCGCGCTCGCCGGGCTGCGCGTGTTCCAGGAAGATATCGCGGCCGTCGAATCGAGCCAGCGTGGCATTGCATCGGTTCGCCGTCATGCCGTACTAGGCAAACGTGAAGACAAAATCTACGAATTCGACGCGGCCTATGTCGGTGCGATGGCACGGGCAGGCGTCGATATCGGTGCATAGAGGAGGCCGTGACATGAGCCGCAAGATCGCCGTTTTCGGCATCAGCCCTTTCTCGCGGATGGTCTGCTCGCTGCTGGCCGACGGCGGCGCCAACGTGATCGTTCGCACTGCGCATCAGCGGTTCATCCCGCAAGGCGAGCAGGACGGCCTGCCGTTCGTGCCGTTCGAGGCGCTGGTCGACAGCCATCCGCCGCACGAGTACGAACTGTTCGTCGCGCTCGAACATGCGCGTCAGAACACGGCAAGGGCACAGATTGCCGAAGCCGCGCGCGCGATGGGATATCGGCTCGCCTCGTATGTGAGCCCGTCGGCACAGTTGGGCGAGGGCGTCGTGGTCGGCGAGCACAGCCTGATACTTGAAGGGGTGATCGCGCAGTATGGCGTGCGCTTCGGCGCCGGCGCAATCGTCGGCGCAAAGAGCTTCTTTGGCCAGGGCGTCGAAGTCGGCGCGAACGTCTATTTCGGCTCGGGCGTGTTCGTCGATCGCGGCGCCCGCATCGGCAGCCACTGCGTGCTGGGTAGCCAGGTGCGCGTGGCCGAGAGAACGACGGTGCCGGAATGGTCGTACTACCGGGCGTTCGAGGATGTGCGCGAATCGTCGCCGCACGCCGTTTTCAGACACGAAGAACTGAGGGCGGCGGGAAGCATCGTCGATCGCCGCGCGCCGCAATAGCGGATGATGCCGGCACCGGCGAGGCTCGTCTCTCGCGCGGCCGCCGGCCAAAGTCAGCCGGGTCGGCCGGTCGTCACGATTCGATCAGTGCCGGAAAGCGCGCGGACTCGATGTCGAGGATCACGCTGCCCCACGACAGACCGATGCCGAAGCCGGACAGCAACAGGCGGTGCTTGCCGCTCGACAGCGTCTCGTGCAGCCGCGCGGTCATCGTGACCGGTAGCGACGCGCCGCTCGTGTTGCCGAAATCCGGCAGCGTGGAGGGTACCTTCTCCACCGGCAGTCCGAGCTTCTTGCGAATAGTCTCGTTGATCATCCGGTTGGCCTGGTGGAAGACGTAGTAATCCACATCGTCCTTGCTCTTGTGCGCATACTCGAGCACGCGCTCCACCGCCGGCGGCACGCGCTGGGTGGAGAAGCTCAGCACGGCGGCGCCGTCGAGAATCAGGTCCGTGCCCGAATACCAGAAGCCGTTTTCGTTCTTCCGCGCAAACGCATGGTTGATGTTGAACGGCTCGCGGTGTCCGCCGACCGGCAGCATGATGGCCTTGTAGCCGCCGCCGTCGCTGTTCAGGTCGAAATACATCGGCGGAGCGTCCGAATCGAATTCGAGCGCCGTTGCAGTACCCGCGTCGGAAAAGAGCGGATCCCTCAGCGAGGCGGACTTGTCCCCCACGAGCAGCAAGCCCTTTTTGATCGCCTTCGAGGCGATCATGCTGCCGAGGATGTGCAGGCCGAACGGGTAGCCCGAGCACCCGAGGTTCACATCGAAGGCAATCGTGGCATGCGAAAGCTTGAGCCTGTCCTGCAGGATGATGGCGGTCGACGGGATCAGGTAGTCCGGCGACTGCGTCACCACGATCAGCGCGTCGACCTCTTCCCGCTGCCATTGCAGGTCGGCCAGCAGCTTCTCGGTCGCGTCGAAGGCGAGGTCCGAAAAGCACTGCCATTCGGGACAAAGCCGGCGCGTCTGGATGCCGATGTTGCGCACCAGCCGCTCGCGCTCCGAGCGCATCTGGGGCGGCGCGTCGACGATGTTGTCCACCACCCGTCTCGGCACGCAGGTCGCCATACCGGCAAAGCGCACACCCCGCAACGTGGAAAGGCCCATGGTGTTTATCCGATCAGCTTGTACAGGTCGCCCACCGTCGCGCACTTCTTGAGATCTTCGCCGCCGACGGTTTTGCCGTATTCCGTATCGAACATCACGATCACGCCCAGCGCGGCCAGTGAATCCCATTCGGGCAGGCTTTGCAGGTCGGTTTCGGCAGTGACGTCCACAGGATCCTGAAAATCCACTGCAATCAAAAACTGCTCAATAAACTGGTCGATCGAAGGCATCGGGTACTCCCATCACAGCTAGTAGTATTTATTTGCGCGAAACGCCTGGGCGCAACGTACGCCGGGCAGACTTGCCCGCATGCGTGCTTTCCTCCCGCCACCGGTCGACGCCGTGTCGCCTGCCGAGTCCCCCCGGACGACAGCCGTGCATGTTCTGATAACGGATGCACCAATATATCGGGATGCCTCGCGAACAATTGACCTAACAGAAGCCTGATCCCCCGTCTGTTCTGGCCGCTAACCCGCCTTTCCAGCTTGTCAACTGCCGTATAGGAGGAGCTCCGGAGCTTCCGCGGCAAATCGTCGAACCCGGGTTCGCGAGTGTTCGTGTGCGACCGGGTTCCACACAAACGCTCGCACCGTGTGTCAGCCATGCGAGCGCCTGCCAGCCAGCGAGATCGATTCGCTACCTGGGGCCTGGCGCCGCCAGCCTCCGCAATCTTCGCGAAGGCTCTCGCCAAGGTAACGCGAGGGACGCCCGCCACCGGGAATTCCGGCGTACCCTCGCTGGCCGGATTTGCGAAGCTCGTTGTCAGATTTAGAAGGTAGGGATAGCTGCCAGCTGTACAAAATATTTTTATCGTCAGTAAGGCCAGGAATTGATCTTCCCCCGCCGCGTGTGCCGCTCCCAAATTAGCAGGCTGGCCGCAGTCTCGCCGAAATAGGTACCGAAACGGCGCCTGTTTAGACAATTCGTACGTAGGGGACTCGATAAAATCAATCCCGGACGTCGGACTGCGCCTGTCCGACAGGGTTACTTGCAGCGAGTCCACCGGACGGTCGCGTTGAGGTAACGGCGTTCGCTCCCAAGCAACGCCGTTGCAGCAAAAAAGTCTCTTGCAATGGCTGCCCCAATTTAAAGTTCCTGGCAAATGAAAATGGCAAAATCGACGCTGAACGACTTGAACGTGTTCGACCTCATCCAGGCAGCATATAGCGCCCGGATTTTATATGTGTTAACCAAAATCGGGGTTTTTGAGGCACTTGTGGCGGGCTCAAAAAATATCGATGAATTGAACAAAATTTGCAACGCAAAGCAAGACATCCTTGCAGATCTTATACAGTTTGCAATTGCACTCCGATTTATCAGGAGCACGAATGGAAAATTCCATTTAACCAAAAGAGGCTTGTTGCTCACAAAGCGGGCAGGCTCCTGGATCAGACTGTATTTGCTTGTCTGGGGCGGCCAGCTTGATCCCGCATTTACCCGTTTGGAAGAGCAGGTGTTGACCGGTCAGAACGCGTTTAAGCTCGCGCACGGCAACACCCTCTGGGATTACTACAGCCGCGACCCAGAGCAAGGCAGGATATTCGTTGAATATATGCAGGGAGTGACACACCAGGCACATTTGCCGAGCATAGTTCAGGAGATCAATATCGGCTCGGCCACCAGCCTGGTTGATGTAGCGGGTGGAACCGGAAGTCTTGCGTGCGCTCTCGCTTCAAAATTTGAAACGTTATCTTGCGTCGTTTGCGATCAACCATCTAACAGCGCGGCCGCACACATATATATAGAGTCGCAAGCGGTCGGCAACTGCACCTTTACGGGTGCCAATATTTTCGATTCCATCCCGTCCGGGAAAGATCTCTATACGATCAAGCATGTGCTCCATGACTGGGACGACGACAATGTTGTACGCATCCTGGCAACTATTACGAACGCCATGAGATCCGACTCTCGTCTAATTATCATTGAAGGGTTGCTTGACCGGGACTTTCCCGAAGAGATGGATAATTCTGAGTACATCCATACGCGAAATCTGGAACAGCGAGCATGGACTGCTGGCAGCGTACGAAGCTCGAGTGCTTTCGCGACACTGTGCGCCCGCTCCGGCTTGCGGATAACGGCTATCCAGCACTCGAACTTCGTTGGGGACTTGAGTTACATCGAATGCGAAAAAACTCTGCCCAATTGACGTATAGCTTTCTACTTGTCGCAGCCCTCAATCTGGGCGCGACAACGCGTTTCGCTCCGCCACTATTTCTGTCATGAGTTTTGTAAGGTCGGGGGCTGGCAACCTCCCTTCTCGCATTCCAAAATCGAGCCAATGGCAATAGGGATCGAAGCCGGAGTTCTTGACATCCGCATTCTGTTCAAGATACCACCCGCTGCTTAAGGCATCTCTTAGAACCTTAGACCCGGGAATGGCGATTGCACCGATGATTTGGGTAGCAGCAGGATCGGGCTGGGCCGGTGAATTCGTCTCCCGACGCAACGCGATTGGTTGGGTCGGCTGACTTGCTTTGCTGGCAAGGGAATAAACAATTTTTGTCAGCATGGCAACCTCCCGTTCGAGTTTTTCGACAGGGCTCAAGTCCAGCACGTCATCTTCTGTCGGCGCAGGGAAGAGGGGCGTATCGGCAGGGATATCCGGGAAAAATATCCTTTTTACGCTTTCATTGCTTTCCGAATAATAATTCATGATCTTCGAACGAATCTCCGGCCCAAAAATATATGGCTTCGATTTCTTTCGGTGACTGCCTTTTCCAAGCACACCGTTCATGACATCGTAAAAGGACGTGTCATGAATCGACGAAAATTCGTCCTGGGCCTTATGTGCCAGAGCAATCAGGCGTTCGTCGTTGCTTTCATTGATGACGCCAATTTTCTTGTGATTGCCGTCAACGGGCAGGCCGGTGACTTTTATGAAATCGTCGACGACATCGCCGTTGTGCATTGTGTTTCGATCGAACACGCGGACGTGAACCCGCTCGCGGCCAAACTCTCCCAACCACGGAGCTAACGTGGCATGCCAGTCTCCATCGAATGCCATGCGGGCCGAGAGGTATTCGTCGATAGTCGCATACGATTTTACGTGCCATTGGCCCCATGCAGACGAAAGGTACTCGTCCTGACGCCTGATGTAGGCAACGATGTGCACATCGAAATGGGCTTTCTCCTCTGCAAACAAACGTGAATACGCATGCAGGGCGGAAAGATTCTCGGCGCTAATAACCAAGGTGTGCAAATTTCTTTTGACCATCTCCTCCTTGAGAATCGCCAGACGCCGCCGCACTATGCTTGCCGCGTCCGCCCGGGTCGGCTGCTGAGGATGATTGGCTGACTCCGGCGCTTCGGCCAGATTCAAGAAAAAATTTATTTGCTGTCCGGTTATTTGAGCCGTCGTGGTCAAGTCTAATCCGGGTATCAGCACGCCCTTCGCCCCAAGCGCCGCCGCGTTGGCGCTTAGATAGGCCTGTATTGCCGAACTGCCACATTTACCGGCCCCGATATGAATGATGAGCTTTTGCATACGCGTTGATGAATGGTTTCGAACAAGGACCGGGCTCTGCCTTGTGTGCAACTCAGGCTTCTAGTCCGGCAAAGAGCAAACAGGCCGCCTCGGCGTTCCGCTCCCTGACCCGAAGCGGAGATTCCGTGGCAGCCTGGTCACCCCCCGATGCCGCGCGAGCAGGATCAGCGACCGGCCGGCGCATGCGGGGAATGCTTACGCATTGGTAACGGCCTGGAAGCGATGAGTTTGAGGCTGGATCAGGAACAGTGCTTTACCGAAAATTACGCGCTGCATCCGCCCGGCGATGTCGTTCGTATAACAGGACAAATCGCCATTCATCGGGGGAGCAATGTCGCCATGACGGCCACGACTGGACCCGCCGCAGCGGGGCATCGACGCAGGGCTCCCGTGCTATATTCCGGCTCACTTTCCCTCCGCGCCGAGACCCGCCTCACTCCGGGTATACAGGATGCGCCCGACATGACCGCCAGCCCCGACTTCGACGAGGTTCGTCGCGTTCACCTCAACCGCACGCTGCGTCGCGTTGCCGAGGGTGACCAGCAGGCCTTTTCGGATTTCTACAAGCTGACTGCCGCACGCGTGTTCGCCGCGATCGTGCGGATGATTCACGATCGCGGCGAAGCCGAAGATGTCTTGCAAGAGGTCTATACGAACGCGTGGCGCCGCGCCGACAGCTTCGATCCGGACCGCGGCAGCGCCATGACCTGGCTCCTCACGCTCGCGCGCAACCGCACGATCGACCGCATGCGGCAGCATCGCGAGGCGCCGCTCGATGAAGAAGCGGCGGCGGAAATCGAAGACGAAGCGCTCACGCCGCAGGACTCCGCCCAATGCAGCGAAGAGCGGCGCCGGCTCGAACAGTGCCTCGCGGCGCTCGACCCGCAGCAGGGCCGGGCGGTGCGTGAGGCCTTTTTCAGCGGCGCGACCTATAGCGAACTGGCGCAGCGGCTGAGCGTGCCGCTCGGCACCATGAAGAGCTGGATACGGCGCAGTCTGCAGCAACTGAAGCTGTGTCTCGAACGATGAACACTCCGCTCTCAGCCGACGACGATCTGCGCTGCGCCGAATACGCGCTCGGCGTTCTCGACAGCGACTCGCGCCGCGCGCTCGAACGCGATGCACTACGCGATCCGGCGCTGCGCACATGCCTTGACCGGTGGCTCGCGCACCTCACCCCGCTGGCAGAGGATCTCGCCGAGATCGAACCGCCGGCCCGTATCTGGACACGCATCCAGCGCGACCTTGGATTCCTGCCGTCCCGCTCCGCGGCCGCTTCGCGCGGCGGCTGGTGGAACAGTCTCGACGTATGGCGTTGGCTCGGCGTAGGCGCGAGTGCTGCCGCGCTCGTGCTGCTCGCGGTCAGTGTCGTCACGCTGCGCGAAGCGCGCCAGCCCGCGGCCGTGGTGGCGCAAAACGGCTACATGGTCGCCACTCTCGCCCGCAGCGACGGTGTCGCCCACTGGACCGCCACGGTCGACGTGCAGCGCGCGCGCATGGTGGTGGTGCCCGCCGTCCCGCCACAGGTCGCCGCAAACCGCTCCACCGAGCTCTGGCTGATACCAGCCGGCGCGAAGCCGATTCCGCTTGGCGTCGTCCCTGCCAATGCGCCGGCATCCATGCCGTTGCCGCCGCAGGTGCTCGCTCAGATGAACACGCACGCCGTGCTCGCCGTTTCCGTCGAACCCCTGGGAGGATCGCCCACGGGCCAGCCCACCGGGCCGGTGATCGCGACGGGCGCCATGCACCTCGCCTGACGACGCCAGCCGCAGCCGCAGCCGCAGCCGCAGCCGCAGCCGCAGCCGCAGCCGCAAATTCGAACGCATGGGCCGCCTTTTTGGCGGCCTTTCTTTTGCTCTTGCGCCAAAGAGCCTCTGTTCCAGATGCATCCAAACCGCCGCTCCATCCGTATAAGCGGTTGAGATCCTGAACGGAGTACGCCCCGATGCCCCCAACCGCGATCGTTGCTGCATCCGCAGCCGGACTGGCCCTGACGTTCGCCGCCGTCTGGCTCTGGCAATTGCGCACGTCCAATGCGGGCATGATCGACGCCGTCTGGGCTGGCGCCCTTGGCGCAGTCGCGGTATTCGCGGGGTTCGCCAGCGGCGGGGCGCCATTGAACCGGTTGCTCGTGGCCACAGGCGGCGGCGCCTGGGGGATGCGGCTCGCCATCCATCTCTGGCGCCGCAATGCCGGCAAGCCTGAAGACGCGCGCTATCGGCAATTTCGCGACCAGTGGGGCGCCGCCGCGCCGCGCAATTTTTTCTGGTTCTTCCAGTTGCAGGCGCTCGTCGCGCTCATGCTGGCCGTCGCGTTCCTCGTCCCCGCCTTCAGCCCCAGGACAGGATCGCTCGCCAACGTGGCCGGCGCCATCGCAGTCTGGCTCGTCGCGGTAGCGGGCGAGACCCTGGCCGACCGTCAACTCGCCCGCTTCACCGCCGACGCGCGCCACCGGAACCGCGTGTGCGACACGGGCCTGTGGCGTTACTCGCGCCACCCCAACTACTTCTTCGAATGCGTGCATTGGATTGCCTACACCGTGCTGTCGATCCGGCTGCCGTGGGGCTGGCTCACTTTCGCGCCCCCCTTGCTGATGGCCTGGCTGTTGATGAAGGTCTCCGGCATTCCCTTGCTCGAAGCCCGCCTCGCCAGGACCCGTGCCGGATACGACGCCTACATGCGCACGACGAGCGCGCTGATTCCATGGCCGCCCTCGCGCGATCGCCACCGGTAGCCCTGCCACCAACTGGACGCAGACCACCCGCTCCCTCAAGACAAGGACCCGTTCGATGAGTACGACCCTGACCGAATCGCACAATGCCGAGACCATCGAAAATCACTGGATCATCCGCTGCTGCGAGCGCGGCTGGCTGCCCGATGCGCTGATACGGGCCGGCATGCGACAGCTCATCGGCGCGCGCCTGCGCGAGGAAGGCCGCGAGGACAGCGAGCGCAGCACCGAAGCCTTGCAGCGCCTGCTGACCGAATTGCGGGCAAGCCCGATCGCAATCGAAACGCCGGCCGCCAATGCCCAGCATTACGAAGTGCCGGCCGCATTCTTCGAGGCGCATCTCGGGCCGCGAATGAAGTACTCGTGCGGGTACTATCGGCGTGGCAACGAGACGCTCGCCGAGGCCGAGGAAGCCATGCTCGAGTGCTACGCAGAGCGTGCCGGAGTGGCTGACGGGCAGCGCATTCTCGACCTGGGTTGCGGCTGGGGATCGCTCTCGCTGTGGCTCGCGAAGCGTCTGCCGCACGCGCAGATCGTGGCCCTGTCCAATTCGCATGGACAACGCCGCTTCATCGAGGCGCAGGCGACCCGCTGCGGGCTCGACAATCTGCGAGTCGTGACCGGAAATATCGTGGACTTCGATTTCCCCGAGTGCGACCGCGGGTTCGACCGCATCCTCTCGGTCGAAATGTTCGAGCACATGAAGAACTACGGGCTGCTGCTCGCTAAGCTCGCCGGCTGGCTGGGCGACGACGGCCGCCTGTTCGTGCATCTCTTCGCACATCGCACGCTCGCGTATCACTTCGCCTCGCGCGACACCACGGACTGGATGTCGCGGCACTTCTTCACGGGCGGCACGATGCCCTCCGCGAGTTTGCTGCTGCACTTCCAGGACGATCTGCGCGTGACGCGCCAGTGGTGGATCGACGGCCGGCACTACGCGCGCACCGCGCAGCAGTGGCTCGAAGCGCTCGACGCCTCGCGCGAGCCAGTACTCCCTCTCTTCGCCGACGTCTACGGCAAGGACGCCGCGCTCTGGTTCCAGCGCTGGCGCATGTTCTACATGGCCGTGGCCGAACTGTTCGGCTACGCGCGCGGCAACGAATGGGGCGTCGCGCATTACCTGTTCGAGAAGCGCGAAGCGCGGGGGCGCCAGTGATGCCCCTCGACGCCCGTGGCACTTCGCCCGTGCGCTCGCGGCCCGGCCAGCGCATCGCTGTCGTGGGTGCCGGCATTGCCGGATTGGCCAGCGCTTACCTGCTCTCGCGCCGGCACCGGGTCACGCTGTTCGAAGCCGCAGGCTATCTGGGCGGCCACACGCACACCGTGGACGTCGAACTGGACGCGCTGAGCCATCCAGTCGATACCGGCTTTCTCGTCTTCAACGACCGCACCTACCCCAACCTCATTGCGCTCTTCAACGAACTCGGCGTAGAGACCCATAGCACCGACATGTCGTTCTCCGTCTCGCTCGACGGCGGACGCCTCGAATGGGCGGGGACCAACCTCAATACGGTCTTCGCCCAGCGGCGCAATCTGTTTTCGCCAACCTTCCTCGGCATGTTGCGCGACATCCTGCGCTTCAACGCTTCGGCGCAGCACCATCTGGAAAGCGCTAACCGCAATCGCTGCTCGGTGGGTGAACTGCTGCTCGAAGAGGGCTACGGCGCACCGTTCCAGCGGCACTATCTGCTGCCCATGGCTGCCGCCATCTGGTCCAGCGCCGCGAGCGATATCCTGCGTTTTCCCGCCGCGACGTTCCTGCGCTTCTGTCTGAACCATGCCCTGCTGCAGGTGAACGGCCGGCCGCCGTGGAAGACGGTGGCCGGCGGCGGCCGCGAGTACGTGCGCCGCCTGGCCGCCACGCTCACCGACGTGCGCATCAGCACGCCCGTGCATGCGATACGCAGACATGCTGACGGCGTCACGGTGGTGACCGACGAGGCCGGGGCCGAACCCTTCGACGCGATCGTGCTGGCGAGCCACGCCCCCACGAGCCTGCGGCTGCTCATGGACGCCGACGAAGCCGAACGCGGCGTGCTTGGCGCCATACGCTACCAGCGCAACGCCGCCACGCTGCACACGGATACGCGGCTGCTGCCGCGCCGCCGCCGCGTCTGGTCGGCATGGAATTACCTCGGTGCACGCACGCCGCATGCGCGCGAACAAGGCCACCCGGTGTGCGTGAGCTACCTGCTCAATCAGTTGCAGCCGTTGCCGTTCAGCACACCCGTGGTGGTCACGCTCAATGCGGTCACCCCGCCCGCTGCGGAGTCCGTGATCGGCCGTTACGTCTACGAGCATCCGCTGCTCGACCTCGCATGCGTCGATGCGCAGCAGCGCCTGCCCGCGCTGCAAGGGCGTCGCCGCACGTGGTACGCGGGGGCATGGACTGGCTACGGCTTTCACGAGGACGGCCTGAAGTCGGCATTGCGCGTAGCGCAGGCATTCGGCGTGATGCCGGCCTGGGCGGCCGTGTGACGACCGCCCCACTCCGCGGGCGGCGTGAAGCGGCCCGCCTGCTTGCCGGCCGGGTGATGCACGCGCGTCTGCGCCCTACCCGGCATCGGTTCGACTATCCCGCGTGCTACGTGAGCTGCGATCTTGCGCGACTTGCCGAAGTCGAGCGCTGGTGGTTCGGCATCGACCGCTGGGCGCCGCTTGGGCTCGCGCTGCGCGACTACGGGCCGCGCGACGGCAGCCCGCTGGAAGCGTGGATGCGCGAGCGGCTGGCCGAAGCGCACATTCCCGCCGATGGCGAGATCTGGTTGCTGACCATCCCGCGCATCTTCGGCTACGCCTTCAACCCCGTGAGCTTCTGGTTCTGCCACGACCGCGCGGGCGCGCTGCGCGCGCTCTATGCCGATGTGCGCAACACGTTCGGCGGGCACCATGGTTATCTGGTGAGCGCGCCGGACCATGCCGCCATCGGCAACGACACCGTGCTCGTCTGCCGCAAGAGCTTCCACGTCTCGCCGTTCTGCAACGTCACGGGTCATTACGCGTTTCGCGTGCGCAGTAGCGGCGAGCGCATCTCGGTCGCTATCGACTACCACGACGACGAAGCCGTTCTGTTGCGCACCGCCCTGACGCTGCACGCGCGGCCGCTCGACGGAGCGCTTGCCTTGCGCACGCTTGCCCGCCAGCCGCTCGCGATAGTGGCCGTGATCGTGCGCATCCACTGGCAGGCGCTGCGCCTGTGGCTCAAGCGCGTGCCGTTCCACGGCGCGCACGCCCCGGCCGAAGCCGCGGCCGCTCACACCGCGACGCATCCCCCGCACACAGAAGAGGAGACCCCGTCATGAACCTGCTGCGATCGCTTTCCACCGCCGGCGGGCCGCCCTTTTACGCCCGGCTTTTTCTCGACGTGCTGCGGCGCATACGCGTCGGCCACCTCACCGTTGCCACGCCCGAAGGCGCGCAATACGTCTTCGGCGACCCGCACCGGCAGCCCGGCGCGACGCTGCACGTACTGGACTGGCGCGCCTGCCGCGCCATCCTGCGCGCGGGCGATATCGGGCTTGCGGAGGCATACCGGGCGCGCTGGATCGAATGCCCGGACCTCACCGCGCTGCTGCGGCTCGCGCTGCGTAATGAAGCCGCCGTTTCGCGCACTGTGCATGGAGGCCGGCTCGCGCAGCTCTGGTACAACCTGCGCCACCGGATGCGCATGAATAGCCGGCGAGGAAGCCGCCGCAACATTCACGCGCACTACGACATTGGCAATGCGTTTTACGGGCAATGGCTCGACGAAACGTGGACCTACTCGAGCGCCTGGTTCGATGGCGATCACACTCGCACGCTGGAGGCGGCACAGCACGCGAAGTACCAGCGCATTGTCGATACGCTCGGGCTGAAGCCGGGCATGCGCGTGCTGGAAATTGGCTGCGGCTGGGGCGGCTTCGCGGTGCATGCGGCGCGGCGGGGTATCGAGGTGCACGGCGTGACGATTTCGCCCAGCCAGCACGAGTTTGCCGTGGAGCGCATCCGGCGCGAAAAGCTGGACGCGCTCGCACGCGTCGAATTGCGCGACTACCGGGATTACCGGGATTACCGGGATTACCGGGACTACCGGGACCATGGCAACCATGGCGACCTGCAGGGCCGCTACGACGCGATCGTTTCCATCGAGATGTTCGAGGCCGTGGGCGAAGCGTACTGGCCGACATGGTTTCACATGCTGCGCGCGTGCCTTGCGCCGACGGGCCGCGCGCTCGTGCAGACCATTACGATCGACGAAGCGCGCTTCGCCGCCTACCGCGCGACGAGCGATTTCATCCGCGAATTCATTTTTCCCGGCGGCATGCTGCCCAGCCCCGAACGTTTCGTGCGCGCCGCCGTACAGGCGGGCTTCGTCGCGCAGCCCTCGCTGTCGTTCGGGCTCGACTACGCGCATACGCTGCGCCTCTGGCGCCAGGCATTCGAGTCGCGCCTCGACGCGGTGCGCGCCCTGGGCCTGGATGAAACGTTCGTGCGCACCTGGCGGCTTTATCTGGCTTACTGCGAGGCGGGCTTTACGGAGCGTCGCACAGACGTCATGCAGTTCGTCGTGACGCGCGCAGACTGACATGCGGCCGAAGCTTGCGCTTGCGGGCGTCGCACTGGCGCTTGGCTGCGCCTCAGCTCCGCTGTGCTACAACGCATCGGCACCATAAGCGTTGATCGTCTCTGCTGTAACGCCCCCGCTGCCGTTCACCGATTCACCAGCGAAGCGGCAGCTTTCGCGTTGTCGATCGGGCATCTCTTCGCGTACAGTGACCGGCCCAGGAAGTCGGGCCGGAATTTGACTTACACGCTATCGACACTCTGTCTAAACGGGGGGCCATGGCTGCGTCGTAGCCATGTAGTTTTCCTGATCAATATTTGCGATAGGTGAGTGGACGCGTCAGGTAAGATGACGGTCACTACATAGGAGATGGTCTTGGCACAACTGTGTCATCTGCTCGTCGTAGCTTTACTGCGCACGCTCTCGATACTTCCGTATCCATGGGTCGCGAGGGTTGGCAGCGCAGTCGGCGCAACCCTGTATGCGCTTCCCAGTCGCCGCAAACATATCGTCCTTGTCAACTTGCACCTCTGCTTTCCTGAGAAGTCCGAACGTGAGTGCGATGAGCTTGCGAGGGAACACTTCCGGCATGTCGTGCGCAGTTATCTCGAACGAGGCGTTCAATGGTTTGGTAGCGCGCAAAGGATCAGAAATCTCGTCCAGATCGAAAGCGCGATTGATCTCGAAGACAGAAATGCTCCGCCCACGATCTTTATGGGGTTTCATTTCGTGGGCGTCGAGATCGGGTGCCTGCTTTACTCACTAAAGATGCCGGCCGCTTCCTTGTACACGCACATGTCGAACACGCGCCTTTGCGATTTGGCCAAGCGTCAGCGCGGCCGATTCGGCGCAGAGATGATCGAACGATCGACAAGCGCCAGGAAGATCGTGCGACTCCTCCACGCGGGCAAGCCTGTGATGCTCGCTGCGGACATGGACCATGGCATTGGAAGCTCTGTTTTTGTACCTTTTTTTGGCGTCCCTGCGTGCACGCTGACTTCTGTTTCGCGTCTTGCGAAGATGGGCCACGCACGCGTTGTGCCGTTCGTCACGGAAGTACTGCCGGATTTCAAAGGGTATAAGTTGAAGGTCTTTGCGCCGCTCAGCGATTTCCCATCGGAAAGCGACGCCAATGACGCGCGCTGCATGAATGCGTTTCTCGAGACCCAGGTACTGAAAATCCCCGCCCAGTATTATTGGGTGCATCGACGCTTCAAACATCGTCCAGAGGGTATGCCCGCGGTTTATTGATTGGTCGTGCGCATAACTTACCTTCTGTTGCCGGTAAGCTATCGAAGCCGGCAAACGAGACAGATGCGAACCGCCGTACCGGTTCACGACGCGACGCACACGCGTCGCGCGAAGGTTGCTGAATCCATCGTGCGACGAAACTCGCGAGGCGAGCGGTATTTCAGCGCGCTATGGGGATGCCTCTCGTTGTAATGCTCAAACGCGATGGCCAGATTGTGTGCAGCAATCGCCGCGTCCGGCTTCGGCATGAAGGCGATGTAGTCGCGCTTCATGGTTTCACAAAGCTCTCGGCCATTCCGTTACTTTGCGGGCAGCACACCGGCGTGGTCAATGGCTTCAGGCCTATGTCCGTCGCAAACCGGCGCGTGTCGTCGACCGTGTAGCCCGAACCGTTGTCGCTCAACGGGCCATATCCCGGGGGTGAAGACCGCTCGACGACGCTGCGGCCGAGCCGGTCTTCCGTGACGACGTTTACTGGTTGAAAACGCCTGTTTTTACCGAGACATCCGAAACATTCATCGAATAGCGCTTGACTACATTATTCGTATCGAACATCACGACCAACTCTTTCTTCTGGCCGGTATGACTGGAACCAAACAGGTTGACGACGGGGATGAAATCAACAGCATCCGCGTGCATTTTTGCGAACTCGTAATGCCAGACTTCAAGCCCGGCATCGGTGAATTCGGTCTTTGATGGCGAGCCAAACATCTCCCGCACCTGGTCTTTCGTGGTCTTGCCTTCTGCTATTTTTGTCGAAACCGTAGCTTCTGATTCCGTACGCAAACTGTCATTCCCAACGCCAGCACAGCCAGCGAGCGCCAGGATTACGGCAAACAGTGCGACTTTCTTCACATATCCCCCGGTCAAAAGAGTTTTTAATTTGCTGAGCGTCCGGTCCAACTGCGGACACGACCAGAAACGCCAATTCTTGTTATCGGGTTATCTGGAAAAAACTTAAGGGTCGGTATGGTATTTTTTGAGAACGAGGAAAGCCGTCCGGCAGGCATCCACACGGCGAGTATGGGCACCGGGGTTGTGCATAGGCGGACACCAGTGCCTCACCGAAACGCACGCGCAGTTGCCGCGAGAAAGGCACAGCAGCACATGTTCAAAGATGCGGAGAAAGTGCGGCAACCGTAGCGCGCAAACAACGCTCAATAGTCCCCTATGCGTCCCGCGTCGATTCGAGCGCCGATCAGTACTGGTGCGGTACCGCCTCACCACGGCGGTCCCCCTTGTAGATCCATCACCGGGCGACACGAAACGTAGACATAATCACATCCAGCCATCCACACATACGGGATTAGAAGAGGATTCCAAATGAAATTGAAGGCCACACTCATCGCCGCGTTGTTCATCCCTGCCCTTGCAATCGCGCAGGCATATGACCCATCCACAGGTCAGCGCTTCGACCAATACGGCAGGCCACTGCCCTCGGTAGAGCAACTGTGCCGCGAAGGACAGATGGCGGGAGGACCGTTGACGGAACAGTGTGCTATGGGCGGATACCGCTTCAACGGCAAAGGCCAACGCCTCGTGCGCTACGATTTCACGAAGTGGGGATATAACCTGCTAGACCTCGTGCCCGAAGCAACCGCCGCGCGGCTCGATGCTGATGCGAAGTATCGCGCGGCCTACATCAAGTCACATCACATCCAGCCGTACGTGAAGCACGTTGAATCGGATGATGACTATGTTGCGTTCTATACCGATGGAAGGAAGCTCACGCGAAGGCAACTCCGCGATATGTGCGCGCAGAACCATCGTGACCCGATGTGTAGGTATGAGCCGTAACAGTTACCAAAGCGACGAACGAATATAGCTGGCGATTCGCTCCCAGATGTGCCGCCTTCGCAACTCCTGCAAATTTGCATGCGTCGCGCCAGTGTGCTCGAAGACGTTGAGCTCTTGCTGTTGTAGCGATGGGCTCGTGCCAGTTCGTGTCCGACCGCAAGCAGTCTGAGCGTATGCACAGCGAAAGCGCCCTGCGGACACCCGCATGTAGTGGTTCTCGTCTGGCAGCAGACGTATCGACTGGCGAGGTTTCAACTCAAGCGGGAAGCGCTGATCCGCCGGTGCGATGAACTTAATTGGTACAGAGCCCTTATCACGCGGCTCCAGACCGACACCTCGTATGTAGACGGGAAATGCGCTGAGGTTGACAACCTGAATGCGCATCTCATGCGTATCCGGGTCCTCGGCAAGCGCCGGACTATCCAGTGGAATTGTCGGCACGACCATCAGGGAGACGTGCCGCGCACGCAGCAGCATGTACGCGTTGAAGATGCCAAGCACTACGTTTGCGGTCGTTGCCACTGCGCCCATATTGACACCCGCTCTTGAAGTCGGACTGACGGAAGGCTATCACGGGCAACCCGAATAATCACCCAGTGCAGGCAGCATCAATGCGCGGCTAGCGCAGAAGAATGAACAAAGCAAGCGCGGCACACGAGGTACAGTCAAGTTCACATGTGTTCATTGAAGCATGCTCCAATGGCGACTCCTACACACAACGGAGCAACGCCACACGCAGCAGCGCCGTAGAGCATCACGGGACGTACGCAGGACCTCGCCATGTCAAAGTATCTTCACCACAAACAGGAATGCGACACAAGCGGCAGCGCTCCACTTGAGTTGCCTTCTCGTTTCGGGGCGACTCAAATATGCTGTTGAGGCATGTCGCTTGAGGCCATCGACCAGCGGCGTACCTGCGTTTTCCGCGCGCTCTATTACCGCCAAGCAAGCAATGATTATGGATTGGCTCCACTGCTTTGGCATAGACGGGTGATTCTTCGACAGCAGATGAAACGACTGGCGGAACGCCCTGATGTTCTCATAGACGTAGGCCACGCCCTTCGCCAACTCAGGCTCCAACAGTCCGATCTTCGAGGCGTTCTCTTCGAATATCGGGCTTGATGGGATAGGCCATTCGGGCAGTGTTAGCTCTCTGCCTTCAGCGAGGCCCATAATCATGTTCTCAAGACCCTTCTTGATCAGAGGCACGGCCGCACCGTGTGATTCGAGTTCACCGGCCAACGCGCCCGCGAGCGAACGACTTTCGCGAAACCGTTTGTAATCCTCTGCAAGGAAATTGTTGAAGTAGCCGCCCATGAGCACACCGGCAATGGCGACTATCGCTGAGTTGAGTTCGGCCATGAATTCTCCTTCTTGTGCTTGGCCGCAATAGAGATTGGAAGTGGGAAAGGAGTGGCCCTATTCGACACCAGCGGTTTTCAGGTAGTCCACGAAGTACTACTCTCGGCACGAGTGCCGTGCATGGGCGCCTTCCAACCTCTCCGGTGGTCTGACCCACCAACTCCCGTCTTATGCTTGCGCTCCACATATCGCGGCAACGACATATGGATCTGAAGTGAGCGCGTCTGTGAAGATAGCGCCCAACAGCCGTATTTGACGTTATTCCCGGTACATCACCCCGCAGGATCAGACGGTCACTGGTTGCCGCCAGCGCGAATGGTGGGGGAATTCAAAAACTGGCTTAACACGATGCCCTCCTTTGAAGACCCCACAATTGGGTGAAAAGAAGTCTCGCACGAGTCAAACGAAGTGCACAAGAAGTAGGCACTTTATCCGCACAACCGCCCTTGAAAGGCCGTCGCACAGGCGCGGCTAGGTGTTCTAACCTAAGCCGCGCCTCGTCCGGGACCCTTAGCCCAACTTCTTCGCGATATCCTGAGCGCGCGGCGCGGCGTAACACTGGATCATCGAAAGCGTCCGATGCCCGCTCACCTGCGAAACCTCCACGATGTTCAGGCCGCGCTCCAGCATGCGGCTAACGCCCTCTCGGCGCAGGTCGTGAAAGCGCAAGCCCTCGATCCCAACGCGGTCACGCAGGCGCACGAAGGCGTGCTTCAGTGAGCAGCGCCGATCCTTGCCGAAGGCCCACAGCACCTTGTCGCCTTTGCGCTCCAGCCCGCTCAACACTTCAACGGCCCGACTCGAAAGCGGGATCGTTCGCGGGTGTCCGTTCTTCGTGATCGGGAAGCGCGCGACACTCCGCTCAAGATCGACGTTCTTCCACGTGAGCGCGAGGAGTTCGCCCTGCCGCGCCGCAGTCTCGACCGCCAAGATGATTGCGGGTGCCAGGTGCTGGATGCGCGACTGCTCGCAGCCCTTTAGCAGCTTCTCAAACTCTCCCGGCTTCAGCCGCCTATCGCGGGGCGCTGGCGCCTTCGGGCGCGTGATCCGGCATTCGGGAACGCTGATGCCCCAATCGATCTTCGCCCGGTTGAGCGCGGCCCGAAGTATGTTCAACTCGCGCAGCACGGTCCCCGGCGATACCTTCTTGAGCCGGTCATCGCGATACGTTGCGAACACTGACGGGGACAGATCGGACACCAGTGTTTTCGTGAACGGCTCGTTGAGCCAGAGGGTGATCCGCTTCGCGTCTAGATCGCCAGAGCGGAGCGTGGGCGTGACCTCTTCGCGATACCGGCGAAGTAAATCACCTAGCGTCGTGGTGGCCTGCGGCTGGGCGGTCTGACCGATGCCTTGGTCCCAGTCTCGCTCGATCTGCCGCGCCCACTTCTTGGCGTCCGCGAGTGAACCGAAAGTCCTGCTGAGGGTAGGAAAGCCCTTTCTGCGGCACTTAGCCTGATGCGTAGTTTCGCCAGAAGCGGATACGCGCTTTGAGAACGTCGCCATGGTTTGCGTCCCGTGTCGAGTCCTACGGGCACGTACGGCGAGATGAGGGTGAACCTAAGTGCTTGATTTCGTGTGGCGCGCCCGGCTGGGATCGAACCAGCAACCCCTGCCTTCGGAGGGCAGTACTCTATCCATTGAGCTACGGGCGCATTGAGACGCTGGCGCTGCCACCTGTTCGCGAAGAGCGAAAAACACACGGAAAGCGGCGCCGCAGTGAGACCGAGAGAATACCCGGTTTCCGTTAAACCGTCCACCGCGCGGGCTTTGGCCGTGCGGCGCCGCCAGCAATCAGGGCTGCATCGCCGGAGCCCCATCCATCTGCCCTCGCCGCTCCGGGTAAACGCCCGCTGAAGAGCCCCGCGCGCGGCCACCAGCCGCAAAACCTTACGTCTATAATCGTCGGTGTTTGATCCATCGCCAGGTTGTACCGCTCACCACAATACCAACGGGAGACGAGACAAGCATGAGCGAAGCACCCCACGGAGCCCCGATCAAAACGCCCGGCCAGCTGATCGCCGTCATCGTCGCCGGGTTTGCCGTCCCCATCATCGTCGCCATCCTGCTCGCGTACTACGTGGATAACACGATGCGCACGGGCGCCGGCACCGACGAACTCGCCCCCGCCGAAGTCGCACAACGCATCGCGCCCGTCGCGCAGGTGTCCGTGCGCGACGCCAATGCACCCCGCGTCTACAAGACCGGCGAGCAGGTCTATCAGGCCGTCTGCTCGGCCTGCCACGCCACGGGCGCGGCGGGTGCGCCGAAGTTCGGCAACGCGTCCGACTGGGCGCCGCGCATCGCCCAAGGCTACGACACGCTGTGGCACACCGCCCTCACCGGCAAGGGCGCCATGCCGCCGCGTGGCGGCACAAGCCCCGACGACTACAGCGACTACGAAATCGGCCTCGCCGTCGCCTACATGGCGAATCACGGCGGCGCGAATTTCCCGAATCCGCCCATGCCCGCACCAGGCGCCGCGCAGGGCGCATCAGGCGCGGCAGCCGCCGCGCCGGCTTCAGGTACGCAGGCGGCGTCGGGTGCCGATGCCAACGCCGCCCAGGCAACGGCTGCCGCCGCGGCCATCGCGGCCATTGCGCAACCCGCTTCCGCGCCCGCTGCGGGCGGCGGCGATCAAAGCGCCGACGCCTCGCAGGCCGGCAAGGCGCTCTACCAGCAGGTCTGCCAGGCCTGTCACGCGGCGGGTGTGCTGGGCGCGCCGAAGTTCGGCAACAAGGCCGACTGGGCTCCGCGCCTGAAGGATCCGATGGACACCATCTACAACTACGCGCTGCACGGCAAGGGCCAGATGCCGCCGAAGGGCGGTTCGAACGCCCCCGACGATCAGGTGAAGGCCGCCGTCGACTACATGGTGAGCGCAGCGAAGTAAGCGCACGCTCGCACCATCAACAAACACAAAGGGCTGCCTCTCACGATGCAGCCCTTTGTGTTTTCGTCGCTCACGCTTCGCTGCCAGGCGCCGTGGCGCGGCCGTTCAGCCCTTCTGCAGCAGCGCTTTCAGGCTTGCCAGCCGGTCCTTCGGCGTCATCGGCGCTTCTTCGGCGGTGGGCGGCGGCGCTTCGTCCAGGCCCATCTCCGGGATGAAGCGGGAGGCCTCGCACACCACCGTCTCGCGGGCCCGCTTGCGCTTCTTGCACCAGTTCAGGTGCAGGCTGCGCTGTGCGCGGGTGATCGCCACGTACATCAGGCGCCGCTCTTCCTCGATGCGTGCGTCGTCGATCACGTCGTCTTCGGAGCCGCCGCGGTGGGGCATGATGCCCTCCTCCACGCCGACGAGGAAAACGTGCGGATACTCCAGCCCCTTCGACGCGTGCACGGTCGAAAGGCGCACCGCGTCCGGGTCTTCGTCCTTGCCTTCGAGCATCGACATCAGGGCCACGGTCTGGATCAGGCCCATCAGGTTCTTGCCGGTATCGGCGAGGCCGTCGGCGTTGTCGTAGCCGGTGGCCTCGCTGTCTTCGCCGATCTCCTGTTCGGGCTTCGTGCCCTTGCGCTTGAGCCACTCCACGAATTCCAGCACGTTCTGCCACTTCGACTGGGCCTGGCGCTCGTCGAAGGCGTCGTACAGATAGGCCTCGTAGTGGATCGCTTCCATGAGGTCGTCGAGCACGACTGTCGCCGGTTCCTTCTCGGCGCGTTCGGTGAGGCGCTGCATGAAGTCGCAGAACACGCGCATCGGCTCGACCTGGCGCGCGGAAAGGCGCGCTTCGATGCCGCCCATATACACCGCCTCGAACAGCGACACCTTCGCCTGCCCCGCGAACGAGCCCAGTGCTTCGAGCGTGGTGTTGCCCACGCCGCGGCGCGGCGTGGTGATCGCGCGGATGAACGCGGGGTCGTCGTCGGGGTTGGCGATCAGGCGCAGGTAGGCGCAGAGGTCTTTGATCTCGGCCTTGTCGAAGAATGACTGGCCGCCCGAGAGCACGTAGGGAATGCGCTCGCGGCGCAGCACCTGTTCGAAGATGCGCGCCTGGAAGTTGCCGCGATAGAGGATCGCGTAGTCGCGGAACTGCGCGCGGCGCTCGAACTTGTGCGCCGAAAGCCGGAACACCACCGATTCGGCCTCGTGCTCTTCGTCGTTGCAGGGCGTGACGGTGATGGTGTCGCCCATGCCGTGCTCGGACCAGAGCTTCTTCTCGAAGAGCTTCGGGTTGTTCGCGATGACGTTGTTCGCCGCCGTGAGAATGCGCACGGTCGAACGGTAGTTCTGCTCGAGCTTGATGACGTGGAGCTTCGGGAAGTCCTTGCCGAGCTGTGCGAGGTTTTCGAGCGTGGCGCCGCGCCAGCCGTAGATGGCCTGGTCGTCGTCGCCCACGGCCGTGAAGGCGGCGCGCGGGCCCGCCAGCAGCTTGAGCAGCTCGTACTGGCAGGCGTTGGTGTCCTGGTACTCGTCGATCAGCAGGTAGCGCAGCTTGTTCTGCCAGCGGTCGCGCACCGGCTCGTTGTTCGCGAAGAGCTCCGCGGGCAGGCGGATCAGGTCGTCGAAGTCCACGGCCTGGTAAGCGTGCAGTGTCGCCACGTAGTTGCGGTAGACGATGGCCGCCTGGTGTTCGTCCTCGTTCGCGGCAGTGGCGAGCGCCTGCTCGGGCATCACGAGACCGTTCTTCCAGAGCGAGATGATCGACTGGATCTTGCGGATGAAGCCCTTGTCGGTCGAGCCCACCTGCTCCTGGATCATGGCGAAGCAGTCGTCGGCGTCCATGATCGAGAACTGGGGCTTGAGTCCCAGATGCTCGGCTTCCTGGCGCAGGATCTGCACGCCCAGCGAATGGAACGTGCAGACGGTGAGCTGGTTCACCGGCACCTTGCGGCCTTCCTTGCCGGGCGTGGTGAGCGTCTTGCCTTCGAGCAGCTTGCCCACGCGCTCGCGCATTTCGGCGGCGGCCTTGTTGGTGAAGGTGACGGCCGCGATATGGCGCGGCTCGAAGCCTTTTGCTTCGATGAGGTGCGCGATCTTCTGCGTGATGACGCGCGTCTTGCCGCTGCCTGCGCCAGCGAGCACGAGACAGGGACCGTCGAGATAGCGCACCGCTTCGCTTTGGGCGGGATTCAGGCCTGCGGACATCGTTGCTGGATTGGAAAAACGGGTGGGACGGCCGGGCGCCGCGCGGGAGGTGCGATGTTAACACGACCGAACGCATGGCCAAACGCATAACCGAACGTCGCGCCAGGTCACCCGATGCGCGCACCCCACGCGCGCCCACGCCGGCACCCGATCCCCACGCACGGCGCGGGTTCGGCCCCCACCCGCGTCCCACCGCATGCCACAATAACGCCCTCCCGCCCACCGCGGCTGCGGCTTCGGCCACGCCGCTTCTTGCAGGAATCGCCCCATGACTTCCCCGCTGAAACTCGGCCTGATGGGCTATGGCTTTGCCGGCCAGACCTTCCACGCCCCCGTGATCGCGCATTGCCACGCGGTCGAGCTCGCCGCCATCGCCACCGGCCAGCCGGAGCGTGCCCGCGCCGATTTTCCCGCCGCCGCCATCGTTCCCGACCTGGACGCGCTGCTCGCGCTGACCGACGTGGAATGCGTGGTGATCGCCACGCCGAACGACACGCACTTCGACCTCGCCCGCCGCACGCTGGAGCGCGGCAAGCACGTGCTCGTCGACAAGCCGGTCACGCTCACGGCGGCGCAAGCGCGCACGCTCGCCGCGCTCGCGACCGAGCGCGGGCTCGTGTTCGCGCCGTTCCACAATCGCCGCTGGGACGGCGATTTCCTCACCGTGCGCGCGCTCGTCGAAGGCGGCGAGCTGGGACGCATCACGCAGTTCGAATCGCATTTCGACCGCTTCCGGCCGCTCGTGCGCCAGCGCTGGCGCGAAGACGCCTCGCGCGGCGGCGGCCTGCTCTACGACCTCGGGCCGCATCTGATCGACCAGGCGCTCGCCCTGTTCGGCACGCCCGAAACGGTGACGGCATTCGTGCGCACGCGCCGCGACAACGCCACGGCGCCCGATTACGCCCATCTCGTGCTGGGCTACGCGCAGCACGAAGCGGTGCTGCACGCGAGCGCGCTGGCGGCCTTCTCGCCGCGCTTCGTGATCAACGGGACGGGCGGCAGCTATCTGAAGAACGGGCTCGACACCCAGGAGGACCAGCTGAAGGCGGGGCTGCGTCCGGGACAGGCGGGCTACGGCGCCGGCAACGAGGCGGGACGGCTGCATGTACTGCTTGACGACGGCGGCGAAACGGAGCGCAGCCTGCCCACCCTGAACGGCGACTACACCGGCCTCTATCGCGCGCTGGCCGCTTCGATCCGCGAAGGCGTGCCGTTCCCGGTGAGCCCGCAGGACGCCATCGACGTGATGACCGTGATCGAGCTGGCCACGCAAAGCGCCGCCGAGGGACGCACCCTGGCGTTCGCGCGAGGCAACTGAAAGCAAGGTCGTCGGACGCCGGTAGCGCTTGTGCAGGCGCCGCCGGCGCCAGCTTGTCCGCGTGATTGCCGTTGGTTGGGCAGCCCCGGCTTCGCCTTCGAGGATTTCGGCAGCCTCGCCCCCACCTTTCATTGTTCCGACACCCATGAAAGATGAATACAAACGGTTACAAGTCCTGACCCGCCCCCCGGTCATCTCAATAAACAGCTGAAACGTTGGGCGTTCGGACAACGCCAGAAAGAGCGACAACGACCACAAGGAGTCTTACATGTCCCGTATCGCACGTGCGCTTGCTGCAAGCGCCCTCGTCTCGACGCTCGCAGCCTGCGTCGTCAACCAGCCGCCGCCTCCGCCGTCCGGCCCGACGCCGCATCAGATTGCCGCTGAGCGCCTGCATCAGGTGGATGGCCGCATCGACAATCTGGGCCACCGCATCGACGCTCACGTGAACCAGGGCTACTACCCGCCGCCGCAAGGCAACGCGCTGCATCACCGCCTCGACGAAATTCGCGGCGAAGCGCACAACATGGCCTCGCAGCACGGCGGCGGCCTCTCGCCGGACGAGCAGCGCGTGCTGAACCAGGAACTCGACCAGGCCGCGCACGCGATCGGCGAGTAATCCGTCGCAGTCCCTCGGGCGCGTCATGCGCGTTTGTGTTGGACGTGCGGACCGGGCAAAGCCGGTCTAGCACGTCCTATCCCTCCAGCGGCACGCGAAGCGCCGTCGCCGCGCCAGGCTTCTCAAACCGGCAGCCGCAAGCGGCTCCGGGCCATCGGTCCCTCGACCCCGAATTTTTCCACATTGACACGCCCTGTGCGCCTCGCGCACAATCGCTGCGCGCGCCGGGAGAGCGTGCCGATTGCCGCTTTCGAGCGCAGCCGGCGCCGCCGAAGGGGCAACCCACAAACTCTCAGGCAAAAGGGACCGTGCGCGCCGGACCGCCTTTCCGCCAGCCTTGCGCGATATCGCGCGGCGCACGGAAACGCAACAAAGTCCGCACTCTGGAGAGCGGCAGCAGAACGGCGGCAAGACAGGCCGGGTTCAGACTGCCCACCGAAGGGGCGCGCGCCGCTCAAGCGCTGTTCACAGCGCGCGGCGCAATCTCTCAGGTACCGAGGACAGAGGGGCCATGCACGAAGCATCCACAGGCATATCGCCTGCGGTGCCTCATGCATGGCCTTTTTCGTTTTCGACCGTGCCGAGGCCGCCCCATGACCGAACTGAAACGTACCCCGCTCAACGCCACCCACCGCGCGCTCGACGCCCGCATGGTCGACTTCGGCGGCTGGGACATGCCCGTCAACTACGGCTCGCAGATCGACGAGCACCGCGCCGTGCGCACCGACGCCGGCATGTTCGACGTCTCGCACATGTGCGTCGTCGATTTCGCGGGCCCGAAGGCGCGCGCTTTCTTCTCGCGCGCCCTTGCCAACAACGTCGCGAAGCTCACCACGCCGGGCCGCGCGCTCTACACCTGCATGCTGAACCCCGAAGGCGGCGTGATCGACGACCTGATCGTCTATTTCTTTGCCGACGACCAGTTCCGCACCGTCGTCAATGCGGGCACGGCAGAGAAGGATCTCGCCTGGTTCGAGAAGCTCAACGCCGCGGAAGGCTTCGGCCTCACCATCACGCCGCGCCGCGATCTGGCGATCGTCGCCGTGCAGGGCCCGAACGCCCGCGAGAAGGTCTGGCAGGTGGCGCCCTCGTCGCGCAGCTGCACCGAAACCCTCAAACCCTTCAACGCCGCGAAGATCGAAGCCACGCCGTTCGGCGAGCTGATGATCGCGCGCACGGGCTACACCGGCGAAGACGGCTTCGAAGTGATCCTGCCCGCCGCCGCCGTGGGCGAGTTCTGGGACGCGCTGCAGCGTCAGGGCGTGAAGCCCTGCGGCCTCGGCGCTCGCGACACGCTGCGCCTCGAAGCGGGCATGAACCTCTACGGCCAGGACATGGACGACACCGTCTCGCCGCTCGACGCGGGCCTCGCCTGGACCGTCGACCTGAAGGAGCCGCGCGATTTCATCGGCCGTACCGTGCTCGAGAGCAACGGCTCGCGCTCGGCCTTCGTCGGCCTGATCCTGCAGAAGGAAAACGGCAAGGCGGGCGGCGTGCTGCGTGCGCACCAGAAGGTGCTCACGCCGCACGGCGAGGGCGAGATCACGAGCGGCACGTTCTCGCCGACCATGCAGGAATCCATCGCCTTTGCGCGCGTGCCGCAGGGCGTGCAGCCGGGCGATATCGTGCAGGTGCAGATCCGTGACAAAGCCCTTCCCGCAAGCGTGGTAAAACTGCCGTTCGTGCGCAACGGCAAGGTGCTGGCCGCCTGAACGCCGTGCGCCTGGTCGCATGACAGGCACGCGCACGCCCCCTCCTCCGAAGTCTTTGCAAGCAACCGCGAACCACGCACTGGAGCATCCAATGAGCATCCCGGCCGATCTGAAATACACCGAATCGCACGAATGGGTCCGCACCGAAGCCGACGGCACGCTGACCGTCGGCATCACCGACCACGCGCAGGAAGCGCTGGGCGACATCGTCTTCCTCGAGCTGCCTGAAGCAGGCCGCACGGTCGCGGCGGGCGACGCCGTCGCCGTGATCGAGTCGGTCAAGGCCGCCTCGGACATCTACGCCCCGGTTGCGGGCGAGATCGTCGATTCGAACAGCGCGCTCGTCGATACGCCCGACCAGGTGAACGGCGCGCCCTACGAATCGTGGCTCTTCAAGATCAAGCCGGCGGCGGGCGCCTCGCTCGACCGCCTGATCGACGCCGCCGCCTACGAAAAGGCCATCGGCGCCTAACCCTCAAGCACAACGCACCCGCGCGGCGGCACGAGCCCGGCCGCCGCGCCCGCAGGAACGCCCATGAAGCTCGAACACCCGGATCGTCTGATGAACACCTCCCTCACTCTCGCCGCGCTCGAAACGCACGACGCCTTCGCCGGCCGCCACATCGGCCCCGACACGGCCGACCAGCAGGCGATGCTCGACACGCTCGGCTTCGCCTCGCGCGCCGCGCTGATCGAAGCGGTGATTCCGGCTGCGATCCGCCGCAAGGAAACCCTGCCGCTCGGGCCGTTCGCGCAACCGCGCACGGAAGCGGAGGCACTCGCGGGCCTGCGCGCGCTCGCCGACAAGAACGAGGTGTTCCGCTCCTATATCGGGCAGGGCTACTACGACACGCACACGCCAGCCGTCATCCTGCGCAACGTGCTCGAAAACCCGGCGTGGTACACCGCGTACACGCCGTACCAGCCGGAAATCTCCCAGGGCCGCCTTGAAGCCCTGCTGAACTTCCAGCAGATGATCACCGACCTCACGGGCCTCGCGATCTCGAACGCGTCCCTGCTCGACGAGGCCACGGCCGCCGCCGAGGCAATGACGCTCGTCCAGCGCACCGGCAAGTCGAAGTCGAACCTGTTCTACGTGGCCGACGACGTGCTGCCGCAGACGCTCGAAGTCGTGAAGACCCGCGCGAAGCCGATCGGCATCGAAGTGAAGGTCGGCCCGGCGGCTGAAGCCGCGAACGCTGGGGCCTTCGGCGTGCTGCTGCAATATCCGGGCGCAAACGGCGATGTGCGCGACTACCGCGAACTCGCTGGCGCCATCCACGCGAGCGGCGGTGCGGTGATCGCCGCCGCCGATCTGCTCGCGCTCACGCTGCTCACGCCGCCGGGCGAATGGGGCGCGGACGTGGCCGTAGGCAACTCGCAGCGCTTCGGCGTGCCGATGGGCTTCGGCGGCCCGCACGCCGCGTATCTCGCCGTGAAGGATGACTTCAAGCGTCAGATGCCGGGCCGTCTGGTCGGCGTGACCGTCGACGCCCAGGGCAACCCGGCGCTGCGCCTCGCGCTGCAAACGCGCGAGCAGCACATCCGCCGCGAGAAGGCGACCTCGAACGTCTGCACGGCGCAGGCGCTGCTCGCCATCATGGCGAGCATGTACGCCGTTTATCACGGCCCACAGGGCCTGAAGACGATCGCGCTACGCGTGAACCGCATCGCGGCGATCCTCGCGGCCGGCGCGAAGCAACTGGGCTACACGCTCGCCAACGAAACGTTCTTCGACACGCTCACGTTCGAAGCGGGCCCGCGCACCCAGGCGCTGCACGACGCGGCGCTCGCACGCGGCATGAACCTGCGCCACGTGAGCGAGACGCGAGTGGGCGTTTCCGTCGACGAAACGACGACGCGCGCCGACCTCGCCGACCTGCTTGCCGTGTTCGCGCAAGCGGCATTCGCCAGTGAGGCGCCCTCGGTCGACACGCTCGACGCCGAACTCTCCTCGAAGGCGGCCATCTCGTTTCCGGCCACGCTCGTGCGCGAAAGCGCGTACCTCGCGCATCCGGTGTTCAACCGCCACCATTCCGAAACGGAAATGCTGCGCTACCTGCGCAGCCTCTCCGACAAGGATCTCGCGCTCGACCGCTCGATGATCCCGCTCGGCTCGTGCACGATGAAGCTCAACGCGACTTCGGAAATGCTGCCGGTCACGTGGCCCGAATTCGGTCGCGTCCATCCGTTCGCGCCCGCTGAACAAACGGTCGGCTATCGCGAGATGGTCGATCAGCTCGAGCAGATGCTCGTGGCCGCCACGGGCTACGCGGCCGTCTCGCTGCAGCCGAACGCGGGCTCGCAGGGCGAGTACGCGGGTCTGCTCATCATCCAGGCGTACCACGCCTCGCGCGGCGAAGCCCATCGCAACGTCTGCCTGATCCCGGCCTCGGCTCACGGCACGAACCCGGCATCGGCGCAAATGGCCGGCATGCAGGTCGTGGTCGTGGCCTGCGACGCGCAAGGCAACATCGATCTCGCCGACCTCAAGGCCAAGGCCGAACAACATGCCGCCAAGCTCGCGGCAATCATGATCACCTACCCCTCCACACACGGCGTGTTCGAACAGAACGTGCGCGAAGTCTGCGAGATCGTGCATGCGCACGGCGGCCAGGTGTACGTGGACGGCGCGAACATGAACGCCATGGTCGGCCTCGCGGCCCCGGGCCAGTTCGGCGGCGATGTCTCGCACCTGAACCTGCACAAGACCTTCTGCATCCCGCATGGCGGCGGCGGCCCGGGCGTCGGTCCGGTGGCGGTGGGCGCGCACCTCGCGCAGTTCCTGCCGAACCAGCTTTCGAGCGGTTACAAACGCGACGATCACGGCATCGGCGCGGTGAGCGCGGCGCCTTATGGCTCGGCCTCGATCCTGCCGATCTCGTGGATGTACATCGCCATGATGGGCGCGGCCAACCTTACGGCCGCGACCGAAACCGCGATCCTCAACGCGAACTACGTCGCGAAGAAACTCGCGCCGCATTTCCCGGTGCTCTATAGCGGCCCGGGCGGCCTCGTCGCGCACGAGTGCATTCTCGACCTGCGTCCCATCAAGGACGCGAGCGGCATCAGCGTCGACGACGTGGCCAAGCGTCTGATGGACTACGGCTTCCATGCGCCGACCATGAGCTTCCCGGTGCCGGGCACGCTGATGGTCGAGCCGACCGAGTCGGAGTCGAAGGAGGAACTCGACCGCTTTGTCGCGGCGATGATCGCGATCCGCGAAGAAATCCGCGCCGTGGAAGAAGGCCGCGCGGACAAGGAAGACAACCCGCTGCGCCACGCACCGCACACGGCGGCCGTGGTCGTCGCCGACGACTGGAAGCACGCCTACTCGCGCGAGCAGGCCGCCTATCCGGTGCGCTCGCTGGTGACGCACAAGTACTGGCCGCCGGTCGGCCGCGCCGACAACGTCTATGGCGACCGCAACCTGTTCTGCTCGTGCGTGCCGATCGCCGAGTATGACGAGGCGGGTCAAGCGGTAAGCGAGGCCTGAACGTCGTCTTGATGGCCGCCGCGCGGCGCGGGAGTTTGGCGCCGGCGGCAGCCACCATCCTCACATTTGGCGCCGCAAACCGTTACCATCACACACCTGTCAGCCTTGAACCAGGGAGTCCCGCATGGCGCGGAAGGTGCTAACGGTCTCGATGCGGGTCTCAACCCGCGCCTCAACCCGGGCCTCGGCCCGGTCGGTGCGCAGCGGCGCGCGCTCGTCCGACACGAACCACCCGGCCGTTGCGGCCTTCCCGTTTGGCCTTCAGCGCTTTGTGCGCGGCGCACGCGCGCCGGCGCGGCCCGTAAGGCTTGTCGCCGCGCTGGCCGCGGCGTGTTGCTGGCTGAGCGCCGGCTCCCCCGCGCACGCCGCGATGAACTTCTGCGCGGCCCCCGCGCTGCAGACGAGCGAGCGCACCAACGCCGACCCCGGCGTGAAAGCGCTGGTTGCCGAGGTGCAGGCGCACGTGAACGACATACCGCATCCGCTCGCCAGGCTGCACACCGAAGGCACGCTGCCGCACGAGGGCATCTACGACCAGAGCGTGGCAGCGGAGCAGGAGCTCGACCTGATGCGCGACGCCGCGCTCGCGTGGCGCGCCACGAGCAACGAACGCTATCTGAAGCTCGTCGACCGCTTCCTCGCCGCCTGGGTCGCCACCTATCAGCCGAGCTTCAACCCCATCGACGAAACGCACTTCGAAGGGCTGATCCTCGCGTACGACCTGACCGCAAGCGCGCTCTCCGTGAAGACGCGCAACGCGACAATGGCGTTCCTGAACCGCATGGGCAGCGGCTACATCGCGCAGGTCGACGCGCAGCCACGGCCGCTGAAAGGCACGTTCGCGAACAACTGGCAGAGTCACCGGGTCAAACTGATTGCGATGATCGCGTTCACGCTCGACAACCGCAAGATGATCGCGGCGGCGCAGCGGCTCTTCGTCGAGCACATCGGCGACAACGTCGCGCCCGACGGCTCGACGCTCGACTTCGGCGAGCGCGACGCCCTGCACTACGTGACCTACGACCTGCAGCCGCTCGTGACGGCCGCGCTCGCCGCGCGCCGCCACAACCGCAACTGGCTGCCCGAACAGGCCGCCAACGGCGCGACGCTGGCGAAGGCGCTCGACTGGCTCACGCCCTATGCGCTGGGGGAGAAGAGCCACGAGGAGTTCGTCCACTCGACGGTGCCGTTCGACGCGCGTCGGCGCGAAGCGGGCCTGCCCGGCTATTCCGGCGCCTGGGACCCGAACAACGCCGCCGAGCTGTACCACCTGGCCGCCCGACTGGACGGTCGTTATACGCCGATCGCGCTCAGGCTCGCGCCGACGCCGCCCGCGTGGCTCGCCGTGTGCCTGCCGCTGCCCGCGCGCTGAACGCGCTCGTCCGCCTGGGCGTGGCAACGCACGCAGCGAAGCGCGATCGTTTGAAACAGATTTGAGCTTTTGAAGCAGGAGCAGTACTCATCATGGCAGTCAGCGTTTTCGATCTCTTCAAAATCGGCATCGGCCCGTCCAGCTCGCACACCGTCGGGCCGATGCGCGCGGCGCTGATGTTCGCCGAGGGGCTCGAGCGCGATGGTCTCCTCGCGCCCACGGCTGCGGTGAAAGTCGAACTGTACGGTTCGCTCGGCGCGACCGGCAAGGGCCACGGCACCGACCGCGGCGTGATGCTGGGCCTGATGGGCGACGCGCCGGACACGGTGAACCCCGACACCATCGTCGACCGTCTCGAAGCCGTGCGCACGTCACGCCTGCTCGCGCTGCTCGGCCACCACACGATTCCATTCGTGCAGAAAGAGCACATCGCCTTCTATCGCCAGGCGCTGCCCGAGCACCCGAACGGCATGAAGCTGCGCGCGCTCGACGCAAACGGCGCGACGCTGCGCGAAAGCACTTATCTCTCCGTGGGCGGCGGCTTCGTGGTGACGGCCGGCGCACCGAACACGAAGGTGCTGGCCGCCGCCGAACAGCTGCCGAACCCCTTCCGTACGGGCGCCGAACTGCTCGAGCTGTGCGCATCGACGGGCAAGAACGTGGCGCAGCTGATGCTGGAGAACGAACGCGTCTGGCGCAGCGACGAGGAAATCCGCGTGGGCCTCCTGCGCATCTGGGACGTCATGCAGTCCTGCGTGTCGCGCGGCTGCGGCATCGGCAATCCGGCGGCCGAAGGCACGCTGCCTGGCCCTTTCAACGTGAAGCGGCGTGCGGTGCAGCTCTATCGCGCACTCACCGGCAACCCCGAGCGCGCACTGCAAGACCCGCTCTCGATGATCGACTGGATCAATCTCTATGCGATCGCCGTGAACGAGGAGAATGCCGCGGGTGGGCGCGTCGTCACCGCGCCCACCAACGGCGCCGCGGGCATCATCCCCGCCGTGCTGCACTACTACGTGCGCTTCACGCCGGGCGCGAACGAACAGGGCGTAGTCGACTTCCTGCTCACCGCCGCGGCCATCGGCATCCTCTACAAGCTCAACGCCTCGATCTCGGGCGCCGAAGTGGGCTGCCAGGGCGAAGTGGGCGTGGCTTGCTCGATGGCCGCGGGCGCGCTCGCCGCCGTGCTCGGCGGCACGCCGCAGCAGGTGGAAAACGCCGCGGAAATCGGCATGGAGCACAACCTCGGCCTCACCTGCGACCCCGTTGGCGGCATGGTGCAGATCCCCTGCATCGAACGCAACGCGATGGCTTCGGTGAAGGCCGTGAACGCCGCGCGCATGGCGCTGCGCGGCGACGGCGCGCATTACGTCTCGCTCGACTCGGTCATCAAGACCATGCGCGAGACCGGCGCCGACATGAAGACCAAGTACAAGGAGACGTCGCGTGGCGGCCTCGCGGTGAACATCGTCGAGTGCTGATGCAGCGTGCGCGTCGTTCTGATGGCCTGAAGCTTGAATAGACACTGGGAGACATGACCGAGATGACGCAGCCGAACGAATCCGTTGCCTCCGCAACCACCACGGGCGCGCGCCTGCTCGTCGAGGCGCTCGTGGCGAACAACGTGACGCGCGTGTTCTGCGTGCCGGGCGAAAGCTACCTTGCCGTGCTCGACGCGCTGCACGACGTGACCGGCCAGATCGAGACGGTGGTGTGCCGCCACGAAGCGGGCGCCGCGAACATGGCAGAAGCGGCCGGCAAACTCACCGGCAAGCCCGGCATCGCATTCGTCACGCGCGGGCCGGGTGCAACGCATGCGTCGATCGGCGTGCATACGGCGTTCCAGGATTCGACGCCGATGATCCTGCTGATCGGCCAGGTGGCGCGCGACCAGATGGATCGCGAAGCGTTTCAGGAAATCGATTACCGCCGCATGTTCGGGCAGATGGCGAAGTGGGTCGCGCAGATCGACGACGCCCGCCGCGTGCCCGAATATCTGAGCCGCGCGTTCCATGTCGCGACGTCGGGCCGACCCGGCCCGGTCGTGCTGGCGCTGCCCGAAGACATGCTGAGCGAGCCCTTCCCCGCCTCGCAGGCGCAAGGCGTGGCGCCGGCTGCGCAACGCGTGCAGGCCACGCCTTCGACCGCGCAGATGGCGCAACTGCGCACGCTGCTCGCGAACGCGAAAAAGCCCTTTGTGATCGCGGGTGGCCACGGCTGGACGCCTGAAGCCTGCGCCGACCTGCAGCGCTTCGTCGAGAACTGGCGCCTGCCCATCGGCCTCGCGTTCCGCTTCCAGGACACGCTGAACAACGACCACCCGAACTACGCCGGCGACGTCGGCCTTGGCGTGAATCCGGCGCTCGCGCAGCGCATCCGCGAAGCGGACGTGCTGCTCGCACTCGGGCCGCGCCTCGGCGAAGCGACAACGGGCGGCTACGCGCTTCTCGACATTCCGAAGACGAAGCAGACGCTGATCCACGTGCACCAGGGCGCGGAGGAACTGGGACGCGTCTACGCCGCCGATCTGCCGATCGTCTCGGGTCTGCCGGAGATCGCGGCGCTGCTCGCGGCGCTCGAAGCGCCGGCGAAGCCCGCGTGGGACGGCAGCGCCGAGGCGGCTCACCGCGCGTATCTCGCGTGGCGCGAACCGCTCCCGATGCCCGGCAACGTGCAGCTTGGCGAGGTGATGCAGCAATTGCGCGCACGCCTGCCCGACGACGCCATCGTCACGAACGGCGCGGGCAACTACGCAACGTGGCTGCACCGGCACTACGCGTACCGTCACTTCCGCTCGCAGCTTGCCCCCACGAGCGGCGCGATGGGTTACGGCGTGCCCGCCGCGATTGCCGCGAAGTCGCTCTATCCCTCGCGCACCGTGGTCGCGCTCGCCGGCGACGGCTGCTTCATGATGTCCGCGCAGGAACTCGCCACCGCCATGCAGTATGGGCTCGCCGTCGTGTTCATCGTCGTGAACAACGGGCATTACGGCACGATCCGCATGCACCAGGAGCGCCACTATCCGGGGCGCGTGCACGGCACGCAACTCACGAATCCGGATTTCGCGGCGTTTGCGCAGTCGTTCGGTGCACACGGCGAAACCGTGGAGTCGACTGCCGCGTTCCTGCCCGCGCTGGAGCGCGCGCTCAATGCGGGTGGTCCAGCACTGATCGAAATTCGGATACCGAAGGATGCGAGCACGCCGGCAGCGACGCTCGAGCAGATTCGCGAGACGGCTTTGAAGACGCGCAACTGAGCTGCGCTCTCGTCCGAGGCTGGCAAAACAAAAGCCCTTCAGGAACGCATTCCTGAAGGGCTTTTTTTGTGACTTCGAGCGGCGCGAACGTCAGGCGGCGAACCGCCCGCCCCTCACGCCACGAAGCGCATTACTTGCCGCCCACGCTTTGCAGCGTCGTCCACTTGCCGTCCTCGACCTTGTACAGCGTGATGCCGCCGTTCTTCAGGTCGCCGTGCGGGTCGTACGCGAGATCCTTCGTCGTCACGGCCGGCATGTTGGTCTTCGCGAGGTACGGCAGGTACTTCGCCGGATCCGTCGAGTTCGCAGCCTTCATTGCCGCGAACATGGCCATCGCGCCGTCATACGCGTACGGCGAATAGGTCTGGACGTCCTCGCCGAAGCGCTTCTTGTACTTCTCGACATAGTTCTTGCCGCCCGGCATTTCGTCCAGCGGCAGGCCCGCGAGCGATGCCACCGTGCCGTTCGCCGCGTCGCCCGCGATCTGCAGGAAGGTCGGCGTATGGACCATCTCGCCGCCCATCAGCGGCGCCTTGATGCCCAGCGACTTCATCTGCTTGACCATCGGCGCGGCCTGCGCGTCGGCGCCGCCGTAGTAGATCAGGTCCGGATTTTCGGCCTTGATCTTGGTAAGGATCGACTTGAAGTCGACAGCCTTGTCGTTCGTGTACTCGCGGTCGATGATCGTACCGCCAGCCGCCTTCGCCGCCTTCGAGAACTGGTCCGCGAGACCCTGGCCATAGGCCGTGCGGTCGTCAACCACGGCGATCTTCTTCACGCCCAGGCTCTTCACCGCGAACGTGCCGGCCACCGAACCCTGCTGCGTGTCCGAGGTCATCATGCGGAACGTGGTGTTGAAGCCCTGCTGCGTGTATTCCGGTGCGGTCGCCATGGCGATTTCCGGAATGCCGGCGTTCGCGTAGATGCGCGAAGCGGGAATCGTCGTGCCCGAGTTGAAGTGGCCGAGCATGCCCTTGATGCCGTCATCCACGAGCTTCTGCGCGACGGTCGTACCGGTGCGCGGGTCCGCCTGGTCGTCGGCCGAATCCAGCACGAAGTGGATCTGCTTGCCGCCGATCACCGGCTTCGTGGCGTTCATGTCTTCGACAGCGAGGACGATGCCGTTCTGGAAATCCTTGCCGTAGTGTGCCTGGGCACCCGTCATCGGGCCGGCAAAACCGATCTTCACGTCCTCGGCTTGCTGCGCGTGCGCGGTCCCCGCCAGCGACATGGCCGCGGCAATCGCGGCGCCTGCCAGCTGCTTCATGGTGTATTGCATAGCTTCTCCTTGGTACCAGGTATGGATGGAGCGGCTTGGGCCCAGGGCTTTGCCGCTTCCTTGTCTTGAGACGACCGACAGTATGGACTGCGCTCAGCCGATCGTCATCAGATTTGCATTGCCGCCCGCCGCGGCCGTATTCACGCTCACCGAGCGCTCCGTGAGCAGACGCTCGAGGGCGTAATCTTCGTCGCCGTTCGCCAGCGCATGGGCCGCGACGCCCTGCACCGAGACGATCGGCCCGCCACGCCGCGCCACTTCCTTTACGAGCGCGAGCAGCTCGTCGCTGTCGCCTTCGAAGAGGACCGCATCGTACTGCGCGTCGGCGCCCTTTTGCACCGGATTCTGCACACTCGCATGCGCCTTCAGCGACGCCGGCAGCGCGCTCACGAGCGCTTCGCCCGCCGCGCCCGAGAAGAGCGCGCGGTTGCCCGTCGCCAGCACGACGGCGAGCTGCGCGCGGGCGCCCGTCGCCGTCGAGGGCACGCACAGCACCGTGCCGCGTGCCGAAAGCGTATAGGTGTTGCGCTCGCCCGTCGGCCCCGGCAGCACCGCGGTCGCGCCCGCCAGTACGTAGTCGAGGTAGCCGTCGCAGCGTGCGGCCAGCGCCGGCTCGCGCTCGGCGATCAGCCAGTCGCGCAGCGCGGTGAGCGCTGAATGGGCCGATTGCGGGGCCGATTGCGGGGCCGACTGCGCACGCTCGCCGCTCTCGCCTCGCGGCGCGTCGACCACGAGCGCGCGTACGAGCGACTTCGGCAGACCAGCCGGGCGCGTGGCGAGCAGACGCGACAGATAGAGCGCGCCGCCCGCCTTCGGACCCGTGCCCGAGAGACCTTCGCCGCCGAACGGCTGCACGCCCACCACGGCGCCGATCACGTTGCGGTTCACGTAGATGTTGCCCACGTGCGCGCGCCCGATCACGTGCGCGATGGTTTCGTCGATACGCGTATGGATGCCCAGCGTGAGACCGTAGCCCGTCGCGCGAATCTGTTCGAGCAGGCGGTCGAGCTGGCTGCGGCGATAGCGGATCACATGCAGCACCGGGCCGAACACTTCGCGCTTGAGCTCGTCCAGGCTGTCGACCTCGATGAGCGTCGGCGGCACGAAGGTGCCTGCCGCACAGCCTTCGGGCAACGGCAACTGCGTGACTTTGCGGCCCTTCTCGCGCATTGCGGCGATGTGCGCGTCGATACCGCGCCGCGCCTCCACGTCGATCACGGGACCGACATCAGTCGAAAGACGATCAGGATTGCCAATCGACAGTTCCTTCATCGCGCCCGTGAGCATTTCGAGCGTGCGCTCCGCCACGTCCTCCTGCAGGCACAGCACGCGCAGCGCCGAGCAGCGCTGGCCTGCCGAGTCGAACGCGCTTTGCAGCACGTCGGCCACCACCTGCTCCGCGAGCGCCGACGAATCGACGATCATCGCGTTCTGGCCGCCGGTCTCCGCGATCAGCGGTATCGGGCGGCCCTCGCTGTCGAGGCGCTCCGCGAGTTGCCTGTTGATGAGGCGCGCCACTTCGGTCGAGCCCGTGAACATCACGGCGCGCGTGCGCGCATCGGCCACCAAAGCTGCGCCAACCGTTTCACCATCGCCCGGCAAGAGCTGCACCGCGCCGGCCGGCACCCCGGCTTCGCGCAGCACGCGCACGGCCTGGGCCGCGATCAGCGGCGTCTGCTCGGCGGGCTTCGCGAGCACCGTGTTGCCGGCGGCCAGCGCCGCGGCCACCTGGCCCATAAAGATCGCGAGCGGGAAATTCCACGGGCTGATGCAGACCACGGGGCCGAGCGGGCGATGCGTGTCGTTCGAGAATTCCTCGCGGATCTGCGTGGAGTAGTAGCGCAGGAAGTCGACGGCCTCGCGGATTTCCGACACGGCGTTCGGTAGCGACTTGCCCGCCTCGCGCACGATCAGGCCCATGAGCGTGTGCATCTGCGCTTCGAGCAGGTCGGCGGCGCGCGCGAGGCAGTCGGCGCGCTCCTCGACGGGCGTGGCCTGCCAGATCGGCGCGGCGGCCACCGCATGCGCGAGCGCGGCGCTCACGTGCTGCGGCGTCGCTTCGACCACGGTGCCCACGAGGTCGCGGTGATCGGCCGGATTGCGCACTTCGCGCGCCGCGCCCGCGGCGATCTCGTTGTCCTCGAGCATGGGCGTCGCGCGCCAGTGATGGTGCGCGCTCGCGAGCAGCGCCGAGGAGAGCGACGCGAGACGATGCTCGTTCGAAAGATCGAGGCCCATCGAGTTGAGGCGCTCGTTGCCGTAGAGATCGCGCGGCAGCGGGATCTTCGTGTGCGGCGCGCCGGGCGGCACGACCTTCGCGGCGTCATCCACGGGGTTCGTGACGAGTTCGCTCACCGGAATGGTTTCGTCGGCAATGCGGTTCACGAACGAGGTGTTCGCGCCGTTCTCCAGCAGGCGGCGCACGAGGTACGCGAGCAGCGTCTCGTGCGTGCCGACCGGCGCGTAGACGCGGCACGGACGGTTGAGCTTGCCGGCCGCGAGCGGCCCCGTGACTTCTTCGTAGAGCGGCTCGCCCATGCCGTGCAGGCACTGGAACTCGTACTGGCCGGGGTAGTAGTTCTGCCCGGCGAGGTGATAGATCGCAGCGAGCGTGTACGCGTTGTGCGTGGCGAACTGCGGATAGACCGCATCGGGCGCGCCGAGCAGCTTCTTCGCGCACGCGAGGTACGAAACGTCGGTGTAGATCTTGCGCGTATAGACCGGATAGCCTTCCAGGCCGTCCACCTGGGCGCGCTTGATTTCGGTGTCCCAGTACGCGCCCTTCACGAGGCGCACCATGATGCGGTGACGGCTGCGGCGCGCGAGATCGACGATGTAGTCGATCACGAACGGGCAGCGCTTCTGGTACGCCTGCACCACGAAGCCGATGCCGTTCCAGCCCTGCAGCTCCGGATCGAAGCACAGCGCTTCGAGCAGGTCGAGCGAGAGCTCGAGCCGGTCGGCTTCCTCGGCGTCGATGTTCAGGCCGATGTCATAGCGGCGCGCCAGCACCGCGAGCGCGCGCACGCGCGGCAGCAGCTCGCTCATCGTGCGTTCCTGCTGCGCGCGCGAGTAGCGCGCATGCAGCGCCGAGAGCTTGATCGAAATACCCGGGCCTTCGTAGATGCCGCGCCCGCCCGCGGCCTTGCCGATCGCGTGGATCGCCTGCTCGTAGGAGGCGTAGTAGCGCAGCGCATCGGCTTCGGTCGTCGCCGCTTCGCCGAGCATGTCGTACGAGTAGCGGAAGCCGCGTGCCTCGTACTTGCGGCTGTTCGCGAGCGCCTCGGAAATGTTCTCGCCCGTGACGAACTGCTCGCCCATCAGGCGCATCGCCATGTCCACGCCCTTGCGGATCAGCGGCTCGCCGCCCTTGCCGATCATGCGCGTGAGCGCCGACGAAAGACCCGTCTCGCTGTTCGTCGTGACGAGCTTGCCGGTGATCATGAGGCCCCAGGTGGCGGCGTTCACGAACAGTGACGGCGCGTGGCCCACGTGGGACTTCCAGTCGCCCTTGCTGATCTTGTCGCGGATCAGCGCATCGCGCGTGGCGCGGTCGGGAATGCGCAGCAGCGCTTCGGCCAGACACATCAGCGCCACGCCTTCCTGGCTGGACAGCGAGAACTCGTGGATCAGCCCTTCGACACCGCCGCCGGTGCGCTTCGCGCGCAGCGTCTCGACAAGGCGCGTGGCGAGCTTCGTGACGTCGGTCGTGAGGGTGGCAGGCAGACGCGCCTCGCCGATCAGGAACGGCACGCACTCCGGCTCGGGGCGGCGGTACGCGGCCGTGATCGCCGCGCGCAGCACCGACTGCGGTTGCACGTTTTGGGCGAATTCGAGGAATGGGTGCGACGCCGCTTCGTCTTCGGCGTCCACGGTGGCGCCGTCCGCCAGATCGGTAGCGCCGACATGGCCGTTCAGCTCGGGCGGCAGCTGACCATGCTCGATCTTTTCGAGGTAGGCGAAGATGGCCTGCTTGATGAGCCAGTGGGGCGTGCGTTCGAGGCGCGTGGCGGCGTCTTTCAGACGGGAGCGGAGGAGGTCGTCGACTTTGACGCCAAGAGTGGTGCTAGCCATGATTCCTTCGTATGCCGGCTGACCCGCACCGGCCAATGACCAAAAAGTTGGCGCATCGTAACCGGCCAAATAAAAAGGTGCAACCATCTCAAATACATGGTTGCACCCCTCTCGATCCCCTGTAGCCATTGGGTTTGCGGCAAATGCCCACCCACCGGGGCAGACCGGTAATACTCAGTATTTTCCCTGGCCCAAACTTTTTTTGACACCCTTCACCAAAACGGCGATGCGCCGATATACAGGTAGCAACACGGGGGAATGCAACAAGCACTAGAAGCGGTGAGGCCTGGAATGGAAAAGTTGATGGTGGTGGCGGGGATCTGGATCATGTGCGCGTTTTGCGCGGTGCTGTTCATTCGCGGCGCGTCGACGCCTGCCATGCGGCCGTTGCGGGTGGAAGACGACGAGACAAGAGGCGCGGATACGGCGCAGTAAGCCTGCCGCACCTGCTTACTGCTGCGGCGCGAACTGCCCGCAGCGATCACCTGGGGAAACGAGCCGATCGTGCAGCACGCACAGACGGCTCGTGGCAACGCTCGCACCAAAGCCCGAGCCGAACACGACGAGACCGGCGATGCGCTGCTCGAGCGTGTGCCGGCTGTCGTCCCGATGCACGCAGCGCGCGCAGCAAGCGTGTGCGGCCGGCGGCGCAGGGGTAGCCGCCCCTCCCCCGGCGTCAAGCAGCGCGACCGCCTCGCGTGACTGCGCCGCGCGTCTTGCGACCTTGCTCATCGCGCCGCCAGCCCGAGGCTGTTCCAGTACGGTGCGAACAGATGCGCCGAAAGCGCATAGCCCAGCACGACGTTGACCGCCACGCCGGCCGTGAAAGCCAGGAACGGCTTCGCCCCGGTAGCGGACAACGCGCGCAGGCGCGTGGTGAGCCCGATGCTGAGAAAGCAGAACGTGAATGCCCAGGTGCGCAGCGCGGTGATGGGTGCGACGAACCCCGGCGTCACAACCTTGCGATAGTCGGCAAGCGAGTAGTGGCTCGCGATCCACGTCACGAGCGCCGAGGCGATCACGAAACCCAGCACGAATTTCGGGAAGCGCGCCCAGATCTCGCGGGCATTCGCCCGGCCCTGCGGACCGCCTTCCTCGATCTCCCAGCGGGTGGTTGCCACGAGCGAGAGCACGAAGGCCCAGATGCCGATCCAGATGTCGCGGCCCACCACCTTCATCAGCGTGAACGCCTGCACCGAAGCCTCGGGCGCACCCGCAATGGCGCCGGCGGCGTGCCGTGCGAAATCGCCGTATGCCTGGGCGGCGGCGATGCCCGCCGCATCCGCAAATTCCGAGGTGCCGATCCACGCGCCCGCCACCGCCGTTGAAAGCCCGAGCGAGCGGGAGACGAATGGCAGCACGAAGATCATCACGATGGCCCAGAGCACGACGAGCGTGATCGCCACCGAAGCCTGTTCGCGCTTCGCACGCACCGCACCGGCGATCGCAATCGCGGCCGAGACGCCGCACACTGCGCCGCCCACCCCGAGCACCGCCGCGAAACGCTTGTCGAGGCCGAACGCGCGGCCCGCGAAGAAAATCACGAAGAAGGTGACGAGCGAAACGATGGTGGCCTGCCCGACGGCCACGGGACCCGCCCAGACGAGTAGCGTGAACGGCAGCGTAGCGCCGAGCAGCACGATGCCAACCTTGATATAGAACTCGACGCGCAGGCCCGCCTGGAACCACGCCGGGAGCGTGAACAGATTCGATATCACCAGGCCGAGCGCGAGTGCGACGAGAGGCGGCTCGAGATTGAAGCGCGAGGCGCCGGTCCACGCGCCCACCGTGAAGATCAGCGCGGCGCCGACGAACAGGATCAGGAAGGCCGGCAGAAAGTGCGCGAGACGCTGCCTGAGCGCCGCGAGGCTGACGCCGAACAGCACCGCGAACGCCAGGAAGAGCGCGGCATAGTTCGGCAGATGCCGCACGAGGTCCGCGCCCGCGCTGCCAATGTCGGACCATTTCGCGGGCGCGACGGCCAGCCACTTGATACTGCCGCCGCTGGCGAAGAGCGCCCAGGCCACGGCGATGACAAACAGGCCAACCCAGACCGCCCACCAGTCTTCGGTCGAAAAGAGCCCGCCGCCAAGCGTCGTGGCCGCCGGCGCGGGTGGAACGGGCGCCTCGGGTTGCGCCGGCGCGTGAGCTGCCGGCAAGGTATGGTCTGTGTTGCTCATCGCTTCATGCCCCGGTTGGTGAGGATGTCCTGGCACGGCGATGTTGAGCGGAATTGTTGTTACAACCGTGCCGAATGGGCGAAATATAGGCGACTCGCTTCGCAAAACGAAACGATCTTTCGCTCTATGAATATGAGCGAAAGTGATGGTATCGAGTCGCTAGATGTCGAGCGGATCGACTTCCAGATTCCAGCGCAGCACGCCGCGCAGCGAGCGCAGCACAGGCAGCCACGCGCGCAAGGTCGCCTGAAGCGCGGCGCGCGACTGGCTTTCGACGAGCAATTGCGCACGGTGAACGTTCATGACTTTCACGATGGTCATCGGCACGGCATCGTAAATCGTGACGCGTTCCGCGCCCGGGATGCCGGCAAGCGCGGCTGCGGCTTCGCCGAGGAACGCCTGGGCCGCCTCGAGCGTGCGTCCCTCGGCGCGCAGCAGCGCCTGGTGGACGAACGGCGGCAGGTGCGCGTCGCGCCGCTCCGCGAGCTGCGCATTGGCGAACCCCACATAGTCGTGACGTGCCAGCGCGTGATAGATCGCATGGCGCGGATAGCGTGTTTGCACCAGCACCTCGCCGGGCAAGCCCGCCCGGCCCGCGCGGCCGCTCACCTGCATGAGCTGCGCGAACAGGCGCTCGCTCGCGCGGAAGTCGTGCGAAAAGAGCGCGTTATCGGCGTTCAGCACAGCCACCAGCGAGACGCGCTGAAAGTCATGCCCCTTCGCGATCATCTGGGTGCCGACGAGGATATCGACGTCGCCCGCGTGCACGTCCGAAAAAAGCGCCTGCGCACTGCCCTTGCGGCGCGTACTGTCGGCGTCGATGCGCAGCACCCGCGCGCCCGGCACCGCGCTCGCCAGCGCCTCCTCGATGCGTTGTGTGCCGCGCCCCATCGGGGCGATATCGACGTTGCCGCACTCCGGGCACGAGCGCGGGATGCGCGACTCCCAGCCGCAATGGTGGCAGCGTAGCGCGTGCTCGGGCTTGTGCAGCACGACGTAGGCGCTGCAGCGCGGGCAGCCCGCGACCCAGCCGCAGGCGTCGCACGACAGCACCGGCGCGTAGCCGCGCCGGTTCAGGAACACGAGGCTCTGCTCGCCGCGTTCGAGGCGCGCCTTCATGGCCGCGACGAGCGGCCCCGAGAGTCCCTCGAACGACGCTCGCCCGCGCCGCCGTTCCTCTTCCAGATCGATCAGGCGCACCCCAGGCAGCGCGGCGTCGGCCACCGCGCGCCGCGTGAGCGTGAGACGCGTGTAGCGGCCCCGCTCCGCCTGCCACCAGCTTTCCAGCGAGGGCGTGGCCGAGCCGAGCACGACAGGTACGCCGAGCTGCTTCGCGCGCCATACGGCGAGGTCGCGCGCCGAGTAGCGCAGGCCCTCCTGCTGCTTGTAGGCCGGGTCGTGCTCTTCGTCCACGATCAGCATCGCAAGGCGCGGCAGCGAGGCCAGCACGGCGAGGCGCGTGCCGAGCACGATGCGCGCGCGGCCCGTATGGGCGGCGAGCCAGTTGCGCGCGCGCTCACCTTCGGCGAGGCCGCTGTGCAGCGTGACGATGGCGTCGTCGGTGAGCGTGGCCGCGAAGCGCGTGCGGAACGCCGCCTCGAACTGCGGCGTGAGATTGATTTCGGGGACCAGCACGAGCGCCTGGGCATCGGGCTCGCGTTCCAGCAACGCCGCGAGCGCACGCAGATAGACCTCGGTCTTGCCGCTGCCCGTCACACCGAACAGCAGGAACGGCGCGAAGTCACGCGCGGCCGCGATGGCTTCGACAGCGTCCGACTGCTCGTCACTCAGCGTTGGCATGGGCGCGGCGAGTTCATTGGCGGCTGCGACGCCAGCAGCTGCCAGACGGCCCGCATCGCCGCCGGCTGGCCGCGCGCCGAATTCGACGCGCTCGTATTCCACCCACCCCGCCTCGCGCCAGCTTTCCAGCGCCGGCACGGCCTTCGGATGCAGCGCGCGCGCATCAGCGAGATCGAGTTCGCCCCGTTTGACGAGCGCCTGCGCCAGCCGCCGCAGCGCCTGCGCGCGCGCCGGCAGCGCCTCGAGCAGCGCATCGCGACCCGCCGGTAGCAGCCGGTAGCGCTCCTGAGGTGCAAGCAGGCGCTCCCAGCGCGCGGGATCGCGCAACGCCTGCGGCAACCCGGGCAGCGCAACTTCACCCAGACCGCGCTGATAGTAGTCGGCAGCGAACTCCGCCAGCGCGAGCCACGGCGCGGAAAGGGGCGGGCAGGCCGCGCACACGGCGCTGACGTCGCGAAGCTTGTTGGGGGGAACGTCACTGTGAGCGCTCACTTCACAGACGAGTCCGACCACATCGCGGCGGCCGAACGGCACGCGCACGAGCATGCCGGGCTGCGGAGGGGGGGCGTCTTCCGGGTAGCGGTAGTCGTAGAGCGCCTGCTGCGGACGGTCGAGCGCGACGCGCACGAAGCGGGCGGTCACGGGTTTGTCCCAGGAGCTGTCTGTGCGCCACCGCATATTCGGCCACACTTAAAGTAAAACTTCACATTCAGCGCTAAGTTTTGGATTCCGCAGAACAATCGTGCCCTCGTCCCGCGCCTGTGGATAACTTTGTTGAGAACTCGCCGCCCGCCTGCCGCAAAGGCCGATGCAGGGCGACTGTGTGGGACAGCGCACAAATCGCCGTGGAGCGGTGAAAGCCTTGTCTGTCAAGGGTCTGATTGTCCAGATGCTGGTCAGGATGCGCCCCTGCGGCAATTTCTTGCTCTTGCGCGCCGCAACGAGACAAGTGTGCATAAGTCAAGTCTTGACTTCAGCGGAAGCGCTTCCCGCTGGCCGTTCAGGCCCGTCCGCACCCTGATGCCCAGAGCCCAGCACATTGCGCTGCATCAAAACTATCAGCGCACGCCAGCGTGAATCGCCCGGCTATGGCGGTGCACCTCGTCCACCAGTTCCGCGACATGCTCGGGCGGCGTGAACTGCGAAATGCCGTGGCCGAGATTGAAGACGTGGCCCGAATGCGCACCGAAGCTGTCGAGGACCGCGCGCGCCTGCTCGCGTATGGCCGCCGGCGAGGCGAACAGCACCGTGGGATCGAGATTGCCCTGCAGCGCGACGCGCGCGCCCACGCTTTCGCGGGCGTGGCCCAGGTTCACCGTCCAGTCGAGCCCGACGGCATCGACGCCGGTCGCCGCGATTTCGTCCAGCCAGAGACCGCCGCCCTTGGTGAACGTGATGACGGGCACACGCTCGCCGTCATGCTCCCGCTTCAGCGCGGCCACGACCTGTGCAATGTACTTGAGCGAGAAACGCTGGTACGCACCGTCCGCGAGTGCGCCGCCCCAGGTGTCGAAGATCATGACAGCCTGCGCGCCCGCCTCGATCTGCGCATTCAGATAGGCCGCGACCGCCTGCGCGTTCACTTCGAGAATGCGCTGCATCAAGTCAGGCCGGGCATACAGCATCGACTTGACCGTGCGGAAGTCATCCGAACCGCCGCCTTCCACCATATAGCAAGCGAGCGTCCACGGGCTGCCCGAAAAGCCGATTAGCGGCACGCGCTGGCGCCCCTGTGCATCGGTGAGCGCGCGGCGGATCTCGCGCACGGCATCCGTCACATAACCGAGCGTCGCGCCGATGTCCGGCACCGCGAGCTTCGCGACGTCAGCCTCCGTTCGCACCGGATGCGCGAACTTGGGCCCCTCGCCAGCCTGGAAGTCGAGGCCGAGGCCCATGGCGTCGGGGATCGTCAGGATATCGGAGAACAGGATGGCGGCGTCGAGCGGAAAGCGCTCGAGCGGCTGCAACGTGACTTCGGTTGCGTAGTCCGGGTTCTTTGCAAGGCCAAGGAAACTGCCTGCGCGGCCGCGCGTGGCGTTGTACTCCGGCAGATAACGGCCCGCCTGGCGCATCAGCCAGATCGGCGTGTACTCGGTCGGCTGTCGCAGCAGCGCGCGCAGGAAGGTGTCGTTCAGAAGGGTATGAGCCACGGGCGGGAGCGCGGATGCGCGTCAGGATTCGGGAGCAAGTGTCCATTTTACCGGAGCGGCCGTGGGGCGATGCCGGTGATGGACGGCATAAGCGGGACGCGGACGCGATCAGGTCAGCCAACGCTTAACTGTGGCTCATGCGCGGGCTATCATCGAGCGGCTTTCCGAACCGCTTTCCCAAACATTACACATCCCGTTCCCGAGGAGACTCCGTGAAGAAGAAAGGGGCCGTTATCCGCACGCTCGCGACGTTCGCTCTCCTTTGCGCGAGCGCCCACGTCGTGCCTGCATCGGCACAAAACGTCTCCGCTCCCTCCCGACTCGACGAAGTGATCGCGCGCGGCACGCTACGCGCGTGCACGACCGGCGACTACAAGCCTTACTCGTACTATCGGCCGGACGGTACATTCGAAGGCATCGACATCGACATGACGGAGTCGCTCGCCAGATCGCTGGGCGTCAAGACCGAGTTCGTGAAGACGACATGGCCGAACCTCACGCGCGACTTCCTTGCGAAGTGCGACCTGGCGGTGGGCGGCGTCTCGACCTCGCTCGAACGCCAGAAGCACGCGTTCTTCACCGCCCCGTACCAGGTGGATGGCAAGACGCCGATCGCACGCTGCGACGACGTCGCCCAATATCAGACGGTAGCGCAGATCGACCAGCCCTCGACGCGTGTGATCGTGAACCCCGGCGGCACCAACGAACGCTTCGCGCGGCAGTTCTTCCCACATGCGCCACTGACGGTCTATCCGGACAACGTGACGATCTTCAAGCAGATTCTTGCGGGCAAGGCCGATGTGATGGTCACCGATGCCTCCGAAACGCTGCTCCAGCAAAAGCTGAATCCGGGTCTCTGCTCAGTGCACCCCGACAAGCCGTTCCAGTACGGCGAGAAAGCGTGGATGGTGCCGCGCGGTGACGTGGTGTTCCAGCAGTACGTCGATCAATGGCTGCATCTGCTGCGCGCGAGCGGCGAATACCAGGCGATTTACGACAAGTGGCTCAAGTGATCCGGCTTACTTTCCGAAACGTCACTCATCGCGCATTAAATTGCGCAAAGAGTTGCAACCAGCCGTTGCAGCGCATTGCGCGTGCCCTAATGCCAAAAAACTGGTGAAAGATGGCGATGCAGTTCGCATCCGCGCATGAGATGCGCGCTTTGGCGAAGCCAACCTACCCAAGTGCCCATGGGGCGGACATTTGTTTATGCATGACGAATGGCATTGATTGACGGGCTCATTTGGCCGTCTGTGCGCCGCTGCACATACCGGTAAAAGTGACCTCGAAAAAACGTTCAGGACGGCAAAAAATCCCGCCAGGCCTTGTCCGGCGGGCGTTACAACCTGAAACACTTTGTTACCGCGAACCCCAATCAATTCGCCCACAATGCCTTCAACGGTTTCAACACGGATGTGGCCCGGTGCCAGTGTGAGCGGACACGAACCACCGGCCGGTCGGCAGCTTGCCGAAGCCCTTCCAAGGGGCATCCTTGTTGGAGCCGTGCCGGCTTCACGCGGTACGAGCATATCCGGCTCCTTCTTTGGTCTCCTCGCGCTAACCCCGTAGCGTGTGGTTTTTAGCGGGCTCCAGGCCCGCTTTTTTTTCGTCCATTTTCGGGATAAGGTGCGCTACGCGCGGCTTCCTGTCAGCTTTCCACCCGTTTTTCGCCCTGTTTTTTCACTAGTCACGCAATCCTTCGGTCTCCCGATCATCGGCGCCCGATGACCCGCGGCACGATCCTGCGTGTAGCCGCGGGCCATATGACGCCGGCTGATGCTCACGCCGTTTTCTGTTCGTTGAGCTTCAGCTCTTCGATCATGCGAGCGCGCATGACGAACTTCTGCGCCTTGCCCGTCACCGTCATCGGCAATTCGTCGACGAAGCGGATGTACTTCGGGATCTTGTAGTGCGCAATCTGCCCCTGGCAGAACGCCTGAATTTCCTCCACGCTGGCCCCTTCGCCCGGACGCAGCACGATCCAGGCGCACACCTCCTCACCATATTTCGTATCCGGCACGCCGAACACCTGCACGGACTGCACCTTCGGATGCCGGAACAAAAATTCTTCGATCTCGCGTGGATAGATATTTTCGCCGCCGCGAATCAGCATGTCTTTCAGGCGGCCGACGATGTTGCAATAGCCTTCGGCGTCGAGCGTCGCCAGATCTCCCGTGTGCATCCAGCCATCGACGATCGCTTCGGACGTCTTCGCTTCGTCGTCCCAGTAGCCGCGCATCACCGAATAGCCCTTGGTGCAAAGCTCGCCCGTCTCGCCGACCGGCACGATCTTGCCGAGCGGGTCGACGATCTTCACCTCGAGGTGAGGCTGGATGCGGCCCACCGTGGTCGTGCGCTTGTCGAGCGGATCCGTGGTCGAGCTCTGGAACGACACCGGGCTCGTCTCCGTCATACCGTACGCGATCGTGATCTCCGCCAGATGCATCTGCGAAACCACACGCTTCATCGTCTCGATCGGGCAAGGCGAACCGGCCATGATGCCGGTGCGCAGGCGCGAGAGATCGAAGTGTGCGAAGTCAGGGTGATCGAGCTCGGCGATGAACATGGTGGGCACGCCATGCAAAGCCGTGCAACCCTCTTCGGAGACGGCTTCGAGCGTTGCCCGCGGGTCGAACGCCTCACCGGGGAACACCATATTCGCACCCACCGAAACACAGGCGAGTACTGCCAGCACCATGCCGAAACAGTGATAGAGCGGCACCGGAATGCACAGCGAATCGGCCTCGGTAAGGCGCATCGCCGTGGCGATGAAGCGACCATTGTTCACGACGTTGCGATGCGTGAGCGTCGCGCCCTTTGGATTACCGGTCGTGCCGCTCGTGAACTGGATGTTGATGGCTTCGTCGGCATTCAGCGTGGCGCCGATCGCGTCGAGCTCGGCCCGGCCTTCCTGTTCGAGCCGCTCGCGGCCGTCTTCGATCACCTCGCTGAAGTTCAGCATCCCCGGCGTTTCGGTATCGCACATGCGGATCACGGCGCGCAACGCCGGCAGCTTCGCCGCATGAAGATCGCCCGGGGTCGCGCTCGCGAACTCGGGTGCGAGCGCCTGCAGCATTTCGAGGTACTTCGACGTCTTGAAGCTCTCGGCGGCGACTATCGCCTTGCAGCCCACCTTGTTCAGCGCGTATTCGAGCTCGGCAAGGCGGTAGGCGGGATTGATGTTGACGAGCACGGCCCCGATGCGTGCGGTGGCGAACTGCGTAAGGAGCCACTCGACGCGGTTTGGCGACCAGATGCCGACACGGTCGCCCTTGCCGATGCCGATCGCGAGCAAGCCCGCGGCGAACACATCGACCTCCTCGGCGAATTCGCGCCAGTTCCAGCGTATGCCCTGCTCGCGAAACACGACCGCTGGCCGGTCCGGAAACCGCGCGGCGGTGTCCAGCAGGAAAGCGCCGATGGTGGCATCGGAAAGCGGCACAGCGGTCGTGCCGCGCACGTAGGAAAGTCCGTCTTTCGGCGCGATGAGCGCTTCGCGTGCACCTGCTGCGTCGATTGCCATAATGGCCGTCTCCCTGGGAGTTCCGATCCCGATTGAAATCCGTTTGAAAAGCATTGTGCGCCGGCCTGGCAGGCACCGGCATCAAGTTTTACCCGCAGCGCATACGCCACGGCCGGGGCCCGATGCATGCACCCGCGCCAGTCCCGAAGGCATGATTTCGCCTTACCTTTCCGTAAACGTCAAGTAGGACGTACGAGTAAAAAAAAGGGCTCCCTATGGGAGCCCTTTTCAGTTCGCACTGTGTGCCGCGGTACGTAACCGCCCGCCACGTGCGCGTCAGCTTAGTGCTGGTTCATCTTGCGCAGGCGCTCGATCGCCGCGAGCTGCGCCACCGCGTAGGCCAGTTCGGCCTGTGCCGTCGCGTACTCGAGGTTCGAGCCCGAGTTCTGCAGGGCCTCTTCGGCACGCTTGCGCGCCTCGGCGGCCTTCGCCTCGTCGAGATCCTCGCCGCGGATCGCGGTGTCGGCAAGCACCGTCACGACGCCCGGCTGCACTTCGAGAATGCCGCCCGCAACGAACACGAACTCTTCTTCGTCGTTTTCGGCGACGATGCGTACGGCACCCGGACGGATCCGCGTAATGAGCGGCGTGTGACCCGGCAGAATGCCCAGTTCGCCCGCCTCGCCCGGAAGCGCGATGAACTTCGCCCGCCCCTCGAAGATGCTCTCCTCGGCGCTGACGACGTCTACCTTGATGGTTGCTGCCATATGTGTCGACTCCTGTCGATCGGAGTTAGCGTGTCGACCAGCGTGAGCGCTTTGGCGCTCACTCTGGTTCCACGCCGCCGCCCCCGATCCCATGCACGGCTAGTTGAGCGGGTTGCGTGGCCCTGGTGCTTCGCGAACGAATCACCAGGGCCCAATTTCAGCAACTCAACCCTTACTGGATCTTCTTGGCCTTTTCGAAGGCTTCGTCGATCGTGCCGACCATGTAGAACGCCTGCTCCGGCAGGTGATCGCACTCGCCGTCGACGATCATCTTGAAGCCGCGGATCGTTTCCTTGAGCGGCACGTACTTGCCCGGCGAGCCCGTGAAGACTTCCGCGACGTGGAACGGCTGCGACAGGAAACGCTGGATCTTGCGCGCGCGGGCGACGGCCAGCTTGTCTTCCGGCGCCAGTTCGTCCATGCCCAGAATCGCGATGATGTCGCGCAGTTCCTTGTAGCGCTGGAGCGTCTGCTGCACGCGGCGCGTGATCGAGTAGTGCTCTTCGCCAATCACGTTCGGGTCGATCTGGCGCGAAGTCGAATCGAGCGGATCCACTGCGGGGTAGATACCGAGCGAAGCGATGTCACGCGAGAGCACGACCGTTGCGTCGAGGTGCCCGAAGGTCGTGGCCGGCGACGGGTCCGTCAAGTCATCCGCAGGGACGTACACGGCCTGAACCGACGTAATCGAGCCCTTCTTGGTCGACGTGATGCGCTCTTGCAGCTTGCCCATTTCTTCAGCCAGCGTCGGCTGATAGCCCACTGCCGACGGCATACGGCCGAGCAGTGCCGACACTTCCGTGCCGGCCAGCGTGAAACGGTAGATGTTGTCGACGAAGAACAGCACGTCGAGGCCTTCGTCACGGAAGTACTCGGCCATCGTCAGGCCGGTCAGCGCGACGCGCAGACGGTTGCCAGGCGGCTCGTTCATCTGGCCGTACACCAGCGCGACCTTGTCGAGAACGTTCGAGTCCTTCATTTCGTGGTAGAAGTCGTTGCCCTCACGGGTACGCTCGCCCACGCCCGCGAACACGGAGAAACCGCCGTGCTCTTTCGCGATGTTGTTGATGAGCTCCATCATGTTGACGGTCTTGCCCACACCGGCACCGCCGAACAACCCCACCTTGCCGCCCTTCGCGAACGGGCAGATCAAGTCGATCACCTTGATGCCGGTTTCGAGCAGCTCGGCGGACGGCGACAGTTCGTCGAACGCCGGCGCCTTCTGGTGAATCGCGCGCTTCTTTTCGCTGACGATCGGGCCCGCTTCGTCAATCGGGCGGCCCAGCACGTCCATGATGCGGCCGAGCGTCGGCTTGCCCACCGGCACGCTGATGGGCTCGCCCGTGTTCTTCACCACGGTGCCGCGGCGCAGGCCGTCCGACGCACCCAGACAGATGGTGCGCACGACGCCGTCGCCAAGCTGCTGCTGCACTTCGAGGGTCAGTTCCGTGCCTTCGAGAATCAGTGCGTCGTAAATCTTCGGCATGTGCTCACGCGGGAACTCCACGTCGATCACGGCGCCGATGCACTGTACGATCTTGCCTTCCGGCAAAGCAGTTGTACTCATCGATTTTCCTTTCAATACCTGAATTCTTCAGTCGCGCAAAGGCGCACTCTCGAGCCTGGTTCCCAGCCGCTTATACGGCGGCGGCGCCGCCGACGATCTCGGACAGTTCCTTCGTGATCGCAGCCTGCCGGCTCTTGTTGTACGACAGCTGCAACTCGCTGATCACCGTCTTCGCGTTATCCGACGCGGCCTTCATCGCGACCATGCGCGCCGACTGTTCCGACGCCATATTTTCCGCGACGGCCTGGTACACCAGCGCCTCGACGTAACGCACGAGCAACTCGTCGACGACCAGCTGCGCGTCCGGCTCGTAGATGTAATCCCACGACGCTTTCGGCGTGCCGTCTTCGGCGTCGAATTCGTCCGCCGTCAGCGGCAACAGCTGCTCGACCACCGCCTCCTGCTTCATCGTGTTGACGAAGCGCGTGTACGCGAGATAGACCGCCGACAGCTTGCCTTCCGAATACATGTCGAGCTGCGCCTTCACGGCACCGATCAGCTTTTCGAGGTGCGGCGTGTCGCCGAGTTGCACGGCCTGCGACACCACCTTCGCGCCGAGACGATTCAGGAAGCCGAGGCCCTTGTTACCGATCGCGGTGGCTTCGACCTTCTGGCCCTTCTCGTCCAGCTCCTTGAACTTCTGCAACGTCGCGCGCAGCACGTTGGTATTCATACCGCCGCACAGACCCTTGTCGGTCGTGACGAGGATGAGACCCGCAGCCCCGGCGCCTTCGTTCACCATCATGAACGGATGGCGGTACTCCAGGTTTGCACGGCTCATGTGCGCGGCGATGGCACGGACCTTGTCGGCATACGGGCGAGCCGCGCGCATGCGTTCCTGGGCGCGGCGCATCTTCGACGCGGCCACCATCTCCATCGCCTTCGTGATCTTGCGCGTGTTCTGCACGCTCTTGATCTTGCCGCGAATTTCCTTCATTCCAGCCATAGCTTGCTCCTTGATCGAAGCGGGGCGCGGGTGCTGCTACCGCCCGCGCCGCTTCAATGTCCGTTTATCGTGGTTGATTCCCGGACGGATCAGTATGCGCCGGACTTCTTGAAGTCCTTGATAGCGGCGTGCAGCGCGTTCTCGTCGTCCTTCGACAGATCCTTCGTGTCCTCGATGCGTTTCACGAGGTCAGCGTGGCTCGACTTCAGGTATTCGCGCAGGCCCTTTTCGAACGGCAGAACATCCTTCACCTCGAGGTCGTCGAGGTAACCGTTGTTCGCCGAGAAGAGCGCCACAGCCAGTTCCCACACCTGCAGGGGCTGGTATTGCGGCTGCTTCAGCAGTTCCGTCACGCGGCGGCCGCGCTCGAGCTGCTTGCGGGTTGCTTCGTCGAGATCCGAGGCGAACTGGGCGAATGCGGCGAGTTCGCGATACTGTGCGAGGTCGGTACGGATACCGCCCGACAGCTTCTTGATGACCTTGGTCTGAGCCGCGCCACCCACACGCGACACCGACACACCGGCGTTGATAGCCGGGCGGATGCCTGCATTGAAGAGGTCGGTTTCAAGGAAGATCTGGCCGTCGGTAATCGAGATTACGTTCGTCGGAACGAACGCGGTCACGTCGCCAGCCTGCGTTTCGATGACCGGCAGTGCCGTCAGCGAGCCGGTCTTGCCCTTCACTTCGCCGTTCGTGAACTTCTCGACGTAGTCGGCCGAAACGCGCGCGGCGCGCTCGAGCAGACGCGAGTGCAGATAGAACACGTCGCCCGGGTAAGCCTCACGGCCCGGCGGACGGCGCAGCAGCAGCGAGATCTGGCGATAGGCCCAGGCTTGCTTGGTCAGATCGTCATAAATGATCAGCGCGTCCTGGCCGCGGTCGCGGAAGTATTCGCCCATCGTGCAGCCCGAGTACGGCGCGAGGTACTGCAGCGCGGCCGATTCCGAAGCCGAAGCGGCCACGACGATCGTGTACTCCATCGCGCCCGTTTCTTCGAGCTTGCGCACCACGTTCTGGATCGACGAAGCCTTCTGGCCGATCGCGACGTAGATACAGGTGAGGTTCTTGCCCTTCTGGTTGATGATCGTGTCGACGGCCACCGCGGTCTTGCCGCACTGACGGTCGCCGATGATCAGCTCGCGCTGGCCACGGCCGATCGGCACCATCGAGTCGATCGACTTGAGGCCCGTTTGCACCGGCTGCGACACGCCTTCACGCCAGATCACGCCCGGGGCGATCTTTTCGACCGCGTCGGTCAGCTTGGCGTTGACCGGGCCCTTGCCGTCGATCGGGTTGCCGAGCGGATCGACCACGCGGCCGATCAGTTCCGGGCCCACCGGCACTTCCAGAATGCGCCCCGTCGTCTTGACGATGTTGCCTTCCGAGATGTGCTCCCACTCGCCCAGAATCACCGCGCCGACCGAGTCGCGCTCGAGGTTCAGCGCGAGGCCGAAGGTGTTGCCCGGGAATTCGAGCATTTCACCCTGCATCACGTCCGACAGGCCGTGGATGCGCACGATACCGTCGGTCACGGAGATCACGGTGCCCTGGTTGCGAACGTCTGCGCTCGCTTCAAGGCCCTGGATCCGGCTCTTGATCAGCTCGCTGATCTCAGAGGGATTGAGTTGCATTATTCGCTCCTGATGTTCAATTCTGTTGCGTGCCAGCCGCTGCTGCGTGCAATCGATGCTCAGGCGGCCAATGCCGCCTGCATGCTGGCGAGCCGCGCGCGGACCGAGGTATCGAGCACTTCGTCGCCAACCGTGACGCGCACGCCACCGATCAGCGACTTGTCGATTTCAACGGTAGCCTTCAGCTTGCGTTTGAACTTGTGTTCGAGGCTGGCGACGAGCTCGTTCAACTGTGCGCCATCGAGCGCAAACGCGCTGACGATCAGCGCGTCCGCGGCGCCCTCTTTGGCGTTCTTGAGCGATTCGAACTGCGCGTGAATTTGCGGCAGCAGTACCAGGCGATGGCCCGCGACCAGCATCTGCACGAGGTTCTTCGCCTCGGCGCTGTCTTTCAGCGGCGACTTCACCGCCGACAGCAGCAAGTCGACGACCTGCGCGTGGCTCACTTTCGGGCTCGACGCGATCGACAGCACCTCGGGCAAAGCCGCAACCTGCGCCAGCTCGGCGACGAGCGAGGACCAGGCTGCGACGTCACCAGCTTCGGCCACACCGAACAGGGCTTCTGCGTACGGGCGGGCGATGGTTGCAAGTTCGGCCATGATCAGAGCTCGGCTTTCAGTTGATTCAGCAGGTCGGCATGGGCCGTCTGGTCGACTTCGCGCTTCAGGATCTGCTCGGCGCCCTGGACGGCGAGTGCGGCGACTTCGGCGCGCAGTCCTTCACGCGCCTTGACGACCTGCTGCTCGGCGTCGGCCTTCGCCTGGGCGACAATGCGCGACGCTTCCGCGTGCGCCTGCGCCTTGATTTCCTCGGCGACTGCCTGCGCGCGCTTTTCGGCTTCAGCGATGCGCTGCTGGCCTTCAACACGGGCCTGCGCGAGATCCTGCTCGACGCGCTTGTGCGCCGCTACCAGTTCCTCTTGCCCCTTTTCAGCTGCCGACAAGCCGTCAGCAATCTTCTTCGAGCGCTCGTCGAGGGCGTTGACCATCGGCGGCCACACGAACTTCATCGTGAACCACGCGAGGATCAGGAACACGATCAATTGCGCAAACAGGGTTGCGTTGAGATTCACGGTGTTTCCTTCCAAACGTTGCTATGGAGATGCCCGGCAAACGGTGGCCGGATCCAGCGGATCACAACCCCGGCCGAGCATCCCGTCACTGGTCCCGCGCCAGGCCTCACCCAGTTCGCAAACTCCTCACCGGAGCCGCTTGCACTATTCGCTGCTGAACGCAGTATGGGCGAGACGCGGTAATCCAGGGAAACTTATCCCGCGATCTTCGACAACAGCGGGTTGGCGAACGCGAACAGCATTGCGATACCCACACCGATCAGGAATGCGGCGTCGATCAGGCCAACCAGCAGGAACATCTTCGTTTGCAGCGGGTTCATCAATTCGGGCTGACGTGCGCAGGCCTCGATGTACTTGCCGCCCATCATGCCGATACCGATACATGCGCCACAAGCGCCCAGACCGATGATGATGCCGATACCGATGGCGGTCGGCCCTTGAATGAGAGCGGTCAGAGCGTGGATGTTGGCGAGCAAATCTTGCATGATTATTCCTCTGAAAAAGACTTGATTACTTGATTTAAAAAAACCGGAAAAACAATTTCAAACCGGTAAAGCGAGACTCAAACCACGACCTGACGTGCCGGGTAGCGCAAGCTTAGTGCTTGTCGTGCGCCTGACCCAGATAGACCAGCGTCAGCATCATGAAGATGAACGCCTGCAGCAGCACGATCAGGATGTGGAAGATCGCCCAGACGCTACCCGCGATCACATGTCCGATAAAGCCGAGCACACCGAAATCAAGGCCGAAACCCCACATGCCGCCCAGCAGCGCGATCAGCAGGAACAGCAGTTCGCCCGCGTACATGTTGCCGAACAACCGCATACCGAGCGAAACCGTCTTGGCCACGTACTCGATGATGTTCAGCGCCAGATTGGGAATCCAGAGCAGCGGATGGGCGCCGAACGGTGCCGTGATCAGCTCGTGCAGCCAGCCACCCAGGCCCTTGATCTTGATGCTGTAATAGAGCATCAGGATGAAAATGCCGAGTGCCATGCCGAAGGTCGCGTTGACGTCGGCGGTCGGCACGATGCGCTGATGCGGAATCACCGAGGAGAGGCCAACGACGCCGATGACGCGCCCGACCAGGTCGACCGGCAAAAGGTCCAGCGAATTCATCAGGGCGACCCAGATGAAGACGGTCAAAGCCAGCGGTGCGATGAAGGTGCGGCTGCCGTGGATCATGGTCTTGGCCTGATCCTCGACCATCTCGACCATCCATTCGATCGCGCATTGAAAACGCGACGGCACGCCCGACGTGGCGCGGCGTGCTGCCAGCCACAGAATCAGAATGGTCAGCAGACCGGTCAGAATCGACCAGAACAGCGTGTCGTAATTGATGATGGAGAAGTCGACGACGCTCGATTGTGGCTTGCTCGAGAAGAACGTCAGGTGGTGCGTGATGTATTCCGCGGGTTCGAGCAGGTGCGATTCGCTTGCTGCCATTTTTTCAGACACCTTAGCAATATTAAAATACGTTCGGCCTGCCGCCCTCGGTCCATCGGCACGCCGGCCACGAGGGCGCGCGCACGATTACCGAACTCGACAAACTCTGATCAAAAAGCCAGCGCGACCCAATATGCCTTGAGTCCCACCAGGTACGCCGCCAACATTGGCAACCAGCGCACCTCATGATACGTCTCGCCGATCGCGACGAAGAGCGCCAGCGTGATTCCGGCCTTGAGCGCTTCGCCTGCCACCAATGCCATCCTGGAGCCGCCTCCTGTGCCCTTCAGGTACAGCGCGAACAGGCCGCCCGGAACCCAGCACGCGGCGCCACCAAGCAGCGCTGACAGCACGGCATGCATGGACTGTCCGAAAAACAGCCAGACGACAAGCGCCACCAACAACGACAAAGCCATTTGTGCAGCCACAACCCGCAGCGGCGTTACACGCGACGGACGATCCACTTTCGGGCCGAACAACTTCCTGGCTTCATCCCGCGTAAGTGGAGTAATTGTATTTTCTTGCTCGATGTCCCAATCATCCCGGGAGGATGATGTCCGATCGTCGGAGCGCTGCTGCGCCCCCCGCGGAGCTGACGCCTCAGACGGCGGCAGGTCAGGCGATTTGCGCATCATGCTGATCCTTGGTCCGGCCTACGCCTTACACAAGGCCTTCAGGCGCATCAAACTGTCAATCCGGGCAGATTGTAAGCGATAGTGGCAGGTGATTCAAGATTTTAGGTCGCTCTGTAACGCCTGTGAAACAGCGCATCATGATGCGAAAACGCGGCCTTTTGGGGGGGATTTGACGACCGCTGTAAGGTTGGCGCGCGCGCTGGAAAATGTGAAACGAATCCATATCGCCACGCGCCGGCGAACAGCAGGCTCACGAATGCAACAGCAGCCAACCACCCGCCGCGCCGCCGAGCAGCCAGAACGGTATGGAATAGAGGTGAAACGGCAGCCACGTGCCGGGCTCCTTGGCGAGGCGTACGGCGATCAGGTTGGCAAGCGAACCGATTGCGAATCCGAAGCCGCCCACGCTGACGCCGAAGGCCAGTGCACGCCAGTCGTGCGTGAAGCCCGCAAGCACAATGGCGGCCGGGACATTACTGATGGCCTGCGATAGCACGGCCCCTGCGACATATGCGCGCAGCGCGGTCTCCAGGGCGAGACCGCCGAGCAAACCGTGGATCCACGGCAACGCGGCAGCGCAGCGCAAGACGATGAACATCAGCACGAAGATGCAGAGCAACAGCCAGTCGATCTTCAACACAATGCGCGGTCGCCATAGGAGGAACCCCGCGGCGACGCCCGCGAGTGCGATACCAGCGCGGTGCGCATCGGCAAGCAATACGAACGCGACGAAGAGCATTCCGGCAATACCCGCGAGCGGGCGATCGACCGGATGCGCATCGGTGTCCGTCGAAAGATCGAGCGGTCGGGACTTGAACGCGAGCGCGGCGAGGACGAACAGCATCGTCATCAACATGACGCAAAGCGGCGCCAGCGCGGCAACGAAACGGCCGAAGGAGACGCCGCTCAGTTGCCAGAGAAACAGGTTCTGCGGATTGCCCAGCGGGGTCAGCACGGAGCCCGCATTCACCGCGAGTGCGACCATGATCACGAGCTGCCTGAGAGGCAACGGCGTGAGCCGGTGCAGCGAGAGCATGAGCGGCACGACCACGAATAGCGCCACGTCGTTCGTCACCACCATCGCGAGCGCCGCGGCCAGTGCGATCAGGAACAGGGCTAGCGCGCGCTCGGAGTGAATGCGCCGCACGAGGCGGTGCGCGATCCACGTCAGCAGTCCTGAATATTCGATTGCCTTCGTCAAAATCAGCAGGCCTGCAAGCGTCATGACCGTCTGCCAGTCGACCAGCGCAGGCAGCGAGGCCCATGCGCGCGGCGCGAACACCTGGAGCAGCACGAACGCCGCAACCAGGATGGCGAGCACCGGTTCCGAGCCGACGAGCGCGCCGACACGGCGCAAGAATCCACGCGGGGCGGGTCGAGTTCCAGGCAAGGGGTGCACGTCTTGCACGTCTGCCGCGGCCGCTTCAGGCGGCCGCTTCGCCACGCAAGCGCAGCAGGATGCCGTCGAGTGCATCGAGATCGCCGAAATCGACGGTCAACTGCCCGCGCCCTCGCCTGCCCAGCTTGATCTTCACCGTGGCGGCCAGCAGATCGGAGAGCTCCTCTTCAAGGCGCCGCGTATCGCGGCCACCGTCGTGGGGTGCCTTCGCCTTCACCACAGGCGCAGCCTTCGTCGTCGTCGAGACGAGCTTCTCGGTCTCGCGCACCGACATTCGCTTGTTGACGACCTGGTTGGCCAGCGTGATCTGCGTCGCCGCGTCCACTGCCAGCAGCGCGCGGGCGTGACCCATGTCGAGATCGCCCGCGAGCAGCATGGTCTGCACCGGGGCGGCCAGATTCAGGAGCCGCAGCAGGTTCGACACTGCACTGCGCGAACGGCCGACGGACTCCGCGGCCTGCTCGTGCGTAAAACGAAACTCGTCGAGCAGGCGCTGGATACCCTGCGCTTCTTCGAGCGGATTCAGGTCTTCGCGCTGGATATTCTCGATCAGCGCCATGGCGGCAGCGGCCTGATCCGGAACGTCCTTCACGAGAACCGGCACCTCGCTCAGACCCGCGATGTGCGCCGCGCGGAAGCGCCGTTCGCCCGCAATGATCTCGTAGCGGTCGGTGTCGATCGGACGCACGAGGATGGGTTGCATCAACCCCTGTGCGCGGATGCTCGCGGCAAGTTCCTGCAGTGCGCCCTCGTCCATGCGCGTGCGCGGCTGGTATTTGCCCGCCTGCATCTTGGTGAGCGGCAACGTGTTGGGCGCGCTGTCGATCTTCACGGCCTCGGTAATGTCCGCGCTGCCACCAAGCAGCGCTTCAAGCCCGCGGCCCAACCCTTTCTTCCGTGCTACTGCATTCATCGTGCTTCCTCAGTCTGCATTGGCCGCCGCGTGCGTCAAAGCGCACGCACCCGCTCGATCATTTCCGCACCGAACTGCACATACGCCTGCGCGCCGCGCGACGCGCGATCGAACACCACGCCCGGCAAGCCATAGCTGGGCGCTTCCGCAAGGCGTACGTTGCGTGGGATCACCGCGTCGAACACCTTGTCGCCGAAGTGCTCCTTCAGTTGCTCCGAGACCTGCTGTTGCAGCGTGATGCGCGGGTCGAACATCACACGCAAGAGGCCGATCACCTTCAGGTCGCGATTCATGTTCGCGTGGACCTGCTTGATCGTGTTGACGAGATCGGAGAGCCCTTCGAGCGCGAAGTACTCGCACTGCATCGGGATCACGACGCCATGCGCCGCGCACAGGCCGTTGAGCGTGAGCAGGGAGAGCGCCGGCGGGCAGTCGATCAGCACGAAGTCGTAGTCGGCATCGACCTGCTCGAGCGCGTTCTTCAAGCGGCGCTCGCGCTGCTCCATGGAGACAAGTTCGACCTCCGCGCCGGCCAGCTCGCGGTTGGCCGGCAGCACGTCGTAGCCCACAGCCTCGGGACGCTTGCGTGCATCGAGCACCGTCACGCCATCGACCAGCACTTCATAAACCGTGTTCTCGCACGCAGCCTTGTCGATGCCGCTGCCCATCGTGGCGTTGCCCTGCGGGTCGAGATCGATGAGAAGGACACGCTGTCCCTGCGATGCGAGGCTCGCGGCGAGATTGACCGTTGTCGTCGTCTTGCCGACGCCGCCCTTCTGGTTCGCAACGCAGAAGATTTTTGCCATCTTTCGTGTGTCCCTTTTACTGCCTTAGAGGTTTGCTTACGTTATAGCGCCTGCCCTACCGTCACGCCAGCTCGACCGTTCGGCCGATGTCGCGCTGCCGGCCACACAGGCCAGTTCAGGCCGCCGCCGGCTCGACCATCACTTCGACGAGATGCCGCTCGGCGTCCAGCATCGGCACGTCGAGCCGGATCGTCTGCGCCACCCGGGCGCCGTCTGGCAAACGCTCAATTTCGCCGTCGGGGCGCACGCCCTTCATCGCCCAGATCGCGCCACCGTCGGCAACGAGGTGCCGGGCCAGTGTAACGAAATCGGTGAGCTCCGCGAATGCCCGCGAGACGATCAAGTCGAATTTTTTCGGCACATCGACCCCGGGGCGTAACGACTCGACGCGCCCGGTGACAACCGAGAGGTTCGTGAGGCCCAGTTCGGCCTTCGCCTGGGACTGGAATGCCGTCTTCTTGTGCACGATGTCGTTCAGCGTCACGGACCACTGTGGCCGCGCGATCGCCAGCACGATGCCCGGCAGGCCGCCGCCCGAGCCCACATCCAGCACCATCGCACTCTCGCGCGCCGGAAGGTGCGGCAGGATCGAAAGCGAATCGAGGATATGCTGGATCAGCATCTGGCGCGGGTCGCGGATCGCGGTCAGGTTGTAAACGGCGTTCCACTTCGCTAGCAGCGCAACGTAGTCCAGCAATCGCTCTTGCTGCGATTCGCTCAACTGGACGCCGAGTGCCCGCAAGCCCTCCTCCAGCATCTCGGCCAGGGCATTGCGATCTGCTATGCCGGGTTGCCGCGCGCGGCCCGTCATTGCGCCACCGGCGTGTTGTCCGAGCCGGTATCGGTGGGGCTCTGACGCCGGCGGCCAAGGCCGCGCTTGAGGTGCACCATCAGCAGCGAGATCGCGGCGGGCGTGACGCCCTGGATACGCGACGCCTGGCCGATGGTCTCGGGTCGATGTTGCGTCAGCTTCTGGCGCACCTCGAACGACAGGCCTCGCACCTCGGCATAGTCGATACCCTCCGGTAGGCGCGTATTCTCCTGCGCACCGTTGCGTTCGATCTCGTCCGCCTGGCGATCGATGTAGCCCTGATACTTGATGCCGATCTCGATCTGCTCCTTGATCTGCGCGAGCAGGATTTCGTCGTCGGCCAGCGGCGCTTCGGGGCCACATGCGCCCTCGCGCAAACCGCAGACGCCGTCGTAGCTGACGCCCGGGCGGCGCAGCAAGTCCGCCAGGTTGTACTCGCGATCGATCGGCTTGCCGAGTAGCGCCGTCGCCTCTTCGGCCGAGAGCGTCTTCGGATTCACCCACGTCGACTTGAGACGCCCTGTTTCACGTGAAACAGCATCACGCTTGCGGCAGAACGCGTCCCAGCGCACGTCGTCGACGACGCCGAGTTCGCGACCGATCTCCGTCAGGCGCATATCCGCGTTGTCTTCGCGAAGGCTCAGGCGGTATTCGGCACGGCTCGTGAACATGCGATACGGTTCCGAAACGCCACGTGTCACGAGATCGTCGACCAGCACGCCCAGATAGGCCTCGTCGCGGCGCGGGCACCATGCGTCCTTGCCCTGCACCTGCAGACCCGCGTTGATACCGGCCAGCAGGCCTTGCGCCGCAGCCTCTTCATAGCCAGTCGTGCCGTTGATCTGGCCCGCAAAAAACAGGCCCTGAATTACCTTCGTCTCCAGCGACGCCTTCAAACCACGCGGATCGAAATAGTCGTATTCGATCGCGTAGCCCGGACGCAGGATATGCGCATGCTCGAGGCCGCGCATCGAATGCACGAGTTCCAGCTGAACATCGAACGGTAGGCTTGTCGAGATCCCGTTCGGATAGAACTCGTTGGTCGTCAGCCCTTCCGGCTCGAGGAAGATCTGGTGCGACTCCTTCGAAGCAAAACGGTGAATCTTGTCTTCAATCGACGGGCAGTAGCGCGGCCCCACCCCCTCGATTACGCCCGTGTACATTGGCGAGCGGTCAAGTCCGCCGCGGATGATGTCATGGGTACGAGCGTTCGTATGCGTGACCCAACACGGAATCTGCCGAGGATGCTGTTCGGCACGACCAAGGAACGAGAACACGGGCACCGGATCGAGGTCGCCCGGTTGCTCTTCCAGAACAGAAAAGTCGATCGTGCGCCCGTCGATACGCGGCGGCGTGCCCGTCTTCAGGCGCCCCTGCGGAAGCTTCAGCTCCTTCAGGCGTGCCGACAGCGTGACGGCTGCCGGGTCGCCAGCGCGACCGCCCGTATAGTTGTTGAGGCCCACGTGAATCTTGCCGTCGAGGAAGGTCCCCGCCGTCAGCACGACTGCCCGGCTGCGGAAGCGGATGCCGACCTGCGTCACAGCCCCGACCACGCGATCGCCCTCGACCATCAAGTCCTCGACCGCCTGCTGGAACAGCCAGAGATTGGGCTGGTTTTCCAGGCGTCGGCGAATCGCGGCCTTGTACAGGATGCGGTCGGCCTGAGCGCGCGTTGCGCGTACCGCCGGGCCTTTCGACGAGTTAAGGATACGAAACTGGATACCGCCCTCGTCGGTGGCGGCCGCCATCGCGCCGCCCAAGGCATCGACTTCCTTGACCAGATGGCCTTTGCCAATGCCGCCAATCGACGGATTGCAGCTCATCTGACCGAGTGTCTCGATGTTGTGCGTGAGCAGGAGCGTCTTGACACCCATGCGGGCGGCAGCAAGCGCCGCCTCGGTGCCGGCGTGACCGCCGCCAACGACGATTACGTCAAACTCTGTGGGATAAAGCATAGCCGGACCTCACGCACGGCAAACCCGCGTGAGCCTTCTCAGAAAAGTGTGGGATGGGCGAATTATAACGGTTCGAGTTTTGGGCCGCTCATGCCCGATTTTGTTCCGTACCGTCGACGCGAATGTGTGCTTCAATTTTCGGCCGAAGTTGGCGGTTGGACTTTAGCCTCAAGAAGAGCCCGGACGAAAAAAAGCGGCGTGTTTCACGTGAAACACGCCGCTTCGTGAACAGCATACAGAAGTACTCAGGCGGTCTTTTTGGCAAGTCCGAGATATGTCTCGATGACGCGCGGATTCTGCGCCAGCTCGTTGGCCGGTCCCTCCAGCGCCAGATCGCCGGTCTCCAGCACGTAGCCGTAGTCCGAAATCTGCAGCGCCGCGCGCGCGTTCTGCTCGATCAGCAGCGTCGCCACGCCGGTCTGCCGCAAGGCGCTGATGATATGGAAGATCTCCTTTACGATCAGCGGCGCCAGCCCGAGGCTCGGCTCGTCGAGCATAAGCAGGTCTGGCTTGCCCATGAGCGCCCGGCCGACGGCAAGCATCTGCCGCTCACCGCCCGAGAGCGTCCCGGCAGCTTGAGCTCGCCGCTCCTTGAGCCGCGGGAACAACTCGAATACGTGGTCGAGTAGATCGAGAAAGTTACGCTCACCCGCCCGCTTGCGCCGATACGCGCCCAGCACGAGATTGTCCTCGACGGTCATCGTGGCGAACAGCTCGCGTTTTTCTGGCACGAGGCACATGCCGCCGGCGACACGCGCTTCGATCGGCAGTGCGCCAACCTCTTCACCCTGATAAGCGATCCGCCCGCTCGCATGACCGGTGGCCGGCAGCGCGCCCATGATGGCGTTGAGCAAAGTGGACTTCCCGGCGCCGTTCGGCCCGATCACCGAGACGATCTGCCCGGCGCCCACCCGAATCGCAGCCCGGTGCAGCGCCTCGATCTTGCCGTAGCGAACCGAGAGAGAGGAGACTTCCAGAACCGGATTAGCGGCCGCTTTCATCACTCCACCCCGCCAAGGTATGCCTCGAGCACAGCCGGATCCTTCTGTACCTCCTCAGGCAAGCCCTCCGCGATCCGCGTACCGAACTCCATCACGACCAGCCGGTCCGTGAGGTTCATCACAAAATCCATGTCGTGTTCCACCAGTAGCACGCTCATCCCCTCTTCTCTCAGCTTGCGCAACAAGGCGGCCAACTGCTGCTTTTCCTGGTAACGCAAGCCGGCCGCCGGTTCGTCGAGCAGCAGCAAGGTCGGGTCGCAACAAAGCGCGCGCGCGATCTCCAGAATTCGCTGCTGGCCAAGCGCAAGACTGCCTGCCTCCTCGTACATGTGCTGCTCGAGGCCGACGCGCCGGAGCTGTTGCGCCGCCTCGCTCATGAGCCGCCCCTCCTCCTTGGCGTTGAGCTTGGCGACACTGCGCAGCACGCCTGCGTGGCCGCGCAGATGGGCGCCGATCGCGACATTCTCGAGCACCGTCATCGAGGGCAGCAGCTTGACGTGCTGGAACGTGCGCCCGATTCCGCGCGCGACGATTTCACGTGAAGTCAGCCGGTCAATGCGCTCGCCGCGGAACGTGATCTCGCCGCTCGTCGGCTGCAGCATGCCGGTGACGAGGTTGAACGTCGTGGATTTGCCCGCCCCGTTCGGGCCGATCAGGCCGATGATCTGGCCAGCGCGCACCTCGAAGCTCACGTCGTTGACGGCCACGAGGCCCCCGAACTGCTTGCGCGCCTTGTCGACCGTTAGCAGCAGTTCGCCGGCCGCAGGCTTGCTGCGCTGCGGCAGCGGCTCGGCATGGTCGGGTACGTGGGCCTGCGGACCGCGCGGAAAGAAGCGCGCGACGAATGGCCAAACACCGCGCCGCGCATATTGCAGCAACAGCACCATCAGAATGCCGAACACGATGATCTCGAAGTTGCCGTTCTCGCCCAGCAGCTTCGGCAGGATCGTCTGCAGCCAGTCCTGCAGGATGGTCAGGATGGCGGCACCCAGCACCGCCCCCCAGACGTGCGCCACGCCGCCCACCACGGCCATGAACAGATACTCGATACCGTGGTTCAGGCCGAATGGCGTCGGGTTCACAGCCCGCTGGAGGTGCGCGTACAGGAAGCCGGAAACGGCTGCGAGCACCGCCGCATAGACGAAGATGACGACACGCATCCACGCCGTGTTCACGCCCATCGCCTCGGCCATCAAGCCGCCGCCGCGCAGCGCGCGAATCGCGCGTCCGGTGCGGCTGTTAAGCAGGTTCTGAACAGAGACGACCGACAGCAGCACGACGACCCAGATCAGGTAATAGATATGCCGCCCCGACTCGAGCTCGATACCGAACACATTGAGCGCCGGAATGCCGTTGATGCCGTCGTACTTGCCGAGCGCATCGAGATTGCCGAACAGGAAATAGAGCGCCAGCCCCCAGGCGATCGTCCCGAGCGGCAGGAAATGCCCGGAAAGCCGCATCGTCACGAGCCCCAGAACAAGTGCCACCAGCCCCGTCACCACGACCCCGACGATCAGTGCGAACCACGGCGAAATGCCGTACTGAGTCGTGAGATACGCAGTCGCGTAAGCACCGATTCCGACAAAAGCTGCCTGCCCGAAGCTCGTCATCCCGCCGATGCCGGTCAGCAGCACGAGCCCGATCGCGACGATCGAATAGAGACCGATGTAGTTCAGCAGCGTGATCCAGTACTCGGGCACGTGCGCCGGACCCGGCAGCACCGGCAGCGCGAACATGACGATCAGAAACAGCCAGAAGAACTGGTTGCGCAGAATGATCCGTTTCATCGCCTCACTCCTCCTCTTCTTCGGTGTGCGGCGTCGCGAAACTGCGCCACAGCAGCACGGGGATGATGAGCGTGAACACAATCACTTCCTTCCAGGAACTGGCCCAGAACGACGAATACGATTCGAGCAGTCCGACGAACACCGACCCCGCTGCGGCCAGCGGATAGCTCACGAGGCCGCCGATGATCGCGCCCACGAAGCCCTTCAGGCCGATCAGGAAGCCCGAGTCGTAATAGATCGTGGTGAGCGGCGCGACGAGGATGCCGCACAGCGCGCCGAGGCCCGCGGCGAGCGTGAACGCAAGCCGCCCGGCCTGCGTCGTGCCGATACCGACGAGCCGCGCGCCGAGCCGGTTCACGGCCGTCGCGCGCAGCGCCTTGCCCGGGATCGTACGGTCGAAGTAGATGTACAGCGCGACGATCAGCACGGCGGCCGTGCCGATCACCCATAGGCTCTGCCCCGAGATCGAAAGGCTACCGACGTTGAAGGTGGCGTCGGAAAACGCATTGGTACGCGAGCCCTCAGCGCCGAACATCACGAGCCCCAGGCCGACCATGGCGAAGTGCACCGCCACCGCGACGATGAGCAGCAGCAGCGTCGACGCCTCGGCGATCGGCTCGTAGGCAAGCCGGTAGATAAACGGTCCCATCGGCACCACGATCGCCAGCGTGAGCGCGATCTGCGCCAGCATTGGCAGCGGCTGCGAAGCCACACTGCCCGTGAGCGCATAGAGTGCGATGGGAAACAGCAGATATTTGCCCGCGAGCGTCACGAGCGTGCGTGCCGCGTACCGCCGCCGCTCGGCATGCCGCACGAGTCCCGCGATCTCCACGACGAAGCATGCCGCGCCGAGTGCCACGAGCAGCCAGCAAGTCGCAGGAAACTTCTGCGACTGCAGCGCCGCGAGCGTGAGCGCGCCATAAGAGACGAACTCGCCTTGCGGAATGAAGATCACCCGCGTGACGGAAAACACCAGCACCAGCGCGAGCGCGAGCAGCGCGTAAATGGCGCCCGTGGTGATGCCGTCCTGCGCGAGGATCGCGGCAATCGATAAATCCATACACCCCTCTTCCTGGAACCCAGTCAGTCTGGAACGTCAAAAGCCGGAATGCGCAACGACGGGGACAGCGCGAACGCGCCTTCCGGCGGGATGCAGCAGCGTGCAACGGCAAGCGCGCGTTTCGCGGGTAACCATCCGCGCGGACGGTTACCCTTCTCACGCGCGCAGCGACATCACTCGCCCTGCAGCTTCCACTTGCCGTCGACGACCTCCACGATCACGCGTGCGCGGTCGTCGAGACCGTTGTGATCGGTAGGCGTCGTGTTCATGATGCCGTGCGAAAGCGGCAGATCCTTGATGTTTTCGAGCGCGTCACGCAGCGCGACGCGGAACGCTTCGGTGCCGGGCTGACCCGACTTCAACGCAACCGGAATCGCGCGCTGGAGCATCTGACCCGCGTCCCATGCATGGCCGCCGAAGGTCGCGACGGAACCTGCGCCGTACGCCTTCTCGTACGCAGCCTTGTAGGCCAATGCCGACTTCTTGACCGGATTCGAATCCGGCAGTTGGTCGGCCACGAGGATCGGCCCGGCGGGCAGCAGCTCGCCATCGCAGTCCTTGCCGCAGACGCGCAGGAAGTCGTTGTTTGCCACCCCATGCGTCTGATAGATCTTGCCCTTGTAGCCGCGATCCTTCAGCGTCGTCGCAGGCAGCGCGGCCGGCGTGCCCGACCCGGCGATCAGCACGGCGTCCGGATTCGCCGACATGAGCTTGAGCGCCTGCCCTGTCACCGACGAGTCGGTACGGTTAAAGCGCTCGCTCGCCACGATCTTGAGGTTGTGCTTCGCCGCCGCCGCGCTGAACTCCCTGAGCCAGCTGTCGCCATAGGCGTCCGTGAAGCCGATGAAACCCACCGTCTTGACGCCATGCTTCTCCATGTAGCCGGCGATCGCATCAGCCATCAGGCTGTCGTTCTGCGGCGGTTTGAAGGCCCATTTGCGCTTGTCGTCCATCGGCTGGATGATCGCCGTCGATGCCGCGAGCGAGATCATCGGCGTCTTGCCCTGTGCGACGACGTCGAGCATCGCGAGCGAATTCGGCGTCACCGAGGAACCGATAATCGCGTCCACGTGATCCTCGTCGATCAGCTTGTGGGTGTTCTGCACGGCTTTGCTCGTGTCCGACGCGTCGTCGAGCACGATGTACTGCACGCTCTTACCCGCGATCTCCTTCGGCAGGAGCGCGATCGTGTTTTTCTCGGGGATGCCGAGTGATGCCGCCGGCCCCGTTGCCGAAAGCGTCACGCCGATCTTCACCTGTGCGAGCGCCACACCCGCGCCGCTCATCAGCGCCGCTGCGAGTCCGGCGCTCACCGCCTTCAATGCCCACTTCGTTTTCATGACGCGTCTCCAAACGCTTTGTTTGCGTGTCGATTGATCCGGCGCCAATCACTAATATCTTCGTAAATTGGCGTCGGCCTTTGAGTGTAGTAATCGGGATGGCGCGTGTAACGCATGGTTTTCCCTGCCTGTGGGCGTCTTGCTTGCGCGAGCAACAAAAAAGGCACGCCGGAGGTGCGGCGTGCCTTTGTGGCAATGCGGATTCGGGAAGAGGCTGGAGCGCGCAACAATGCGGGCAGGGAAAAGAAAGTCGACGGAAGATCGCCGGCTAAAATAAAAAGCGCTGTTGGACTGACGTCCAACAGCGCTTCCTTGTCCGGGCACTTGGTGCCTCAGTTGTCTCCTCGTTCTCCACCTGCAAATTCGGTGCATCAGAACTAAGCAAGACTTTAAACTTCTGCCCCCCCTGCTACAACTAGCATTTACCCTAGTGGTGCAGCGCGGCACCGGTTTGGGGCAGACCGACACCATTTTGTCTTAGTGAAAAACAGCATACGGACTGGCCCCGAGCGTACACCAGAACCGGCCCGTGTGCAGTCGCGCCTGCAGCACTGAAGCACGCAAGGTCACGCACGCAACGGCTTCACGCGCGCGACGATCTCCCCCACTATCCCGCGCCGGAAGGCCAGCACGCACGCGATGAAGATCAGGCCCGTGACGATCGTTGCAGACTCACCGAGTGAGTTGAACCAGTTCACGCCCGTGAGCGACGCCAGCGCCCCGCCGATATCGCCCAGCCGGTCCTCGAGCGAGACGATCAGCGCGGCGCCGAGAAGCGGTCCGAACAATGTGCCCATGCCGCCCACGAGCGTCATCAGGATCACGAGGCCGGACATGGTCCAGTAAGCGTCGCCCAGGGTCTCGAAACCGAGCACGAGCACCTTGAGCGACCCCGCGAAGCCTGCGAGGCCTGCCGAGAGCACGTAGGCGAGCAGCTTGAAGCGGTCGGTGTCGTAGCCGAGCGAAACGGCGCGCGGCTCGTTCTCTTTGATCGCGGCAAGCACCTGCCCGAACGGCGAGTGCACAACCCGCACGATGAACAGAAACGCAAGCACCATGACGAAGAGCACGACGTAATACAGCACGAGATCCGACGAAAGCGACAGGAGGCCGAACAGCTTGCCGCGCGGCACCGCCTGCAACCCATCTTCGCCGTGCGTAAACGGCGCCTGCAGATAGATGAAGTAGACCATCTGCGCGAGCGCGAGCGTGACCATCGCGAAGTAGATGCCCTGGCGGCGAATCGCGAAGATGCCCGTTACCAGGCCCAGCAGCGTCGCCGTCAGCGTGCCGGTCAGCACGCCGAGCTCGGGCGTGAAGTTGAGCGACTGCATGGTGTAGCCGGTGAGGTAGCCGGCCGTCGAGAGAAACATCGCGTGCCCGAACGAGAGCAGCCCCGTGTAACCGATCAGCAGATTGAACGCGGCGGCAAAGAGCGCGAAGCACAACACCTTCATCACGAATAGCGGATATACGCCTGCCAGCGGCGCGAGCAGCAGGCCGACCAGCAGCAATCCATAAAGCGCTTTTCTTTGCATCACCGTTCCTTGCCGAAGAGGCCTGCAGGGCGAATCAGCAGCACGATCGCCATGATCACGAACACCACCGTCGCCGACGCCTCGGGCCAGAACACGCGCGTGAAGCCCTCGATCACGCCCAGTATGAGGCCGGTCACGATCGACCCCATGATCGACCCCATGCCCCCGATCACGACCACGGCGAAGACCGTGATGATGAGGGACTGGCCCATGAGCGGCGAGACCTGGATCACGGGCGCGGCCAGCACACCCGCGAACGCCGCGAGCGCAACGCCGAACCCGTAGGTCAGCGTGATCATGAGCGGCACATTGATGCCGAACGCTTCGACGAGCTTGGGGTTTTCGGTGCCCGCACGCAGATAGGCGCCAAGGCGCGTTCTTTCGATCACGAACCAGGTCGCGAAGCATACGGCCAGCGAAGCGACGACCACCCACGCCCGATAGTTCGGCAGATACATGAAGCCAAGATCGGTTGCGCCCGAAAGCGCTTCGGGCACGTCGTACGCTTGCCCCGACGAGCCGTAGATCGCACGGAACACGCCCTCGATCACGAGCGTCAGGCCAAAGGTCAGCAGGAGTCCGTACAGATGGTCGAGCCGGTAAATCCAGCGCAGCATCGTGCGCTCGACCACCATGCCGAATACGCCCACCACCACGGGCGCAACGACGAGCATCGCCCAGTACGGCAGATTGAAGTAGGCAAGCCCCATCCACGTGAGCATCGCGCCCAGCATGAACAACGCGCCGTGCGTGAAGTTGATCACGTTGAGCATGCCGAAGATCACCGCGAGGCCCAGGCTCAGGATCGCATAGAACGAGCCGTTCACGAGGCCGAGCAGCAACTGGCTCAGCATGGCCTGCAGCGGAATACCAAAGATCGTCATGAAAGCCGCCATCTCCTCAAGATCGCATTCGTGCGGCACGCGGCGCGGTACGGCCAGACGCCGTACCGCGCCACGAAATCATCACCGCGCTTACTTCCAGAGTGCGCAGCGCGACTCCTGCTTCGTCGTGTAGGCCTGCTCGCCCGGAATCGTCTGCAGCACCTTGTAGTAGTCCCAAGGCCGCTTCGATTCGGACGGCTTCTTCACCTCGACCAGATACATGTCGTGGATCAGCACGCCGTCCGCGCGGACATAGCCGTCCTTCGTATAGAAGTCGTTGATCTTCGTCTTCTTCAGTTGCTCCATCACCTTGTCCGAATCGGTCGTACCAGCCGCCTGCACCGCCTTCAGATACGACGTCACGGCCGAATAGTCGGCCGCCTGCAGCTCGGACGGCATCTTCTTCGTCTGGTCGAAGTAGCGCTGCGCCCACTTGCGCGAGGCGTCGGTCTGATCCCAGTACCAGCCGGTCGTCAGCTCGAGCCCCTGCGTCGTCTCGAGCCCGAGGCTGTTCACGTCGGGCAGGAACATCAGCAGCGCGGCGATCTTCATCGTCTTCGTGATGCCGAACTCCTTCGCGGCCTTGATCGAGTTGACCGTGTCGCCGCCCGCATTCGCGAGGCCGAGGATCTGGGCTTTCGACGCCTGTGCCTGCAGCAGGAACGACGAGAAGTCAGAAGCAGACAGCGGATGCCGTACCTCGCCGAGCACCTGGCCGCCGTTCGCCTTCACGACGTCCGCGGTGTTCTTCTCGAGCGACTTGCCGAACGCGTAGTCGGCGGTCAGGAAGAACCACGTCTTGCCGCCCTGCTTGAGCACCGCGAGGCCCGTGCCCCTCGCCAGTGCGACCGTGTCGTAGCCGTAGTGGATCGTGTACGGCGTGCACTGCTCGTTGGTCAGCGCATCTGTGCCCGCGCCGGTGTTGATGTACACCCGTTTCTTCTCGAGCGCGACCTGGTTCATCGCGAGCGCGGTCGCCGAGTTCGTGCCGCCGAGCAGCATATCGAGCCCGTCGCGGTCCATCCACTCGCGCGCCTTCGAAGCCGCGATATCCGCCTTGTTCTGGTGGTCCGCGTACAGGATCTCGATCGGCTTGCCAAGCACCTTGCCGCCGAAGTCCGCGACCGCCATCTTGATCGCCACGAGGCCGCCCGGACCGTCGTCGTCCGCATAAAGGCCCGACATATCGGTGATGAAACCGATCTTCACCGAATCGTCGGCGGCCTGCGCATTCCCCGCGCCGATCGCCGTCGCTGCGCCCACAGCGGCAACGAGGGTGGCAAGCCGCGCGAACGTCGTTTTCTTCATTACAGTCTCCTTCTTTTCTGGTTACGTTGTTATCGAAGCAATACGGCGAGACAACAATTCACGGCAGCTACGTCGCGAGCGGCACGGCAAGTCACCTCCGGTCCCGCCGGCCGCAACACGTGGCCTGATGAAGCTAAACGCCAAGCAGATCGTGAAGCACGGGCATCTTGGCTTCGAGTTCGGCAACGCCGAAATGCTCGACGATATGGCCGTGCTCCATGACATAGAACCGGTCGGCAAGCGGCGCGGCAAAGCGGAAGTTCTGCTCCACCATGACGACCGTATAGCCGCGTGCCTTGAGCGTCATGATCATGCGCGCGAGCGCCTGCACGATGACGGGCGCAAGGCCTTCGGAGATCTCGTCGAGCAGCAGCAGGTTCGCGCCCGTGCGCAGGATGCGCGCCACGGCCAGCATCTGCTGCTCGCCGCCGGAGAGCCGCGTGCCCTGGCTGTGGCGGCGCTCCGCGAGGTTCGGGAACATGGCGTAGATTTCGTCGAGCGACATGCCCTCTGCGTTCGGGTTCACGTGCGGCGGCAGCAGCAGGTTTTCCTCGCACGAGAGACTCGCGAAGATGCCGCGCTCTTCGGGGCAGTAGCCGACACCGCAGTGCGCGATGCGGTAGGTGGGCAAATGAATGGTCTCGCGGCCCCCAATACGGATCGACCCCGTGCGGCGTCCCGTAAGACCCATGATCGCGCGCAGCGTGGTGGTGCGCCCCGCGCCGTTGCGGCCGAGCAGCGTGACGACTTCGCCGCGTGCCACCGTGAGATCGACGCCATGCAGAATGTGCGATTCCCCATACCACGACTGCAGCCCGGCGATCGCAAGCGCCGGCTCGCCCTGCGTCGCGGCGCCCGCCGCCACGCGTTCGGCTTCGCTCACCGTGTTCATGAGTGGGCTCCCACAAGCGCTGCGTCCGCACTGCCCATGTAAGCCTCGGCCACGAGCGGATTCTTCGACACTTCCGCGTAGCTGCCTTCGGCGAGCACCTCGCCGCGCTGCAGGACCGTGATCGTGTCGGAAATACCCGCGATGACGTTCATGTTGTGCTCGACCATGAGGATCGTGCGCCCGCTCGAGACTTTCTTGATGAGCGCAGTCACGCGGTCCACGTCTTCGTGGCCCATACCTTGCGTCGGCTCGTCGAGCAGCATCAGTTCGGGCTCCATCGCCAGGGTCGTCGCGATCTCGAGCGCGCGCTTGCGCCCGTACGCGAGTTCAACGGTCGGCACATCCGCGAAGTCGGTGAGGCCAACCTGCGTGAGCAGATCCATCGCGCGGTCGTCGAGTTCGCCGAGCGTGCGTTCGCTCTTCCAGAAGTGATACGCGGTGCCGAGCGTGCGCTGCAAGCCGATACGCACGTTCTGCAGCGCCGTGAGATGCGGAAAGACCGCCGAGATCTGAAACGACCGGATGATGCCGCGCCGCGCGATCTGCGCGGGCCGCTCGTGCGTGATGTCGACACCGTTGAACACAATGCGCCCGGCGCTCGGTTCGAGAAATTTGGTCAGCAGGTTGAAGCAGGTGGTCTTGCCCGCCCCATTGGGCCCGATCAGGGCGTGGATCGTGCCGCGGCACACGCGCAGATTGACGCCGTTCACGGCGGTGAAGCCCTTGAACTGGCGCGTAAGACCGCGCGTCTCAAGAATCGTGTCGCCGAGAATCATGTCCCCTTCCACGCGAAGTAATGGCGTAACTCTGCACGTTGTTCGCGCGAGCCGCCGCACGAATGCCGATGAAGCAATCAAACCGCGCCAGTTGTAAGGCGCTTGAAGTCAGCGGCCGACGCTTGCTGCGCGCCCCCGTTCTCGCGCATTGTCGCGCCAATGATGCACCGCAATCATTGGGATTTGCACTTAGGGTAGAGCGTGCTGCCAGACCCGGGCGGCACGGCAAGGATGCCGCAAGATGCGCGCGGGATAACCGCATGATCGCAACACGTTCCCTGCGCGTTGGCGGCACCGGAAATGCGTGCCGGTAGCCGTGTCCATGCAGCGGCGCGCGCGCCGGAATGCTCCGGCACGCGTCCTGGATAGTGCACTGCGCAGAGACTCAGGCCGTGGTCGTCAGCGGTGGGGAAACCTCCGCGTTTGCGCGTGCGTTGGCGCCCTCGCGGCGCTCGGCGCGCATCATGGCGGCGGCGCGCTCCGCAATCATGAGCGTCGGCGAATTCGTATTGCCCGAGGTGATGAACGGCATGACCGAGGCATCGACCACGCGCAGTCCCGCTACCCCGCGCACGCGCAGGCGCGCGTCGACCACGGCGTCGGCATCGTCGGCGCGGCCCATACGGCAGGTGCCCACTGGATGAAAGATCGTCGTGCCGATGGTGCCTGCCGCCTCGCGCAGTTGCGCCTCGGTCTGGAACGCCATGCCCGGCAGGATCTCCTCGGGCCGATAGCGCGCCAGCGCCGGCGACGCCGCGATGCGCCGCGTGAGGCGCAAAGCGTTCGCGGCCACGCGGCGATCGTGTTCGGTCGACAGATAGTTGGGCGCGATCGAAGGTGCCGCCGTGGGATCGGCAGAAGCGATGTGGATGCTGCCGCGCGAAGTCGGCCGCAGATTGCACACCGACGCCGTGAACGCATTGAACTTGTGCAGCGGTTCGCCGAAGCGCTCGAGCGAGAGCGGCTGCACGTGATATTGGAGGTCGGGCCGCGTGAGCGCGGGATCGTCGGGATCGGACTTCGCGAAGGCACCGAGCTGGGACGGCGCCATCGACATCGGCCCGCTCTGGAACAGCGCATACTCCAGGCCGATCATGAGCTTGCCCCACCAATGCGCGGAAGCCGTATTGAGTGTGCGCACGCCACTCACGCGATACGCCATGCGCAGCTGCAGATGGTCCTGCAGGTTCTCGCCCACGCCAGGCAGATCCTGCACGACGGCAATGCCGAGATTCGCGAGCCTGTGCGCGTCGCCAATGCCGGAGAGCTCGAGCAGTTGCGGTGAATTCACCGCGCCCGCGCTCAGGATGACTTCGCTGCGCGCACGCGCCACGAAGTCGACGTCGCCGCCGCGATACTCGACACCGGCGCAGCGCTTGCCTTCAAAGATCACGCGCTGCGTGAGCGCACCGGTAATGATAGTGAGATTCGGCCGCTTCATCGCCTCGCGCAAGAACGCCTTCGACGCATTCCAGCGAATGCCGCGCTTCTGGTTCACGTCGAAATAGCCAACGCCACTGTTGTCGCCGCGATTGAAGTCGTTGGTGGCGGCAATGCCTTGCTCCTGAGCCGCCTGCGCGAAGGTTTCGAGAATCTTCCATTTGAGGCGCTGCTTCTCGACGCGCCATTCGCCGCCCGCGCCGTGAAACTCGCTCGCGCCGCCGTGATAGTCCTCGCTGCGCCGGAACACGGGCAGCACGGCGTCCCACGACCACGACGCGTCGCCGCTCACGCGCGCCCACTCGTCATAGTCTTCACGCTGGCCGCGCATGTAGATCATGCCGTTGATCGACGAGGATCCGCCCAGCACGCGTCCGCGCGGATACGAGAGCGCGCGGCCATTCAGGCCCGCTTCGGCCTCGGTCTTGTAGAGCCAGTCGGTGCGCGGATTGCCGATGCAGTACAGATAGCCGACGGGAATATGAATCCAGTGGTAATCGTCCTGCCCCCCTGCTTCGAGGAGCAGCACCGAGACATCCGGATCTTCGGTGAGGCGATTGGCAAGCACGCAGCCCGCCGTGCCGGCACCGACGATCACATAGTCGAATTCGCCTTCCAGGCGACGCGGGGACATACGTCCTCCTGAGGGTTCAGTGGTTGCGGGCATAGGTGTTTGCCGTCGGCCGGAGCACTACTTCGCGACGGGCATCGTGAATTCGGCGCCCTTCGCAATACTGTCCGGCCAGCGCTGCATGATGCTCTTGTAGCGCGTGTAGAAGCGCACGCCCTCTTCGCCGTAAGCATGATGATCGCCAAACAGCGAACGCTTCCAGCCGCCGAACGAGTGCCACGCCATCGGCACCGGAATCGGTACGTTGATGCCCACCATGCCTACCTTGATCTGCCGCGAGAACGCGCGCGCAACACCGCCGTCGGACGTGAAGAGCGACACGCCGTTCGCGAACTCGTGACGGTTGATGAGCTCAACGGCGCTCGCGAAGTTGGGCACGCGCACCACCGAAAGCACGGGGCCGAAGATCTCTTCCTTGTAGATCGTCATGTCGGTCTTCACGTTGTCGAACAGCGTCCCGCCAAGGAAGAAGCCGTCCTCGTGAGCTTCGACCGGGTGGGCGCGGCCATCGACCACGAGCTTCGCGCCCGCGGCTACACCGGCGTCGATATAGCCCTTCACTTTCGCGCGATGCGCCCCCGTGACGAGCGGCCCCATCTCGGACGCGTCGTCCATGCCGTTGCCGATCTTCAGCGCTTTCACGCGCGGCGTGAGACGCTCGACGAGTTCGTCGGCGATGTGACCCACCGCCACCGCCACCGAAATCGCCATACACCGCTCGCCCGCCGAACCATACGCCGCGCCGATCAGCGCATCGACGGCCTGATCGAGGTCGGCGTCGGGCATCACGACGAGGTGGTTCTTCGCGCCGCCCAACGCCTGCACGCGCTTGCCGTGCTTCGTGCCTTCCGTGTAGATGTACTCGGCGATCGGCGTGGAGCCGACGAACGAGAGCGCGGTGACGTCGGGATGCGCAAGCAGTGCGTCTACGGCCACCTTGTCGCCATGCACGACATTGAAGACGCCATCGGGCAGCCCGGCTTCCTTGAGCAGTTCGGCGAGGCGCAGCGACGCCGAAGGGTCGCGTTCGGAAGGCTTCAGCACGAACGTGTTGCCGCAGGCCAGCGCGACCGGGAACATCCAGCACGGCACCATCATCGGGAAATTGAACGGCGTGATGCCGGCCACGACGCCCAGCGGCTGGCGCAGGTTCCAGTTGTCGATGCCGCCACCGATCTGGTCGGTGAAGTCGGTCTTCAGCAGATTCGGAATGCCGCACGCGAACTCGACGATCTCGATCCCGCGCATCACTTCGCCCTTCGCATCCGAAAACACCTTGCCGTGCTCGCGCGTGATGAGTCCGGCGAGTTCGTCGTGGTGCTGGTCGAGCAACTCCTTGAACTTGAACAGGATGCGAGCGCGCTTGATGGGCGCCATTTCGCTCCATGCCGGGAACGCGGCGCTCGCCGCGACGACGGCGGCATCCACTTCGGCCACGCTCGCGAGCGGCACGCGCGCGCTGACCTTGCCGGTCGCCGGGTTGAAGACGTCGCCGTAGCGCTCGCTCGCGCCACCCAGCGGCTTGCCATTGACGTAATGCGTCAGCGTGCGCACGCCCGCTTCATTCAGATGTGTCTCGCCCATGTGTCCCTCTGTCGTCGAAGAATTGCGGCGCCGGCACGATACGAACAGGTAACGAACGCGCGGCCCCGCCGGGATGTTCAGGAAGCGTAATCGCGAGGCCATACCGCGATCCAATGATTAATGCTCAATTGCGATATAAGGCGAGTTAATATCAGGACATGGACCTGACCTTGCTCCGCGCCTTCGTCACGGTCGCGCGCGAGGGCAACCTCACACGCGCGGCTGGGCACCTGCATCTGACACAGCCCGCCGTGAGCCTGCAGATCAAGCATCTGCAGGAGGCGCTCGGCGTGGCGCTCTTCACACGCACCTCGCACGGCCTCGCGCTCACGCGCGACGGCCAGGCCCTGCTGCCGCACGCCGAGCGGGCGCTCGCGGCCGCCGGCGACGTGGAGCGCGCCGCTGCTGCATTGCGCCATGAGGTGCGCGGGCGGCTGCGCATCGGCACGATTCTCGATCCCGCGTTCCTGCGGCTGGGTGGCTTTCTACGGCAGCTCGTCGAGACCTGGCCGCAGATCGAGACGGCGCTGCGTCACGGCATGTCGGGCTGGGTGCTCGATCAGGTGCGCGCGAGCGAGCTCGACGTCGGTTACTACATCGGCCAGCCCGGTCCCGATGCGGCCGCCTTCCACGCCATCACCCTCACGCGCTTCCAGTACCGGGTGCTCGCGCCCGCCGGGTGGAAAGATCGTGTGAAGGGTGCACGCGACTGGCGCGCGCTCGCCACGCTGCCGTGGATCTGGACACCGCCTGCCTCTGCCCACAACCGGCTGCTCACGCGCCTGTTCGAAGCCGCGAACGCGAAGCCCGTGAAGGTGGCAGAAGTGGACCAGGAACCGTCGATGCTCGACCTCGTGAAGTCGGGGGTCGGGCTCACGCTGGCGCGCGATGCCATCGCCCTTGCGGAGGCGCACGCGCACGCGCTCACCATCGTCGAAGGCGTGACGGTGCCCACCGAGCTCACCTTCATCACGCTCGCCTCGCGCCGCAACGAGCCCGCCATTGCCGCCGCGCTCAAGGCCATCGAGACGCAGTGGGCGATATGAGCGCCGCTCATGAGGGCGCTTGCGCACACAACGCCCCTTGCGGTGGCACGGCGTAACAGCAACGTCACACAAGATTTGCTAGATTCAAATTTCGCCCGCGCGAAACGTCACCTCGGCCACCCCGCCTATCTCGAGCGAGCCGCGCGGCGAGCTTCGAGACTCGCTCATCGTTCCCCCGTCCGACAGGAGCCTTGTATGGCCCGCAACATCGAAATCAAAGCCCGCGCCCGCCAGTTCGACGCGCTGCGCGAGCGCGCCGCCGAGATCGCCACCGACGCTCCCCTGATCTTTCGCCAGCAGGACTTCTTCTACGACGTTCCACGCGGACGCCTCAAACTGCGCCAGTTCGACGACGGCACGCCGCCCGAGCTGATCTTCTACCAGCGCGACGACCGCGACGGCCCCAAGGCCTCGTATTACACGCGCAGTCCGGTGACCAACGCGGAGGCCATGCATTCGCTGCTGGCCACGGCACTGACCACGCGTGGCATCGTCTCGAAGGAGCGTCACGTCTATCTGGTGGGCCGCACGCGCATCCACCTGGACCGCGTGGACGGCCTGGGCGATTTCGTCGAACTCGAAGTCGTGCTCGGCCCGGACGACGACGAACAGGGCGGCGAAGCCGAAGCCCACGCGATGTTCAGGAAGCTCGGCGTGGCAGAAAGCGATCTGGTGGCCGTGGCCTACGTCGATCTGCTCAACGCGCCGGTTAGCGCGTAGAGCCCGCGCATCGGCCCCAGGCTGGAGTCAGGGCGCGCCCGCGCCCGGCTCCAGGTGCGAAAGCGGCAGCGGCCCGTTGCGCTTGAAGGTGGTGAGTACGATGTTCGAGCGCACGCTGTCCACGCCCGGCACACGCATGAGCTTCTTCATCACGAACGACGACAGCGCGTTCAGATCCGGCGCCACGATCCTCAGCAGATAGTCGGCGTCGCCCACCACCGCATGGCATTCGAGCACTTCGGGCAGCACGTCGATCTGCTGCTGGAACTGCTCGATGATCGAATCGCCGTGGTGCTTGAGCTTCAGGCTCGTAAAAGCCGTGACACCAAGGCCCAGCTTTTCGGGCCGCAGAACCACGCGATAGCCGTCGATCACTCCCGACGCCTCGAGACGCTGCAGCCGTCTGCCGATCTGCGAAGGCGAGAGCGGTACCTGCTCGCCCAGTTGCTGGTGAGTGGCGCGTCCAAAGCGCTGCAGTACGTCGAGCAGCGCGAGATCGAAGTGATCGAGTTCGAGCATGAATGAATTTCGCATTGATCCGTTGATTAATGCGTAATTATTGCATAACCACCCATAAATACACCCATAACGCGCACATTCCGCGTGTCACCCGCTCTACACTTGCGTCTTCCCAACCGTATTGCGTAGAGCGTTATCGACATGGCCGCCACCGCGAAACTGCAGGAGCAGTTCGACGCCGGGCTCGAGACCCGTCCCGATTTCACCATCGACCAGCCGCTTTCGCGCTATGGGGCCGTCGATCACGCGGTCTGGAACCAGCTTTACCGGCGGCAGGCCGCGCTGCTCGCGGGCCGGGCGAGCGGCCTGTTCCTCGCGGGCGCCGAGCAGATCGGCCTGAACGTCGCCCACGTTCCCTCGTTCGAGGCCGTGAGCGAGCGCCTGATGCCGGCCACGGGCTGGCGCATCGTGGCCGTGCCGGGACTCGTTCCAGACCGCATCTTCTTCGAGCACCTCGCCAACCGGCGCTTCCCCGTAACCTGGTGGATGCGCCGCCCGGACGAACTCGACTACCTGCAGGAACCCGACTGCTTCCACGACCTGTTCGGCCACGTGCCGCTCCTCACGAACCGTGTGTTCGCCAACGCCATCGAGGCCTACGGCCGCACGGCGCTTGCCGCGCACGCGCGCGATCCGCGCATGCTCACGCTGCTCGCGCGCCTCTATTGGTACACGGTGGAATTCGGCCTCATACGTGACGCCGGCGCACCGAACGGCGTGACGATCTACGGCGCGGGCATCGTGTCGAGCAAGGGCGAGTCGCTCTACAGTGTGGAGAGCGACTCGCCGAACCGCATCGCCTTCGACCTCGACCGGGTGCTGCGCACGCGCTACCGCATCGATACCTTCCAGAAGACTTACTTCGTGATCGACTCGTTCGAGCAGCTTTTCGACGCGCTAGGCGCGGGCGTCGCAGCACGCCTCGCCAAACCCGCCTCGCTGCTGGATGCCGAGCCGGTCGGCGCGGGCGACGTACTGCCGGAAGATACCGTTCTCACGCGCGGCACGGGCGCCGGCTGGCTCGACCAAGGCGACATCTGAGGCGCGGCTCTGCCCGCGATTCACGAGCGTCCCGCCGCCATGTCAACAGGCTGTCCGGATAGCTCGCACCCTGCCGCCATCCGTGAAAGAATGTCTGATTAGCCGCCGCTGACGACGCCGCGTATGCGGGCCCGTCAGACGAATTCCTGCGGCTTGCTGCCCGGCCGCCGCGCGCCGGGCCCGCTTCACGACAGGTGTAGAAATGATCAATCGACTCACATCCGAAGAACGCGTCACGCAACTCGCCGAACTGCATGGCTGGGATGCGCTGGCCGGCCGCGACGCCATCCAGCGCAGCTTCCGTTTCGCCGACTTCAACGAGGCATTCGGCTTCATGACGCGCGTGGCCATCAAGGCCCAGGAGATGGACCACCATCCCGAATGGTTCAACGTTTATAACCGCGTCGAAATCACGCTTTCCACCCACGAAGCGAATGGCCTCACGTCGCGCGACATCGCACTGGCCCGCTTTATCGACTCGATCGCGCCCGGGCCGCTCAGCGTTTGAGCGAAAACCCGAAAATGAAAGCATAATGAAGGACGCATAGCGCTCAAACCTTCATGGTTGAAGGCCGTTCTTGAGGGATACGTAAGATTCCCAGGCCGCTCGCGCCAACGTGTCCAAACGTTCAGGTGATATGGCGTTCTGACGCTGTACAATCAGCAGCGCATACGGCTTGGAGAGCGCGCTAGCCTCCTTGCACAACGTGAGTTCGTCGCCGCTCGATGGTGAGCGGTTGCGCCAGAAGTTGATCGCGGCTTCAAGTTCGGTGATCGAAATATCGGACATGTTGGTCGTGACTTGCGCAACCCTCGCACGCAGCGCCGCTCAGCCGCTGTGCGAACCAGGTGAGATGAGCGGCGCGCCGCGAACTGCGTGCCTGAAACGCTAAACCCATTGTACTTGAGCGAATCCCATGCGACTCCTTCTGATCGAAGACGACCGCCCCATCGCACGCGGCATCCAGTCCAGCCTCGAACAAGCCGGCTTTACGGTCGACATGGTCCACGACGGCATTTTCGCCGAGCAGGCCCTCGCGCAGAATCGGCATGAGCTTGTGATTCTCGACCTCGGCCTGCCCGGCATCGACGGCATGACGCTGCTGTCGCGCTTTCGTCAAAGCAACCGCCACACGCCCGTCATCGTGCTCACCGCGCGCGACGAACTGAACGACCGCGTTCAGGGCCTGAATTCGGGCGCCGACGACTACATGCTCAAGCCGTTCGAGCCCGCCGAGCTCGAAGCGCGCATCCGTGCCGTGATGCGCCGCAGCGGGCCGCACGGCGACGTGCCGCGTCCTGAAGTCTCGCTCGGCGGCGTGCGCCTGTCGGGCGTCGACCGCCGCATCTTCAACGACGACAAGCCGCTCGAGCTTTCGCCGCGCGAATTCGCGGTGCTCGAAATGCTGTTGCTGCGTCATGGCCGCGTCGTCAGCAAGGCGCAGCTGCAGGACCACCTCACGCACTTCGGCGGCGATCTCGGCGACACCGCGATCGAAGTCTACGTGCACCGCGTGCGCAAGAAGCTCGAAAGCTGCCGCGTCGAAATCGTCACGGTGCGCGGCTTCGGCTATCTGCTGCAGGAAATCCGCCAGGCCGCCTGACGCGCCTGCATCCACCGCGCCGCCATGCTGCGGCGCGGCGCGCGGGCCTCCCCGCCGCGTCTGCCGCGAGGGCGGTCGCCCGCGTACAATGAATGGCTCCAGACCGCACGGCATGCCGTGCGGCGTGCGCTGCGTTACGCGCACCCGATTCATTCATGACGCGAATCCACCATGCCCCATTCGGCCGCTAACAGTCTGCGCCGTACGCTGCTGCGCCGCCTGGCCGCCCCGTTGTCGCTGCTCGCGCTAATGAGCGGCCTGATCGCTTACTGGCTCGCGTGGCAGTACACCCAGCACGTCGTCGACCGCTCACTGGCCGACCTCGCCACCGCCATCTCCAAGCAGATCCAGATCGCCGGCCCCGACGCGCGCATCACCGTGCCGCCGCTAGCGCAGGCCATGTTCTCCGACCCGGTCGAAGACCTCATCTATCGCATCAGCAACGGAGACACCGAAATTGCCGGCGACCACGATCTGCCGCTGCAAGGCACAAACGTGCGCCGCATGCACTACGCCTATGTGTTCGAGACCGTCTACAAGGGTGTGACCGTGCGCGTCGCCCAGGTGCGCGTCGAGCAGCCCAACGGTAATCCGATCGTCATCGAAGTCGGTCAGGCGGTACATCATCGGCTACGGATCGCGGCCGAATTTCTCGTCGCGATCATGATGCCGCTCTTGCTCCTGCTGCTCGCGGGCTGGGTGATCGTGTGGCGCGTCGTGAACCAGCAGCTCAACCCGCTCACCGATCTCGCCGATTCGCTGAATCGCCAGACCCACACTTCGCTCGAACCCGTGGACGAGACCTATGTGCCCGTCGAGATCCGTCCGCTCACCGGTGCGCTGAACGCGCTGCTCGGGCGCCTGAAGACCGCGCTCGACGCCCAGCGCAAATTCATCGCCGATGCCGCGCATCAGTTGCGCACGCCGCTCACGGCAGTGAAGCTGCATGCGGAGCAGGCCGCCAACGCGCGCGAGCCGCAGCAGGTGAATAACGCCGTGCGCGAGCTGCGCGCCGCCGCCGATCGCGCGGTGCGGCTGTCGAATCAATTGCTGTCGCTCGCTCGCGCCGAACCGGGCGAGCAGGCGGCGCGCTTCGTCAATCTCGACATGGCCGCGCTCGCGTTCGAGACCGGCGCCGAATGGGTGCCCCGAGCGCTCTCGAGCCACGTCGACCTCGGCTTCCAACGCCTCGATGCACCCGAGAACGACCGCCCGCTGATGGTGCGCGGCAATCCCGTGCTGCTGCACGAGGTGATCGCGAACCTGCTCGACAATGCGCTCAAATACGTACCGCCCGCGCGTCTCGACGGCGGCCGCATCACCGTGACGGTGGCACAATCCGTCGTCGACGGTGTGCCGATGGCCGAGATCGTCGTCGAGGACAACGGGCGCGGGGTTCCGCCCGCGCAGCAGACCGATCTGTTCAAGCGTTTCTTCCGCGGCGATGGCCAGACCGAAAGCGGCGTCGATAGCGGCGCGGGCCTGGGTCTCGCGATCGTGCACGACATCATGGCGCTCCATCGCGGCAGCGTGCATTACGAAGACGCAGCCGAAGGCGGCGCACGTTTCATCGTGCGCGTGCCGCTCGCCGGCGGCCCCAACCCGACGGTCGAGACGAGCCCGAATGCGGCCGGCGTCGACAGGCGCGACCTGCGTGCCACGACGGCATCGAAGAGGACCACGAACCAGGCGCCGGTCGACTCCTGATGTACGCTCGCGCGCCACGCGAAGGCGCATACGACAGGGGCCGCGCTTGCGGCCCCTGTTCGTTTCAAGCGTCGTATCGGCGCTTACTTCTTCTTTTTGCCCTTTGCGCCTTTGCCGGACTTCTTGTCCTTCTCTTTCTCCGGCGGTGCGAGCATCGTGCCGCGGCACTTGCGTGCACCGCAGCGGCATTCGTATTCGCGCTTGAGCTTGTTGGTCTGCCTGGCGTCGATCACAAGGCCGTAATCGTAGAACAGCTCCTCGCCGGCATCGATGTCGCGCACCGCATGGATATACACGTGACCGTCGATTTCCTCGGCTTCGCAGTTCGGCGCGCAGGAGTGATTAATCCAGCGTGCGCTGTTGCCGTCCACCTTGCCGTCGATCACGTCGCCATCGTCGAGCGCGAAATAGAAGGTGTGATTCGGGTCGTCCGGATCGTGCGGATGACGCCGCAACGCTTCCTTCCAGGAAATGCGCTCACCCTTGTATTCGATCAGGCGCGTGCCCGCTTCGATCGACACCGCCGCAAACACGCCCTTACCGTGCACGCCGGACTGGCGCACCACGATCTTGCGTACACTCATTGATTGAATCCTTGTGAAGTACTCGGGAGACCATCCCGGCTGCGGCAAACGAAACGAACGCGGCCTGGCCGCGCCGATCGGGCTCTGCGGCCCTGCGCCCTGCACCACGCAAACGCGGCGCCGAAGAGGCGCCGCGCGCGTGCCACGCTAAAGGCGCGCCACAACTGGAATCGTACACGTTCGCAGCGTTTTCGTTCAACCCATCGCGCTTTCCGTACGAGGCGTGAATCAACGCTGTCCGAGCAGGGTCTCGCCGAAAAGTTTCTTCTGATCGCGCGGCTGCGAACGCCAGTACTGCGGCGGCGCACTCACGCTCGCCCCCAGCTGTGCCGCGGCATGCCATGGCCAGCGCGGATCGTAAAGCATCGCGCGCGCCATCGCCACCATGTCGGCATCGCCATCGGCAATCACCTGATGCGCCTGCAGCGCATCCGTGATGAGCCCGACGGCGATGGTCGTCATGCCCGTTGCCGCTTTCACCTGGCGCGCGAACGGCACCTGGTAGCCGGGCTCGAGCGGTATCTTCTGCAACGGTGATACGCCGCCCGACGATACGTCGATCCAGTCCGCACCGCGCTGTTTCAACGCCTGGGCAAAGGCGACCGTGTCGTCGGGCGTCCAGCCACCCTCGACCCAGTCGGTCGCCGACACGCGCACGCCCACCGGACGATCGTCGGGAAACGCGGCACGCACGATGTCGAAGACTTCGAGCGGAAAGCGCATGCGGTTCTCGCGCGAGCCGCCATATTCGTCGCTGCGCTGATTCGCGATCGGCGAAAGAAACTGGTGCAGCAGATAGCCGTGCGCCGCATGCAGTTCGATCGCGTCGATACCGAGCCGCGCCGCGCGCCGCGCCGATGCCCCGAATGCTTCGCGCACGCGGTTTAGTCCCGCGACGTCGAGCGCGAGCGGCGGTGGCTCGTCCTCCTTGTGAGGCAGCGCGGAAGGGGCGCTTGGCAACCAGCCGCCCTCGGCGACCGGAATCAGTTGTCCGCCCTCCCACGGCACATGGCTGGATGCCTTACGCCCCGCATGCGAAAGTTGCATGGCCACGCGGATCGGCGCATGGCGGCGGATCGCAGCAAGCACCGGCACGAGCGCGGCTTCGGTCACGTCGTCCCACAAGCCGAGATCGCCTGGCGTAATGCGTCCGTCCGGCTCCACGGCCGTAGCCTCGATGCAGAGCATCCCTGCTCCCGAAAGGGCGAGATGTCCCAAATGGATCAGATGCCAGTCGTTGGCCTCGCCGCGATCGGCGGAGTACTGGCACATCGGGGAAACGACAATGCGATTGGCGAGCGTCACGCCACGCAACGCCAGCGGAGTGAAGAGTGGGCTCATGAGGAAGATCACGAACGAAAAAAGGAGCGTTCGAGAATAGCACGCCGACTTTTCGCGCGCAGACGCCCAGCCAGGGCATCCTCAGCCGGAAAGGCGCGCAGAAGCGGCGATGGGCAAAATCAGCTGCAAGGGGTGTTACCCGGCGTTCAGGGGTGCCTGGCTACGCCACTCGTCACATCGACGGCATCGAGCCATTCGCCGAACATGCGGCTCGCCTGCGCTTCCAGCCGGGGCGCAAGACTCGCCGTATCGGCGCGCAGCGCGTTGACGTCGACACTGGCCTGGGCGATTTCGGCCGCATGGCCGATCAGCCAGGGCTCGAAACGGTCGGCGCGCACTTCGGGATGGCATTGCAGCCCGAGCACGTGCTTGCCCCACGCGAACGCCTGGTTTTCGCACAGCGGCGTCGAGGCAAGACGCGTGGCGCCTTGCGGCAGATCGAAGGTATCGCCATGCCAGTGCAGCATGGAGGTTGTTTCGCCGTCCAGATGACGTAGCGGCGAGGCACGACCTGCGTCGGTGAGCGTGAGCGGCGTCCAGCCAATCTCGGCCTGCGGCGCCGCGTAAACCCGGGCGCCGAGCACCCGCGCGATCAGCTGCGCGCCGAGGCAGATACCGAGCGTAGGCAGCCCTGCGTCGATGCGCTTTTCGATCAATGCCGCAAGCGCCCCGAGTGTCGGATAACGCGCGTCGTCGCAGGCATTGATGGGGCCGCCAAGGATCACCATCAGCGAGGCCGATACCGGATTGACCCGCGTAATGCGCGCAAAGCCAACGTCCAGGTAGCGCACGAGCCGGCCACGCTCGCCGAGTACACGCTCGAAACTGCCGAGGTCCTCGAAATAGACATGGCGCACGGCCAATACTTCGCGATTCGTCGGCTGATTCATAAGGCATGTCACGCTAATAACGGACGGGCCGGCAGCGGCGGGCGGCCGGCGCGCAGCCGGCGCCACGCGGCGGGGCGGCCTGCGGTCGGCCTGCAGTTAGCCTGCTGTCGGCCAGATGTGCGGGCGTTACGCCGCGAAGATCTTCCAGTTCTTCTTCTGGGTCGTCGCGTCGGCTTGTTCGTACACCGAGCAATCGAGGCGCAGATCCGTATCCGTCATGTCGATCCCGAGCAGCCGGCAGTGATGCGGCGCTTTCTTCGGGTTCTTGCTGACCTCGAAATTCGAGCAGGTGAGACACATCCGGTGCTGCGGAATGGCCTCCTGAGCTTCGAGCTGATAGACCGTCTTCAGCAAGGTGCGGTAGAACACCGCCTGCTCGTCGCCGCGCAGCGTGCCCACGGCCTTGGCAAGAAAGTCCGGCCACTGCGCCGCCTTCTTCGCCGCCGTGCGGCCGCGTGACGTGAGCCGCACCGCGAGGGCGCGGCCGTCATCCAGGGCGCGACGCTTTTCTACGAGCCCCTTGGTTTCGAGCGTGCTCACCGCGTCGCTGGTCGTCGCGGCGGTCAGTGCCGTTTCGCGGGCAATTTCGCCGAGGCGCATCGGCCCCTTACGCTGCATCAGCAGCACGAGAATCTCGCCCTGGGTCGGCGTGAGCCCCGCCCCTTCGGCCCAGTCCCATGCCTGGCTCCGCATCGCCGTGCTGAGTCGCAGCAGGCTATGGGTCACTCGCCCGGCTGCCTGCTCTCCGTATACGCCTTCGCTCATAGTCTTTCGCTGATGTTATTGGCAGCTTGCGCTGCATCGTCAGCCGCCGCGTGCGGCGACGACCTTGTGGGAAACCTGCGTCCGGTATTCCGGACCGCATACCATCTCAAAAAACCCCTGCCTCGCCCTGCGTGTTCTGGCTGGCTTCGTACAGTCGTTCTTTCTTCGCCGCCAAGGCTCTGGACGTCGCTACCGTCCCGCTGCCTTCGCGACAAACCGACATTCTATGCGAGAGTAGCAAATCGTACAGCTAACTTATCCAACGCGGTTTGTGGATAACCAGTTGATAAGCATCTGGATAGTATGTGGACAAACGCTGGATACTACGCAGGCACTCATCAAACCTTCGCAGGTTATCCCGTATTTCTCGCCCGAACGCAACTGGAATCTACACGGTTGTCGCGCCCTTGCCCACCGTTGCCATTCGCGCAGCCCGTTGAGTTTTCAGGCTTTTTTGCGCCTGACGGCAAGGTGCCCCTCCGTTTGTCAGCTCCTGTTGCATCCGAAGTCTAAACATTCCGCTAATCAAAATCGTGGAGGACGTCGAAACGAACCGTAACGCCGCGAAAAATATTGTTGCGCATCTTCAACTTCAGATTGTCCCAATGCAAAGGGCAGCCCACCGGCTGCCCCCATCCGCCACTCCCCACGGTAAAGCCGGCTTCCGGTTCAGGCGCGCCAGCGCAAACACTGCTGCCGCACGGCCTCATGCAGCGATTTTTCCTCGGCCACCACGCTGCGCAGCCAGGTGGCATCGTTGGTCTGGCCGCGGGCGATCGTGCCGATCTCGGTCAGCGCCCGGGTCGAAGCCAACGCCTCGCCGTGCGGCGCGATGCGCTCGAGCGTCGCCAGGATGTCCTCCGAGATCGTACGCCGCTCGCCCGTCTGCGGATCGACGCAGGTGCCGGCAAGCCCGAACCGGCACGCCTGGAAGCGGTTGAAGGTGTAGACGAGGTAGTCGTCCTCGAGCGGCATGATCGGCCGGTCGGTAAGCAAATGCCGTGCAAGCGTCTGGATGTAGCAGGCAATGGCCGCGGCCCGCTCGACCGAAAGCGGCGTGTCCATCACGCGCACCTCGATGGTCCCGAAGCCGGGCTTCGGCCGGATGTCCCAGTAGAAGTCTTTCATGCTGTTGACAACGCCGGTGTGGACCATCTTCGAGAAGTACTCCTTGAAGTCCTCCCAGCTCAGCACGAACGGCGCGCGCCCCGACAGCGGAAACGCGAACACGGAATTCAGGCGTGCCGAGTGAAATCCGGTATCGACGCCCTGCACGTACGGCGACGACGCCGAAAGCGCAATGAAGTGGGGAATGAAACGCGAGAGCGAGTGCAGCAGGAACAGCGCGCTGTCCGCGTCGGGGCAGCCAATATGCACGTGCTGCCCGAACACCGTGAACTGCTTGGCCAGATATCCGTAGAGTTCCGAAAGGTATTGAAAGCGCGGCGTATCGACGATGCGACGGTCGCTCCATTGCTGGAAAGCGTGCGTGCCTCCGCCGCACAGGCCCACGTTGAGCCGGTCGGCCGCGGCGACGAGCGTGTCGCGAATCTTGCGCAGGTCGGTCACGGCCTGCTCGTGCGTCGTGCAGATGCCGGTGGACAGCTCGATCATGCTTTCAGTGATTTCAGGCGTGATGTTGCCCGGAATCTCCTGATCCTTCACAAGGCGCATCAGGTCGCTGCCGGCCTTGGTCAGATCGTAGTCGTGCGTATTGACGATCTGCATTTCGAGTTCGACACCGAACGTGAACGGCTTCGAATCGACAAATGTTTCCAGTGACATGGCGTCCTCAATGGCAGGCGCCCCGCCCCGGTACCAGCGGGCGCGACGCGCAGTGTTGCGGTTGCGGCACCGCGCGGCATGGCCACGGCGCCGCCAGTTTCATTCTTCCCCTCGCTCGCCCACCAGCGCAAGCGCGCGATAGACGAGCCACGGTCCGACCAGTTGCAGCACGACGACCGCGCACATCACGATCGCCCGCAGCCGCGGATCGAAGTTCGGATAGAGCTCGTAGGTGTCCTGCATGAGCAGCAGCGCGAGTGCCGACATGGGTGTCAGCGCGAGTCCAAGTGCTATGCCCTGCTTCCATTCGAGCCCGCTCGGCTTCGCAAAAATAAGCACACCGACCAGTTTCCCGACGAACCGCGCGACGATCAGTCCCGCCGCGGCCACGCCGCCAACGAGGATGTCGTGCCATTCGAAGGTCGTCAGCGTGAGGACGAACAGAATCACGGTGAGCAACCAGCCCGCCGTGCCGAAATGCTGCGGCCACAGTTGCGGACGCGCTTCGAGATTCTTCACGATGATGCCGGCGGCGAGCAGGCTGAGGATCGTCGAAAGCCTGAAAACATGCGCGATGCCGATCGCGAGCAGCACGAGGCCGAACAGTGCGACGAACGAATGCTCGTCCTGCGGACTGAGCCGCCGGTAGAACAGCGTGCAGGCGCGCGCGAGCAGATACGCGAGGATCAGCGAGCCGACCAGCAGATAGAGCGGCTGCAGAATCGTCGCGAACACGTTGCCGTAAATCTCCTGATGCAACCAGCCCGATGCGAGCTTTTCCACCACCACGGCATACATGCTGTTGAGCCCGGTGAGCGTGAGCAGCCGCTGCGTGACCTGGCCTTCGGCGCGCAGTTCGGTCTTCAACTGGATGACCATGGCGGGCGACGTGGCCATCGCGATCGACGCAACGACGAGCGTCACCATCAGCGGCACGTGCAGGAACAGCAGCACGACCAGCACGAGCACGAACGTGAGCGTCGCTTCCGCGAGGCTCGAGAGGATCAGCCAGGAATTGCGGCGGATCCAGCGCAGGTCGAGCCGGCTGCCGAGCTCGAACAGCAGCAGCCCGAGCGCGACATCGAGGAGCGGCCGCGCGGCCCGGGCGAGGTCGGCATCGATGACGCCGAAGCCCGCCGACCCCGCAATGAGACCGATGACGGCATACCCCGAAATACGCGGCAGACGCCAGGCGCGGTAGCAAAGCTCGCCGAATAGCCCGGCGGCCAGCAATGCGAGGCCCGCCCAGAAAACCCCGTCGAGCTGCAGCGGCCAGACGGGAAAGAACGAAAACGCCGACTTCATCGTGGTGGCTTCTCCTTTTCAGAAGACAGTCCGACTGTCCAACGGTGATCGACTACGGCTCGCGCACAGGCGCACAGAGGCAAGCCGCGTGCCGCACCGGGGGCTCGGCCCGGGGTTCCGTCATTCGGCGCATGGCCCGCAAGGCCGAAATTACACGGACGGTGCGCGCCCCGCCGAGCGGGGCTCAACTGCGCAACTGCGGGAAAGCACAGCGCCGGCGTGCCGGAAGTGGCAGACAGCCGGTGCGGGCGCGTACGTGTGTGATGGCGGCGCCCGCGTTGCATGAACGAACGCTGCCGTTGCTCCCGAGCACTCAGATTCAGGAGAAACGGCATCCGTTCCTTGGATACGTCAACCGTCAGATGCGGCACGCGACGCAGGAAGAACGGCGATTGTGCCATAGGTCTTTTGCAATTGTCCGGGGCGGTCGCCGCGGTTTTCAGAGCGGTAATTACGTCTGACTGATGGCGTACCCGGAAATTTTGACCCGTTGTGTCGGGATCGCGAAGCAGACCTTACAGCTGACATGGCGACCGATAGCGATGGCGGCAGCTTCGAATTTATGGTTTACCGTATGTATACGTAGTAGAAGTTAACAAGGGGATGCCTTTCCTGTGGACAACCGTGGATAACTCCAACAGATCAGTGACTTGGCGCTCGCACAACCGGTCGAACAGCATGTGCGGTGTTATCCGGGAGGCTGGAACAACTTTTTGGCCATCTGGACGGCACCGCAAGTTACCCCGTTTACGTCCACATCGATTCCACACGCGCTACACCTGTAATCCGCGCGGTTATCCACAGATTGGCGTGGATAACCTGGACGCTCGCCCTCAATGACTGCCTAAAGACTGCGTTGGCGCAGCGCGCGCTGCAAGAAGCGCGCGGGGTCGAGGTGTTCGGCGAGTTCGCGCTCGATCGGCCAGGGCTCGCCCTCGAGCTGCGATGCGATCATCTCGGCGCCCAGCGCCGACCACACGAGGCCGCGGGATCCATACGCAAAGGCGCCGTAGAGGCCCGGCACGCGCGGCAGATCGAGCGGCCACGCGCCGGCGAGTCGCGCGGCCGACCGCCGCGCCTCGGCTTCGTCGCCGAGCTGGCCGATCATCGGCAAGCGGTCGCTGGTCACGCAGCGAAATGCGGTTCGACCGCCCAGCTCGCCGGCGCGATCGGACGCGAGTGTGGCATCGAGGCCGGGCAGCATGCGCGCGACGCGTTCGAGGTTCTCTATGTGTCCCGCGGGACGCAGAACGGTCTCCTCGTCGTCGACTTCGTAGGTGGCGCCCGCGAGGGTAACGTCGTCGGCGAGCGGCACCGCGTAGCCATCGCCGATCACGGGCACGCGCAGCGCCGCGATGGGGCTGCGCGGCACGAGTGTGAGCTGGCCGCGCACGACGCGCGTAGGGGCGTAGTCGAGTGCCGCCGCGCGTGCCGCGTCGTGTGCGTTCGCGAAGATCACGATCTCGGCGCGGGAGATCAGCGCGCCGGCTTCGTCGAAGACCTCCCAGCTGTCGGCCGCGCGTTCGATGCGCGTCACATTCGTGCCGAAGCGCGCGTCGAGCAGTGTTCCTGCCGCAGCGCATTGTGCGCGGCACAACGACGCTGGATCGATCGCGCCACCGAGCGGATAGAACCAGCCGTCGCAAGCGAGCGTAACGCCCGCGATTTGCGCGGCTTCCTGACGCGAAACGGCATGGACATATTCTTCGGGATAACCGAACGATGCGAGTGCCGCGGCCACCGCGCGCGATTCGTCGTCGGTTGCGAGATGCAGGAGTCCGGAATGCGAGCGTACCGGGCCCTCGCCGGCGGCATCGAGCGCGTCCCAGCGCTGCCGCGCGTAGAGAAAGCCGGCGCGTGTGATACGCGAGGCGCTGCTGTCGTCGCGCGAGATCAGCGGATGGAAGACGCCCGCCGGATTACCCGACGCTTCGCGCGCCGGCGCCGCATGGCGTTCGACGAGGGTCACGCGCCAGCCGCGCGCCGCGAGCCGCTCGACGAGCGCACAGCCCGCGAGCCCCGCGCCGATCACGACCGCATGGCGCTCCCGCACGGCGGCCGGCAGTGGCGGTTCATAACGCCGCACGCGCCAGCGCGGCGCAAAGCGGCCCACGAGCATCGCGCGTTTCGAGCCGAAGCCGGCGACCTTGCGGTATTCGAAACCGCTCGCCTCAAGCGCGCGCTTGACGTCGCCCGCGCTGCTCCAGGTTGCGAAAGTTGCGTCGTCGCCGGCAACGCGCGCCAGCGCCTTGAAGATCGCCGGTGACCAGAGATCGGGGTTCCTCGCCGGCGCGAAGCCGTCAAGATAGAAGGCATCCGCGCGTAACCACATTTTGGGAAGCACCTCGGCGGCATCGCCGAAAACGAGCGTCAACGTAACGCGTCCGCCTTCGAATTCAAGCCGATGGGTGCCGGGCACGAGCATCGGCCAGGCGTTGGCGAGCTCGTGCGCCAGCGCCGAAAGCGGTGCGTGGGCAACGATCGCGTCGAGCACAGTGCGCAGATCACCACGCGAAAATGGGTGCTTTTCCACCGAAACGAAATGCAACCGCTCACAACGCTCGGGATCGTTGCGCCACGCGAACCAGCTGGCGAGGAAGTTCACGCCTATGCCGAAGCCGGTTTCCAGCACGGTGAAAATGCGACGGCGCTGCCAGCGTTCAGGCAAGCCATTGCCGTGCAGAAAGACGGCTTCGGACTGGGCGAACGCCCCGGTTGCACTGTGATAAACATCGCCGAATGCGGGCGAAAACGGCGTACCGTCTTCGCGAAAAGCGAGCGTGGCGGGAGTCAGGATGGCGGTCATAAGGATCGCGAACGGGCTGGAAGCTGCAGTGAAAACGCGCTGGCGCGAGCGCCATGGCCTTTGCGCGACCGCTCGAAACCCCCGTCCAGCCTGACTTTGCGGCACCCGGGCGTTGGCAGGACGCAACGGACGAATGTCAGAAATGGTCAATGCCAGGGGCGTTTCGAGGGGTTGCGGCGAAAAAATGCAGGCGTTGGACCGAATTCAGGTGAAATCCCACTGCAAATCTTCGAAACCCTTGTCGTTATTGGGTTTGCGCTGCGCTATCATAGCAAGCGCCGCCCAGGGAAGCGGCAGCACGGCCGTTGCGGTGAGGCGCTACGATCTGCGCCGCAACGAAAAAAGCCGGGGTGCTCCGGAACCGTCGCTGCTCGACGGCGCGGCACGCGACCGTATAATCGGCGCGTTCGCGCTGTTCGTGTCAACCTAAACTGATAAGGAACTTCTCAATGAATAAACAGGAACTGATCGACGCCGTCGCAGCACAGACGGGCGCTAGCAAGGCACAAACCGGCGAGACGCTGGACACGCTCCTCGAAGTGGTCAAGAAGGCTGTGGCGAAGGGTGACGCTGTGCAGCTGATCGGCTTCGGCAGCTTCGGTTCGGGCAAGCGCGCAGCACGTACGGGCCGTAACCCGAAGACGGGCGAAACCATCAAGATTCCGGCAGCCAAGACGGTCAAGTTCACCGCTGGCAAGGCGTTCAAGGACGCCGTCAACAAGCGCTAAGGTATTGCCGCTTTAAGTTGACACCCGCCCCTGGCGGGTTTTTTTTCGTCCGCGGTTTCTGCCTCTATAGCGCCTCGCGGACGCGAAACGTGCCGCGTGCATGCGGCACGTTCCTGCTTGATCGCCTCATTGCGGGCGGTGGATGATCTCGCCTTCGCCGCCTTCATGATCGTCTTCGACGTCCCATGAGGGAAACGGATCCGCGAAAGCGCGCCATGCCCCGGCGCCGACCGCGAACTCGGCATCGCTCAACAGGCATGCGTCGAGCTTCGCCTGCCAGGCCGCGCGGTCGAGGTCGACGCCGATCATCACCAGTTCCTGGCGCCGATCGCCAATGCTTGCGTCGTCCGCGTCACCGTACCAGTCGTGGGCGATCTCCTGCGCGAGCTCGGCGTCGTGCGGCCAGCTCTCGCGCGGCTGTGCCGCCCACCACGTGCCCGCCGGACCATGACGGCACGCGCCGCCTGCCTGCGAGAGCGAACCCGCAACGTCGTTGCGCGTTGCGAGCCAGAAGAAGCCCTTGGTGCGCAGCACGCCCTTCCATTCCTCATGCAGCAGCGCCCACAAACGCTCGGGATGAAATGGCCGCCGCGCACGATAGACGAAGTTGCCGATACCGAATTCGTCGGCTTCGCCGTGGTGGTGATGGTCTTCGTTGAGCGATGCGAGCCAGCCCGGCGCGCTCGAGGCAGCGTCGAAATCGAAGCGCCCGGTGTTCAGCACCTCGCCCAGCGGCGTGGCTCCGAAACGGCTTACGACCTGCACGGCACGCGGATTGATGCGCGCGAGAATGCGCTGCAGGTGCGCGAGTTCATCGCCGCTCACGAGGTCGGCCTTGTTCACGACGAGCACGTCGCAGAACTCCACCTGCTCGATCAGCAGTTCGACGAGCGTGCGGTCGTCCTCGTCGGTGGCCGCGAGGCCGCGTTCGGCGAGTGCGTCGGACGAGGCGTAGTCGCGCAGGAAGTTGAACGCGTCCACCACCGTGACCATGGTGTCGAGGCGCGCGACGTCGGCCAGCGACGTGCCGTCGTCGTCGACGAAGGTGAAGGTCTCCGCGATCGGCATGGGTTCGGCGATGCCGGTGGATTCGATCAGGATGGCGTCGAAGCGCTGTTCCTGCGCGAGGCGGCGAATTTCGGTCAGCAGATCGTCGCGCAGCGTACAGCAGATACAACCGTTCGACATCTCGACGAGCTTTTCCTCGACATGCGAGAGCGCGGACGCGTCGCGCACGAGCGCGGCGTCGATATTGACGGCGGCGAGATCGTTGACGATCACGGCGACGCGCAGTCCGGCGCGATTCGCGAGGATATGGTTGAGCAGGGTGGTCTTGCCCGCGCCTAGAAACCCGGCGAGCACGGTGACCGGTAGTGGCGGCTGGTTCATCGCAGTGTGGCAATCAGAAAGACGAAAAACGGACCGCACGAATGCGGCATTAGAACGCATTGTGCATCATGCGCGCGTGCTGCGCTGTGCTGACCGTCCGTGCCGTACGACCCTGGCTGGCGTTACGCCTTACCGCGGCTTACTTGAGGAAATGCCACTGCCGAAGGATATCGGCGACCTGCTGCGCGTAGCGGTCGCGCAGCGCAGGCGTTTCCGAATGGTAAGCGCCAACCGCGGCCCAGGTGTTGCCGTATTTGTCCATCTTCTGGCGCAGATGCCATGCGGCGATATAGACGTTCTTGCAGGGCTCCATCAGCGTGCTCTGCGAGATGCCGTACTGAGCCAGCGTCGGCAGATGCACGGAATTGATCTGCATGACGCCGTAATCGGTCGATCCGTTAGCATTCCTGTGCACTGCGTCGGGATGGTTATGCGATTCCTGCCATGCGATCGCGCGAAGGATCAGCGGGTTGACCTTCTGGTAGCGGGCGGCTTCGTCGAAGCAGTCGGCGCGGGCGAGCGTGCTGACGCCGGCCAGCGCGAGCGTGGCGGCAGCGGTAGCAATCGAACGGGACCAGACTTTCTTCATGGCGTGGCGAGTATGGAACGCGGGCATACGGATCGCTCGTATCATACCGGCCGCTGGTGACCCGTCAAGCCGCCAGGGCCGTCTGGACGAGGCCTGGCACGCATAGTTCATCCGAAAATACTGTAGGGAAAACGGCGATTTGATGTCAGAATTGTTTACAAAATGCTTTTGAGTGTCCGGAACAAGTAGAAGAAATCCACGGACCGCTCAAGCTTGTGACAAATTCGACACGAAAAGCTGCTACTGTTGCATATTTTGTAGATCATTGAGAGCCGAGGGAACCGGAGAGACGGTAGCCCGGATCGGCCGGCGGCAGACAGGGGCGCAAGCCCACCGCTCGCTCATTACGCACGAACGGCCGGTGACGCCCGCCACCGGCTTCGATATGACACCCATGAGAAGAAATCGTATGGCTTTGCGTCGCGTCGCCACGGCGCTACTCGTGAGCGGACTCCTCTCGGCGCAGATTGCGCACGCTCAGGTAACGCTCAATTTCGTCAATGCCGACATCGACCAGGTGGCGAAAGCGATTGGCGCAGCGACCGGCAAAACCATCATTGTCGATCCGCGCGTGAAGGGGCAGCTCAACCTCGTTTCGGAGAACCCCGTTCCCGAGGACCAGGCACTCAAGACCCTGCAGTCGGCGTTACGCATGCAGGGCTTCGCGCTCGTGCAGGATCATGGCGTGCTGAAAGTGGTGCCCGAAGCCGACGCCAAACTGCAGGGCGTGCCCACGTATGTCGGCAACACGCCGGTGGCACGCGGCGACCAGGTGGTCACGCAGGTGTTCGTGCTGAAGAACGAGTCGGCCAACAACCTGCTGCCGGTGCTGCGCCCGCTCATTTCGCCGAACAACACGATCGCGGCCTACCCGTCGAACAACACGCTCGTCATTACCGACTACGCCGACAACCTGCGCCGCATCGCCGCGATCATCGCAGGCGTGGACACGGCGGCCGGGCAGCAGGTCGAGGTCGTGCCGCTGCACAACGCCAACGCGCTCGACATCGCGCCGCTCATTACGAAGATGCTCGATCCGGGCGCGATCGGCAGTTCGGACCCCACGCTGAAGGTTTCGATCGTCCCCGACCCGCGCACTAATTCGCTGATGCTGCGCGCCTCGAACGGGCAGCGCCTCGCGGCCGCGGCCCAGCTGGCGAAGCAGCTCGACGCGCCCACGAGCATGCCGGGCAACATCCATGTCGTTCCGCTGCGCAACGCCGACGCCGTGGAGCTCGCCAAGACGCTGCGCGGGATGATGGGCAAAGGCGGGAACGAGTCGTCGTCCGGCAACAATGCCAACTCGTTCAACCAGAACACGGGCGGCAACGCCAGCGGCGGCGGCAACAACTCGACCGGCCTTTCGGGTACGCCGCCGTTGCCGAGTTCCCTGGGCGGCAGTACGTCGTCAAGCAATCCGATGACAGGCGGTTCCGCCACGGGCAACGACGAAGCACCGTTCCTCGGCGAGAACAAGGACAAGAGCGACGAAAACCCGGCGGGCGGCATGATCCAGGCCGACCCGGCCACGAACTCGCTGATCATCACGGCGCCGGACCCGGTGTATCGCAACCTGCGCTCCGTGATCAACCAGCTCGATGCGAGGCGTGCGCAGGTCTATATCGAAGCGCTGATCGTCGAACTGAACTCGGACACGAACGCCAATCTGGGTATCCAGTGGCAGATCGGGACCGGCTCGGTGCTCGCCGGTACCAACCTCTCCACCGGCAACAGCAACAGCATCATCAACCTGACGGCGGCAGGGGTAGCGGCTGGCACCCCCGTTGGCCTGGCCAGCGCGCTCGTCAGCAACAATCTCCAGCAGGGTTTGAACGTAGGCTGGGTCCACAACATCTTCGGCGTGCAGGGACTCGGCGCATTGCTGCAGGCGCTTTCGCAGACCAGCGACGCCAATGTGCTGTCCACGCCTAACCTCATCACACTGGACAACCAGGAAGCGAAGATCGTGGTCGGCACGAACGTGCCGATCCAGACGGGCTCGTATTCGAACCTCACGAGCGGCACCACGAGCGCGGCGTTCAATACCTACGACCGCGTCGATGTCGGCCTGACGCTGCATATCAAGCCGCAGATCACCGACGGCGGCATCCTGAAGCTGACGCTGTACACGGAAGACTCGGCGATCGTGACCGGCACGACCAATGCGACAAACTTCCCGGCCGGCCCCGAATTCACCAAGCGTTCGATCCAGTCGACCGTGCTGGCCGACAACGGCGAAATCATCGTCCTCGGCGGCCTGATGCAGGACAACTACCAGGTCAGCAACAGCAAGGTGCCCCTGCTCGGCGACATTCCCTGGATCGGCCAGCTGTTCCGCTCGGAAAACAAGACGCGCTCGAAGACCAACCTGATGGTGTTCCTGCGTCCCGTGATCATCGGCGACAACGACACGGCGCGCGCGGTAACGTCGAACCGCTACGACTACATCCAGGGCGTGACGGGCGCGTACCAGTCCGATAACAACCTGATGAAGGACAAGGACGACCCGGTCGTGCCGCCGATGCCGGTCGGCCCGAACGAAGGCGGATCGGCGCTGAACCTGTTCGATCTCGACAAGATGCGCCGCGAACAGGCGGTGCGTGCGCTGCCTGCGGCTCCCGCTGCTGCGAGCGGCGCGGCAGGCACAGGTGCTGCGCCCGGCGTGAACACCTATGCCGTGCCGACGAACGGCGCGGCGCAGATGCAGCCCGCCCAGCCCGGCGTACCTGCGCAGTCGTTGCCCGCGCAACCTTTGACGACTACGCCAGGAGCACAACAGTGAGCACGCCGCAAACGCCTGGCAGCGTGTTGCCGGCGACGGCGGGTGCACTGCGCGAGGCGCCTTCACCGCTCGCGGCGCGGCTCCTTCCCTACGGGTTCGCGAAGAGCGGCCAGATCCTCGTCGCCCAGCAGCATGCCGAGGGCCTCGAAGTGTGGATCAGCGAGCGCACGAATGGCGCCGCGATCGCCGAGGTCGCGCGCAATTTCGGCGCCGTGAGTTTCGTACGCGTCGGCGCCGAAGAGCTCGTGCACGCCATCAACCAGGCCTACGCGCGCCATGACGGCAGCGCTGCGCAAGTGGTGGGCGAGGTGGAAGGCGAAGTCGATCTGTCGCGGTTGATGCAGGACATTCCCGAAGTGGAAGACCTGCTGGAATCCGAGGACGATGCGCCGATCATCCGCATGATCAACGCCCTGCTCACCCAGGCCGCGCGCGAGCAGGCCTCCGATATCCACATCGAGCCGTTCGAGAACGCCTCGGTGGTGCGCTTTCGCGTGGACGGCACGCTGCGCGACGTCGTGCGCCCGAAGAAGGCGCTGCACGGCGCGCTGATCTCGCGGATCAAGATCATGGCGCAGCTCGACATCGCGGAAAAACGCCTGCCGCAGGACGGCCGCATCACGCTGCGCGTGGGCGGACGCCCCGTGGACGTGCGCGTCTCGACGCTGCCCACGGGCCACGGCGAGCGCGCCGTGCTGCGTCTGCTGGAGAAGGACGCGCAGCGCCTGAACCTCGAGGCGCTCGGCATGGCCGCCGATACGCTCGCGAAGTTCGACCAGCTGATCGCCAAGCCCCACGGCATCGTGCTCGTCACCGGGCCGACCGGCTCGGGCAAGACGACCACGCTGTATGCGTCGATGTCGCGGCTGGAAACGGCCACGACCAACATCATGACCGTCGAGGACCCGATCGAGTACGACCTCTCGGGCATCGGCCAGACCCAGGTGAACGAGCGCATCGGCATGACGTTCGCGCGCGCGCTGCGCTCGATCCTGCGTCAGGATCCCGACATCATCATGATCGGCGAAATCCGCGACCTCGAGACCGCACAGATCGCCGTGCAGGCTTCACTCACCGGCCACCTCGTGCTCGCGACGCTGCACACCAACGACGCCGCCTCTGCCGTCACGCGTCTCACCGACATGGGCGTCGAACCCTATCTGCTCGCTTCCTCGCTGCTCGGCGTGCTGGCACAGCGGCTCGTACGCCAGCTCTGCCCGCACTGCAAGGAAGAACGCACGGAGGACGACGGCCGCAAGCGCTGGCATCCGGTGGGCTGCGAGCGCTGCGGCCATTCAGGCTACGCGGGCCGGCGCGGCGTGTACGAGCTGCTGCTCGTCGACGAGCCGATCCGCGCGCTGATCCACCGCAACGCCGCCGACGCCGAAGTCTTTGCGGCCGCCCGCGCGCAGGGCATGCGCACGCTGCGCGACGACGGCGACCGTTGGGTCGAGGCGGGCAGGACGTCGCTCGAAGAAGTGCTGCGCGTCACGGGCGGCGCATGATGGGCGGTCCGATGGTTTGTCCGCTGGCCGGTCTGCTGGTGGGTCCGCTGGTGTGTCATTAAGCAAGGGCGTTACGCAAGATGCCGGCATTCCGTTTCGAAGCGATCGACGCCGCGGGCAAGGCGCAAAAAGGCGTCCTCGAGGCCGACAGCGCGCGCAGCGCCCGCACGCAGTTGCGCGGCCAGGGACTCACGCCGCTCGTCGTCGAACCGGCGGCCAGCCGCACGCGCGGCGAGCGTCAGCAGCGCCTTGCGCTCGGCCGGCGTCTGTCGCAGCGCGAGCAGGCCATACTCACGCGCCAGCTCGCGAGCCTGCTGGTCGCGGGGCTGCCGCTTGGCGAAGCGCTTGCGGTGCTCACCGAGCAGGCCGAGCGCGACTACATCCGCGAGCTGATGGCGGCGATCCGCGCCGAGGTGCTGGGCGGCCATTCGCTTGCCAACGCGCTCGCGCAGCACCCGCGCGACTTTCCCGACATCTACCGCGCGCTGGTGGCAGCCGGCGAGCATACGGGCAAGCTCGGCATCGTGCTCTCCCGTCTGGCCGACTACATCGAGCAGCGCAACGCGCTCAAGCAGAAGATCGTGCTGGCCTTCACCTATCCGACCATCGTCACGATCATCGCTTTCGGCATCGTCACGTTCCTGCTGAGCTACGTGGTGCCGCAGGTGGTGAACGTGTTCGCGAGCACGAAGCAGCAGTTGCCGATCCTCACCATCGTGATGATGGCGCTCTCGGGGTTCGTGCGGCACTGGTGGTGGGCCGTGCTGATCGTGGTGGCGGTTCTCGTGTGGCTCGTGCGCGCGATCCTGCGCCAGCCGGGGCCGCGTCTTTCGTTCGACCGCTGGATCCTCACCGCGCCGCTCGCGGGCAAGCTCGTGCGCGGCTATAACACGGTGCGCTTCGCGAGCACGCTCGGCATTCTCTCCGCCGCCGGCGTGCCGATCCTGCGCGCGCTGCAGGCGGCGGGCGAAACGCTCTCGAACCGCGCGATGCGCGCCAACGTCGACGAGGCGATCGTGCGCGTGCGCGAAGGCACGTCGCTTTCGCGCGCGCTTGGCAACACGAAGACGTTTCCACCCGTGCTGGTGCACCTGATCCGCTCAGGCGAAGCGACCGGTGACGTGACGACCATGCTCGACCGCGCGGCTGACGGCGAGGCGCGCGAGCTCGAGCGCCGCACGATGTTCCTTACGAGCCTGCTCGAGCCGCTGCTGATTCTGGCGATGGGCGGTGTGGTGCTCGTGATCGTGCTCGCAGTGATGCTGCCGATCATCGAGCTGAACAACCTCGTGCAGTAGCGGCGAGGTTAGCGCACGTAGATGGTGGGGCCGGCGACGTTGGCCGGCAGGAAGATTTCCGTGTGCACGCCGTGGCGGTCGATGACGATCGAACGCGGGCGCACTTCGGCGAGCGTGGTGTCCTGGCTGATGGGGCCGCCGAGCGAAATGGCCCTGGCCGCATCGCCGCCGACGCTGACAATGGCGGCGGCGCCCTGCTGGAGCGCGAGGACGCCGAAGAGGTGGATGTCCTGCGCTGCGCTGCGGTCGAGCTTGCCGCCGAACAGCGCCGAGGCCTCGTCGAGCGAGACGGGCGCTTGCGCGGCGGCGGCAACGATCGGCGCCGAGCGGCTCGTGGCCAGCGTGAGACCCCACCACGTCGCCGTGGCGCAGAGCACCGCGAAGGCGGCGAGGGAAAGGAGTCGGATTTGCAGTGCGTTCATGCGCTCCATTGTACGGAGTATTGTGAATTTTTCGACGGCGTGCGGGTATGCCCGGAAGCCGTCACCGCGTGACATTACAATGACCCGCCACGCGTGTGGATGACATGCGGGGCCGGATGCGGTGCCACGACGGGCGCCGCACCAGATCAATGCCAGGAGGGAAGCAAGCCATGTCCATGTGGACTACCAAGTGGGACCCGCGCCGTGCCGGAGTCGAAGGGCTGCGCGCTCGCCGCCAACGCGGATTCACGCTGATCGAAATCATGGTCGTGATCGCGATTCTCGGCATTCTCGCCGCGCTGATCGTGCCGAAGATCATGAGCCGTCCGGACGAAGCACGGCGCGTCGCGGCGCGCCAGGACATCGGCACGGTGATGCAGGCGCTCAAGCTCTACCGCCTCGACAACGGCCGCTATCCGACCCAGGATCAGGGCCTGCAGGCGCTGGTCCAGAAGCCGACCACCGATCCGGTGCCGAATAACTGGAAGGACGGCGGCTATCTCGAACGCCTGCCGAGCGATCCCTGGGGCAACGCCTACCAGTACCTGAACCCGGGCGTGCACGGCGAGATCGACGTGTTTAGCTACGGCGCCGACGGCAAGCCCGGCGGCGAGGGGAACGACGCCGACATCGGGTCCTGGCAGTAACGGATCTACGCCAGGCATGCGCCAGCCCTTCCCGCTTCGTTACGCCGTCCGCTCGACGCCGCGCGCCTTCGCGCGCGCGGGCGCGGGCGGCTTCACGCTGCTCGAAATGCTGGTGGTGCTGCTGATTGCGGGGATTCTGATCTCGCTTGCGTCGCTGTCGCTCTCGCGCAATCCGCGCACCGATCTGAACGAAGAGGCGCAGCGTCTTGCGCTCCTGTTCGAATCGGCGGGCGACGAGGCGCAGGTGCGCTCGCGGCCCATCGCATGGCAGCCGGTCGAGGGCGGATTTCGCTTCGACGTGCGCACGGAGGACGGCTGGCGCCCGCTGCGCGACGATCTGCTCGGCCCGCGCCGGTGGGAAGGCGGCGTGACGGGCGTCTCGATCAGCTACCCCGGCAGCGACGACGACAACGGGGCGAGCCGCCTCATGTTCGGCATCGAGGCCGTCGACGTGCCGGTCGAGGTCACGCTCTTTTCGGCGGCCGGGCGCGCGACGATCGTCGGCACCGGCAATGGGCGCTACGAGGTACGCTGAGATGCGGCATGTACGACGCCTGTCCCGCGCGAGCACCGCGCGCGGCTTCACGATGATCGAAGTGCTGGTCGCGCTCGCGATCGTCGCCATCGCGCTCGGCGCTTCGCTGCGTGCGGTGGGTAGCCTTGCCGCGAGCGAAGCCGATCTGCACGAGCGCCTGCTCGCCGGCTGGAGTGCCGACAACGCGCTGGCGCAACTGCATCTCGCGCACACGTGGCCCGATGTCGGCGAGCGCCGCTTCGACTGCTCGCAGGGCAATCTTCAGCTCACCTGCGTGCAGACTGTGAGCGCCACGCCCAATCCCGTTTTTCGCCGCGTGGAGGTGTCGGTGTCGACGCCCGCGCGCGCCGGCAATCTCGCGCAACTCGTCACGGTGGTCGCCAATGAGACGAACCGCTCGCTGTGACCGTGCGCTTGCTGCGCGCGGCTTCACGCTGATCGAGCTGCTGGTCGCCATCGCCATTCTCGCCGTGGTGGCGATCCTGTCGTGGCGCGGGCTGGACCAGATCATGCGCGGCCGCGAGACGATCGCGCGCCAGATGGCCGACGAGCGCGTGTTCGCGCAGATGTTCGACCAGATGCGCATCGACTGCCAGCGCGCCGTCTCCGACGACGAAGCCGGCGCCCCCGCAATCTCGATCGACGGCGGCGTGCTGCAGATCGTGCGGGCGTTCCCCGTGCCGCCCGGCGCGGCCCCGCGGCTGCAGGTGGTGCGCTATCGCGTGAGCGACGGCCGCGTGGTGCGTTATGCGTCGCCGCCCATCGCCGACCTCGGCGAGCTGCGGCGCGCGACGCGCGGCGGCGAGGGCGAGAACTGGAGCGCGCTGCCGATGATGGGCGGCGTGGGTTCGATCAGCGCCGATCTCTACGTGCCGAAGATCGGCTGGACTTCGGACATGCAGGACGTGCGTGCGCAACTCACCGCCAACATCAACAGCCTGAGGGTGCCGCAGCTCGGCAATGCGCCGATGCCGCGCTCCGTGACGGGGCTCGAGGTGCGTGTGGGCGCCACGTCGCTGAAGTCGCCCGTCACGCGAGTCTTTCTGGTGGGCGAATGAACATGCGTGCGTCGATCCCACCCACCCGTCCGAGGCGCCCTGCCCGACCCGCCGCGCGGCGCGGCGCCGCGATCATCACCGCGCTGCTCGTCGTTGCGCTTTCGGCCATGCTCGTTGCAGGGATCCTGTGGCGCCAGCAGGTGCAGCTGCGGCGCATCGAAAACCAGCGGCTCATCGCGCAGGCACAATGGATCGCGCGCGGCGCGCTCGACTGGACCCGTCTCGTGCTGCGCTCGGAAGCCGATACGTCGGCGGGCATTACTTATCTGGGCGGCACATGGGGCGTGCCGCTCGCGCGCACACGCCTTTCCGACTTCCTCGGCCAGATTGGCGACGTGCGTGCCGCCGAGGGCGCGTCCACCTGGCTCTCGGGGTCCATCGAGGACGCCCAGGCACGTTTCAACCTGCGCAACCTGGTGTCGAGCCCCGCGCCCGGCGTCCTGCAGCTGAACCTCACGCAGATCCAGGCGTTCGCGCGGCTTTTGCAGCTGCTCGGCCTCAACGGCCAGCTTGCGCAGAACACGGCGGTCTATCTGCGCGCGAGCCTCGCGTATTCCGCACAGCGCTTCCAGACCGCCACCATGCCCGGTGCCGCGACCCCGGCCTCGACTCCGCAGGTCGCGGGGGGCGCGACCGGCGGCGCCACGTTCACCAACAATCCGGGCATCGACGACACCGAAAGCAGCAGCGGCACCGCGCCGATCGTAATGACGAGCGTAGACGGGCTGCTAGACGTGCCGGGCTTTACACCCGACGTGCTGGCGCGCCTGCGCCCCTTCGTGACGATCCTGCCCACCACGACGCCCGTGAACATGAACACCGCGAGCGCCGAGGTGATCGCGGCGATCATGCCGGGCATGAGCCTGTCGAGCGCGCAGGCGCTCGTGGCGCGGCGCCAGAGCGTGTTCTTCCGCAACGTGGGCGACGTGCAGCTTGCGCTGCAAGCGGCCGGCGTGCCGCAGGCTGTGATCGATACGTCACTGTGCGACGTCAACACGAGCTATTTTCTGGTTCACGGACGCGTCGATCACGAGCGCGCCGAACTGGACCGCACGACGCTTGTCTGGCGCGACACGCTCACCCATACCACGCGCGTCGTGCGCGTGAGCGACACCCCATGAAACCGATTCAGTCCCCCATCGAAACGAGGTGCCTTTGAGCACGCTGATCGTCCTGATGCCGCCGCGAGACCCGGCGGTCCACTCGCAGGAATGGCAGTTGCCGGAACTGCCGTTCGTGCTGCTCGACAAGACGGGCCACACGCAGCGCGCGGGCCGCGCGGCGTTGGCGCTGTTGCCGCGCGCCTCCGCCACGATCCTGCTCGTCGCCGCGCGTGATCTGCTGATGGTGCCGGCTGCCGTGCCGCTGCTCAAGGGGCCGCGGCTGCGCCAGGCACTCCCGAATGTCGTCGAGGATCAACTGATCCAGGACCCGCAGACCTGCCATTTCGCGCTCGATCCGCAGGCGCTGCCCGACGGCCGGCAAGTCGTGGCGGCGATCGACCGCGGCTGGTTCCGCTTCCTCGTCGAGGGCTTCGCTGCCGCAGGGCATCGCAACCTGCGCGCGGTGCCGGTCGCGCAGTGTCTACCGTTGCCCGAGACCGCGCAGCCGGTTGAGGGCACGGAACCCACCGAATCCACCACGCCAGAGAAGTCTGCCGGGTCTGCGCCCTCGCCTGTCGAGCCCGTGACCGCCTGTTTGTTCGGCCCGGTCATGTCGACCGCGCCTACGCTGCTTGCGGGCAGCGCGCCCGACCTCGCGCTGTCGGCGCCGGGCGTCGCCGTCGAACTCGTCGTCGTGCACGGCGCGACGGCGCAAGGCTTTGCCGTGCCTGATGCGAGCGTGGCCGCCACCATCGAGGCGCTGGCCGGCGCCGCGCCGGTGACACGCTACGTGCTGTCCGGGCTGCCGGGCGAACCGGCGGGCAGCGCCGCGAAGGCGTGGGCCGCCCTGCTGCCCGGCGCGCAGCCGCTTCCGTTCGAGGCGCTCGCGTGGCGTGCACTGACCTGTCGTTTCGACCTCTGCCAGTTCGAATTCGCCTCGCAGCCCTGGCGTCTGGACAGCGCTACGCTGCGTCGCCTGCGCGTGCCCCTCGCGCTTCTCGCGGTATCGCTGGTCGTGGCGATCGTCGGGGCGAATCTGCAGTGGCTGATGCTCTCGCGCCAGCGCGACGCGATGGAAACGCAGATGACGGAATTGCTGCTGAACACCTTCCCGAAGACGACGGTGGTGCTCGATCCCGCCGGCCAGATGGCGCGCCAGTTGCAGCAACTGCGGGTCGCGGCGGGCGCGCCGTCGGCCGACGACTTCCTCGCGCTCGCCGACGGCCTCGCGCGCTCGCTCGGCCCCGTAGCGCCGAACGCCATCGCCGCGCTCGATTATCACGACCGCCGCCTCGACGTGACCTTCAAGCCGGGCACGAATGTCGACGCGGGCCTCCCCGCGCGGCTCGCGCGCCACGGCCTCGCGGGCACGCAGGACAGCAGCAGCGGCAAATGGACCATCAGGAGCGCATCGTGAAGACAACGGCTTTGAGCGGCGTCTGGGCCGAATTCTGGGGTGCGCGCACGCCGCGCGAACAGACGATCCTGATCTGGGGCGGCGCGCTGCTGGCCGTGGCGATCGGCTGGTCGGTGCTGTGGGCGCCCGCCTCCGACGGGCGCGCGCGCCTGCACGAGAGCCTGCCGGGACTGCAGCGGCAACTCGCGCAGATGACGGCAGAGGCCGACGAAGCCCGCGCGCTCTCGGGCGCGGCGGCAAGCGTTGCGCCCGACGGCCCGGCGCTCAAGGACGCGCTGACGGCGTCGCTGGCCGATCACGGCTTGCAGGGTGCGCAGGTACAGCTGATCGGCACGACGGTGCAGGTGCAGATGAAGAATGCGTCATTTCCGGTCTTTACCGACTGGCTCGACGATGCGCGCAAGCAGTTCAAGGTGCAGGTGGTCGAAGCGCATATGACAGCGCTGAAGACCGATGGCCAGGTCGACCTGACCGCGTCGCTGCAGCCGGCGAATGAGCGCTGAACGCGCGGTGGGAAGGGAGACCCTCGAATGACGCACTGGATGCGGCGCCTGCGCGCCGCGTTGCCGTGGCTTCTGGTCGGCGCGCTATCGAGCGGCGCCGTGCTGCTCGCCCGGCTGCCCGCCGCCTGGATCGCGCCGCAATTCGCGCGCGCGACCCAGGGGCACGTGAATCTCGTCGACGCCGCCGGTTCGCTATGGCAAGGCTCCGCCACGCTGATGCTCTCGGCGGGCCACGACGCCACCGGAGCGACCCTGCTGCCGGGCCGCATCGAATGGCAGACGGCGTTCTGGCCGCTCTTTACGGGGCGGGTGCGCATGCAGATGCGCCAGACGCGCGCGATGCCCGACCCCATCGAGGTCGAAGCAACGCCGAAGAGTGCGACCGTGACGGCCGGCGCGATCGCGGTGCCCGCCTCGCTGCTAGCGGGGCTGGGCGCGCCGTTCAACACGCTCGATTTCGACGGCAACGTGCGTCTGAGGTGGACCCCGTGGCGCACGTTCGGCAACGACGCGTTCGGCCGGCTCACCGTCTCGCTCGCCGATATGAGCTCGCGCATCTCGCTCGTGAAGCCGCTTGGATCGTATGAAGTGGTTGTCGAGGCGCGGGGTGCCTCGTCGACACTTAACCTGTCCACGCAGAAAGGGCCGCTGATGCTGAATGGTCACGGCACGTTCTCGGCTGCATCGACGGTTTTCGAAGGCACGGCGAGCGCGGCCCCCGAACAGCGCGACAACCTCGCGGGCCTGCTGAACCTGCTCGGGCGCCCAACCGGACCCGGCATGGTCGCGCTGAACTTCGCTCGCTGAGCCAGCGAACCGCCGCTTGCCCGGCGGCGGACGTTACTCCGCCCTGGCAGCTTGCGACGACACCGCCGCGAGCGGCCCAGCATGCCCCGCTGCGGCCCTGCTCTGCGCCTGCGCGCCGGAGGCCGGTTGCGGTGCGGCGCGGTCGTCCGTTCCGCCCGTTTCGCCCGTTTCGCGATCCATCTGTGCGACGCTCCAGCCGCCGCCCAGCGCCTTCACGAGCCCAACCGACGACACCATGCGCTCGCCCGCCAGATTCGCCAGCTTCTGCTGCGCCTGGAACGCCGTGGTCTGCGCGGAGAGCACGTTCTGATAGTCGGTCGTGCCCACCTTGTACTCGTTGACGACGATGTCGAGCGCGTGCTTCGCCGACTCCACCGCCTGCTGCTGCACCCCCACTTCCTGCGCGAGGATGCGCTGCGAAGCGAGGTTGTCCTCGACATCCTGGAAAGCGGCCAGCACGGTGGCGCGGTAGGTGGCAACCTGCTCGTCGTAGGTCGCGCGGGCCGCGTCGACCTGCGCGCTGCGCAGGCCGCCATCGAAGATCGTGCCCGCGAGCGACGGCCCGAGCGTCCAGAAACGCGACGGCATCTGCAGGAGTTGCGACAACACCGAACTCTCGAAGCCGCCCGACGCCGAAATCGTGAGCGACGGGAAAAACGCCGACATCGCCACGCCAATCTGCTCGTTCGCCGCCGCAGCCTTGCGCTCGGCCGAAGCGATGTCGGGCCGCCGTTCGAGCAGCGCCGAGGGCATCGAGAGCGGCACGGTGGGCGGCGTGGCGGCGAGCGGCGACGGCGGGATCGAGAACGTCGAGGCCGGCTGGCCGACCAGCACGGCGATCGCGTGCTCGTTTTGCGCGCGCGCGACGCCGTTGTCGATCGCCGAGGCCTGGGCCGACTGCAGCTGCGCCTGTGCCTGCACCACGTCGGCGCGGCCCGCCACGCCCTGCGCGTACTGGTTCTGCGTGAGCACGAGGGTCTTCTGGTACGCGACGACGGTATCGTCGAGCAGCTTCTGCTGCGCATCGAGCGAGCGCAGCGCAAACCAGGTCTGCGCGAGCGTCGCCTGCGCGGAGAGCCGCGCGTTGGCCAGATCCGCGGCGGCGCCCTGCTGGCCTGCCTCCTGCGAGCTCACTGTGCGGCTCACCTTGCCCCACAGATCGGGCTCCCAGGTCGCGTCGAGGCCGAGATTGAAGTTGTTGTCGATCGTGCCGCTCGGGAAGCTGCCGCTCGCGTTGCTCACGCGCGTGGGCGTGCGCGAACGCGCCCCCGACGCCGATGCGCTGACGACCGGAAAATACGCGGCCCGCGCTTCACCGACGAGCGCGCGCGCCTGCCGGTACGCAGCGGCGTATTGGGCAATGGTCTGGTTCTGCGCGTCGAGCTGGTCCTCCAGCGCGTTGAGCTGGGCGTCGTCGTAGATCGTCCACCAGTCGCCGCGGTTGGCGGCATCGGACGGCTGCGCGACCTTCCAGCCTTCGGGCGCTTCCTTGAACGAAGCCGGGATGGCTGCCGTGGACGGCCGCTGATAGTTCGGGCCGACCGCGCAGCCGGCCAGCTGGAATGCAAGTGCGGCCGCGGCGCAGGCGAGCGCTTGGCGCGCCGGGAATCCGGGCAGGCGGACTGACTGGAGGAAAAAACGCGGCATGCAAGCAATCCTGTCGAGGCGGCCGGCGCTAGCGAGGTGCGCCTGATGGCCGGTCGCGCAGCGGGTTGGGCGTGTCGCGGGAATGGTAGCGCACGCACCGCGCGCTGCGCGGAACGCGTAAGGTTAATGCAGGGTTGTCTTGCGGTGTGTTACGGCGTGCCGCGCGCAGGTTACGCGCCGTTACGCCGCTGGAGGCGCCAGCGGCGCAGGGCGTCGAGCGCAGAGGCGCCAGCCCGCGTGCGCGGCGTGTAGCCCGTGCGCGCCTGGGCACACGCCGCGCGGCACGCGGCGCGACGGTCTGCGCAGAGCGGTGCGGACACGACGGCCTGAGCGGCCGACCCGCGCTTTGCCCGCCGGCGTTGCGCCCACATGAACAGCAGGACCGCGAGCGAGCCGCCGGGCAGCGCGAACACTGCCGCATAGACCGCGAGCTTGCGCCAGCCCGCCGCGCTGGCTTGCGCGAACGCGAGCCGGGCGGTGTCGGTGAGGGAGCGGCCAAAGCCGCCTAGCGCATTTTTCAGGTACAGCATGGCGCGATCTGAGGCGTAACGGTGTTGAAGTGATTGCCTGACATAATATTGACTAAGCAAGTAAATGGCAAATCTATTTGCACCGCACCAATCCTCCTGTTGTTTTTTGTCCAGCCGATGACTTTCCTCTTCAGGATTGACGTATCTGCCTGAGCAGCTAAAATGCGCCGATCATCCCTGTGCACCCGAATTCCCGCGTCATGATGAACGAAGCCCCCTTCGTCCCCACCAAGCTCGGTGTGGAATCGAGCCTCGGCTATTTCCTTTCGACGGCCCGCAACGTGCTGGCCGCGCGAATGGACCGCGCGGTCGCGCCGCTTGGGCTCACCTCGTCGCAGATCGGCGTGATCCTGCTGCTATGGTTCGAGCGCGCGCGCACGCCCAACGAAATGTCGCGTGTACTCTCGTACGACACGGGATCAATGACGCGCATGCTCGACCGGCTGGAAAAGAAAGGCTTTCTCGAGCGCCAGCGCAGCCTGGCGGACCGGCGCGTCGTGGAACTGATACTGACGCCGCTTGGTCGTGACGCGGCGCAGCAACTCCCGGATCTGATCTCGCAGGTACTGAGCGACCAGTTACAGGGGTTCTCCGCCGACGAAGTCGCGATGCTCGTGCGCCTGTTGCAGCGCTTCATTGCCAATGATCCGGCCACGGAGCCGCTCTGTAACGCCGAAGACGCCTGTCCGTTGGCGCAGGTGTCGCAAGCAGAGGGCCAAACCCCGTAAGGCGCGGTGCGCTTGAGCAGTGCCAGTGGTGTGGAGTAATAACTGTCTGGGCAGAAAATGCCGAGACATTAATGGAAGACCGGGGCCGCGACCCGTCGGCGCGCCCGGTTCGACGAACAAGGATTCAGGAACGATGAACGCCACCACGGCAGCACCTGGCGCCGCGACCGCCGAGCTTGCGCCGCTACACGGCGGCAAGCTCGCGCTGCTCACCGTCGGCCTCGCACTTGGCACGTTCATGGAGGTGCTCGACACCTCGATCGCGAACGTGGCGGTACCAACCATCTCCGGCAATCTCGGGGTCGCCAACAGCCAAGGCACCTGGGTCATCTCCTCATATTCGGTGGCTTCGGCAATCGCGGTGCCGCTCACCGGCTGGCTCGCGCGCCGCGTGGGTGAAGTGCGGCTCTTCACGCTTTCCGTCGTGCTGTTCACGCTCGCGTCGGCGGCTTGCGGTTTTGCGGCGAACTTCGAGACGCTGATCGTTTGCCGGCTCATTCAGGGTCTCGTGTCGGGCCCAATGGTGCCGCTTTCGCAGACCATTCTGATCCGCTCGTATCCACCCGAAAAGCGCGGGCTCGCGCTTGGCCTGTGGGCGATGACGGTGATCGTCGCGCCCATCTTCGGCCCCGTGATGGGCGGCTGGATCACGGATAACTACACCTGGCCGTGGATCTTCTATATCAACGTGCCCATCGGCCTCTTCTCGGGTGCCTGCGCATACACGCTGCTGCGCGGACGCGAAACGAAGACCACGAAACAGCGCATCGACGCGGTCGGTCTTGCGCTGCTGGTGATCGGCGTGTCGTGCCTGCAGATGATGCTCGACCTCGGCAAGGACCGCGACTGGTTCAACTCGAAGTTCATCGTTGCGCTCGCCATCATCGCCACAGTGTCCCTCGCGTTCATGCTGGTCTGGGAGGCTACGGAAAAGGAGCCTGTTGTCGACCTCTCGTTGTTCCGCGACCGCAACTTCGCGCTGGGGGCGCTGATCATCTCGTTCGGCTTCATGGCGTTCTTCGGCTCGGTGGTGATCTTCCCGCTCTGGTTGCAGACGGTGATGGGCTACACGGCCGGCATCGCGGGCCTCGCAACGGCCCCGGTCGGATTGCTTGCGCTCGTGCTGTCACCGCTCATCGGGCGCAACATGCATAAACTCGACCTGCGGATGGTCGCAAGTTTCGCATTCCTTGTTTTTGCGTTCGTCTCGATCTGGAACTCGACGTTTACGCTCGACGTGCCCTTCAGTCACGTGATCCAGCCGCGCCTCATGCAGGGTATCGGCGTCGCGTGTTTCTTCGTGCCGATGACGACGATCACGCTCTCGAGCATCTCCGACGAGCGGCTTGCTAGCGCCTCGGGCCTTTCCAATTTTTTACGCACGCTCTCGGGCGCGATCGGGACAGCGGTGAGCACGACGTTCTGGGAAGACGATGCGATCTATCACCACGCGGTGCTCTCGGAATCGGTGAGCCAGTACTCGCAAAACACCAATGCCTACAGCGACACGCTGTCAGGTCTCGGCTTCGCGGGGCAAAGCGTGACGGCCCAGTTGAACGAAGTCGTCACGCAGCAAGGCTACATGATGGCGACCAACGACTTCTTCCGCCTCTCGTGCGTCATGTTTCTCGTACTGGCGGCGCTGGTGTGGATTACGAAGCCCAAAAAGGGCGCGGGACCGTCAATGGGTCATTGACGGTCCCGCGATTGATCAACGCCGGGCCTCAACCGCCGGCCCGCGTGATTAGCGCAGCGTAATGCCGCTCGTCTGGATTTCGACGCGGCGGTTCTGTGCGCGGCCTTCGGCGGAGGCGTTCGATGCGACCGGATTCGAGGCACCGAAACCCTGGACCTCGTACTGGCCGGCATGCAGACCGTGCGACGAGAGGTAGTTGCGAACGGTTTGAGCGCGGCGCAGCGAGAGGCGCTGGTTATACGCCTTCGCACCGATCGAATCGGTATAGCCGCTGATCGCCACGGTGCCGATATTCACACCCGCGCTGTCCTGGACGAGGCGGTCGAGCTTGTCCTTGCCGGCCGGCAGCAGATCGGACTTGTCGAACGCGAAGTTGGCATCGGCGCCCAGCGTGATCGTGCGCGGCTGCGTAGCGGGCGTGCTTACCGGAATGGGCGTTGGCGGCGGAGGCGTCTGCACCACGGGCTGCGGCGTCTGGCAGATGAAGATGATTTCGCGCGGATCGTTTTCCGGCTTGAAGCCGGAGGCGGCACGATCAGTAGACGAGACGCGCAGCGGCTGCTTGTCGCCGCAGATCTCGTTGACCTTGGCCATGCACTCCTTCGAGCTTTCGAGGAGGCCAAGACACTGCACGCGGTAGGCCTGCGTGCCGTTCGCAAGCGTCACGACATCCAGGTTATGAAGGGGCCCCGACGCGGTGGTACAACCAGCGGCGACGGCGATAACGGCTGCCAGTGCGCTGGCGGACAGAAGTCGCAGTTTCATTGTCGATATGAGAGAGAGAGGAGGGGGAACCTTTTCGGCCCGTGCCGAAACAGGGCCACGATACGGGCCCCACACTCATACCCTCAATCGGACAATGCCTAAAACCGTGTGCGACCTGATTCGGAATCCGGGCGGCTCGCCCCCGGATTCCATGACAGACATCAGGGCGATGTCGTGGGTTGGGCGCCGCCGGTCGTCGCCGCTTCGTCGGCATCGTCGCCGGGGGCCGGCGTGTCGACACCCGTGCGCACGTATTGCTTGAATGCCGCGCCAGCCTCCCACGGGTTGGGCTTGCAGCCGAGCGAACTGTCGCAGTGCGCCGCGAAGCCGATCGTCGCGGTGCCGTCAGGGTTGGCCGTCTTCGTGATTTCGTAGGCGAGCAGCCGCTTGCCGCCGCCCGGGCCCGAGGTCTGGATCAACGTGTCGGTCACCGTCTGTACTTCGTACTTCGAATGGCTGCGCACCCAGTCCTGCGCACGTTGCCACCACAGATCGCACTGGGTCTTGTCAGAGCAGGTGAGCGGCGCGGTCGCGATCTGCATGACGTCGGGGTTCACCTGGCCACGTGTGGAGCAGGCCGCCGCCGTCGCGCAGAGCAGGATCAACAGAATTCGTTTCATTGTGTGTAGTCCTCCCTCAAAACGCCGCGCGCGGCGTCTTGCGAGGCCGCGGGCACGACGATCATGTACATGAGTATTGGACCGAACGGGCGCGCCTTCGTTTCGAGCAAGCGCCATGCCCGTCGGCGAGCGCTCAGACGCTGTAGCGATTGAGCGTATAGGCGCGGTAGGCCGCGACGAAGGCATCGAACGAGCCGACTTCCTCGCGCTCGAGCTTTGCCTGCTCGCCAAGCGACGCGCGCGCCAGCGCGTCTAAACGCGCCGTCGATGCAGCGTCGAGCGGACGTGAGAGGAAATAGTCGGCATGGCGCCGGCTTTGCGCAAGCGCAAACTGCAGGAAGCTTTGCTTCTCGTCGCGCAGGGCTTGGAGCACACGGGCCGATGGTGTGAGCGACGCATCCGCGAGCTTCGCGCGCTGTGCCGTCACGGCGCGTACGTGTTCGTCACCGCCGCGCCGCGCATCGAGTGCGGCGGCAGTGCGCTCGATGCGCGCGAAGAGTTCGGCCGCCCAGTCCTGAAGCGGCACGCTCTTGCCATCGCGCTTGAGCGCGAGGCCCGGGCGGCGGCCTTCCTTCGTGACGAGGCCGAAGTTCTCGTTGGCCTCGGCGCCCGCCGCCGCGGGCAGCAGCGGGCTCTCGTCGAGCGCGCATGCGAGCAGGTACGCGTCGAGAAAGCGCGCCGTCTCGAGCGCGATGCCGGTGGGCTCGAACGGATCGATGTCCATGCAGCGCACTTCGACGTATTGCACGCCGCGCGCAGAGAGCGCGTGCAACGGGCGCTCGCCCGGATAGGTCACGCGCTTGGGCCGGATCGTCGAGTAGAACTCGTTCTCGATCTGCAGCACGTTCGTGTTGATCTGCACCCACTCGCCGTCGCGGTGCGTGCCGATCGCCTCATACGGCGGATACGGCTGGCTTACCGCGTCGGCGAGTGCCGCGAGATAGCCGGGCAGGGTGTCGTAGTCGGCATGCAGCGCGGACTGGCCCGTCGTGTTCGAGTAGCCGAGGTCGCTCATGCGCAGGCTCGTCGCGTACGGCAGGTAGAGCGTTTCGTTATCCAGCGTTTCGAGCCGGTGCGGCTGGCCGCGCAGAAACCGCGCGTCGAGCGCGGGCGAGGCGCCGAACAGGTACATCAGCAGCCAGCTCGTGCGGCGGAAGTTGCGGATCAGCGCGAGATAGCGTTCCGACTGATAGTCGACGGGCGTGGCCGGCGAGCGCTCATGCGCATGCAGCGCCTGCCATACCGCTTCGTCGAGCGAATAGTTGTAGTGGATGCCGGCGATGCATTGCATCGTGCGCCCGTAGCGCAGCGCGAGGCCGAGGCGGTAGACGTGCTTGAGCCGCCCGATATTAGAGCTGCCGTAATCGGCGATCGGGATGCCTTCGTCGGTGGCGGGCAACAGACCCGGCATCGATTCGTTCCAGAGGATTTCGCCGTCGCGCGCGAGCACCGCATAGACGTAGCGATGCAGCTCGTCGAGGCGTTCGAGTGTGACGGACGGATCGTGCTCGGCGGGCGTGATGATCTCGAGCAGCGCTTCCGAATAGTCGGTCGTCAGCGACGGATGCGTGAGCGCCGAGCCGAGCGCGGCCGGATGCGGCGTCATCGCGAGCTGCCCGTCTTGCGTTACCCGCAGGCTCTCCTTTTCGATGCCGCGCAGACCGCGCGCGAGCGCGTCGCGGTGCGGCCCGCGACTCAGCACGGAAAGGCGCTGTGCGAGAACGTCGTGCGTGCTTGTAGAGGTCGTTTCTGGCATTGAGGCAGGTCGGGACGCAGGCCGGCGGCGCCATGTTCCCCAGCGCGCGCCAGCGTGAATATTTTCGTTAGCGGGCACTTTAACATCTCGCCGAAAGACCTGCTTGCGCCCGATTCGGCCCGCTCTACGGGGGTCGAGAGGCGCCCGTGGGGTGCCGTTGCCACCGCACGGGCAAGCCGCATCTGGCCGGTTTCGTCATACCGCGGGCGGCTTAACCGCCGCGCGCGGCACCCGCGCGATCCGCGATTTCGTTCCACAGATGCATGGCCGCATACGCGCGCCACGGACGCCATGCGTCGCTGCGCGCGCGCTGCTGCGTGGCGCGCACGAGCGCGGGGTCGCGCGCGGCGATCGCCTGCATCAGCACGAGGTCGGTGGCGGGCCAGGCATTCGCGTCGCGCCAGGCGCGCATCGCGACATATTCAACCGTCCAGGGGCCGATGCCGGGGAGCGCGAGCAAGGCCGCGCGCATCGCGTCGAGGTCCAGGTCCGGGCCCAGGCCCGCGTGGGCTGGCGCACCGCCCGTGACATCCGTGCGTCGTTCGATTGCCACTGCGCCGCTCGCCACCGCCGCGGCGAAGCCTTGCAGCGCCGCGACGCGCTTGCCCGGCATGCCGATGCCCGCAAGGTCGGCGGCGGCGAGGTCGGCGGGCGAGGGGAAGCGCCACGCCGTGCCGGCATGCGGATGCTCATCGATGGGTTTGCCCACGCGCTGCACGAGGCGTCCGATGATCGTCGTGGCAGCCTTTACGCTGACCTGCTGGCCGACGATCGCGCGCACCACGAGCTCGAAGCCCGACCACGCCCCCGGCACGCGCAGGCCCGGCGCCGCAGCGACCAGCGGGGCGAGCCAGGGATCCGTTGCGAAGTGTGCGGTGATGGCCGCGGGGTCGGTCTTGACGTCGAACATGCGCGCGAGCGGCGCGGCTAGAGCCGCCGCATGCGCGCTTACCGGGCCTTCGACTTCGACCACAAGACAGCGCCGCCGCGGATGACGCCGCACGGCGAGCGTGCCGCTTGCGTCGCGGAAGTCGATGGCGCGGCGCCACGTGCCGTCCTCGACGGTTTCAACGCCCGGCGTCGCACGCCCGGCGAAAAAGCGCAGCATGCGCGGCCAGTCGTAGGGCGCTGTGAACGGCAGCTCTAGCGTGGCGCTCGCCGTCTCGCTGGCTTCTTTTGTATCGATCAGCGCGTGCCCACGGGCACGGATTCGCGGGCTGGCATGGCTCAAGCGGTGGTCTCCGGCGTATCTGCGTGTCGGTCGCGGTGGTGCGGGCCGCCACGCGACGCACGCTTTCGGGCCGGGGCTCCTTCCTCGGTCGACGGCTCAGTGCCGTGCCCTGCGCGGCCTTTCGCTTCGGCGTCGATCAGCGCAGCCTTGCGGGCCAGTCCCCAGCGATAGCCCGCAAGCGAGCCACCCTTTTGCACGACCCGGTGGCACGGAATCGCGAGCGCCACGGGGTTCGATGCGCACGCGCTCGCCACCGCCCGCACCGCGCGCGGCGCACCGAGGCTTTCGGCAATCTGCGTATAGCTGCGCGTCTCGCCGTAGGGAATGCGCTGGAGCGCTTCCCATACGCGCTGCTGGAACGCCGTTGGCGCGATGTCGAGCGGCAGCTCGAAGCGGTCGCGGCGGCCTTGCAGGTAGGCATCGATCTGCGCGATGAACGGTGCGACGGCTGCGGCGTCTTCAACGCGGTCGGCATTCGCGAAGTCGGCGGTGAGGCCGGCGGCGAGCGTGGCCGCATCGTCGCCGAAAGCAATCCGGCAGATGCCCCGGCCCGTGGCGGCGACGAGCACGATACCAAGCGGCGTCGGCGCGCTCGCATAGCGGATCGTCAGGCCCGCACCTTTGCGGCGATATGCCGACGGCGTCATGCCGAGCTCGGCCGGCACGCTCTCGTAGAGCCGCGAGGAGGAGCCGAAGCCGGCGTCGTTGCTCGCGCGCGTGACCCCCGCGCCTTGCGTGAGCGCGTCGCGCAGGGCCGCGCCGCGGCGCGCCGCCTGGTACTGGCGCGGCGAGACGCCAAGCACGCGCTTGAAGAGGCGCTGCAGGTGAAAGGGGCTCAGGTGCACGGCGTCGCCCAGCTCGGCGAGCGTGAGGCGCGCCTGCGGATCCGCGTCGAGCGCGGCACACGCGCGCCGCACGATCTCGAGTTCGCGCGGCAGGCCGCCCGGGCGGCAGCGCTTGCATTCGCGCAGGCCGGCGGAACGGGCCGCGTCGGCGTCATCGAAGAAGAGGACGTTCTCGCGACGCGGCAGCCGCGAGGCGCAAGACGGCCGGCAGAACACGCCGGTCGTCCGGACGCCGTAGAAGAACGCGCCGTCGGCACTCGCGTCGCGCGTGGCGACAGCCTCCCAGCGTTCGGCGTCGGTGGTGAAGGCGGGTGTCGGTGTATGAAGTGGGGACGGAGCGGCAGTCATGGCGTAACTCCAGCAATGAACGGGTTCGATGGTCCCAACTTTAGCCGCACGGGCGGGCCCACGCGCGCCGGATCTTGCTCTGTCATTGCGGCGTCCGCCCGATGTGTGGCGTCACGATTTGACCCCGATGGGCTTCCCCGGCATTGGTGCGACAAAATGGCACCATTGCGGGTTTTCCCTTAAAAACTTGTTGCGCCGCGTCAGGCGGCTGTGTATAGTTACTCCTGTCTCCTCCATGTCTCCTCCTGATATGGATTAAGCCCGCTCACAGCAGCGGGCTTTTTTTCGTCCAGTGATTTTCAACGCGCGATTCTGCCGCGCACGGCCGACCTGGTCCCGCGTTCTTCCCGCTATTTCCACGATTTTCCGCCTCTTTTTGCGCCCGCGTCGCTCGGGGCACGTTCTCCGACCAGCTTGTGTACGATGCAGTCGGAACCGCCATCTTCATCACCGTCGCCTGGGCGGGAGGGCGCATCATGCAGATCCAGATCCGCGAAATTGATCATGTGGTCATTCGCGCCGCCGAGCTTGCGGCGCTCACGCGCTTCTATTGCGAAGTGCTCGGCTGCCGGGTGGAGCGCGAGCAGCGCGAACTGGGGCTCGTACAGCTGCGCGCCGGACGATCGCTGATCGACCTTGTGGCGATTGGCGGACCGCTTGATCGCGAGTCGGGCCGGGGCGATCCGGCGGGCCGGAACATGGATCATCTGTGCCTGCGCGTCGAACCGTTCGACGGCGACGCGCTCAAGACACATCTGGCCGCGTTGGGCGCGCAGCCGGGCGACGTGGTGGAGCGATATGGCGCGGAAGGCCTGGGGCCTTCGCTCTATCTTTTCGATCCCGAAGGCAACATGGTGGAGCTGAAAGGGCCGCCGGTTTCCCGCTGAACCTTGCGCGGAACGCGCCGCGGCACCAAGGCGAGCCCGCTTCAGACCTTCTCGGGCGCCTTGAGCACGGTCCACTCGACGGCCACAGGCTCGTCGCTGCCGTTGCCGATCCACGCGCTGCCGTCCTGCACCGTGCACTGCAGGCGCATGGTGCGCTCGGTGAGCTTGCCGAGCGCCTCGGCTACGCCTTCCGCGAGCGACCAGACGGTCACATTGCGCAAACGCTCGACCTTGCCGCGCACGCCCTGCCACCAGATGTCCGAGCCGCGGCCGCCGTAGGCGATCACGATGACTTCTTCGGCGCGTCCGCTGGCTTTCGCGATGCGCCGTTCGTCGGGCTGGCCGACTTCGATCCACGTGTCGATCGCGCCCGTATAGTCCTTGCGCCAGAGATCCGGTTCGTCGGTATCGGAGAGCCCCTTGCAGAACTCCAGACGCTCATGCGCAAACAGCGCGAAGGCGGCGAGGCGGACCATCATCCGCTCGTCGGTCTCGGACGGGTGGCACGCGATCGTCAGCGCATGGTCGGCGTAATAGTGCCGGTCCATGTCCGCGATCTGCAGTTCCGCCTTGAAGATGGTTGATTTGAGTGCCATGCCGATTCCCGGACCGCGCAAAAGCCGCACATGATAGCGAAGTTTGGGCAAGCAAGCGGTGTGCCGCTCTTGCGCGGGCCGCGTCGTGCTCAAGCGGATAATGGGTCGGGAAGGTGACGGCCGTTTGACAGCGGCATACGCGCACTTCGTTTGCAGGCCTGAAAATGCGGCGGCCCGGCGAGCCTGCGCCGGGTCCTGCGGGGTGCGTTGCGCCGGACGCGCGCTGAGCGCGCCGCGCGGCGTTACTGCTTGATGAAGCGGTCGCTGGTCCAGAGGCCTTGCTGGTCGGTATTGGCGGCATTCACGAATTCGACGTCGTGACCGACTACGCGTACCACGCGAAACGACTGGTTGTCGGGCGTCGAGATGCACTTAAAACCGGAGAAATATTCCTGCATCTGCTGTTGCTCGCCGGCCTGCTCGTGCTGGGAAACGGCGTCGAGGTTGTCCTTCGACAGGCAGCCATACGAGCCCGGCTTGAACTGCACGGTTTGCTGCGGCTTGATGGTGGCGTCCTGAGCAAGTGCGGATGCGGTGCACAACAGACCAGCGGTGACGATCGCCACCGCGGATAGCCTCTTCATGTTCTGCCTCCTGCGTGAAATTACTCAGGTTAGCTATGTATTTAACTTCCACCTCGAACACGCATTTTTCAATCTAGAAGAACGCGATGAGACTTCAAGAACAACCCGTGTGCGATTGCAGCAGCGGCCGATTTTCGTAGGCAGCCTGAGCCAGGCCGCAATCATAAAACCAGCGTTGCTTGCGGCACTCACCCGGGAATTAGAGAGCAATCCGAAGCATTCTTGTGGGCTGTCGCCCCTGTCGGGCAAGGCGCATTTTATTCGAGTGTGGTGAAACGCCTGGAAAATCGCCGACGAATTAAACCGTTTAATACAACGCCATGGGCCAATGACGCGGCGCACATAAAGTCACCATCGATCCGTGACAAAAAAAGCGATTAATCCGGCCACTGCGGAACAAAATCGATGCCAGCTCCTCTGAGGGCGCCGTGCTGCTCGAGCGATGAGCGCTATCGGGATCCCTTGCGCGTTGCGGAACTTCATGGATAAATCGGATTTCCCTTCTGGAGAAACCCCTATGACTCTCGCACACTGGCTGCCGTTCGCCATCGCGTCGGCCATCCTTGTGGCCATTCCGGGGCCCACGGTCCTGCTGGTCGTCTCTTACGCGCTCGGGCACGGCCGCCGCTATGCGCTCGCGACCACGGCCGGCGTCGCGCTCGGCGACTTCACGGCAATGACGGCCTCGATGCTCGGCCTTGGCGTGATCCTCGCGGCCTCGGCGGCGCTCTTTTCGATACTCAAGTGGATCGGCGCGGCCTACCTTGTCTATCTGGGCATCAAGCTCTGGCGCGCCCCCGTGATGGACGCCGATGTCGCCGACACGTCCGAAACGCGCACCGGCCGTATCTTCGCGCACGCCTACGCAGTGACGGCGCTCAACCCGAAGAGCATCATTTTCTTCGTGGCGTTCGTGCCGCAGTTCATCGATCCCCATATGGCTGCGCTGCCCCAGATCGTCGTCTTCGAAGCGACGTTCCTCGCGCTGGCGACCCTCAATGCATTTGGCTACGCCATGCTTGCGGCCGCGGCGCGCAAAGCGGTGCGCAATCCGCGTGTGCAGCTCGCCGTCAACCGCACAGGCGGGTCGCTGCTGATAGGCGCCGGGCTGTTCGCCGCAGCGTGGAAAAGGGCTACCGCCTGAGGTTTGGGCGCCGGCGACCGGCGCCCGCTGTTGAGCTGATAACAGGCACGCGTTGTGCTGCACCGGTCGCCAAAGCGGTCGCACGGGACGCAACGTAAGTGAGTACTCGCCCACAGTGCAAACTGTCGCGCGGCGACTACAATGGAATTGCGACCGCTTGACAACCAGGAGGTAATCGTGATCGAACACGTAATACTGGGCGCGTTTCTGCTGATCCCCCTTGTGATCGTCGTCTTTCTGTTTTCGGACGAGATTCTCGAGGAGCACAGGCAACGCGTGGAAGCGGGAGCATCTCATATCGACTGGCGCCATCCGCTGCGCAGCATCCTTCACCACTGAAGGATGCGTCCGGGCGCGACGTATCCCGGAGAGACGATGACGCGATGAACCGAGGAGGTACTCGTGGAAGCCGAGTTCCCCTGGATGACGTATTTCGTGTCGCTGTTCGTGCTGGTGGTGCTGTCGATCGCCCTGAGCCTGCTTTCCCCGTCCCGCGACCGCCGGCACGGCCCCGCTGCGCCCCACGAGGGTGCCGAGCGGCACCACGGCGGCGAGCGCGCGCCCTGAACGCGCCCGCGTCGCGAGGTCGCTTTCGTTGCCCGCTTCGTTGCCGGCTTGTTGCCCTCAGCCCGTCTGCTCGACGGGCGTGACGCGCAGCATGAGCTTGCGCGTGTGCCGGATAACGTCGATCTCCACCTCCCGGTCGATACGCGTGGCGTCGAGCAGACGCTGCAGCGCGTCGATGCCATCCACCGGCAGGCCGTCGATGGCGACGATCGTGTCGTCCACGCGCAAGCCGCCGAGCGCAGCGGGGCTGCCCTTCGCCACCTCCATGACCCGTACCGCGCTTGCCGCGGCCAGATCGAAGTAGCGCTGCACCTTGCGGGCGAGCGGCACGCTCGTGCCCGCGATGCCCACGTGCGCGCGCCGTACCCGGCCGTGCGCGAAGAGCTGCGTGATGACCCATTTGGCCGTGTCGATCGCCGTCGCGAAGCAGATGGCCTGTGCGCCCGGAATGATCGCCGTGTTCACGCCGATCACCTGTCCGGCCGAATTGACGAGCGGTCCGCCCGAGTTGCCGGGATTGAGCGCAGCATCGGTCTGGATCACGTCGTAGATCATGCGGCCGGAGGTCGAGCGCAGCGAGCGCCCGAGCGCCGACACCACACCGGTTGTCACGGTCTGCGCGAGGCCGAGCGGATTGCCGACGGCAATCGCAATCTGCCCGACCCGCAGCCTGGCCGACTCGCCGAGCTCGGCGTGCGGCAGTGCCTCGGCTGCGCCGATGCGCAGCACGGCGAGATCGGTGCTCGGATCGTCGCCGACGAGGTCCGCCGTGTAGGTGGCGCCGTCAGCTAGCGTCACGCGCAGGCTGCTTGCGCCGTGGACCACATGGCTGTTGGTCAGCAGATAGCCGTCCGGCGTGAAGAGAAAGCCCGAGCCGCTGCCGCCGCGAGCGTGGGCGCTGCCACCCGCGCGACGCTCGACGGCGATGAAAGCGACGGCAGGTTGCACGCGATCCAGCGCGCCGATGACGGTACGCGAATAGGCATCGAGGAGGCTGTCATCGGTAGGGTCCGCGCGCGGGCCAGAGCCCTCGGCGGCGGCGCGAGACAGATCGTCGATAAAGGAAGGGCGGCGCCCCATGGTCAGATTTCTCCGATGGAAAGTGCGCAGTACATGCAGGGGGCGCGCTGCGTTTTCAAGAGGCGGGGAAGGGCGCCGCACCGGCGCTTCCACGCCCGTCTATGCTGAGGAAAAGGGGGTTTTTGCGGGACTGGCCGCGGAAATCGCGCCTGAAAGGTCAACAATTGTCAAAAGCGCGTTCGTCCCGTTGAAGGCGGCCACGCGAGCCCTGAGAATGAGACGGCGGCGACGTCCCCTCGCGCCGCGTAGTAGTGGCAAGCTCTTTGGCCGCGGCGTCGCCGCGGCTTTTTTTGTTTGGGGCGCTGCAGGGCCTACTGGCTGCCGCCGCTCACTTTCCAATACAAAACCGGCTAAAAATCACTCCCAGCAGATCATCGGAAGTGAACTCACCCGTGATCGAATTGAGCGCCTCCTGCGCGAGCCGCAGCTCTTCGGCAAAGAGATCGAGCGACTGGGCGTTCTGCTGCGCATGCGCGGCCGCCTGCGCGAGGTGTTCGCGCGCCGCGCGCAGAGCGATCAGGTGGCGTTCGCGCGCGAGATACACGCTCTGCGTGTTGGCCTGCCAACCGGCAATGCGCAGCAGCTCCGCGCGCAGGAGCGCGATGCCATCCCCCTGTTTCGCTGATAGCCGCACTTCGCACAACTGCGCGCCGTCGGGCAGCGCAAGCGTTGCTGCAGCCGGCGCCACGCCCGTCAGATCGGTCTTGTTCAGCACCCGCACTACCGGCACGCCGGCGGGAAAGCGCGCCGCAATCGCTTCGTCTTCGGCCGTCATGCCCACGCGCGCGTCCAGCAGATGCAGTACCACATCGGCGCGCCCGATCTCGCTCCACGTGCGCTCGATGCCGATCTTCTCGACTTCGTCTTCCGTGTCGCGCAGACCGGCCGTGTCGATCACGTGCAGCGGTATGCCTTCGATCTGGATCGTCTGGGAAATCTTGTCACGCGTCGTGCCGGCCACCGGCGTCACGATCGCGAGCTCCGCGCCCGCGAGCGCGTTCAGCAGCGACGACTTGCCGACGTTCGGCTGCCCCGCGAGCACGACCGACAGACCTTCACGCAGGAGCGCACCCTGGCGCGCTTCCGCGAGCACGTGATCGAGCTGGGCGCGGATACTGGCGAGCTTGCCGAGCGCGTCGGCGGCTTCGAGAAAGTCGATCTCTTCTTCGGGGAAGTCGAGCGTCGCCTCTACGAGCATGCGTAGCGTCACCACGTCGTCGACCAGCGCGTGGATGTCGCGCGAAAAGGCGCCCTCGAGTGAGCGGCCCGCCGAGCGCACGGCGGCTTCCGTGCTGGCCTCGATCAGGTCGGCGACGGCCTCGGCCTGCGCGAGGTCCAGCTTGTCGTTGAGGAACGCGCGGCGCGTGAATTCGCCGGGCTCGGCAAGGCGCAAGCCAAACGCGCGCCCGGCCTCGATGCAGCGCTGCAGCACCAGTTGCAGCACGATCGGGCCGCCATGGCCTTGCAGCTCGACGACGTGCTCGCCGGTATAGGAGTGCGGAGCCGGAAAGTACAGCGCGATGCCCCGGTCCAGCGCTTCGCCGTTGCCGTCCAGGAACGGCACGTAGCTCGCGTGCCGCGGCGCGAGCATCTGCCCGGTCAAGGCCTGTATCAGCGCTTCGGCCGCCGCCGCTACGGCGCGGCCGGTCGACACGCGCACGACGCCAATCCCGCCGCGTCCGGGCGCTGTGGCAATGGCAACGATGGGATCGGAATCGGAGGCGAGCATGGCGGACTGGAGCGGTAAGGGGCAGGGCGCCGAGGGCCGGCACAAAGTGCGTGGGATTGTATCGCGGCGCGGGACAGGCTTTTTGCGCGTCGGGACGTCAGGACAAATCCAGATTTATCTCTAATTAGATAAGATTGATCTCAAGCTTCTCTGTCGGAGACGCAGGTGCAATCGAGGATAAATCCGTCAGATAAAGGCTTCACGGGCTACATCCATCGCAGTGCGCGCAATTGTACCGATCCGTTTATCGAGTCATTTATACCCTAATTACGCTAAAGATAACTCGAACGGTTGTCTTCTTCTTCGAAACCCGATTGCACAATTCCGGTCATGCCGACCCCCGAAGAAAAAGCCGCCTTTTCAGAACGCCTGAGATTCGCGATGAAGCGAGTGCCGGAGCGCCCGCGCGGCAGCACCGACCTCGCCTTGCACTTCAACTTGCGTCATCACGGCGAGCATCCCGTCTCTGCGCAGACCGCGCACAAGTGGCTGAGTGGCCGCACCATTCCTACCGACGACAAGCTTCGCACCCTGGCCGAGTGGTTCAAGGTCGATGTCCACTGGCTGCATTATGGTCCGTCACCTGGCGGGACAGCACCGGTGCCCAAGCCTGTCCGCCGCGACGAGCAGTACCCGCTGTCGCAGGAGTCGATCGAGCTCGCGTCGAAGATCGAGGCGTTGAGCCCACATCATCGTTATCTGGTGCAGGAACTGATCGCCGAGTTCTACGGCGATGCCGAGCGACGCTGACACGCGTCAATACCTGATCGCCGCAGCAATAAAAAAGCCGCCCGGCTTGAGCCGGGCGGCTTCGTTTTCCATCGCTGCGGTGCAAGCCCGCGCCGCCGGTCCGGCGTTGCCGCCGCCCGCGCGCGCCGGCCTCAGCTGGCCTTTTCCTGCTTCCTGCCCTTGCCCATCATGCGCGTGATGTAGTACTGCTGCGCGATCGAGAGCACGTTGTTGACGACGTAGTACAGCACGAGGCCCGCCGGGAAGAAGAAGAACATGACCGAGAATGCGATCGGCATGAACATCATCATCTTGGCCTGGACGGGGTCCGGCGGCGTCGGGTTGAGCTTCGTCTGCACGAACATCGAGACGGCCATCAGCACCGGCAGGATGAAGTACGGGTCCTGCTGCGAAAGGTCGTGAATCCACAGAATCCACGGTGCGCCGCGCATTTCCACCGACGAGAGCAGCACCCAGTACAGCGAGATGAACACCGGGATCTGGATCACCACCGGCAGACAGCCGCCAAACGGGTTCACCTTCTCGGTCTTGTAGAGCTCCATGAGCGCCGCGTTCATCTTCTGCGGGTCGCTCTTGAAGCGCTCGCGCAGCGCCTGCATGCGCGGCGTGATCTCCTTCATGCGCGCCATCGACTTGTAGCTCGCTGCCGAAAGCGGGAAGAACACGGCCTTGATGAGCAGCGTGAGCAGCACGATCGCCCAGCCCCAGTTGCCCACGAAGCTGTGAATCTTCTCGAGCAGCCAGAAGAGCGGCTTGGCGATGATCGTGACCCAGCCGTAGTCCTTCACGAGTTCGAGACCCGGCGCGACGCCCTCGAGCATGCGCTCTTCTTCAGGACCGGCGAACAGACGCGCCTCTACGTTGTCCGTCGCGCCCGGCGCGATCGTGCCGAGCGGCTGCTTCACGCCCACGCGGTAGAGGTCGTTGTCGAACTTCTCGACGTAGATGTCGCGCTTCGTGCCCTGCTGCGGAATCCAGGCGGTAGCGAAGTAGTGCTGCACCATCGCGATCCAGCCGTTGTCGGCCTGGCTCACGTAGTCAGCCTTGTTCTTGTCGATGTCGCCGAAGGTGATCTTCTGGAAGTGATGCTCGTTCGAGTACACCGCCGGCCCGATGAAGGTGTGCGAGAAGCGCGGCGTTTCCACCGGCTGGCTGTCGCGCACGAGCTCCATGTAGAGCGTGGGCGAAACCGGCGTGCTGCCGACGTTCTGCACCTTCGTATCCACGCCGATCACGTAGCTGCCCTTCGTGAACGTGTAGGTCTTGGTGACCTTCACGCCGCCCTTTTCGGGCGAATCGAGGCTGATCTGCAGCGAGCTGGCGTCGCCCGTCAGCTCGCGCGGACCGGCCACCGGCGTGAACACGTCAGTGTGGTTCGGGAAGTCGCCGCCAAGCAGGCCCGTGCGTGCGAGGTACGTGTGGTCCTTCGTGTGGTCGAAGAGCGTCAGGTAATGGTCAGGGTTCTTGACGTCCTGCTCCTGCACGAGCGATAGCTTCACGAGCGTGCCGCCGCGTGTGTCGATCTCGCCGTCGTAGACGTCCGTGTGGAAGTGCACGAGCTGGGCAGCGGCTTCGGCCGGCTGGGCCGTGCCCGCGGGCGCCTGGCCCGCCGCTGCTGCCGGCAGGTCGGAAGCCGCGCCCGAAGTGCCCGTAGTACCTGCCTCAGGCGTCGAGCTGGCGGCGCCCTGGGTTTGCGTCGCGCTCGGGAAGAACATCGACGGGCGTCCGTGGTCGCGTTGCCAGTTGTCGTACAGCATGACCGCTGACACGAAGAAGATGACCCATAGGACGGTGCGTTTGATATCCATGCGTTGTCTCAGTGTCGATGGAATGGCGCGTCAGCGCTTGTTCGGGGTGACGGGCGGAACCGGATCGAAGCCGCCCGCGCTAAACGGGTGGCAGCGGCACAGCCGCCGTGCGGCGAGGTAAGTCCCGCGCGCGGCGCCATGATACTGGATTGCCTCGCGCGCGTAATCCGAACAGGAGGGATAAAAACGGCAGCGGCTGCCGAGCAAGGGACTCACGGCCAGCTTGTAGAAACGCAGTAATGCGATCAGTACCGTTTGCATGGCGTGGCGGCCGGACTGCGCCGCTCCGAAAGACGAACGTCGTTCCGCGCGCGCGGGCGCGGCGGATCGCCGGGCTCGTGCGCGCCACTCATGATGCAGCCGGTGCGCCAGGCGGCGGCTGCGTGCCAGCGTTCTCCGCCGGCGCCTGCGACACGGCGCCGCGGCGTGCGACTTCGCGCGCCGCCTTGCCGAGCAGCATCTCGATCTCGTCGCGGCACAACGCCTTGAGCGGCGGTGACGACGCGCCCGGCAGCGCCTTGCGGTCGAACTTCGTATGCAGGCGCAGCAGCAGGTCGAAGCCTTCGAACTGCGCGCGCCGCACCCGGAACGCTTCGCGCGCGATACGGCGCACGAGGTTGCGCGTGACCGCGCGCGGCGCATACTTCTTGCCGATCACGAGTCCGAGCCGCGCCGCGCCGCCCGTCTGCCGGCCGTACACGACGAAGTGTGCCGAGCGGCGCCACGGGCGCAAACGAAAAACGGATGAGAACTCATCCGTTTTCAGTAGCCTTGCGGCTTTCGGGAAAGCGGCCGGCGCGGGCGACGACGTGAGGTGCTTATCGTCTGCCATATCCGCCATGCCTGCTTTCGCTGCGAGCGCGCGCGCCGCTGCGGGTGGGTTCGCCGACGGCGAGCCTGCGCAACTTAAACGGCGAGACGCTTGCGACCCTTCGCACGGCGTGCGTTGATCACTTTGCGGCCACCGGCGGTCTTCATGCGAACGCGGAAACCGTGGGTGCGCTTGCGACGGGTAACGGAGGGTTGGAAAGTACGTTTCATGTTGCTCTCACTTGTTGAGTTTGACCGCGGCGAGCATCGCGGAAAAAAGCAATGGCCGGTGGTACTAGGGATTGGTTTTCGCGGAACCCGCTATTTAAGCCGGTTTTTTGTTAGCCGTCAATAGGTTAGGGCATCGGGACGCTTGTACGCCTCTCGGTGGGGCGCCGCGCATCGCTACGATCCGTCCCTGTGGATAACTTCCTGGCCAGGCGGTTTCGGCGTTAGAATCTCGCCTATCCCAAGAATCCTGCATGCCTCTCCGGCCAGCCTGCCAGCCGCAAATCCCTTGCCGCGCGGGCTTCCGGAGTATTTGTCGTCGGCCGTCAGGGCCTCGCCCGCGCCAGTTCCTGGTGCGGCAAGAGCGGCGCGGCGACAACGTGTGCAGACAAAACGACCACAGCAACTCGATGAACGAATTCTGGCAACACTGTTCCGCACTGCTGGAGCGCGAGCTAACGCCCCAGCAGTACGTGACGTGGATTAAACCGTTGGCCCCGGTTGCCTTCGACGCTGCTGCGAACACGCTGCAGATCGCCGCTCCCAACCGCTTCAAGCTCGACTGGGTCAAGAGCCAGTTTTCGGGACGGATCTCCGATCTGGCCCGCGATTTCTGGCAAGCGCCGATCGATGTCCAGTTCGTCCTCGATCCGAAGGCGGGCCTGCGCGCGCCGGCCGCCGCCGCACCGCGCTCGCCGCTGGCGGGCGCAGCCGGCGGCGCCGAGACCGCAGCCGCTGCCGCACCCGGCGCAAGCCTGTCTGCGGGTCTGAGCGCAAGCCTCGCGAGCCTCTCGGGCTCAATGCAGGCGGCTGCCGCCGCACCGTCGGGCCAGAGCGCTCACGCCCGTGCGGCGGACGCTGGCGACGCCGACCTCGACCTCCCGAGCCTCGACGCGAACGAAGCCGCCGCCGGCCGCCGCACGTGGCGGCCAGGCCAGGGTGCGGCCGCCGCCGCTTCGAGCAACGAGGGCGATCCGACCTACGAGCGCTCCAAGCTGAACCCGGTACTCACCTTCGACAACTTCGTCACCGGCAAGGCGAACCAGCTCGCCCGCGCGGCGGCGATCCAGGTGGCCGACAACCCCGGCATCTCGTACAACCCGCTGTTCCTGTACGGCGGCGTGGGCCTTGGCAAGACCCATTTGATCCACGCAATCGGCAACCAGCTGCTGCTCGACAAGCCAGGCGCGCGCATCCGTTACATCCACGCGGAGCAGTACGTCTCGGACGTGGTGAAGGCCTACCAGCGCAAGGCGTTCGACGACTTCAAACGCTACTACCACTCGCTCGACCTGCTCCTGATCGACGATATTCAGTTCTTCTCGGGCAAGTCGCGTACGCAGGAAGAATTCTTCTACGCGTTCGAGGCGCTCGTTGCCAACAAGGCGCAGGTCATCATCACGAGCGATACCTACCCGAAAGAAATCTCGGGCATCGACGACCGCCTGATCTCGCGCTTCGACTCGGGTCTGACCGTGGCGATCGAGCCGCCGGAGCTGGAAATGCGCGTCGCGATCCTGATGCGCAAGGCCCAGTCCGAAGGCGTGAGCCTGAACGAAGACGTCGCGTTCTTCGTCGCCAAGCACCTGCGCTCGAACGTGCGCGAGCTGGAAGGCGCGCTGCGCAAGATCCTCGCTTACTCGAAGTTCCACGGACGCGAAATCTCGATCGAGCTGACCAAGGAAGCGCTCAAGGACCTGCTGACGGTGCAGAACCGCCAGATTTCGGTCGAGAACATCCAGAAGACCGTTGCCGACTTCTACAGCATCAAGGTCGCGGACATGTATTCGAAGAAGCGCCCGGCGAACATCGCGCGGCCGCGCCAGATTGCCATGTACCTGGCCAAGGAGCTGACGCAGAAGAGCCTGCCGGAAATTGGCGAGCTGTTCGGCGGCCGCGACCATACGACCGTGCTGCACGCGGTGCGCAAGATTGCCGACGAGCGCAGCAAGGACGCCCAGCTCAATCACGAACTGCACGTGCTGGAGCAAACGCTCAAGGGCTAAGGGGCGGACGGCCCCGCCCGGGCGCTCCGAGCCCGGCAGCCCACCTGTTTATTTCGCGGATCAGCCCCAATTTAGGGAAGCGGTCCGTTTTCAGGCACAATATGGGTTTAACCGTCCGGCAATCCCGGGCGGAATTCACGACGCGGCCAGTGCCATGGGCGGCTACCTGAAGCTACGCAACGGCGACTACGCACCGGCGTGTACCGAAGCGGCTTCCGGACGGGGTGCGCAGGCCGTCACATCAACGAAGGAACTCTATGCAACTGGTCAAGACCGAACGCGATAACCTCCTCAGGCCGCTGCAAACGGTGAGTGGCATTGTCGAACGCCGCCACACGTTGCCGATCCTCGCCAATCTGCTGATCACCAAGAACGGTTCCGACGTCTCGTTCCTCTCGACGGATCTCGAGCTGCAGATCACCACGCACGCCGACTTCGGCGTCGGCAACGACCAGGTGGCCACGACCGTCGCCGCGCGCAAGCTGCTCGACATCCTGCGTGCGATGCCCGACGGCCAGGTCACGCTCTCGCTCGCCGACAAGCGCCTCACCGTGCAGTCGGGCAAGAGCCGTTTTGCGCTCCAGACCCTTGCCGCGGACGAGTTCCCCACGGTCGCCCATGCCAAGGATTTCGGCGCGAACCTCGCGGTTCCGCAGAAGACCTTCCGGCAGCTGCTTGGCATGGTGTACTTCGCCATGGCCCAGCAGGACATCCGCTATTACCTGAACGGCATGCTGCTCGTCGTGGACGGCGACCAGCTCATGGCGGTCGCCACCGACGGCCACCGCCTCGCGTTCTCGTCGATGAAGATCGAAGGCTCGTTCGCGCGCCAGGAAGTCATCATCCCGCGCAAGACGATCCTCGAACTGCAACGCCTGCTGGAAGACATCGACGACGTGCTGAAGATCGACATCGGCTCGACCCAGGTGAAGTTCACCTTCGGCCAGGTCGAACTCGTCTCGAAGCTCGTGGAAGGCAAGTTCCCCGACTTCCAGCGCGTGATCCCGAAGGCGCACAAGAACACCTTCCTGATTGGGCGCGAAGAACTGCAGCGTTCGCTGCAGCGCGCCGCGATTCTCACCTCGGACAAGTTCAAGGGCGTGCGCTGCATCATCGAGCCGGGCCAGCTCAAGATCATGTCCACGAACGCGGACCAGGAAGAGGCCCAGGAAGAACTGGAAATCGCCTACCAGGGCGACACCATCGACATCGGGTTCAACGTCACGTATCTGCTCGACGTCCTCGCGAACCTGAAGGTCGACATGCTGGAAGTGAGCCTTGGCGACGCCAGCTCCAGCGCACTCATCACGATTCCCGAGAACGAGGAATTCAAGTACGTGGTGATGCCAATGCGCATTTAAAAAGCGCGACAGAAGAAAAACTCCAGGGGGCGCAGCGCCCCTTTGGCGTTTTTATGGCTTTTCGAAAAGCACCGAGCAGTAACACTGGCTGTACAGCAGAACCGGAAAAATTCCATGACTGATACGAACAACTCGCAACCCGACAACAGCTACGGCGCCTCGTCGATCCAGATCCTCGAAGGTCTGGAGGCAGTGCGCAAGCGGCCCGGGATGTATATCGGCGACACATCGGACGGCACCGGTCTGCATCACCTCGTCTTCGAGGTGCTCGACAACTCCATCGACGAAGCACTCGCAGGTTACTGCGACGACATCCACGTGATCATTCACGCGGACAACTCGATCTCCGTCACCGACAACGGCCGCGGCATCCCCACGGACGTGAAGATGGACGACAAGCACGATCCGAAGCGCAGCGCCGCCGAAATCGTGATGACGGAGCTGCACGCGGGCGGCAAGTTCGACCAGAACAGCTACAAGGTTTCGGGCGGCCTGCACGGCGTGGGCGTGTCGTGCGTGAACGCGCTCTCTTCCTGGCTGCGCCTCACGGTGCGCCGCGACGGCAAGAAACGCTTCATGGAATTTCACCGCGGCGTGCCGCAGAACCGCGTGCTCGAAGAGCGCGACGGCGTGATGGTTTCGCCGATCCAGCTGCTGGGCGACACCGAGCAGCGCGGCACCGAAGTGCACTTCATGGCCGACGAAGCGATCTTCGGCAGCGTGGAGTACCACTACGACATTCTCGCGAAGCGCATCCGCGAACTCTCGTTCCTGAACAATGGCGTGCGCATTCGCCTGACTGACCAGCGCACGGGCAAGGAAGACGACTTCGCCTTCGCGGGCGGCGTGAAGGGCTTCGTCGAGTACATCAACAAGCAGAAGAGCGTGCTGCACCCGACCATCTTCTACGTGCAGACCGAGAAAGACGGTGTGGGCGTGGAAGTGGCGATGCAGTGGAACGACAGCTACAACGAAAGCGTGCTCTGCTTCACCAACAACATCCCGCAGCGCGACGGCGGGACCCACCTCACGGGCCTGCGCGCGGCAATGACGCGCGTGATCAACAAGTACATCGCCGACAACGAGATCGCCAAGAAGGCCAAGGTCGAAACCTCGGGCGACGACATGCGCGAAGGTCTTTCGTGCGTGCTCTCCGTGAAGGTGCCGGAGCCGAAGTTCAGCTCGCAGACCAAGGACAAGCTCGTTTCTTCGGAAGTGCGCGCGCCGGTTGAGGAACTCGTCGCGAAGGCGCTCGAAGAATTCCTGCTGGAAACGCCGAACGACGCGAAGATCATCTGCAGCAAGATCGTCGACGCCGCGCGGGCGCGCGACGCCGCGCGCAAGGCGCGCGAGATGACGCGCCGCAAAGGCGTGCTGGACGGCGTGGGTCTGCCCGGCAAGCTCGCCGACTGCCAGGAGAAGGATCCGGCGAAGTCGGAGGTCTACATCGTCGAGGGCGACTCCGCGGGCGGCTCGGCCAAGCAGGGCCGCGACCGCAAGTTCCAGGCAATCCTGCCGCTGCGCGGCAAGGTGCTCAATGTCGAGAAGGCACGCTACGACAAGCTGCTTTCCTCGGAGCAGATCGTGACGCTGATCACCGCGCTGGGCTGCGGCATCGGCAAGGACGACTACAACCTCGACAAGCTGCGCTATCACCGCATCATCATCATGACCGACGCGGACGTGGACGGCGCGCACATCCGTACGCTGCTGCTCACGTTTTTCTATCGCCAGATGCCGGAGATGATCGAGCGCGGCTATGTGTATATCGCCCAGCCGCCGCTCTACAAGCTCAAGGCAGGCAAGGACGAGCGCTATCTCAAGGACGATGCCGATCTGAACGCGCATATGCTGCGGCTCGCGCTGCAGGGCTCGGAACTCGTGCCGAACGAAGGCGCGACGCCGATCGCCGGCGACGCACTGGGCGAACTCGCGCGCTCGTATCAGCTTGCGCGTGGCGTGGTCGACCGTCTGAGCCGTCTGTATGACTCGCGTGCGCTCGAGGCAATCATGGACGGCGTGTCGATCGATCTCTCGAGCGAGGCTTCGACCGAGACTTCGGCCCGGGCGCTGCAAACGCAGCTGCGCGACGATCCGCTCAAACCGGAAGTTTCCGTCGTGCCCCAGTATGACCCGGTGCGGGAGCTGCGTTCGCTGCGTGTGGAGCGTCGTCATCACGGCAACGTGAAGGTTTCGGTGATCGACGAGGAGTTCCAGCTCACGGCCGACTATCAGCAGCTTGTGAACACGGCCAATACGTTCAAGGGGTTGATCGGCAAGGGCGCCGTCATCCAGCGCGGCGAGCGCAGCATGGCGGTCAACGACTTCAAGAGTGCGATGAAGTGGCTGATTGCGGATGCTGAACGCAATGTGTCCAAGCAGCGTTATAAAGGCCTGGGCGAGATGAACCCTGGGCAGCTTTGGGAGACGACGATGGATCCGGCTGTGCGGCGTCTCTTGCGCGTGCAGATCGAGGATGCGATTGCGGCCGATGGGATCTTTACTACGCTGATGGGCGATGATGTTGAGCCGCGTCGGGCGTTTATTGAGAATAATGCGCTTCGGGCGGGGAATATTGATGTTTGAGGGTTGTTGTAGATAGCCTCATAACCTGAGAAAAATGGACCCATAAGTTGAGAAATTTATGGGTCTTTTTTGTTGGTAGTTTAGATTTATCGATGATTCGTTGATGGGCATCGGTGCTCTTCGGAGATTTCCGAGAACGCGGTCGTTGACGTCTTTCAGTGCAATGTGGACAAAACGTGAAACCTGGCGAAGTCCGTGACGGTGGAGCAAGAGAGGTTGTCCCGGCAGTATCCATGCTAAGTTGCATTAATTCTGGTTACGGGCGCTCGACGTAGGTTTGGTTATAAGGCTTCTTGCGCCGCTAAGCCTTGCCTGACAAGGCGTAACTGAAATTGTTGTCAAAGGGGTGTCGGAGCTTCTTTCGGTTCCCCTTTTTTGCGATTGCCTTGCAGATTTCGCAAATTGCACAGGACCGACGCTCCATTGAGCGGACGTTCGCGGCCTCATTGTCGGCCGAAGCTGCCCACCCTCCCGACCCTTCAGCCACCCACCTGGTGAGCACTATCAGCTTCGGCTAACTCAGACTATTGGTATGCGTTAACGTCGGCCCACGTCGCCTCCTAAGCGATTGACTGTGATGGGTTGACGAAAACCAATAGTCACTTTTCGGTATCGAGCAGCCACTCAACCGCCCCTTCCGGTTAGTGCGGAGGCCAACTCGCTGCGAGCAACCCCACTGCTTCGTCGACCTGTTTCCAAAGCCTTGCCGCAGCAGTTACCGAATCGCAGCCTTCCCTCTGCGTCCAGAGTTGCCTGCGCACAATGCAGCCTGTCCAGCGCGTGCTGAATACGCTTGCTTCAACGGCGTTCACGACTTCTGACCGCGGCAGCGAAACTAGTGGATTAGCTCACAGGCTGGTGCGAGGGAACCACGAGATTGTTCATAGGCGAGTGAAAGCACGAGCGCCAGCCGTAATGCAGGCAGGACGGACGATGCGCCCGCCTCGAAGGTAGCGAAAGTCTTTGCACCGACTAGAGGATTTGACTGGCCGCAAACCCAATACAATCTGTTACATTTATTCGTCTAAGGGTACTGGCCGGCCTCCAGAGGACATTTTCGCCTTCACCTCGGCGGTAACGCGGGTGCGGCGTACCCCGGTACAAAAATAACGACAGAGAGGTACGACGGGAATCGAAATGGAAACTCCATATTCCCAAGCTGAACAACAACGCTTCGAAGCTGTCCTCGTTAGGCACTATTTGCGTTCTGATGGGCCGTTCGCGGGTGGGGCACTGCGCTCTATTGACGCGTCACCGGGTCAGCTCGCCGCAGCGTTGGGGGTTGACGAAGAGCGCGACGCGGTACGAATACTGGCTCGTGCTTGTGGTGGGGCCTTGGTGATGCAGCGCGTCCTCGCTAGCGGAATGCCCTCTCGAACAGAAGCCGATGATGCCCCCGGTTTTTTCCGCCACCTGGTGATGACTTGCGCAATTGTCGCGATTGCCGACAGAAACGCGGTGACTCAAGAGTTTGGGGAAAACCTTGCGTTGGCCTTCGGCTCACCAAATATCTATTCGAGGCGGGAGGCGTTACCCCGGTTGTGGGAAAGATTGGAGGGCTGGTGTAAACGTCGTCGAGATGCCGGCGAGCCGATACGGAAGGTCCTCCTTCCTCCACCGGGCGCATGGAAGTACCTAGGAATCACGAACGCAATCACTTTTCCGGGATGGCGGGATGCGGCCCGCCTGAAGGCGCTTGTTGAACGACATCGACGCGATGTTGACAGTCCCGTAAGCGCTGCAAAAGTGTTGTGCCGACAAGTGCGGCTTAACCCGAGATTCTCTCCGGCTATGCGCGACGCATGCGAGGAGTACGAGAGGCTTTATTTCGCGAAAGCGTCCCTGCTTGCGTTGCATCGATTTTGGCTTGCAGTGCGGCACGCGCTCGAAACAGAGCGACATACAGCAAGAGTACGGGCCGTTTTCCCCCAATTCCGATTGTGGTTTGGTCTCGATATTGAAGATGTCGAATTACAGGCGGACGTAGTCGATGCGAACGGAATTCTTGTTGAAGGTAAAAAGCTCGATGATTGCGTAGACAATGTGCTCTTACACTTCCCCGAATGGCTGGTCGAGCACGGCCTTGGTAACGCCGGCGCTGCATTGTGTGCAGCCACTCGTGCAGGCTTCGTGCCCTTCATCGAGGAAGAGTTCGGCCTGTGGATTTCTGCGCTAGCCATCCCCGATTTTCCCTCGCGCTGCGTAGTATTAGTCACCAAGGATAAGGAACATCTCGCGCAGCGATGGGGAACACGTGCCGTTTCAGTTGGCGAGAATTGGCTGCTGATGGGCCCCCTTCCGAGCGGTCACACTGCATCCATTTACCAGTATCTCGGCGCGAACATTAGCATACCGCATGAATTCCCCTCACCCCAATTGCGCGTCCGTGGTGGCGTCAGGACGAGAGGAGGGTATCTTGGTCGTCCCTCTATCCTGCCAACAATTGTCGCGCCCGTCCCCGGCAGCATGTCATTAAGAGGAGGTTCAAAGACATGTCTGTTACCACAGCTTATGCCGCAAGATGCTATCTCTTGGCGCCTCGAATCAGATTGTGTACTTGATGGAAGGTACACAATTGTTCTCGAAGAGACTGTGCTGCAAGACGTTGAGCCGCTTGCTGTTGAAAAGTCGATACTGTTCGTACCTGACGCTTTGGAACACGGTGCGCTTCCGGATATTGACGATACGCGATGGCGTGTGATTCCTGAGGTGCTCCACGAGGGAGGAGCCGCCGCCGTGTCGGCTGCCGTCCTGTCCACCAGCGATGAGACACAGGTAGTGCAGGATGAAATCGCTGAGCAGGTTGATGACTTCCTGGAAGCGCTTTACGCCGGCGGACGCTCAGGATGGACCACGCAGGACCTATTGTGCCTGATTCGTGACGCATTAGGCCCGAACGCCCCGTCGTCATGGGACATTCTTCGCAGTCTTGTTGAAGCAGACTGGCTTATCGAGACTTCAAATGTGAGTTGGCGAGCGCGTCGTTGGTGGCTTCGCGAGCCAACTGTCGTAAAGCTAGCTCTTCCTGACGGCACGTTCTCGCTATTGCTACGCGGCAGCACACCCGCAGCAGTTCGCAGGCGTTTTGCCGAAACCGTGACCGCCGCGGGATGCAGTCTTCATGTGCGACACGGTGTCGGTGATTACTCTCCTTTATCAATGTTGGCAGCAGGTGGTCGGCTGCATTTGGCCGAAAGCGAACTGAACTGGCCAGCAGCAACCGCTGCCTCCGTGTTGGTGGCAGCAGCGCCGTCCTGCTGGCCTAACGAGTCGGTCGATGTGTCGCGCCATCGTCCAGCCGGAAAATGGACGTGGGGCCGGGGAGCTTTCGAGCCGACTATCCTGCCGACAAACGATGATGTGGTCCTTGAGCGTTATGCACGCGAGCGCGGAGATAGAGAGGACTTGTTTGTAGTGTCAGGGCAGGTGAATGGCTCAAGGTACGTAACGTCGTCTCGCGTGGCTGCCATTTCTGAGGCATATCGTCGCAAGAAAGCGCCATTCTTTACGTACGAGGAAGGGCTCCTGCTGCGCGTCCCCAGAGATGGTTACCTCGTCCGGGAAATGGCATCGGAGGCAATAAGCCGAGCCGTACGAAATCCCGGTCCAGTGTTTACAGGCGGGCAATGGAAATATGCATATCCTGCAGATTTCTACATCGTGCAAAAGGTCAAGAAGGCCTTCGGTGCGCCATTTGTTACCTCGGGACTTGTTGATATGAGTGAAAACAAACCCGATTGTTCGCCGAGCTCTTTGGGGATGCTGCGACACCGGAAAATATTTCGTGCCGACACACGCGGCACGGTGCTCAAGCGTGCCGTTGGGCGCTAAAAGCTGATATTGGAGACGTGGATGGAAGACATGTTGTACCTCGGGAAGGTCCTCTATGCAGCAGACAGGGTAGCCAGATTTGAGCCATTGGCGGTCAAGTCGAACGGGCGGTGGGTCGCGATAGACGACAAGCTTGCTTTGTTTCCGCCGGAGGGAAAGATATTTTTGCCACGCCCGCTGCCCGGAGCAGCGAAGGACGATGTGTGGACCTTTCGTCGCCGGGCGAACGAAAAAATTGAAACTGGCAAGGACCATTTTCTCGTCTGCGACGAGCGAGAAGCAATACCGGTCATCGACCTCTCGATGTTATCAATTGAGCAGGCGCGTCAGCGATTGTTCAATCAAGGCGTAACGTTGGAGTCGCCATATGAGGAGGTCTACGCTGTCGTTATTTTGGCGGGGGCACTCTTTTGTGAGCTGAAATTCAACTTGTCCGCGCATGGATTTTGGAAAGCCGAACCCGTATCCGACCTCGTTCCCCTAATGTCGCTACCGCGGGAATGGGTGGGTTTGCAGACGGAGGGTACGCTGCGGTACTTGCCCGCGGAGACGGTTCCGCGCACCAGCGCGGTCAAGTTCGTCAATTGGTGCAGCGACCAGGAGTTCGTCGAACGAGTCCTTGAGCACATCAGGAAGCATACTCAAGACATCGTCGCGTCAAAGTACGGTCGCTTAACCCGAGAATCTGTTCAACATATTGCTCGAGCACTTTCGCTCACGGGACTGTTACCGGAAGCGGAGGATAACGTCGAGTTGAACCTTGAGCGCCTCACATCTGACTGGCCAATCCTCGAAGCACGATTCGCGGCGACTGAGCAACTCACGGAGTTGGTCCTCGCATCAACCGCAGCGAAAGATGCGCTAAGTCAAGCTGTGCACGAAGCCGAAAAGCGCACCGAGGAAGCTATTAGGCCGGCGATTGAAGAGCGCATCAGGTGTGAAATCGAGGGCGGTCTAACCGATGCCATCGCTCAACGTGAGCGATTAATGGCAGACATCGAATTGCTGACCCAGCAGCGGTCGTCGTTTGAGTGCGAGCTTCGTGAAATTGAGGAGAAACGCATCAAGGGGCGACAAGAACTCCAGTCCCTCTCTGACAATCTGAGGCGTGTAACGAGAGGTTTGCGAGCGACTTTTCAGAACATGCCGCTCTCCGAACAACCGTTGGCGCAAGCCATCGTCGGACGTATAGAACAGGCCATCGGTGAAAGCACCGGCAAGAATCCAAGTCTAGTGCCGTCGAACGTCGCCCCTTGGGCCATACCGATAGAGCTTCCAGAAACCTCCGAAATCGACGTAACAAACCTCCTCACGCGCTTCGCCATTGAAGCGAGAGCGCATGCGGTGGCGGCTGATGACCTATCTCTGATTGACGTCTTCGCTCGAGGCGGAGAACTTCTGCTGTTACTAGGGTCGCAAGCTGAACGTGCGCTGACCGCATACGCACGCTGCGTTGCCGGAGGAGCTATTACGTCGTTGTACGTCGACCCCAGCACGATAGGACTTGAAGATTTGTGGCGGGTACCCGGAACGCAGCAGCCCACTGCGATGGCCCATGCGTGGAACTCTGCAGAAGCTGAACGCGACCGCTTGCATATCGTATGCATCCGGAACGTCAATGCTGCGCCATTCCATCTTTGGTTGGCTTCATTGAACGCTGTGTTGCTGTCGCCCTTACGTCCACGGAATCTATTGTTCTTTGCAACGGTAACTCCGCTTCAGCCAGAGCAAACTGCTGTGACCGGGGCTTCCAGCGACGCATATCGGCAATGGTTAGTACCGATTGAAGCTGGCGTGCATGAAGATGGTCCGATTTCAGTCCTTGGGTCAGTTGTACCCCCGTTTCCGCCTGCAAGCAGTTTGAAGTTTGGTGGCTGCGATATGTCCGGTGTCGCAATTTCTGCAGAGTGGCTGAAGCGTGTTGCCGGCTTGAACGCCGGCCCCGACACAGTGGCGCGTGTGGCTCGCACAACAGGTGTCGCCTACCAAAGATGTAGCGAAGCACTTCTGTCACATGTCTTTGGTTGGACGGAATTTTTGTGCTCCTCGGAAGGGTCTGACGCACTGCCGGCGTGCTTGCGACTCGGATACTCAGCTCTCGACAAACTAATTCATTAACGGTAAGCGGACCTCGAATCATGCTAGACCCCCTCGGCACCACACAGCGCATTCGTGAATTCTTCTTGTCTTACCTGGAAACCGCGTTTCGAATTCGAGACAAGGATGTTCAACTTGCACGAAGAGCGCTCCTGAAAGAACCCGGAACGCTCACGACCGAGGAATTCCTTGAGCCTGTGCCGAAGTATGAACAGGTTCGGCATACGTTGCAGGAACTTGTTGACCTGAACACAGATAGTCCGTTGGAAGAATTCGACCGGGACGCCAGACGCGCCTTTGTCGAGTTGGCTCTGTCCGGACTCTTTCCCGGCGCGGACTCTGGTACCGAAGACATTCGCAGACAAAGTACCGTCCAGCCCTATGAGCATCAATGGGAAATGCTGAGGCGTGGCGTACGCGCTGGGCAACCGGGCATTGTCACCACCGGCACCGGCTCGGGAAAAACGGAATCGTTCATGTTACCGATTCTAGCTACGATGGCGAAAGAAGCCGTTCGTTGGCCGGCAACCTCCTGTTCGACACCGCAGTCACCGTGGTACGTCGACGCCAGCAGCGATTTTGTTCCCCAGCGAATGCATGAAAGCGTTGACCGTCCGAAGGCCGTTCGGGCATTGATTCTGTATCCGATGAACGCGTTGGTTGAGGACCAGATGACACGGCTTCGACGGGCGCTCGACTCTGATGAGGCCGCAGCCGTAATGAGCGAGAGGTTTCACGGAAACAGAATTTATTTTGGCCGCTACACCGGCGATACGCCAGTGACTGGTCATCTAAACCACCCACGGAGGGCGAATACACCGGAGGAGAAGCGCAAGCGCAAGCGCCGAATGGACGAGTTACGGACCAAGCTCAACGAGTTGGCGCAGACGCAGTCGATGGCCCGCAAGCACGATACAGACGAGCGAGGCGCTGCTGAAAGAGCGGGCGAACCCAAGCCGGAACCTACCCGATTCCTTTTCCCGTCTGTACACGGTGCGGAAATGGTGAACCGTTGGGACATGCAAGCTACTCCCCCCGATGTCCTCATCACCAACATTTCAATGCTTGCCACGATGCTGGTGCGTGAGGTCGATGCACCAATCTTCGATGCGACGAGAGAATGGCTTACTAGGGAGAAGGACGCATACTTTTTCTTGGTTCTCGACGAGCTGCACCTGATTCGAGGCTCCGCTGGCATGGAGGTCGTTGGCTTGTTGAGGAGTCTATTTGCAAGGCTTGGTCTTGACCGCCCTGAGAATCGTCACAAACTTCGAATCCTTGCATCGAGCGCATCTCTTCCGGATGAAGGGCGCGATGCAGCCGCGAGCTTGAAGTATCTTTTCGACTTTTTCGGGAGCTTTGGAACAGCGGCCTACGATGGTGACAGTGGCTTCAACAACCCGGAGCAATGGCGAACAGCCATTGTCCGGGGCCGTCAAGTTCCCCAGACGTTCGAGGGCCCTTTTCCGCTTAAAGCCGGGCCATTCCAAAGACTTGCTGAACTGCTCGCAGTTAGCGAAGACGGTTTGGCGTCAGCACCTAAACAGCGGTCTCCGGAACTCGATTCAGCAGTGTTGGCGGCAGCTGCTGCATTGGGCGTTAGTCCAGATGCTTCCGATGTGCCTGCCACGCTAGTACGTGCCACGGGCGCTGCATCTGCTGCGATATCTTTTGCTTGTCGGTCCAATCCAGAGGGTGTTTTGCGCGCGACATCCATAAAGGACATTTCGAATCGCTTATTCGGGAGCGACGAAAACGCCCCTCATGCACTACGGGGCCTTTGCATTTTGCGCGGCTTGGCAGACTACGCTAGTGACTCCCATCTGTATGGAGTAAAAGCATCAGACGGACTTCCGAGCATTCGAATGCACGCTTTCTTCAGGAGTATCGAAGGGATGTTCGCTGCACCGTACCGTGATTCGACCGGGGGGTTACGGTTCGAGGAACTGACGGTAGAGCGTGGGCGCACGCACGCTTCGTGCAAAGACGGAGAAACGCGGCGATTGTTCGAATTGGTTTATTGCGAAGCATGCGGTGAACTTTTTGTCGGCGGTCGTCGCAACTCCGATGAAGATTCGGTGACAACGGAGCTACTCTCAACCGCACCAAATCTCGAGCAGTTACCAGAATCCGCGGCGAACACCAACTACGAAAGTCTTAGCCATTCACAGTTTGCGATTTTTTGGCCGTGCCGTGATGAACCCAAAGAGGGCGAAACTGACGGGGAAGCATGGAACTCGGCTACGCTCGATACGCGGAACGCCGTCGTCACACGTGCCGAGCGGCTGGGAGCTACCAGTCTGCCCGGTAGACTGTTCTATATCAATTCGGGCACTCGTTCGGTCCACCAACCTGGCTCGGCTTCCCCCCGATGCTGCCCGGCATGCGGCGCTGACTACAGTCGACGCAAACCAAACATGGGAGCCCAGTCGCCGCTACGCAGCTTTCGAACGGGCTTCGCCAAAAGTTCCCAGTTATTGGCTACCGAGCTTTTCTCCGCGCTGCGTGCGGGTGGCGGAACTGCAAAATCGATTGTGTTTTCAGATAGTAGACAGGACGCCGCGCGAGCGGCATTAGACATCGAGCGTCGTCACCATCAAGATACGAGACGTCAACTGTTGGTCGAGTCGTTGCGTGCCGTCGCTGCTGCGCGCCCGTCTTCCCAGCAGCTTCGCGATATGGAGGCTCAGCTCCAGCGGGCGGTCGAAGCAAGGGATTTCGCCGAGGCTGGGAGACTTGGCCAGGAAATTGCAAGAGCTGAGAAGGCCAGTGATGCGTCGCGTGTCCCTTTGTCGGAAGTCATCGAGCCTATCGTCTCGACCGGTGGCAACGAGCTGCGAAGCTATTTGCGACGTCATGTGGAGTTGGGAATGCATCCCACGGATGCTGCCGGCATCGAGCTTATTGCCCAGGAGCCTTGGTACAAATGGATTGTTTCGTCAGGTGCGAGCGGCAAGCCCGAATGGCCCGCGCATAGCGAAAGTGGGCCGGCTGGGCAAGCGCGAGCATACATTCGCGACGAGCAGCGCCCACTGGTATACGAAATCCTGTTCTCCAAGACTTACTTTGCTCTTGAAGAGACGGGCATCGGATATCCTTCTATGACGCCGACGCAGACACCGGAGTCCGACCGTCTCGATGCATATCTGCGGGTGTTTGCGGACGCATATAGGGTCGCTGGCAACAAGTGGTTCAGGGACCCCGCTAATATCGATAACGCACATCAATTCCCGAAGAAAAACCGCATCTATCGCTTCGCTAAAGCTAGCGCACCGAGCAATCCGATTGGCGAGCTTGATGAAATTCTCATGCGCTTCGGAAGCCATGCGCACGCGCACGGCATAGTCGAGTTGAGCGGACTATATGTACGAATGTCCAGTTCGGGCGACCCGTACTACAGATGCGACAACTGTGGTCGTGTCCATCTGCACAGAGGAACGGCGTTCTGTACCCGATGTTTCGAGTCGCTTCCGGTCGAAAAGGAGGGAATAGTGGACGATTTGTGGAAGGCCAATTTCTTGGCACTACGGACTATGAGGTCGGGCTCCGGCCAAGAATCAGCATTCCGGCTCCATTGTGAGGAACTGACCGGCCAAACTGGCTCTCCCGCCGAGCGGTTGCGTTCGTTCAAGGGAATCTTTGTAAATGACGGCGCGTCGGCGGATTTCGAACTTTATAAGCGTGCCGAAGAAATCGACCTGCTGTCCGTGACGACGACAATGGAGGTTGGCATCGACATTGGCGCCCTGCAGGCGGTCTATCAGGCGAATATGCCGCCACAGCGCTTCAATTACCAACAGCGTGTGGGGCGGGCAGGCCGACGGGGCCAGGCATTTTCAGCTGTCTTGACGCTTTGTCGAAGTCGTAGTCACGATTTGCATTACTTCAGAAACCCTGAACGCATCACTGGCGATGTTCCGCCGCCGCCATTTTTGACGACAGGTCATCTTGCTATTGCCTGTCGCATCGTCAGAAAAGCGTGGTTGGCCGCGGCGTTCTCAGTGCTGCGGGACGAAGACGGTATCAATTACCTCGGTGACGATATCGTCGATACCCACGGTGACTTCCCGACGGCCGGAGAAATATACGCACCCGAGTCGCAGTGGCGTTGCAGACTGGCCGACGCACTCGAAGCCACCATCGAGACGCGGAATTCGGTTGTGACTGCGTTGTTCGATGGCGTGCCACGTGATTGCGAAGAAGTCAAAACGGCGTTGACGCCTAATGCCCTGATAGAGGAGATGTGGGCATCCGCGGAAGAAGGTGCCTCGAGTTCGCTACCGTTTGGCCAGTTCTTGGCAGAGCATGGGCTGCTACCGATGTATGGCATGCCCACCCGGGTACGTGACCTCTATATCGGAGTTGAGCGGGATGGTAACGAGAAGGATTTCGCGACAATTGACAGGGACCTGGACATAGCGGTTTACGAGTTCGCTCCGGGGCGCTCGCTAGTCCGGGACAAGCGAAAGCACGAGTCCATAGGATTTTCGCCAGCGCTGCAAAGGCCCGTTGGCACGACGAATCGGGCTTTCTCGTTCGGTTCGTGGTGCTCCGAGAAACGGTATATAGCCTTTTGTTTGGGCTGCGGCGCGGTTGCCAGCCGCCATGAGGAGCCGGTGCAGGATGTTGCTTGCGTCGATTGCGGGGCACAAGTGCCGTCTTCAAGCTTCGTTCGCTACGTTAGTCCGGTCGCATTCACTACAGATTTCGAAGCAAAATCCGTCGAAGAAAGCGAGGATAGCCCGGTCTTCAAGCGAGTCACGACGACCGAAGCCTCGACTATAACCATGCGGCACATCGCTAATACGAACACGTCGGTTGGTAGCGCAACTGACGCACGTGTCTTGCGGCTGAACGACGGTAGGGTCGACGATAGCGGTACGGCCCAGCCGTTTCACGTCGTACCGGTCGCGGAACATCGCGTGCCGTCTCCCCCAGGAAGGGGAAGATGGACTTTGCCGGGTCAATATCTAACCACGGATAGCTTCGTCTCGTTGTCAGCAGATGGTCACGCGTCGCGGAACACCGACTTCCTCGAAGAAGACGTGCGTCTGATGGCCAGAAAGAAAACCGACGCCATATACGTCAGTCCAACGAAGATATCGAGTTCCTTGGACATTGCCCGAGTCGGGCGCGAATTCTTCCATACGGCAATTCGCGCCGCGCTTATCAGCGCCACGCATCTGCTCATACAAAGAGCCGCACTTGAACTGGACATCGCGCCTGAAGAGTTTGAAGCCTTGGAGCCAAGGCTGAGGGACGGAAAGCCTCTGCTGCAAATTGCGGATTTTCTCGTGAATGGCGCGGGTTTTTCCGACCGCCTGGAGAGTGGGCAGACGCCACTTGTTGTCGAATTGGCGCGCTCGATGGTGAATTCCCCCCTGGATGACCCTCTTGTTGCTTCGTATTTCTCCAGCCGACATAGGGAGGACTGCTCGCAGGCGTGCTACGAGTGTTTGCAGCGATACGGGAATCGGTCGTACCATGGCCTGCTGGATTGGAGGCTTGGGATTTCCATGTTGCGCGTGTTTCTCGACGCAACTTGGGTGGCTGGGCTAGATGGCGATTGGCAGCGAGCGCCGGAAACCGCGGATTGGCACAGAACTGCCAGGAAGTGTGCTGAAGCTATCGTCAGCTTGACGCCAGACCGATACAAACTTGCTACCGCTGGCTCCCTGGAGTTACCGTCGATAGAGTCTGTAAAGGGCGGCCGACGATTCGTAATAGTGCATCCGTTTTGGGCTCAAGCTGTGGTTGCGCCGTTGGTCCACGACGGATTTGACGGAACAACCCTCTTCATTGACAGTTTCCAGGCGGAGCGCCGACCACAGAGAGCTTTAAACGCCGCGGTGGAATATGCAAAGCAACAAGGTTTCAGTTGAGCGCGTGTTGAGGCGTTGGGAAAGGGCGGGTTCGCGCCGTTGATGGGTCTGATACCAAGCCCGGGAACAAACCTCCGGGGAACTCGAGTATCCTATGGGCTTGAAAGCAACGAAGGTCGGCAGCGATGTTGTCGTGGGCGAGGGATAGCGTTTCCACGATGACGTCCTGCGGGCTTTCGGCACTTGACCCCTTGTACAAAATCGAGAATGAAATTTGCTGGATTATTCGCCGGAATCGGCGGCTTCGAACTTGGATTGGAACGTGCTGGGCACAGTACACAGCTTCTGTGTGACGTAAGTCCCGCCTCCGAGGCCGTGCTGAAGCATCACTTCGGCGACGTTCCCTATCACGCTGACGTAACAGCATTGAGGTCATTACCAACGAGCATCGACGCCATATGTGCGGGGTTCCCCTGCCAAGACCTCAGTCAGGCCGGCCGAGGGGCGGGACTGAGGGGGGAGAAGTCCGGTCTCGTCTCGGAAGTCTTTCGGCTGTTATCCCGGCGCCGGGTCCCGACGGTTGTTATGGAAAACGTGCCGTTTATGTTGCAGTTGGGCGGCGGCTCGGCGATGCGCGCTATCGCTGACGAGTTTGAGGCGAGAGGGTATCGATGGGCATACCGTGTCGTCGATACGTTTGCATTCGGGCTCCCGCAGCGACGCGAACGCGTTTTCTTTGTTGCATCGAGAGAATTGGACCCGGCCGATGTCCTTCTCGCAGACGAGAGCAGTATAGAGCGGCCAAAAACTGCCATTGGCAAGCTTGCGCATGGCTTCTACTGGACCGAGGGACTAAGTGGTCTTGGGTGGGCTGTTGATAGCATTCCGACGCTCAAGAACGGGTCGACAATTGGTATACCTTCCCCACCGGCGGTCCTGCTTCCGAATGGAACGATAGTGAAACCCAGCATACGAGACGCGGAGCGGCTACAAGGGTTTCAGGCAGGATGGACAGAACCAGCAGAAGCCGTCGTTCGGGGCTCGTTCCGTTGGAGCCTAGTAGGAAGCGCGGTCAGTGTGCCTGTTGCCGAGTGGCTGGGAGAGAGATTGACGACGCCCGGCACCTATTTCAAGGAAAAAGATGGCGATTTTCCTTGGACGGGGAAAATACCAAGAGCAGCCCGTTTCGATGGGAAGCGCAGACGCAGCGTGTCGATTGGAGTTGACCCACTAGGCAGGCGCCCGCCTTCTTTGGCGGACTTCCTGTTGGACGCTGGTGACCCCCTCTCTTTAAGGGCTGCACATGGTTTCCTGAGTAGAACGCGCCGCGCCAAGCTGAGGTTTGACGATGGATTTATATCCGCTGTCGAACAGCACGTTAAGCTTCTCGGCGGTGAGGTCCCTCCCCGGAGGCGATTGGAAATACGCGCTCCGTAATTGTCCTCGCATTCGCAGACCTGCCGCGAGAAGACGCCTGCGGCTCCGTCGTCGGTGGGTATATGCTTCAAAAGCGCGAGTGCCGCGCACTGGACGCGGCGCTACTTTGGCGGAGCTTTTACGGCAGAAGCTATGCGCGCCACGCACTCGTCCAGGTTCGCTTTCACTTCGTGTTCCCACAGCCGAATAACGAGCCAACCGGCATCTTTCAGCTCGCAATCCACGCGCCGGTCACGCTCTCGATTTTGACGAATTTTGTCCTTCCAAAAGTCTGCATTTGATTTAGGCATGGTGCCGTGTATGGGGCATCCATGCCAGAAGCATCCATCAACGAAAACCGCCACCTTCGCGCTGACGAAAACAATGTCGGGCCGCCCGGGCAAGACTTTAGAGTGCGCGAGGCGATAACGGAAACCCGCTGCCCAAAGCGCTCGTCGCAGTCGCAACTCGATGTTCGTGCCGTGTTGTCGGATGCGGCTCATGCGAACGCTGCGCTGTTCGGGAGTAAGGGTGTCAGTCACGTTGCACTAGATTGGGAGACGCACGCTTCGTTGGTGGGAAGGGGCAGGGTGCTGCTCGCTGCATCGCCGTAAAACTACAGCAGTCGCGCATTTAACTGCGCCAGTCTCGTTAAGTTGAGTCCAATCATTTGATATGGTATTCGAGAAATTTGCATCGCAAGCCCGTAGCTTCAAAGGAGGCCCTTTCACACTGACTGTCGAAAGTCGCGTTGCTGCGATACGTCTTCCTTCTATTTGCTGGTTGCCGGTGCTAGCCGCGCCCCGAGAGGGCGCTACGGTTTCGCTACAATAGTTTGGGGTGCCAGTCATGCGCCGTTGCGCATAGGGAACAACCATAGCTATCGGGGGCGGTTTGGCGATTCAAACAGTTTCGGCAGCACAGTTCGCGAGGATGTTTTGTCTTCGCCCTACCCAGTATGCATGGTTTCTGGGGGCGGGCGCATCGGCTGCTGCCGGCATTCCGACCGGCTACGCGATGATTACCGACTTCAAGAAGCGGATATTTTGCGAGCTCGCCGGAGTGAAGCTCAAAGATGTTGACGCCGACGACCCTCTCTGGATTGACCGCATCAACTCGTACCTTGAGTCGCGCTCGGCTTTACCACCAGCCGGCGACCCGCGAGAATACGCCGCAGCGTTCGAGGCTGTTCACCCCACGCCGGAAGACCGCCGCAACTACATAGCGGCGGCCGTAGAGAAAGGCACTCCGTCTTACGCGCATCGTGTGCTCGCCTCTCTAATCACAACGGGTCGGGTGCCATGCATTTTCTCCCCCAACTTTGACAGTCTGGTCGAGACGGCTGCGATGATGACGGACCAATTGGTCCCTGCGGGTGACCGCGCGAACATCGCAGTGGCCGGCATCGACAATGTTGAGCGAGCGACGCTTGCCCTCCGTGAGAGCCGCCCCCTGCTCGCGAAAATCCACGGCGACTATCAGTCGGTTCACATCAAGAACACTACCGCGGAGCTACGTTATCAGGACGGGCAGATGCGCCAGGTGCTGACTCTTGCATGCGGTCGGTATGGCCTCGTCATCGTGGGATATAGCGGCCGCGACGAATCGGTCATGGAAGCGTTGACCAATGCAATTACACAGCCCAACGCGTTCCCGGGCGGAATTCACTGGGTCGCACGCTCGGCAAAGGACATTCTTCCCGCAGTTCGTCAGTTTCTGGAAGCAGCAGATTCCGCAGGGGTGCGGACTTCGCTCGTCGAGTGCCATACGTTCGACGAGCTTGCTGCAGACGTCCTCGACAACCTGAGTATGCCGCCAGAGCTTGAGCAGTATATCGGCGAGTTTCACGCGCGTGAGGTTTTGCGTCCGGTCCCGTTGCCGACGAAGGAACACGCCTCCTACCCGGTCCTTCGCTGCTCCGCACTTCCTGTGATTTCCATGCCGACCGTAGCGCGTCGAATCACCACGGACAAGCCGCTTACGAGCACCGACGCGCGGGAGATGGTCCGAGACGCCGGGGTCTGGGCCATCGTTGCGAGCAACGGGCGGGATGTCGCCGCGTTCGGAGAAGACGCGGCGCTCCTGCAGGCATTCGAGACGGTTGGCGGGCGGTTGGCAGGCACGATTGCCTTGTCCCCCGAGCACGACAGTTGGGCGCTTGGCTTGCTGTACGACGCACTCACCCGTGCCGTGTGCCGGCGTCGACCCATCAGAGCACGGATGCGCCGACAGGGGCACGCGGTAATGGCGCATGGAGAATCTGATACAGAAACGTCTGCGGCGCGTGCGCTTCGAATCGAGCGTCAGGCGCAACTGAAGAATGCGTATTCGGGTTCGCTGTACGGCAAGACGGAGCATGGTTACCCGTTCTACGAGGGCGTGCTGCTGCGCCTTGAGCAAGCAGCGAATCGATGGTGGCTGGCGTTTGAACCAACTACCTTCGTCGATGTGCCGCGCGACCGGCCTGAAGAAGATGAGCACGGTGAGCCCGAAGGCTTTGAGCGCAAACGCTGGGTCGACCCCACTGTGGACTGGAGACGCGAGCGTTGGGCGCGGCGGTACAACAACGTATGGGCTAGAATCATTGATGCGTGGGCGCACATGCTGGCAGGTGCTGACGACGGGGTTTTGCGCGCAACTGCCGTCAAGGAAGGTGAGGGTATCGATGCCGTGTTTCAGGTTTCCTCGGTAACGGCGTGGAGCCGGCCTGGGCACGACGCACCCTATCTGCATCGGGGAAACTGAAGATGGACTATCAGACATCCAAGCTCCCACCATTTTCGCTCTTGGCCGAACCAGAACTCACATTCAACAGCGAGAACACCGCCCTTGAGGTCAATCCCCTGCGTGGACTCAAGCGTTACGGTGCATACAACAGCACAGCGTTCGAGGGGTACACACCGAAGCTGCGCGTGGCGATTGTGGCCCCTGCAGCGGGATGGCCAAAGATTCGGGACCTGGTCGAGACCTTGCGCACTAGCCACGCTGCAGGGGACCGGCGTAACTACGTGCCGCACTATCCAGGCTTCGAAGAGCTTTTCCGCGTTCCGATTGTTGCTGCGCCGAAAGGCGTTCATATCAAGTGGCCGGATGACCTGATGGCGCTGGGCGGCGCCGGTGCGCCACACGAGCGCCTGTTTGCCGCGATGTCCGAGGCGATGGTGCGCTTGAACGCAATGCATGACCAGTTTGATGTAGTCATGGTACATCTGCCGGACAGATGGGAAGTGGCATTTGCAGCGTCGGGCTTCGACGCGCACGACGCACTGAAGGCATTGGGCGCTCAATACGCCATTCCGACCCAGGTCGTAAACGACCGCGTCTTTGCATTCAGATACAAGGCCTCGCTTGCCTGGCGTCTGTCCATCGCGCTGTTCGTCAAGGCGGGGGGCGTGCCGTGGAAGCTCGCTCCAATGGATGGAGTCCCTGAAGGCACTGCATATGTGGGCTTGGCGTATGCGCTTCGCGGTGACCCGCGCACCGCGCAGTTTGTGACCTGTTGCTCTCAGGTCTTTGACGCTGACGGCGGCGGAATGCAGTTTGTCGCCTTTGAAGCGCGCGACCCTGTTGCTGACCCTCGGGAAGCGCGTCGCAATCCCTTTCTCAGCCGCAGTGACATGCGGGCAGTAATGGCGCGTAGCCTGAATCTATACCTCAACCGCAATGGTGGACGTCTGCCGCGGCGGCTTGTCATCCACAAAACGACGGCGTTCAAGGAAGAAGAGTTGCACGGTGTTTTCGATGCGCTGTCCACCGTGAAGGAGGTCGAATGCCTAGAAATTGGCAGCAGGGGCACTTGGCGCGGAGTCTGGCTGGTGGCGAGTAGGAAGCCGGGCGTTAATAGCGAGCCGGACCGGGCACCAGTTCCTCGTGGCGCGATGCTCATGCGAACCAGCAATTCAGCGTTGGTCTGGGTCGCAGGTAATGCGCCTACGGCCGGGCTGGGTGACCCGCTCTTCTACCAAGGTGCCAAAAGCATTCCAAAGCCGCTGAACATAGTTCGCCACGCGGGCAGCGGACCGCTCGAAATTGCTGCTTTCGAAACCGTAGCGCTAACGAAGATGGACTGGAACAACGATGCTCTGTACGACCCCGTTCCGGTGACGATTCGCTATTCGCAGAAGCTGGCAAGGACCATCGCAAATGTCCCGGGTCTACCAGGCAACCATTACCCTTATCGCATGTTCATGTAACTGTGCGCCAGAGCCCTAGCACTGAATTTGTGAAAACATCCCGCGATGCCTTAAGCTTGCTGCCAAGAAGTTGGTAGCAAAGAAGAACGCGCCGCTAGATGCCGACGCTTCGCCGTGCATGCCTGCGCTCGTTTCGTTTAGACAATCGGTCTGCTATGCGACAACCGCCGCGGCCAATGCAAGCTCCACGAACCTACACTTTTCGATAGGTCATCGGCGCCCGCAGATGCCTTCGAACATAGCTCAGACCCGTTCTCGCAGCCATTCAGGCCACTATCGCAGCCGCGACCTGAACTGGTAACGGATTGGTCGGACAACGTGTCGCACGAGTGGATAACAGCTATAGGAGGATTGCATAACCACGCCCTCCGAGCCTGCTGTAACTTTATCCACCAACGAGCATAGCAAGGCCGCCTTCCAGGCCCGCAGTCACAAGCGCGGTCGAGGAATTCGTAAAGCGCTGAATGCGAGAACGCTCCTCGAAGAGCGAGTTGAACTCGGTCGATTGCTCGCAAGAATCCAAGGTAATTAGACAGTACACCAAAATATTAACTCATGGAGACAGTCGATGAAGACGATGCGCGCAGCACGGCTGCATAAGGTCGGTGCACCTTTTCAGGTAGACGAAATCCCGGTGCCCGAGCCGCGGCCGACCGACGTTCTGGTGCGAGTCAAGGCATGCGGTGTGGTGCCAAACCTGCACAACGTCGTCGCATACTACCCGGAATGGTTCCCCTTCCTCCCATTGCCGAAGCTTCCAGCGATTTATGGTCTCGATGCTGCGGGCGTTGTCGAACGCGTCGGCAGCAATGTTCACGGCATCAAACCCGGCGACCGGGTGTACGTAAATCCAGGCCTATCCTGCGGTAGCTGCCCCGCCTGCCGTCGGCGTGACAACACGAACTGCCCCGCCTATACGTTCCAGGGGTACTTCGGCTTCGGCCCAGGCTCCCAGCAAATCTACGAAGACTATCCGTACGGCGGCTTCAGCGAGTTCATGACGGCGCCCGCCTCCAACCTGGTCAAGCTTCCGGAAGCCGTCACCTTCGAACAGGGCGCACGCTTCGGCTACATCGGCACCGCCTATGCTGGCCTCAGGAAGGCAGGCCTCGAGGCCTCACAAACACTTATCATTGATGGCGCCACGGGCACGCTCGGCCTTGGCGGCACGCTTTGCGCACTCGCAATGGGCGCGAAGACCATTTTTGCGACTGGCCGCAACAAGGAACTGCTTGCCCAACTCAAGGAACTGGCGCCGACGCGGATTCGCCCCATCGTGCTCGGCGAGCGGAGCGTGCACGACATCGTGATGGAGGAGACCGATGGCTACGGCGTCGACGTCGTGCTTCAGGCCCTTGGTCCGAAGGCGCCGGTTTCGAACGTGCTGGATTCGTTTGCAGCGCTGCGCCGCGGCGGGAAGGCTGTCTCCGTGGGTGGAGTCTCGGACCCGATTCCGCTCGAACCTTTCCCCCTGATGTGCCAGCAGAAGTCGCTTATTGGCTCGCTCTGGTTCACGCCGGCGGAAGGCGAGAACATGGCCGCAATGGCAGAGGCGGGTGCGCTTGACCTTTCAGTCTTCGAACACGAGGTTTTCCCACTTGAGAAAATCAACGAGGCGCTCGACGCCGTGAATCATCGTCATGGCGGCTTCACAAATGTCGTCATCAACCCGGCGTTGGTTTGACGGAGGCGCACATGGTTCGGAGAATCGTTACGACCACCGACAGTGAGGGCGCATCGGCATTCCTTAGCGATGGACCTTCGCCGTGGCAGGCGACATTCGAGTCCATTCCGGGATTCGATGTCACTATGTTGTGGGCAACGGATGAAAATACATCCACGGAAGCGGAGTTTCCAGATAAAGGCGCATGGCCGACTTCATGGGTTCCGGGACCTGGCGGCAGCCGCTTGCTGCTAGTGACGTTCCCACCTGATAGTGTGATGCTCAGCGCCGAATTTGATGGACTCGCCGCTCACACGGAGCAGATGGAGAAGCTCCCTGGACTTGCGGAAGCTTTCGAGGCCGAGAACCCTGGCATGCATAAGACCGCGTCGGTTGACTACGGTGTTGTGCTGTCGGGGCGGATAACGCTCGAACTCGATAACGAGCGGGTGAGGGAGTTGCAGGCTCACGATGTCGTCGTGCAGCGAGGTACACGTCACGCCTGGCGAAATCCCGCTGCAGAACCGGCATCCGTACTCTTCGTACTGCTCGGAGCCGGCCCCGCGCGCTGATTCGTAAAGCTGAGCTGACTCTCGGCTAACTGCAGATAGCTCGCGCAACGCAAAGCCACCTGGTGCGCCCTTTGTTCCTGCCAAACAAAGGGCGCCCATACCATTGAACACGAATACGTGCCCGACCTCCGACATGGAGTCGGGTGGGGTGCGTTTTTGCCTACGAATTTGAGAGTGCTTCGTGAAAAAAGGCTTTCGCAATCGCAGTGGCTCTTCTTCCGATGCAATCCTACGCCCAAAGCTCCGTAACCCTGTTCGGGTTGCTCGACAACGGCACCCCTATGTAAGCAACTCGGGTGGCCATTCGCTCGTGCAGGCAGCCTCCGGCATTCAAGCCCCGAACCTGCTGGGCATGCGCATCATCGAGGACCTCGGCGGCGGATTCCAGACGCTGGTTGTGATGGATTCCCAACCAGACCTAAACACTGGAAAAAACAGTGGTGGGGCGTTCACCGGGCGTGAGTCATATGTTGGTATTGCATCGCCGTACGGTGCCCTGACGCTCGGGCGGCAATTTGACTACATGTTCGATACGCTCTCCATCGCACGATGGGGACACCAGATATCCTACGTCAGCTTGTACCAGCTACCCGGCGGCCCTTTCGCCAAGCTTGGTTCGCCACTGGGCACGTTCGACTACACACGAATTGCTGGTGGAGAGGCGACGCCGAATGCGGTCAAATTCACCTCGAAGTACTACGGTGGGTTCAGCTTCGGTGCCATGTACGGCTTCAGTAACATCGCGGGAGAGACTGGCAGCAACAGCCTCAACACTTTCGGAGCGAGCTACGACAATGGACCTTTCCGACTCGACGCTGCGTATTCCTATTCCAAGGAAGACGGTATAGATAATGGTCACGCAGGAATTCGAAACTTTGGCGTCGGTGGTCGATATGACTTTGGGAGCTTTGCGCTCGACTGTCTTTACGTGAACAAGCGCAATACGTCCACCGGCGCCCATGTCGACAGCTACGAGGTTGGCGGACTCTACAAGTTTGCTGTCGATTTCTTGCTGTACGCGAACTACATCTACGCAAAGGGCAATGAGCAACTGACGAACAATCATTCGAATCAAGCTGGCGTCACGCTGGACTATCTTCTGTCGAAGCGGACTGACGTCTACTTCAATGCAATCTATCAGCTGGCCAGCGGAGGCTGGTGACAAATTTGCATCAATGAACGGCACGTTTGCGACTTTATCAAGTCCTAACCAGACCGTTCTTCGTTTCGGTGTGCGTACATTGTTCTGAAGCCAGATAGTGGCGCAAGGCGTTTGCGCCATTCAGAAGAAAGGGCCGCCAGGTTGCCTTCCTCGTGGCTACCGGCGCTCCGCGTGACGCCTGAGGGCTATGCTTCTTCGACCAGCTCGAAGGTGCTTGCCTTCGATGTCTTGGACAGCCGTTCTGCCCCCAGCCACTTTCCACGCCTGAGAATGTCGTCCACAAGTTTCTGGACGAGCTTTTGGCCTTCACGGACGGCCGGTGAATGAGACCTCGCGGTGTTCTCGCAGAGTGCCCAGCTCATGAACATCCCGCGAATAGGGCTCCAGGAAACTTCATCTTCGTAGCGCGCGTTACCGCTCACCGCGCAGCAGGGCGTGACGGTATCGCAGATACCTTGTCGAGCAAGCTCTATCGAGAGGTTCATCGCGTCAATCTCGAATAGCGTCTTGAACTGAAGTCCTCTTCTTTCAAGCGAGTTCTCAATCTGGGCGCGGATGACATTTGGCTTGCCGGGCAGCGCGAGATTCAGGTTCTCCAGGCGCGACAGTGGAACCGGTCTGTCCGGCCGAAGCTGCGTGCTGCTGGGCGATACGAGAATGAGCGGCTCACGCACCAGGGGAGTATGAACATAGCCCTGCGGCGGGTTCCCTTCAAAAGGCACTATTGCCAGGTCGAGCATGCCGGAGTGCATGACTTCGCGCAGTTCGTGGCTCGCGCCCTCATGGATTCGCAACGAGACCCCAGGAAACTCCTGAACGAGTTGCGAGATGTAGGCGGAGGTGAACATGTGCTGCCACGACGGCGCAACGCCGATGGACAACTGGCCTGCCGCGCGGTCCCCAACTTCTTCCACAAGCTTGGACAGCTGACGCAGGATTGGCCGCGCGCGCTCCAATAGCAGTGTTCCCGCCTCGGTGAGCGTCACTCCGCCTTGCGTGCGGGTGAACAACTTCGCGCGCATCTGATGCTCGAGCAAAGCAATATGCCGCGACATCGCCGGCTGTGACAGGCGAAGGTCGCTCGCCGCCTTGTTGATGCTGCCGAGCTCAGCGACACGCAAGAAATATTCGATAAGTCTGGAATCCATCGTCTGCCTCCACTACGCCTCATTCGTTCAACACCGGCGCTTGTTATCGCATTTCAATTATAGGGTGGTTGCGGAGGCCGGCATTGTGTCGGGGGCGCGCGGCGATGCTTCTCGAATGGGATGTATGTCATTGAAAACAAAGGTATTGGCAGATGAAGCCCGCTTTGCCAAACCATCAAAAACAAGGGTTTTCACTGATATCAAAGAACCGGATGGCTTCTATAGAGCGTCCGCATTATCGGTATAACGGGCGCATCGCTACTATTTGACCAAGGTTAAGCACTGGGAGCGGGTTGATGCTCCTGAAAGCAGTGGTTGAGCCCTTCCCGTAAGTCAGTCAAACCATGCCATCGCGCATGGAATCAAACTACATAGGAGACAGACCGTGCCACTGGCCGTGCTGAGCGCATCCCATACGCCTCTTATGAAAGACGGCGTCACTACGGATGATGTCCGGGTTGCTGTGAAATGCGGCTTTCGCGAACTTGCCGAACGCGCTGAACAGTTCAAGCCTGACCTCGTCATCCAGTTTGCGCCTGACCACTTCAACGGATTCTTCTACGACGTAATGCCGAGCTTTTGCGTCGGTATTAACGCGTCGTCCGTTGGTGACTGGGGCACGTCCACTGGCACGCTGCCCGTCACATCGACTGAAGCTCAGCAGTTGAGTGGATTCCTGGTTGAAGACGGCTTCGATATCGCCGTGTCGTATCGCATGCAGGTCGACCACGGGTTCGTGCAAATCTGGGAAGAGATGTTCGGCGACTTTTCCCGATATCCAACCATCCCGATTTTCATCAACTGCGCTGCGCCCCCGCTTCCCACTTTCAAGCGCGCCCGGCTCCTTGGCGAGGCCGTGGGCCGTTGGGCTGCAGCGACAGGAAAGCGTGTGCTGTTCTCTGCATCGGGCGGCCTGTCTCACGACCCGCCCACGCCGAGCATCGCTACCGCCCCCGATGAGGTGAAGGAGCGTCTCATTGACGGCCGCAACCCAACTGAGGAAATGCGCCACGCACGTGAGCAACGCGTCCTGGCCGCTGGCGCCCGCGCGTATGCGGGAGAGCCGGGGATTTTGCCGGTGGATTCAGATTGGGACGCGACCTTCATCCAGCAGCTTCAGTCCGGAAATCTCTCGCAACTCGATGCGATGACGACGAAGGAGGTCCGCGAAAAAGCGGGCCGCGGCGGTCCGGAAGTCCTCGCCTGGGTCGCAGCTTTCGCCGCGCTCTCCGTCGACGGTGAATACACGGCCGACCTCATTTACTACGAAGCCATCCAGGGCTGGATTGCTGGCATGGCAATGATGTTCGCTCAATCGAAGATGCCGCGTGCATGAGCGCGTAGGCGCGAATCAAGGAGATATGTCATGGGTATCAGAACAGGAAAGCAGTTTATCGAGGGCCTTCGAAATCGCCCGCGAGACGTGTGGGTGCGCGGTGAGCGCGTGGAGGACGTAACGACGCATCCGGCATTCAAGGGCGCTGTCGAGCAGTTGGCGGCGCTCTATGACACGCAGCATGACCCGCAACTGCAGGACAAGGTCACCTACGTCGTGCCGGAGACCGGTGAGCGTGCTGGCCTTGCGTTCATGCCAGCGAAGTCGGCCGACGACCTTCGCAAGCGTCGTGAAGCGTATCGCATCTGGGCGGAAACGAACTTTGGTCTCATGGGCCGCTCGCCGGACTTCATGAACGTCACGCTACTCGCATTCTGGGAAGCACGCGACGACTTCGCGAAAGGCGGCGAGCAGTTTGGCGAGAACATCGTCAAGTACTACGAGTACATCCGCGACAACGACCTCTTCCTGAGCCATGCGCTCATCACGCCGCAGAACGACCGCTCGAAGCAGTCGTCGGAGCAGGCGAGCATGCACCTTCGCGTCGTGAAGGAAACGTCGGAAGGCATTTACGTCAGCGGCGCCCGCATGATTGCGACCCTCGGCCCGGTCTCCGACGAAATGATTATGTACAACCTGCCGCAGTTCAAGGCAGGCGATGAAGACCACGCGCTTATCTTCGCGGTCCCGACGGACGTGAAGGGTTTGCGCCAGATTGCTCGCGACCCGTACTACGTCGAGGCGCACGAGAGCTACGACCATCCGCTGTCGACGCGTTTCGAAGAAAACGACTCGCTGCTCATCTTCGATAATGTCTTCGTGCCGTGGGAGCGTGTTTTCTGCTATCGGCAGGTCGAACTGTCGAACAAGCTGTACTCGCACACCGCAGTCCGCAATCACACCGCACACCAGACGAATACTCGTGCGCTCGTGAAGATGCAATTCTCGGTCGGACTCGCGATTGCCGTGGCGAAGTCCATCAAGGCAGACCAGTTCCTCCACGTACAGCAGATGCTCGGCGAACTGATTGGCTACATCGAACAGGTCAAAAGCGCGCTCGTACGTTCCGAGTACGAGTCCGAGCTGTCGGAAGTAGGCACCATCCGTCCGTCTCTCGCTCCGTTGCAGGCAATTCGAACGATGCTTCCCTTCGCGTATCCGCGCGTCATCGAAGTGTTGCAGACCATCGGTGCGGGCGGCTTCATGCTTATGCCGAGCGCAGCAGATTTCCGTGCTCCGGAACTTTCCGACGACCTCGCACTGTACTACCAAGGTGCCGGCGGCATGCCGTCCGTGGACCGCGTGCGTCTCTTCAAGCTCGCATGGGACCTCGCGGGCGAAGCGTTCGGCCAACGCCTCGTGCAATACGAGCGCTACTACGCCGGCGACCCCGTCCGCAATCTCGCGATGAACTACCTGAGCAACCAGAGCCCGGACATGCAGCGCCTCGTGGATAACGCATTGGCACTCGCAGGCCAGCCGGAAGTGGGCAAAGACATCACGGCTAGCTCAGTCAAAGAGCTGGAGCCTGCTCTGGACTAACCCCGTCGATGTGGTCCGCGAACAGAGCCTGTTCCCGGACCGCTCGCTGCACAGGAGCGAACCGTGTCTTCAATCAACGTTATGGATGCCGCGTCGGAACGCAAGTGCGACATATCCGCGGCTGACTTTCGCCATGCACTCGGTCATTTCGCGACGGGCATCACCGTGATTTCGACGCTGGATGCACAGGGCAAGCCTTATGGCGCGACAGTGAGTTCGTTTGCGTCGTTGTCGCTCGACCCTCCGCTCATTCAGTGGAGTCTAACTACGACGTCGTACTCGTATCCCATCTTCAGTCAGGCGACGCACTTCGCGGTGAACATCCTGGCCTCGGACCAGGAGGATGTCTCGCGAATCTTCTGCAAACCGCTGGACCGCTTCGCGCATGTCGATTCGCTGGAAGGTGTCGAAGGTCTTCCACTCGTTGCAGGTTGCCTCGGCTGGATTGAGTGTGTGCGCGAACGCGAAGTCGAAGCAGGCGACCACACCATTTTCATCGGCCGCGTACTCCGTACGCGGGTCGCCGAAAAGTCGCCGCTCCTTCACTGGCGGGGAGCGTACCACCCACTTGAAGTCGGCGCTCTCTCCTGACATTCACTTTGCTGCAACACTCAAAGAGGTTTTTCATGTCCGACGCAACCATTGACCGGCCGGCTCTCGATACTGCGAATGTTGCTGCGCTGGCTGCGGAACTGCGCAATTGCTTCGAGACCGGTCAGACTGTTGCCCCCTTGCGCACACGCACCACACGCGATGACGTCGATACTGCGTACGCAATTCAGGATGCCAACACGAGCTTCTATGAAGGCCAGGGCCGGCGCCTGGTCGGCCGCAAGATTGGCCTGACATCCAAGGTTGTACAGGCGCAACTCGGCGTCGACCAACCGGACTTCGGGATGCTGTTCGCAGATATGGCGGCAGGCGAGGGCGAAGAAATCGCAGTGAGCCGTTTGCACCAGCCGAAGGTTGAAGCTGAGATTGCGCTCATCCTCGGGCAGGACCTCGACATCGAACGGCCGACCATTGCGGATGTGATTCTTGCGACTGCGTATGTCGCGCCGGCACTCGAAATTGTTGGTAGCCGTGTCTCGAACTGGGACATCCGGATTTTCGACACCGTTGCTGACAACGCTTCGTCGGGCATGTTCGTCCTCGGAGGTCCGGCCCGCCGAATTGACGACCTCGATTTGCGCGGTCTTCAAATGACGATGCGACGCGAGCACGCGGGCGTAACCACCGGCCCGAATGTGGTTTCCACCGGCAGCGGGGCCGCCTGTCTTGACCATCCCCTGAACGCCTCGGTCTGGCTCGCGGGGGAAGTGGCAAGGCGCGGTCGCCCACTCAAAGCCGGCGACGTAGTGTTGACCGGCGCACTTGGTCCGATGGTCCTGGTCACGGCTGGCGACACGTTCGTTGCTCAACTGTCGGGACTCGGCGAAGTCACGGCTAAATTCGTTTAAGAGGTCTGCAATGTCCAAAATCAAAGTGGCCATCATCGGTTCCGGGAACATCGGTACTGACCTGATGATTAAAGTACTTCGCCTGTCGGATGTACTCGAAATGGGTGCATTTGTTGGCATCGACCCCGAATCGGACGGTCTCAAGCGTGCTGCACGGTTGGGCGTAGCGACGACTGCCGAGGGCATCGAAGGCCTCACGCGCCTGCCGGGCTTCGAAGACATCAAGATTGTCTTCGATGCAACATCGGCTGGTGCACACAAGAAGCACGACGCCATCCTGCAGCAGCACGGCAAACGCGTTATCGACCTGACGCCTGCCGCGATTGGTCCGTACACCGTGCCGTGTGTGAACGGCGAAGCAAACCTCGACGCGCCAAATGTGAACATGGTGACGTGCGGCGGACAGGCCACGATTCCGATTGTCGCTGCCGTCAGTCAGGTGGCGACAGTGCATTACGCGGAAATCGTCGCGTCGATTTCATCGCGCTCCGCGGGTCCCGGCACGCGAGCCAACATCGACGAGTTCACGGAAACCACCTCAAAAGCAATTGAGGACGTGGGTGGCGCGAAGCGCGGTAAGGCAATCATTGTCCTGAACCCGGCCGAGCCGCCGCTCATCATGCGCGACACCGTCTACGCACTTTGCGACAGCGCCGATGAAAAAGCGATTTCCGCTTCCATCGAAGCGACGGTCGCGAAGGTTCACGCCTATATCCCGGGCTATCGCCTGAAACAGCAGGTGCAGTTCCACCATTACACGAAAGAAAACCCGCTCTACATCGCCGAAATGGACCAGTGGTTCACCGGGACGAAGGTAACGGTGTTCCTCGAGGTCGAAGGCGCAGCGCACTACCTCCCGGCGTATGCGGGCAATCTCGACATCATGACCTCTGCGGCGTTGTCGACCGCGGAGCGCATCGCGCGGCGTCAAGCGCAGGAAACTAGCAAAGCGGAGGCGCTGTGAGCACCGAAATCAAATCCAAGCTGTATATCCAGGACGTGACGTTGCGTGACGGCATGCATGCCATCCGGCATCAGTACAGTCTCGACCACGTTCGCTCCATCGCGAAGGCGCTCGATGCTGCGAAGGTCGACGCAATCGAGGTCGCTCACGGCGATGGCCTTTCGGGTTCGAGCTTCAACTACGGGTTTGGCGCCCATACGGACTGGGCGTGGATTGAAGCTGTCGCCGATGTCATCTCGCACGCGAAGTTGACCACGCTGCTCATCCCTGGCATCGGAACCGCACACGACCTCAAGCGCGCATACGAACTTGGCGTGCGCTCCGTGCGCGTTGCGACGCACTGCACGGAGGCCGATGTCTCGAAGCAGCACATCGAGTACGCGCGTTCGCTCGGTATGGATGTCTCCGGCTTTCTCATGATGTCGCACATGGTCGCGCCGGCCAAGCTCGCAGAACAGGCGAAGCTGATGGAGAGCTACGGGGCTCAATGCGTATACGTGACCGACTCCGGTGGGGCAATGACGATGGATGACGTCGCAGCGCGCTTTCGTGCCTACGACGAAGTGCTGAAGCCCGAAACGGAACGCGGCATTCATGCTCACCACAACCTCTCGCTCGGTGTCGCGAACTCCATCGTCGCTGTCCAGAACGGCGCGATTCGTGTCGATGCGAGCCTCACGGGCATGGGTGCAGGCGCTGGCAACGCGCCGCTCGAGGTGTTCGTCGCCGCGGCAGACGCGCACGGCTGGAACCACGGCACTGACCTTTATGCGCTGATGGATGCGGCTGAAGAACTGGTTCGCCCGCTTCAGGACCGTCCCGTCCGCGTGGACCGCGAAACGCTCAGTCTCGGCTATGCGGGCGTTTATTCCAGCTTCCTTCGCCACGCTGAAGCCGCTGCCAAGCAGTACGGCCTCGACACACGGACGATTCTCATCGAGCTCGGCAAGCGAAAGATGGTTGGCGGTCAGGAAGACATGATTGTCGACGTCGCGTTGGACCTCGTTCGGCAGCGTGACGAACAGGCAGTTTGAAGTACGCCAGAGCAGTTAGTAAATGACCGGGCTCGATAACGAGCCCGGCAATCACAAGAAGCAAATTCAATCCGAGTTTGGAGGAAGACATGAACGAGTATGTTGCTTCGGGAAACGACAGCGACGCCATAAAGCGTCGTGCTTATCGGAAAGTCTGGTGGCGCATTATTCCCTTGTTGTTCATATGCTACGGCATCGCATTTATCGACCGTATCAACCTTGGCTTTACCAAGCTTCAGATGAGCGACGCGCTGGGCATCAATGCTACGTGGTACGGCATTGCGGCCGGAGCGTTCTTCATCACTTACGCGCTTTGTGAGATTCCCAGCAACATTCTCCTGGCAAGGTGGGGAGCGCGTATTACGTTTGTCCGCATTATGTTTCTGTGGGGACTCGCAACCGCTGCCACGGCATTTATCACGACTGTTGGCCATCTGGTGACGCTTCGCCTGCTGGTTGGTGCGTTTGAAGCGGGTTTCCTGCCGGGTATCGTGCTTTATCTGACGTTCTGGTTTCCCGTGAGCATGCGCGCTCGCGTGACCGCGGTCATCTTTGTTGCCAATGCCGCAGCCGGCTCTGTCGCGGCGCCGATTAGCGGCTGGATTCTCAGCAGCATGAACGGCGTTTGGGGGCTCGAAGGGTGGAAGTGGGTGTTTATCCTCGAGGGGCTGCCTGCATGCGTTATGGGCCTCGTCTGCCTGAAAGCGTTGCGCGACCGGCCGGAAGAAGCAGAATGGCTCACCGACGCAGAAAAGGCAGCAATCAAGGTGGACCTTGCATCGGAGGCGGTGACGCATCCCGACCATTCCACGGGTGTGCTGCGTCAGGTCCTCGGGAACCCGATTAACTACATGGTTGCCTTCCTTTTCTTCACGGCAATCTGCAGCAACTATCTGCTCTTCTTCTGGTTGCCAACCATCGTCAAAGAGAGTGGCGTCGCCTCTCTCGTGAACGTTGGCCTGCTTACGGCAATTCCTCTCGCCATGGGCTTCGTAGGTGCCGTGTTCCTGAGCTGGAGTTCTGACTGGCTCAAGGAGCGCCGCTGGCATCTGGCGCTTTGCTTTTGCCTGATAGCGCTGGGCCTGATTGCGAGTACGTCGACGCATTCTCTGCCGTTAATGCTTGTCTCATTCGCCGTTGCAAGCTTCGCAACCGGCGCGAGCGGACCCCTTATCTGGGCGATTCCGCCTGCGTACCTCGGCAAGAAGGCTGCGCCTGTCGGTCTCGCGTTCATCAGTACGCTCGGCAATATCGCCGGGTTCGCGAGTCCGCCCTTGCTCGGCTACATCAAGACGACGACGGGAAGTCTGACGCCAGGCGTCATCGGCATCGCCGTGCTGTCGGCTGTCGGCGCTCTCTGTATCGCCTTCGCCTTTCCTGAGCAAGCAGTCCGCGTGCGGGGCAAGGACGTGCTCGACGGTCTCGAACAGGCTTGAATGCAAGGACGTCAGCGTAGAGCGAGACCACAAATCAAGACGACGGGGGTGCCCTCAAGGCGCCCTGCACGCAAAGTTTCGTGTGCAGCCAGTGGGAAGTGCCCATGGATGCGATTTTGAATAATTTTGATGAGACACAGGATGTGACTATGGGTAACACCGCTGAATTCGAAACCGACGTGCTGATTGTTGGTTCCGGCCCGATGGGCGCAACGGCCGCTTTGGCGCTAGCCACCTATGGCGTCCGTACTCACATGGTGTCGCGCTGGAACTGGCTCGCCAATACGCCACGTGCCCACATCACGAACCAGCGCACCATGGAAGTGTTTCGTGACCTCGACATTGAAGAAGAGGTCATCCGAAATTCGACACCGTGGGACCAGATGGGCGATAGCCTGTTTGCAACCAGCCTCGCCGGCGAAGAGCTGATTCGCATCCGCGCATGGGGCACGGGTGACGAGCGCCATGGCGATTACGTCAAGGGCAGCCCGTCTCCGCTGATTGACCTCATTCAGCCGAAAATGGAGCCTATCCTCTTCACAAACGCGGCTGAGCGTGGTGCGTCTTTTGCGACGAACACCGAATATCTCGCTCACACACAGGACGAGACGGGCGTAGACGTCCGGCTGCAGGACCGCATCACAGGCAGAGAGTATTCCGTCCGAGCCAAGTTTCTCGTTGGTGCAGACGGCGCGCGCTCCAAAATCGTCGAAGAGTTGGACCTCAAGATTGAGGGCGAGATGGCGCGTGCAGGCACGGCATATGTCATCTTCAATGCGGACCTGTCGAAGTACGTAAAGCACCGGCCCAGCATTCTGCACTGGATTGTCAGTCCACACGCGAGCTTCGGTGAAATCGGGCTCGGTCTCCTGCGTGCAGTCAAGCCATGGACCCAATGGATTGCGGGGTGGGGTTTCGATATTTCGAAAGGTGAGCCGGACCTGAGCGACGAGGCAGTCCTCGAGAAAATCCGTGTTCTCGTCGGTGACCCTGAACTCGAAGTCGAGGTGGTGCGCAGCTCCGTCTGGTACGTCAACCAGGCTTACGCGACGTCATATTCGAAGGGCCTCGTGCTCTGCGGTGGCGACGCCACCCATCGCCATCCGTCGTCAAGCGGCCTTGGCCTCAATACCTGCGTTCAGGACGCGTTCAACCTGGCATGGAAGCTTGCGTACGTTATCAAGGGGCATGCAACGCAGAAGCTGCTGCAGACCTATTCGGACGAGCGCGCACCCATCGGCAAGCAAATCGTGTTGCGCGCAAACCAGTCACGTAAGGACTATGCACTTATCAAAGAGGCGTTCAGCGTGGAGGATGCAGAGAACCCCATGGCTGCTGGTATCGCACGTTTCAGGGACGCAGGTCCCGAGGGAGCAAGCGCTCGCCGCCTCGCAGGCGCCGCACTCGAACTGAAGAACAAGGAATTCAATGCACAGGGTGTCGAGATGAATCAGCGCTACGTTTCCAGTGCCGTTGTGCCCGACGCGGACTCGACCGCAGAGGAATGGAAGCGCGACCCCGAGCTCTATCTTCAGCCGACGACCCGACCGGGCGCCAAGCTCCCGCACGCCTGGCTCATCAACTCGACCGGCACGCGGGTGTCCACCCTTGACGTCGTCGGCAAGGGCAAGTTCACCATCCTTACTGGCCTTTCCGGAAAAGCATGGGCTGACGCCGCAGAGGAACTGGATTTGCCGTTCCTACGCACGGTGGTAATTGGACAGGATGACTTTCAGGATGTCTATTGCGGCTGGCAGCGTCAGCGTGAAATTGAAGAAGCTGGAGCGCTACTGGTCCGGCCGGATGGATACGTGGCGTGGCGACAACTTGACGGTGTATCCGACCGCGCTACCGCGCGACAGATGCTTCGGTCAGCTCTCGAAGTCGTTCTGGGCAGGGTTTGAGAATTCCCCCGGCCGTAGTTTGAATGCAGCGGCCAGCGCCGCTGCTCTGTACCACCTTAATTTTCACAGGAATCGAATACGACCATGAATACTGCACTCACCGAAGCGTCGACGAGCAAGTTCGCTCGCATCAAGGAAGGCGACCTCGACCTTCAGATTCACTACAACGATATGGGCAACGGTCCCGAGACCGTCGTCATGCTCCATGGTTCTGGCCCGGGCGCAAGCGGCTGGGCGAATTTCAATCGCAATCTGGAGCCGCTCGTCGAGAAGGGCTATCGCGTCATCCTCATGGATTGCCCGGGCTGGAGCAAGAGCGACCCGATTGTTTGCACGGAGAATCGCTCAGGGCTGAATGCACGTGCACTGAAGGGTCTTCTCGATACCATCGACGTTCAGGGTCCCGTGCATATCATCGGCAACTCGATGGGCGGTCATACGGCAGTAGCGTTCGCACTCGCAAACCCGCAACGCGTCGGTAAGCTGGTGCTGATGGGGGGCGGAACGGGCGGCCCGAGTCAGTTCGTTCCGATGCCGACCGAAGGTATCAAGCTGCTGCAGGGCCTCTATCGTGTGCCGACGATTGAGAATCTCAAGCGGATGATGAACGTGTTCGTCTACGACGCGAGCAGCCTCACCGAAGACCTCTTCCAGGCCCGCCTCGATAACATGCTGGCGCGCAAGGACCACCTCGAGAACTTCGTGAAGAGCATCGATGCAAATCCGAAGCAGTTTCCCGATGTAGGACATCGCTTGGCGGAAGTGAAGGCGCCAACGCTCATCATTTGGGGGCGCGACGACCGCTTCGTGCCGATGGACATTGGCTTGCGCCTACTCTGGGGCATGCCGAACGCTGAATACCATATCTTCAATCGCTGCGGCCACTGGGCTCAGTGGGAGCATGCGGACAAGTTCAATCGTATGGTTCTCGATTTTCTCGCGCACTAGTTTCTGACACGTTCGCCGGCCGGCCAAGAAAGTATCGGTGCCGGCAACTCTTTGTGAAACCTCGCGTATTGAGGGCAGCCGGCGATGCAACTTCAGCGAAGAAGCTCGACATCGCAAAGACGTCGTTTAACGCAAAATAAGACTGCCGTACTGGTTGAAAAACTAACCAAGTTCAGGGCAGGCCGCCCGACCGCTCAATGATGCGAGGCGCGCGTAGTTCAGCAATTCATTGGTCTTCGAAAGTAAGGCATCGGCCCTTGCGGCTACCTCGGTTGTTCGCAGGGAGCAGATGAACTCTCGCCGCCCAAACTAACTGCGAAGTGCTACCGGGATTGACTTGCGAAAATACGGCAGACGCGAATCCCCGCGCATGAGGATGTGTGACTTCTGCTGCATTGGCTGCCTCCCGAGCCGAACTATTCAAATAATAGTTTGCTCAACTGCACTCCAGCAGACGCGACACGGGATGAACGAACCTCGGTATCGCCTAGCTATAGCGTCCTTCCCACTCTTTAACCACAGTTACGCACGGGCGAAGGCTCCTCGAGAGGGGGCGTACGCAATCCGGTCATTGCCCGTCGAGCTTGAAAATTCTCCTCACCTTGACTACGGTAGATGGGCGTCGGTGCAACGCCGACGTGCTGTTTTGACGAATGACCTGTCGATGCCTTACGACCCGCCCACGCGGTCGAGCCCTATTTATGAGAGGGTACGACGCAGGAGCGGATGATGAGATGGGTCATCTTCTGGAGGGCGGAGCCGGAGTTGTTCCGGCGTGAGGTGAGGACGAGCGCGTATGTCGTCGTCACCCTGACGGATGCGCCCACAGCTCTTCCCGGGCGGTCAATTGTCGCCAGGAACCGGTCGCCGCATGGGCGTCCGGACACCTTTTTCCGTGTCGGCAATCACCTTGAACATGGCCGTCGCCGGCTCGGGGGGTCGCAGCCCAGCAAGGCCTTTCGCCGTCCCCGCGCCCAGTGTCTCGGCCACTTCCGCGTTACGTTTGGCAGCCGTGTAACGCCCGCACTACGCCGTGTAACGTCAACGTTACACGGGCGTAACGCGAAAAAAATTTTCGTCGGAGAATCCCTTCGAGAATCAATCGCCTGCAGGAGTTCTTCTTGTAACGTCGCTCAATTAGCGGCTAAATTTCCTCAAAATCCCGCCGTAAGTGATGCAGTTGATAGCTCAATTGACTGCATCATGCCCAACAGAAACGCCATTACACACCCTCATCACTGGCCCACCAGCGCCAGAGCCTTTTTGCGCCACGCGCCTCGCGGGAACGACGCTCGGCTACTGCCGGGCGCAGGCGGAGGCACACGATGAACCGCGCATCCCCATCGTACGGTCGTCGCGGCCGCCTGAATTCCGCCACGACCGGCATCCGTCACACGGCGTCGACGTACGGCAAGGCAAAGCTCGGCACGTACAGCGCGAAAGCCGACGGGCACCTCATCGTCGAATCCGATGCCGAACGGTTTGTCGCGCATCTTCTGGCGATTGACCCGCGCGTCAGGGCCTTCAGGCCGCAGCCATTTCGCGTTGACCTGATTGACCAGCGTTTGCTGTTCACGCAGCAGGCGGTTCGCGAGGCGTGGCATAAGCATCGTGATGTGCCGGGGCCGAAGTTTTACACGGTCGACTTCAGTGTCGACTGGCAGGACGGGCTGCGTCACGCCGTCGAAGTTAAAGCTGAAGGCTACGAGGGCGATGACGTCTATTGGGACAAGGTCGCCCGCGCGCGTCTGATTCTGACCGCCAACGGCTATCCGCTGCGCACCGTGGTCATGCCGGCGAACACGGCGCACCCGGTGCGAATGAATTCGCGGGTGCTGAAGCAGGCCATCCACCGGCTCGGCTCCCACCTGACAGACGAACTCGTCGCACGCGTCACACGCCGTTGCGAGGAAGGCCCTGTCTTGCTGCGCACGCTCTGCTCAGACCTCGCCCTTTCTCCCAGTCTGATTCCAGTCCTGCTGGTCAGCGGTGTCATCGCAGCAGACCTCGCCCATCAGACCATCTGCGGCACGCTCGAGCTATCTCTCGCGTATGGAGACCTGGACCATCTCTGCCTGCTCGAAGGAGTCGAAAAATGACCCGCCCGACGCTCATCCACGACCGGCTTGCTTTGCCCGGAAATCACGACACCTGTCGGGAGGCAATTGCTCCCAGCCCTGGTAGCGGTTGCATCGAGGTATTCGATGCCCAGAACGGTGAGGACACGCTCGCGCGTGCGGAGATGTATATGGTGCCCATCAAATTGAAGCGCTTCACGGAACCGGATGCCGACCACGACATGAACGTGTATGGCAAGCCGGACCAGCTCGTCTTCGATAACGGACCTGAGGTGATGGCCAGTCGCATGCCATGCCTGAAAGAACTTGGTGTTGACGTCAAGTTCTGCAAGGCCAGAAGCAAGTACGCAAAGCCCCTTATCGAACGTTTGAACCGCTCGCTGAAGGAAGCGCTCGAAGGGGTAGAAAAATGAACCGCGCGCTACTTCTTCACGACCGGCTCGCTCCGCCGAGGAACCACGACGCGTACCTGGAAGTTCTTGACCCGAATCCACGGGGTGGATGCGTCAAGGTATTCGATGTCGCAGAGCGCAAGGACAGGTACGTCGAAATGGCGGACATCCTCGCCGACATTCACGCCGGCAAGCTGACTGTGCTTCGCGCCGGCAAGCCCCGCTTCAGTCATGCGGCTCAGACGAACGACAAGGCGCTTCATGAGCGGAGCCACTTCATCCAGGAGACGATTCGGCGCATCCAGGCTATCCAGAAGCAGCGCGGCCTCAGCTTTTCGCAGGCCTACCGGCTCGCGGCAGAAGAATACGCTCAGCAACCGGGCTCGCATCCGTTTCCGCGGCTGTCGGCGATGTACCGGTACAGAAAGGCCGATTTGGCGGGCCTGCCTGTTCTTCGCGGCAACAAAAACAAGGGTAACCGGATGCCGCGGTATCCGCAGGAAGTTGCTAACACGATAAGTATCGCAGCCGAGCAGCACTACCTGGTGACAAAGTCCCGGTGGTCCCTGAGGAGGTTGACCGACCATGTCAACCGCTCCGTGCACGGCACTATGCTCTCTGCGAACGATGCACCCATCAGTGTCCGGTACGTAAAAAAGACCATCCTCCGGTCGGTTACTACCGACCCTGAGCTTAGCCGGATGCTTCCCGAAGAAGCCGTTGCCGGGAAATCATTCGCCAGGAAGCGCATCCGTGCCGAAGTCCCTTTCGAGCGGGTTGAGCAGGATGCCGTGCACCTGCCATTCGTCTGCCAGACAGCAAGCGGTGTAACGAGCGTGGTCTATCTGGTTCATGCCATTGACTGCTGCACGAGTTATCCGCTCGGTTGGCATCTGGTTGTGGGCGCACCTGTTGACGCCGACACGCTCGCGTGCGCGGAGATGTACATGGCCCCCGTCAAGCTGAAACGCTTCAAGGAAATGGGCATCGACCACGACATGAACGTGTGCGGTACACCCGGCCAGCTAGTCTTCGACAACGGAGCTGAGACCAAAACCAGTCGTATCCAGAACCTCGAAAAGCTCGGTACCGACGTCAAGCATTGCAAGGCTCGAGCCGGACACCAGAAACCGTTCATCGAACGTCTGAACCGCTCGCTCAAGGAAGCGCTGGAAGGGCTGGCGGGCTGCACTCGTATAGATGGCAAAGACGGCCAGCGCGACCCGGTTGCGCTCGGCGACAAGCTCCCGACGCTCGAGGAGCTAGAGCATCGCATTGTCCAGTGGTACTACGAAAAGTGGATTCACCACCCGCTTGAGCGCCATCAGTGGGATGTCGTCCTCACCGGCTTACCAATGGGCGACACGCCAGCCGAACGCTGGAAGTATTTCGAAGACGCATGCTTCGCCATCTCCCTTCCGCCATCGCGTGCTGAATGGCTGGCGGCGCTGTACGAACACACGGAACGCCGGCTCAGCCGAAAAACAGGTATCACCATCGATGGCCTGCACTACAAGGGGGACGAAATTGAGGCCTTGATTGGAAAGTATGGTGAAGAACGGATGCTCCACGTGCTTTTTAATCCGGACGATTTCCGGCATGTCTACATCTACGAAAACGACGACCTTCCGCTGGTTACGTTGCCGTTCGAGCATCTGAGACCCGAGACTCCGGCTTGGTCCTTCAAGGACGCGAAAGAGCAGTTTGCAAAGCACAAATCTGGCTTCAAACAAGCGCCTCAGGCCAAAAAATTCGACCAGGACATGAATGAGACCGTCGTGGCCGATTCGCTTGCACCGAAGCGCAAAAAGCCTGGTAAACACGAGCGCAATCGCGAAACCGCGCGCCGGGAGAAAGAGGCCAAAGCCAACGCGCGCGCGGCCCAGCAACCGCGCCCGGCGCCTCCGCCAACGAAAGGGCGGTCAAACGGAGGTTCGGACTCGCCGTCGGCTTCCTTACCGCCGCTCAGCCCGATGCTCGACGACGTAACCCTACTCCCTTTCCTGGACCGTAACAGCGGAGATTTATTTTGATGACGTCCGCCAAGCAACTGCGCCAAGCAATCGAGGGCTGCGTACTTCCGCACCCGATTTTCCTCGCGCAATTCAAACCGCTCAAGCAGCGCATCGAGGACGCCATCGACGGAGCGGCCAGCCGCATTGAGCGTGTCATGGGACCGTCGCGTGTCGGCAAGTCGATGCTCATCAACGCACTCAAGAGGGCCTTTCCAGAAACGAGGGTCGACGGTCGGCGCGATGTGCCGGTACTCGCCGTACCGGTGCCGACGCCTGTGTCACCGCTGCAGCTCCCGTCGAGCGTGCTCACAGCGCTCGGCTTGCCGGTTCAACGTAGCACCACCTCCGGCGAAATGGGGAGCCGCATGCTGAAGCAGCTACAACTTGCTGGCACACGGGTTGTGATGTTCGAGGAAGCGAGTCACCTGGTCGAACCCGGTGCCCGCGTGCCGCCCCGCTCGGCGGGAGACTGGTTCAAAGCACTGTCCGACTCGCCCAACCTGACCATTTTTCTATTTGGCGTGCCGCGCCTTGAGCGGCTGTTCGAGCACAACGAGCAGCTACGTACTCGCTCATCGGCGCGACGCCTTCTTTTGCCTTATGACTCCCGCATCCCGGAAAACATGGCTGCATTTCATAGTTGCGTAGCGACCTACGAGAATCAGTTTCGCGAAGCCGGCTATCCAATAGACCTGCCAGCGCGAGCACTCGCAAACCAGTGCTACCTCCTGACCGGCGGACTGATTGGCGTGCTGAGCCGGTTCATGCAGGAGCTGGCGGGCCAGATGGCATTCGAATCACCGCGGACACTCACGTTCGCAGACTGCCAGGCAGCAGCACATGCAATCGAGGCCGCGGGCTCGCCGCGCTTTCCGGCATTCGCCAGTCCGGATGCGATGGAGGCGGGGGTCGCGCCTGCCGCTCTTCATCAAGCTTTCGTGCAGGTCTTGAACGACAACGACCTTGACGTTCCCGTCATTCATGAACATTTGGGAGGTTCCCAATGAGCCTTGTCGTAACGTACGCTCCGCGGGAAGACGAATCGGGATTTGGATACTACCGAAGTCTCACGGCAGATAACGTCTTGTCAAACTGGCGTGAGCTGGCCGGAATTGCCGGCGTCCAGCGCACGCGCAGCGCGCTGCTGGCACATGCTGATTTTGTCGCCGGACAGCTTGGGCTCGAAAACGAGTGGACCCGTCTGGCGAGCGAGCAGGAAGCGGTCTGCCGTAGCTGGGGGCGTCTGCATCGTTCCCAGAGCGATGCAGTCTGTCCGGCCTGTCTCGCCGACGAGCCCTGGTTGCGTCATTACTGGGAGCACACGTATGTCACTGCGTGCCCTCATCATCGTATTCAGCAGGTCGACCGATGCAGCGACTGCGGCGAGTTGCTGTCGCTGCATCGTTACCACATCGACCGGTGCGATTGCGGTCACGAACTGCGAATGCTGCCCCGCATACCGGCAACCCGTTCCCAGCTGTGGTTGTCGACACTCATTGCGAGTGCGGGCAAACAGTCGGGGAGCATCGAACCATGTCTGCGTGGTGTGGATATCAATCGTCTCGTTGGGGTGGTCCGCACGCTCTGCCAGAACGCTGACCCGGCAATCCCATCTCCTGGCCGAAGCGCCGCTTTACCGAATTCCATCGCCGAGGCGGTCGCGTTTCTGGAACCGCTCGAAGCGCTGCTCGCCGACTGGCCCGCGGGGTTCAGTTCGCATGTCGAGAAGCGCATCGCAGCAGGCAGCCCCGAGGCACGAACCCTCAACACGTTGCTCGGTCGCTGGTACGTTGACCTGCGCAAGCTCTGTCAGGGCACGCCCCTCGAGTCGTTCCTCAAAATCGTCATCGAAATCGCCGCCGAGCGTTTCGACGGCATCCTCGGGCTGGACTCTGCGAAGGCCATCGCGGAGGACGCGACCGAATACATGCGGGCTCCCGACGCGGCTATCGCCATCGGCGTCAGCGTATCCCGTCTTCATAAGGCTATCCAGGCTGGCGAGTGTGAATACCGCACGCGCCGCGCCGGAACCCGCGGCCAGCTCTATGAAATTCCGCGCGCCGAAGTGTCCCGTGTCCAGGCGCGGCGAAGTGAATGGGTGACGTGCGCGCAGGCGTGTGAACTGGCGGGGGTGCCGTCCTCCGTGCTGGACCACATGACGGCTGCCGGCGTCATTCGTTCTGACATCAACTGGCGCCATGACATTCTGAAGGGCGGCCAGGTCGAACGCAGCTCCATGCTGGGACTGTTCGAGCGCATTCGCAATGCAGCCGCACCGGTTGCAACTAGCGAAGACGAGAGAGTCCTTTGGTCAGCACTCACCAGTCGGCGTATGGGCGACCGCCGGGCCATCCAGACCCTGATGCTGGCCATCGCCGAAGGCACGGTGAAAGCGGTCGTCCGCGGCCGCCGAATCGGTGACATGGCGTTTCGCCGCGAGGACGTCGCATCGTATTTCGGCACGCCATTGCTCGAAGCCGGGATGTCGATTCAGCATTTGTCGAAGTTCACCGGCTGGAAGTGGGAAAGCATCTCGCACTGGATAGACCAGGGCCTGCTCGAGTCGCAGTCGATTGTGCTCCGCGGCCAGCCATGCCGGGTGGTAATGCCTCATCAGTTGCTGGCATTCCGGCAAGCCTATGTACCCCTTGCCGACCTGGCGCGCGGCATGGGCACGAAGTCGTCGGCATTGTCGAGGTTGCTACCCGGCATCGAGCTTGTCGGCGCACAGCAGCTTCCCGGCGGAAATGCGCGTGGTGGCCTGGTCCGCATCGCAGACCTGGGGCGACTCGCCGTTATCGGGGCGAGAGCAGGGCACGACCTGTTTGTGTCTGCTTCGCTGGCGCAATGAAAGGGCACGCGAGCGAAACGTCGAACCATCGGCGTGCCGTCCGGCCGGCGGAGCGTTTGCCGGCTGGGCCAAGATTGGGCCCGCAGGTTCCTCCGCCCGGACCCTCTGCGAAAGAACCGAAGGGTAGGACCTTCCACCACCAGGAGACTGCGATGCCCATCTGGAAACCACGTCCCGCGTCGGAACTGCCGAAGATACCGTTATCCCGATGGCGCATATTCGAGACGGAGGACGGGAGCCGCCATTTTGTTGGCGTGGATATGTTTGACTCGTCGGGACGCGTCAGCTCCCCGATAGTGATGTTCGACCCTGCCACCTTGCAGGGTACGACTCATACGGGACGTGTTTATGAGCTTGTGGGTAAGGCAGGCTGGTCAGGCGATGTCGAGTACGTCTGGAAAAGGTGGTGCGAAATGTACGAGGTGACGTCGTACACCGACATCACCGAACGCATGCTTGAGGGAGCCGATGATGACAACCCCACATGAGCGCACGAAAGCCGTTACTGACACGCGAGAACTGTTGCAGATGCTCGCGTCTGCCGACGAGATAACCATCGGCGGTCTTGTCCAGTCCGTGGCGCCAGGTCTGCTCAGGCATTACCCGCTCGACATCGACCTTGAGGTGTCGGCTGGAGTATTACCTGGAATCTGGGCCGCACCTGAACATTGGCGGGCTGGCGAAACAGCGGCTCCAGATTGCCAAAGAAGCATGTCCGGCCGGTGCGATGCACACGATATTCGCGATTCAGGAGCAGATGATGACCAGACGGCATGTGGTTCCCGATGATTTCCCGAAGGAACTGTCGCCAGGACTCGTGCCCGGCGCGCAGCCCAAGCTTCATGTGCTCGCGAAAGACGGGTTCTTTACGCCGGACCTACGGATTTTGAGGAGATTTCCGATGACTATGTGGAAAGTGGAAGGTATCGACAGGGAGCCGGAAGTTGTTCTGGTTCGCTGGCGAGTTATGGAAACCGATAGCGGTGACCGCCATCTCGTCGGCGCTCGCGAGGACGACTTTACGGGAAGGGTGAGCACCGCAATCACGACGTTCGACTCCTCGCGGATGATGGCGGTGACCCGGTCAGGCCGCACATACCAGTTGCAGGGCGCACCAGGTTTTAACGCGGATGCGCAGTATGTCTGGGAACGGTGGTGCATCGTGAACGGCGTTCAGATATCCAATGACGTGAGCGCGGCTTTCTATGATGAGCCGAAGAGCGTCGGCTACGAGTGAGGTGAGTCTTGCAATCGCTCAGGAAAGCCATGAACTGGCTATTTCGTTTCGCAGAGTCGCAGAAGAATATCGATTGCGTGGCAAGTTGGGTCGGCCGGGCGGCCGTGGGCCTTGGACTGGTACTGGCCATCATCCTCGTAGTCGCCATCATTGGGAAATAGCCTCCCGGCACTTTTCATCCCGCGGTCGACGTTTATCAAGGAGAGTTCAGATGCCGGCCTACAACGAAGACATCTACGCCTGGTCATTCGAGCAAGCTCGATTTCTAAGGGAAGGCCGCTTTGACCTTCTGGACATCGAGCACCTGGCCGATGAGATTGAAGATGTCGGGAAAGCGGAGCTTCGCGAAGTCATCAAACACATATCCGGCCTGCTCGCCCATTTACTGAAATGGTATTACCTGCCCATCGAGCGCACTGTCAGTCGGTCGGCGATGGTTGAGGTACAGCGATTGAGGATTGCTGAGAGTTTTGCCGAATCTCCGAGCCTACGTGAGCGGATTGATGAGCCTCGAAAGCGTCGGTTGATATGGGCAGAGGCGCTCGCTCAAGCCGCGACTGATGTCGAACGAGATTGCTTTCCCTCTGAATGCCCGTGGGCAATCGCGAATATTTTGTCCAAGGGCTGGCTGCCAACCTAAGGGACTTGGAAGAGCAGGTACTCGGATATCAACTCATCGCGAAACTTGCGATGTCGACGAAGGAGGCGAAGTTGACACACGTCTTTGCATGGGGCTATGAAGCCTGGATGACGCAACGGTCCGGGAAGTTCTCGGTGTCGGGATACATCGACGGCCGGGAATTTGACATTGTCACGGACATGCCGCAAGAGGCAGAGAGGGCGTTCGCTCGCGCGGCGCGTTCGGCGTGGTTGCGCCGCAAATTCCGGCGCCTCCGGGGCCTACCTGCCCGGGAATCTTCGCCCATTAATTCGCTGGATACCTACCATGAAGTCACTCTCAGAATGATTTTCGTGGCTGTCGTGACAGCGTTATGGAGTCGTGTATTCCGGTGACCGGCTAAAAAGCAATCAGATGCGCGACATGAAACCGCCTAACAAGTTTGCTGAATGGCTCTTCCGCTTCGCTTCATCGCGGGAGAATATCGACCGCGTCGCGCTCTGGCTCGGAGGCACCGTTTCGATTCTCGGACTCGCGGCGGCCGTCGTCGTCCTCGTCGCGATAATACTTCGGTGAATCACCAGTCACACCAGAATTTCGTTCTGGTCAGTAGCAGAACTGCCGTTCCCAGGAAGAACGTGATATGCCAGCCGCCTTTCGTCGCTATGTGGGAATCGACTATTCGGGAGCGCGCACTCCGACCGACGGTCTGAAGGGATTGCGCGTGTACGTTGCGCAGACCCCGGACGAGCTGCCGGTCGAAGTCCTTCCACCTCCCGGTCCGCGCAAGTACTGGAGCCGGCGCGGCATTGCCTTCTGGCTCGCTGACCTGCTGAAAGGGGGCATTCCGACCATCGTCGGCATCGACCACAGCTTTTCGTTTCCGCTACGCTATTTCGAAGTCCATCGGCTCGTACCGGACTGGTATGCGTTTCTGGAGGATTTCCAGGCACACTGGCCAACCGACGAGGAGCACGTCTACGTCGATTTCGTGCGGGACGGACTCGTCGGAAATGGTAGCGCACGGCAGGGAAATTCGCGCTGGCGGCGCATTGCGGAGGAACGCTGCAGGGCAAAATCCGTGTTCCATTTTGATGTGCAGGGAACCGTCGCCAAGTCGACCCATTCCGGGCTGCCATGGTTGCTCTACCTGCACCGTCAACTCGGAAAGAAAGTTCACTTCTGGCCATTCGACGGCTGGGACATTCCACTGAAGCGCTCAGCGATTGCCGAAGCCTATCCATCGATGTGGAGACGAGGTCGTATTACGCCGGCGAACATGACCGATGACCAGTACGACGCACACACAATCGCCGATTGGCTACGGCTCGCTGACCAGGATGAGCGTCTTCAACAGGCGCTACACCCGCCGTTGACCGACTCGGAACAGGTCGTGGCTCAGGTCGAAGGTTGGATTCTGGGAGTCGGCTCGTTCGTTACACCCCCGACGAAATGAGTGCCACGAGCGCCACATCTGGCCTTGATGGGTGCATTTCTAGCCGCACCATGCGTTCATATGCGCGACGTTGACTGAAACACCAGCTTTCCAAGATTTCGCAAAGCCGATGCGTATATCTGGCTCAGCCTTGAGCACTTGTCCTGGTTTGCGTTTTCCTAAGCACCTTCGAGGTTCGAGCTACTGGTGGTGAGGCTGAGCCCAGCCCTCCCTGGAGCACTCACGCTCGCCGGGATGACCCTTCCACTCAGCCACGCCACCGATTTGCTACCGTATGGAGCCGCTTCGCCCGCCAGCCTGTACGCGCCCTCCGGGACGCTAGCTTCGCCATCCCGTTGCCGATATCTCAGACGCTAACCCCCGCAGTTCGGCTGTCCCCTGCGCGCTGCCGGTGGATTGGCCCCCGTTCACGCAAGCGGCGTTGCATCCTGCCACCGAAGCCAACCAGACGGGTTGGGCGGTCCTGCTGCCCGACGGCTCGATGACTCGGCGGGCAGGCACGAATGCACTGCAAGACGGTATATGGATTCCGACGGTCGAACAGAGAGCAATAGCGAAAAAAATTCATTATCGAAACGTAAATTTTTATAGACCGAATTCGAGGCTCGCTGAACGGTCCCGATGTGAACCCCGCGGGCCGTGTGCGTAACGCAGTTGGCCATGCGCGCCAGGAGCACCGCACGAACGACGTTCAGCGTCACAGGCCGCTCGCCAAGCTATACCTTGCATATCGGGACCAAACGCACTCAACGACATGATTGAATTTACCGAAGAACAAATAGCTGCCAGGGAACTCCGTAACGCGGCCTACCACGAAGCGGCCCACAAAATCGTCTACGAACGATTTGGTGGCGCTGGCGATGCGGTCGTCTGGAGAAACGACAGTGGGAACCCGGAGGAGACGGCGTGGCGCGGGCAGTTTCGTCCTCGCACCCGTCCCGAGGAAATGCGAGCCATTGCTCTGGAGTCCGGGTTTTCCGTTCCTGAGCTACCCGCGAACTGGAAGGCGCTCGTCGGCATCGCTGGCCTGGTGGCCGAGGAAATTCTGTGCGACGGCACGGACGACGTCGGTGTAATTGCCGATGCCCTTCACCAGAGAATCTCGGATGGCGAGGCCTCGGCCTCTGACCTCGAGATGATGGGCATCAGGGATATCGAAAGCTATGAGCTGGGGGATGAACTCGTCGAGGAAGCTACGCGGATTTTGCGCGACGGGTGGCAGGCCGTGCAACAGGAGGCCGAATATCTGATTGAGTCCTCGCAGTAGCTGTTCTTCATCGGACTTCAGCTCGTCGCGACGGCGCTTGTCGCGCAGCGTGCCACACGCGATGTGAACGGCCACCATGTATGTCTGGGTGCGGCTAGAGGGCCGCGCTGTGTTGTTGCTGGTCGAGAGAAATGGTTGCAATAGTAGACTCGACCATGAACTGCTTGATACTTCAGTCAGCGCACCCGCTCCCGCCGGAACTATTAGGGCTAGAGGTTCATGTATGTGAGCCGGTCCCGAGGTACCGCTGTCGGTGACCGGCCGCCATTTCGTTCAGCGCTTCTTCAAACGAGATGTGCGGCAATAATGGCGCGTTAGCTCTGGTTATCTCACGCACATCCGAAGCTCGCCGACGCGCCCATCCTCTACTTCGAACACAAGGTGTGTCGGGGCATCGTGGGTCAGAAGGAGAGCTTCAGACGCTAGAACGTCCTTCTTTGTCTCGTGTGCACCGGCAACCAGGTCGGCGGACAGCGCCTGGGCCGCTTCGCGTACCTCGGTCTTGCGAATATCCAACGTGGTGCTTCTATTCCAGCGAGAGGGGAAGTTCTGGCAATCGCGCTCAGCACTTGCTTCGATGCCCTGCAGGTAAGCTTCGACCTCTTCCGAACTGCGCACCAAGTGTTCCATCCGCGCCTGCTTCAGCGCCGGTTCCCCGGGATAGAGCGACAGCACGTACCACGCCAGCGCACGCGTCTTCAGGGTGAGGCGCAGCTCCTTCGCAAGGTCTTTGAGCCGCTCGTACTTGGTGACCGTGTCTTTCTGGAGGTCCTCGGTCCCGAACCACTCCTTGTGCTCGACAGGTTGCTCGCACCGTCGAAGCAGTTCCTGCCGAAGCTGGTGCTGGACCTTAATCAGGTCACGGTCGCAACTCTCGAGTTCTGTACGAATCGCCGGAGACAGTTCCCCCTTGCTGATGGCTGAGACAACCTGTTCGAGATATCCGTAGGTCCCTGTGACCTTGGCGCGACGCTCCTCGTTGAGGAAATCCGATACGTCCTGGACACCCTTGCGAATTTCATCCAGCTTGGCGGAGATATCAGCCAGGTGTTTTTGAGCGACGACGACCGATGCCACCTGCCAGACCGCCGCAGCATTAACCATCGTCTGCAACTTGTCGGCATCGAAAAGCTTTGCCTGTTCCGAGATTTTGCCGTTTGCGTCCACCGCCCATGGTCGGAGTCCGACACCGTCTTTAGCCCGAACAAGGTCACCGTTGATGACAACCTCCATCAGGCGTTTGCCGCGATGTCCCTCTTCGACTAGCAACGAGGGAACGGCTTGAAGCCCCGTGCTTAATTTGGAAATCAACATTGAATCTCCAGGCAACACCTTCGCCGTGCGATATCGCTCTGCATCAGTGAGGGGAGCGATGCAGACGCCGGGCCTCTGAACATCATCGCCAAGTACGATTGCATGGGGCAACGATTGCTTTGCTTCAGGTAGTTTGCTTTGAGAGTCTTGAAACATGAGCGTGTCCTTGAAACGAAGGATATTCGAGCGCGCGTGGCCTGGCGTGTGACGCGAACGCATGGTGAAAGGCGCCATACTTTCACCCACCAGAACTAGAGCTACGACGAAGCACGAGATGTAGAGTATGGTCGCGACTTCTTCCGCGCGATGCCTGTACGTACAGCGCCCGCCAACGTTGCGTATGCAAGGTGTTGAACAGGTTAGTCCCCGGATTGCCAGCGTACTATGCCATGACAACCTTCCTCTCACCACGCGGATTCTGAGACCTTGTCTACGTGCGTAGACATATGTGTACCCCATGCCTGTGGCAATGTTGCGTTTGCGTTTGCGCTTTACCACTTCGCATGACGTTGCGCAACCGACTAGTGTTCACCGCCGCAGACAAGTTTTGTTGGGGCAAGAAACCGCTTTCCTCTAGACTCCCATCCAACAAGACGGAGGACGCCGTGACCGAAGAAGTAGAAGAAAGCACCACCTTCCGCGACGTCTCGCGATGCTTCGTGGAAGCGCTGCGACGCAGCATGCGGGTTGCATCCGAAGATGAAGACGGAGCGCCGGATGCACTGTCGCAAACGCAACTGGCCGAGCGCGCCGGAATGGGCAGGTCAACCTTGGCAAAGTACCTTGGTGGTCGCGCTGACGAAACGCCAGCGAATCCTGACCTGGACATTATCTGCCGGCTCGCGGAGGCAGTCGGAGTCCCACCAGCAATCCTGCTGATGAGGCCTCAAGACTGGGCCAGCCTGGGAAGCGGGATGTTGACGTTTCAGCAAGCCATGAGGGATTCGACGTTTACCGCGTTGGCAGCAGAACTTCAGGGCATGGATTCGACTACTTCTCAGCGCGTCGCGGAAGCTGCCTTGCGCATTGGCAGACTGCTCAATACCGTCGAAGATGAACGGGACCCCAAGGTTTCCCAGGAGGTGAGGGATTTCCGGCACGCGACAAAAATGTCCATATCGTCCACCGCCGCATCGATTCCATTTCGAATGGACGGCGTCACCATCTCTCATCTACCCGCGCTGCTGACAATTTGCAGCATTCTCGGAACTACAAACGCCAGGCTAACCCAATGAGCGACGACTTCATCAAGAACCCCGGCAACCTCTCACTGTTGCTCTCCCAGTCGGACATTGACGACCTGGACATCCTTGTCGACTACATTACCGATAGTGGCAAGGGCCGCCTATTTTTGACTGGAGATGCTTGCGCGAGACTGGTCAAGTGCAAGGAGCGCAGGGTCTACACAGAGTTCGACCGCGGTCTAATCGGCCGAGAAATCTGTGAGTTCGGTGGCAATACGCTGACCAACGTTTATCGCGATGTTCGTAACAGGATTCCCTTCGACACGCTACTGGACAAGGTTCTTCCGGACGTGGATACAACCGTCACGTACGACGAGGTTGTCAAAGATGTGGCCTCGCACCTGAAAGTCGCGTTCGACAAGAAGGATGACCTCCTCGTCGTCGAGGACGGCATTCTTCGCAAATTTCTCCGCGATTCGTTCGAGAAGATGTCCCCGGTGGAACAGGCTACGGTGTTGAAAGAACTGAACGTGTCTGAGCTTTCGATGCTTAAACCTGCTGCGGGTGCGGCTTTCGTTGCCGCGGGCCGCATGGGTGGGCTCGCCACCTACAAGCTCTCACTAATCGTGGCCAACACCGTATCAAAAGCGTTGCTTGGGCGGGGCCTTCCCCTTGCCGTGAATGCGACGCTCGCGCGTACTATCGGCGTGCTGCTCGGCCCCATTGGCTGGGTGGTTACTGGCGTATGGACGTTGGCAGACATGGCCAGTCCTGCCTATAGGGTCACTTTGCCATGTGTCATTCAAATAGCCTACATGCGCCAGAAGGCTATCTTCGAGGCTCACACCAAGGCGTGTAAATCCTGCGGCGCGCGGAACGAACGTGCATCCCGGTTTTGTGCCGAGTGTGGGCAACCGTTTCAAGGAGAGTGACATGCTTCCAGGTCCGATGGAATATCTGAAGTCACACGCTATCGCATTTGTGGCGGGCGCAGTGACTGTCCTCGTCGCCAGTGCGTACGTCAGAGCTGCGAAAAGGTGGAGCGACTGACGGAACTGCATTGCGCAGCATTGTTCGAATGGGCGTCCTTCAACCGCCTCGGTGTGGTCCACAAGTGACTCCATTACTCGTTTCTGGAGTGAAACGTGCTGCGTAGACGCAGTCCCGCTTGTCAGGCCGCGTCCTCGCAGGGTGAAGCCGACTGGGCGTCGCACAGCAGAACAGCGCTACGGGTTTCCGTGGAGCTGTTCTCCTGATGCCGTGCCAGAGCCGAGCGGTCTGGCAGCATTGCTATCAATCCGCGGTAGAGCCAGTAGGTCACCACGGGGGCGGGACACGCGGCGCTATCCGGTTATCCGGCGCCGCTATTTCGAGCCGCGCCGTCCGAATGCAGGCCGACTATGGTCCCACAAGTAGTCCTCCAGAGTTTGAAGCACAATGGGACGCACCTGCTTGCTATCCTGAACGGTCCAATACTCAACCACCAGCGGCGTATGACATAGCGATTCCGGAACCCAGCGCTTCAGATGAAGTGCATATGTGCCTTCGAACCCGAAGCCGAAATGCTGATGCAGCCTGCTCGCGAAGTTTCTTGAACTTCCGACATAGAGCGTGTCGCTATCATCCGTCAGTTCATTCTTGCGGCTCAGCTTGTAGGTGCGAGCCGCGCCCTCGGGGAATGCCGCGTGAAATTCTATAGGCGCATCGGCCTGAAAGCGATAAACGACGAACTCGCCTTCTGCGGGGAGACTCCATTCACCCATTCGACTACGCAGTGCCTCGGCGTTTGCAATTTCGTGCAGTGGGCATTCAATTCGCCGGACTGGAGACAGCGCAAGCTTTGCCACCTCTTCGGCAACGCGCGACATCATTTTCCCTGCCTCTGTCGCCAGCGACCCGCCGTCGAAACTCTCAGTTATCATGGTTGGCGTCTTCGTATCTGACGCATCTGCTTTTCCCTCGGCATCAGGTTTGGTGAACGAGAACCGACGACGGCTCTTGTCGTATTCCCCCTCGCCAAGATGCTCCAGTATCGGAATCAGATAGCACGCGAGGTTCTGGTTTTGACGCGACAGCATCCAGTCACCAATACTGCCGAGTGGCGGCGCGTCGAAGCTGGTCCCAACAAGAACCGGGCCGCTTCTCAACGAGCACTCAGCCCGCAACGCACGAATCGTGTCTGGGCTCACGCGAGCAGAAAACTGCTGGTGGTCACCGAAAAATATTTCGATTCCGGTTTTTGCGTCTCCCGAGTATTCGAACTGCCCTCTGCCGCTCGCGGTACTAATCCGTTTCCTATCTTTCTTTCCCAATTGCGGTTCTCCAAAATCGTTCGTGAAATCCGTGAACCCGCCCAAGAACTAGCCGGCAGGCTGCTGCCCCCAACGCGCGCTCGATGTATCTCATCGCGCCCGATACGACTGCTATAACGACCAACTCTTTAGCTTCTTTACGTGTCGGATTTACGCGCTGCCACCAAGCACGTTATCAAGTAGCCGAAGCGCTTCACACGCACCTCCCGAGATACCCAGACCCACGGTTTGGGGTATCGTGTATTCACGCGGGTTGATTCGGATGACGCGAGGTCCGTGGCGCTCGCTAAAGCGCCTGACCGTCGGTAACGCGCGGCCAGCTCCTATCTCGACAACGACGAGTTGCTCGACAGACTCAAGCCAGTTGGCAAGGCAACTCTCCTGCCTATCGGTGTACTTCGCTACCCAGTTCCAGTCCCCGAACATCAGAATGTTCGGTCGTGCGAGCCCACCACAGCGCGGACACCTTGGCATCTCGCTCTCGAGCAGGCAACTCGCTTCGTTGACAATGGGAGCAAAGTCATCTGCCGACCAGGCGTCATCGGTGCAAGCGTCGACGCATTGAAGGCGGTGGATGGTTCCGTGGCATTCTGCGATGCGTTCAGCATCAAAACCCGCTTTCTGGAACTGACCGTCGACATTACTGGTGAACACAAAGGCGCCGTGCTTCATCGTCGACGCCCACTTCAGAAGAATGCCGAAACCAGCATGCGGTACAGTCGCGCGGTAGAGCGCAAGTCGATGCCCGTAAAACCCCCAGCTCAGGCGCGGAATGCTGACAAAGCCGGATGGGTTGGCGATGTCCTCGAACGAGAATCCTTGATGACGCAACGCCGGATAGGCGCGCCAGAATCCCTCGTTTCCCCTGAAGTCAGGCAATCCGGAATCCACGCCCATGCCAGCGCCCGCAGTAATGAGCAGCCCGTCCGCGCTGTGAATCCATTCGGCTGCCTCTCTGATTGCAATGTCGTTATCCACCCGCTACCCCGTTTACGCTGTTAGACCTGTCCACGGCGCGACTCAAGCGCCCGTGCCGTAGCGCTTAGCCAGCGCGGCCGCCTCGCGCGCGAATTCGTCGCGAAGCGCGGACGGCGCGAGAATCTCCACTGCCGCACCGAGCGAGCGGAGCCACCATCGCAGCTTGACGCTGGGCACCACGGTCCCAATGAACTTTGTGCGACCATCGGGTAGCAGCTGCGTTCGTTGGTCCTCCGACATCCGCCGCTCCTCGAGTCGCTTCGCATCAGCTGGTTCCAGTGCGATTTCCAGTACAACAGGCGCCTCTGGAAGAAAGTCGAAAACCTGTGCTTTCTCAATCGTGTCCTGCAATCGGAAATCCCGCGGGTAAGAAAACGTATCCCCAGACTCAACCACCGAAACGATTCTGTCCAGGCGATACAGCAACCGTAGCCAATCCGGCTTGCCTTTTTCGGGTCTTGGTGGGTGGTCCGGACTCTGGGCGACCATGTACATGAGCCCGGCTGATTCGACCAGTGCCAGTGGCCAGAGCCGCTTCGGCGTGACGTCGTCGGGCCTGCTCTCCCGGTAAGCCTGGGAATATCCGACGAGCAGTTCGCGCTCAAAGAATGTCGCCGTCACGACCGTCTGAAAGACCCCCGGATTGATGTGAGGCTGGGTCAGCACATAGGTAGGCTCCACCGAGTCAATCTTGTTGACCCACGCCCGATATAGTCGACTATCCGTCCGGTCTTGCGAAAGTCGCGTGTCGGCCGCCTTGAAAAGCGGCTCAATGTCGCTGGTCACTGCCGCAGGCAGCTTGTCTCCGACAAAACGCCTGAGCGCGTGAAACGCTACCGCCTCGGAAGCGCTCATCAAACTCGCCGCCTGGCTCGCCCCGCGCAGCCAGGAATTGCGTTGCCAGAGCCGGTATCGGCCGGACGCAGTCGACAGGACAAGCAGGTCCCGCTCCAGCGCGGAAAGGCGTCGTCGAAGTTGCCTCGCGTACGCAACCCGGTGGCCCCGGTCTTCCAGCAACCGTAGAAGCTGAGACGTGGACATCCACGGTTCGAGGTCCCTGTCGGTCGGCAGGATGCGAAGAATCGCTTCGTCAAGGCTTGAGGTAGTCATTCTGGGCTTCGGTCGAGGATGAGTTGTCCCGGTATCCCGGCAGAGACGATTCTACCTGGCGATGCGGACACTTTTTGTCCCAATCGCCATGCATCATGGCGCCAGGCCACAGGAGAGACCTATGACTTCAAGCACAAAAATCACCATCGCCGTTTCCGCCCGGGCGCTTTTCGACTTCGAGGCAGAGAACCAGGTGTTTCGGGAGGGCGACCCGTCAGCATACTGTGCGCTTCAGGCCACGCGGCTGGATGTTCCCGCGAACCCTGGCGTCGCCTTTGCGCTGGTGCGAAAGCTCCTCGCCTTCAACAGCGGCGAGTACAACGACGTTGAAGTCGCCATCCTGTCGCGCAATGACCCAGTCACGGGGCTTCGGGTGTTCACGTCGGCTCGACATCATGGACTGGCAATCAGCCGGGCCATTTTCACCAGCGGCGCAAAGCCCCACCGCTACCTGGCGCCGCTTGACGCAAACCTGTTTCTCTCCGCTCACGCGCCCGATGTCAGGGAAGCGATGGTGGCAGGATTTGCCGCCGCCCGGGTCTACCCGGTTTCAGGCTTGCCCGTCGCCCAGGACGACCTGGAACTGCGCATTGCGTTCGACGGAGACTCGGTCCTTTTCAGCGATGAAGCCGAGCGCGTTTTCAGGCAGCGGCAGTTGCGAGAGTTCAACGCCCACGAAGCACATCATGCGCGTTCGCCGTTGCCCCCCGGACCGCTGAAGCCGTTCCTCTCCGCCATTTGTGCTCTTCGTGGCCAGCACCAGTCGCGAGTCCCGGTACGAACGGCGCTGGTTACAGCTCGTAGCGCGCCGGCGCACGAACGGGCGATTCGCACGCTGATGGCGTGGGGTGTCGCGGTTGACGAAGCCATGTTTCTCGGCGGCAAGGACAAGACGCGCTTTCTTGCGGAATTCAGGCCCGACATCTTCTTCGACGACCACGTGCGTAACTGCGAGTCAGCCTCGCAACTCGTAGCCACCGGGCACGTGCCGTACGGCATCAACAACGAATGCCGCCCAGTCCTTCATTGAGCAACTGTCCAGCGATGAACCGAGAACTCGAGAATGCTCTGGTCGAGCGCTATCCGGCCATCTATCGTTCACTGCAGCCGCGTTTCTCTGGCGGAGCCCGGTTCGAATGCGACGACGGCTGGTACTTCATCATCGACGAACTGTCGCGCAAGCTCGAAGTCGAGTCGCGCACCTTGAATCTGCTCGCGATTGATGTGCGGGAGAGGCTGGGTAGTCTGCGCTTCCGTCTTCGGGGCGACATAACGAGCACCGTCGATAGCTGGCTGGCCGAGGCTTCACGGCTGAGCCAAAGCACCTGCGAGCGATGCGGTCAGTCGGCGATGCTGCGCGGCCATAAGGATGGCCGGGTACGCACGCTCTGTCCTACGTGTGCTGTGTCGATGGACTACGTCGTCGAATGAACAACGCCACGGCGACAAATTTTCCGCCCGCGACCTACGGATGACATGTCATGCCACAACTCCTTGAACATATTGATGCGATTGCCCGGAAGCTGAAGCGGGACGTGCTTTACCTCGAGTTCTTGAAAGCGCAGCGTCCTCACCGTGCGGACTACCGGAGTCTGGATAGTCGTTTGCACATCGTGCAATGGCTCGATGGCGAAGGCATCGAGTGGCGCGAATGTGGACAGCTCGCGTCCGAGACAGTAATGCGTTCGTATGCCGGGGAAATTTTCATCAATGTGCCGTTCGACGAAAGCGATGACCAGTATCGCAAGGTTCAGGCGTTTCTCGAGTATCCGGACGGCACGATGCGCTGTGAAGACGTCGGGTTCTACGTCGTCACGTTGCAGGTTGCCATGAAGAACGCCCACCACGATGAGCCCGGCTTCTGGGACCGTTGGGCCGACAACTTCTAATCAGCAGGACAACGGACTGGAGGTGTTATGAGCACACTTTATATTCGTGACGGTTCGTCGAGAATTGTCGGCCGTATCCAGACCCTCGGTCAGGGGAAACAATTCGCCTACGTGGGCGGCAGAATGGTCGGAATCTACAATCCTCAAGTGGACAGGACATTCGACTCCCATCTTCAGGTGTTCGGTAAGGGCAATCAGCTGGTGGCTCTCATCCGTTGCGCCGACGACGATTGACACCATTGAACCCTGGCCTTCTCGTTCGCTAAAGTCTGAACCAAAGAACTGACCCGCCATGCAACTACCCACCCGAGAAAAATGGGAACGAAGCCGTCCCGAGGGACTGTGGTTCTGTCTTGGCTACCTGCCCAGAACACCACCGAGGTTCTACAAATACACCTGGCAGATATGGACGCCAGATTGCGAGCTTGAGGGACATGAGTTCCTGAGCCGAGGACCTCGCATGTCCACTGCCGCGTTCATTTTTCGTTACGAAGAGATGAAGAAGTCAAACCTCGCTGGATGGATATATCGCCATGACCGTCCGCGACAAGGTCCCGGTACGCCGTTCGACCGGAACCATCCGAAGTGGAAGAACGTGAATTTCGCTCCCTCATGGGACGAAGACCCGGACCCTATCTGGAATGGACACAAATGACGACTGAGGGGTGCGCGCCAGGGTGAAGCGAAAGATGCCGAGCGCCCTGCCTCAAAATTCTCGCCCGCAATTCGATGGACTCCCGGTCGCGTCCCGTGCCAAACTGCATTTCCCTGGAGGATGAACGGTGTCATCTGTACAGCACTTCACTGGTCCGCGCCTGTATGTATTTTCCGGAGCAGGGCTATCTGCTGAGAGCGGCATTCCGACATTTCGGACAGGCGGTGGTATCTGGAGTCAGGAAAGCATCGACGAGGTCTGCAACTTCCTGACCTGGCAACGGAATCGGGAGGCAGTCTTCCGCTTCTACAACCAGAGAATCTCCGAGAAGCGGGATGCGCGCCCGAATGACGCACACCGCATTCTCGCCGCCTGGCAGAGCATGTGGGGCCCTGAGCGGGTGCGACTTATCACGCAGAACATCGACGATTTGCTCGAGCAGGCAGGCGCCCAGCACGTTACCCACCTCCACGGTGACATGCATTCAATGCTTTGTACATCGTGCGACCTCCGATTCCCCAAAGGCGGGGAGGAGTACCGCCTCGACACCGTCTGCCCGCGATGCGGAGCGGTGGAAACGGTCAAGCCCGGTGTCGTGTTCTTCCACGAAGCGGCACCGGAATATATCAAGCTGCACCATATGCAAAACGAATTGACACGCAACGACGTGTTCATCGCGATTGGAACCGCGTTTCAGGTCGTTTCACCTGAAAGCATGCTGCCCCGCGAGCGATGGTGCCAGCACGAGCGGAATTTTCTGATTGACCCGGAACCGCGTCGAGCGGAGTTTTTCGCCTGCGTGGAGCTAGCATCTGCAACTGTCGGCCTGCGCAGCCTCGAAAGTCGCGTTCATGCCTTGATGACGATGCGATAACGCGCGTTGCCATCAAGACCTGTCTTACTCGAGACCACTCATGCATATCACTCTTGGACTAAACCTCGACAGTCGACTGGGCCCCTCCCGTCAGGACACCCTGGACCAGCCGGTCGTCGGCCCCATGGGGCTGCTCGGGCTTCTTGAAACCTGGCTGGGGCTGAGCCGTCCGGAGGTGAGCACGGCGCAGCGAGTCACAAGCTATCTCGGGCATCTGCGCAGGCAAACCGGCCAGCCCCGGTTCTACAGTCGTTCGCTCGAAGCAGACGGCGTCGGCACGAGTGCCAAACTTCTTTCCTGGCGCGACGAGTGGCGCCTCGGGGGCTGGGATGGGACAGCATCCTCAGGCAGTCCACTGAGGCTGCTTGACATGGCGGAGGTCGAGCAGATTGCCAGTGGCAACGTCCCTCCCGGACAAGCGGAGCGCCTTGCTACCATACTCGCGGCGCTCAAAACCGGGTCAACCCCAATCGAATCGGTGGTGCTCATCGACCCGCTGAACAGCTTCCCGCGTGCCTGGCGCGAGGTTCTCTCGCACCTTCCGGACGTCAGGGAGTGGCAGCCCGAATCGCAGGGTGAGGGATTGCTTCGCGAACTCCAGAAGAGTGCACTCGAGGCAGTTACGCAGGGAGACGTTCGTCCTCTTGTGAACCCGATTGCTGACGGCACTGTCGTGCTTGTTCAGGCCTCGACCCGAGAATCGGCTGAGCATTGGTTCAGTGCATATTGCCGCCAGACGCCGGCCGACAGACTTCTCGTGTGCGAGTCGGACGGCGACTCGGTTGACGCAACGATGATGGCGACGGGTGGCGCCAGCAGCGGTTTTCGCCGTGTCAGTAGCCTGCGTCCGGCCTTGCAGGCTCTGGGGCTCGCACTTGAAATGTGCTGGGACCCGGTTGATGTCGGTCGTCTCGTCGAATTTCTCACTCATCCCATCGGTCCCTTCCAAAGGAAGGTACGAGTTCGCCTCGCGAAAGCTGTGGCGGAGCAGCCCGGTATCGGCGGCGGAGTCTGGGAGTCAGCGAAACAGGAAATCCGCGCCGACGAAAGCGGCGATGGAATACTCGAGGACATCGCTTTCTGGCTTGAGGGCGAGCGCTGGAAGCGTGATGCTGGCGCGCCAGTCGATGCGCTGCTGGTTCGGGTCGAGAAGCTGACCGACTCGTTGCGCAAAAGACTCACGGAAAATGGTCCACTGAACGCAACGCTCGGCGCTGCTATAGAGCAGTGCGCGGCAGTTCGGGATGGCCTGCTTGAACTGAAGAGGCAGGGCATTCCCAGCATCGCGCCACGCATGGTCGAACAACTTCTGGAGCATGCAACGCCGGCGAGTGCAGGAAATCCGTTTGCGCCAGCGCAGGTGGGGTGCCTTCGGGCTGAGTCGGACGCCGCGGCCTGCATTGAGTCGGCTGACGAGGTCATCTGGTGGATGCCATCGACGCCGCAGTTGCCATTACCGCTTCAATGGACGAAGTCGGAACTCGATACACTCAGCAAGCTCGGTGTCGAGGTGCGAGACCCGCAGCGTGAACTGGAGCTATTGTCCCGCCAGTGGCTGCGTCCTCTACTGGCTGCGAGGCGGCGGTTCATCATGGTTCTGCCGCCGCCGGGGGCTGAGGAGCACCCCGTTCGGCAACTGCTGCTGAAACTTTGGCCAAACCTGAAAGAGCACCTTGTTGACCTTGACGCACAAGTTGCGCGTGAATTCGTCGGGACGCTCTCGGAGAACCTTAAACACACCGCGCTGCCTCCAGCACCTCAAGCGCTCGACCTCGGTGAGCCGATTCCGTTGCCGACGACGGACCAGTCATACACGTCCATGTCGGAGCTGTTCAATGCGCCTGCACTTTACGCTTTCAAGCGTATCGCGCGTATGCGCCCAGCCTCGATACTCGAGGCAAGAGACGGCAACAATCTCCTTGGCACGCTCGCGCATCGCGTATTCGAGAAGCTTTTTCAGCAGACGCACTGTCTGGGCTGGACCGACGAACAGGCATTGACGTGGTTCCGGGACAACATCGATTCCCTCCTTCAAACTGAGGGTGCAGTCTTGCTGATGCGCGGTGCCGGAGTGGGCCTGCAACGATTCAGGAGCGTATGTGAGCACGCAATCCGTTCGATGATGCGTCATCTGCGTGCTGCGAACGCTATCCGTGTCCATACCGAGCTGCCTGTCGTGGGCCAGCTCGGCCATGTGTCGCTCGTCGGCAAAATCGACCTCCTCGTCGAACTTGCGGGAGGCAAGACGGTAGCGCTGGATATGAAATGGCGCGGTGACAAGCGCTACACGAAGGTGCTGCTCGATGGACAGTATCTCCAACTGGCGCTCTACTCGTCGCTGTACCAGCAGCAAGGCGGTGTGGCGCCAGCGGCACTGGGCTATTTCATTCTCGAGACTGGCGCGATGTACGTAAATAGTCCGGACGCTATGCCAACCGCTCAGGTTTGGACACCACCTCTGGGCGCAACCGCAAATCTCCTTGAGCAGGCAAAGGTCAGTTGGGACTGGCGCGCCGGCCAATGGGCGGCAGGCCATATCGACGTCGTTCCGGTTGGCGGCGGCGAAGATTTCAACGGTCCGGAGGGCACGCTGCCGGTGAACGGACCCAATACGTGGGATAAAGACTTCATGGTACTGCTCGGGGGCTGGGAGCAATGAATAACATCGAATTCATCAGTGCTGGCGCTGGTAGCGGCAAAACCTACAAGCTCACGTCGACCCTCGCCGAAGCGCTCGAGTCCGGCGAAGCACGGCCGCACGCCGTCCTCGCAACTACATTCACGGTCAAGGCGGCGACGGAGTTGCGCGAACGCGCCCGCTCGTGGCTCTTGAACAAGGGCGCCATCGGACTTGCCACTGCCATCGGGCAGGCAAAGCTCGGTACGGTCAATAGCGTGTGCGGCCAGTTGCTGAAGCGCTTCTGCTTCGAGATAGGCCTATCCCCAGACCAGACCGTCCTGAGTGAAGGTCAAGCCAAACGTCTGCTGGCGGCATCACTCGCGGAGACACTCGACGAGTCCGGGCGAGAACTGCTCGTGACGCTTACCGCCAGGTTCGGAATCGACCATGCAGAGTGGTCTGCCCAGATTGAGGAGGTGGTTAACGCTGCGAGAAATAACGATATTTCTGCGGACGAGTTACGAAAGATGGGCGGCCGAAACGCCGACCTGATGCTGGCGAACTGGCCAACTCATTCGATACACAGCGACCCGACGAAATCACTTCACGACGCCTTGACGAAGGCGCTGGAGGAAGTGTCGTTACATATAGCAACGACTGAGGCTGCGGGCGGAAATGTCGCTGACAATCTCCGGAAGGGTCACAGGGAGCTGGAGCGTCTTGAGCGGTGCTTTCGTGACGGGCGCTGGAGCTGGCCGGACTGGATTGCAGCTTGCACGCTGAACGCCGGTGCGGCAGTTCGTGCGGCCATCACCCCAGTCTCGGAAGCCGCGCAGGCCCACGAATCGCATCCTGGATTCCATGAGGATGTGCGCTCTTATCTTGGGCTGGTGTTCGAACTGGCGGCCATGACACTCGACTCGTATGCCGAAGCCAAACGCCTGATGGGAGCGGTGGACTTTGGTGACCAGGAGGTTCTGCTGCTTGAGGTCATCCGCGATAATGAGGACGTCCGCAAGGCATTGGCCGACGAGCTTGACCTTGTAATGGTCGACGAATTTCAGGACACCAGTCCTCTGCAGCTAGCGCTTTTCGTGGAACTCGCCAAACTGGCTAAGCGCTCGGTCTGGGTTGGCGACCCGAAGCAGGCTATCTACGGATTCCGTGGCACCGACTCCCGGCTCATAGCAGGCATTCTGGCGGCTGTTGAGGGTTGGGGGGGACGGCTCGGAGACCCATTGACTACCTCCCGGCGCTCAACTCCATCGCTGGTGTCCCTTACGAATGCCGTCTTCGGCTCCGCGTTTCTCCCGGAACTGCAGCCACAACAAGTGCACCTGCAACCATCCCGCGATGAGGTCGCAGGGCAACCAGCGCTCTTTCACTGGAACTTCGAAAGCGCGAACAACGAGTCCGACTATCTCGCACTGGGGCAGGCGGTCAGCGAGTTGCTCCAGTCGGAACCAAAAGTCGTCGACCGGCAAACGCAACGGGAACGACCCGTTCGTCCAGGCGATATCGCGGTTCTGTGCCGCAAGAACGACCAGGTTGAACTTGCAGTGACTTCGTTGACGCAATGGGGAGTGCCGTCCGCGAGCCCGAGAGCGGGACTTCTTGGCACGCCAGAAGCCATTTTCGTTCTTGCGTGCCTTCGACGCCTGCTCGACGCGGGGGACACTGTCGCGTCTGCGCTGATACTGTCGCTTGCTGATGGTGTCCCGGCGCAGGAGTGGCTCGGCGAGCGGCTCGAGTATCTGTCCAGAGAGGATGCAAACCCTGCCCAATGGAAAACCGTGGGGCACAACGCGCATCCGCTTCTGGTCCGGCTCGAGACCTTGCGACCAAGCATCGCTGCTCTTACGCCCCGGGAGGCACTGCTACTCGCCAAAGCCGAGTCACATGTGTCCCGCGTTGCAAGCCAATGGTCGAATTCACCCCATCAAGCGAGGACCCGCATCGCCAACGTCGAAGCCTTGATGGACCTCGGGGCGGCCTACGAGGACGAGTGTATCGCCGCCCGACGTCCGGCGACCACTAGCGGACTTCTGCTCTGGCTCAACACACTGGCCGATGGTCAGGCCGACGACCGCGCTGTCACTGCCGACGACGCCGTCAGCGTGATGACCCATCATGGAGCAAAAGGGCTTGAGTGGCCCGTCGTCATACTCACCTCTCTCGGAACGGCGGCGAGAAGCGCGCTCTGGGGCGTTCGTGCGCGTACCGACGGCGAATTCAATCCTGAGCGCCCGTTGGAGAATCGCTTCGTGCACTTCTGGCCGAAGAGCTGGGGTAAACGAAAACAGCCACAGTCAGCCATCAATGCAGAAGCGAGCGATATCGGTCGGATGATGACCGACGACGCGCTCGCGGAGAACAAACGCCTGCTGTATGTCAGCATGACCCGCGCGCGCGACGTGAACGTAGTTGTCACCTGCCAGCGGAGTCGTAGCGTCAACAGAGACTGGGTAGATGAAGTGGACGCGGGTGACCTGCTCTTCGGTGATACAGGTCCAATCGTGCTCCCAGATGGGCGGACTATTTTCCGAAAAGCAGGAGCCTGGAAGGCCACTGATATTGGCGTGCCACCAGCACGGAACGGAGCGATATGTAGCTGGTACGTGGCGGCCCCAGTGCGCGATGTACCGCCTCTCTGGTATCGACCGAGCGATGCCGAAGGCGGCGTATACGGTGTTGCCGAGTCCGAATCCATCGGCGTGCGCGTTGCGATTGCCGGTGGTGTCGAAATGGATGTTCTCGGAAGCGCATTGCATCTGTGTATTGCCCGCGCCGGGGTATCGGGAAGCGTCGACGACGCTGATGTCGAGCGCATCCTCAGCGCGTGGGGAGTGACCCACGCGGTCAGCAGAGCGGCCGTCGTTGCCCAGTTGCAGGCTTTCTTCGGTTGGCTCCAACGTCGTTGGCCCAGCGGCATGGCTCGTGTGGAGGTGCCCGTTGAAGCTAACCGAGCGAACGGAACGCGACTGCGAGGCCGCATCGATTTGCTGATTGACACACCTGATGGGTGGGTCCTTGTAGACCATAAGGCCAACCCGGGTGGTACCAGCCGTGATGAAGAGATTGTGCAGGAGCATGGCTCGCAGCTGTCTGCGTACGCGGAGGCTATCGAAAAATGTACGGGCAAATGGGTCAAGGAGCAGTGGTTGTATCTTCCCGTGGCGGGTCGCGCGGTTCGGCTTGCTGCCGGGGGGCACAACGGCTAATGCAACTCTCGAAGAAGCGGGAGCAAATTACTGCAGCACTTCGACGGCAAGGCGATGGCCATGACTGGGTGCGTAATCTGGTCCGCCGATTGAGGACTTACGCCGTCGCATTTTATTGCTGGTAGCGAGTGTCATCAGCCAACACAGTTGCGCAACCCGGATAGGTCAACTCACTAACCTCATCACGTCAACGAGCAAATCACCGTGGACACAACAACATTTAACCGTTCTGAACTCTCGCGCTATTTCGCCTCCTTTAGCGGCATGGACGGGGGGAATCTGAAGGCGAAACTGTGGATTTGCGGAATCGAGCATGGTTCTGACGCCGAGACGCTGTCCAGCATCGAGCCGGAACTTGAGCCTGATGCTTGGGATATTGAGCGGCGGAACGCGTATGCCGCGGAATATCGGAGGTGGCCATACTGGCGGAACGTAGCCAAAATTGTCGTCGGTACGCAGAGAGCAGTCCTGGCCAGCGCAGGGTTGGTTGCCAACGGGCTGGATTGGCGCTCATACCGCGATGAATTTCTGCACACACGTCAAGGATGGGAATTTAAGCTCAATCTCTTTCCCCTTTCATCACCGCGCGTTGTCAGTGACGAGTGGGCAAAGGTGCACGGTGCTGAACCTGCACTTGCGGACAAGGAAAGCTACCGGACGCTTTGCCGCGACGGGGGCCGCTTTGAATTCATGCGTCGTCTTCGCCTGGAACATCAACCCAAGGTTATCGTCGCGACAGGGGTGGGAAGCCGTGACGATTTCGTCGACGCGTTCGGGTTCGGCGGCTGTAAGGAGGAGGAAGTCATCATTGGTCGTGACGCAAGGCGACGTCGACTGTTCGTCTACGTCGACAGGCATGTGAACGACCGTCATAGCGTGCTCGTCGTTACACCGTTTCCAGGGTCCCCGAGTGGACTAAATTCAACGTCGCTGCTCGAAGAACTCGCGGCCTACGTCGCTTCGTGGATGTCGCCGGCAGACTTTCCTGAGCTGCCTGCGGCCGGTATCGAGAAAACCCGGGGAGCTCCCCGTGTTTGAGGCAGCTCATCCGGACCTCACTGCGGCCGTGCAGCCAGCGCATCCGTTTACACCGCTACTCGTCGACCCACATGGCCTGTGGAGTGAACCACTTGACGTACTGCCGGGTTTCGACGGGCACGTCCGGTGGGAGAAGTCTACGACACAGAGCCAGCCGCCGACGGATGGGCTGAGTATCCGGCTGACAAATACCCGTGCTGATTGTCAGTCAGGGGCGGAACACCAGAAAGGTTGCGTTACGGTACTCGTCGACTCGGAAGTTCCCATCGGCCTGCGTGGATGCGGCGCTATCTTGACGTGTTCTCGAGACACGCTGTCTGCAGCCGTTGCTGCGATGGCCGGTGCAATTTTCGCGGTCGCGCTGGCGAATCACGTGGTGCACTTCGATTGGGCCGATGTACTGGAGGTCATTTCTCGCGACGTGCTCATGGTTGCGGTCTCGATGCCCGACATCGACAGCGCTACCATAGCCAGTAGCGCTGTCAGCACGCTCGGATATTTTCAGGGTGTAAGTCGCATCGAGCCAGAAGCCGTCATGCTCGGTACGATTGCTTCTGCCGAGAACCCGCCGAGTCTAGGCGACATGTCAAAGCTCTCATCCTCCATAAGGGCGATATCGGGATTAAGTTGCCATCAGATAGTCGCGTACCACCTCTCGAAACAGCGGAAGGCGGAGGCTTTCCTGTTGGCGACATTCCCCATTCCTGTTCTTCCGGGCCAACCCGTTCGGGCTCGCAGACGTTGGCCAAGATGACACGTCGCCCCTATCGCTTGTTTATTGACGACCTACGCGACCCGGTCTCGTCGTCATGGATGGTTGCTCGAACATCGAGCGCGGCTATTGCCTTGCTGGAGACGTGTGGATGTCCATATGAGATATCGTTTGACCACGACCTCGGAGGCGACGACACAGCCATGGTGGTTGTAAAGCGGCTAATAGAAATGGACCTCGATGCCGGGGGGAAATACATCCCGGAAGACTTCATATTCTCCGTACACAGTGCTAACCCTGTCGGGAAAGAAAACATCCTTGGGCTTTTGCAAGCCTATCTAAAATATCGAGCCTACCCGCGCTAAAACGAACGCGGTAACCTTATTTCCTCTGCCTGAACTCGAATGGCAGCGCAACAACGCGTGACGTGATTTTCCTTTGGTCACCAGTCATCGCGTAGCAGCATATGATGAAGAAAGTCATTGACGCGGAGCCTTAGCACGTCGCGTCGGAAATTATGGCTTTGACGCAAGTAGCAACGAGCTCACGTGGTCGATGCGAGCACGCTGGGCTAACGTGAGAGCGGGGCTTGATGCTATCTCGTCAATGCGTCGCCTCCAGTAAATCGCTTTCAGAATGCTTGTCGCAAGTGGACTCGACAAGACGCGCTCAAGATGAGCAATTGCCTCGTCTGCTGTCTTTCCCGTGTACGGACTGGCCGCCCGCCCAGCCCGAGGGGTATGCAGGTTTTTCGGTTGCGTCTGCCGGTCGTTAGTTCCTGCTTTCATGGTCTACACTTCTCAGGTTCGGAACGTTAATCATGCGTGCCGGACGGGACACTCCGTGTCCCGATAGAAGAGCATTCCGTTTCTGCGGTCGAGAATTCTCGACCCAATTGAAGTATTCGCAGACAGGCTTCACCTTCCGGGGGATACTTGTGCCCGCCCCCCGTCGTCGCCACGCCAGGCCGCGTCGCGGTTCAGAGAAAGTTGCACTTCGAGGTTTAGGTCGGAATCGCCACTGATATTGGCGTGCGGGCTTGTACTGACGCCCCCCCGAAGAGAGTTGCTTCAGTCGGTCGATTGTCCGGGCATCGAACGATGGGCGATGCATCGAAGCGCAGTAACTGTACTAAGCAAACATACGGCCGGAGCCTCGCTTACCGACTATCCTTGGCACAACAGCGTCAGCAGGTGTGAGGGGGATTCATGACTAGCATGTACCTGACGGACAACGGGAAGCTCGTTCGCTTTGACCGAAAGCCGCACAAGCAGGAAAAGCAACTACAAGACCTCATCTCCATGTTTCCAGAGCTGCTCGCTGACGGCTTGACCCATCCGTCTAGTGGCAGTCGAAGCAAGTGGCTGCGCATAAAAGATGAATTTCCACTTACAGATGGCAGCGGCAGCTCGCTCAGTGTTGACCATCTGTATCTGGACCAGGACGGAATTCCGACACTCGTAGAAGACAAACGCTCTGCGAATCCAGAAAACAAGCGTCTGGTCGTTGCCCAGATGCTCGACTACGCATCTATCCTGGTCACCTACAACGTGCGGGATATACAGAATCAGTTCAGGGTCGCTCGCGTAACCGACACTGACGCGGAACTGGGCGAATTCCTCGGCGAACGTGACGCGGAGAGTTTCTGGAAATCGGTACAGACCAACCTGGAGGCAGGTCGGGTCCGGCTGGTGTTTGTTGCCGACGAAATACCGCTGACCTTGCGCCGGCTTATAGAATTTCTCAACGAACGCCTGGACGTCGAAGAGGTCATCGGCATCGAAATACAGCGGCTCGAGTCCGGCGAGAGAGAAGCGTTCGTTCCCACGGTCATCGGCCGCACGGCACGAGCCGAAAGCCGCAAATCCGCCGAAGCTGGCAAGGAAGTGCCACGCTCCTTCGATGACTTTCTCACGCTTGTCCGGATGCGCAACAAGTACGCAAAAAGCGCCATCAGCGCCGACGTAGGCAAGCAGTCTATGCTCGAGAATCTTGAGAGGATTCGCGCGTGGGGCCAACTCAATGACGTGGAATTCGCCGTCGGCTCGTCCGCTGGAGACAATCCACGGCTAACGATACGGCGCCCTGGTGGTCAGCCTCTATTTGGCGTCTTTGTCGATGGTGGTGTTTACGTGCTGTACACTGCCTTGAAAAAGGACACCGCCAATCTCGAAGCATTTGGTAGGCGGCTGCAAGCGGAAACTGGAGTCGCCAGGCTGCGTACATTCGACTCGGAACTCTGCAAGCTTTTCGAGTTTTCGCCGGAAGCGCTGGAGAGATTCTTGTCGTTGATGACAGACTTCCTCGGGAATTAAACGCGCCAAGCCCAATGCGGAATCGAGTGTGAAACTCACACGGTACGCCCTGCATACCGCAGGGCCTGCGTTTATCCAGTGACCGCGTTTTGGGTTATCGCAATTAGTTCCGATTCCAACATCACGTCTGGTGCAGAGCGCCACCTATCCTCCCTTGCCGGACATCCCAATGCGGTGCAAACAGACCAGGGCGCGCGTAACTACTAACGCGGACGAAACGGCAAAGGCGCGCGAGCGGGGAATGGTCGAGGTGAAACTCGCTTCAGCAACCTTCGCGCCAACTTTGAAAAATGGGGCCTTCGCCCATGCAGCAGCGGCACGAATGCGTTGCCACTGGCAAGACAAAGACGGGTCGATTTCATGGGTCCCCTCCCTGCCCGGTTGCGACCGGCGCACGCGGCCGCCTCGACCCACCAGCGAAATCACTGGCCTGAGAAGGGATAGAGAAGGGTCGTCGGTGCGCCCCCCAGCAGATTCCCATCAACCGCGAAAATCGCTAAAATTCCCTTAGTTCAGGCGCAGTTTTTCGAAAACCGCGCGTGACCGCGACCGCCGTCCGCTGATGGGACAGGTTCAATCAGCCACTCACTTGGCGCCAGGTTTGAGACGGGCGTGGGCGAAATTTCTCGTTTTATGCGTCCCGCTTTCTCGCTTTATGCGTGCGCACCTCCCGCAAGTCCTTTGCCAGCAAGGCACTCTTTCTCAGCTTTTGCGTGCGTCTACAGTTGTGTAGCGGGAACCATAAGCTGAGATTTTGGAAAGCATCCATTGAGATATTTATTGATGGATGCGATTCGATAGGCTCGATGGTCTTTCAGGTCCACCAGCACGCGTGCAATGGCTTCAAGCTGTTGGGACGAGAAGGGGCTCAAAGGAGCCTCGCCCTGTGCGCGGCTCCTTCATTAGCGCTTACGGCCGGGCCGCGTAGGCCAGCAGGTAGAAACACGCAGTAAGGGGTACGAGCGCAACCAGCCGCTTCGCCGCGGTGCGTGCCACCGACGGACCGCGCCCGGTGAACCATCCCACAATGGCGAAGACCAGCGTCGGTCCGAAGAGCATGGCGAGCAGCAAAACTATCGCCCACCAGGGCAACGAGCACGGCCCGATTTCGTAGCACCCACCCGAGCCGGACTGAAAGTGGAAGCCGAGCCGGAACGGCATGCGGCTGCCCAGCCAGCACGACAGCCATGTCGTGAAAAGCCCAATCACCGCAAAACCGATACCGACGCCAGTGCGTTTCACTTGATTTCCCAGAAAAGGATTTCCCTAGCCTTGCTCAGGTCCGAGTAACCGATTGTGGTTCCCGGAACGTGGGCGCTCGAAATGCCGAGGCCGCGCCCGATAACCCCAAGCAGCCCCTCGCCACTCGATATGGTGAGGCGGCTGCCGTTCCACAGGTCGATGTGCCCGCCACTCGGGTCTTTCTCCGACATGCTGCGGGCCCAGTAATCTTTGAATGCGATTATGCCTGTTCGGCCCTTGACCTTATCCTTCCAGTCCGGCCCCGTGGCGCTTTCCGGTTTCGGGCAGCCTGCGAACGGCTGGTGCTTCAGCCAGTCCGCCAGCTCGTCCGCGCGCGTGGCCGTCGCCATCCCGTCAAGGATGATACGGCCGATGCTATCTTTGCCCCGCGCCGATTTGATGAGCTTCGTCGAGAACGATTTCATCTCTACGCCGACGCGGTGAAGCGTGATGCTCATGCGGATAGCGCACTGGTCGGGATAGTCCGAGTTGTCGTACGGGTCGCCGGAGGGGTAATTGTCCCAGAGTTCCTCAAACGTCACGGCCTTGAGGGGCACCTCCTTAACAGACTCAGGTGTCGAATTGGTGCGCACCGTCGTCTTTTTGTTCGGCATCGTTCAACCTCCCAGTTGTTTCGCAAGCGCTTCGTCGCCCCAGTAGACGAAGTAATCGTCGGCCGTCTCCGTCAGCACGCGCGGCAGTAGACCACCAGCCTCGAGCCGCCCGTATTGGACCCGACCGTCCGATGTCTCGATGTAATAGGGATAGCCGGGTGAGGCACCCCGCCCCAGCGCGCGGACTTGCTCGTCGAAACCAGGAACCGAAATCGAGACTGTACCGCCCGATGCGGTCCGCCCGGATGCCACAGTAGCCTGCTACCTCTGCCATGTCGTCGCACCATGCCTCGCCCGCCAGCCGCGCGACAATGCGCGGAGGCTCCGGGCATTGGCACAGGACGATATCCTGGTCGGCGGCCGTTTCGCCCATGAAGTTCAGCCGCCGGGGCCCACCCGATTTTGCAATGTGCCCGGTGGTTTTGCATGCCTCGCAGTACGCCTCACCACCAATGAGTGCGACCTGCTTGTTGGCCGGCCCTACCGTGAAGACAAGGCCTTTATACGAGAGGATTTCCCCACCAGCGTCGAGCTTGTCCCCGACTACCGCAACGCGTCGCATCATGCCGTACCTCCTGCGTGGCGCGCCAGTGCTTCGTCACCCCAATAGACGATGTAGCTGGCCTGGCCGTAGGTTGTCATTCGCGGAAGCCGCCCGGCTGAATCAAAGCGGCCAGCGTGGGTCTGGCCATCGGCGCGCTCAACAAGATACGGATAGCCGTGACATCCCTGGTCGGATAGATCACAGGCTGTGCTGCGATAACATCCGTTGCAACTGCCAAGACCACGACGCTCAAGATTCGTCTTAACCACCTATTTTTAGTCATATTCACGTGTAGGGTTGATCGGATCACGGTCATGATACAGAGGATAACCAGGCACCTATTGACGGCGATTGACCTCACTGCACATCAAGCATCACCGCTGCGACGCAACGGCTCCGTTGCAGTTGGTGGCCTCCACCGAAAACGCGTAGTTCGCCACGGTGGGCGGCGTGCCCCATGGCGGCGCCCCGAACCAGATCAGTTCGAAGAAGACGAGCGGCCTTTCAATTGTATTGGACAGCCGCACAATTTCGTCGGCCAGCTTTTCTTTGGTCTAACCACCAGGAAAGACCGATTGATGTCGCATCAGCGTCCGCTGGGGTTCAGAAATCGGCCCGCTCGAGACAGGGGGAAGGAGGGTGAGCGGGCATAAGACAGGGTTGGCAGACCGGGTTAGACCAACCGGCGGATGCTCGCGCATCTCCCCGCCCAGGGCCGCACATAGAATTCTGTGGGCGAACAAAGGCAGCCGCCCATCCTTGCGAACGGGTCTTTTCAATCCTGACACGTGATTTCGCCCTCACGGCTTGCCCGTCCACTCACGACGCCTCAACAAGATCAAGCATCGACCGCCTGGAAACATCTATCTTCCTGCCTCATCCCGGCGCCTCCCCATCCATAATCAACCGGAACAACATCGCCTGCGACGAAATATCGAGCTTGCGATACAGATTGCTGCGGTGAACCTTCGCCGTCGCTGGCGAGATGCCAAGCAGGCGCGCGATGTTCTTGCTCGAATGTCCCGCGAGGATCATCAGCGCTACCTCGATCTCGCGCGCGGTCAAGCGGGTGCTCGCACGGCGGTGCAGGGCATCCTCGAACTGCAGCCGGCGCTCGCTTTGCACGCTCGCGCGTTCTGGCCCAACAGGCGCGCTATCGCTCACCGGCACGGCGCGCCGCATCAGCGGCAGGATCCATGCTCCACAAAGGCACAGCGTGCCGATATCGGCCGAATTGAAGCGCCGCCGGCTGCCCATCGAAAGCGAGAGGGTGTCGCCGCTCGCTAACGGCGCAAGAAACTGCACCTCGTCCTCCAGTACGTTCACCGAAAAGTAACGACGAAAGTACTCGGTCTCGCGAAAGTGGTCGGGTGCCACCTCGTCGAGCCGGTACAAGCCCGGACTGATTGCACCAAGGCTGAACTGATAGAACGGGTCCAGCAGGTACACCCCGTTCAGATACCCCCGGAACAGTTCGTCGTGCTTGGCCTGCAGCGGACTTTCCGCCACCACGCGTGGCTTGTCCACGGGGCTGAATACCATCGCCACCCAGTTGTCGAACGAGGCCATGCCGCGCAGCACGTCGATCAGCGCGTTCCAGAACTGTCCGTCGTCGATGCGTTCGATCAAGCGCCCCAGCCTTTGATGGAATGCCACGTCCGCAACGTCAAGCTTCATGCGGTCTCCTTGTTCCCTGCTAACCCAAAAGGTTTAGTCCGCTGCGGCGCGCCTAGTCCACCGGACCAATAGTCGCGCCGCACGCCCCCGCCTAACATCGCCCTACCTCCAGTGCGATCAGCGCACAAACAACGCACAAACAACGACAGGGCGCCTCGCACGGCGCCGAAGGAGAACAGGTATGCGCATCAGGGACTTGGGCATCCGGATCGGGCTCGGCACGCCCGGACCGTTGAACAGCATCACCGACGTGCCCGGCGTTCGTGTCGGCCATCGTACCCTGGCCGAAAAACGCGGGGCAGCGTCGATCCAGACAGGCGTGACCGTCATCGAGCCGCGCCCTGGCCTCGCGCGGCTCGACCCGTGCTTCGCCGGGTGCGACGTGCTGAACGGCAACGGCGACGCGACCGGGCTGGAGTGGATCCGTGAGGCGGGCCTGCTCGCCACGCCCATCGCCTTCACCAATACGCACAGCGTAGGCGTGGTGCGCGATGCGCTGGTCGAGGCCGAACGCGCCGCGTCGGGCAAGGGGCAGTACTGGTGCATGCCCGTCGTACTGGAGACGTTCGACGGCCTGCTCAACGACATCTGGGGCCAGCACGTCAAGGCGGCCCATGTGCACGAAGCGCTCGCGGCCGCGCGTGGCGGCCCCGTCGCGGAAGGTTGCGTGGGCGGCGGCACCGGCATGATCTGCCACGAGTTCAAAGGCGGCATCGGCACGGCATCGCGGCGGCTGTCCGTCGCGGAGGGCGGCTGGACGGTCGGCGCCATCGTGCAGGCCAACTATGGTCGCCGCGAGGCATTGCGCGTCGCCGGCTATCCGGTGGGCGAACGACTCTCCAACCTCCCCACGCCGTTCGAAAGACGCGAAGCCGGTGTTCCGGGCATGGGCTCGATCGTCGTCGCCCTGGCCACGGACGCGCCGCTTCTGCCGCATCAGTGCACGCAGATCGCGCGGCGGGCGGGTGTGGGTCTCGCGCGTGTGGGCGGCGGTACCGAGTATTCGAGCGGAGACATCTTCGTTGCCTTCTCGACCGGCAATCACGGTCTGCCGGTTGCCGACTACGGCAGCACCAGTGCGCCGGTCGCGACGCTGCGCAGCGTGAACGCGGACTTCATGACGCCGCTGTTCGTGGCCGCCGCGGATGCCGTCGAGGAAGCGATCCTCAACGCTCTCGTTGCCGCCGTGGACGCGCACGGTCCGGGCGGCGTGTACGCCCCCGCGCTCGGCGCCGACCGGCTGCTGGGCGCGCTTGGGCAGGCGGGCTGGCGCCGCGCTGCACCGCAAGCGTAATCCTTGCCCTTTGCTACCCAAACGCATCGCATCGTTCAACGAGAACCTGGACCCATCATGACCTTACGACATCCCGCTCGTACCATCACCCTGACCACGCTCGTCGCTGCCCTTGGCCTCCTGGGCGCGAGCGCGAGCCGTGCCCACGCCGATGAGCTGAACGTCTACAACTGGTCGGACAATATCGCCGACGGCACTGTCTCCGGCTTCGAAAAAGAGACGGGCATCCACACCCGTTATGACGTCTACGACGGCGACGAGACGCTGCAGGCCAAGCTGCTGGCCGGTTCGTCGGGCTATGACATCGTCGTGCCGTCGTCGGGTTATGCCGGCAAGCAGATTCAGGCAGGCGTCTACCTGAAGCTCGACAAAAGCAGGATTCCGAATCTTGTCAATCTCGACCCGGTGCTGATGAAGATGATGGCGAGTGCCGATCCGGGCAATCAGTACACCGTACCGTGGTCATGGGGAACGGACGGCCTGGGCTACAACGCCACGGAGATCGAGCAGGTGCTGGGCAAGGACGCCCCGCTCGACAGCTGGGATCTGCTGTTCGATCCGCAGTATGTGTCGAAGCTCAAGCGCTGCGGCGTTTCGGTACTCGATTCGCCGGAGGATACGTTTGCCGTGGGGCTCATCTATCTGCACAAGGATCCGAACAGTACGAATCCCGCCGACTATCAGGCCGTGTACCAGTTGTATCGCGCGATTCGTCCGTACATCACCCAGTTCAACTCGTCGGGCTACATCAACGATCTGGCCAACAACGACGTTTGCCTCGCGCTCGCCTGGTCGGGCGACGTGGCGATCGCGAAGGCGCGTGCCGAAGAAGCGCATCGCAGCTATGAGATCCGCTATACGATTCCCAAGGGCGCCGGAATTCTCTGGTTCGATCTGATGGCCGTGCCCAAAGACGCGCCCCACGCCCAGGCCGCGATGCAGTGGATCAACTACATCCTCCAGCCGAAGGTCAGCGCGGACATCACGAATCAGGTGTTCTATCCCAACGCCAACGCGGCGGCGCGCCCGCTCATCAAGCCGGCGATCCTGGAGAACCCGGCCATCTATCCGGGCCCCGAGCGGCTGAAGTCGCTGACGCTGCAAACGCCGTTGCCCGCCGACATCATGCGGCTCGAAAACCGTCTTTGGGCGCAACTGAAGGCCGGTCGATAACCGTCGCTTCGCCTCTGGCTCCGACGCAGAAGCCCTGATCGCCGATATGCCGCATCGAGCCGGGAAGGCCGGGAAGGCCGGGCTGTCGGCTATCCACAGCCCCATGCGGATAACTCCCGGAAAACCCGGCTGAATGTCTGTGAACGGAATGGGGACAAGTGAAGCCGCTCTGCGCGACCCGAAAAGTTGTTAGCGGCAGCCGGACGTTGTTCACGCCCGTCGCGCGCAGTTATAAAACGGCCAGCCCTTTGATTACCCAATGGTTTTCTCCGCTTATCCACAGGAAATCCAGGGCCTTGTTAACTATTACTACGTTTGTATACAAGTAAACAAGAAAACCTTAGAAACATCGCCGGAGCAAGCGCACCCAAGCCTGCTCCGGCAGCATCGCCCGAACCAGAGCGCTCAAACCAGCGGCAAATAAAGCTCCGTGCGCAACGCCTCGGGCGCGACCTCCTCCGGCGTATTCAGATACAGCTCGAACGAAGGCGCATTGACATCGGCCTTGTGGCCCGAGTTCGGCAGCCAGTCGGCATAAAGCGCCATCCAGGCGGCTTTCAAACCTTCATACGGTCCCTGATGCAACAGCACTGCATGCGGGCCACCGCGCAACTGCAGGCTCTCCACCGGAGAGGACGGCGTGACTTTCGACTCGTCCGGAAGGTGAATAGCCGCCTTCGAACGCAGCTTCGACGCCTCGACCCGATCCGGGTCGTCATAGAAGATACCGACCAGCTTCGCACCTCCCGTCGGCACGCCGCGCTGGCCCAGCCACTGCGCCAGCGTGAAGAACGCATCGCCGATTTTCGGGTAGGGGCCGACGTGTCCCACCGCGAGCAGGTCCATCGGTTCGAGGGTGACAATCTTGACGTCGCTGTGTTGCATGGTGGCGCCTCCAGGAGGGTAGGCGGCACAGGCCGCCCGGGTAGGAGATTCAAGATAGCACCGTCGTGCGCGAGGTGTTGGCCGGCGTGACGCTGCGTTTTTTTGGCGCTATCGTGGAAGTGGCGGAAAAGCGTCCGCCCGCACAGGAGCAAGCCCGATGAGCCACGCGCAGTCACACGTCCAGACCCTGGGTAGCCGTGTTTACCGCTTCGACGGTCTACGCACGCTGCTCGCGAAGGCCAGCGTGCCGCGCTCGGGTGACGAACTCGCGGCCCTCGCAGCCGAGACCGAAGAGGAACGTGTGGCGGCCAGGCTCGCGCTCGCCGATCTGCCGCTGCGCGCCTTCTTCGACGAGCCTCTGATCCCGTACGAAACGGACGAGGTGACGCGCCTCATCATCGACAGCCACAGCGCGCAGGCCTTCGCGCCCATTGCGCATCTCACCGTCGGCGAATTCCGCGAGTGGCTGCTGGCGGACAGCACACAGGCCGACACGCTAGCCGCGGCTGCCGACGGCCTTACGCCCGAGATGGTGGCGGCCGTCTCGAAGCTGATGCGCAATCAGGATCTCATCGCGGTGGCGAGGAAGCGGCCCGTGATCACGCGTTTTCGCAACACGATCGGCCTGCCGGGCCATCTCTCGGTACGCCTGCAACCCAACCATCCCACCGACGACGTCCGGGGCATCGCCGCCTCGATGCTCGACGGCCTGATGTACGGTTGCGGCGATGCGGTAATCGGCGTGAATCCGGCCTCCGACAATCTCGCGGCCATCATGCGCCTGCTCGACATGATCGACGGCTTTCGCGAGCGCTATGCCGTGCCGACGCAGTCTTGCGTGCTCACCCACGTCACCAACACGCTCGCGGCCATTGAAAAGGGCGCGCCCGTCGATCTCGTGTTTCAGTCGATTGCCGGTACGCAGGCGGCGAACGCCGGTTTCGGCATCTCGCTTGCGCTGCTCGACGAGGCGCATGAGGCGGCGCTCGCCCTTGGGCGCGGCACGCTGGGCGACAACGTCATGTACTTCGAGACCGGCCAGGGCAGCGCGCTCTCCGCGAACGCGCATCACGGCGTCGATCAGCAGACCTGCGAGGCGCGCGCCTACGCCGTCGCGCGGCGTTACCGGCCGCTGCTCGTGAACACCGTGGTCGGCTTCATCGGCCCGGAGTATCTCTACGACGGCAAGCAGATCGTCCGCGCGGGGCTCGAAGATCACTTCTGCGGCAAGCTGCTGGGCGTACCGATGGGCTGCGACATCTGCTACACGAACCATGCGCAGGCTGATCAGAACGACATGGACACCTTGCTCACGCTGCTCGGCGTGGCGGGTGTGAACTTCATCATGGGTGTGCCCGGCGCCGACGACGTGATGCTCAACTACCAGAGCACGTCATTTCACGACGCGCTGTATCTGCGCGAGGTACTCGGGCTGCGTCGCGCGCCGGAATTCGAGGCATGGCTCGTACAAATGCAGATCGCCGATGCACGCGGCGCGTTGCTGGGCGGGTCGACGCAGCCGCCGCTGCTGGCGCAGGCGGCAAACTGGGTGGAGGGCGCATGAGCCGAGGCCCCGTCGAGGCGAATCCGTGGGACGCATTGCGCCGCTACACGCGCGCGCGCATCGCGCTGGGCCGGGCGGGCAGCGGCCTGCCAACGGCGCCGCTGCTCGCATTCGAGCTCGCGCATGCGCAGGCGCGCGACGCGGTGCATCAGCCGCTCGACGCGTCCGCACTGCATGCGGCGCTGCGCGAGCGCGGCCTCGCGTCGCTCGACGTCCACAGTGCCGCGCCCGATCGCGATCACTATCTGCGCCGGCCCGATCTCGGCCGACGGCTCGACGCGGCAAGCGTCGAAGCCTTGCGCAGAACCGCGGCGCCGCCCGTCGACGCCGTCTTCGTGATCGCGGACGGACTCTCCTCGCGTGCTGTCGCCGCCCATGCGCTGCCGCTGCTCGACGCATTGCTGCCGAAGCTGGAAGGCTGGCGCACAGGCCCGTTGGTGGTCGCGCGCCAGTCGCGCGTCGCGCTGGGCGACGAGATCGGCGAGTGTTTGCGCGCGGCGTTTGTCGTGATGCTGATCGGCGAGCGTCCCGGCCTCAGTTCGCCGGACAGCATGGGCCTTTATCTGACCGGCGCACCGCGTGTCGGCCGCACGGATGCCGAACGCAACTGCATCTCGAACGTGCGTCCGGAAGGACTCGGCTATGCGGCCGCCGCGGCGAAGCTGCACTACCTGCTCACGCGGGCGCGCGCGTTGGGTTACACGGGCGTCAACCTCAAGGACGATAGCGACGACGTGCTCGACGATACGCGCCCCGGACCTTCCGCGCCGCTGCCCGCGCCGCGCGACTAAGCGCGCCGCCTCTCACGCGTCTGCCCGCGCGACCGGATGGGCGGCGAGCCATGCACTCTCGTCGTCGTCGAACAAGCGCGAACGCGTGAGAAAGCGCAGGCCCGTCGGGCGCTCGAGGGAGAACATGCCGCCGTTGCCCGGCACGGCGTCGATGATGAGCTGCGTGTGTTCCCAGTACTCGAATTGCGCGGCGCTCATGTAGAACGGCATGCCGCCGATCTCGCCGAGCCGCACGTCCGCCGCGCCGACCATGAACTCGCCGGCCGCAAAGCACATCGGCGCGCTGCCGTCGCAGCAGCCACCGGATTGATGAAAGAGCAGCGGGCCGTGCTCGTGCGCGAGCCCTTCGATCAGCGCGAGCGCGCTGGGTGTGGCGATGACGCGTGCAACCATGCTGGCCTGGCTCCTTGTATGGGGAGGCGGACAGCGGGCGGCGCGCACCGGATCGCGCGGCCGCCCGCGGACCCCGATCAGAAGAAGCCGAGCGGCTTGTCGCTATAGCTGACGAGCAGATTCTTCGTCTGCTGATAGTGGTCGAGCATCATCTTGTGGTTCTCGCGCCCGATCCCAGACTGCTTGTAGCCGCCGAACGCCGCATGCGCCGGATAAGCGTGATAGCAGTTGGTCCACACGCGCCCGGCCTGGATCGCGCGGCCGAAGCGGTACGCGCGCGTGCCGTCGCGCGTCCAGACGCCCGCACCCAGGCCGTAGAGCGTGTCGTTGGCGATTTCGAGGGCTTCGTCTTCTGTCTTGAACGTCGTCACGGAGACCACAGGCCCGAAGATCTCTTCCTGGAAGATGCGCATCTTGTTGTGGCCGCGGAACACGGTCGGCTTCACGTAGTAGCCGTCGCCGAGCTCGCCGGCGAGCTGGTTGCGCGCACCGCCCGTCAGGCATTGCGCGCCTTCCTGCTTGCCGAGGTCGATGTACGACAGGATCTTTTCCAGCTGCTCGTGCGAAGCCTGCGCGCCGATCATCGTCTTCGGGTCGAGCGGGTGGCCCTGGGCGATCGCCTCGACGCGCTTGAGCGCGCGCTCCATGAAACGGTCGTAGATCTTCTCGTCGATCAGCACGCGTGACGGGCAGGTGCACACCTCGCCCTGATTCAGCGCGAACATGGCGAAGCCTTCGAGCGCTTTGTCGAAGTAGCTGTCGTCGTGATCGAGCACGTCGTCGAAGAAGATGTTGGGACTCTTGCCGCCCAGCTCCAGCGTGACCGGAATGATGTTCTGGCTCGCGTACTGCATGATGAGCCGGCCCGTGGTGGTCTCGCCCGTGAAGGCGATCTTGGCGATCCGCTTGTTTGACGCGAGCGGTTTGCCTGCCTCGAGGCCGAAACCGTTCACCACATTCAACACGCCGGGCGGCAGCAGATCCTGAATCAGCTCGACTAGCACGAGAATCGAGGCCGGCGTCTGCTCGGCGGGCTTGAGCACGACGCAGTTGCCGGCGGCCAGCGCGGGCGCGAGCTTCCAGGTGGCCATCAGGATCGGGAAATTCCACGGAATGATCTGACCGACCACGCCGAGCGGCTCGTGAAAGTGATAGGCGACCGTGTCGTGATCGATCTCGGAGATGCCGCCTTCCTGCGCCCTTACGCAGCCCGCAAAGTAGCGGAAATGGTCGATGGCGAGCGGAATGTCGGCGGCGAGCGTTTCGCGCAGCGGCTTGCCGTTGTCGATGGTTTCGGCGACGGCTAGCGTCTGCAGGTTCTGTTCGAGGCGATCGGCAATGCGGTTCAGAATGTTGGCGCGGTCGGCGGGCGAAGTCTTGCCCCAGGCGGTTTTTGCCTTGTGCGCGGCGTCGAGCGCGAGTTCGATATCGGCCTCGCGCGAGCGCGGCACCGACGTGAACGCATGGCCGGTGATGGGTGAGACGTTGTCGAAATACTCGCCGCCGAGCGGTGCGACCCACTCGCCGCCAATGAAGTTGCCGTATTGTTTCTTGTACGGGAATCCGATGCTCAGGAACTGCATTTCCGCGTGATTCATCGTCGTGCTCCTCTCTTCTCGGTATCGATATGGACGGGCGCGGCGCGCCGCGCCGCGCTACCGCGGGGCCATAACGCCAGAACCGTGCCAACGCGCGTGACACGTCGGGGCACCGAGGCGTGGCGCGTGCGGACGGACGGCACGCGGCGCGGGGACCCGAAGAGGAGGGCGAGGTGTGCGCCGGGGCTGAACAGCCTTACGGCGCACTGCTCAAAAATTGAACAGCAGGGCAAGGAAGTCCTGCGCTCGGGCCGCGTTTGCTGTAGGCTTTGCGGCCGTTATCGTCAGGAGAGTCTGCATGTCTGAATCGTTCGTTTGCCGCAACCAGTCGTGCGGCACGCCCTGGGAACAGAGCGAAGTGGTCATCAAGAACGAAGGCCAGGGGCCGCTGTTCCGCTGCCCGCTTTGCGGGGCGCGCAATTACCTCGAACAGTTCGAGGACGACGAAGGCAACAAGGTGTACGAGCAGGTGGACGGCAAGCCGTTCCTGTGAATGCCGCGGTGGGGCGCCCTGGGCCCCACACAACGTCGCGGCTCGCGGGTTCCGCTAGAGGATTTCGGTCGCGAGCGTGATGCCGATGAAGAGCCCGCCGACCAGCCCGAGCGCGCGGCCGAGCAGCAAGTGGTTCAGATCCTCGTCGAGCAGGGTCGGATCACGGCGCTCGTGCAGGACCGTACGCATCAGCAGCGGACGGGGAAAGAGCACGCACGCCGCAATCAAGACGGGAACAGCAAGCCGCACGTACACGTTGAAATGTCGCTCGGACGGAAAGTCCAGCCAGGTCAGCAGCACGACGGCGAAGGCGGTGACGATGCCGCCGACGATCGAGCCCGCGACGAGCCGGTCGGTCGAATGGCCGTTCATGTTTATGCCTCGGTCAGGTTGAAAGAGGCGTGCATCCTACGTCGGTCTCGTAAATCGGCGTTCCGAAAAAACGGCTGATGGCTGGATTGAGAGAAGGATTGCTAACGTCTTCGCTTCGGGCCAGCCCTACCTATCCAGGCTGATAGCTGTTGCGCGTAGCGTGGCGGTCTAGAGTAGATCCATACGATAAGAAACGACGCATTAGCCACACGGGGGTAGTCATGACTTTCGTCGAACTGGAAATCGCGCACATTGCGCGCGTGATGCCGCCGTCGTTGACGGGCGACTTCGAAACGCCGGTGATGGGCGTCTCATACTGGCGCAAGCGCCTTCATACCCTGCTCAAGCAGAACCACCTGACTCACGTTCAACTCGCCACGGTCGACATGCTGCTGCGCCAGCTTGACGGCTTCGAGGCGCGTGGGCGCTGGCTGCCGCTGCGTGAAAAGAAGGGGTTTCGCGTCAGGGCGCTGGCCTAAGCCGGTCGTTGGATTCCGCGGGCATAGGCAAAACCTGGCGGAAAAAAATCGCGGGCTTGTTTTTATCAAGACAAGATTGGCGAAATCGGTGCCTCTGAAATTGGCTGGCATTCGATATGCGGGGTCGTTATCGAGCAATCGATCGATCCGGCGTTCTTCCTGATGCGAGTGTCGCTTCTCGGGAACGATCTCTTTGCGGTAGCGCTTCAGCGCAAAGTCGTGCGCTCGGCTTCCATAGGCGTTTGTTGCCGCTATTGCTTCATGATATCGCCCCCCACCACGCACGGCACCGCCTGCGGTGCGATCCCGTCGTGAACCCTGATGCTCCCGCTGTTTGATTTTGCGACTTGACAAATGTTTGCATATTTCCAGGCCTTGGCTGATTGACGCTGCCAGTCCGCCCGTCATAGCGTGGTGCGACCCTATCCACTCAGGAGCGCACTGAATCGATGAGGAATAAACCGGCATCGCATCAGCCACAGACGCCACAACCCCCACAACCGCCCGCCCTTAAACAACTGGCCTTTGCCTTCCCCTTCCAGCGCAAGGCGCAGGGTAACAGTGGGGCATCGACACAGTTCACCGACGAGCATGACATCTACCGCCTTCTCGCCACAAGCGAGCCGTCCGGCGCGTATCTTGTCAGCCGCAAGGGCATGTGGCACGGCGGGATTCACATCACGGAAGGCGGTGCTGGAGAGGCGCTCGACCTCGACACGGGACTACGCTGCATTGCAGACGGCGTGCTGATCGCGTATCGCGCCAATAAGGACTACCCGGTGAGCGACGTGGCGCTCGGCGGTGGCAACACGCCGTTTCAGGCCCCCTACAGCACGGGCTTTGCGCTAGTGCGGCACGAGATGGAATTTCCGCGCGGCACGAAGCTGACCTTCTACAGCCTCTACATGCACCTGATGTCGAACGCCGACTACGACAACTACCCGAAGCGGCAGAAACCGGCGTACTGGTCGCGGCAGTGGCAGATAACGCAGTATGCGCAGGACAAGCCGCAGCCGGGACGCAGCGGCCAGCCAGCGGACCCGGCGCAGGTAGGCTTGCACGTGCGCAAGACGCCGAACGGGTCTATCGCCGGTATCCTGCCCCAAGGCGCAAGCGTCACCATCGGAAAGACTGAGACGGTGCACGGCGCGACGTGGGGCCAACTAACGGACCTGGGCGGCGCAACGCTGTATCCGCCTGAGGCTGGTGGCTATGTCGAGCCTTCCGTGGCCGTCACCGGCTGGATTTTCCTGGGCGCGCAGAATGGCGGGCCAGTCGCGAAAGAGAGCATCCCCGATTCGATGTTCGACCGGGTAATCGTCACGACGAACCAGACGTGCAGCCCAGGCGACCCGCAGGGCGCAGGCGGCGGAATCCCGGTCAAGGCGGGCGACCTGATCGGCCACCTGGGCCGCTATGACTCTCTCAACGAGTGTTCGAGCGGAACCCGGATGGCGCACATCGAGGTGTTCTGCGACGAAGGTATCAAGCCGTTCATCAAGGCGGGACGCAAATGGGTTGACACCAACTGTGCGGACGAGAGCAAGTGGCGCGAGCTTGACCTGTCGCCGGAGCCAACCATCCTGCGCGTGGACCGTGGAACGATGCTCTACCAGACTCACGCCAACGGGCAACCGGGCAAAGACCCAAAACAGACCGATGTAATCCAGGTCTATCAATTCGCCGCGCTGCCGCAGGACGCCGGTCACGTGTTCATGGAAACCGCTGTGGGCAACGACGGGTCGAAACGGCGCTGGTGGGAGGTGGACAGTGCGGACGCGCAACGCAATGCCATCACCGGATGGGTGCGTGAGCAGAGCTTTGCTGGTGGCCGCGTGACCCGCGAGTTTTTGCGAAGCTGGATCGATTTCGAGTGCCACGACGAGGACCACGACCCGGCGCACACCATTTTTGCGAGCACTGCCGATTACGCGGACTATACGCTTGGCAGTGATACGCCCGGTGCCGGTTCGCTTGGCAAACTCAGCCCGCTCATGGCCGCTATCTACCGTGTGCTCTATCCAACCGGCGACGTCCTGCACGCGGCGGACGACCTTTGCGGTATGGGACAGAGCGCCCAGGGCGGGTTTCCGTGGGCGGCGTTTCGCGCATCGCGCCTCATCCCAAGGCATGAAAGCGAATGGGCTAACCCCGCGAAGTGGCAGGCATTGCTCAGTGCCATCGAAGAGCGCACCGGGCCGAAACCCGAGCACGAAGAGGAAAAAAAGCGGATCGCGAAACTTGTGTGGTGGGACGAGGTGGCGGCGGGCGTCCCGGGCTTCCCCGGTTCCGACGTATATCACATCAATCCGATTGGGCTGGTGGGGAATTTTATTGAAAGTTGTGACTGTGCTGCCCGATTCAAGAAAATATCAAAAATTATTCTTCGACATGAAGGCGGATACGTGAACAGAAGCGACGACAAGGGAGGTCCGACGAATCACGGTATTGCATGGGCTACATGGCAGAAATGCGCGGAGGAAGACGTGGGCGTTGCACCTACGCTGGATAACTTGAAGAATTTGACGGAGCAGCAAGCCGAAGTTATTTATTTGAAGCGCTATTGGCAGCCAAAAGGTTTTTGTGGTTTTAAAGATGAGCGTGTAGCATTAATGTCTTACGATTGGAGTATAACTTCTGGTGGAGCCGCACTGAAGATTCAAAAACTGCTAAACCAGAAATATCATTCAAACATTGTAGAGGATGGCGGCATGGGAAAACAAACGGTCGATGCCATCAACGCAATCCCCGATCAGGAGGCATTACTTCAGGATATAGCATCGATTAGATGTCAATATTATACGAATCTCACAATTAAGGACCCAGGTCAGACTGGTAATCTTAAGGGGTGGTTGAACAGAGTAAATGATTGCCTGCAGGTGCGAGTATGAACATGTCTAGATGCGTGACCCTTTTGATGCCCGTAGCAAGCGCTCTGCTCTTTCATTCGACGGCATGGGCGGCCGAGGGACGATTTTCGGGTGATTGGGAATATGTAGAGCATCTGGCTGGAGCAAATAAGCCTTATTCGACCTTTGAAATTAAGCTCCATGAGGCGCGTGATGGTACGGTGACAGGCTCTTACTGCTTTATCACGCAAAATGGGAATCGAATTGATTGTGACACGGACGGAGCTGAAAATATTTCTGGGCACGTGAGCGAAGACGAGCAACACGCGGGAGTGCGTTTTTACTCTTTTTTTGGTGCAAAAGATGGCTTTGCCGATTTAGCTAGCTACGACGATGCATTGACGTGGAAGGTTAAAAAGAGTCCGAAGGGTGATTTTTTTTATGGTCCATATTCGGTCACTCTCAAGCGAAAACAGGCCGACATCCACCCAGGTGAGCGTCAGGTAGTTTTAGACAAAGCCTTCTTGTATCCTACGCCTTCGGAAATTAAAGTTAAAACGTATGTTGTTAAAGGGGAGTATGTCAAATTGATAAGTATTTCGGATGATTTGAAATTCTGGAAAGTTTCATATTCCGAAAAAAATGGAATCACCATTGAGCGCTGGATTGATTGCCGCGCCATCAATTCCTGTCCTTGAGTCTCGGGGGCTTGCAATTACTCATTCGGCCCGCACACATGGGAAAACTGGCTACGGAGATCGGCTCACTCGATACAATGCAGTCGCCCCCTTGTTAGGTCTGGCAACGGAGTAATTCATGAATATTGGAAAAACAAGTATAGTATTGGCACTCGGACTCGGTTTAGTGACGAGCGCGCATGCCGAGGGGGTGGTCTCAAGAGTCAAGTGCAACGTTTAGCTAATCCAGCCGCGGCCAGCTCCACCGCCATCGCCTCTTCAGGTGTTTTCCAATTGAGGGTTTGACGAGGGCGTCCATTGAGCAATTTGGCAATAGCATTCAACTGCGTCTGCGTGACACCCGACAGGTCCATGCCTTTGGGCAAGAACTGGCGTAGCAGGCCATTGGTGTTTTCGTTGCTGCCGCGCTGCCAGGGCGAGTATGGGTCTGCAAACCAGATGTCGAGATTCAACTGCCTGGCCAATTCGACATGACCAGCGCCGATAGACGAGGTGATGATGCACGCGCCAATACAGTTCGCTCCCCGCCCGCAGTTTGCGCGCTCGTCGACTGCGCTCACGTCGGGCACGGTAAGCCCTGGCTGCACGCGTGGCGTCGTAGCATCGCGCCGACTCCGCACGATTGCGGGCCAGTTCCCGTGTAATCGTCGAGGCGCTACGCCCGAGCAGTCGCCCAATCGCACGCACGCTGGTGTTCTTGCCAATCTCGATCATGATCACCGCGCGTTCCTCCGCGCTCAGATGACGGTATTTCTTCTTCATCGCAACACCTTATCTCAATACAGGTGTTGCACTTGAAGTTAGAGACTAAGGCGTAAGCCGCGCGTTTTCAGGTCGTTGAACACCTTCATCCAGAACTTGGCGCCCTCGGTGTTCTCGATCCACGGCCCAGAATGTCGCGCGTGCCGTCGGGCAGAATGCCCAGCGCCAGATAAACGGCCTTGTTGCGCACGACGGCGTCTTCGCGAATCTTCACGCGCAGCAGCGCTCAGGCAGGTTGATTGAGCTGGCGCAGGCCGAGGAGATCGTGTTCGAGGTTTTCCGAGATGCGCGTGACGCCTGGTTGCGCTGGCCGTCGAAGGTTGCGCCGTTCATTGCCGCCGCGCCGGGCGTGGACGTTGACGAGGTGACAGCGCTACTCAGCGAATACGTCTACGAACAGCTTCGCGAGCTTGGCGAGCCGCAGCCGGATTTCACGGCCGCGTGAACCGGGCCGGGCAGTCGCATTGAGGCTTGACAATTGTTGACTAAATTTCAGACGGTTCCGTATTGAGACGAACCATCTCGCGGGCTATAAGGCGAGATGGCTCGTAACGGGTCCACATCGCGGCCCGCGTCGGCTTTGCAGTCCTTGCCCTTCGGGCCGTGTCTCCCACGAAACCCAACAAGGAGGCACGCCTATTCATGGCGACACATCACGGTCATCCACATCACCCCGCCGCCCCGGCAGCGCCCGCAAGCCCACCGCCGCAATGGCAACCCCTGAACTGGAGCTTTCCTTTTGCTCCGGTCAGCGGCAATGAAGCCGATCCGCAAACCTGGCTTGGTGTCCTGGCAAATTCGGACGGCGGGTTCTATCCGCTTGGCTCGAACGGCATGTATCACGGCGGCATCCACTTCGACGCGGGCACGGGCGGCAAGCTCAAGCAGGGCGATGGCGTCAGGGCCATTGCCGATGGCGAGGTGGTGGCGTACCGCCTGGATTCGACTTATCCCGAACTGACCTATCCACCTTTCCCGCCGCGCTACGCGCTGTACTCGACGGGCTTCGTGCTGATCCGCCATAGGCTTGTGCTACCGCCTGAACCAGACAGGCAAGGCACATCATCATCGACGGCAGCAACTCCGGCTTCGGGTGCGTCTGCGACGCCCGCCAGCGCCCCGCAGGCTTACCAGCCGCCCGCCGACGAGGTGCTGGAGTTTTACAGCCTGTACATGCACCAGCTTGACTGGAAGGGCTATCAGGACGCGCAAACGGAAGGCGGCAGCGCGTCCGCGCCGTCGACCCATCCGCTGCCTTTCTGGCAGGGCGACAAGCATTTCCGGGTTGGCGGGAAAGCGAGTGACCACCAGGCCAAGCCCCGGCAACTTAATGCGCCGCTGAATCTCGGCACGCCTTCAGACGCGTTGAACACCACCACGCTGGGCGGCGGCGCGCTGCTCGGCGGTGCGCTGCTCGGCGGTGCGCTGTCAGGTCCGGCCCCGGACAGCCTGGGTGCGCTTTCAACGTATCCCGATCAGGTGCGCTATACGGTGCCGCCAGCCAGTCCGGCGGAGGCTTCCAAGGATGCCGGTGCGCCACAGACTGGCGTGCGCATCTGCGACCGCGCCAACGGGACGGTAATTGGACTGCTGCCGCGAGGCGGCGAATTGAGCGTCGTCGGCAATGTCGCGAAAGGCTGGGCTCTGATCGGGACAATCACGAAGGGTGCGCCCGTTGCCGCTATCGCTGGCGGGACGCCCGATCCGCGCGCCTTGACAGGCTGGGTGAATCTCGATGAACTCGACGCGGTGATTGATCCGAAGCCGCTCGATACGGTGGTCGTGCTCGACAAGCCGTTTCCGGTGAAGGCGGGCGACGTGGTGGGCTACCTGGGCGAGTACCAGAATTCCGCCGAGGCGAGCCTGCTGCCGCCGAAGCGTGAGTTTCCGCTCTTACACGTCGAAGTGTTCACAGGGGCGCAAGTCAATGACTTCATCAACAAGAGCAAGGAACGGGCAAAGAAGCTGCCGGATAAACCGCTTCTGCTGATCGGGCAGGGCGCGAAGCTTGTCAAGCCAGCCGATCCACAAATTAATACCGGGCTGGCGGGGCTGAAGCTGGTTCTCGTGACGGGCAAACAGGGCGATCCGGGCAAGGGGCTATGGGCGAAGGTTCAGCCAACGAAGCTTGCGGCGCAGCCGTCCACACACGGCCACGGGCACAACCACAACCATCCCGCCAGCGGTACGCCCGTAGGCGATCCGCTCTGGGTCGAACGTACCAAGTATGCGGGCAAGGTTGCGGGCGCAACCGTTCCGACCTGGGCAACGTTCCCGTTGCAGTTTGCCAATGCCCAAGGTCCGTCTGTTGGATACCAGCAGGTGTTTTCGCGTACCCAGCTTGACCAGGGGCGCGAGATCGACCGGGCGACGGACGATCAGGGCGCGCAATGGTGGTCAATTACGGCGGGCGACGAAGAGGGCAGGTCGATTACGCGATGGGTGTGTGAGAAAAGCCATCCGAATACGCTCTGGGAAAGTCCGTGGGCATGGCCGGGCTTCGATACGGTTGATACAACCAGCGTTGCGCTGCTCGACATGTACCGGCGCAACCTGTTTGAAGCGAAGCGGCTGATTGAAGGCGAGGACGAGAAGGAATTCAGCACCGTTGCCGCGACGGTGAACGCGGGGCAGTTCATCGGCAAGCTGGAGACGGCGGCCAAGCGCCAGGGCAGCGGGAAGGGGAACGTGGTCCCGGCTGACTTGAGAAAGGCGCTCACCGTGCCCTGGCTGGCGGAAGCCATCTCGCACGTGATCTTTCGCTACGAAAGCGAATGGGGCGGCGATATGGCCAAGTGGGAAAAATTCCTGCCGCTGATGGGGACGCTTGGCGGACCCATCTGGAAGACCGAGATGGAGCGCATCAAGAAGCTGCAATGGTGGGACAAGGTGAAGGCCGTCAAGGGCTTCCCGGCAGATCCTGACGTGTGGCATATTCACCCGATTGGGCTGGTGGGCAACTTCTTTAAATCGGGAAGCAGTCTTGATGAATTGATTCGAAAGATCGGAGATATTATCTCCGGTGGGGAAGGTGGATATGAGTCGTACAATACTGGAACAAACGGGCCTCATGGCGCAGTCGGACATTCATATATGACAAGGCCGAAGGGGACCGTCACTGGCAAAACAATAAATGCAATCCTTGCAACGGAAAATCTCTCATATACAGACCCCGCGAGATTTTATACAACGGGCAAGTACCAGACGATCATCCCGACTCTCCGGGAGGGAATGATCAAGCTGGGCCTAACAGGGGATGAGAGATATGACGAGGATATGCAAGAGCGGATGTTTAGTGATTTCTTGATTTTTCATGCTGGTAAAGGTGTTTTGGCTAAGTTCATTAAGCAAGGCATCGGAACGATAGATGGTGCTCAATATGCAGCATCCAAAGAATGGGCGTCTATTGCGGCCCCTGTTAACTGTCAAATAAAGGACGGAAGAGTCTCGGACGGGACACTCTCCTATTACGAGGGAGCGAACAACCACGCATACATGCCGTCCACAAACAGACTCCGGGACATCCTTGTTGAAATATCGCAGTCACGTTGACATAAAATGAAAAAAATCACTCTCCAGTTCTTTCTGATCGTTGTATGCGGTATCGGCGCTGCAACATGCCACGCCAAGTCCTTGGCAAATAAGGCCAATCATCCATTCGATCACGTTGAGATCGCTTATTCTCATAATTACGAATGCTCTTTTATGTACTCGCCCATTGATTTTTGTGATGGGAGGCATATATCGGAAATCAAAGGTGCGATTTCAAATCAGGTCGCAAATTTTAACGGACACTACATTATCCTGCATATCAAAGAGTGGCGTCCTTCCGAGTACTACGGTGATAGTGTCGTGATAATTGATACCCAAACTGGGGTTGTCTACCCCATGCCATTCGATTACTACAGTGGTGCGGTCAATATGAAAAATTCAAAGGCGATGGGAAAGCCAAGGCTGACTTTCTCTGCGGACGGCAACAAGATATGCATTGATGGCTCTATACTCGTTTATCGAGCCACCACGAACGGGAAATTTTGCTTCAAATTTGAAGGAAATAAATTTTCCGGCTACCAAACCGAATATATGAATTGATGCAACCCTGAGTATCTACGCCTAGGGTGATCGTATGCCACGCGAAAACCTGCTTTCTGGCAGTTCACGATGCAGGCCGTATTGCGTCATGCGGATCCTTGGGCGGTGCGGTATGTGGAACCTCCTCAGGGAGAGCTTTTGAAATGACAAAAAGAGTGAGATTTTTCTCGGTTCTACCTTTCTTGATGCTTGCCTTTGCGGGCACTTGTCACGCGGATGGGGGCGTGGCTTTGTAGTCGACCCTGAATAAAGCGTTTTGTGCGTCGTCGGCGTCAGGCGGCGGGCGTTGTCTGATCGACAGAAACGAACAACGCGACAAGAACGAGGGCGCAAAAAAGCCGCAGCTTCCTGAGGATCATCCGCAGGTTGTGACCGGCGCCGCACAACACCGCGTGCATCGCATCGCCGAGTGTACCTTTTAGCCAGTTCCGGCCGAGCTTTCCGTCCGTCTTCATGTGGCCGATCGCTGGCTCGATCGCGCTGCGCCGTCTGATCATCGCCCGTAATCCTCGCGTAATGCCTCGCCGCAGCCCCCCGGAGTCAGAATGGTTGTCGCCTCGTTAGAATCTGAGACTGTGGGGCGATAACGGAAAGATGAAGTGGCAAGACCGGCGTGCGCATCTGCGACCGTACAAACGGGACGGCAATCGGTCTGCTCCCACCTGATCTTTCGCTACGAAAGCGAATGGGGGGGCGACATGGGCAAGTGGGAAAAATTCCTGCCGCTGATGGGGACGCTTGGCGGCCCCATCTGGAAGACCGAGATGGAGCGCATCAAGAAGCTGCAATGGTGGGACAAGGCGAAGGCAGTCAAGGGCTTTCCGGCTGATCCTGATGTGTGGCACATGCACCCGATTGGGCTGGTGGGCAATTTTTCCACCTCCTCAGCATCACTAAGCCTTGCGGAAGCACGCGTGAGAGCTTTGCTGAGAGTTATTCGCGTTGGTGAGGGAACGTCATCGGACAGGGGCTACGTGACGCTATATGGGGGTGGAACATTTCAGGGTTTCGCGGACCATCCGAGAAAGAAAATCACCGCTGGTAACTACACCTCCACCGCAGCCGGAGCGTATCAAATACTGGAAAAGACATGGGATGGGCTTGTGAGCACGAAACAATATTCTGATTTTAGCCCAGCGGCCCAGGACAGGGCCGCCGTTCAATTGCTAATTACAAGGAACGCGCTACACCCTATCATGAGCGGCGATCTTTCGACTGCCATTCACGGATCGGGAAAGAAGGCTGAAGGAACAAATAAGGAATGGGCTAGTCAGCCGGATTCACCCTATGGGCAGCCGGTAATGACAATGGATAGAGCCAATAAGTTGTTCGCAGAGTATCTTGAAGATGAACTCCGTGGACATACTACTTTGACTGTTCTTCAGGGAGAGTTGTTGAAATGATCAAAGGAGTGAGATTTTTCTCGATTTTGCCTTGCTTGATGCTTGCCTTTGCGGGCACTTGCCACGCGGATGGGCGTGTGGTTTTGTACTCAAAATCAACCGATGTCGCTAGCAGACTCAGCGGGAGATGGTCGCCGGACTGTGACAATTTGGAGGGCATAAAGATAGATGGCCACCTTAAGGCGGAATTTACTATCAATTCAAATCAAATTGTCATTAATTCAATATTGAAAGAGGGGGGTAAAAAGGATGGGGCCATTGACGTCTATTTTGAATCGCCGCTGGATCTGGGGCGAGGCGGCATGAATCTCGATTGGGATCATTTCTCCAGGATCATTCGAATCGCCACTGTGAAAATCAAGGGAGAAAATGATATCAATTTAAATTGGATTGGTTTCTTTAGCGACAAAGCAAAAAAATATCAATGGGTGAGTCAGCCTGATTTTTATAACGATAATGGAAAGATTGATTTTCATAGGTGTGGAAATTAGCAAATCTTGATCCACTTGGCTTGGCGGTTATCACGCTGCCAAGCCTTCCATCGTTAGGCGCTGTCTAGTTGACCTTTCCGCAATCGTTCTATCCTTCATTCTTACGTCAAGGCGGCGATATCCAATTAGCGCGGTCATCTGCGCTCAGGGCGGGATTGTATGCCACGCGAGAAGTCCTTTTCCTGGCACTACGCGATGCAGGCCGTATCACGGTATGCGGACCCCTGGGCGGTGCGGTATGTGGAACCGGCCTTCTCAGGCGATCCTGACGCGGCCCTTTGTCTGGCCGCTGCACTCAGCAACGACAAGCGCGGCGCGGTGGCCGTGGCGATGTGGGATGCAAAGGTACCGCGCCCCGCGTTTCGCGCGTACCTGGCAGGGGCTTGGGGTCATGACCACGCCTGGGTGATCGGCGCTGCCGGGACGCGCCGCCGCCTGGCGGCCATGTTTCGCTATGCCGCTTTTCCCCTGCCGGATTTCATGGGAGCAACCGTGCGCGTCTGGCGTGGCACCTGTGGCGTGCCGGAGGACCGGGCGCGGGCGGGTTATAGCTGGACGCTCTCGCTGCATCACAAATCAGATTGGGCGTGGTTACTAAAGTTGCAGTGCCTTGTCATCTACTTGCGGCGGACGGGTTCAATAAGCTTACCGCCGCGGCGTGCAATGAGCATATCGATCAGGCCTGCATTTTTGGTGCATTCGCATTCAGAGTCAGCGCGCCGGCCGACTGCCGTTGAAGTGCTAGGCCCCCCGAACACACTGCCAAACTGAAACTCGTGAACGAACCTTTGTTTAGGCCAAAAGAGATTTCGCAATACTTGCGCAGCGACGAGTGCTGCAGACGCGGTTGCAACGAACGGCACCGACGGTCGGAACCCTTTGGCGAGCTTTAAGCCTAGGTTTTCCGCCACCCCGGTGGAGACAGTTGAGCAGATGGTTTTCCCTTGGCGTTGTTGCTCGCGTAACCACTCGCGCGCAGATTCGTTGGCTGCGGCAATGTCGGTATCGTTAATCAATCGATTCGGATCGCCTTCCAGGGAGTTTTTGTGCAGGCCAGTGGCTTCAACCTGCTGTGCGATGTAATCCTCATTCGGCTCCCGAAAGGTGCAGCGCAGACACGCAAACCTGCGGTGACTGATGCTATAGGTGACTACCGCAGCACCCGTCGAGTTGATTGCGCCGTCCACGAGAAGTGAAGGCCACAACTTTTGCACGGCTCTACGCGCACCGACATCATCGAGACCGTTTATGACGAGGTCAATGTTGTTATTGAAAGTTGGGGCGCCTAGAGCGTCTTCGATAGTGGACGATTCACTCTCTACGTTGAGGGTACTTCTGGTCCTAAGCCACTCCGCCAACATTTTTGCTTTTGAATTACCGATCCAGTCGGTCGAGTCGAGCAGGGCGCAGGTGCCGAAATTCTCGGTGGCAAAGTCCTGCTTATCCATGAGGAGCACGTTGCCTGTCAGGGGAAGTTGCGAGAGCACCAGGACTAACCCGTTACCGATCGCGCCGGCTCCCAGGATGAGAGTTTCGGGCAACGCGATCGTGTTCGGAAGCGGCGGCCCGCAGTCCTTGAACGTGCAGCTCAGCTCGAACAACGAGAAGGCGGCGTCTTCCATCGGAGATGCCTTGTCGACGGGTATAGCGTAGATCCGCTTGAACACTTCGGTTACGCCGAAAGATGCGGCCAACATACACGAGAGCGGATTGTCCTGGCCGGTTTCGGCTGGCAGCGGGCGCGATCCCGATGTACACCTTGCTACCCAACCGTTGGCTAAAATAGAGGTCCAAGGAAGGTCTGGGCGGACCTCTGAGCCAATATTCAGAATGGCGGAGGCGCCGAGAAATGTATTGTCTTCGATGCGAACGCGCCGGATTGTTCCTTGCGACCACGAACTAGCGATGATCTCGTCGACCTCACGTTGCAGATCCTCCAAGGCGTCTGGAACCACCACATCCAGGATGCCAACAATTCGCGATAGCAGACGCAGGCTGTTCTGAAAGCACAATTGACCGTTGCGGGTGCTGAGCGCTGGAAGCTCACCCGTCAGAACAACGCGCTTGGCATAGACGGATGCAGCATTCAACTCGGATGCGCCAAGTTCCACCGCGACGCCAAGCGGCCTACTAGCGGCAAGCAATTTCTCTTCTCGGTTCATACCAACACCTCCACCGGCACAATTTCTAGGGTGCGATCGTTCACGGTTACGCGCGCGTCTACTTCGAGATTGGAGAGCCGCCGGTATCTGCCATCGTCGTATACATGCACCCCGCATTCATTGACACTGCGAATGTCCCGCTGGGCATAGTGAGGACAGACAAGCGACAGATAGTCCTGCACTAGGACTCCCATTCGGCAGTCAACTTCCGATAGGTCCAGCATGAACCCGGGGTGGCTATGTATCTGGCCTGCCCAATAACACTCGATCTCCCCTGCGAGCCGTGTGATGCGAGACATTGCGCGCATGGAGAGACTCAGGTGCAGCGGGTGCGTCACGAGGCCTGGCCCGTGGGGCACAACCAGATGCGTGATGGACACCGTTCCGGCCTCTTCGTTTCCGAACCACAGGCAGAGCCCCTCATGACCCATTGCGCCATAAGGGCGCATCGCCTCGACCGACTGCGGCAAGAGTTGACGCGGTAGGCTCCAAGTCGTACCCATAGTTACCCTCTCCCTAGGTAGGTGTTATCCAACAAGTGTTGAATCTGAAGGAGCGCGAATACGAGCGGTTCGTCGGGCGTTTTATACCGCGTCGCGGCTGATCGCGCCCATTCCGGGTGGTGGCTGTTGCCCTCCGTAGTGAACGGCGCACATAGAAAAAGGCTGGACGGCCGGCTACCCTCGATGTTGGGCCAAGCGTGCTGGTCATTCTCGGCGCCGCTCACCACGTTGATGAACTTCAAGGAAAAGGGCATCGAGTAATCGGTCCAGCGCAGCCGGACCTTGTACAGTTCGGACGGCGCGGTGCGGGGATGCATCGTGCAAAAAACCTCGAGAGGGCTTGCGTCATCCCTCTTGAGGTCCCAGCGCTTTGCAACCGGCAACGCGAGGGCCGCCCCGAAATGCTGTTCGAACAGCATCAGGTCGAACTCGGTTGCCATATTGCTACCCTTGAACGAACTGTTCGATCAGCAGCAGTTCCAGTTCTTTTCCGTGCGTCACGAGGCTACTGAGGGTGACGCTCATGTTTGACTGGATGATGTCGTCGAACGACAACTGATACGTCTTTGTACCGCCGTCCACTGCCCCTTCAGTAAGGTGGAAGTGATTCAGTGCTGCGACCTTCACTTCCGCGAGCGTCATGGAGACGTTCGCATGCGGATCCACGTACGGCGCCTTAACGGGTGCGTAACGCACGCGCAGCACGACGGTTTGCTTTTCGAGGGCGCTGTTTTCGCCCGGATTTGATGCGTTCATATAGGTACTCACTTGCAAAAATAGGGTTTGCCCGCCGGCCATTTGGGCGTTGGGGATACCTTGACGGCCAGGGTGAGTGCCAACATAATCGCGGGTGCTAACCGACGCGTTCGCTTTGGCGACGTGTACCCCAGCGGTCGAGGATTCTGTTCTCGGCCGCTTTTTCATTTGTACGTGGTCATCATTCTCCTAGAGGATTGCGCATTTTTTTGCACATGTTACGCGATCATTTTGATCGCGTCAAACGATCACGATGGTTTGCTAATCACCTCGGAAGGAGTATCATTTCGACATGCAAGAGACCGAATCAACCCCACAGCGGCCTATGATTGACGACCTTCCTCGCCCGCAACGGGAGCGGCTAGCGCACATTGACTTCGCGTTGTACTTCCTCGGGGAGCTAAGGCGCCTTGACTTGGCCGGTAAATTTGAAACCGGTCCCGCAGGCGCAACAAGGGATATCGCGGTGTACCGCGACTACGCCCCGGAAAACTGTGAGCTTGATCCAGCTCAGAAGGTGTACCGGCCGTTACCCACGTTTAAGCCTCTATTCAGACATTCGTCTAGGCGTGTTCTCACCGCACTGTCGGAAGGGTTTGGCGAAGGGCTAGGAGATGATCTCGAACCTCTTGTCAGGTGCGACATACCAACGCCCCTAAGCGTTCCGGACACCTCGATCATTGCGCCTATCTCACGCGCGATACACCGCGGGTTGGCGGTCCGCCTACATTACACGTCCGTTCAAAGTGGACGTACGGAAAAGACCCTTGTGCCAATCGCATTGGTGGATAACGGTATTCGTTGGCACGTCCGCGCTTTTGATCGTGAAAAGCAAGAATTCCGAGACTATGTACTCACTCGTATGGAGAACCCGATTGTGCTCGAGGATAGTCCTGCGAAAAGAGATGAGAGCGCGGAGAATGATCCTCAGTGGAGTCGGATTATCCAATTAAATCTTGTTCCTCATCCAAACCATCCTAGGCCTGAATTGGTTAAAATGGATTACGGGATGCTGGACGGTGTTTTCAGACTGAAGGTGCGAGCCGCTACAGCCGGCTACATGTTGAGGCGCTGGTCAGTCGATTGTTCTCCGAATCATGAATTACCTTATATCGATCATCCGCTGTGGCTGCCTGATCCGCTGGCGCTGTACGGCGCGAACAATGCTCAACTTGCACCTGGATATATTGATCCAAAGGAACTCGCCGAAAAAATCAAGGCTCTATGAGCTACGATAATGTATTCGGCGTCCGCCGCACGATGTCGAGTTTGATTTCAGATAACACACGGATGCAGTCGACGAAATGCCGCCGCATCCGTGCGAAGCATCAGATGATGATTGAACCTTGCACGACTAGTCTGTCGCCCACGACAATAGTGTCGACGAGATCACCCTAGTTTCACCAATAGGCTTTCGGGGCGCAGATGCGTGTACCGTTTTAGCATCTGCATGGACTTGTGCCCGGTAATGCTTGCAACTTCCATTGGGTGCAGACCTTTTTCAAACAAACGACTCGCAGCCTCGTGACGTAGGTCGTGCCATCGAAGGGTGCTCACGTCGGGGGCGTCGAGGCTGGCCTTCTTGATTGTTCGTTTCCAGACGCAGATCACTGCGTTGACACTCGTCCCAAACACCCGTCCCGTCAGCCTTTGAGGGATCACGTCCGCAGGGCCGAACCGCGAACGGGTCATGCGGCCCTCCGGGCCTTCTGCGATAGCTGCAAGATGGCGGAAGACAGCGACGGCTCGGCTGGACAGCGGAAGGATAGGGGGTACGCCCTTGTTCTCCGTGCCACGGGCAGTCGGTGGGAAATGAAGGAGGCGACGTGCAAGATCGAGCCATTCCCACTGCACACTGAAGAGAGCCCCTGTCGCAGACTCGTTTCGATTGCCAGCTCGAACGCAAGCGCTGCCCACAGATTGCCGCTAGCCGATAGGCGCGCGTGCACCATCTCAAATTCGCCGGGACGTAAACGGCGATCCCTTGCCTCGCTGCCGGATGGCTTTCGGATGTTCTTCAAAGGATTCGTCAGCGCTTCCATGCCCCATTCCTTTCGGGCGATTTCGAAAAGGTGGCTGATAACCTGAAGTTCGAGCCGAATGGTGTTTTCTGCGCGCCCGGCTGCCCTGCGTTCGTCTCGATACTTCGCGAAATCTGCGCCGCGCAAGTTGGCTAAAGTTCGATGCGACAGATCGTTGTCGATCCAGCGTTGGATGCGTCGGTTTTCCTGATACGGGTGGCGCTTCTCGGGGACGATCTCGCGGCGGTACCGCTCCAACGCTTGGCGGAGCGTGGTTCGCTCAGCTTCCGTACGATCAACGTACGCCGCGCTGTCCATCTCCGACTCCACCCGTCTCGCCCATTGCTGCGCTTTCTGCTTCGTGTCGAACGACCGATAGACGGGTTTGTATCCACGCCGACGAACTTCGGCGCGCCAGTACTTACCGCGCTGACTGATGTATGCCATTCCAGACTCCATGCGAAAGATTGAGATCGCTTGGTCTGGATTCTTCCGTTCCGGCAGTTTTCCGGCAAAGGCCAGTTTTTGCCACCTACCCACGCGGGCTACAGACGAAAAAAAAGCACCGCGATTTCTCGCAAGTGCTTGATTTTCTACAGCAGAATTCGGTGGTGGGGCGTGAGTGACTCGAACACTCGACCTACGGATTAAGAGTCCGCTGCTCTACCAACTGAGCTAACGCCCCCAACAGAAGCGAAATTATGCAGGACATTTTGAGTTTTGCCAAGCCCTTTTCGCAAAATTCCTGGAAAAAGTGCCCCGCGGCATCGACCGGCCGCTCGATGCCGCATCAGGCAACCCGCGCACCCCCGCCCCTTTGCGTCTATTCGCCGCGGCTGCACGCCATCCCGGTATGATGTCGCCACACCAGTACTTCACTTGAGCCGCGCGCCGCCCGCTTAACCGCATCCGCCGCCCGGACCGCATTCTAAAAGGCTATCGATGGACGAGAAAGCAATCGACGCGCTGCTGGAGCGCGTGCTTGCGCCGTGGGTTCGCGCGCTCGGGCTGAGGCCGGTTGAAGTCACCGACGAGGGTGTCACCTTGCGCCTGCCGTTTTCCGGGGAACTGCGTCACGCGGGCGGCCAGATTTCCGGTCAGGTGTTCATGGCCGCTGCGGACACCGCGATGATCGTCGCCATTTCGGCGGCGCTCGGCGAGTTCAGGCCCATGACCACCGTGGCCCTGAACACGAGCTTCATGCGCGCCGTCCGCAAGGGCGACGTGATCGTGACAGCCCGGGTGCTGCGCATGGGCCGCAACCTGGTATTCGGCGAGGTAGAACTCTACGACGAAGACGGACGCATGGCTGTCCATGCAACATCCACCTATGCGCTGCTCGACGAGCCGCGCCCCTAGGCTGGAAGGAACCCCAACGCATGTTCGATCAGGTAGTTTTCGCCGGCGGCGGCAATCGCTGCTGGTGGCAGGCCGGTTTTTGGGAGATCGTGCAGCCCGAACTGCAGATCCGTCCGCGTGTGATCACCGGCATCTCGGCGGGCGCCGCCACGGCGTGCATGCTTTACACGCGCGACGCCGGCTGGGTCATGCGCTACTACGAAGAGGCGCTGCGCCACAACCAGCGCAACGCGTACTGGGGCAACCTGCTGCGCGGTGAGTCGGTGTTCCCACATTACCGCATCTATCGCCAGGCGCTGCTCGACATCTACGGCGAGCGTTTCGCGAGGCTCAAGGACGCGCCCGAGATCCGCATTGGCGTTTCGCACGTGCCGCGCTGGCTCGGCGCGCGCAGCGCCGTAGCGGCGGGCCTGATCGCCTACAACATCGAGAAGCACATCCGCAAGACCCTGCACCCCACGCTAGGCCGCACGCTGGGCTTTCGCCCCGAGTTCGTGACCGCGCAGGCATGCGCCAGCGTCGAAGACCTCGCCGACCTGATCCTGCAGTCCTCCTGTACGCCGCCGTTCACGCCGGTTCTGCGGCGCAACGGGCGTCCCGTGCTCGACGGCGGCATGGTCGACAACGTGCCCGTGGGCGCGCTCGACGCCACGCCCGGCCGCGTGCTCGTGATGGTGACGAGGCTCTATCCGCGTCCGCAGATGTTCGTCGTGCCGCATGGGCCGCAAGGCGAGCAGCAGCGTATCTACGTGCAGCCTTCGGCGAAAGTGCCGATTTCGAGCTGGGACTACACGAGTCCGCAGCTGATGCCGCACGCCTATAACCTGGGCCGCATGGACGGCGAGCGCTTTCTCGAGCGCCTGCCCGAGGTGCTCGAAGCCGCCGCGCACGTATGACCGGCGCGGCGCGCCATGCGCCAGCCGGCTTTCGTGCTCGAACTCGGGCAGGCGCCTACTTGCGCCGTCCGCCCTGCAGCGCGTCCGGATTGGCGACGCTCGATGTGTCGCCGGCGTCGAACGCGAGGATGTTGCGGAAGGCCGCGCCGAAGTAAAGCTCATAGCTCTCGCGCTCCACATAGCCAATGTGCGGCGTGCAGATCACGTTCTCCATGCGCAGCAGGCTATAACCCTGCAGGATCGGCTCGCTCTCGAACACGTCGATCGCGACCATGCCCGGCCGGTTGTGCGAGAGGGCGCCGAGCAGCGCATTCTCTTCCAGCAGCTCCGCGCGGCTCGTGTTGACGAACAGTGCCGTCGGCTTCATGCGCAGCAGGTCCTCCTGCTTCACGATGGCGCGCGTGTCGTCGTGCAGGCGCAGGTGCAGCGAGAGGACGTCGCTTTCCTCGAACAGGGCTTCGCGGCTAGCCGCGGCTTCGTAGCCGTCGGCGCGCGCCGCTTCGAGCGAATGCTCGCGGCCCCAGACGATCACCCGCATCCCGAATGCCTTGCCGTAGCCCGCCACGAGCCGGCCGATCTTGCCGTAGCCCCAGAGGCCGAGCGTCTGTCCGCGCAGCACCTGGCCGAGCCCGAAGTTCGGGGGCATCGCCGAGGTCTTCAGCCCGGACTGCTGCCAGGCGCCTTGCTTGAGGTTCGCGACGTACTGCGGGATGCGCCGTTGCGCGGCCATGATCAGGGCCCAGGTGAGCTCGGCGGGGGCGATGGGCGAGCCCGTGCCCTCGAGCACCGCAATGCCGCGCTCGCTGCAGGAGTCGAGATCGACGTGCGGTCCGGCACGGCCCGTCTGGCTGATCATGCGCAGATGCGGGAGCTTGTCGAGCAGTTGCGAGCTGATGCGCGTGCGCTCGCGGATCAGCACGAGGGCGTCGACTTCGGAGAGGCGGCTTGCGAGCTGTCCGAGTCCGCGCACGGTGTTGTTGAAAACCTTGACCTCGTGGTCGGCGAGCAGTTGAAAACAGTCGAGCTTGCGGACGGCGTCCTGGTAGTCGTCAAGGATGGCAATTTTCATGGCACGGATTTGTGATCTGCCGCACCGTTATTGGAGCGGCTCGTGTTCATCTGGTGGTTATCCCACTATGCAGCACGCGCAGGGCTGGTATGAATAGCTAAAGCCTTCGCGTGCCAGCACTTCGCGTTATCCCCAGTCGTTGCGGGTACCACGGTTGCTGTTGCATGTGATCTTTACGGCGCGGTCTTTGCCGCGAATTTACAACTTTTAACAGCTTGTCGGGTTGCGATGCAAGCCGCTTTACAGACGGTTTCGAACCCCCTGCTGAAAGGGCCTTGACGACCTGCCCAACTGCGCGAACTGAACGGGATACTGATTGCCGTCAAACATTCGTTTCGCAGCGGTTGCGCCTCTCGCTCGCAGCGTCGAAAAGGGCCGAGTCCTTTTTACAGCCCTAGAACGGAGAACGCTCGATGAACCATCCCGACTTCCAGGCCCAGGCCGCAGCACATGTGCCCGCCTGGGTGCGCCACCGAAAGCTGATCGAGTGGGTCCAGAAGATCGCCGCGCATACGCAGCCGGATCGCATCGTCTGGTGCGACGGCTCGCAGGAGGAGTACGACCGCCTGTGCCAGCAGATGGTCGAAGCCGGCACCCTGCGCAAGCTCAATCCCGCGAAGCGCCCCAATTCGTATCTTGCGTGGTCCGATCCTTCGGACGTCGCGCGCGTGGAGGACCGCACCTTCATCTGCGCGCAGCGTAAGGAAGATGTCGGACCGACCAACAACTGGATCGCCCCGGCCGAAATGCGCTCGACGCTCGACGGCCTGTTCGCGGGTTCGATGCGCGGCCGCACGATGTATGTGGTGCCGTTTTCGATGGGACCGCTCGGTTCACCCATCGCGCATATCGGCGTGGAACTGTCCGATAGCCCGTATGTGGTCGTCAACATGCGGATCATGACGCGCATGGGCCGCGCGGTGTACGACGTGCTGGGCGAAGACGGCGCGTTCGTGCCGTGCGTGCACTCGGTGGGCGCGCCGCTCGCCGCTGGCCAGCAGGACGTGGCGTGGCCCTGTAACGACACGAAGTACATCGTCCATTTTCCCGAAACGCGCGAGATCTGGAGCTATGGCTCGGGCTACGGCGGCAACGCGCTGCTCGGCAAGAAGTGCTTCGCGCTGCGCATCGCTTCGACGATGGGTCGCGCCGAAGGCTGGCTTGCCGAGCACATGCTGATCCTCGGCGTGCGCTCGCCCGAAGGCCGCAAGTATCACGTCGCGGCGGCATTCCCGTCGGCGTGCGGGAAGACCAACTTCGCGATGCTGATTCCGCCGGCTGCCATGAACGGCTGGGAAATCACGACGATCGGCGACGATATCGCCTGGATCAAGCCGGGCGCCGACGGCCGTCTCTACGCGATCAACCCGGAGGCGGGCTACTTCGGCGTGGCGCCGGGTACGAGCGAGAAGACCAACTACAACGCCATGGCGACGCTCAAGGAGAACGTGATCTTTACGAATGTCGCGCTGACGGACGACGGCGACATCTGGTGGGAAGGCATGACCGATACGCCGCCCGCGCACCTGATCGACTGGCAGGGCAAGGACTGGACGCCCGAGATCGCGAAGGAGACCGGTCGCAAGGCCGCGCATCCGAACGCGCGCTTTACGGCGCCGGCTTCGCAGTGCCCGTCGATCGATGCGCAATGGGAGGATCCGAAGGGCGTGGCCATCGATGCGTTCCTGTTCGGGGGGCGCCGCTCGACCACGGTCCCGCTCGTGACCGAGGCGCGTGACTGGACCGAAGGTGTGTACATGGCCGCCACCATGGGCTCGGAAACCACGGCTGCCGCTGCGGGCCAGCAGGGTGTGGTGCGCCGCGATCCGTTCGCCATGCTGCCGTTCTGCGGCTACAACATGGCGGGGTACTTCGAGCACTGGCTGAACATGGGCGCAAAGCTTACGCAGCTTGGCGCGACGCTGCCGCGCATTTTCTGCGTGAACTGGTTCCGCAAGGGGCCGGATGGCAAGTTCGTGTGGCCGGGCTTCGGCGAAAACATGCGCGTGTTGGAGTGGATGGTGCGGCGTATCGAGGGTGAGGCTCAAGGCGACACCCACGCGTTCGGCGTTTCGCCCCGTTACGACGATCTGAACTGGCGTGGCCTCGATTTCACGGCCACCCAGTTCGAGCAGGTGATCTCGGTCGATGCCGAAGCCTGGCGCGCCGAGCTGGCGCTGCATACCGAACTGTTCGAGAAACTCGCACATGGGTTGCCGCAGGCGTTGCGCCAGACGCGCGAGGCGCTGGAGCAAAGGCTGGAAGCCTGAACTGCCCGAGTGAGCGCACACTAACAAAAGGCCGCCCGAGAGGCGGCCTTTTTTATTGTTGCACCTGCGTATGGTGTTACAGGCCGTCTGTTCGCCTTTCGCGCCGCTTTTCGCTGCAGTGCGGAAAATTGTTTCGCCTCGAGCAACAATGAACGCCTGGTTAATTCTTTGCTCAATACAATTAAAGAAAATCTCAAGAAAACCGGAGGATCTTAGGCAACTTCTGCAGGAATTCCCTGGTCGTAGGAGAATTCATGGTCTGCTGAATTGTTTTCAGCGAACGGTAATACAAGGCAGGAGTAGTCTCATGGATCATTTGCAGTCGATGCGAGTATTCGTCAAGGTGGCCGATCTGGGCAGTTTCGCCCGCGCCGCCGCCGCGATGGATATCTCCAACGCGGTTGCGACGCGCCACGTTGCCGACCTCGAAGGCCGGCTCGGCACCCGTCTGCTCAATCGCACGACCCGCAGCCTCTCGCTGACCGAATCCGGTCAGGTCTATCTGGAGCGCGCCCGCCAGATTCTCGATGAACTCGAAGACGTCGAACAGATGGTGGTCGCCCGCAATCACGAGCCCGTTGGCACGTTGCGCATCGTCGCGCCGGTGGTGTTCGGGCTCCATAATCTCGCGCCGGTTCTGCAGACCTATACCCAGCGTTATCCGCAGGTCGTGCCGGACGTGACGCTCGTCGACCGGCAGGTCGATCTCGTCGAAGAAGGTTTCGATCTCGGCGTGGTCACGGCGCGCCAGATGCGCAGCGCAAGCATCGTCACCCGACGCCTCACGACGGGCTGCATGACGGTGTGCGCGACGCCCGCTTACCTCGAAAAGCACGGCACGCCCACGCGTCCCGAGCAGATGATGGAGCATCCCTGCCTGTCGCTGCCCTCGGAATACTGGGGCGACGAACGTGTGTTTACGGGGCCGGACGGCGAAATCCGCGTGCGTCCGACCAACGTGATCGTCGCGAACAATACGGAGATGCTGCGGCAGTTCGCGCTGCTCGGAATGGGCATTGCGATCCTGCCGAGCTACCTGATCGGCCGCGACATGGCGCGCGGGCGGCTCGTGCGCCTGCTCGGCGATTACCGGCTGCCTCAGGTGGAGATCAACATCGCGTATCCGAGCCGCCGCCATTTGCCGGCCAAGGTGCGGACGTTCATCGACCACCTCGTCGAGCATTTCAGCCAGACGCCGAACGGCCAGCTTGGCGAGCAGTGGGTGAAGGACGGCCTCGCCCGCCCGGCGCCGGAACGCCCGGGCGCGCCGCACCCGGTTGGGCCGGAAGCGTTCGACGAGGCCCAGCCCGCGGTGAGGCTGCTGGACGGCGAGCGCGCGCCGAAGGCGGCGCGGGCTTCCGCGCCGCGCACGCGAACGTCGGCGATTTCGCCCCTATAGGGCGTTTATTTCGTCCGTATAGCCGATAAAAAAGGCGCGACCCTGATGGGTCGCGCCTTTTGCTTTGGTGTGGCGAAACGCCCCTGGATGCGCCCAGGTGTTGCGTGCGCTCGACGTTACGAACCGGTTTTCCTGGCCGGGGTCTTGCGTGCGGCAGTTTTGCGCGCCGGAGTCTTGCGTGCGGCTGGCTTCGCACTTTCCTGCGCCTCGTCATTGGCGGCTTCCGGCGCTTGCGCGGCCGCCGACGCGGTCTTGCGTCCCGCGCTCTTTGCCGCCGTCTTCGCGCTCGGCTCCTTCTTCTCGAATTCGAAGCCGATCTTGCCGTCACTCTGCTTGACGAGGAACGCCTTGAAGTTGCGGCCCGTACGCGACGACTTGAAGTTCGTCAGCAGATCCGTACGGCCTTCCTCGAGCAGCTTCGCCATCTGTTCGCGCGCGATCTCCTGCTGGAGAATCACCTTGCCCGAACGGAAGTCGCAACTCTTCGGGTTGGCTACCGAATGCTCGCAGACGTAGCTCATGCCATGCTCGAACACGCGGCCGCCGCACTTCGGGCAGGCGCCCACGGGCTCCTGAGCCGAAAAATCCGGCGCCTCACCATCTTCGCCGCCCTGGTCCTGGCCGAAGTCGAACTCGAGCTTGTAGTTCTTCGTTTCGTCATCGAACGAGAGCTTCAGGATGGCCGAGAACGGGCGGCCCATCTTGCTGCGGAAGCCCGACAGCGGGCCGATCGTCTTGTTCTGCAGCAGCTCTTCGACTTCGGCGATCTCGAACTGACGGCCGCCCGGAATCTTGGAAATCGAAAACTCGCACTTGGTGCACGCGAAGCGGCGGTAGTTCTCCTTCACCTGGCCGCCGCAGTTCGGACACGGCGTTTCCAGCGTCGCGTAGTCGCCCGGAATCGTGTCGGAGTCGTACTCCTTCGCGCGTTTCACGATGGTCTGCGTCATGCGCGCGATTTCCTGCATGAACGCGTCGCGCGGCAGCTTGCCGCGCTCCATCTGCGAAAGCTTGTATTCCCATTCGCCCGTCAGCTCCGGCGCGGTGAGTTCCTCCACACCGAGGCCGCGCAGCAGCGTCATCAGCTGGAACGCCTTGGCGGTGGGGATCAGTTCGCGGCCTTCGCGCACGAGGTACTTTTCGCCGAGCAACCCTTCGATGATCGCTGCACGCGTGGCCGGCGTGCCCAGGCCCTTCGCGGCCATCGCCTCGCGCAGTTCCTCGTCGTCGACGAGTTTGCCCGCGCCTTCCATGGCAGAGAGCAGCGTTGCTTCGTTGTAGCGTGCGGGCGGCTTGGTGACGAGCTGGTGCGCCGCGATCTTGTCGGTCTTGACCTTCTCGTTCTTCTGCACCGGCACGAGGTTGGCGTCGTCGCCGCCGGCGTCGCGGCCGTACACCTGCAGCCAGCCGGGTTCGACCAGCACCTTGCCCTCGGTCTTGAAATGATGGCCGGCGACTTCGGTGATGCGCGTCGTGACGCGATATTCGGCCGCCGGGAAGAATACGGCGAGAAAGCGCTTCACCACGAGGTCGTAGAGCTTCTGCTCGGGTTCGGAGAGCGACTTCGGCGCCTGCAGCGTCGGGATAATGGCGAAGTGGTCGCTGATCTTCGAGTTGTCGAAGATGCGCTTGTTCGGCTTCACCCAGCCTTTGTCGAGTACCTGCTTCGCGTGCGGCAGGTAGTTGTTGCTCTCCTTGAGCATCTCGAGCGTCTGCTTTACGGTGCCGATGTAGTCCTCGGGCAGCGCGCGCGCGTCGGTACGCGGGTAGGTGAGCACCTTGTGCTTTTCATACAGCGCCTGCGCGAGGCCGAGCGTGTTCTTGGCCGAAAAGCCGAAGCGGCCGTTTGCCTCGCGCTGCAGGCTCGTCAGATCGAAAAGGGCGGGCGAGAGTTGCGTGGACGGCTTCGATTCCTCGCTGACCGTGCCCTCGCGGCCATGGCAGGCGGCCACGATCGATTCCGCGGCCGGCAGGCTCCAGAGACGCGAGTCGCGCTTTTCGGGATCGAATTCGTCCCGCTTGAATTTCGGGTCGAACCAGCGGCCTTCATAGAAGCCCGCCGCGCCTACAAACTCGGCGCGCACTTCCCAGTAGTCGCGCGACACGAAGCGGCGGATTTTCTCCTCGCGTTCGACGACGATCGACAGCGTTGGCGTTTGAACGCGGCCGACGGTGGTCAGGAAGAAGCCGCCACCCTTGCTGTTGAACGCGGTCATGGCACGCGTGCCGTTGATGCCCACGAGCCAGTCGGCTTCGGAGCGGCAGCGCGCGGCGTCGGCGAGCGGCAGCATGTCTTCATCGTTGCGCAGATGCGCGAAGCCGTCGCGAATGGCGGCGGGCGTCATTGACTGAAGCCACAGGCGCTGGACCGGCTGCTTCGCCTTGGCGTGCTGCGCGATCAGGCGAAAGATCAGTTCGCCCTCGCGCCCGGCGTCGCATGCGTTGATGAGGCGCTCGACATCTTTGCGCTTCATTAGCTTTGTGAGCACCTTGAGCCGCGATTCGCTCTTGGCGATCGGATTCAGGTCGAAATGGGGCGGGATAACCGGCAGGTGCGCGAAGCTCCATTTGCCCCGCTTGACTTCGTATTCTTCGGGCGCGGCGATTTCCAGCAGATGGCCGACCGCCGACGAAAGCACGTAGTCGTCGCTTTCGTAGTACTCGTCATGCTTGGTAAACCCGCCCAGCGCGCGCGCGATGTCGTTCGCGACGGACGGTTTCTCGGCGATGATCAGAGCTTTGGACATGACTGGCGTAAGTGGATGAATCCTGGGTTGGCGGTGCTGTTCTCGACCGCTTTATAGCACAAGGCGCGCCGACAGCAATTTTCGTCTCTGCTGTCCATCTGGCCCCCGCGGCGCGCGGCGCCCAATCATAAGGGTGGCGCAAGCCGGCCTGCAAGCACGCGGCTGGTCGGGGTTGGACGATTTGCCCGGAGCTGCTGTTTGCGTTGCATTACAGGTACAAGCGCTACTGTGGCTAAGCGTCAGCGAGCACTGGGCGCAGCTTGGGCGCGTCCTTCACGCCCGGCAGCGCGGTCAGGTCGGCAAGCATACGTTCGACCACGGCGCCATGCGGCAGGACCGTGCCGAAAAAGCGCGTGGCGGCCCCGTCTTCGATCAGGATGGTCGGGAAGTTCTCCACGTCGAGATCGTCGAAACGGTCGGCGTGGGTCTCGATGTCGATCCAGGCGAAGCACACGTCCGGATGCGCTTCGGCGATGCGGTCGAATGTGGCCCGATAGTCGCGGCACGTGCCGCACCATTGCGCGCACAGACACGCCACGAACAGCGTGTCAGGGTCGGCTACGCGCCCGGAAATCTGGTCGGCGTCGGTGTCGAGGTCTAGCGCGGGCATGGTCGTTCCTTGCTTGCTCTTATATATAGAGGCGTTGCATTTGGCGCGAATGTAACACGCCGGCGCTAGCGAGGTGTCGCCCTCACGTACCACCCGCCGGGCAGCGCATTGAGGTGGCCGGCCAGTTCCAGGTGCAGCAGGACGGCTTGCAGCGCCGCCTCGTCCATGTCGGTGCGCTGCGCGAGGATTTCAAGCGTGGCAGGCGCGTGCCCGAGGGCGTCGAGCAGCCGCCTGGCTTCGGGGGTGAGGCTGGCGGGCGGCTTGGGCACAGCTGGTGTTGCCAGAGTCTCCGCCTTGGCGAGCGGCGCGGCGCCGCCGCCCTGCAGAGCGAGCTGGCGTGGCGCTGGCGGACTTTTGCGGGCGGCGCTTTTCGGGCGGGGTGGCGGGCGCAGTGAGCCGAGCGACTCCAGCACCTCCTCCGGCGTTTCGACGAGTTGCGCGCCCTGCTTGATCAACCGATGGCAGCCGCGGGTAAGCGGCGCGTGTATGGATCCCGGCAGCGCGAAGACATCGCGCCCCATTTCGTTGGCGAGCCTCGCGGTGATTAGCGAGCCCGAGCGCATGGCGGCCTCCACGACCAGAACGCCCTCGACGAGCGCTGCAATTACGCGGTTGCGCTGCGGGAAGTTCGCGGAGCGCGCGGGCGTGCCGAGCGGCCACTCGGAGACGACCGTGCCGTGCTCGGCGATTTGCGCGGCAAGCGCGCGGTGCGCGGGCGGATACACGAGGTCGATGCCGGTGCCCACGACCGCCACGGTTGCGCCGCGCTCGTCGAGTGCGCCCCGATGCGCGGCGCCGTCTACGCCGAGCGCGAGGCCCGATACCACGGCGAGGCCTGAGGTGGCGAATGCGCGCGCAAAGCGCGCGGCGTCTTCCAGCGCTGGGGGCGTGGCGCTGCGACTGCCGACCACGGCGATGCTGCGCTCGTGCAGCAGCGAGACGCGGCCCTGCACATAGAGGAGCGGCGGCGGATCAGGCGTACTGAAGAGCCTTGGCGGGTAGGCGGGATCGGCAAGCGTGAGCAGGGTGTTGCCGGGCGTTGCGCACCACGTTTCAAGTGCGTCGAGTTGCGCCGAAAAATCCGCCGCTGGCGGAGCAAGCACTGCGCGCGCGGCTTCGGTACCGGCTGCGGCAGCCAGGGCGGCGAATGGCTGCGCAAACACATTCTGCGGCAAGCCGAAGGCGCCAAGCAGCGCGTGCAGCGCTGCCGGTTTCAGGCCGCGCGCCGCGGCGAGGCGCAGCCAGGCGGCACGTTCGTCCGCGCCGGGTGGCAAGGAGGCTAGCATGGCAGGAACTCCCACGGCGGGCGAATTGCAACCCGTCGTGATAAAATTTTCACCATCCGAAATACAGTGCGGCGCCTCCCCCGAGGCGTAGCGCAGACATTGGCAGTTGGTACACGGCCTGCGGGGCGGGCGGCGGCGCGTTGAATCCGGCCGTATCGTCCGACTATCCTCGCTCTGGCGCGAGCGTCCAACAACCTGGCCGAACGGCCAGTCTGCGCCATGCCCGCTATCGCCGGCGCCCGAGAAACTCCGTTAAATCATGGCTCTACTGAATATCCTTCATTACCCGGACAAGCGCCTGCACAAGGTTGCGAAGCCGGTCGAGGTCTTCGACGACCGTATCCGCAAGCTCGTGGCCGATATGGCCGAGACGATGTACGCCGCACCCGGTGTCGGTCTCGCGGCGACTCAGGTGGACGTGCACGAGCGCGTCGTGGTGATCGACGTTTCCGATACGCACAAGGAGTTGCGCGTGTTCATCAACCCGGAGATCGTTTGGTCGAGCGACGAGCGCAAGCTCAACGAAGAGGGCTGCCTTTCGGTGCCGGGCATCTATGACAGCGTCGAGCGCGCGGAAAAAGTGCGGGTGCGCGCGCAGAACGAGAAGGGCGAGACTTACGAGGTGGACTGCGAAGGCCTGCTCGCCGTGTGCATCCAGCACGAAATGGATCACCTGATGGGCCGTGTGTTCGTCGAATACCTCTCGTCGCTCAAGCAAACGCGCATCAAGAGCAAGATGAAGAAGCTCGAACGCGCGATGTGACGCGTTCGCGCCGCCGTTTCCGTCATCGACCTGGTTTCCCCGCGCCCATGAGCCACTCCCTTCGCGTCATCTTTGCTGGCACGCCGGAATTCGCCGCCGCGGCGCTCGCGGCGATCCATGAGGCGGGCTTTCCGGTCCCGCTCGTGCTGACCCAGCCCGACCGCCCGGCAGGGCGCGGAATGAAGCTGCAGGCGAGCCCGGTCAAGCGATATGCGCAGGAGCACGGCCTGGCCGTTGCGCAGCCCACGTCGCTGCGCCGCGCCGGCAAATACCCGGAGGAAGCGGCTGCCGCGCTCGACCTGTTGAGGGCGACGCCGCACGACGTCATGGTCGTGGCGGCATACGGCCTGATCCTGCCGCAGGAAGTGCTCGATATTGCGCCGCACGGCTGCATTAACATCCATGCATCGCTCCTGCCGCGCTGGCGCGGGGCCGCGCCGATCCACCGCGCGATCGAAGCCGGCGACGCCGAGACCGGCATCACGCTGATGCAGATGGACGCGGGCCTCGACACGGGTCCGATGATCGTGGAAGCGCGCACGCCGATCGCACCCGGCGACACGACGGCGACGTTGCACGACCGCCTCGCGCAGCTCGGCGCGCAGATGATCGTCGAGGCGCTCGCCGGGCTGGAGCGCAACGGCGCGCTGCCTGCGACGCCGCAGCCGGCCGAAGGCGCAACCTATGCCGAAAAAATCGGCAAGCAGGAGGCGCAGCTCGACTGGCATCGTCCGGCGCTCGTGCTGGCGCGCCAGATTCGCGCGTTCGACCCGTTTCCTGGCGGAGCCGCGACGCTCGACGGCGCGCAGCTCAAGCTGTGGGCCGCCGAGCCGGCCGATGGCGTGCAGATCCCCACAGGCGCCGTGCCGGGCCAGATCCTGGACGCTACGCCTGCCGGGGTCGTAGTCGCGTGCGGCGAAGGTGCGCTGCGCGTGACGCAACTGCAAAAGCCCGGCGGCAAGCGCCTGCCGGCGCGCGAGTTCCTGGCAGGCTTGCCAATCGCCGCGGGCCAGCGCTTCGAGCTTGCCCAGACGCCACCACTCTGAACCAGGGCGCCGGCGCTCACCAGTCGTCCGTTCGGCAGATCCCGCGGGCCATGCTAGGCGCGTTAGAATCGACTCGCCTGATTCGTATTTCCTGAGGACGTCATGCTCGGCATCACCCATTTCGGCTTTTTCTGCGTCGCGGTCTTTCTGCTGAACGTGACGCCAGGCCCGGACACTGCTTACATCGTTGGCCGCAGCGTCGCGCAGGGGCGCAGCGCCGGTCTCATCTCGGCGCTCGGCATTTCGGCCGGGTGCTGCGTGCATGCGCTTGCCTGTGCGTTCGGTCTTACCGCGTTGCTGGCGGCGTCCGCCACGGCGTTTACCGTCGTCAAGTTTGTCGGCGCGATCTACCTCGTCTATCTGGGCACGCGGCTGATCTTCGCGAAGACGGAACGCGCCTCGGCCGAGGCCGCCGTTGCCATGCCGGCTCGTACCCCCGGCACGCCGCGTCCGCTGCGCCAGCTGTTCCTGCAGGGCTTCTGGACCAACGTGCTGAATCCCAAGGTCGTGCTGTTCTTCGTCTCGTTCTTTCCGCAGTTCGTGAGCGCGGAGAGCTCCCACAAGGCACTGGCGTTCCTCGCGCTCGGCGTCGTGTTCGTGCTGATGAGCACGGTCTGGAACAGCTTCGTCGCCTGGATCGCCGGCAGCGTTACGCGGCGCTTTTCGGGCAAGCCCGGCATCAAGAAGTGGCTCGACCGCACGGTCGGCACGGCGTTCGTCGGTCTCGGCGTCAAGCTCGCCACCACGACGCGCTGAAGTTGAATTTTTCGCATCCGCTCATATCTAACAAATCGCTTACTATGCGCTCGCCGCCGCCTTTGCCTGGCGGCCCGGCGGCCGCCTAACGATTTGAATCCCATCTGGGTGAAGGAGCACATCACATGTTCAACTGGGTCAAGACCGCGATGTTAATGGCCGCGATCACGGCTCTCTTTATCGTGATCGGCGGCATGCTCGGCGGCCAGCGCGGCATGATGTTCGCGCTCGTGATCGCGCTTGCCATGAACTTCTTCTCGTACTGGTTCTCGGACAAGATGGTCCTGCGCATGTACAACGCGCAGGAAGTGGACGAGACCACGGCGCCGCAGTTCTACCGCATGGTCCGCGAGCTCGCCACGCGCGCGAATCTGCCCATGCCGCGCGTGTACCTCATCAACGAAGACGCGCCCAACGCGTTCGCCACGGGCCGCAACCCCGAGCACGCGGCCGTTGCGGCCACCACCGGCATCCTGCGGGTACTTTCCGAGCGCGAGATGCGTGGTGTCATGGCGCACGAGCTCGCGCACGTGAAGCACCGCGACATCCTCATTTCGACCATCTCCGCCACGATGGCCGGCGCGATTTCGGCGCTCGCGAACTTCGCCATGTTCTTTGGCGGCCGCGACGAGAACGGCCGTCCGGCCAACCCGATCGCGAGCATCGCCGTCGCGCTGCTCGCACCGATCGCAGGCGCGCTGATCCAGATGGCGATTTCACGCGCGCGCGAATTCGAAGCGGACCGGGGCGGCGCGCAGATCTCCGGCGATCCGCAGGCGCTTGCGCAGGCGCTGGACAAGATCCATCGCTACGCTCAGGGCATTCCCTTTCCGGTAGCCGAAGCGCATCCCGCGACCGCGCAGATGATGATCATGAACCCGCTCTCGAGCGGCGGCATCCAGAATCTGTTCTCGACCCACCCCGCCACAGAAGAGCGCATCGCGCGTCTGATGGAAATGGCACGCACGGGGCGCTTCGACTAAGCCGGCTTCAGGTCGCCATTGCAACGAAAGGGCAGGCCGCGCGCCTGCCCTTTTTACTTGTGAGAGGATTGCGCAGCGTTCCGGACCATTACGAGCGTTGCGCCTACGCCACGCTACAATGCAGCGTTTGCGCCGCGATATTCGCGCGGCCGGCTTCCGGTTTTTCCATGACATCCAGTTCCTCCCGGCGGTCTTCAGGCCAGTCACGCGGCCACCGCACTGCCCAGTCTGCTCAAAAGCCCGCGCAAAAGCCCGGCACGGCCGTGCATCTGGCCCCCGATTCACTGGGCTTCGCGCTGGACCAGGCTGCGCAGGTGGTCGGCGCCGTGCGTGCAGGCACCGCACTCCCCGCTGCGCTGACCAGCGCCTTCGCGGCCCTGCCCGCCGATTTCGCACCGCTCGCACGTGGGGCTGTGCAGGACATCGCCTATCGGACTATGCGCCGCCTGGGGCTCGTGGACTGGCTGATCCGTCAGCGCGTGAACAAGGCGCCGCCTCCTCTGGTCGCGAACCTGCTGGCATGCGCGTTCGCGCTGCTCGTCGACGACGAGGCGACTGCCGCTTATACCCCATTTACTGTCGTCAACCAGGCGGTGCGCGCGGTGAGCGCACGCCGCGACGTGGCCTTCGCGAAGGGACTCGTGAACGCGGTCCTGCGGGGGTTCCTGCGCGAACGCGAGGCTTCGCTCGCCGCGGCTCAAGGCGACGAGGTGGCGCGCTGGAATTATCCGCACTGGTGGATCGACGCCACCCGCGGCGCCTGGCCCGACGCATGGCAGGCGATACTCGCTGCCGGCAATACACACGGGCCCCTGACGCTACGCGTGAACGCGCGCCGTACGAGCGCGGCCGATTACCTGCAACGCCTGCAGGCGGAAAACATCGAGGCGACGCAGATTGGCGAGCACGCGGTGCGGCTCGCGGCGCCGCTACCCGTCGACCGGATTCCGGGTTTTCTCGCCGGCGACGTTTCCGTGCAGGATGCCGGTGCGCAGATCGCAGCGCCGTTGCTGAACCTGCGCGACGGCATGCGCGTGCTCGACGCCTGCGCCGCGCCCGGCGGCAAGAGTGGCCACCTGCTCGAGCTGGCCGATATCGACCTGATCGCGCTCGAAAGCGACGCCACGCGCGCCACACGCATCGGTGAAAACTTCGAGCGCCTCGGCTTCGCGCAAGCCGATCCGCAGCATCCTGCGCGGCGCGCGCAGGTCGTGGTCGGCGACGCGGGCGACCCTGCCGCCTGGTACGACGGCCAGCCGTTCGACCGCATCCTCGCCGACGTGCCCTGTTCGGCCTCGGGCATCGTGCGCCGCCATCCCGACATCCGCTGGCTACGCCGTCAGGGCGATATCGCGGCGCTTGCGCAAACGCAGCGCCGCATCGCCGACGCGCTGTGGTCGCTCCTGAAGCCGGGCGGCGAATTGCTCTACGTCACCTGCTCGATCTTGCCCGAGGAAGGCGAAGCGCAGGCGCGCTGGTTTGAAAGCACCCATGCGGATGCGGTACGATTGGACGCGCCGGGGCAACTGCTGCCCGCGGCCGATGGCGCGCTGGCCGGGGGGGCTGAGAGCGGCGCAGCCAGCGAGGCGCGGCCACTTGCGGCCGGCAACGAGGCGGATGCTCGCACCGTTGCCGTTCGCACCGCCGATCACGACGGATTCTTCTACGCGCGCTTTCAGAAACGGTGATCATTAAACGCTTCTTCCCGCTGCGGCTTGCGGTCCTGATCTGGCTCGCGCTGGTCGCCGGCTTCATCGCCGCGACGCCGGCGCGCGCCGATTCGATCGCGGTGCAGCGCGCGTCGCTGGAGGCCGACGGCAACGGCTGGAGCCTCGACGCCCGCTTCGACTTCGACCTCAACAGCAGCCTGGAAGACGCGGTCAACAAGGGCATTCCGCTCTACTTCACCACCGATTTCGAACTGACGCGCCCGCGCTGGTACTGGTTCGACGAGCAGCCCGTCAGCGTGTCGCAAAGCATCCGCCTGTCGTTCCAGCCGCTCACGCGCGAGTATCGGGTGTCGAGCGGCGGCCTGCAGCTCGGCTTCCCGACGCTCGCCGACGCGCTCGCCGTCATCAAGCACGTCACCTCATGGCACGTGATCGACCGTGCCGACGTGCATCCCGGCGAAACCTATACCGCATCGGTGCGCATGCAACTGGATGTCGCGCTCATGCCCAAGCCATTCCAGATCGACGCGGTCAACAACCGCGACTGGAATCTCGCCTCCGACTGGAAGCGCTTCAACTTCACGGTGACCGAACGTGCTAAATAAAGTGCGCTCCGTCACCAGCGTCAGCAGCATCGTCGTCAGGCTGCTCGTGTCCACCGTCGCGTTCACCGCGACGCTGCTGCTCGTGCTGCTCGCCGCGGCGAGCGCGAACACCGAGTTCTTCGACCGCTACTACGGCTGGCTCTATGCGGCCAACATCGTTGTCGCACTAATCTTCCTTTCGGTGGTGACGGCGCTCGTGATCGTGATCGTCGTGCGTCTGCAGCGCGGGAAGTTCGGCACGCGGCTGCTGGCCAAGCTCGCGTTCTTCTTCGCGCTCGTGGGCGTGGTGCCCGGCGGCATCATCTACATCGTCTCGTACCAGTTCGTTTCGCGTTCGATCGAGTCGTGGTTCGACGTGAACATCGAAACCGCGCTGACGTCCGGCCTGAATCTCGGTCGCGGTATGCTCGACGCATCGCTCTCGGACCTGCAGACCAAGGCGCGCCTGATGGCCGAGCAGATTGCGAGCGCCGACTCGGCCGGCACGACGCTTACGCTCTTGCGCACGCGCGACCAGTTCGGCGTGCAGGATGCGATGATCGTCGCGCCCGTGGGCAGCATGTCGGGTGCAACGCCGGAAATGCATGTGGTGGCGCAGGCGTCGAGCAACTTCTCGTCGCTGATGCCGGCCGACATGCCCACGCCGCTCATGATTGACCAGGCGCGCGGACGCGGTTATGCGGCAATCGAAGGCGAGGTCGACGGCGATCCTCACGAGATCGGGCCGAAGGGCGCGTTGCGGCTGCGCGTCGTCACGCGCATTCCCGACGCGAATACCACCGACCTGCAGCCTGTCGAGCGCTTCCTGCAACTGGAGCAGCCGGTGCCAGCCGGGCTCGCGCGCAACGCCGATGCCGTGCAGCGCGCGTACCGCGAGTACCAGGAGAAGTCGCTTGGCCGCACCGGCCTGCGCAAGATGTACATCGGCACGCTTACGCTCGCGCTCTTTCTCGCGACCTTCGTGGCGATGATGCTGGCGCTCGCGCTCGGCAACCAGCTCGCGCGGCCGCTCTTCCTGCTCGCGCAGGGCACGAAGGAAGTGACCGAGGGCGACTACACGCCCAAGCGCGAAATCAAGTCGCGCGACGAGCTCGGCTTCCTCACGCAGTCGTTCAATGCGATGACGCGCCAGCTTGCCGACGCGCGCCTCGCCGTCGAAAAGAACCGCGTCGCGCTCGAGCATTCGAAGGCCTACCTCGAGAGCATTCTCACGAACCTCACGGCGGGCGTGTTCGTGTTCGACCGCCAGTTCCGTCTCACCACGGCGAACCCGGGCGCGGAGCGGATCTTCCGTCAGCAGTTCGAATCGCAACTCGGCGTGGCGCTCGATCACATCGCGGTGCTGGCGGAATTCGGCGCGATGGTGCGCAAGGCCTTCGCGGACCAGGAGGCTGCGAGCAGCGACAGCGACAAGCGGCGCGGCCACTGGCAGCAGCAGTTCTCGGTGCCCATTCCTGGCGAGGCCGATCCGCTCACGCTGCTCGTGCGCGGCGCGCGGCTCGTCACCGACACCGGCCTCGACGCGGGCGACATGCAGACGTCGGGCTACGTGGTGGTGTTCGACGACATCTCGGACGTGATCTCGGCGCAGCGTTCGGTGGCATGGGGTGAAGTGGCGCGCCGTCTCGCGCATGAGATCAAGAACCCGCTTACGCCGATCCAGCTTTCGGCGGAACGCCTGCAGATGAAGCTTACCGACAAGCTCGCGCCGGCCGACGCCGAAGTGCTCAAGCGCGGCGCGACGACGATCGTCAACCAGGTCGCCGCGATGAAGCAGATGGTCGACGACTTCCGCGATTACGCGCGCACCCCGCCGGCGGTGCTCGCGAACCTGCAGCTGAACGATCTCGTGAGCGAAGTGCTCACGCTTTACGGCGCGGAAGAGGGCAAGAGCGCGATCAAGGTGGAGCTCTCGGCGCTGCTGCCGGTAATACGCGGCGACGCAACGCAGTTGCGCCAGGTGATCCACAACCTGCTGCAGAACGCCCAGGACGCGGTGGCCGACACACAGGCCCCACATGTAACGCTCGAAACGCGCGCCGTAGAATACGGTGACCCGGACGCGGCCGGGCGCACGCACCTGGCCGTGCGCCTCACGATCTCGGACAACGGGCCGGGCTTTCCGGCACGCATCCTGACGCGTGCGTTCGAACCCTACGTGACGACCAAAGCCAAAGGAACAGGACTCGGGCTTGCGATGGTCAAGAAGATCGTCGACGAGCACGGGGCGCGCATCGATATCCGCAATCGCATGAAGGCGGGTGACGCGATTGAAGGCGCGCAGATCTCGATTCTCTTTCTCCAGCTGGCCGATGACGCCGCGACGCCTCCCCCGGGCGAGCGCGGCGCGCATGCGGGGAAGCAGGGAACACAAGCAACAGTGCAGACAAGGGCAGCGTAAATGGCAACCATCCTGGTGGTAGACGATGAAATGGGTATCCGGGAACTGCTCTCGGAGATCCTGAGCGACGAAGGGCACGTCGTGGAGCTCGCGGAGGACGCGCAGGAGGCGCGCGACTTCCGCCTGCGCCAGGTGCCGGACCTGGTGCTGCTCGATATCTGGATGCCGGATACCGATGGCGTCACGCTGCTCAAGGAATGGGCGGCGCAGGGACAGCTGACCATGCCGGTCATCATGATGTCGGGGCACGCGACGATCGACACCGCCGTCGAAGCGACGAAGATCGGCGCGCTGAACTTCCTTGAAAAGCCGATCGCGCTGCAGAAGCTGCTGAAGGCTGTCGAACAGGGCCTTGCGCGCGGTACGGCGGCGCCCGTCGCGCGCGAGGCGGTCGGCCCGGCAGCGGCCGGCCCGGCGGCGATCGCTTCTGCGGCGGCGTTGCCGGTGATCGCGGCCGACGGCGCGGCGAGCGTCGCGCCGTCGGCGCAGACGGCCTCGATTTCGTTCGACATCCCGCTTCGCGATGCACGCGACGCCTTCGAACGCGCCTATTTCGAATACCACCTCGCGCGCGAGAACGGCAGCATGACGCGCGTGGCGGAAAAAACCGGGCTCGAACGCACGCACCTGTACCGCAAGCTCAAGCAGCTCGGCGTGGATCTCGGCAAGAGCAAGGGTGAATGACAGGCGGGGCACAGGCGCAGGCCCGTCTCACGAGTCGTTCAGCACGGCGATTTTTGCGAAGGGGCTTGCGAGGCGCGTTCTGAGCCGCTATAATCTTTTTTCTTCGTTGGCCCGGTAGCTCAGTTGGTAGAGCAGCGGATTGAAAATCCGCGTGTCGGTGGTTCGATTCCGCCCCAGGCCACCAGAATTTGAGCCCCAGGAGATCGTAAGATTCCTGGGGCTTTTGCGTTGTAGCTGTTGGTCGCCTGCAGCCGCTGGATCGTCGACTGGAACTGAAGCGGGACCCGAAGCGGGAAGCGGGAAGCGCGCTTAGGGCTTAGGGCGATCAGCGGTATAAGCGTGCGCCGATCTTCCGCGCGAGGCCCGCGGCCTATACTGCCTGAGCCGGCAACGTGCCGGCCCCGCGCAGCCGGATGTGCCGTCGGACGGCCTTCGCGAAGCCGCACGGGAACCTCAGATACGGAGTTTCACGGTGACTCGAACAGACGCTAAAAACGGCGCGCTCGTGCTGTTTTCCGGCGGCCAGGACTCGGCCACATGCCTCGCGTGGGCACTCGATCGTTACGATACCGTCGAGACGCTCGGCTTCGATTACGGCCAGCGCCATCGTGTCGAACTGGAGTGCCGTGAGGGCTTTCGCGCCGCCATCGTGCGCAGCTTCCCCGACTGGGGCCAGCGCCTGGGCGACGATCACATGATCGATCTCTCGGTGCTCGGCGCGATCAGCGACACCGCCATGACGCGGGAGATCGAGATCGAGACCGCCGCGAGCGGGCTGCCGAATACGTTCGTGCCGGGCCGCAACCTGATGTTCATGACGATCGCCGCGGCGATCGCTTACCGGCGCGGGCTGAAGGTGCTCGTGGGCGGCATGTGCGAAACCGACTTTTCGGGCTACCCCGACTGCCGCGACGACACCATGAAGGCGCTGCAGGTCGCCCTGAACCTCGGCATGGACAGCCGCTTCGTGCTGGAAACGCCGCTCATGTGGCTCGACAAGGCCGACACCTGGCGCCTCGCGCAGCAACTGGGCGGCGACGAGCTGGTCGAGCTGGTGCGCGTCGAGACGCACACCTGCTACGTGGGCGAGCGCGCCGAGCTGCACGCGTGGGGCTTCGGCTGCGGCGAGTGCCCGGCCTGCAAGTTGCGCAAGCGCGGCCACGAAGCGTTCCTCGCGGGCGAGAAGGTCACCGAAGCGCCGGCATGAGGGGTGGGCGGCGCGGATGAGCACCCTTGCTCCCGCGCGCGCAAGGGCCGCCGGGCGGCGAATTTTTGCGTGGGGGCACGACCCGGGCGAACCACGACCAGGACCAGATCAGGCAGCAGCATGACTTACTCGGTAAAGGAAATTTTCTACACGTTGCAGGGCGAAGGCGCGAACGCCGGGCGCCCCGCCGTGTTTTGCCGGTTTGCCGGCTGCAACCTGTGGTCGGGCCGGGAAGAAGATCGCGCTTCGGCGGTGTGCCGCTTCTGCGATACCGACTTCGTCGGCACGGACGGCGAGAACGGCGGCAAATACCGCACGCCCGAGGAACTCGTCGCGCAGATCGCGTCGCTGTGGCCCGAGGGCGAAGGCAACCGCTTCGTGGTATGCACGGGCGGCGAGCCGATGCTGCAGATCGATCAGCCGTTCGTCGACGCGCTGCACGCGGCCGGCTTCGAGATCGCCATCGAGACCAACGGCTCGCTGCCGGTGCTCGAGACGATCGACTGGGTGTGCGTGAGCCCGAAGGCCGACGCGCCGCTCGTCGTCACGAAGGGCAACGAGCTGAAGGTCGTGGTGCCGCAGGACAACCAGCGCCTTGCCGACTACGCGAAGCTCGATTTCGGGTATTTTCTCGTTCAGCCGATGGACGGTCCGTCGCGCGACCTGAACACGAAACTTGCCATCGACTGGTGCAAGCGTCATCCGCAATGGCGCCTCTCGATGCAGACCCACAAGTACCTGAACATTCCTTGATTAGCTCCTGAAGCGCCGTGCTGACGATCACCCGAAAACTCGAATTCGACGCGGGCCACCGCATCCCCGACCACCGCAGCCAGTGCCGCAACCTGCATGGCCATCGCTATGTGCTGGAAGTCACGCTGCAAGGCGACACCGTCGAGACCGAAGGCGCGCCCGACCGCGGCATGGTGATGGACTTCGCGGACGTGAAGGCGCTTGCGAACCAGCATCTCGTCGACCTGTGGGACCACGCGTTCATCGTCTACGAAGGCGATACCCAGGTGCGCGCCTTTCTCGAGACCATGCCGGGCCACAAGACGGTCGTGATCGACCGCATCCCGACCGTCGAGAACCTCGCGGCCATCGCCTTCGAAATTCTCGCGAACGTCTACGACGCGCACTACGGCGTCAATCTGCAGCTGCACAAGGTGCGTCTCTACGAAACGCCGAACTGCTGGGCCGAAGTCGTCCGCGACTGAGGCTTGCGCCCCCGGGCCGGGTTTTCCGCCCGGTGGCCCGATTTATTGTCGCGGTATGATCGTTCCGGCAAGACCGCGCCCCCATGCGCGCGGCCATACGACATAACGGAGCGAGACATGCCGGTCACGCCGCCGCCGGGCGCCCAGAAGCGCACGCGCCGCGCGCGCCGGACGGGCTCGCCGGGAGCGCCGCGATGAGCACCTTCACCAATCCCCTCAAAGAACGCCTGAAAGAAGCGGGGCCGCTTTACGGCCTGTGGCTGTCGATGGGCAGCGAGACCGCGGCGGAAGCGCTCGCGCACGCCGGTTTCGACTGGCTGCTGATCGATATGGAACACACCCCGAACGACAGCGCCGACACCGTCGCCCAGCTGCGCGCGATTGCGGCGGCACACCTGCCGACGGAACCCGTCGTGCGTCTGCCGGCCAGCGAGGCCTGGCTTGTCAAGCGCGTGCTCGACGCCGGTGCGCGCACGGTGATGTTTCCCAACATCGGATCAGCCGAAGAGGCGGCGCGCGCCGTGAGCTTCACGCAGTACCCCGGAGAGCACACGCCAGACGGGCGCCGCGGCGTAGCGGGCGTGGTGCGGGCGGCCGCCTACGGCATGCGGCGCGATTATCTGCAAGGCGCGAATGCGCAGATCGCGACGATCGTGCAGATCGAGTCGGCGTCGGCGCTTGCCGAGGTCGAGCAAATCGCTGCGGTGGCCGGCGTCGATTGCCTGTTCGTCGGCCCAGCCGATCTGGCCGCGAGCCTTGGGCATCTAGGCGACACGAAGCATCCGGACGTGCAGGCCGCGATGGTGCGCATCGTCGCGGCGGCGCGCAATGCGGGCTTGTCGGCGGGCATCTTCGCGATGGACGCGGCGCAGGCGAAGCAGTATCGCGAAATGGGCTTCAGCTTCATCGCGCTTGCCGCCGACGTCATCTGGCTCGTGCGCGCAACGCGCCAGGCGCTGCAGGAGGCGAGATCGTGAAGCGCCTGGCAATGACGGCACTCGCCCGCGCGGCCACCGCCTGTATCGCCGCGACGGCTGCGGCGGCGTGCTTCGCGGCCGCGGCTGCGGCCGGAAGTGAGGCGGCAGGTTCGGCCGGCAGCGCGGACCAGAAGGTGTCGCGGGCGGATGCCGATCCGCAGACCGCCTCCGCTGTCGCCGACTACAACGCGGGCAACCTGACCGTGGCGCGCAACGAGTTCAGCGCGGCGGCGGCGCGCGGCAACCGGCTCGCCGAGTTCGACTACGCGATGATGCTGCTCAACGGCGAAGGTGGCGCGACCGACATCGGCGAAGGCCGCAAATGGCTGCGCAAGGCCGCGGACGCGAATATGTCGCACGCGCAGTATGTCTACGGCAAGATGTACGACGACGGCGACTTCGTCGAAAAGAATCCGGCGGTGGCGCATCAGTGGTTCCTGAAGGCGGCGAAACAGGGCCATACCCAGGCCGAGCTGGCGCTCGCGAACCAGTTCCTCGACGGACGCGGCACGGCGCGCGACAACCGCCAGGCGTTCTACTGGTACAAGAAGGCCGCTGAGGGGGGTGACATGACGGCGCAGTACGTGACCGGCTCGTTCTACGAACGCGGTGGCGACGGTGTGCCGAAGAACATCAATATTGCCCGCGCGTACTACGCGGCCGCGGCGGCGCAGGGCGACCAGGTGGCGCTGCTCAAGTACCGGCAGCTGAGCGCGGAGTTGATGAAGTCGGCGCCGCAGTAGGCGCGGCGCATGCCGGCGCACTCCGGCGCCTGGGGGCGGTGCAAAGGACGCGCGCCGCGCCTCGTTTCGCGAAACTCAGCTCTGCATCAACCGCTTCTGGCGCCCGACGCTCATGATGAGCCCGATTGCGACGCCGAGCGTCGTGAGCGCGGTCCCGCCATAGCTCATGAACGGCAGCGGCACGCCCACCACGGGCAAGATCCCGCTCACCATCCCGATGTTGACGAACGCGTAGGTGAAGAAGGCCATGGTCAGCGATCCGGCCAGTAATCGCCCGAACAGCGTCGCGCCATTCGCGGCGATATAGAGCCCGCGCGCGATCAGGCACATGTAGAGCGTGAGCAGCACGAGGCCGCCCGCCATGCCGAACTCCTCCGAGAACACCGCGAAGATGAAGTCGGTGTGCTTTTCGGGGATGAACTCGAGGTGCGACTGCGTGCCTTTGAGCCAGCCCTTGCCGAGCGGGCCGCCCGAGCCGATCGCGATCACGGCCTGAATGGTGTGGAAGCCCTTGCCGAGCGGATCGGAGGTGGGATCGAGCAGGGTGCAGATGCGGTGCTTCTGGTAATCGTGCATGAGCGGCCAGTTCACCTGCGGCTGGCAGATCTTGTCCTGGAACGCTGCGATCGACGCCACCGCGATCACCGCCGCGATCAGCACGGGCACGATCAGCTTGAACGAAAGCCCCGCGAAATAGATCACGAAGAGACCGGACGCGAAGACGAGCACCGCGGTGCCGAGGTCGGGCTGCTTGGCGATCAGGCCCACCGGCACGAGCAGGATGACGAAGCCGACGAGGAAGTCGTACCAGCGCATCACGCCTTCGCGCCGCTGGTAGTACCACGCGAGCATAAGCGGCGTGGCGATCTTGAGGATCTCCGAGGGCTGGATGACGACGCCCACGTTGATCCAGCGCTTCGCCCCCTTGCGCGTGAGCCCGAAGAGCGCGACCGCTATCAGCAGCGCAATCCCGAATGTGTAGATCGGCACGGCGAAGCGCATGAGCGTGGTGGATGGCACGTTCGCGAGCGCCCACATGAGCACGAAGGTCAGCATGATGTTGCGCAGCTGGTCCTCGACGCGGCCCGGCACGTCGAGGCTCGCGCTGTAGAGCGTCACGATGCCCACGCACACCAGCAGGAACACCGTGAGGGCGAGCGGCCGGTCGAAGCCGATGAACATCTTGCGGATCGTGTCGAGTACCGCGCGCTTGTCGATCTTGTCGAACTGTAGAAAGGGCATGGCGTACTCCTTACTCGTCGATGCCGCCGGTGGCGGGCTTCGGCGGTTCCGGCGGTGGGGCCTCGTCGTCGCGCGGCGGTGCGGCGAGCGTGGCATCGGGCGCGCTCGCCGGGCGGCGCGGGCGATGCGGTCGGTCGTGGCGTGTGGAGGAAGCGGCGTCGGCGCCGCTGGCGGTGCTTTGGGCTGCCGCGCGCACGGCGGCGGCCGAAGCAGCGCCAGAAGCAGCGCCAGAAGCAGCACTCGCCGGCGCGGCCGCAGCGGATGCCGCAGCGGCCGCCGAAGCCGCTTCGGCGGCGGAAGCCGCGCCGGGAATGGGCAACGCCGTGAAGCCGGCGGCGACCTCGACCGGCTGCGCATCGGAAGCCGGCTCGGCCGTGCCGATCACGGGCGACGAAGCCTCCTGCGCCGTCGCCTTCGCGGCGGCCACTTCGGCCTGCAGCGCGCCGGGCTTCAGCCGGTCGACGAGGTAGTAGTCGAGCACGCGCCGTGCAATCGGGCCGGCAGCCTGCGCACCCCAGCCGCCGTTTTCGACGATCAGCGCGACCGCGATCTGCGGCTTGTCGGCCGGCGCGAACGCGATGAAGAGCGCGTGGTCGCGCAGGTTTTCGGCGAGTGCGTGCGCCTGGTATTTGCCGCCCTGCAGCGAGAACACCTGTGCCGTGCCGGTCTTGCCCGCCGAGGTGTACGGTGCGTTGGCGAAGATCTGGTAGGCGGTGCCCGACGGATTCATCGTCACGCCTTCCATGCCGCGCTTCACGACGTCGATGTCGGCCTGCGAGACGTTCAGGCGACCGCTTTCGCTCGGCACGGTGAGGCGCTCCTCGTGCGTGATCGGATTCTCGATTTCCTTCACGAGGTGCGGCTTCATCAGGATGCCGTTGTCGGCAAGCGTGGCCGTGGCGTGCGCGAGCTGCAGGATCGTGAACGAGTTGTAGCCCTGGCCGATGCCGAGGCTGATCGTTTCGCCCTCGTACCACTTTTGCTGCTCGGGTTTGCGGTAGGCCTTGCGCTTCCATTCGGTGGAGGGCAGGATGCCGCGCGCTTCGCCCGAGATGTCGATGCCGGTGATCTGGCCAAAACCGAGCGGCTTCATGAAGTTCGCGATCGCGTCCACGCCGAGGTCGTGCGCGAGCATGAAGAAGTAGGTGTCGTTCGACACCATGATCGCGCGATTCATGTCGATCCAGCCCTGGCCGGAACGCACGTCGTTGTTGAAGCGGTGGCCGCCGAACATGTAGTAGCCGGGGTCGGAGAAGCCCCATTGCGGCGTGCGCTTGTGCAGCGTGAGCGCGGCGAGCGCCATGAACGGCTTGTAGGTCGAGCCCGGCGGATAGGTGCCGTGCAGCGGCCGGTTCAGCAGCGGGTGATCGGGCGAGTTGTTGAGCTGGTCCCAGGTCTGCTGGTCGATGCCGTCCACGAACGAGTTCGGGTCGAAGCTCGGCGCGGAGACGAACGCGAGGACGTCGCCCGTCGAGGGCTCGATCGCCACGAGCGCGCCGCGCTTGCCGGCGAACGCCTGCTCGGCCACTTCCTGCAGGCCGATGTCGATCGAGAGCACGAGATTGTTGCCAGGCGTGGCCTGGGTGCGCGAGAGCGTGCGCACGGGGCGCCCACCCGCCGTCACTTCCACCTCCTCGAAGCCGGTGAGGCCATGCAACTCGGTTTCGTAGCTCTGTTCGACGCCGATCTTGCCAATGTAGTCGGTGCCCTTGTAGTTGTTGGCGTCCAGACGCGGATCGTAGTGCTCGGGATCGCTGTCGTTCTGGTCGCTCATCTCGTCGATGCGCTCCTGGTCGCGCTGCGAGATGCGGCCGATATAGCCGATCACGTGCGCGGCCGTCGGCCCGAGCGGATAGCTGCGGAACAGGCGCGCGCGCACCTCCACGCCGGGGAAGCGGTAGCGCTGCGCCGTGAAGCGCGCGACTTCGTCGTCGGTCAGGCGCGTGCGGATCGGCAGGCTCTCGAAGTTCTTCGAATCCTCGAGCAGCTTCTTGAAGCGGCGGCGGTCGCGCTGGTCGATCGGGATCACCGTCGAGAGCTGGTCGATCGTGTTGTCGAGCGTGTCGGTGAGCTTCGAGGGCGTGATTTCGAGCGTGTAGGCCGAGTAGTTCTTCGCCAGCACGACCCCGTTGCGGTCGGTGATGATGCCGCGGTTAGGCACGATCGGCGCGACCGAGATGCGGTTTTCGTCGGCCTGCAGCGAGTACTTGCTGTGGTTCCACACCTGCAGGTACAGGAAGCGGAAGGCGATCAGCCCGAAGCAGACGAACACGAACAGCCCCGCCGCCGCAACGCGCAGGCGGAACTTCGAGATCTGCTGCTGGGTGTCCTTGAATTCGGTCATGCGGTGACGGCCCGCGGGTGCGGTTCAGCGGGCCGGGGCGAATAAGAGGTTCTCAAGCGTCTTCCTGCAGGGCGCACGCGGCGCTCAGATGGGCCGTGTGTCGTCGGGGTCGACGGGGCGGCGCTGCGGCAGCAGGAGCAGGAGGCTCGTCACGGGCCACAGCACGGCGGCGACGAAACCGCTCACGAGATAATCCCAGCCCGGGAACGCGGCGCCCATCAGCAGCCGGATCACGAACGGCACGACCTGCGCGCCGACCAGCATGGGCATCACGGCGAACATCTGCACGCCGATCGACATCCACAGCACGCGCCGATGGATCGTGATTGCGCCGTAAGCGAGCAGCGTGTAGGCGAGCGCGTGCTCGCCGAGCAGGCTCGCATTATGCACGTCCATCAGGAGGCCGAGGCAGAACGCGATGCCCATGCCCACCTTGCGCGGCTGGTGGATATTCCAGAACAACACCACGAGTGCGACGAAGTCGGGCACGCCCGGCAGCTTGCCCCACGGCAGCAGGTTCAGCAGGAACGCGGCGGCGAGGCTGAACGTGATGAAGTACGGGTTGACCGGCTGGAGAATGTATTGCGGACGCGGCATCAGTGGGCCCCCTGAGACTGAGCCTGATGCTGCGCGGGCGCGCCGGTGTGTTCGCTGGCGTGCTCATGCGCCGGCGCCTTCGCCGGTGCGCCGGGCGGGTTTGCCGGTGCGTTCGCAACGGTATTCGCCGCCCCGTTCGCAACAGGCTTCGCCCCGGCGGCCTTCGATTTGTCGTCGGCCGCCTTGTCGTCGGCCTTGACCGGCTTCTTCTTTTTCGCGTCCTTGGCCGCGGCGTCGGAAGCGGCTGCGGCGGCAGCTTCGGCGGCTTCGACCGGATTCGGCGGTACCTGCGGCGTGTAATGCAGCACCAGCACCTGGCGCGCGCCGCGCACGGCGGCTACCGGCACGCACACCACGCGCGCGAACGCTGTGTCGGCCTGCTTGTCCACGCGCAGCACCTTCGCCACCGGCAGCCCTTGCGGATACACGCCGTCGAGCCCGCTCGTCACGAGTTCGTCGCCGGCCTGCACGTCGGCGCTGATCGGCACGAAGCGCAGATCGAGCAGCGCGCCTTGCGCCGTGCCGTAGATCACGCTGCGCAGGCCCGTGCGGACGATCTCCACCGGCACCGCCTGGTCCTTGTCCGTGAGCAGCGTGACTTCCGACTGCATCGGGAACACCCGCGTCACCTGGCCCACCACGCCATCCTCGCTCAGCACCGGCGAACCGTTCTGGATGCCCTGCTGCGAGCCGCCGCCGATCACCACCTTCTGGGTGAACGGGTCGCGCGTGTCGTACTGGATCTCGGCGGGCGTGGTCTGCGCGCCGATGCGCTGCGAGAGCTGCAGCAGCGCGCGCAGGTGAGTGTTTTCGGCCGCGAGCGAAGCGGCTTCGTTGGCCTGCTGCGAGAGCTGCAGATTGCGGGCATGCAGCTTCGCGTTGTCGACACGCAGCGTGGCGCTCGTGACCGCGAGGTCGGCGGCGCCCGTAAAGAGATCGCGCGGCACGAGGGCCGCGCGCTGCAGCGGGTAGAGGCCTGCTCCAAGCACGCCTCGCACGATTTCCAGTGTCTTGAAGCGGGCGTCGGAGATCAGCAGGGCGAGCGACAGCACGACAAAAAAGATTAGCCGTGCGAGTGCCGAAGGGCCTTGCTTGAACAGGGGCGGCGGACTGTATTCCATGGTCGGCGCCGGGGGCGTGTGCGAAAGAATGAGACGGCGGCGCCGCAAGCGGCGCCCGTCAGCGCGGGGCGAGCTGGCCTTTCAGCCGCTTCGCCTGGGTACGCCGCGCCGACTGCATGGTACGCGCGGCGCTTACTCGTACGAGAAGATGCTGCCGAGCTTGTCCATGCGCTCGAGCGCCATACCCGACCCCCGCACCACGCAGGTGAGCGGGTCTTCGGCGACGAGCACCGGCAGGCCGGTTTCTTCGGCAAGCAGGCGATCGAGGTCGCGCAGCAGCGCGCCGCCGCCCGTGAGCATCATGCCGCGTTCGGCGATGTCGGCGCCGAGTTCCGGCGGCGTCTGCTCGAGCGCGATCTTCACCGACGAGACGATCTGGTTCAGCGGGTCGGTGAGCGCTTCGAGGATTTCGTTGCTGGAGATCGTGAAGCTGCGCGGAATGCCTTCGGAAAGGTTGCGGCCCTTCACTTCCATTTCCTTGACTTCGGAGCCCGGGAAGGCCGAGCCGATTTCCTTCTTGATGGCTTCGGCCGTCTGTTCGCCGATCAGCATGCCGTAGTTGCGGCGGATGTAGTTGACGATGGCTTCGTCGAATTTGTCGCCGCCCACGCGCACCGAGCCCTTGTAGACGATGCCGCCAAGCGAGATCACGCCCACCTCGGTCGTGCCGCCGCCGATGTCGACGACCATCGAGCCGGTGGCTTCCGAAACCGGCAGACCGGCGCCGATCGCGGCGGCCATGGGTTCTTCGATCAGGTAGACCTGCGAGGCGCCGGCGCCGTGCGCGGCTTCCTTGATCGCGCGGCGCTCGACTTGGGTGGAGCCGCAGGGCACGCAGATGATGATGCGCGGCGACGGCGAGAACATGCGCGATTCGTGAGCGGTCTTGATGAATTGCTTGATCATCTGCTCGGTGACGGTGAAGTCGGCGATCACGCCGTCCTTCATCGGCCGGATCGCCTCGATGTTGCCCGGCACCTTGCCGAGCATCTGCTTGGCTTCCTTGCCGACCGCCTGAATCGTCTTCTTGCCGTTCGGGCCGCCTTCCTGGCGGATCGAGACGACCGACGGCTCGTCGAGCACGATGCCCTTGCCGCGCATGTAGATCAGCGTGTTGGCCGTACCGAGGTCGATCGCCAGGTCGTTGGAGAAATAGCTACGCAGAAAACCGAACATTCAAAAATCCTGTCTCGCTTGTGGCCGGCCTTCGCGACGATGGTCCAGGACGGCAGCGGAAAAAATAACAGCATCGGGCCGGCGCGAAGCGCGCCGCATGAACCTGAAACTGCGGGAATGGTTACCGGAGGCAGCCGGGCTGAGGGTGCGCCGCATGCGCTCCACTCGTGCCTGTGTGTGCCCCTTGGCGCACTCTTAGTGTGCTTTCAGGCCGCAAAGTGCCGCGATCGGTGACGAAGGGCAGGCGCAAGGCGATCCGGGTTTGGGTCGAACGCGTAATGATACCTTATAATTTTGCCTGTTTTGCAGGATCCGAAAGGCACTTTTTGACACGGCCGAAGCTTTCCTCCAGAGCCGGATCCGGCGCGATAAACCGCTGTTGCAGCACCGTTTTTTCCGCACTGCCGCAACGGCCAGAGCAACCGCCATTTTTTCCGGTGACCGCATGGCCCTGACCCTGAACGATGTGAAGCGCATCGCGCATCTCGCGCGCCTCGAACTGGCCGACGCCGAAGCCGGCAATACGCTCGAACAGCTGAATAATTTCTTCGGTCTCGTCGAGCAGATGCAGGCCGTGGATACCACGGGCATCGCCCCGCTTGCGCACCCGATCGAGCAGATCGAGGACGTGGCGCTGCGCCTGCGCCAGGACGCCGTGACCGAGGTCGTCGACCGCGAGGCCTTCCAGCGCCCGGCGCCGGCGGTGCAGGACGGTCTGTACCTCGTGCCGCGTGTGATCGAGTAAGCGTTCGTTTCGTTCCCGTCGCGGCCAGCCAAGGCGCCGCGGCGGCTCTCCCGTATTCGGCGGGGCGCGGCCTGATCCTGCGCTCCGGGCGGCGGCCCGGCAATCCCGAACCCGCCGCCTTCGTTCTTCCAGGAACCACGCAATGCATGAAAAAAGCTTGACCGAACTGCGCGCCGCGCTGGCTGCCAAGGAGTGCTCGGCAGTCGAGCTGGCGCAGCTCTATCTGGGGCGGATTGACGCACATCAAGAATTGAACGCGTTCGTCGACGTCAATCCGGAACTGACGCTAGCCCAGGCAAAGGCCGCCGATGCGCGCCTCGCGGCCGGCGAAAACGCCCCGCTGCTCGGCCTGCCGATCGCGCACAAGGACGTGTTCGTCACGCGCGGCTGGCGCGCCACGGCGGGCTCGAAGATGCTCGAGAACTACGTGAGCCCGTTCGACGCGACCGTCGTCGAGCGCCTCGAGCGTGCGGGCATGGTCTGCGTCGGCAAGACCAACATGGACGAATTCGCGATGGGCTCGTCCAACGAGAACTCGCACTTCGGCGCCGTGCAGAACCCCTGGGACCGCAAGGCGGTGCCGGGCGGGTCGTCGGGCGGCTCGGCCGCGGCCGTGGCCGCGCGCCTCGCGCCCGCCGCGACCGGCACGGACACGGGCGGCTCGATCCGTCAGCCCGCGTCGTTCTCGGGCGTCACCGGCATCAAGCCGACCTATGGCCGCGTGTCGCGCTACGGCATGATCGCGTTCGCCTCGTCGCTCGACCAGGGCGGCCCATTCGCGCAGAACGCCGCCGACTGCGGCCTCCTGCTCAACGCGATGGCGGGCTTCGACGAGCGCGATTCCACCAGCCTCACGCACGATCACGAGGACTACACGCGCCATCTCGGTGAGGCGTGGAGCGCCGCTGCGCCCGCCGGCAAGCCGCTCGCGGGCCTGCGCATCGGCCTGCCGAAGGAGTACTTCGGCGCGGGCCTCGCCGACGACGTGCGCGCGGCCATCGACGCGGCGCTGAAGGTCTACGAGTCGCTCGGCGCGACGCTCGTCGAGGTGACGCTGCCGAAGACCGAGCTCTCGATCCCGGTGTACTACGTGATCGCCCCGGCGGAAGCCTCGTCGAACCTCTCGCGCTTCGACGGCGTGCGCTACGGCCACCGCGCGGCCGAGTACCGCGATCTGCTCGACATGTACAAGAAGTCGCGTGCCGAGGGCTTCGGCCGCGAGGTGAAGCGCCGCATTCTGGTGGGCACCTATGTGCTCTCGCACGGCTATTACGACGCCTACTATCTGCAGGCGCAGAAGATCCGCCGCATCATCGCGCAGGACTTCCAGCAGGCGTTCACGCAGTGCGACGTCATCATGGGACCGGTCGCCCCGAGCGTGGCCTGGGACATTGGCGCGAAGGGCGACGATCCCCTGCAGATGTATCTCGCGGACATCTACACGCTCTCGACGAGCCTCGCGGGCCTGCCCGGCATGAGCGTGCCGTGCGGCTTCGGCGCGGGCGCGAACGCGCAACGGCCGGTCGGTCTGCAGATCGTCGGCAACTATTTCAACGAGGCCCGCATGCTGCAGGTCGCCGACGCCTTCCAGCGCGCGACCGACTGGCATCGCAAGGCACCGGCAGGGGTGTAACTATGGCAACTCAGTGGGAAGTCGTTATCGGTCTGGAGACGCACACGCAATTGTCGACGGCGTCGAAGATCTTCTCGGGCGCATCGACGCAGTTCGGCGCGGCCCCTAACACCCAGGCCTGCCCTGTCGATCTCGCGCTGCCGGGCGTGCTGCCGGTGATGAACCGCGGCGCCGTGGAGCGCGCGATCCAGTTCGGCCTCGCCATCAACGCGACGGTCGCGCCGCGCAGCATCTTCGCGCGCAAGAACTACTTCTACCCGGATCTGCCCAAGGGCTATCAGATCAGCCAGTACGAGATTCCGGTCGTGCAGGGCGGTCAGATCACGATCCAGGTTCCGGCCAACGAAAAGGCCGGCAAGGAAGCCTACGAGAAGACCGTCAACCTCACGCGCGCGCACCTCGAGGAAGATGCCGGCAAGTCGCTGCACGAAGACTTCGCGGGCATGACGGGCATCGACCTGAACCGCGCGGGCACGCCGCTGCTCGAGATCGTCACCGAACCCGAAATGCGCAGCGCAGCGGAAGCGGTCGCTTACGCGAAGGCGCTGCACACGCTCGTGGTCTGGCTCGGTATCTGCGACGGCAACATGCAGGAAGGCTCGTTCCGCTGCGACGCGAACGTCTCCGTGCGTCCGGTCGGCCAGAAGGAATTCGGCACGCGCGCCGAGATCAAGAACCTGAACTCGTTCCGCTTCCTCGAAGAGGCGATCCAGTACGAAGTGCGCCGCCAGATCGAGCTGATCGAGGACGGCGGCACCGTCGTGCAGGAAACGCGCCTCTACGATCCGGACAAGCGCGAGACGCGCTCGATGCGCAGCAAGGAAGATGCGCACGATTACCGCTACTTCCCCGACCCCGACCTGATGCCGCTCGTGATCGATGCGGCGTGGGTCGAGCGCGTGAAGGGCGAAATGCCCGAGCTGCCCGCGACCATGCAGACGCGCTTTGTCGAGCAATATGGCGTGACGTCGTACGATGCGGGCGTGCTCACGTCGAGCAAGGCGATGGCGGCGTACTTCGAGGCCGTGGTCGCGAAGACGGGCGCGGCTCAGGCCAAGGTCGCCGCGAACTGGCTGATGGGCGAGGTTTCGTCGCAGGTGAACCGCGAAGGGCTCGAGATCGACGCGTCGCCGGTTTCGGCCGAACAGCTCGCGCTCCTGCTGCAGCGTATCGCCGACGGCACGATCTCGAACAAGATCGCGAAGGAAGTGTTCCTCGCGATGTGGGAAGAGAAGGCCGAAGGCGCCGACGCCGCCGACCGCATCATCGAAGCGAAGGGCCTCAAGCAGATCTCGGACACGGGCGCGCTCGAAGCGATCATCGACGAGGTGCTCGCCGCGAACCAGAAGTCGGTGGAGGAGTACCGCGCGGGCAAGGAGAAGGCGTTCAACGCCCTGATCGGCCAGGCGATGAAGGCGACCAAGGGCAAGGCCAATCCGCAGCAGGTGAACGAGTTGCTGAAGAAAAAGCTATCCTGAGCGCTCGTCCGTCACTGGCTTCGACAGGGCGGCGCTGCGTGGGTCTTTGGGCCGCGCAGCGCCGCCTTGCCGTTTGAGGCGTGGCCCGCGCACACCACGCTTTGCACACCGGGAAAAAGGAGAACAACGCATGACCAAGTCCACGAGTCTCGACGACTACCGCGTGCCGTATTTCGGCGACAAGAAAGCGGCGAAATTCTCCCTCGAAGCGATCGATGCCGCCGCCAAGCCGTTCTCCGTGGGCACCAAGGAGGGCGACCGCGACCTGCTGGCCGAAATCGGCTCGAAGATCGACGTGCAGCAGGAGCGCCTGCACGCGCAGCGTCACCAGCGCGTGCTGCTCGTGCTGCAGGGCATGGACACGAGCGGCAAGGACGGCACGATTCGCGGCGTGTTCCACGAGGTCGATCCGCTAGGCCTGCGCGTCGTCGCCTTTCGCGCGCCCACCCCCATCGAAGCCTCGCACGATTTTCTCTGGCGCGTGCATCTGCAGGTGCCTGCGGCGGGCGAGCTCGCCATTTTCAACCGCAGCCACTACGAAGACGTGCTGGTGCCGCGCGTGATGGGCCAGATCGATGCAGCCGAATGCGAGCGGCGCTATCGCCAGATCCGCGATTTCGAGGCGATGCTCGCGGAAACCGGCACGACCGTCATCAAGTGCCTGCTGCACATCTCGAAGGACGAGCAGAAGAACCGCATCCAGGCGCGCATCGACGATCCCAGCAAGCACTGGAAGTTCGACATCTCCGACCTCGAGGCGCGCAAACAATGGGATGCGTATCAGGAGGCTTACCGCGACGCGCTCGCGGCCACGTCGACCGAACAGGCGCCGTGGTACGTGGTCCCGGCGAATTCGAAGTCGCATCGCAACCTGATGGTGGCCGAACTGCTGCTGCGTCTCCTGGAAGGCCTCAAGCTCGAATATCCGCCCGCGAAGCCGGAACTGAAGGGCCTCAAGATCGAATAGATCGATCTGGCCAAAAACCATAAGGAAACAGCATATGCTGCGTGTGATTACCGCAAACCTCAACGGCATCCGTTCGGCGGCGAAGAAGGGCTTCTTCGAGTGGTTCGGAGAACAGAAGGCCGACGTGCTGTGCGTGCAGGAAATCAAGTGCTCGCAGGACGACATGACGCCCGAGTTTCTCGCGCCGCACGATTTCAAGGGCTATTTCCAGCATGCGGTGAAGAAGGGTTACAGCGGCGCAGGCCTCTATACGCGCCACGAACCCGACGATGTGATCATCGGCTTTGGCAGCGAGGAGTTCGATCCCGAAGGGCGCTATGTCGAGGCGCGCTTCGACAAGCTCTCGATCGTTTCGGTGTACGTGCCTTCGGGGTCGAGCGGCGAGGAGCGCCAGGAGGCGAAGTACCGCTTCATGGACGCGTTCATGCCGCATCTGGCCGAGCTCAAGTCGGCCGGGCGCGAAGTGATCGTGTGCGGCGACGTGAACATCGTCCACAAGGAAATCGACATCAAGAACTGGAAGGGCAACCAGAAGAACTCCGGCTGCCTGCCCGAAGAGCGCGCGTGGCTCACGAAGCTGTTCGACGAAGTGGGCTACGTGGACGTGTTCCGTACGCTCGACCCGCGCCCCGAGCAGTACACATGGTGGAGCAACCGGGGCCAGGCCTATGCGAAGAACGTCGGGTGGCGTATCGACTACGAGATCGCCACGCCGGGCATCGCGGCCACCGCGAAGCGCACGTCGGTCTTCAAGGACATCAAGTTCAGCGACCACGCGCCGCTCACCATCGACTACGACTGGAAGGTCAAGTCGTAAGCGGCGGCGTGCGTGCCGCTGTGCGTGCGGGTGTGCGTGCGGGTGTGCGTGAATACGCGGCGCTTCAGGGCGCCGCCACCTTGCGCCGCTGCGGCACGGCGATGCCCGCGTAGTCGGGCAGCTCGTCGAGCGGCTTGCCGATTGCCTTCGCGTAGAGCGGCAACATGTCGGGCAGGCGCTTGATGATGTCCGCGCGCCGCGCGGCCGTGTACGGATGCACGTAAATGAAGCCCTGATCGCGGTCGCTCTTCGTCGCAACGGCCAGCTTGTCCCAGAGCGTGACGGCCGCCCGCGGATCGAAGCCCGCGCGCGAAGCAATGTCGCTGCCGATCACGTCGGCCTCGGTTTCGTCGGCGGTGCCATAGTGCATCTCGTAGAGCTGCGAGCCGATGCCGAGCGGAAACACCCCTAGATCCGCGAGCCCGAACAGCTGCGGCACCGTGCCGCCCTCGATCTGGCTCGCCTGCTGCTCGCCAAGGCGCTCGCGCAGGTGCTCGCGCACGGCGTGCGCGATCTCGTGGCCGAGCAGCATGCCGAACTCGTTGTCGTTGAGCTTCACGCGGTCGAGCAGGCCGCTGTACACCACGATCTTGCCGCCGGGCAGGCAGTACATCCGGATATCGGGCGAGCGGATCACCGCCACTTCCCACTTCCAGTTCTTCACCCGGTCGCTCCATTTCTGCGCGTAGGGCGCGAGGCGATCGACGAAGAGGCGCACGCGTTGCACGCGTGGGTCGGTGTCGGGGTAGAGCCGGTCGGAGTGCGCGGCGCCGCGCACGATCTCCGCGTATTCCGCAGCGGCCTGAGCCTCCAGCATGGGTGACGGAATCAGGTTGCGAAACAGGGCGCTCTGGCCGAGGTGAACTTCATGGCCCGCGTTCTGCTCGACGGCGGCCGATGCCGCCTCTGCGGCGCTTGTGCCGGCTTCGCTCTGCGCACCCTGGGCGCTGCCTTGCGGCTGCACCGGGGCCGTCGGCGCGGCTCCGGATGCCGCGCCCGAAGGCGTTGCCGCAGCGGCTGGCGCTGCCGCGGGCGTAGCGTTCTCGGCGAGCGCCCATGGAGCGTGCCAGCTCGTCAACGCCGCGAGCGCCAGTGCGAGCGCCCGCACGCGCACGGCGCCCCGGCGCGCAGGCTGCGGCAACGGGGACCGGGCGAGGGCGACAGACTGGGACGGGGTCACGACCGGATTCTCCACGGGGCGATACGAACGAGCAGGAGCATACCCGGTACGGCCAACGCTGTGCATATGACGAAGTACTCGAACCAGCCGAATTTCGCCACCGCATAGCCGCTTGCCGCCGAGGCCAGCGTGCGCGGCACCGAGGCCAGGCTCGTGAAGAGCGCGAACTGCGTGGCGGTGTAACGCGGATCCGTGGTGCTCGCGATATAGGCGGTGAAGGCAGCGAGCGTGAGGCCTGTCGCGAAGGTCTCGAAGCCGTACACGAGCGCAAGCGCCACGGCGCGCGGATCGAGCGCGACGTGCGCCTCAAGGCCGAGCGCGGACGCCGCCTGCGCCGCCGCGTGGCTCACGGCGAGTACTCCGTCGTAGATCGCCGCGAGCGAGGCGGAGCCCGGCCCGAGTTGCGCGAGCCACGCGAAGCCGAGCGTCGAGATCATCTGCAGGACGCCGAAGATCCACAGCCCGCGCCCGATGCCGATCTTCACGAGCGCTACGCCGCCGATGATGCCGCCCGCGAGGCTCGCGCCGAACGCCGTCATCTTCGCGATCACGCCGATTTCAGTGCGCGTGTAGCCGATATCGAGGAAGAACGACGTCGAGAGCGTGGTGGCCATCGTGTCGCCGAGCTTGTAGAGGAAGATGAAGGCGAGCACGAGGAGCGCGCCGGACCAGCCGTCGCGATGCACGAATTCGGCGAACGGCTGGACGATGGCTTCGCGCAGGTTCTTCGGCGGCGCACCGTGCACCTCGGGCTCGCTGACCACGAGCGACATGATCATGCCGGGAATCATGAATGCCGCCGTGACGACGAACACGGTGCTCCACGGCAGATGATCGGAGAGGATCAGCGCGAGCGAGCCGGGCACGAGCGCGGCGATCTTGTAGGCGTTCACGTGAACGGCATTGCCGAGGCCCTGCTGCGTGTCGGTGAGCAGCTCGCGCCGGAAAGCGTCGATGGAGATGTCCTGGCTCGCGCCAAAGAACGCGACGAGTGCCGTGAGCGCAGCCACGGTCCAGATCGAATCCTTCGGCGACACGAAGCCGAGCGTCGCGATCGCACCCGCCACGAGAATCTGCGTGACGAGCATCCAGCCGCGCCGGCGCCCGGGACGCCAGCCCGGCAGGCGCGGCACGTAGCGGTCCATGAGCGGCGCCCAGACGAACTTCCACGTATAGGGAAACTGGATCAGCGCGAAGAGGCCGATCTCCTTCAGATTGACGCCTTCGGAGCGCAGCCACGCCTGGACGAGATAGACGAGCGTGAAGAGCGGCAGCCCCGAGGTGAAGCCGAGGAACACGCAGATCAGCATGTGCGTGTTCAGGTATGCGCGCCAGCCGGGATGGTCTTCGTGAGCGGTAAGGGCGGGGGCCTCGTGGGGCGGGTTCGGCATGGGGTCCGGGTTGTCGTCGTTATGCGGCGGCGGTGGTTTCGGTCTGCTGCGCAGGAAAAACACACGACGCCGTGTGACGACGTCATTTTTTCCGTACGCGATAGACCGCAAGACTACCACGCCAGTTCACGCCCCATCGAACGGTCTGACCGCCGTGCAGCACGGCGCGGTCGAGGATTTCGATGCCCACTTCGGGCGCCAGCGCCTCGAAATCCTTCACCGTGAGCACACGCACGTTCGGCGTGTTGTGCCACTGGTAAGGCAGCGACTTCGACACCGGCATGCGCCCGCGCAGCACCGAAAGCCGGTGCGGCCAGTAGCCGAAGTTCGGGAACGAGACGATGCATTCCTTGCCCACGCGCGCGGTCTCGCGCAGGATCGCGGCCGTCTGGTGGATGGTTTGCAGCGTTTGCGAGAGGATCGCGAAATCGAAGCTCGCGTCTTCGAAGAGGCGCAGGCCGTCTTCCAGATTCTGCTGGATCACGTTGATGCCGTTGCGAACGGAGGCGAGCACGCCCGCGTCGTTGATCTCGATGCCGTAGCCAGTGCATTCGAGTTCCTCGCCCAGCAGCGAGAGCAGCGAACCGTCACCGCAGCCGAGGTCGAGCACGGTCGAGCGCGGCTCGATCCAGCGCGCGATGGTGCGAAAGTCGGGACGGGCGGAAAGGCTGTCGAAAGCGCTCTGGTTCATGCGCCCACCTCGCTGGCGATACGTTCGTAATAGGCGCGCATGACGTTGTGATAGCGCGCGTCGTCGAGCAGGAATGCGTCGTGGCCGTGCGGCGCGTCGATCTCCGCGTAGCTCACCTGGCGCTTGTGGTCGAGCAGCGCCTTGACGAGCTCGCGCGAGCGCGCGGGCGCGAAGCGCCAGTCGGTCGAGAAGCTCGCCACCAGGTATTTCGCCTTGGTGTGCGCGAGCGCCTTCGTGAGGTCGCCGTCGTAGGCTTTCGCCGGGTCGAAGTAGTCGAGCGCGCGCGTGATGAGCAGGTAGGTGTTCGCGTCGAAGTAGTCGGCGAACTTGTCGCCCTGGTAGCGCAGGTACGACTCCACCTCGAACTCCACGTCGAAGTTGAAGTTGTAGTGGTCTGCGCCGCCTTCCGCGCGCCGCAGCGCGCGGCCGAACTTCTCCGCCATGTCGTCGTCGGAGAGATAGGTGATGTGGCCGATCATGCGCGCCACGCGCAGGCCGCGCTTCGGCTTTACGCCGTGCGCGTAGTAGTCGCCGCCATGAAAGTCGGGGTCCGAAAGAATTGCCGAGCGGGCCACCTCGTTGAACGCGATGTTCTGCGCCGAGAGCTTGGGCGTCGAGGCGATCACGATGCAGTGCCCGAGCCGCTCTGGATAGCGCAGGCTCCACGCGAGCGCCTGCATGCCGCCGAGGCTGCCGCCCATCACGGCGGCGAATTTCTCGATGCCGAAGCGGTCGGCCACGCGCGCCTGGGCGTCCACCCAGTCCTCCACGGTGACGACCGGAAACTTCGCGCCGTAGGGCTGGCCGGTGGCGGGGTCGACGCTCATCGGGCCGGTCGAGCCGAAGCACGAGCCGAGATTGTTCACGCCGATCACGAAGAACCGGTTGGTGTCGAGCGGCTTACCCGGCCCGACCATGTTGTCCCACCAGCCCACATTTTTGGGGTCGTCCGCATGGACGCCCGCGACGTGGTGCGAGGCATTGAGCGCGTGACAGACGAGCACCGCGTTACTGCGGGCGGCATTGAGCGTGCCGTAGGTTTCGACCACGAGGTCGTAACCGGCAAGGGCCATGCCGTTCTGCAGTTGCAGGGGCTCGTCGAAATGCAGTGTTTGTGGAGCGACGACGCCGATCGATTCCATTCGTTCCGCCTTGTCTTCGGGCGGCTAAACGGTGTCGGCATGGCGCGGAGTGCGAAGGATTGGCGCAGCTGACGACCTCTTTAGCCGCATTTGTAATGAACCTGCGAGCCTTGGCTCAGAGGTTCGCGCGCCCGCAATCGAGTCAGCAAATCGGCGCGCTGATGTTTCAAAATGAACGCAGAGTATAGCGGAAAACGCGCCGGGCGAGGGCGCCGGCCCCCGGCGGGACCGGCTGCGCCTTGCGCGTCAGGAGGAAGCGGCTGCACCTTGGCTGCCGCCCGGATGCGTATTGCGCCAGCGCCGCAGCTGAAAGCCCGCGATGATCATCAAGATGCCATAGAGGATGGCGTAGCTCGCGATCACCCAGATCAGCGAGAGCGCGCCCGCGCCGGGAAACATGGCGATGAAGAAGCCCACCACGGCGGAAAGCAGCCCCGAGAGCCCCACGGCCCACGGATGCGCGATGGCGTGGCGGTACTGGATGGCGTAGATGATCTCGAAGATGCCGATGGCGAGCGCCCAGAAGCCGATGATCATCACGAGGATGATGGCCGTCTCGCCGGGCCAGAAGAACGCGACGAGACCGGCGATCAGGCCGATCAGGCCCACGATGACATAGGCCCAGCGCCGTGTGCCGCCGCCGCGCGCGCCATAGAGCAGGGCGAACGCGCCGTCGACGATCGCATAGGCGCCCCAGACGATGGCGAGCGTGAGCACGGTGAGGCCCGGCCAGGCGAAGGCGAGGATCCCGAAGACGATGGCGGCGATACCGCGGGCGATGAGCCAGCCCCAATGGGCGGAGAGGCCGGAGAGTAGCGGCAGGGCAGCGGTGGGCAGCGGACGGTTCATGCGGTTCTTCTCCTTGCGACGAAGCGCATGACCGGCCCGGGCCACGGTACCGCGGCGGCGCGGGCTGTGCCTTGCGCGTGTTACTGAAGGATGACGCGGATCTGCTCGTCGGCGTGCTCGCTCGGCGAGCGCGTGAAGCCGCTCTGCGCGTAGCGGTGCCAGCAGCCAATCACATAGCGGACCACCAGATTCGCGCGTACAGCCGGATCGTACCCTTTCGGTAGTGCGGCTGCGCCGGCGGTGCCTGCGCCCTGCGCGGCCTCGGCGATGCTCACGCGCAGGCACTGGCGCAGCGACGCCTCGATGCGGTCGAGCATCTGGTTCACGCGCTCGGCAAGCCGTTCGTGCTCGCCCACCAGCGCCTCGCAGGTCAGAACGCGCGTCATGCCGGCGTTCTTGGTGGAGAAGTTGACGAGCATGAGCGCAATGGCGCGTGCCTGGAGCACGCCGCTCGGCTCTTTGGCGACGATCTGGTTGATGAGCGCGAAGAGTGTCTGCTCGATGAAATCGATAAGGCCCTCGTACATCTGGGCCTTGCTGGCGAAGTGGCGATAGAGCGCCGCCTCCGAAACGCCGATCCGTGCTGCCAGCGAGGCCGTGGTGATCTTCTCGCCGCGCGGCGTCTCGAGCATCGAGGCGAGCGTCTGGAGGATGTGGACGCGGCGTTCGCCCGGTTTCGGGCGGGCGGCGCGGCGAACCACGCCGGGTGAGTCTGCTGCTACGACTGCGTCACGCGTTTCGGTCGGCTGCATGAATGTCGCCCTCGTCTTTCGCTTTGGACTTGCCTCGCACAGTCGTGTGCCGGCGGTTATGTCGTCACCCCGTCTGCCGCAGTTTGCCCGACTGCAGGCCCGTTTGCAGCGATTTTAGCGAACGAATGCGGTGATCGACATAGTGGGGTCTTCCGCGGCCCGACAGCCGCAGCGCCGGCGCGCGCGTGGGCAGGTGGCCGGTGATCCAGACCGTGCGGATGCCGAGTTGCCGGTAGCGCTTCAGATGGCCGTGCGTATCTTCGATCAGGATCGCGTCGGCCAGCGCCACACCCGCGCGGCGCAGCGTCTCGCGCAGCATCGCGCGGTCGGGTTTGGCGCGCCAGCGCTCCCGCGTGCGCATGTGCTCGATGGCGATCACGCGCTCGAAGAGCCGCTCGATGCCCAGTTCCGCGAGCACCGCGCGCGCATAGGCCTCGGGTGCGTTGGTCAGCACGAACTTGCGGCCCGGCAGCGCGCGCAGCATGCGCGCAAGGCCGCGTTCGGCGAAGACCATGGCGCGCAGGTCGTCGAACGTGTGGACGACCTTGAGGAAATCGTGCGGATCGACGGGATGGTGGCGCGTGAGGCCGAGCAGCGCTGCGCCGTAGCGATGCGTGTAGCTCGTGCGCAGGTGGTTCGCGACGTCGCGGCTCACGCCAAGCGCATCGATGATGTACTGCGTCATCGCCGCGTTGATGGCCGGGAAGATCGCGCGCGACGCGCCGTGCAGCGTGTTGTCGAGGTCGAAGAGCCAGACGGGGGCACCTCTGGCGCGCTGCGGCCGGCGCGGGCGGGAGACGGTCATGACGGGAGGGCCAGCGTGGCGGTCGCGGCGCTGGCGCGCACGACCGCCGTGGGGGTGCCGCTCGCTCAGTGCGAGCGGATCATGGTGCCGAACGGCTGCTCGGTCAGGATCTCGAGCAGCACGGAATGCTCAATGCGGCCATCGATGATGTGCACCGAACGCACACCGCTCTTGGCGGCGTCGAGGGCCGACGAGATCTTCGGCAGCATGCCGCCCGAGATCGTGCCGTCTTCGAAGAGCGCGTCGATCTCGCGAGCCGACAGGTCGGTGAGCAGGTTGCCCGCCTTGTCCATCACGCCGGGGATGTTCGTCATCATGACGAGCTTCTCGGCGTTGAGCACCACCGCGAGCTTGCCCGCCACGAGATCGGCGTTGATGTTGTACGAGAGACCGTCTTCGCCGAAGCCGATCGGCGAGATCACCGGAATGAACGCGTCGTCCTGGAGCGCCTTCACCACGGCCGGGTTGATCGCCTCGACCTCGCCCACCTGACCGATGTCGATGTACTGACCCGGGTTTTCGCGGTCCGGCATCATCAGCTTGCGCGCGTGGATGAGGCCGCCATCCTTGCCGGTCAGACCCACGGCATGCCCGCCGAAATGGTTGATGAGCGTGACGATGTCCTGCTGCACCTCGCCGCCGAGCACCCACTCGACGACTTCCATCGTTTCCTCGTCGGTCACGCGCATGCCCTGGATGAAGGTGCCCTGCTTGCCGATCTTCTTGAGCGCCGTGTCGATCTGCGGGCCGCCGCCGTGCACGATGACCGGGTTGATGCCCACGAGCTTGAGCAGGATCACGTCGCGCGCGAAGCCCTGCTTGAGCCGCTCTTCGGTCATGGCATTGCCGCCGTATTTGATGACCACGGTCTTACCGTGATACTGACGAATATAGGGCAGCGCTTCAGCCAGGATTTCGGCTTTCAGGGTGGGGGCGATCTGCGAGAGGTCGATGGGCTCGGACATGGCGGCGGAATGGACGAAGAGTCGGGGCGAAAACGGTTGAAACAGGCCGAATTGTACAGGACTGGCGCGCTGCAACAGGGATTTCGAAAGGGCCGGCGGGCGAGCGCGCAACAGGCTGGACGCGGGTCCGGCGGCTGCGTCACAAGGCTGTCACGCGCTGATCCGTCTGCTGGGATGATGCCCGGCTTGTGGCCGCTTTGCAGTGCGCTTTGCAGTCCGATTCGCTGCCCGTTTTGCTGCCCGCTTCACTGCCCGCGTTACTGCCCGATGCGCCCGGCGCGCTGTGGCATCATCTCCCTACCGCCGAGGCCGGCACCCTGAGGAGCGCGCCGCCATGACCGCTTCCGCCCCCCCTGCCGCAGACATGAAACACGCCCGCTGTCCGCGCTGCGGCCGCCTGTTCGACTGTGGCCGGCGCACCGAGCCGTTCGACTGCTGGTGCCGCACGCTTGCGGCCTTGCCCGCGAGCGAGCTGGATCCGCGCGGGCGCTGCCTGTGCCCTGAATGTCTCGCCGAGGCAGCGGCAGCGGCGGCCGGGCCACCCGGCGCGCCACAATGAGCCGTAAGCGCGCTCTCACCCTCCACCCGTTCCCATCCTGCGCTGCAGCGCCAGCGCATGCAGGTCGGCGGCGACCTCCGCAAGCGCCGGCTCCCATTGCCGGAACTGCTGCTGCCGGTACAGCGTCGTGTTCGGATACCACAGGCTGTCGGGTCTTTCGAGCTGCCAGACCCAATGCGGATTCACGTCCAGCAACACCCACGTGCGCTGGCCGAGCGCACCCGCGAGATGCGCAGCCGACGTGCAGACCGAAATCACGAGGTCGAGCGAATCGACGAACGCGGCGGTGTCGTCGAAGTTGCGCCACTGGGCGCTGAAATCAGCGATCCCGAAGCCGGCGTCGCGCGCCAGCGCCAGTTCGTCCTGAGCGCCCGGCTGAAGCGAATAGAACGCGACTTCGCCGCTGAGGTGGCCGAGGTGCGCGGCGAGCGCTTCGAGGCCCACGCGGCGGTACGGATTGCGCTTGTGGGTGAGGCTTCCGGTCCAGGCGAGGCCGACCTTCAGGCGCCGCTCGCCGGCTAGCCGCTCGCGCCAGCGCGCCGCCGCTTGCGGGTCCGGCACGAGATAGCGCGTCGGCGCCGGAATCGAATCCTCTCGCGTGCCGAAGATCAGCGGCAGGCTCAAGAGCGACACCTCGCAGTCGTGGGCCGGCAGGGTCTCGACGCCGCCGCCCGCGCTGTAGCCGTCGCATTGCGCACCGAGGCTGCGTTCGAGCAGTGCGCCCATCTGCGGAAACGAATTCCAGACCAACCGGCCGCCCTCGCGGTGCACGCGTTCGGCAAGTAACGGTACGTAGCGGCAGAACTGCAGCAGGTCGCCCATGCCCTGTTCGCCCCACAGCAGCAGCGTGCGCCCCGCGAGCGGCTCGCCTCGCCACTGCGGCTTCGCGAACACCGGACGGCCCGACTTCAGCTCGCTCGAACCGAGCCAGCGCAATTCGTGGCCGGTCCAGCCGTTGGCGAAATCGCCGCGCACCAGCTGCAGTATGGACAGGTTGAAGCGCATCAAGGGATCGTCCGGCGCATACTGGCAGGCGCTCTCCAGCGCCCGTTGCGCGTCTTGCCACTGCTGCAACTCCTTCAGCGCCATCGAGTAGTTGTTGTGTGCGAGCGGATCGTGCGGCGCGAGCGCGAGCGCACGCCGGGCCGCTTCGGCCGCACGCCCGGGATGCGTTTCGTCGGGGCGCAACCTGGCAAGATTGATCCACGCCCTCGAATCGGAGGGATTTCGGGCAACAGCCTCCTCGAGCAGACGGTCAATTTCACTGCTCTCGGAATTGATGTGCATCAAAGAACTGGCGAGATTATTGCGGAGATGCGGGAAGTCGGGCGCGATCGCCAGCGCGCGGCGGTAAGGTTCCACGGCATCGGCGTGACGGCCGGCGAACTGCAGCGCGAGGCCCAGGGCAAAGTGCGCGTCAGCGCGCTCGGGCGCGAGCCGCGTAACGGCATTGATGATGCGGATCGCATCGGCGAGTTGCCCGGATTCGTGCGCTGTGGTCACGAGATTGGCGAGGGCCGTGGTGTCGAGCGCGCGCAGCGCGGCCGCGCCGCGGTCCAGCAGAGCGCGGGCGGCAGCGTCGGACGTGGGCTGCGAGGTGGCATCGATGAAATCCAGAAAGCTTTGCCAGACGGGCTGGAGTGAATTGCGGATGTCGTATTGCATCGATTTTCCCGTTGTGGCGAGGATCTTTACCTGACTGATGTCAGACGATGGATCCCATTGCATCAGATTATTTCGGGATAATGAATCGGACTTGTCTGAACCTGTAAACTGGCCCTATGCACCGCATCACCCTCAGCGCTCGCGTCAATCTTCGCCATCTGTTCTGGCTGCGCAGCCTCGCCATCGTGGGCCAGCTCTGCACGATTGCATTCGTTCAGTTCTTTCTGGGCGTGCATCTGCCGCTGCCGGCCATGCTGTTCGTGATCGCCATGGAAGTGGCGTTCAACGGCGTCACCTGGATGCGCGTCGCGCAAGATCGTCCCGAGTCGAATCTCGAGCTGTTCGGCCAGCTCTGGGTCGATCTCGCCGCGCTTTCCGCGCTGCTGTTTCTCTCGGGCGGCACGACCAATCCCTTCGTCTCGCTCTACCTGCCTTCGCTCGCGATTGCCGCGGCCGTGCTGCCCTGGTATCTCACGGGCTGGCTCGCCACCTTCGCGGTTGCGTGCTACGTGCTGCTCGGCTTCGACAACGTGGCGCTCGACATGGACAACCCCGCCAACCTGTTCGTCTACTACCGCGCGGGCATGTGCGTGAACTTCATGGTGAGCGTTGGGTTGATCGTGTGGTTCGTGGCGCGCATGTCGCGCGCGCTGCGCCAGCGCGACGCCGCGCTCGGCGACGCGCAGCAGCGCCTGTTGCGCGACGAGCGTGCCGTTGCGCTGGGCGTGCAGGCGGCGACCGTGGCGCACGAGATCGGCACGCCGCTTTCGACCATTGCGATGCTTACCGAGGAATTGCGCGACGTGGCGCGCACCGACCAGGCGCTCACCCCCTATAGCGCCGATTTCGAGCTGCTCGACAAGCAGATTTCGCTGTGCACGTCGGCGCTCGCGCGTCTGCGCAGCCGTGCGTCCTCGCAGGTCAGCCGCCAGGCACTGGCCGAATGGCTCGGCCCGTTCGTCGAGCAGTGGCGCCTGCGTCACCCGCACGTCAAGTTCGAGCAGATGGGCGATCCGCCTGCCGATCTGAGCCTCGACGACAGCGTCGCCGTCGGCCAGATCCTGACCATTCTGCTCGACAATGCCGCACGTGCCAGTCGAGATCATGTCACGCTGCGGGCGTATCCGGCGCCACGCGCGGGCTACGTCGACTTCGAGGTTTGCGACGCGGGGCCGGGCATTCCGGCATCGCTGCGAAATGCACTCGGCACCATGCCCGTGGAGAGCACCCAGGGCGGGCACGGCGTGGGACTGTATCTGGCGTTTTCGTCCGCCACGCGGCTCGGCGGCACGATCGAGTTGACGGACGTTGCGGCGGCCGCGGGGCCCGCCACGTCCGACGGCGGCAGTGCGGGTGCGGACACGGGCGCGGGCCGCCCCGGCAAGCCGCGGGGCACGCGCGCGGTGCTGCGCGTGCCGGCAAAGGTTGGCAAGAGCGCCGCGGAGGCCGCGCGCGCCGCCGACGCGGCTTCGGATATCGGTTCAGGCGCCGGCCGGCCCGGCTCGGCGCCGCCTAACAACACGGAGAAGCAGGCATGAGCGATATGAGTTTTCTGGTGATCGACGACGACGAGGTGTTCTCCGACATCCTCACGCGCGGTCTCGCGCGGCGCGGCTATCAGGTGCAACAGGCGCACAACGCGGACGAGGCGATCCGCTTCGCGAACCAGCAGAAGTTCGCACAGATTACCGTGGATCTGCATCTGGGCGGCGACTCGGGCCTGTCCCTCGTCGCGCCGCTGCGCCAGCTGCAGCCCGACGCACGCATGCTGATCCTGACCGGCTACGCGAGCATTGCCACGGCGGTCCAGGCGGTGAAGGACGGCGCCGACAACTACCTCGCGAAGCCCGCGAACGTCGAGATGATTCTCTCGGCACTGCAAAGCGATTCCAGTGCGCTGCAGGCGGAAGAGGCCATCGAGCACCCGGCGCCACTGTCGGTCGCGCGGCTCGAATGGGAGCACATCCAGCGTGTGCTGGCCGAGCACAACGGCAATATTTCGGCTACGGCGCGCGCGCTCAACATGCACCGGCGCACGCTGCAGCGCAAGCTCGCGAAGCGCCCGGTGCGCCAGTAAGCGCCGGCACGAAAAAGGGCTCCGCGCCATGCGGAGCCCTTTGCACGGGGCGCAGCCACGCCACGCCCTGACAGCACTTCCTGTACGTCCTGTCGTTACAGGACGTAGCGCGACAGGTCTTCGTCCTGCGCAACCTCGCCCAGCGCCCGGTCCACGTACGCGGCATCCACCGTCACATTCTCGCCCGCATGGTTGCCGGCCGAGAACGATACGTCCTCCAGCAGCTTTTCGATGACCGTGTAGAGCCGGCGCGCGCCGATGTTCTCGGTCTTCTCGTTCACGGCGAACGCGATCTCGGCCAGGCGCCGGATGCCGTCCTCCGCGAATTCGATCTGCACATCTTCGGTGGCGAGCAGCGCCTGGTACTGCTTGACGAGGCTCGCGTCGGTGGAGACGAGAATTGCTTCGAAGTCCTCCACGGAGAGCGAGTCCAGTTCCACGCGGATCGGGAAGCGCCCCTGCAGCTCGGGAATCAGGTCGCTCGGCTTGGCGAGATGGAACGCGCCGCTCGCGATGAAGAGGATGTGATCGGTCTTCACCATCCCGTACTTCGTGTTGACGGTCGTGCCTTCCACGAGCGGCAGCAGGTCGCGCTGCACGCCCTGGCGCGAAACTTCGCCGCCGCTGCCTTCGTTATTGCGCGAGGTGATCTTGTCGATTTCGTCGAGGAACACGATGCCATTCTGCTCCACGTTCTGCACGGCCTTCTGCTTGACCTCTTCGTCGTTGAGCATCTTGCCGGCTTCTTCGTCGGTGAGGAGCTTGAGCGCTTCTTTCACCTTCGTCTTGCGACGCGTCTTCTTGCCGCCGCCCAGATTGGCGAACATCGAGCGGATCTGCTCGGTCATGTCCTCCATGCCCGGCGGCCCCATGATGTCCATGCCGACTTGCGGCAGCTCGACGTCGAGCTCGATTTCCTTGTCATCGAGCTGGCCTTCGCGAAGGCGCTTGCGGAAGGTCTGGCGTGTGGCATTCTCGCTCTCGCCGTGGCCCGCATCGGACGACGACGAGCTGAAGCCCACCGGTCGCGCGGCGGGCAGCAGGATGTCGAGGATGCGGTCTTCGGCGAGATCGGTGGCCTTGCTGCGCACCTTGCGCATTTCCGATTCGCGCGTCTGCTTCACCGAAGTCTCGATGAGGTCGCGCACGATGCTGTCCACGTCACGGCCCACGTAGCCCACTTCGGTGAACTTGGTCGCTTCGATCTTGATGAAAGGCGCGTCCGCGAGCCTGGCGAGGCGGCGGGCGATCTCGGTCTTGCCGACGCCCGTCGGCCCGATCATGAGGATGTTCTTCGGCGTGATTTCCTGGCGCAGCGGCTCGGCCACCTGCTGGCGGCGCCAGCGGTTGCGCAGCGCGACCGCCACGGCTTTCTTCGCCTTTGCCTGGCCAATGATGTGCTTGTCGAGTTCCGAGACGATCTCGGCGGGGGTCATGGTGCTCATCCTGATTCCTTGGCTTCTGTCCGAGGTTACTCGATGGTTTCGATCACGCGGTTGTGATTCGTGTAGATGCACATGTCGCCGGCGATGCCGAGCGACTTTTCGACGATCTCGCGCGGCGAGAGCTCGGTGTTCTCCACGAGGGCGCGAGCGGCCGCCTGCGCATAGGCGCCACCCGAGCCGATCGCGCAGATGCCGCCTTCGGGGTCGAGCACGTCGCCGTTGCCGGTGATTACGAGCGTGGTCTGCGCGTCGGCGGCGATCAGCATCGCTTCGAGGCGGCGCAGCATGCGGTCGGTGCGCCAGTCCTTCGCGAGTTCGACGGCGGCGCGCGTGAGGTTGCCCTGGTGCTTTTCGAGCTTGGCTTCGAAGCGGTCGAGCAGCGAGAACGCGTCGGCAGTGCCGCCGGCGAAGCCGACCATGACCTTGCCGCCATAGATGCGCCGGACCTTCTTCGCGCCACCCTTCATGACGATGTTGCCGAGCGTGACCTGGCCGTCGCCGCCGAGCGCGACCTGGTCGCCGCGGCGCACGGAAACGATCGTCGTGCCGTGAAATTGCTCCATGTGGGTTCCTCTTTACCGTTGATGCCGGGTGCTGGCGGACGGGCGCGGCGGCGGTCGGGGTGCCGCGCCCGGAATGCGGAGCGTGCAGCGCACGCCATACGGCGCGTGGCTTCGACGCGTTAACAGTTGGAGTTTAGGGCGGGCGCAGGCAGTTCAAGGGCCCGCCTGGCAGAAAAGCGAGCGCGAGAATGCGCTTTGGCCCGTGAAAACAAAAAAGCGCACGGGACTCCGTGCGCTTTCACGAGGAAGGCGGTAACGTCCGGCGCGCCGTGTGCGCCGGTGGGCCGATCAATCGCCGAACAGCTTCTGGCGCAGTTCGCGGCGCTCCTGCGCCTCGAGCGACAGCGTGGCCGTGGGCCGCGCGAGCATACGCGGGATGCCGATCGGCTCACCGGTTTCCTCGCACCAGCCGTACTCGCCCGACTCGATGCGCGCGAGCGATTGCTGCACCTTCTTCAGCAGCTTGCGCTCGCGGTCGCGCGTGCGCAGTTCGAGCGCATGCTCTTCCTCGATGGTCGCACGGTCGGCCGGGTCCGGCACGATCACGGTTTCGCGCAGGTTCTCGGTGGTCTGGCCCGCATTGCGGAGGATTTCCGCCTGCAGCTGTTCGAGCCGGTTCTTGAAGAAAGCGAGCTGATCCTCGTTCATGTAATCCTTGTCGCTCATCTTCAGGATTTCGGCTTCGGTCAAGAGTCGTTTCGTCGTCATCTGGCTTGCTTCTTCAATGAGTGAGGCAAAACTTGCACGTATTGCCCGCACTTTTGTGTTACCCGCAATGGTCTTTGCTGCGTGCCTTGCCAGGCTTTTGCGCCGGCGGACACGAACATTGGGCTGTCGTGACGCTCGAAGCGCCGCTGCGGGGCCGAACTCCTCTGGAAACCGGTCTTCAGATGCTCCTGAGGCATGTTTCGTACCGGCTGCGCGCTGCGACGCGGCGTGCAGCCGGCGGGGCCAGGCCTTCCGGACCGGATTTTCCGGGGCTGCCCGTTTTTTCGTGCTGGTCGTACTTGTTCCGCACTGTCGGCGCGGCCGGTACGCACTCTTGGCCGCCCGGTCCCGCATGAACCGCGGGGCCGATGTTATCTGCTTTCCTGCCTGCTGCTTTCCTGCCTGCTGCTTTCCTGCCTGCTGCTTTACTGCCTGCTGCTTTACTGCCTGCTGCTTTACTGCCTGCTGCTTTACTGCCTGTTTTCTCGCCTGCTTTCCAGTGGGGCCGTATTGTAACTGAATCGCAAACCTGCGCTCCAAGCGGGAAATCCCTGCACGGATGACCGGGCGCCTCAGTCGTTATCAAGAAAATATAACGCGCCGAACGTGAAAAAGCGATGGTCGGGTACGTTATTTGAGTGAGGCGCCGGGGTGGCGTCGCCCAGGCAGGGCGCCAGGGCTGAGGGGCCGTGCAGGCGCGGCCCCGGCGTACCGGGGCCGGTCGGGGCAAACGTCAGACGAGACAGGCGTCGAGGCCGTCGGTAATGAGGTCCTGCGGCAGTTCGATGCCGATGAACACCATCTTGCTGTTCTTCTTTTCGGCCGGCAGCCATTTGGCGGCGAGGTCGCTGCCCATCATCTGGTGGACGCCCTGGAATACCACCTTGCGATCCACGCCCTTCATATACAGCACGCCCTTGTAGCGCAGGAGGTGTTCGCCGTAGATCTGCAGGATGCCGCCGAGGAAGTCCTCGAGGCGGTTCGGGTCGAACGGACGGTCGCTGCGGTACACGAACGACTTGATTTTGTCGTCGTGATGCGCGTGGTGGTGATGGCCATGGTCATGGCCTTCGTGGCTGCATTGGCCGTGGTCGTGGTCGCAGTCCGCGTGATCGTGATCATGCGCGTGGTCGTGACCGTGATCGTGCTCGTCTTCGGCCAGGAAGTCGGGGTCGATCTCGAGCTTCGCGTTCAGGTTGAAGCCGCGCAGGTCGAACACTTCCTTGATGTCCGTCTCGCCGAAATTCACCTGACGGATCTGCGCCTTCGGGTTCATGTGCAGGATGCGGTGGCGCAGGTCCGAGAGTTCTTTCTCGTCCACGAGGTCGGCCTTCGTGATGAACAGGCGATCGGCAAAACCGACCTGGCGCTGCACCACTTCGTGCTCGTCGAGCTGATGGTTGCCGTGCTTCGCGTCCACGAGCGTGATGATCGCGTCGAGCAGGAATTCGTCCGCGATCTCGTTATCCATGAAGAACGTCTGCGCGACCGGGCCCGGGTTGGCGAGGCCGGTGGTCTCGATCACGACGCGGTCGAAATCGAGCTTGCCGTCGCGCTTTTGCTGAGCGAGGTCGCCCAGCACGCGCGCGAGGTCGCCACGGATCGTGCAGCAGATGCAGCCGTTGCTCATCTGGATGATCTGTTCGTTGCTGTCCTGCACGAGGATTTCGTTGTCGATGTTCTCCTCGCCGAACTCGTTTTCGATCACGGCGATCTTCATGCCGTGCGGTTCGTTGAGGATGCGCTTGAGCAGCGTGGTTTTACCGCTGCCGAGAAAGCCGGTCAGGATGGTGACGGGGATCATGCTGGTTGCCTTGAATACCTGGAATCGGGATGAAATGCGGCGCGGGCGGCCGAACGTTACAAGATAACGCGATATTGAAACATATCTGGGCCGCACGCGCTTGCGGCGTCCGTTGACGACGCTGCCGACAGTTCGGGTGCACCCGCGAGGGACGCAATCGGCAGACCTGCTGCGGCCAATCCGGTGCGCTTTTACGGCGGTGTCCGCGACGTTCTGTTCAGGCGGCCCCAGATTCAGCGCGGGTGGAAGCCATCTCATTATTTAATGACCATTATCTCAAATTAATGGCGTTCCGTTGAGCGAATTTATGCAACATCCTTTCGGTTTAGAAATTCTCCTAGTGCATTAGGAGAATAAAGCACGTCTAATTCGATCGCTGACAGCGATACCCGACGGCTCAGACCTTATGCCTAAGTCGGGGATGGCTGTCCAGGATCGCATGCCAAGCTGGAATTCCGACGGAGACCGATGGTGTGCGCGTCGCCCATCGTGCGTCCAAAAGTCGGTTAGACGACGTCCTGTTGCAGAGCGTCAGGTTGGCATTACCCAGTAATCCGACTGGTTATTCAGTCGGTTAATTCTGGAATGGTCAAATTTCCTGGTCGTCTTGCTTAACGGGGGGCTGAATTAATGCTCGTTTATTTCTGAAGATTTTGAGAGTTATATGAACAAGGTTTATCGCAGCGTTTACAACAAGGTGCTCGGTTCGTGGGTTGCCGCATCGGAATTGACCGCTGCGCGCGGCAAGCCGGCGCGCGCGAAGTCGGGCGTGATGCTCGTGGCGGGCGCACTCCTCGCCTGCGCGGGTGGCATGGCCGATCTGGCTCACGCGTCCGTGGCGATTTCGGACAATGGCGTGAATACGGTGATGGCCGGTCCGGCGTCCATGGGCGGCAGCTCTGGCGGCCAGGGGGCATCGGCCTCGGCCAATTCGATCGCGATGGTCGGCGACGGTGACTGCAACCAGCTCACCAACGTGAACCAGCAGTCGGTGTACGGCGACGGTCTGGCAAACAACTACAACGGTGGTATCTATGGCTTCGGCGTGCAGGCTTCGGCCGCCAGCTATGACGACATGTCGAACGCCGGCGCCGGCCAGGCTGGCATGAAGGGCTATTCGTCGATGACCGCCGGTTATGTGACGGAAACCGGCAACGGGGTGGCGCAGACCCAGGCGTATGGCCTGAACTCGATCGCCATGGGCTGCGGCTCGCAAGCGAACGGCTTCGGCAGCGTGGCATCCGGCTGGGGCGCAGTCGCGAGCGGTGCGGGTGCGATGGCGTACGGCATCAACGCGGAGGCTACGGGCCAGGGTTCGTTCGCATCCGGTATCGGCGCTGCCGCTGCGGGTGACGATTCGATCGCCCTGGGCACGCTCGCCACGGCCGGCGCAAACGGCGCCATCGCCTTCGGCGCGCAGTCGATGGCTGCCGGCCTGAATTCTGTGGCGATGGGTGCGGGCGCGACGGCGAGCGCCGACAACTCGGTCGCGCTCGGTACGGGTTCGGTGGCGGACCGCGCGAACAGCGTTTCGGTGGGCGCGGCGGGTGCCGAGCGTCAGGTCACGAACGTGGCGGCCGGCACGGCGGCCACCGACGCGGTGAACGTCTCGCAGATGCAGAATTCGGGCTTGATCGCCGCGGACGGCACGGCGAACGTTGCGGTGACGTACGACAAGAACGCCGACGGCACGAGCAACTACAGCAGCCTCACGCTCGGCAATGGCGTGGACGGCGGGACGACGATCCACAATGTCGCGGCAGGTGTCGCCGACACGGACGCGGTCAACGTGGGTCAGCTCAACAGCGCGGTCAACAACCTGGACTCCGCGGTGACCAACGCGCAAAGCGCAGCTGAGGCCGCCTACAACCCGTTTGTCGCCGCCTATGGCGACCGCAGCACGGAAGCCGCGTCGGCAAGCGGCGTGTACTCGGCGGCGTTGGGCGCCAACGCCAGCGCCAGCGGCACCCACTCGCTCGCGCTCGGCGCGAACTCGGTGGCCACCGCCAATAACGCGGTCGCGCTCGGTGCAGGTTCGGTGGCAGATCGCGATAACGCGGTTTCGGTGGGTTCGGTCGGCAACGAACGTCAGATCACGAACGTCGCGGCCGGTACCCAGGGCACCGACGCGGTCAACCTGAACCAGCTGAACGCCGCGCAAACGCAGGCCCAGAACTACACCGATTCGCGCATCTCGTCGCTGCAGACTTCGGTGGGTGACGTCCAGCGCAGCGCCTACGCCGGCACGGCGGCGGCAATGGCCGTCGCGGGTCTGCCGCAGCCGACCACGCCGGGCAAGGCGATGGTCGCCATGGCCGGCTCGCGCTACGGCGGCCAGACGGGCGGCGCGCTTGGCGTGTCGTACGTGACCCAGGACAACAAGTGGGTTGGCAAGATCGCGGCGAACACGAGCAGCGTCGGCAACACCGGCGTCGTGGTTGGCGCGGGCTATCAGTGGTAATGCCTCGCTAGTCTTGCCAGCCGGGAGGCTGGCAAACCGCCCACAGGGTCCAGGCCTTCCGGCGTGGACCCTGTTTTCGTTTGAGCGGGTTAGAGAACCTGCAGCAACAGTCCCTTCAGGTACTCGCCCTCCGGGAACGCCGTCAGCAGCGGGTGATCGACGCCCGCGCCGAGGCGCTTCAGGATGCGCGCATCGACTTTCGCGTCGGCGGCCGCGCCTGCGACGATCTTCTGGAACAGCTCCGCGTCGATTGCGCCCGAGCACGAGTAGGTGAAGAGCAGGCCGCCCGGACGCAGCAGCTTCAGGCCCGTGAGGTTGATCTCCTTGTACGCGCGCGCGGCGCGGTCCACGTGCTCGCGCGAAGCGGCGAACTTGGGCGGATCGAGCACCACCAGATCGAAGCGCTCGCCCTCCTCGTGCAGTCGGCGCAGCGTCTTGAAGGCGTCGGCGTCGAGCCAGCTCGCGCGCGCCGCGTCGAAACCATTCGCCTCGACGTTCTTTTGCGCGGTCGCGAGCGCCTCGCCCGACGAGTCGATCGACACCACGCGTTTCGCGCCGCCCTTGAGCGCGGCGAGCGAGAAGCCTCCCGTATAGCAGAAGCAGTTCAGCACCTCGCGCTCGTGCGCGAAGGTTTGCACCAGCGCGCGGTTGTCGCGCTGATCGACATAGAAGCCGGTCTTGTGACCGTTGCGCACATCGACGTGATAGCGCACGCCGTTCTCGCTCGTCACGATGGTCCCAGGCGGCTCGTCGCCCGCGAGCAGGCCGGTGATCTGTTCGAGCCCTTCCTTTTCGCGGATTGACACGTCAGAGCGCTCGTAGACGTTCGGGCAGCCGGTCGCCGCCGTGAGGGCGCCGACGATCGCTTCCTTCCACGCTTCTACGCCTGCCGCCATGAACTGGCAGACGAGCTGGGCGCGCGAGCTACCGCCGTCTTCGACATAGCGGTCGACGATCAACCCCGGCAGGCCGTCGGCCTCGCCGAAGATCAGACGCACGGCGCCGGTGTTGCTCACCATGGCCTCGCGGTGGGCGACGGCGCGCTGGACGCGGCGTTTGAAGAACGCGTGGTCGATGGGTTCGCTTTCGTCAAAGCTCCAGACGCGCGCGCGGATCTGCGAGTGCGGGCTGTACGCGGCGCGTGCGAGGAAGCGGCCGTCGTGCGCGCGGACGACGACGGTCGCGCCGGAGGCAGGCTTGCCCTCCACGCGATCGATCGCATTCGCATAGACCCACGGATGGCGGCGCAGCAGGGACTTCTCTTTCGACGGTTTGAGCGTGACGATATTCATGGTGAGTTCAGTACGGAAAAACGCGGCGCAGGGCGGCCGGCGAGGGCCGCTCCCGAGGTGCGCCACGGTGCGTCAGTCGCGTTTCTTCGCGCGGGGATGCGCGCTGTCGTAGACCTTCGCGAGATGCTGGAAATCGAGCGACGTATAGACCTGGGTGGCCGCGATGCTCGCGTGGCCGAGCAGCTCCTGCACGGCGCGCAGGTCGCCGCTCGACTGCAGCAGGTGGGTGGCGAACGAGTGCCGCAGCACGTGCGGGTGGACGTTCGCCGGGATGCCCGCCGCGATCGCCGCGCGCTTGACGCGCTCGCGCACCACGCCGGGCGCCATGCGGTTGCCGCGCACGGAGAGAAACAGCGGGGCGTCGTCGTGCTTCACGAGCGTGTCGCGCACGGCGAGCCAGGCGTCGAGCGCGTCGAGCGCCTTGCGTCCCACCGGCACGACGCGGTGCCGGTTGCCCTTGCCGTGGACTTCGACTTCGGCGGCGTCGCGCTTGAGCCAACCCGCCGATTCGTAGTCGTCGCGCCGCACGTAACGCGCGTCGAGCCCCACGAGTTCGGCGAGCCGCAGCCCCGACGAATAGAACAGTTCGAGCATCGCGCGGTCGCGCAGCGTTTCGGCGCTGTTGCTGCCAGAGTGAGCGGCGTCGGTGGGCAGGGGGGCATCCATCAGGCGCTGCGCGTCGTCCACGGAGAGCGCCTTCGGCAGCGTCTTCGCGCGCTTGGGCGCGCGCACGGCGGCCACGGGATTGGCCTCGAGCTCGATGCGGCCCGCGAGCCAGCGATAGAACGCGCGCCACGCCGAAAGCCGGTGCCCGATCGAGCGCGCCGAAAGCCCGCCCGCGTGCGCGCGCGCCACGGCGCCGCGCACGTCGGCGGCGCTCACCTGCTCGAGCGGCCGGCCGTTGGCGAGCTTCTTCAGCTCGTCGAGCTCGTGCGTATAGCCGCGCAGCGTGTGGGCCGACAGCCGCCGTTCGTGCTCGAGGCCAGCGAGGTAGTCGGCGATCGGATCGGTCGGGTTCACGGTGGCGGCGTGTTTCGCTTCGGTCGCGTTCGGTGGCACGCTCAGTGCGGCAGCAGGCGCGTGAGCGCGGCGCTCGCGAGTCCGCCGATCTGCGTGAGGAAGTCGGTGGCCATGCCGTCGTGAAAGCGGCGCGGATCGGGCGAGCCCAGCACGAGCAGGCCGAACGCGTTGCCTTCGGGTTCGCTCTTGCCGTTCGCCTCGGGCGCGCGCAGCGCGATCAGCGCGACCGATTGCGACGCGCCATCGGTCGCGTCGAGCCATTGCGCCGCCTCGAAGCCCGAATTCCCGCCGCAGTAGGGGACGGCGAGGCTGTTGGCGAAGAGCCGCACTTCCTCGCCGGTGTGGCGCGCGAAATCGGCTTGCGTATAGGCTTCGGCCACATCCCAGAGGCGCAGCGCCGCCTGCGGCACGTCGAACACTTCGAGCAGATTCTGGGTGATCGTGCGCGGCAGCGCGTACGGATCGCGCTCGGCGATCACGCGCTGGGTCCAGCGGGCGAATTTGGTCGCGATGCTGTCGTTCTCGTGGCCGTAGCGCAGCAGCTCCGACAGGCGGCGCTCCAGATGCTTGTTCTTGTCGCGCAGCATTTCCATCTGCCGCTCCTGCAGCGACACGGCGGCCTTGCCGTGCGGATTGCCGAGCTTGATGGTCGCAAGCAGTTCGGCGTGCTCGACGAAGAACTCGGGATTGGCAAGCAGGTAGTCGGCGACTTCGCGATCGTTCATGTTGTTGGCGCGTTATGGACGGATGGCGCGCGGGGGCGCCGGCAGTACAGCGTGAAAGCGGGTGGACCGGACGCCGATCTCAGTCGGCGAGCTCGATTTCACCTTCGAAAACGGTCGTGGCCGGCCCGGCCATGGTAAGCGCGGCGGCTTCGTCGCGCGCGCCGTCCCAGGCGATCGTCAGCACGCCGCCGTGCGTATGCACCTTGACAGGCGAGTCGAGCAGCCCGCGGCGGATGCCGGCGGCCACGGCCGCGCAGGCGCCCGTGCCGCACGCGAGCGTTTCGCCCGCGCCGCGCTCGTAGACGCGCAGCCGCACCTCGTTGCGCGAGACGATCTGCATGAAGCCGGCATTGACCTTGCGGGGAAAGCGCGCGTGCGTCTCGACGACGGGGCCGTCGACCCGCACCGGGAACGCCTCCACGTCGCTCACCACCTGCACGGCGTGCGGGTTGCCCATCGAGACGACGGAAATCCAGCGGGTCTGCCCGTTCACCTCGAGCGGCCAGAGCGTGTCGTTGCCCTCGCGGCGACCCTCGAGGCCGCTTGCGTCGAACGGCACGCGCGCGGGCTCGAACACCGGGCTGCCCATATCCACCACGACCTCGCCGTTTTCCTGCATCTCGAGCGTGATCGTGCCGTTTTGAACCTGGACGCGCACTCGGTTCGCCGCGGTGAGCTCCCGCTCGCGCACGAACTTCACGAAGCAGCGCGCGCCGTTGCCGCAGTGTTCGACCTCGCCGCCGTCGCAGTTGAAGATGCGATAACGGAAGTCGACACCCTCGATGGTGGGCTTTTCGACGATCAGCAACTGGTCGGCGCCGATGCCGAAGTGACGGTCAGCCAGCGCACGAACCCGCTCGGGCGTGAGTGCGAGCGGCTGGCTGTAGCCGTCGAGCACGACGAAGTCGTTGCCGGCGCCGTGCATTTTGGTGAATTTGAGCTTCACGGTTTGCGTCTTTTCCTTGCTGCGTGTGCTGCAGCGCGTGCTTTACCCGCGGCTGCGCCAGTTCGCGGCTCAGCGGCGGGAAGCGTCCTGGCGACCCGCCTGGCTGGCCGGCGGCGGCGGGCCGGGCTGATAGCGAATGATACACGCCCGTACAGGGACTGAAAGCCGGGACCGAGGCCACGACCCTGGCCCGGACCCCGGCCACTCGGCGTTCCCGGCGGGCGATACGACGTGGCGCAGGCCCGCAGCCTCGCTCAATAGACGCCCGGCTCTCCCGGCGGCCGCGTCTTGAAGCGCTTGTGCACCCAGTAATACTGCTCGGGAAGGTGCGGAATCTGTTCTTCGAGGAAAGCGTTCATCCGGCGCGCATCTTCTTCGTCGTTGCCGGTGGGATAGTTGTCCCAGGGCTTGAACACCTTGAGCCGGTAACCTTTGTAGTTCGGCAGCACCTCGCCGATGAACGGCACCACCTGCGCGCGCCCCACTTTCGCGAGCCGCCCCACGGCGGTCAGCGTGCAGGTCGGCACGCCGAAGAACGGCACGAACGTGGAATTGCGCATGCCGTAGTCCATGTCCGCACCGAGCATCACCGGCTTGCGGTCGCGCAGCCAGCGCAGCACCACGCGCGCGCTGTCCGCGCGGCTCACCATTTCCGCGCCGAAGCGGCTGCGCCCGGCCTTGGCAGCCGCCTCGAACTCGGGGTTCGAGAACGGCTGATAGAGCGAGCCGCAGGGCCGGTGCAGCGAGTAATTGAGGAACATCGAGCCCGCCTCGATGCCGACGAAGTGCAGGCCGAGGAACAGCGTGGGCGGGAGGTCGGGATCGGTGAGGTCGATCTCGCTGTCGAGTTCGACGAGCTTTTCGAGCTTCGCGGCCGAACCGAACCACTGCACACTGCGCTCCATATAGCTGCGGATCGCATGGCGAAAGTGCTGGCCCGCCACCTGTTCGCGTTTCTCGTCGCTCCACTCGGGGAAGCAGAGCCTGAGGTTGGTGTGGACCACGCGCTTGCGGCGGCTGGGAATCTGGTAGAGCAGCCAGCCGAGCCCGTCGCCGAGACGGGCGACGAATCCATAGGGCAGGATCGCGAACAGCTTGAGCAGGCCGATGGCGAAAAGGGAACCGAGCTTGCCGATCATGCGGCGGCTCCGACGGCGCTCGCCAATGCACGCGCGGCGGCGGCCAGGCCTGCGGGAACATAAACGGGGACAAATACTATGGGCACGCGTCGGCACTCTGCGACAAATTAAGGAAGTCGCTATAATAAGGGCTTCGCCGAGTTAATAGACAACTTGCGGGGCGAAGCCGGCTGGCAGCAGATCGTGCCGATCCATTTCAGGATAACGCACGATCCAGCGCGAGCCGGACAGGAAATCCGCTAAAGCGTCGCCGCTTCAGAACTCCCGAAGTTGGCTACGTGAAACTCAACCGTCACCAGCTACAGGAGTCACAAGCGTGGCAAACGATTATTTCTTTACCTCCGAATCCGTCTCCGAAGGCCATCCGGACAAGGTCGCCGACCAGATCTCGGACGCGATCCTCGACGCCATTCTCACCCAGGACAAGTACTCGCGCGTTGCAGCGGAAACGCTGTGCAACACGGGTCTCGTCGTGCTCGCGGGTGAAATCACCACGACCGCGAACGTCGACTACATCCAGGTGGCGCGCGACACGATCAAGCGCATCGGCTACGACAACACCGACTACGGCATCGACTACCGCGGCTGCGCGGTGCTCGTCGCCTACGACAAGCAGTCGCCGGACATCGCCCAGGGCGTGGACCGCGCGCACGACAACAACCTCGATCAGGGCGCCGGCGACCAGGGCCTGATGTTCGGCTATGCGTGCGACGAAACGCCCGAACTGATGCCGCTGCCGATCCACCTGTCGCACCGCCTCGTCGAGCGCCAGTCGAACCTGCGCCGCGACGGCCGCCTGCCCTGGCTGCGTCCGGACGCCAAGTCGCAAGTGACCGTGCGCTACGTCGACGGCAAGCCGCACGCGATCGACACGGTCGTGCTCTCGACGCAGCATTCGCCGGACATCGACCTGCCCACGCTGCGCGAAGCCGTGATCGAAGAAATCATCAAGCCCGTGCTGCCGGCCGATCTTATCAAGGGCGAGATCAAGTTCCTCGTGAACCCGACCGGCCGGTTCGTGATCGGCGGCCCGCAGGGCGACTGCGGCCTCACGGGCCGCAAGATCATCGTCGATACGTACGGCGGCGCGGCTCCGCACGGCGGCGGCGCGTTCTCGGGCAAGGATCCTTCGAAGGTGGACCGTTCGGCCGCCTATGCGGGCCGTTACGTCGCGAAGAACATCGTGGCCGCGGGTCTCGCGTCGCGCTGCCTGATTCAGGTGTCGTACGCGATCGGCGTGGCGCAGCCGACCTCGGTGATGGTCAACACGTTCGGCACCGGCAAGGTCTCGGACGCGACGATCACGAAGCTCGTGCGCGAGCACTTCGACCTGCGTCCGAAGGGCATCATCCAGATGCTCGACCTGCTGCGCCCGGTCTATGAGAAGACGGCCGCCTACGGCCACTTTGGCCGCGAAGAGCCGGAGTTCTCGTGGGAAGCGACCGACAAGGCGCTCGTGCTGGCCGAAGCCGCCGGCACCGAACCGGTGGGCGCGCTGGCCTGAGGCGCGTCAGGCGTCGCGAGGCGAGGGCGGCCAGCCGCCCTCGTCGAAGAACCCCGCAGGGCGGCGAGCCCGGGCGGGGTTTTTTATCGCCGACGGACGCTCGCCGTTAGCGCATGGCGAACGCGAACCATCCCGTGCTGCTGGCCGACGTGCGGCGCGGCCGACGGGGGTTGTGCTGAGCGCGTACGGTGTCGGTCGACGAAGCGGAAGACGTACCGATGGCGCTGAAGGCCTGCAGCGGCGTATTCGGCCGATACAGCAGCGTGCGCAGCGAGAAGTGCCGCGCGCCCGAGCGCACGCGCAGCACCGAAAAGAACGAATGGAACCAGGCGCGCATGCCGTCGACGGGCTTCGCTTCGCGCACTTGCGAGGCGAGCGCACGGGTGCGCGCGGCGTGGTGCCGCAGCGCGCGCATCACGTGACGACGCGCGGGACGTGCGGCCTTCAGTGCGGCACGGGTAAGACGACGGCTATCGAAAAGGGTAGGCATGATCTTGGTGGAGTCGGGAGCAGGTAGCGCCGTGCGGGGCGCTTTGTTTGCAGCAGCAAACGTGCCTGTCGCGACGATATCTTGAAACAGCGCGGGAAACTGCGCGGGAAACAGCGGACGCCCCGCGGCACGTGCGCGCCGGGGCGAAGGGAGCAGCGGATCGGACTTGCGTTCTGTGGCGGGCCTCGCAGCGCGTGCGGACCGCCCGTCCGTGCGAATGCGGATCGGCAAAATCAAACGACATCCGCGCAGACTACACGCGTTCCGTGACGTGCTGAAGTCGGTGAAACCCCCGCCTGCGTGCGCTTTTGACGCATACGATTCCGCCCTTTGACGTCATGACGGTGCGTGTGCCCCAATGGCGGGCACTTTGCCGGACGCCCAGTCGCTTTACAATTGGATGATCGGCGCGCGTGGTTCGCGCGGCCGGACGCCAAAGACATCGAATAACGGAAGTCCCATGTCAGTCCAGTCAAAGAAGGAACAGGTACAGGCGCTGCGCGAGCACGGCTTCGTGGTGGTGCCGGGGCTCGTCTCGCCCGAGCGGTGCGAGGAACTGAAGCGCATCGGCGAGACGCAGCTGCGCGAGGCGGCCGCGCCCGTCGAATTCGAAGCCGATCTGCGCTATCCCGGCGCGCCCGTCTCGAAGGCGGCACCCGGTGGCCATACGGTGCGGCGCTTGCTCAACGCGTATTCGCGCCACCCGCGTTTTCACGAGTGGGCCACGTCGCCCGAGATCGGCGGCTGGATGGAGGTCTATTTCGGCGAATCGCCGGTGCTCGCGCGCGCGCATCACAACTGCATGATGACCAAGCATCCCGCTTACGGGAGCCTGACCGGCTGGCATCGCGATGTGCGCTACTGGTCGTTCGAGCGCGACGATCTCGTTTCCGTCTGGCTGGCGCTCGGGCCGGAAACGGTCGAGAACGGCGGCCTCTGGTTCGTGCCGCGCTCGCACCAGGAGGCGTTCACTTCGGATCGTTTCGACGCCGCGAAATTCTTCCGCGCGGATCTGCCCGAAAACCAGGTGTGGATCGACCGCGCGGTGTCGCCTACGCTCAAGACCGGCGACGTCGTCTTCTTCCACTGCAATACGTTGCACTCGGCGGGCCAGAACCAGAGCGATCAGGTGAAGTTCTCGCTCGTGTTCACCTATCACGGCGCGAGCAACGTGCCGCTGCCCGGCACGCGTTCGGCTTCGTTGCCCGAAGTGCCGTTCTGAGCAACGCCGCGGGTGGCGCAGGGCGCCCGCGGCAAGCGGCTTGACGCGCGCAAGCGGCGCCAGAGCACGCCTGGCACACGTCAATGCACGTCAATGCACCTTAATGCCGCCGCCCCCAGGACGTCGCGAGGCCCGTGAGGCCGGCGATGGTCGCCACTACGCCGCCCACGATCAGCAGGATCGTGCGGTTAGTGGGGGCGCCGGTGAAAAGCCGCGACATGTCGTTCGCGAACGAATGGAACGACTGGCCGCCGAAATACAGCAGGACGATGCCGCAGGCGATCAGCGCGAGCGAAAACGCCTTGACCATGGCAAACCTCTTCGATGAGAAGGACGCCGCAGTGTAGGCGAGCGGCGTCGCGGCGTCCATGGGGGCCCGCCGCGCCGGCTCAGCACGGCTTTTGCCTGTGCGATTTCCCGCGTGTCGGACTTCTGCAGAGCGTGCGCGGATTGGCTAACATGGCAGCCTTCACCGCGTATTCAACGCTGTGGACCCCCGGCGCCGCATCCGCGCGCGCGGGGCGGCCGCCGCCGCGCCGCCGGCCGCTCATTTCCCCCGTTTTCGTCGAGGATTCAATCAATGGCCTACGAAGCAGCATCTGAACGCTATTCGGAGATGCAATACCGTTTTTGCGGCAAGTCGGGACTCAAACTGCCCGCGCTGTCGCTCGGCCTGTGGCACAACTTCGGCGACACCACGCCGATCTCAACGCAGCGCGAGATCCTGCGTACCGCTTTCGATCTCGGCATCACGCACTTCGATCTCGCCAACAACTACGGCCCGCCGTACGGCAGCGCCGAGACCAACTTCGGCCGCATCTTCAAGGACGACTTCCGCCCCTACCGCGACGAACTGCTGATCTCGTCGAAGGCCGGCTGGGATATGTGGCCCGGCCCCTACGGCCAGGGCGGCGGTTCGCGCAAGTACGTGCTGGCGAGCCTCGACCAGAGCCTGCAGCGCATGGGTCTCGATTACGTCGATATCTTCTATTCGCACCGCTTCGACGCGCAAACGCCGCTGGAAGAGACGGCCGGCGCGCTCGCGACCGCCGTGCAACAGGGCAAGGCGCTTTACGTCGGCATTTCGTCATATTCGCCCGCGAAGACGCGCGAGATGGCGAAGCTGCTGGCCGAATACAAGGTGCCGCTCCTGATCCATCAGCCGTCGTACAACATGCTCAACCGCTGGATCGAGCATGGCCTGCTCGATACGCTGGAGGAGGTCGGCGCGGGCAGCATCGCCTTCACGCCGCTCGCGCAGGGCCTGCTCACCAACAAGTACCTGAGCGGCGTGCCGGCCGACGCGCGCGTGAACCGTCCGGGCGGCAGCTCGCTCAAGGGCGAGCACCTGAGCGCCGAGAACATCGAGCATGTGAAGAAGCTCAACGAGATCGCCCAGCGCCGCGGCCAGAGCCTCGCGCAGATGGCGATCGCGTGGACGCTGCGTGGCGGTCGCGTGACCTCGGCGCTGATCGGCGCGAGCCGCGCGGAGCAGGTGCGCGAGAACGTGGCCGCGCTGAAGAATCTCGAGTTCTCGCCGCAAGAGCTCGCAGAGATCGACCGTTACGCCATGGACGGCGGCGTCAACCTGTGGGAAAAGCCGTCTACGGATCAACCCATCTGATTCGTCTCGCGGGCTCGACTCGCCAGAACGCCTCGCGTCTTTCGCGAGGCGTTTTTTTCTCCGCCACCGTCTGCGCGCTTCTTCGCGCTGTCATGCTCCGCTGCTAACGTCGCCGCAGTCCTTGCCGCGAGGAGAGCCGATGGAGCCCACGATCGCCGACCGAACCGCCGCCCCCGCCGCCGCGACCGCGTCTTCGCCGGCCGCGATGCCGATGCGGCAGCCCGATCTCGGCGCGAACGCCGCGATGCTGGCTTACGTGGGACTCGCGCTCGCCTGGCAGCTGGCGGGGTTGCCGCTCGCGCTGCGCGCAGCGGGCGGACCGTCAGTGCTGCTTCTCGCGACGCTCGTGCCGGTCGTGCTCGCCACGCCGGTCCATTGGGGTTTGATGCACGAGGGCATCCACGGCCAGTTGCTGCACGAGCGGCGCGCGAACGAGGCGCTTGCGCGGCTGCTCGCGATCGGGCTCGCCATGCCGTTCGATGCGATACGTTTCGGACACCTGATGCATCATCGTTTCACGCGCGAGCCGTTCGACCGCCCCGACGTGGACGACGCAACCGGGCCGCGCTGGCGCAAGCGGCTTGCTTATTACCTGCGTCTTCTCGGAGGCCTTTACCTGGGTGAACTGATCGTGCCGCTGGTTGCATTCCTGCCGGCAGACATGGCGCGCGCGCTGATCGCGCGCGGCGTGGGGGCGCGCGGTTCCGAAGGCGCGCAGGTGCAGCGGCTGTTCGCCAACCATGCCGGCGACGCCAGGAAGCGCCGACGGGCGCGCCGCGACTGGCTGTGCTCATGCGCGCTTTACGCGCTGGCTTTCGTGCTTTACGGCAAGGCGTGGCCAGTCCTGCTGGTCACGGCGTGGCTGCGCGGCCTGTGGCTTTCGATGGCCGACAACCTGCCGCATTACGGCGTCGCGCTCGACGAACCGGGGCGTGCACGCGACTTTCGCGTGCCGCGCGGCGTGGGCGCGATGTTGATGAATCACCATTTGCATCGCCAGCATCACCTGCATCCCACGCTACCGTGGACGGCGCTGCCGGCGCTCGCGCGTGCGCAAGCCGTGGAACCCGGCGCGCGGCCCGCGTATTTTCGTGCGGCGCTGCGCCAGCTACGCGGACTGCAGCCGGGAAACCGCGTGCACTGAAGCGCGCCCACGGCCGGCAGGCGGCGGGGCGCGCGGCGCCTTGCGTCGGGTCGCTACATCAGCACGGGCAGGGTTTCGACGAGGGCAACGGCCACCAGCGCGCCAAGCAGCGCGCCGATCACGCGCAGCGTGTTGTGCCGGAACTCGGTGGAGCAGGGCAGCGCGCCAAGAAAGAGGGCGCCGGCGAGGGCCATCGGGATGATCATCACGAAGTCGCCGATTGTGAAATAGCCTTCCATGCTCGTCTCCTTATCGTTTCGGCAGGGAACGCGCGGCTTTTTTCAGGTTTAGGTGTGCCGAGGCGCCCAGCCTTCACCGAGTATAGGTGAGGGTTGAAAACGAGGCGGCCAGGGCGTGTGCCGCCTCGCCTGCGGCGAGTCGGACGCGCGGCCCGCCAGGCGGCGTTTTGCGGCGGCTCTCGCCGGACCGTGCGTCATGAGGTTCCAGGGCGATTCGGTTACGAATGCCTTTCGATTTGCGGTGCTGCCGCGCGTCAGGCCGTTCCGGCCCGCTCGCGCAGGCGCAGCGTCCAGGCGCCGCCAAGACCGGCGACGAGCAGCGCTATGACCAGCCCCGCGACGCCGGCCCAGCCGCCCGCCGCCCAGAAGTGTCCGCCGACCGAGCCCATGATGCTGGACCCGAGGTAATAAGCCAGCAAATAGAGTGCCGCGGCCTGGCCCTTGGTCTCGCGCGCGAGCCGGCCGACCCAGCTACTGGCCACGGCGTGCCCGGCGAAGAAGCCGACGGTGAGGCAGCCGATGCCGCTGGCGATCAGCGCGAGCGGCGCGAACAGCGTGAGCACGACGCCCGCGAGCATGATCGAGAGACTCGCGATCAGCACGCGAGCGCGGCCGAAGGTGTCGGCCATGCGTCCCGACCACGGCGAGGCGACCACGCCGGTCAGGTAGACGATGAAGATCGCGCTGATAGCGGCCTGGCTCATGTGATAGGGCGCGGCGATCAGGCGGTAGCCGATGTAGTTGTAGAGCGTGACGAAGCTGCCCATCAGCACGAAGCCCATGCCGAACAGTACGGGCAGGCCGGGCCGCGCGAACTGCTGGAGGAGTGCGGCGCGGTGATGCGCGAAGCCGAGGCCCTTCTTCGGCGCGAAGTGGCGCGACGGCGGCAGCAGCGCGCGAAACGCGAGCATGGACGCAATGCCGAGCACCCCGATCACGCCCACGGCCACGCGCCAGCCGAACAGGTCGGTGAGCACGCCCGTGATGACGCGCCCTGCCATGCCGCCTATGGCGGTGCCGCCGACATAAAGGCCCATGGCGAGGCCGAGGCCGTCGGGGTGCATCTCTTCGGCGAGCCAGGCCATGGCGACCGCGGGCACGCCGCCGAGCGCGAGGCCTTCGAGCGTGCGCAGCACCAGCAGTTCGTGCCAGTGCGGCACGAACGCGGCCGCGAGTGTGAACAGCGACGAAGCGCTGAGCGAAGCGGTCATCATGGCGCGGCGGCTCAGGCCTTCGGAGACGAAGCCGGCGACGAAGATCGCGCCGGCGAGCGCGGCGGTGGTGAGCGAAAGCGAGAGACTGCTTTGGGCGGGGCTCACGCCGAATGCCTGCGAGAACGCGGGCAGGAGCGGCTGCACGCAGTAGAGCAGCGAGAAGGTTGCGTAGCCCGCGAACAGCAGCGCGAGACAGGCGCGCCAGTAGGCACGCGAGCCGCGTTCGAGATACGGTGCGGTCGACGGCGAGGGGGCGGCGGAATTGCCATCGGCGCCCGGTGAAACGGTCACGGCAAGGTCTCCGAAAGATGACAAAGGCGCAACGATACGCCAGTTGGATGAATCGCGGCGCCAAGCCCGAAGTGCAAGTGGCTCGAAAAGATGAGTTCGATTATCCGGTGTCGTCTGTATTTTGTAAGAATCCATCTCGATTCAGCGGGCCGTATGCACAGGCACAAGCGTGGGGCGGATGATTCACCCCCCTAATTTTTCGCTTTGCGCGCGGGCCCAAACAGGCAACAATGCGTTAACCCCGGTCCGGTTTGCCGCGCGTGGCGCGCGCGAAACGGCGGGCCGCCGGGGAAAGTATGGATGTGCGCACAACCGTTGGTGCGCGCAGGCCTGGTTCGGAAAATTGACCGGCGTTTCAAGGAAAGCTGGCATGGAGAACGGGGAAACATCATGCAAATCGGTTCTATCGTCCGCACTGTCCACATCGCCGTCCCGCATGGCGCGCGGGGCATCGTGATGCGCATTCTCGGCAACATGGCCATGGTCACCTGGTACCTCGGCGAGCCCGGCGCATCGCAACAGCTCAACACCGAACCCTTTTTTCTGGAAGACCTGATCGACACCGGCGAACACGTCCTGCCGGCGGGCGCACTCGTGCATTGAAACGGGCAAGCTGACACAGCCACCGGGCGCGCCAGGCGCCCGGTAACAGAACGATCGCAGGTGGCGGCGCGGCGGCAACGCCCGCGACGCACAAACGGAAGGCGCGAGGAGACCAGCCTGCGCGAGCGGCACACGATCGCCGCACCGCATGACTCGCCCAGCCGGCCCGCAGGAGGCACAATTGCGGGTATGACTGACGACCTCTCTTCCCAGCCGCCCTCCCCCGATGACGCCTTTGCGCCGTCGGCGTCCGCCTCTGCGCCCTACGCGCGCCTCACGCCCGAGTGCGTGCTCGACGCCGTCGACAGCGTGCTGATGCCAGCCGGCCGCCGCACGGACGGCCGCATGCTCGCGCTCAACAGCTACGAGAACCGCGTCTACCAGGTGGGCGTGGAAGACGGGCCGCCGCTCGTCGCGAAGTTCTATCGTCCCGAGCGCTGGTCGGACGAGGCGATTCTCGAAGAGCATGCCTTCGTCGCCGAACTCGTCGAGCGCGAGATTCCGGCGGTGCCTGCGCTCGCGCTCGAGGACCGCACGCTGCACAGCTTCGAGGGCTTTCGCTTCGCGCTGTTCGAGCGGCGCGGCGGGCGCGCCCCCGATCTGGACCGCAGCGAAACACTCGAATGGCTGGGCCGCTTCATCGGCCGCATTCACGCGGTGGGGGCGCTAACGCCCTATCGCGCGCGGCCCACGCTCGATATCCAGACCTTCGGCTACGAGCCGCGCGACTATCTGATCGGGCAGGGCTTCGTGCCCGCCAATGTGCGCGCCGCGTGGGAGGCGGCAGCGAATCTCGCGCTGGAAGGTGTCGAGGCCGCGTTCGAGCGCGCGGGCGACCTACGCGCGCTGCGTCTGCACGGCGATTGCCACCCGAGCAACGTGCTGTGGACCGATGCCGGGCCGCACTTCGTCGACTTCGACGACAGCCGCATGGGTCCCGCTATCCAGGATTTGTGGCTGCTGTTGCCCGGCGATCGCGAGGGCGCGTCACGCGCGCTCGCGGACCTGCTCGCGGGCTACGAAGACTTCGCGGAATTCGATCCGCGCGAGCTGCATCTGATCGAGGCGCTGCGCACGCTGCGGCTCATTCATTATTCGGCATGGCTTGCGCGGCGCTGGGACGATCCGGCGTTCCCCGCGGCCTTCCCGTGGTTCAACACGCAGCGCTACTGGGAAGAGCGCATTCTCGAGTTGCGCGAACAGATCGGCGCAATGCAGGAAGGGCCGCTCTGGCCGGTCTGAGGCGCCTGTCCACCCGCTGCCCGCGGTCCTACCTTCTCACTGGGCGCTTGCCGCGTGTACCGGCTGCACGCTCGCGGCAGCGGCGCTCGTCACCGGCTTGATGATCCATTGGGCGCGCAGATCGCGCGACATCGTTTCGAACGCCGGGCGCATCTGGGCGAACTCGTCGGGCGTGCAAACGTCGCTCGCGAAGTGCGTGCTCCCCGTGCGGGTGACGCGCAGCTCGTTCGTCGCCGGATCGTGCACGTACTGCGAGCTGAATTCGACGTAGGCGTTTTCGGCGTGCTGCGGTGAGGGCATGTCGAGCAGGCGCATGCCTGGCGGCAGCGCGATGCGGGCCCGCTCGGTGGCCACGAAGTTGCGGCACACGAAGGGCTGCGTGCGGCGCGGCTCGCCCAGCCAGTAGCGCAGGTTCGCATCGAGGCCGCCCACGAAGCTCGTCAGGGCCGGCACGGGCGTGGTCATCTCCGGGTCGACGAAACCGTCGAGCTGGCCTGTGAGCATCAGCACGAGCGGGCCGCTCGTCGCTTCGAGCGGGCTCGTGGCGATCGACGCCGTGCCGCGCAGGTTCGCATTGTGCAGTTCCCACTGCAGCGATTCCTCGCGCTGCGCCGGCGTTTGCAGACGCAGCGCACTGCGTGTCTGCTCGGCGGCCCAGCCGTTTGCCTGCAGGCGGAATACGAAGTGCGCGGAGCCGTCGGGCGCGACGGTGATGTCGAGCTCGCTTTCGCGCGTCGTCGAGGCCGTGGCCGGCGTGCGCATGCGCGTGCCGTCGCCCGCGAGCACCGCCACGCGGTCCATGTCGGTGGCGGGCAGGAAACCGAACTCGATGTTGTTCGCGGTGGAGTCGGCGAAGAGTTGCAGATCGGGCAGCCACGTGATGACGTGGTTGATCACGCCGAAGCCCGGCACGTCGGGCAGCGTGTAGATCATGCCGCTGTTGATCAGCGCGGGTTCGCTCTTCACATCCACCGCCGCGAGCAGCGCGCCGAACAGCGCCACATGGTCCTTGCAGTCGCCGTAACGGTTGGCGAGGATGTCCATGGCGCGGTGTGGCACGATCTCGCCGCGCCCGATATTGATCGCGACGTAGCGGATATTGCGGCGCACCCAGTCGTAGAGCGTCTGCGCTTTGGCTCGAGGGGTCGCGTCGTGGACGGTGAGATGCTTCGCGAATGCGACCAGCGCGGGATCGCCCGCGTTCGGGTCCGCCGACGACTCGCGATAGACCGCCGCGAACGCCGCGTAGTCGGGAAAGGTGGAGACCATCAGCCGGTCGCCGTAGCTTACATAGGAAACCGAACCATATTCGAGGCGGCCGAAATTTGCCTTGTCGTAGCGGAATTCGTAGCGCGTCCGCTCACCCGCCGCTCGCGGCGGCAACGCGGTGAAGCCGCGCGTGTCGGCGTAGAGCGGTACCGAAGCCGGCATGTCGTAGATCACGCGGAAGTCGCGCGTGGGCGCGAGGTCGGGAGGCGTGAAGTCGCTGAACCAGCCCGCCACGACCGGCGTGCGCTGCGTCTTGCGATAGGTGAGATGCACGCGGGCGCCAGGCTCGACGGCGGGGAACACGATGACCTTGTCCTGCACGTCCTGGAACATGGGGGCGTCGAACGAACGCACCTCCTGGACATCGCGGATCTGCCCGGGCTGGACGTCGTGGCGGCCGCCCTGGGCGTCTTCGGTCCAGGCGTCGAGCACCTCGACGTCGGCCATCTCGCGGTTGAACCAGATGTAGTACTGGCCGGCCCGCTCGACGCCCGCTTCCGTGTTCACGCGCAGCGTGAGCTGGTCGAGCTTGGTGAACGAGCCGTCCTTGTTGACGGTGTAGGTCTGCGTTTCCGACTCATTGGTGTAGGGCGTCTGGGAAGCGTCGTCGGGCGAGGCCGCACTGGCTGCACGGCACGCGTGCGCGGTCGCGCCGCAAAGGACGATGCACAGCGCGATCAGGTAAGCGAGGCGCATGGTGGTGTTGGTGCGGATGGCAACGGGTGGGGGGGAGCACGGCTGTCGAACGCAACGCTCCCACTTCAAAGTCTGACGATCCGCTTGTCAAGCGGGAGCCCCGCACAATGTCCAAGCTTGTGCTCCCAGGCCCCGGGGCCCCGGGGCCTGGGGTGATCCCATATGCATAGCTGTCTCATATTGCCAACGCCCGCGGTGGGGAATAAGGTTCCGGGCAGTCGCTCTGCGACATATAAGCGCACCGTACATTCAACCCGATGCGGTGTGCGACCTGAGGTACCCACACGCCCTGGAAGAGGAGACCACAATGAGCAGCGTTGCGGATTCGACGCGCCGCGCCCTACCTTTCTTTTCGAAGGAGGCCACCATCGCACCGCCGGGCTTTTCGCGCTGGATGGTGCCGCCCGCCGCGCTCGCCGTGCATCTGTGCATTGGCGAGGCGTACGCCTTCTCGGTATTCAACGCGCCGCTCACGAAGGTGATCGGCATCACGCAGTCGGCGCCCGACGACTGGTCGCTCACCACCCTCGGCTGGATCTTCTCGCTCGCCATCGTCTTCCTCGGGCTGTCGGCTGCGTTCGGCGGCAAGTGGCTCGAGCGCGTCGGCCCGCGCCGCACCATGTTCACGGCGGCCTGCTGCTTTGGCGGCGGTTTCCTCGTTTCGGCACTCGGCGTGTGGCTGCATGAAATCTGGATGCTGTACCTGGGCTATGGCGTGATCGGCGGTATCGGGCTCGGGCTCGGCTATGTCTCGCCCGTTTCGACGCTGATCCGCTGGTTTCCGGACCGCCGCGGCATGGCAACGGGCCTCGCCATCATGGGCTTCGGCGGCGGCGCGATGATCGCGGCTCCGCTTTCCGTCATGCTGATGAAGCACTTCGCGAGCGACACCAACATGGGCGTCGCGCAGACCTTCGTCGTGCTCGGCGTGGCGTATTTCATCTCGATGTCGATCGGCTCGCTCGCGATCCGGGTGCCGCCGCCCGGCTGGCGGCCCGCAGGCTGGACGCCGCCCGCCACCACGGCGCGGCTCGTTTCGCGCGCGCACGTTCATATCGACCAGGCGCTCAAGACGCCGCAGTTCTACCTGATCTGGCTCGTGCTGTTCCTCAACGTGACGGCCGGCATCGGCATCCTGAGCCAGGCTTCAGTGATGATCCAGGAGAGCTTCAAGGGCACGGTGAGCGCGGCGGCCGCGGCGGGCTTCGTGGGGCTGCTCTCGCTCTTCAACATGGGCGGGCGCTTCGTGTGGGCCTCGGCTTCGGACTGGGTGGGTCGCAAGAACACCTACTACGTCTTTTTCGTGCTGGGCGCCGTGCTCTATTACGCGGTGCCGCAGTTCGCGCAGAGCGGCAACATCGTGCTCTTCGTGCTCGCTTACTGTCTGATCCTCTCGATGTACGGCGGCGGCTTCGCGACCGTGCCCGCCTACCTCGCCGACATGTTCGGCACGGCATTCGTCGGCGGCATCCACGGGCGCCTGCTGACGGCCTGGGCCGCGGCCGGCGTCGCGGGGCCGGTGCTCGTCAACTACGTGCGCGCTTATGAGGTGGCGCATGGCGTCGCCAGGGCCGATGCCTACACGATGACCGTGCACATCATGGCGGTGCTGCTGGTGACGGGGTTCGTCTGCAATCTGCTCGTCACGCGCGTGAACGAGAAACATCACATGAGCGAGTCGCAACTCGCGGCCGAAAACTAAGGAGTCTCAAACGATGAGCACGACCGTTGCCACGAAATCCTCGAACCGGCTGCTGATGGCGGTGTTCTGGCTCTACGTGCTGGTGCCGCTCGCATGGGGCGTGACGAGTACGCTCACGCAGGCGATGAAACTGTTCGGCTAGGCACGCGACGGCGATTCGCCGTCTGCATGACACGGGCCGCCGGCGCGGGTCGCGGGGCGCCGGCCGCCGCTCAAACGTCGCAGGTCGAGCCGGCGCCCGCCGCGATCTCGCGCGCGGACTTCGCGCCTTCGACCTTGAGGATGGTGGGCAGCGAGACACCGTTTTTCGCCGCCGTCACTTCGGCGAGAATCGACACCGCGATCTCCGGCGGCGTGCGGCTGCCGATATAGATGCCCACCGGCCCGTGCAGGCGCGCGAGCTCCGCCTCGCTCAGATCGAACTCCTTGAGCCGTTCGCGGCGCGCCGCGTTGTTGCGTCGCGAGCCCAGCGCGCCCACGTAGAACGCGCGCGTTTTGAGCGCCTCCATCAGCGCGAGGTCGTCGAGCTTCGGGTCGTGCGTGAGCGCGATCACGGCGCAGCGTTCGTCGAGCTTCATCTCCAGCACGGTGTCGTCGGGCATGGTGCGCACGAGTGTCGTGCCGGGCACGTCCCAGGTGTCGGTGTACTCCTCGCGCGGATCGCACACGGTGACCTGGTAGTCGAGCCCCACGGCGATCTGGCACAGGTAGCGCGAAAGCTGCCCCGCACCGATGACGAGCATGCGGTAGCGCGGCCCGTGAATGGTGAGCAGCTGCGCCTCGTCGAAATAGACGCCGTCCGTGGCGCTCGCCGGGCCGAGCGTGGCGCTGCCGCTCGCCATGTCGAGCGTGCGCGCCACGAGTTCGCCGCGCTCCACCGCTGCCAGCAGGGCGTGGATGCCGCTCGCCTGCGTGAGCGGCTCCAGCGCGAGCTGGATCGTGCCGCCGCATGGCAGTCCGAAGCGATGCGCTTCTTCGGCCGTGATGCCGTACTTCACCGCCTCGGGCTTGTCGATGCCGATGCCTTCGCGGCGCACGCGCTCGATCAGGTCGTCTTCGATGCAGCCGCCCGAGACCGAGCCCACCACGAGCCCGTCGTCGCGCACGACGAGCATCGCGCCCTCCGGACGCGGGGACGAGCCCCACGTCTTCACCACCGTCACCAGCAGGGCGCGGTGCCCTTCTTCCAGCCAGCGTACGCTGGACTTCAGGACCTCGAGATCCACGCTGTCCATGATCGTTTCCCTTTTTTTCCTTCGTCGCCCGATGTTGCCTGGGCGTCGTTCTCACTTTCCGCTTGAGCTGCCTGATCGGCTTGAGCCGCCTGACCCGCTTCGGCTTCGGCTTCGGCTTCGGCTGCAACGGCTGCGGCTGGACCGCCGCCCAACTGCTCGCCAAAGCGCTTGAAGAATTCTGCCGCGATTTTACGCGCGGCGCCGTCCACGAGCCGCGAGCCGATTTGCGCGAGCTTGCCGCCTACCTGCGCGTTCGCCGTGTACGTGAGCGTCGTGGCGTTCTCGCCTTCCGGCTCGAGCTTCACCTCTGCGCTGCCCTTGCCAAAGCCCGCCGCGCCGCCCTGGCCTTCGAACTGGATCGTGTAGCGCCTCGGCGCGTCGATATCGGCCAGCTCCATGCGCCCCTTGAAGCGGGCCTTCACCGGGCCCACGGCGGCGGTCAGCGCGACCGCATAGCCGGTCTCCCCTTCGGGCTCGATGCTCTCGCAGCCCGGAATGCAGGCTTTGAGTACCGCCGTGTCGTTGAGCGCCTCCCAGGCGCGCTGCTGCGACACCGGTAGCAAGTGGCTTTCGGTCAGCTCCATCGTGCTCCTCCTTCAGGTCGTGTGGGGAGCGGCGCGCGCGGCGAACGGCGCTTCGCTCAGAGTGCGCCCGAACGCCTCGAGACAGTCGAGATTGTGGACGGGGTAGTGGGCGTCCACGTGCGGCAGCATTGCCTGCACGCCACGCGCCTTTGGCGTGAAGTCGCAGTAGCGCAAGAGCGGGTTGAGCCACACCACGCGATGCGCGAAACGGTGCAGGCGCGCCATTTCGGCGGCGAGCATCTCGCTTGCCTCGTGATCGAGTCCGTCGGTGACGATCAGCACGGTCGCCCTTCCGCCGAGCATACGGCGCGCCCAGCGGCGATTGAACTCGCCGAGCGTCGCGCCGATGCGCGTGCCGCCCGACCAGTCCGCCACTTGGGTGGCAAGCTGCGCGAGCGCGATGTCGGGATCGCGTTCGCGCAAGGCGCGCGTGGCGTGCGTGAGGCGCGTGCCGAACAGGAAGACCTGAAGGCGCTCGCGAGAATGCAGTAACGCGTGGCAGAAGTAAAGCACCGCGCGTGAATAGGCACTCATCGATCCGCTTATATCGAGCATCAGCACGAGCGGCGGTTTGCGCTCGACGGGGGCGCGGTATTTCCAGACGGTCCAGTCGCCGCCCGCGCGCACGGCATGGCGCGCGCTCGCGCGCAGGTCGGCGTGCGTGCCGTGCGAGGCCGCCTTGAGCCGACGCGTGCGCTCGGTCGCGAGCGGCAGGCGCTGTGCGCGGATCAGGTGGCGCAGCGTGCGCCATTCGTCGGCGGTGAGCGTTTCGAAGTCGCGCTGGCGCAGGCGTTCTTCGGCGCTGAAGCTCGCGTGCGCGCGCAGTTCGTGCTCGTCATGCGACGCTGGCGGGGTGGTGCCGCGCGGCGTGGCGGCGCGGGCGGCGAGCGCGTCCGCGAGGCGGTTGTTGCGGCGCGGCGGCGGCAGGCCGCCCTGCACCTTCGGCAGCAGCAGCGCGCGCAGCTTGCCCTCCCAGTCGGGGTCGCGCCAGAACAGCTCGAAGGCGGCGTCGAAGATCTCGCGCTCGTCGGGCGCCGCCGTGAGCAACGCGGCCAGCGCGGCGTGCACATCGTCGCGGCGCGCGAGGTCGATCAGGCTTAGCGCCTCGAGCGCGTCGGCCGCCTGGGCGGGCGACATCGGCAAGCCGGCGCCGCGCAGCACGCGCACGAAGTGCACCACGTTGCGCGCGAGCAGGGGAGGCGCGAGGTCCATCGGCTTACTCCGCCACCGCAAGCGTCTCGGCGATGCGCTGCGGGTCCAGCTGCGCGAGGTCGTCCTGATACTTGAGCAGGACGCCCAGCGTGTCCTGTACCGATTGCGGATCGAGCTCCGTGACCGAGAGCGCCTCGAGCGCGCGGCACCAGTCGATGGTTTCGGCTATGCCCGGGGCCTTGAAGAGATCCATCGTGCGCAACCGGTGCACGAAGGCTACCGCGCGGCGCTGCAGGGCTTCGGCGGTCTCGGGCGCGCGCGCCGCCACGATCGCGAGCTCGCGATCGCGGTCCGGATAGCCAAGCCATTGATAGAGGCAGCGGCGCTTGAGCGCGTCGTGCACTTCGCGCGTACGGTTCGAGGTGATGACGACGAGCGGCGGCTCGTTGGCGCGCACCGTGCCGTACTCGGGAATCGACACCTGGAAGTCCGAAAGAAGCTCCAGCAGGAAGGCCTCGAACGGCTCGTCGGCGCGGTCGATTTCGTCGATCAGCAGCACGCGTCGCGCCGCGGGGTTCTGCGGATCGGGCTGCAACGCCTGCAGAAGCGGCCGCTTGAGCAGGAATTCGTCGCGGTAGAGCGTGTCATTGCGCGGCTTTTCGCCGGCCGCTTCCGCGAGGCGCAGCGCCATGATCTGGCGCGGGTAGTCCCATTCGTAGAGCGCGCTTGCGGTGTCGAGCCCTTCGTAACATTGCAGCCGCAGAAGCGTCGTGCCGAGCATCGCGGCGGCGGATTTGGCGAGTTCCGTCTTGCCTACGCCTGGCTCGCCTTCAAGAAACAGCGGGCGCTGCATGCGCAGCGCGAGAAAGAGCGCGGTACCCAGTTCGCGGCTCGCGAAATAGCCGCGCGACTGGAGCTGCGCGAGAGTGTCGTCGATCGAGGCCGGTTGCATGGCGTGCCTGAAAAGCGAAAGCGGAAGCGGGGACGCTCCCGCGCGCAGCAGGCCGCGCGCGAGTGCGTCCCCCGGTGGCGGACCTAGCCGTTGGCCTGCGTCACCGCGCGCCCCGCGAGCACCGGGATCAGGTGCGCGCGATACGCGGCGCTGGCGTGCAGGTCGGTGTTGAGGTCGTCGTCGGCGAGGGTCACGGCGCGCGCGGCGGCGGGTGTGAAGTTCGCCGCGAGCGCCTGCTCGAGCGCGTCCGCACGGAACACCGAGGGCGCCGCGCCCGTGACCGCCACGCGCACGGGGCCGCCCGCCGCGCCATCGCCGAACTTCGCGACGAACACGCCGGTCAGCGCGAAGTGCGAGGCCGGGTTCTTGAACTTCTCGTAGGCCGCGCGCTCGGGCACGGGGAACTCGACGGCCACGATCAACTCGTCGGGTTCCAGCGCCGTCTCGTACATGCCGAGGAAGAAGTCGTCGGCCGCGATGCGGCGTCGGTCGGTGACGATTGTCGCATTCAGCGCGAGCACGGCGGCCGGGTAGTCGGCCGCCGGGTCGTTGTTCGCGAGCGAGCCGCCGAGCGTGCCGAGCGCACGCACCTGGCGATCGCCGATACCGGCCGCGAGCTGCGCGAGCGCGGGCAGCGCGTTCTGGACCTGCGCGTTTTCTGCGACGTCGGCATGGCATACCGCCGCGCCCACCTTGATCACGTTGCCGTCCACGAAGAGCGCCTTCAGGTCGGGAATGCGCGTGACGTCCACGAGCGTGGAAGGCTGCGCGAGCCGCAGCTTCATCGCCGCAAGCAGGCTCTGGCCACCGGCCAGATACTTCGCTTCGGCATCGGCCTCGACCGTCTTCACGGCGCCTTGCGCGTCGTTCGCGCGCTGGTAGTCGAATGAATACATGGTGCGCCTCCGCTCAAGGTTGTGACGCCGCGCCGGACTTCCCGGCGGCGGTGATGGCCGACCAGACGCGATGCGGCGTGGCCGGCATCTGCAGGTCCTTCACGCCGAGCGGCGCGAGCGCGTCGAGGATCGCGTTGATGACGGCAGGCGGCGAGCCGATCGCACCGGCCTCGCCGCAGCCCTTCACGCCTAGCGGGTTGTGCGTGCAGGGCGTGCCCTTCGCGGTTTCGACGGTGAATGACGGCACGTCGGATGCATGCGGCATCGCATAGTCCATGTACGAGCCCGAGAGCAGCTGGCCGGTCTCGTTGTCGTAGACGCAGCGCTCGAGCATCGCCTGGCCAATGCCCTGGCCGAGGCCGCCGTGAACCTGGCCTTCGACGATCATCGGATTGATGACGTTGCCGAAGTCGTCCACGGCCGTGAAGTGCTCGATGCTCGTTTCGCCCGTCTCGGGATCGACCTCCACTTCGCAGATGTACGCGCCGGCCGGATAGGTGAAGTTGGTCGGGTCGTAGAACGCGCTTTCGTCGAGGCCCGGTTCGAGCGTCTCCAGCGGGTAGTTGTGCGGCACGTAGGCCGAGAGCGCGATTTCGGCGAAGGCCTTCGTGCGGTCGGTGCCCGCCACGCGGAAGACGCCGTTCGCGAACTCGATGTCTTCCACGCCGGCTTCGAGCATGTGCGCGGCAATCTTCTTCGCCTTCGACTCGATCTTGTCGAGCGCCTTCATGATCGCCGAGCCGCCCACCGCGATCGAGCGCGAGCCATACGTGCCCATGCCGAACGGAATGCGCGCCGTGTCGCCGTGCACGATCTCGATCTGTTCGATCGGCACGCCCAGGCGGTCGGACACGACCTGCGCGAAGGTCGTCTCGTGCCCCTGGCCGTGGCTGTGCGAACCCGTGAACACGGTGACGGAGCCCGTGGGGTTCACGCGCACTTCGCCCGCTTCGAACAGGCCCGCGCGCGCGCCCAGCGCGCCCGCGATGTTCGACGGTGCGAGGCCGCATGCTTCGATGTAGCACGAGTAGCCAAGGCCGCGCAGCTTGCCGTTCTGCTTCGAGGCGTCGCGTCTCGCGGCGAAGCCCTTCACGTCGGCGAGTTCGAGCGCGCGCGAAAGGCATGCCTCGTAGTCGCCCGTGTCGTAGGTGAGGCCGACGGGCGTTGCGTACGGGAACGACGTGATGAAATTGCGGCGACGGATCTCGGCCGGGTCGAGCTTCATCTCGCGCGCAGCCGTTTCCACGAGGCGTTCGACCACGTAGGTCGCCTCGGGGCGGCCGGCGCCGCGATACGCATCCACGGGCACGGTGTTCGTGAACACGGCCTTCACCTCGGCGTAGATCGCGGGCGTGGTGTACTGGCCCGCGAGCAGCGTCGCGTAGAGGATGGTCGGCACGCTGGAGGCGAAGGTCGAGAGATACGCGCCCATGTTCGCCGTCGTGTGCACGCGCATGGCGAGGAACTTGCCGTCCTTGTCCATCGCGAGCTCGGCCTTCGTCACGTGGTCGCGGCCGTGCGCGTCGGAAACGAACGACTCGCTGCGCTCGGCGGTCCACTTCACCGGGCGGCGTATCTTCTTCGCGGCCCACGTGAGCGCGACGTCCTCGGCATAGAGGAAGATCTTCGAGCCGAAGCCGCCGCCCACGTCCGGGGCCACGATGCGCAGCTTGGTCTCGGGCAGCCCGAGCACGAATGCGGCCATCAGCAGTCGCTCGACGTGCGGGTTCTGGTTCGCCACGTAGACCGTGTAGCTGTCGTCGTGCAGCGAATAGTTCGCGTTCACGGCGCGCGGCTCGATCGCGTTCGGCACGAGGCGGTTGTTCACGATGTCGAGCGTCGTGACGTGGGCCGCCTTGGCAAACGCGGCGTCGGTGGCGGCTTTGTCGCCGTGGCCCCACGTGTAGCAGGTGTTGTCCGGCACGCCGTCGTGCACCAGCGGCTGGCCGGCGTCGGCGGCGTGAGCCGTGTCGACGACGGCGGGTAGCGCTTCGTAGTCGACTTCGACGAGCTCGGCGGCATCCTTCGCCGCCTTCACCGATTCGGCGATCACGAGCGCCACCTGGTCGCCCACGTGGCGCGCCTTCTCGTGCGCGATTACGGGATGCGGCGGTTCGTGCATGGGCGTGCCGTCGATGCTGTGGATGAGCCAGCCGCACGGCAGGCCGCCCACGTTTTCGGCGGCGAGGTCCGCGCCAGTGAAGACGGCTACGACGCCGGGCGCGGCCTTCGCGGCGCGCGTATCGATGCTCTTGATGCGCGCGTGTGCATGTGGCGAGCGGACGAACACGGCGTAACTCTGCGCCGGCAGGACGACGTCGTCGGTGTACTGGCCGGCGCCGATCAGAAAGCGCTGGTCTTCCTTGCGCCGGATGGGCGCGCCGATCAGGCGGTTCGGTTCGGGTGCATTCATGGCGGCCTCCCGCTTAGACGGTTGCGGTGGCAGACGTACCGGCGCGCATGCCTTCTGCGCCCGCGAGCACGGCCTTCACGATGTTGTGATAGCCCGTACAGCGGCACAGGTTGCCGTCGAGGCCAGCCCGCACGGCGGCTTCGGTGAGATCCGGGTTCTCGTTCGCGAGCGCGGTCGCGCTCATCACCATGCCCGGCGTGCAGAATCCGCACTGCAGGCCGTGGCACTCGCGAAACGCGGCCTGCATCGGGTGCAGCTCGCCGTTCTTTGCGAGTCCTTCGATAGTGGTGACGTCCATGCCGTCGCACTGCACGACCAGCTGGTTGCACGATTTGATCGCGCGGCCATTCAAATGGACGGTGCAGGCGCCGCACTGCGCCGTGTCGCAGCCGACATGCGTGCCGGTGAGGCGCAGCTGCTCGCGCAGAAACTGGACTAACAGCGTGTGGGGTTCGATTTCGGCGGTCACGGGCGCACCGTTGACCGTGAGGCGGATACTGATCGCCATTGACTGTCTCCTGTGTCGACCGGAGCTGGAGCTTGAGCTCCTGACTCCGGTCCCACGCCCGTATGGGCGTTCGACCAGAGCTTTTACTCCAGCCTCATACCAACGTAGTGGGATAGAGACCGGCCTGGGCCCGCTTACACCATCTTGCCCCGAAATGCCGTCTGCTTGTCTGCCTTCCGTTGTGCGCGCCGCGCGCGGCTGCCCGTGCGGAATGTGTACAACCCGGTGTACAACCCGGCGTGCATCTCGGGCGGCCCGGAAGGAGGGGGCGAGGGTCCGGCTGGTGCTTTGCTCTTCAGTGATGCCAGGGGGTAACGCCCGGACAGTAAAGCACAAATCGCCCGTTTGCGCTGCGCGGGGTTTACCGCCGGGCGCGCATGAAAAAGCGGCCCGTCCCAGACATTGGGACGGGCCGCTTTTGTGCGTATTCGTGTGTTTGATGCGGCGCCGCGAAGACCGGTGCGCGGGGCGAAAGACGGCGCTATGCCGCCTTGTCTGCCTCAATGCTCCCCATGCGGCGCATGCGCGAGACGCGAATGGCGGCGCGAATAGCCGAAATAGATCAGCATGCCAATCAGGAGCCAAACCACGAAGGCGATCCAGGTGAGCGGCTGGAGGTTGATCATCAGGAACAGGCACGAGGCCACGGCGAGGATCGGCACCACGGGCACGCCGGGGCAGCGGAACGCGCGCGGCAGGTCCGGGTGCGTCTTGCGCAGGACCAGCACGGCGATGGAGACCATGGAGAACGCCGCGAGCGTGCCGATGTTGATGAGTTCGGCGAGCACGTTGAGCGGCACGAGCGCACCGATCAGCCCGAAAAAGATGCCGACGATCCAGGTGGTGAGGAACGGCGTGGAGAAGCGCGGATGCACGCGCGAGAGCACGGCGGGCAGGAGGCCGTCGCGTGACATCGCGAAGATGATGCGGGTCTGGCCGTAGCTCATCACGAGGATCACGGTGAGCATGCCGAGCACGGCGCCAAGGTCGATGAAGCCCGCCACCCACTTCTCGCCGGCCACCTGGAGCGCGTACGAGACCGGGTGGCCGATGTTCGCGAACTGCGCGAACGGCACGATGCCCGTCACGACAGCCGCTACAGCAACGTAGAGCACCGCGCACACGACGAGCGAGGCGATGATACCGATGGGCAGATCGCGCTTAGGATTCTTGACTTCCTCGGCGGCGGACGAGACCGAATCGAAGCCGATAAACGCGAAGAACATCACGGCGGCCGCGCCGAACACGCCGTTCCAGCCGTGGGGCATGAACGGATGCCAGTTGGCGGGCGTGACGTGGAAGGCGCCGACGGCGATCACGAGCAGCACGACCGTCACCTTGATGGCGACCATGACGTTGTTGATGCGGGTGGATTCGCGCACGCCGATGGAGAGGAGCGCCGTGATCGCCATCATCACGAGGAACGCGGGCAGGTTGAAGAGCGTATGCACGCCGGGCACGGCGCCGGGCGCGGCGGTGAGCGCGGCGGGCAGATTCAGGCCGAAGCCCGCGAGCAGCGACTGCAGATAGCCCGACCAGCCCACCGAGACGGCCGAGGTGGCGAGGCCGTATTCGAGCATGAGGTCCCAGCCGATCACCCAGGCTGCCAGCTCGCCGAGCGTCGCGTACGAATAGGTGTAGATCGAGCCGGCGACGGGAATGGTCGAGGCGAACTCGGCGTAGGCGAGGGCGGCGAAACAGCAGGCCACGGCGGCGATCAGGAACGCGACCATGAGCGCGGGGCCGGCCTGCACGGCACCCGTGCCGGTCAGGACGAAAATGCCGGTGCCGATGATCGCGCCGATGCCGAGGAAGGTGAGGTCCAGTGCGCCGAGTGCTTTCTTCAGGCCTGCGCCCTGGGCGCTCGCCTGCAACATGTGCTCGACGTTCTTCTTGCGAAAGAGGGACATTTGGCGGGGAACTCCAGGTTTGCGCGCAGCCTGCGCGAGGCTTGCGCGCCGAAAATCGGGGAAACCCAAAATTTTAGCGGATGTGGGCGGGAAGGCCGCCCCAAACGGGGCCGAAAAGCGCTTGAGAAGGGTCTGAGGCACCCGGCGAGCGCGGGCGAATCTGCCGCAAACGCAGACGGGGGCGCGCATTCCTTGCCCGCACGCACCGTATCGGAAAAACTCATTTCCAGATCAAGGGCTGATGGCGAGAAGGCCGCTTAACTTCCAGTCGCTTGCCAGCGAGGTGCAACCCGGTGCGACCGCGGCGCAGCCGTCCCTGCGCTGGTCTTGCCAGGCGCTTACGCGCCCACTGCCGGAGCGAGATCGACGAGCCGGTTGCTCATCACGTAGAACGTGAGCTCGGCATTGTTGGTGAGGTTCATCTTTTCGAGCAGGCGCGTGCGGTACACGCTCACCGTCTTCACCGAAAGCGAGAGCGTGCGGGCGATGTCGGTAAGGCGCTTGCCCGAGGCCAGCATGCACAGCGTCTGGTACTCGCGGTCGGAGAGCTTCTCGTGCGGCATCTGCTCGCCGTCCACGAGTACGTAATCGGCGAGCGCCTCGGCCATCGCCGGGCTCACATACTTGCGCCCGCTTGCCACCTGCTGGATCGCGGCGATCATCTGCGCGGCGTCCACCGTCTTCGAGAGATAGCCCGAGGCGCCGGCCTTCAGCGCGCGCACCGCGTACTGGTCCTCGCGGTACATCGAGAACATCAGCACCGGCACGCGCGGCGCCTTGCGCTTCGAGCGCTTGAGCACCTCGACGCCGTTCATGTCGGGCAGCGAGATATCGAGCAGCACCACGTCGCAGGCGTGCTTCGCGATGGCGGCGAGGGCTTCGGCGCCGGTCTGCGCCTCGATCACTTCGCTGGCGACGCCGCGGTCGACGAGCAACTGACGTACGCCCTGGCGCACGACAGCGTGGTCGTCGACCAGCAGAATGCGATGGGTCATGAGAGTGCGCCTTTCACGAGGGTGGGGGCGAAATCCGGGAGGGGGGCCGCCAGCAACGCGTCCCAGGCGAAGCGCGCCCACACGGTGGTGCCGGGCTGGCCGTCGCTTGCCTCGCCCGCGTCGCGCTCGCTCGCTCGCAGCGTGCCGCCGAAGGCGGTGCAGCGCTCGCGCATGCCGGCGAGGCCATACTGGTTGCGGTGGCTGCCTGGCTGCCGCGCGCCGGTCGGGTTGCGCGCCAGGCCGATGCCGTCGTCGCTGACGGTGAGTGTCAGGTGACGCGTGCTGCAGTCGATGCGCACCTCGGCGTGGCTTGCGCGCGCATGCCGCGCGACGTTGGCGAGCGCCTCCTGGGCCACGCGGAACACGGCGAGCGCCGCCTCGGCCGGCAGGCGCGCGAGCCGCACGTCGGTCGCGCAGCCGAAGCTCGTGGCGAGGCCGGCGCGCTTGCCGAAGTCGCGCGTCCAGTCGGCGAGCGCCGGCCCGAGACCGGCGTCGAGCTGCGGCGCCGCGAGCCCGTCGAGCACGTGGCGCAGCGCCTCGCCGGCGGCAGCGAGCGAACGCGCAACGAGCGCGAGTGCTTCGGCGCACTGCGGCGGCGCATCGGCGGGCAGCCAGGTGTGGACGTTGGCGAGCGCGAAATGGGTGGCGGCGAGTTCGGCGCCGACGCTGTCGTGCAGCTCGCGCGCGAGACGCCCACGGGCGGCTTCGTCCGCTTCGATGCGGGCGGTGCGGGCCGCCGCGAGGGCTGCCTGCTGGCGGGCGATTTCGCTCAGGCCGGCGAGCGCGGCCTGGGCGGTGTCGGTGGCGTGACGAAGCGATGGACCGTCGATCGATGGATCGACGCCCGACGCCGAAGCGTCAGGCGCGCGCGCGTTCGCTGCCGCGAAACTCCACGTATCCATCCATCCCCCGTTCTGGAACCGGTTAGCTGTGCGATTGCGTGCCATTGGCGTGCCGTGTGCACCCGGGCGACGAGGTCCCGGTGCGACGGATAACAGCACGGCGCAGCGTAACGAAATTTACATCCAGTAACAACCTGGCTGTGCCCCTGATCCGAGGCGTGCGAGTGGTCTATGCTGCGCCGCGATGATATCTTAAAAAAAGAAAAAAATCAGGCTGGACAAGGCTTGGCAGGAACAGTTGAGAGATTGCATGAAGTTGTGCCAGATCTGCGGCAGCAGCAATTTGTCAGAAGAATTCTGACAGAGAGGCTGCGTGATTTCTGTGAAAGATGTAACCGCATCGCGATGCGTCGCGGCGGCGACGGGCGAAAAAAACCGGAGCGTGAGGCTCCGGTTTTTGTAATGCCAGGGCCCAGCCCGAGTGGGCCAGCCCCGAAATGGGCCTCTCAGCCGACGAACGCCTTTTCCACGACGTAGTGGCCCGGGTGATTGTTGCTGCCTTCGCGCAGGCCAGCCTTTTCGAGCAGTTCGACGGTGTCGCGCAGCATGTGCGTGCTGCCGCACAGCATGATGCGGTCGCGCTCGGGCGTGAACGACGGGAGGTCGAGGTCTCCGAACAGCTTGCCCGTTTCGATCAGTTCGGTGATACGGCCGCGGTTCTCGAAGGTCTCGCGCGTGACGGTCGGGAAATAGACCAGCTTTTCGCGGACGATCTCGCCAAGGTACTCGTGCTCGCGCAGTTCTTCGGTGATGTACTCCTTGTAAGCGAGTTCATCGACGAAACGGCAGGTATGCGTGAGGACGATCTTGTCGTAGCGGTCGTAGATGTCCGGATCCTTGATGATCGACATGAAGGGAGCGAGACCCGTGCCGGTCGAGAGCAGCCACAGCACCTTGCCGGGCAGCAGGTTGTCGGCCACGAGCGTGCCGACCGGCTTCTTGCCGATCAGAACCTTGTCGCCGACCTTCAGGTGCTGCAGGCGCGACGTGAGCGGGCCGTCGGGCACCTTGATGCTCAGGAATTCGAGGTGTTCCTCGTAGTTCGCGCTGGCGAGCGAGTAAGCACGCATCAGCGGCTTGCCGTCCACTTCGAGGCCCACCATCGTGAACTGGCCGTTGTCGAAACGCAGGGCCGGATCACGCGTGCACGTGAAGCTGAAAAGCGTGTCGGTCCAGTGATGGACGCTCAAAACGGTTTCTTCGGTGTTTTTGCTCATGGTTCCTGATGGTGCGAAACAAGGGCCGCCAGACCAAAACGAGGCGCAGCCTGCCATTTTACCGCGACCGCGCCGCGAGGGCGGGTGCGCCGATGGAAGGAGTGGCTCGCGCCTTGGGCGGCAAAACCGCGCGCTGCGCGGCGGGACGCTGGCACCCGCACGGCTGGCGTGACGGGCAAGGCTGGCATTGGCCATGATGGCGGCGCATCGGCCAGGGGTATCTGGCCCAGGGCCCGCGAGAGCGGGCGGCGTACCGCTTGCGGCGCTCACCCGGTCAACGGTGGTTCAATCGGGCGCGCGCGTGCGAATTTTCGGCAAGATGATACCGGAAGCCTTGCCGGACCGCAGCATAGACCCTGGTGGCGGGGCAGTTACGTGCCTCGCAAGGCCGTTTAGCGGTCGGCGGCCAGCTTCAGGCCGAGGCCGACCAGCGCCACGCCGCAGAACGCATCGATCGGGCGCCGCACGCGCCGGTAGCCGCGCTGGGTGCGGTCGTCGGCGAACAGGAATGCGATGCTGCAGTGCCAGCCGAACGACATGGCCGCCACCGTCGCCAGCACGGCGCCGTAGAACCACAGCGGCGGATGCGCGGGCAGCATGGCCGCGAACACGCTGGTCCAGAACACACAGCCCTTGGGATTGGTGAGGCACGTGAAAAGCCCCGCACGCCAGGTGCGGAAATAGGCGCGGCGCCCGGCGGGCGGCAGCGGCTCCGGCACCGTCGGCGCGGTGGCGGGCGGATCGCGGCGCGCGCCCGAACGCACGAGCTTGATGCCGAACCAGACGAGGTAGAGCGCGCCCGCGATGCGCACGCCGTTGTAGACCCAGTCGACGCGCTGGAGCACGGTGGCGAAGCCCAGCATGGCGAGCGCGGCCCAGGCGGTCGATCCGACCCCCACGCCGAACGCGGACGTCACGCCCAGCGAGCGCCGGCCGGCGAGCGAAAGCTGGGTGACCATGAAGAAGTTCGGGCCGGGGCTCACGAGCGCGAGCGAATACACGGCGGCAATCTGCAGCAGCGTGGTGAAGTCATGCATGAGGAGACCTGAGCGACTCGAAGGGGCACGGACGGTGCAAGCGCGGCGCGTGCGCCGACTGCAACCCGCAATATTAACGCGTTGCCGTACCCAACTCCGGGATCGCCGGCGGCTTATTCGAGCCGCAACCGCGCCATGTAGGGCAGGTGATCGGAGAGCCAGGCGGTCTCCTGCGCGGGCTGGATCAGCTCGACGGGCTGCAGGCCGCGCACGAACATCTTGTCGAGCGCCAGCGCGGGCGAAAACGCCGGGAACGTGCGCGCGGGCTCGCCCAGCCGCGTCGCCACCTCGTGCATGCCATGTTCGGCGAAGATCGGCACCGAGTCGTTGCGCCAGTCGTTGAAGTCGCCCGCCAGCACGAGGGGGCCGCGGGGCGCTTCCTTGGCGATCCAGTGCGCGATCCAGTTCATCTGGCGCATCCGTGCGCTGCGGGTGAGCGCGAGGTGCGCGCACAGCAGCGTGATGGAGGTTCCGGCCACGCTCGCGCGCGCCACCAGCAGGCCACGCCGTTCAAAGCGGTGTGCCGAGATGTCCCAGCGGCCGCCCAGGTCGAGCGGATGCGGCGAGAGGATGGCATTGCCGTGCCGCCACGACGGCTTGAACACATTGGGGCCGAGGGCGATCTGCAGGTCGAGCGCGTCGGCGATTTCGGTGGCCTGGCAATGCCAGACGTCTTCGAGCGGATCGCCGATCGGCGCGCCGAACGCGGACGCCAGCACCGGTTGCGGCAGGCGCCGCGCCATGGCCTCCTGCAGGAAGTAGGCGTCGGCGTGGGTGGACTGCACCCAGCGGCGCATGGCCTGCCAGGCCTGGAAGCCCAGCGGCGAGCGGCCCTTGTGCAGGTTCCAGCTCACGGCGACGAAGTCCTTCCGGTGGGCGGGGTCGACGAGCGGTTCTTCGGGGTTTCGCATCAGCGGTTGTTCGTGGTCGTTCGCGGTCGTTCGCGGTCGTTCGTTTGGGGCGCCGCGCCGCTTACGGCTGCGGCGCCAGGCTCGCGCTGATCCGGTACGCGAGCGAGGGATCCTTGTCGACGATCTGCCACGTCACCGTCTGCCCCGCGGGAACCTCCAGCCCCGGATGGCTGGCGTTGACCTGGCGCGGCTGCGGCGGCAGCTTGCAGCCTTCGGGCGTCTGGGGATGGTCGTCGGATTCGAGGGTTTCCTCCGCATCGATCGACAGGATCGCCTCGCTTGCATTCGCCCGCAACGGCGAGACAGTCACGGTGCGCTCGAGGTCGATGCTGCCGGCCGGCCGGTCCTTGCAGCCGAGGTCGTGCGTGACGGCGTGATGGTGCGTATCGGTGTGCGCCTGGCCCACGGCGGTCGTGCCGTCGAATTCGTCGACCTGCTGGCCGTCGCGCATCACCTGCAGCGTCCACTTGACGGCCTGCTGCCCGGCGTCCTGGGCCTGCGCGCCCACGGCGGCCGTGCCTGCGGCAACGGCGAGCAGCGCGGCGCAGAGACAGCGGTTCCACAAGGTCATATCGGTGACTCCCTTCACGTCCGCTACAAGGCGTGCGGCGGACAGACTGGATCGTTCTGACCACCGATCCTATACCGGGTTCGCAAAAAGCGAGCCCTCGCAGTTCATCGAGATGGGGACGTCGCGCCCGCCGTTCAACTGCCGTGCGTGTACCGATTAAGTTCATTGCGGCAACGAAACCCTGCTCTCGCGCAGAAATGCGCTCGCGGATGTTGTATCTGGCGCAACATAGGACGATGTTTTATCAACATGTAACGTCGATAGCTGGCGGTTACGCCGGATTACACGACGATCGGGTGCGCCTGTGCGGCGCCGCGCGTTTGTGGCGTGTCCCGGTCTTTGCTGCGCCGCCACAAGGCGTACAATTTCCTTGAAGCAGCGACGTGCCTCGCACGCCGTCAACCATACCGAGAGGATTGCGGAGCGGGCCGGGTCCCGGCTGGCGCCGCGGAGGCAGACGCTCAGACATGGATCAGATCGACTGTGTAGTTATCGGCGCGGGGGTGGTCGGACTCGCCATCGCGCGCGCGCTCGCGGCGCGTGGACGCGAGGTGATCGTGCTGGAAGCGGCCGACGCCATCGGCACCAGCACCAGCTCGCGCAACAGCGAAGTCATCCACGCGGGGCTCTACTATCCGCGCGGCTCGCTCAAGGCCACGCTGTGCGTACGCGGGCGCGAGATGCTCTACGACTATTGCGCTTCGCACAACGTCACCCACGCGTGCTGCGGCAAACTGCTGGTCGCCACGGCGGCCAACCAGATTCCGCAGCTCGAGGCGATCCTTGCGCGCGGCAAGGAAAACGGCGTATTCGACCTCACGCGCATCAGCGGTTCCGAGGCGCTGGCGCTCGAACCGGCGCTCGAATGCACGGCCGCCGTGTTTTCACCGCAGACCGGCATCGTCGACAGCCATCAGCTGATGCTGGCACTGCAGGGCGACGCCGAGCGCGACGGCGCGATCATCGCGCTGAAGTCGCCTGTCGAGGCGATCGATGCGACATCGAACGGCTTCATCGTGAAGGTGGGCGGCTCGGCGCCGATGGCGCTGCGCGCCGCCTGTGTCGTCAACAGCGCGGGACTCGCGGCCAACAAGCTCGCGCGGCGCATCCGCGGCCTCGATCCGCGCCACGTACCGCCGCTGTACCTCGCGCGCGGCAATTACTTCAGCGTGTCGGGGCGCGTGCCGTTCTCGCGGCTCATCTATCCGATGCCGAACGAGGCCGGGCTCGGCGTCCATCTCACGCTCGATCTGGGCGGCCAGGCGCGCTTCGGCCCGGACGTCGAGTGGATCGACTCGATCGACTACGATGTCGATCCGCAGCGTGCCGAAGCGTTCTATGCCCAGATCCGCAGCTACTGGCCGGGGCTGCCCGACGGTGCGCTGCAGCCGGCCTACGCGGGCATCCGGCCCAAGCTCTCCGGCCCCGGCGAGCCCGCCGCCGACTTCATGATCCAGGGCGCCGCGGCTCACGGCGTGCGCGGGCTCGTCAACCTGTTCGGCATCGAGTCGCCGGGGCTCACGGCTTCGCTCGCCATTGCCCAGCGCGTGTGCGAACTGGCAGGGGCGGCTTGACGTGAGCTTGGGGGCGCGAGAGGGACGCCCGAAAGCGATTCTCATTCCCCATTGATACGGCTCTCTTATCTCCGGAATTGCAACGAAATTCTGCGGTGCTTCGTTGCTATGCTTGCGCGACGCTGTCGTCAGAACGGCGTTTAGCCCTACATACTGGAGTGGAGTGAGTCTTATGAAATCGTCCCGCCGCAGCTTTCTGATCACGAGCATTGGCGTTGCCACGAGCGTCGCGCTGTCCCGTCAGGCTTTCGCCGATGCCCCGAAGGCCAGCGAATCCGATCCCACGGCCCAGGCACTCGGCTACAAGGCCGACGCCAGCAAGGTCGACAAGGCGAAATTCGCGAAGTACGCCGCCGGTCAGGACTGCAGCAACTGCACGTTCTACCAGGGCAAGGCGACCGACGCCTGGGCGCCGTGCCCGATGTTCGGCGGCAAGGAGGTCGCGGGCAAGGGCTGGTGCAGCGGCTATAACAAAAAGGCCTGATGGTCTGAAGACGACGTGCCGCGCCGGACCCGCGCACGCGGCACGCAAGTCACGGCGCGCTAGCTGCGCGCCTGCAGGAGCGGCGGGCGCCGTCCGAACCACGGGCGCGCCGCTTCGAGCTGCGCCGCGAGGCGCACGAGCACCGCATCGTTGCCCTCTCGCGCCGCGAACTGCACCCCGATCGGCAAGCCGCGCGCGCTCCACGAAAGCGGCACCGTCATCGCCGGCTGGCCCGTCATGTTGAAGAGCTCGGTGCCGCCCGCCCACGCGAAGGCCTTGTTCGAGGCCTCGGTCAGCAGCTTTCTCATCAACGCTTCCATCGGCAGGGCCGTGACCGCGCGCATCTGCATGCGCTCGGTCTGCGACGGCTTCAGCTCGCCGATCTTCACCGGCGCGGCGGCGAGCGTCGCGCAGAGGATCACGTCGTAGCGCGTCATCAGGTCGGCGAGCTGCGCCGTGATGCGCTGCTGCACGTCGAGCGCGCCCGGCAGCCCGCGCTCGCCCAGCTTGCTGCCGATGTGCGCCATCGCCCAGGTGGCGATCTCGAAGTCCTGGCGGCGCGGCCGCGTGCCGGTGATCTGGTCGGCCTTGAGAACCATCTGTTCCGCCACGACCGACCACAGCATCAGAAACGCCTCGCGCGCGGCGGCGAAGTCGACCGGCAGCGCCACCGGTTCCACGCGATGTCCCAGCGAGGCGACGAGCGCCGCGGCGTCGTCCACGGCGGCGCGCACTTCGGGCGAGAGCTCGAAGGCGAACATGGGATCGGTGATGAGGGCGACGTTCAACGGCTTCGCGAAACCGTTCTCCTCGCGCGCCGCCGCGAGGAACGTGCCCGGTGCGCCGGGGGCGAGCGCGGGGTCGCCCGCGAGAAGGTCGAGCATCAATGCGCTGTCACGCACGCTGCGCGAAACGGCCAGATCGACGCCGAGCGCACCGGGCGCCGGCGCCACGTTCGTGGGCACCTGGCGCGAGCGCGAAGGCTTCAGTCCGAACAGGCCGCAGCACGAAGCGGGAATGCGGATCGAGCCGCCGCCGTCCGAGGCATGGGCGAGCGGCACGATGCCGGCGGCCACCGACGCCGCCGCGCCGCCGCTCGACCCACCAGGCGTGTGATCGAGATTCCACGGGTTGCGGCACGCGCCGAACAGCTCCGGTTCGGTATAGGGCATCTGGCCCAGTTCGGAGGCGCTCGTCTTGCCGAAGATGTTGAGCCCCGCCGCGCGGATGCGCGTGACGACCGGGCTGTCCTCGGCGGGCACGTAGTGCCGGTAGTGGCGGCTGCCATAGGTCAGGCGCAGTCCGGCCACGGTCGCGCCGAGGTCCTTCACGAGAAACGGCACGCCGGCGAGCGGCCCGTCGGCGAGCGCATCGGCGCCGTTGCCACCCGCCTCGATGGCGCGCGCACGCAGGCGCGCAGCCTCGTAGTCCTTGAGCACGATCGCGTTGATCGCGGGGTTGGCGGCTTCCGCGCGCGCGATGGCGGTGTCGAGCAGTTCGCGTGGGCTGACTGCCTTGCGCTTGACGAGCTCGGCGAGGCCGATGGCGTCGTACTCCAGATAGTCGGACTGCAAGGCGCCTCCTGCTTAGGGACTGACGAGACACAACGGGGACGCCGGCAGCGAGCGGGCAGCGAGCGGACAGCAAGCGGCCAGCGCAGCCGGCGAATGCGCGAGCGCTTACAGACGCTCGGCGAGGAATGTCAGCGTGCGGCCGTGCGCGAGCCCGGAAGCGTGCTGGTTGTACGACGCGCGCACCGAGCAGTTAAAGCCGTGGTCGGCGTTCGGGTACAGATGGAACTCGGCATTGTCGCGGCCCGCGAAACGCTCCTTCACCTGGCCCACTGCTTCGAGCGGAATGCCGTGGTCGTTTTCGGCGTAGTGGAACTGGATCGGCGCCTTGACCTTGTCGGCTAGGTCGAGCGCGTTCTGGATGCCGCCGCCATAGTAGGCGACCGCCGCGTCCACCGAACCGTCGGCCGCCGCGAGATACGCGAGGCGGCCGCCGAAGCAGTAGCCGATCGCCGCCACTTTGCCCGTGCATTCGGGCAGCGCGCGCAGCGCGGCCGCTGTCGCGGCGATGTCCTGCACGGCGAGCTTCACGTCGGTTTTCTGCAGCAGCTCGATACCCTTGTCGCGGTCGGCGCCTACGTATTCGAGTTCGACGCGCGGCTGCGTGCGCCAGAAGATGTCCGGCGCAACGGCGACATAGCCGTCGAGCGCGTACTGCTCGACGACGTCGCGGATATGGCCGTTCACGCCGAAGATTTCCTGAATGATGACGATGCCGGGGCCCTTGCCGCCCTTCGGCAGTGCGAGATAGCCGCCAAAGCGGTCGTTGCCGGCGGGAATGTCGATCCAACGAGTCGATACGCTCACGTTACTCTCCTTCTGGTCCTGGTCGGTCGCGGTGTCGCGAAATTCGGGCGGCCAGTGTGCCACACCCTTGATGGAGTCTGCAGCGCGCCTTGTGCCCGCGCCGCGCGCTTATGCGCTTGCGCCGGCATGGCCGCATACATTTAATAGAAAGCTTAATTGAACTGACTGGATCGGCGCGCGCCCGGTCCACGCCAACGCTGATGCTTTCGATTGTCCTTCGGCAACCTTGCCATATATCTCAAAAAGAGGCTGCCGAGGCTTCCGAAGCGCTTTCCCAGGCATTGCAAACCTCTTGGGGAAACCTTGCGGCGTAAGGTTTCAGCTCGATTATTCAGGGTTTCGAAGCGTCCCTGTAGAAAGCCTATTGGTACTCGCACCAATATCTGAAAAAAGTCCCCCAAATTAATTTGATCGCCTACACTTGCGCGCAAGTATGACCGGAGGTTTCGCCATGAGCGGGCCTCTCGGCATGCTGGCCAGGTGCATTCAAGGATGCATCCTGCGTGGTCGTCCGCTCGGGGAGCGACACGTTCGGGGCGCGGGAGCACCAGGGCGATTACGTTGCTTTTGGGTTCGAAACTGGAGACTTACATGAATATCAAGCTTCAAAAGCTGTTGCCGATCAGCGCTGCCGTGATGATGTTCGGGGCGTTCGCCACGGCATCGTTCGCAGACGAAACGGTCAAGATCGGTCACGTCGCTCCGCTGACGGGTGGCATCGCTCACCTTGGCAAGGACAACGAAAACGGCGCACGGCTCGCCATCGAGGAAATCAACGCGAAGGGCCTCGTGATCGGCGGCCAGAAGATCACGCTCGTGCTCGACGCACAGGACGACGCAGCCGACCCGCGTACGGCCACCCAGGTTGCGCAGAAGCTCGTCGACGACAAGGTCGTCGCCGTCGTGGGCCACCTGAACTCGGGCACCTCGATCCCGGCCTCGAAGATCTATAGCGACGCGGGCATCGTGCAGATCTCGCCGTCGGCCACGAACCCGGCCTACACGCAGCAGGGCTTCAAGACGACCTATCGCGTCGTCGCGACCGACGCCCAGCAAGGTCCGGCGCTCGCGAACTACGCGTCGAAGACGCTGAAGCTCAAGAGCGTCGCGATCGTCGACGACTCGACGGCTTATGGCCAGGGTCTCGCGAACGAGTTCGAGAAGACCGCGAAGTCGCTCGGCATGAGTGTCCTCTCGCATGACGCGACCAACGACAAGGCTGTCGATTTCCGCGCGATTCTCACCAAGATCAAGGGTGAGAACCCCGACGCGATCATGTACGGCGGCATGGACGCCACCGGCGGCCCGTTCGCCAAGCAGGCCAAGCAGCTCGGCCTGCGCGCGAAGATCCTCGCGGGTGACGGTGTCTGTACCGACAAGCTGTCCGACCTCGCCGGCGACGCGACCGACAACATCGTGTGCTCGGAAGCGGGCATGGCGCTCGAAAAGATGCCGCAAGGCAAGGAATTCGAAGCCAAGTACGAGAAGCGCTTCGGCCAGCCGATCCAGATCTACGCGCCGTTCACGTATGACGCCGTGTACATCATCGTCGACGCGATGAAGCGCGCGAACTCGACCGATCCGGCGAAGATCCTGGCTGAAATGCCGAGCACCGACTACAAGGGCGTGATCGGCGAGACGACCTTCGATTCGAAGGGCGACCTCCGGCACGGCGTGATCTCGCTGTACGACTACAAGGCAGGCAAGAAGACGCTGCTCGACGTCGTCAAGATGTAATCGCGCGGCTGCGCTACGGCGCAGGCGCTGTGAAAAAAGGCACGTGGACCTTCGGGGCCACGTGCCTTTTGTTTTTCATGCTCGAGCAAACCCAGCGGCGAATCAGATCCCGAGCCGCCTGAGCACTCGCGGCGCGGCATAGGCGACGATCGCGGCGCACAGCGCGACGACGGCAAGACCCACGGTGAGATTCGTCACCTGCGTGATGCCGCCGATCACGACCGGCCCGAACAGCAGCCCGAAATAGGCGAGGCCCGCAACGTGCGCGAGCCCCTCGGCCGCGTGGATGCCCTTCACGCGTGTGGCGGCGGCGAACAGCACCGGCATCATGTTCGCGAGGCCGAGGCCCATCAGCGTGAAGCCGATGAGGGCCGTGACCGTGAAGGGCAGCACGAGCGCGCCGATCATCCCGGCGCAGGCGAGCGAGGCGCTTGCCATCACGAGCTGCGGCGCGCCAAAGCGCGCGCGCACGGCGTCGCCGGCGAAGCGCGCCGCGGCCATGCCGCCCGAGAACGCCGCGTAGGCCGCGCTCGCGAGCGCGGGCGTGGCGACCACGACATCGCGCATGTAGACGGTGGCCCAGTCGTACATCGCGCCTTCGGCGATCAGCGCGACCAGCGCGATGCCGCCCAGCGCCCACAGCGCGGGCGTGCGCCAGCGGTTGCCGGTCTTGGCGTGCTCGCCGTGGGTGGGATGCGGCACGTGCGGCAGCACGGCCGGGCATGAGACGAGGAGCACGAGCGCCGCGAGCACGGAGGCGAGCAGGAGATGCAGCGCCGGCGCCATGCCGCGCGCGAGCAGCGCGCCGCCGATCGCCGCGCCCGACATGCCGCCAAGACTGAACATCCCGTGCAGCGACGACATGATCGGCCGACCGAGCGACTCCTCGACGGCGCTGGCCTCCGCATTCATGGCGACGTCGAGCGTCGCCATGCCGCCGCCGAACAGGGCCAGCACCACGAGCAGTGTCCAGTACCACGGCACGACGAGGATCAGGGCGCCGCAGAGCGACATCGTGAGGCCGCCGGCGAGGCAGGCGCGGCGCGTGCCGACGCGCGCGATCCAGCTGCCGATGGTCGTCATCGCGGCGATCGAGCCGCCCGCGACGGCGAAGAGCGCGCACGAGAGCAGCGCCGGGTTCAGGTGAAAGCGGTCGCGCACCGTGGGAACGTGCACGCCCCACGAGGCGTACATCATGCCCGCGACGAAGAAGAGCGCCATGGTGGCGATGCGTGCGCGCTGGCGGGTGGCCACCGGCAGGGTGCGATGCGCGGCGGCGGGCGGTTGCCCCGGCATCTGCGCGTAGAGGGCTGAATCGGAGGTGCGATCGGACACGGCGGTTCCGGAAGGAAAGAAGAGACGCTGTAAAAGCGCCATAAAAGGAAACGCTAAACGGAAGGTTCCTGAAAGCAAGGGGTGATTTTAGCGAACACGCGCGTATCTTGCCGGGCCGTAACCCGTGCGCTGCTCTAATATCTGTACGCGTCCCGCATTTTTTGCGCCTTCTCGTGTGTTTGCGCGCCGGTTCGAGAAGGCGCCGCGGGCGCGCAGCGATTACGCGAACGAAGCCGCACTGCCCGAGGACGCCCTTGAAGATCCCCGCCCACGCCCCGCTTCATCTGCTGCACCAGGTCGCCACCGGTACGCTCGCGACGCATGCGCGCGAACCGCACGGCTTTCCCTACCCGAGCATCGTGCCGTTCGCGCCCGATGCGTTCCATCGGCCGGTGATTCTCGTCAGCCGGCTGGCCGAGCACACGCGCAACCTGCTGGGCGATCCGCGCGCGGGCTTCCTCGTCGCGCACGCACCGGACGGCGACGTGCTCAACGGGCCGCGTGCCACGCTGCTGGGGCAGTACGCCCCCGTGGACGCGGATCAGGAGGAGGCGGTCGCGCGCCGCTACCTGCGCTATCACCCGGACGCGGAGCGCTACCTCGCGCTCGGCGATTTCACCTTCTGGGTGCTGCACATCGAACGGCTGCGCTACATCGGCGGCTTTGGCGCGATGGGCTGGCTCGACGGCGCGGATCTCGATGAACTCGACCCGCTCTCGTCCGGGGACGAGGCTGCGCTGATCGAGGCATTCGAACGGCATCCGGCGCGGCGCGCGGGGTTCGAACTGGCGGGCGTGGATCGCTATGGCGCCGACCTTGGCATCGACGGTGGGCGCACACGCTTCGTCTTCGACGAGCCGCAATCCGATCTGCAAACCTTGCATGCGGTGCTGGCCGATTGCATCGAGCGGCATTCAGCCTGATTTTTTCAAGATATCGAAAAGCTACGCTGATGGCTGCTGGACGGCGGTTCGACGCCGTTCGGTTATATCGCGTGAAAGAGGGCGCGATATCCTGAAAACTCTCATTTGATGAAATGTTTGAATGTTTCCATACTATTTAATTATCATCAATTGACCGTTGCGGCGCCACAATTAATCTGCCGAATGTCTAATTTAGTAAAAATACTGATTTGTGGCAGATGAAAGCCCCGCGAGGTCTGGCAGCGATGGAAAGATTCTGAAACAGGTTTTTATTAATTTTATTGCCGCGTACTTTTACCGGGATTGAATTCTGTGTTAATCTCGCCTCCAATTTCCGGGGCAAGCATCTGTCAGTCGGCATACCGGCACGAGACTGGTGGCCAATAATTGTCTAAACCACAAGGATACCTATGTCTTCCTACAAGGAACTACTCGCTCAGCGCGAAAAGCTGGAGAAGCAGATTGAAGAGGCGAAGGCGCGTGAATATGCCGAGGTCCTCGACGAAATCAAGCAAAAAATGGCTGATTACGGAATTACCCTGGCCGAACTCGGCGGTGGCCGTGCTGGCGGCAAGAACGCCAAAGCCAGCCGTTCGCGCGCCAGCGTCGCACCTAAATACCGCGATCCGGACAGCGGCAGCACGTGGTCGGGCCGCGGCAAGCCGCCGCGCTGGATTGCCGGTAAGGATCGCGAAAAGTTTCTGATCCAGAAGTAAATCGCAGCCTGGCGGACCGCTGTATAGCTGGCTATACAGTGGGCGGGGCAATCGCTTTAGTCGGTGCGCTTTAGCCGCGGTGCATTAGGCCACCGCGCTTTTTCCGCCGCGCTTTCGCCACCGCGCTTTCTTCACCGCGCTTTGCGCCGCAAGCAGTTAACAACTGGCTTGACAGGCAGCTTTAACGTTAGTAGTGGCAGATATTTATGGGCCCGCGCCAGAGCGGCCGAACCACTGCACCATTGGACATCCCATGCTGTAGCGGTAGGCCGCGGCTTACCCGGGCCGTCGCATCGCAAAGAGAGAGCCGCGCTGTCGTACCGACGCGCGGCTTTTTGTTGTCCTTATCGCGCGTGCAGGACATACTTGAATGCGAATACGTTGCGTTCTTGTAGGCATATGATTTAAAAGAGGTTTTTAGGGTTGTCACGAAAAAGACGGCTCGACCCGATTACAATCGCGGCCAAACCCGATTCGCCCTTTACCTCCCACCATGTCTTCCACAACCGACACGCTCTCACTAGAAAAACACAAGGTCGCGCGCAAAACCACCCTCGTGAGCGTCGCCATCAACTCGGTGCTCGTGGTCCTGCAAATCGCGATCGGCGTGATTGCCCATTCGCAGGCCCTCGTCGCCGACGGGATTCATTCACTGGCCGATCTCGTTTCCGATTTCGTCGTGTTGCTGGCCAACCGGCATAGCGGCACCAAGCCGGACGCCGATCACAATTACGGCCACAGCCGTTATGAAACTGTCGCGTCGCTCTTTCTCGGCGGGCTGCTGATCGCCGTCGGCATTGGCATGCTGTGGCGGGCGGGAACGCGCATCGCCGATCTCGGCGCGATACAACCCATTCATGTGAGCGCGCTCGGCGTGGCGCTGCTCGTGCTCGTTTCAAAAGAAGGCCTGTTCCGCTACATGCTGCGCGAGGCGCAACGCGTGCGCTCGCATATGCTGATCGCCAACGCGTGGCACGCGCGCTCGGACGCGGCGTCGTCGCTCGTCGTGGCGATTGGCATCGTGGGCAGCCTCGCGGGCTGGCGGCTCCTTGATCCGATCGCGGCGGCCATCGTGGGCTTCATGGTGGCGCGCATGGGCTGGGTATTCGGCTGGGATGCGCTGCAGGATCTCTCCGACCGCGCGCTCGACGAAGCCGCCACGGCCGATCTGCGCGCCCTCCTGCTCTCCACGCCGGGTGTGCGCGACGTGCACGAAATGCGCACCCGCAAGACCGGCGACCTCGCGCTCGTGGACGCGCACATCCTCGTCGAGCCGTTCATTTCGGTCTCCGAGGGACATTTCATCGCGGAGTCGGCGCGTGCGCGCGTCCTCACCGATGCACGCGTGCTCGACGCGCTGATCCACGTCGATCCCGAAGACGACATGCACGTGCGGTCGGTGTCGAACCTGCCGGCGCGCGAAGCCCTGGAGGGCCCGCTGCGCGAGGCGTTCGCCGCGCACGGCGAGCACGTGGAGGCGGTGACGCTGCACTACCTCAGCTCGGGACTGGCGGTGCAGGTGGCGCTCGCGGCCGGCGATGACATCGCGCGGCTCGCGGAGATGGATCTGGAGGCGATCAAACGGAGCATTGGCGCGAGCCGGCTCGACGTGGTGCACGTGGTGAGTGCGGATGAGATTGCCACGAAGCGCGGCGAGCCGGCCGGCGCGCCGCGCAGCCCGGGATGAGAGCGGCGCCGCTGCGGAATCTCAGAGCGGCAGTTGCGTGTCGAACTTGATCTCGCGAAGCACGACGCTCGTGCGCACCTGCGCCACGGCGGGAATCTTGAAGATGCGCTCGTGCAGGAAGTTGTCGTAGGCCTTGATGTCCGGCGCGACGATCTTGAGGATGTAGTCCGATTCGCCGGTCGTGCTGTAGCACTCGGTGACTTCGGGGCAGGTGGCGATTTCGCGCTCGAACTGCTCGACGCCGCCTTCGGTGTGACGTGTGAGGTGGATATGCGCGAGCGCGCAGACGTGCAGGCCGAGCTTTTCCCGATCGAGCAGCGCCGTGTAACGCTGGATCACGCCCGATTGTTCCATGTCCTTGATACGGCGCCAGCAGGGCGTGCTGGACAGGCCCACCTGGTCCGAGATTTCCTGCACCGAACGGCGCGCATCCAGCTGTAGCAGGCGCAGGATCTTCTGAGAGAACGTATCGAGTGTCAACTGCGCCTCCGTTATGCGTCTTGCTATTCCTGAATGTTAGAGGCCAGGAAAACGAAACGCAATGCGAAGTACGCCTGGTGAGAAAGATTGCCTGATTTGAATCCTAACTAGCGGCATTTTGCCCTGACGCGTCCCCATCAACCGCGCTCGCAGCCTGCTGCGCGCGCAGATCGGCAAGCATGTTGCAGAAGAGGGCGCCCTGCTCGATGGCGTCGTCGAGTGCGACGTGCGTGTGCGGATGGTCGTCGAACCAGTGCTTCGGGAAGCGCGGCTTGATGCACTTGCGGTACGGCAGGCCCGTCATCGCGAACGCCAGCGTCTTGATGTCGAGCGCCGACCACGAGAACGGACAACGCCCGGCAAAACGCATCATGTACCAGAACATGAAGGTGAAATCGAAGCCCGCAGGCATGGCGACGAACACCGGCTTGCCGGGCAGCGCCTCGACCCATTCGACGTAGGCGACCAGCGCTTCGGCCGGATCCCGCAGATCCTTGCGGCAGGCGGCCCACGCCTCGGGCTGCGTTTCCCACCAGGCGGCCTGCACGGGATGCGGTGTCGCGCCCTCGAGCGTCGCGAGATTGGCCGAGAAGGTGGCGATCAGGCGCTTGTCGGCGGTATAGGCCGCCGATGCAAAACTGAGCATCGAATGCGGGCCCGGAATCGGCCCATCGGCCTCGACGTCGGTGCTGACGTAGATTTCCTCAATGGCGGGCGTATTCATCATCCGGGAATGTTGTCTGCTACATAGGGATTGGAGCGGCGCTCTTCGCCGAACGTCGACGCGGGGCCGTGACCCGGCACGAACGTGACATCGTTGCCAAGCGGCCAGAGCTTTTCGCGGATCGAGCGGATCAGGTCCGCATGATTGCCGCGCGGGAAGTCCGTGCGGCCGATCGAACCCGCGAACAGCACGTCGCCGACGATCGCCACGCGATGCGGACGGCTGAAAAACACCACATGGCCCGGCGTGTGCCCGGGGCAGTGATAGACCTCCAGTTCCTCGTTGCCGAAGCGCACCGTTTCGCCGTCGGTGAGCCAGCGGTTGGGCTCGAACGCCTCCGCGTGACCGAAGCCGAAGCGCACGCTCTGCTGCGGCAGCATGTCGATCCAGAAGCGCTCGTCTTCGTGCGGCCCCTCGATCGGCACGCCGAACTTCGCGGCCAGCGCCTTCGCGCCCGCGCAGTGGTCCACGTGACCGTGCGTGAGCAGCACCTTCTCGAGCTGCACACCCTGGCGCTCGATCTCGGCCTCGATGCGCTCGAGGTCGCCGCCCGGATCGACGACGGCGGCGCGCTGCGTCGCTTCGTCGACAAGGAGCGAACAGTTTTGCTGGAACGGGGTGACGGGTATCAGCGTGATCTTCATGCGCTTGGACGGATGGCGGAGAACGGAAGGCCTGCCGGGCAGACCACGATCGGAGACCCGATTGTACCGGCGCGCAGCGGGGACCGTCGGCGAGCGCCGGAACGCGGCTTGCGATCCGCTGGCAAGCCTTATGGGACAAGGGCTCCGGCCAGCGGCTTTGTTACGCCGGCGTATAAAGTTCATAAAGATTCGGGGGTTACGTGCGTGACAACAATTACTTTTGGGTATAATGCGACCCAACGCGCACGTTTTTACGTGCTTTCACTAGGCGATGCGACCCGCTTGAAGAAGGGTCTCGATGCATCGCCGTCAAGCAGTGCCGTCGTCCGACGACCGCTCCATTAGCGGACTGAAGCGACGGCAAATCAGGTGTCGATCCGTTCGGCACCGCACGTCTTGCCCAGCCAGGTGCCACGCGCCTGCAACGGCCTTGCTGCCGTGACGCTGGGTGGGGCCTACGCCGCCGTTCCTGTGCGCCGTGTGTTACCGGCGCGCCTGAGCGAGTTGTCCACGTTCGATGGCGGCATGTGGGGTCTGGTCAGGCTGCCGGGGACAGGCTGCGCCAGACGTGAAAGACAACCAGCGGTTAGTGACCCAGAGGGTCGCATCCGGGTACCGGCTCGAGCTCGTTTTTTTCGCGAGAGGGGCATGGTCGTACCCGAGGCCGCCGAAGCCTTGCAGCTGCGCGCAACGACGACGCAGGGGCTTCGCCTTGTGACGACTAGCTTATGAAACTCAGACTGTCTCGACGACGATTCGGGAGTCTCGCCGCCGTATCCGTGCTGGCTGGCTGTGCCATGCCGCCCGGCCAGCAGAGCCAGGCCGACGGTAGCGCGCTCAGCACCAAGGACGCGCACGTCGCCTTCGCCGCACCGCAGAGCTACGGTTCCGCACTGGCCTCGCTGCCTGCGTCGGACGCCGCCAACGACAAGACGCTTGCCGACGCCGAGCCGATTGGCGACGGCCCGGACGTCAGCTCGTTCCACCAGATCGGCCGCGCCTCGTGGTACGGCCGCGCCTTCCACGGCCGCCGCACCGCAAACGGCGAACGCTTCGACATGGAAGCGCTGACCGCCGCGCACCGCACGCTGCCGCTGGGCTCCTACGTGCGCGTGAGCGTGCCCGCGACCAACAAGTCGGTCGTCGTGAAGATCAACGACCGCGGACCGTTCGTGCGTGGCCGTGTGATCGACCTCTCGTACGCTGCCGCGAAGCTGCTGGGCGTGCAGCACGCCGGCACCGCGCGCGTGACCATCGAAGGACTCCCGCGCCAGGAAGCGAAGGCCGAACTGGCCGAGCAGCTTGCTGCGATCTCGAACGGCGACCACTGACCTGACCCGCTCGCCGCAATCGAACCTGGAGGGGCCGCTATACGCGGCCCTTCCGCTTTTTAGTCTCCCTCACCCTCTTCCTTCAGATCGAGCGCACGGGCATAGAGCGCATTGCGCGACGCGCCGGTAAGCGTCGCCGCGATCTTCGCCGCGCTCTTCACGGGCACCTCCTGCAGCAGCACGCGCAGCAGCGCATCGTGATCCTCCTCCGAAGACTCGCTCGCACGCGCGCCCTCCACCACGAGCACGAACTCGCCGCGCTGACGGTTCGCATCTTCGGCGAGCCACGCTGGCGCTTCGGCCAGGGTGCCGCGATAGAGCGACTCGTGTAGCTTCGTCAGTTCGCGGGCGATCAGCACGCGCCGCGCGGGACCGAACGCATCGGCCAGCGCCTGCACCGTTTCTACGATGCGATGCGGCGCCTCGTAGAACACCATGGCGTGGGTATGCGCGGCGAGCGGCTGCAACGCAGTGGCTCGCTGTTTCGGCTTCGGCGGCAGGAAGCCGAGAAAGGTGAAGGTCGAGACCCAGTCGCCGGCCACGCTCAACGCCGTCGCGAGCGCGCTCGCACCAGGCAGCGGCACCACCTGGAAACCGGCCTCGCGCACGGCGTCCACGAGCTTCGCGCCGGGGTCGGAAATGCCGGGCGTGCCCGCGTCCGAAACGCAGGCCACACGCTCGCCCGCGCGCAGAAACCCGATGATGCGCTCGGCCGCCTCGCGCTCGTTGTGCTCGTGCACGGCGATGAGCGGCTTCGAAATGCCGTAGCGCGTGAGTAGCTGGCCCGTGTTGCGCGTGTCCTCGGCGGCGATGCGATCGACCAGGCCGAGCACGTGCAGCGCGCGCAAGGTGATGTCGGCGAGATTGCCGATGGGCGTCGCCACGACGTACAGCGTGGCGGCCGGATATTGCTGGGCCTGTGCGAGTTCGGAAAGGGACGAAGGGGACGTCATGACACGGAACGCGCGAGCGAAGGAAAGGAGGCCGACATTGTGCCACGCGGGGGAGGCGGTGTCGGCGGGGGAAGGGCAGAGCCTATCCCGCACGCGGGCCGCCCGCGTTGCGAATGCGCGCGAGCTCGACAACTATTCTGGGCGCCGCGAGTCCAACGCCGAATCGCGTGCGGTGGGCGCCCGTTTCGAAGCGCGTGCGCTCGACTTTCTGCGCAGCCAGCGGCTCGTGCCAGTGGCGCGCAACGTGCATTGCCGTGGCGGCGAACTCGATCTTGTGATGCGCGATCGCGACGGCATGCTCGTCTTTGTCGAAGTGCGTGCACGCACGCGGCAAGACTACGGCGGCGCGGCGGCGAGCGTGGGATGGCACAAGCAGCAGCGCGTATTGCGTGCTGCGCGCTACTTTCTGGCGACGCGCGCGGCGGGTGGGGCGAGTGCGGCCGCGCAGAGCGACGCCTGCGCCACGCCGCCGTGCCGCTTCGACGTGATTGCATTCGAGCGCGGGCGCCTGACGTGGATACGTGACGCCTTCCGCGCCGATGACAGTTGAATGCACGGAGAACGCGCGCGAGTGCGCTAAACTTGCGTGCATCCGCGCACCGAGCAGCGGTTTTCTTGCGATATCCGCAGTACAGATTAGAGAGTCGATGTCCGTCGAACGTATTCAACAACACTTCCGTGAAAGCGCGGCCGTCCAGCTTGCCGCCATGGAAGCCCTCGCGGTGCCGATAGCGGTCACCGTCGACACGATGTTCGCCGCGCTGGCGAACGGCAACAAGATACTGGCGTGCGGCAACGGCGGATCCGCCGCCGACGCCCAGCACTTCGCGGCTGAACTGATCGGCCGCTTCGAACGCGAACGCCCCGGCTTGCCGGCCCTCGCGCTGACCACCGACGCATCGGTACTCACCGCCGTCGCCAACGACTACGCGTACGAGCAGGTCTTCGCGAAGCAGGTGCGAGCGCTGGGCCAGCCCGGCGACGTGCTGCTCGCGATCACGACCTCGGGCAGCTCGGCCAACGTGCTCGCGGCGATCGAGGAAGCGCACGAACGCGAAATGATCGTGATCGCGCTGACGGGCAAGGGCGGCGGCAAGGTGAACGAAGCACTCGCCGACACCGACATCCATTTGTGCGTACCGTCCGGGCGGACCGCACGCATCCAGGAAGTGCACCTGTTAACGATTCACTGCCTCTGTGACGGCATCGACGCGATGCTGCTGGGCGACGACTGACACCGAAGGACGAAGGAGAGTGACGTTGAAGAGCAGATACGGCATCAGTAGCGCACTGGCCCGAACGACCATGACGATCGGATTTGCGGCGGCACTCTCGGCGAGCCTGCAGGGATGCTTCCTCGCGATTGCGGGAGCGGCGGGCGGCACTGCGCTCGTGGCAACCGACCGGCGCACGGTGGGATCGCAGACCGAGGACCGCGAGATCCAGGTGAAGGCGCTTTCGGACATCTCGAACAAGCTGGGGGCCTCTGCGCATATCAACGTGGCCGTGTTCAACCAGCGCGTGCTGCTGACTGGCGAAGTGCAGGACGAGGCTGCGAAGCGGACGGCCGGCGACATGGCGCGGGCGATCACGAATGTTGATTCGGTGGTGAACGAACTGGCGGTGCAGCCGGCGAGCTCGTTCTCTTCGCGGGCCAACGATTCGTATCTGGAAGGGCGCGTGAAGGCTGAGCTGATCGCGTACAAGGACATTTCCGCGAACGACTTCAAGGTGGTGAGCGAGCGCGGCACGGTTTATCTGATGGGGCTCGTGACGCGGCGGGAAGGGGACGTTGCCGCCGATGCGACCAGCAAGGTCATGGGTGTGCAGCAGGTTGTGAAGGTCTATCAGTACATTCAGCCGGGGCAGGGGTCCGGGGCTCCGGCCGTGGCTGCTGTGAGTACGCCGCAGCCGGCTGCTACTGCGGCCGCGGATGCGCCCACGGTGGGGGCTGTGCCCGATGCTTCGGTGAGCTCGCGGCCTATCGATCAGCAAGCGCCGGCGCCGGTTACCAGTTCTTCGCCTGCTCAGCCGGGTAGCGGCGGGAAGGCTTTGTGATGGTGCTTTCTGCTGGTCGGCGAGTTTTTGCGGTTTTGGGGGTTGCTCTGGCTGGGTGGGTTGCGGTGGTTCCCATGAGGGCTTTGGCGGCTCCGGAGGGGCTGGCCGTGGCTCGCAACAACGCCTGTATGGGCTGTCATGCCGTGGATCGCAAGCTGGTTGGGCCTTCGTTTCAGCAGATCGCCGGGCGGTATAAGGGGGATCCTGCCGCTCAGGGGAAGCTGGAGAAGAAGGTGCGCGACGGCGGGGCCGGGGTTTGGGGGGCGATTCCTATGCCCTCTCATCCTGGGATGAGCGCCGCGGATATTCATGCAGTGGTGGCGTGGGTGCTGGCTGGGGCGCCGTTGAATTGATTGTGATTTTGCGCAAGTTTTGGGCTTGCCAAACGGGATTTTGGCTGTGCTAGAATCTTTGCTTCGTTGGGGCGGTAGCTCAGCTGGGAGAGCGTCGCGTTCGCAATGCGAAGGTCGGGAGTTCGATCCTCCTCCGCTCCACCAACAGACATTCCAGGTAGTTCCGCAGTATTCCGCAAACCCCGCGTCCTATAAGGCTCGCGGGGTTTTTTGTTTCTGGAACATCCGGCTTCCTCCGTTGACTTCCTGCCCCGAAAGGGGAAGACTTTGGGGGCTACTGGCAATCCTGCGAAGGCAGTATTCCCCAAATGGCGCTCACCGATACCGCCGTCAAGCAAGCTCAGCCCGTGGAGAAGCCGCAAAAGCTTTTCGACGGCGGTGGTCTATACCTGTTCGTCACTCCCGAGGGCGGCAAATACTGGCGGCTCAAGTACAGGTTCGGCGGCAAGGAAAAGAAGCTGGCGTTTGGCGTCTACCCGGAAGTGACGCTGGAAACGGCCCGCGAGCTAAGGGATAAGGCCCACTCCTCACTTGCTGAGGGAGTCGACCCGGGCGAGATTCGGAAACAGCAACGCGCCTTCGAGCGGGATGAAGCCAGTCGGCTGGAGGCGCCAATGTGTTTCGCCGTGGATAGTGACGGCGCGCTGTCGATACGGCTGGGCGCTCGTCGCGTGAACCTGACTCCAGCGGAAACCACCCAGCTTCGCGCCTTTCTCCATGCAACGCGTGAGGTGCTTCCCAAGGAGTGAAGCGTGGCACTTACCGACCTTGCTATCCGCAACGCCAAGCCGACTGGCAAGCTCTATCGTCTTTTCGATGAGCGCGGCATGTATCTGGAGGTTTCCGCCGCTGGCGGCAAGTGGTGGCGCTTCAAATACCGATTTGAGGGCAAGGAGAAGCGGCTATCGCTCGGCGTCTATCCGGATATCAGTCTCAAGGACGCGCGCGAGAGGCGGGATGAGGCCCGCAAACTTGTAGCGAAGGGAATCGACCCCGGTGAGCGTAAAAGGGCCGCAAAGAGCGCCGCCTTTGAGCGGGCCTCGAATTCCTTCGAAGTCGTCGCTCGCGAGTGGTTTGCCGGTCAACAGCCTACTTGGGCTGAGAGCCATGCCGAAAAGATAATCCAACGCTTGGAAAAGGACATCTTTCCTTGGCTCGGCAAGCGACCTGTCGGTGAAATTGCTGCTCCCGAGGTTCTGACGGTGATCCATAGGATTCGAGAGAGAGGGGCGCGGGACACGGCCCTTCGAGCGATGCAGAACTGCGGGCAGGTATTCCGCTATGCCGTGGCGACGGGACGAGCCCAACGTGATCCTACGGCCGACTTGCGAGGTGTCCTTCCGCCCGTCAGGCACGAGAACTTCGCGTCCATCACCGATCCCGGAAAGGTGGCCGAGCTGCTGCGTGCGATCGATGGCTTTCAAGGCACGTTCGTCGTGAAGTGTGCGTTGTTACTCGCCCCTTTGTTATTCGTGCGGCCAGGTGAACTGCGTAAGGCCGAGTGGTCGGGGTTCGATCTTGAAAAGGCGGAATGGCGATATTTTGTGACCAAGACTAAGACGGAGCACCTGGTTCCGCTTTCTGCGCAGGCTGTCGCGACGTTGCGAGAGCTGCATGCGTTGACCGGCCGAAGGGCTTACGTTTTTCCTGGGCGGGACCCAAAAAAGCCGATGAGCGAGGCGGCAATCAATGCGGCCCTGCGACGTATGGGGTATGACACCAAGACCGAGATCACCGGTCACGGGTTCCGCGCGATGGCGCGAACGATCCTGCACGAACGGCTCAGGTTTCCGGCCGAAGTGATCGAGCATCAGCTCGCGCACAAAGTACCAGATGCGCTCGGAACCGCCTATAACCGTACGAAGTTCCTCGATGACCGCGTTGCGATGATGCAGGCATGGGCGGATTATCTGGATCGGCTGAAGGAGGGGGCGGAGACAGTGCCGAATCAGCGGAATGGGGCATGAGGCCTTGCTGGTGCCAGGCAAGGCCTTGGGATACCACTTGATATGGCAACCTCAATCAAACTCGATGCTCCCTTGCAGGACCGGGTGCGCCGTCTGGCAGAGCTGCGCCGACGCACGCCACACTGGATCATGCTCGAAGCGATTTCACCGTACGTCGAGCGTGAAGAAAAGCGCGAGTCGTTAAAGCAAGAAGCGATGCACGTGTGGCGGGATTATCAGATGACGGGCCTGCACGTCACCCACGAGGAAATGGACGCTCACCTCGCCAAACTCGAAGCCGGTGAAGATGTGGCGCCGCCGACGTGCCACGACTGAAACGGGACAAGCCGTTAGATTCTCGCGTCATCGATTTGCAATCTGCCGTGTGTAGGGCCCTACGTCATTCGGCTCAGTTTCTATCACGTTCGCCTTCAAAGATTGTCCGTGTCTGGTCGGATCGGGAAACTGTACTGGTCGTGATGGGTCATCGATCCTGATTTGCTTCCGATTCCCGACTTCGTCTGCGATGTGTGGTTGATTTGCTCACTGGTTGCGCGTGTTGCCGGCTGCGAGCGGAGCGTGTCTGTTTTGCTGGTGGCGTTTGATGATTCGGTCATTCGTTGGGTGGTAGCTCTCCGTTTCTTCGCATCTTGCAACGCATATCGAAGCGCACTGGCCGTTACATCGATACCGGCCTGCTTCGCTTGGTCGATCAACTGCTCGACCGAATATCCCTTCGCCCGAGCTGCGTTGATATGGGCGCGTACCTTGGGCATCGCATCGCGTACGGTGACGCGCCGTTCTGATGGAGGTTTTTCGGGCAGTGCGTCGAGCAGGCGGGCGAATTCGTCCCATTGCGCTTTCGTATAGGACTTCGGTGCAGGCATGGTGACCTCCTGTTTACATCGATCAATGCGTATCTGCAATTGATCGTGTATCTTGCAGACGTATGCGTCAACGCCGTGGTCGAGCAGATTCCGAATCTCTGTGGAACGTTTTGGATGAGCGCGGAGCGCGTCAGACTATTAAGATTTTTTTGTTTCGTCGCAGTGGAGCAACGACTGCGGGCATGTAGCGCCATTCCGCAGAAATCTTTGTGACATTCGCTGATGGCGCTACCGCTATCTACGGCTTGACGCTTGGCGGGTTTGTCCCAACGAAATTTCCACTGTTTATGTGTCCGGCCAAGATCTGAATGTGATTCAAGCCGGTTTCATGTCGCGTGCAGTTCGCTTTGAGAGCAACCGGCCTATCTCGAGGAATATATGTGTTCGCGGTACGGCTCTGGTCGATAAGGATCGGTGGTCACGTTCGCCGATGGTTTCCTGTTGTTCGGTTGCGGTGCGCGCGACGTTTGAAGATGCATGGTAAAGCGGCAAGGAGAATACGGGACTGCAGGATAGGCTTGCGCCGGTTTTGGGCGCCATCCACTCGTCAAGGTTCCCTGGCTAGAGAACGATAAACAGTCTCGGCCATCATAGTTGACTGCCTGCATCGATACCACAAATATACCTTGCCTTTCCCGATTGAAGCAGCCGTGTCAGTCGCCTGAAGATTGGGGTGATGGCAAGAAGGAGAAGAGCCATACGTTTGACTCATCGTCGTGGCACGCAACGTATCGGTGATTGCCTGCGTTGGACGCTAGAATCAACATTCTCGTTGGCGTCGCCTGCGTCGGTGCGGTTGGGTTTTCTGTCCGTGACATAGTTCGAAGTGTCCGAGGTCGCGAAGTCGTACGACGTTCGCGTTCCGGAACTACAACGAGAATTATCGCCATAGTGCACTGAAATGCCGCTCGCTCGGCGAGTTCCGGCGTGGCGCTCAATGGATTCAGCAACTTCAGCGTGAAGCCTTGTCCGGTGTTACAGGGTCGACTTCACTACGCGTCTTTGGTTTGTTGGCTCTTAACGAATCTATAGGCTCCCTTGCCTGCCCTTTTGGCGGAATATAGTGCACGGTCGGCTTGCTCAAGAAGCTGATCTGCATTCTTTCCGTCCTGTGGAAAGAGGGCGATGCCCACACTGGCACCGATGCGTACAGTGGAACCGTCGGCAAGCGTAAACGGCGTGCGGATCTGCTGGATGATGTTCTCGGCAACAACGGCAGCATTTTGCTCGTGCGCGATCTGATCCAGGACGATTACGAACTCATCTCCCCCGAGTCGAGCCAGCATGTCGGTGTGCCGCAGACGGGCGTTGAGGCGAGTTGTGACTGCCTGTAAAAGCTTGTCGCCAGTCTTATGTCCGAACGTATCGTTAACCAGCTTGAATCCGTCGAGGTCAACGAACAAGACCGCGCCAGGCGCATCTTTCCGATAGCGGTCGAGCGTGCTTTCCAGCCTGGACATAAGTAGCAGGCGATTTGGTAACCCCGTAAGTGGATCGTGGTGCGCAAGCCGAAGCATTTCACGTCGCGTGTCCGATAGACGGGTGTCGTCAACAAGCGTCCAAATAAGTGCGACCCTAACTCCGTGCTCGTCGCGAATAGAATTGATGCCGATTGAGTAGCGATGCTCAGAGTTGTGCGCGAGCGAGATAGGCATATCGCCCTGCCAGCAGCCAGTGGAAGCGATGGATCTGCGGATTGCACGATAGAGCGTCCGGCCGCAATGTCCAGCCCAAAGGCGGCGCAGGTTTTTGTTATGGATTTCATCAGGACGGTATCCGGTCATTCGCATGAAAGAGGTGTTGGATTCGATCACGTATCCCCGGGCATCGGTGATCACAACGCCGTCCGGACAATATTCAAAGAACATTGCGCGCAGCATGATTCGTTGAGCTGCGGTAGTCGGAACAAGAAGGTTCTCACTTTCCAAACTGCCTCCCGGAGTCTTTTCCTGATCGTGTAGGTTAGAGGCCCGATGGGACAAATCGTGTCTCGTTATCGGGCGTAGTTTCCGGCGATAAAAAGGGGGCCGCGACCGCTGATATGGGCCTTGTAAAGTCGCGTGTTAAAGATCTTCTGAAATGTGTCGTTAAGATAGTTTTGAGTAGTTCTGTCCTGATTCCACCACCGACATGCTGGATCGCGAAATCATGCAGGTCTTGCCCGATGCTGGCAGGGGCGAGGAACCCATTTCTACTCCCGCCGTACATAGCAAGCTCAGCGCCATGCTGCTCGACCCACCGGTTGTGAAGACCGTGCAACGACGGCTCGAAGAGATGCACAAGGATTCGCTCGTTGTTATGGAGCAGCGCGGGCGTGCCAAGTATTGGCGCAAGGTTGCGGGCGCAAGCGGTCTTGCCGCAAAGGCGGCCGGCATGATGACGCACGACGAGGCACTGGCCCTGCAGACGTTGCGTCGCTTTTCGACGTGGCGGATTCCGGCGCTGGTGGCCGAAACGCTTTCCCCTTTGTTCGATGTGGCGGGCAAGCGTCTGGCGACGGTCAACAACGAGTACGAGCGTCGATACCGTAAATGGATCGACAAGATCGAGGTCGAAACCGGCAGCTTCGCGCTGCGATACCCCGAGGTTGATCCCAATATCTTCGCAACGGTCTCGCAAGCGCTCTTTAACGAGCAGAAACTGGAGATCGTCTACCAGCCGCGCTCGAAGATCGACAATGCCGATGCGAAGATTGTCTATCCGCTCGGGTTGGTGGAGGTTGGCGGGCTGGTCTATCTCGTGGCAGCCATGCCGCGCCATCCGAATCCGGCGATGTACCGGCTCGACCGTCTCGCACGCGCGACCATGTCGCCTGAGGCGTTTGCTTACCCGCGCGGGTTCCGGCTCTCGAAGTATGTGCGGGAGCAACGTCAGTTTGATTTCATAGTCGAGGGCGAGATCGACCTCAGGCTGCGTTTCAGGAATGGGGCAGGGAACCATCTGCTCGAAGCGCCGCTGTCCGACGATCAGCGGGTCACTCAGCGTGACAACACGCTCGAGGTGCGCGGCACGGTGCTGTCAAGCCAGCGACTGCGGTGGTGGTTGAGGGCGTTCGGGCCAAACGTCGAGGTGCTGGGCCCGGAAAGCCTGCGCTCGGAGCTGGCAGCGGAGGCTCGGGCGATGACTGCAATTTACGAATCATAGGGAGCCTTTACCGGTGACTGTTGAAGGTGCTCGGACAGGGTTTGACTGACGGGACCGGTATCTTAGGTGGGCAGCATGTTGATGCCCCCTCTTTCCTCATCATTCTTCCAACTGGACGCCCCATCCCATGTTGAAGTCCAAAGCTTTACTCATTGACCGCCTCAAAAAGCTTCACGAGTTAGTCGGCGCACCTGGTGGTGTGGCTCGCCAGGTCCTGGGCAAAGAGTTCGACGCGCACCTCGAGCGCATTCAGGGCACCTTGGACCAGATCGCCGGCCAGGAGCTGATCGTTCCCGTGGTCGGGTCGTTCAGCGCGGGCAAGTCATCACTGATCAACGCGCTGATTGGCGAACCACTGCTGCCCGTTGCGATCACGCCTGAAACTGCGCTGCCCACCGAGCTTCGCTTTGCCGAGAAGGAGTGGCTGCAGGCCGTCCGTAGTGACGGAAAGGAAGAGCGCCGTCTGGTGAGCGAACTGCGCGCCGTCCAGGAGCGTACGTCCGAGTACGCTTTGATTCGGTTGTACCTGAATCGCGAGCGGCTCCGCGAACTGGAACCCTTGATCCTGGTAGATATGCCGGGGTTCAACTCGCCGCTCGATCAGCACAGCAAGGCGATCGACCGGTATCTGGCGCGCGGCGCGCACTACCTCTTCGTGATGAGCGTGGAAGAAGGCGCGCTCCACAAGGAGGCCGTGGAGCGGATGGAGGAGGTGGCGGCGCTGAATCGCCACTTCTCGGTGGTCTTGAACAAGGCGGACCTGCGTCCGGCGTCCGATGTTGCCCGAATTGTGGACTACGTGCGGGACCAGCTCGAAGACCGGCAATTCGCCGCTACGGTCACCGCGGTGAGCCAGTCCAGGGCGCAAGACGTCCAGCAGGTGCTCAAAGGGCTGGACGCCGAGCGACTGTTCGAGCACGTCACAGGGGCCGCTGTGAAGGAGGTCGTGCTGCGCCTCTCGGATGCGCTGGCCACTGCGGAGCGTGCGTTTCAGCGCAGCCTCGAAGACAACGCGGAAGAGCTGGCGCAGTTGCAAGCCGCATTGGACGACTTGAAGGCGGAACGCGATGTGCAACTCGGCAAGGCCCGCGATGCCGACACCACCGCCACGACCGACGCCGTTCTGGCTGAAGTGGCGCACGCGGTCTCAACGAGTGCGGCGGGGCTTGCCACGAAGTATCTGCGCGCGCCGGACGACTTCCAGCGCCTCCTTTCCGAAACGGTTCGCGGTGCGCTGCTGCGCGCGTTGATGCGTCACACGGAGAACATTTCTGCGCAGGCACTGCAGGATTTCAGCCAAAGCCACGGTTGCCTGCAGGGCATCCAGATCCAGCTCGACGACGACTGGATGGATATTATCGTCAGCAAACTGCAGGACATTCTGCCGAGCCTGCTCAGCGGAGAGACGATCAGCATCCTGCATTCGGGCGCGAAAGCGCTGGGAGTCGCAGCCAAGGTCGGCAAGGTCGTGCCCAACCCCATCGTGAGTGTCGCCTTGCATGTCTTGCCGCTGGCGCTGAACCTGATGTCGCTAAACGCCAGGACGCGTCAGGCAGAGCTGGCTCAAGAAGCCATCCGCCATCAAGTGGTGCCCGCGATCTGCGCCGAGTTGCGGGCGCCGGTGGACACGCTGCTGCTCGAGTTTCATTCGGCCGCACTGCAAGCGCTGAGCGACACCTTCAACGCCACGCTCGAAGACCATAAGAGTGCTTTGCAGGCCAGATCCGAGTACCTCGATGTCGAGGGGCTGGCGGATGCAGTCACGGCTGCCCAGCAACTGCAAACCCGCGTGGCCCAACTGTTCCCCCAAGTCTGGCGCGATCGCGTTCAAGAAGAGATTCAATGAAGAAGAATGCGTTGCTGGCGCGCATGGCAGCGGTCGATGCCGTGATCGCCGAGCATAGGAAAAAGCTTCCCAAGGCCGACGGCGATTGGCGGCGGGCGAAGGAAGAGGCCGCACTGATGAGTGCCGAGACGCTTTCCGCCACGTTGGATCGCGATGCACAGGAGGCGCACCTGCTGCGCATCGGTATCGTGGGGCGGGTGAAGGCGGGCAAGTCTTCGCTGCTCAACGGCTTGCTGTTCGACGGCGAGGAGGTATTGCCCAAGGCGGCCACGCCGATGACGGCGTCCCTGGCAGTGCTGAGCTACGGCGACGCTCTGTGTGCCGAGGTGGAGTTCTACGATCGCGCGGAGATCGATCGCCTGGAGGCCGACCACGCTCAGTACGAGGAGGAGCTGGAACAGAAGGTCCAGGAAATCGAGGAGCGCGTGGCCCAGGCGGCCAGCGGGCCCGGGCGAGGTTCTGGGCTCTTTGCGCGGAGCCGCATCCATGCCGCCAAGGCAGCGCCGGACACCGGGCGGGTGCGGGCACGCGCGCAGCAGGAGATGGCCAGGGACACTCATCTCGCGGGTGCTTACGAGCTGTACGAGCTTCTGAAGAAGCAGGGCGTGGATGAGCAATTGCTTGGCGCGAAGCGCCAGATCAAGGCCCGATCACTCGCCGACCTGCATCGTCAGCTAAAAGACTACGTTGCGGTGGGTGGCAAATATATGCCGCTGACCAAGGCATTGCGTATCGAACTGCCGAGCGAGAGCTTGCGTGGCATCGAGGTCGTGGACACTCCAGGTGTCAACGACCCTGTTGCCTCACGCGAGGAGCGCACTCGCCGTGAACTAAGGAATTGCGCCGCCGTCTTGCTGGTCAGCAACGCCGGCCAGTTTCTGAATGAGGACGACTTCAGCTTGATGGACCGGCTGGAGAGCAATTCCATCAGCGAGGTCTTTCTGGTGGCAAGCCAGGCCGACACGCAGTTGATGGGCCATCTGCACCAGGATCACGGCGACCAGTTCGGCGTCGTGCTGCACCAGTTGCATGACACCCTGATTCGGCAGGCAGAGGGCGTGCTCGCTCAGCGCGCCGTCCATCATCGGGAGAACGCATCCAAGGCGCTCGCGCGGCTGGTGGATGAGTTGCGTGGCCGCCTGCTACTGAGTTCCGGTGTCGCTCAGGCGTTGCTGACGCAACCTCGCAAGAAATGGGATGAGAACACGCAGTTAGTGCACACACAGCTGACCGAGCGCTACCCTGCGGCATTCACAACCGACGCCGCCCAAACCCACCTGGCTCAACTGGCCGGCACCGAAGGTGTGAAGCGCCGGCTGGAGCAGGTGCGCGACCGGCGCGTGCAGTTGCAGGAGGAGCAAGCCGCCGACCGTCTGGTGGCTCAGGTCAAAGCGCTGGACAAGGCCCTGGAGTTTGCCGTCGCCAGGCTCGAAGTGGCGCGCGACAACCTCCACGCAAGCAAAGCCGAAGCGCTGGCAGAGGGCTTGAAAGCCCTCAAGGCCCAGCAAAAGAAAGGCATTGCAGCAGCCGACCTGGCCTACCGGGAAGTGGTGAATGGCGTCGCCGAGTCTGCGGGCGACAGTCTGGCGGAAATCATCAAGAACGTTATCGATCACGCAACGGGCAAGGCCAATCGCGCAAAGGGCTCGAGGCTTGAGACGTACACCGTCGAGAAGGCCGGCTTCGGCAATTGGCTTGCCAGACTTATTAATCTGGGCGGGACAGAGGAAGTATCTCGTCTCGTCGAGGTGCTCCGTGGCGGTGAAGTACGCGAGGCGATCGAACACGTGCAGGCCCGGCTGAATCGCGAAGCGGAAGATCTGATTAGAGCCCTTCGCAAGAAGATGCGTGCGGAACTGCAGCGCGAGCTGACCCGCACGCTGCGCAATAGCCTCGGCGACGAGAACGTGGATCGCGCGGCACTTGACGACGCCATTCGCAATACGCTCGACGCAATGCCCGACGCGTTGACGTTTGAGCTGCCGCTCCTACCGGAGGAATTGAAAGTGTCCGGTGACTTGCATGGCTCGACTGCAGAGCGCGTCCTGATGTCGGCGCGGGAGTACCTGAAAGAGCTTGAGAAAGGTGCCAAAGCTTCGGCTGCCAATATCGCCAAGAGCTTCCGGGCCGTGGCCAGACGCAGCACCGGCAAGCTCTTGATGGACTCCTATGCTGGCGAGATCGAGCTACGACAGCAAGAGCTCAAGGGGCTGGAAAAAACGCTCAAGTGCTACGACGGACTGATCAGCGGGTTGAAGCAGGTTTGATGCCCTGGCGGCCGAATGTTCGGCCGCCAGGTACCAGTGTTCTTTATCGCGAACGACAGCCATGACGTATGAAAGTGCGGAGCTGGGACAACACGAGGACTTCGGCGCTCTGCAGGAGCGCTACAGCTTCGTCTCAAGCCTTCTTGCAGCCGAGCCAATGGAGAATGAGTCGGTTCGCGCGTTTCGCCGATTGCTGAATGAAGACTTTGTGCAGTGGCTTGGGACGCTGCAACTTTCCGGTGGCGGCGCCGACGCGCTACGACGACTTCAGGCGGTGCTGGACCAGCTGGAGCTGCTGGTCGCCACTCCGTTGTTTCGCAGCAAGAGCCTGGTCGCCGTAGCGGGCGGATTCAGTTCCGGGAAGTCTTCCTTTATCACCAGTCTGATGAGCGATCCGGAGGTCGGTCTGCCGGTTGGCGTCGAGCCGGTGACGTCGATCCCCACCTACGTGATGCCGGGTGAGCACAGCGTTATTCGGGGCTACACGCAGCGTGGCGGCGTGGTCGGCATCGACCCTGCGATGTATGGCCGCCTGTCGCACAGTTTCGTGCGTTCCTTCGGCTTCAATCTGCGAGACATCCTGCCCTTCGTCGCGATTGAGACACCCTTGCGCGGGCTGGAACATCTGGCCTTCATCGATCTGCCGGGCTTTGGTGCAGCGGATTCGCGAGATGCCTATACCGTCGACGACACCCATACGGCACTCGAATTTCTCGCCCAGGCGCGCGGCCTGATCTGGGTGCTCGGAATGGATGCGAATGGCACTGTGAGCAAGAGCGATCTGGATCTGCTGACGGAAACGGCGCATCCGGAATTGCCTCTGTACGTGATCGTCAACAAGGCTGACCTGCGCCCGCAGAGCGCCATAGACGCCGTGCTGAGCCAGGTTGCAACGACACTCAAGGCGTATGCGTTAGCTCCGGTTGGCGTGTGTGCCTACAGCTCGATCAGCGGCCGATCGTTCGGCTATAAGGGCAGCGCACTGAGGACGTTCCTGAAATCCATGGACGTCCCAGTCGATGCGCAGCGCGAGCTCTGCACGGCCGTGACGAGCGTCTTCCGTGAGCTTTCCGATGCGACGAAGCGTTCGCAACGACATACCGCGCATGGGCTCGCACAGATCAAGCAGCTGGAAGTGGATTTGACGGAGCTGGGCCTGTTCGACGAGGGAATTGAACACGACGACATGCTGGGTCTTGGAGGACGGCGCCGCCGCCGGCGCATCGGGACGGTCAAGGACTCCGTCTGGGACGCGCTTTGTGTGCTGGAAGAGCTTATCAAGGCCCCCGATCCGACGGACAACACGGACTTCGGCAAGAAACTCGCCGATAGCTTCCGGGATCAGATTCGTGGAGCGTTTTAGAGGCTCACCGAAGTAGTTTGACCGGTCTCGGGTGATTGTGCTCGGACATGATTTGACTGATTGGGCAATTATCTTGAGAGGGCGGCATGCTGATGCCGTCCTATTGCAACCAATGACAGGAGAAGCCATGTGCGCGAATTGCAATTCCTCCCCCCTGCAGCATCTGGCTGCGTTTGCGATTGTGTTTGTGGCTGCGGTGGTGGGTACGGCGGCGGTTGGAGCGTACGCCGACTGGATCAAGTCTGATGCGCAGCAAAGCTGATCGATATGCCAGTACGCCCAACGCCCTTTACGTTGAAATGCAATCAATGTGGATGGAGGCATACCTTTGCTCCGCATAGCGATGTCCTGATTCCGAACGTGGATATCCGTTCGCATTGCCCGAAGTGTGGTGCCTATCCGTTGGCCCGGCTGCAGCCGAATCTGGTCGAGCTGGTTGCTGCCCGGTTGAGAAGGGGCTGGCCGCGCATGTGATTGAAGTGCCGCGCTCGTGAGGGCGAGCAGTGACGGGGTGCCCAGGCGCAGGGCTTGAAGATCGAACGAATCAAACCGGTCCGTGGGTTCGAAGCGGACCGCATTATTTTGAGTGAAAAGGGGGCTGTTGTGGAAAAGTTGGCTGAGGATATCAAGGAAAATGAGCGTGATTACGCGAATCTGAAGAATGCCGTGGGTCTTCTGACTCAGAAAACCATTACGGCAACTATTTCGGATGTGGTGGGCAAGCCCGTTGAGGCGCTCTTTTCCGCCTTGCCGGAGGGGGTGTCCGAGAAAGTCCATGTCGCAGTTAAATTCGCGTTGGAGAAAGCGGCGGGGGCAGCACTATGGAGTCTCGACAATGAACATCAGGAAGCCTCACCTTGGTGGAACAAAACGCTTGCTGGTCTTTCCGGTGCTGCGGGAGGTGCATTGGGTCTCCCGGGCGTAATTGTCGAGTTGCCGGTGTCTACAACGATCATGATGAGAGCGATTGCTGATATCGCTCGCAGTGAGGGATTTAATCTCGAATCGCTGGAAATCAAGCAAATGTGTCTGGAGGTGTTCGCCTTGGGTGGTGGATCCGACAAGGGCGATGGCGCTGAGTCGGCGTACTATGCCGCGCGTAGCTTCCTTGCTGAAACATCCACTCAGGCTGGAAAGGTGTTGATAGAGGCTGCGAACAAAACGGGTCAAAATGCATTTAGAGCTAATCTAACGTCCACGCAAGCAGGAAAGTGGCTGGCCGAGCTTATTGAGAAAATTGCGGCAAGATTTGGGATCGTTATTACGGAAAAATTTGCCGCACAGGCTGTGCCGGTGATTGGTGCTGTTGCAGGAGCGTCAATCAATATGATGTTTACCGACTATTATCAGGATATGGCGCGTGGCCATTTCATTGTTAAACGGCTTGAGGCCAAATACGGGATTGATGCTGTGAAGTATGAATATGAAAATCTGTGCAAAGCTGGCGTTCTGAGTTAAAAATTAAGTGTGTTGCGGCCTGTTGTGCCGTGTAGTGGATGCGGCGGACACGACGAGGTGGCAATAAGCGGGAGGTCCAAGGCGGAACACGTGTTGCGCGAAACGGTGCGAGCACGGAGGAACGATATGTGCCTGAAATTGGGGGCGCCAGCGGTACAGGGGAAGCCGGCGGTGCAAGGGGCAACTCGACAGTGCTCGGAAGTGTTGCGTATGTAGGAGCGTTCGCATTCGCGGCCAGATCGCGTGTCGAGATGTAAAGACGAATTTCAGGACTAAATGTTGGGGTCGCACAACCTTGCAAGTACCGGAATAATTCTTCGAGGTCTATGGGGGGGGCCATTTCCACTCCCCGTTGTTTCGCGTAGAGTCAATCCTGCTACAAAAACGAGAGACCGACATCGTGATGCATTCTGGGAACTTCAATTTTCTGGCCGAGCACTCGCCACTCCTCTCGCAGCTCGGTGCTGCTGCCGAGAACGTCTTCTCAGCCGATCCCAATACAACACTGATTAAACTCCGCCAATTCGGCGAGGCGATGGCGCAGGACTTGGCTGCGCGATTGGGCGTCGAGTTCGATCAGATGAGCCAAGCTGATCTGCTCTATAAGCTTGAGCGCGAGGCGGGGCTAGATAGAACTGTTCGAGGGCTCTTCCATACGCTTCGCGTCGAAGGCAATAGAGCAACTCACGAATTCAAGACCCAGCACAAGGAGGCGATGGATGGTCTCAAAGTAGCCCGTGCTCTCGCGATCTGGTTCCATGAGTCGTTCGGGAAGCAAGGTACGGCGTTCAAGGCAGGTCCATTCGTTCCGCCCGAAGACCCCAGCGTCCATTTGCGCGACCTCCAAAGCGAAATCGACCAACTGAAGGTGCAACTTAAAGCTGCGTCGCAGTCGGTCGAGGACAACCAGCAACTTGCCGACTTGCTCGCGCAGGAAAAGGAGCAGTACGAAACCCTCGCGTTGCAAATGGACGGCGAGGCAAAGACCTATAAGGAACTTGCGTTCGAGCAAGAGGCTGCTCTCAAGAAGGCCCAGGAGGAGTTCGACGCAAAGTTGAAGGTGTTGCAGACGCAACTCGATGCTCAACAGGCCAAGGTTGCGCAGGCAAGCACGAAGAAGGCGACGATGAACCTCGTGCTGACCGAGGAGCTGACTCGCATCCTTATCGATCAGCAGCTAATTGATGCGGGCTGGGAGGCTGACACACAACAACTAAAGTATGCGAAGGGAGCTCGGCCTGAGGCAGGTAAGAACAAAGCTATCGCGGAGTGGCCGACCTTGGGCAAGCAGTCTGCGGACTACATCCTTTTCGCCGGACTCACACCCATCGCGGTAGTGGAAGCAAAGAGCTTTAATAAGAACGTTGCAGGCAAGATTGGACAGGCAGAAAGATACTCACGCGGCTTTCAGCTCACAGGTGAATACCTTCCGGCTTGGAGGATAGCCGGCCAACAAGGGCCGTGGCCCGACGGACAGGGCGCAACTTTCCAGGTGCCGTTCGCATATTCGTGCAATGGACGACCTTTTATCGAGCAACTGCGGGAGCAGAGCGGAACGTGGTTCCGCGACCTTCGCGCAACCTCAAATTTGGCCAATGCGCTCCTTAGCTTCCACCGGCCCGATGGGTTGCTCGATCGACTGAAGCGCAGCAAGGAGGAGGCTGAGGCCAAGCTGGCGCAGGAAGGATTCGATTATCTTCGGCTCCGCGACTACCAAGTAAAGGCCATTCAAGCCGTAGAAGGGGCGATGGGTGAAGGGAAAAGCGCCATTCTTGTTGCGATGGCAACCGGAACTGGAAAGACCCGTACCATCATCGGGCTGATGTATCGGTTGCTGAAGGCGGAGCGCTTTCGACGCATCCTTTTCCTCGTGGATCGTACTGCACTGGGTCAACAGGCGACCGACTCGTTCGACGAGGCGTTGCTGGAGCAGAACCAACCGTTATCGAAGATATACAACATCGCCGAGCTGGGCGATATGGCCGCTGAGGCCGAGACGCGTGTCCAGGTCGCGACGGTGCAGGCAATGGTTCGACGCGTATTTCAATCGGATTCCCCTCCGGGTATCGATGAGTTCGACTGCATCATTGTCGATGAAGCCCATCGAGGCTATACGCTGGACCAGGAGATGACTGAGGGTGAGATGGTACTGCGTGATCAAGCGCAATACCTGTCGAGCTATCGACGCGTTCTCGACTATTTCGATGCGGTCAAGGTCGGACTTACGGCCACACCCGCGAAGCAAACGACGGAAATATTCGGCAAACCCGTCTACACGTACTCATACCGCGAGGCAGTAGCTGATGATTGGCTGATTGATCACGAGCCGCCGATTCGATACGAGACGCTGTTGTCGAAGAACGGTATCAAATTCGAGAAGGGCGAGAAGGTCACGGCCATCAATATGGCGACTGGTGAGCTGGAGCTGTCCGAGCTTGACGACGAGCTCAATTTCAATATCGAAGCCTTTAACCGCCGGGTAATCAGCGAAAAATTTAATGAGGTAATCTGCAATGAGCTGGCGAAGGAGCTTGACCCATTCGGCGAGGAGAAGGCGCTGATCTTCTGCGCTACCGATCTGCACGCGGATATGGTGAAGCGCCTCCTTGATGATGCCTTCAGGGAGCAATACGGGGATGGGTATAACGAAGCCGCAGTGCGTAAGATCACTGGCCAGTCCGACAAGGTGAGTCAGCTTATCCGTCGGTACAAGAACGAACGGTTCCCGAACATTGCGATCACGGTGGATCTACTTACTACCGGTATCGATGTGCCGCCGATCTGCCATCTCGTCTTCTTGCGTCGTGTACGGTCTCGCATTCTTTACGAACAGATGATCGGGCGTGCGACTCGCCGGTTCGATGAGATCGGGAAGACCATCTTCAAGATCTACGATCCTGTGGATATCTACGCGGCGCTTGAAGACGTGACAACGATGAAGCCGCTCGTGAAGGACCCTAATGTATCCATTGAGCAACTCGTCGATGAGCTTACAAATCCCGCGAGCTTCGACGCGCCGGGCAGCACGCCGGAGCGGACGCATGCGCACGAAGTACTCGATGCACTGAGCCAGAGCCTGATGCGAGTGCTTCGGAAGGCTTCGCACCAAGCTGAGAAGAGGCCAGCGCTGCAAGAAAGGCTTGCCCAACTCGAACAGGTCTGGGGCCTACCTCCAAGCAAGTTGCACGAGCACCTGCACAAGCTCGGTCCAAGTGGAGCTGCTGACTTCGTGCGCGAGCATAAGCAACTGTTGGATCAACTCGCCGAGGTAAAACAACTTGCTGGCACGGAGCACATGCCGATCATCTCGGAGCATGCCGACGAGCTGGTGCTTCGTGAGCAAAGCTATGGCGAATTCGGCAGGCCGGAGGACTATCTTGACAGCTTCACGAGCTTCATTCGGCAGCAAGTAAACGAATCGGCGGCGCTGTCAGTGGTTGTGAACCGACCGAAGGACCTGACACGAGCGCAATTGCGTGAGGTCCGCCTGCTACTCGACGAACACGGCTACACCGAGGCAAAGATCAAAACGGCGTGGCGCAACCGGACGAACCAGGATATAGCAGCAAGCATCATCGGCTACATCCGGCAGGCCGCGCTTGGCGAGGCTCTCATGTCCTTCAATGAGCGCGTCGCCCATGCAATGGACGGCATTTACAAGATGACCAACTGGACCACAGTGCAGCGCAGGTGGCTTGATAGGCTAGCGAAGCAGCTCGTGCACGAGGTAGTTATTGACGAGCAGTTCGTCAACAGCACTTTCGCTAGTGATGGTGGCGCGAAGCAGTTGAATAAGATGCTCGGCGGCAAGCTCGACGATGTGCTCCACGGCCTCGCGGAGACGCTATGGCCGAAGGTGGCATAATTCCCGACCCAATGACGGACCGCACTTGCGGCGGTCCCGCGCAACCTCTCAGAAGTAGGGCCCCATGACCAACAACGATATCGTCCAGAAGCTGTGGAACCTCTGTGATGTTCTTCGCGACGATGGCATTACGTACACGAACTATGTAACTGAGTTGGTGCTTCTGCTGTTCATCAAGATGGAACACGAGAACACGCAGAACGGCCTACTCAGCAAGCACAAGTTACCAGAGGGGGCTCGCTGGCCTGACTTGACCGGCAAGAGCGGGTTGAACCTTCTGAATCACTATCGCGCGACGCTGCTGTCGCTTAGCCAAAGCACCGATAAGCTGATCGCAGCGGTCTACGCCGACGCGCAGACGAGCCTGAAGGAGGCACGCCACCTCGAACAGCTCGTCAAAAGCCTTGATGCTATCGACTGGTTCTCGGCGAAGCGCGACGGGCTCGGTGACCTGTACGAAGGCCTGCTACAGAAGAACGCAAACGAGACGAAGTCGGGTGCAGGCCAATATTTCACTCCACGCCCGCTTATCGACAGCATCGTCCACATCATCAAGCCGCAGGCGGGTGAAACAATCCAGGACCCGGCAGCAGGCACAGCGGGCTTCCTCATCGCAGCTGACGCGTACATCAGGGCGCAGACGGACGACCTCTACGACCTGAACGAGAAACAGCGGACATTCCAGCGCAACAAGGCGTTTGTTGGCATGGAACTGGTGTCGAGCACGCGGCGGCTTGCGCTGATGAACTGCATGCTGCACGGCATGGAGGGCGATGATGAGGGCGTTGTCCACATCGGGAATACGCTCGGCAACGCCGGGGCCACCCTGCCCAAGTCTGACATTATTCTCAGCAATCCACCGTTCGGTACAGCGAAAGGTGGCGGAGGACCAACGCGCGACGACCTCACCTATGAGACGAGCAACAAGCAACTAGCATTCGTGCAGCATATCGTGCGGCATCTCAAGGATGGTGGGCGCGCGGCAGTCGTAGTGCCCGATAACGTGCTGTTTGAATCGGGTGTAGGTGCTGACATTCGACGCGACCTAATGGACAAGTGCAACCTACATACGATCCTGCGCTTGCCCACGGGCATCTTCTATGCACAAGGTGTCAAGACCAATGTGCTCTTCTTTAACAAGGTGAGCCAGTCCGCGAACGATAGCACGAAGAAGGTCTGGGTTTATGACCTTCGGGCGAACGCGCCAAGTTTCGGTAAGCGGACTCCGCTAACGCGCGAATACTTCGCGGAGTTCGAAGCCGCGTACGGAAAAGCGGCAGACGGAAGCAACAAGCGCGTCGACGAAGGTGAGAGTGGTCGTTTTCGCGCGTTCAGTCGAAAATGGATAAAGGACCGTGCTGATAGCTTGGATATTTCATGGCTTAAAGATGAAAACGCAGATGACGCCTCCGATCTGCCAGACCCTGCCGTGCTTGCTCACGAGGCGATGGACGAACTGAATGCAGCCGTTGATGAACTGAAGGCCATCTTCGCGGAGCTTGGGGAGGATCTCTCGTGACCGCAAACCAATTTATAGAAATACCTGAGTCGTGGGCATCGATCGAACTCGGAGTAGTAATTGATTACGGGAAGACAACTAAGGTCGAACCTGAGGCTATCAGTCCCGAGACGTGGGTTCTCGAACTGGAAGATATCGAAAAGGATAGTTCGCGGCTCATACGGCGCCTCACGTTTTCCGACCGAAAATCGAAGAGTACAAAGAATGTATTCAAGACGGGGGATGTACTGTACGGAAAGCTTCGGCCATATTTGAATAAGGTTCTTCTTGCAGATTCAGCTGGGGTCTGCACTACTGAAATCGTACCTTTGCAGAGCAACGCGGCTGTGCACGGACGATATTTGTTTCACTGGATGCGACATCCGACATTCATAGCCTACGTGAATCAGGTTAGTCACGGTGTCAACATGCCGAGACTGGGCACCGATGCGGGCAAGAAGGCACCTTTCATTCTGGCGCCCGTGCTCGAGCAAAAGCGCATCGCCGACAAGCTCGACACCGTGCTCGCACGCGTGGATGCGTGCCGCGAGCGGCTCGATCACGTGCCAACGCTGTTGAAGCGCTTTCGCCAGTCAGTGCTCACGGCAGCGCTGGCTGGAAAATTCACTGGTGCCGCGAGCTATCCCCGAGTGGATTTCGGCTCGTTAATTGCAAGTATTCGGGGCGGGACGACGGCTGTGCCACAAGCGCAGGAAACGGAGTATCCAGTCTTGCGATCAAGCAGTGTGCGTCAAGGTATCATCGATCTTGCGGATGTGAAGTATCTAACGAGCGACCAGTCGCAACGCGAAGAGAATTTCATTCGAGAAGGGGACGTCTTGTTTACACGGCTCAACGGTTCCGCTGAGTATGTTGGCAACTGTGCCGTTGTACCAGACGTGGCAAATACGAAGTATCAATACCCCGATCGTTTGTACTGCGCCCGCCTGAAAGAAACAATCCTTCCCGCGTATTGCATGTACGCCTTTGCGCTCCCGGAAATTCGTGCCGAAATCGAACGAAGGGCAAAATCAAGTGCCGGGCACAAACGGATCTCAATTCAAGATATCAGGGAGATAGAGATTCCGCTTCCCGCGCTTGCCGAGCAGGTGGAAATCGTAAAGCGAATCGAATCGCTTTTCGCGCTGGCAAGTCAAATAGAAGGTAGGTTGAACAACGCCTTGGCAACCGTGGAGCGCATAACACCAGCTTTGCTCGCCAAGGCCTTCCGGGGCGAACTCGTGCCGCGGGACCCGAGCGACGAGCCAGCTGCGGAGCTGCTGAAGCGGTTGACGATGCAGCGAGCAGACGGGGGGAAGGCGGGGAAGGGCTCGCGCGCAAAACGCGTTGCACCTGTCTCACAAAGTGACGAGGAAGAGCCGACGACAGTTGGGTAATCGCGCAGATTTTGGCCCGATTGCGGGAGGAGGCGGCGCAATCGGTCTTGCAGCTGGCCGTAAAGCTGAGCGCGGAGGGGACATAGAGAAATTACAGGGGAACACTCAGATTGTGCTGTAACCAACTGATTTGAAAATGGAAATGGACCATCGTTTCAAGCCGGATGCGGCAAAAAATCGATTGCTCCTCCGAACTGGCTAACGTACAGTTCGATCAGAGTGAATTTTGTGCGGCGCAGTTGGTGGCGCTGTCGATCGTTCAAGCTTTTTTGCTGGTATGCCGTTAGGCCACGTATCGACGCGCGTTTCCCGGTCGACAGAAAAACCAATATTGGGGCTACATCATGATTTTTTTTGCGTCAGGAAGCACTTCGCCGACAGGCGAGCCTGATTACCTCACCTTGTTCAATCCCGTGCCTCAGGGCGATTACGTGGCTGGCAACGTCTACCAATGCAGAGGCACGTCCGAACCAGACATCTTGAAGGCCGTGACCGTCCTCGAACGGGCCGCATCGGATCAGACCGTAGAGATGGTGTCGACGAGCGGATTTTTGAAAGGATTGTAGGATTGGACGGCTATGAGTGATGCGGGCGAATTATTCCCTAGGGGGACTGCATTACCAAAGCAGTCCCCGCTTTTTTGGGTCCACAACAAAGAGCGATATTTGCGGCAGTTGTTAATTCGCGACATTGAAGCTGTCACGAAGCGGCGCCTCATCGTTTACTACACCGACTGCTCAAGTACAGCGCAGGTAGACCCTAACGACGACACCTACCTGGCCGAGCTGCTTGGTTCATTGAAGGGCGAACCAGTCGATCTTGTGTTGGAGACGAATGGTGGCTACACCGACGCTACCGAGAAGATCGTCTCCATTCTCACCGCGATGGCGACCGACTTGCGAGTCATCGTCCCTCGTCGCGCAAAAAGCAACGGCACCGTTATCGCGCTCGCCGGGCGCGAAGTAGTCATGGGCGTTCATTCAGAACTAGGCCCTATAGACCCCAATGTGGTGCTCGGCCCTGGCAACGCGGTGCCGGCGGACCTGATCCTGAAGTCAGCCGACAAGCACCCTCCTCTGGTCGCAGGGTACGCATCGCTGGCGGTCTTGCAAACGAAAAAGCTCGCAACTGCCGTTTTGTCGGCGGGCATGCTCGCCGGTTCCGATCCTAAAGTCATCGAGGAAATCGTGAATAAGATTTCCACACGAGACCACTACCATTCACACGGGTCGGTTATTGACTCCCGGGAGGCGCAAGCCTTGGGGCTAAAGGTTTGCTATTTGCCTCCCGATGATGATCTTTGGCAGCGAATCTGGCTGCTTCGCGCCATGTGTGAGCAGGATTGCAAGGTGCAACGGCTGTGGAAGCTGTTCGAGGGTACATCAATCAGTAGCGCGATTGCCGCTCCGGGTGCAGCCGCGCAAGCCTGAGGCGGGGATTGCTGTTCCCACAGTTTGGGGCAACTTTTGGGGCAAGTCTTCGCGAAATGCGTGTCCAAGTCCCATCGAATTTGGTTTCGAGGCGATTGTTTTGGAGTCCTCCGCCCATCAGACATTCCACCCAGTTCCGCACAAGGCAACCCTGACAGCTCCTTCGATCACAGCGAGCCGAACGGCCGGTTGATCGAAATCAACCGGCCATTGAAGCCGCAATAGCCGACACCCGCACCCAAAAAAGACGCAGCACTTCCCCAAACCAACCAACAATCAAAACCGATACCCGATCCGAACATCACCCACCTGTGCCGACGCATGCGTCGTATTAATCACCGTGTCGTAACTCAGCGAGACATCCAGGTCCTTCTTCGGATGCAGCGTCATGCTCGCGCCCGCGGTCAAATATCCACGAGGCAAACTCGTCCCCGGTGCCGTAAACAGCGTGCCATCCTGCGACGTGACGTTCACCGCCCGATTCGAGTCGAGCATCTCATGCGCGTAGCCAAGACGCAGCTCGGCGTTGACGGGCCGGAGCGCGTCGCCGAACGCCTTGTCGATCGTGACACCCACATAGGGCTGCAGACTATGGACGTTGTCAGTGCCGACGTTCAGATCTTCGCCGCCCGAGCCGCTTTCGTCGAAGCCGTTCGCGTGGAAATACGCATAGCGCAGCCCGGCCTGCGGCGTCACCGTGAGGCTGCCGAACGTCATCGGCAGGCTCGCCTGGCCGCCCAGGTCGACGTCCTGCCCCATGTGGTCGCCTTCCGCCGTTCCTTGCGAGCCGAACGGCCGCTTCTGCGACAGAAAATCCAGCCCTAGACCGAGCGTTGCCGCCAGATTGACCGGGCCGACATAGCGCGCGCCGTACACGGACGCACGCAGCGTGTCGGTCGTACCCGAGTCGCCAGTGCCCTGTTCGTCGATGTCCGCGTGATCGTATCCGGCTGCGATGCCCAGCGTGTAGTCGCCAAGCTTCTGGTCGAGGCCGGCGAGGAATCCGTACCGGTCGGCCTGGAAGCCCGGTTCGCCGTTCGTGCCTCCGACCTTCGTCTGGCTACCCGTCGCGTCGATCCAGCCATACGGCTGGGCTGCCGTCGCGAACGAGGCACTTCCCAACCGCTCGAGCAGTGCCGCGCCTTGCGCTTGCGCGCCGAGTATCGCCGTCGTGCCGACCGCCGTATAGATGCTGGTGTCGGTCGGTGCAACGACCAGCGGCGCGGAGGGCGCGGAGGGAGTAGAGGGCGCAGCCAGCACAAGTTCGACCGCGTCCGCGCCATAGTCGAGCGAGGATACGAGCTTGCCCAGATTCGCAGTGCCGGTGCTCGTGACGCTGCCGAACGTGCCGCTCACGCTGCCTGCCGATACCAGCGTGTAGGTCTTTGCCGAATACGTGCCCGGATCGTAGGTGATCGCGAGCGTGCCACCCAGCGACGCGGTGCCATCCACCTTCAACTGCGAAGCCTGCGTCGGGCTGACTTCGATGGACAGCGTCGCGGAGCTGGCCTGCGTGTAGTTGCCGCCCACTGTCAGCGTGCCGATCGAGCCGCCCGGCATCACGGTACCGTTGTTGGTCACATTGCCGGCCACGGTGCCGTGACCACGCAGCGTGCCGGCCGCATCGACCGTCACGTCGCCCCCCAGCACGGCCAACGGCGTATCCACGTCGCCCACTTCGAGCAGGCCCGAGGCCACCGTAGTCGTGCCGGTGAACGAGGCACTGTCGCCGCCGAGGATCAGCGAGCCGCTGCCCTGCACGGTGAGCTTGCCCGAGCCCGTGAACGCGCCGCCAAAGGTGCCGTTCGCATCGGTGATAGTCAGCGGTTCATTGCCGAGTGTGACCGTGCCGCTACCCGCGATGTTCGTGATCGACGCGCCGTTCGTCGTGCCGGAGATGTCGAGCGTGCCGTTGTCGGTGACGCCGCTCGATGCGGCGACACTGCCCGAGCCTGAGAGCGCCAGCGTCGCGCCGTGGTTGACGGTGGTCGTGCCCGTGTACGTGTTCGTCCCTATGAGCGTTTGCGTGCCGCCCGACAGGGTCAGCCCGCCGCTGCCCGCGATCACGCCGCCGAACGTGCCGTTCGATCCCGTGAGCTGGAGCCCCTGGCTGCCCGTCGTGACGGTGCCGTTGCCCGAGAGGTTCTCGATCGAGCCGCTGATCTGCAGCGCTCCCTCGTCCACGACGTTGGCCAGCACGATGTCGCCGGGCGTGGACAGCACGAGCGTCGTGCCGCTGTCGATCTGTGTCGTGCCGGTGTAGGTGCTGATGTTGGTGAGCGTCTCGGTGCCGCCCGCGAGTGTCAGGCCGCCGCTGCCCGAGATCACGCCGCTGAAGCTGCCGCTGGCGTTCGTGAGCGTCAGCGTCTGGCTGCCGAGCGTCACGTTGCCCGTCCCGGCGAGGCTCTTGATCGACGCACCGTTCGTCGTATCCGAAATGTCGAGCGTGCCAATGGCCGTCACGTTGCTCGATGCGGCGACGCTGCCCGAACCGGACAACATGAGTGTCGTGCCGTTGTTAATGGTCGTCGCACCCGTGTATGCGTTCGTGCCCGTGAGCGTCAGCGACCCGCCGTTCGTGCTGCTTGCCACGGTCAACGTGCCGCTGCCGCCGATCGTGCCGCCTATCGTGTCGTTATGGCCGGCGGTGTCGATCGTGCCACCGTTGGCGCCCAGCGTGACGGTGCGGGACGACGTGACGCCCGCCGTGGTCTGCAGCGTGCCGCCGTTCAGTGTCAGGCCGCCGCTCGCGTTGCCGAGATTGCCGTCGGATGAAATCGCGAGCGTTCCGCTCGTGATCGTCGTGCCGCCGGTATAGGTGTTGGCACCCGCAAGCGTGAGCACGCCGGTTCCGGTAACGGTCACAGCGCCGCTACCGGAAATCGTGCCGTCAACTGCCAGGTTGTTGATGCTGTTCAGCGTCAGCGCAGCATTGCCGTCGTCCAGCACGATCGCATCACCGAGCGTCAATGCCGTTTCTGCGGCGCCGATCGTCGCGCTCACGCCGCCGGTGCCCAGCTCGATGGCGCCGTTCAGTGTGGAACCCGTTTGCAGCGTGAGCGTGTTGCTGCCGCCCGTGAACTGGATGGCGTCGGCTTGCGCTCCGCTGCCCGCGTTCGCATAGCCGCCGGAAATCGTGCCGCTGTTGGTGATCGTCAGGTTGCTGCCGCTGATACCGGCGCCGCCGGCACCCGGCGAGCCGTTTGTGCCCTCGCTGACACCCGCGGCCCCGCCGTTGCCTCCCTTGACGACCCCGGCGTTCGTGACGGTGCCGCCACCCGCCAGCAGCAATCCTGCTCCTCCAGATCCGCCGTTCCCGCTGGGCACCTGGGACGAGTAGCCGGGTATGGCCGTGACCGCGCCGCCGTTGCCTCCATCGCCGCCAGTGATGGTGCTCGATGTGGCATTTTCGACCGTGGCACCCGCATATGCCTGAATGCCCGCGCCGCCCTGGCCACCGGCACCGGCAAGACCATGTGTCGATTCAGTCCACGGAGCCGCGCCGCCCGCGCCGCCACCGCCTCCCGTAATGGCTCCGCCGGTGTTGGATACGGTTCCCGCATTCGTCAGCAATACCCCGTCGCCACCGGCGCCGCCATTGGCACTGTTGCCTCCATCGCTGTCGCTTCCTCCACGGGCGCCCGCGCCGCCGGCAATCGAAGCGGTCGCGCCGGTATTGGCAAGGCCCCCCCCAGCTGTCAATACGGCTCCGGCACCGCCATCTCCGCCCGCCCCTGAAGAGGCGGCCGTCGTGTCTGCGCCTGCGCCGCCATCGCCACCTTGAAGGGCTCCCGCATTGCTGTAGCTAGCCGAGCCGGTCAGCAACAATCCGCCGCCGCCGGCACCCCCGCCGCCACCGCCGCCGAACACGTTGTCCGACGGGCCGGCGCCGGACCCACCGTTGCCCCCCTGGACGACTCCGGCGGTTCCGTTACTGGATGCGCCTGCCCCGGTAAGCACGAGACCAAAGCCGCCGCCACCGCCGCCGCCGCCACCGCCGCCCTCGATCAAATTGTCGTTCGTGTCGAACCCGTACTGTGGAGCGCCGCCGGCACCGCCCGCGCCGCCCGTCAACACGCCGGAATTGGCGTCTATCGTCGCCGTCAAGCCCGGCGCACCGCCATTCCCGCCGCTGCCGCCTGTAGACGGGGTAGGCGACATACCTGAAAGTCCTGCTCCACCGGTACCGCCCGCGCCGCCTGCGCCACTGACCAGACTGACGCCGCCGCCGCCGCCTCCGCCACCACCGCCGACCTGGGTATCGTCGCTTAGCTGGATGCCTAAAGAGTCTGTCCCGTTGGTGCCGTCCGGAGCGGCCGCCGTGCCCGCAGCTCCGCCAACGCCGTATTGCAGCACGGCAACGAACCCGTCCCCTCCGGCGCCGCCGTCGGCCCATGCTGGCGTAACCGCAAGCAGCAACATCGGCAGAACCGCACAGGCCGCAACGTCGCGACCGCCGTGCAGGCGAGCCAGCTCAGACGCCACCTGCCACACCCCGTTTGCCGCGTTCCAGACCACGCGATATGCCTTATTCATTTTTATTTCCCGGTTTCTGCTGCCGTAAGCCCTGGCAGTGCTGATTTCGTTCTTAAAACTGCGGGCAATCCTTCGTGCGATACCACCATGCCGAAGAGAGAAAACTTGTGCGGTATTGCTATCAACACCTCGCGTTATCGGCAGACTGCTTTGCAGAATCCTTACGGGCGGCGCTTTTTTGTGGGCGCCCGCAACCAGGGCAAGGCAATTTGCTCGACGGGTGCGATGCGTTTGCGTTCCACGGCGCAATGCGTAGGTGCTGATGAATCCGTCCGCAATGGCCTGGATCGTTCTATGTCCGCCTGGGTGATCGGGCAGGATCGCATTGGCTAATCGCGCATGAGCCTAAGCGTCGCGTCGCGTGTCAGGAATACCGAAAACCAGGTAATTTAATCGCGGGACATGATCCGCATTCCTTACGACAAACGATTGGCGAGCCGTGCTGCCGCAAGGCCGGCGGCGCCACAAAGTGGGATTCCCAGACAATGTTCCGTTGGAGTGCGGATACCCGACGCGATCCGCAGCATCCCACCGCCCGCATAGAATACCCACGCTTCTGCCCATTCCGAGGCACTCCGACCAGGTCCTCACGAATCCAGCTCAGCCCCGTCCGTGCCTGTGCTCAATGCAAACCCATGCGTAAACTCCCCCCACTAAGCGCCCTGCGTGCCTTCGAAGCCGCCGCCCGCCACCGCCACTTCGGCCGCGCGGCCGACGAACTCTGCGTCACGCACAGCGCGATCAGCCATCAGGTCCGCTCCCTGGAGGAGTCGCTAAAGATCACGCTGTTCGAAAAGCAGGGCCGCCAGGTTCACCTCACTGACGCCGGCCTGCGCCTGCTCCACTCAGTCGAACAGGCACTCGACCTGATGGCCGAAGCCTGCAGCGACGCAGCCCACCCAGGCATGCGCGGCTCGCTGAAAATATCCGCCCCCGCCGAGCTCGCACATCGTTTCTTCCCGCGCGTGATCGGCGAGTTCTCGCAGCGCTACCCCGGTCTCACCATGCATCTGCTGGTGCACGACAGCGACGCGACTGAGGTCAACCCGGCCGCCGACGTCACGATCCTCTACTCGATGAGCGATGCAGACTGGACCCGCTACTGGGTCGCGCCGTTTCGCGCCATCGACTTCTTTCCGGTGTGCCACCCAAGCCTTGTCGAAGGTCCGGACAGCCTGCAGACTCCCGCCGATCTCGTGCGCTTCTGCCTGCTGCACGACGATCCCGACGGCAAAACCTGGGCCACCTGGCTTGGCACGCACGCGGCCGCCTTGCCGGCGCCTGCCCGCAATCTGCATTTCGCGCACTCGGGCATCGCCATCGAGGCGGCGCTGCAAAAGGTGGGCGTGTGTCTCGCCGACGTGCTCACGGCCGGGGACGAACTCAGAAGCGGGCGGCTGATACGCCCGTTCGCCATGTCCGTGCCTTCGCCCGGCAACTACTACCTCGTGGCCGAGCGGCGCAAGCGCAAGGAGCACCGCCTCTCGGCGTTCATCGAGTTCGCCAGCCTGAGCCCGTATTTATGTGAATTCAATTCACCGATTGCGGAGAATTGATCATTAGTTTGCAAAAAAATCTCAACCTAGGATGACGCCATGGACGCCGGCTTCCCGCCGGCCCGCCCCCACCACCAGGAGCGAACGCATGGCACGTGCTCTCACCACTCTTCCCCGCAACGACGGTTTCCGCTGCCCCGGCGAATTCGAGCCGAAGGCCGGCTGCTGGCTCGGCTGGCCGGAACGTCCCGATGTCTGGCGTAACGGCGGCAAGCCCGCGCAGAAGGTCTGGGTCGAGATTGCCACCGCCATCGCCGAAAGTGACCCGGTGACCGTGTGCGCCTCGTCGCGCCAGTACGCGAACGCGCGCGCCATGCTGCCGGGGCACATCCGCGTGCTGGAGATGACGGTGAACGATTCGTGGTTCCGCGACAGCGGTCCCGCCTGGCTGCTCAACAATCAGGGCGAAGTACGTGGCGTCGATTTCGAGTTCAATGCCTATGGCGGCCTGAACGGCGGCATCTACTTCCCGTGGGACATGGACGACCAGATCGCCCAAAAGATACTCGAGACCGAACGCAGCGACCGTTATCGCGCACCGATCATCGCGGAGATGGGCGGGATTCAGTGCGACGGGGAGGGCACGGTCCTCACCACGGAACAGTGTCTGCTGAACAGCAACCGCAACGCGCATCTGGGCAAGGAAGCGGTGACGCAGCACCTGCTCGACTATCTGGGTGCGAGCAAGGTGATCTGGTTGCCGCGCGGCTGCAAGTTTGACGAAACCGACGGCCATATCGACGATCTCGCGTGCTTCGTGCGTCCGGGCGAGGTCGTCATGCAGTGGACAGACGACCCTGCGGATCCGCAGTTCGAAATCTATCAGGAAGCCTACGCAATACTCAGCGAGGCGACCGACGCGAAGGGCCGCAGTCTCAAGATCCACAAGATGCAGGCGCCCAGCGTGCTCGTGTGGACCGAAGAGGAGGCCGCGGGGCTCGATCACGGCGATGCCGCCATGGCGCGCGTGGCCGGCACGCGTATCTGTGCCTCGTACATCAATTATTACGTGGGCAATAGCGTTGTCGTGGTGCCAGAGTTCGGTGATCCTAACGATATTCCGGCGCAGCAACTGCTGGCCGGGCTCTTTCCGAAGCACCGCATCATCGGTATTCCCAACACCCGGGAAATCCTGCTGGGTGGCGGCAACATCGCCTGTATCACGTCGCCGCAGTACGCCGCGCAACTGCGCTGAAATCCACCTCGCCGCGCAAACGCTGAACCTGATGCGCCAGCGCGCCGCGCGCACGCGGTGCGCTGGCGGCGGCGCACCGGTGCACATTCCGGTGCACATTCGGGCGCGATATTCCGGCCGATCCGGCCACCCTGGGAGAACGTCATGAAACAGCCGCTTTGCAAGGCCGCGGTGCTTTGCGCTCTGCTGGGCGCGAGTGGCATTGCCATGAGCGCCGGCCAGGTGCTCAATGTCTACAACTGGTCCGATTACATCGGCGACCACACGGTCGCGGATTTTGAATCGGCAACCGGCATCAAGGTGAAGTACGACCTGTACGACAGCAACGATACGCTGCAGACGAAGCTGCTGGCCGGCAGCACGGGCTACGACATCGTGGTGCCCTCGGCCAATTTCATGGCGAAGCAGATCAGCGCGGGCATCTTCCAGAAGCTCGACAAGTCGAAGCTGCCCAATCTCGCCAACCTCGACCCGGCTATCATGGCGCTGGTGCAGGACGCCGACCCAGGCAACCGGTACGGCGTTCCGTGGGCGTGGGTGACGATTGGCCTGGGCGTGAATGTCACGCGCGTCAAGGCCGTGCTGGGCGATGACGCACAGATCGACGACTGGAGCCTGCTCTTCGATCCGAAGAGTGCCGGCAAGCTCAAGCAATGCGGCGTGTCGGTGCTCGATGAACCCACCGACGTCTTTCCCGAGGTCCTGCACTACCTGCACAAGGACCCGGCCAGCACGAACCCGTCGGACTATCAGGCGGCATTCGAGGTGCTCAAGCAGATCCGGCCGGACATCGCGCAGTTCAACTCGTCGGGCTATATCAACGATCTCGCGAGCGCCGACATCTGTCTCGCGCTGGGTTACTCGGGCGACGTGAACATCGCGAAACACCGTGCGCTCGAAGCGCACAAGTCCTACCAGATCAGTTACGTGATTCCCAAAAGCGGCGCGCCAGTGGGTTTCGACATCATGGGGATTCCGAAGGATGCGCCCGATCCCGACTCGGCGCTCGCCTGGATCAACTTCATCGAAAAGCCGGAGGTCAACGCGGAGATCACCAACAAGGTCTACTACCCGACGGCGAATCTCGCGGCGCGCAAATACGTCAGTCCCGAACTGGCGAACGACCCGACGATCTATCCGCCCGAGTCGGTGATGAAGACGCTGTTCCCGCTCAAGCCGATGCCGGCCGACATCCTGCGGCTCGAACACCGGTTGTGGAGTCAGCTGAAGTCGGGGATCTAGGGGGCTTCGGGTTACTGCGGGCAATTCAGGCGTCGGGACCGTCTCTCGACGTCGTTGCGACGTCTGAATATCTCGCGATCGTGCGCAGCGCAATTCACTCTTTTGACGCGATGCAACCGAACGGTATTCCCTGCCATGTCGAACCCCTCAAAAGTGTCAATACGCCAGACGATTCAGACATACATGTTAGGCGACGCACGCACAACCCGGCCGCAACCCGACGCCCAATCCTCCATCGCCTACACTTCCTGGATGAGCAGGCCCGACAATCAACCCGTCGTCGGGCGCACACCGCCGCCGCTCACCCGCGGCAAACGGAGGCCGTCATGACCGGTCCGCAAGCACCGTCACAGAAGTTCGACTACGAAGGATTCGAGATCCACGTCGCACCGGCCCTGGCGGACGACGGCAGCAATCGCTACACGTACACCGCCTACATCTGTCACCCGGGCGCGAATGCGGCCTTGCCGGGCCACACGGTGGCGTTCCACGCCGACTTCGGCGACACATTTCGTAGCGAGCAGGACGCTGTCGAGGAGGCGGTGCACGTCGGCCATAGCATCGTGGACGGCACGCATCCCGATCTTTCGGTGCTCTCGCTGGTGACGCAGGGCTTCTGAGGCGGCTGCGAACCCCGGCTGGCCGGGCGGGCGTTCGCGTTCCGGCCGCATCGCGCTGTTATGACGGCACAGTCAGCCGGTCCGCGCGCAAGGCATGGACATCCGGGCGCAGAGGGGGGATGGAAAAAGGCCCGGACGAGTCGAGCTGACCCGTCCGGGCAAGCCACCGGGAGTCCGGCGGCGGAGGTATTCGGGTGCGCGGTGGGCTCGCGGCCCCGGCACAAATGACAACGGGTCCGCTCTCGATATCGAACTGGAGAGCGGACCCGTTCCGAGAATCTTCCCGCGGTCAGGCCGCGTGCGTCGCGTGAAGGGGACGGCCCTTCGCGCGGAGAATCATTGCCGGCGTGAGATACGTCGGCTGCAGGCTTGTCTTTACTGGCTGCCCGCTTGCGACGAGCCGTTCGTCGAAGCGCCGTAGGCCGTATTTTGCTGCGCCGCAACGCGTGCCTGCGCGGCTTGCAGGTCTGCCGGGTAGTACGGGCTCGAGCGGTCCGGGCGATAGCCGGCTTGTTCGAGCTGAACGAGTTGGGCGCGAACCTCGGCGCGCGTCAGCGGCTGCTGCTGGCTTTGCTGGGCGAATGAGAGGGCCGGTGCGGCGAGAACGGTTGCAGCGAGAGCGGCAGCGATCAGCGTCTTCATGATAATTAACCTCCGCGATTATGTTTTCGGTCCGTAGTCATCGGTATTGCTCGGACGATTTGAAGAACTTTATTGCGCCGCACACCAAAGAGAAATAGCGTAATGAGGCAAACATCGTTGCCGAATTCGAGACAATCGTGAGAACAATGGTGTCTCATCTTTCGCGACGTCCGAATCCACGCTGCGGTCCGCGCGCCGCGCGGTGGGGCAAAATAGGGCACAGGGGCTGCACGCGAAACACAATTACTCGAGGAGCTTTCCCATGAAGAACAGTCTCAGCCGTCAGGCGCTGATCGCGGCCGCGTTGGCGGGGCTTGCCACGGCGGGCGTCGCGCACGCGGACGACAAGGTGAACTGCTACGGCGTGGCGAAGGCCGGGCAGAACGACTGCGCGAGCAAGACAGGCGTGCACGATTGCGCAGGCCAGGCCAAGGTCGACCACGACAAGGGCGACTTCAAGACCATGCCGAAGGGCACCTGCGAGCAGCTTGGCGGCACGCCCGAAAAATGAGCGCCAGTTGCGGCGACGTGGCGCTGGGCGCGACGCGTGCCGCCGCGCGGGCGCCGGCGCGCGTCGGTATTGGGCTGCGTCACGCGCATTACAGTGAGTTCCTGTCGGCCACACCGCCTGTGGACTGGGTCGAGGCACACAGCGAGAACTACTTCGGCGACGGTGGCTACGATCTGCACGTGCTGGAGACGGTGCGGCGCGATTTGCCGGTCAGCCTGCACGGCGTGGGGCTCGGTCTCGGCTCGACGGCGCCGCTCGATACCGTGCACCTCGCGCGGCTCAAGCGTCTTTGCGAGCGCATCGAACCGGCCGTCGTTTCGGAGCATCTGTGCTGGGGCGCGACGCCTGACGCAGCGTTGCACGATCTGCTGCCGATGCCGTTGAGCGAGGCATCGCTCGATCACCTCTGTGCACGGGTCGCGCAGCTGCAGGATGGACTGCGCCGTCCGGTGCTGATCGAAAACGTTTCGACGTACGTACGGTTTGGCGCGGACACGCTGGGCGAGACCGCGTTTCTCGCCGAGCTGGCGCGCCGCACGGGCTGCGGCGTGTTGCTGGACGTGAACAATCTCTACGTCAACCAGTGCAATCACGGCGAGGATGCGCTGGCCGCCATGCGCGCGCTGCCGCCGGAAGTCGTGGGCGAGATTCATCTGGCGGGGCATCGTGTGACGCCGGTAGCCGTGATCGACGATCATGGCGCGCGCGTCGCGCCTGCCGTGTGGTCGCTGTACGAGGCCGCGCTGCAGCGTTTCGGCGCGGCGCCCACGCTGATCGAATGGGACACGGGCATTCCGCCGCTCGACGTGCTGATGGACGAAGTACGTCGAGCGCGCGAGCGCATCGTGGCGCTCGATGACGGCGGCGAACCGCTGGACGCCCGGCAATGTCGCGGCTAGAGACGCTGGAATCGCTGCAGCGGGCTTTCGCCGCCGCGCTCGACGACCCGACCGCCGACGCGGCGCTCGGCGTCCATCTTCAGTCCTCCTCGCAGTCGGGCATCGGTGCGCAACAGCGCCTGCGCGAATGCATGGGCCTTTATCGCGGCAACGTGCGCGCGGCGCGGCGTCTCGCGCTCAAGAATGCTTATCCCGTGCTGGCCGAGCTGGGCGGCGACGCCTGGTTCGACGCGCTCGCACTGGCCTATGCGCGGGCGCATCCCGCGCGCGACGCCGATCTCAACCGCTTCGGCGCGGCGTTGCCGGCGTTCGTCGAGCGCTACGAGACCAATCCGCGCTACGGATACTTCGGCGATGTCGCGCGGCTCGAATGGGCCTTGCATGCCGCGGCGTTCGCCGCGAACGCCACGCCATTCACCGTGCAGCAATGGCGTGCGCTTGGCGCGGAGCGGCTGGCGTCGGCGCGTCTTGGCGTGCATCCCGCGTGCTCGGCGCTGGCTTCGCCCTATGCCGTCGACGCGATCTGGCACGCGCATCAGCCGGGCGCCGGCGGGTGGCCCGAGCGCGTCGATACGCCGTCGTGGTCGCTCATCGTGCGGCCGCGATGGCGCCCGGTGTTGCTTGCGCACACAGAAACGGCCCACAGGGCATTTGTTGCGATCCAGCGCGGCGCCACGCTCGACGAGGTGCTGGCCGCGGCATTCGCCAGCGATCCCTGGTTCGATTTCGCGGGCCAGTGGCGCGTCTGGATCGAGTGCAATGCCATTGTCGGGCTGCGAGACGAGCGGGTCATCACACAGTGTTGACTCGCTGTCTGAACCTCGTGGCTGGATCGGGGCAATATCGCCCGGCGATGGCCCCGCGCGGCTTGATGCGGCCCGGCGCGGCAAAAAAAAACCGCTCAGGCCGAAAGGCGAGAGCGGAAGGTCGGAGAGTTTACAACTTACAACTTCTGCATGAACTGTCAGGGGTCACGCAGCAATGAGAAGTCTATCGGTGGCGCTGGCAGGCAGATATCGGATTTGTACGAATTCTTGACCCACATCCTGGCGGCGTGCGCGTTCGCCGCAGCTTGCCAGGCAGTTTGCGGCTCCGTACACTCGCGCCTGACTGGCATTCAGGGTGTCCGGCGGCCGCGCGGGCGCTTCGGCGACACCTCCCAGACAACCAGAAACAGAACACGCCGATAAGAGGAAACCTCCCGATGTCCGATTCCTATTTCCCCCGCTGGCGCCTGCAGTCGAGCGGCGCGAAGAGCGTCGTCGCCACCGACGAACGCCTGCCCTGGCCGCAGATGGTCGCGATGGGCGTGCAGCACGTCGTGGCGATGTTCGGCTCGACCGTGCTCGCACCGCTGCTCATGGGCTTCGACCCGAACCTGTGCATCTTCATGTCGGGCATCGGCACGCTGCTGTTCTTCGTCGTGGTGGGCGGCCGGGTGCCCAGCTATCTCGGTTCGAGCTTCGCGTTCATCGGGCTCGTGATCGCGGTGACCGGCTATAGCGGCCATGGGCCGAATCCGGACATTGCGCTCGCGCTCGGCGGCATCATCGCGTGCGGCGTGGTCTATGCGGTGATCGGCCTGATCGTTTCGGCGGTCGGCACGAAGTGGATCGAAACGCTCATGCCGCCCGTGGTCACGGGCGCGATCGTCTGCGTGATCGGTCTGAATCTCGCGCCCATCGCCGTGAAGGGCGTGAGCGGCTCGCAGTTCGATTCGTGGATGGCGCTCGTCACCGTGCTCTGCGTGGGTGCGGTGGCGGTCTTCACGCGTGGCATGCTGCAACGCCTGCTGATTCTGGTCGGCCTCCTGATCGCCTACGCGATCTACGCGATCGTCACCAACGGCATGGGCCTTGGCAAGCCGATCGACTTCTCGATCGTCGCCAATGCGGCGTGGTTCGGTCTGCCGAAGTTCGGCGCCCCGGTCTTCGACCCTCACGCAATGACGCTGCTCGTGCCGATCGCCGTGATCCTCGTCGCCGAGAATCTCGGCCACATCAAGGCCGTTTCCGCGATGACGGGCACCAACCTCGACCGCTATATCGGCCGCGCGTTCATCGGCGACGGTCTCGCCACCATCGTCTCGGGCTTCGCGGGCGGCACGGGCGTCACCACCTACGCTGAAAACATCGGCGTGATGGCCGTGACGAAGATCTACTCGACGCTCGTGTTCGCAGTGGCCGCGCTGATTGCGATCGTGCTGGGCTTTTCGCCGAAGTTCGGCGCCGTGATCCAGACGATTCCGGGCCCGGTGCTGGGCGGCGTGTCGATCGTCGTGTTCGGCCTGATCGCCGTGACCGGCGCGCGCATCTGGGTCGTCAACAAGGTCGACTTCTCCGACAACCGCAACCTGATCGTCGCCGCCGTCACGCTCGTGCTCGGCGCGGGCGACTTCTCGCTCAAGCTCGGCGGCTTCGGGCTCGGCGGCATCGGCACGGCCACCTTCGGCGCGATCATTCTCTACGCGCTGCTGCGCCGCAAGCCCGCGCAGCAGGCGGCCGTCTGACGCCGTTGCACGGCGCGGCGCGCGGTTTCATCCATCCAGGCGCAGCTTAGCCGCGCCCGCGCTTGCGCGTGGTCATCGCCGTTTCGGACAGATCGACCTCGCGGATCAGCTTGTTCATCGTTTCGTCGTTGATGCGCTGCTGGTTGCGCAACGCGAGTAGCGTCGCGCGTTCGGCGCGCATGGCGGCGAGGCGCATGCGCAGCTCCAGCGCCTCGCCGCGGCGCGCGAGCTGGCTGCGGTCGCGGTCGGCGTCGAGCGACGCGATGCGCCGCCGGTAGGTGTCCATCACGCGCGCCGTCGTGTCGGCGGCGTAGGCCGCCTCCGATTCGTCGAGTTGTTCGCTGACTTCGTCGTGCAGCGCGTCCACGGCACGTATGGCCGCCTGCGCGGCCTGCAAACGCGCGGCGCGCTCCTCGGCCGCATGCGGCGGCACGCCGGTGCGGCGAACGCTGCGCAGCAGCAGCGGCAGCCCCACGATCGCCACCAGCAGCGAGGCGAGAATCACGCCCGTTGCGATGAAGATCGCGATATCACGTCCAGGCAGTGCGCTGCCGTCGGCGAGCGCCACGGGCAGCGAGAGCACGCCCGCGAGCGTGACGGCGCCGCGCACGCCCGCCACGGTCGTGATCGCAACGGTGCGCAGCCCCGGCACGGCATGCGCCATGCCGTGACGCGCGGCGCCGCGGCTCGCCACCCAGCGCAGCAGCCAGACCCACGCGAAGCGCATGGTGTAGAGCGCGACGAGCACGGCGGCGACATAGCCGATCAACCGGGCCATCTGCGCGTTGCTCGTGTGATGCGCGTCCAGCAGCGCCTTGCCGAGGATGCCCGGAAACTGCAGCCCGAGCAGCGTGAACACCATGCCGTTGAAGACGAACTCGATCATCGTCCAGGTGCTCGCGGCACGCACGCGTGCCGAAACGGGCCCCATGTGCGCCACGCTCGTGTAGTTCATCATCATCCCGGCCGCGACGGCCGCGAGCACGCCCGAGCATTCCACGTGCTCGGCGAAGAGATAGGCCGCGAACGGGATCAGCAGCGTCATCACGACGCCGGGCGCGGGGTCGCCTTCGTCGGTGACGTTGAGAAAGCGCGACGACACGAAGCTGAAGACCCAGCCGATCGCGCTGCCCACGGCGAGCCCGCCCGCCGCGATCACGACGAAGCTGAGCGCGGCCGCGTGCAGCGAGAAATAGCCGGTGAGCGCGGCGGCCACGGCGAACTTGAGCGCGACGAGGCCCGAGGCGTCGTTCATCAGCGCCTCGCCTTCGAGGATGTGCATGAGTTGCGCGGGCAGCCGGTCCTTGCCGGCAATGGCCGAGAGCGCGACGGCGTCGGTGGGCGAGAGCACGGCCGCGAGCGCGAACGCGACGGGCAACGAGATCTGCGGCACGAGCCAATGCACGAAATAGCCCACGGCGACCACGGTGAAGAGCACGAGGCCCAGCGCGAGCGTGAGGATCGCGCGGCGCTGCATGAAGAACTCGCGCTTGGGGATGCGCCAGCCGTCCGCGAACAATAGCGGCGGGATGAACAGCGCCATGAAGATATCGGGGTCGAACGTGACATGCGGATTCACGCGCGGAAACGTGAGCAGCGCGCCGATACCGATCTGCACGAGCGGCAGCGGCAATTTAACGGGCAAAAGACGCACAACGACGCCCGAAAGCGCCACGGCGAGGAGCAAAATGAGAACGGTGAAAAGGATTTCCATCGATTGGGCGAAGCAGGGGACGCCGGGCGTCCCCTTGATGCGAAAAGGTTGGCGGGGCAGCTTCGTCAAGCGGCCGGCGGCCGCCAGGGTTGGGGGACAGTTTAGCCCGAGGGTGGGCGTGGATGCCGCGAAGCGGGCGCCGCAAGCCCGCGGTCGTACGCGCACGGTTCTGGTGCGCGCCATGCCCGTTCGCGACGCATGCGGCGTGTTTCCCACCCGCATTTCGATGCGCGTCACGTCGGAGTGCGAGTGAGCACGGACTTTGCTTTCCCGCAGCGTGTGACGCAATGAACCGGGCTGGCGGCCATCATCGTGCGAGAGTCTCGCGCCAACGCCGGCACCGGTCTCGCGCGAGAGGAAGGCATGACCACAGAGCAACAGGACAGAACGGCCGCCACGCCGCACGGATTCAGCAAGAGCGTCGCTTCGGGGTTGGAGCGCTACAGCGTGCAACACGGCGACCTCACGCTGACGAGCGTGTTTCAGCCGGTTTTCAGCCTTTCGCATATGCGGGCGATCGGTTACGAAGGGCTTTTGCGCGCGCATGACGCGTTCGACCGGCCCGTTTCACCAATCGACGTATTCGGCGAAGCCGCGCGCGTGGGCGAGACGCTCCAGGTGGATCGCCTCGCGCAGGGCCTGCATATCGAGAACTTCAAGCTGCTTGGCGCCGAGCGCGAATGGCTCTTTCTCAACGTGCATCCCGGCACGCTGATCGAGCCGTATCACACGGCGGCACTGCTCGCGAACCTGCGGCGGCTCAACCTGCCGCCGCGGCGCATCGTGCTCGAAGTGCTCGAGGAAGAGGCCTCCGATCTCGACCAGCTGGCGCAGGCGGTGGCCTCGTTTCGCGAACGCGGTTTTCTCGTGGCGCTCGACGACTTTGGCGCGGGCCACGTCGATATCGGCCGCGTATGGCAGCTCAATCCCGACCTCGTGAAGCTCGACCGCATGATGCTGCTGCACGCGGCCCATCGCGCGGACATGGCGGCGACCTTGCCCGCGCTGGTCGCGCTGTTGCACGAGGCGGGCAAGCTCGTGCTGATCGAAGGCGTGGAGACGGAGCAGGAGGCGCAGCTCGCGCTATCGTGCAACGCGGACTTCGCGCAAGGCTTCTTCTTCGCGCGGCCGGCGCCGGGGCTCACCGACGCGGCGCACGCGCAGTGCGTGATCGCCGAGGCGACCGAACGCTTTCGCACCCAGACCGAGCAGCGCGAACGCAGCACGGCGAGCCGGCTCGCGCCTTACGTGCGGGCCTTCGAGCGCGCGGCGGAGCGGCTTGGCGCCGGCGAGCCGCTGGAGGAGGTGTGCTGGAATTTTCTCGGGCTGGATTACGCGGCGCGCTGCTATCTGCTCGATGCGAACGGGCGGCAGGCGGGGCGCAATGTCGTGCTGCGCGTCGATCGCGCGCAGCACGATGCGCGCTTTTTGCCGCTAGACGACGCGCAGGGCGCGAACTGGCTCAGGCGTCCGTACTTTCGCGCGGCGCTGACGGGGCCTGGGCGCGTGCATGTCACGGCGCCTTACCTGTCGATCAACGAGGCGTTGCCGTGCGTGACGCTTTCGATGGCCGTGCACGTGGGCGACCGGCTGTGCGTGCTGTGTGGCGACGTGGACTGGCTGCCCGACGAGCCGCGGTGAACGGGTGACCGAACACCGCGGCCAGGTCGTATCACTTCGCCACTACCACCGGAATCCCGCGCAGCGCCCCCGCGCCCTTGAACGACTCCATTGCCTCCTGCACCACCGTGCTCGTCTTCGCATCCAGCTTCAGCCGCGTTGCCAGCTCGCGCTCGCTGCGCTTCACAGCGGCGAGGTTCGCAAGCTTCACGTGGCCGTAGCCGCGCACGCGCTGATGGAGGCTCGCGAGCTTCGCGATGTCGTCGGCGGTGGCGGCATCGAGATGGCTGAACGCGCCGCGCATGGTGGCTTCGTAGTCGTCGGCGAGCGCGCGTTCCATGCGGCGCTCGAGGGTCTTGCCGAACGGATCGAGCCAGGTGCCGCGCACGCCGCGGCCCTTCGACAGTAGCCCGAGCGCGCGCCAGAGCCATTGGCCGAACTGCATCTTGCGCGGCGCTTCACCATGCTTCGCGCGTGCGAGCAGCGGCGGCGCCATGTTGAACTTCACCGTGAAGTCGCGGCCCGCCGTGCCTTCGAACTGCGCTTCGAGCGCGGCGCGGAACGCGGGATCGGTGTGCAGCCGCGCCACTTCGTATTCGTCCTTCACGGCGAGCAGGCGATAGAAGGTCGTCGCGACGGCGCGCGTGAGCGGCTTGTCGTCGCGCTGGTCCGCGACGCGGGCCGCATCGACGAGCGCGCGATAACGCTTCACATAGCCTGCGCCGCCATAGGCGAGCAGGCGCGCCTCACGGTCGGCGATCAGCTCGTCGAGCGTCTGCGTGAACTTCGGTGCAGTCGCCTGCTTGCGCGCGGCATCCAGCGATTCGAGCGCGGCCGCGTCGGCGGCAGCGAGGCGGCCGATCGAGAACGCCATCAGGTTCGCCTGCACGGCCACGTTGTTCAACTCGATCGCACGCGTGAGCGCCGCGAGCGAGACCGGCACGAGCCCGAGCTGCCATGCGAAGCCCAGCATCACGATGTTCGCGCCGATCGTGTCGCCAAGGAAGCGCTGCGCAAGCGCCTGGGCGTCGCAGGTCGAAAGCGGATCCTGAATGGTCGCTGCGCCGTTCGTTGCCGCGTGGCGCATCTTCGCGAGCAGCGCATCCGCGTGCAGGTTCGCTTCGGGGTTCTGCACGAACGAAGCGTTCGGAATCTCATGCGTGTTCACGACAATGCGCGTGCGGTCGTGGCGCACGGTCTGCAGCGCGTCGGCGCTCGCGCCCACCACCATGTCGCAGGCGAGCAGCAGGTCGGCCTGCTGCGTGTCGATGCGCACCTGGTTGAGCAGCGCATCCGTGGCGGCGAAGCGCACGAACGAGAGCACCGAGCCGCCCTTTTGCGCGAAGCCCATGAAGTCGAGCACGGAGGCGCTCTTGCCTTCCAGGTGCGCGGCCATGCTGATGAGCGCGCCCACCGTCACGACGCCCGTGCCGCCCACGCCGGTCACGAGGATGTCGTAGGGCGCGTTGTCCAGATGCGTCTGCGGCACCGGCAGCGCGTCGATGCGCGCGGCGAGCGTTTGCGCATCGAAGGCGGCGCCCGCGGCTTTCTTCAGCTTGCCGCCTTCGATCGTCACGAAGCTCGGGCAAAAGCCGTTCACGCACGAGTAGTCCTTGTTGCACGACGACTGGTCGATGCGGCGCTTGCGGCCGAGTTCGGTCTCGACGGGTTCCACCGACAGGCAGTTCGACTGCGCGCCACAGTCGCCGCAGCCTTCGCAGACGGCCTCGTTGATGAAGAGACGCTTGTCCGGGTCGGGGAATTCGCCCTTCTTGCGGCGGCGGCGCTTTTCGGCGGCGCAGGTCTGGTCGTAGATCAGCACCGTCACACCCGGCGTATCGCGCAGCTCGCGCTGCACCGTGTCGAGTTCGCTGCGGTGATGGAATGTGGTCCCCTTCGGGAACAGATCGTGATGCCCGTCGTACTTCTCGGGTTCGTCGCTCACCACGACGAAGCGCGAGACGCCTTCGGCTTCTACCTGGCGCGCGATCTGCGGCACCGAAATGCTGCCGTCCACCGGCTGGCCGCCCGTCATCGCGACGGCATCGTTGTAGAGGATCTTGTAGGTGATGTTGGTCTTCGCGGCCACGGCCTGGCGGATCGCAAGGATGCCTGAATGAAAGTAGGTGCCGTCACCAAGGTTCTGGAACACGTGGCGCATGTTCGTGAACATCGAATGCGCGGCCCAGTCCACGCCTTCGCCGCCCATCTGGATGAGGCCCGTGGTGTCGCGCTCCATCCACGAGGCCATGAAGTGGCAGCCAATGCCGGCCTGCGCGATCGAGCCTTCGGGCACCTTCGTCGAGGTGTTGTGCGGGCAGCCCGAGCAGAAGTAGGGTGTGCGGCGCACGGCGTCAGCCACGTTCGAGAGGATCTGCGGCGCGACGAGATCGACCACGCGTTCGCGGCGATCCAGCGCGGGCTTGTGCCGCGCGAGCCAGGCCGCGAACACGGGCAGGATGCGCGACGGACGCAGCTCGCCGAGCTCGGCGAGCTGCAGGGTGCCGTCTTCGTTGTGCTTGCCGGTGATGGCCGGGCGGGCCCCAATGGTCCGGTTGTAGAGATGGTCCTTGAGCTGTTGCTCGATCACCGGCCCCTTCTCTTCGACCACCAGCACGTCCGTGAGGCCCGAGACGAACGCGTCGATGCGCGACATCTCCAGCGGGAACGAGAGGCCTACCTTGTAGATGCGCACGCCGGCCGCTTCGAGATCGGCCACCGAAAGATCGAGGCGGCGCAGGGCTTCCATCAGGTCGAGGTGCGCCTTGCCGCAGGTGACGATGCCCACATTCGCGTGCGGGCTCGGCGCGATCCACTTGTCGATGCTGTTCGCGCGCGCGAAGTGGCGCACGGCGTCGAGCTTCGCGGCGAGGCGCGCCTCGATCGCGAGGCTCGGCAGGTCGGGCCAGCGGTTGTGCAGGCCGCCGGGCGGCGGCGTGAAGCCCGCGGTTGCCGGATCGGGGGCCTGCCAGTCGGTTCTGATCGCGTCGAGATCGACGGTCGAGCCCGACTCGACGGTTTCCGAAATCGCCTTGAAGCCGACCCAGGCGCCCGAGAAGCGCGAGAGCGCCCAGCCGTACAGGCCGAACTCGAGCATGTCGGCCACGTTCGACGGGTTCACGATCGGCATGTGCCACGCCATCAGCGCGAAGTCGCTCTGATGCGGCATCGACGACGAGACGCAGCCGTGATCGTCGCCGGCCACCACCAGCACGCCGCCGTGCGGCGACGAGCCGTAGGCGTTGCCGTGCTTGAGCGCGTCACCGGCGCGGTCCACGCCGGGGCCTTTGCCGTACCACATCGCGAAGACGCCCTCGACCGTGCGCTCGGGATCGGCCTCGACACGCTGCGTGCCGAGCACCGCAGTGCCGCCCAGTTCCTCGTTGATGGCGGGCAGGAAGCGCACGCCGGCGGCGTCGAGCTGTTTCTTCGCCTTCCACGCCTGCTGGTCCACCATGCCGAGCGGCGAGCCGCGGTAGCCGCTGATGAAGCCGGCGGTGTTCAGGCCGCGGGCGGCGTCGGCGGCGTGCTGCATGAGCGCGAGGCGGATCAGCGCCTGGGTGCCGGTGAGGAAGATGCGGCCGCGCGTGGCGGTGAGGTTATCGCTCAGGCGGTAGTCGGCAAGCGGCGGGCTGGCGGGTCCAAAAGCGGGCGAGTCGCCGAATGCAGGGCGGGCGGTCATGTGGGAGTCTCCGTTTTATTGCTTCCACGCGCCCGTATCAGGCCCGCGTCGAAAGAGACTCTATTTTTTCGCGCCAATGACGGAAATTTTTTGCTAACTGACCTCGCCGGTGCCGAGCTTGCGCGAGATGCTACGCAGCATTCCACATTTTCGAGATGAATTTTCCGCTGGCGGGCTGATGAAGGGGGCGCAGCGCCCTCAGGGCCGCCCTCAGGGCCGCCCTCAGACCCGCTTTCAGACCCGCTTTCAGACGATAAACGACGAGCCGTGCGCGGGCGGCCCGTTGTACGGCTCGACCTCGTGAAAGTGTTCGTAGTCGATGTGACTCACGCCGTCCACCTCGTAGAGCAGATCGACATAGCGCTGACCCCAGCGAATCTCGCTGTCCGCCCAGCTATGGCGCGCTTGCATGACCTGAGCCGTCGATTCGTCGGAGCCCTCGATCATCACGAGCAGCGACGCGCGCTGGCGTTCGAGCGATTCGGGCGACTCGCCATAGAGCGGGCTCGATTCGTCGATCACGTGCATGAGGTTCCAGCCGAGCGTGAAGACGGGATGCTGATCGCGCACCAGCTTGAGGTCGTAGATGCGCCGGGCCGTATAACCGTCCGAGGTAGTCTCGACGCGCATGAGGCGCAGCTTCGCGCGCGCTTCGGCGATCACGTTCTGGCGCGCGTTGGCGGCGCGCGCCATCAGCGTCGAATGGCCGTTGATGGGATGCACGACCACCTCGCGCGCGAACATGATCTTCGCGCGCGGGCGCGAGAAGCGGGCGAACACGAGCCCTGTCGACAACGCCACGCCCGACATGCCGACAAAGATCTCGAACGTGGCGACGAGGTGCCCGTAGACGGTTTGCGGATGCATGTCGCCGTAGCCCACCGTGGCGAGCGTTTCGACGCTGAAGAAGAACGCGCCGCCAAAGCCGGACGGGTACTGGTTGGCGATGGGTGCGTGGCCGATCTGGTAGAGGCAGGCGAAGACCGCGTTGAGCACGAGGAAGAGCCCGGCGAGCAAGGCGAAGAAGGTGGGCCAGCGCATCGTGAGGGCGGTGTGATAGAGGTCGCGCCAGCCCGAGGGCGGCATGCCGTGCACCATGATTTCGCGTGCGCCGATGGTGAGCTTGTGTGCCGCGGCGCGGGCGCGGCGTGCCGGTCCGTCGCGGTGTTGCGCAGCTTGTGCTTGCACGCTGGGTTGCGACGGCTCGGGCGTCATGGCGGTCTCTTCGGGCGGAAATGGGCACAAGCGTAGCAACGCCGAAGGGACTGGACAAGCCTGGGCGGCGAGCGGGCGCAATCCGGATCGGCGTGCGCGAGGACGACTGTGCCGCGGCGCGCGGCCGCGCCATCTGCGGCGGCCGCGTCAAGCGGCGGTCAGGGCGTGCCGGCGGCGCCCCGCTGCAAGATCAAGGAAACATCAGGGAAACGTGTGCGGCTTCGGTATGCCCGCGCCGTGCTCGATATCGGCGATCGCCTGGCGGCGCGCGGCGTCCACGGCGTCGGCAGGCGCGCCGAAGCCCGCGTTGCCGCCGATCGTGATCCACGGCTGCACGGGCCGGTCGCGGTGCGTGATCTGATATTCGGCGTCCCAGCGCGCACCCTGCAGTGCAACCGGATGCACGCGGATGGCGTAGACGCCGTAGAGAAAGAGCTGATCGGCCATGATCGCCTCCAGCCGGATTACCGGTGAACCTGCCCAACGTCCTGGCGCCGTCGTGTGAAGACGCGCCCTACAGTTCGAGCTCGCCAAGAATGCGGTGCGCGAGCGCCTTGGCTTCTTCCAGCGCTTCTTCCGGCGTGCCCGACGCGCCGTCCACTTCGTAGACCGAGTTTTCGAGCTCCTCGCCGTCGTCGCGCGACAGCGAGACGAGGCCCTGATACTGGCCGCCGTCCATCGGCCGTACTGCCGCAACTGCCGTGTAGATGCCCTTGGTATAGGTGACGTCTTCCATAGCGTGCTCCTGATGGACGGAAACAGCTTCCCGGCGCGCTGCCCGCGCGGCTGGGTCATGTCGGGGAGGAAATTCCATGCTAGCACGTTGGCCGCGCGGCTGCGGGGCACGCATGTGACAGTGCGGACCCACGCCTGGCATGGAATGCGCGCGCGAACGGGGCCCTAGTCCGCGAGCAGCGCGACCACTTCGTCGAGCGTCGGCGAATGCGCGCCGGGGCGCCGGCAGGCCGCGGCGCCCGCGGCGAGTGCGAACGCCAGATGCTGGCGCCACGTGCGTTGCGGCGTGCTCATGAGGCTGAAGAGCAGGCCGCCGATCGAAGCGTCGCCCGCGCCGACCGTATCCGCCACTTCGACGCGCGGCGGCGTCGCTTCGATGACTTCGCCCTCGGCGCTATGGAGCGAAGCCGCCTGCGCACCGCGCGTCACGAGCAGCGTCGCCGCCGGATTGAGCGCGCGCACGGCCGCGATCGCCTCGGCTTCGCTGTGGCTCGGGAACAGCATGCGCAGGTCTTCGTCGGAGACCTTGATGAGATCGGCGAGCGCGGCCATGCGGCGCAGGATCGGCTCGTAGCCGTGCGCCATCAGGTTGCGGTAGTTCGGATCGAAGCTGATCTTCACGCCGGCCGCGCGCAGTTCGGCGGCGAGCGTCGCGAGCGTTTCGCCCAGCGGCTGGCGCACGAGGCTGATGCAGCCGAAGTGCGCCCACTTTGCGTGCGCGCGCCAGCCTTCGGGCAGCTTCGCGGGATCGAACGCGAGGTCGGCACTGTTTTCGCCGATGAAGTAATAGGCGGGCGGATGCGTCTGATGGACGATGGCGAGCAGCGGCGGCTGCGCCACGCGCTGCATGAAGCGCATGTCGAGGCCCGCGGCGACGCTTGCATTCCAGAGCTCGTCGGAGAAGTTGTCGGTGCCGAGCGCGCCCACGCACGCCGTGGGCAGGCCAAGGCGCGCGACTGCGCGCGCGACGTTCCAGCCGGCGCCGCCCGGATGCGCGCGCCACTGCGAATCGGCCTGACCGGGACCATGGGGCGTGCCGTCGTGGGCCGCCACGCGAACGAGATCGGTGAGGATGTCGCCGGCCGAGATGAAGGCCGGAAAGCCCGACGAGAAGTCGGGACCCGTGCTGCAGGTACTCATCGTGTGACTCCTTTGTCTGGTGCCATGCAGGCTTGCCTGCCGTTACCGGGCGTCTGCCGCGTGCGCAAACGCGGCGCTGCGGCCAATGGCGGGTGCCATGCCGCGGCCGGCCAGAGCGTTGAGCGTTTCATAGCACGCGCCCATCGTGTGATAGTCGGTCTTGCCGGCGGGGCTCTTTTCGTCGCTGTACTTGCGGTTGTCGCAGGTGAGGATGCGATACCACGCGCCGTAGCGGTGATCGACGAAGTGCGTCCAGCTATAGCGCCAGAGTTCGTCGTACCAGTCCCAGAAGCGTTCGTTGCCGGTACGCTTGCCGAGCAGCGCCGCCGTGGCGAACGTTTCGGCCTGCACCCAGAAGTACTTGTCGTGATCGCAGACGGTGCCGTCCGGGCCGAAGCCGTAATAGAGGCCGCCGTGGTCGTTGTCCCACGCGTGCGCCATGGCCGCGTCGAACAGCTCGATCGCGCGCGGCAGGAGCCAGGGCAGCGGACGGTGCCGCTCGAGGATCAGCAGCAGCTTGGCCCACTCGGTCTGGTGCCCGGGCTGGAAGCCCCAGGGGCGGAAGATGTTCGAGCTGTCTTCTTCGTTGTAATGCCAGTCCACCGACCAGTCGGCGTGATAGTGCTCCCACACGAGCCCTTGCGAGAGCTTCGCCTGGCGCAGCGTGACGTTTGAGGCGATACGCTCCGCGCGGTCGAGATAGACGAGGTGGCCAGTCGCCTCGTAGGCGGCGAGCAGCGCCTCGGTGCCGTGCATGTTTGCGTTCTGGCCGCGATAGCTCGACACCACCCAGTCGGCGCTCGCTTCGTCGGCGTAGAGGCCCGCAGCCGCGTCCCAGAAGCGGTGCTCCATGAGCTCGAAGGTCGCGCCGATCATCGGGCGCGCTTCTTCAATGCCCGCCATCGCCGCATGCGCATACGCGAGCAGCACGAACGCGAGGCCATAGCAGTGGCGCGTGGCGTCGAGCGTGCGCTTCTTGCCGTCGCGCCAGTCGATCTCCCAGTCGTAGCCTTCGTGCTGCGGATCCCAGTGCGCGTCGTGCAGGAACTTCAGGCCGTGGCGCGCGTACTCCAGATGCTGAGGATCGCCGGACTCGCGATACGCCATCGCATAGTTGAAGACGAAGCGGCAGCTGCTCACGAGGTGCCGCGAATGGGCGTTGTAGACCGAGCCGTCGTCGCGGAAGTAGTGGTGGAAGCCGCCCGTCGGGTCGTACACGTTGGGCGCGTAGAAGCGCAGCGTGTCTTCGACGTGCGAGAGCAGGAACGCGCGGTCGCGGAAGTTCGCGACGGGCGGCACGGCGCCCGGCTGCGTATCGAGGGTATCGAGGGTATCGTCGGTACCGGCCTGGGCGGAAATGGGTTCGGTGAGCTTCGTCATGGCTTTCTCATCATGGCTTGAGCGTGGCGATGCCTGTGCGCGCGGTGGCCACGCGCGAAGACGGGTAGACGCCGGCATCGGGCCCGGCGGCGGAACCGGCCACGGGGGCGGCGGGACGCGAGTGGGCCGGCGTGACGTGCGAACGGTCGTGTTCAGGCGCGGCGCCGGGACCGGCGGCGCCCGTCGTGCTGCCGCGCACGAGCAGTTGCACGGGCAGGTTGAGTTCGTTCGCGCGAGGCGTTTCTTCGAGCAGCAGTTCGACGCCGCGCCGTCCGAGCGCTTCCTTGTCCACGGCGATCGTCGAGAGCGCGGGCGCCGCGTGCGCCGCGCCCGCGATGTCGTCGAAGCCGACGATCGCGATGTCCTCGGGCACGCGCAAACCGCGTTGCTGGCACACGCGCATGGCCGCGAGCGCGGCGGCGTCGTTGTAGGCGAACAGGGCGTCGGGCGGCGCGTCGCGCGTGGCGTCGAGCAGCCGCTCCATCGCGCGTGCGGCGCCGGTGTCGGGATCGAGGCCCGCGTCGATCGTCACTTCGAGCGAGGGATCGAACAGCAGGCCCGCTTCGAAGAACGCGCGCCGGTAGCCGAGCGCCCGCTGCGCAATGCTGTAGTGCGCGAGCGAACCGCCGATGAAGGCGATACGCCGGCGTCCCAGTTCGAAGAGGTGATTCATCGCGAGCGCGGCGCCCGCGAGGTTGTCGATGTTGACCGAGCGCAGACCGGGGGCCCACAAGTCGATCAGCACGAGCGGCCGCTTGAGCGCGACGAGCGCGGCCAGCATCTCGGGCTCGACGAAACCGGCCACGGCAATCGCGTCGGGGGCGTGCAGGCGCAGTTGCTGGACGGTGTCGTCGGCGGGGCCGGCGGTGAGCAGCGCGGGCACGATGCCGTGCTCGCGGCAGGCGTCTTCGACGCCGTGCAGGACGTGCGAAAAGAACGGGCTGGCGGCGAAATTGTTGTGCTGCCGATGCAGCAGAAACGTGAGGCGGCGAATGCGCGGACGCAGCTGCCCACAGTCATAGCCGAGCGTGCGCGCGACTTCGACGATGCGGGCGCGCGTGGCTTCCGAAAGGCCGGGCTGGTTCTTCAGGGCGCGCGAGACGGTGCCGATCGATACGTTGGCAGCCTGCGCGACGTCGCGGATGGTTGTCCCCATGGCTCCCTGTAGTGGTGGCTGGTAGTGGCTCGTCAGGCACTGGCCTCGTGTGGGGGCGATTGTATAGTAAAAATGCCGGAAAACCGTGGCTGAAAACGCCTGGTAAGTACGGTAAATACCCGTATTGAATTGAATAAACGTAAATTTACGTGTTTAGTAAAAACAACTAAACAAGGCGTGGGCATGTCGGTTGCGCTGTCGCCTCCATACCAATCGACCACGCGAGGTACGTCATGCTCAGCACCGTCTTGCTCATTCTCGTGATTCTGTTGTTGATCGGGGCCTTCCCCGCCTGGCCGTATAGCCGCTCGTGGGGCTACGCGCCGACCGGTACGCTCGGCGTGGTTCTGATCGTCGTGATCGTTCTGGTGTTGATGGGGACGATATGAGGCGGCGGGCGGCGCATGCGCCGCCCGCACGGAGGGGCTCAGTTGGCGGCTGAAGGGCGCTCGCCGTGCGCGGGCAGGAGTGCCGCGCTGTTGTTGCCGTCGATCACCATGAGGCCCGATGCCTCCTGCTTCGCGCGCCGCTTGGCGAGCGCCGCAAGCGACGCGATCTGTTCGCTGTTGTGGCGCGCACCTTGGCCCGGCGCGACCTGCACGCAGCCGATCGCCATCGTCACGAAGGCGAAGAAGGCCGGGTTGCCGTGGCGGTCTTCGCCACGAATACCGCCCGCGAGGCGGTCCGCCGGCGCGTAGTAACGCTGCGCGCCCGCGTTGAACGTCTCGATGGCGCGCTCGGCGCGTTCGCGCCAGGTCTCGCTCTGGAACAGGATCAGGAAGTCGTCGCCACCCACGTGGCCGAGGAAGTCGCGCGTCGGGTCGCAGGCGTCGGCCAGTACCGTGGCCGCGAACTTCAGCACTTCGTCGCCCTGCCAGTAGCCGTACTGATCGTTGAACGGCTTGAACTGATTCAGATCCACATAGCACGCGTGGAAGCCCGCATCATGTGAGAGCAGCCGTTCGATGTGCGAGCTGATCGGAATGTTGCCGGGCAGGAAGGTGAGTGGGTTCGCGTAGCGCGCCGCCTGGATGCGCACCTCGGTCACGGCGCGCACGAGGCTCTCGCCGGTTCCGAGGCCCGCGTAACGGCCGTTGTCGGTGATCACGAAACCGTCGGCGAGATAGCGCTGGTCGTCGCTCGCGAGCAGCATCGCCATCTGCTCCACGGTCATCGATTGCTCGATCAGCACGGGCGAATGATTCGCGAACTGCAGGCACGCCTTCTTGCCGAACAGCTCGCGATGGTAAGGCAGCGCGTAGCGTTCCATGAACGCGCGCCGGTTGATCAGCGCAATGGGCCGCTCGTCTTCGACCACCGCCACCGCGTGCAGATCGGGCTGGCGGTTGAAGAGTTCGAGCGCGTCGTTGTTGGTGGCGCGGCGCGGCAGCGCGCTCGCGTGCACCATCATCTTCGCCGCCGGCGCGCCGTTGCCTGCCTGGCTCGTGGCCGGGCGGCGCGCGTGCTCGGGAAATACGGCGATATGGCCCGCGCGCAAGGTCTCGCGCGTTGCCTGCGCGAGCGTGCTGGCCGGCGTCATGTCGGGGCGGCCGAAGAAATAGCCCTGCCCGCTGCCGATACCCATGTCACGCAGAACGATCAGGTCTGCTTCGTTTTCGATTCCCTCGGCCACGAGCCGCGCGCCGCTGGCCTGGGCGAAGTGCTGCATCGCGCGCACGGCTTCGAACTTGAGCGCGTTGTTGGCGATGTCGTGAATGAAGAAGCGGTCGATCTTCACGACGTCGGGCTGCAGGCGCACCCACAGGTTCATGCTCGCATTCGCGGTGCCGTAGTCGTCGAGCGCGAACTGGGCGCCGGTGGCGCGCAGTACCTCGACGATCCGGGTGAATTCGCCGAGATCTTCGATGGCGCTTTGCTCGGTGAGCTCGATCACCACGCGGTGGGCGTCGAGTGTGCCGTCGAAGAGCGCGGGCGTTTCGCGGCCGGCGTGGGTGATCTGGCGCAGCGCGGCGGCGCTGAAGTTCAGGAACAGCTTGCCGTGGCAGCCCAGCTTCGCGAAGGCCTCGAGGCAGGCCCGCGCGGCGGCGTGCTCGAGCGAAGTCGTGCAGCCCTCCGCGAGCGCCCGGGCGAACAGCGCTGCCGGCGTTTCGAGCGGCGAACCGGCGGGGCCGCGGATCAGACCTTCATAGCCGAGGATCGCGCCGTCCTCGAAATCGACGATCGGCTGAAAGACGGCGCGCAGCTGGCGCTGGCCGATCAGGCCTGCAATACCGGGTAGAGCGGTGGGCGAGGACGCGCTAACAGACATGGGGACGCCGTAATCGGGCAGAGACGTCCCCCTTATCGGCAGCGCGCGCGAAGAATTAAGTGAATTTTTAGTGACAAGCCGGGCAGCGGCCAGGCGCCCCGGCGCGGGGGCGTTCAGCGCTGCGCCGGCGCCGCGCTCCGCTTGGCCGGGCGCGATTCGTCGCCGGCCTGCGCATCGCGTTCGCGGCTCATGTCGCGCGCGCCCCAGCGTTGCGCGAGCGCCGCGCACACCATCAACTGGATCTGGTGGAACAGCATGAGCGGCAGCACGACCGCGCCCACGGCATTCGAGGCGAAGATCACCTTGGCCATGGGCACGCCCGCCGCGAGGCTCTTCTTCGAACCGCAGAAGATGATCGTGATCTGGTCGGCGCGCGAGAAGCCGAGCTTCTTGCTCGTGAATATCGTGATGCCGAGGGCGAGCGCGAGCAGCACCGCATTGACGACGACGAGGCCGCCGAGCGCGGCAAGCGGAACGTGATGCCAGAGCCCTTCGTTGACGGCCTCGCTGAACGCGCCGTAGACCACGAGCAGGATCGACCCCTGGTCGACGAACTTCAGGACGCCGCGATTGCGCTCGATCCAGCGGCCGATCACGGGGCGCAGCAACTGCCCCGCGATGAACGGCACGAGCAGTTGCAGCACGATGTTCCAGACGGTGTGCCAGGCCGAGCCGCCGCCTGCATTCTGGTTCGAGATCACGAGACTCACGAGCGCGGGTGTGATGAAGATGCCGAGCAGGCTCGACGCCGACGCGCTGCACACCGCGGCGGGCACGTTGCCGCGCGCGATCGACGTGAAGGCGATGGACGACTGCACCGTGGAGGGCAGCGTGCAGAGGAACAGCACGCCTGCATAGAGCGCCGGCGTGACGAGCGGCGAAAGCACGGGCTTGAGCACGACGCCCAGCACGGGAAAGAGGATGAAGGTGCTGGCCAGCACGAGCAGGTGCAGGCGCCAGTGCGTGGCGCCCGCAACGATCGCTTCGCGCGAGAGTTTCGCGCCGTGCAGGAAGAACAGCAGGCCCACGGCGAAATTGGTGAGCCAGTTGAACGCGGTGGCGGCCTGACCGTGCACCGGCAGCAGGCTCGCGAGGATCACGGTGCCGACGAGGCACAGCGTGAAGTTATCGGGCAGGAATTTCGGACGGGCCATCTGACAATCTCGGACGCGCCGGGGCGCTGTGCGGCGTGCGGTTCTGGACGGGGCGCGCCGTTTGATCGGAGTACCTATTGTCGGCGCAAGCTGATTGAAAAGGCAAATTCATTTGAAGAATTGATTAATGATTTGCGAGCATGAAAGGTCCGATTCAATACGGGCGTCACCCGAGGCGATCTGGCACTGCAACGAATGGCGCCGACCCAACCCGGCACTCGTTGCACCAGCATCCAATGGGCCTGAGCGGCCCAGGGTGGACCGGTTCCAGATGCCCTTCCGACGGCCTTCCGGAGCCAGAAAATCCAGCGGTAACACGGTGTTACAACCCTTCAGGCGGCCTAACACTTTTTGGCTCGACACCCATCCGGGGCACCCATAAATTACCGTCAGAGGACGCTCGGGTCCGTCGCTGTGGCAAACGTTACGCCCTGCGCGGGCGCTAGCGCCGGGATGGCTCGCCATGGCCCGAATGGCGGGCTGTGGCGCGAACGTCGGGCGGATGATCGACATAATGCATGCAGGGTTGTCACGAATGGGACAGTGGGTTTTGGGCGCCGGTTTATCGGCGCTTGTCGCGTTCGCCCATGCGCAACCCGCGTACGCGCCGCATGGCGGCGGCGGTTTTCAGCACGCGCCCATGATGCGCCCGATGTCCGGGGCGGCACACGGCGGATGGGGCCAGCGCAATGCGGCGCCGCTGGCGGCACCCGCGCGCCACGCTGCGGGTCCGGCGGGGCTGCCTTACGCCGGCAACCGCGCCGAGCGGGGCGGCTACGGCGCGAGCCCGATGCGCGTGGCCGATCAGGGGGGCTGGCACGGTGGCGGCGGCCGCGAGCCCGAGCGCGCGAGCGGTGGCTATGGCGCCGGCGGAGGGTATGCCAACAGCGCCAGCAGCTTCCGCGACAGCCCGATCACGCCTGTCAGCGCGCAGGCACGCGAGGTTCCGCATCCGCCCGCGGATTCGCCGGTGCGCACGGGCTCGATCCGCGAAGACGTCGCGCGCTACAACGAGGAGCGTGGCGCCTTGCGGCCACTCCCGCGCAACGCTGGCGATGTGCCGCGTCCGCCGATGCCGTCGCCGTACCGCAACTAGTCTCCCGTCCTGCCTTTGCCCGCTTCGGCGTCGCCTGACGCCGGCTGCTCCAGCCTCGGAGCAAGACTGTTTCGGGCTTCTGATCTTCTTCATACGATTGTCCGCGCCTCGACCGGACCAATCTGACGCGTGGATACCACACTTTTTTGGAAATCTCTCGTCAGACATTACGCTTCTGTCATCAAATTCCGGCTCCGATATGGCGGCGCAGCATTCGGGGTCCGAAAGTCTCGTGAATCTCCCGCTGATGCGGCTCTTGAGCCCGCTCAGCGGAAGTTGCGACGCGGCGCAAACGGCCCCCGGCAGTCCCGGATCAGCTTTTAAAAGCCGCAAACTAATCGGACCGATATACCGGCAATAACTCCAGATATTTTTGGCCACGGTATTGGTCCGCGAAGATGGTCCCGCCCAAGAACGGCACCGCCTGCGAACGACGAAAAACAAACGGTTTGCGCGAGCGCCACAGCCGCCAGTCACACTTTTTTTTTGACAAAGACAGGAGAACCCATGAATACAGCCGTTAGCCGCGCGCTGCGCACCACCTTGAAGGCAAGCGCGCTCGCCGCCGTTCTTGCTGCTGCATCGTCGTCGGCGTTTGCGCAGTCGAGCGTCCAGCTTTACGGTCAGATCGACGAATGGGTCGGCGTCACGAAATTCCCGGGGGACAACGCGGCGGTGAACGTGGGCGGCGGCGGCATGTCGACCTCGTACTTCGGCTTCAAGGGCGACGAGGATCTGGGCGGCGGTTACAAGGCCATCTTCGCGCTGGAAAGCTTCTTCCGCGCGCAGAACGGCGCGGACGGCCGCTTCACCGGCGACACGTTCTTCGCCCGCAACGCATACGTCGGCCTCGAGTCGCCGTACGGTACGTTCACGGGCGGCCGCCTGACGACGCAGCTGTTCGTTTCGACGATCCTGTTCAACCCCTTCGTCGATTCGTACACCTTCTCGCCGATGGTGTACCACACCTACCTCGGCCTCTCGACCTACCCGACCTACACGACCGATCAGGGTGTGATCGGCGACTCGGGCTGGAACAACGCGCTCCAGTACTCCACGCCTGACATCAACGGCTTCACGGGTTCGGTGATGTACGCGCTTGGCAACCAGGCCGGCGACAACGGCGCGAAGAAGTGGAGCGTGCAGGCCCTGTACTTCCACGGCCCGTTCGCCGCGACTGCGGTCTACCAGTACGTGAACTTCAACAACACGCCGGGCGATATCAGCAGCATTCCTATCGACGCGAGCGGCACCATCACGACCGCCGGCCTGAAGAGCCAGGGCGTCGGGCAGGTCGGCCTGACGTACGACCTCAAGTATGTGAAGTTCTACGGCCAGTACATGTACACGTCGAACTGGGAGCAGGTGGGCAGCTGGCACGTGAACACGGCGCAGGGCGGCGTCACGGTGCCGGCGGGCCCGGGCACGGTCATGGCCTCGTACGCGTACTCGCGCGACGGCGGCGGTCTCAACCAGACGCGCCAGACGGCGGCTATCGGCTACGACTATCCGCTCTCGAAGCGCACCGACCTCTACGCCGCCTACATGTACGACCACTTCGACAACATGTCCTCGGGCATGACCTACGGCGCCGGTATCCGCGCGAAGTTCTAAGCCGCGGACCACACGGGGGTTTGACGCCTGCGCCCCGCGCTGCTTGCAGCGCGGGGCGTCGTTTTTTCGGGGTACCCAATTCTGGTGCCAAGCGCACGTGCCAAGCGCGGGCGGGTTTGCATACCGGGAATTGATAAAGCGCGCACAATGGCGGCGATTGATTCCTCCTGTTTTCCGATGCTTACCTTTATCGACCCTCAGGCGCGCGTGCGATGGATACCCTGGTCAGCATGAAAGTGTTCCGCCAGGTGGTGGAGGCGGGCAGCTTTGTCGGCGCGGCAGATCGCATGAGCATGTCGGCGGCGATGGCGAGCAAGCACGTCGCGCATCTGGAGCAGCAGCTGGGCGCGCGGCTCCTGAACCGCACCACGCGCCGCGTCGCGCCCACCGAGGCGGGTCGCGAATACTACGAGCGTCTCGTGCAGGCGCTCACCGAACTCGACGAAGCCGGCCAGGCCGTGGGCGCCGCGAGCGTCGTGCCACGCGGGCGTCTGCGCGTGTCCTCGCTCACCGCGTTCGGGCTGCGCCACGTGATGGGCGCGGTGGCCGACTATGCGGCGGGTTTCCCGCAGGTCACCGTCGATATCACCCTCTCCGACCGTGTCGTCGAGTTGATCGACGAGGGCTTCGACGTGGCGATCCGCGCCTCGCCCTCGGGGCTCAAGTCGTCTTCGCTGATCGCGCGGCCGCTCGCCACCGCGCACATCGTGCTGTGCGCTTCGCCCGATTATCTGCGCCGCCGCGGCGTGCCGAGAACGGTCGCGGACCTCGCGCGCCATAACTTCGTGCACTACGCGGGGGCCTCGGCCCAGGAGCTCGCGCCGTTCGCCGAAGGTGGCGTGCGGCCGAAGCCGGCCGGCAACCTCATCGTCAATCACCTGGAGGCCTTGCGCGTGGTCGTGCTGCAGGGCGGCGGCCTCTCGATGCTCGGCACCGAGGTGATCGGCGACGATATCGCCGAGGGCCGTCTCGTGCCGCTGCTCGTGGATGCGCTGCCGCCGCGCGAGCTGCCCATCCATGCGATGTATGCGAGCCGGCGGCATCTCTCCGCGAAGGTGCGCTCGTTCGTCGACTTTCTCGCCGAGCGCTTCGCCGACCGGGGGTTGTGGCCCGGTGTCGAGGCGATACGCGCGGCGGCGGCCTCCTAGCCGGCGCCGCGCCGGCGCGCTTGCCCGCTTGCCCGGGCGCTGGCTCGAACCGCGTCAGCGCCCCACGCCGAGGCGTGCCCTGGTCTCGTCGTACTCCTGCTTGAGCCGCGCGACGAGTTCCGCCACGCCGGGGACGTCGTCCATCAGCCCCACGCCCTGGCCCGCGCCCCAGATGTCTTTCCAGGCCTTCGCCTTGTCGCCGGCGAAGTTCATCTTCGACTTGTCCGATTCGGGCAGCGCTTCCGGGTCGAGCCCCGCGTTGACGATGCTTTCGCGGATGTAGTTGCCATGCACGCCCGTGAAGAGATTCGTGTAGACGATGTCGGCGGACTTGGCGCTGAGAATGGCCTGTTTGTAGGCGTCCGCCGCGTGTGCCTCGCGGGTCGCGATGAAGCGCGTGCCCATGTACGCGAGGTCGGCGCCCATGGCCTGGGCGGCGAGGATCGAGCCGCCATTGGCAATCGAACCCGAGAGCACGATGGGACCGTCGAACATCTTGCGCACTTCGCCCACCAGCGCGAACGGCGAGGTCGTGCCCGCGTGGCCGCCCGCGCCCGCGGCAACGAGGATCAGACCGTCCACGCCCGCTTCGAGTGCTTTGCCCGCGTGGCGCAGATTGATGACGTCGTGCAGCACGATGCCGCCGTAGCTGTGCACGGCGTCGATGATCTCGCGCGCCGGCGCCCGCAGGCTCGTGATGAAGACCGGCACCTGGTGCTCGACGCACACGCGCACGTCGTGTTCGAGCCGCGCATTCGACTGATGCACGATCTGATTTACGGCGATCGGGCCGATGATCGCGTCCGGGTTGGCGGCCTTGTATTCGGCAAGCTCGGCCTGGATCTGCGTGAGCCAGACCTCGAGCTGTTCCGCGGGGCGCGCATTGAGCGCGGGAAACGAGCCGACAATGCCGGCCTTGCACTGCGCGAGCACGAGCTCGGGATAGCTGACGATGAACATCGGCGAACCGACGACAGGCAGCGAGAGGTTTTGCAGGACGGTGGGCAATGCCATGACGAGGGTCTCCTTGTTCCGGCCGCATGGAGCGTGGTGTGCCGGGCCGCCGGACTGCGCTTCCTGTACGCCGCGCGCACGGCGGCGAGCCGAGGTGGATGAGCGACCCGGGACGGCTGAATCAGATCGTACTGCGGCGACGAAGCGCGGGCGACGAGGCGGCCATCGCGCGAATCATGAAACGACCGTTCGATTATAGGTACGAGACACCGCCTGGGTACGGCGCGCCACTTTCGAGCAAGTCTTCGGTTTCTGCCTTTGGCCGCTGAAATCGCGCTGAGCGGCAGCCGGGCCCTCCTACAATGCAGGGGAGACCAACAACGACAAGCGAGACGACATGCCCTTCGACGGATTCGCGCCATTCACTGTTCGCACGGCAAGCGGGATTGACATCTATGGTGTGAAGGGCGGCAAGGGACCGCCGCTGCTGCTGCTGCACGGCCACCCGCAGACGCACATGATCTGGCATCGCTGCGCCGACGAGCTCGCGAGGCACTTCACCGTGATCGCCACCGACCTGCGCGGCTACGGCGCCTCGTCGAAACCGGCGGGCGACCCCGCGCACGCCACTTACTCGAAACGCGCGATGGCTGCCGACCAGGTGGAAGTGATGCGCCACTTCGGCTACGAGCGCTTTCTGGTCTGCGCGCACGATCGCGGCGCGCGCGTGGCGCATCGCATGGCGCTCGATCATCAGGGGGCGGTCGAGCGCCTGATGCTGCTCGATATCGCCCCCACGCTCTCGATGTACGAACAGACCGACCGCGCCTTCGCGACGGCGTATTTCCACTGGTTCTTCCTGATCCAGCCGGCACCGCTGCCCGAGGCGCTGGTGGGCGCGAACACCGACCTCTATATCGAGCGCGTGATGGGCAACCGCCACGCGGGCCTCGCGCCGTTCGCGCCCGAGGCGCTCGACGCCTATCGCGCGGCGCTGCGCCAGCCCGGCGCGGTGCATGCGATGTGCGAGGACTACCGGGCATCCGCGACGATCGACCTCGAGCACGACCGCGCCGACATCGAGCGCGGCCACAAGCTTGGCTGCCCGCTGCGCGTGCTGTGGGGCGAGCGGGGCGTCGTCGCCTGCTGCTTCGACGCGCTGGCCGAATGGCGCAAGGTCGCGCGCGATGTGAGTGGGCGCTCGCTTGCCAGCGGCCACTATATTCCCGAAGAAGCGAGCGCGGAGCTCGTGAAGGAGATGCTGGCATTCTTCGAAGCCAGCGGGCCCTGAGCAGCGGGCGGCCGGCGCGGCGCGCGCGCACGCATTGGCCGCATAATGGCGCGGTCTTTGCCTCTGCCTTTCGCCCATGCCGTCTCCCGCGTCCCAGCCCCTCACCGACGAGATCGAACTCAGGCGTGCCAAGCGCCGACCGCTGCTGTTGCTGGCGGCGGCCGCCTGCGTCTTCGTCGTGACCGCGTGCTGGCCGCCGGGCTTCGGCAGCGCCTTCGCCGTCGGCGCGTTCAAGGCCTGCAGCGAGGCCGCGATGGTCGGTGCGCTGGCCGACTGGTTCGCCGTGGCTGCGCTCTTCCGGGCCCTGCCGGTGCCGTTCGTTTCGGCGCATACAGGGGTGGTTCCGCGCAACAAGGACCGCATCGCCGACGAGCTCGCGCACTTCGTGAAGGACCGCTTTCTCGACGTCGACTCGCTCGTGGCGCTGATTCGCCGCCACGATCCGGCGCAGCGCGTGGCCGGCTGGCTGACCGACGAACGCAACGCGCAGCGCCTTGGCGACTACGTGGTGCGGCTCGCGTCGGGCCTGCTGGAGCTGGTGGACGATCCGCGCATCCAGACGCTGATCCGCGACGGGCTGCACGCGGCGCTCGCCAGCGTCGACCTCTCCAAGTCGATGGCCGCGGTGCTCGACACGCTGACGAGGGACGGTCGCCACCAGGAGCTACTCGACAAGCTGATCGACCAGTTCGTCGCGCTGCTGCGCGTGGAGGAGACGCGCAGCTTCGTGGCGGCGCGCATCGTGGAGGGCTTGAAGGGCGAGTATCCGCTCACGGAGAAGGTGCTGCCCACCGCGTGGATAGGCGACAGCGGCGCGCGCGTGTTGACGACTGCCGTCGAGCGGCTGCTGCTGCAGATCAGCGAAGACCGCGAGCATCAGCTGCGGCAGAAGTTCGACGAGATCGTGCAGAGGCTGATCGCGCGGCTCAAGACCGATCCCGCGTTTCTTGCCAAAGGTGAGGAATTGAAGGCCAGCCTGCGCGACAACCCGGCGTTCGACGATTACGCCCGCACCTTGTGGGGCGATCTGCGCGCGTGGCTGCGGCGCGACCTGGAGCAGCCCGATTCGCTGATGCACGCGAGAGTGGCGGCGGCGGGCCGCTGGATCGGCAATGCGCTGGCGGGCGACGCGAAGCTGCGCGCCGCGCTCAACGAACATCTCGAAGAGTCGGCGCACGCGATGGCGCCAGAGTTTGCCGCGTTCCTCACGCGCCACATCAGCGACACGGTGAAAAACTGGGACGCGCAGAGCATGTCGGCGCTGATCGAGCAGAAGATCGGCAAGGATCTGCAGCGGATCCGTATCAATGGCACGCTGCTCGGCGGCGCGATCGGGTTCGGCCTTTACCTGTGTTCTTTTCTCTTCGAGATGTTGGGCGCCCACCTGAGCCGGTGACGCGCCGCGAGCAGCGCCATGCAATACACGCAACGCACCCGGTAAACTGCCTGGCATGACGGGCAGTTCGCGTTCGGCGCGCTCGCGCTCGCACCGTTCATCCACTACGACACGCTGCCGGCCACGCCGCTGCACTGGGCGTAGATTGTCACGCTGGGCGTGGTGCACATCGGCATCATGTACGTGCTGCTTTACGGCGCGATTCAGAAGCTGCCCACGGCCATAACCGGCGCGCTTTCGTCCATCTACCCGGTGGTTGCGATACTCGTGGACTGGCTCGCCTTCGGGCAGCGTCTTGCCTGGATTCAGGTGGCGGGCGCGACGCTGATCCTGCTGGCGGCGGCAGGGGCTAACCTGGGTTGGCGTATCGTGCCGCAGCGGCGCGGGGTTCGATCTGTCTGATGGATAATTGATTCGGATGGCGAATTAATCGGTGCGCGAGCCATGGTGATCGATGCCGCAATTTTTAGGGAAATCACCGATGCTCCACGCCAGGGGGCGCGAGTATCATGCCTCGACGGATCAGATTTGATCACGCCAGAGCAGGATCCTCACGCTCGTCCAGTCATGGACGAGCGTTTTTTTTCCGTCTCAGGCAGCCGCAGCGGGCGCCAGCAGGCGTTCGCCGTCGATAGCGAGCGCGCCGCTCTTCGCCAGCTCGGCCGCCAGTTCGCGCAGCAGCGCGGGCCATGCGCTTTGCGGCGCGAGCTGTTGCGCCGCCGCACGCATGGCCGCAGCACTCCCGAGCATCGCTTCGAGCGTTGCAAACGTCATCGTGCGCACTTCGAGCAGCTTGAACACGATCAGCACCTTGAGGGCGTTGCGTGCGTTGCGCGCGGGGTCGGCGCGTAGCCATGCGAGCCGCGAGAAGGCACGTTCGAGCGCCGCTTCAATGTTCGCAAACGGTGCGCCGTGCCCCGGAATCACCGTTGCGACATCCAGTTGCGCGATTGTCTCCAGCACGGCTTGCTGCTCCGCAAAGCCGCTCTCGCCTTCGAGTTCCGGAAAGATCACGCCGAAGCCGTGCTCCCAGAGCGCGTCCGCGCTGATCAACAGGCGCGGGGCGGCGGCATAGAGCATCACCGAATCGGGATCGTGGCCGGGTGCGCCGATCACCTCCCACTCGAAGCCGCCCAGCATCAGCCGCTCGCCGGGCGAGAGCGTCCCGGTGAAGCCGAAGCGCTCGCAGGTCTGCCCGGTCGCGCCAAAGGTGAGGCCCGCTTCGTCCCATTCGCGCACGGTCCTTGCGCTGCACGCGGGGATCAGCGTTGCGCACGGCCATGCCGCCTGCAGATGCGCGTTGCCGCCGCAATGATCGGAGTGCAGATGGGTATTCACGATCAGATCGAGCGAGCGCCCGGCCAGCGCGTGTCGCACCAGGGCGACCGTCTGCGCGGCATGCGTGGCGTAGCCGGTATCGACCAGCGCCGCGCGCGCGTCGTCCACGAGCAGCACGTTGTTCGACGAGAGCCAGCCGCGCTCGAATACGCGGACCGACGGCGGCAGTTCAATCGTGGCGCTCATGGTTTCGGCATGACGAGGATGGTTGCGTGCCCAACCAGGACTATTTCGCTATCCTGATTGATGGCCGTGCCCGCGAGTTTGACGAGGTCGCCGTTCAGGCTCGCTTTCCACCACGCATCCTCCACGCGCCACTCGAACGTGAGCACATCGTGCGCATAGGTGGCGCGCTTGAGCTTGATGTCGAACTCGAGGCCGAGCGGCTGGGCGTAGGTGGAGAAGTACGTGGCGAGCAGCGCCATGAAATGCGCGGAGGGTTGTGTGCCGGACGCAATCAGGCCGCCGAAGCGGCTTTGCGCCGCGTACGCTTCGTCGTGATGCAGCGGGTTCAGGTCGTTCGCGAGCGTCGCGAACGTCTTCACCGATTCCGGCGAGAGCGCGAGTGTCGAGCGGCAGGTTTCGCCAGGCTTGACTACGCGGGGCGGCGTGTTCATGGCGAGTTCCCGCGACCGGCGCATTGCGCCATCCACTGCGCATGGCGCGATTCGACGGCGTTCCAGACCGCGCGCTTGGCTTCGTTGTCGAATGTCGACCACGCCGCGATCTCGTCGAGCGTGCGCAGGCATCCGTCGCACAGGCCCATGGCCTCGTTCATGCGGCAGATGCCGATGCAGGGCGAGGCGATGGCCGGCGTCATGGTCAGCGCTGTCATGCTCAGGCGTCGCGCAGGGCGACGTCCACCACCGGAGCGCCCGTCAGCGTGGCCAGCTCCTGCGGCGACAGGTTGAACACCGCATGCGGATGGCCCGCCGCGGCCCACAGGCTGTCGAGCGCGAACAGATCGGCGTCGATGAGTGTGACGGGCGTCGTGGCATGGCCGATCGGGCAGACGCCGCCGATCGCATAGCCGGTCATCTCGCGCACGAACTTCGCATCCGCGCGGCCGATCTCGCCCACGTGCGCGGCCACCTTCTTCTCGTCGACCCGGTTCGCGCCGCTCGCGATCACGAGTACGGGGGCGTCGTCTTCGCGGCGGCGAAAGAGGATCGACTTGGCGATCTGCGCGACTTCGCAGCCAAGCCCGGCCGCCGCTTCGGCGGAGGTCTTGCCGGTCTCGGGCAGCATCACCACTGGCTTCAGGTGGCCGCGTTCGCGCAGCAGCAGCGCGACGCGACGCGCCGAATCGGGCAGTGCGTCGGGCAGTGCGTCGGGATGTGGCTGGGAGGAGGAGAGCGTATCTGTCGTCATGTGATTTATTCCTTCGTACTGCAATGCATCATGAGGCGGGGTGCCGGGGGCCGGGGTACATTACGCGCAGGCGGCATCGCTGCGCTGCTTCGCGAGCAGTGCCTTGCCCGCGCGCGAAATGTTGGCGCGCCCGATGGCGGTCGAGATGAACTCGCCGGCGGCGACCACCTGGTTGAGGTCGACGCCGGTGTGGATGCCAAGGCCGTTCATCAGATACAGCACGTCTTCGGTCGCGACGTTGCCGGTCGCGCCCTTCGCGTAGGGACAGCCGCCTAGCCCCGCCACCGACGCGTGGAAGATCGCAATGCCTTCCTGCAGGGCCGCGTAGATATTCGCGAGCGCCTGGCCGTAGGTATCGTGGAAGTGGCCCGAAAGGCGCTCGCGCGGGAACACCTTCGTCACGGCTTCGAACACCTCGCGCGTGCGCTTCGGCGTGCCCACGCCGATCGTATCCGCGATATCGATCTCGTCGCAGCCGAGCGCAGCGAAGCGCTCGACCACGTCCACGACCGACGCCACGGGCACCTCGCCCTGATACGGGCAACCGAGCGAGCACGAAACGCTGCCGCGAATGCGCACGCCGTGCTGCTTCGCGGCCTCGGCCACGGGCACGAAGCGCTCGATGCTCTCCGCGATCGAGCAGTTGATGTTCTTCTGCGAGAACGCCTCGCTCGCGGCGCCGAAGATCACGATTTCGTCCGTGCGCGCGGCGAGCGCGCCTTCGAAGCCGCGCAGATTCGGCGTGAGCACCGAGTAGATCGCGCCGGGGCGGCGCGCGATGCCGGCCATGACTTCGGCGCCGTCGGCCATCTGCGGCACCCATTTGGGCGAAACGAACGAAGCCGCCTCGATGTTCGCGAAGCCGGCTGCCGAAAGGCGGTTGATCAGTTCGATCTTGGTGGCGGTGGAAACGAACTCTTTTTCGTTCTGCAGACCGTCGCGCGGTCCCACTTCGACGATCTTGACTGCTGCGGGCAGGGTCATGGGTGTCTCCAACTGCATGTATTCAAAAGGGGGCGGGCGATCAATAGCCGCGCCCGATATGCACGACGCCGCCCACGGTCTCGCCGCGCGCGAGCGCTTCGATCTTGTCGGCGACCTGCGAAATGGCTTCGTCGCGCAGCGTCAGCGCCGAACTGTGCGGCGTGATCGTGATGCGCGGCTCGCGCCAGAACAGATGATCGGGCGCGAGCGGTTCGTGGCGGAACACGTCGAGCGTTGCCGCCGCGAGCGTGCCGTGGGCGATGGCGTCGAGCAGGTCCTGTTCGACGAGATGCGAGCCGCGCGCCACGTTCACCACATACGCGCCGCGTTCGAGCCTGGCGAACACGCTGGCGTCGAGAATGCCCTCGGTGTCCGGTGTGGCGGGCAGCAGGTTCACGAGCAGCTTCACGCCGTCGAGGAAGGCGTCGAACTGCTCGCCACGCAGCGGGCCCGAAAACGTCGCGATGCCGTCGAGATGCTTCGCAGTGCGCGAGAAGCCGCGCACCGGCACGCCGAGCGAGGCGACCGCGCGCGCCACCTGGGCGCCCAGCACGCCGAGCCCGAGCACGCCCACGGTGAAGGTCTCGCGCGGATGCGGGGCGAGCACGTGCCATTCGCGGCGTGCCTGTGCGAGCGCGTATTCGTCGAAGCGCCGCAGATAGCGCAGCACGGCATGCTGCACGTACTCGCTCATCTGCTGCGCCATGCCCGAGTCTTCCAGGCGAACGAGCTGCGCGTCGGGCGGCAGCGTACCCGGATGTTCGCGCTCGAGTGCAAGGATCGCATCGACGCCCGCGCCCAGGTTGAAGATCGCGCGCAAACCGCGGCGCGCGGCCAGCATCTCGCGCGGCGGGTGCCAGACGACCGCGTAGTCGGCGGCGGCGGTATCGCCGGGTTGCCATTCGCGCAGCTCGGCGCCGGGCAGCGCGCGGGTCAGGGCGTGCAGCCACGTGGACGCATCGGCTTGCGGCAGCCAGAACAGGATCTTCATCGGGCAGCGTGTCTCGTTGGTTGGGTGTCGCGGTCGCGGGCGGCCCGTCCGGGCGTGCCGCGCACAGGCGCAGACGCTGGATGGCGGGGCGGCGGCCGCCGCCGGTCGATGCTCGTTGCCCGCGACATGGGGGATTTCCGTGACTGAGGTCCTGGTGACATTCTACTTTTTCGCGCCCGGGACCGCCGGGCGGCCACGCGGCGGGCCCTGTCACGCGCGCTTTAGCCGGGCGCGCCGCAAAGCTAAGCAAAAAAAATTGGTTCGGCGGGCGCGGCGCGCGGGTCACAATCCATCCACGCTTTGTTCGAGCGAGGAAAAAATCATGCTTTCGAGCGCTCATCCGCGTTGGCCGCCTAGACTCGTCACCGTGCCAGGGCTGCACGGCAGCGACGGCGCGCATTGGCAAACCTGGCTCGAGCGTCAGTTCCCACGGGCCTTGCGCATCGAGCAGGCCGACTGGGAGGCGCCCGACCTCGCGGTCTGGAGCGCCTCGCTTGGCGCCTTGCTGGCGCGCGAGCGCGGGCCGTTCGTGCTGGCCGCGCACAGCTTCGGCTGCCTCGTCGCGGCCCATGCGCTGCAGCAGGGCATCGCGGGCGCCGATATCACGGGCGTGCTGTTCGTCGCGCCCGCGAGTCCCGCGAAGTTCCGCTTTGCGGGACCATTCGAGGCGAAGCGGCTCACGGTGCCGTCGATCCTGATCGGCAGCGAAACCGATCCGTGGATGACGCTCGCCGGGGCGCACGAGCTCGCGCGGCATCTGGGCAGCGCCTTCGTCAATCTCGGCGATGCGGGCCATATCAACACGGCGGCGGGATTCGGGCCATGGCCGCGGGCAAAGCACTTCATCGACACGCTCGTGCATTGCGAGGCGCCGCGGCGCCTGCGCCACGAGACGCGGGTAGCCAGTGAACTGGCGTTTGCCTGGTAACGCGTTGGCGGCGCTGCCAGGCCGCTGCTAGATTCGCCTGGCCTCGCGCAGGAGGCGCGCCGTGTGCAGCGCGATCATGCCTTCTTCGTCGGTGCGCACCGCGAACACGGGCACGCGGCTCTCGCGCGTGCCGATACGCTCCTGGTTGGCCGCATTCGCGTCGGCATCGAGCTCGGTGCCGAAGAGCGGCTTGAGTCGTTCGCACACCTGAGCACGGATCGGCGCCGCATGTTCGCCGATGCCGCCCGTGAACACGAGCCCGTCCAGCCCGCCCAGCCCCACGGCGAGCTTGCCCACTTCCTGCGCGATGCGATAAGTGTAGAAGTCGATCGCGAGCCTCGCCTGGTCGTTGGTGCTCGCAAGCAGCTCGCGCATATCGCTGCTCACGCCAGACAGGCCCTTCAGGCCCGACTCCTGATAGAGCAGCTTCTGGATGGCGTCATGGTCCATGCCGCGCGCCATCATCCACAGCACCGCGCCCGCGTCGAGCGCGCCGCTGCGCGTACCCATGGGCAGCCCGTCGAGCGCGGTGAGCCCCATGGTCGTCTCCACGCTCTTGCCGTCCTTCATCGCGCACAGGCTCGCGCCGTTGCCCAGATGCGCGACGATCACGCGCCCACGAGCGATGTCGGGCGCCACCACGTGCAGGTGCCGCGCGATGTATTCGTACGAGAGACCGTGAAAGCCGTAGCGGCGGATGCCGTCCTTGAAGTAGCTGTACGGCAGCGCGAAGAGCTGCGCCATGACACCGTTGGTCGCGTGGAACGCGGTGTCGAAGCAGGCCACCTGCACGAGTTCGGGAGCGGCCTGGCGCACGGCCCGGATCGCCGCGAGGTTGTGCGGCTGATGCAGTGGCGCGAGCGGCGTGAGCGCGTCGAGCTCCGCGATCACCTGGTCGTCGATGAGCACGGCGTCGGCATAGTGCGAGCCGCCATGCACCACGCGATGGCCGATTGCGGAAGGCGGCGTGTCGCGCAGCCCCACGGCGAGCACGAGGCGCAGCAGCCGGAAGGCGGCGTCGTGATCGGCGACCTGCCCCACGGGAAATTTCTCGTCCACGATGGGCCGTCCGTCGGCCATGTGCGCGACCACGCGCGGCGCGACGCCGATGCCCTCGATCTGCCCGCCGGCACCGAGGATCGCGCGCGCGCCGCCTTCCACTTTGGGATCGTCGACAACGCGGTACACCGAACACTTGATGCTCGACGAACCCGCGTTGACGACGAGCACGACATGGCCTTCCGCGTGCTGATGCGCCTCCTGGGCGCGAGGCGCTGTACTCACACTAGCTCCGTGGTTTGACGTGCGCGCCGCGCGTGCGCGACGAGCACCGCGATCGCGCAACTGCCGATGCGCGATCGCACGGTGTCGGCGCGGCTCGTGAGAATGATCGGCACGCGCGCGCCGAGGACGATGCCGGCCGCTTCCGCGCCGGCGAGGAAGGTGAGCTGCTTGGCGAGCATGTTGCCCGCTTCGAGGTCGGGCACGAGCAGGATGTCGGGGTCGCCCGCGACCGGCGAGACGATCCCCTTGATGCGCGCCGCCTCGGTGCTGATGGCGTTGTCGAAGGCGAGCGGGCCGTCTAGCAGCGCGCCCACGATCTGGCCGCGGTCGGCCATTTTGCAGAGCGCGGCGGCATCGATTGTCGAGGGCATCTTGTCGGAGACGGTTTCGACGGCGGCGAGGATCGCCACCTTGGGCCGCTCGATGCCGAGCGCCTGGACGAGCTCGATCGCGTTGCGCACGATATCGGCCTTGTCGGCGAGCTTCGGGAAGATGTTGACGGCCGCGTCGGTGATGAAGAGCGGCTTGTGATACAGGGGCACGTCCATCGCGAACACGTGCGAGAGGCGCCGCTCGGTGCGCAGGCCGTTCGCGCCGGAGGCCACTTCGTGCAGCAGCTCGTCGGTGTGCAGGCTGCCCTTCATGAGCAGTTCCGCCTCGCCCGAGCGCACCGCGAGCACGGCGCGCGCGGCGGCTGCGTGGCTGTGCGGTGCGTCGATGATCGTCGCGCCCGTGAGCGGCAGTTGCGCTTCGTCGGCCACGGCGCGGATCTTCGCTTCCGGTCCGATGAGAAGCGGCACGATGAGGCCGAGGCTCGCGGCGTCGAGCGCGCCCGTGAGCGAGGACACGTCGCAGGGATGCGCCACGGCGGTGGGGACCGGCGCGAGGCTGCTGCAGCGCTCCAGCAGGGCAGAGTACTTGTCGTGCGGTGAAGCCATGTGCGTCTCCCTGCAGGACTTGACCAGGATGGGGCTAGCGCGATTGCGCCGGACGCTTGGCGGCGCCCGCATGTTGCATCGCGCAACGCGCCAACAAGTGTAGTGCAGCGCCTGAAATGGTGCAGGAAAAGTGTCCTCTGTCAGCTTGACGCGGAGCGCCCCGGCCCACGGGGCCTTGTCATGCTTCGTTCACGCCGCGAGCCGATCATGTCAGCACAGGCGGCGCTGTTGCCCCGTTTGCTTGCCTTGACTTTCGACAAGGTGCTGCCTACATTGGAATACTGCAGTGCAGCATGGCTGCTGTACCACACCATCATTAGGGCTTAGCGTGCCGTGCACGGGCACGCCGCGCCAGACCGGTCGCGCCTTGCGGGCATCGTGCGCGCAGGGCGGTCGCGCGTGCCCCGTTCATGGAGATCCGCCTCGTGGCCGTTCCCGCTCCCACGCCTCTCGCCTTTGCCTGCGCTGTGTCCCCGTTCGGCGTGCCCACGCCAGCCGCCGTTCAGCCGCTCTATGACTATCTGTTCGACGCGTGCCAGCGCGGCGTGCTGTTCTTCGACGCGCTGCGCGAGCGCGGCAACCAGACCCACGTTCACGAGCAGGAGGGCATGCCGCCCGTGCTGCGCTTCGACTACGAAGTGGTCGTGGACGGCCGCGAACTCGACGATCCATGCAATTACGCGCTGCTGCGCATGCTGCCTGCAGAAGGTGTGCCGACGGATGCGCGCATGCGGCCTTTCGTCGTCATCGACCCGCGCGCGGGCCACGGCCCCGGCATCGCGGGCTTCAAGATGGACAGCGAGGTGGGTATCGCGCTGCGCAAGGGCCACCCTTGCTACTTCGTGACCTTCTTCCCGGTGCCGTGCCCCACGCAGACCATCCAGTCGGTCGCCAAGGCGGAAGCCGTCTTCATTCGCAAGGTGCGCCAGATGCATCCCGAGGCGGACGGCCTGCCTTTCATCATCGGCAATTGCCAGGGCGGGTGGGCCGCGGCGCTACTCGCGGCCAGCGCACCCGAACTGGTCGGCCCGCTCATGCTTGCGGGCTCGCCGCTTTCGTACTGGGCCGGCGTGAAGGGCAAGAACCCCATGCGTTATTCGGGCGGCATGCTCGGCGGTTCGTGGATGTCGTCGCTTGCCGCCGATCTGGGCGATGGTCACTTCGACGGCGCCCATCTCGTGCAGAACTTCGAGAACCTCAACCCCGCCAACACGTTCTGGGGCAAGCTCTACAACCTCTATTCGAACGTCGATACGGAGCGCGAGCGCTTCCTCGAATTCGAGCGCTGGTGGGGCGGCCACTTCCAGCTCAACCGCGCCGAGATCGACTGGATCGTGCAGAACCTCTTTGTCGGCAATCACCTCACGCGCAACGAGGTCTACGCGAAGAACGCGCGCGCGCCGGTGGACCTGCGCAACATCCGCACGCCGATCATCGTGCTCGCCTCCTGGGGCGATAACATCACGCCGCCGCAGCAGGCGCTGAACTGGATTCCCGACCTCTATGCGAGCGTGGACGAGGTCATCGCCAACGAGCAGGTGATCGTCTATTGCCTGCACGACAAAGTGGGTCACCTCGGCATCTTCGTTTCGGCGAGCGTGGCAAACAAGGAGCACACCGAACTGTTTTCGGCGCTCGATCTCATCGACGTGCTGCCGCCCGGCCTTTACGAAGCGAAGATCACCGACACGGCGCCGGAAGCCGGCCGCCTCGAATCGCTTGAAGGCCGCTACGAGATCCGCTTCGAGCGCCGCACGATCGACGATATCCTCGCGCTCGACGACGGCCGCGAGGACGAGCAGCCGTTCGAGGTGGTGCGCCGCTTCTCGGAGAACAATCAGCGGCTCTACGATCTGTTCGCTTCGCCGTTCGTGCGTGCGTCGAGCAACGCGCTCACGGCGCATCTGCTGCGCGAGTCGCATCCGGCGCGCGTGGAGCGCAGCGTGATGAGCGACGCGAACCCGGCGCTGGCCGCGCTGCCCGTGCTGGCCGAGTCCGTGCGCGAGTACCGCAAGCCCGCCGCGCCCGACAATCCCTTCACGCAGCTCGAGCGGCAGATATCGGCGGGCATCGAGGCCGCGTGGGATCTCTATCGTGACGCGCGCGACGCGTGGGTCGAGAACGCGTTCTACAACGTCTATACGGCTCCATGGGTGCAGGCGCTCGTGGGTGTGACGCCGGGCCAGCCGCTCGAGCCGATCGGGCCGCCGCTCATGGAGCTGCGCAAGGAGCTCGCGAAGCTGCGCTTGCGCGCGGCGCGCGCGAACCTGCGCCAGGGCACGCTCGTCGATGCATTCATGCGCATCATTGCGTACCTCGTCGACGAAATGCACACCGTGCAGTACCGCCCGTTCCAGCGCATGCGCGAGATGGCGCGCGAGTATCTGGGGGATCGCCAGCCGACCATCGCCGAACTGAAGGAAGCCGCGCGGCGCCAGGGCGCGATCGTGGCGCTCGACCCGCAGGCGGCCATCGAAGCGCTGACCGAAATCGTTCCCGACATGCCCACGCGTCGCGCGCTGCTGGCGGCCGTGTACCGCATCGCCACGGTGTCGGGGCCGCTCGAAGGCGAGCGGCGCGAGCGCTTTCGCGAAGTGCAAAAAGCGCTCGGCCTCGACCCGGGCAGCGAGAAGAGCGGTTGGCCGCCGCCGGAAGGGCCGGCCTCGGGCGGGGCGGTATCCGGCTCGACGGGCGGCACGGTAGCGGGCCAGGCGCCTGTGAAAGCGGCTGGCGCTGACGAGCCAGCCGCGCAGGCCGCGCCGAAGCGCGCCGCCGCGAAGGCATCGAAGCGCGTGGCGGTCGCTGCCGACGATGAGCCGGCGGCGCCCCGGGTGGCACCCCCGGCGGCACCCGCGAAGCCGAAGCGATCGCCAGTGCAGGCCAAGGTAAAAGCCAAGGCCGCGGCCGCCAATACGCCGGCCGCGGCAAAGACCCCGCGGCGCGCACGCCCAGCCGCCGCCGCGTCGCCCGCGCATGGCGCGGGCACGCCGGCCTCGCGCCGGCGCGCCACGCGCACGGCGGGCGAATGAGGTGAATGGAGCGCGGCCGCGGCACGTGCCGTGCACCCGGCGCGGTGCCGGCCGCACCGGGCAAACCAGCGTGAATCCAGCAGCGAGGTAAGCCATGCAGACCCTTCCCGACCGGCCGCTGGCCGGCATGCGCGCGCTCGTCACGGGCATCGCGAACGCCGAATCGATCGCTTACGGTTGCGCGCGCGCGTTCGCCGAACTCGGTGCGGAGCTCGCGATCACGTATCTGAACGACAAAGCGAAGCCTTACGTCGAACCGCTCGCGAACGAACTCGACGCGAAACTCTTCCTGCCGCTCAACGTCGAGGAAGAGGCGCAGATGGAGGGCGTATTCAATGCCATCCGCGAGACCTGGGGCTCGCTCGACATCGCGCTGCACTCCATCGCCTACGCGCCGAAGGACGACCTGCAGGGCGGCCTGCTCGAATCGTCGGCGCAGGGCTTTGCCTTGGCGATGGACGTGTCGTGCCACTCGTTCATCCGCATGGCGAAGCGCGCGGCGCCGCTGATGCCGCACGGCGGCACGCTCTTCGCGATGAGCTACGACGGTGCCAACCGTGTCGTGCCGAACTACAACCTCATGGGTCCGGTGAAGGCAGCCCTCGAGGCGTCGTGCCGCTATCTGGCCTACGAACTCGGGCCGCTCGGCATTCGCGTGCACGCCATCTCGCCGGGGCCGCTGAAGACGCGCGCGGCTTCGGGGCTGCCCGACTTCGACCGCATGCTGGCCGATGCGGTCGATCGCGCGCCGCTGGGCGAGCTCGTCGACATCATGGATGTGGGCTATGCCACCGCGTATCTTGCCACGCGCTACGCGCGCCGCATGAGCGGCAACACGGTCTATGTCGATGGCGGTGCGCACGTCATGGCGTGACATTGCACGCACAACAAAAAGCAAAACGCCTCGCGCAGTGCGAGGCGTTCTGCTCTACAGCAACTGACCGGCTGGCAGGATGCGGTCAGTAGTAGCGGTGATGGGCGTACCAGTCGCGGCGGCCCCACCAGTGACGGCCGTCCCAGTAGCGCTCGCCGTGCCAGCCGATATAGATCGAAGGCACAGCCACGGCAACCGGCTGATACGCCACGACGGGCGGGGGCGGGGGCGGCGGCGCGTACACCGGCGCCGGTGCGACGTAGACTGGCGCGGGCACGCCGAGATTCAGGCCGATGGCCACACCCGCCATCGCGGATTGCGATGCGGCGAGAATCACTGCCCCGGCGCCCAGGGCGGCAAACAGTTTCGCTTTCATTGAAGCCCCCTTCGGTGGAAGAAAGATTGCATGGCTTCAATCTAGCGGAGCGGGCTTCGCCTTGCGTTACCAAACTGCAACAATATTGGGCCAAATGTTCCAGCGCGCCGGGCCCCGCGGGATGCGCCGTGCCGCGCAATGCGGCTTGCCAGGGGCGCACGTCGCGCAGGCGGTAAAGCCGCGTAATCATTCAGCCCCGCCGCGTAATCGTTGTAACCGGCCTGCAATGAAGGCGGGAGCGGCATCGAGACACCCCCGGTCACTGCACCGAGACGTTGCCGAAGTTCTGGCGGCCAAACGGACTCACCTGATAGCCGCTCACGTTGGCACGCGTGATCGCAGCGGCGGTGGGATAGCCGAGCGGTATCCACAGCGCCTGATCGTGGATGATCTTCTGCGCGGCCTCGTAGAGTTTGACGCGCTTCGCCTGGTCGGAGGTGGCCTTGCCCGCGGCGATCAGCTTGTCCAGCTGCGGGTCGCAAAAGCGCGAGAAGTTGATGCCCGACTGCACCGCGTTGCAGCTGAAGAGCGGCGAGAGGTAGTTGTCGGGGTCGCCGTTGTCGCCGGCCCAACCCATGAACAGCGTATCGTGCTGGCCTTGCTTCGCTTCCTTGATCAGCTCGCCCCACTCGATCACCTTGATGTCCGCCTTGACGCCGATCTTCGCGAAATCGGCCTGCAGCAGCTCGGCGCTCGCGCGCGGGTTCGGGTTCAGCACGCTGCCGTTCGGGCGTACCCAGATCGTCGTCGAAAAGCCGTTCGGGAAGCCCGCTGCGGCGAGTAGCTGCTTCGCCTTCGCCGGGTCGTACGGGTACGGCTGGATCGAGCGGTCATAGCCCCAGGTCGTGGGCGGCCACGGGTTGGTCGCGGGCGTTGCCGTATTGTCGAATACCGTCTTCAGGTAGGTCGTGCGGTCGAACGCCATGTTCAGCGCCTGGCGGACCTTCTGGTTGTCGAGCGGCTTTTTCTGCGTGTTCAGCGCGACGAAGGCGGTCATGAAAGCGGGGGTTTCGACCACCTTGAGCGCCTTGTCGTGCTGCGCCGCGGCGATGTCGTCCGGCTTCGGCGAAAGCGCGATCAGGCATTCGCCCGTCTTCGCCTTCTGCGCGCGCACGGCGGCGTCGGGCGTGATCGCGTAGATCAGGCGGTCCACCTTCGGCTTCGGCCCCCAGTAGGCGGGATTCACTTCGTAGCGGATCACCGCGTCCTTCGTGTAGCTCTTCAGCATGAACGGGCCCGTACCCACCGGTTTTGCGTTCAGGTCGAGCTGCTTACCGGCCTTGAGCAGCTGGTCCGCGTACTCGGCGGAATAGATCGACGCAAAGCCCATCGTCAGGATCGAGAGAAAGGTCGAATTCGGCTCGCTCAGCTCGAACTTCACTGTGCTGCCGTCCACCTTCGAGACCGACTTGACGAGTTTCGCGAGGCCCATCGACTGCGCGTGCGGGAAGCCGCTCGGGCCCGTCACGCTGTGCCAGGGGTTATTCGCGTCGAGCATGCGGTCGAAGGTGAAGACGACGTCGTCGGCGTCGAGTGCGCGCGTGGGCTTGAACCACGCGGTCGTCTGGAACTGCACGTTCGGGCGCAGGTGGAACGTGTAGGTGAGGCCGTCGGCGCTCACTTCCCAGCGCTCGGCGAGCGCGGGCACGACCTTCTTCGCGGCCTCGTCGTACGAGACCAGCGAGTTGAAGATCACGTCGGCCGAGGCATTGGTCGTCACGAGCGAGTTGAACTGCACGACGTCGAAGCCGTCCGGGCTCGATTCCGTGCAGACCGTCAGCGGCTTCGCGAGTGCGGGCGCGGCGGCGAGCGCGAGCGCGGCGGCGAGGCTGCACGCGGCGGCGTTGCGCAGGCGTGCGAGTGCGAGAACGGGCGGGGTGATGCGCGAGGTGATGCGCATAGGATCTCCGGTTATCGGCGAACTTTATCGAAGGGACATTGCCGAGACAACAAATTAATCCCCATACCCATATGGGTGGGGGCGAGGCGCGTCCCGTCGTGCATGGGCACACCGCGCGCGAGCACGGTTTCAGTCGCTAGCGACGGTGCGCGGCTTGCGCGGCGCCTTCTCGAATACGCGGTCGTAGACCCAGCGCGGCAGGATCCGCAGCAGCGCTGCCGCTACGCGCATCGGCCACGGAAACACGGCGAACGACGCGCCGCGCGCGATCGCGTCGGCGGTTTTCGCGGCGAAGCGGTCGGCGTCCATGAGGAACGGCATGGGGTAGGGGTTCTTCGCCGTCATCGGCGTGCGGATATAGCCCGGCGCGATCGTGACGACCTTCACGCCGAACGGTCGCATCTCGACGCGCAACGACTCGAGATAGGCGAACGCCGCGGCCTTCGAAGCACTGTATGCCCCCGAGCCCGGCAGTCCGCGCACGCCGGCCACGCTCGCAATGCCGACCAGCGTGCCGTGCCGCGCCTCGCTCATCGCGGCGGCGAACGGCTCGAAGGTGGCGACCATGCCGAAGTAGTTGGTGTCCATCACGTCGCGGAAGGTTGCGAGGTCGCCCTGGCCGGTGATGACGCCACGGCTCACGCCGGCGTTGGCGATCACGATGTCGGGCAGGCCGTGTTCGGCGATGAACGCCTGCGCGGCGTGGGCGAGCGCATCGGCGTGGCGCACGTCGGCGGGATAGATCGAGATGGATTGCTGCGGGTGGGCTTGCCGGAAGCCGGCGAGGGCTTCGGCGCGGCGCGCGACGAGCCCGAGCACGGCGCCGCGCTGCGCATATTCGGCGGCCAGCGCGGCGCCGATGCCGCTCGACGCGCCGGTGATGAAGACCTTCAACGGTTGACTCATACCGGCGCGCCGAGGCTTACATCTTCTTCGCGCGGACTTGCGAGACGAGGAAGTCGAGCACCTGGATCGTGCCCGGAAGGCTGTTGGTCGCGGCGGGGCCCGTTTCGTACTTGCCCTGCACGGCGAGCGTAGGCACGCCTTCGATCTTGTACGCGTCGAGGAGCGCCTTGTCGCGCTGGAGCGCGCTCTGCGTCGAGAACGAGTTGTACGCTTCCATGTACTTCTTCGGGTCGACGCCCTGGGTGGCGAGGAACTTGGCCTGGTCTTCCGGCGAGAGCAGGTAGTCCTTGTTCACGTGAATTTCGTGGAACACGGCGGGCGTGAGCTTGTTCGCGAGGCCGAGCGCGTCGAGCGCGTAGTACATCTTCGAGTGCGGGATGAAGTCGTCGCGGAACGCCACCGGCACGCGCCTGAACACGACATCCGGGCCCTGCTTCGCGATCCAGGCCTCGAGATACGGGTCGAACTCGTTGCAGTGCGGGCAGCCGTACCACATGAACTCGATGACCTCGATCTTGCCGGCGGGCACGTCGAGCGGCTGTTGTTGCGTGAGGACCGTGTAGTCCTTGCCGGCTACGGGCGCGGCGGGCGACGCGTGCGCGGCGCCGGCGATCATCGAAAGCGAAAGCAAAAGCAAAAGCGTACCAAGAAGTCGTTTCATGTTCTTCTGACTCGTGTAGAGATAACCGGCCGCGCGGCCGGTCCCGTTACTGCTTCGTGAAGCGGATGACGGCCGTATCGATACCGGCGTCGGACAGGCGCTGGCGCGTCGAGTTCATGTCGTCGAACTTCGCGAACGGTCCGACGCGGACTCGATAATACGTGACCCCGCCCGCATCGCGCTGCGTGACCTTCGACTCGAAGCCCTGGAACGCGAGACGCGCGCGCTGCTGCTCGGCATCGGCCGAGGTCTTGTAGGCGCCCACCTGCAGGAAGTAGCCGGTGTTGGCGTCATTGGCCGAGGGCGCCGCCGAGCCGCCCTGCGCCGGCTTCGCGCCCGGCGCGGGAATGGCCGTGGCCGACTTCTGCGGCTCGTTGTTCGCGAGGATCGCCGCCGGGTTGGGGGCCGGCTGCGGCGCCGCTTGCGGCTTCGCCGCAGGGGCTGCGTTGGTGCTGGCCGTGCCGTTGTTGCCGGCGGACGGGGCGGGCGCGACGGCGACACCGTTTGCCGCCCCGTTCGCGGCGCCGTTACCGTTCTCCTGCGCCGCGCCCGAAGGCGGCACTTCCACGATCTGCGGCTCCTGGAGCAAGCCCGACGACTGCGACTGGTTCGTGGTCTGGCCCGGCGCGGTATTGGGCGGCGCGCTTTGTGCGGCCTGCGGCACCGGCTGGCCCGGCGACTTGCCCTGCAGCGCGCGGTTCGGATCGTACTGGCCGCTCGTGTCGCTCGCATCGGAGGCGGGCGGCGCGACCTTCGCGACGAACGGTGTGGGCGCGCGCGTGATGTAGAGCGCCACCACCACCGCGATCGCAAGGCCGACAATCAGGCCCAGCACGATGCCGAGGAACGTACCCCCGGACTGTTTCGACTGCTGCTTCGTATTGCTGCGGCGCGGTTTTGCCATCGTCTGAATCACCTGCAAACAAGAGAATCCTGGAACGGCCGCCCGCTTGAGAAGCCGGGCGGCCCCACGCATGTTGCTTCGTGTGTGCTGTCGCGCTGTAACTTCGTTACATGCGCTGGGGCGCCGAAACGCCGATCACCGCGAGGCCGTTCGCGAGCACCTGGCGTGTCGCCGCGAGCAGCGCGACACGGGCGTCGCGCTCGTCGGCATCGTCGACCAGAACGCGTTCGGCATTGTAGAACGAGTGAAACTCGGCGGCGAGTTCACGCAGGTAGAACGCGACGGCGTGCGGCGCGAGTTCGGCCGCGGCGTGCGTGAGCATGTCGGGGAACTCGGCGAGCTTGGCCACGAGGGCGAGCGCGCGCTCACTCGAGAGCGGCATGAGATCGACCTTCGGCAGCGCGGCGAGGTCGCCGCCGTGCTTGCCCTGCCAGTCGCCGAGGATCGACGAGATCCGCGCGTGCGCGTACTGCACGTAGTACACGGGGTTTTCGTCGTTCTGCTTGAGCGCGAGGTCGATGTCGAACACGAACTCGGTGTCGGCCTTGCGCGAGATCAGGAAGAAGCGCACGGCGTCGCGCCCGCGGCGAATCGTCGCCTCGTCGAGCAGGTCCGGCGCCACCTCGCTGCCCGGGTTCGCGCCGCCCGACCATTCGATCAGGTCGCGCACCGTCACGTAGCTGCCCGCGCGCTTCGAGATCTTCACTTCCTGACCGTCGCGCATCACGGTGACCATCTTGTGCAGCACATAGTCGGGATAGCCCTTCGGAATGCCGACGCCGAGCGCCTGCAGGCCCGCGCGCACGCGCGCGATGGTGCCGTGGTGGTCCGAGCCCTGGATGTTGATGACCTTCGTGAAGCCGCGCTCCCACTTCGTGACGTGGTAGGCGACGTCGGGCAGGAAGTAGGTGTAGGTGCCGTCGGACTTGCGCATCACGCGGTCCTTGTCGTCGCCGTAGTCGGTGGTCTTGAGCCACAGCGCGCCTTCCTGCTCGTAGGTCTGCCCCGAAGCGACGAGCGCTTCGACGGTCTTCTCCACGCGGCCTTCGGTGTACAGCGAGGATTCGAGGTAGTACTGGTCGAACTTCACGCCGAACGCCTGCAGGTCGAGATCCTGCTCGTGGCGCAGGTAGGCTACGGCGAAGCGGCGGATCGCGTCGAGGTCGTCGGGGTCCTGCGCGCCCTTCACGGGCTCGCCGTCCTTCGCGGTGACGGTCTCGCCCGCGAGGTAGTCGCGCGCGATATCGGCGATGTATTCGCCGTTGTAGGCGGCTTCCGGCCATTCGGCGTCGCCGGGCTTGAAGCCGCGCGCACGCGCCTGGGTGGAGATGGCGAGATTGCCGATCTGCACGCCGGCGTCGTTGTAGTAGAACTCGCGGTGCACGTCGTAGCCCTGCGAGGCCAGCACGTTCGAGATCGCGTCGCCGAGCGCGGCCTGGCGGCCGTGGCCGACGTGCAGCGGACCCGTGGGGTTCGCGGAGACGAACTCGACCATCACGTGCTTGCCGGCGTCGCGTTGCGAGCGGCCGAACGCTTCGCCTTCGGCGAACACGGCGCCGATCACGGCGCGCTTGGCTTTCGCGGCGAGGCGCAGGTTGATGAAGCCGGGGCCGGCCACTTCAGCGGACTCGATCAGGCCGGCGGCGGCGGGCAGCGCGAGCGCGGCGTCCACGATCTGCTGGGCAAGCTGGCGCGGGTTGGCGCGCAGCGGCTTGGCGAGTTGCATTGCCACGTTGCAGGCGGCGTCGCCGTGCGCGGCGACCTTCGGACGCTCGAGCGTGATCGCGGGGGTGACGAATGCCGCTTCGGTGGCGCCGTCGAGGGCCTTGGCCACCTGACCGACGGCGTCGGCGAGCAGGGTCTCCAGGGTATGTTTCTGTGCGGGCAGCATGCTTGTTGCAGATCCTGTGCGGGTAATTGTGGAGCGCCCGGCCGCGCTTCGGGCCAGCATCGGCCGAATTTGGCCGCTTCTGACCGCTTCTGGCCGAACTGGCCATCCGGCAGCTGGGGCGGGCGCCTGGCCGTCGAATACAAGGTGGGGGCGGGCATCGTGCCCCGGGGCACGCTTCTCGCGGCCATGAGAAGCGCGGGCCCGCCGCGGGTGCAGCCGCGCTTTGTTCGTGGCCGTGCCCCGCGGGTAATTCCGTTCAGACGGATTTTAGCAGGTGCTAATATGTGAAATGAGAAGCCCGGCAAGCGCGATTGCCATCCACCTGCGGCTGCCGCGCCGGAATGCCCGCCGGGATCCACTTGCAGGCTGCACCTGGGCGGCGCCACTGTTTCAGCCTCCCGGCCCGTCCGTCGAGCGCGCGGACCTCAAAAAATCAAAAGGGAACAGTCATGCTGGTTACATTCAAATGCCATGCGTCGCCTGACGTCATGATGCTGGAAAATCTCGCCCAATACTTGCTCGGCATTATTGGCAAGCGGCTGGGACCGCGCGGTGTGATCACCCACGCCGAACTCGAGGTCGCGATCACGAAGCTCGAGACCGCGATCGCCACCGACAAAAAGGAACGCGCCGAGCACGAAGGTCATTTTCACGAGGGCGAAGAAGGTCACGAGCACCATGAGCTGCCGGTCGGCCTCGCCCAGCGCGCTTTCCCGTTCCTCGAGTTGCTGCGCGCGGCCCGCAAGGAGCAGAACGATATCGTCTGGGGGCTTTGAGCCATCGCTTTCCCAGTCGTAAAGAGAAGAGCCCGCAAATTGCGGGCTCTTCTCTTTGGTGCGCCGCCTCTTGCGGCATACGGCTTACTGGCTGGCGGCTGCCGGCTGCGCAGCCGAAGCGGCACCCTTCTTCGCCTTTTTCTTCTTCGGCTTCTTCACGTGCTCTTCAGTGGGCGCGGAATACGACGAGACCGCGCTCGCTTCCGGATGGGCAACGGCTGGCTGGGAGGCCGGCTGGGCGAACGACGGCTGCGCGAGCGCAGCGACGCCGAATGCGGTCAACATCAACATCAGCTTCTTCATACGATTTCTCCGTCGATAGTTGCTTTTAAGGATTTGCTGATGAGCGAGCCGGCAAGGCGGGAGGCGGCGCGTACCGCGTCCGCGTGCCTGACTCGTTTGGCCCGTCTGGCCTGGGGTAGTGCCAGCCCATCTTACAAAGACGAAAAGTCGCGCGCGCCAAATATTTAGTCTATTGGCCAGCGTATATATCGCTGCCGTAGCGCGGCGGTTGCGGCAGTGCGCCGGCGGCCCGCCGCGCCGCGAGGTGGCGCCATCGCCGCGCGCGGCTTCAGAGCAGCGGGGCGAGCGCGCGGCGGGCGTCCTCGTCGGAGAGCGCCATGCGGCGCGCAAAGTCGGCGAGCTGGTCGGCGCCGATCTTGCCCACCGAGAAGTACGTGCTGTCCGGATGCGCGAGATAGAAGCCCGAAACGCTCGCCGCCGGCAGCATGGCCAGCGACTCGGTCACGCTCATGCCGATCTCGCCCGCCTGCAGGACCTCGAACATGTCGCGCTTGACGAGATGGTCGGGGCACGCCGGGTAGCCCGGCGCCGGGCGGATGCCCGCGTACTTCTCTGCGATCAGCGCGTCGTTATCGAGCGTTTCGCCGCTCGCGTAGCCCCACAGGTCGCGGCGCACGCGCGCGTGCATCGCTTCGGCGAACGCTTCGGCGAAGCGGTCCGCGAGCGCCTTGAGCATGATCGCGCTGTAGTCGTCGTGATCCTTCTCGAACTGCGCTTCCTTCACGTCCACGCCAATGCCGGCCGTCACCGCGAACATGCCGATGTAGTCGGCCACGCCCGACGCCTTCGGAGCGATGAAGTCGGCGAGCGAGCGGTTCGGGCGCATCACGCCGTCCACCACCGGACGCACCGACTGCTGGCGCAGGTTGCGCCAGGTGAGCGCGACTTCGGTACGCGACTCGTCGGTGTAGATCTCGATGTCGTCGTCGTTGACGGTGTTCGCGGGCAAGAGCGCGATCACGCCGTTTGCCTGCAGCCAGCGGCCCTGGATCAGGCGCGAGAGCATCGCTTTCGCGTCGGAGAACACCCTGCGCGCGGACTCGCCGACGATCTCGTCGTTGAGGATCTGCGGATACGGGCCCGCGAGATCCCAGGTCTGGAAGAACGGGCCCCAGTCGATGTAGTTCGCGAGTTCGTTCAGATCGAAGTTCTTGAAGACGCGGCGACCGATGAACTTGGGCTTCACCGGCTTGAAGCTGGTCCAGTCGATCTTCGTCTTGTTCGCACGCGCCGCTTCGAGCGTCACCAGCGGTTGCGCTTTCTTGTTGGCGTGCTGGTCGCGAATGCGCTCGTAGTCGGTCTTCAGTTCTTCGATGTATTTCGTCGCGCCTTCGTCGGAAAGCAGGCTCGAAGCCACCGAAACCGAGCGCGACGCATCGGGCACGTACACCACGGGCCCTTCGTAGTTCGGCGCGATCTTCACGGCCGTGTGCACGCGCGAAGTCGTCGCGCCGCCGATCAGCAGCGGGATCTTCTTCACGCGGAAGTAATCGTCTCGCTGCATTTCCGACGCGACATAGGCCATCTCTTCGAGCGACGGCGTGATGAGCCCCGAAAGCCCGATGATGTCCGCGCCTTCGACCTTCGCTTTCGCGAGGATCTCGTTGCACGGCACCATCACGCCCATGTTGACCACTTCGAAGTTGTTGCACTGAAGCACGACGGAGACGATGTTCTTGCCGATGTCGTGCACGTCGCCCTTCACTGTGGCGATGACGATCTTGCCCTTCGCGCGCACGTCGCCGCCCGCTTCGGCGAGCCGGCGCTTTTCCTCTTCGATGAACGGGATCAGATGCGCGACGGCCTGCTTCATCACGCGCGCCGACTTCACCACCTGCGGCAGGAACATCTTGCCCTGACCGAACAGGTCGCCGACGATGTTCATGCCGTCCATGAGCGGGCCTTCGATCACGTTGATCGGGCGGCCGCCGGCGTCCATGATCTTCTTGCGCGTTTCTTCGGTGTCCTCGACGATGAAGTTCGTGATGCCGTGCACGAGCGCGTGCGCGAGGCGCTTCTCGACCGCCTGGTTGCGCCACTCGAGGTTCTCTTCCTTCTTCGCGGCACCGGTCTTGAACTTGTCGGCGACTTCGAGCAGCCGGTCGGTTGCGTCGGGACGGCGATTGAGCACCACGTCTTCCACGCGCTCGCGCAGCTCGGCGTCGAGGTCGGCATAGACGCCGAGCTGGCCTGCGTTGACGATGCCCATGTCCATGCCCGCCTGAATGGCGTGGTAAAGGAACACGGTGTGGATCGCTTCACGCACGGGGTCGTTGCCGCGGAACGAGAACGAGACGTTCGACACGCCGCCGCTGATCTTCGCGTACGGCAGGTTCTGCTTGATCCAGCGCGTGGCGTTGATGAAGTCCACCGCGTAGTTGTTGTGCTCCTCGATGCCCGTGGCGACCGCGAAGATGTTCGGGTCGAAGATGATGTCCTCGGGCGCGAAGCCCACCTCGTTCACGAGCACGTCGTACGAGCGCTTGCAGATCTCGGTCTTGCGCTCGAAGGTGTCTGCCTGGCCCTTCTCGTCGAAGGCCATCACCACGGCGGCGGCGCCGTAGCGGCGGATCAGCTTCGCGTGGTAGATGAAGGGCTCCTTGCCTTCTTTCAGCGAGATCGAGTTCACGATCGCCTTGCCCTGCACGCACTGCAGGCCCGCTTCGATCACGTCCCACTTCGACGAGTCGATCATGATCGGCACGCGCGCGATGTCCGGTTCCGATGCGATCAGGTTCATGAAGCGCACCATCGCCGCCTTCGAATCGAGCATCGCCTCGTCCATGTTGACGTCGATGACCTGCGCGCCGTTCTCGACCTGCTGGCGCGCGACCGCGAGCGCTTCGTCGAACTGGCCGTTCAGGATCATCCGCGCGAACGCCTTCGAGCCCGTTACGTTGGTGCGCTCGCCCACGTTGATGAACAGGGTGCCTTCGCCCACGTTGAAGGGTTCGAGGCCGGAAAGTCGCAGGGTATGGTCAGTCATGGCGTGGGACCGGGTCGTCAGGTTGTCTTGGAATGCCGGCGGAGCGTTTTTAGGGGACTGCGCGGGGGCGTTCGTCTTCAGGCAGCGTCGCGATACTGGCCGGGCCAGCGGCGCGGCTTGATCTCGGCGAGTGCCTGCGCGATCGCGGCGATGTGATCGGGGGTGGTGCCGCAGCAGCCGCCCGCGACGTTCACAAGGCCGGCCGTCGCGAATTCCTTCAGGAGCCCGGAGGTATCGGCCGGTGTTTCGTCGAAGCCGGTCTCGCTCATCGGGTTCGGCAGGCCCGCGTTCGGATAACACGACACGTAGGTGTCGCAGAGCTTCGCCAGCTCGGCGATGTACGGGCGCATGAGCGCCGCGCCCAGCGCGCAGTTCAGGCCGAACGTGAGCGGCCTCGCGTGGCGCAGCGAATTCCAGAATGCCTCGACGGTCTGGCCCGAGAGGATGCGGCCCGAGGCATCCGTCACGGTGCCCGAGATCATGATGGGCAGGTTTTCGCCCGTGTCCTCGAACAACTGGTCGAGCGCGAAGAGCGCGGCCTTGGCGTTGAGGGTGTCGAAGATCGTCTCGACGAGGAACAGGTCGCAGCCGCCGTCCATGAGCGCCTTGGCCTGCTCGTAGTACGCGGCGCGCAGCTCTTCGAAGGTGACGTTGCGGGCACCCGGATCGTTCACGTCGGGCGAAATGCTCGCGGTCTTCGGCGTCGGCCCGATCGCGCCGGCGACGAAGCGGGGCTTGTCCGGCGTCGAATACTTGTCGCACGCGGCGCGCGCGAGCTTCGCCGATTCGACGTTCATCTCGACCGCGAGCTCGCCCATGCCGTAGTCGTCCTGAGCGACGGTGGTCGCGCCAAACGTGTTGGTCTCGATGATGTCCGCGCCCGCGGCGAGGTATTGCTCGTGAATCTCGCTGATGATCTGCGGCTGCGTGAGCGAGAGCAGTTCGTTGTTGCCCTTGATGTCGCGCGGGTAGTCCTTGAAGCGTTCGATGCCGCCTTTGCCACCGCCTTTGCCACCGCCTTTGCCACGATAGGCGGCTTCGTCGAGCTTGTAGCGCTGGATCATCGTGCCCATCGCGCCGTCGAGGATCAGGATGCGCGAAGCAAGCAGCGCGGGCAGGGCGGCGCCGCGCGTGTAGCGCCCGCTTGCAGCCGGATGGCCGGCGGCGATGCTGGGGACGGTGTCTGCAGGCTGGTTCATGGAAGGCGGACGGGCTTGGCCCCGGTTGATCGAGGAAACCTGGTATTGTAGCCGCAGGCGGCCCGTCTCGCCGTGGGACGGCTATGGGGCCGGGCCCGCAAAAAACGAAAACCCCGGCCGCGTGAGCGGACGGGGTTACTTTGGGGTTACCTCGGGGACACCTGAGTGTGAGTGACGCTAGCTACGTGAGTCCAATGCGCGGGGTCGATGCGAACCCGGCAAAATACCTTAGTGAAGCACAACCGGTTGCTGCATGAGACTGTCGAATTGACCGAGGAATTCGTCGACCTCGTCGAGCGTCTGTTCCTCTTCCATCAGTTTCTGCACGTGTTCGCGAAACCGTGCCGCCATCACACCGTCGATGAATATCTCGCGGCGCGCGTTCTTGTCGACGATTTCATAGCCCCCGGCGTTCATCGCCACGTGGCCGTCCTGCGGGGGAAATTCGACAACGCAATAATTGGGACTGTTGTAGATCATCTGCATGGCGACACTCCTTTTTCCTGTGCTCCCTGGCTTTGCAGCCTCTTTGCTTGTGACCATACATGGAGCGTTCGTGCTGGAATTCAAGGGGACCCGCATTGCAACTCATCCGGCATGCTCACCCATTGACTTCCGCCTCTTGCCAGCCTCACTCTCGACGTTCCCGTTGCATGGGTTAGACTGCCCGGCGCAGAAACGTTTCAAGCAACGCCGCAAACCTTTGGGACTCCTCTACCGGGGCCAGATGGGCCGCCTCCAGTACCTCGAAACGCGCGCCCTCGATCGCTTGCGCTAGCGCCTCGGTGACAGCGACCGGCGTGCCGCCGTCATAACGCCCCGCAATGGCTAGCGTCGGCATGCGTAATGCGGTGAGCTTCGCATGCACGTCGAAATCGCGCAGTGCCATGCAGGCCATCGCATAGCCTTCTGAAGCTGTCCGTAATAAAACTTCACAAATTTTCTCGACCGTCTCGCGATGCACACGACGAAACTCGGGCGTGAACCAGCGCTCCATCGTTGCGCTCGCGAGTGCGGCGGTGCCTTCGCGACGCACGAGCGCGGCGCGCTGGCTCCACATGTCGCGTGCTTCGGGTGCCGTTCGGCTGGATGTGTCGCAAAGCGTGAGCGAGAGCACGCGCGACGGATAGTCGAGCGCGAATTGCTGCGCGATCATGCCGCCCATCGACATGCCGACCAGATGCGTGGCCGTCACGCCGATGTTGTCGAGCATGGCGTGCAGATCGGCGGCAAGGTGTGCGAAGCCGAACGGTTCGCGCGAAATGGCGCTCGCGCCATGACCGCGCACGTCGTAGCGCAGCACGCCGTAGCGATGCCGGAAATGGCCCGCAAGCTGGTCCCATACGGTGAGGTCGCCGCCCAGTTGGTGCAGAAACGTGAGCATGGGGCCGCCGCTGCGGTCGTCGAGGACGTAGTGCGTATCGATGCCGTTGACAGTCACTTGCATGGTTTCCTCCTTCACGTTGCCGGGTCGGGAGTCAGGCCGTCTGCGAGGTGCTGCGTGGACGCGATGCCGGTGGAGCAACCCGCGCGCCTGCGGCTGCGCGGGACGATGTTTGCTGCTGTCCTCGGGTGATGCGCGATTGGTATGGGCTTTTTATTCGTTCATGTTCGCAGGTGTGACGCGCCTTGATGCTTTCGTCAGTTCTTTTGCTTGATTCAAGTGGCGCGCCGCCTGCAATGCCAGGGATCGCGTACTACCGAAGGGCGCGGTGCGCGCACCTCTCGTACGCCTTCTGTGACCTGTGCTGGCAGCGATTCCAGTATGCGCTATTTCACGGCATCGTGCTGTGAAGTGGGCCGCCATGTTGGGCGCAATTTGTGAGTGTCTGTCAACGCCGGACGCAGGACAGCAAGGGACAACGTGCCAGAGCCGTTCAGGGCTGTGCGGGCACTTCGTTTGCGGGTGCGTTGCCGGTGGGTGTCGTATCGGTCGCGCTCGCCGGAGTCTGCTGCAACGCACCCGACGATGCAGCCGGTTCGGTGGAGGAGGATTGTGCGGGTGCGGGCTGTGATGGTGGTTGAGCGGCATCCGGTTGAGCGTTGCCCGGCGTGCTCGCAGGCGCGCTTGCCGGCGCCTCGTCGTTGTCGCCATGCGAAGCGGCGGTTCGCGTTGCATCGTTCGATGTGTTCGCGTCGGTTGCGCTTGCCCCGTTCGCGCTGGGCAGGGCAATTGGCCCGCGCCAGACCAGTTCGAACTGCGTGCCGTTCGGCTCGGTCTGCACGAGCCGCACGGGCAGCCAGCCGAGCGAGGGCGCAAGCCACACGTCGATGCGCCGCTTGTCGCCTTCGCGGCGCGGCAGCCGCATGAAGTGGCGCGCGGTGACGAAGCCGTGATCGGTACTCACGCTCTCGTCGCCTATGGTCGTGACGGGCCAGACTTCGCCGCTGTCGTTGTCGGCCACGAAGAACTCGCGCGTGACACCGGGCTGGTACGCATCGGGGTCGCCGCGCACGAGGCTCGCGAGCTGCATCACCATGCTGAAGCGATCCTGCGCGCCGTCCGGCAGCGCGAGCGAATTCGGCGTGCGCGTGAAGACGATCTGTTTCTGGTCGCGGTTGAAGACCGTTACGTCCGACGGACGGTGGCCGCGCTTCTCGATGTACTGATCGGGCGCAAGGCCGAATGCATCGACGTGGCCACGGCTCGTCCAGCTGAAACTGCCGATGAACGGCAGCGGCACCGACACCACCATCTCGTAGTGCTGTCCGTCGCTCGCCCAGTGGATCGTGCCTGGCTGATTGCGCACGCCGTTATAGAACGTGTCGTACTGCAGATCGCCCGAGGGCGGGATCGAGAACTTCACGCCGTGCGAGGCCGGGCTTGCCGGTGCCGACGGCGTGTTGCCGTTGCCCACGCCCGCGTGCGCCGTGCCGCCGTTGCCTGCGCCTGCGCCGGCAACGGCGCTACTGGCGGCCCCGTTCTCCGTTTCGGCGGGGCTCGAGACGGGCTGTGGCGCCTCAACTTTCGGTTGGGGTTTCGGCGGCGTCACCGCGCGCAACTCATGCGGTTCGTGGCGTGGCTTCGCCGGGCGGCGCGCCGGCTGCGGCGCGGCTTTGTGTGCGGCCCCCGCGGCAGCGGTTTGGGATTCGCGTTCGATGCGCTCGGGCTTGAGCAGCGCGACCTGCACGGGAACGTGCACGTCGCGCACGGGCGGCGGCACGCCGCGGTGCCGTTCGATCCACTCGGCCGCGAGCCAATGCAGCAGCGTCACCACGACGAACACGGCCACCCAGCGCCAGGCGCGCGGGGGCGGCGGCGAAACGGCGGCGGGTTCGGAACGGGTGAGGGCGCCAGGCATCGGGCTCGGTATCGGGTTAAATCGGGGTTAAATCGGGTGAAGGTGAACGTTAATGTGACACGTCGTGCGGCCTGGCTGCAGAACGGCAGCACGCGCCGCGAGCCCGGTTCGACCCGCCGCGTGCCGGCGACGTTCCGGGCGGTTGCGCGGCCCGGCGCGAAATCAGCACGAAATCAGCACGAAATCAGCAAGTCATCAACGGGGAAGCCGACTGTACCCCAATTCCCATGACAGCTTCTGCGCGCACTCGCGCAGAGCCGTGTCGACCGCGCCGTTCCAGTGGATATCGAATGCGCCCTCGTGCCCGAGCGCGATCAGGCCAAGCGCGAGATCGCCCGTGGCATCGAAGACTGGCGTGCAGAACGCGTGGATCGTCGGCAGCAGCATGCCCTCGACGCGCGCCGCGCCATGTTCGCGCACTTCGGCGAGCGCGCGCTCGAGTTCTTCGGCCGTGCGCGGGGTCGATCCCGACGTATAGTGCTGCGCGCCGGCGAGTTCGCGCCCGATCATCGGCCCGGTCTTGCTGCGCGGCAGGTAAGCGGCGAACAGGAGGCCCGTGGCGGAGCTCAGCATCGGCATGACATCGCCGAGCCTGAGCGATGCCTTGGCCGGATGGCTCGACTCCATCCAGTGCACCACCGTCGGCCCCTGGTTGCCCCACACGGCGATGCCGACGGTGATGTCGAGCGTATCGCGCAGTTCTGCGAGCGCGATGCGCGCGAGCTTGACGCCGTCCACGCGCGCGAGCCGCGCGAGCCCCAGCTGCAGCGCGAAGCCGCCCAGTTCGTAGCGTCCCGAGAGCGGATCCTGCGCGACCACGCCAAGCCGCAGAAAGCTCACCAGATAGCGGTGCGCCTTGGCCGGGCTCATGCCTGCGCGCTGCGCGAGATCGCGCAGCATCATGGCGCGCGGCTCGCTGGTCAGCACTTCGAGCAGACGAAAGCCGACTTCGATCGACTGGATGCCCGAGCGCAGCTTTTCTTCGCCAGCTTCACCTCCAGCCCCGCCCTCGGCGGGCTCGTGGGCGTCCCGGAGGTCTTCGGCGCTGTCGTAGGCGCTGTCGTCGACTCTGTCGGCGTCGTCTGGCTCGGCCGGGGCAACGTGGCGGGCGGACAGCGAGGGGGATCGGGAGGACGGCGGCATGGATAGGGTTCAGGTCGAGGCGTGGGCGACAGGTAGCAAGGCGCGGGGGGGCGGATCGGGGCATCCCGTGCCGTTCGGTGCGCGCCCGCTTGGGCCGCGCCGATTCACCATCGTAGAATACATTTCCTCTATCGTCATCCGCACAACGCACCAGTCTCCATGAAACTTGCCACGCTGAAGGACGGCACCCGCGACGGCCAGCTGCTCGTCGTTTCCCGCGACCTGCGCACGGCGGCCATTGCCGACGAGATCGCGCCGACGCTGCAACGCGCGCTCGACGACTGGCGCTTCCACGCGCCGCAGCTGATCGATCTCTACGACGCGCTCAACCATGGCCGCGCCCGCAACGCCTTCAACTTCGACGCCCGCGACTGCATGGCGCCGCTGCCGCGCGCGTACCAGTGGGCGGACGGCTCGTCCTACGTGAACCACGTGGAGCTCGTGCGCCGGGCGCGCGGCGCCGAGATGCCGCCCGAGTTCTGGACCGACCCGCTGATGTACCAGGGCGGCAGCGACGACTTCATCGGCCCGGCCGACGACATCGTCTGCGCGTCCGAGGCGTGGGGCATCGACTTCGAGGCCGAGTTGGCCGTGATCACCGGCGACGTGCCGATGGGCGCGACGCCCGACGAGGCGCTGCGCGCCATCCGCCTCATCACGCTCGCGAACGACGTCTCGCTGCGCAACCTGATTCCCGCCGAACTCGCGAAGGGCTTCGGCTTTTTCCAGAGCAAGCCGGCCACCTCGTTCGCGCCGGTTGCCGTGACGCCCGACGAACTCGGCGGCCACTGGCGCGAGGGCCGCGTGCATTTGCCGTTACTCGTGCACTGGAACGGGAAGAAAGTAGGCCAGCCCGACGCGGGCACCGACATGGTGTTCCACTTCGGACAGCTGATCGCCCACGCGGCGAAGACGCGCAACCTGCGCGCGGGCGCGATCGTCGGCTCGGGTACGGTTTCGAACAAGGATGCAAAGCGCGGCTACTGCTGCATCGCCGAGAAGCGCTGCCTCGAAACGATCGAGCACGGCAAGGCGAGCACGGAGTTCATGAAGTTCGGCGACAGCGTGAAGATCGAGATGCTCGACGAGGCGGGCAAGTCGATCTTCGGCGCGATCGACCAGGCGGTGGCGCCCGCAACAAACACGCCGTGACACGCGGCAGCCTGGAAGGGTAACGCCTGATGCCGCGCGCGAGGGGCGCGGCTACACTGGCGAACGCGTCCTGTGGGCGCCGAAAGCCGTACCAGGAATACGCACGCACCCTCCATGGAGACGCCATGCAGCATTCTCGCCTGAGCCGTACCGCAGTCATGCTGGCCGCGCTCGCCGGCTTGCTCGCGCCCGCCTTCGCGTTCGCGCAGATCAAGATCGGCCTCGTGCTCTCGCTCACGGGACCGGCCGCCTCGCTCGGCATTCCGGCGCGCGACACGGCCCAGATGTTTCCCGCCGAAATCGCCGGACAGAAGGTGCAGTACATCGTCCTCGACGATGCCTCGGACACCACTCAGGCCGTGCAGGACACGAAGAAGCTCATCGACGAGCAGCACGTGGACGCGATCATCGGCTCGTCGATCACGCCGAACACGCTGGCGATGCTCGATGTCGTCGCGCAGGGCGAGACGCCCACCATCTCGCTCGCTTCGTCGGCGAAGATCATCGAGCCCGTCGACGACAAGCGACACTGGATGTTCAAGACCCCGCAGACCGACGCGATGATGGCCGGCGCGATCATCGAGCACGCGGCGGCGCACAATGTGAAGACGCTCGCGTACATCGGCCAGGCGGACGCGCTGGGCGAAACCTTCTACGCCGAGGTCGCGAAGGCCGCGCAGCAGCGCGGCATCCGTATCGTCGCGAACGAGCGCTTCAATCGTACCGATCCTTCGGTCACCGGCCAGGTGCTGAAGATTATCGAGGCCCATCCGGACGCGGTCGTGGTGGGCGCGGCGGGCACGCCTGCCGCGCTGCCGCCGAAGACGCTCAAGGAGCGCGGCTACGCGGGCCTCATCTATCACAACCACGGCGTGGGCAATCGCGATTTCCTGCGCGTGTGCGGCGCCGACTGCAACGGCACGTTCCTGCCGGCGAGCCCCGTGCTCGTCGCGGCGCAACTGCCCGAGGACTATCCGGGGCGCCGCCTCGCGCTCGACTATATTTCGCGGTACGAAGCACGTTATGGTGCCGGCACGGTTTCGGCGTTCGGCGCCTACACGTGGGACGCGGGCTTGCTGCTGCAAAGCGCGCTACCCATCGCCCTCAAGACCGCGGCGCCGGGCACGAGCGCGTTCCGCCATGCGCTGCGCGACGCGCTCGAAGCCACGCACGGCCTCGTCGATACGAACGGCGTCGTCAACATGAGCGCGACCGATCACCTCGGGCTCGATGCGCGCGCCCGCGTGATGGTCGAGATCCGCGACGGCAAATGGATCTACCAGCCGCACTAAGGTCGCGAGCCTTTCATCATCTATCTGAAGCACGGAGGAAGCGCCCATGAACGATCCTTTTTACGCCCGCTATCACGCGTTGCACGTGCGGCGTCACGAGCACGGCATCGTCGAGATCGTCATGAGCGGCGAAGGCGCGAACAAGAGCGGCCTCGCCACCGCCGACGCCAACATGCATCGTGAACTCGCCGAAATCTGGCGCGACGTGGACCGCGATACCGATGCGCGCGTCGCGGTGATCCGCGGCGAAGGCAAGGGCTTTTCGGCGGGTGGCGATCTCGCGCTCGTCGAGGACATGGCCTTGCACTTCGAGGTGCGCGCGCGTGTCTGGCGCGAGGCGCGCGACCTCGTCTACAACGTGATCAACTGCGGTAAGCCCATCGTTTCGGCGATGCATGGGCCGGCGGTGGGGGCGGGGCTCGTCGCGGGCCTGCTCGCCGACATCTCGATCGCCACGAAGACCGCGCGCATCATCGACGGCCACACGCGCCTCGGCGTGGCCGCGGGCGACCATGCCGCGATCGTGTGGCCGCTCCTGTGCGGTATGGCCAAGGCGAAGTACTATCTGTTGCTGTGCGAGCCCGTGAGCGGTGAGGAAGCGGAGCGCATCGGCCTCGTCTCGCTCGCGGTGGACGAGAACGATCTGCTGCCCAAGGCTTTCGAGGTGGCCAGGCGCCTCGCGAATGGCTCGCAGACCGCGGTGCGCTGGACCAAGTACGCGCTCAACAACTGGCTGCGCATGGCAGGGCCGAACTTCGATACGTCGCTGGCGCTCGAATTCATGGGCTTCTCCGGACCCGACGTGCGCGAGGGTGTGCAGTCGCTGCGCGAGCGGCGCGCGCCGGATTTTCCGGGCGGCGATCCGTTCGCGTTCTGATGCCCCGACGCTTGCGGTACCGTGCCAAGGCGGCATCGCGTGCGGGCCGCCTCGCGCGGTATGATCGGACAGACCCCGGGGTGCAGCACCTCACAAACCCGCCTCTCAAACCCGCATTTTCATCCGATACCGAGCGAGGAGATCCGCATGACTGACACCGCAGGCCCCGTGCCGCCCTTTCCCGGATTTCCCGGCTTCCCGCCCGCCGAGATGCTCGACCGCATGTGGGGGATGATGCGTCTCACGCCGTTCGGCGGCGCCTTCCCGGGCAGCGAGCCGGGCGTGGCGCAGAGCCTCGGACCTTCGCTCTCGATGATGTCCGACATGATGACGCCGCTCACCAACATCGAGGAGCTCGACAAGCGCATCACCGACCTGCGCGCCGTCGAGCAATGGCTCAAGCTCAATCTGAGCATGCTGCAATCGGCCATTCAGGCCCTGGAAGTGCAGCGCGCGACGCTCTCGACGCTGCGCGCGTTCGGCGCGTTCGCGCAGTCGCAGATGTCGCCGCCACCCGCCGCCGAGTCGGCGCGTACGTTCGGGAAAGCCGCAGCGGCTGAAGCATCGCCCTCGGCCGCAGCCGCCGAGCCGAGCGCCGACGCGCCGCCGTCCGGCTTCGACGCGTCGGCCTGGTGGAACCTGCTGCAGGCCCAGTTCAACCAGCTCGCGCAGTTCGCGGTGACGCAGCCCATGGGCGACGCCGCCCAGGGCGCACCCGAGGCTGCGCAGGCACCGGGCGAGGCAGCGAAGCCGGCCGGCAAGCGTGGCACGGGCAAGCCGTCCACCTCGCGCACCAGCACCACGAAGAAGGCGCCGGCGCAGCCCGAGTGAGGCCGAGCGGCGCACGCTTGAAGAACCGCGCCCGCGAGGGCGCTTACGGGGAGCGTCGGCATCATGCGGCTTGCGCTCGTGATGATGGGCGGCGGAGCACGCGCGGCCTACCAGGCCGGCGCGCTGCGCGCACTGGCGGAAATTGCGGAAGCGGCCGAGCCCGGACGCCGCGAGATGCCGTTCACGGTGATCTGCGGCACCTCGGCGGGCGCGATCAACGCCACCTCGATCGCGAGTCACGCGGACCGCTTCTCGCAAGGCGCGGCGAGCCTCGTCGAGGTCTGGTCGAACCTGAGCGCCGGGCACGTTTATCGGACCGACTGGCCCGGCATTGCCGCCGCGGGCGCGCGCTGGCTCGGCGCGCTGGCGTTCGGCTGGGCTACCTTTGGACTGGCGGCGCGCCGCGCGCCCAAAACGCTGTTCGACAACACGCCGCTCGCCCATTTCCTCGCGCGCACGCTGAGCTTTCACCGCATCGAGCAGATGCTCGACGAGCGGCGCCTGCATGCGATCGCCGTCACGGCGCTCAGTTACTCGTCGGGGCGGCATCTCACCTTCTACCAGGCGAGCGAGCCCATCAGCGCGTGGCGCCGCGCGCAGCGCACGGCGCGCATGGTCGAGCTCACGCCCGCGCATCTGCTCGCCTCGTCGGCCATCCCCTACGTGTTTCCCGCAGTGCGTCTCCAGCTCGACGGCCGCCACGAGTATTTCGGCGACGGCTCGATCCGCCAGATGGCGCCGCTCAGCCCCGCGATCCACTTCGGCGCCGGGCGCATCGTCGTGATCGGCGCCGCCACGCCGGCGCCCGAGGTGCCGCTCGCGAGCCCCGACGCCTACCCGACGCTCGCGCAGATCGGCCAGCAGGTGCTGGCGAGCGTGTTCCTCGATGCCCTCGGCGCCGACATCGAGCGCGTGGAGCACATCAATCGCGTGCTTCGGCACCTGCCGGAGACGGTGGAGCCCGAAAGCGGCTGGCGGCATGTGGACGTGCTCGCCATCGCGCCCAGCGAGCGCATCGAGCTTATCGCCGCGCGGCACCTGCTCGCGCTGCCGCGCTCGGTGCGCATGCTGTTGGGCGCGGTGGGCGGCAATCGCGCTTCGGGAGCGGCATTTGCGAGCTATCTCTTGTTCGAGCAGGCGTTTACGCGTGAGCTGATCGAACTGGGTTACCGCGATACGCTGGCCCGGCGCGAGGTACTTTCGACATGGCTCAAATTGCCGACTGGCGGGGCCAGCGGGCATCCGGAGGGGCGCCGGAACTGAAAGATCGTCGTGCTATCATTGTGTAAGGTGTATTCGCGGTAGTTTGGACGTTGTTTGACCTGGTTTCACACACTTGCCGACCGGCACGCCATGTGGCCCAGCAGCAACGGACTACGCCCGACGACAGGGTTGTGGCAATTCGTCGCATGCCTGCCTGTCGTTAGCGAGCTGCGGGCCGCCGCATGTAACGCGGGCGCGGCGGCGCGGGTGACGCCTGCGCGGACACACCGGCATTCGGGTTCCAGGCATGGAGCCGCTACCCAGGACCGGCCAGGCCGCTTCTCATTCGGTTACACGGATTACTGTCGGGCAAGCGCAACTCGGCTGCCGGATGCGTCTGAGTGGCCGATTACCGCGTAAAATTAAATGTTTTCGCCTGCGCGCCGCGGATTTCCGCGGGCACGCGGCACGCTACGAAATCGTCATGCGCGCGTGATGCGCAGATCAGGGGCGGGATTATGAACACGATGCTTTATCCGGAACTTTACAAGTCGCTCGAATCGGTCCGATGGGATATGGAGAAGGACATCCCCTGGGACAAGTTCGACGCATCGCTCCTCACCGACGAGCAGGCACGGACCATCAAGATGAACGCCATCACGGAATGGTCCGCGCTGCCGGCCACCGAGATGTTCCTGCGCGACAACCACCACGACAGCGACTTCTCGGCGTTCATGAGCGTGTGGTTCTTCGAGGAGCAGAAGCATTCGCTCGTGCTCATGGAGTACCTGCGCCGCTTCAAGCCGGAGCTCGTCCCGACCGAGGAGGAACTGCACGCGGTGCGCTTCGAATTCGACCCGGCGCCGCCGCTCGAAACGCTGATGCTGCACTTCTGCGGCGAGATTCGCCTGAACCACTGGTATCGCCGCGCCGCCGAATGGCACACCGAGCCCGTCATCAAGGCGATCTACGAAACGATCTCGCGCGATGAGGCGCGCCATGGCGGCGCCTATCTGCGCTACATGAAGAAGGCGCTCACGAACTGCGGCGACGTCGCGCGTGCGGCGTTCGCGAAGATCGGCGTGCTGATGGCATCGGCGCGCCGCACCGAAAAGCCGCTGCATCCCACCAACCTGCACGTGAACCAGGCGCTGTTCCCGCGCGACACGGTGCAGTCGCGCCTGCCGGATCCGGAATGGCTCGAGCGCTGGCTCGACGAGCAGATCCGCTTCGACGACGGCTGGGAGAAGAAGGTCGTCGAGCGTATCCTGCACAACCTGTCGATCCTGTTCGAACGCACCTTCAGCACGGCGCAGGAGCTGAACCGCTACCGCAAGGAAGTGGTCTCGCGTCTGCAGTCCGATCAGGGCACGCAGCAGCAACCCGCCTGAGCGCCGCGTGCGCCGGGCCGGCATGAAGCCGGCAGGCGCACCGTGCGATCGGCATGATCGGGACGGCCCGGGCGCTCGCGCGTGCCGGGCCGTTTGTTTTTGGCCTGTCTCTTTTTGCCTGTCCCTTAGGCCCGTTCCGTTTCAACCGAGTCCCATTCGATGCCCGCTTCCTTCGAACGCAAGATCACGACGCGCGAAGCGCTCGCGCAACTGCGGCCCACGCTGGCCGGTCCGGTGGTGTTCACCAATGGTGTCTTCGACATCCTGCACCGCGGGCACGTTACCTACCTCGCCGACGCGAAGGCGCTGGGCGCGACGCTGATCGTCGGCGTCAACAGCGACGCTTCGGTGCGCATGCTCGGCAAGGGCGACGACCGCCCGATCAACGCCGAAGCCGACCGCATGGCGCTGCTCGCCGCGCTGGAAAGCGTGGACTGGGTGGTGGGCTTCGGCGAGCGCACGCCGGTCGAGCTGATCGAGGCACTGCGTCCGGATGTGCTCGTGAAGGGCGGCGACTACGACATGGATGCGCTGCCCGAGTCCGCGCTCGTGCGGGGCTGGGGCGGCCGCGCACTCGCGATCCCGTTCGAGCACGACCGCTCGACCACGAAGCTGCTCAAGAAGGTGCGCGCCGAGGCGAGCTGAGCGCCCGCGAGCCCGGGCGCTGCACGGTTACTGCGCGAGGGTCGAGGCCTGCACGGCCGGGTCGGCCACCGGGCCGCCCACCACCGGCACGTCGACGGATTCGGACGCCGGTATCGGCCGCACGATGAGGCGCTCAGGGTGAAGTTGCCGGGTCAGCGGCAGGGTATCGCGCAGGCCCGAGGCGGGCGTCGGGCCGAAGACTCCGCGTAGTGCCGCGAAGGCGAGGAAGTTGGCGAGTATCAGGATGGCGAGTAGCCAGCGCAGCATCGTGTGAAGCTCCGTCGATATCGTTAGGGGCGGCCCGCATGGGGCCGCGCATTCAGGACTGCGCGGCAATCAGCGCGAGGCCCGCCAGCACCAGCGCGTCGTGGCGAGTATGCGGCACCTTGAGCGCCGCTGTCACTTCGGCGGCCGCACCGCCGCTCACCACGAGGCGAACCGGCTCTTTCCATTCGTGTTGCAGATCGGTCCACGCGCGCTCGATCAGCGCCGCCTGGGCGAGCGCACAGCCCGCCGAGATGGAGCGTTTCGTATTGGTGGCGAAGAACGGGCCGGCTGCGTGACGGGTCTCACCGTCCGCTGCGCCGCTAATCAGGCCGTGTGCCGAGGACGCATCGAGCACCGGCAACTGTGCGGTGTGTTCCCCGAGCGAGCGCATCATCAGCGTCCAGCCCGGCGCGATGAGGCCGCCGACGAAGCGGCCGTCCGCGCGCAGCGCCTCGAGCGTCGTCGCGGTGCCGAAGGTCGCGATCAGGAGAGGTTCATCGGGAAAGGCCGCGTGCGCGCCGATCAGTCCCGCCCAGCGGTCGCTGCCGAGTGCCTCGGGCGCCGTATAGCCGTTGGTCACGCCGCATTGCTGCGCGCACGCGAGAACCTGCGTGCGCGGTAGTCCCGGCCAGCGCGCCTCGATCAGCGCATCGATACGCTGACCGACCCGCTCTCCCGCAACGTTTGAAATCCAGGCGCCGGCGGGTGTCGGCATGCCCGACCAGCCGGGCAGTTCCGGCTCGCCGTCGAACAGATCGGCGTGACTCGCCGCGCCGGCATGCGTGCGCACGCCCGCGGCGTCGGCAATGGCCCATTTGATCCGGCTGTTGCCGGCGTCGATCAGCAGGAAGGGCGGCGCTTGGGATCGGTCGGACGCCGCGCTCATGCGCCGCCGCCCGCGACGCGCAGCGAAATGTCGCCCGTCGTGACGGTTTCGCGGCCGTGCGCCGTATCGACGAGCAACTGGCCGCGCTCGTCCACGCCCACTGCCACGCCGCGCATCAATTCCTTGCCCTGTTCGTAGAGCGCCACCTCGCGGCCCGCGTAGGCGTGGCAGGCGTTCCAGCGTGCCTGGAACGGCGCGAAGCCGCCTTGCGCGAAGCGCTGCAGCGCGCCTTCGAGCGCGTTGAGCTCAACGGCGAGCGTATCGGTGAGATTGGCCTGGGGCCACGCGCGCGACAGCGCCGTGGGCGCCGTGCCCGGCACCGCCGCGGCCCCGTTGCTCGCGTTCAGCGCGTCGAGCTTCGCGGCCAGTTCGTCGGCGCCGCGCACGTTCGTGCCGATGCCGATCACCACGGCCGTCGCGTCGGGCGTGCTCCAGGCCGTCTCGACGAGTATGCCTACCAGCTTGTCGCCTTCGAGCAGCACGTCGTTCGGCCACTTCAGCGCGATCTGGCCGGGCGCAGCCACGGGCAGCGTGCGCAGCCCCTCCACGAGCGCCGAGCCCACCGCGAGGCTCAGGCCCGCAAGGCCGTCGAGCGGGCGCGGCAGCACGCATGCCAGCGAGAAGAGCAGCGCGTCGCCGGGTTGCGCGACCCAGCTGCGGCCACGTCGGCCGCGGCCCGCCGTCTGCAGGTAGGCCACGCGCACGATTGGCCGCGCCAGGGCGTCGGCGCGCTGGGGCAGGGCCTTCATGCGCGCCATCAAGTCGGCGTTGGTCGAGCCGGTTTCCTCGACGATCTCGATGGGCCAGTCGTGGGCGGCCGGCCCGAACAGGGTCACGGCGCGCTCGCGGTCGATGCGCCAGTCGCCGGCCGGCGGCGTTGCGGAGGAGGTGGTGGTCGCGTTCATGAGGCGTATTGTAGTGGCTGGCGGCGCCGCTGCAGCGCGCGGGTGACGGTCCCGGCGCCGGTCGCGTCGCCCCCCTTTTTGTAGCGGCGCTTCCGGGCGCGCATCCGTGCGCGCCCGGACCGCCTAAACAGGGCGCGTTCGCTACAATGACTGCTCCCACTCCCGTCCGAGCGCTCCGCCTTGACCCAAGAGACGCCGCCTGGCCTCGAAATCGCGGCCGGCCCTGAAGGAAAGATCGTTCGCCTTTCCGGTCAGTGGACCGCGCTCGCCCTCGCGCGCGACCGCGAGCGTGGCGGGGCGGCCCTGCGCCTGAGTGCCCTCGCGCGCGAGGCGGTTGGCCAGTGGGACCTCTCGGGTGTCCAGCGCATGGACCATGTGGGCGGGCAGGCGCTCTGGCGCGTCTGGGGGCACAAGCTGCCGCCCGACCTCGTGGCGCTCACCGACACCCAGCGCGACATCTTCAACCGCATCGCGCTGCTCGATTCCGTGCGCGAGCCAGTGGAGAAGGTGGTCCGCATCGACCCGGTGACGCGGTTCGGGCTCGCGATCTTCTCGTTCTTCGAACACCTGTACGGCGGCATCTCGATGCTCGGCCGCGTGATCCTCGACCTGCTGCTGATCGTGCGCAAGCCGAAGCTCACGCCGTGGATCGAGATCTCGGCGAACATCTATAACGCGGGCGCGCGCGCGCTGCCGATCACGGCGCTCGTGGCCTTTCTGATCGGCATCGTGCTGTCGTATCTCTCCGCGCAGCAGCTACGGCTGTTCGGCGCGAACCAGTTCATCGTCAACATCCTCGGGCTCGCCGTGATCCGCGAGCTCGGGCCCGTGCTCTCGGCGATTCTCGTGGCCGGCCGCTCGGGCTCGGCCATTACCGCGCAGATCGGCGTGATGCGCGTGACCGAGGAGCTCGACGCCATGCGCGTCATGGGCATCCCGCACGGCCTGCGCCTCGTCCTGCCGCGCGTGGTCGCGCTCGGCATCGCCATGCCGCTGCTCGTGACCTGGACCGACATGATCGCGCTCACCGGCGGCGCGCTCGCGGCCAAGCTGGTGCTCGGCATCGACGTTTCGTTTTTCGTGCGCTCGCTGCCCAGCGTGGTGCCGATCGCGAACCTGTGGATCGGCCTCGGCAAGGGCGTGGCGTTCGGCATGCTCGTCGCCATCGTCGGCTGCCATTTCGGCTTTCGCATCAAGGCCAATTCGCAGAGCCTCGGCGAGGGCACGACCACTTCCGTCGTCAGCTCGATCACTATCGTCATCCTCGCCGACGCCGTGTTCGCGATCCTGTTCCAGAACGTGGGGCTGTCATGAGTACGATCGGCACGGCCGGCACGAGGAGTACGCCGCTCAAGGAGGTCGTGCGCGACCTGCCGCTGCCGGTCATCGGCGAGCCGGTGGTCGAGGTCCGCAATCTCACCAAGCGCTACGGCCGCAATATCGTGCATCAGCATCTGAACCTCGATATCCGGCGCGGCGAGATCGTGACGATCGTAGGCGGTTCCGGCTCGGGCAAGACGACGCTCGTGCGGCAGATACTCGGGCTCGAAAAGCCGACTTCGGGGAGCATCAAGCTGTTCGGCGAAGATCTCACGCAGATCGACGACGAAGTCGCGCGCCTCATGCGCACGCGCACCGGCATGCTGTTCCAGCACGGTGCGCTCTTTTCCTCGCTCTCGGTGTTCGACAACATCGCGCAGCCGGTGCGCGAGCTGGGCAAGGTGCCCGCCGACCTTCTGCGCGACATCGTGATGCTCAAGCTCGAGATGGTGGGGCTGCCGTGCAAGCACGCGTCGAAAATGCCGGCGGCGCTCTCGGGCGGCATGGTCAAGCGCGCGGGCCTTGCGCGCGCAATCGTGCTCGAGCCAGAGCTGCTGTTTCTCGACGAACCGACGGCCGGGCTCGATCCCCACGCGTCGGACGAAGTGGTGGATCTCATCAGCACGCTGCACCGTGCACTCGGTCTCACCGTCGTGCTGGTGACGCACGATCTCGACGCGATGGTGGCGCTTTCCACGCGCGTGGCCGTGCTGGTCCAGCGCCGCGTGCTGGTGGCGGCGCCCGTGGAAGACGTGGCGGGCGTGGACGATCCGTTCATCCGCGAATATTTTCTGGGTATGCGCGGCCGGCGCGCGCTGCAGGCGCTGCCGCCCGAGCGGCGCGCGAAGCTGCCGCCGGCGGCGCTCGCGCCCGCATTCGGCGTATAGGGGGGCGGTCATGCGAGCGCTTTCGTGCAGGCTTTGGGGTTCGCGGCACGCCGCGGCCGCCAGCGAGGGAATCTGACGATGGAAAACAAACCGCATGCGTTCTGGGCCGGCCTCTTTACGATCGGTCTCCTCGTCGTCATCGCGCTGGTCGTGCTCTTCTTCAGCGCCGACCATACCGTGCGCGTGCCGTACGACCTGATCTCGCGCTCGAACGTGACGGGCCTGTACCCGGACGCGGCCGTGCGCTATCGCGGTCTCGACGTCGGCAAGGTTGAGTCGATCAGATTCGACCGCAATCGCCCGGGGCAGATCCGCATCCGCATCCTCGTCGACCAGAAGGCGCCGATGACGCAATCCACCTACGGCACGCTCGCCCTGCAGGGCGTGACGGGGATCGCGTTCGTGCAGCTCGACGACAACGGGCAGGACTTGTCTCCGCTGCCTTCGTCGGAGGCGCACGTCGCGCAGCTGCCGCTGCGCCCGGGCCTGCTCGACCAGCTCCAGCGGCGCGGCGACGCGATCCTGCGCAAGCTCGATCGCATCGCCGGCGACGTGGACGACCTGCTCTCGCCGGAGAACCGCAAGCAGTTGATGGGCGCCGTCTCGAGCCTGCAGCAGGCCGCGGACAGCGCGAACACGCTCGCGAAGCAGCTCGAGCCGACCACGAAGGCGCTGCCCGGCGCGGTGAACGACCTGCAGCGCACGCTCAAGTCCACGAACCAGTTGATCGAGAACGTGAACCGCCCGGACGGCCCGTTCCAGACCAACCTGAACAAGGCCGGCACGGCGGCGGCGCAGGCGGGCGAGGCGCTCGCCTCGATGGACGCGTCGATCCAGCTGCTGTCCTCGCGCATTGGCTACGACACGCTGCCGCGCGTCGACTCGCTGACCGAGGACGTGCGCTCGGCGATGCGCTCGGTGGACCGTGCGGCGGGCACCTTCAGCACGAGCCCGAACAGCCTGCTGTTCGGCGGCGCGCCGCGGCCCGCGCCGGGGCCGGGCGAACCCGGCTTCGTCTGGCCTGCGGGCGCCGGCGGCAAATAAGGTGCGCGAGCCGCGTCCGCGTAGTCCGTGCGTACCGTGCAACACGTTCGATGCATGAAGCGCGGCGCGCAGGCGCCGCACGACCCAGAAGGAACTGCAATGTCACGCTCGACTTCCCACCCCGGCCGCGCTCCGGGCAAGGCACTGATGATGGTGTGTACGGCGCTGCTGGGCGCCCTGCTCGTCGCGGCTTGCGCGGGCAATCGCGCTGCCGTTGGCGACATCCGCTACGACCTCGGTCCGCTGGCTCCGGCGAGCGCGGCGGGCCCGTTGCCGCCGCTCAAGGTGCTCGAAGTGAACGCCCCACCGCCGCTCGACAACGACAGCATTTTCTACCGCCTGAGCAGCGATTCGCAGCGCATGGGGCAGTACGCGAACAGCCACTGGACGATGTCGCCCGCGCGCCTGCTCACGCTGCGCCTGCGCGCGGCGCTCGGCACGCATGCGACGGTGCTCTCGGGTGCCGATGTGGTGCAGGCGCCGATGCTCAAGGTGGAGTTGGACCAGTTCGAACAGGTGTTCGACAGCGAGACTTCGAGCTCGGGCGTGGTGGCGGGCCGGGCGACGCTGATGCAGGGCGGCAAGGTGATCTCCCAGCATGGGTTCGTCGCCCGCGCGCCGGCGCGTTCCCCCGATGCGGCGGGCGGCGTACGCGCACTCGCGGCGGCCAGCGACGACTTCGTGAGTCAGGTCAGCGCGTGGCTCGCCACGCAGCAGCTTGCCGCTGCGCGCTGACTGAAGCGCAGCGAGCCTTGTCGCGAGACGGGCAGCGCAGGCATCGGCGCGCGGACGGGATGGCGTCATGGTGAGGAAAGGTCCCACAGTGCAGCGCGCGCCGCGCGACGAGGGCGTACGCACGGCCGTGACGGGCGGCGGCCCAGGCGGTTCCGGCGGCGGCGACCGCCACGGTGGCGGCAAGCGGGGCGGAAACGGCGGCGACGGCGATGGCGATGGCGGCCCCGAAAGCTGGCAACGCCAGCCTTCGACGCTCGCGCGCGAGGCGCTCGTGCTCTACGTCGCACTGATCGTCTATGCGTCGTGGTATCCGTTCAGCGGCTGGCGCTCGTTGGGCCTCGGTCCTTTCGACTACCTCACCGACCCGCTTCCCCACTACTGGACCATTTTTGACGTTGTCACCAACGTGCTCGGCTATATGCCGTTCGGCGCGCTCGTCGTGCTCGCGGTGTGGCCGCGCTGGCGCGGCCCGCGCGCCGTGGCGCTGGCGTTGCTGGGCGGCACGCTGCTTTCCGCGCTGATGGAGGCCGTGCAGACCTGGCTGCCCACCCGCGTCGCCTCCAACCTCGACCTCGCCACCAATGCGCTCGGCTCGCTGCTAGGCGCCGCGCTCGCCGCGCCGGCGACCGGCGTGCTGCTCGAGCGCGGCTGGCTGAGGCGGTTGCGCTTTCGCTGGTTCGAACGCGACGCGGCGGCGCGGCTCGTGCTGGCCGGTCTCTGGCCCTTTGCGACGATGTTTCCGCAGCCGCGCCTGTTCGGGCTCGGCGACTGGCCGGCCACGCTCTGGCAACGCATCGACCCGGCGATGCGCGAAGCCGTGCTGGCCTGGACGCCCGCCGCCTGGCACGTGCGCGCGTGGCCCGGCGTGCTCGCGGCAGGCCTGCCCGACGGCACCGCCGAAACGCTCGTCACGGCGCTGAACCTGTTCGGCGCGGCGGTGCTCGCCTCGCTGGCGATGCGCGTGCGCTCGCCGCGCGCGTGGCTCGTGCTCGCGCTCGTCGCCACGACGCTCGCGGTGAAGGCGGGCGCGACCTTCCTGCAGTCGCAAAGCGGGCTCGTGTTCGACTGGGCGACGCCGGACGCTGTCGTGGGCATCGTCTGCGGCACGCTCGCGGCACTCGCCGCGCTACGCCTGCCGCACACCACGCGCGTGGCCGGCGCGATGGTGGCGCTGACGGTTTCGCTCGTGCTCGTGAACCTGTTGCCCGTGAATCCGTATTTCGACGTCGTCCTGGCGGACTGGCGCCAGGGCCGCTATCTGCACTTCAACGGGCTTGCCCAGTGGCTCGCGTGGACCTGGCCGTGGGCAGCGCTCGCTTGGGGTGCGTTTTCGCTCGAGCGCGCCTGGCTCGCGCGGCGCGTACGGTGATTGCGGCGAAGACGAAGAGGGAGCGAAGAGGGAGCGAAGAGAGAGCGAAGAGGGAGCCGGTGAGGCCGGCGTCGGGGGTGCGGGAGCGTTCGTGCCGCGCTCGCTATAATCGACCGGTCCCGACGCCGCGTCGCGCGCTCCGCCATGTATCGGATCGCGCGGCGCCTGCCGAACCGCGCGACCTTCACCGCGACCTTCACCGGTACCTCACGCCATGACCGATTCGTTCTACAAGTACCACGTCTTCTTCTGCCTGAACCAGCGCGAACCTGGCGCCGAGCGCCCGAGCTGCGCCAACTGCAACGCCCAGGCGATGCAGGAGTACGCGAAAAAGCGCGTCAAGCAGCTGGGCCTCGCGGGCCCGGGCCAGGTGCGCATCAACAAGGCGGGCTGCCTCGACCGCTGCGAGGAAGGCCCGACCGTCGTCGTGTATCCGGAGGGCACCTGGTACACCTACATCGACGAAACCGACATCGACGAGATCGTCGTTTCGCACCTGCAGAATGGCCAGGTGGTCGAGCGCCTCAAGATCGACCGCTGAGGACCGCCGCGCGATGAACGCCCAGACGCAGAAATTCCAGATCGGCGGTCCTGTCGGCAAGATCGAGTGCGCGCTCGACGTGCCCGATGCCGGCACGCCCGTGCGCGGCATCGCGCTCGTCGCGCATCCGCATCCGCTCTTTGGCGGGACCATGGACAACAAGGTCGCGCAGACCCTCGCGCGTACGCTCGTGCAGCTCGGCTACACCACGTACCGCTCGAATTTTCGCGGCGTCGGCGCGACCGAAGGCACGCATGACAACGGCATTGGCGAACAGGACGACCTGCTCGCCCTGCTCGCCCACATGCGCGCGCAGCCGGGCCAGGCCGACGTGCCGCTCGTGCTGGCGGGCTTTTCGTTCGGCACGTTCGTGCTCTCGCATGTGGCGAAGCGCCATGTCGAGGCGGGCGGCGCGATCGAGCGCATGGTGTTCGTCGGCACGGCCACGAGCCGCTGGGACGTCGCGACGGTGCCCGAAAACACCCTTGTCGTGCACGGCGAGCTCGACGACACGGTGCCCATCCTCTCCGTCTACGAATGGGCGCGGCCGCAGGAACTGCCGGTCGTCGTGATTCCGGGGGCGGAACACTTCCTGCATCGCAAGCTGCATATCCTCAAACGCATCATCGTCGACGCATGGCGTTGAGTCCCTCTATCGTCCCTTTTTTTATCGGCAGGTAAGGGGCGGACGGCGCATCGAGTTCGTACGAAAAATGCACGACAGGTACGCATAAAAGCGGCTTTAGCGAAAAAACGCCACAACGTGGCGCGTATAATGGCCGTTCTTTTTTGCGGATGCCGCAGCCGCGGTGCGCGGCGCGAAGGCCCCGTCCGACCTCCTGACCCGAGCGCTGCGTGAGCGCCGTGTCCATCGTGCAGCGCGCGAACCAAGTCGCCGCGCAGCCGGTCGAACGGGCGCTCCTTTTGCCCTTCGCGCCGGCAGTGCGGCCATGCCGTCCGCTCACCGGATCTCCCGACCGTGCGCCGCATGGCGCGCAAAGCTCATCCAGCCCGACTCGAACCTATGCGTTTTCTCTCCTCCGGCCAACCGTCTTCCACTTTCGTCCCCTCTTCAATTGTTCGTACCGTTACGCTTGGCGCCGTGCTGCCGGCCACGCTGTTCGCGTCGGCCAGTGCCTTCGCGCAGGTGCCGCCGCCCGCGGTGAACGCGCGCTCGTGGGTGCTCGTCGACGCGACGGCGAACCAGGTGCTCGCGTCGGGTAACGCCGACGAACGCGTCGAACCGGCCTCGCTCACGAAGCTGATGACGGCCTACCTCGTGTTCGAGGCGCTGCAGACGAAGAAGATCTCGATGGAGCAGATCGTCACGCCGAGCGACGCCGTGCGCCGCGTGAAGAACGACGAATCGCGCATGTTCATCGAGGCCAACAAGCCGGTGTCCGTGCACGACCTCGTCTACGGCATGATCATCCAGTCGGGCAACGATGCGGCCATCGCGCTGGCCGAGCTCGTGGGCGGCAGCGAAGCGAACTTCGTCAACATGATGAACGCCGAGGCGCAGAAGCTCGGCATGACGCACACGCACTTCGCCGACGTGAACGGCATGCCCGATCCGAATCACTACACGACGGCCGGCGACCTCGCGACGCTCTCGACCCACCTGATCCGCGACTATCCCGAGTACTACAGCATCTTCTCGGTGAAGGAATTCAAGTACAACAACATCAAGCAGCCGAACCGCAACCGCCTGCTGTGGATCGACCCGACCGTCGACGGCCTGAAGACCGGCCACACCGAGGCCGCGGGCTACTGCCTGATCGCGTCGGCGAAGCGTCCGCTCGCGGGCGGCGGCGACCGTCGTCTCGTCTCGGTGATGATGGGCGAGCAGAAGGAACACGACCGGGTGCAGGACAGCCTGAAGATGCTCAGCTACGGCTATAGCGCATACGACACCACGCGCATCTATCAGGCGAACCAGGTCGTCGCGACGCCGCGCGTCTACAAGGGCGCCGAGGATGCCGTGAAGGTCGGCGTGAAGAAGGACCAGTACGTGACGCTGCCCAAGGGCGCCGCCGACAAGGCCAAGCCGCAGATCGAGCTGACGAGCCCGCTGATCGCGCCGCTCGCGGACGGCCAGCCGGTGGGCACGGCGAAGTTCGTCGGCGCCGACGGCAAGGTGCTCGCCCAGTTCCCGGTCGTCGCGCTGCAGGCGGTGCCGCAGGCCGGCATCGTGGGCCGCGTGTGGGATTCGCTGATGCTCATGTTCAACAAGAAGAAGTAATGAACGGAGCGATACCCGCGCCCGGCGACGTCGGGCCGGAGCCGCTCGTATGGCTCAACGGTGCGCTCACGCCGCTTTCCGAAGCGCGTGTACCGGTGCTGGACCGCGGCTTCATCTTCGGCGACGGTATCTACGAAGTGGTGCCGGTCTACGCGCTCGCCGTAGAAGGCGGGCGCCAGAAGGTGCGCGTGCCGTTCCGCGTCGCCCAGCATCTCGCGCGGCTCGCCCGCTCGCTGGCCCGGGTTTCGATCGCGAATCCGTTCGACGAGGCTGGCTGGTGCGCGCTGATCGCGCGTGTGATCGAGGCGAACGAAGCAGAGGGTGCGCTCGCGCGCGACGAGCACGCGAGCGTCTACGTGCAGGTGACGCGCGGCGTCGCGAAGCGCGCGCACGCGTTTCCGGCCGACACGCGGCCCACGGTGCTCGTGATGGCGAACCCGATGCGTCTGCCTACCGACGCCCAGCGCGCCGGCGGCGTGGCCTGCGTCACCGCCGAAGACCGTCGTTGGCTGAACTGCGATATCAAATCGACGTCACTGCTCGGCAACGTGCTGATGGCGCAGCATGCGGTGGAGCAGGGCGTCTTCGAGACGATCCAGCTGCGTGACGGGCTGCTTACCGAAGCCTCGTCGTCGAACGTGTGGGTGGTGAAGGACGGCGCGCTCTTCGCGCCGCCGAAGAGCCAGTTGCTGCTCGAAGGCATTCGCTATGGGCTGGTCGAGGAACTGGCGCGCGAATGCGGCATTCGCTTCGAGGCGCGCCAGATCGACGAAGCCGCCCTGCGCGGCGCCGACGAGATCCTCGTCACGTCGGCAACCAAGGAAGTGCTGCCGGTGACGTCGCTCGACGGCAAGGCGGTCGGCAACGGCCAGCCGGGGCCCGTCCATGCGGCGCTCTACGCGGCGTATCAGCGCGCGAAGGCACGCGCGGCCGCCGGGGCGCACGCGCGGTGCAATCAGACTATCGCGGCCGCGTCGCTGCAAGGAGAGGAAAGATGACCGAGGCGCAGAACGCCAGCCCGAAAGAAACGCTGATCGAGTTTCCGTGCGACTTCCCGATCAAGGTGATGGGCAAGACCCACCCGGAATTCGCACCGACCATCGCCGATCTGGTCCGCGCGTTCGACGCCGGCTTCGACGAGACCGCGATCGAAACGCGTCCGTCGAGCGGCGGTAACTACACGGGCCTCACCGTGACCGTGCGCGCCACGAGCCAGGCGCATCTCGACGACATCTATCGCGCGCTCACCGGGCATCCGATGGTGAAGATCGTGCTGTGAGCTTCGCTCGCGCTTGAGGAACAAGGGCCGCATTGTGCGGCCCTTGTCGTTTGCGTGGCATGAACAGAACGTGAGCGCGTGCCACGCCATTGCCTGACGGCGCGCACAGTCAGGGTGCGTCTCCTGCCCGCTCGCGCAGCGCCGCCGCGGCGGCCGTCATCAGCGGACCGGCTTCGCACGCGTCATCGTAAAGCTGCCGGAAGCGCGCGACCTCGTCGAACAGCCAGGAGCGGAACGCCTGCACGCGCTCGGTTTCCAGCCGCTGCGGCGTGCAGATGAAGTAGTAGCGCCAGGGGCTTGGGCCGTCGATTTCCTTGAAGAGCCGCACGAGGCGCCCGAGCGTGATCTCGTGAATCGCGAGCGAGCGCCGCACGAGCGCGATGCCCTGGCCGTCCATCGCCGCCTGCAGCAGGTTCGACGAGTCCTGATAGAGCACACCGCGCTTGGGCTCCGGGATATCGTCCAGACCCGCCGCGTCGAACCACGGACGCCACAGTTCGTCGTCGGAGCGCAGCAGCGGCAGCTTCGCGAGCTCGCGCGGCTCCGTGGGCAGCTTGCCGCCGTTGAAGTTCGGCGAGCAGGCCGGAAAGAAAATCTCGTCGAGCAGCAAATCGGCGTGCAGCCCCGGGTAATGGCCGTAGCCAAAGCGGATCGCCACGTCCACGTCGTCGCGCGCAAAGTCGGTGAGCAGATTGGTGGATTGCAGCTCGACGTCCCATTGCGGGTGAGCCTCGATGAAGCGGCCGATGCGCGGCGTGACCCAGCGCGCGGCGAACGATGACAGCATCGAGATCACGAGGCGCCGGTCGCGGTCGCCCGCGCGGATTTCCTGGGTGGCGTGCGCGAGCTGGGTGAGCGCGTCGCGCACCTGGCCCGCGTAGCGGCGCCCCGTGTCGGTCAGGCGCACGCGCTTGCCGTCGCGCGCGAACAGGGCGACGCCAAGCTCGCCTTCGAGCGCGCGGATCTGGTGGCTAACGGCGCCATGCGTGACGAAGAGTTCGTCGGCGGCGCGCGAGAAGCTTTCGTGGCGGGCGGCAGCCTCGAAGGCCTTGAGTGCGTTCAGCGCGGGGAGCTGGCGGTGATCCATCGTAGTTTTTCTCACATAGCCGTGAAAATTGATCGTTTTGCCTAAACCCTTGCTACGCCTACGATTGTAGCCATTGGAGCCGGTTCGGCGGAGGCGGAAATGAGAGAAATTTCTTCGGATATCACGTTTGAAGTGTTAGCGGATCAAGTGGCGTCGGTACGCGTGGCGCGCAGCACGCGGATCACGGTGCGCTGCGGCGCGGTCTGGCTCACGCGCAGCGACGACACCGCCGACTACTGGCTTGAACCTGGCCACACGTTGCGGCTGCGGCGCGGCGAGCGCCTGTGGATCGGCGCGGAAGGCGGCAGCGCCGCGTGGGTGGCGTTCGCGTCGCCGGCGCGCCTCTCCCAGCGCCTGTTCGACACGCTGGTGCGGTATGCGGCGCGTTTCGGCGTGCACCGGGGCGAGGGCTGGTACTCCGTGTGATGGTCCGGTACGGGCTGAAGTTCGAGGGGCGGGCGCTGAACCGCCCCTTTTCACGTCAGGCGGGGTTGTCCCGATTTCGGTAAACTGCCGAAATCATGTGCGCCACCCCGGTATCACCCCCGCAAATGCCTTCCGACCCTGTTGCGTCAGAGGCCGCGTCCCCAAGCCATCCCGCGCTGTCAGCCCCGATCGTGTTGCGCTGGCGCGGCCTCGAGCCGTACCAGGCGAGCTTCGACGCCATGCGCGAGTTCACCGCCGCCCGCACGGGCGACACGACCGACGAAATCTGGCTCGTCGAGCATCCACCGGTTTTCACGCTGGGCCAGGCCGGCAAGCCGGAGCACCTGCTCGTGGCCGACAGCGGCATTCCGCTCGTGCAGATCGACCGCGGCGGCCAGATCACCTATCACGGTCCCGGCCAGGTGGTGGCGTATCTGCTGCTCGATCTCAGGCGCCGCAAGCTGATGGTGCGCGAGCTGGTCGAGCTCATCGAGGACGCCGTGATCGAAACGCTGGCGGCGTATAATCTCGCGGGTGCGCGCAAGGCCGGCGCGCCCGGTATTTACGTGCCAGAACAGGCCAGCGGCGCAAGCGCCGCGCATGGGGGCGCGAAAGTCGCCGCGCTCGGTCTCAAGATCCGCAACGGCTGCAGTTATCACGGCGTGAGCCTGAACGTCTCGATGGACCTGAGCCCGTTCCTCGCGATCAATCCGTGCGGCTACGCGGGCCTCGAAACGGTCGACATGGCCACGCTGGGCGCGCACGCGAGCTGGCGCGAGGTGGCCGCCACGCTGGCGGCGCGGCTCGAGATGAATCTCGCCGCGCACCATGCGGCGCACGACCAGGCGCACCATCAGGCGCACCACCAGGCGCAAGCCAAGGACACAGGCGCGATCGCCGCGCCAACGCTTTCGGTGGCCGAAGCGGCCGCCGCAGACCCGGCAGCCGAAGCGGCTCCACCGGACCCGGCCGCTGTGCGGCCTGAGGGCGGGCAACCGCCGCAACCGCAGGCCGGCGCTGCACCGGCGGCCTGACTGGATCGACAGAATGAGTGATGTAAGCACCACCGCAGGCGCTAACACCGACGCTAACCCCAGCGCGAACCCTGCCGCCGCGGAAGCCGTCCCCTACGACGCGAGCGCGAAACAGAAGGCGCAGGCCAAGACCTCGCGCATTCCGATCAAGGTCATCCCGATCGAGAAGCTGAAGAAGCCGGAATGGATCCGCGTGAAGGCGGCCACCGGCAACTCGCGTTTCTACGAGATCAAGAACATCCTGCGCGAGCACAACCTGCACACGGTGTGCGAGGAAGCGAGCTGCCCGAACATCGGCGAGTGCTTCGGCAAGGGCACGGCCACGTTCATGATCATGGGCGACAAGTGCACGCGCCGCTGCCCGTTCTGCGACGTAGGCCACGGCCGTCCCGATCCGCTCGATCCGGACGAGCCCGCGAACCTCGCGCGCACGATCGGCGCGCTCAAGCTCAAGTACGTCGTGATCACGAGCGTGGACCGCGACGATCTGCGCGACGGCGGCGCCGGCCACTTCGTGGAGTGCATCCGCCAGGTGCGCGAGCAGTCGCCCGAAACGCGTATCGAGATCCTCACGCCGGACTTCCGTGGCCGTTTGGACCGTGCGATCGGCATCCTGAACGCCGCGCCGCCCGACGTCATGAACCACAACCTCGAAACGGTGCCGCGCCTCTACAAGGAAGCGCGTCCGGGTTCGGACTACGCGCACTCGCTCAAGCTGCTCAAGGATTTCAAGGCGCTGCATCCCGAGGTTGCGACGAAATCGGGCCTGATGGTGGGGCTCGGCGAAACCGAGGAAGAGATTCTCCAGGTGATGCGCGATCTGCGCGCGCACGACGTGGACATGCTGACCATTGGCCAGTATCTCCAGCCTTCGGAGCACCATCTGCCGGTGCGCGCCTACGTGCATCCCGACACCTTCAAGATGTACGAGGAAGAGGCGTACAAGATGGGCTTCACGCATGCGGCCGTCGGCGCGATGGTGCGTTCGAGCTATCACGCTGACCTGCAGGCGCATGGCGCAGGCGTTGTCTGATCGAAAGGTTCGGCGCAAGCCGTCTTGAAGCGCGCCGTCAGCCGCTTGCCAGAGAAGCGGCCCATCCCGCGAAAAGCCCGCTAAACGCGGGCTTTTTTGCGCCTATGCGCGGCGCGTTTGCGGTGCACGATACGAGCATTCGCATGCCGCGCCCGCCTTTTCCCGTTCAGCGCGAAGAACCATGCCCGCCGGCGTCATTAGCTATCGCGGATAAATTAGAACCGGTCGGCGCCAGACTCCCTATAGTCGGGTTCTTCGTTCTATCTCATTTTTTGCTCACGGAGTCTGTACCGATGAAACGCGCTCATGCCTCGTCGCGCTTTGCCCGACCTCTCGCGGCTTCACTGGCAGTCGTCGCCGCGCTGGCGTGCGCGCTCGGCGCCAGTGGCGCGCAGGCCGCCGACAGCGGCACCCACGAGGTCGTGATCGCCTACCAGGACATGGTGGTGCCGTGGCGCTACGCGCAGGCGACGGGCGAGATCGAAAAGGCAACCGGCTACAAGGTCACCTACCGCAAGCTCGCGGGTGGCGCCGACGTGATCCGCGCGCTTGCCTCGGGTTCGGTGCAGCTCGGCGAGGCCGGCTCCAGCCCGATCGCGGCTGGGCTCTCGCAGGGCCTCGATATTTCGCTGTTCTGGATCCTCGACAACATCAACGACGCCGAAGCGCTGGTCGCACGCGACGGCTCCGGCGTGACGAGCGTGGCCGGCCTCAAGGGCAAGACGATCGGCGTGCCGTACGTGTCCACCTCGCACTTCCATACGCTCGTGGCGCTCGAGAACGCAGGCGTCAATCCCGCCGACGTGAAGATCGTCAACCTGCGTCCGGCCGAGGTCGCGGCGGCCTGGCAGCGCGGTGACATCGACGCGACCTACATCTGGGATCCCGTGCTCGCGCAGGTGAAGAAAAACGGCCATGTGCTGATCACCTCGGGGCAGGTGGCGAAGGCCACGGGCAAGGCGACCTTCGACGGCTTCGTGGTCGACCGCCGCTTCGCGAAGGACAACGCCGACTTCCTCGCGAAGTTCGTGAAGGTGCTGGCCGCCACCGACGCCGACTACAGCGCGCATCGCAGCAACTGGACGGCCGCCTCGCCGCAGGTGCAGGCGGTGGCGCAGGAGTCCGGCGCCAACCCGCAGGACGTGCCCGCGAGCCTCGCGCTCTACGCGTTCCCGACGCCTGCCGAGCAGGCTTCGAAGACCTGGCTGGGCGGCGGCGCGCAGTCGGGGGCGGCGCAGTCGCTGCTCGCCACGGCGACCTTCTTGAAGGCGCAAGGGACGATCCAGAACGTGCTGCCCGATTATTCGGTGGGTGTCGATCCGCAGTTCGTGCAGCGTGTGTCGGCACACTGAGCGACATCGTCTGGATCTCGCAGGGACCGCATCATGAGCACGCTTGAAATCCGCAATCTGGGCGTCGTGTACGAAGGCGCCACGCGCGGCGCGCCGCCTGGCGTCGCGCTCGCGAGCGTCGATCTGGAGGTGGCGAGCGGCGAGTTCGTCGTCGCGCTCGGCGCGTCGGGCTGCGGCAAGACCACGCTGCTCAACTGCATCGCGGGCTTCATCCAGCCCGCCGAGGGCGAAGTCCTGGTGAACGGCACGCGCGTGACGGGGCCGGGCGCCGATCGCGGCGTGGTGTTCCAGAAGCACGCGCTGATGCCGTGGCTTAACGTGCTCGACAACGTCGCGCTTGGCCTGCGCTTCCAGGGCACGCCGAAGGCGCAGCGCGAGCGCATCGCGCGCGAGCAGCTCGCGCTGGTGGGGCTGGAGCAGCATGCGCGCTCGCGCGTGTACGCGCTTTCCGGCGGCATGCAGCAGCGTGTGGGGCTTGCGCGCGCGCTGGCGAGCGATCCGCAGATGCTCCTGATGGACGAGCCGATGGGCGCGCTCGACGCGATGACGCGCGAATCGATCCAGGAGCTCGTGCTCGACGTCTGGGGGCGCACGAAGAAGACCGTGTTCTTCATCACGCACGATGTCGAGGAAGCGCTGTTTCTCGCGACGCGCGTCGTCGTGATGACGCCGGGTCCGGGCCGCATCGAGCACGAATACGCGCTGCCGTTTGCGCGGCGCTATCTGCAGACGCGCGATGCGCGCGCGGTGAAGTCGTCGCCGGAATTCATCGAGTGGCGCGAGCGGCTGATCCAGCAGTTGCATGCGCGCGCCGCTGAGCCGGCCTTGTTGTGAGGGGGATGCCATGAGCGTGCCACAGGAATCGTTGCATGACGTCGCGTTGAACGCGCGTCGTTCCAGCGCGCAGGGTGCGCCCCGCGCGCCGGGAGTGCCCGCTGCGCCTTCGAACGCCAAGGTCTGGCGCATGCCCGGCGAAGGCCCGACCGCGGCGCTTTCCTCGGCCTCGGTTGCGGGGCTCGCGCTGCTCTGGTGGCTCGCCACCCATCTGCACTGGCTGCCGCCGCTCTTCCTGCCGACGCCCGAGGCTGTCTGGCAGGCCTTCGTCGACGCATGGCACGGCCGCATCCAGGGTGGCCTGCCGCTCTCCGAGCATCTCGCCTGGAGCGCGCTGCGCGTGTTCGGTGCGTTCGCGCTGGCAGCCGTCACGGCGGTTCCGGTTGGCATCCTGATGGGCGTTTCGCGCGTGGCGCGCGGGCTGCTCGATCCGCCGCTGGAGTTCTACCGGCCGCTGCCGCCGCTCGCCTATCTGCCGCTGGTGGTGATCTGGTTCGGCATCGACGAGACCGCCAAGATCGTCGTGATCTATCTTGCCTGCTTCGCGCCCATCGCGATGGCCGCGCGCGCCGGCGCGCGCAGCGCGACCGTCGAGCAGATCCGCGCCGCCAGCTCGCTGGGCGGCAGCTTCTGGCAGATCGTGCGCTTCGTCGTGCTGCCTGCCGCGCTGCCCGAGATCCTCACCGGCCTGCGCATCGCCATCGGCTTCGGCTGGACCACGCTCGTCGCCGCCGAGATGGTCGCGGCCACCGCCGGCCTCGGCCAGATGGTGCTCAACGCGTCGAGCTTCCTGCGCACCGACGTCGTCGTGATGGGCATCGTGCTGATCGGGCTCATCGCGTGGGGCTTCGACCTCGGCATGCGGGTGCTCGAGCGGCGCTTCGTGCCGTGGAAGGGGCGCGCGTGAGGCTGCCGGTTCCGTATTTGACGCTTCTTTCCCTTAGCGTCGCGCCCCGCGCGTGACGCTCCCCCATTCCAGAAAGCCGGACGCCCATCGTCCGGCTTTCTGGAAATCCAGATTCCCCCACCATTTTCAGGACAGAAAAGCCTTGTGAATCAAGGCTGTGAGCCCTCAAGTCATCTGGCATCAACCTTGCAAAAAAGAGCGAACGGCCGCCCAGGGCCGACAACTACAGCAAGGAGACAGCCGATGTCCAATACCCCCTCCCGGTTTCGCTGATTCCCCCGTTCTGTCGCGGCCCGCGTCGCGCGAATGCTGCCCGCAAGCGTGCTTGCGCGCGGCCCGCCTGCGCCCGGCCATCGTTTCACTTTCAGATGCAGGAAAGACCGTGAAGAAACCTCTCCACAAAGTGCTCTATGCCCAGGTGATCGTCGCGATCGTCGTGGGCGTCATCCTCGGCCACTACGCACCGGCGCTCGCTATCGACATGAAGCCGCTCGGCGATGGCTTCATCAAGCTCATCAAGATGGTGATCGGCCCGATCATCTTCTGCACCGTCGTGACCGGTATCGCCGGCATGGAGGACATGAAGAAGGTAGGGCGCGTGGGCGGCAAGGCGCTGCTCTACTTCGAGATCGTCTCGTCGTTCGCGCTCCTCTTCGGCTTGATCGCCACGCACGTGCTCAAGCCCGGCGCGGGTTTCAACGCCGACGTCCGTACGCTCGACGCGAAGGAAGTCGCTTCGTACGCGGCCAAGGCGCACGGCCAGAGCACGGTCGACTTCTTCATGCACATCATTCCGGACACGCTGTTCTCGGCCTTCGCACAGGGCGAGATCCTGCAGATCCTGCTCATCGCGCTGCTCTTCGGCTCGGTGCTCGCGCAGATTGGCGAGCGCGGCCGGGTCGTGACGGACTTCATCGAGAGCGTCTCGGGCGTGCTGTTCGGTATCGTCAAGATCATCACGAAGCTCGCTCCCATCGGCGCGTTCGGCGCGATGGCCTTCACCATCGGCAAGTACGGTGTGGGTTCGCTCATCCCGATGCTCAAGCTGATCGGCACGTTCTATCTCACCTCGGCCATGTTCGTGCTGATCGTGCTCGGTGCGATCGCGCGCTACGTGGGCTTCTCGATCGTGCGCTTCGTGGCCTACATCAAGGAAGAGCTGCTGATCGTGCTCGGCACGAGTTCGTCGGAGTCGGCGCTGCCGCAGCTCATGCAGAAGCTCGAACACCTCGGCTGCTCGCGTTCCGTGGTGGGTCTCGTGGTGCCCACCGGCTATTCGTTCAACCTCGACGGCACCAACATCTACATGACGATGGCGGTGCTCTTCATCGCCCAGGCCACCAACACCGACCTCACGCTCACCCAGCAACTCACGCTGCTCGCGGTGACGATGCTGACCTCGAAGGGCGCGAGCGGCGTGACCGGCGCGGGCTTCATCACGCTCGCGGCGACGCTCGCCGTGGTGCCCACGATCCCGCTCTCGGGCATGGTGCTGATTCTCGGCATCGACCGCTTCATGAGCGAGTGCCGCGCGCTCACCAACATCATCGGCAATGGCGTGGCGACCGTCGTGGTGTCGGCGTGGGAGAAGGAGCTCGACCGCACGAAGCTGCGCGCCGCGCTCACAGGTGAAGTCGAAGTGAAGGAAGGCGCGGGCGCCTGAGGCGCCAAGCGTCGTCCCGTTTGGCTGCGGCCCTCCCAACCTCGCCGCGCCTTGCAGCGCGCCGTTGCCCTGCGGCGCGCTGCGCTTTTGCCGGGCCGCACGCACGCTTGGGTCGGCTAACCGCGCCGGCCGCACCTGGCCGGCCGCACCTGGCCGGCCGTGTGCCACAATCAAGTCATCCCGATCGATCCCCCGGAAGCCGCTGTCGTGACGCGCCGCCTGCTCATCCTCCTCGTGCTCGCCGCCGGCCTCGTCGCGGTCTGCGCGCTCACGTGGACGCTCGCCTGGAAGAGCGGCATCGACGCGCTGCGCCGCGACGCCGCCGTGCGCGGCGATCGCACCACCGCCGCGCTCAAGAGCACGCTGGAGCGTTACGAGTCGCTGCCCTATATCGTCGGCGAGCATCCGCTGGTGCAGGACGTGCTGGTGGATCCGAAACGCGAGTGGGTGGAGGCGGCCGACCGCTACCTCGAAGACGTCAACCGCCACGCGCGCGCGACCACCACCTACATCATCCGCACCGACGGCTACTGCATCGCAGCGAGCAACTGGCGCGACGCGGACAGCTTCGTTGGCGTGCAGTACCGCTTCCGCCCTTACTTCATCGACGCGGTTAAGGGCGGCGTGGGCCGCTTCTTCGCCATCGGCACGATTTCGCACGACCCCGGCTATTACCTCTCGCAGCCCGTGCGCCGCGCCGGCAGGATCGTCGGCGTGGTGGTGGTCAAGCTGAACCTGGAATGGTTTCCGGGCACCGACGCCACCGAGCCGCTCCTCGTCACCGACGATCACGGCGTGATTTTCCTTTCGTCGGTGCCGGAGTGGAAGTACCGCACGGTGCGCCCGCTGCCTGCCGGCATCGTCGCCTCGATTGACCAGACGCAGCAGTACGCGCGCCAGCCCCTTACCTCGCTGCCCGCTCACGTCGAGCGCGTGCTCGAAGACGATGCCGACATCGTGAGCATCGGCCGCGGCATCCGTGCGCCGCGCTATCTGGAGACGCGCCGCGCGCTGGGTGTGCCGGACTGGCATCTCGTTACGATGTCGCCGGTGGGCCCGGTGATCGACGCCGCGCGCAGCATGACGGTCATGACGGGCTTCGGCTACGTGTCGCTTTGCCTGCTCGGCTTCTACTGGCGCCAGCGCCGCGCGCGCGTGAACGAGATGATGAAGAGCCGGGCCATGCTGCAGAAGGCCTACGCCATGCTCAACGAACGCGTGGCCGAACGCACGGCAGATCTCTCGCAGGCCAACGAGCAGCTCCAGCGCGAGGTGCACGAGCGCGCGCGCGCCGAAGCCGAGCTGCGCGCCGCGCAGGACGAGCTGATCCAGGCGAGCAAGCTCGCGGCGCTTGGCCAGATGGCAGCCGGCATCACGCACGAACTGAATCAACCGCTCGCCGCGCTGCGCAGCTTCTCGGACAACACGCGCGTGTTTCTTGAGCGCGGCCAATATGCGGCGGCGCACGAAAATCTGGAGGCGATCGGCGCGCTCACCGAGCGCATGGGCAAGATCGTCAACCAGCTCAAGCTCTTCGTGGGGCGCGCGCGGCCGCGCAGCCTGCGCTCGCCGGTGGCGCCCGCGCTGCGCAATGCGCTCGCGCTGCTCGGCAAACGTCTCGCGGGCGTGAGCGTTGCCCTCACGCTGACCGACCGCACGGAGTGCGCCGATGCGCTCGCCGTGGCTTTCGATCCGCAAGGCGATTACCCCGGTCTGGTCGCGCAATGCGACGACCTGCGGCTCGAACAGGTGCTAATCAACCTGATCGGCAACGCGCTCGACGCGGTGGCGGGCCTGCCTGCGCCGCGCATTGCAATCGGCATCGAGGCCGATGCCGCGACGCTCGCGATCGATGTGCGCGACAACGGTCCCGGCATTCCCGACGACGTGATGCCGCGCCTTTTCGAGCCGTTCTTCACGACAAAGGAGATGGGGCAGGGGTTGGGGCTTGGCCTTGCGATCTCGTCGTCGATCGCGCGCGACTGCGGCGGGTCGCTCGCGGCGCACAACGAGCCGGGCGGTGGCGCACGTTTCGTGCTCACGCTGCGTCGCGTCCAGGTGAACATGGCGCGCGTGCCGGCCGCTGATGTCTGAATCCGTTGAATCAGGATAGCGAACGAACATGGTGACTCAACACGCGGGGCGGGTGCTCTATATCGAGGACGACGAACTGGTGCGGCGCGCGGGCGTGCAAAGCCTGCAGCTGGCCGGCTTCGACGCCACCGGCTTCGCCTCGGCCGAGGCCGCGCTGCCGTTCGTCGATGCCGATTTCGCGGGCGTCGTGGTGAGCGACATCCGGCTGCCGGGCGCCAGCGGCCTTGATCTGCTTGCACAGTGCCACGAGCGCGCGCCGGACGTGCCCGTGATTCTCGTCACGGGCCACGGCGATATCTCGATGGCCGTGCAGGCGATGCGCGACGGCGCCTACGACTTCATCGAAAAGCCGTTCGCCGCGGAGCGCCTGACCGAAACCGTGCGCCGTGCACTCGAGCGCCGCACGCTGGTGCTCGAGAACCTCGCGCTGCGCCGCGAGCTGGCGGGCCAGAATCCGCTCGCGCCGCGCATCATCGGCAGGAGCCCGGCCATCGAGCAGGTGCGTCGCCTGATCGCGAACATCGCCCCCACCGACGCCGCCGTCCTCATCAACGGCGACACGGGCGCGGGCAAGGAACTGATCGCGCGCAGCCTGCACGAGCTCTCGCCGCGCCGCGCCAAGCCGTTCGTCGCGGTGAACTGCGGGGCGCTGCCCGAGCCGATGTTCGAGTCGGAGATGTTCGGCTTCGAGCCCGGCGCCTTCACGGGCGCGACCAGGCGCCGGATCGGCAGGCTCGAGCATGCCTCGGGCGGCACGCTCTTTCTCGACGAGATCGAGAGCATGCCGCTCGCGCTGCAGGTGAAGCTCCTGCGTGTACTGCAGGACGGCGTGCTCGAACGGCTGGGCTCGAACCAGCCGGTGCGCGTCGATCTGCGCGTGGTGGCGGCGGCCAAGGGCGACATGAGCGAGCACGTGGCGGCGGGCACCTTCCGGCGCGACCTGCTGTACCGGCTGAATGTCGTGACGATCGCACTGCCACCGCTTGCCGAGCGCCGCGAGGACATTGTGCCGCTCTTCGAGCATTTCCTGCTCGACGCCGCCGTGCGCTACCAGCGTCCCGCGCCGCTGCTCACCGAGCGCGACCGCATGCGCCTCGCGCAGCGCGACTGGCCGGGCAATGTGCGCGAGCTGCGCAACGCGGCCGATCGCTATGTGCTGGGGATTCCAGACGATGCCGCCACACCCGCGGACGGCGCCGGGGCGGTGCCACAGCCGCTGAAGGAGCGCGTGGAGCAGTACGAGCGCGCGCTGATCGCGGATGCGCTGGCCCAGGCGGGCGGCGCGGTCGCGCAGGCGGCCGAGCAACTGCAGATGGCGAAGGCGACGCTCTACGAGAAAATCCGCCGCTATGGGCTCGTGGTGCGCGGCGATCAGGAGCCACGCTGAAGGCAGCACCGGAAACGAAAACGGCAGCGCCGTCTGGGCCGCTGCCGTTTGGAGGCGACGAGGCGCTGATTGCGCCGGCGCTCGCCCGTCAGGTCGAAAGCGCTTTCTGCAGCAACTGGTCGAGCTCGGCGAACTGCGGCTCGCCGACATAACGCTTGAGGATCTTGCCGTTGCGGTCGACGACGAACGTGGTTGGCGTGAGCTGGACGTTGCCGAACTGCTTTGCCGCTGAACCGTCGTCCATGGCGACCTTGAACGGCAGCTGGCGCGTCTGCGCATAGTTCACGACGTACATCGGCGCGTCGTAGTTCATCGCGACGGCCACGAACTCCAGGCCCTCGCCCTTGAAGCGGTTATAGGTCTGGACCATCTGCGGCATTTCCTGCATGCAGGTCGAGCAGCTCGTCGCCCAGAAGTTGATGAGATAGACCTTGCCCTTGAGGTCGGCGGTCGAGATCTTCTGGCCGGAAAGCAGCGTGAAGGTGGCGTCGGGCACGCGTTGCTGGCTGCCGAAGAACGCGAAGTAGCCGGCCACGGCCAGCGCGCCGACGATCAACGCCACGGCGACGCGATGAATCGCGCGCATGCCGGACGCTTTCGGGGGAGTGGGGGATGCAGCAGTCATGGGCGGAACCTCGGACACCAGGAAACTGGTCGGGGTATTCTAGCGCCGAATTTGCCGGTATAGCGTTTGCTGTCCGCTATGTCCGGGACCGGCCACCGATAATGTCGCGTTCCTTTCATCGTCGTTACCCTCGCTACATGCTTCCGACCGTGCTTCGTCAGATTCGCGCTCTGTTAGCCAGTGTCTGCCCTGGGCGCCGCCGTTTGCGTTTGCGCACCGTGGGCGCCCTGACCACCCTGCTGGGACTCTGGATGGCCACGCTCACGGGCTGCTCGCCGGAGTACGACTGGCGGACCGTGGCGAACAACACGAGTGGCTACAGCGTCGATCTGCCCGCGAAGCCGGATTCCGATCAGCGCGAAATCGACGTGGACGGCAAGCCGATGCGCATGCGCATGCAGACCGCGGAAGTGGACGGCGAAGTGTTCGTGATCGGCACGCTCGATCTGCCCGACGCACGGCCCACAACCCAGCAGGCGGCGATCGCCTTCCTGCGCGACGGCCTTGCCCGCAACGTGGGCGCGACGCCCGACTCGCATGACGTGTCGGTGCCGGTGGCTGGCGGCGGCTCGGTCGACGGCATCGAGATGCGGCTTTCCGGCCACGCAGGCGAGAAGGCCGAATTGCGCACGATCCACGCTCGCCTCGTTGCGAAGGGAGCGCACGCGTACCAGGTGGCGATCATTGGGCGCGTCGAGCCTCCAGTCGAGCAGGTCGATCAATTCTTCCAGTCGTTCCAGCTCTACTGAGCTGAAGCCATCCGGCGCGCGGCGGGCAAGATTGAAGTTCCGCTGCAGGTTGTTTCGCTAAGACCCGGATTTGATTGGGGGTTTACGGGTTACCCACAGACGCTGTGGGTAACTTTGTGGACAAAGCCGGAGAACCGGCCGCAAAGGACCGCCCTGTGGGCTTTTTGTTAGTTTGCACGGCTTCTTGCCATTCTTATTAAGCTAATTGAATCAATGGCTTGCGCTAGCGACCATGAGCGCATGCCTGTTGCCCACAATTCTCGGGACACCAGGGGAAAGTGTGTATAAGTCAAGTCTTGACGCCCCTTTTTTGACGCGGTGATGACGCCGATCCGGCCTAATGATCCGCGAAAACCCGCCGGTACTGGATGGCCTCCGCGATATGGCTGGAGGCGGGCATGTCCGCGCCGGCGAGGTCGGCAATGGTGCGGGCAACCTTGAGCACGCGGTAATAGGCGCGCGCCGACCAGCCGAAGCGCTCGCCCGCTTCGCGCAACAGGGTTTCGCCAGCGGCGTCGGGGCAGCAGACTTCGTCGGTGTCGCGGCCGCTCAGTTCGCGGTTCGTTTTGCCCTGGCGCGACAGCTGGCGCGCGCGTGCCGCATGCACGCGCGCAGCGATGATGGCGCTGGGCTCCCCGGTGGTATGCGCACGGGCCGCGAGTTCGGCGGGAGGCAACGCGGGAAGCTCGATCTGGATGTCGATGCGGTCGAGGAGCGGGCCGGAAAGCTTGCGCAGATAGCGCGCGGCGGCCTCGGGTGTGCAGCGGCAGCGGCCGGACGGGTCGCCGCGCCAGCCGCACGGACAGGGGTTCATGGCCGCGACGAGCTGGCAGGCCGCAGGAAAGTCGGTTTGCCACGCGGCGCGCGAGATCGTGATGGCGCCGGCTTCGAGCGGTTCGCGCAGGGTTTCCAGGACATGGCGATCAAATTCCGGCAACTCGTCAAGGAACAGCACGCCCAGATGCGCGAGCGTGATTTCGCCGGGCTGGGGCGGATTGCGGCCGCCGACAAGTGCGGCCGCGCTCGACGAGTGATGTGGCGCGCGAAACGGCCGCTGCCGCCACTGCTGCGGCGAGAAGCCGATCGGGCTCGCCGAGAGCAGCGCGGCCGAGGCCAGGGCCTCCGCGTCGGTCATGGGCGGCAGCAGGCCGGGAAGGCGCGCCGCGAGCATCGATTTGCCGGCACCCGGCGGCCCGACCATCAGCAGATGATGCCCGCCGGCGGCGGCGACTTCGAGCGCGCGCCGCGCGCCCCGCTGGCCAATCACGTCGGCCATGTCGGGCCGCGGCGTCATCATGCCGGCCGCACCGGGCACGCCGGGCAAATTCGCGCGCACAGGCGCAAGCCGCGCGCCTTCCTCGCCCGCGAGATGGGCACATAGCGAACGCAGGTCAGCGGCGCCGAACACGTCGACGCCGGGCACGAGCGCGGCTTCCGGGGCGTTTTCCGCAGGCAGGTAGAGTTCGGGCGCCGCGAGCGCCGGGCTGTCGATGTCGTGCTGGCTCGCGCGCGCCGTGCCGCAAGCCATGGCAAAGGCGCCGCGCATCGGGCGCACGGCGCCGGTGAGCGAAAGCTCGCCCGCGAACTCGCGCTGGCCGAGCGAGCCCGCGGGAACCTGTCCGCTCGCGGCCAGAATGCCCAGGGCAATCGGCAGATCGAATCGTCCGGATTCCTTAGGAAGGTCGGCGGGCGCGAGATTGACGGTGATGCGGCGCACAGGGAAATCGAAGCCACAGTTCTGGAGCGCGGCGCGCACGCGTTCGCGGCTTTCGCGGACTTCGAGGTCGGGCAGGCCGACAATGGAAAACGACGGCAGCCCGTTGGCGAGATGGACTTCGACGGTGACTTCCGGCGCGCGGCCAGCAGCCGGCGCGCGGCTACGCACCACGGCAAGCGACATGGGATTCTCCGAAAGACGGCGCGGTGGCTGGGTACACGCCACCTGCGCCAGACGGGTGAGGCTTGTGCCCCTTTACGGTTCCATTGCGGTCACGCTACGGGTCGCTTGCAGTGAGTGCGCTTACCCGATGATCAGGACGACTGGCCAGTCACGGGCAGCTTCTGCTCCAGCTCGGCCACGCGGCGCTCCAGCTCTTCAAGACGCTGGCGCGTACGCACGAGCACCTGCGTCTGCGCGTCGAATTCCTCGCGCGTCACGAGTTCGAGCTTCGAAAAGCCTTGCGAAAGCATTGCGCGCACATTGCGTTCGACGTCGCGCGCCGGCGAGTTCTTGAGCAGCTCGCTTACGCGACTCTGCAGATCGTTGAATACGTCATTCGGTTGTTTCATTCGATTTCCCTCTTTGCACAAAATATGTGCGGATTTCGTTTCGCCTGTGCTTTGCGTCCAGTCATGAGCGAACTTGGTGCGCAGGCCTGCTGCCTGGTACGTTCATGAACGCAACCGGTGCGTGCGGTGGCAGCTAGCCCCACGCGACGACCAGGCTGCCCCTTGCATGAGCGTGCAGATCGCGCGCGGCGCCTCATTCGACAGCGCCCGCAGCCGCACAGTCTGAAGACACTCTAGCAACCTTCCCTGCCCCCCGCCAGCGCGCGCACGCCACGTTGGCCGTCCGGCCAGGCCCCGCGCACCGGGCCTGCCGGCCACGCGGACCGGCATTGTCCCCGTCTTGCGCGATTCCTGCCACGAAGCCGTCGGCGGCCGCGTGATTCACGCCTGGCACGGGTGTTGCTAATACTGCCCCGCGCACCGAACAGCGGTTGGCTTGCGGTGCGCTGGCTGCGCGCGACCCGCCTGGCTGGCGCCCGTTGCATATGCGAACAAGGGATTGGAGCAACCACAGCGAGGACTACATGAAACTTATTACAGCAATCATCAAGCCGTTCAAGCTCGATGAGGCGCGCGAGGCGTTGTCGGCCATAGGCGTCTCGGGGATCACGGTGACCGAAGTGAAGGGGTTCGGCCGCCAGAAGGGTCATACGGAGCTGTACCGGGGCGCGGAGTACGTCGTCGACTTTCTGCCCAAGGTGAAGATCGAGGCCGCCGTGTCCGACGACATCGTGGAGCAGGCCATCGAGGCGATCGAACGCGCGGCCCGCACGGGCAAGATCGGCGACGGCAAGATCTTCGTGACGCCGATCGAACAAGTGATCCGCATCCGCACCGGCGAGACCGGCGCCGACGCACTGTGACATACGAGAGAGACAAGAGGAAACCGAGATGCGCAAACTTTTGATGTCCTTGCTGATGGCCGGCTCGCTGCTGGCTGGCGGCGTCGGCGCCGCCCTGGCGGACGACGCTTCCGCGCCCGCGGCCGCTTCGGCGCCAGCGTCCGCTCCGGACGCTTCCGCGGCCGCCCCGGCTTCGGCCGCCGCCGCCGACTCGTCGGCAGCCAGCGCTGCCGCTGCTGCTCCTGCGGCCAGCGCCCCCGCTGATGCGTCGGCCGCCGCCGCAGCAGCGCCGGCCGCTCCGACCGCGCCGTTCTCCGTCGATTCGTCGAAGATCAACTCGGGCGACACCGCGTGGATGCTGACCTCCACGGCGCTCGTGCTGTTCATGACGATCCCGGGTCTCGCGCTCTTCTACGGCGGCATGGTCCGCAAGAAGAACGTGCTCGCGACGCTCATGCAGAGCTTTGCGATCACCTGCATCGTCACGGTGATCTGGACGGTGGTGGGCTACTCCCTCGCGTTCACGCCGGGCAATGGCTTTATTGGCGGCTTCTCGCGTCTCTTCCTTGAAGGCATGAACTACATCAAGGGCGACAAGGCGACGACGCTCACCGTGAGCCACCTCGCGCCGACCATCCCTGAGACCGTGTACTTCGTCTATCAGATGACGTTCGCGATCATCACGCCGGCGCTCATCACGGGCGCGTTCGCCGACCGCATGAAGTTCTCGGCCATGCTCGTGTTCATGACGCTGTGGTCGATCATCGTCTACTCGCCGATCGCGCACATGGTCTGGGAACCGACCGGCTGGCTCGCCGCCGCAGGCATCCTCGACTTCGCGGGCGGTACGGTCGTGCACATCAACGCCGGTATCGCGGGCCTCATGTGCTGCATCGTGCTCGGCAAGCGTGTTGGCTATGGCCGCGAAGTGATGGCACCGCACAACCTGACGCTCACGCTGATCGGTGCTGCGATGCTGTGGGTGGGCTGGTTCGGCTTCAACGCGGGTTCGGCAGTCGCGGCTGACGGCCGTGCCGGCTTCGCGATGCTCACGACGCAAATCGCCACCGCCTGCGCCGCGCTCGGCTGGATGTTCGCGGAGTGGATCTTCAAGGGCAAGCCTTCGGTGCTCGGCATCGCTTCGGGCGCTGTCGCCGGTCTCGTGGCGATCACGCCGGCTTCGGGCTTCGTTGGTGTGCTGGGCGCACTCGTGATCGGTGTTGCGGCAGGCGTGATCTGCTTCTGGTCGGCCACGTGGCTCAAGGGCAAGCTCGGCTATGACGACTCGCTCGACTGCTTCGGCGTGCACGGCATCGGCGGTATCGTCGGCGCGATCCTGACCGGTGTGTTCGCGGTCAAGGACATCAGCGGGCAGGATGCCAGCATCATCCTGCAATGCAAGGGCGTCCTGACGACGCTGATCTACAGCGGCGTGGTGAGCTTCGTCCTTCTGAAGGTCATCGACATGGTGATGGGCCTGCGCGTCACGGAAGAAGAAGAGCGCGAAGGCCTCGACGTGATTCTCCACGGCGAGCGCGTCGAATAACGATCAAGGACGCTTCCGGCCACGGTCGGGGGCGTCTCCTACGGGGTAGCAGTCTGCAACAAGCGCAGCGAGTTCGGCCCGCCTATACGGCGGGCCTTTTTCTTTTTGGGGCCGCCGCGCAGGCGGCCAAGCCCATTGCGCACGCGGGCTCGCGCGGTCCAGAATGGAACGGCGGGCGCGAGGGCGCCGATCGGCCGGGGCAGGCCGATTAACCCTGCACCGCGTAAGGGTTAAGCCATCTTGCATAGCGCGGAATCGTCCCCAGATAGACTCCCGCTTTCCCTACAATCACTGCTTTCGTCCGCGAGTACGACTTTATGGTCCCGCATCTGGTTACGGCGTTGAACGGGCCGCTCCTCGAACTGGAGCAGCGCATCCTCGACGCGACGCCGGCCATCGAACGCTGGTTCCGCCTCGAATGGCAGGAGCACACGCCGCCGTTCTATTGCTCGGTGGACCTGCGCAACGCCGGCTTCAAGCTCGCGCCGGTCGACACCAATCTCTTCCCCGGTGCGTTCAACTGCTTGCCGGAGGAAGTGCTGCCGCTCGCCGTGCAGGCCGCGATGGCCGCGATCGAGAAGATCTGCCCAGACGCCAAGAACCTGCTCGTGATTCCCGAGCAGCACACGCGCAACGCGTTCTATCTGGAGAACGTGGCGCGGCTCGCAACGATCATGCGCCAGGCGGGCCTGAACGTGCGTTTCGGCACGCTCGACGAAAACATCGCCGGGCCGGTCACGATCCCGCTCGCGGACGGCCAGAAGATCGTCGTGGAGCCGCTCGAGCGTTCGGCGCGCCGCGTGGGCCTGAAGAACTTCGACCCGTGCTCGATTCTTCTGAACAACGATCTTTCCGCCGGCATTCCGCCCGTGCTCGAGAACCTGCACGAGCAGTACGTGCTGCCGCCGCTGCATGCGGGCTGGGCGGTGCGCCGCAAGTCCACGCATTTCTCGTGCTATGACGACGTCGCGAAGAAGTTCGCGAAGATGGTGGGCGTCGACCCGTGGATGATCAACCCGTACTTCGCGCACGTGGAAGGCGTGGACTTCGAGGCGCGCACGGGCGAGGAGGCGCTTGCCACTGCCATCGACGTGGTACTCAAGAAAATCGCGAAGAAGTACCGCGAGTACGGCATCACCGAAAAGCCCTATGTCGTCATCAAGTCCGATGCGGGCACCGACGGCCGCGGCGTGATGACCGTGCACGACGCCTCCGAGGTCGCCGCGCTCACGAAGCGCGAACGTGCGAAGATGTCGGCGACGAAGGACGGCCTCGAAGTGCGCGACGTGATCGTGCAGGAGGGCGTCTACACGTTCGAGCGCATCGGCGACGAGGTGGCCGAGCCGGTGGTCTACATGATCGACCGCTACGTGGTGGGCGGGTTCTACCGCGCGCACGGCAGCCGTGAGCGCGACCAGAACCTGAACGCGCCGGGCATGCATTTCGTGCCGCTCGGCTTCGAGCACACGGCGCTGCCGGACACGCGCGCGAAGCCGGGCGCGGCACCGCCGAACCGCTTCTACATGTACGGCGTGGTGGCGCGCCTCGGGCTGCTCGCGGCGTCGGTCGAGCTGGAGAAGACCGACCCCGAGGCGATCCAGGTGTGACGCGGGCGGGCTTCGTGCCCGCTTTTGCCGCGCACTTTCGTGCATCTTTCACGCATCTTTCGCATAACCGATAAATGGCGCCCGTTCACGGGCGCGGCAGGAACGACATGGACATTCTTTTCATCGCCGATCCGCTCGAGCGGTTCAAGATCTACAAGGACTCGACCTACGCGATGATGGCCGAGGCCGCGCGGCGCGGCCACACGCTCTACGCGTGCGAGCCGCAGCACCTCGCCTGGGTGAATGGCAAGGTGGAAGCGGACGTGCGGCGCTTCGAGATCGTCGGCGAGCTGGCGGACCTGCACCGCGAGCCGTGGTTCGTCGCACAGCACGCGTCGCGCGAACTCACGGGCTTCGACGCCGTCGTGATGCGCAAGGACCCGCCGTTCGACATGGAGTATGTGACGTCCACGTGGCTGCTCGAGATCGCCGAGCGCGCGGGCGCGAAGATCTTCAACCGCCCGCAGTCGATTCGCGATCATTCGGAGAAGCTCGCGATCGGCGAATTTCCGCAGTTCGTCGCGCCTACGCTGGTGACGCGCAGCGCGGCGCGCCTGCGCGCGTTCCACGAAGAGCACAAGGACGTGATCCTCAAGCCGCTCGACGGTATGGGCGGCATGGGTGTCTTCCGCGTGAAGGCGGACGGCATGAACCTCGGCTCGATCATCGAAATGCTCAGCGAGGACGGTGCGCGCAGCGTGATGGCGCAGAAGTTCATCCCTGAGATCAAGGACGGCGACAAGCGCATCCTGCTGATCGGCGGCGAGCCGGTGCCGTTTGCGCTCGCGCGCATTCCGCAGGGCAACGAGGTACGTGGCAACCTGGCCGCGGGCGGCCTTGGCCGCGCGCAGCCGCTCAGCGCGCGCGACATGGAGATCGCGAAGACGCTCGGGCCGGTGCTGGCCGCGCGTGGCCTGCTGCTGGTCGGCCTCGACGCGATCGGCGACTGGCTCACCGAGGTGAACGTCACGAGCCCGACCTGCTTTCGCGAGATCATGGACCAGACCGGCTTCGACGTGGCGGCGATGTTCGTGGATGCACTGGAGCGTGCGGCGGCGGCTTGAATCGAAGCGGGCCGCCGGCATCTGAGGAAGTGCAGGGTATAGCGGGACCGTGGCATTGCAAGCACCCTGCGAGCAAAAGCTGCTCGCCCGCGCGAAAATGACCCTGCTACAATGCCGCGAACCCGCGTTCGGGGTTGGCCGGCCGGCGTCTGACACGACGTTTACGAGACGGCTGCGCGGCGTGTGTTCCGACCCTGAAAGCCCGCGGCTGGCCTCGGGATCGGTGCTGCGGGACGCGATCTACGGATCGGCCCGGGCATTAATCTGAGCCGTTTTTGGGCAGTCAGGCTGAAATGGCAGGCATTCTGATCATCGCGCACGCACCGCTAGCCACCGCGCTACGCGATTGCATCGCGCACATCTATGGCGGCTGTCCGGCGCGCGTCGGCGCGCTCGACGTCCTTCCCGACAGCGACCCCACCGAGGTCGTACGACAGGCCAACGCGGAAATCGAGCGGCTGCGCGAGGAAAACGGCGCGCTCGTTCTCACCGACATGTTCGGCGCGACCCCTTCGAACATCGCCTCGCGTCTCGCGACGCTGCCGCAGGTGCGGGTGCTGGCGGGCGTCAACCTGCCAATGTTGGTGCGAGCCGTCTGCTACCGCACGACCTCGCTCGACACCCTCGTCGAGAAGGCGCTGGCCGGTGCGAGCAACGGCATCCAGCCGATCGGCCCGGCCAGCCCGTCGCCCGCGGCCACCGAGTATGCCTGCGCGCCTACGCCTTGTGCCGAAGCGGCCTCCGACTTCGCGGCAGGCAAGCTGAAACCCGCCGACGCCTAAGCCCAGCTTCGCTCTCCCGATCATTGACCGAACCCGTCTCACTTCAACACATAGCGCCTGGATCGAACCTATGCTGCAACAAGAAACGACCATTGTGAACAAACTTGGCCTGCATGCGCGGGCGTCGGCGAAGCTGACCCAGCTGGCAGGCAACTACCAGTCCGAAATCTGGATGAGCCGCAACGGCCGCCGGATCAATGCGAAGAGCATTATGGGCGTAATGATGCTGGCGGCCGGCATCGGCAGCACGGTCGTGATCGAGACCGAAGGCCCCGACGAGGTCGACGCCATGGGCGCACTGCTCAAGCTCATTGCCGACAAGTTCGGCGAAGGCCAATGATTCGAGCGCATCGTCCTTGAACGTCAAAACGCCGCGGCTTTTCCCGCGGCGTTTTTGTATGCGCGCCGCCTCACGCGCAGGCAGACGTCGCGGCGGATGGGCGACATGCTGCGCGGCAGCATAGCCCGGTCGTTAACACGACTTAACGAGGCAGGAGCGGCGTACGGAATTTATAATTGCCGGCGGGGTCTGAGAGAGCGCATTGCAGCGGTTTGCCGCGGCATTACATAACCAGAGGAGGTGCGCGTGCCGTTCACGCTGCATGGAATTCCCGTATCGCGCGGTATTGCCATTGGGCGAGCCTATTTGATCGCTCCGGCTGCGCTCGACGTCGACCATTATCTGGTCGAGCCCGACAAGATCGAGGCCGAGATCGAGCGGTTTCGCGCGGCGCTCATCGTCGTCGAGCAGGAACTCGAGGCGCTGCGCGCCGACCTCTCCGCCGACGCGCCCACCGAAATGGGTGCCTTCATCGGCGTGCATCTGATGATCCTGAAGGACGTGATGCTCGTCCAGGAAACCATCGACCTCATCCGCACCCGGCGCTTCAACGTGGAATGGGCGCTTACCGAGCAGCTCGAGCGGCTCGCGCGCCACTTCGACGAAGTCGAGGATGAATACCTGCGCGAACGCAAGGCCGATATCGAGCAGGTGGTGGAGCGCGTGCTGAAGGCGCTGGCGGGCGCGTCGCCGTCGGTGCCGCATGGCAACTGCGACGAGATGGTCGTGGTCGCTCACGACATCGCGCCCGCCGACATGCTGCAGTTCAAGACACAGACCTTCCAGGGCTTCGTCACCGACCTGGGCGGCCGCACTTCGCACACGGCGATCGTCGCGCGCAGCCTCGGCATTCCGGCGGCCGTGGGCGTGCAACAGGCGAGCGCGTTGATTCGCCAGGACGATCTCATCATCGTCGACGGCGACCATGGCGTGGTGATCGTCGATCCCGCGCCGATCGTGCTCGAGGAGTACACGTATCGCCAGAGCGAGATGGCGCTCGAGCGGCGCAAGCTGCAACGGCTGAAGTTCTCGCCCACGCAGACGCTTTGCGGCACGAAGATCCAGCTCTACGCGAACATCGAGCTGCCCGACGACGCGCAGGCCGCGCTCGATGCGGGTGCGACCGGTGTCGGCCTGTTCCGCACCGAGTTCCTGTTCATGAACCACAAGGACCAGCTGCCGGAAGAGGAAGAACAGTTCTACGCCTACCGCCGCGCTGCCGAGCTGATGAACGGGCTGCCGGTGACGATCCGCACAATCGACGTGGGCGCGGACAAGCCGCTCGATTCGATGAGCGCGGGCGACGGCTACGAGACGGCGGCGAACCCGGCGCTCGGCCTGCGCGCGATCCGCTGGAGCCTGTCCGAGCCGCAGATGTTCCTCACGCAGCTGCGGGCGATTCTGCGCGCGTCGGCGTTCGGCACGGTCAAGATCCTGATTCCGATGCTCGCGCATGCGCAGCAGATCGACCAGACGCTCGACCTGATCCGCGAGGCGAAGCGCCAGCTCGACGACGCAGGCCTCGCTTACGATCCGAACGTGCAGGTGGGCGCGATGATCGAGATTCCGGCGGCGGCGCTGTCGCTGCCGATGTTCCTGCGGCGTCTGGACTTCCTCTCGATCGGCACGAACGACCTGATCCAGTACACGCTCGCGATCGATCGCGCCGACAATGCCGTCGCCGACCTTTACGATCCGCTCCATCCGGCCGTGCTGCAGCTGATCGCGCATACGCTGAACGAGGGCCGGCGCGCCGGCGTGCCGGTTTCGGTGTGCGGCGAGATGGCGGGCGATCCCGCGCTCACGCGTCTGTTGCTCGGCATGGGGCTCACCGAGTTCTCGATGCATCCGAGCCAGCTGCTCGTGGTGAAGCAGGAAGTCTTGCGCTCGCAACTGAAGTTGCTGGAGAAACCCGTAGCCGACGTGCTGGCCGCCTACGAACCCGATGAGCTGCAAGCGGCGCTCACGCGCGTGGCCGAAGCCTGAAGCGGTACGGCATCATGAGAAACGCCCCGGCTTGCCGGGGCGTTGGCGTTTGTGGCGGCCTGCCCTGGCGTGACTCAGTGGCGCTCGCCGCAGACGGAGCAGTCGGGCTGCCGCGCGATGCGCATGGTGTTCCATTCCATGCGCAGGGAGTCGAGCATCATGAGCCTGCCGACCAGCGGTTCGCCGATGCCGCCGATCACGCGCAGCGCCTCGGCGGCCTGCATCGCGCCGATGATGCCCACCGTGGGCGCGAACACGCCCATCGTCGAGCAGGCCACTTCCTCGAACGGCTGGTCCTCGGGGAACACGCAGGCATAGCATGGCGAGGCCGGGTCGCGAAAGTCGAACGTGCTGATCTGGCCATCGAAGCGCAGCGCAGCGCCCGAAACGAGCGGCACGCCGTGCTTCACACAGGCGCGGTTGATCGCATGACGCGTGGCGAAGTTGTCGGTGCAGTCGAGCACGACCGTCGCCCCGGGGACGTGCGCGTCGAGCCATGCGTCGTCGATACGGGCCTGCACGGCGTTCACCTTTACCTCGGGATTCAGCCGTGCGATGGCCGCGCGGCCCGACTTCACCTTCGCGCGGCCCACCGAGGCCGTCTCGTGCATGATCTGCCGCTGGAGATTGGTGAGATCGACGGTGTCGTTATCGACGAGTGTGAGCGTGCCCACACCCGACGCCGCCAGATACATCGCCGCCGGCGAGCCGAGGCCGCCCGCGCCGACCACGATCGCATGCGCGTCGAGAAAGCGCTGCTGCGCCTCGATGCCGATCTCGTCGACGAGGATATGGCGGGAATAGCGGAGGAGTTGATCGTCGTTCATCGCAATGCGCGGGGGAGTTAAGCGCAGCGAGGAGCGGGAGTCTGCGGGTGAGTCCGCAGGAGTGTCCTGAGCGCGCGCCGTGAATTCAGTCTCGTTATTGTAGTCGCGCGGGACGCTCCGCTCCCGGGTCCCACGTTATGCGCGGAATCCGGGAGCGGGTGTTGCCACAGCTGTTACTTCGCCTGCGAGGCCGGCGCAGGCGCGGAAGCGGCCGACGCCGGGGCTGCCATCGGCGCCGAGGCACCCGGCTTCACGGCGATCGGCGCGGAAGCCGACTGCTCGGGCTTTTCCTGCGCGAGGCGGCGTTCCATCGGCGACTTCGACTCGACCACCGGCTTGCCCTGCAGGACGTTGATGGCCTGCTGCAGCATGAAGTCGTCCGGCGTGCCGAAGTCGACCGGCTTGCGGTTGCGATCCTTCTCGCGCTGCTCGGGCGTCTTCTTGTCGTTCTGCTCCTCGAAGCTGCTGGAGCATGTCCATGCGCTCCTGCTCGCGCGTTTCCTGTTCCTTCTTCTCGTTCGGATCCTGAGTGTTCGCGAGGTGGTTCGAGTAGTCCACTTCGCGCGTGACGAGCGCGTCGTCCGGATCGCCGTCGGCGTACTGGTCGACCGGATAGTCAGGACGGATGCCCTTGTTCTGGATCGAGCGGCCCCTCGGCGTGTAGTAGTACGCCGTGGTGAGGCGCAGCGCGGTATCGGCCGTGAGCGGCCGGACCGTCTGAACCGAGCCCTTGCCGAACGTCGTCTTGCCAACGATCAGCGCGCGCTTCTGGTCCTGCAGCGCGCCCGCCACGATTTCCGAAGCCGACGCCGAGTAGGCGTTGGTCAGCACGACCATCGGCACCGTCTTGAACTCGGCCGCCTCGTTCTTCAGCGGATCGCCGTCAAACGAGGGCAGGCGGTAGTTCTCGTAGGTATCGCGATAGACCTGCTTCGAATCCGGGATCTGGCCGTTCGTCGAAACGACGACCGAGTCCGGCGGCAGGAACGCGCCCGCCACACCCACGGCGCTTTGCAGCAGACCGCCGCCGTTGTTGCGCAGGTCGAGAATCACGCCCTTGAGGTGCGGATCCTGACGCGCGATGTCCTGCAGCTTGTCTGCGAGGTCGGGCACCGTGCGTTCCTGGAAGCTCGTGATGCGGACGTAGGCATAGCCGGGCTGCACGATCTTCGTCTTGACGCTCTGCACCTTGATGATGGCGCGCGTGATGGTGAGCGGGAAGGTGCGGTCGTCGGTCTTGCGGAAGATCGTGAGCGTGACCTTCGTGCCGGGGTCGCCGCGCATCTGCTTGACGGCCTGGTCGAGCGTCATGCCGCGCACGGGCTTGTCGTTGATGCGCGTGATCAGGTCGCCCGGACGGACGCCGGCGCGGAACGCGGGGGTGTCCTCGATCGGCGAAATGACCTTGATCAAGCCGTCTTCTGACGAAATCTCAATGCCGAGACCCGCGAAGCGGCCCTTGGTCTGCTCCTGGAGCTCCGCGTAGTCGGTCTTGTCGAGGTACGACGAGTGCGGGTCGAGGCTCGAGACCATGCCTTTGATCGCCGAAATCAGCAGCTTTTTGTCGTCGACCGGCACGACGTAATCATGCTTGATCTGACCGAACACTTCGGCGAAGAGCCGCAGCTGGTCGAGCGGCAGCGGCTCAGTGGTGGTCTGCTGGGCCGAGGCGGAAATCTGCAGGGTGGCAAATACGCCGGTTGCGAGGCCAGCGGCAATCAGGCCGAAGTTTTTCAGGTTCTTTCGCATAGAGATTGTTGCGTGCGGTCGAAAGGCGCGTGGCAGCGTCTAATGGAAAAGCGACGGACAAGTATAACTGCACACTCGCCGGGGCAGTGCATCGTGCGCGGAGATGGGGGTTCGACAGCGAAGCGCGTGCCCGGTTCGCCTGAGCATGGTCGCAAAGCCTTGCAGGTCGTGGCGCTGACGCCCGGCTGGCAGTTTTGACAGCGCAGCCGGGGAAAAGCGCGGGGCTGCATGCTTGCGCTTCGCGCGTGCCCCGAAGGGCGCCGCGCTCGCGCATCGGGCGGACCGCCGGCTGGCGTTGCCGGCGGTTGCGTGCGGGAAGAACGGTAGAAAGGGCAAAACCCCGGAGCAAAAAACGCGCTTAGCCGGCCTTGCCCTGGTTGGCCACGGCGGCCTGCGCTTTGGCGATGGCGTCGGCGTCTCCCAGATAGTAATGCTGGATGGGCTTGAGGTTCTCGTCCAGTTCGTAGACGAGCGGCACGCCGTTCGGGATGTTCAGACCGACAATCTCGTCGTCCGAGATGTTGTCGAGGTACTTCACGAGCGCGCGAATCGAGTTGCCGTGCGCGGCGATCACGACCTTCTTGCCCGACTTGATGGCGGGCGCAATCGATTCGTTCCAGATGGGCAGCACGCGTGCCACGGTGTCCTTCAGGCACTCGGCGAGCGGCAGTTGCTCGCGCGGCACCTTCGCATAGCGCGGGTCGTTGTACGAGGTGCGCGGGTCCGTGGGCTCGAGCGCGGGCGGCGGCGTGTCGTAGCTGCGGCGCCAGACGAGAACCTGCTCGTCACCGTACTTCGCGGCGGTTTCGGCCTTGTTCAGGCCCGAAAGCGCGCCGTAATGACGCTCGTTCAGGCGCCACGAGTGCACGACCGGCAGGTACATCTCGTCCATCTGGTCCTGAACGTGCCAGAGCGTGCGGATCGCGCGCTTTAGCACCGAGGTGTAGGCGATATCGAAGGTATAGCCGGAATCCTTGAGCAGGCGGCCTGCCTGCTGGGCTTCGCGGACGCCCTGCTCGGTGAGGTCGACGTCGACCCAGCCAGTAAAGCGGTTTTCCTTGTTCCACGTCGATTCGCCGTGGCGGATGAGTACGAGTTTGTACATGTGGGATGCCGGTCGGTAGTGAGGAAGCGGTAATCGGGGACGGGAAGAGCCTCGGCCCGTCCGGGCGGCTGTCGGGGTGACCCCGGGGGGACGACCTTCGGCCCGGGAAGGGGCACGCCACCCTCGCGACAAACGGTTATTTTATAATGACCCGATTGCCTGATCCCGATTTCCCACGCTTTCTCTTTTTTCCGGCGGATTTTCCGTGACGTTCTTTACCAATTACATCAACCTTGTACTCATCGCGATCGTCCTCATCTCCGGAGGGATGCTTCTGTGGCCGACGCTCCGACGCGGCGGGCGCAGTGGCGTTTCCGCCGCCGAGGCGACGCAGCTCATCAACCGCCGCAATGCGGTGGTGATCGATCTGCGTTCCGCGGCGGACTTCGCGAAGGGGCATCTGCCTTCGGCCCGTCATCTCGAGTTTGCCGAGCTGCAGGCCAAGGTGGGCCAGTCCGTGAAGAACAAGAACAACCCGGTGCTGCTGGTCTGCCAGACGGGCCAGCAGTCGCACAAGGCGCAGCGCCTCGTGAAGGATGCCGGTTTTGCCGAAGTCCACGTGCTGGACGGCGGCGTAAACGCCTGGCAGCAGGCCGGCATGCCGGTCGTGAAACAAGGAGGCTCGAAGTGAGCAAGGTAGTCATGTACAGCACCCAGGTGTGCCCGTATTGCCAGATGGCCGAACGTCTTTTAAAGTCGCGCGGCGTCGAGCACGTCGAAAAAGTGCTGATCGACCGGGACCCGGCCCGTCGCGAGGAAATGATGACCCGCACCGGCCGCCGGACCGTGCCGCAGGTTTTCATCGGCGAGACGCACGTGGGCGGTTACGACGACCTCTCCGCGCTCGACCGCGCCGGTGGCCTGATGCCGCTGCTCGAGAAGGCGGCTTGAAGCTCGGCTGATGTTGGCCTGAAATTGGCCTGAAATTGGCCCGGGTTTCGGGCGAAGCCGCTGAGCGGGGCCATTCGTGGCGCCGCAGGGTTTTCGAGCCCGCGCAGGCCTGCGTTCACGCAAGGCCGCGCGGGATTCTCGTCGTATGCGCTGTACTGTAGTTTGCTGCTGCAATCCATTTAATCAGGGAAGCCAATCACCATGTCTGACGAGAACAACCAGCCGTTCTTCAACATCCAGCGCATCTACCTCAAGGACATGTCGCTCGAGCAGCCGAATTCGCCGGCCATCTTCCTTGAGCAGGACATGCCCTCGGTCGAAGTGGAAGTCGACGTCAAGGCCGAGCGCCTCGCCGAGTCCGTGTTCGAGATTCTCGTTACCGGCACGGTCACCGCGAAGGTGAAGGACAAGGTCGCATTCCTGATCGAGGCCAAGCAGGCCGGCATCTTCGACATCCGCAACATTCCCGCCGAGCAGCTCGACCCGCTCGTCGGCATTGCGTGCCCGACGATCCTGTTCCCGTATCTGCGCTCGAACATCGCCGACGCGATCACGCGTGCGGGCTTCCCGCCGATCCACCTCGCCGAGATCAACTTCCAGGCGCTCTACGAGCAACGCCTGCAACAGCTCGCGCAGCAGGACGGCGCCGCGCAAAGCAGCGCCACGCACTAATCCCGACCGCCGGTGCGGAGTATCGCAATGAAAGTCGCCGTTCTCGGCGCCGGCGCGTGGGGCACCGCGCTGGCCGGCCATCTGGCCCGCGCGCATGACCAGACTGTGTTGTGGGCGCGTGACGCCGCGCTCATCGGCACCCTCGCGCAGACGCACGAGAATGCCCGCTATCTGTCGGGCATCTCGCTGCCGCGCAACCTCCATTACGAAACCGATCTCACCGCCGCGCTCGACCATGCTGCGGGCGAGGCGGCGCTCGTCGTCGTCGCGACGCCCGTCGCCGGCCTGCGCGCTCTCCTGCGCACCATGCGCGAGCTCGACCGAGTGCCCGCGCACTTCGTCTGGCTCTGCAAGGGCTTCGAGGCCGAGACGCAGCTCATGCCGCATCAGGTCGTGGCCGCCGAACTGCCCAATCACGCCAGCAATGGCGTGCTCTCGGGCCCGAGTTTTGCGCGCGAGGTCGCCCAGGGTCTGCCCGTCGCGCTGACGGTCGCAAGCGCGTCGGCCGTGTGCCGCGAACGCACGCTCGAGGCGTTCCATCACCGCGCGATGCGCATCTACACTGGCGACGACGTGGTCGGCGTCGAGGTGGGCGGGGCGGTCAAGAACGTGCTGGCGATCGCGACCGGCATCGCCGATGGCCTCGGCCTCGGACTGAATGCGCGCGCCGCGCTCATCACACGCGGACTCGCGGAGATGTCGCGCCTCGGTGTGACGCTTGGCGGTCGCGCGGAAACCTTCACGGGGCTGACCGGCCTCGGCGACCTCATCCTCACCGCCACGGGCGACCTGTCTCGCAACCGCACGGTGGGCGTGCAGCTCGCGAGCGGCCGCACGCTCGACGACATCCTGGGCGCGCTTGGGCACGTCGCGGAAGGCGTGCGCTGCGCGCAGGCCGTGCTGGCGATCGCGCGCGCCCACGGCATTGACATGCCGATTACCGAGGCGGTTTGCGCCGTGTTGTTCGATGGTGTCGCGCCGCGCGATGCTGTGAACGCGCTGCTCAGGCGCGACGCCAAGGCGGAGTAGGGCGATTTGTCTGGGGCTGGCCTGCGGTTCGCCAATGAGCCTTGCATGGGACCCGAGTAAGCGCTAAAGCGCTAACTCCGGTCGACAGGAGGACAGGCATGCTTACGATCGGAAACTGCAGGATCGAGTCGCGCGTGGTCGACATCACGACGCTCGCCGTCGATGCGATCGTCAATGCCGCGAATACCTCGCTGCTGGGCGGGGGCGGCGTGGATGGCGCGATCCACCGGGCCGCCGGGCCGGATCTGCTGCGCGAGTGCGAGACGCTAGGCGGCTGCCCGACCGGCGACGCCAAAATCACCCGCGGCTACCGGCTCGCCGCGAAGCACGTGATCCATACCGTCGGTCCGGTCTGGCACGGCGGCGGCAGCGACGAGGCGCGGCTGCTGGCCTCTTGCTATCGCCGTTCGCTCGAATGCGCCCGGGCTGCGGGCGTGCGCAGCGTTGCGTTTCCGGCAATCAGTTGCGGTGTCTACCATTTCCCCCCCGACCAAGCCGTCGCCATCGCGACACGAACGGTGATCGATGCACTGCCGGACTATCCCGAGATCGAGCACCTGATTTTCGCGTGCTTCGACGAGGCGATGAATGCGCGCTACCTGCGCGAACTGGCCGGGCATTCGTCTTGAAATAGCGGGTGGCAGACGCGAGTGCGTTATATGCGCCGGCACGGCGCGCGGGGTTGACGCATATCAAGCCATGCAGCGGGGCCGCGAACGCGTGCCACATAAAATGGCGCGATGAAAAACATCGTCTATTTCTGCCCAAAGGTGAACATCCCCATTGGCGGGGTGAAGGTCATTCACCGGCACTGCGAATCAATCCAGGCCATGGGCGGTCGTTCGGAAATCTTCTATTGCTGGGGCGACGCGGAGCGTGTGGACTGGTTTCGTCACAACGCCCGCATCAGAACGGACAACCGGTTCGGCCGCGACGATCTCGTGCTGTTGCCCGAAAGTCTGGTTGGCGACGTATGGGCGCAGCTCAAGGCACTGAATATCGACTACGGCCTATTCGTGCAAGGCGGCTATCTTGTCGCAGGCGCCACGAATCCCAACGATCTCGCGTCCTGTTATGCCCACGCGAAGGTCATCGTCTGCATCAGCGAAGACGCCATTCGTTGCGTTCTCCATCTTTTTCCGGACTGCGCCGACAAGATCGTCCGCGTCATCTATTCCGTCGACGATGCATTGTTTCGTGCGCGCGAAAAGGAAAAGCTCATCACCTATGTGCCGCGCAAAATGCCGGAGCATAGCGCGCTCGTGATCTCCATGCTGCGCAGGCGCTTGCCGCCATCATGGTCGATCCAGCCGATTCAGGACATGAGCGAAGCCGAGGTCGCCGCCACGCTCGGCCGATCCCGCATCTTCCTGGCGATATCGGAGCTCGAGGGCTTGCCAGTGCCCCCCGTCGAGGCTGCTTTCAGCGGCAACTTCGTAATCGGCTACACGGGGCAAGGGGGCAAGGAGTACTGGCATGCGCCGGTTTTCGAGGAAATCGAGACCAGCGACGTCGTGGCGTTCGCGCAAGCCGTGCAACGGCGCGTGGACGAGATCGAGACGCACGGCGCCCAGGTGGACGAAAACCTGCTCTTCATGCTCAAGCACCGTTTCTCCGTCGAACTGGAGCGCAAGGCGCTCGCCGCTCTGATGGCCCGCATCGAGGCATAGCGCCGGCGGGCCGGTCAGTCATGCGGGCGGCGGCCCTCAGGCGCCGCCTTCGAACCCCGCCTGACGCCACGCCTCGAATACGACCACCGCCACCGTGTTCGAGAGGTTCAGGCTACGGTTGCCCGGACGCATCGGCAGGCGCACGCGTTGTTCATTGGCGAAGCGTTCGAGCAGCGCTGCGGGCAGCCCACGCGTTTCCGCGCCGAAGACGAACCAGTCGCCTGGCAGGAACGCGTGATCGTGAAAGCGTCCTGAGCCGCGCGTCGTGAACGCGAACATGCGCGACGGCTCGGGCGATTCCGCGGTGAGAAAAGCGTCCCAGTCGCGGTGCACGTGCATCTGCGCATATTCGTGATAGTCGAGTCCCGCACGCCGCATCTTGGCGTCGTCGAGCGGGAAGCCAAGCGGCTCGATCAGGTGCAGCCGCGCCCCCGTATTCGCGCACAGGCGGATCACGTTGCCGGTGTTCGGCGGAATTTCCGGTTCGACGAGAACGACATTGAACATGGTGAGTGAGGTTCGTTGAGTAGCAGGCGAAGCAACAAAGCGTAAAGAAGCAGTATTAGTCCTTCGGCGTGCGCAGTGCGACGAAATTCGTCACGCGCCGCGCGCCGGCGGATTTCAGCGTATGCGCGAGCGCGTCGAGCGTGGCGCCCGAGGTCATCACGTCATCCACCACGCCCACGTGCAGGCCGCGCACCGGCCGGGTCAGCGCGAACGCACGCGCCACGTTGCGGCGGCGCGTGTCGCGGTCGAGCCGTGACTGCGCTGCCGTGTGCAGCATGCGGCGTACGAGCGTTGCGTCCGCCCGCGTGCGCAGCGCTTGCCCGAGCGGCCGCGCGATCTGCCACGCCTGGTTGTAGCCACGCTCGATCAGCCGTTCGCGCGAGAGCGGCACCGGTACGATCACGTCGGGCCGGTCGGCAGGATCGAGCGCGTCTTCGGCGGCCCGCGCGAGTTGCTGCGCGAAGGCGGTACCCAGCGCGAGGCGCGCATGAAACTTCAGGCCACGCGCGAGCAGATCGAGCGGCGCGCGATAGTCTCCAAGCGCGACCGTGGCATCGAACGCGGGCGGCGTCTGGGTGCACGTGCCGCAGCGGTAGCGCGCCCGCCCCGCCGCGCGCCGTGCGCCGGCGAGCGCAAGCGCGCAGACGGTGCAGCGCAGGCGCGGCTCGTTCCAGCAAAGCGCGTCGCAAGCCACGCAGAGTGCTGTGGGCGACAAATTGCCGCATAATGAGCACTGATTGGGCAGCACGAACTGGGCAAGCCGGGGCCACGCTGGTGTCATCAAGGTCCGCAGGCTCTGACAGACGCGCAGGCGCATCGAACGGTTTGCGCGAAGGACTGCGGGCGGAGGGACGGACGGCGGCGGCATCGGCGGACGGCCCGGGGTGAGGGCTCGCGTACTGAAAGGATGGGAGTGAGCGAGTATACTTCGCAGACTTCGCCAATACGACCGACATGTCCCCGTCTCCTGCCAGACCCGGCCGTCCGGCCTATGATTCCCGGCAACTGCGGCGCATCTTCGACCGCCGCGCCGCGACCTTCAACGAGGTCGCGTTCCTGCCGCGCGAGATCGCCCAACGCATGAGGGAGCGGCTCGACTACATCAAGCTGAATCCCGCAAGCGTGCTCGACGTGGGCTGCGGCCTGGGCGTCGACCTGCCCGCGCTGCGTCAGCGTTTTCCCGAGGCGCCTGTTTTCGGCACCGACCTCTCGTTGGCCATGCTCCAGCGCGCGCTACAGCACGACGCCGGCGACACGAGCTGGCGGCGCTTCCTCCCCGCCACCATCGGCCGGGCGCTCGGCGCACGCGGTCCGCGTTTCGCGCAGGCCGACTTCGGCGCGCTGCCGTTCGCGCATGGCGCGTTCGAACTGCTCTGGTCGAACCAGGCGCTGCACTGGCATCCGCGCCCGGACCTCGTGTTCGGCGAATGGCAGCGCGTGCTCAAGGTGAACGGCCTGCTCATGTTCAGCACGCTCGGCCCCGACACGCTCAAGGAGCTGCGCGGCGCGTGGGCCGAGGTCGAGGCCGCGCACGGCGTGCCGACACGCCCGCACGTCATCGATTTCGTCGACATGCACGACCTTGGCGACATGCTCGTCGAGAACGGCTTCGAGATCCCGGTGATGGATCAGGAGACGATCACCGTCACCTATCGTTCGGCCGACAAGCTACTCGCGGACGTGCGCCGCTGGGGCGCGTATCCGTTCGGGCGCGAAGCGGGCACGCCACACGCCGCGCGGCGGCTCTATCGCGCGCTCGCGGCGGCGCTGGAAGCGCGCCGTCGCGAGGACGGCACGATCCCGCTCACCTTCGAAATCATCTACGGACACGCGTGGAAGGCCGTGCCGCGCACGACCGCCGAAGGGCATGGCATCGTCAGAATCGAGGATATCGGGCGCGGCCCGGCAAGGAATCGATGACGTGAGAAGGGGGCTGTCGTTATGCCTGAAATCAGCGACCGGAATGCTCCGGAAACGGTCTCTGAAAATCGTGCAAAGCCTTGACTGGATTGGGTTTTGGAGTGGTTGTGCGTTGCTTGTGGGTGTCGGGAGTTCGTGCCTATAATGCGTCAGTTTGGTGCGTCAGTTTGCCGCACGGCGCGTCCCTGGTGGCGATGTGTGCGGCCCCGCGTCTACAGTGTTGCGAGAGTTGTGCGATGCGCCGGGCAGGGCTAGTCTGAGGTTGTTGCAGTGGTGGGGGCAGGAGGCAGCGATGCAGACGTCCGATCTGCTGGCGAGTCCCGAGCCGGTCATCAAGGACTGGCTGATGAAGCGCAACTGTTCGGTCTCGCCCAGGCAATTCGTGTACTTCTTTGTGTCGCTGGCTTTCGTTTCCGTCACGATCGCTGTCTTGCTGTTGATCAACGGCGCCTGGCTGGTACTGCCGTTCACCGGTATCGATCTGTTGGTAGTAGGGGGCGCCTTCGCCGTCTATGCGCGCCACGCTGTCGATTACGAACGTATCAGGCTGTATCCGAACCGGCTGGTGATCGAACAGATGAGCGCCGACACGCTCTCCCAGTTCGAATTCAATCCCCGCTGGGTCCGGGTCGAGCCGGGCGCGACGCCACGCGACCCGGTACGCCTCGAATCCCGCGGCCAGACGGTCGTTGTCGGGTTGTACCTGCCGCAATACCGGCGTGCGCAGTTCGCGCGGGAACTGCGCATGTGGCTCGCGTGCGGACCTTGAGCGGCACATGTCGCGTAAGGGTTGTGCCAGGCTTGCCTGGCACCGGTCCTTTCGCGCGCGATCCGCAACCTTCCTGCGGGGTCGAGGGTTTGAATGGAAATCATGGGTAAGGAAGCTATGAAAACAATCAAGCGAGCCCTTTCGGGCGTGCTGGCATGTAGCGGACTCCTGTTCGCCGGCGCGGCCCTTGCGGTAGGCGACAGCCCGGGCGGCCCGGCGGTGAACGAAATCAATCTGCAGCCGCCGGTGACGAAGATCGCCGAGGAGCTCTATAGCCTCCATATGTTCATGCTGCTGTTGTGCACCGTGATCTTCGTCGGTGTATTCGGCGTCATGTTCTATTCGATCTACGCGCACCGAAAATCGAAAGGCCACCAGGCCGCCCATTTCCACGAAAGCACCACCGTCGAAATCATCTGGACGATCGTCCCGTTCATCATCGTCGTGCTGATGGCGCTGCCCGCCACCAAAGCCGTCGTCGCGATGAAAGACACGTCCAACGCCGACCTCACCATCAAGGTCACGGGCTACCAGTGGAAGTGGGGCTACGACTACGTGAAGGGGCCGGGCGAGGGCATCAACTTCTTCTCCACGCTCTCGACGCCGCGCGCCGAGGTGGACGGCCAGCTGCCGATCACCGACACCTATCTTCAGGAAGTCGATAACCCGCTTGTCGTGCCGGTCAACAAGAAAGTGCGCATCATCACGACCGCCAACGACGTCGTGCACTCGTGGTACGTGCCGGCGTTCGGCGTGAAGCAGGACGCGATCCCGGGCTTCGTGCGCGACACGTGGTTCAAGGCCGAGAAGATCGGCACCTTCCGCGGCTTCTGCACGGAGCTGTGCGGCAAGGAGCATGCGTTCATGCCGGTCGTGGTCGAAGTGGTCTCCGACGATGACTATGCGAAGTGGGTCGATACACAGAAGGCCAAAATGGCCGCCGCCAACGACGACCCGAACAAGACCTACACGCTGGCCGAACTGAAGGAGCGCGGCGAGAAGGTCTACCTGTCCAACTGCGCGGTTTGCCACCAGCCGACCGGCAAGGGCGCGGGCGCGTTTCCGGCGCTCGACGGCAGTAAGGTCGTGAACGGACCGCTTGCCGGTCACGTGAGCATCGTCCTGCACGGCAAGAATGCGATGCCCTCGTGGGCGCCGACGCTCAACGACGTCGAGATCGCCTCGGTCATCACCTTCGAGCGCAACTCGTGGGGCAATCATACGGGCGACATCCTGCAGCCGCGCCAGGTCGCGGATGCGCGCAACGGCAAGATGCCCGAAGGCGGCGGCCAGACCGCCGAAGCCGGTGCCGGCGCTGCGGCGAGCGGCGCGGCGGCGGCCAGCGATACGGATCAGGCCAGCGGCGCGGCCGCGGCGAGCGGCGGGGCGGCAGGCGGCGCGGCAGCAAGCGGTGCCGATCCGGCCTCGGGGTCGGGGGCGTAGCAGTCGGCCCGGCAGCCTGAGCTGCCGGCCAGGGATGCACAAGCAGCATTCGCAATTAACTTGCACGGGATTGCGGTAAGTGCTGAAGCGCTCACTGCGATCGACAGGAGAGAGTCATGTCGAGCATCGGACACGATGTAGCGGGCCACGGTCACGTCCACGGCGACCACGCCCACGAGCTGCCGCACGGCTGGCGACGTTGGCTGTTCGCCACCAACCACAAGGACATCGGGACGCTATACCTGATCTTCTCGTTCGTGATGTTTCTTTCAGGCGGCGTGATGGCGCTCGCGATCCGTGCCGAGCTGTTCGAGCCGGGGCTGCAGATCATGCGCCCCGAGTTCTTCAACCAGCTCACCACGATGCACGGCCTCATCATGGTGTTCGGCGCGATCATGCCGGCCTTCGTCGGCTTTGCGAACTGGATCGTGCCGCTGCAGATCGGCGCGTCGGACATGGCGTTCGCGCGCATGAACAACTTCAGCTTCTGGCTGCTGCCGGCCGCCGGCACCCTGCTCGTCCTCTCGTTCTTCGCGCCGGGCGGCGCGACCGCCGCGGGCTGGACGCTCTATACGCCGCTCTCCACGCAGATGGGTCCCGGCATGGACCTCGCGATCTTCGCGCTGCACATGATGGGCGCGTCGTCGATCATGGGCGGCATCAACATCGTCGTGACGATCCTGAACCTGCGCGCGCCGGGCATGACGCTCATGAAGATGCCGATGTTCGCGTGGACGTGGCTCATCACCGCCTACCTGCTGATCGCCGTGATGCCGGTGCTGGCGGGTGCGATCACGATGGTGCTGTTCGACCGCCACTTCGGCACGAGCTTCTTCAACGCGGCGGGCGGCGGCGACCCGGTGATGTACCAGCACATTTTCTGGTTCTTCGGTCACCCCGAGGTCTACATCATGATTTTGCCGGCGTTCGGGATCGTCTCGCAGGTGATTCCGGCGTTCTCGCGCAAGCCGCTGTTCGGCTATAGCTCGATGGTGTACGCCACGGCCTCGATTGCGATTCTCTCGTTCATGGTCTGGGCGCACCACATGTTCGCGACCGGCATGCCGGTCACGGGCCAGCTCTTCTTCATGTACGCGACCATGCTGATCGCCGTGCCGACGGGCGTGAAGGTGTTCAACTGGGTCGCCACCATGTGGCGCGGCTCGCTGAGCTTCGAAACGCCGATGCTGTGGGCCGTGGGCTTCCTGATCGTGTTCACGTTCGGCGGCCTCTCGGGCCTGATGCTCGCGATGGCGCCGCTCGACATCCAGTATCACGGGACCTACTTCGTCGTCGCGCACTTCCATTACGTGCTGGTGGCGGGGTCATTGTTCGCGCTGTTTTCCGGGTGGTACTACTGGTCACCGAAATGGACCGGCTGGATGTACAACGAGACGCGCGGCAAGATCCACTTCTGGTGCTCGATGTTCTTCTTCAATCTCGCGTTCCTGCCGATGCACTTCGTCGGCCTCGCCGGCATGCCGCGCCGCTATGCGGACTATCCGGCGCAGTTCACGGACTGGAACCAGGTGATCACGATCGGCGCGTTCGGCTTCGGACTTTCTCAGGTGTACTTCCTGTTCTTCGTCGCGCTGCCCGCTTATCGCGGCGGCGGCGAACTGGAGAAGGCGGGCGACAAGCCGTGGGAGGGCGCAACGGGCCTCGAGTGGACCGTGCCGAGCCCGGCGCCGTTCCATACCTTCGAAAATCCGCCGACGGTCGAGTGAAGCGTCGGCAACCTGCCCCGCTTCCCGGCAATGCGCATCGCGCAAGGTCGGGAAGCGGCCGCGAAAACGAGCAGCAAAACGCCATTCAAGCATGACCCGGAATTCACAAAAAAGACGAACGCCCGAGGAGATCCGCGCGGGCAGTCTGCGACTCGGCCTGCTCCTGCTGGCAATCGTCGCTTTCTTTTTTGTGAGTGCCATCGTCAAGCAGGTGTACTTCGGCACGCACTGAGCCGGTACGTCCTGCGGGAAGACCGTTCGAGGAAGCCCGATGTCGACGCAAGGGAGAAGCGAGCGCACGCTCAACCGATCGATGCTCATCAAGCCCGTCGTCGTGGCGTTCCTGATGTTCGGCTTCGGTTTTACGCTCGTGCCGATGTACCGGGTGATCGGCCAGGTGACCGGCGTCAACGACCTGGTGCAGCGCGATACGACGCAGCGCGAGGCGCGCAACACGCAGGTGGACATGAGCCGCAAGCTGTCGGTGGAGTTCGACGCGAATGCGCGCGGGCTGCTCGCCTTCAAGCCGGAGCAAGCGAGCCGCGACGTGCATCCGGGCGAGCTGATGACGGCGATGTACGACCTGTCGAATAACGAAGGGCGCACGGTGACTACGCGGTCGGCGCAACGTGAGGGCGCATGAACGGTGACAGTGGCGAGGCGAACAAGAAGGGCGGCGTGCTGCAGCTCTTCAAGGCAGTGGCGTGGTCGTTCCTTGGCATTCGCAAGCGCGCGGATCTCGAGGCGGATGCCGCTCAGCTGCACCCCATCGCGCTGATTGCGGCGGCGCTCATCGGCGCGGCGCTCTTCATCGGCGTGCTGTTGCTGATCGTGCACGTCGTGGTGGGGTGAGGCGCTTGTAGTCGACGCAACAGCGGTTTGGCAAGGCGCCGGGAAGCGCGAAGGAAGACAGAGAGCCGGAATCTTTCCGGAGCAACTGGAAACTGGAGAATCAGGCATGAGCGGCCAAAACGATAGCCCGTACTACTTCATACCGCACCCGTCACGGCATCCGATCTGCGCATCCATCGGTCTTGTCCTCATGCTCGGGTCGCTCGCGTCGTGGATCAACGGCGAGTCCTGGGGGCCGATCGGCGTGCTGGCCGGCCTGCTCTTCCTGCTGTTTACGCTCTGGCACTGGTTCGGCGACGCGATCTCCGAATCGGAAGGCGGCATGTACGGCAAGCGTGTCGATGCGTCGTACCGCTGGAGCATGAGCTGGTTCATCTTCTCCGAGGTGATGTTCTTCGGCGCGTTCTTCGGCGCGCTGTTCTACGCCCGCGAGATCGCGATGCATCAGCTCGGCAGCCTCGACTACAAGTTGATCTGGCCGGACTTCAACGGCGTGTGGCCGAACCTGGGACCCGCGCAGCTCGTCTCGCAGTACGCATCGATGAAGCCCTACCCGGTGCCGACGATCAACACCGCGCTACTGCTCTCCTCGGGCGCGACGCTCACCGTGGCGCACCACGCGCTGCGCGACAACCATCGCGGCAAGGCCATCGCGTGGATGGCGGGGACGATCGCGCTGGGACTGTGCTTCCTGTGCCTGCAGGCGTTCGAGTACATCCATGCGTACAACGAACTGAACCTCACGCTCGCCTCGGGCGTCTACGGCTCGACCTTCTTCCTGCTCACGGGCTTTCACGGCTTTCACGTGTTCCTCGGCGGGACGATGCTCACCGTGGTGATGATCCGGCTGATACGCGGACACTTCACGGCCGAGCATCACTTCGCGTTCGAAGGCGCCGCCTGGTACTGGCACTTCGTCGACGTGGTGTGGCTGGGTCTGTACGTCGTCGTGTACTGGCTTTGAGTGTTTGACTTGCCGCGCAACAGGCAGGAAAGCCGCACATGGAAGCGCCGCCGCCGACTCTGTCGGCGCGGCGCTTTGTCTATATGCCCTTCAACAGCGGCTATCGTCCGTACGGAATGCCGGTAGACTGGATCCACCCCATCCAGTGGGCGAACAGGATGAAAAGAAAGAGCGAGATGGAGAGTCCCACACGCGTGGCGAGCGACCAGACCATGCGCTTCGTGCGGCCACGGTCGTGCATCATGAAATAGAGCGCGGAGAACAGGCTCGCGATGATCAGCGCGAACGCGATGGGAACGAGAATGTGCATGAAGTTCACGGATTCGGGCATGTCTGAAATCGCCTGTCTCATTATCGCACCGGATCTGGCACCCGGTGTGGGCGTGCGCGGGGCGCTGCGCCATGACGACGAGATCGGCTGCATGGGGCGTGCCCGATGAAGTTCCGCCTCGTTCCCGCCCTGCTGATCCTGCTCGTGATGGCGGTGACGATCCGCCTTGGCTTCTGGCAGCGCGATCGTGCCCATCAGAAGGAGGCGCTGGAGGCGCAGATCGAGCGCTACGAGGCGGAGCCGCCGCAGACTGTCGGGGCGACGTCGTTGCCGCTTGGCGCCGTCGAGTTCCATCGGGTGCGTGCCACCGGGACTTTCATGCCGAATCTTGTCGTCTATCTCGACAATCGGCCCGATAACGATCAACCGGGCTTCTACGTCGTGATGCCGCTCAAGCTGCAAGCTGGCGGCTATGTCCTGGTGAACCGCGGCTGGCTGCCGCGCAACATCGCAGACCGCACGGCGATCGCGCCCTACGACACGCCTGCGGGGCCGGTCACGGTGGAAGGCATCGCGCGCGCGGACGCCTCGCGCGCGTTCGAACTGGGTGCCGGCGGCTCTGCACCGCATCAGAAGATACGGCAGAATCTCGGCGTCGCGTCCTACGCGGCGGAAACCGGACTCCCGCTGCAACCCTTCGTGATCCAGCAGTCCGGCTTCGCGCCAGCGGTACAGGACGGCCTTGTGCGCGACTGGCCGGCGCCGACCCTGGGCGTCGAACGTAACTACGGCTACATGCTCCAGTGGTGGGGCATGGCCGCCGCGGCCCTCGGATTCGGCCTGTATGCGGCCCGGCGGGCTGCGACAAAAGAGCGCGGCCAGATCGGTGCCGAAGAGGCCCCGAAGGACGCCTGATGATCCGCCGCTTCGCAAGCGCGGTCCGCGCGTTCGCGAGATCCGCGCTGCCCCGGGCCGCTCGGGCGGAGCGCCAACCAGAGGAAGAGGTTCGAGCCGTGTCGACGCAAACTACCCGAACGCCGCAAGCCGGACATGACGCCGCACATCGGCGAGCGTCCCGGCCGCCCGCGCCGGCAGGCGGCCGTCCGAACGGCTCGTGGCAGCGCGGACGCTGGATGCTGCTGCTGATCGCGCTCGTTTGCGCGGCGCCCATCGCGATCTCGTATTTCATGTATTACGTCGTCAAGCCGAAGGGCGGCACGACCAACTATGGCACCTTGATCGAGCCGCAGCGCCCGATTCCCGAGGCTCTGACGGTCACCGGCGCGGACGGTCGCACCGTGCCGCTGACCACGCTGCGCGGGCACTGGCTGATGATCTCAGTGGACGGCAGCGCGTGCGGCGAGCCTTGTGTGACCAAGCTGTATTTCATGCGCCAGGTGCGCGCGACGCAGGGCGAAGAGCGCGAGCGCGTCCAGACGGTCTGGCTGCGCACGGACGACGCGCCGGTGGCCGAAGTCCTGAAAACGGCCTATCCGGACACCCGCATGCTGTCCGCCGACCCGGCAGCGCTCGCGCAATGGCTGCCCGCCACCGATGCGACGAAGGACACCGACCACATCTACCTCGTCGATCCGAACGGCAATCTGATGATGCGTTTCCCGGCGCACCCGGATCCGTCGAAGATCAGGAGCGACATTACGAAGCTGCTCAAATGGTCGCGGATCGGGTAAGGTGCGACGCACGAATTCATTGGTGAGAAGGTAGGAAATGTTCGTACTGGAGCTCGGCCTGATCGGCTTGTGCATCGCGCTTCTGCCGCTCTCGTGGGTCTGGGTGAAGGCCGACGACAGCAAGTTCCGCAAGCTCGTCTGGGTCACGACGTTCATGACCCTTGACCTCGTGATGTTCGGCGGCTTCACGCGCCTCACCGACTCGGGCCTCGGCTGCCCGGACTGGCCGGGCTGCTACGGCACGTCCTCGCCGTTCATCGCGCACGCGCAGATCGCGGCCGCGCACGCGTTGATGCCCACCGGCCCGGTCAGCATGGGCAAAGCGTGGATCGAGATGATCCACCGCTATTTCGCCATGGCGATCGGCGTGCTGATCATCGCGCAGACCGTCATTGCCTGGCGCGCGCGCATCAAGCGCCTGCCTTTGCACGTCTCGCCCTGGTGGCCCAGTGCGCTGCTCGGCCTCATCGTGGTGCAGGGCATTTTCGGCGCGTGGACCGTCACAATGAAGCTGCAGCCGATCATCGTCACGACGCATCTGCTGCTCGGCCTCACGCTGCTCGGCACGCTCGGCTGGCTGGCGGCGCGCATCACACCGCTGCCGGCGTACGAACCCGAAGCGGGGCACTGGCGTGCGGCGGCGCTCGCGGCGCTCGCGCTGCTCGTCGTGCAGATCGCGCTGGGCGGCTGGGTCAGCACGAACTACGCGGTGCTCGCCTGCACGGACTTCCCGACCTGCAACGGCGCCTGGATTCCGCCGATGGACTTCCGCCACGGCTTCCATCTGTGGCGTGCGCTCGGCATGGACGGCAACGGCGACGTCATCACCCAGGACGCGCTCGTCGCGATCCACTGGACGCATCGCACGTTTGCGCTCGTGGTGATCGCATATCTGGTATGGTTCGCCCTCAGGCTGCGGCGCTTCGAATCGCTGCGGCGTCCCGCAAATGGGGTTCTGATCGTCGTGGCGATCCAGTTCCTCACCGGGCTCTCGAACATCGTGCTGCAATGGCCGCTGGCCATCGCAGTAGCCCACAACGGTGGCGCGGCGGTCCTGCTGCTGCTCGTCGTCATGCTAAACTTTCGAATTGCTTATAGTCGCTCCGGCCGCGCCGTTGTTGCTGCGCGCGACGTCGCGCCGGCGTGATCGCTCCCTATGGAAAGTACAACCCTCCCCCACAGCCCGGGCAGCCGGATTTCCCAATACGTTGCCCTCACGAAGCCGCGCGTCACCCAACTGGCGGTGTTTTGTGCGGTGATTGGCATGTTCCTCGCCGTGCCGGGCATGGTGCCCTGGAAGGTGCTGGTTGGCGGCACCGTCGGCATCTGGCTCACGGCCGGCGCCGCGTTCGCCATCAATTGCCTCGTCGAACAGAAAGTGGACGCCATGATGCGCCGCACGGCCTGGCGCCCCTCGGCGCGCGGCGAGATCACGAGCATGCAGATCCTGCTGTTCTCGGCCGTCCTGGGCGCCGTGGGCATGTGGACGCTCTACACGTTCACGAACGCGCTCACGATGTGGCTCACCTTCGGCACGTTCATCGGCTACGCGATTATCTATACGCTGCTGCTCAAGCCCACCACGCCGCAGAACATCGTGATCGGCGGTGCTTCGGGTGCCATGCCGCCCGCGCTCGGTTGGGCAGCCGTCACGGGCCACGTGCCCGGCGACGCCTGGATCCTCGTGCTGATCATCTTCGTCTGGACGCCGCCTCACTTCTGGTCGCTCGCGCTGTATCGCCGCGAGGACTACAAGAAAGCCGGCTTGCCGATGCTGCCGAACACGCACGGCGAAGCCTACACGCGCCTGTGCATCCTCCTTTACACCGTGGTCCTGTTTGCCGTCACGCTCATGCCGTTCATCTCGGGCATGAGCGGCGCGCTCTACCTCGCGGCGGCTGTGCTGCTTGGCGCGGTATTCCTTGCCTACTCCTGGAAGATCTATCGCGAGTATTCGGACGCTCTCGCGCGCAAGACCTTCCGCTACTCGATCGTCTATCTTTCGCTGCTGTTCGCGGCGCTGCTCGTCGATCACTACGTTCGCGTCCTGATCGGGGCTTGATGCCCGAGCCGCGATGATCCCTGCCATGACCCGTCAAACGCTTGCGCGCTTCGGGCGCGCCACGATCGTTGCGTTCGCAGCGGTATGCGCCCTCGGCGGCACCGCGCTCGTCGCGGGCTGCGGCCCGCAGGCGCCGTCGTTCACGAACCTCGACATCACCGGCAACACGCAGTTCGGCAAGGACTTCTCGTTGCCCGACACGAATGGTGCGATGCGCTCCCTGGCCGACTACAAAGGCAAGGTCGTGGTGCTGTTCTTCGGCTACACGCACTGCCCCGACGTTTGCCCGACCACCATGGCGGAGCTCTCGCAGGCGCTCCAGCAGCTCGGGCCGGATGCGGCGAAGCGCGTCCAGGTGCTCTTCGTCACCGTCGATCCGCAGCGCGACACGCCGCAGATCCTGAGCCAGTACGTAGCTGCGTTCAATCCGACCTTCGTCGCGCTGCGCCCCGCCGACGACGCCCAACTCAAGCAGGTCACGAAGGACTTCCGCGTCTATTACGCGAAGGTGCCCGGCACCACGCCCGACAACTACACAATGGACCACACGGCGGCGAGCTACGTGTTCGACCCGACCGGCAAGCTGCGCCTCTTTGCCCGCGACGGGCAGGGCGTGACGCCCTGGATTCACGACCTGAAGCTGCTGCTCAGCTGAACCCATCGAACGCCGCGGCATACCGGTATGCGATTTCATTATTTCGTGTAGCCGCGGCGGTATGAGAGGATTCCATCCCTCCGGCAACCGGCACACAATGCCGTGCGAGCCGGTGATATCGAAATAACAAGCGGGAACATCACCTCCATGCAGCGCAGAAATCTCATCAAGGCTCTCCTCGCGGGCTTCGCAGCCACCACGCTCCTCACCAGCCTGGGTGCGCGCGCCGACGACCAGGTCATCAAGGTCGGTACCGTCTCGGGTCCGGACGCCCAGGTCTGGGCCGTCGTCCAGAAAGTCGCGAAGCGCGAAGGTCTGAACGTCAAGGTCATCGAGTTCAACGACTACGTGCAGCCGAACGCGGCGCTCGACGCGGGCGACCTCGATGCCAACAGCTTCCAGCACCAGCCCTACCTCGACAGCCAGATCAAGCAGCGCGGCTACAAGATCGTGAGCGTGGGTCTCACGTACATCTCGCCGATCGGCGTGTACTCGAAGAAGCTGAAGTCGCTGAACGACCTGCCGCAGGGCGCGAAGGTCGCGGTGCCGAACGACCCTTCGAACGAGAACCGCGCGTTCTTGCTGCTGCAGTCGAAGGGCGTGATCAAGCTGCGCGCGGGCGCAGGGCTGAACGGCAGCAACGCAACGCCGCTCGACGTCGCCGACAATCCGAAGAAGCTGAAGTTCGTCGAGCTGGACGCCGCGCAACTGCCGCGCGCGCTCGGCGACGTGGACGCCGCCGTGATCAACACGAACTACGCGCTCGCGGCCGGCATGCAGCCGACGAAGGATGCGATCGCACTGGAAGACATCCGCAGCCCGTATGCGAACGTGATCGCCGTGCGCATCCAGGACAAGGACAAGCCGTGGGTGAAGAAGCTGGTCGCGGCTTATCAGTCGGAAGACGTGCGTCAGTTCATCAAGACCCAGTTCAAGGGTTCGATGGTGCCGTCGTTCTGATCGGCGCCCTGGCATGCGGTTGGTTGCCGCATGCCCCTTCGCGAAAGCCAAAGCCGCGGCCGATGTGCCGCGGTTTTTTTATGGCTGCGTGATTTATGCCGGGCTCACGCATCGTGGCGTCGTGTCGTGAAGGCTGCGCGTCCAGCGTTCGGTGAGCGGGCCGGTGACGGGGCTGTCGTGTTCGGCCGGCATCAGCGAGAATCCGGCGCGCCCGGCCATGCGGCGCGCGTCGGGCAAAGCGGGCGCGAGTTCGATATCGAGCGTCGTGTAGTCGGCGCGTCGGGCGAAGCTCATGCACTCGTGTAGCAGCTGCGAGCCGATCCCGAGTCCCCGCGCGTGCTGCTCCACGAACAGTATCCGCAGGCAGGCGCGGTGTTGGCCGGTGGCGACCAGAAGCGCACCGCCCACCACCTCGTCGTCGCGTTCGGCGATCCACGCGGCTTCACGGGCCGGGTCGTGCTTCATCGCGAAGGCGCCGATCCTGTGGGCTACGCGTGCCTCGAAGTCCGCACCCCACTCCGGCTCGCCCGCAAAGACCTGCGCGAGCCGGTGCACGATCCAGCCGAAATCACCCGGACGCGGCGCGCGCAGCGTGACGATACCTTGCGCCGCGCGTCCGCCAAGGAGCCCCTGGACCATGCGAAGCGCACCGGCTAACCGCTCCCGCTCGGCCGGTGCGAGCTTCGCCAGCGCCGTCGCAATGTCGGCGATGGCGGCCGCGTCGAGCGACGCATATTCGGCCCATCCCGCGGGGGTGAGACTCAGCAGCGACTGGCGGGCGTCGGTTTCGCTCGGACGCCGCGAGATCAGCTGGCGTTGCTCGAACCCGGCGAGGAGCCGGCTCAGATAGCCGGTATCGAGCATGAGGTTGCGGGCGAGCATCGCGGCCGTGTCGGCATTGCCGTTGGCCAGTTCGTGAAGGATGCGGATTTCGGTGAGCGAAAAGGCGCTGCGTGGCAGACGTTCGTATTGCGCGTTCAGGTACTTCGCGTAGAAGCGGTTGAACTGCAACACGGCTTCGGCATGCCGCATGGGATCGGATCTGGTCGACAAGTCGCCCCCTTGCGATGTCGTTGATTGTTATCAAACAAGACTATAGGAGAACTCCATGACGGGCGTTAGCCCTTTTAGGTGCGCCGATCAATGGTTATAGGGTGGTATCGCTCTGGTCCCGTACGTAGCGTGCTGGGCTATCACTTTGGTCCTATCCTGAGGCTCAATTGGCGGGTTTCAGGGTAAATCCCGATAGGATGCAGTGTCACAAACCAGTCAAGCGATGCACGATAAGTTATTAATAAATAAGAGATTTTTTGATAATCAGGTGGATGGTGTCATTCTGTTGACTGGTCTTATTGTGGTTATATAATGGGCTCGAATTCGAAGCGGTCCAGCGCACGCAGCGCCCGGACGCCCCACGACGATCCCAGAACCCAGGCACAAGTCCCATGGAAACCCGTTGGTCTGCCCTGATGCCCGATGCGCGCAACCTGACGCCGCTCTATCTGCAGCTGGCGCGCAACCTTGCCACGGCGATTCACTGCGGCGTGTGGTCGGCCGGCGAGGCGCTGCCTTCGGAACGCACCTTGTCCGACGCCATCGGGGTCTCGCGCATCACCGCGCGCAAGGCCATCGAACTGCTGGTGGAGCAGGGCCTGATTCGTCGTGCGCGCGGGGCCGGCAGCTTCATTACGCCGCGTGTCGAAGATCCGCTCTCGCGCCTCACCGGCTTCACCAAGAAGATGCAGCAGCGCGGCTTCACGCCGGATTCGGTATGGCTTACGCGCGAAGTGCGACCGGCGCACCGTGAGGAAATCGTGCAGCTGGGCCTTTCGCCGGGCGCCTCGGTCACGAGCCTGCGGCGCCTGCGCCGCGCGGACGGCATCGTGATGGCCGTGGAGCATTCGGCGCTGCCGGTTTCGATCGTGCCCGATCCGCAGGCCATCGACACGTCGCTGTATGCGTATCTCGAAGCGCGCGGCGAGCCCGTGGTGCGCGCCTTGCAGCATTTTCGCGCGGTCAACGCGACGGGCGAGATCGCGGCGCTGATGGGTGTCGAGCCGCGTGCCGCGCTGCTCGTGATTACGCGCGTGGGCTTCTCGGCCGACCAGCACGCGATCGAGCTGACCGATACCTACTGCCGCGACGGCTACTACGACTTCGTCGCGGAATTGCGCCAGTGAACATGGCGCCACGGAACGAATCAGACATGCACGACCTCGACATGACACCCCGCGCCTCGTCGCAACTCACCGGAAAACATTCATGCTGAGCGGAAACATACTCACTCCTGAAGGTTGGATCCAGGGCACGCTGTCGTTCGAGAGCGGGCGCATCTCGTCGATCTCGGGCCGGCCCGCCGATCCGGCGACGAACGACGAGCCTTATATCCTGCCGGGCTTCATCGACCTGCACGTGCATGGCGGCGGCGGCGCCGACGTGATGGAGGCGGGCGATGCCATCGAAACGATCACCCGCACGCACGCGCGCTTCGGCACGACGAGCCTGCTCGCCACGACGATGACGGCGCCGCGCGACGAGTTGATGAGCGTCGTGGCGAGTCTCGGCGACGTGGCGCGCTTGCGCACGCCGGGCGGCTCGCGCGTGCTGGGCGTGCATCTGGAAGGCCCGTACATCAATCCCGGCAAGCTCGGCGCGCAGCCCGACGCGGCCGTGTCGGCCGTGCTCGACGAGGTGCTCAGGTACCTCTCGATCGCGCCCATCCGTGTGGTGACAGTGGCGCCCGAAATCGCGGGCCACATCGAGATCATCGCGGAGATGGCGGCGCGCGGTGTGCGCGTGCAGCTCGGCCACTCGCTCGCGACCTACGACGACGGCGTCGCCGCGCTCAAGCACGGCGCGCGCGGCTTCACGCATCTCTTCAACGCGATGTCGCCGCTGCATCACCGCAACCCGGGCCTCGTCGGCGCGGCGCTTGCGCACGCCGAGTACGCGGAGATCATTCCCGACCTTCTGCACGTGCACCCCGGCGCGATCCGCGCGGCCATGCGCGCGATTCCGCGCCTCTACGTGGTCACCGACAGCACCTCGGCGACCGGCATGCCCGACGGCGAATACCGCCTCGGCAGCCAGCACGTAACCAAGTGCCTCGGCGGCGTGCGCCTCGCCGATGGCACGCTCGCAGGCAGCACGCTGACCATGGATCAGGCGCTGCGCAACCTCGTTTCGCTTGGCTTGCCCGTAGCCGACGTCTCCGCGCGCCTGTCGCGCTACGCTGCCGACTACCTCGGCATCGAGGACCGTGGCCGCCTCGTGCGCGGCGCATGGGCCGACGTCGTCGTGTTCGATCGCGAGCTGGCCCTCACCGCGACCTATGTCGAAGGAGATTCGATTGTCGAATATGCTTAAAGAAGCGCTGGCCTCGGCCAGCGTCGTCGCCGCGCAGCTCGCGGACACCTCGTCCGTCGAGGCGCTGGCGCGCCAGCTCGAGAACGAGCCTCGCCAGGTCGCGCTCACCGTCGCGCGCGGCAGCTCCGACCACGCGGCGAGCTATTTCGCCGCGCTCACGATGAGCCGCATCGGCGTGCCGGTCGCCTCGATCCCGATGTCGATCGCCACGCTCCAGCAGGCGCCGTTGCGCGTTCGGGGCCAGTTCGCCCTTGCTTTTTCCCAATCAGGCAGGAGTCCTGATCTGGTTGCCACGATGCGCGTGCTGCACGAGGCGGGGGCGCTCACGGCGGCGGCCGTCAACGTGCCGGGCTCGCCGCTTGCCGATGCCGCGGGCATCGAGCTGCCGCTGCTCGCCGGGCCGGAATTGAGCGTGGCGGCCACCAAGAGCTATATCGCCATGCTTTCGATGTCGGCGCAGCTGGTCGCCTTCTGGCAACGCGACGCCGCTTTCATCGACGCCCTTCGCGCGCTGCCCGACGTGCTCCACCGCGCCGGCTCGCTCGACTGGTCGAAGGCCGTGGACGAACTGCGCGAGGTCTCGCAGATGATCGTGATTGGCCGCGGCCCGGGCCTCGCCATCGCGCAGGAAGCGGCGCTCAAGCTCAAGGAGACCTCGGGGATCCAGGCCGAGGCGTTCTCGAGCGCCGAGGTGCGTCACGGCCCGATGGAGCTGATCGACCGCGACTACCCGCTGCTCGTGTTCGCGCCGCGCGGACCGGAACAGGCGGGCCTCGTCGCGTTCGCGCGCGACATGACCAAGCGCGGGGCGCGCGTGCTGCTCGCCGCACCGGCCGACGTACCCGACGCGACGCTGCCGCTCGTGATGGCCGCCGATACGGCGCTCGATCCGGTTGCCGCGATTCTTTCGTTCTACGTGATGGCGGCGGGTCTCGCCGCCGCGCGCGGCCGCAATCCCGACGAGCCGCGCTATCTGAACAAAGTCACCGAAACCCACTAGATTGGAAAGCTGATGGAACGCCTCCAGGAGTCCCGCCTGATGAACCCGGTTCAATCCGCAGCGGGCGACATCGCCCTCCTTGCGCCGCTTACCGGCCCGGTCGTGCCGCTCGCATCGGTGCCTGATCCGGTGTTTTCGGAAGGGCTGTTCGGTGACGGCATCGGCATCGATCCGTTGGTCGGCCGGCTTGTCGCGCCGTGCGACGGCATCGTCATGCATCTCGCGCGCACCGGCCACGCCGTCACGCTGCAGAGCCCCGAAGGCGCGCAGGTGCTCGTGCACATCGGCATCGACACGGTCGAGCTGAACGGCAAGGGCTTTGCACCGAAGGTCCAGCAGGGTGCCCAGGTGCGCCGCGGCGACCTCCTGATCGAGTTCGACCTCGACATCGTCGCGTGCGAGGCGCCGAGCCTCGTCTCCGTCGTGGCGATCGCGAATTCGGATGCGTTCGAAGTGGTGTCGCGGGCGCAGGGGCGCAACGTCGAAGCCGGCGTGTCGCCGCTGCTCGTGCTGCGTGCGCGCGAAGGCGCCCAGGCCGCCGTGGACCGTACGGCGAGCCCCGTCGAGAACGAAGTACGCAGGACCGTGACGCTCACGCATGCGGGCGGCCTGCACGCGCGGCCCGCCGCGCGGGCGCGCGAAGCCGTGCGCGATTTCGATGCGCGCGTGGAGGTGCGGCATGGCGAGCGCAAGGCAGCGATCCAGAGCGTGGTCGGACTGCTCGCGCTAGGCGCGGGCCAGGGCGCGACGATCGAACTCGTCGGCATGGGCCGCGACGCGCAGCAGGCCGTCGACGCCATCGCCCACGAGCTGACGCGCGAAGCGCCGGGCGAGGGCGGCGAAGCGCCCGCGCGGCAGCTCTCGCCGGCACCGCGCGCGCCGGCGGCCGCCGCCGTGTCGGCAGGGCCCGCGGCGGGCGGAAATGCGGGGCCCAATACGCTGGCCGGCGTGTGCGCCGCGCCCGGTGTTGCGATCGGCACGCTGGTGCGCTGGGACGATGCCGAGATCGTGCCGCCCGAAACGGCCAGCGGCACGCCGGCGGCCGAAAGCCGCGCGCTCGACAAGGCCATCGCCGCCGTCGACGCCGAGCTGAACCACACCGTGCGCGCCGCGTCGCAGCGCGGCGCGATTGGCGAGGCGGGCATCTTCACGATGCATCGCGTGCTGCTCGAAGACCCGACGCTGGTCGACGCCGCGCGCGACCTCATCAGCCTCGGCAAGAGCGCGGGCTTCGCATGGCGCGAGGCGATCCGCGCGCAGATCGCGGTGCTCGGCCAGATCGACGATCCGCTGCTCGCCGAGCGTGCCGCCGACCTGCGCGACATCGAAAAACGCGTGCTGCGCGCGCTCGGACTGTCGAACACGGCGCAACGCACGTTGCCTGACGAGGCCGTGCTCGCCGCCGACGAATTCACGCCGTCCGATCTCGCCACGCTCGACCGCGCGCGCGTGACGGCGCTCGTGATGGCGCGCGGCGGCGCGACTTCGCACGCGGCGATCATCGCGCGCCAGGCAGGCATTCCGGCGCTCGTCGCGATCGGCGAGGCACTCCATACGATTGCCGAAGGCACGCAGGTCGTCGTGAACGCGGGCGAAGGGCGTCTCGCCTACGCGCCGACTGCGCTCGACGTCGAGCGTGCGCGCGCCGAGCGTCAGCGCCTGGCGGGCGTGCGCGATGCGAACCGTCGCACCTCGCAGCAGGCGGCGACGACGCGCGACGGCCGCGGCATCGAAGTGGCGGCCAACATCGCCACGCTCGAAGACGCGAACACGGCCGTCGAGAATGGCGCCGATGCGGTGGGCTTGCTGCGCACCGAACTGATGTTCATCCACCGGCAGTCGGCGCCGACGATCGAAGAGCACCGCCAGAGCTACCAGGCGATCGCCGAGGCGCTGGCAGGCCGAACCGCGATCATCCGTACGCTTGACGTCGGCGCGGACAAGGAAGTCGATTACCTGACGCTGCCGCCCGAGCCGAATCCGGCGCTGGGCCTGCGTGGCATCCGCCTCGCGCAGGTGCGCCCCGATCTGCTCGACGACCAGCTGCGCGCGCTCGTCGCCGTCGAGCCGGTGGGTGCCGTACGCATTCTGCTGCCGATGGTTACCGACGTGGGCGAACTCGTGCGCCTGCGCGAGCGTATCGAAACCTTCGCCCGCGAGGCGGGCCGCACCGGGCCGATCGAAATCGGCGTGATGATCGAGGTGCCTTCGGCGGCGCTGCTCGCCGATCAGCTCGCGAAGCACGCGGACTTCTTTTCGATCGGCACGAACGACCTTACGCAGTACACGCTCGCGATGGACCGTTGCCAGCCCGATCTCGCGGCCCAGGCGGACGGCCTGCACCCGGCCGTGCTGCGGCTTGTCGCGGCGGCCGTGCAGGGCGCCGAAAAGCACGGCAAGTGGGTTGGGGTCTGCGGCGCGCTTGCGGGCGATCCGGTTGCCGTGCCGCTCCTCGTCGGTCTCGGCGTGACGGAGTTGTCCGTCGACCCGGTATCGGTGCCGTCGATCAAGGCGCGCGTGCGCAACCTCGACTGGCAGCTGTGCCGCCAGCGCGCGCAAGATGCGCTCGGCCTCGAATCGGCTGAGGCCGTGCGTGCCGTGAGCCGCTCGATCTGGCCGCTGGAATAAACCTTATTACAAAAAACGCGCCGGTACGCCCGTACCGGCGACTCACATCACCCAACTGACGTCACGAAAGAGACAGGGACTGGAGGCAGTTCAATGGATGGCAATCCGTTTCTCAAGATTCAGAGCCTCGGCCGCGCGCTGATGCTCCCGATCGCAGTGCTGCCGGTCGCCGGCATCCTGCTGCGCTTCGGCCAGAGCGACATGCTCAACATCAAGGTCATCGCCGACGCGGGCGGTGCGATCTTCGACAACCTGCCGCTCCTCTTCGCGATCGGCATCGCCGTCGGCTTCGCGAAGGACAACAACGGCGTGGCCGCACTCGCGGGTGCGCTCGGCTATCTCGTCGAGACGGCCGTGATGAAGGACATCAACGACAAGCTCAACATGGGCGTCCTTTCGGGCGTCGTGGCGGGTGTCGTCGCGGGCATGCTCTACAACCGCTTCAAGGACATCAAGCTCCCTGAGTTCCTGGCGTTCTTCGGCGGCAAACGCTTTGTGCCGATCATCACCGGGCTCGTGTGCGTAGTGCTCGGCGTCGTGTTCGGGTACGGCTGGGCGCCAGTGCAGGCCGTGATCGACAGCGCGGGCCATTGGCTCACCACGGCAGGCGCGATCGGCACCTTCGTGTATGGCTTCCTGAACCGGCTATTGCTCGTCACGGGCCTGCACCACATCCTCAATTCGCTCGTATGGTTCGTGTTCGGCACGTTCACGCCGCCGGGCGGCGGTGCTGCCGTCACGGGCGACCTGCACCGCTTCTTCGCGGGCGACCCCACCGCGGGCAGCTTCATGGCCGGCTTCTTCCCGGTCATGATGTTCGGCCTGCCGGCCGCCTGCCTTGCGATGCTGCACGAGGCGCCGAAGGAGCGTCGTGCGATGGTCGCGGGCCTGCTGCTTTCGATGGCGCTCACCTCGTTTCTCACGGGCGTGACCGAGCCGATCGAATTCACGTTCATGTTCCTCGCGCCGGTGCTGTATGGCATCCATGCGGTGCTCACGGGCCTCTCGCTCGCGATCTGCTCGTTGCTGAACATCAAGCTCGGCTTCACGTTCTCGGCGGGCTTTATCGACTACGTGCTGAACTACGGGCTCTCGACCCACGGCTGGGAGGCCATTCCGCTCGGCGTGGTCTACGCGGTGGTCTACTACGTGCTGTTCCGCTTCTTCATCCGCCGCTTCAATCTGCCGACGCCGGGCCGCGAAGCCTCGAACGGTGACACGGAGCTTGCCGCTGCGATGTCGGGTGCCGCCGTGCCGGCGGGCGCCGAAGGCGCGTCGCGCGCCGCACGCTATATCGATGCGCTGGGTGGTGCCGCGAATCTCAACGTGGTTGATGCTTGCACGACGCGTCTGCGTCTGAAGGTGGCGGATCCGGCGAAGGTGTCGGAGCCCGCATTGAAGGTGATCGGCGCGCGCGGCGTGCTCAAGCGCGGTGGCGAGAGCGTGCAGGTGATCATCGGACCGGAAGCGGACATCATTGCCGACGAGATCCGCAACGAGATCAAGCGCGGCGGCGCTATTGCACCGCAGGCGGCGCAGGTGCCGGCACAGCCCATGGCGGCCGTGCAATCCGTGGCGACTGCGGTGGCCCATGAAGGCGAACCCGGCCCGCTCGATCCGGAACCGTCGCGCTGGCTGGCCGTGCTGGGCGGATCGGCGAATATCGTGTCGCTCGACGTCGTGGCGACGACGCGCCTGCGTGTGGTCGTGCGCGACGCGGCCGCCGTCGATCGCCAGCAGCTTGCTGCGCTCGACGTTGTGTGGGTGTCGGCCGATACGATGCACATCGTGGTCGGACAGGCCGCACAGCGCTACGCGCAAATGCTTGCGCCGCAGCCGGCGTGACCTTGGACGTGCCGCGCTGCGTGTGCGGCACGGTCTACGCGATCAGAAAAAATCGGCGTTGCTAACCGCAGCGCCGATTTTTTTCATTCCCGCCCGCCCACGTGCAGCGGTTCGCCTGCACTCAGGCCTTGCGGGACGTGGTGGCTGACTCCTGCCGCTGCGAATCGAGCCACATCACATTGATGATGCCAAAGCCGAGCGCCACGCCTATCCCGAGAATCCAGCAGAAATACCACATCGTTCAGACTCCTTGGAACCGGTCAGTAAAGCGAATTGTGCTGTTCCTTGATCGCCGCCGCGGTGACCTTGCCCCGCATCACGCGATAGGCCCAGGTCGTATACGCCAGCACGATGGGCAGGAAGATGATCACGGCGACGAGCATGATCTCGAGCGTCGTCTTGCTGGAGGTCGAATCCCACACCGTCAGGCTGCTGCGCGGATCGAGCGACGAAGGCATGATGAACGGGAACATCGAGAAGCCCGCCGTGAGGATCACGCCGACGATCATGAGTCCGGTGGCGATGAACGCCGTCTTCTCGAGGCGCGAGCCCGCGAGCGCGCAGGCAACGAGGCCGCCCAGAATGCCGAGGATCGGTGCAACCGCCATCCACGGATAGAGGCCGTAGTTCGTGAGCCACAGGCCCTGGCCGGCTTCGACGCTCTTGAGCAGCGGGTTCGAGGGCGCGTCGAGCGGCGCCGGTGACGTGATCGTGTAACCGCCGATCAGCGTCGCCACCAGCGCGCCGGCCACGATGAAGAGCACGACGGCGAGGATCGAAGTGATGCGCAGTGCCTTGCTCGCGCGTAGAGCGACCACGCCGTCGCTCTTGAGCTTGACGAACGCGGCGCCGTGCGCGGTGAGCATCAGGAGGCTCACGAGGCCGCAGATGAGCGCGAACGGGTTGAGCAGCGCCCAGAAGCTGCCGTGATAGGTCACGCGCAGGTCGGTGTCGTAGACGAAGGGCACGCCTTCGAGCAGGTTGCCGAACGCCACGCCGAACACGAGCGCGGGCACGAAGCCGCCGACGAAGAGCGCCCAGTCCCAGGCGGTGCGCCACGCCGGATTGTCGCGCTTGCCGCGGTAGTCGAAGCCTACCGGGCGGAAGAACAGCGCGAAGAGCACGAGCAGCATCGCGAAGTAGAAGCCCGAGAACGACGCCGCGTAGACGAGCGGCCAGGCCGCGAACATCGCGCCGCCCGCGGTGATGAGCCAGACCTGGTTGCCTTCCCAGGTCGCGCCCACCGTGTTGATGACGATGCGCCGCTCCGCATCGGTCTTGCCGATGAACGGCAGCAGTACGGCGGCGCCCATGTCGAAGCCGTCGGTGAGCGAGAAGCCGATCAAGAGCACGCCGATCAGCACCCACCATATGAGCTTGAGGGTTGGGTAGTCCATGGTTGTCTGTTCCTCGCTGGTCCTGGTTTGCGGCTATGGGTAGCGATGCCGGGCCACGCCGGCCTCAGGCGGCGTGGCCGCTGCCGGCCGCCACACCTGAGCCTTGCTCATGGAAGTAGCGTCCCGTGTGCAGCGCGGACGGACCGAGGCGCGCGTACTTGAACATCAGCATGATTTCGATGATGAAGAGCGCCGTGTAGAACACCACGAAGCCCCCGATGCTCAGCATCACGTCGCCGGGCGCGAGACTCGACGCGGAAAGACGCGTGGGCAGCACCTCGGCGATGGTCCACGGTTGGCGGCCCAGCTCGGCGACGACCCAGCCGAACTCGGCGGCGATCCACGGCAACGGGATCGCCCATACGGCCCAGCGCAGGAACCACGCGCGGCTCGGCTTGAGCAGCGAGCGTTGCGCGCAGAACCAGAACGCCAGCACGAAGGTCACGAGGAACAGGATGCCGAGGCCCACCATCAGCCGGAACGACCAGAAGACCGGGGCGACGGGCGGAATCGCGCTTTTCGCGGCGGCCTCGATCTGTTCGGGCGTCGCGTCCACCACGTTCGGCGCGAACTGCTTCACGAGCAGACCATAGCCGAGGTCGTCCTTGTGGGCGTCGAAGACGTCGCGCGTCTGGGTGTCCGCCGTGCCTTCCTTCATTTTCTGCAGGGCGGCATAGGCGAGCATGCCGTTGCGGATGCGCACCTCCGCGCGGCCGATGTGGTCTTTCAGGCCGATCACCGGTTCATCGATCGAACGCGTCGCGATGATGCCCATCAGATAAGGAATCCGGATCGCGTAGTCGGTGCGCTCCTCTTTCTGGTTCGGCATGCCGAACAGCGTGAACGGCGCGGGCGCGGGTGCCGTGTCCCATTCGGCTTCGATGGCGGCGAGCTTGATCTGCTGCACTTCGCCCGTGGTGTAGCCCGATTCGTCGCCGAGTACCAGCACGCACAGCGTGGAGGCGAGGCCGAAGCCCGCGGCGATGGCGAACGAGCGCAGCGCGAAATCGACGTCGCGGCGGCGGATCAGATACCACGACGAAATGCCGAGCACGAACGTCGACGCAGTCACATAACCCGCCGAGACGGTATGCACGAACTTCACCTGCGCGACCGGATTGAAGATCACCAGGAAGAGGCTCGTGAGCTCCATGCGCATGGTTTCGTAGTTGAACTCGGCGCCGACGGGATTTTGCATCCAGCCGTTGGCGACGAGGATCCAGAGCGCGGAAAGGTTCGAGCCGAGCGCGACGAAGAACGTCGTGATGAGGTGTTGCCCCTTCGAGAGCCGGTTCCAGCCGAAGAAGAACAGCCCGACGAAGGTCGATTCGAGGAAGAAGGCGGCGAGCCCTTCGACAGCGAGAGGCACCCCGAAGATGTCGCCCACATAGTGCGAGTAGTACGACCAGTTCGTGCCGAACTGGAACTCCATGGTGAGGCCGGTGGTGACGCCCATCACGAAGTTGATGGCGAACAGCTTGCCCCAGAACTGAGTCATGTCTTTGTAGATCTGCTTGCCGGTCATTACATAGACCGATTCCATGATGACAAGGAGCCACGAGAGGCCAAGCGTGAGCGGAACGAACAGGAAGTGATAGAGCGCGGTGATGCCGAACTGCAGCCGTGAGAGATCGACGGTTTCGCTAATGGGCATTTTGGTCCCCCTGGTTGTCGCCTTGATGCGGGTTCGTCGCAGATGGCACGGACACCGAAAGAATGGCGCGTGCGACCTCCGCTGGCGGCATGTTCATGTTCTCCGCCTGCGGGTGATTGAAAAATGCGTACTTGAGCGCCATCAGCAGAACGAGCTTGAAGGCGAGGACAAAGGTGATGTCGCGCGAGAACGTGGGTCCGCGCGCCCAGCGCAGGATGCGCGCGCGCAGCGCGGCCGATGGCGGGGAGGCAGGACCGGATGTCGAGAGCATGATGGATCGATGACTGCAGGCTCTTCTAGTGCTTCGTTATCCCGACCGGGCCGCCCTGGGCCACCCGGCGCTTCGGCACAACTTGTGAACAAGAGATGCAAGATTGCGAGTCACGAGCATGCGACAGTCCATTCACGACGTCCCGTCGAGAACGCATGCTTCCCTGATCAGTATTGCGATTTAAATTGCCCGAAGTCAATAAAATGGGGGCGAATTAAAATGCGTGCCGTATCAGGGGCAAGATTTATCTTACGGAAAAATCTGGCGATCTGATCTGAAGGTGGCCGCGTTCGTACCGTGCAAAAGAAAAAGCCCCGCCTCATGAGAGGACGGGGCTTGCGTGCTTGCACGGGCCGCCAGGGCCCGGGGCCGCGATCAGCTGTAGTCGGCGAGTGCCGTGCGCATCTTCTTCATCGCGCTTGCTTCGATCTGGCGGATGCGTTCGGCCGAGACGCCGAACTCGTCGGCAAGCTCATGCAGCGTCGAGCCGCCCGAGCCGTCGTCGGCGACATTCAGCCAGCGCGCCTCGATGATGCGGCGGCTGCGTGCGTCGAGGGCCTCCAGCGCGCTCGCGATGCCGTCCGACTGCAGACGGTCGCGCTGACGCGCGGCCAGCACGGCGGTCGGCTCGTTGTGCGAGTCGGCGAGCCAGGCGATGGGGGCGAACGACTCTTCGCCGTCCTCGGTCTGGCCTTCCAGTGCGAGATCGGCACCGGACAGGCGCGTCTCCATTTCCACGACTTCTTCACGCTTCACGTTCAGTTCCTGCGCGAGGCCTTCGATTTCCTCGGGCGTGAACGACTGCAGGCCCTGCTTGTGGCTGCGAAGATTGAAGAACAGCTTGCGCTGCGCCTTGGTCGTGGCGACCTTCACCATGCGCCAGTTGCGCAGGATGTATTCATGGATCTCGGCCTTGATCCAGTGCATTGCGTACGACACGAGCCGCACGTTCTGCTCCGGGTCGAAGCGCTTCACGGCCTTCATCAGGCCGATGTTGCCTTCCTGGATCAAGTCGGCGTGCGGCAGGCCGTAGCCAAGGTAGTTGCGGGCGATCGAAACCACGAGGCGCAGGTGCGACAGCACGAGACGACGGGCGGGTTCGAGGTTGTTCTGTTCGCGAAACTCGGTCGCGAACTGGCGCTCCTCTTGCGGCGTCAACATCGGGATCCGGTTGACGGCCTGAATGTAGGCGTCGATGTTGCCCAGCTGGCCGGGCAGCATCGATTGATTCGCGAGCGCCAGCACGCCTGCCCCCGCCGCCTTGGCCGGCGTCGGGCTAAGCGTACCAGGAAGGGTCATTGCCATTGCGTTGCTCACGTAGTGAACTCCTCTATATCTTGCAAAAGTCGGACTGCGACTCCACGGTGGATGTTAGCACTCTGCTCCACCGAGTGCTAATACTTGGAGTCTGTAGGGACTTCAAGGTTCCATGGGTGCTATCGAAATATTTGTTTCGATAGATTTCGCTGGAAGCCACGTGGAATGGGCCAGACAGCGGGGACAGAAGCGCCGTGTCGAAGATTGGCGAGTAAACCCTCTAGATGCAGGGCAGGGCCAATGCGGCATATAGAAATGGGATGGATCTTGCGCGCTATTCCCTTTGAGCGCGTGCTGTACTGACAGAATTCGCAAGGCACTCCTACAAGACAGGGCGAAGCGCAGAAAGTGCTCCGATGCGGCAATCGGGCGCGTCGTATGCAGAGGGCCAGATGTCCGCCGCTGCGTCGGGCTGCTGAATCGCGTGCTCTTTTGATCGCAAGTATCCACGCGTCCAAACCTGGTATAAATTTCAGCGAGACGCGTGCGGTACATCTTCTTCGCCGGTCCGCGGCAACAACCGGGACGGGCGCGCAGGGGGCAAGAGCCATGGCGGCGAAAGTAATCGATGCGATTCGCGGGCTGGAGCGCGAACGGTTTCGTGCAATGGTGGAGGGCGACGGACCGTCGCTGGACGCCCTGCTGTCGGAGAACGCGACCTTTGTCCACACGAATGGCAAACGCGAAACCAAACAGCAGTTCATCGATGCCATCACGGCCGGCCGTCGCCGCTACCGTCAGATCGAGATCCAGTCACAGGACGTGCTGCCGGTCGGGCGCGAGGCGTGTGTCGTGTCCGGGCGCGCACTGATCGAGATGGAAGCCAACAATGGCGCGCTGCTCTTTCCCATCGCGTACACGGCCATCCAGACGCAGGAGGATGGTCGCTGGCGCCTGCTCGCATGGCAGGCGACGCGTTGTGCGCTCGAATAAGACCGGTTAGTCCCTTCTTCCGGCGCGTCTTCTGGACGCTCCGGGCTCACGCCGGCGGCCCGTTCTGCCACCGGCGCCCAACGGCACCGCCTGCTGCTTTTTCTGCCCTGCTAAACCTGAACGGCTTTGCAGCCGTGTATTCCGATCGCGCGGCGACCGATCCGGCGCGGCTTCAGGCCGCGACGCGGCGATCGACCCGAGGCCAGGCCGCGCGGTTCACGCCGCTCACGACTGCTGCAACCGTTGCCTGGGCGGCGTCTTCTTCAACGCCCACGCCGTGGCGGATCGCCTGGCCGTCCACGCGGCAGCCGACGAATACGGCGGTTGCGCCCTGCGCCGTGCGCGTGCTTTCGAACGACGTGATCTCCACCGTTGCGCCTGCGGCCGCCGCGATTGCCGCCGCAATCGCCTGTGCCTGGGCTTCGTGGCCGTCGGTGCCCGAGGGCGCCGCGATGTCGCGGCCTTCCCAGCGCACGCGACCCGCGCCGGCATGCATGGCCGGTCCGCTCGTCTCGAAGTACTCGCGCTCGAAGAGGGCGCAGACCGCCTCGCCGGTGATTTCCTCGCCTGACGTGTCCGCGGCCACTTGCACCGCATGGCTGAATTCGATCTGTACGCGCCGCGGCGGCGTAAAGCCCATGCCGCGCTCGAGCAGATACGTCGCTCCGCCCTTGCCCGACTGGCTGTTCACGCGGATCACCGCGTCGTAGCTGCGGCCGAGATCGGCGGGATCGATCGGGAGATAGGGCACTTCCCAGATCGTGTCCGGCTTTTGCTGCGCGAAACCCTTGCGGATCGCGTCTTGATGCGAGCCCGAGAACGCCGTGAACACGAGGTCGCCGGCGTACGGGTGGCGCGGATGCACGGGCAACTGGTTGCAGCGCTCCACCACGCGGCGCACGGCGTCGATATCGGAGAAGTCGAGGCCCGGATCGATGCCCTGGGTGTAGAGATTCATCGCGAGCGTCACGAGATCGACGTTGCCGGTGCGCTCGCCGTTGCCGAAGAGGCAGCCTTCGATGCGGTCCGCGCCCGCGAGGAGCGCCATTTCGGCGGCGGCGACGGCCGTGCCGCGGTCGTTGTGCGGATGCACCGAGAGGACGATGCTGTCGCGGTACGCGAGATTGCGATCCATCCATTCGATCTGGTCGGCGTAGACGTTGGGCATCGCGGCTTCGACTGTGGCCGGGAGGTTCACGATCATCTTGTGCTCGCGCGTCGGGCGCCAGGTTTGCGCGACGGCGTCGCAGACTTCGCGCGCGAACGTGAGCTCGGTCATGCTGAACGTTTCGGGCGAGTACTGGTAGATCCAGTGCGTTTGCGGGCGTGCGTCGGCGTGTTCGCGGATCATGCGCGTGCCTTCGACGGCCAGGGCCTTCACCTCTTCCTTCGATTGACCGAAGACGATCTTGCGGAACGACGGGCAGATCGCGTTGTAGAGGTGCACGATCGCACGCGGGACGCCCTGCAGCGCCTCGAACGTGCGCGCGATCAGCTCTTCGCGCGACTGCACGAGCACTTCGATCGTGACGTCGTCGGGAATGCGCTTTTCCTCAATCAGCTTGCGTACGAAATCGAAGTCGGTCTGCGACGCCGACGGGAAGCCGACTTCGATTTCCTTGAAGCCGATCGCCACCAGCATCTCGAAGAATTCGGTCTTCTGCTCGATGCTCATCGGCTCGATCAGCGACTGGTTGCCGTCGCGCAAGTCGGTGCTCATCCAGATCGGTGCGCGCTCGACGGTGCGGGTGGGCCATCGGCGGCCGTTCAAGCGAATGGAGGGGAAGGGGCGGTACTTCTCGGCGGGATTACGCAACATGACGAGCCTCGTTCTTCATGAAGTCGTTTGCGATGGCGGTCGGCAGCGAGCGGCTGGCGGGCTGGCGACGAGACACGATGCGCGAAACTTCTGGCGTTCGGGCGGAAACCACGAACGCGAAGAAGGCGGCCACGGTGGCGGCGGTAACCGGCGCGGCAAAAGTGGACGTGAACGATGCCCATGCAACGTGCATTTTGACCCTCGCGACTCGTCCGAACGGTAAACGGACGAATACAGACGACTGGTTGTAGGGATACGGCGAGTTTGGGGTACTGCGGGAACTGCTTGGGGAGGACTGCCGACCGGGAACCCGTGGAGCGGGTGGCCGCGCAGCGCTACGCCTGGCTTACGCTAGACGTAGCGATAGGGCCGCTAGGCGGCCGGAGGTAATTCGGAGGGGGTTCGGGAAGGAACGCATAAGGGCCAATGTAAGACAGGACGGCCGTGCGTGTCAACAGCGAGTTCGCAGGTTTCTGACGAGATGTTGTGCGACGATCGCCGTCGATGCCTGCCGAATGTGCCTTCGGTGCGCTCGCGCGGCGCGTTTGGCCGGCATCGCGGCGGCGTCAGCCGGTCGACGGACCGGGGTTTAACGGGGTTTAACGCCTCGCGATGCGCTTGATCGTCTCGACCTGCCGTGCGATCGCCTCGGGCACCGGCGCGTCGCCGCGCAGCACCGCTTCGATCCAGGCGGCCGTCGTCGGGGCGTCGCGGCCTTCGGGCAGCAGGACCTCGGGTGCATCGGGCGACGATCGCTCAGGCTCGACCAGCGTTTCGCAGATCCCGTCGTGCAGCCAGTCCACCTGGACCTGGCGGCGCGTATCGGCAACCGCTTCGCCTTCCGTGCCGCGCGCGAGCAGCGCACCGCCCGTCGCGGCCTCCGGGTGCGCCGAGAACAGTGCGCTCAGGCTTTCGCGGTAAGGCGGGTGCGTGTAGTTCACGAGCCGCAGACCCGGTTGCCCGAACGGTTGCAGCAGCTTCACGAGCGTATGCGTCGAATTGCGCACGCCCATGCGGGCGCGCAGCTTGAGCAGGCGAGCGAGCTTGGGCGCGAGCGCTTCGATGGGTGCGAACGCGACACGTTTCTGGGCGAGCAGGTCTTCGATGTCGGCGTGATCGCCGACGGCCGGAAGGTTCAACGCTGCGAAGATTTCGGCGCTCGTCACGCGGCCCGGGTCGGTGCTCACGCCGTGGACGAGGGCCGGCACGCCCTCGCGCGCGAGCAGCAGGGCGAGCAGCGGCACGAGGTTCGGCTGCTTGCGCGCGCCGTTGTAGCTCGGGATCGAGACGGCGCGGTAATCGCCCGCGGGGGACGTAAGCGGCGCGAACGAAGCGTGCGCGGCGGACAGCATGGCGGCGAGCTCCGCCGCGGATTCGCCTTTCAGACGGTAGGCCAGCAGCACCGCGCCAAGTTCGAGGTCGGGCACCCGGCCATCGAGCATCGCGGTGTAGAGCGCCCGCGTGTCTTCCGGAGACAGCGCGCGTGCGCCGTTCGGGCCACGGCCGATCTCCTTGATGAAGCGGGCGCAGGAAAAGATGTCGGCGGGATCGGGGGCGTTCATGGGGAGCGGCATTCCAGGCGCCCGGAATGCGCGGTGCGCGGCGGGCGGCAGTCGTTATGAATTTGCGGGGATGTCTCCAGTATCGCATGAGGTCGCCGTGCGGGCGGAGCGTGACAACTCGTGTCGCCGTGGCTGGGCCGCCACGCAGCACAGGCGCGGCGCGCTACACTCGCGTTTTGCGCTGCCGCTGGAATCACGCGCGGTTCCGCGCCATCTTTCACGCAGACGGAGAACTCCATGACCTACGTTTTCGAACCGGTCGCGCATGTATCGGTGCCGGTAGCCGGCAGCGACCTGCGCTTCCCGGTGCGCCGCATCTACTGTGTCGGCCGCAACTACGAAGCCCACGCACGCGAGATGGGCCACGATCCCGACCGCGAGCCGCCGTTCTTCTTCGCCAAGCCGGCTGACGCGATTCTCTACGTCGCACCCGGTTCGACCGGCGAGTTTCCGTATCCGCCGCAGTCGAAGAATGTGCATTTCGAGATGGAGCTCGTCGTCGCGATCGGCAAGGGCGGCAAGGACATCCCCGTCGCGAGCGCGCTCGAGCACGTCTATGGCTACGCAACCGGTCTCGACATGACGCGCCGCGACCTGCAGGCCGAAGCGAAGAAGCTCGGCCGTCCGTGGGACCCGGCGAAGGGCTTCGACCATTCGGCGCCGATCGGCCCGATCCATCCCGTCGCGCAGGTGGGGCAGGTCGCGAAGGGCGCGATCTGGCTCTCGGTCAATGGCGAGGACAAGCAGCGGGCCGACGTTTCGCAGATGATCTGGCCGGTAGCGGACACGATTGCCTTTCTTTCGACGCTGTTCGAGCTGAAGGCGGGCGACTTGATCTACACCGGCACGCCCGAGGGCGTTGGCGCGGTGGTGAAGGGTGACCTGATGCGCGGCGGCGTGGATGGGCTTGGCGAGATCGCGCTGCGCGTGGTTTGACACGGGCACCCACGATCCAGCGCTTTGTTGAGGAGAGCATGAAGCTTTACAGCTATTTCCGCAGTTCCGCGTCGTACCGCGTGCGTATCGCGCTGAACCTGAAGGCACTGCCGTACGAGTACGTACCGGTGCATCTGGTGCGCGAGGGCGGCGAGCAACTGAAGCCGGCTTATCGGCAGATCAATCAGGACGGCATTGTGCCGACGCTGGTCGACGACGAGGAGAACCTGATCCAGCAGTCGCTCGCGATCATCGAGTACCTCGAGGAGACGCATCCCGAGCCGCCGTTGCTGCCGAATACGCCAGCCGACCGGGCGCACGTACGCTCGCTGGCGCTCCAGGTGGCCTGTGAGATCCATCCGGTGGACAACCTGCGCGTGCTGAAGTACCTGAAGCACACGCTAGGCCTCGACGACGCCGCGAAGGACGCCTGGTACCGCCACTGGATCGAACTGGGTTTCGGCACGCTGGAGCAGCGTCTTGCGAGCGATGCGCGCACGGGCAAGCTCTGCTATGGCGACACGCCGACCGTCGCCGACACCTGCCTGATCCCGCAGGTCTTCAACGCGAACCGCTTCAACATCGATACGAGCTGCTACCCGACCATCCAGCGTATCTACGACCACGCGATGCAGATCGACGCGTTCGCGAAGGCCGCGCCGGGCGCGCAGCCGGATTCGGAATAAGCGGGGGCCGCTGCGGGCGTCCAGGTATGAAAAAGGGGCGTCGTTCCTGCGAACGACGCCCCTTGCTGCTTTGTGCTCCGGCCCGTTGCTCAGTTGCCGAGCAGGGCGTCCACGAACTCTTCGGCGCTGAACGGCTGCAGGTCCTCGACCTTCTCGCCCACGCCGATGAAGTACACGGGCACCGGACGCTGGCGGGCGATCGCGGCCAGAATGCCACCTTTCGCGGTGCCGTCGAGCTTCGTGACGATGAGGCCAGTGAGGCCGAGCGCATCGTCGAACGCCTTTACCTGCGCGAGCGCGTTCTGACCCGTATTCGCGTCGATCACCAGCAGCACCTCGTGCGGCGCCCCGTCGAAAGCCTTGCCGATCACGCGCTTGACCTTCTTGAGCTCGTCCATCAAATGCAGCTGCGTGGGCAGGCGGCCGGCCGTGTCGGCCATCACCACGTCGATGCCGCGGGCGCGCGCCGCGCTCACGGCGTCGAAGATCACCGCGGCCGGGTCGCCGCTTTCCTGCTGCACGACCGTCACGTTGTTGCGTTCGCCCCAGATCGAGAGCTGTTCGCGCGCGGCGGCGCGGAACGTGTCGCCGGCGGCGAGCAGCACCTTCTGGTCGAAGCGCTGCAGATGCTTGGCGAGCTTGCCGATGCTCGTCGTCTTGCCGGCGCCGTTCACGCCCGCGATCATCATCACGAGCGGCTGCGCCCGGCCCAGCATCAGCGACTTTTCGAGCGGCTGGAGCAAATCGAGCAGCAGCTGGCGCAGCGCGTCCTTCACCTGCGAGGCCTCGGTGAGTCGTTCGGCACGCACCTTCTGGCGCAGCGTCTCGAGCAGGTACTCGGTGGCGTCCACGCCGGCATCCGACATCAGGAGCGCCGTTTCAAGCTCCTCGTAGAGGTCGTCGTCGATCTTCGCATTGACGAAGATGCTCGTGAGGTTCGAGCTTGTCTTTGCCAGGCCGGACTTAAGGCGCGTGAGCCACGACTGCTTCGCGGCGGCCTCCGGCGCGGGCGGCGGGACGATTTCGGTCCGTTCTGCCGCCACGGAGGCGCTGCGTGGGGGCTCGGCAGAGGCGGTCGGTGCCGCTTCGCGAGCGGCCGGCGCCGGCGCGGTTTCTGTCGGCGCGGTTGCGGCGGGCGCGGAATCTGCAGCTTCGCCCTCGGGCGCCGGTGCGTTCTCGTCGGCCTTTGAGCCGCGGAGTCGTTTGAAGAAACTAAACATGATCTGGCGTCGTGGAGGCGCGTTGCGGGCCGGACCGCAGACGGTCCGGACGTCGGGGAAGTGGCGGCAATGCGCGGAAAACAGAGCATTTTATCAGGCGCCTCCGGCCGCGTCGTTGCGGTGGCCGCGCGGCGCGCGCGTGGGCCTGTGGTAACGTTCGCGCATCAGGGATGCGGCGCGTGTACGGCGCGCCGCCTGGACACCACCAAGCCGTCAGCAAAGAAAACACGCATGTCCCGTTCTTCAACTCCGCGCCCGCAGCGAACGCGCGCTCTCGCGTCCGGCCATGCCGCCCGCAGCGGCGGTGCTCACACGATCCGCATCATCGGCGGCGACTGGAAGCGCACGCCGTTGCCGGTGCTCGATCTGGACGGCCTGCGCCCCACGCCCGACCGCGTGCGCGAAACGCTCTTCAACTGGCTCGGCCAGCGCCTCGATGGCCTGCGCTGTCTCGATCTGTTCGCGGGCAGCGGAGCGCTCGGCTTCGAGGCCGCTTCGCGTGGCGCGGCGCGTGTCGTGATGGTCGAGCGCAACGCGAAAGCCGCCGCGCAGCTGCGCGCGAACCAGGCGCGTCTTGCGGCACGCACCATCGAAATCGCCGAAGCGGACGCGCTGCGCCTCGCCGCCAGTCTCCCGCCGGGCGCCTTCGACGTGGTGTTCCTCGATCCGCCGTTCGGCGAGCCCGCGCTGCTCGCGCGTGCGCTGGCGCTCGCCGCGCCGCTCGTGGCGGCGGATGGCTGGCTTTACGTGGAGTGCGGCGAGGGCATCGATCTGGCCGTGCAGCCGGCGCTGGCCGGCTGGAGCGTCTTGCGCGAGGGTAAGGCCGGCGCGGTCTTCTATCATTTGCTGCAGCGCGAAAATGAGGAATAATGCGCGTTCGATAACAAGCGGCGGACGGTTTTGCCGTCACGCGCGTGCTTGCGCCCGCACCAGGCCAGCCACGATCGGCGCGGCTGGGCAGCGCATAGCGCCCCAATTCTGTTGAGAGGAGAAGACTCATGGTAGTCGCCGTGTACCCCGGTACCTTCGATCCGCTCACGCGCGGCCACGAAGATCTCGTGCGGCGTGCGTCGAGCATTTTCGACACGCTGGTGGTGGGTGTTGCCGACAGCCGCAACAAGAAGCCATTCTTCTCGCTCGACGAGCGGCTCGACATTGCCCACGAGGTGCTCGGCCACTATCCGAACGTGCAGGTGATGAGCTTCACGGGGCTCCTGAAGGATTTCGTGCGCAGCAATAACGCGCGCGTGATCGTGCGCGGCCTGCGCGCCGTGTCGGACTTCGAATACGAGTTCCAGATGGCGGGCATGAACCGCTATCTGCTGCCCGACGTCGAGACGATGTTCATGACGCCTTCGGACCAGTATCAGTTCATTTCGGGCACCATCGTGCGAGAAATTGCCCAGTTGGGCGGCGACGTGAGCAAGTTTGTGTTTCCGTCGGTGGAAAAGCGGCTGCAGGACAAGGTCGCGTCGCTGGGCGGTATCGTCACGAAGTCGTGAGCGCAGGGGCAAACCGGCGTAAACTAGACGGCTTGGCAATGAATGACGCTGGCTTGCGTGCCGGCGTGAAGTGAGTACAGCATGGCCCTGATGATTACCGACGAATGCATCAATTGCGACGTCTGCGAGCCTGAGTGCCCGAACGACGCGATTTCGATGGGCCCGGAAATCTATGTGATCGATCCGGACAAGTGCACCGAGTGCGTCGGCCATTTCGACGAGCCGCAATGTGTGCAGGTATGTCCGGTGGAATGCATTCCGCGCAATCCGGAGCACCTCGAGTCACCCGAGCAATTGAAGCAGAAGTATCACGCACTGATGGCGGCGAAGCACGGTTGAAGCGTTTCGCCGCTGCGGCATGAAAAAACGCACCTCGTGAGGTGCGTTTTTTATTGGCTCGTCCGGTTCGGCGGCCGGGCTCGTTACCTCAAGATGTCCTTGAGCGCGGCGACGAGCGTGTCGCATTCGGTGTCGGTGCCGACCGTGATGCGCAGATGCTGGTTGATACGCGGCGCGTTGAAGTGGCGTACGAAAATCTCCCGTTCGCGCAGCTTCGCGTTGATGGCCGCCGCGTCGTGCGAGGGCGGGCGCGCGAACACGAAGTTCGCAGCCGAAGGCACGATCTCGAAACCCAGTTCCGTGAGTGCGGCGACGAGGCGGGTGCGGCTTGCCATGACGCGCGCGCTGGTCGTGCGCAACCACTCTGGATCTTCGTAGGCCGCGACGGCGGCGGCCTGCGCGAGCCGATCGAGCGGATACGAGTTGAAACTGTCCTTCACGCGGTTGAGCGCTTCGATCAGATCGGCGTGGCCGAATGCGAAGCCCACGCGCATGCCGGCGAGCGAGCGCGACTTCGAGGTCGTGTGCACGACGAGCAGGTTCGGATAGCGGTCGATCAAGCTGATCGCCGATTCTGCGCCGAAGTCCACGTACGCCTCGTCCACGATCACCACCGATTCCGTGTTCGCCGCCACCAGCTTCTCGATCTGCGCGAGCGGCAGCGCGTGGCCGGTGGGCGCGTTCGGATTCGGGAGGATCACGCCGCCGTTGGGCTGCGCGTAGTCGTCGATGCGGATCGCGAAGGCGTCGTCGAGCGGCACCGTGCGGTACTGCACGTCGTAGAGCCGCGCATAGGTCGGATAGAAGCTGTACGTGATATCGGGGAAGAGCACGGGCAGGTCGTGTTTGAGCAGCGCCTGGAATGCGTGCGCAAGCACTTCGTCCGAACCGTTGCCGACAAACACCTGATCGGCGCGCAGGCCGTGATGAGCGGCCACGGTTTCGCGCAGGCGCTTCGCGACCGGATCCGGATAGCGGCGCAGCGATTCGGCATGCTCGCCCAGCTCGGCGCGGATCGCTTCCAGCACGCGCGGTGACGGCGGGTACGGGTTCTCGTTGGTGTTCAGTTTGACCGGCTTTGCGAGCGCGGGCTGTTCGCCCGGCACGTACGGCACGAGACGGCGGACGATGTCACTCCAGTAACGACTCAAGACACTCTCCTGTCGAGCATGGTTGCTGTTACCACTGCGGGCGGGCCCTCGCGGCCGGTTGATCAACCGTTGCGGTGCAACTGCATTACCGCGCGTTCCGCTTCACCCTTCACGAACGTCGGCATCACGGCGAGCGCGCGTTCGATCGACGCGTCGATCACGTCCTGCTCTTCCTTGCGCGGCGGCTTGAGCACGAAGTTCGCGACGTCGGGCTTCGCGCCGGCGCGCGCGCCTTCGGGAATCAGGTCGCGCGGATGGCCAATGCCGATGCGCAGGCGCCAGTACTGCTGCGTCGTGAGATGCGCGGAAATGTCCTTGAGGCCGTTATGGCCGCCGCTGCCGCCACCGAGCTTGAGCTTGACGGTGCCGGGCGGCAGGTCGAGTTCGTCGTGCGCGACGAGGATCTCGTCGGGCAGGATCTTGAAGAAGTGCGCGAGCGCGACGACCGATTGGCCCGAGCGGTTCATGTAGGTCTGCGGCTCGAGCAGATGCACTTCCTCGCCGTAGAGGCGCGCCTTCGCGTAGTGGCCGTGAAAGCGCCGCTCGTCGCGCAGCGTCGTGCCCGCTTCGCGCGCGAGCTGATCCACGAGCCAGAAGCCGGCATTGTGCCGCGTCGCGGCGTATTCGGCGCCGGGATTGCCGAGTCCGACGATCAACCTGATCATGTGCAGTTGCCTGGATCGGAAAAAGTCCGAAAAAAAACCCGCCGGGGCGGACCGCGGCGGGTTACGTCGACCGTTTCAGAGAAACGGATCGAGAGGATATCGGTTCTGGGCTGCAGCTTACTCGGCTGCGGCTTCTTCACCCTCGGCTGCCGCCACGGCACCGGCCGGAACCGTCGCCGAGACGATCACCGGGTTTTCCGCTTCGACGTGCGCAACGAGCGTCACGCCGTTCGGCAGCGTGATGTCCTTCGCGTGCAGCGACTGGCCGGACTCGATGTTCGCGAGGTCGACTTCGATGAATTCCGGCAGCGAGCCCGGCAGGCACACCACTTCGATTTCGTTCAGGACGTGCGAAATGATCGCGCTCGCCAGCTTCACAGCCGGGTTGGTTTCCTGGTTCAGGAAGTGGAGCGGCACCTTCGTGTGGATCTTCTTGGTCGGATCAACGCGCTGGAAGTCCACGTGCAGAATGATCTGGCGGAACGGGTGGTATTGCACGTCGCGCAGCAGCACTTGCTGCGACTTGCCGGCCACTTCGAGCTCGAGGATCGACGAGTGGAAGGATTCCTTCTTCAGGGCGTGCCACAGCGCGTTGTGATCGAGTTCGATCAGTTGCGGCTCGGCGCCGACACCGTAAACGATGCCAGGGGTCTTGCCAGCATTGCGCAGGCGGCGGCTCGCACCCGTACCTTGCAGGTTACGCTCGAAAGCGATGACTTTCATGTTTTTCTCCAATGCACTGCCCGCGACCAGGCAGTAAAGCGGGGCCCTTTCGGCAATTGACCTGCCTGAAGGCCCCCAACCATGCAGCGCGAAGCTACGTCCGCTCGCGCCGATTACGCCAAAGCGCGGCATCCTTGCGAATGCCGCGCTTTTGGCGCGAATTCTTAACTTTCTGCGAAGAGCGACATCACCGAATCGCCGCGGCGGATGCGCGAGAACGTTTCGGCGAGCAGTCCGGCGCTCGTGAGCGAACGGATCTTCGCGCAGGCACGTGCTTCTGCGCCCAGCGGAATCGTGTCGGTGACAACCAGTTCGTCGAGCGCGGAGGCGGCGATACGCTCGCCCGCGCCACCCGAGAGCACCGGGTGCGTGGCGTACGCGAACACCTTCTTCGCGCCCCGCTCCTTGAGCACCTGGGCCGCCTTGCACAGCGTGCCGGCGGTGTCGACCATGTCGTCCATGATCACGCAGGTGCGGCCTTCGACTTCACCGATGATGTTCATCACTTCGGCGACGTTCGCCTTGGGGCGGCGCTTGTCGATGATCGCGAGGTCGCAGTTGAGCTGCTTCGCGAGCGCTCGTGCACGCACCACGCCACCGACGTCCGGCGACACGACCAGCAGGTTCTCGTAGCTCTGCTTGCGCAGATCGCCGAGCAGGACGGGTGTCGCGTAGATGTTGTCGACGGGAATGTCGAAGAAGCCCTGAATCTGGTCGGCGTGCAGATCCATCGTGATGATCCGCTCGACGCCGGCGATTTCCAGCATGTTCGCCACGACCTTCGCCGAGATGGCGACGCGCGCCGAACGCGGGCGGCGGTCCTGACGGGCATAGCCGAAATAGGGGATGGCGGCGGTGATCCGGCCTGCGGATGCGCGCTTGAGAGCATCGACCATGATCATCAGTTCCATCAGGTTGTCGTTGGTCGGCGCGCAGGTGGACTGCAGGACGAAGACGTCCTTGCCGCGTACGTTTTCCTGGATTTCGACCTGGATCTCACCGTCGGAGAAGCGGCTAACCATAGCCTTGCCGAGGGGAATACCGAGGATCTTGACGACTTCCTGTGCAAGCGCGGGATTTGCGTTGCCAGTAAAAACCATCAGGCCGTCATGGCTGCTCATCATGCACCTGCTGCGGACTTGGGAGGGCGAGAGGAACTACATGCGCTTTACGACGCAACCGGCGGTAACTGCGAGGCACCTCGAACTGCTGGGCCCGATTGCGTTGTAACCGCTGGAATATTTGGCAGGGGAGGAAGGACTCGAACCCTCGCATGCCGGAATCAAAATCCGGTGCCTTAACCAACTTGGCGACTCCCCTACACTTAACTTTGCGCTTCACTGAACGGGTAGGGCCGCTCAACGATGCTAAAACTATGCCGCGAAAGCGAAGAGTGGATGCGTGTCCAGACTCGAGGTCACCGCGCTGCGCCAGTCCACCTGTGGCTGATGCCCCAGCAATTGCGCCGCTTTTAACTCTGCATGCGCCGCATCTGCTTCGGCCCGGCTGGTGAACGCTGCAAAAACGCTTGCGCCCGATCCGGTCATCCGCGCTGGCGCGATGTTGTCAAACCATCGAAGCACCTGCGCTACTTCCGCGTATTTTCCTGCGACAGCCGCTTGCATATCGTTCCGGCCGAAACTGTCTGGCCATCCCTTTTGTGCAGCTTGCTGTGCAAGAAAGACTGCTATTGTGCAGGGCTCTGTGTCCCTTGTCAACGATTTTTCCGAGAAAATCGCAGCGGTTGGAACATGGACCCGCGGCGTCACGACCAAAAAATGACGCGGGGGCAATTGTACAACCTCGAGTGCCTCCCCGACACCCTCCGCGAACGCATTTTTCCCGAACACGAAGAACGGTACGTCGGCGCCGAGTTTCAGCGCGAGCGCCTGCAGCTCGACGCGTGTCAGATTGAGCTTCCACAGGCGGTTGAGCGCGAGCAGCGTGGTTGCCGCGTCCGAGCTGCCGCCACCGAGACCGGCGCCCATCGGCAGGCGCTTTTCGATGTCGATCTCGACGCCTTCCTGCGTGCCCGTGTACTGCTTGAGCAGCGTGGCGGCGCGCACCGTGAGGTCCTGTTCGGCGGGCACGCCGTCCACTTCGGTCGTGCGCGCGATGCGCCCGTCGTTGCGGCGCTTGAAGTGCAGCGTATCGCCCCAGTCGAGCAGCTGGAACACGGTCTGCAGGTTGTGATAGCCGTCCGGGCGGCGGCCGGTGATGTGCAGGAAGAGATTGAGTTTCGCGGGCGCGAGGCAGTCGCGCAGCGAGTCCTGGGTTTCAGTCATGATGCGAGTGGCGGGTGCGGCCAGTTTATTGGTCGAGCACGAGCTTGATTTCGAGCGGCGGTTCTTCGCGCGTGAGGTTCACGCGTTTGAGGCCGTTGGAGGGGGCGTCGGCGTAGGCGAGGTAGTCGATCTTCCAGCCGTCCTGTTCGATCTGCGCGAGGCGCGACGGATCCTGCGCATCGGCCGTCGTATGCGCGCGCGATGTGGGCGCAACGGTCGGCTGCAGCCAGTAGCGCAGCCCCTCGATCGGCAGCGCGAAGCCGAGCGCCTGCTGCATCAGCGTCGACACGTTGTCGGCGGTCAGCGGCTCGCGGTTCGGCAACTCGAGCGTTGCCTGCGCGGGCGACGACGTGATGATCGCGAGCGTCTGCCCGAGCGGATTGCGCAGTTGCAGCGTCACAGTCGAGTCGGTTTCGTGCCAGTCGAAATTGCCGTACGCGTTGCGCTGCTGGCCGTTCTGGTCGACGTACTGCACCGCGAAGCGGCCGTGGTAGGCGCGGCTCGTCTGGGTGGTGAGCGAGGTAGTTGCGTTCGAGGTCGAGGGCTGATGCGGCGGTGTTGCGCAGCCCGCCAGCGCGAGCAGGGCGGCCACCGCCACGCCGAGCGCCGGGCGCCGCGGGAAGCGGGCGCTGGACAGGACCGGCGCTGCGGGGCACAAGATCGATCGGTTATCTGCCATCAGAGATCGTTTACCTGCACCTGGAAGCGCTTGAGCGTCTTCAGGAGCGTGTCGTTATCGGGTTCGAGCTTGAAGGCCTCGCGCCAGGCCTCGCGCGCGCCGCTCTGATCGCCGTTCGCCCACAGCACTTCGCCGAGGTGCGCGCCGATCTCGGCGTTCGGCTGCATGTTGTAGGCCTTGCGCAGGAGCTTGATGGCTTCGGCGTTGTCGCCAAGGCGGTATTTCACCCAACCCACGCTGTCCAGGATGTACGCGTCATTGGGCGCGAGCGCCGAAGCCTTCTCGACCAGCTTGTCCGCTTCCTGCAGGCGCTGGTTACGGTCGGCGAGCGAGTAGCCGAGCGCGTTGTAGGCCTGAGGATTGTCGGGCTGCGTCTTGATCAGCTTGCGCAGCTGCGTTTCCATCACGTCGTAATGACCGTTCTTCTCGGCGGACATTGCGTAGTCGTAGGTCAGGTCGGGGTCGTCGGGGAAATCCGAGACGGCCTTCGCGAGGCGGGCCTCCGCTTCCGGGTAGCGCTTCGCGTCGAACAGGATCGCGGCGTCCGTGCGCGCGATCAGCGCCTGATCGCGCGGATCGTCGGTCTGGATGCTCGCGAGCTGGCGGCGCGCGTCGTCGATCTTGCCTTCCTTGTCGTAGATCTGCGCGCGCGTGATCTGCGCCGGAATGTACTGCTGGCTGTTCGGGTCGATCTTGTCGAGCCACTTCAGCGCCGTAGCGTCGTCCTTCTGCTCGACCGCGAGTTGCGCGAGGTAGATGTAGCCCTGGCCCGGATCCGCGCCCGGCGTCTTTTCCGCGAGCTGCGTGTACTGCGTCAGATTCTTTTGCGCGACGTCGTAGTGCTTCTGCTGCACGGCGATAAGCGCGAGGGCCATATACGGCATCAGCTCGTTCGGGTTGTCCTTGCGCAGGATCTCGAACTGCTTCTGGGCGTCGTCGAGCCGGTCGGCCGCGAGGTAGGTCTGCGCGAGCGCGAGATGCCCCTCGTGCGACTTCGGGTTCTGCTGCACGTACTTCTCGATCGCGGCAATGCCTTCGGCGCGCTCTTCCGGACCCATCTGCGCGAGCATCAGCGCGGCCGGCAGGTAGTCGGGCTTGATCGTGAGCGCCTGCTCGAACGACTTGCGCGCGCCGGGCACGTCGTCGGCGAGCAACTGCTGACGGCCGATCGCGAGCTGCGCCTCGGGGCGGTCCATGTCGTTCTTGAGCAGGTCCTTCAGCACGGTCAGGCCGCCGGCGCGATTCGGACCGCGCGAGAGCAGCAGCTGCAGCGAAACCAGCGCGGGCCCGCGGCTCTCGGCCGGCACGCGCGCGAGCTCGCGCGCGAGCAGCGGTTCGGCGTCTTCGGGGCGGCCGGAGAGCACGAGCAGCGATGCGTCCAGTTGCGAGGCGCGCTCCGAATCTGGGGCGTATTGCTGCCAGAGCTGGGCCGCGTTCAACGCGTCGGACGGGCTTTGCGCCGCGAGCGCGATCTCGGTCGCGCGCTGCGCCATGCGCGGATCATGCGTGTCGCGCGCCAGCGCGAGGTAAGTCTGGTACGCGGGCGCCGGTTCGTCGCGCTGCAGCGCGATTTCCGCTGCGAGCACCTGGAAGACGATCTGGCTTGTCAGTGGCGTGTCGGGCAGATCCTTCTTCTCGTTCTCGCTCACTTCGCCCAACATGTCCGGGATCGAGACGGAAGTGTCGTCGGTGTCGGGGGTCTGATCCTGCGCCCAGGCGCTCGACGTGGTCAACGCCCAGGCCGCGAGCACCGCCGCGCCGATGAGCCGGCGCGCACTGATGGCGACAGGCAGGCGCAGCGCCAAGGCGGACGGGCGCTTCGCAAACAGCTTTACGAAAGACAGTTCCATGGAATTCCGTCGAATGTTTCGGTCGATTGTAACGCGCTGGCTACAATACGCGCACAACGCACACACCACGATTATGCAAGTTGCAGACCAACCCGGCTCCGCCGCCGGCCAGACGTCCAGCGCGAGCGTTAGACATGCCCGAATTGCCAGAAGTTGAAGTCACCCGCCGCGGGATCGAGCCGTGGGTCGCGGGCCGCCGCGTCGAGCGCGTGGACGTGCGCAACCCCGCGCTGCGCTGGCCCGTGCCGCCCGCGCTCGCTCGCGCACTGCGCGGCAAGACCATCCGGACGGTCGGGCGGCGCGGCAAATATCTGCTGTTCGAGGTCGAGGACGGCTGGTTCATTGTGCATCTCGGGATGACCGGAACGTTGCGCGTGCTACGTAACCTGCCGAAGCCCCCCGTCGCCGAAAAGCACGATCACGTCGACTGGCTCTTCGACGACTTCACGCTGCGCTTTCGCGATCCGCGCCGTTTCGGCGCCGTGCTCTGGCACCCGCGCGAGTCTGGCGACGTGCTTGGCCACCCGCTTCTGGCGGGACTCGGCATCGAGCCGTTCACGCCGGCCTTCGACGGCGCGCTGCTGTTTCGCGAGACGCGCGGCCGCAAGGTTTCCGTCAAGCAGGCGTTGCTCGCCGGCGATATCGTCGTCGGGGTTGGCAATATTTACGCGTCGGAGAGTCTCTTTCGCGCGGGCATCCGGCCGACCACGCCCGCGGGCCGCGTCTCGCTTGCGCGCTACGAACTGCTTGCGGACGCCGTGCGCGCCGTGCTCGCATCGGCCATCGAAAAGGGCGGCAGTACGTTGCGCGACTTCGTCGGCAGCAATGGCGAGAGCGGCTATTTCCAGCTCGAATATTTCGTCTACGACCGCGCCGCTCAGCCGTGCCGCGTGTGCGGCACGCCGATCAGGCAGATCGTGCAGGGCCAGCGATCCACTTACTTCTGTCCGCGCTGCCAGCGCTGACTTCCCGGTTCCTCCATGTATCGTTCTTCGTCCACGTCCAACGCGCTGCCTGCCGGCGCCTATGCGCCAGAATTGCTCGAGAGCTTCGCGCCGCGCCTGATCGCATGGCAGCGCGAGCACGGCCGCCACGATCTGCCTTGGCAGAACACGCGCGACGCCTATCGCATCTGGCTCTCGGAAATCATGCTGCAGCAGACCCAGGTCAGCACCGTGATTCCGTACTACGCGCGCTTTCTCGAACGCTTTCCCACGGTCGAGGCGCTCGCCGCCGCGCCGCTCGACGACGTAATGACGCTGTGGGCCGGGCTTGGCTACTACACGCGCGCGCGCAATCTGCATCGATGCGCACAGGTCGTCGCGCAGGAGCACGGCGGCCGGTTTCCGTCGACGGTCGATGGCCTGGCCGACTTGCCGGGCATTGGCCGCTCGACGGCGGCGGCGATCGCCTCGTTCGCGTTCGGCGCACGCGCGACGATTCTCGACGGCAACGTGAAGCGCGTGCTCGCACGCGTGTTCGGCGTGGAAGGATTTCCGGGCGAGAAGCGCGTGGAGAACGCAATGTGGACGCTGGCCGAATCGATCGTGCCAGGTGCGGGGGCGAGCGACGCGGACGTGAGCGCCTATACGCAGGGGCTCATGGATCTCGGCGCGACGCTGTGCGGACGCGGCAAGCCCGATTGCGCGCGCTGCCCGTTTGCGGCCGACTGCGTGGCAAATACGACCGGGCGTCAGCGCGAACTGCCCGCGGCACGTCCGAAGAAGACCGTGCCGACGCGCCGCACGTGGATGCTCGTGCTGCTCGACGGCGACGCGGTGATGCTGGAAAAGCGCCCTCCGACGGGCATCTGGGGCGGCCTCTGGAGCCTGCCCGAAGCCGCCGACGAAGCCGCACTCGCCGAGCGTGCGGCATCGTTCGGCGGGGCGGCCAAGGCTTCGCCGCTTGCGCCGCTCTCGCATACGTTCACGCACTTCAAGCTCGATATCGAGCCGCGTGTGGTCGAGCTTGAGCGCGAAACGAGGCCGATGTCGGCACTCGAACTCAACGATGGACAGACCGCGTGGGTCGCGCTGCGCGAGATCGACGCGTTTGGCCTGCCCGCGCCGGTGCGCAAGCTGCTGGACGGCTTGCGCGGTTCGCTGATCTGACGCCCGTCGCGGCGTCCAGGTGCGACGCGTGCGCGCGCGTTAGAGCAACTGATGCTGTTGCATGTAGTGATGCACGACGTCGATGCGCGCGCCCGCGTCGGGCAACTCCATGAGCTTCTGGCGCGCGCGCATGGCGATCGGCAGCACTTCGGCGAGGCGGTTGGAGACCCACGAAGGATCGTCGAAGCGGAACGGTTCCGCGAAAGGCACGCTGGCCGGATCGCGCTCGCGTATCGTCGCGATGATACGTTCGAGCACTTCTGCGCAGGCGCCGCAGCGCGCCAGCCGTTCCGTGCCTTCGAGCGGGATGTCCGCGGGCAGAGGTTCGGCCATGCCGACGAGCAGCCCGTCGGGCTCGACACGATGCGAGAGCAGCCGGAAGCGCTGTGTGCCACGCACGCAAATATGCAGCATGCCAAAGGCTTCCGCGTCGCACTGCCCGATTTCGGCGAGACAACCAATATCTTCGGGCACCGAACGCTCGTCGGGCTGCGCCACCTCGCCGCCGCTCTTGAGCAGGCACACGCCGAACGGCGTCTCTTCTCGCAGACACTTGCTGACCATGTCCAGATAACGCGCTTCGAAGATCTTCAGCGGCAGCAGGCCGCCGGGGAAGAGCACCGTATGCAGCGGAAAGAGCGGCAAATCGGCGAGCACGGCAGGAGACGAGGACATGGCGGAACGCTTTCGGTCAAGGCCCGCATGCGGGCCAGTTAGGCTATCAGCCGGGATGACTCTCCAACATCGAGTGGAGCGTCGCGGTGACGCACGATGACATTCGATTGGCCCGCAAAGCGCGTGGCCAGCGTCTGGGCGATGTAGACCGAGCGGTGCTGGCCGCCTGTGCAGCCGATCGCGACGGTCAGATAGCTGCGGTTGTCCGCGCGGAAATGCGGCAGCCATTTCGCAACGAACGCGTAGATGTCGTTGATCATTTCGTCAACGGCCGACTGCGCGCGCAGGAAGTCGATGACGGGCTGGTCGAGCCCCGTGAGCGGGCGCAGGCGTGCGTCGTAATGCGGATTGGGCAACGTGCGCACGTCGAACACGAGGTCCGCGTCGAGCGGCACGCCGCGCTTGAAACCGAACGATTCGAACGTGAGCATGATCGAACCGCGTTCGCCCTCGACGAATGCCTTCACCCACGCGCGCAGCGCATTCGCGTACAGGTTGCTCGTATCGATCTGATGGCCGAACTCGGCGAGATTCGCGACGAGTTCGCGCTCGTGCTCGATGGCTTCCTCGAGCGACTTCAGCATGCCGACTTTCGCGTCGTGCGCGGCTGAGCCCGAGAGCGGATGGCGGCGGCGCGTTTCGGAAAAGCGCTGGATCAGCGACTGCGTGCTCGCATTGAGGAACAGCACGCGCACGTCGTGCCGCAGCGCGAGGTCGCGGATCATCTCCGGCATCTCTTCGAACGACGAACTCGAGCGCGCGTCGATGGCGACGGCGAGGCGTTCGTAGCCGTCGTCGGAGAGATATTGGGCGAGTTGCGGCAGAAAGCGCGGCGGCAGGTTGTCGACGCAGAAGTAGCCGACGTCTTCGAGCGCGGTTAGCGCAACCGACTTGCCGGAACCCGAGATACCGGTGATCAGGATGATACGCATGGGGAAGTCGATGGACCCGATTGGGTCATCATAGCATCGGACCCGGCCGCAGGCGATGCCAGTCCGGGCCGGCGAGGCCGCCCGAGCGAGGCTTACATGCGCCTGCAGCAAGCCTGTGTGGGCCTGACGCGCTTGTCCGATCAGCTTGTCAGATCAGCTTGCCGGGGAACTGGCTGTCCGGGTCCTGCATGGCCAGACGCTGGCGGTCCATGAAGTCGCGCAGCGTGTCGATGCCGCGCAGCTGCAGGATCGTATTGCGCACGGCGGCCTCCACCAGCACCGCGAGGTTGCGGCCGGCCGCCACCTGGATCGTCACCTTGCTGATGGGCAGGCCCAGCACGTCCACGGTCTGGCTCTCCAGCGGCAGGCGCTGGAATTCGCCGTCCGGGCGGCGCACTAGCTGAACGATGAGCTTGAGCTTCATCTTCCGGCGCACGGCGGTTTCACCGAAGATCGTCTTGATGTCGAGGAGGCCGAGGCCGCGCACTTCGAGCAGGTTCTGCAGCAACGGCGGGCAGCGGCCTTCCACGAAATCGGGGCCGAGGCGCACGAAGTCGACGGCGTCGTCGGCAACGAGGCCGTGGCCGCGGCTGATGAGTTCGAGACCGAGCTCGCTCTTGCCGAGGCCCGAATCGCCCGTGAGCAGCACGCCCATGCCGAGGATGTCGAGGAACACGCCGTGCAGCGTCGCGCGCGGCGCGAGGATGCGCGACATGTAGAGGCGCAGGCTGTCGATGACGGTTGCCGCCGACATCGGCGTGGTGAAGAGCGGCGTAGAGGAGCGCGTGCAGCGCAGAACCAGTTCGGGCGGCGCGGTCATGCCGTCCGCGACGACAAGAAACGGCGGCTCGAGGGCGATCAGCTCGGCCATGTGGCGCGAGCGGTCTTCGTCGGTCTGGCGCTGGTAGTAATGGATCTCGGCGTCGCCGAGCACCTGGATGCGGTTCGGGTGGATCAGGTTCAAGTGGCCGACGAGGTCCGCGCTCGCCGTGGCCGTGGCCACCGTCTCGGCCGAAAAGCCGCGTTCCCAGCCTTCGTGCCCGGTCAGCCAGCTGAGCTTCAGCGTGGTGGCGTTGTCGTCGAAGATGCTTTGGGCGTTGATGCTGGAAGTGTCCATGAGTCGGTGACTCCGCGAAGACTCGGTTATGGGCCGCAATGCCTGGCGCGCGCGGCCCGCACGCCGCTCTGGCCGACGGGGCTCCGTGTGAGGTGCCCCGCCTCGCCGTGACGCGCGATGTGGCCCGTTACATCAAGGTTGCCACTGGGTGAGCAGGCGATGCAACGTTTCGCGGTCCTGTTCCGTATGCAGGCGCTCGCGTGTCTCGCGATCCGACAGCAGTTGTGCGATTTCGGACAGAATTTCAAGATGCTGCTGCGTGGCCTGTTCTGGCACGAGCAGGAAGATGAGGAGCGAGACGGGCTGGCCGTCGGGCGCTTCGAATGCGATAGGCTCGGCAAGCCGGACGAACGCGGCGAGTGGCTGCTTCAAGCCTTTGATGCGGCCGTGCGGAATGGCGACACCTTCACCGAGACCAGTGGAGCCAAGGCGCTCGCGCGCGAACAGATTGTCGGTAACCGTGCTGCGGGCAATGCCGTTCTGGTTTTCGAAGATCAGTCCAGCTTGTTCGAAGACGCGCTTCTTGCTGGTGACGGACAGGCCGACGACGACGTTCTCGATGGGAAGTATTTTGGCTAAACGATTCATGTTGGCAGGCGAAAACGTGGCCTGAATGCTCCTCACCCCGACAGTTGGCGCGAAACCCGGCGCCTTGCTGCATGCCCCGAAGGCGCATGTGATTCTCGCGGCGAAGCCGGTGCCGGGACCGTGGGGACGTCACGCCCCGAAAACGACTGGACCATTATAGAACAAGCGTGCGGGCCGATGGTGCGATGCGCCATACATCAGTGCAACCAATCATGCCTGGTTGCACCAGGTTCTACTGTTCGATGTCCTCTACAGATGAAAAAGCCGCCCGTGCGGGGCGGCCTGCGATATCTGGGGTCGGATTGCCGGTCGCTGTGACCGAACCCGCATGCGAGTGCGGGTTCGCGGGGATCACTGCGGCGGAATTTCGGCGGAGGGCGTGGGCTGGTACTTTAGCGCCTCGTGCTGATGACCTTGCAAGCGATCCTTGTGGCGGACGACCTGGCGGTCGAGCTTGTCGACCACGAGATCGATTGCGGCGTACATGTCGCCGTTCGCGCTCTCCACGAAAATGTCCTTGCCCTTCAGGTGAAGGTTCACTTCAACCTTCTGTCTCCTATCCTTTTCCTTGTAGTTGTCGACCGAGAGGACCACACTGCCATCGATTACCTGATCGAAATGTCTTAGCACCCTGTCCAGTTTGGTGATCACGTATTCTCGCAACGCTGGCGTTACTTCGAGATGGTGTCCACTGATCTTCAAGTTCATAGTGCTTCTCCAGGCTAATAACCGCCTTACGCATCATGCGCGGCAATGCCGGTCGACTGGTGGAACCGCGTGAGGCTTCCCCGAAAGGCCTGCGCGACGGACTACCTCGGCCAGCCCTCGCCGCCAGATGGCGCCGCGGCCGGAAAGTGCCCGTGCTGGCAAAGCCGGCAACAGGCTAAAGAGACTTGCGCAGATTGACTGCCGGGATCTTCAACGCCTCGCGGTATTTGGCGACGGTGCGCCGCGCGACCACGAAGCCCTGTTCCGCCAGCAGTTCGGCTATGCGGCTGTCCGAAAGGGGGGATCTGGGGTTCTCGGCTCCTATCAATTGTTTGATGAGTGCGCGGATAGCCGTGGATGACGCCGCGCCTCCTGTGTCAGTTGATACGTGCGATCCGAAGAAGTACTTAAATTCAAGTGTCCCGAATGGAGTCAGCATGTACTTACCGGTTGTCACACGCGAGACAGTAGATTCGTGTAGGCCCAGCGTATCAGCAATCTCCCTCAAAACCAAGGGGCGCATGGCGATTTCGCCATGCACAAAAAAGCTCTTCTGCCGCTCGACGATAGCCTGTGCCACGCGCAGGATCGTCTCGAAGCGCTGCTGGATGTTCTTGATGAGCCAGCGTGCTTCCTGCAGTTGCTGACGCAGCGAGCCGCTGCCGGGGTCGCCCCGGTTGTTGCGCAGGATGTTCGCGTAGAGATGGTTGATACGCAGCTTCGGCACGACTTCCGGATTCAGTTCCGCATGCCAGTTCTGGCCCATCTTCCTGACGATGATGTCCGGCACCACGTAATCCGCTTCGGCCTTGCCGTAGGCAGCGCCCGGAAACGGCTCCAGCGAGCGGATCAGCCCATGCGCTTCGCGCAGTTCGTCGTCGCCGGTCTTCAGTTGCTTGCGCAACCGCGTGAAGTCGCGCGCGGCGAGCAGTTCCAGATGGTGCGACACGATCTCGAGCGCGAGCGTGCGCGTAGGCGACGATTCGACGCGCAGCAACTGCAGCTTGAGGCATTCCGACGCAGAGCGCGCGCCCACACCCGCCGGGTCGAAGCTGTGCAGCAACGCGAGGGCGGCGTTCAGTTCGTCGGCGTCGACTTCGAGTTCGTCGGGAATGTCGGCGAGGATTTCTTCACACGTCGCGCTCAGGTAGCCGTCGTCGTCGAGCGATTCGATCAGGAATGTGATGAGCGCCCGGTCGCGCGGGCTCGCCTGCGTCACCCGCAACTGCGTCATCAGGTGATCGCGCAGCGTGGTGGTGGATTCGTGGATCTGCAGCGGGGGAAGGTCGTCGTCGTCCGACGCTCCGCTGTGGCGGCCGTAGTCGTCGAGATTCCACTGGCTTGCGTCGCCGTTCGCGTCGGCGCCGAGGCCGTCGTATTCGTCGACGCCTCGCGGCTCGCCGTCGCCGTTTTCGCTGCCGTTCGCGGAGGAGCTCGAGGCCGGGCCCGACGTCGTTTCGCCCGACGAGGTGGGCGGCTGCGCGATCAGCGAGCCGTCGGAGGCAACGCGCAGCGGGCTCGCGATCCAGTCGTCCTCGTTCTCGAGCAGCGGATTCTGCGCGATCGCCGTTGCCACTTCCTGCTGCAGTTCAAGCGTCGACAACTGCAGCAGCCGGATGGACTGCTGCAGCTGCGGGGTCAGCGCAAGATGCTGCGAGAGGCGGAGTTGGAGGCTGGCTTTCATGGCAATGTGCGATTCATTGTAAAGAGTTTGCCACGCCCGCGATACCACGCAATATCCGCGCAAAAATGCGCGCGCGCCGCGGTGGTGCGGCCCCCAAATCGCCAGCCCGATCGGTCTGTGCCTCCGCCATACAGGAAGCATGACCGCGACGCGGGGCGGGCGCGATGCGCCGCCCCGGGGGGATTACATGCGGAAGTGTTCGCCGAGATAGACGCGACGCACGCTCTCGTTCTCGATGATCTCGCCGGGCGCGCCGGCGGCGAGCACGGTGCCGTCGCTGATGATGTACGCGTGGTCGCAGATGCCAAGCGTCTCGCGCACGTTGTGGTCCGTGATCAGCACGCCGATGTTGCGCTGCTTCAGGAATTTCACGATCTTCTGGATTTCCAGCACGGCGATCGGGTCGACGCCCGCGAACGGTTCGTCGAGCAGGATGAAGCTCGGGTCGGTCGCGAGCGCGCGCGCGATTTCCACGCGCCGCCGCTCGCCGCCGGAGAGCGACAGCGCCGGGTTTTCGCGCAGGTGTGCGATCTGCAGTTCGTCGAGCAGGGCTTCGGCGCGTTCGGTGATGATGTCTTTCGACAGGCGCTTGCCGTTCGTGTCCACCTGAAGTTCGAGCACCGCGCGAATGTTCTCTTCGACGGTGAGCTTACGGAACACCGACGCTTCCTGCGGCAGATACGAGAGCCCGAGCGAGGCGCGCTTGTGGATCGGCAGGAGGCTGATGGACTGGCCGTCCAGGTCGATTTCGCCCGCGTCGAGCGGCACGAGGCCCACGATCATGTAGAACGAAGTGGTCTTGCCGGCGCCGTTGGGCCCAAGCAGTCCAACCACTTCGCCGCTTTTCACGTCGAGCGAGACGTCCTTGACGACCGTGCGCGAGCCGTAGCGCTTTTTCAGGTTGCGCACGACGAGCGAACTGGATTTGCCGGCTAGCTGCCGGCCATGGCTTTGCGGAGCGGTCACGGCGTTCATTGCTGCGGCGCCCCCTGCAACGAGGTCGAAGGCGCGAGCGTGGCCGAGGCGCCCGTGAGCGGCTGGGCACCGCCATTGCGCGGCGAGAGCATCGCGCGCACGCGGCCCGTGGGGTTGCCCGGCCCCGCTACGTCCTTGCCGGACTTCGCCGTGTAGAAGTCGTTCTGGCCGTCGTAGGTGACGACGCTGCCATGGACCGTGTCCATCACGGTCGACAGACCCTGCAGGCGGCGCACCGTGGCGCGCGTCGTGAGCGTGGTGAGATCCTGCTTGCCGTCGTAGTCGATGCGCTCGGCGGTGCCGTCGACGTATTCGTCCACGCCCTCGCGCTTCTGGCGGAAGTAGGCGAGGTTGGCGTCGGGGGTGCCGGGCGCCACCGTGCCGGTGGCGTACTGGTAGCCCTGCGGGTCCTGGGTCACCACGACCTTGTCGGCCTTGATCAGGATCGTGCCCTTCGTTGCGACCACGTGACCGGTGAAGATGGTTTCCTGTTTCAGATCGTCGTAGGTCATGTTGTCCGCTTCGATGTTGAGCGGCTTATCCTTGTCGGCGCGCTCGGCGTGCGCGGCGGGGGCAAAGCCCGCGAGCGGCAGCGCCACGCAAAGCGTGGTCAGCGCGGCCAGCGCGCCGAGGAGGGCGCGGTGCATGCGCGCGGCGCGCCGGGCGCCGGACGGAGGACGGGGATGCGATACGTTCATGCAGTCACGCCTGGATTGGACGGCCCGGGGTTCAGGACGAGCCGCCGGAGTCAGCCGGAGCGATCGCGCCACGGACGTTGCCGTAAAGCTTGATGACCCGGGTGACGTTGTTGTAGTTCATGCCGTTGGTGGCCGTCATGACCGACTGGCCGCGACGAAGTTTAACCGGCTTTTCAGTCAGGATCACATCGTCGTTCACGATCACGTGGAAATGTTCGGAATCAGCCTGCATCTCGGGGTCGCCGTAGCCGGCGAGGCGCAGGATGCGCGCGTGGTCGTACAGATCGACGATCGAGGCGTCGCTGTTCACCGTGCCGCGCAGGCCCGTGGCCGTGACCGTCGGCTTGCCGGGCTGGAACGCCCGCACGGCCGGCAGCGTCAGGTCGCTGTTCTCGTCGTCCTCGTAATGGACCATGTGCGTTGCGGTGAGCCGGTACTGCGTCGCGCCGGACTGGTCGAGCTCGGACACCGAGAAGTTGTCGGCGAAATAGTCGGGCGTATGGGTGAGCGCGCGCGACGGCTCTTCCTTCTCGTGCGGTTTGACGGCCTGCAGCAGCCACCACGTGAAAAGCGCGAGCGCCGCCACGCAGACGAGCGGCACGAGCGAGGTGAGACTGAACTTCTGCGGGTTCATCGGGGCTCCGCGGCGCGCGGCGCACAGGCGGCCGCAAGCATCGCATCGTAGCGGTTCTGCGCGCGCAGGATCAGATCGGTGACCTCACGCACGGCGCCATGCCCACCACGGGCTGCGGCGATCCAGTGGGCGCGCGCGAGCACCTCGGGGTGGGAGTTGGCGGGCGCCGCCGCGAAGCCGCACTGGAGCATCACGGCGAGATCGGGCCAGTCGTCGCCCATATAGCCGCACTGTTCGGGCGTCATGCCTGTTTCGGCGAGCAGCTGTGCGAACGCCACGCGTTTGTCCTCCACGCCCTGATACAGATGCGTGATGCGCAGCTCCTTCGCGCGCACTGCCACGATCTCCGAACGGCGCCCCGTGATGATCGCCGTGTCGAGCCCGGCCTCGCGCAGGAGCTTCGCGCCATGGCCGTCGAGCGAGTTGAACGCCTTCATGGTGTCGCCCGCGCCCGTGAACATGAGGCCGCCGTCGGTCAGCACGCCGTCGACGTCGAAAATCATCAGACGCACGCGCGCTGCGCGCGCATTCGCGTCGAGTTCGGGAAGAGCCGCCATCAGATCACCTTCTTGGAGAACAGGTCGTGCATGTTGAGCGCGCCAATCAGCTTGCCGGTCGCGTCGGCCACCAGCAACTGATTGATGCGATGGCGCTCCATCAGTTCCACGGCTTCGACCGCCAGATGATCCGGGCCGATCGTGCGCGGCCCTCGCGTCATGACCGACGTGATCGGCAGATCGCGGAAGTCGCCCGCGCGCTCGAGCACGCGGCGCAGGTCGCCGTCGGTGAAGATTCCGGCCACGCGATGCGCTTCGTCAACGATCGCCGTCATGCCCATGCGCTTTGCCGTGAGCTGGAACAGGGCGTCGCGCACCGTGGCGCTTTCGGGGACGGTCGGCATCTGCTCGCCCGTGCGCATCACGTCGCGCACGTAGGTGAGCAGGCGCCGGCCTAGCGCGCCGCCCGGATGCGAGCGTGCGAAGTCGTCGGCGCCGAAGCCGCGTGCGTCGAGCACCGCGACCGCGAGCGCGTCGCCGAGCGCCAGCGCCGCCGTCGTGCTGGCGGTGGGCGCGAGGTTCAGCGGACAGGCTTCCTTTTCCACGCCGGCGTACAGGTGCACATCGGCGAGTTGCGCGAGCGTGGAGCCCGGGCGTCCCGTCATGGCGACGAGCTTCGCGCCAATGCGCTTCACGAGCGGCAGGATCGCGACCAGTTCCTCCGATTCGCCGGAGTTCGAAAGGGCCACGAACACGTCTTCGGCGGTGACCATGCCGAGGTCGCCGTGACTGGCTTCGGCGGGGTGGACGAAGAACGCCGGGGTGCCCGTGGAAGCCAGCGTGGCGGCGAGCTTGCGGGCAATGTGGCCCGATTTGCCGATGCCGGAAACGACCACGCGGCCGCGGCAGCCCAGGATGAGATCGAGCGCGCCGACGAAGCTGTCGTCGAGCCGGTCGCGAAGCCCGCGCACGGCGTCAGCTTCGATGTCGAGCACGTCGCGAGCGAGCTTCAGCGCCCGGTCGCCATTGATTTTCGCTATCATTCGCGGAGTATAGCAAAGGCGTCTGTCTGCCGCGCCGCCAGGCCCAGCCTGCAAGCCCCGGGCGGCCCTGCCGCCGGGCGGCTCGCGCGGGTCGCCACGCCAACCTCGCAGTGCTCCCTCGTAGCACTATCCATTAGTCCCGCTTTGCGCCGATCATGGACCGACCCGGCGTGGGCACGATGCATCCGCCGGTTTCGCCGAACCTGTACACGCCACGCACGAGGACGCTTCACACGATGATCTCCCCGCTGGAAATGACGTTGTTCCTGCTGCTTGCCTCGGTGGTCGGCGTCGTGCTGTTCCGTTTCCTGAACCTGCCGCCGATGCTCGGCTATCTGAGCGTGGGCATCCTCGTCGGGCCGCGTGCGCTCGGCATCGTGCCGGACACCCATGGCGCGCAGAACCTCGCCGAATTCGGCGTGGTATTCCTGATGTTCTCGATCGGGCTGGAGTTCTCGCTCTCGAAGTTGCGGGCGATGCGCTACGCGGTGTTCGGGCTCGGCCTCTCGCAGGTGCTCGGGACCATCGCCGTCGCGCTGCTGGTCGGGCTCGCGCTCGAGCACTGGGTCCATATCACCTGGCAGGCGTGCGTGGCGCTCGGCGGCGCGCTCGCCATGTCCTCCACGGCGATCGTCAGCAAGATGCTCGCGGAGCGGCTCGAGATCGAATCGGAGCACGGCCGCAACATTCTCGGCGTGCTGCTGTTCCAGGATCTGGCGGTCGTGCCGCTGCTCATCGTGATCGCGGCGTTCGGCGGCGATTCGAAATCGCTCATGGAGTCGCTCGGCCTCGCCGCGCTCAAGATCGTGTTCGCGCTCGCCATTCTGCTCATCGTGGGCCAGAAGTTCATGACGAGCTGGTTCACCCTGGTTGCGCGGCGCCGTTCGCAGGAGCTGTTCGTGCTGAACGTGCTGCTCGTCACGCTCGGCGCCGCGTTCATCACCGACAAGTTCGGCCTTTCGCTCGCGCTCGGCGCCTTCATCGCCGGCATGCTGATCGCCGAAACGCCGTACAGGCATCAGGTGGAAGAGGACATCAAGCCGTTTCGCGACGTGCTGCTGGGCCTCTTCTTCGTGACGACCGGCATGCTGCTCAATCCGCACGTGATCTGGCAGCACCCGTTGATGGTGCTGGCCTTCCTCCTCGGCCCGGTGGTCCTCAAGGCGGTCATGATCACCGCGCTCACGCGCCTGTTCGGGGCGTCGCCGGGGGTGGCGATGCGCACGGGCCTCGGGCTCGCGCAGGCGGGCGAATTCGGCTTCGTGCTGCTGAACCTCATTCTCGACAAGCATCTCGTCGATCCTACCCTGCTGCAGGCCATCCTTGCTGCGATGCTGCTTTCGATGCTCGCCGCGCCGTTCCTGATCCAGAACGCCGACCGCATCGTGCTGCGCCTGTCCTCGACCGAATGGATGCAGCAGTCGCTGATGATGACCCGCATCGCCACGCAGAGCATCAAGCAGAGCGGCCACGTCATCGTCTGCGGTTACGGCCGCGCCGGGCAGAATCTCGCGCGCATGCTCGAATACGAAGGGCTGTCGTACGTCGCGCTCGACCTCGACCCGGACCGCGTGGCGGCCGCGGCGGCGGCGGGCGAGTCGGTGGTGTTCGGCGACGCGGCCCGGCGCGAGTCGCTCGTCGCCGCGGGCATTCACCGCGCGGCGGCCGTGGCGATCACCTATGCGAATACGCCGTCGGCGTTTCGGGTGCTGCATCACATTCACGAGCTGGAGCCGACGCTGCCCGTGATCGTGCGCACCGTCGACGACGCCGATCTCGAACGCCTGCTGGCCGCCGGCGCGACCGAGGTGATTCCGGAGATTGTGGAAGGCAGCCTGATGCTCGCCTCGCACATGCTCGTGCTGATGGGCGTGCCGATGCGGCGTGTGGTACGCCGCGTGGAGGAGCTGCGCGACGAGCGCTACAGCCTGCTGCGCGGCTACTTCCACGGCACCGACGATGTGGGCGAGGACGGCCACGAGCAGGTGCGGCTACAATCCGTACCGATCGACGAGCGCGCCGACGCCGTGGGCCGCACGCTCGCCGAGCTGGGCCTGGCCGACATCGGCGTCGAGGTGACGGCGATCCGCCGGCACGGGATTCGCGGCGTCGAGCCCGATCCCTCGACCAGGCTGCGCGAAAACGACATCGTCGTGCTGCGCGGCCTGCCCGAGCAGCTGGCCGAGGCCGAGGAGCGGCTGTCGCGGCACCGCAGGGCCGGCGCGCCGGCGATCTGAGCGCGGCGGGCAGTCGGCGCTATCTGGCCCCAAAAACTTGTTCCCTGTTCTTTCTTCCTGACACTACCCGGAGAAATCATGTCCAACGCACCTGCGAACGCGCCCGCCGAAACCGCGCAGTTCGTGAAGAACCTGATCCGCACGGTGCCCGACTGGCCTCAGCCGGGAGTGCAGTTCCGCGACATCACGCCGCTCATCGGCGACGCGAAGGGTTTGCGGGTGCTGATCGACCTGTTCGTGGAGCGCTATGTGGGCGCGAAGCTCGACTACATCGCGGGGCTCGACGCGCGCGGCTTCATCATCGGGCCGATCGTCGCCTACGAACTGGGTGTGGGCTTCGTGCCGATCCGCAAGATAGGCAAGCTGCCGTACAAGACGGTTTCCGAAACCTACTCGCTCGAATACGGCACCGCGACCGTGGAGATCCACGAGGACGCCTGCGGCAAGGGCGACCGCGTCGTGATTGTGGACGATCTGATCGCCACCGGCGGCACCATGCTGGCGGGCAAGCTCCTGCTGGAGCGCCTTGGCGCCACCGTGGTGGAAGGCGCGGCCATCATCGACCTGCCGGACCTGGGCGGCTCGAAGCTGCTCGCCGATGCGGGCCTCGCGCTCTACACCGTGACGTCGTTCGGCGGCCACTGATCCACTGATCGCGCAAACTGATCCCATGCCGAATTTCGCCCTCTTTCTCGCCACTTCGATCGCCATCACCTTCGCGCCCGGCCCCGACAATCTCCAGGTGCTCGCGCGCGGCATCTCGCAGGGCCGCGCCGCGGGCCTCGTGGCCGCGCTAGGCTTCGCCGCGGGCGTGACCTTCCACACCACGCTGGCCGCGCTCGGCATCGCCGCGTTGCTGCGCTCCTCGCCGCTCGCGTTCCAGATCCTCAAGCTCGCGGGCGCCGCGTACCTGATCTGGATTGGCGTGAAGGCGCTCAGGAGCCAGGGCCTCTCCACCGCCGGCGAGCGTCCGCGTCAGCCGCTCGCGACGATCTTCCGCCAGAGCGTGCTCGGCAACGTGATGAACCCGAAAGTCACGCTCTTTTTCGTCGTGTTCCTGCCGCAGTTCGTCGATCCGCACGGCGCGCAGGCCGTGACGCTGCAGATGCTCGAACTGGGCCTGCTGTTCATGCTGCAGACCGTCGTGGTGTTCTCGATCTTCGGCCTGTGCGCGGGCACCATCGGCGGCTGGCTCAAGCGCCGGCCGCGCGCGGGCGTGTGGCTCGACCGCCTCGCGGGCGTCACGTTCATCGCCATCGGCATCCGCGTCGCGCTGCGCGACTGATACGTCATGACCTTGCCCTGCATCAGCGCCGCGCGCCGCTTCGATGTGCGTGCCCATTTGCCTTTCTGGATCGGCGACGAACGCGTCGGCTGGATCCGCCTTCCCGATGCACGGTTGCTGGCGCGCTGGCCCGATGTCTTCGACATCGACGGTGCACGCGTGGCCTTGTCGGCGAGGTTCGATAATGTGACTTCGCGCAGCGCGGCGCTCGGCGCCGTGATCGGCGCGCTTGCGGCGGAAGGCCGCATTCCTGGCTGGCGCGACGAGACCTACGCGATCCGCAACGCCTTCGACGCGCCGCCGCTCGCCTATATCGAACGCGCCGCGTCGCGCTTTTTCGGCACCGTGACCTACGCGGTGCACCTGAACGGCGTCGTAGAATATGCCGGGTCCACGTCAGCCGGCGCGCCGCAGCTGTGGATCGCGCGGCGCAGCGACACCAAGGCCACCGACCCCGGCATGCTCGACAATGTCGTGGCGGGCGGCATCGGCTGGGGCTTCGGGATCGAGGCCACGATTCTCAAGGAGTGCTGGGAAGAGGCGGGCATCGAAGCGGCGATCGCGTCGCGCGCCGTGCCGGGCCGCACGGCCCACGTGCTGCAGTCCTTGCCCGAGGGCACCCAGGCCGAGCAGATCTTCATCTACGATCTCGCACTGCCCGAGGATTTCGTTCCGCACAATCAGGACGGCGAAGTCGCCGAGCACCGTCTCGCGCGCATCGACGAAGCGGCGCGCTGGATCGAGGAGAGCGCGATGACCGTGGATGCGAGTCTCGCGACGCTCGACTGCCTGCTGCGCCGCCGCTGGATCGACGAAGACGCGTGCGAGGGCATCGCCGCAATCTTCGAACCACCGATGCTGTGAAAGGGCTCGGTTCTTTTACGCCTCAGCCCTGCTGAAGATTTGAAGGGAGTTACCAGGGTCATGTCGACCGATCACAGCTTTATTCTGAAACTGTCGTGCGCCGACCGGCCCGGCATCGTTCACGCCGTCTCGGGTTTCCTGTTCGAGCGCGGCAGCAACATTCTCGACTCGGCCCAGTTCGGCGACAGCCATACGGGCGAGTTCTTCATGCGCGTCCACTTCCAGCAGGTGGGCGGCGATCCGGGGCTACTCGGTCTGCGCGAAGCGTTCGCGCCGCTCGCGCAGGAGTTCAACATGCGCTGGGAGTTGCACGACGCGAGCGTGAAGCCGCGCGTCGTCATCATGGTCTCGAAGATCGGTCACTGCCTGAACGATCTGCTGTTCCGCTACCGCACGGGCCAGCTGCCCATCGAGATCCCGGCGATCATTTCGAATCACAAGGACTTCTATCAGCTCGCTGCGAGCTATAACATTCCGTTCCATCATTTCCCGCTGCTGAACGCCACGGACGAAGGGAAGGCGGCGCAGGAAGCGCGCGTGCTGGAAGTCGTGGAGAACGAGCGTGCCGACCTCGTGGTGCTCGCCCGCTACATGCAGATTCTCTCGCCGCAACTGTGCGACCAGCTGGAAGGCCGCGCGATCAACATCCATCACTCGTTCCTGCCGAGCTTCAAGGGCGCGAAGCCCTACTACCAGGCGTTCGACCGCGGCGTGAAGCTGATTGGCGCGACGGCCCACTACGTGACGAGCCACCTGGACGAAGGCCCGATCATCGAACAGGAGGTGGAGCGCGTGGATCACAGCATGACGCCGGACCAGCTCACGGCGATTGGCCGCGACGTGGAATGCGTGACGCTCGCGCGCGCGGTGAAGTGGCATACCGAGCATCGCATCGTGCTTAACGGGCACAAGACGGTGGTGTTCCGCTAAGCCTTCGCGAAGCGCGCAAGCGTAAAAAAACCGGCTATCCGCAAGGATGCCGGTTTTTTGTTGCCCGAAGCTTCAAACCAGCCGCAGATAGATAAGCTCGCGCTTGATATAAGCGTAGAAGATGGGCGCGGCGATCACGCCCTGAATGCCGAATGCGGCTTCCATCACGAGCATCGCGACAAGCAGTTCCCACGCGCGCGCCTCGATCTGGCCGCCGACGATGCGCGCGTTCAGAAAGTACTCGAGCTTGTGGATCACGATCAGGAACACGAGCGCAGTCACGGCGGCGGGAAGGCTCACGGTCAGCGCGATCGCAACGATCAGCGTGTTCGAAATCAGGTTGCCGATCACGGGCAAAAGACCCACCACGAAAGTCACGATGACGAGCATCTTCGCGAGCGGCAGCGGCGCGTGGAAGATGGGCAGCGCAAGCAGCAGGAAGAGGCCGGTGAACACCGTGTTGATGGCGGAAATCTTCACCTGCGCGAAGACAATGCGGCGAAACGCGTCGGCGAAGCGGGCGATGCGAGTGACAAACGCCGTGGACAGCGGCAGGCGCTGCATGTTCTTCTGCGCGCCAACGGCGATGATCGCACCGATGATCATGCCGATCACGATACGCCCGAAGATACGCGCCGCGTTCTTGCCGCCCTGCTGAATCTGGTTGGCGTGCTCGTGCATGAGCGAGAACGCCTTCACTTTCATCTGATCGACGTCCACGGGGAGGTAGGCGGCGACGGCCTCGGGTATGCGGCCGCGCGCCTGGTCGACGAAGGCCATCATCTGGCCCATGACCTTCTGCACGCTCGGCACGTCGCTCTCGAAGTGCTCGATGATCCCGACGATGAGGCCCGTCAGCACGCCCACGATCAGGACCGACACCAGCACCACCGCCGCCCAGCGGGCCCGGTGGCTCGACATGCGCCGCTCGATGAGCGGCGAGATCGTATGAACAAGCTGAAACACGAGCATGCCCGCGAGCAGCGCGCCGAGCAGGTTCAGCTGCAGCACGGCCCACATGCCGGCGATAGCCGCGACGTAGCTGCCGATCTCGACGGCCGAGAGCTTCGGCAGGCTCATGTCGCTCGTCAGCCTGACCGGCCGCGGCCTGAGATCCCGCACCGGCTTGTCGTCGGTGGCTTCGTTGCGCTTGACCATATTTCGGTGTACCCGTCGTTTTCAGACCCACGGGGAACACGCGGTTCCCCGTCGATCGACTGCTTCATTCTTGCTGCCCGTACGCGTTTTCTGCGCGTCTCCCCCGGGCGACCCCGTTCTTGTGCTATCGGCCGGCCGACGCCGCCACCGCATCCGCCTGGCGCTTGAGGAGCGGCGCCAGGTAGCGGCCCGTGAAGCTCGCTTTCGACTTCGCCACCTGCTCGGGTGTGCCCTGGGCGACGATCTGGCCGCCGCCCGCGCCGCCTTCGGGGCCCATGTCCACGACCCAGTCGGCGGTTTTGATGACATCGAGATTATGCTCGATGATCACCACCGTGTTGCCCTGGTCGCGCAGGCGGTGGATCACTTCCAGCAGCAGGGCGATGTCGTGGAAGTGCAGGCCCGTCGTCGGCTCGTCGAGTATATACAGCGTGCGGCCGGTGTCACGCTTCGAGAGTTCCAGCGAGAGCTTCACGCGCTGCGCCTCGCCGCCCGAGAGCGTCGTGGCCGACTGGCCGAGCCGGATGTAGCCGAGGCCCACGTCCAGCAGCGTCCTGAGCTTGCGCGCCACCACCGGCACCGCCTTGAAGAACTCGTAAGCCTGCTCGACCGTCATGTCGAGCACCTCGCTGATGTTCCTGCCCTTGTATTGAACCTCCAGCGTCTCACGGTTGTAGCGCTTGCCGTGGCAGACGTCGCAGGGCACATAGACGTCGGGCAGGAAGTGCATTTCCACCTTCAGCACGCCGTCGCCCTGGCAGCTCTCGCAGCGGCCGCCCTTCACGTTGAACGAGAAGCGGCCCGGGTCGTAGCCGCGCTCCTTGGCCGCCGGCACGCCGGCGAACAGCTCGCGGATCGGCGTGAAGAGGCCCGTGTAGGTGGCCGGATTCGAGCGCGGCGTGCGGCCGATCGGCGACTGGTCGACATTGATGACCTTGTCGAAGTGCTCCATGCCCTCGATCGCCTCGAACGGCGCCGGTTCCGCCGACGAGCCGTACAGATGCTGCGCGACCGCGTGGTAGAGCGTGTCGTTGATCAGCGTGGACTTGCCCGAGCCCGAGACGCCCGTCACGCAGGTGAGCAAGCCCACCGGCAGGTCGAGCGTCACACGCTTGAGGTTGTTGCCGTAGGCTTCGACGATACGCAGGCGCCGTTCGTCGGGCTCCTTGCGCTCGTCGGGGTACTCGATGCGGCGGGCGCCCGACAGGTACTGCCCGGTCATCGAGGCCGGATCGCTTTCCACTTCCGCTGGTGTGCCCTGAGCAATCACCATGCCGCCGTGCACGCCGGCGCCCGGACCCATGTCGACGACGTAGTCGGCCATGCGGATCATGTCCTCGTCGTGCTCCACGACGATCACCGAGTTGCCGAGGTCGCGCAGGTGCTTGAGGGTCGAGATGAGACGGTCGTTGTCGCGCTGGTGCAGGCCGATCGAAGGCTCGTCGAGCACATACATCACGCCGGTGAGGCCCGAGCCGATCTGGGAGGCGAGGCGGATGCGCTGCGCCTCCCCGCCCGAGAGCGTTTCGGCGCTGCGCTCGAGGGACAGATAGTCGAGGCCCACGTTGTTGAGGAACATAAGGCGCGCGACGATCTCCTTGACGACCTTGTCGGCAATCTCGCGCTTTGCGCCTTCGAGGCGCAGCGTCTGGAAGTAGCCGAGCGCATCGCGCAGCGGCCAGCCGCTCACTTCGTAAATGGCGCGCGCGTCCTCGTCCGCGCCGATCCGCACGAAACGCGCCTCGCGACGCAGGCGCGTGCCCTCGCAATGGGGGCAGGGCTGATTGTTCTGGTACTTCGCGAGCTCCTCGCGCACGGCCGCCGAGTCGGTTTCGCGGTAGCGGCGCTCGAGGTTCGGGATGATGCCTTCGAATACATGCTCGCGTACCGAGGTGCGCCCGCGCTCGTTGATGTACGAGAACGGGATCTCCTGCTTGCCCGAGCCGTAGAGCAGGATCTTGCGTACCTTCTCGGGCAGATCCTCGAACGGTGTGTCGATGTCGAAGTCGTAGAAAGCCGCGAGACTTTGCAGCATCTGGAAGTAGAACTGGTTGCGCCGGTCCCAGCCCTTCACCGCGCCCGCGGCGAGCGAGAGCGACGGATGTGCCACGACGCGCTTCGGGTCGAAGAATGTGATCTGGCCGAGGCCGTCGCATTCGGGGCACGCGCCCATCGGGTTGTTGAACGAGAAGAGGCGCGGCTCCAGCTCGGGAATCGAGTACGAGCAGATCGGGCAGGCGAACTTCGAACTGAAGAGGTGCTCCTTGCCCCCGTCCATCTCGAGCGCGATCGCGCGGCCCTCGGCCAGACGCAGCGCCGTCTCGAACGATTCGGCGAGGCGCTGCTTCATGTCGGGACGCACCTTCAGCCGGTCTACCACGACGTCGATCGTATGGCGCTCGCTCTTCTTGAGCTTCGGCAGCGACTCCACCTCGTAGATCTTCGCCTCGCCCTCATTGGCCGTGCCGCCGCCCGAGCGCACGCGAAAGCGCACGAAGCCCTGGGCCTGCATGTCGTCGAAGAGCTCGGCGTGCTCGCCCTTGCGGTCCGTGACCACGGGCGCGAGGATCATGAGCCGGGTTTCCTCGGGCAGGGCGAGCGCGGCGTCCACCATCTGCGAGACGCTTTGCGCCTGCAACGGAATCTCGTGATCGGGGCAGTAGGGCGTGCCGACGCGCGCATAGAGCAGACGCAGGTAGTCGTGGATTTCCGTGACCGTGCCGACCGTGGAGCGCGGATTGTGCGAAGTCGCTTTCTGCTCGATGGAAATGGCCGGCGACAGACCCTCAATCAGGTCGACGTCGGGCTTTTCCATCAGTTGCAGGAACTGGCGGGCGTAGGCCGAGAGGCTTTCCACATAGCGCCGCTGGCCTTCCGCATAAAGGGTGTCGAACGCCAGCGACGACTTGCCCGAGCCCGAGAGCCCCGTGATCACCACGAGCTTGTGGCGCGGCAGGTCCAGATTGACGTTCTTCAGGTTGTGGGTTCGGGCCCCACGGATACGGATTTGTTCCATGAACCTGCGGGAGAAGGGGGGGCTAAACCTGCTACTATAACGACTTTTCCAGACCGCCGTTACAGCTTGCTGACGGTCTTCGATGGCCTTCGAAGAGACCACCACGGAGGCTTCGGGAGCGCCGCAGGCCGTGGGCGCGCTGCGCAATGCGGCGGCGCCGCACCAGCGCGCGCGGGCAGCGGCGGCCCAATCAGAACACGTTCTCCGATGTCCAATCCCTCCGCCACGTCTTCCCGCATGAGCGCGCCCGAGCGGCGCGCGACCATGTCGCTCGCCTCGATCTTCGCGCTGCGCATGCTGGGCCTGTTCATGATCATGCCGGTGTTTTCGGTCTACGCGAAGACGATCCCCGGCGGCGACAACGTGCTGCTCGTCGGCATCGCGCTCGGGGCGTACGGCGTCACGCAGTCGTTGCTCTACATCTTCTACGGCTGGCTCTCCGACAAGCTGGGCCGCAAGCCCGTGATCGTCACCGGCCTCGTGATCTTCGCCATCGGCAGCTTCGTGGCGGCCGGTGCGCACGACATCGCGTGGATCATCGTCGGCCGGGTGATCCAGGGCATGGGTGCGATCTCCTCCGCCGTGCTCGCGTTCATCGCCGACCTCACCGCCGAAGAGCACCGCACCAAGGCCATGGCGATGGTGGGCGGCTCGATCGGCATGTCGTTCGCCGTGGCGATCGTGGGCGCGCCGATCGTGTATCACTGGGTGGGCATGAGCGGGCTCTTCGCGCTCGTCGGCGTGTTCTCGATCCTCGCGGTGGGCGTGGTGCTGTGGGTGGTGCCCGATGCGCCAAAGCCCGTGCACGTGCGCGCGCCGTTCGCCGAGGTGCTGCATAACGTGGAACTGCTGCGCCTGAATTTCGGCGTGCTGGTGCTGCACGCCACGCAGACGGCGCTCTTTCTCGTCGTGCCGCGGCTGCTGGTGGACGCGGGGCTGCCGGTCGTATCGCACTGGAAGATCTATCTGCCGGTAATGGGCCTCTCGTTCGTGCTGATGGTTCCGGCGATCATCGTGGCCGAGAAGCGCGGCAAGATGAAGCCGGTGCTGCTCTCGGCCATTGGTCTTATCCTGATTGGACAGCTGTTGCTCGGCTCGCTGGCGCATACCATTACGATTGTGGCGGCGGTGCTGTTCGTGTACTTCCTCGGCTTCAATATTCTGGAGGCGTCGCAGCCATCGCTGGTTTCGAAGCTCGCGCCCGGTGCGCGCAAGGGCGCGGCGACGGGCGTCTACAACACGACGCAGTCGATCGGGCTCGCGCTCGGCGGCGTGGTGGGCGGGTGGCTCCTCAAGCACGACGGGGCGAACGCGGTGTTCTACACGTGCTCCGGGCTCGTTTTGGCCTGGCTTATAATCGCGGCCAATATGAAGGCGCCGGTCAAGCGCGCCTGATATCGGTGGAACAGTTTTCGTGAAGGCGGTCAGCACGCGCGCCGCTGCTCCTCGCAGAGGAATCAACCACAATTTTTGCATGGGCCCGGAGTCAGCGCCAAAGCGCGAACTCCGGATCGACAGGAGAAATACATGGCATCCGTAAACAAAGTCATTCTCGTAGGCAATCTCGGCGCCGAGCCGGAAGTGCGCTATCTGCCGAGCGGCGATGCCGTGGCGAACATCCGCCTCGCTACGACCGACCGGTACAAGGACAAGGCCTCGGGCGAATTCAAGGAAATGACCGAGTGGCACCGTGTGGCGTTTTTCGGCCGCCTTGCTGAGATCGTCTCGGAGTACCTCAAGAAGGGCTCGTCGGTATACATCGAGGGCCGTATCCGCACGCGCAAGTGGCAGGCGCAGGACGGCACGGATCGCTACTCGACCGAAATCGTCGCAGACCAGATGCAGATGCTGGGCGGCCGCAGCGGCGGCGCATCGATGGGCGGCGACATGGGCGACGATGGCGGCTACAGCCGCCAGCCCGCCGAACAACCGCGTGGCGGTGGCCGTGCTTCGGGCGGTGGTGCTCCGCGTGCGAGCGGTGGCGGCGGTGGCGGCGGCCGCCCGAGCGCGCCGGCTGGCGGCGGCTTCGACGAAATGGACGACGATATTCCGTTCTAAATCTGACTAAAGCAGTTATTTGTTGATAAAAGCCCGCCCTCCTACGGAGCGCGGGCTTTTTCTTTACTCACACATCTTTTGTGCTCTACTACGTGCGCAGCTAAACACTACTTCGACAAAAAAGGTGGGTTGATGGCGCAATACGTTGCGAAGCGGATTCGCTTTCGGAACGGAGAGCGCTACTCCGTTCTACAGGTTACCGCCGACTCCATGCAACCTATCACCTTCCCCATCTGCCCGCCGTAGATCAACCCTAGAACCTCACAATATAAGCAGTACTTGGCATATCGCTCCGGTGCTCCCTGGCATGTTCCTCTGCTCCCCCAGTTGCCAGGCAGATCTTGCCGAAGCTGCGCGCGTTCATTGATCATGTGAAGAGCCGCCCGGCGGGCGCCGGTTAATCGGACTCGCGACCCGGCGCGCGTATGGTCAGCCGGTTCGAAAGCGCCATGACGCCCGTTACACCGCGCGTTGCTTCACCTGCGAGCTCAAGCTGATGCTCGCTTACGGCCGTGCCAGTCAAGGTGACCATACCGCCTTGCGCATTGACGTAAATATGCGTCGGATCGAGGCCTTCGGTACGAGACAACGCCCACTGGACGTGCCGCACGAGCGTCTTGTCGGGAACCGCGGTTGTGTTTGATGGCGCCGTCAAACCGCCACCGCCGCCAGATTGCGCAAATACTTGTTGTCCCGGGGTTACCAAGGGCAAAAGCAGGCCAAACGACACCGCCAAAGGATAGAGACGCTTCATTTTCGGCCTCCGTTCACGCCGAATCGGCCGCAATTTCAGCCATAGCGGTTCTAAGTTAGCCTATTCCGATTAAGGGACCATTAGACCCGCGTGAAAGTTTTTTCACGTCTGGCGCCGGTCGCAGTTTCACCAACCAGCAAAAGCATATCTGCGGACTCCGGCTTTTTCCCGGAGGCGCAACCCCTGCTGAGATCGACGTCGCGATTCAGAACGGCCTGCGCCCGCTTGACGTCCATGGCACCCTCCTAATGTGCGGGTCGTCGCGTGTAACGCATCGGGAGATTGACAATTTGTCGTAAATTGTCAAAATGTCAATCATGCGAAAGCCGAAACAGACCGATCCGCACGGAAACGAAAACGCGCTCCTCCTGCGCGAGGGCCGCAAGATTGTCGAAGCGTTGGGCCAGACGCTCGCGCCGCTCGTCGAGGTCGTGCTGCACGACCTCACAAGGCCGGAGCACGCGGTGGTTGCGATCGCGAACAATCTCTCGGGCCGTCAGGTCGGCGATGCCGTGACGGAACTCGGGCTCGCGCGCATCACCGATCCCGGCTTTCCCGAGGTCGTTCCCAATTATCCGAACGCGTTCCCCGACGGTCGCCCGGTCAAAAGCACGTCCATTGGCCTGAAAAACAGCGCTGGGGAGTACGTCGCCGCGATCTGCCTCAACATGGACGTGTCCTTGCTGGGTGCGGTGACGGCGGGCCTCGGGCAACTGATGCGCACCGAAGCCGCCGCGCCCCTGCCCGAAACGCTCGGGCCGCGCGCGAGCGACGATGTGCGCGTGGCGCTCGAACGCTTCGCCGCGGCGCGCAATACCACGCCTATCGGCATGACGCTCGCGCAGCGCCGCGAAGCGGTGCGCGAACTGGCCGGGCGCGGCCTTCTCAATCTGCGTCACGCGCTGGCCGACGTGGCGCGTACACTGGGTGTCGCCCGCTCGACCGTCTACACCTACCTGCCCCCGGAAGACCGACCATGAGCACCTTGCCGATTTCCTTTGAAGACGTCGCCGCCGCGCACGAGCGCATCCGCGGCATTGCGCACCGCACGCCGGTGCTGACTTCGCGCACGGCCAACGAGCGCGTCGGGGCGGAACTCTTCTTCAAGTGCGAGAGCTTCCAGCGCATGGGCGCGTTCAAGTTCCGCGGCGCCTATAACGCCATCGCGCAGTTCACGCCCGAGCAGAAAGCTGGCGGCGTCATTACGTTCTCTTCGGGCAACCATGCGCAGGCGATTGCGCTTTCGGCCAGGCTGCTTGGGGTGAAGGCCGTGATCGTGATGCCAGACGACGCACCCGCCATCAAGGTCGAGGCCACGCGCGGCTACGGCGGCGAAGTTATCTTCTACAACCGCTACACCGAAGACCGCGAGGCACTCGGCAAGCGGCTTGCCGACGAGCGCGGCCTTACGCTGATCCCGCCGTATGACCATCCGCATGTGATGGCCGGCCAGGGCACGGCCGCCAAGGAGCTCTTCGAAGAGGCTGGCGCTCTCGACATGTTGTTCGTACCGCTTGGCGGCGGCGGACTGCTGTCGGGCTGTGCGACGGCGGCGCATGCGCTGGCGCCCGGGTGCACGGTGACCGGCGTGGAGCCGGAGGCCGGCAACGATGGCCAGCGTAGCCTGCAAACCGGCTCGATCGTCCATATCGACACGCCGAAGACGCTCGCCGACGGTGCGCAGACGCAGCATCTTGGTCAGTACACCTTCGCAGTGATCCGCGAGCGCGTGCGTGAGATCGTCACGGTCAGCGACGCCGAGCTCGTCGAGGCGATGAAATTCTTCGCAAGCCGCATGAAGATCGTCGTCGAGCCGACGGGCTGTCTTGCGGCGGCGGCGGTGCTGTCCCGGAAAGTGGACGTGCGCGGCAAGCGCGTAGGAATCGTCGTGTCGGGCGGTAACGTCGATCTGCTGCGCTTTGCGGAGCTGGTCGGCGCACCGGCATAGGGCGGTTTCGCCGTGCCACGCGGGCGCTGCGCCAATCGAGGCGCCCCCGCGTCGCGCCGCGAGCGGGCGTTCCGCTCGGGCCCCGCGAACCGGTGGGGCGAACATCGTTACGTTCACTGGCGACTCCGCGAATGCCGCTCGGCGAATCACGAAACGCGTGAAAAATTTTGCGTGAGATTCCGATTTTGGTGAGGATCTAATCTGTCAGTTTGCAATTATCGCGAATTAAATCGCATGGTTTATAGATTTTTGAGCTAAATAATCTTTGACGTTTCGGAAATCTCCGATTTCGATCGAACGCAATCGATGGTCTGATTGGAACCCCTGCAGCCCGGCACCGTTTCCCATCGATGCCGGGCCCAGACGAGGCGCCATGCGGACTCATCGCAAACGCACCATCCGGTCCACCCATTATCGAGAGAGCCATCGTGAAGCGACGCGTCGTCCTGGCTGACGATCACCCTTTCGTCCTGCTCGGTGTTCGCTCGGCGCTTGCCAGCGCGGGCGGAATCGAGGTTGTCGGCGAGGCCACCAGCCCCAGCGAGCTCTTTCGCATTCTGCAAGATGTGCCGTGCGATGTCGTGATCACCGACCTCACGATGCCGGACGGTCCGGTCGAAACTGCCGACGGTTTGCGTCTCGTGCGGCGTCTGTGCCGCGACTGGCCGTCGCTGCGCGTTGTCGTGCTCACCAGCATCACGAATGTGGCCATCCTGCGCGCCGTGATGAGCGCGGGCAGCCACGCGATCGTCAGGAAGACCGAGCCCATTGACGCGCTCATCAGCGCCGTGCGTGGAATCGCGCACGGGCATGCAAACGCCGGCATGCAGGCTCAGGGCAGTTTCGCCAGCACGGGTGGCGCCGGCGCGGCGAGTCATGCCGCGCCGCGCCTGTCGCCGCGCGAATCGGAGGTGATACGCCAGTTCGTAGGCGGTAGCACGATCACGGAGATCGCCAGGCACTGTGGGCGTGACGTGAGCACGGTCAGCCGCCAGAAGCGCGATGCGATGGCCAAGCTTGGCGTGAGCAGTGACTCCGGGCTATTCGCTTTCGTGCGTGTGCACGGGCTCACATGATGTGGAAACCCGCACCGGCGGCCGAGACGATTCCGGCCGCTGTCTCCGCGTCTCCCGAGCGCCGCGAGCGGCTCCGACCCATGCCCGGGCGCCATGAACTGGCGTCGCCTGTGAGGGTGATCGTCGCCGACGATCACCCGCTCGTGCTGTTCGCACTGGAGAGCCTCATTGCCGGATTCCCCCATCTCCAGATCGTTGCCCGGGCACAGACGATACCGCAGCTCATGGAGGAGGCCGCACATCAGGACTTCGACGTTGTCTTGATGGACCTGTACATGCCAGGGCCGGACCAGCAGGAGGGGCAGGATGCGATACGGCGCTTTCGCAGGGAGTTCGGGCAGAAGGCCATGGTAATCCTCACTATGGAGAGCGATCCGACGGCGCTTCGCGAGGTGCTGGAACTACAGGTCGAAGCGCTCGTCAGCAAGCTCGACCGGATCGACCTCATTCCCGTGGCGATCATGTCGGCCATGGCGCGCGAACAGTATGCCGGTCCGATCGTGCGAGACCTCCTTGCTCGGGCATCGATCGAGCAGCGCTGCGAGGAGGTTCGCCGGATTTTGACGCGGCGCGAACTCGAGGTACTCACCCACTACGCGTCGGGGCGCGGCGTGACGGAGATCGCCACCCTGCTGGGTCGCAGCGTCAAGACGATCAGCGCCCAAAAGTGCGCCGCCATGAAAAAGCTGTCGCTTGCCAACGACATTGAGCTTTACCGCTTCGCGGTCGAGTGCGGCGTCGTGCGGGGCGAGCACGCCTGAGCACGGTGTGCCGACCCGTGCGCGTGATCGTCGCGGACGACCACGAATGCGTGCGCGTCGGCGTAGCGGCCCTCCTGCGTTTGTCGTCGCGTATGGCTGTGGTGGCCGAGGCGCATGACACGCGGACGCTCGCCGAACAGATCGGCCGCCACGACTGCGATGTCGTGGTGACAGACGTCTGCATGCCGGGCATGCACGGCGAGTACAGCTCGCTCGCCATGCTGCGGCGCTTGATGGGAGGCCCGCGGCGTCCGGCGATCGTTGTCCTCACAATGGTGTCGTGCGCGCCGATCCTCTGCGGGCTGGTGCAGCTGGGCCTCAAGGCGATCGTCGACAAGCGCGACACGCCGATATCGCTGATTCCCGCCATCGAAGCCGCAAGCCTTGGCGTCACATTCCTCTCCGGGCATGCCGGCGCCGCCCTACAGTGCGCGGACGGCTGGCCCGCGCCGTGCGCAGGCGTGCCGAGCGCACGCGAATGGCAGGTGATCCAGCTGTACGCGCAGGGGATGCCGATCCGCGAAATAGCGACGCAGCTCGCGCGCAGCCCAAAGACGGTCAGCACGCAGAAGCGCAGCGCCATGCGCAAGCTCGGCCTGAAATCCGAGCGCGACCTCGCAGGGTTCACCAACCAGATTGGCCTTACGTGAGCGGGGCCGCCGGCGATTCTGTCAGAGGGTGCCCTGCGGCGTGTCCTGCGTGCCCTCACACCTTTTAGGAGTTGTCCTATCTGATGACGGATGGGTGCTCACGATAATTCCCAGTTCAGTAAGTGGATTGTCGTACGGCGCCACACGAGCGGTACGACTTCTGACGGGCGGGGCAAACGGTGCCCAGACGCCGGGGGGCCGGGCGGGGCGGCGCGTGACGCGGAGATGGAACGATGAAGCTCGGTATGCGGTTGGCCATGGAAGGCGCCGGGACGGCGTGGCTAGTATTTGCAGGCTGCTCGATCGCGGCACTCAATGCCAGTATCCCGGCCCAGGGCTGGAGCATAGTCGAGATGGCGGCCTCGTTCGGGCTCGCGCTCGCGCTCGCCAGCTTCGCCGTCGGCCATGCCGCGGGCGCCCATTTCAATCCCGCCGTCACGATCGGCTATACCGTCGCGCGGCGCTTTCGCGTGCGCGACCTGGCGCCCTGCATCGCGGCGCAGACAGCCGGCGCGATTGCAGGCGCTGCCCTGCTCTGGTGGGTCGCGAGCGGCCGGCCGGGGTTTTTGCCTTCCGTTTCGGATTTCGGCGCTAACGGCTACGACGAGCATTCACCCTGCGACTATGCGTTCGGCGCGGTGTTTGCGCTCGAGTGCGTGCTGTCGTTCGTGTTCGTCTCGATGCACCTGCTCATGTCGGCTTCACCCGAGCGGCGCAGATCGGCGCCCGTCGCGCTCGGCGTCTGTTTGACCGTGATCTATCTCATCAGCATTCCCGTGAGCAACGGTGGTATCAATCCGGCGCGCTCCACCGGGCCGGCGTGGTTCGTCGGGGACTGGGCGCTCGATCAGCTCTGGCTCTTCTGGGCTGCGCCAATGGCGGGAGCGATTGGCGCCGGCCTATGCCATCGTTACGCGCGGACGCGGCGTGCAGCGGCGCGGTTGCGCCGCGATGCGTCAGTCTGACCTATGCCGCGCAGATGAAAGCGCTGTCGCGCATGTTCCGCACGTCCCGCACGTCCCGCACGTCCCGTTACGTCCTGCCGCACGGGTGCTGGCGCCACCCGTTTGCAGTCTTCGTCGCGCTGATGCTCGCCATGGCGCTCGCGCCGAACGCCACACAGGCAAGCGCTCCGGCCAGCGCCGCGAGTGTGGCTTCCGTTGCCATGGCAGGCGAGACGCCGCCCTTTCCCGCGCAGCTGATCGTCGGCGTCGTTGCCGGCGGCTGGCCACCGCTAGACGTGCTCGACGGCGGCGCGCTTACCGGCTTCAGCGCCGACTACCTGCGTCTTGCCGTCGGCACCCGCGTCGCGCTCAAACCGCGCGTCTATCGCGACATGCCTGCCTTGCTCGCAGGGGCCTGCGCCGGCGAGGTCGACGTGATCATGAGCCTTGCGCGCTCGCCGGAGCGACAACGCTGTCTCGCGTTCACCGCGCCTTATCTCAGCGGCTCGGCCGTATTCGTTACCCGCGCGGGCAATGAGGGTGTCGCCACTGCCGCGCCCCGGCTTGTTCATGCGCATCTCGCGGTCGAGCGGGGATACGCGCTCGAGCCGCTGATGCGCGAACGCTTCCCGCTTGCGGACGTTCGCAGTTACGCGAGCACGGAGGACGCGTTGCGGGCCGTCGCCGCGGGTAGCGCGGACATCTATGCCGGCTTCGCGCCGGTCGTGCGCTACCAGCTCTCGCTCGACGCCTTCCGGATGCTGCGCGTTGCCTACACGGAGCGCATGCGCATGAAGGACCTGCGCTTCGCCGTGCCCGTTTCGAAGAGCGATCTGCGCGACCAGCTGAACATGGCGCTGGCGGGCGTGCGCCCCGCTGCCGTGAATGGTGTGCGCGCGCGCTGGCTCGACGGCGCGGTCGCACAGGTGCCCGCATCGCCCACCTTCGCGCTCAGCAGCGCCGAGCGCGCATGGCTGCGGGCGCTGCCGCCATTGAAGGTCGGCGTCGACGCCGACTGGCAGCCGTTCAGCTTCACCGCAGGCGCACAGCGCCCCGAAGGCATCGCGAACGACTACCTCGACTACCTGCACGGCACGCTCGGTGTGGTACTCGTGCGCGTGCCGGTTTCCGGCTGGGCGCGCGCGGCCGAGCCGTTTCGTCACGGCGACCTCGCGCTGCTCGCGACCTCGCAGCATGACGAAGTCGTGGGTGGGAACGCGGTGTTCACACAACCGCTGGAGCGCTACCCGCTGATACTCGTGGGTCGTCGCGACGAACCGATAGCGCGCGACATCGGCGACTTCGCGGGGCGCCGTATCGTGGTCGTCCCGCACACGCCAGGGCTCGCCCAGCTGGTCGCCGACTTGCCCGCCGTGAACCCCGTGCGCGCTGCGAGCATGGAGGCCGCGCTCTGGATGGTGATGCACGGCCAGGCGGACGTGGCGGTCGGCAATGCGGCGGCGCTCGATGTGCCGCTCAGCCGCCAGTACGCCGGATCGCTGAAGATGCTCGGCGGGCTCGGCGTCGACGACGCCGTCGGCTTCGCCGTGCGTCCCGACCTCGCCCCGCTCGCGGCGCTCATCGACCGCGCGCTGGCGTCGATGCCGCCCGCGCAACGCCAGCAGATCCGCAACCGCTGGACCACCGGCGCCGCGGGTCATACGCAGCGCTGGAGCGTGAACGCACTGCGGCTGCTGCCGATCGTGATCGCGTTCGGCGTGGTGCTGCTCGTCACGCTGCGCGCCTACGTTCTGCTGCAGCGCGAGATGCGTCGCCGCCGCCGCGCCGAGCAGATCCTCGCGCGTCAGGTGGAGCTGCAGGACACGATGATGGAGATGATCCCGTACCCGCTCGCGGCGCGGGACCTGGACAACCGCTATATCGCCGTGAACCGCGCGTACGAGGAGACGACCGGGCTGCAGCGGACGGCCGTGATCGGCCGCGCCGGGCCGTCGATCGAGGCGTGGGGCGTGCAGAACAGCCGGCTCGTCGACGAGCTCTACCGGCGCACGCTCAGCGAGGGCGGCAGCCAGCGCATCGAGCTGATCTTCGAGCGCCCGGGCGGAGAGCCGCGCCACGGCATGTTCTGGACACGTTTGTGCCGCGACGCGCACGACGCGCCGTTCTGCGTCCTCGGCACGATGATCGACGTCACCGACATTCGTCGCGCCGAGCTGCGCGCGCGCGAATCGGAGCGGCTGCTCTCCGACGTCACGAGCTCGCTGCCGGCGATCGTGTTCCAGCTACGGCGGGCGCCGGACGGCGCGTACACCTTCCCTTACCTCGGCGGCGACACCCAGCGCCTGCTCGGCGCGGAAGCACTCAGGCTCTCTCGCGCCCGCGCGCTCGATCTGACGCGCGTGCACCGGCACGATCGCGTGTGCCTCGTCGCGCTGCTCGAGGGTTCGGCGCGCGATCTCGCAGCCGTGAACACCGAATTCCGCTACCACGGCACGGCGGGCCTGCTCTGGGTACGCGCCGAGTTCGTGCCGCGTCGCGCGGACGACGGTGCGGTCGTCTGGGGCGGCTACGCCGTCGACGCCAACCTCGAGCATGCACGGGCCGACGAACTGGCGCGCGCGCGCGATCTCGCCGAGGCGGCTTCGCGTGCGAAGGACGATTTCCTCGCCATGATGAGCCATGAGATACGCACGCCGATGAACGGCGTGCTCGGCCTCGTGGAGGTGCTCGAGCGCACGCCGCTCAACGCCGACCAGACGCAGATGATCGACATGGTGCACGAATCGGCAGGGGCGCTTCTGCAGATACTCGATGACCTGCTCGACTATTCGAAGATCCAGGCCGGGCGGCTCGAGATCGCCAGCGAGCCGTTCGCGGTGCGCGAGCTCGTCGACAACGCGGTCGGCCTGCTGGCGCAGCGCGCGCACGAGAAGGGCCTGAAAGTACGCGTGGACGTCGGGGCCGAGGTTGCCGCCACGCTGCGCGGTGACAGCGTGAGGCTGCGCCAGATCCTCTTCAACCTGCTGGGCAACGCGATCAAATTTACACCGGCCGGCGAGGTGAGCGTGAGCGTGTCGACCGTGCAGACCGTTGGCGCGACGGCTTCAACGCCTGCACGCCAGCGGCTCGTGCTGACCGTTGCCGATACGGGCATCGGCATCGCGCCCGAGCTTCAGCTGCAGTTGTTCGAGCCGTTCGTGCAGGCGGAGTCGTCGACGACGCGGCGCTTCGGCGGCACGGGGCTCGGTCTGACCATCTGCCGGCGGCTGGCGGCGCTGATGGACGGCAAGCTAGAGCTGAAGAGCGTATCCGGAAACGGGACCACGCTCACGCTGCAGATCGAACTGCCCGTGGAGGTGCAATCGGCGCACGCGAACGGCTTGCGCGGCAAGCGCGCGCTGGTCCTGTGCGACGACCCGCATGTGGCCGTTGCGCTGACCCATTTCGGCACATCGCTTGGCATGCACATGACGCGTGCCGAACCGGGGGCGCGGCGCACGGTTTCGTTGGCGCACAAGGTCGATCTTGTCTTTGTCTCCGAGTCATACATGCCCGCTCTGCCCAGGATCGGCGCACCGGTCATCCGCCTGACCGACAACCCGAAGCCGACTGGCTACCGTGTCGCGAAGAACGGCGTGCGCGTGAGCGTGAATCCGCTCTCGTGGCGCGGGCTGAGTGCTGCCTGCGCGATGGCGCTGGCGGGGCTGCCGTCTGTGCCGGCGCATCCCGCGGGCGGCTCCGGGGCGCCGCTCGTCGCGCCCGAACGCGAAAAGGAGCGTGCGGCGGGGCGGCTAATACTCGTCGCGGAGGATCACCCGGTGAATCAGGAGCTGATTCGCCATCAGCTGGCGCTGCTCGGCTTCGCCTGCGACGTGGTCAACGACGGTGCCGAAGCGCTCGTGGCGATGGAGACGAACCACTACGCCTGCCTGATTACCGATTGCCATATGCCGAACGTATCTGGCTACGACCTGGCGCAACGGGTACGGCAAATCGAACGCGAGCGGGGCGACGGCCAGCGTCTGCCGATTGTGGCCATCACGGCGAATACGGCTCCGGAAAACCTTCAGCTGTGCCATTCCGCGGGTATGGACGACTGCCTCATCAAGCCCACGCGTGTGGCGACGCTGCGCGAGCACCTTGCGCGCTGGTTCGGTGCCGAGGGGGCGCATCGCCTGACGGGTGAGAGTGCTGCGGTCGCGCCATACGCCGCCCCGGCGGCCCTGGCGTCGCCGGCGGCGCACAACGCCGAACCGCTCGATCTGGCGCACATGATCCAGGTATGGGGTAGCGAGGCGACCGTCAAGGCCTTGTTGGGCTCGTTCGTTTCGGCGGTGCGCGACGATCTGGACGCGTTGCCGCCGCTGCTCGAAGAAGTTGAAATCGCCCGGATGCGCGAATGGCATCATCGCCTCGCCGGCGCGGTGGGCGTGCTCCACTATCCGGCGCTGCTCGCACTCCTCGAGGACTATCGCAGCCACATGAACACCCACACGCCGGCGCAGCTGCGCGAAGAGGGGCACGCGCTGGTTCGGACCTGTCATGCCATGCTGGACGACATCGAGAAGCAGGCCGCGTTGCTGGCCTGAGCAACCGGCTTGCCGCCGATGGCGATGAAAACGGAAGCAGATGGGCGAAAAAAAACGCGGCCGAAACCGCGTTCAAGCTTGGAGACCCTTCGATGAAGAGTCACTTCTCGCAAGTGTAAGACTAGCCGTTATCTCAAAAGAAATCGAGGCAAAAACGGTCAAATGTTTCTTGCGGGAAACGTCGGGAATCGTCGCGACCGGGGCTTACAGCCCGCGGAACCAGTCGACAGTGAAGTCGACGAACGAGCGTGTTTTAGCCGGGACGTGACGGCGGCCGGGGTAGACGAGCGAGAGTTCCTTGTCGGCATCGCGGATTTCGTAACCGGCAATGACGCGCACCACGGCACCGCTCGCCAGGTCGGCTTCCACCTGATCCGAGGAGAGGATGGCGATGCCCATGCCCGCCAGCGCGGCGTGGCGCTGCATGACGGCGTCGTTGACCGTGTAGGCCGGCTCGACATGGACCACTTCGCAGGTCCCCTCCGGCGTTTCGAACTGCCAGTCGTTGCCATGGATGTCGGCGGAAGGCGCAAGCAGCGTGTGCTGCGCGAGTTCGGCCGGATGCTGCGGGACGCCGCGTCGTGCGAGATAGGCCGGCGCTGCCACGGCGACTGGCGCAATCGTGACGAGCGGTCGCCGGATCAGCGTGCCGCCGCTCACCTGGCGCGGGACGACGATGCCAACGTCGAATCCCTCCTCGATCAGATCAACAGGCCGGTGTAACAGCGTGAGGTTCACGCGTACCTTCGGGTGCGTCTCGAGAAAGTGCTGCAGGAGCGGCGTGAGGCGGTTCAGCGAGAACGACGCATGGGCCACGATGCGCAAGGTTCCGGACGGTACCGAAACCCCGTGCGCGATTTGCGTTTCGATGCGCTCCAGATCGTCAAGCACCTGCCTGCAGCCTTCGGCGTAGGCCATGCCTGCTTCCGTCAGCGACACGCTGCGGGTGTTGCGATTGACGAGGCGCGTTTCCAGACGGGCTTCCAGCAGCGCCACATAGCGCGTGATCACCGCATTCGAAAGATTGAGGCTGGCTGCGGCCCGGCCAAACGAGCCGTGTTCGGCGACGCTCAGGAACACACGCATCGCCTGGAGCTGATTCATCGACTTGGGCTGGATCGACATCGGATGGCTGACTCTGCTGCGCGCGGCGGGACGAAGACGGAGGAATCGCGCGGGACTCCTCTGCGATTTGTGCCAGATAGTACCGACATGCAATGTGGTCAAGGAATGGGACTCGTCCGAATCGGCGACTCGTCTTGAAATATTGGTGTTGGCCTGAGGCAACGGTTTAATGGGATACAGCGATGCGCGGCGCGGCGCGCAAAAAACCGAGATAGTCGGGAAGCGTTGAGCATCAAGCGAAATCCCGGTCTTGTCACGGGACAGTCGACTTTTTCAAAAACGCTTTTGTCTCTATGCAGAGGTCGGGGCTGAGAGGCGGCCCCCTACACTTTGGGCTGCAAATCAACGCGGCGCCGTTCTGGCGCGGCAGGGATAAGGTGATGCCGGCCAGTGCGCCGGTGCCGACATCCAGTTCTGCCGAAAGGCTCAGCATCAAAGGAAGCGTATATATGAAGAAGAAACTGATTCTTGCGGCTGCGGCCGCAGCATTCGCATCGGCGTCGTACGCGCAAAGCAGCGTGACGCTGTACGGTATCGTCGATGCGGGCATCACCTATACGACCAACGTCAACAGCAAAGTCAATTTCGCGGCGACGAGCGGCAACATCCAGGCCAGCCGGTGGGGCCTGCGCGGCGCCGAGGATCTCGGTGGCGGTCTGAAGGCGATCTTCACTCTCGAAAGCGGTTTCAACGTCATGAACGGCCAGCAGAACGGCGGCCTGTTCAATCGCCAGGCATTCGTCGGCTTGACGCAGGACCAGTACGGCACGGTCACGCTCGGTCGCCAGTTCGATTCGATGATCGACTACGTCAGCCCGATGACGGCAGTCGGCAGCTGGGGCGGCACCTACACCGCGCATCTGCTCGACAACGACGACCTCAACGGCACGTTCTCGCTCAATAACTCGATCAAGTACGCGAGCCCGAATTTCTCGGGCTTCCAGTTCGGCGGCCTCTATTCGTTCTCGAACGAGGCTGGCGGGTTTGCGGACAACCGCGCGTATAGCGCGGGTATGAGCTACGAGTACGGCGGTTTGCGTGCCGGTGCCGCGTACACGCAGATCAATGGTGTGAATGCCACGGGCGGTGGCGCGGTGCAGGGTTCGCCGCTTGCCAGCACGTTCGGTACAGGCGTGAACGGGCGCCAGCGCAATTGGGGCGCCGGCGCGAGTTATACCTTCGGCCCGTTGGTGGGTGGCGTCGTGTTTACGCAGTCGCGCCTCAACGACTCGTCCGGGTCGGTGCGATTCAACAACCTCGAAGGCAACCTCCACTACAACCTGACGCCGGCCCTCGGTATCGGCGCGATGTACACGTACACGAACGTGAACGGCTCCATGCTTGACGCGAACGGCAGCAACTCGGCGCACTGGCATCAGTTCGCCCTGCAAGCGGACTACTCGCTCTCGAAGCGCACCGACGTCTATCTCGAAGGCGTCGGCATGTGGGGTGCCGGCCAGAACGGTGTTGGCATCACGCAAGTCGGCTATCAGGGGCAGGACAACTTCTCGTCCAGCAAGAACCAGGGCATCGTGACGACTGGTATCCGCCACCGCTTCTAAGGCGGTCTGGATCGCAGGTAGTCGCACTGAAGGAGCGCCGTTCGCGGCGCTCCTTTTTCTTTGCCTTTCAATTACCCGCATGGCGAGGAAGGAACCGACGCTGTCGCGAAATTTGCTCTAGCATGTGGTTGCGCCGCATCGGCCAGGCGACGCGGCACACCACAACATCGGAGAACTTTCATGATTGCGCTTCGTCCGCTGCAGTTCGCTCTTGCCCTGTGTGTCCTCGGCTCGAGTGCCGCATTCGCCGACACCGTCGCCCTCAAAGCCAATCTCCAGCCGTCCAGCGAAGTCCCGCCGCGCGTGAGCCACGGCCATGGCGAACTGGACGCTACGTTCGATACGTCGTCGAAGCAGTTGCAATGGACGGTGACTTACGCCGACCTGTCGGGGCCCGTGACGGCCGCTCACTTCCACGGTCCCGCGCCGGTCGGGCAGAACGCGAAGGTGCAGGTGCCCATTTCGAAGTCCGATCTGGCAAGCCCGATGAAGGGATCGGCAACGCTGGACGACAAGCAGGCCGCCGATCTCATGGCAGGCCAGTGGTACTTCAATATCCATACCGAGCAGAATCCGTCCGGCGAGATTCGCGGCCAGGTGTTGCCGGGCAATTGATGACACTGCCTGAGGGGAGCGGCTGATGAGCTGGCAGAACAGGCTGATCTGCTGGTACCTGCGGCGCCGCTTCCTGCCTGCCACGCGCGAGCCGATCGATGTTGCTCGCGTGCGCGCACACACCGCCAGGCGGGTATGGTCGCCACGACCGCCCCGCGGCTTTCAGTTGCGTGAGCAATACACCACCGCCGATGCGCCGTTGCGCGGCGAGTGGCTCGAGCGCGAGGCAGACGGGCGGCGCGCCGCGCGTACGATCCTCTATCTGCATGGCGGCGGTTATTACTTCTGCTCGCCGCAAACGCATCGATCGATTACGTTCGGCCTCGCGCCGCGCGCCGAGGCCGATGTGTTTTCTCTCGACTACCGGCTCGCACCCGAGCATCCGTTTCCGGCGGCAATCGACGATGCACTGACCGCCTATCGCCAGTTGCTGACGGCGGGACGCCCGGCGGGATCGATCGTAATCGCGGGGGATTCGGCGGGCGGCGGACTCGCGCTCGGATTGCTCGTTGCGCTGCGCGATGCCGGCGATCCGTTGCCGGCCGGCGCGGTGCTCTATTCGGCGTGGACCGATCTGGCAACGACTGGCGCGTCATTGCGCGGCAACGATGGACGCGATCCGATGTTTTGCGGCGACCTGTTCGCGCGCGTCGCGCCGCTGTATCTCGGGGCGACGCGCGCGACGCATCCTTATGCGTCGCCGCTCTATGCCGATCTGCAAGGCCTGCCACCGCTTTTCATGTTGGCCGGCAGCACGGAAACGCTGCTCGACGATACCTTGCGCCTGGCCGATCGGGCACGCGCCGCCGGCGTTGCAGTCGAATGCGAGGTTGGCCGCGAGCTGCCGCATGTCTGGCCGATCTACGCGCCGTTCCTGCCGGAGGCGTGCCGTGCGCTCGACGACACCGCGCGCTTCGTGCGCCGCGTCACCGGCACGGCCAGCCAGTGCGGACCTCAGTCGAGCGAGACCTCGATCGCGTCGTAGGCGGCCTGCACGGCGGTTTCGCCGTAGCGTCGTTCGAGCCGCCGCACGGTGAAGTGGCCGTGGGCAACGTGCTGGAAATGATCGATGAACACCGTGTTGACCATTGCGCCCAGCACGGCGCCGATCGCCGGAATCGACTTGGCGGCGACCTGTTCGCTGACCTGCACGGAGAAGCGCGCCGCGATGGTCTGCATGAGCTTGAGCAATGCCGTCGAACCCTGCGCGGCGAAGCCCTTTGTCGCCATCTCCGACGACGCTTTCGACACCGCCTGCGCCAGCGCGCCGCGCACGACGAAGTAGCCGAAGTCGGCTTCGTCGTCGACCGCCGAGCGGCCGCCCATGCCGAATACCGTCAGGCATTGCAGCTGCGTGTCGGGGCTCGCCAGATCCTCGCCCTCGCTGCGGGCGATGTCGCAGATCGAGCGAAACATCAGCGTGGTCGTCACGGGCAGCTCGACCGGCAGCGCGAACAGGCCGAACGCACCGCCCGCCGCGCCGGTGGTCGCGACAGCGAATTTGTGCAGCAGGTTGCTCGGCTTTGCGGCCAGCGTGCCGGGTTCGCCGACGGCACCTGCCACGCCGTTTGCCCCTTTGCCGAGGGTCCTGAGCGCGAGCTGCAGGCATTTGCGCAGCGCCGCCTGGGTGGCTTCGCTGACCTTGTCGCTGGCGAGCGTCGGGAGCCGCGCGATCATCTTTTCGATCGGCGCCCCGACCATGGCCGCGAGCTTCATGCCGAGGGGCGGGCTCTCGAGCTGGTGCTTCGCGCGCCGTAGCGCCGCCAGATCGGTTTCGGATAGCGTCCCGCCGAGACCGGGAATCGCGGTGGTGTCGGACTGTGGCCCCATAAATGTTCCGGTGATAATTGCTTGCGCTGCCTTGATCGCCAGGGCGGCTTCGGGCGGCGCGCGCCGCGCCAGCCGCCTGTGAGCGCCCAGTGTAGAGGATTGCGCCATGCTATGATGGCCAATATTTGACGCGTCAAACGTTGCTGGATCAAAAAATGGCTGTTCATACCGCCGCCCACCATTCAAGCGGGCAGGTTCTGCCGTTCCGGGAGTCGCTGCTGGCGATGCTCGGCGTTTCCTTCGTGACCATGCTGGTCGCGCTCGACCAGACCGTCGTCGGCACCGCGCTGCCAACCATCGTCGCCGAATTGCGCGGATTCGAGCTTTACGCGTGGGTTGCCACCTCGTATCTGCTGACCTCGGTTATCACCGTCCCCATTTTTGGCCGGCTCGGCGATTACTACGGGCGCAAGCCGTTCGTGATCGCCTCCATCGTTGTCTTCACTGGCGCCTCCGTGCTGTGCGGCGCGGCCAACAGCATGCTGTTTCTCGTTCTGGCGCGCGGACTGCAGGGTATTGGCGGCGGCATGCTCGTCGGGACTGCTTTCGCCTGCATTCCCGATCTCTTCCCCGATTCGGTCGTGCGGTTGCGCTGGCAGGTGCTCATGAGTTCGGCGTTCGGTATCGCCAACGCCGTTGGCCCGTCGCTCGGCGGGTTTCTGACGCAGTACTACGGCTGGCGCTCGGTTTTCTACGTGAATCTGCCGGTCGGGCTGATTTCGCTGCTCTTCGTCTGGCGCTATCTGCCCCATCTGCGCCATGTGGTGCACGAGGCGCGCATGCGGCTCGACTGGCCCGGCGCGCTACTTATCGCGATCACTCTCGGCAGCCTCCAGCTGTTCGTCGAGATGCTGCCCAAGCACGGCGTGGGCGTCGGCTCCGTGGGGCTGCTTGGCGTGGCCGTCGCGGCCGGCTGGGCGCTGTGGCGCTGGGAACTGCGCTGCCCGCAGGCCATTCTGCCCATGGACATGTTCCGCAACCCGAGCCTCAACGCGCTCTTCACGCTTGCCGTGCTCGGCGGCTTCACCATGTTCTCACTGCTCTTCTACGCACCGCTGCTGTTCCAGGGCGGCTTTGGCATGTCACCGAAAGAGGCGGGGATCGTCATCACACCGCTTGTCGTGTTCATCACGATAGGCAGCATCGCGAACGGTCGTATCGTTTCGCGCATCCGCAATCCGAATCTCATGCTCTATATCGGCTTCGCGATGGTCGCGGCGGCATGCATGGCGGTGGTCGTTACCACGCGTGGCACGCCGCGCCCGCTTCTGATGGCGCTCATGATCGTTGGCGGCCTCGGCCTCGGCTTCGTCATGCCCAATCTCACCGTGTTCGCGCAGCAGACGGCGGGCCGCGAGCACCTGGGGATCGCGACGGCGCTGCTGCAGTCGCTGCGGATGATAGGCGGGATGATCGGCACGGCGCTGACCGGAACCCTGGTCACGCATCTTTATGCGAGCGGCGTGCGCAATGCGCTCGATGCCGATCACGCGACGCACTGGCTGCCCCAACTGGCCGATCCGCAGATCCTTATCAACCGCGATGCCCAGGCCACCCTGCTCGGCGACCTCGCGCATGCGGGGCACCATGGTGCCCCGCTGCTTGAGGCCGCACGCGAGGCGCTGGTCGGCGCCATTCATCTGGGTATCGCCATGGCGGCGGCGATCGCGGTGATATCGGTCTGGCAAACTCGGCGCGTGCCGCCCATCAAGCTGCATCGCAAGGTCGAGCCCGTCGTCCATGCGGACTGACACCGCTGAGCCCTCATTCGATACATGACATGGACACACACGATCGCATTGCCATCGTCCAGCAGTTCGGACGGACCTATCGCACGTTCATGGCGGCGTTCGAGGCCCAGGTGGGCCATCCGCTGCCGCGCTGGCGCATTCTGCTCGCGCTCTACGAGCAGAGCGGCGAGTCTTCGCAAAAACGTCTGGTTGAGCGCCTGCGCGTGGACCCGGGCGCGCTCACGCGGCAGTTGAAGGCGCTGGAGCTGCTAGGCTGGATCGAGCGCAGCGCCGATCCGCGCGACAACCGCATCACCAACGTCAAGCTGACCGAAGCCGGCCGCACGGCCACCGAGGCGAGCCTGCCGCGCCGCAACGCGTTTCTGAACCTGACGATGTCCTTGCCTGACGACGCGCTTGCCGCGCTGTCGGGCGCGCTGCGCCTGATGGAGGCGCGCATCGGCGAGGCGTGCGCCGCGCAGGCCGAAGCCAGGAAAGACAGCGGCGGCTGAACTCAGAAAAACGTCTCGATCACTTCCGTCACGCGATACGACGGATCGACCAGCAGCACCTGGCGCCATTTGTCGAAGGTGAGGCACGGGTGCGAGATGTCGAAGGCGATCATGTCGCCGACCTCGATATCGGCGCCGGCCGGAATCTGCAGGTAGGCGTGCTGATCCATCATCTGGAACACCTCCCAGCCCTCGCTCGCCGCGATTTCGCGAGGCGGCGTGCCGTTGGCGCGATCGCGCGACGGCCGGTAGTGGCGCGACGGCTCGGGAAAGCCTGCATCGAATGCCGCGTCGCGCTTGCCGAAGCCGATGATCGCGCGTCCCGGCTCGGGAATCGACTGCACGTAGGCCCATAGTTGCAGCGCGGGCAGCAGTGCCACGCCCATCTCGCGCGCGACCGGATTGCGCGTGAGGATCTGCGACTGCGCCTGCTTGTAGACGCCCACGTCGTGGGTCACATAGCAGCCGGGGCGCAGCACGACGTCAATCGCGCCGGCTTCTGAGGCCGGTGCGAACTCCTCCGCGACCACGTCGTACCACGCCGAGCCCGCGCCCGAGAGCAGCGCGGGCTTGCGCGAGAAGCGGCCTTGTGCGGCCAGCTCTTTCGTTACGTTGATGGCGTCGCGCAGGAACGTGCGCACCTCGCTCTCTTCCTTGAGGATGCCCTCGTAAAGCTCGACCCCGGCGAGTTTGAGCGAATCGGGATAGCGCCCGATCGCCTCGACCACCGCGTGGCGCGTATCGGCGTCACGCACGCCCGTGCGGCCGCGCGGCACGCCGATCTCCAGCAGTACCTGCAGCGTGCGGCGCGCCGAGCGGAAGAATTCGCCCAGTTGCTCGACGCCTTGCACCGAATCGACGAGGCAGAAGAACTCGAAATCCGGATCGGTCAGCAGCTCGGCGATCATGGTCATGTTGTGGCGGCCCACCAGCTGGTTGGCCATCAGCACGCGCGAAATGCCGCCGCGATACGCGGCGCGCGTCTGGTGCGCCGTGGCGAGCGTGATGCCCCAGGCGCCCGTTTCGATCTGGCGGCGAAAGAGCTGCGGCGCCATGGTCGTTTTGCCGTGCGGCGCGAGCTTCACGCCGTAGCGCGTGACGAAATCCTGCATCCACTTCAGGTTGTGCTCGACGCGGTCGGCATAGAGCACCGCGGCGGGCAGGCTCACGTCCTCGTCCAGCAGATTCCATTCGAGCCGTGCGGCGTCGACGAGCTGAATGCTCGTTCCCGGCACGTTGCCGAGCCCCTTGCTGCTCGGGTCGATCGTCGCGCCCTGATAGTTTGTAACTTTCATTTCCATTCGCTCCATTGCACTGCTGGCAGACGGGTGGCATTGACCGTGAGATGGTACACAAAGTACCATCTTCGCGTGAATTGTTATTTACTAACAGCGTCGGTCCATTCTCCGTACACTCGATGAATTCCGCTACCGAATCCGGCCGTTTCGATATCGTGACACGCATTGCAGGGCGTGTGCCCGAGTTGCGTCCGGCCGAACGCGAGGTCGCCGCGCTGATACTCGACGACCTGGCGAGCGCCGCGCGCGCGAGCATCGGCGAGCTGGCCGAGCGCGCCGGCGTGAGCATCGCCTCGGTCACGCGCTTTGCCAAGGCGGTGGGCTGTGCGGACGTGCGCGAACTGAAGCTGCGGCTCGCCCAGGCCGCGGCGGTGGGTGAGCGATTCCTGCGCGGTGCGGCGGCGGGATACGCGGGCGGCGCAGATGGCATGGACAAGGCGGCGGCCACCCGCCGGCGCGGCAAGCGTGCCGCGCCGGAGTCGCTCGCGACGCGCGTCTACGACGAAATCCACGCCGCGCTTGCGCGCAATCACGAGCTGCTGCGCACGGCGCCGTTCGCCGAAGCGGTCGCGGCGCTGCGCGCTGCGCGCATGATCTACGTGTTCGGCATGGGCGGCGGCTCCACGGCGCTCGCCGATGAAATGCGCTTTCGCCTCGTGCGGCTCGGCCGTCCGGTCGCGTCGTATCAGGACAGCCTGCTGCAGCGCATGGTGGCGAGCACGATGTCACCCGAATGCGCAGTTGTCGCGCTTTCCGTGACGGGCCGCGTGCCCGAGATGCTCGACAGCTGCCGCGTCGCGCGCGACTACGGCGCGAAGGTGATCGCGCTCACGGCGCCCGCGTCGCCACTCGCTGCGCTCGCCGACTGCGTCGTGCCGATCGTCGCGAGCGAGACCGATTTCATCTACAAGCCGTCGTCGTCGCGCTACGCGATGATGATGGCGCTCGACGTGCTCGTGACCGAACTCGCACTCACGCAGCCCGAGCAGACGCGCGAGTTGCTGCGCCGCATGAAGCACACGCTCGACGCGCATCGTGGCGGCGGCGAGCGCCAGCCGCTTGGCGATTGACAGACCGGAAGACAGGACAGGGAGACCGATATGCATTCGCACCCGGAAGCCGCCGACACACTCATTGTCGGCGCCATGCTTTACGACGGCACCGGCGCGCCGCCCGTCGAGCGTGACGTGGCGTTGCGCGAGGGCCGTATCGCGGCGATCGGCAATCTCTCGAACTGGCTGGCCGAAGAGGTGGTCGAGGCGAACGGGCGCGCGCTCGCGCCGGGCTTCGTCGACGTCCATACCCACGACGACACGCACGTGATCCGCTCCCCGCAGATGCTGCCGAAGATCAGCCAGGGCGTGACGACCGTGATCGTCGGCAATTGCGGCATCAGCGCTTCGCCGGTCACCCTCAAGGGCGATCCGCCCGACCCGATGAACCTGCTTGGCGAGCGCGACGCGTTTCGCTACCCGACCTTCTCCGCGTATGTCGACGCGGTCAACGCGGCGCAGCCGGCCGTGAATGTGGGTGCGCTGATCGGGCATACGGCGCTGCGCAACAACCACATGGACGATCTCAGGCGCGCCGCCACGGCGAGCGAGATCGCCGCGATGCGCGCGCAGCTCGAGGATTCGCTCGCCCGCGGCGCGCTGGGGCTTTCGACAGGCCTCGCCTACGGTTCGGCCTACGAAGCATCGACCGAGGAGGTCGCCACGCTGGCCGAGCCGCTCGCCGCGGCGGGCGCGCTCTATACGACGCACATGCGCACGGAGTTCGACGCGATCCTCGACGCCATGAACGAGGCGTATCACATCGGTCGCCACGCGCGCGTGCCGGTGGTCATCTCGCACCTCAAATGCGCCGGGCCGTCGAACTGGGGACGCAGCAGCGAGGTGCTGGCGTCGCTCGAGGGCGCCCGCAGATACCAGCCGGTGGGCTGCGACTGCTATCCGTACAGCCGCAGTTCGTCGACGCTCGACCTCAAGCAGGTGACCGGCGACATCGACATCACGATCACCTGGTCCACGCCGCACCCGGAGCAGGCGGGCAAGCTGATCAAGGACATCGCGGCCGAATGGGACGTATCGCAGCAGGACGCGGCGAAGCGCCTGCAGCCTGCGGGTGCGGTGTATCACAACATGTCCGAGGACGACGTGCGCCGCATCCTCTCGCACCCGGCGACGATGGTGGGCTCGGACGGCTTGCCGAACGATCCGCTGCCGCACCCGCGGCTATGGGGGGCGTTTCCGCGCGTGCTCGGGCACTACGCGCGCGACGCGGCGTTGATCCCGCTCGAAGAGGCAGTGCGCAAGATGACGAGCCTTTCGGCACGGCGCTATGGGCTGGAGAAGCGCGGCGAGGTTCGGGTGGGCTGGCACGGCGACCTCGTGCTGTTCGACCCGGCGACCGTGCGCGACACGGCGACGTTCGACAAGCCGCAACAGGTGGCGCAGGGCATCGACGCGGTATGGGTGAACGGTGTGCTGTCGTATCGCGACGGTGAGCCGACCGGTACGCGGGCAGGCCATTTCGTCGCGCGGGGCGCACGCGATTCTCATGCGGCGCAAACCCACGCCGAAACCGAAGCCACGGCATTCTGAGTCACGAATTTCGACCCCCGGCGCGGCGCTTCTACGGCGCGCAGGACGATCTACAAGGAGCAAACCATGAAACGAATTGGAGCCGAGGGCGGCAAGGGCCAGGGCGGCCAGCATTTGCCGTTCGCGCGCGCGGTGGAAGCCGACGGCTGGCTGTACGTGTCCGGCCAGACGCCGATGGAAGGCGGCGAGGTGATCAACGGCGGCATCGTCGAGCAGTCGCACAAGGCCATCCAGAATCTGTTCGCGATCCTGAAGGAAGCGGGCTATGGCGCGGAGCATGTGGTGCGTTGCGGCGTCTGGCTCGACGACGCGCGTGATTTCCAGTCGTTCAACAAGGTCTTTCGCGAGTATTTCGGCGAGCATCCGCCGGCGCGCGCCTGCGTGCAGTCGAGCATGGTGGTGGACTGCAAGGTCGAGATCGACTGCGTGGCGTACAAGGCTCCCGCCGGTAAGTAAGCCAGCAGCCCTCCTGGTTCGGGGGGCACGAGACGTTACCCAGAGGCGGCCCCCGGAGATGGGGGGCTGCCTTTTTTGTGCTCTGGCTCCATTCCCAATATATGAGCAGCAGACTCACATATTGGAGATCTGGAAAAAACAGACCTACAATCCAGACCAAACAGCTGGCCGCGAACGGCAAGCCACAGAAGATTCGGAGACATCGTCATGATCGTGCAAGCGTTGGGCGCGGTGCCGCTCAAGTCTTACCGGAGCGCCTGCGCGCGCCGTTTCTTGTCTCGTGGTCCACGCGGCGCTTGAAGCCGCGTCGCGTGCCGTTCCGGATCCGCTCCCCTCGCTCATTCGTCGCCCTGCCATGACCAAAGCGATGTCTTCCAGCCTTGCCGCGCGCCTGCCCGACGACGCGGACGAAATCACCGACAGCAAGCCCGCCGCACGGAAGATCCGCGCCGGCACCGACGAGATCGGCCTGCCCGCCACCCTGCTCGACGGCGCCTCGCAGGCCGGCACGCAGACGCTGCTGCGCGGTCTGGCCATCCTCGAAGCCGCCGCGGCCGGTGTGCGCGATCTGCGCTCTTTCGGCGCGGTGCTGGGCACGACGCGCAGCACCACGCATCGTCTCGTTTCCAGCCTCGTGCAGGCGCGCTATCTGCGCCAGGTGCAGGGCGGCTACCTGCTCGGTCCGAAAGTCATTGAACTGGGCACCATCGCGCTCGAGCAGATGCCGCTCACGACGGTCGCGCGTACGCATCTGGAAGCGCTGGCCGGCGAGACGCTCGACACGATCCACCTCGGCGTGCGCGATGGCGACGACGTGCTCTACATCGACAAGATCCCCGGGCAGCGCGGCCTCGAAATGCGCTCGCGGGTGGGCCACCGCATGCCGCTCGCCTCGACGGGCATTGGCAAGGCGATGATGCTCGACCTCGATCCCATGTCGTGGCGCTCATTGTTCGATGCGTCGCGCCAGGCGCTCGCCGGCGTGAGCTTCCGGCCCGATCACAGCCTCGATCCGGATACCTTCCTGAGGCGCATGACGGGCTATGCGGCAGGCGGGTACACGTTCGATCTCGAGGAGAACGAAGTTTCGATCCGCTGCGTCGCGGCACCGGTGCGCGACGCGTCGGGCGCGATCGTGGCGGCGCTTTCGGTTGCCAGCACGATTCCGTATATGCCGCTCGAGCGCATGGATGAACTGATTCCCGTGGTGCAGCGCGAGGCCCGTGCGATTTCCCAGGAACTCGGCTGGCGAGCGCCGCAGCCGGCCACGCGCAGGATCCGCCGATGAAAGCGAAAGCGCGTGAAAAGGGCGCAATGGGCGGCGCGGCAGTGGCGCAAGGTGCGCAGGACGCTGGCCTCGCCGCGCGTGCGGTGTTGATCGGGCTCGATTGGGGCACGACCTCGCTGCGCGCCTATCTGTTCGACGCGAACGGCGAGGTGCTCGCGACGCGCGTCTCGACGGCCGGGATCATGAATCTGCCGGTGCCGGCCGAGGAGGGCGGATTCGACGAAGCGTTCGACGAAGCGTGTGGCGTGTGGCTCGCGGATGCTCCGGCGCTGCCCGTGATCGCGGCCGGCATGGTGGGTAGCGCACAGGGCTGGGTGCAGGCACCGTACGTCGAGACGCCGGCCAGCGTCGAGGCGCTTGTTGCAGGCGTCGTCGGCATCCGGACCGGGCGCGGCGCGCTGTTGACCGTCGTGCCGGGCGTACTGGAGCAAGGTGCGCTGCCGAACGTGATGCGTGGTGAGGAGACCCAGGTTTTCGGCACGCTGTGCGACCCGGCGGCGGCCGAAACAACGCAGGCGGCGCTGATCGGGCTGCCTGGCACACACGCGAAGTGGGTGGTGGTGGAGGGCGGGCGCATTGCGCGCTTTTACACCTTCATGACCGGCGAGGTCTACGCGGCGCTCACGGCGCACACGATACTCGGCCGCACGATGAAGCGGCCCGCGCAACCCGATACGCCGGCATTCCTGCGCGGCGTGACGGTGGCGCGCGAGCACGGTAGCGCCGGCTTGCTCGCAACGGCGTTCAGCACGCGCACGCTTGGCCTCACGGGGCAACTCTCGGCCGACGAACAGCCCGACTATCTCTCGGGCGTCGTGATCGGTCATGAACTGCTGGGTCTGGAGGCATCGCTGGCGCGGCGCGATGTGTCGCTTTCGGCCTGTGCGCCGAGGCTGATCGGTGCCGATGCGTTGTGCGAACGATATCGGCTCGCACTCGAACAGTTCGGCTGCACGCGCGCGGAGCTCGCGCAGCGTGCGACCGAGTGTGGGCTCTGGCACATCGCCGTGAAGGCGGGCCTCGTCGTGCACTCGGTGCAGTCGGTGCACTCGGTGCAGCCCGCGCCCCGCTGAGCGCAGCCCGGGCTGTGCGAGTCCAGCCAGCAAACCTTGGAACACGATATGGAATCCGAACTGAATCTGCCTGCTCCCTATCAGCCTCATACCGGCTTCATGGCCGCATTCGGGGCGTGCCGGATGATCGCGATCGTGCGCGGCATCAAGCCTGACGAGGCCGCGGCTCACGGCCGCGCACTCTACGAGGCCGGGTTCAGGATTATCGAAGTGCCGTTGAATTCGCCCAACCCGCTCGACAGCATTGCGGCGCTGCGAGCTGCGCTACCCGCGGATGCCATGATCGGTGCCGGCACGGTGCTCACCACCGAACGCGTGCGCGACGTGAAGGCGGCCGGCGGCGAGCTGATCGTGATGCCGCACGCCGACGTCGAGGTCGTGCTCGCGGCGACGCGGCACGGCATGTCATGCGTTCCGGGTGTCGCGACGCCCACCGAGGCCTTCGCCGCGCTCAAGCACGGCGCGGACGCGCTGAAGATGTTCCCGGCGGAGCAGCTCGGGCCAGCTGTGACGAAGGCCTGGCGAGCGGTGATTCCGGCCATCGTGCCGCTGTTGCCCGTGGGTGGCGTGAAGCCCGACAACATGGGGCCGCAACTCGACGCGGGCGCGAGCGGCTTCGGGTTAGGCTCTGCGCTCTACAAGCCTGGCCAGAGCGTCGAGGCGACACGCGCGACTGCACAGGCGTTCATCGAGGGCTGGCGCGTGACGCGCGACGCGGCCGCTCACCCGAGCCAGGGGGCGCCGGCGTGAAGCGGCTTGCTGGCAAGGTCGCGCTCGTGACCGGCGCCGGACGCGGTATCGGTGCGGCGATCGCGCGCGCGTTCGCGGCCGAAGGCGCGGCGGTCGTGCTCGCGGAACTCGACGCTGAAACCGCGCAGGCGTGCGCGCACGAGATCGCCGCGCAACAGGCGGCTGCGCAGGTGCTGGCGGTACAGACCGATGTCACGCAGGCCGGGTCGGTGCGCGCGGCGGTGGACGCCGCCGAACGCACATTCGGCCCCGTGGACGTACTGGTGAACAACGCGGGCATCAACGTCTTCGCCGACCCGCTCGCCATGACCGACGATGACTGGCGGCGCTGCTTCGCGGTTGATCTGGACGGCGTCTGGAACGGCTGCCGCGCCGTGCTGCCTGGCATGGTCGAGCGCGGGACCGGCAGCATCGTGAACATTGCATCGACGCACGCGTTCCAGATCATTCCGGGCTGCTTTCCCTACCCGGTGGCGAAGCATGGCGTGCTCGGCCTCACACGCGCGCTGGGCATCGAGTACGCAGCGAAGAATGTGCGTGTGAACGCGATCGCGCCAGGCTACATCGAGACTCAGCTCACGCGCGACTGGTGGGACTCGCAACCCGATCCGCATGGCGCGCGTGAAACCACCCTGGCGCTCTCGCCGATGAAGCGCATCGGCCGCCCGGAGGAGGTGGCCATGACGGCGGTGTTCCTCGCTTCGGACGAAGCGCCGTTCATCAACGCCACCTGCATCACGATCGACGGTGGGCGCACCGCGCTCTATCACGATTGAAGCAGACGATTGAGGCGGACGATCGAATCGCAGGACTCGAAGAAAAAGCAGCAATCCGTCGACGCGCTGGCCGCGCGCCGCGGCGGGCAGAAGAACAGGCGGCCGACCCTTCCCGTGAACGAAGAAGACAGGAGACTGACAACATGCAACGACGCATTTTTCTGACGCTGATGGCCACCGCGGTCGCCGCAAGCGCGACGCTGGTCCAGGCGCCGGTCGCGAAGGCTGCAGACGACGTGAAAATCGGCTTTCTCGTGAAGCAGCCCGAGGAGCCGTGGTTCCAGGACGAGTGGAAGTTCGCCGAAATGGCCGCCAAAAAGGACGGCTTCACGCTCGTGAAGATCGGCGCGCCGTCGGGCGAGAAGGTGATGAGCGCGATCGACAACCTCGCTGCGCAGAAGGCCCAGGGCTTCATCATCTGCACGCCTGACGTGAAGCTCGGACCGGGCATCGTCGCCAAGGCGAAGGCCGACAACCTCAAGATGATGACCGTGGACGACCGCCTGGTCGACGGTTCGGGCAAGCCGATCGAGGCCGTGCCGCATATGGGCATCTCCGCGTACAACATCGGCAAGCAGGTGGGCGACGGCATTGCCGCCGAGATCAAGAAGCGCGGCTGGGACATGAAGGACGTGGGCGCGATCGACGTGACCTACGAGCAACTGCCGACCGCACATGACCGCACGAGCGGCGCGACCGACGCGCTCGTGGCAGCCGGCTTTCCGAAGGCGAACGTGATCCAGGCGCCGCAGGCCAAGACCGACACGGAAAACGCGTTCAATGCCGCGAACATCGCGCTCACGAAGAACCCGCAGTTCAAGCACTGGGTGGCCTATGGCCTGAACGACGAAGCCGTGCTGGGCGCCGTGCGCGCAGCGGAAGGCCGTGGCTTCAAGGCCGACAACATGATCGGCATCGGTATCGGCGGTTCGGACTCGGCCTTGAACGAGTTCAAGAAGCCCGCGCCGACCGGCTTCTACGGCACCGTCATCATCAGCCCGAAGCGCCACGGCGAGGAGACCTCGGAACTGATGTACGCGTGGATCACGCAAGGCAAGGAACCGCCGCTGCTCACGCTGACGACCGGGATGCTGGCCACCCGCGACAACGTGAACCAGGTGCGCGAGCAGATGGGGCTCGCGGCGAAGTGAGGGATTGAACCCCGGGCCTGAATCGATCGTTCAGGTCGAGCGTCTACCGCCGCTCGTTGCCGGCGCGCACCCCATGGGCGCGCGCCGGCATGCATGACGGGGCGAATCGGGCGTATCGGGCGTATCGAATGAGAGGAAACCGAAGTGTCTGCGACACTGCGTTTTGACAATATCGGCAAGGTGTTCCCGGGCGTGCGTGCGCTGGACGGCGTTTCGTTCGACGTGCACGCGGGCCAGGTGCACGGCCTCATGGGCGAGAACGGCGCGGGCAAGTCCACGCTGCTCAAGATCCTGGGCGGCGAGTATCAGCCGGACTCGGGCCACATCCTCGTGGACGGCAACGAGGTGCGCTTTCCGGATGCGGCGTCGTCGATTGGCGCGGGCATCGCCGTGATCCACCAGGAACTGCAGTATGTGCCGGATCTGACTGTCGCCGAAAACCTGCTGCTCGGCGCGCTGCCCAATGCGCTCGGCTGGGTCAAGCGCGGCGAGGCACGCAGGTTCGTGCGCGAGCGGCTGAGCGCGATGGGCGTCGATCTCGACCCCGCCGCGAAGCTGCGCAAGCTCTCCATCGCGCAGCGGCAGATGGTGGAAATCTGCAAGGCGCTGTTGCGCAACGCGCGCGTGATCGCGCTCGACGAGCCCACCAGTTCACTCTCGCATCGCGAGACCGAGGTGCTGTTCAAGCTCGTGCGCGAGTTGCGCACCGAAAACCGCGCACTCATCTACATCTCGCATCGTATGGACGAGATCTATGAGCTGTGCGACGCCTGCACGATCTTCCGCGATGGCCGCAAGGTCGCCTCGCACGAGACGCTCGAAGGTGTGAAGCGCGAAGCGATCGTGGCGGAAATGGTCGGGCGCGAGATCAGCGACATCTACAACTACACGCCGCGAGCGCTCGGCGAGGTGCGCTTCGCGGTGCGCGGCGTAGAAGGCCGTCCGCTTGACGGGCCCGCCAGCTTCGAGGTGAAGGCCGGCGAGATCGTCGGCTTCTTTGGGCTCGTTGGTGCGGGGCGCAGCGAGCTGATGCAACTCGTGTATGGCACGCACAAGCGTCGCGCCGGCGAAATCGTGCTCGACGGCAAAGCGGTCAAGGTGAGAAGCGCCGGCGATGCGATCCGTCACGGCATTGTGCTGTGCCCCGAGGACCGCAAGGAGCAGGGCATCGTTGCAATGGCGTCGGTCTCCGAGAACATCAACATCAGCTGCCGCAGGCACTTCCTGCGCGCGGGCATGTTCCTCGACCGCAAGAAGGAAGCCGAAACGGCCGACCGCTTCATCAAGCTTCTGAAGATCAAGACGCCGAGCCGCCGCCAGAAGATCCGTTTCCTGTCTGGCGGCAACCAGCAAAAGGCCATTCTGTCGCGGTGGCTCGCGGAGCCGGACCTGAAGGTCGTGATACTCGACGAGCCGACGCGCGGCATCGACGTCGGCGCTAAGCATGAAATCTACAACGTGATCTATCAGCTCGCGGCGCGCGGCTGCGCGATCGTGATGGTGTCATCGGAATTGCCCGAGGTGCTGGGCGTGTCGGACCGTATCGTCGTGATGCGCGAAGGCCGTATTTCGGGCGAATTGCCGCGCAGCGCGGCGAGCGAACACGCGGTGCTGGACCTCGCGCTGCCAAAGCGCGAGCCGGCGTTGGCCGCATGAGTGGACGGGGAGGAGTAACTGAAATGCAAGCGAGAGAAAACCTGGCGGCTGAAACGGCGAAGAACGTCGCCGATGCCCTGATTCCGAAGGCCAGCGACAAGCAGCGCTGGTGGCAGCAGATCACCGAATACAGCCTGATCGTGATTTTCGTGATCATGTTCGTCGTGATGTCGCTGACCGTCGATCATTTCTTCTCGATCGAGAACATGCTGGGCCTTGCCCTTTCGGTCTCGCAGATCGGCATGGTGGCCTGCACGATGATGTTCTGTCTCGCCTCGCGCGACTTCGACCTTTCCGTGGGCTCGACGGTCGCGTTCGCGGGCGTGCTCTGCGCGATGGTGCTCAACGCGACGAACAACACGTTCATCGCGATGGCCGCGGCAGTGGCCGCGGGCGCCGCGATCGGCTTCGTCAACGGCGCGGTGATCGCTTACCTGCGCATCAACGCGCTGATCACCACGCTCGCCACGATGGAGATCGTGCGCGGCCTTGGCTTTATCGTCTCGCACGGCCAGGCCGTGGGCGTGTCGTCGGACACGTTCATCGCGCTGGGCAACCTGACGTTCTTCGGCGTTTCGCTGCCGATCTGGGTCACGCTCGTCTGCTTCATCGTGTTCGGCGTGATGCTCAATCACACGGTGTACGGACGCAACACGCTGGCGATCGGCGGCAATCCCGAGGCCTCGCGCCTCGCGGGCATCAACGTGGAGCGCACGCGCGTCTGGATCTTCCTGATCCAGGGCGCCGTCACGGCGCTAGCCGGCGTGATCCTCGCTTCGCGCATCACCTCGGGCCAGCCGAACGCGGCCGAAGGCTTCGAGCTGAACGTGATCTCGGCATGCGTGCTGGGCGGGGTTTCGCTGCTGGGCGGCCGCGCGACGATCTCGGGCGTGGTGATCGGCGTGCTGATCATGGGCACGGTCGAGAACGTGATGAACCTGCTCAACATCGACGCGTTCTACCAGTATCTCGTGCGCGGCGCGATCCTGCTCGCGGCGGTGCTGCTCGACCAGTTGAAGAACCGCGGCTCGCGTGACTGAAGCCGGCGACCCACCACGGCGACTAATCAATAAGGAAGCTCAATCATGACGTCCCCCGCCAACGCCGTCGCGCGCCACGCGCACGAGCCGTATGCGCGCTACCCGAGCCTCGTCGACCGCGTCGTTCTCGTGACGGGCGGCGCCACCGGCATCGGCGCCTCGTTCGTCGAGCACTTCGCCGCGCAGGGCGCGCGCGTGGGTTTTCTCGACATCGACACGAGCGCGGGCATCGCGCTCGCGGACTCGCTGGGCGACGCGCGCCACCAGCCACTCTTTGTGACCTGCGACCTCACCGACATCGACGCGCTGCGCGCCGCCATCGCCGACGTTAAAACGGCATATGGCCCGATCCAGGTACTCCTGAACAACGCGGCGAACGACCGCCGCCATGCGCTCGCGGAGGTCACGCCGGAATCGTTCGAGCAAGGCATCGCGGTGAACGTGCGGCATCAGCTGTTCGCGGCGCAGGCTGTCGTGGAGGACATGAAGGCTGCGCGCGCCGGCTCGATCATCAACATGGGATCGATCAGCTGGATGCTCAAGCAAGCCGACTTCCCGGTCTACACGCTGTGCAAGTCGGCGGTGCAGGGCCTCACGCGAGGCCTCGCGAAGGATCTCGGGCGCTTCGGCATCCGGGTGAACACGCTCGCGCCGGGCTGGGTCATGACCGAGAAGCAGCGGCGCCTGTGGCTCAACGACGAGGGCCGCGAGGCGATCAAGCGCGGCCAGTGCATCGACGCCGAACTGCAGCCCGAGGATCTCGCGCGCATGGCGCTGTTCCTTGCCGCCGACGACAGCCGCATGATCACGGCGCAGGACATCGTGGTGGACGGAGGCTGGGCGTGAGCGAGAGTGCAGCGGCCACGGCCGTGCTGGTCGTGCCGGCACGGAACACGCTGGGCGAAGGGGCAACATGGTGCGCGCGCAGTGGCCGCCTGTACTGGACCGACATCGAAGGCGCCAGGCTGTCTCGCTACGACCCGCGGGACGGGTCGCACGAGACATGGGAGATGCCTGAACGGCTCGCCTGCTTCGCGCTTTGCGAAGACGAGGGCACCCTGCTGCTCGGGCTGGCTTCGCGGCTTGCGTTCTTCGATCTCGGCACGGCGGCGCTCGAAACGATTGTGGAGGTCGAGCCCGGCCTGCCCACGCGCCTGAACGACGGGCGTTGCGACCGCCAGGGCCGTTTCGTTTTCGGCACGAAGTACGAGGGCGAGCCGCTGCAGGCCATTGGCGGCTTCTACCGGCTTGATCGCGATCTCTCGCTCGAGCGTCTGCCGCTACCCGCGCCCGCGATCTCCAACAGCATCGCATTCAGCCCGGACGGCGCGACGATGTACTACTGCGATTCGCCCACGCGCGAGATTCGCGCGTGCGACTACGGCGTGGACGGAACGATTGCAAACGATCGTCTGTTCGTCACGCTTGGCGACGCCACCGGCGTGCCTGACGGCTCGACCGTGGACGCCGAAGGCGGCCTCTGGAACGCGCAATGGGGCGGCGCGCGGGTGGTGCGATACGGTGTCAATGGTTTGGAAACCGCTCGCGTAAAGATTCCCACAGCGCAGCCTAGCTGCGTTACCCTCGGCGGTGCACTGCTGGACACGCTCTACGTCACGAGCGCGCGCGCCGAAATGGACGAGGCCGCGCTCGCGGGCGACCCGGCCGCGGGTGGCGTGTTTGCGGCGCAAATCGGCCGCAGGGGCCTTGAAGAGCCGCTGTTTCGGGGGCGCCGCCCCACCTGAGGCCGGATGACGGATCTTGCCGGTCCGTGTTTCGAATCACGTCGACGGGCGCCCGCCCGAGGACGGCCCCGGAAAAGAAAACGGGTGCACAACACCAACGATCGGATAATCGTTGTTCTTCGGCAACAGTTGCAAACGATCGGAAGTGTGCTGTTGGACTTGTCAGGATGACACGAGGTAGAAGGGCGAACACAAGAAGCGGCCGCCAGCTTTCGCGCGTTGCGCGGCGTCGGCAGGCCCGCGGTGAGCCGTCACACTCGAATGTGGGGCGGCAATCAACATGCCTCTCGAGGAGCCACTCATGAGCGTCGCAAATTCCGCCGTGCGTCGACCCACCCGTTCCAGTGCCGCTCGCGGCGCCACAGCCGCCACGCTGCCTTCGCCGAATTCGCCTGCCGCCGTGCGCCGCGCACGGCTCGAAGCCGCCACCCATCCCGTGCTGCCCGGCCCGAGCACCTCGGCTGTCGCGATCGGCGCGGCGGGCGTGAGCGACGTGGCCTGCGTGACGCTCGCGAACGCGTATCTGCGGCTCGATGTTGCCCCTCAGCTGGGCGGCGGGATCACGCGCTTCGACTGGCGCAGCGAAGGCGCGCTCGAACCCGTGTTCCGCCGCTGCGAGCACGTGAGCGCGCGCATGGATCCGAACGAGCTTGCGTGCTACCCGTTGCTGCCGTATTCGAACCGGATAGGCGAAGGACGTTTTCACTTTGGCGGACGCGATGTGGAAGTGCCGCGCAATCGCGCGGGCGAGCCGATGCCGATTCACGGTGACGGCTGGCTCGCGCCGTGGAGCATCGAAAGCGCCGAGCGCGAACGCGTGCGGCTCGTGCTCGACCGCAGCGAAGGCGAGCCCTACGCCTATCGCGCGGCGCTGACCTACGCGCTCGACGGCGCGACGCTGGCGATCGTGCTCGAAGTGGAGAACACCGGCCGTGATGCGCTGCCGTTCGGACTTGGCGTGCATCCTTTCCTGGCGCGCGATGCCACAACCGAGCTCTCCGCGCCAGCGAGCGGCCTGTGGCTTTCAGGCGACGACTGGCTGCCGGTTCGCCACGTGCCCGCGCCGCCCGCCTGGCAGTTCGGTGTGGCTTATCCGCTGCCCGAGCAGCTCGTGAATCACGCATTCAGCGGCTGGAGCGGGCGCGCCGCAGTGGTGTGGGAGCGCCGGCGGCTATCGTTGTCGATCTGCGCCAACACGGACTATTACGTGCTCTACACGCCGCCTGGCGCGGACTTTTTCTGCTTCGAGCCCGTCGATCATCCGATCAACGCGGTGAACCTGCGCGGTGGCGGCGACGCGAACGGCATGACCGTGCTCGCGCATGGCGAGCGGCTCGTGCGCCGCTTTGCCTTCAGCGTGGAGCGTCTGGACATGCGCGCGATGGCGGGGCCGCACCGTACGGGAGCGCGGGGCAGGGCGGGTGCGCGTGCCAGCAAGGATGGGCGCGCTCGCGCGTGAGCCGTGCTTCGCGTGCCACGACGCGTCAGTGCCGACTGGGCCGCGCCTCTGAAGCAGAGGGGCCGGCCTGAAGCGCCGGTCCCGGGCCGGGTAAAATACGCGCCGTTTCCATAACACCGCACACCGGCTCGCCGCGAGCGATCACCATGACTTCCTTTACCCAGACCCTGAGCGCCGCCTGGCAGCGCACCGGCTCGCTGCTTTGCGTGGGCCTCGACCCCGAGCCTTCCAAATTCCCCGCGGCGCTTGCCGGCCGCAGCGACGCGATTTTCGAGTTCTGCCGCGATATTGTCGATGCGACGGCTTCGTACGCGAGTTCGTTCAAGCCGCAGATTGCCTACTTCGCCGCGCATCGCGCCGAAGACCAGCTCGAGGCGCTGATTGCGCACATCCACGAGAAACATGCCGGCCTGCCCGTCATTCTCGATGCCAAGCGCGGCGATATCGGCAGCACCGCCGAGCAGTACGCGCGCGAAGCATTCGAGCGCTTCAAGGCCGACGCGGTGACGGTCAACCCCTATATGGGTTTCGATTCCATCGAGCCATGGCTCGCCCATCAGGGCAAGGGCGTGATCGTGCTGTGCCGTACCTCGAATCCGGGCGGATCCGATCTGCAGTTCCTCACGGTGGACGGCAAGCCGCTGTACCAGGTGGTGGCATCGCTGGCGGCGCAGAAATGGAATGCAAGCGGCGAGCTTGGCCTCGTGGTGGGCGCGACGTTTCCGAAGGAGATCGAAGCGGTGCGCGAGATCGTAGGCGACATGCCGCTGCTGATCCCCGGCATCGGCGCGCAGGGCGGCGACGTCGAGGCGACCGTGAAGGCCGGCCGTACCGCGAACGGCACGGGCATGCTCATCAACTCCTCGCGCGCGATCATCTACGCGAGCAAGGGCGAGGATTACGCGCAGGCGGCGGCAACGGCTGCCAAAGCGACGCGCGATCGTATCAACGCGTTCCGCTAAAACTAAAACGCGTGGCGGCGTGTCGTGTCACAGGACACGGCGCCTGCGCTCGCACGAGGCGTTTGGCCGCCGCTCAGGCTTTTTTCGCCACCGCCGCCGGTTTCCGTAGCAGCTCGATGATCGCCCGATGCAGCGGAAACTTCCCGGCGAGCGCGTCGATATCGGCGATTTCGAACTCGCTGAATTCGAAACCCGGCGCGACCGTGCAGCCGACGAGCGCCCAGGTGGACGGATCGCAACAGCGCGCCGCAAACCAGTGGCCCGCGGGCACGACGGCCTGGAACACCGTTCCGGGATGATCGAGTGAGTGGCCCAGCTTGCGCGTGGAGAGCACGCCGCGCTCGTCGATAGAATGGATCTCGACGGGCGAGCCGGCATAGAAATGCCAGAGCTCGTCCGAGCGGATGCGATGCCAGGCCGAATAGGCGCCATCCGCAAGCAGAAAGTAGATGGCCGTGGACGCCGCGCGCGTGCCGTCACTTGCGGGCTCGCGTTCGCGCAGCACCAGCTTGTCCGAACGGTAGGTTTCGCTGTAATAGCCGCCTTCGGGATGCGGTTCCAGCCCGAAGCGGCGGATCAGTTCGTCGACTGCGGTGTTCGCGCTTGCCATGGCAAAGCCTCCTGTTGGCCAGAGTGGGTGCCTGGGCTGTCGGCCGGCGTTAGTGCGTCAACACTGACATCCGGCGCATGCGGAGCACCTGGTCCGGCCCCATGAAGTGGGGTGCGCTGCGTTGGCGCTCGCCGCCCAGTATGCCGCGTCCGCGCTTACCGCTCCTGCTCGTCGATCAGTGCGAGGAGTCCGCGCAGCGCGTGCGCTGCGGCCTGCACGCGGATCTGCTCGCGGTCGCCTTTGAAGACGAGCGTTTCGACGCTCGTGTGCAGGCGATTACTCCAGCCGAACGACACCATGCCGACCGGCTTGTCGGGCGTACCGCCGCCCGGACCGGCCACGCCCGTGACCGATAGCGAAACCTGTGCCCGGCTGTTATGCAGCGCGCCTTCGGCCATCGCGCGCGCGACGGGCTCGCTCACGGCGCCGTGCTTGTCGATCAGCTCGGCGGGCACGCCGATCATTTCGCTCTTCGCGTGGTTCGAGTAGGTGACGAAGCCGCGCTCGAACCAGCCGCTGCTGCCCGAGATGTCGGTGATCGCCGTGGCGACCATGCCGCCCGTGCACGATTCGGCGGTGGCGAGCGTGAGACGGCTTTCGCGCAGCTTGTTGCCGACGCGGATCGCCAGTTGATGGAGGACGGAATCGGTAGCCATTCTCGGGTAACCCGGTGAGTGTGAGGGGCGGGCGCGGCGGATCAGACCGACATGCGCCACAGCGCGATCACAAGTAGCGTGAAGAAGGCGGCAACGAGGTCGTCGAGCATGATGCCGAAGCCGCCCTTGAAGCGTCGCTCGACGTAGCGGATCGGTGGCGGCTTGATCATGTCGAAGAAACGGAAGACGACGAACGCCAGCAGCTTGCCCTTGAAGTCGACCGGCGTGACCATCAGCAGGACGAGCCAGAACGCGACGATCTCGTCCCACACGATGGCGGACGGATCGTCGACGTACAGCTTTTTCGCGGTGAAGTCCGTGATGAAGATCCCGGCGAAGTAGCCGACGAGGATCAGCAGCCCCCAGTCGAGCACCGTGAGGTACCGGCTCAGCACCTCGAACGACGCCCACGCGAACAGCGTCCCGGCGGTCCCCGGCGCGATGCGCGAGAGCCCCGACCCGAAGCCTAGCGAGAGGATGTGGAGCGGGTGTGTCAGCATGAACGGCGCGTCGGCCCGCCGCGGACCCGCAGGGCGGGCCGCGGACGGTGCTGCGGCGACCGGACGTGCGGCTGCGGACAGGTCGTCGGCGGGCGACGGCGTGGGGTCAGTCGGCATGGAAGTGGTCGAAACCTTGCAACGTCAGGTTGAGCGGCGCGCCAGAGCCGTCGTGCCACGCGATGGTCGGTGCCGCGCGCGTCAGATCGGCCGGGTCGAGGGAAGTTATTGTACCGATGCGCGTCACGCGCACGCCGGCCTGTTGCGCGGCTGCCTCGACGGCGTCGCGGGCGGCGGGCGGCGCCGTGAAACAGAGCTCGTAGTCGTCGCCGCCCGCCAGTGCGCATTGGCGCTGCACCGCAAGCGGCAGGCGCGCAAGCGCCGCCGAGCGCGGCAGCGCGTCGACGTCGACGCGGGCCCCCACGTTCGAGCGCTCGAGGATATGCAGCAGGTCGCCGGCGAGGCCGTCGGAGACGTCGAGCGCCGCATGCGCCACGCCCCGCAGCGCGAGCCCGAGCGCGATGCGCGGCTCGGGACGCTCGAGCGCGCGGCGCAACGCGGCGGCATCGTCGGCGCCGACCTGCGCCATCCCGGGCTCGCCGCGCAGCACGCCGAGCCCGGCGCGCGCGTCGCCGGGCGTGCCGGAGACCCAGATGTCATCGTCCGGTCTGGCGGCGTCACGGCGGAGTGCAACATCCTGGCGCACCGAGCCGAACACCGTCAGGCAGAGGTTCAGCGGCCCTGCCGTCGTATCGCCGCCAATCAGCTCGCAATCGTAACGGTCGGCCAGCTCGAAGAGCCCCGCGCTGAAGGCGGCAAGCCAGTCTTCGCGCGGCTGCGGCAAGGAAAACGCAAGGGTGAAGCCGAGCGGCGCGGCGCCCATCGCGGCGAGGTCCGAGAGGTTCACGGCGAGCGCCTTGTGGCCGAGCGCGTGAGGATCGACGTCGGGCAGGAAGTGGCGCCCCTCCACGAGCATGTCGGTCGAAATCGCCAGCATTTCGCCGGCGGGAGGCGCGACCAGCGCACAGTCGTCGCCGATGCCGAGCGCCGCGCGGCGCGTGTTCGCGCGGGCGCGCTTCGCGAAATATCGGTCGATCAGGGAGAACTCGGAAAGCATGTCGAAAGGGCGAAGAAAAAGACTTTGAAGCCGACGAGGATGCACCGGCGCGAGGCACGCTTTTGGTGCCATTTCAGTCGCGGCACCTGCGCCCGCACTGTGCGGAATCGTCGCGGGGATTGGCGCTACAATGCGTTCGAATAGCCATTCTAATCTCCCCCTTCAGCTTCCCCTCCCATGTCGAATTCCGCTACGAACAAACTCCGCGAAGCCGCCCTCGACTATCACGAATTCCCCACCCCGGGGAAGATCGCCATCGCGCCCACCAAGCAGATGATCAACCAGCGCGACCTGTCGCTGGCCTATTCGCCGGGCGTGGCGTTCGCGTGCGAGGCGATTGTCGAGAATCCGCTCAATGCCGCGCGCTTCACGGCACGCAGCAATCTCGTCGGGGTCGTGTCGAACGGCACGGCGGTGCTGGGCCTCGGCAACATCGGGCCGCTCGCCTCGAAGCCGGTCATGGAAGGCAAGGCGGTGCTGTTCAAGAAGTTCGCGGGCATCGACGTGTTCGACATCGAGCTCAACGAATCGGACCCGCACAAGCTCGTCGACGTGATCGCCGCGCTCGAGCCTACCTTCGGCGGCATCAACCTCGAAGACATCAAGGCGCCCGACTGCTTCATCGTCGAGCGCGAGTGCCGCAAGCGCATGAAGATTCCCGTGTTCCACGACGACCAGCACGGCACGGCCATCGTCGTCGCCGCGGCGGTTACGAACGGCCTGAAGGTGGTCGGCAAGGACATCAAGGAAGTGAAGCTCGTGGCTTCGGGCGCGGGCGCGGCAGCGCTGGCGTGCCTCGACCTGCTCGTGGATCTGGGCCTGCCGATCGAGAACATCGTCGTCACCGACCTCGCGGGTGTGGTCTACAAGGGCCGTACCGAACTGATGGACCCGGACAAGGAGCGTTTCGCGCGCGAGACGAATGCGCGCACGCTCGCGGAGGTGATGGAAGGCGCCGACATCTTCCTCGGCCTCTCCGCAGGCGGCGTGCTCAAGCCCGAGATGGTCAAGCAGATGGGCGCGAAGCCGCTGATTCTCGCGCTCGCGAATCCCACGCCGGAAATCCTGCCGGAACTCGCGCTCGAAGTGCGCCCGGACGCGGTGCTCGCCACGGGCCGCACGGATTACCCGAACCAGGTGAACAACGTGCTGTGCTTCCCGTTCATCTTCCGCGGCGCGCTCGACGTGGGCGCGACGACGGTCACACGCGAGATGGAAATCGCCGCGGTGAACGCGATTGCGGATCTGGCACGCCAGGAGCAGAGCGATGTGGTGGCGACGGCGTATGGAATCCAGGACCTGCAATTCGGGCCCGAGTACCTCATTCCGAAGCCCTTCGACCCGCGCCTGATCGTCAAGATCGCGCCGGCGGTGGCGAAGGCGGCCATGGAAACGGGCGTCGCGACGCGGCCGATCGAGGACATGGACGCCTACGAGCAGCACCTGCAGCAGTTCGTCTACCACAGCGGCACGACGATGAAGCCGATCTTCCAGCTGGCTCGTTCCGCAGCGCCGGAGAACAAGCGCATCGTGCTCGCCGAAGGCGAAGAGGAGCGCATCCTGCGCGCGGTGCAGATCATCGTCGACGAAAAGCTCGCGAAGCCGATCCTGATCGGCCGCCCGGCGGTGATCGAGCAGCGCATTGCGCGCTGCGGGCTGCGTCTCGTGGCGGGGCAGGACTACACGGTCGTCAACACCGACCACGACGAACGCTACCGCGAGTTCTGGCAAACCTACGCGAAGCTGATGGCGCGCAAGGGCATCACGCAGCAGATGGCGAAGCTCGAAATGCGCCGCCGCACCACGCTGATCGGCGCGATGTTGGTGGAGAAGGGCGAGGCGGACGGCATGATCTGCGGCACGATCAGCACGACGCACCGCCACCTGCACTTCATCGACCAGGTGATCGGCAAGAAGGCGGGCTGCAGCGTCTATGCGGCGATGAACGGTCTCGTGCTGCCCAACCGGCAGATCTTCGTGACCGACACGCACGTCAACGTCGACCCAACGCCCGAGCAACTGGCCGAGATCACGATCATGGCCGCGGAGGAGGTGCGCCGCTTCGGCATCGAGCCCAAGGTCGCGCTGTGCTCGCACTCGAATTTCGGCTCGAGCCTGGCGCCGTCCGCGCAGAAGATGCGAGATCTGCTGCAAATCCTCAAGGAGCGCGCACCCGACCTGCAGGTGGACGGCGAGATGCACGGCGACGTCGCGCTCGACGCGCAGCTGCGCAAGGAAATCCTGCCCGAGTCGACGCTCGAAGGCGATGCGAACCTGCTCATCATGCCGAATATCGACGCGGCGAACATCTCGTATAACCTGCTGAAGACGGCGGCGGGCAACAACATCGCGATCGGCCCGATCCTGCTGGGGGCGGCGAAGCCCGTGCACGTGCTGACGGCTTCGGCCACGGTGCGGCGCATCGTCAACATGACGGCGCTGCTCGTTGCGGATGTGAATGCGGCGCGCTGATTTGCCGCAGCGCCGGTTACAGCGGTTTGCAGCGGTACGCGAACTGTGGCGCTGGCCGCGGTGAAATGACGACGGGTAGCCGCGCCCCAAAAAAGGCGTGCCCGCAATGGGCACGCCGCTCAAACTGCCATCTCAACAGGCATTTGCAGTGCAACCGGCATGATGTCGACGGGTCGTGGCAGTCCGCCCCGCGCGACGTCGATTGCGTGCCAGGCCAGTCTATCGCGGCTTTCATTCTGCAATCGTCTGCATTTGTAAATTTTACCGGTCCGGTGCTTGTGCCCCGTCAACGACCGGCTTGGCCAGCCTGGCGAGCGTTGCTTCCGGGGGGCTTTAGCGATACCCTTACACCTTTCATGGTCGTCGAACGCAGGAACCAACGAGCGGGAACCGGATAGATGGCGCGCATGGGGCTGCGTAATGCGATAGCTTGGGCGGTGGCTTTGCCTGGACGTAAGATGGCGGCCGGACCTATAAGCCTAAGCCATTGTTTTGGCAGCATTCGCAGCGTGGCCGCAGTCGCGGTGGTTGCGGCGCTGGCAACGTTGGCTTCAGGTGGTTTCGAGCAGGCCCAGGCGCGCAGCACGCCGTCCGACTACGTGGCGGCCGACATCGGAACCGTCGCCGTTGGCCAGTTACCGCCCGAAGCGGTCAATACGCTTGGCCTCATCGCGGCGGGTGGGCCTTACCCGTACGAGAAGGACGGCGTGGTCTTCGGCAACTACGAGCGGATGCTGCCGTCCCATCGGCGCGGCTACTACCACGAATACACGGTGCCGACACCGCACGCGCACAATCGTGGCGCGAAGCGCATCGTCTGTGGCGGCCCACTGCATCGAACCGACAACTGCTACTACTCCGACGACCACTACGCCAGTTTTAAGCGAATTGTTGAATGACACCGGGAAGAGCGGCATGAGCGATAACGTCTACGCGCACGACCCGCGGGTCGCGAGCGATCTGTTCGCGTCCGGGGACGGCAACCTGTTCCAGCGAGTCATGCAGATGAAGCACGACGAGCAAAGCGAAACCGCGCGCAGCGAGGGCAGCGCGCTTTCGTCGACGCCTTCACCAGCGCCTTTGCCGAATGAGGAAGGCATGAGCCTGTTTTCGACCGTGCGGCCGAACATCGTCCAGTCGATTCGCGCATTCCGCGTGCAGGATCTCCACGACGAAGCGCAGCGCCTGCAGCAGCATTTCCTCTATGCGTACTGCGCGACCGCGCAGAGCAAGCAGGAGGTGCTCGAAACCATCTCCACTTCGTTTCTGTTTCCGAAACATTTCGGCAAGAACTACGACGGACTGTACGACTGCCTCACCGATCTGGTGCAGAAGGCCGGCGAGCAACCGGGCTTCGTGGTCGTGCTCGATGGGCTGCCGATTGCGCAGAAGTTCGACAAGGACGGCCGCGAAACGCTGCTCGACGTGTTTCGCGAAGCCTCTGAATACTGGGCTGAGCGCAAGGTGCCGTTCCGCGTCTTTTATTCGTTCGCGTGACGCCTGTCGTCAGCAGTCCGTCGGAATTCGTCGCATCCGCGCGACAGATTCGAGAGAGGCCCGCCGATCGGCGGGCCTTGTCATTTTTACCAGCCGCCCCAGCGCGCGGCGAGCGCCGAGAGTACGGCAATGCCGGCCGTCTCGGTACGCAGGACGCGCGGTCCGAGCCCGACCGGGACGAAACCATGGTCCACGGCCGCTGCCTCCTCAGCCGACGAGAATCCGCCCTCCGGCCCCACCAGCACCAACACTTCGCCCGTGGGCGGATCGTGCGGCAGCGTCGCGAACGACGCGTTGGCGCGAGGCGAAAGAATGATGCGCAGCTCGCCTTCGAGAGGTGTCTTCGGCAGGGCGGAGAGCCAGGTGCCGATCTCCCGTGACGGCGCGACATCCGGCAGACGGTTGCGGCCGCATTGTTCGCACGACGATTGAACGATGCGCTGCCAGTGCGCCTGGCGCCGCAGGGCGCGCTCGCCGGAAAGGCGTACAACGCTGCGCGAGGTCGTGAGCGGCACGAAGTTCGTCGCGCCCAGTTCGACAGCCTTCTCGATCAGCCAGTCCATCTTGTCGCTACCAGCGATGCCTTGCGCGAGCGTTAGCCGGTAGGGGGGCTCGCTTTCCGCGTCGCGAAACGGGCCGATGCGCACTTTCGCCTCACGGCGCTCCAATTCGACGATCTCCGCGCTGTACTCGCCGCCCGCGCCGTTGAAGAGCACGATGGCGTCACCGGGCTGCAGGCGCAGTACCTGAACGTGACGCGTGACTTCGTCGGGCAGCGTCATCACGTCGCCGGGTTCTAGCGGGTTACCGACGAAAAAGCGGGGCATAAGACAGGTTCTCATTGATTCATGACAGGTGGCGAGCCAACGCCCAGCGGTAACCGTCGAGGTCTTCGACCTGGGCGAATCGGTCCCCCCAGAACTGGTCTTGCGGCTCGCTCAGCGATTTCGCGCCGGCTCCGAGCGCACGCGCATAAACCGCATCGACGTCGTCGACGTAAAGATAAAAAGACTGCGGAGCAACTGTTTCCGCACTCTTCGGCGTGCGGGCCGTCGAGCCGAAGGCTCCCTCCGGGGCGAACATCACGATCAGTTGCTCGCGATAGGTCATCTCGACATGCATCACGGCCCCATCGTCTTCAACACAATCGCGCACGGCAAAACCGAAAGCCTCCTCATAAAAGGCCATGGCGGTGCGCGCGTCGCGCACCGTGAGATACGGAGTGAGCCACGGCACGCCGGCGGGGCGGGGTGGGGTCATCGGGTTTCTCCAGGTTTCGGTTATGCCGTTCGGAAAGGAACGCGGCGGACCGTTCAGGTGGTGGGCGACTCCAGGGAAAACGGGCCGGTCCTAGGATTTTGCCCTACGGTGTCGATCAAGGGCCCAGGATTCGGCTTAATTTATTGCGAATGCATAGGGGCGCCGAGAAGAGAGTGGCGTGGAGGTCGGCTTCATAGAGGCGCAGGCCTTCGATTCCGCGGGCCTTCATGCGCGCGCGTAGCGTGGCGGCGTCCATTGCGGCCGGGTCCAGGCGGTCGCTCGCCACGGCCATCAGCCACAGCGAACCGTAGAGCGGCACGTAAGCGGCCAGCGGACGGACGATCGCGAACGAGGCGCGCAGTCCCGTCAGCAGGGCTTCGATGCGCTCGGCGTGGTGCCAGGGCGAGCCAAGGTGGAGCGAGATCAGTGCGTCTGCGGTCATCGCACGCTTGAGTTCAACGTAGAACGCAGGCGTGTAGAGCCCTGCCGCCGGCGAATCCGGCGGGGTAAGGTCGAAAACGACCAGGTCGAAGCGTTCCTGCGTGCGCGCCACGAATGCCGCCGCGTCGCCGATCACGAGCTCCACGCGGGGATCGTCGAAGGCGCCGCCGCGCACCTGCGGCAGGTAATCGCCGGTCAGCCGCACGACGTCGGGGTCCAGTTCGGCAACGACGATGCGCTCGATGCCCGGATGGCCGAGCAGCTGCCGTGCCGCGCCACCGTCCCCGCCGCCCAGCACGAGGGCGGAACGTGGTGCCGGATGCGTGAGCGCGGCCGGTTGCGTCATGCATTCGTGATAGACGAACTCGTCGCCGGCCGCCGTCATCGGCCGCCCGTCCAGCGTGAACAGGCAGCCGAGCTGCGGAGTGTCCCAGACCTCGATGTGCTGCCATGCCGAATCGACCGAGGCAAGACGGCGCGCGCCCGGAAAGCCGTAAACGGCGTCGGCGGCGGGGTGGAAGAGGAGTGGGCGGTTCACTGGGCGGCACGCGGACGGATTGGCCCACGCGCTGTCACGCAGTGGGGCGACGCCCGAATTATACGGGGCTGTCGGCAGGGGCTTTTCACGCGGCGCCCCTGGTCGCGCCCTGGTTGTGTTGCCCCTCGCGTCGTCGCGAAAAGCCGCCGCGGAGCGCTTCGGGGCCGGGGCTCGCCCGCGGGTTCTGCTAGAATAATGCGCTTTGCAGCCCCTTCCGTTTGCTCCGGCCATACCGCGTCTCCCGGCGCCGCACCGTGCGCCTGAGCAGCCGTTTTGCCGAGCTTCCGGATCTCCCGCGCTGCTGTGCGCGCCCGCCGTTTGACCGGGCGTCCACACCGCTTTTTGCACTCGTTCCCCGGACTCGACATGACGACCCCGTCCTCCGCCTCCCCCGCAACCACCACGTTGATGGCCAACGCGATCCGCGCGCTGTCCATGGACGCCGTTCAGCAAGCGAACTCCGGCCACCCCGGCATGCCGATGGGCATGGCCGAGATCGCGGTCGCGCTGTGGGCCCGGCATCTGCGCCACAACCCGGCGAATCCGCACTGGAGCGATCGCGACCGTTTCGTGCTGTCGAACGGTCACGGCTCGATGCTGCTGTACTCGCTGCTGCATCTGACCGGCTACGATCTGCCGGTCGCCGAGCTGAAGAACTTCCGCCAACTGCATTCGAAGACGCCGGGCCATCCGGAATACGGCATCACGCCGGGCGTCGAGACGACCACGGGGCCGCTTGGCCAGGGTCTCGCGAACGCGGTCGGCATGGCGCTCGCCGAGGCGCTGCTCGCGGCCGAGTTCAACAAGCCCGATGCGAAGATCGTCGATCACCACACCTATGTGTTCGTCGGCGACGGCTGCCTGATGGAAGGTATCTCGCATGAGGCCTGCTCGTTTGCCGGCACGCTGAAGCTGAACAAGCTGATCGCGTTCTACGACGACAACGGTATCTCGATCGACGGCAACGTCGTGAACTGGTTCCACGACGACACGCCCAAGCGTTTCGAAGCGTATGGCTGGAACGTGATCCCGCACGTGGACGGCCACGACGTCGACGCTGTCGACACGGCCATCCAGAAGGCCAAGGCCTCGGACAAGCCGACGCTGATCTGTTGCAAGACCGTGATCGGCAAGGGCGCCCCCACGAAGCAGGGCACCCACGACGTGCACGGCGCGGCGCTGGGCGCGGAAGAAATCGCCAAGTGGCGTGAGGCCAACGGCTGGAAATGGGAGCCGTTCGTGCTGCCGCAGGAAGTCAACGCAGACTGGGACGCGAAGGCTGCCGGCGCGAAGTTCGAAGGCGCATGGGACGAAGCGTTCGCCCAGTACAAGGCGAAGTACCCGGCTGAAGCGGTGGAGTTCGAGCGCCGCATGGCGGGCAAGCTGCCGGCCGACTGGGCGCAGCAGGCCGCCGCGATCGTCGCCGGCGCCGACGCGCGCAAGGAAACGGTTGCCACCCGCAAGGCGTCGCAGCAGGCCATCGAAGGCCTCGCCGCCGTGCTGCCCGAGCTGCTCGGCGGCTCGGCCGACCTGACCGGCTCGAACCTCACCAACTGGAAGGCCTCGAAGCCCGTGCGCGCTGGCGAGCATGGCATCCAGTGGGGCAACCACATCAACTACGGCGTGCGCGAATTCGGCATGAGCGCGGCGCTCAACGGCATCACGCTGCACGGCGGCTACAAGGCCTTCGGCGGGACTTTCCTGACGTTCTCGGACTACAGCCGCAATGCGCTGCGCGTGGCCGCGCTGATGAAGTGCCCGTCGATCTTCGTGTTCACGCACGACTCGATCGGCCTTGGCGAAGACGGCCCGACGCACCAGTCGATCGAGCAGGTGCCGAGTCTGCGCCTGATCCCGAACATGACGCTCTGGCGTCCGGCTGACACCGTCGAAACCGCGGTGGCCTGGACCGAAGCGGTTGCGCATCACGGCCCGTCGAGCCTCGTGTTCAGCCGTCAGAATCTCGCGTTCAACGAGCGCACCGACGCGCAGATCGCGAACATCGCCAAGGGCGGCTACGTCCTCAAGGACTGGAACGACGACATCCCGAGCCGCAAGGTCATCCTGATCGCCACGGGTTCGGAAGTCGAACTGGCGATGAAGGCCGTCGAGCCGCTGCAGCGCGAAGGCATTGGTGCCCGCGTGGTGTCCATGCCGTCGACCAACGTGTTCGACAAGCAGGATGCCGAATACCGCGAACGCGTGCTGCCCAAGGGTGTGCGCCGCGTGGCGATCGAAGCGGCACAGACCGACTTCTGGCGCAAGTACGTGGGCCTCGATGGCGGCGTGGTCGGGATCGACACGTTCGGCGAATCGGCTCCGGCCGGCGTGCTGTTCAAGCACTTCGGCTTCACGGTCGAGCATGTCGTCGCGACGGTGAAGAGCGCACTCGACAATTGAGCAGGTTTTCCGGGCCCGCCCGATGAGGCAAAGGCAGCGGGCCCATTGTTGCGCGCCCCCGGGCGCAGGCAGCACCGGTAGCAGAATTTTTCAGCCATCAGGAGATAAACCATGACCATTCGCGTCGCTATCAACGGCTATGGCCGTATCGGCCGCAACACGCTTCGCGCCTTCTACGAGAACGGCAAGAAGCATGACATCCAGATCGTCGCGATCAACGATCTGGGTGACGCGAAGACCAACGCGCATCTGACGCAGTACGACACGGCACACGGCAAGTTCCCGGGCGAAGTCTCGGTGGACGGCGACTACCTCGTCGTCAACGGCGACAAGATCCGCGTGCTGGCCAACCGCAACCCGGCCGAACTGCCGTGGGGCGAGCTGGGCGTCGACGTCGTGATGGAGTGCACGGGCTTCTTCACGACCAAGGAAAAGGCAAGCGCGCACATCAAGGGCGGCGCGAAGAAGGTCATCATTTCGGCGCCGGGCGGCAAGGACGTCGACGCGACGATCGTCTACGGCGTGAACCACAACGTGCTCAAGGCATCGGACACGGTCATCTCGAATGCATCGTGCACGACCAACTGCCTGGCACCGCTGGTCAAGCCGCTGAACGACAAGATCGGTCTCGAAACGGGCCTGATGACCACGATCCACGCGTACACGAACGACCAGGTCCTGACCGACGTGTACCACGAAGACCTGCGCCGCGCGCGCTCGGCCACGCATAGCCAGATCCCGACGAAGACGGGCGCGGCTTCGGCGGTCGGCCTCGTGCTGCCGGAACTGAACGGCAAGCTGGACGGCTACGCGATCCGCGTCCCGACCATCAACGTGTCGATCGTCGACCTCTCGTTCATCGCCAAGCGCGACACGACGGTCGAGGAAGTCAACGCGATCATGAAGGAAGCGTCGCAGGGCGCGCTGAAGGGCATCCTCGGCTATAACGACGCGCCGCTCGTCTCGATCGACTTCAACCACAACCCGGCTTCGTCGACGTTCGATGCGACCCTCACGAAGGTGTCGGGCCGTCTCGTGAAGGTATCGAGCTGGTACGACAACGAGTGGGGCTTCTCGAACCGCATGCTGGATACGGCTGTGGCGCTCGCGAACGCGAAGTAAGCAGATCTTTCATTGCTCGCCGCATGAAAAGCCGCCTCCTTGGGGCGGCTTTTTTGCGGTTGCTGGCGGGGCCTGGCATGCGCGCATACGAAAACGCCACGGCGACTGCCGTGGCGTTGCTCTCGCGGGCTCTGCGGGCGCTCGTCAGTGCTTGCGATGCGGGCAGTTTTCCTTCGTGCAGGCGCCGTAGAGCGCGAGCGCGTGTTCCTGCAGCTTGAAGCCGCGCTCGTTAGCGATCGATTGCTGGCGCTTTTCGATTTCGGGGTCGAAGAATTCCTCGACGAGCCCGCAGTCGAGGCAGACCAGGTGATCGTGGTGGGTGCCCTCGTTCAGCTCGAATACGGCCTTGCCCGATTCGAAGTTGCTGCGCGTGAGCAGGCCCGCCTGCTCGAACTGCGTGAGCACGCGATAAACGGTGGCAAGCCCGATGTCGAGTTCCTCGTTCAACAGGTTGCGGTACACATCTTCGGCGGTCAGATGGCGCACGGGGCTGTGCTGAAAAATCTCCAGGATTTTGAGGCGAGGCAGTGTCGCCTTGAGTCCGATGTTCTTGAGATCGGCTGGATTGGTCATGACTATAAGTCCCTGGAGTACAATGCTAGGTTCTAATGTTAATGCGGTTTGCTGTTCCGGTCATCTTTGACAGAACTTCCACAGAAAACTTCGCAGAATAGCGCGGCTTCGCGACAAGCCCGCACGGTGAGGGAAATGATTCCAGAATCCAAAACGACCGGCCGGGGCGGCCGTCTTTCTAGCGCCCTGGCAAGCACGCTGCTGGCCGCTGCGGCGCTTTCGGGGCTTGCAGGCTGCTCGACTTACGACAGCGTGACACAACGCGTCGCGCAGAGCATCACACCGTATCGGATCACGATCGTCCAGGGCAACTTCGTCTCGAAGGAAGCCGCGTCGCAGATGCGTGTGGGCATGACCCGCGCCGAGGTGCGCCAGCTGCTCGGTACGCCGCTCCTGAGCGACATGTTCCACCAGAACCGCTGGGACTACATCTTCTACTTCAAGCGCGGTTCGACCTCCATCGTTCAGCAGCGTGACTTCGTCGTGCTGTTCGAAGGCGATCACGTCGCGAGCTGGTCGGGCGGCGAGGATCTGCCGTCCAACCTCGAACTGCTCGCTGAAATCGACGGCGACCGCAGCGGCAAGAAGAGGGCCGCCGCGCCGGCGCCGACCTCCGCGGCCGTTGCGTCGGCCGCGGCCTCCGAAGCTGCGGCGACGGCGGTGGGCGCAACCGTCCCCCAAGCCGCACGTACGCCGACGTCCGAACTGGGCGTGGGCGCTGCCGCGGCCGCCTTGCCGCAGAACCCGAACGCGCAGGCCGCGGCGGCCGCCAACCGTGCCACCGACGCCGTGCAGATGCCCACCGGAGGGACGCCCTCGGTGCGCGCGAACACGCCGCCGTCGTCGGCGCTGCCGCAGAACGTGGGCACCATGCCCTCGCAGGTGCAGCTGCATCGTTCGGCGCCGCCGCCGCAGTTCCAGGGCAACGAATCGAACCCGGTTGGCCCGGCCCCGGGTGCTCAGGGCACCGGCGACACGAATGCCGATCAGCTCCTGCCGGCGAAGAGTGCGCCGCTCACCGCCCCGCCCACCGTGCCGGCTGCTTCTTCGGCAGGCGCATCGGGCGCGGCGGGAACGGGCAACTGATCCGGCTGTCCATCTTTTTAAGACCCAGTTTTTCAGACCCAGTTTTTCAGACCCAGTTTTTCAGACCCAGCCGAAGCGTGTGGCGCCTCAATCGCGGCGCACGCTTTGTGCCCAGTCGGCGGCTTCGGGCCGCCGTGTTTTTTCGCAGCGTCGTTAGTGCTATTTCTGCGGGCGCTGCGCTTTCGTTCCGGGAAGACTCATGAAAATCGCAATCGCCGGAGCGTCGGGCCGCATGGGCCGGATGCTCATCGAAACCGTCCTGAATTCGCCTGACGTCACGCTCTCGGGCGCGCTCGTGCGCCAGGGCTCGGCCGCGATCGGACAGGATGCGGGTGCGTTTCTCGGCAAGCTCACCGGCGTGCAGATGACCGACGACATCGACGCCGTGTTCGGCCAGAGCGATTGCCTGATCGATTTCACACGTCCGGAAGGGACCCTCGTTCACCTCGACGCGGCAGAGCGGCACGGCGTGAAAATGGTGATCGGCACCACGGGTTTCGACGCGCAGCAAAAGGCGCGGCTCGCGAGCGCCGCAGAAAAGGTCGGTATCGTCTTTGCGGCGAACATGAGCGTGGGCGTGAACGTGACGCTCAAGCTGCTCGAATACGCGGCGCGCTTTTTCGCGACCGGCTACGACATCGAGGTCATCGAGGCGCATCATCGCCACAAGGTCGATGCGCCCTCGGGCACGGCGCTCGCAATGGGCGAGGCGGTAGCCCACGCGCTCGGCCGCAGCCTCGACGATTGCGCCGTGTATGGCCGCCACGGCGTGACCGGCGAGCGGGATCCGTCGACGATCGGGTTTTCGGCGATTCGCGGCGGCGACATCGTCGGCGACCATACGGTCTTGTTCGCGGGCACCGGCGAGCGCATCGAGATCACTCACAAGTCGTCGAGCCGCCTGTCGTATGCACAGGGCAGCGTGCGCGCCGCGCGCTTCCTCGAAGACAAGCCGCGCGGGCTGTACGATATGCAGGACGTGCTCGGCCTGCGCTGAGCGGCGTCCCGAACCGATGCCGACGCGCACCGTATGCCGCGCAGTCAGGCGCAGCGGTAGAAACAGCCGGAAAACCGGATAGCGAGGTCAGATGGCAGCGGGTACCGGAATCATCCACTATCTGCAGACGAGCGATGCCGTCACGCACGCCGTGGCGTGGGTATTGCTGGCGATGTCGGTTGCGAGCTGGTGCTTTTTGCTCGTCAAGAGCTGGGTGCTGGCGCGCGCGAAGCGCCAGGGGCCACGCGCGGTCGCGCAGTTCTGGCAGGCGCGCACGCTAGCCGAAGGCGTCGCGCTGATGCGCCGCGGCGACCGCGAGCGCGTGTTCCTGCCACTCGCCGAGGCGGCGCTCGCTGCGGCCGAGGTCGACACTTCCGGCGTGCTGCTCGCCAGGGTGGATCGCAGCGAGCGGGTGCTGCGCGCGCTGCGCGGCGCGCTCCAGGCGTCGCAGCGGCGGCTCGAGTTCGGCCAGGTGCTGCTCGCCTCCGTGGGCAGCACGGCGCCGTTCGTGGGGCTGCTCGGCACGGTCTGGGGCATCTATCATGCGCTCGGCAGCATCGCGGCGAGCGGCCAGGCGCAGATCGAGAACGTCGCCGGCCCGGTGGGCGAAGCGCTCATCATGACGGCCTTTGGCCTCGTCGTCGCGATTCCGGCAGTGCTCGCCTACAACGTGCTCGGGCGGCTCGCACGTCAGCTCGGCGACGATCTCGACGGCTTCGCGCACGATCTGCACGCTTATGTCTGCCCGCCCGCCGGCGCGGCTTCGCGACGCGAGGCGGCGCTCGAATCGGACCCTGACTGACGGCGCCGCCGCAGCAGGTAGGGGAACGGCACGCGAAGGAGCGTTCGATGGCATTCGGTGGACTCGAAAAGAAGCGCGACTCGGCGCCGATGGCGGAGATCAACATGACGCCGCTCATCGACGTCATGCTCGTGCTGCTCGTGATCTTCATCATTACCGCGCCGCTCTTCACCCACGCGATCCGGCTGGATTTGCCGCAGGTCGCCTCCGAGCCGGCGCGGCAAACGCCCCAGACCGTCACGCTCTCCATCGACGCGGCCGGCAAGCTCTACTGGAATGCCCAGCCGATCTCGCTCGACAAGCTGCGCGCGCGCTTCACGGCGGCAGGCAAGGCGGCCGAGGACGCCCAGCCGGACCTGCAACTGCGCGCCGCGCGAGAGACGCGCTACGAGGTCATCGCCCAGGTCATGGGCGCGGCCCAGCAGGCGGGCCTGGCGCGCATCGGCTTCGTCACGGAGCCGCCGACGGCCGGCAAGCCTTGAGCGTCCTGTCAGCGCAGGGGGCGAGCAGCGCCCCGGGCCTTGCCTGCGTGCCGCGCCTTCTGCGCCGCGGAATCCCGCAAGGCGGAAACCGCGGGCAACTCGACGGTATAATCAACGTTTCCCGGTAAAACGGGCTCAGAATAGCCACCGCCACCAGCCGGCGCGACGAGTTATACGCGAGTTGTACGCGCGTCATACGACTTGCCGGCCTCGGTGCATCCGGCACCGAATCCGCCAGAATCTGCGTTCCCATCCAACCATGCTCGAAAAATACGTTCCCTCCGACGTCGAATCCGCCGCGCAAGGCGAATGGCGCGACAGCGACGCCTACCGGACTGCCGAAAAGGCCGACAAGCCCAAGTTCTACTGCGTCTCGATGCTGCCGTATCCGTCGGGCAAGCTGCACATGGGCCACGTGCGGAACTACACGATCAATGACGTGATGTACCGCTATCTGCGGATGAACGGCTACAACACGCTGATGCCGATGGGCTGGGACGCGTTCGGCATGCCTGCCGAAAACGCCGCGATGGCCAACGGCGTGCCGCCGGCGAAGTGGACCTACGACAATATCGCGTACATGAAGGGCCAGATGCAGTCGATGGGCCTCGCGATCGACTGGTCGCGCGAGATCGCCACCTGCAAGCCCGACTACTACAAGTGGAACCAGTGGTTCTTCCTGAAGATGCTCGAGAAGGGCATTGCGTACAAGAAGACCGGCACGGTGAACTGGGATCCAGTCGACCAGACCGTGCTCGCGAACGAGCAGGTGATCGACGGACGCGGCTGGCGCTCGGGCGCGCTCGTGGAAAAGCGCGAAATCCCGATGTACTACCTGCGCATCACGCAATACGCCGACGAACTGCTGGGCGACCTCGAAGGCCTCGGCTGGCCGGAGCGCGTCAAGATCATGCAGCAGAACTGGATCGGCAAGAGCTTCGGCGTGAACTTCGGCTTCCCGTACGCGCTCGACGGCGAGAAGAAGCTGCTGCGCGTGTTCACCACGCGCGCCGACACGATCATGGGCGTGACCTTCTGCGCGATCGCGGCCGAGCATCCGCTCGCCACGCGTCTGGCCGAGGGCAAGCCGGAACTGCAGGCGTTCATCGACGAATGCAAGCGCGGCGGCGTGGCGGAAGCCGACGTCGCGACGATGGAGAAGAAGGGCGTCGCCACGGGCTTCAGCGTCACGCACCCGATCACGAATGAAGAAGTGCCGGTGTGGATCGGCAACTACGTGCTGATGAGCTACGGCGAAGGCGCGGTGATGGGCGTGCCGGGCCATGACGAGCGCGATTTCGCCTTTGCGAAGAAGTACGATTTGCCGATCAGGCAGGTGATCGCCGTGGAAGGCGAGACCTACTCGCTCGAGGCCTGGCAGGAGTGGTACGGCGACAAGGAGCGCGCGGTCTGCGTCAACAGCGGCAAGTTCGACGGCCTCGCGTACCAGCAGGCCGTGGACGCCGTCGCGGCGGATCTCAAGGCGCATGGCTTTGGCGACAAGCAGGTCACGTGGCGCCTGCGCGACTGGGGCATCTCGCGCCAGCGCTACTGGGGCACGCCGATCCCCATCATCCATTGCCCGAGTTGCGGCGACGTGCCGGTGCCCGAAGCGGATCTTCCGGTCGTCCTGCCGGAAGACCTCGTGCCGGACGGCACGGGCAACCCGCTCGCGAAGTCCGAGGCATTCCTGAACTGCAAGTGCCCGAAGTGCGGCGCCGACGCGAAGCGCGAAACCGACACGATGGATACCTTCGTCGACTCGTCGTGGTACTTCTACCGCTACGCGGCGCCGGATGCGAAGACGATGGTCGACGAGCGCACCGATTACTGGATGCCGATGGATCAGTACATCGGCGGCATCGAGCACGCGATCCTGCACCTCTTGTACTCGCGCTTCTGGGCGAAGGTCTCGCGCGACCTCGGTCTCGTGAAGTTCGGCGAGCCGGCGAAGAACCTGCTCACGCAGGGCATGGTCCTCAACGAGACGTTCTATCGCGAAGAAGCGTCGGGCAAGAAGACCTGGTACAACCCGGCGGACGTGACCGTCGTGCACGACGACAAGGGTCGCCCGAGCGGCGCAACGCTCAATAGCGACGGCCAGCCGGTGGTGCTGGGCGGCGTCGAGAAGATGTCGAAGTCGAAGAACAACGGCGTCGATCCGCAGGTGCTGATCGACCAGCACGGCGCGGACACCGCGCGCCTGTTCACGATGTTCGCCGCGCCGCCCGAGCAGCAGCTCGAATGGTCGGGCGCGGGCGTGGAAGGCGCGAGCCGCTTCCTGCGCCGCGTGTGGGCCTTCGGTTACGCGAACGCCGAGGCAATCAGGTCGCGGGCGACCTTCGACGCGGCCAGCGTCTCCGACGTGGAAAAGGCGCTGCGCCGCGAAATCTACGGCGTGCTCAAGCAGGCCGACTTCGACTATCAGCGTCTGCAGTACAACACGGTCGTCTCGGCCGCGATGAAGATGCTCAACGCGATCGAAGGCGCGAAGGGCGCGGGCGCCGGCGTGCAGCGCGAGACGTTCGGCGTGCTGCTGCGCGTGCTCTATCCGGTGGTGCCGCATCTCACGTTCGAGCTCTGGAAGGCTCTCGCCTACGCCGACGAGTACGGCACGCTGCTCGACGCGCCCTGGCCGAAGGTCGACGAAAAGGCACTCGAGCAGGCCGAGATCGAGCTTGTGCTGCAGGTGAACGGCAAGGTGCGCGGCGCCGTGACGGTTGCGAAAGACGCGGGCAAGGAGGCCATCGAAGCAGCTGCGCTCGCGCACGAGATGTTCGCGAAGTTCGCCGAAGGTCGCGCGCCGAAGAAAATCATCGTCGTGCCAGGCCGTCTCGTGAACGTCGTGGTTTGACGCCGCCTGATACGATGCGGCCGGGGCGACGCACACTGCGTGACGTCCCGGCCCCGAACCTGTCGCGAACCCGGGAGCTCATGTGATTCGCAGATCGTTTCTGTTACTGGCAGGCAGTACGCTGATGCTCTCGGCGTGCGGATTCCAGCTGCGCGGCGAGCAGAACTACGCGTTCAAGCGCCTCGCCATCGTCGGCGCGTCGCCGCCCGTCGCTGCGCGCCTCACACGCATGATCGAAGGCGGCAGCGACTCGGTGGTCGTGCTGGCGACCGCCGATGCCGACGCGGTCCTGCACGTTTCCGAGGCGCGCGGCTTCAGTACGCTCACCATCAACTATCTGGGCGTGGTCGAGGAATATCAGTGCAACTATTCGCTCAACTACACGCTCACGTCGACGGACGGCGGGATGTTGATCCGCCCGAGTACCATCTCCCTGAACCGTGCGATGACGTATAGCGACCAGTACTCCACGGCGAAGGTGAGCGAATCCGATCTGCTGTTCGCTGACATGCAGAACGACGCCGTCGATCAGCTCACGCGCCGGCTTTCCGTCCTGAAGACGCTGCATCCGACGCCGGAGCAGATCGTGCCGGGCGTCGCGCCGGGTGCGCCGCTGCCGCCGCCGCCGCTCTGATCCTCGCACCCCCGACCGGCTTCACTCATGCAACTGCGACTCGACGCACTCGAACCGCATCTCGCGAAAGGCCTGGCAGGCCTCTACGTCGTCTACGGCGACGAGCACCTGCTCGCCCAGGAAGCGTGCGACCGCATTCGCGCGGCCGCGCGTGCGGCGGGCTATACCGACCGCTCGGTGTTCACGGTCGAACGCGGCTTCGACTGGAGTTCGCTCCTTGGCGCGAGCCAGTCGATGTCGCTCTTCGGCGATCGCCAACTGGTCGAGTTGCGTATTCCGTCGGGCAAGCCGGGCAAGGAAGGCGCCGAAGCGCTGAAGACCCTCGCGGCCTCCGCAAATCCCGACGTGCTCACGCTCGTGACGCTGCCGCGCCTCGACGCGGCGACGCAGAAGTCGGCCTGGTTCACGGCGCTCGCGGATAGCGGCGTTGCGCTGAAGATCGATCCCGTCGAGCGCGCGCAACTGCCGAACTGGATCGGCCAGCGCCTCGCGCAGCAGGGTCAGCGCGTCGCGCCGGGCGACGACGGGCGGCGTGCGCTGCAGTTCGTCGCGGAACGCGTGGAAGGCAATCTGCTCGCGGCCCATCAGGAAATCCAGAAGCTCGGCCTGTTGTATCCGCAGGGCGTGCTGAGCTTCGAGCAGATACACGACGCCGTGCTCAACGTCGCGCGTTACGACGTCTTCAAGCTCAACGAAGCGATGCTGACCGGCGACGTCGGCCGGCTCGCGCGCATGCTCGATGGCCTGCGCGGCGAGGGCGAGGCTTCGGTGCTCGTGCTGTGGGCTGTCGTCGAAGAACTCCGCACGCTGCTGCGTATCAAGCGCGGCGTCGCGGCGGGCAAGCCGCTTGCCATGCTGCTGCGCGAGAACCGCGTCTGGGGGCCGCGTGAGCGGCTGATCGGCCCGGCGCTCTCGCGTCTCACCGACGCGGCGCTCGAGCGCGGACTCGCACTGGCGGCGCGACTCGATCGCCAGGTGAAGGGGCTCAGCGCGCAGGCGCGCGGCGAATGGCGCAACGCGCTGCCTCCCGACGCTTGGGATGGTCTGTTCGAACTTGCCATGACCGTTGCCGCACCGCGCGACGCGGCTGGGTCCGCACGGCCAGCCGCAGCCGGGCCTGCGCGTGGCGCGGCCGGTTCGGCGAGCCGCGCCCAGCCGGCCGGCGTGGGCGGCCGACCGCCGTCCGCAGGGCCGGGTCGCAGGCCCGGCTGAGCCGCAGAGGCTTGCCGGGCAAGGCGATCGGCACCTGCTTCGAGTCCGCGGGCGGCGTGCGTTCCCCGGCTGCCAGCACGGCCTCTTTGGGCCGGCCAGGCAGATCCCGCGCACTTGGCCTTACAATCAATTGTTCAGCGCCCTTTGCAAACCGGCATTCCTGCGCCGGGCGCGTCGCATCACACAAGACACCACATGATGGATATCGACCAGTACATGACCGACCTGGGCCGCCGTGCCCGCCGTGCTTCGCGCGCCATGGCACGGGCGTCGACCGCCGCGAAGAACGCCGCGCTGGAAGCCGTGGCGAAAGCCATCGAGCGCGACGCACAAACGCTCAAGGACGCGAATGCGCGTGATCTCGCACGCGCGAAGGACAAGGGCCACGATGCGGCCTTCATCGACCGCCTCACGCTGTCGGACAAGGCGCTGAAGACGATGGTCGAGGGCCTGCGGCAGGTCATGGCGCTGCCGGACCCGATCGGCGAGATCAACAACCTCAAGTTCCGCCCGAGCGGCATTCAGGTGGGCCAGATGCGCGTGCCGCTGGGCGTGATCGGCATCATCTACGAGTCTCGTCCCAACGTGACGATCGACGCGGCTGCGCTGTGCCTGAAGTCGGGCAACGCGACGATTCTGCGCGGCGGATCGGAGGCGCTCGAATGCAACACGGCGCTCGCGAAGCTGATCGGCGAAGGACTGGCGGCGGCGGGATTGCCCCAGGACGCGGTGCAAGTGGTCGGAACCGCCGATCGCGCGGCGGTGGGCAAGCTCATTACGATGACGGAATACGTGGACGTGATCGTGCCGCGCGGCGGCAAGAGCCTGATCGAGCGCCTGATGGCCGAGGCGCGCGTGCCGATGATCAAGCATCTGGACGGCATCTGCCATGTCTACGTAGACGATCGCGCAGACATCGCGAAGGCGCTCAATGTCTGCGACAACGCCAAGACGCACCGCTACGGCACCTGCAACACGATGGAGACGCTGCTTGTCGCGCGCGGCATCGCGAACGAGGTGCTGCCGCCGCTTGGCCGGCTCTATCGCGACAAGGACGTGGAGTTGCGGGTCGATCCGGACGCGCGTGCGATTCTGGCGGATGCGGGCGTCGGTCCGCTCGTCGAGGCGACCGAGGAAGACTGGCGCACGGAATACCTGGCGCCGGTGCTGGCGATCAAGGTGGTGGACCACCTCGACGAGGCGGTCGAGCACATCAACGCCTACGGTTCGCACCATACCGATGCGATCGTCACGGAAGATCACGATCGCGCCATGCGCTTTTTGCGTGAGGTGGATTCGGCGAGCGTGATGGTGAACGCCTCGACGCGCTTCGCGGACGGCTTCGAATTCGGTCTTGGCGCCGAAATCGGCATCTCGAACGACAAACTGCACGCACGCGGCCCGGTCGGCCTCGAAGGGCTCACTTCGTTGAAATACGTGGTGCTAGGCCACGGCGAAGGGCGGCAATAATCACAGGCGAAGGCGCCCCCCGGACGGCGGGCGCGCCTGACCTTTCCGCCCAACCTGACCTCAACAAAAAAAGGATGTCGATGCTCTGGGTCAAGACGTTTCACATCGTACTGATTGCTTCGTGGTTTGCCGGCCTGTTCTACCTGCCGCGCATCTTCGTGAATCTCGCGATGGAAACCGAGCCCGCGGCGGTCAAGCGCCTGCTCATCATGGCTCGCAAGCTCTATCGTTTCATGACGCTCATCGCTGTGCCGGCGCTGCTGTGCGGATTGTGGCTGTGGCTCGTGGTGGGGATCGGGCGTGGCCAGGGCTGGATCCATGCGAAAGTCGGCGTGGTGGTGCTGCTCATCGCCTATCACGCGTATTGCGGACGCCTGCTGAACACCTTCGAGCGCGGCGAGAACCGCCGATCGGACAAGTGGTACCGGCTCTTCAACGAACTGCCGGTTCTCGGCATGCTCGCCGCCGTGGCGCTTGCTGTGATCAAACCCTTCTGATTTGCCTGCCTGATTGCCGCCTGGCTCGCCTCGATGGCGGCCGCGTTCAGACCGTGTTCGCTTCCTTGGGGAGCATGCGCGCTGCCACAACTCTCCATCCGTCTTCGCGCTTCATGAATACATCCGTGAAGCGGTAGGCGATCGTCTTGTAGCCGGCCGCCGGCGTATATCGGTTGATGCCGGTTGCGACGGCCACGTCACCCAGCACCTGCACCCGCACATCCTCCAGCACCTGCGAACCGCCCTGCGGCAGCGGCGCGGCTGCCAGCAGGTCGCGCTTGGTCCGGCGGACGTTGCCGGGAAATACTTCGAAGAACTTATCGTCCAGAAGATCGTTGAGTACGGGCCTGTTGCCGGTCGAGGCCGCGTGGGTCCATTGATGTTCGAGCAGCTCGACCTGGATCTGTTCGGAAACCGGGTTGTAGACGTCGGTTTTGACGGCGGCTGGAGCGGCGGTGGCCAGTACGCTGGCAGCGGCGAGAATCAGAACGTGTTTCATGATGTTTCCTTCGGCGAACCTTCGAACCATCGAGTTCGAACGGGGCGGGAAACTGTCCAGGGCAAGCCGTTGAGTATCCGACATGAAAGCCGGCGATGTGCGCAGGATGGCACGACACTGAAGGGCTCGGGCTGCGTGTTCCCGATGTTTCTACTTTAGTGACCCTCATCTGCCGCAGATATAGGAAAAATTGTAAAGGGATGTCAGGGTCCGGTTGGGAGAACGCAACACCCCGAACTCCATGCGTCAACTTGCCGCGCGTCGCCTGAATTCCTCCCTTTGTGTCGCTCCACGTCCGTCCGTCGGGGCGCGAAAGCGTCAATCTCCGGTTCGCCTCGCCATACCGGCGTCGCCAGGTTTTATCCTGAACAGTCAAGACGAAATTTGAAAATCAAAGTGCGAAACGTGCCGCTGGGTGGGGTTCCTTCTTTTTGACGTAGGGATTTGTTGTTTTGGTTGTAGGATTTTTTGATTTTAAAATATGGCTGATGATGAAGTTGATGTCAGTTCTGGATTTTTTTCTGTAGTTTTAAAGGCGGCGACGAATCATTTTTTACGTAACTAATAGGGGTGGCGTCGTGATTTCAGACTAAATCCTCTATGTTGTCAGATCGATCTGTTTGCATATTCATTCCCTTACTTGGTCATATATGCCTGGTCAGCCGCCGCTGTCGATGGGCGTTTCGGAGTTCTCTTATGTTCGTGGAAATCGCGGATCAATAAAGTCGCGACTGTCATTACGGGTCGATTAATGGCATTTTTTCCGAATCAATTTCTTTACCTGTCGGATTCGGTGAATTGCGGTGTAGTCGGCTGAATTCGTTGTGAGAGATCAGCGGTTTTTTTAACGTGCTTGTGGTCCGGTTCGCATGTTGGGCTGGCCGCTATGCATCTGGGTGCTACCCCGCCTTTTATCAGGACAAGAGATGAACAAGGCATATAGATCAGTCTGGAATGAATCCACGGGTTCGTGGGTTGCCGTGCAGGAAGATGCATCGGCACGTGGCAAGAAGTCGTCGGCACGCGGGTCGCGCGTTACGGTCGCCGTAGTGGGGGTGGGGTCTGCGCTGGCTGCGTCGGGTGCTTTTGCGCAGTCCGTGGGTAGTGGTGGTCTCGAACTCTGTGCCGCCAATTCGGCGACGGCTGGCTATGCTCTCGGCTACCAGACGAACACGACGAGTCTGAGCTGTAACACTGGGGTCAGCGGCAGCAGCCCCGCGTTTGCGTTCTCGCTGAACAACGCAGCCGCCAACAATGGCGGCAACGGCTTCTCCATGTCGACCGCGCGTGTGACGGGCTATGCGAACGGCCTGCTCGAGCTGGAAGGCGTCGGCAATATCAGCATGCTGAACACCGTCACCATGAACGGCAACAAGATCACGAATCTTGCCGCCGGCACGGTCAGCAACGCCAGCATGGACGGCGTCAACGGTTCCCAGCTGTACGGCCTCGCAAGTTCGACGGCGAGCGCGCTGGGCGGCGGTACGGCGGTGAATCCAAACGGCTCGATCAGCGCGCCCGTCTATACGGTTGCCGGCGCGACCTACAACAGTGTTGGGTCCGCGCTGGAAGCCATTAACGAAACGTCGGGTGTCAACTCGGTTCAGTACGACACGTCGGCGCACGATTCCGTGACGCTGGGCGGCGCAGATTCGACCGCTCCGGTCGCGCTGCACAATGTGGCGGACGGCGTCGTCGCAGCGGGGAGCACGGACGCCGTGAACGGCGGCCAGCTGTACGGCGTGAGCGAGAACATCACGAACGTCAACAGCGATCTCACGAAGATTCACAACACGCTGAACACGGCTGGCTGGGGTGCGCAGGCGAGTTCGTCGGATCCGGCCGGCTACACCTATGGCGGGTTCATCGTCGACGCCAACGGTAACGTAAGCAATCCTGCGGTTCTCTACGTGCCGAATACCGTCGGTACCGCGAACGCCCAGATCGTGCTCGATCCGGGTCAGGGCAACAGCGCGTATTTCGTGAACGGCGACCGCTCGGCCGGCTACCTGCCGGCAGGCACGATCATCAGCAACGTGCACGACGGCATTCAGGCTACCGATGCAGCCAACGTGGGCCAGGTGGCCGACATGATCGCCTCGGCCGCGGCCGGTGGTGGTGGCAGCGCGCCGCAGATGCTGATGGCGAGGACCATGCTGGGCGCGTCGTCGGGCTCGGGCGTGGACACGTCGGGTCTGACCAATACGTACAACACGGCCGCGTACTATTCGCAGGTTGCAGGTCTTGCCAACAATGCCGGCACGACGCCGCCTTCGGATATGGCGCACGCCAGGGGCGCGGGCTCGATCGCGATCGGTTCGAGCGCGCTGACGACGGGTACGGCAGGTACGGCGATGGGCGTGGAGGCGTATACATCGGCAAACGATGCCGTGGCGCTGGGCTCGGGTTCGGTGGCCAATCAGGCGAATACGGTATCGGTGGGCAGCGACGGTACGGGTTCCTATACCGCCATGTATCCGAATGGCCAGTCGTACACGATCAAGAACCCGGCGAACACGCGTCGCATCGTGAACATGGCGGCCGGTCAGGCCGACACCGATGCGGTGAACGTGAGCCAGCTCAAGGGCGTGACGACTGCACTCGGCGGTGGCGCCGCAGTGAATTCGGATGGTTCGATTGCTGCGCCGAGTTATGTCGTTGGCAGCGGTACGTATAGCGATGTGGGCTCGGCGCTGCAGGCCGTCGACAACGACGCGCAAGCAGGCTCGTCCAATGCAGTGAAGTACGACACGTCGGCACACACGACTGTCACGTTCGGGAATGCAGGCACGCCGGTGGCGCTCAAGAACGTTGCGGCAGGCGATATCAGCAACGCATCGAGCACGGACGCGGTGAACGGTGGTCAGCTGTACGCGACCAACCAGAACGTGTCGGATCTGGCCGGTACGGTGACGAACATTGCGGGCGACATCACGAACATCAACGGCCAGCTGGCAGATGCTGTGTCGTATGACACGTCGGCGCACGATTCGGTGACGCTGGGCGGCACGGATGCGAGCACGCCGGTGGCGCTGCATAACGTGGCGAACGCGACGTCGAACAACGATGCAGTGAACCTCGCGCAGCTCGAAGCGGCGGGCCTGAACGTCGACACCTCGGGTAACGTGACGAATTCGTTTGTTGCGTACGATGACTCGTCGAAGGGATCGGTGACGTTCGGCGGTGTGGGTTCGAGCACGCCGGTGGCACTGCACAACGTGGCTGCGGGCAATCTGAGCGCCACCAGCACGGACGCGGTGAATGGTGGTCAGCTGTACGCGACCAACCAGAACGTGTCGGATCTGGCCGGTACGGTGACGAACATTGCGGGCGACATCACGAACATCAACGGCCAGCTGGCAGATGCTGTGTCGTATGACACGTCGGCGCACGATTCGGTGACGCTGGGCGGCACGGATGCGAGCACGCCGGTGGCGCTGCATAACGTGGCGAACGCGACGTCGAACAACGATGCAGTGAACCTCGCGCAGCTCGAAGCGGCGGGCCTGAACGTCGACACGTCAGGTAACGTGACGAATTCGTTTGTTGCGTACGATGACTCGTCGAAGGGATCGGTGACGTTCGGTGGTGTGGGTTCGAGCACGCCGGTGGCGCTGCACAACGTGGCTGCGGGCAATCTGAGCGCCACCAGCACGGATGCGGTGAATGGTGGTCAGCTGTACGCGACCAACCAGAACGTGTCGGATCTGGCCGGTACGGTGACGAACATCGCGGGCGACATCACGAACATCAACGGCCAGCTGGCAGACGCTGTGTCGTATGACACGTCGGCGCACGATTCGGTGACGCTGGGCGGCACGGATGCGAGCACGCCGGTGGCGCTGCATAACGTGGCGAACGCGACGTCGAACAACGACGCGGTGAACCTCGCGCAGCTCGAAGCGGCGGGCCTGAACGTCGACACCTCGGGTAACGTGACGAATTCGTTTGTTGCGTACGATGACTCGTCGAAGGGATCGGTGACGTTCGGCGGTGTGGGTTCGAGCACGCCGGTGGCGCTGCACAACGTGGCTGCGGGCAATCTGAGCGCCACCAGCACGGATGCGGTGAATGGTGGTCAGCTGTACGCGACCAACCAGAACGTGTCGGATCTGGCCGGTACGGTGACGAACATTGCGGGCGACATCACGAACATCAACGGCCAGCTGGCAGATGCTGTGTCGTATGACACGTCGGCGCACGATTCGGTGACGCTGGGCGGCACGGATGCGAGCACGCCGGTGGCGCTGCATAACGTGGCGAACGCGACGTCGAACAACGATGCAGTGAACCTCGCGCAGCTCGAAGCGGCGGGCCTGAACGTCGACACGTCAGGTAACGTGACGAATTCGTTTGTTGCGTACGATGACTCGTCGAAGGGATCGGTGACGTTCGGTGGTGTGGGTTCGAGCACGCCGGTGGCGCTGCACAACGTGGCTGCGGGCAATCTGAGCGCCACCAGCACGGATGCGGTGAATGGTGGCCAGCTGTACGCGACCAACCAGAACGTGTCGGATCTGGCCGGTACGGTGACGAACATTGCGGGCGACATCACGAACATCAACGGCCAGCTGGCAGACGCTGTGTCGTATGACACGTCGGCGCACGATTCGGTGACGCTGGGCGGCACGGATGCGAGCACGCCGGTGGCGCTGCATAACGTGGCGAACGCGACGTCGAACAACGATGCAGTGAACCTCGCGCAGCTCGAAGCGGCGGGCCTGAACGTCGACACCTCGGGTAACGTGACGAATTCGTTTGTTGCGTACGATGACTCGTCGAAGGGATCGGTGACGTTCGGCGGTGTGGGTTCGAGCACGCCGGTGGCGCTGCACAACGTGGCCAACGGTCTTGGCAGCAACGACGCCGTGAACGTTGCCCAGCTGAATTCGGCGGGCTTCGCACTTGACAGCTCGGGTGCCGTGCTGAACAAGGCAGTGACCTACGATGCCGGCTCGATCGCGTCGGGTTCGCCGACTATCACGCTGGATCCGGGAACTGGCAACAGTCGGTACTTCCGTAACAGCAACCGGCAGGATGGCTATCTGCCGGCGGGCACTGTCATCAGCAACGTAGCCGCGGGTCTCCAGGACACGGACGCAGCTAACGTCGGCCAGGTGGCGGATTTGATTAACTCTTCGACGGGCAATGGCGGCGGGCAACCGTCGCTGATGGCGAGCGCCATGCTGGGCGCGTCGTCGGGCTCGGGCGTGGACACGTCGGGTCTGACCAATACGTACAACACGGCCGCGTACTATTCGCAGGTTGCGGGTCTTGCCAACAATGCCGGTACGACGCCGCCTTCGGATATGGCACACGCCAGGGGCGCGGGCTCGATCGCGATCGGCTCGAACGCGCTGACGACGGGTACGGCAGGTACGGCGATGGGCGTGGAGGCGTATACGTCGGCAAACGATGCCGTGGCGCTGGGCTCGGGTTCGGTGGCCAATCAGGCGAATACGGTATCGGTGGGCAGCGACGGTACGGGTTCCTATACCGCCATGTATCCGAACGGCCAGTCGTACACGATCCAGAATGCGGCGAACACGCGTCGTATCGTGAACATGGCGGCCGGTCAGGCCGACACCGATGCGGTGAACGTGAGCCAGCTCAAGGGCGTGACGACTGCACTCGGCGGTGGCGCCGCAGTGAATTCGGATGGTTCGATTGCTGCGCCGAGTTATGTCGTTGGCAAGGGTACGTATAGCGATGTGGGCTCGGCTCTGGCAGCCGTAGAGGCGAGCGCGGGCGCGGGCGGAGCCGACGCGGTGGTGTACGACACGTCTGCGCATAAGGCGGTGACGCTCGGCGGCGCAGGCTCGACCACACCGGTGGCACTGCATAACGTGGCTCAGGGCAATCTGAGCGCCACCAGTACCGATGCAGTGAATGGCGCCCAGTTGTACGCGACGAACCAGAATGTGTCGAATCTGGCAGGCTCGGTGACGAACCTCGCCGGTGACATTACGAACATCAACGGCCAGCTGGCTGACGCTGTGTCGTATGACACGTCGGCGCACGATTCGGTGACGCTGGGCGGCACGGATGCGAGCACGCCGGTGGCGCTGCACAACGTGGCGAACGCGACGTCGACCAACGACGCTGTGAATCTCGCGCAGCTCGAAGCCGCGGGCCTGAACGTCGACACGTCGGGCAACGTGACGAATTCGTTCGTGGCGTACGATGACTCGTCGAAGGGTTCGGTGACGTTCGGCGGTGTGGGTTCGAGCACGCCGGTGGCACTGCATAACGTCGCTCAGGGTGCGGTAAGCCTGACGAGCAACGACGCGGTGAACGGTTCGCAGCTGTACGGTCTGGCGTCGAGCACGGCGCAGGCGCTGGGTGGCCAGGCATCGGTGCAGAACGGTACGGTTACGGCGCCGAGTTATGTCCTCGGTACGTCGACCTACAACAACGTGGGTTCGGCGCTTGACGCGGTCATGGCACAAGCGCAGACCGGTAACACGAACGGGGTCGCGTATGACACGTCGGTACATGACTCGGTGACGTTCGGCGGTGTGGGTTCGACCACGCCGGTGGCGCTGCACAACGTGGCCAACGCGACGTCGACCAACGACGCCGTGAATCTCGCGCAGCTCGAAGCGGCGGGCCTGAACGTCGACACGTCGGGCAACGTGACGAATTCGTTTGTTGCGTACGATGACTCGTCGAAGGGTTCGGTGACGTTCGGTGGTGTGGGTTCGAGCACGCCGGTGGCACTGCATAACGTCGCTCAGGGTGCGGTAAGCCTGACGAGCAACGACGCGGTGAACGGTTCGCAGCTGTACGGTCTGGCGTCGAGCACGGCGCAGGCGCTGGGTGGCCAGGCGTCGGTGCAGAACGGTACGGTTACGGCGCCGAGTTATGTCCTCGGTACGTCGACGTACAACAACGTGGGTTCGGCGCTTGACGCGGTCATGGCACAAGCGAAGACCGGCAACACGGACGGGGTCGCGTACGACACGTCGGTACACGACTCGGTGACGTTCGGCGGTGTGGGTTCGACCACGCCGGTGGCGCTGCACAACGTGGCGAACGCGACGTCGACCAACGACGCAGTGAACCTCGCGCAGCTCCAGGCGGCAGGCCTGAACGTCGACACCTCGGGTAATGTCACGAACTCGTTCGTCGCCTACGACAACACCTCGAAGTCGCAGATCACGCTGGGTGGTGCAGGCGGCACTGTAATCACCAACGTCAAGAGCGGTTCGGTCACGGCCTCCAGTATGGACGCTGTGAACGGCTCGCAGCTCTACTCGCTCCAGCAGGAAATCAACGCGGGTAGCATTGGCCTCGTGCAACAGGACGCCACCACGGGTGCGATCACGGTTGGTGCGAACACCAACGGTAGCGTGGTGAACTTCGCCGGTACGTCGGGTCCGCGTACGCTGACGGGTATCGCGTCCGGAGCGGTGAATGCTTCGAGCGTCGATGCCGTGAACGGTACGCAGCTCTACAACACGGCGCAGAGCACCGCGTCCGCGCTGGGCGGCGGATCGACAGTGGCCCCTGACGGTACGGTCACGGCGCCGTCGTACAACGTAGGCGGCAGCACCTTCAACAACGTGGGTGGCGCGCTCACCAACCTCGATGGCCGTGTCACGAACATCGAGAACACGGTGACCAACATCGCCGGTACGGTGGCCAACGCGGTGCAGTACGACTCGTCGGCACACGATCAGGTGACGCTGGGTGGCTCGGGTGCGACCTCCACGGTGAAGCTGACCAACCTGTCGGATGCCGATCTGACTGCCACGAGCACGGACGCGGTCACGGGCGAGCAACTGTACGCGACGAACCAGCAGGTCGCTGGTCTGGGTCAGGCGATCCAGAACATCAACGTCACGGGTTCGCAGTACATGTCGACCAACACGACGAGCGGCCCGGCTTCGGCCACGGGCAGCAACTCGATCGCGGCGGGCGGTGGTGCTACGGCATCGGGTGCGAACTCGACGGCGATGGGCGACAAGGCAGCAGCCACGGGTAACAACTCGGTTGCGCTCGGCGCGAATTCGATTGCGGACCAGGATAACACCGTGTCCGTGGGTTCGGCAGGCAACGAACGCCGGATGACCAACGTGGCGGATGGTGTCAACGCGACGGATGCCGTCAATATGGGGCAGTTGCAGTCCGGCATGAACAGCCTCCAGTCCGGCATGACCAGCCTGGCACGCAATGCGTACGGCGGTGTGGCGGCGGCAACGGCTCTCACGATGATCCCGGACGTCGACCAGGGCAAGACCATTGCAGTGGGTGTCGGTACGGCCAACTTCAAGGGTTACCAGGCGGCGGCACTCGGTGCATCGGCGCGCATCACGCAGAACCTGAAGGTGAAGCTGGGTGCGGGCTATGCGGCGGGTAGCGGCACCACGTACGGCGGCGGTATGGCGTACCAGTGGTAATCGCTTGACGGTGAGACAGGGCGGCGCAGGTCGGTCGCCCCGTCTGCCGCTCCGGTCCTGCTTGCAGGTGGTTGGGCCGGGGTTGCAACCAGACTCGAGCACGAAGCGGATTCCTTTGGGAATCCGCTTTTTTTTTGTGCGCGCGAACTACGCGACCTGGAAGTGCGGCGCTTCAGCCGATCGGATCGAGGCGCCTTCGCGCGATGATTTCTTTTGCTGTGGCAAGCTTTTCGGCCAGTTCCGGCCCGCGCCGCAGCGCGACGCCTACCGCCAGGATGTCGCCGATAGCCAGATGCGAGGTGCGGGAAGTCATCGGCGAGAAGACGTCGGTGTCTTCGTCCACGTTTGCATGCAGGCCGACAGTCGCGAGCCGGGCGAGCGGCGAGGTGCCGTGCGTAATTGCGATCACTTTCGCACCACGGTCGAGCGCCGTGTGCGCCGCATCGACGATGTCGCGCGTGCGCCCTGTATTCGAGATCGCCACGACCACGTCGCCGGGGCCGAGCAATGCCGCCGACATCAGAAACGTCTGCGGATCCGAATAGGCCACGCTCGGCATGCCGAGGCGGAAGAATTTGTGCTGCATGTCTTGCGCGGCGATGCCCGAGCCGCCCGCGCCATAGAACTCGATGCGGGACGCGTGCGCGAGCAGCGTGATGGCGTGGGCGAGCGCATCGGCCGAGAGGTTATTGCGCACCTGCATCAGCGCGCCGATCGTGCGGTCGAGAACCTTGGCCGCGACGCCCGGCACCGGCTCGTCGGGCCGTACGTCGCGATAGACGGCCGGCGGCAGGTCGGCCGCCACCGCCTGTGCGAGACGAATCTTGAACTCCCGGAAGCCCGAGAACCCGAGCGCGTGGCAGAACCGCGCGATCGTCGGCTGGCTGACGCCCGCCCGCTGGGCAAGCTCGGTCATCGAGAGGTCAAGCACTTCGCGGGGCGCCTCCACAACGTAATCGGCAAGCTTGCGCTCCGACGGGCGCAACTGCTCGCGCATGGCTTTCACCTGGGACAGCAGCATCGGGAAACTCGCACTATGCTGAAAGATCCGGGGACTATAGCGGATCGGGCGTCATGTACAAAAACTACATGAATGCGGCCGAGCCTGCAATGCTTCTTTCGTGGGGTTGCTGGAAATGCCGTAGTTATTTCGAAATTCGTGCAAACGTCTGGAGGCGAGACCAGGGCTAACCGGGATTGCGATCATGTAGTTTTTCTACTAACATCGCCTCCAACGTTGACCGGACCGCCCGATCCGGCCCCCACAGTCCGCCGAGACGCATAAGGAAGGAGATTCGATGGTGTCCCCGCATTCGCAGTTGATGAAGGTCACGCGACGCGTGATCGAGCGCAGCAAGCCGACGCGTGAGGCCTATCTCGCGCGTGTCGCTGCCGCACAGGACCGTTTCCCGGCGCGCGGCGCGCTCTCCTGCGCCAATCTCGCGCATGGCTTCGCCGCCGTCGAGGGCCGCGACAAGATCGCGATCAAGGCGGTCCGCGAGCCGAACATCGGTATCGTTTCCGCGTACAACGAGATGCTCTCGGCGCACGCACCCTACAAGAATTACCCGGATCTGATCAAGCAGGCGGCCCGCGAGAACGGCGGCATCGCGCAGTTCGCCGGCGGCGTGCCGGCGATGTGCGACGGCGTCACGCAGGGCAACGCGGGGATGGAGCTGTCGCTGTTCTCGCGCGAGGTGATCGCGATGAGCACGGCGGTCGCGCTCACGCACAACATGTTCGACGCGGCCCTGTGCCTTGGCATTTGCGACAAGATCGTGCCGGGCCTTGTGATCGGTGCGCTCCAGTTCGGCCATCTGCCGACGATCTTCGTGCCGGCGGGCCCGATGTCGAGCGGTATCTCGAACGACGCTAAGGCGAAAGTGCGCCAGCAGTTCGCAACCGGCGCATGCGACCGCGACGCGCTGCTCGAATCCGAGGCCGCGGCCTACCACGGGCAGGGCACCTGCACGTTCTACGGCACGGCCAACAGCAATCAGATGCTGATGGAGGTGATGGGCCTGCATCTGCCGGGCGCGGCCTTCATTCATCCGCACACGCCGCTGCGTGACGAGCTCACGGCTGCGGCCGCGCGCCGCGTGCTCGATCTCACGGTGGAGCGCGGCAACTACACGCCGATCGGCCATGTCGTCGACGAGAAGGCGATCATCAACGGCATCGTCGCGCTGCTGGCCACGGGTGGTTCGACCAATCACACGATGCACCTCGTCGCCATGGCGCGCGCGGCCGGCATCATCATCGACTGGGACGACTTCGACACGCTTTCACAGGCCGTGCCGCTGCTCGCGCGCGTTTATCCGAACGGCAAGGCCGACGTGAATCACTTCCATGCGGCGGGTGGCGTCGCGTTCCTCGTGCGCGAACTGCTCGACGGCGGTCTGTTGCACGAAGACGTGAAGACCGTGGCGGGCGAAGGCCTGCGCCACTACACCCAGGAGCCGAAGCTGCTCGACGGCAAGCTCACGTGGGTCGATGCGGTCGAACAGAGCGCGGATACGAACGTGCTGCGCGGCCTCGCCGAAGCGTTCCAGCCGGACGGCGGCCTGCGCCTCATGCAAGGGCGCCTTGGCCGCGGTGTCATCAAGGTCTCGGCCGTGGCACCGGAGCGCCGCAAGGTGCGTGCGCCCGCCGTGGTGTTCGATTCGCAGGAAGCCGTGCAGGAAGCGTTCGACAATGGCCAGCTCGAGCGTGACTTCGTGGCCGTCGTGCGCTTCCAGGGCGCGCGCGCCAACGGCATGCCGGAGCTGCACCGTCTCACGCCGCTCCTCGGCGTGCTCCAGGACAAGGGTTTTCACGTCGCGCTCGTGACCGACGGGCGCATGTCGGGTGCGTCGGGCAAGGTGCCCGCGGTGATCCACGTCTCGCCCGAGACGCTGCTGCACGGTCCGATCGGCAAGGTGCGCGACGGTGACATGATCGTGATCGATGCCGTGGAAGGCGTGCTCGACGTCGAAGTCGATGCCGCCGAGTGGGACGCGCGTCCGGTCGCGCAGCCCGCGCATCAGGAAAGCAACGAGGTGGGCTTCGGGCGCGAGCTGTTCGGCGTGTTCCGCGCCGCCGCAGCGCCTGCGGAACTTGGCGCGGGGGTGTTCGGATCGCTCGTCGGCGAAACCGGGCATACGCCTGCCGCCGCCGCACACGTGACGCAAACTGTCCAAAGCTAAGCCACCTCAAGGAGCATGAACATGGCAACAACAACGGTAGCCGATATCGTCCGCCTGGGTCCGGTCATTCCGGTGCTCGCCTTCGATACCGCCGAACAGGGCGAACACGTTTCGCGTGCTCTGCATGCGGGCGGCGTGAAGGTGCTCGAAATCACGTTGCGCACGGCGGCGGGTCTCGAAGCGATCGAGCGCGCGGCGCAGATCGCGTCGGATATCGTGGTGGGCGTGGGCACCATCACGAAGCCCGAGCATTGCGCGCTCGCCAAAAAGGCCGGCGCGCAGTTCGGCGTGTCGCCCGGCCTCACGCGCGAGATGCACCAGGCCTCGCTCGACGCGGGCTTGCCTTTGCTGCCGGGCGTCATGACGCCGACCGATATCATCACGGCGCTGGAGCTCGGCTACGAGATCGTCAAGTTCTTCCCGGCCGTGCCCGCGGGTGGCATCGCGATGCTGCAGGCGTTCCACGGCCCGTTCCCGACACTCAAGTTCTGCCCGACGGGCGGCATCAGTGTCGAAACCGCGACGAACTTCCTCGCGCTGCCGAACGTAGTGTGCGTGGGCGGTTCGTGGCTTACGCCGAAATCGGCGCTTGCCGCGCAGGACTGGGCCGAGGTGACGCGTCTCGCGCGCGCGGCAAGCGAGCTGTCGCGTCCCGCACGCTGACGCGACCCGCGGATTTTGCGCAAAGCCCGGACCGGGCTGACGCAACGGCGCATGCAACGGCGCATGTGCCGTGCGCGTTGCCGGCGCGGCGGCGATGCCGCGTTGCAGCATGGCTCGCCGCGGCGCGGTAGGGCGCGACGCAGGGCAATCCCGCTGACGCCAGCGGGCAAGACAAGCCGCGCGAGGTTCACGCTTCGCGCGGCTCATTTTTTGCGCAGGCTGCCGCGAAAGCCGCTATAACCTCATTACAATCACGGCCCCAGTTGCCCTGTCGAGGCCCGTGCGATCCGCCCCGAGCCGCGGCGGACACGTTTTGAACAAAACCACCCGGAGAAAGACCCCATGGGAGTGGCCCACGGCAGCATGCTGCTGATTTACGCGGTCATTGCGATCGCCGCGCTGATTCTCTTGATCACGCGCTTCAAGGTTTATCCGTTTCTCGTTCTGATCATCGTTTCCCTGCTGCTCGGCCTGGCTGTCGGCATGCCGATGGATCAGATCGTCAAGGCTTTTGAGACCGGCAACGGCAATACGCTTGGCCATATCGCGATCGTGGTCGGCCTTGGCACGATGCTCGGCAAGATGATGGCCGAGTCGGGCGGCGCCGAGCGCATCGCCACGACGCTGATCAACTGGTTCGGCGAGAAGCACATCCATTGGGCGATGATGTTCGTCGCGATCATTGTCGGCCTGCCGGTGTTCTTCGAGGTTGGCTTCGTGCTGCTCATTCCGATCGCCTTCAACGTCGCGAAGCGCACCGGCAAGTCGCTGCTGCTGGTGGGGCTGCCGATGGTCGCGGGCCTTTCGGTCGTGCACGGGCTGATTCCGCCGCATCCGGCCGCGTTGCTCGCCGTTCAGGCCTATCACGCCGATATCGGCAAGACCATTGCCTGCGGGCTGATTGTGGGCATCCCGACCGCGATCATCGCCGGTCCGCTGTTCGCGCTGCTGATTTACCGCACGGTGAAGCTGCCCGAGAACAATCCGCTTGCGGCGCAGTTCATCGCCGGCGCCAAGCCCAAGGCCGACAGCGAACTGCCCAGCTTCGGCATTACGCTGTTCACGATTCTGCTGCCGGTGATCCTCATGCTGATCGGCAGCTGGGCCGATCTCGTCTTCACGCCGAAGACGTTGCCCAACAGCCTCCTGCATTTCATCGGCAATTCCGACGTCGCGCTGCTGATCGCCGTTCTCGTCAGCTTCTGGACGTTTGGCGCGCAGCGCGGTTTCACGCGCGAGCAGATCCAGAAGTTCTGCGGCGACTGCCTCGCGCCGATCGCGGGCATTACGCTGATCGTCGGCGCCGGCGGCGGATTCGGACGCGTGCTGATGGACAGCGGCATCTCGAAGGAGATCGTCGGCGTGGCGCAGTCGGCGCATCTGTCGCCGCTCTTGTTCGGCTGGTTCGTCGCGGCGCTGATCCGCCTCGCGACCGGCTCGGCCACCGTCGCCATGACGACCGCCTGCGGCATCGTCGCGCCCGTCGCCGCCGCGGGCGGTGCGGCGGTCCGCCCCGAACTGCTGGTGCTGGCGACCGGCGCGGGCTCGCTGATCTTTTCTCACGTCAACGACGGCGGCTTCTGGCTGATCAAGGAGTACTTCGGCATGACCGTCGGGCAGACGTTCAAGACGTGGTCGCTTTGCGAGACCATCATTTCACTGCTGGGGCTTGGGCTGACCTTCGCTCTCGCGGCAGTGCTGTAACGCTGGAGCATTAGATGATTCTGATTGCAATGGGTGTATCGGGCGCGGGCAAGACCCGCATTGGCGAAATGCTGGCCGAGCGCCTGCACTGCGACTTCACCGATGGCGACGCTTTTCACAGCGAAGCCAACAAGAAGAAGATGCACGACGGCATCCCGCTTACCGACGACGATCGCTGGCCCTGGCTGCGCACGATCCGCGCGGCTGTCGAGGAGAAGCAGCGCGCGCACGAGACGGCCGTGTTAACGTGCTCGTCGCTCAAGCGTTCGTATCGCGACATCCTGCGCGGTACCGACCGCGATGTCTGCTTCGTCTATCTGAAGGGCTCGTTCGAGGTGCTGCATGAGCGTCTCGCATCGCGCACGGGCCACTTCTTCGATCCTTCGCTGTTGCAGAGCCAGCTCGATACGCTCGAGGAGCCGGGATCGGACGAGGCCATCACGGTGAGCATTGAGCTCACACCGGTGCAGATCGTCGATGAGGTGCTCAAGCAACTGGAGGCGCGCCGCGTCGACTGAGCCGCCTGGCGCACCGTCGCGTAGGGCAGGCCAATCGAGGCTGCCAGATCCGAAAAGCCCCGGCCCTGTGCCGGGGTTTTTGTTTTACTGCGCATCTGGACGAAGGAGGCCTGGAGCGAGAAGCACCAAGGCTCGGCGCGGTAAAGTCTGCCGACTCCGTTGTGCCACAGGTGGACATTTTGTTGATTTTAGGAACGATTCCGCCATGAAATCATGGAATTGCGTCATTGTCCCAAACCCTGAGCCGATGCGGAGGAGACGCCTTGTCCATTAGCCGGATCCGTCACGTCCGTTTCCTGATGCTGTTGTGCGGTCGGTATCGTCTGGGCGGGCGTCTGGTATCTGCTTTATCGCGATCGGCCCAGGATTGAAGTGGCGCGGCCGGTGCGCCCATGAAAGAAAAGGCGCTCGACCTGCCGGTCGAACGCCTTTTTTGTCGTCCTGCGCCGCGCTTACGAGATGCGCTTCGCCAGTTCTGCCGCCTTGCCGACATACGATCCAGGCGTCATGTCGAGCAAGCGCTTTTTCGCGTCGTCAGGAATCGCGAGGCCGGAGACGAACGTCTGCAGCGCTTCGCGCGTGATGCCCTTGCCGCGCGTGAGCTCCTTGAGCTGCTCGTACGGATTTTCGATGCCATAGCGGCGCATCACGGTCTGCACGGGCTCGGCCAGGACTTCCCAGGTGGCGTCGAGGTCATCGTTCAGGCGCTGCGGGTTCACTTCCAGCTTGTCGAGGCCGCGGATCAGCGCGTCGTACGCGAGCAGCGAATAGCCGAAGGCCACGCCGATGTTGCGCAGCACCGTCGAGTCCGTGAGGTCGCGCTGCCAGCGCGAGACGGGCAGCTTGTCGGCGAGGTGGCGCAGCGTCGCGTTGGCGAGGCCGAGGTTGCCTTCCGAGTTCTCGAAGTCGATCGGGTTGATCTTGTGCGGCATCGTCGACGAGCCGATTTCGCCGGCCTTGGTCCGCTGCTTGAAGTAGCCGAGCGAGATGTAGCCCCACACGTCGCGGTCGAGATCGAGCAGGATCGTGTTCGCGCGCGCGATCGCGTCGAAGAGTTCCGCCATGTAGTCGTGCGGCTCGATCTGGATCGTGTACGGGTTGAACGTGAGCTTCAGGCGCTGTTCGACCACTTCCTTCGAGAACGCTTCCCAGTCGAATTCCGGATACGCCGAGAGGTGCGCGTTGAAGTTGCCGACCGCGCCGTTCATCTTGCCGAGCAGCTCGACCTTCTCGACGCGCTGGATCGCGCGCGCGAGACGCGCCGCGACGTTGGCGATTTCCTTGCCGAGCGTCGTGGGGCTGGCGGGCTGGCCGTGCGTGCGCGAGAGCATCGGCTGGTCGGCATGCGCGTGCGCGAGCGCGACGAGGCGCTGATGCACCGAGCGCAGCGCCGGCAGGATCACGTGTTCGCGTGCGCCCGCGAGCATGAGGCCGTGCGACGTGTTGTTGATGTCTTCCGAGGTGCAGGCGAAGTGGATGAACTCGCTCGCACGCTCCAGCTCCGGCTGGCCCTTCACGGATTCCTTGAGCCAGTACTCGACCGCCTTCACGTCGTGGTTCGTCACGCGCTCGATCTCCTTGATGCGCGCGGCGTCATGCGCCGTGAAGTTCTCGGCGAGCTTGAGCAGGAACTGCTCCGACGCTTCCGAAAAGCGTGGCACTTCCGCGAAGCCGGCGTGCGACAGCGCGATCAGCCAGTGGATTTCCACGGTCACGCGGTGGCGCATGAAGGCGGCTTCCGAGAGCCAGTCGCGCAGGGCTTCGGTCTTCGAGGCGTAGCGGCCATCGAGCGGAGAAAGCGCGGTGAGCGCGAAGAGGGTATCGGGGCGGGTATCGGACATGATGGGGACGTAACGCGGGAGGTTACGCTCGCTGGGGTTAGACTCGGGGTTGACTCGGGGTTTGACTCGAAAGCGGCCAGCCGCGAGACGGCGGGAGGCGCATATTTTATCACCTCGCCGACTGGGGGCAGTCGGCACGGCAGGCCGCGCCGCGCGGGCCTCGGCGCCGGGTGGACGATCCTCGGGATGGCGCTATGCCGTTCACGGATGAAATCTACCTATTTGAGACGCGTATAGAGTGCCCGGTTGCTCATAGTTCGCGCTGTGCCTATCTGCCCCATGACCGCTGATGTCCCGATGCCGCCTTTCGAAGCAGCCGCCGCCCTGATTGATGCCGGCCTCGCCCATCACCGCGCAGGCCGCATCGACGAGGCACAGGCCTCCTATCAGCGCGCCCTCGCGTTGCAGCCGGACCATCCGGACGCGCTGCATTACCTCGGCGTGATCGCGCTCGGCCGCGGTGCACCCGATGCCGCCGCCAGCCTGATGGACCGCGCGCTAGAGCAGGCACCCAACAATGCGCAATGTCTCGGCAATCGGGGTCTCGCTGCGGCGCGCCTTGGCGACCATACCGGAGCCGCCGGATGGCAGCGCAGGGCGCTCGCTCTCGCGCCGGACTTCGTGAACGCCCATAACAACCTGGCCAATGCGCTGCTGGAACTCGGCGATCTCGCCGGGGCGGAGCAGCACTACCGGCAAGCACGCGCGCTCGAACCGCAGTCCGCGCGTTTCGCCTTCAACCTCGGGCGCGCGCTCGAGGCTGCCGGGCGCAAGGACGACGCGCTCGAGGCCTACCGCGCGGCCGCGTCGCTGGACCCGCGCGATCTGAACACGCTGATCCAGAGGGGCGCGCTGCTGCGCTCGATGGGCAGGCATGCCGAATCGGTCGCATGCTTCGAGCCCGTGCTGGCACGCGAGCCCGACAATGCGTTTGCGCTGTTCGGGCTCGCCTATGCCTACGACTCGATGCATCGTTACGAAGAGGCGGTTCCTCTCTACGAACGCGCGCAGGCAGTGAAGCCCGAAGCCGCGGGCATCGTCAACAATCTGGCGTTCGCGCTCACCGCGCTCGCACGCTATGACGAAGCGGAGAAGGCTTACCGACGGGCGCTCGAACTGAACCCCGAACTGCCCGAGTCGCGCTTCCAGCTTGGCATGCTGATGCTGCGGCGCGAGGATTACGCCGAAGGCTGGCCGCTGTTCGAAAACCGCAAGGCCACCACGATCGGCAAGCCGAATTACCGCAAGCTCCCGTGCCTGGAATGGCAAGGCGAGCCGCTTGCCGGCAAGCGCTTTTTGATCGCGCGCGAACAGGGCGTGGGTGACCAGATCCAGTTCGTCCGATACGCACGCGTGCTGGCCGCCATGGGCGCGCGCGTCGACGCCTGGGTCGCGCCAGAACTCGCCGCGCTCGCCGCCAGCGTACCGGGTATCGCGCGCGTGCTGAACGCCGCCCCCGACGACGAAGCGCTTGCGCGCGAGTATGACTATTGGTGTGACGTGATGAGCCTGCCCGGGCGCTTGCCGGCTCTGCCGATTGATGCCGAAGTCCCTTACCTGCATGCGGATCCGTTGACCGCGGCCGCGTGGCGCGTCCGCCTCGCGGCGCTTGCGCCAGACGCGCGGCGACGGCGGCGCATCGGGCTCGTCTGGGCCGGCAATCCGCGGCACCTTTTCGACGCGTTTCGCTCTGTGCCGCTCGCGGCGCTGCAACCGCTCGCCGCGCTCGCTGGCAACGCGTGGTTCGCGCTCCAGAAGGGACCAGGCGCGGCGCAGCTTGCGGATGTCGCGCCCCGCTGGCCGCTTCTCGCTGCACTGGGCGACGAGTTGCACGACTTCGCCGCCACCGCGGCACTCATCGAGAACCTCGATCTCGTGATCACCGTCGACACTTCGGTGGCGCATCTGGCGGGCGCGCTGGGCAAGCCGGTCTGGGTGTTGCTCGCCGCGCAGCCGGACTGGCGCTGGGGCATAGGACGCGCGGACTCGCTCTGGTATCCGTCGGCACGCCTGTTCCGGCAGGCTACGCTTGGCGACTGGCGCGACGTGGTGGCGGAACTCGCGGCCGCGTTGAACAGCCTGCCGGACGGACAATAAGCGCACGATGCACGGTGGGCGAGCCGGCGCGCGCCGCTCTCCTCTAGAATGCGGACTTCACGTCACTGACTGCCGACCCGCATGGAACTCAAATGGCTCGAGGACTTCGTTTCGCTCGCGGAAACGCATAGTTTCAGCCGTTCCGCCGAGCTGCGCCACGTCACGCAGCCGGCATTCTCGCGCCGCATCCAGGCACTCGAGTCCTGGCTCGGCACCGAACTGATCGATCGTTCGGTCTATCCGACACGGCTCACCGCCGCGGGCCAGGTGTTCTACGAGCAGGCGCTCGCCATGCTTTCGCAGTTCCATGAGGCGCGCACGCTGCTGCGCGGCCACACGGCCACGCCTGCGGCGACCATCGAGTTCGCCGTGCCGCATACGATTTCGCTGACCTATTTCCCGCGCTGGCTGCAGCGCATCGAGGCGAAGCTCGGCCGCATTCACACGCGCCTGCGCGCGCTCAACGTGCACGACGCGGTGCTCTCGCTCGTCGAAGGCGGCTGCGATCTGGTGATGGGCTATCACCATCCCAGCCATCCGGTGACGCTCGATCCCGCGCGCTACGACACGCTCACGCTCGGCGTTGAGCAGATCAGTCCGTATTCCGCGGTGCAGCGCGCCGGGCGCCCCCGTTACACGCTGCCAGGCACGGAAGACGCGCCCACGCCTTACCTTTCGTATACGCCGAATGCCTATCTCGGCCGCATGACCGAGGTGATCATTGCCAACGCGCCGACCCGGCTTTACCTCGACCGTGTCTACGAAACCGACATGGCCGAAGGGCTCAAGGCGATGACGCTGGCGGGGCACGGCATCGCATTCCTGCCGCACAGCGCGGTGGAGGATGCCGTGGCGCAGGGTCGGCTGATCCGGCTCGACCGCGGCACGCGCGGCGCGCCGGAGGGGCAGTTCACACTCGATATGGAAATCCGTCTCTACCGCGACAAGCTTGCCGCGCAGGGCGATGATGCGCGTCAAGCGCTCGTGCGCGAGCTGTGGGACGCCGTGAGTGCGGAGCTTGCTGAGCCGGCAGCCGCTGGCCGACGGGCAAGCTGACGAAGCTGTAACCTGCACGCACTATAAAGACCGAAACGACCGGGGCGCGTTCGTGTGCGCGAACCGCACGACATCCTGCATTTCAGCTTTGCACACGGAGAAACAATCGGCCGCTTACAGGCGGAAAGTGGGCGCACGCACGGGCTCGCGACACGTTTTTTCGACTTCGGGAGCGTTATGCACAAAAAGCATAACGGGATGACCAAACGGCATTGGATTTCACGTGGGCGTTTTCTGACAATTGCACCACTCATTCGATCGCTGGAGCGTTCATGTCTTCTCAACTGCAGTCGGTTCCCTCGTATCTCCACGCCGACAATCTCGGCCCCTGGGGCAACTATCTTCGTCAGGTCGACCGCGTAGCGCCGTATCTCGGCTCGCTCTCGCGCTGGCTCGAAACGCTCAAGCGTCCGAAGCGTATCCTGATCGTCGATGTGCCCATCGAGCTCGATAACGGCACCGTCGCGCACTTCGAAGGCTATCGTGTCCAGCACAACGTTTCGCGCGGTCCGGGCAAGGGCGGCGTGCGTTATCACCAGGACGTTACGCTCTCCGAAGTGATGGCTCTGTCCGCGTGGATGTCGGTGAAGAACGCGGCTGTAAACGTGCCGTACGGCGGTGCGAAGGGCGGTATCCGCGTCGATCCGCGCACGCTGTCGCGTGGTGAACTCGAGCGCGTCACGCGTCGCTACACCAGCGAAATCGGCATCATCATCGGACCGAACACCGACATTCCCGCGCCGGACGTGAACACGAACGAGCAGATCATGGCGTGGATGATGGATACCTACTCGATGAACCAGGGCCAGACGGCCACGGGCGTCGTGACGGGCAAGCCCATCACGCTCGGTGGCTCGCTCGGCCGCCGCGAGGCAACGGGCCGCGGCGTGTTCGTGGTCGGCTGCGAAGCCGCGCGCCGCACGGGTCTCTCGATCGAAGGCGCACGCATTGCGGTGCAGGGCTTCGGCAACGTGGGCGGCATCGCTGCGCGTCTGTTTCAGGAGGCGGGCTCGAAGGTCGTCGCCGTGCAGGATCACACCGGCTCGCTCTACAACGCGAACGGCATGGAAGCCGCGGCGCTGCTCGAGCACGTTGCGAAGACGGGCGGCGTGGCGGGCTTCGCCGGCGCCGACGTGATCGCCAACGACGAGTTCTGGACCGTCGAAACCGACATCCTGATCCCGGCCGCGCTGGAAAACCAGATCACCGAAAAGAACGCGGGCAAGATCCGCACGAAGATCATCGTGGAAGGCGCGAATGGCCCGACCACGACGGCGGCCGACGACATCCTCCACGACAAGGGCGTCCTCGTGATCCCCGACGTGGTGGCGAACGCGGGCGGCGTGACGGTCTCGTACTTCGAGTGGGTGCAGGACTTCTCGAGCTTCTTCTGGACCGAGGCGGAAATCAACGAGCGTCTCGAGCGCGTGATGCGCGAAGCGTTCACGGCGGTCTGGCAGGTGGCGAGCGAGAACAAGGTGTCGATGCGTACGGCAGCCTTCATCGTGGCGTGCAAGCGCATTCTGATGGCGCGCGAAATGCGTGGCCTCTACCCCTGATCGACACCACGATCGGGGTATCGATCGACTTTGCGCGGGCGCGGTGGCGCTCGCCACAGCGCAGTATCAGGAAGCGGACGGGACCTTGGCGGGGCCGTCCGCTTTTTGTATTTCCGGGCCCCGCGCAACGAGCGTATTGCGGGGGGCGTTGCATGGGGAGAACGCCAGGGAGCCTCAGCATGCTTGCAGATTGATTACCTTGCTACACTGGCGCCGGTTCCAGCCAAGGAGATCGCAGCGATGAAAATCAAAAAGGCCGCGCTTGTTCTCGCCACCCTCGGTCTCGCCGCCGCCAGCGCGTACGCGCAGGATGACGGCACGCTCAGGAAGATCAGGGACACCGGCGTCATCTCGCTCGGCCATCGCGAATCGTCGATTCCGTTTTCCTACTATGACGACAAGCAGAATGTGATCGGCTACTCGCAGGACTTCGCGCTGAAGATCGTGGACGCCGTGAAAGCAAAGCTCGGCATGCCGAACCTGAAGGTCAGGCTCGTGCCGATCACGTCGCAGAACCGTATCCCTCTTGTGCAGAACGGCACGGTGGACATCGAGTGCGGCTCGACCACCAACAACGCCGAGCGTCAGCAGCAGGCTGCCTTCTCGAACACGATCTTCGTGATCGACACGCGCCTCATGACGAGGAAGGGCTCGGGCATCAAGGGCTTCGCGGATCTCAAGGGCAGGACCGTCGTGACGACGGCGGGCACGACGTCCGAGCGCCTTCTGCGCAAGATGAACCAGGAAAAGAACATGGGCATGAACGTCATCAGCGCGAAGGACCACGGCGAGTCGTTTCTGACGCTCTCGACGGGCCGCGCGGCGGCGTTCATGATGGACGACGCGCTGCTGGCAGGCGAGCGCGCGAAGTCGAACAACCCGGGCGATTTCGTGATCGTGGGCACGCCGCAGTCGCGTGAGGCGTACGGCTGCATGATGCGCAAGGACGATCCGGAATTCAAAAAGGTGGTGGACGAGGCGATCGCGAAAGTCGAGGTCTCGGGCGAAGGCGCTGCGATCTACAAGAAGTGGTTCGAGTCGCCGATTCCACCGAAGGGCCTGAATCTGAACTTCCCGGAAAGCGACGACATGAAGGCGTTGTTCAAGAATCCGAACGACAAGGCGATCGACTGAGCGTCGGTTTCCGCCCGAGCCATCCTCGGCACCTCCGCTACCGGCTTTCGGCGCTGAACTGAAGAAGCACGGCTTCTACACGACGCAGACCTACGAGTCGTTCATCGCCGTCACGCTCGCGTACGTCGTCATCAATCTCGTGTCATGGCAGTGATGCGCCGGGTCGAGGCGAAGACGCGGCTGCGCGGCTATGCCGGAGGCAAGTGCATCATTTCGACTGGAGCGATATCCCGGGTGCGTTGCCTGCTCTGTGGAGCGGCGCGGTCGTTACGGTCAAGATCACGCTCTGCGTCGTTTTCGCAGATATTTCTGTGGGGTACGCTGCTCGCGCCGGCATTCAGGCCGTGCCGCGCGGACAGGCGGACGCGTCATTCGCACCCGGCATGCACTATGGTCAGGCCATGCGCTACGTGGTGCTGCCGCAGGCATTTCGCGCCATGATCCCGCTGCTGCTCACGCAAGGCATCGTGCTCTTTCAGGACACGTCGCTCGTCTATGTGATCAGCCTCGCGGACTTCGTTCGCACGGCACGAATATCGGCGACCGTGACGGCACTACCGTCGAAATGGTACTGTTCGCGGGCGTCTGCTATTTCGTTGTTTGCGTGGTCGCGTCGAGCCTTGTGAAAGGTCTTCAGAATAAGGTCGCAAGATGATTTCAATTAAGAATGTGTCGAAGTGGTACGGCCAGTTCCAGGTGCTGACCGACTGCACGACGGAGGTGAAGAAGGGCGAGGTGGTGGTGGTTTGCGGGCCGTCGGGCTCGGGCAAGTCTACGCTTATCAAGACCGTCAACGGGCTCGAGCCGTTTCAGCAGGGTGAGATTCTCGTGAACGGGCAGTCGGTGGGCGACAAGAAGACCAATCTGTCGAAGCTGCGCTCGAAAGTGGGGATGGTGTTTCAGCACTTCGAATTGTTCCCGCATCTTTCGATCACCGAAAACCTCACGCTCGCCCAGATCAAGGTACTGGGCCGCAGCAAGGACGAGGCGACCGAAAAGGGCCTCAAGCTCCTCGACCGCGTGGGACTGCGCTCACAGGCGGACAAGTTTCCGGGCCAGCTCTCGGGCGGTCAGCAGCAGCGCGTGGCGATTGCGCGCGCGCTTTCGATGGATCCGATCGCCATGCTGTTCGACGAGCCGACCTCGGCGCTGGACCCCGAGATGATCAACGAGGTGCTCGACGTTATGGTCGAACTCGCGCAGGAAGGCATGACGATGATGTGTGTGACGCACGAGATGGGCTTCGCGAAGAAGGTTGCGCACCGCGTAATCTTCATGGACCGCGGCCTCATCGTCGAGGACGACCGCAAGGAAGACTTCTTCGCGAACCCGAAGTCGGATCGCGCGAAGGAATTTCTCGCGAAGATCCTGCACTAGCCTGGCAGCCAGGCGGAAGCGCCGCGCGCTATTCGCCCCAGCTCTGCAGCGCGGAGGCCGCTTCGACATCCACGGTCTCGGTCACGGGCGGCGGGCAGGGGGCGCTCGCCGAGGCGTCCGTCGCCGGATTCTTCAGCTTGTCGAGCACCTTCTGCGGCACCGGCACGCTGGCCTGCGCGATCACGTCGCCGTGCTGGAACATCAGAAGGTCGCCGGGCGCAAAGCGCGTCCACACCTCGTTGTCGGTGAGCGGCGCGGTGGCGATCACCGCCACGCGATCCTCGGGCGTGGTGTATTTCGCGAAGTCGATGGAGACGTCGGCATCGACCAGATGCGCCGTCGAAAATGGCCAGCGGCGCACGAGGTAATAGAGATGCGTCGAGCAGTGCGCGAAGAGCGCCTGGCCGTTCGACATCAGGAAATTGAACACGCCGAACTGCGTAATTTCGCGCGTGAGCGACTCCAGTTCTGCGAAGAGCTCGGGCAGCGGCGGCTGGGAACCCGGGAACGCCTTGCGCAGGCCCTGCAAAAGCGTGCAGAACGCCAGCTCGCTATCGGTCGTGCCGACCGGTTGATACACGCCCTGCATCACCGGGTTGAAGTCGTGCAGATCGCCGTTGTGCGCGAAGATCCAGTGGCGGCCCCACAGCTCGCGCATGAACGGATGGCAGTTCTCCAGCTGGATATGGCCCTGCGTGGCCTTGCGGATGTGCGCGATGGTATTGCGCGACTTGATGGGGTAGCGCTTGACCATCTCGGCGATCGGCGAGCGCGCGGACGCCTGATGGTCGATGAAGAGGCGGCAGGCCTTGTCTTCGAAGAATGCGATACCCCAGCCGTCGGCGTGGTGATCGGTGACGCCGCCGCGCGCCGCGAATCCGGTGAAGGAGAACGTGACGTCCGTCGGCGCGGCGCAGTTCATTCCGAGAAGTTGGCACATGGCGAAAGCGTGATGCGGCGGGCGAAGCGGCCCGATGAACCGGTACAATGATGATTGTCCAAGCATATCACCGGGCCGCGCGCCGCCAATACGAATTTTGTCGGATGCTTTCCACGCAACGCGTGAAAGGGGCCGGTTGTCGCGTCGGCGCGACGATCGCCGCGCATCGCACGGTCTTCCTGCCGCTATTGCCTGCGTGCCTGATTAGCTGTTGCAATCGAAACCCATGAACGCCTCTTCCCAGACCACCCTTACGCTGAGCCGCCCTGACGACTGGCACCTGCACGTGCGCGACGGCGCCATGCTCGCGGCGGTGCTGCCGCACACCGCGCGCCAGTTCGGCCGCGCGATCATCATGCCGAACCTGAAGCCGCCGGTCACGACGACCGAACAGGCCGCCGCGTATCGCGGCCGCATCCTCGCGGCGCTGCCCGAGGGGGCGCGCTTCGAGCCGCTGATGACGCTCTATCTGACCGACAACACGCCGCCGGAGGAGATCCGCCGCGCGCGCGAAAGCGGCTTCGTGCACGGCGTGAAGCTGTATCCGGCGGGCGCGACGACGAACTCGGACGCGGGCGTGACCGACATCCGCAAGTGTGCGAAGACGCTGGAGGCCATGCAGGAAGTGGGCATGCCGCTCCTCGTGCACGGCGAGGTGACGAACGCCGACATCGACCTGTTCGACCGCGAGAAGGTGTTCATCGACCGCGTGATGACGCCGCTGCGCCGCGACTTCCCGGCGCTGAAGGTGGTGTTCGAGCACATCACGACGAAGGACGCCGTCGACTACATCCGCGCCGATCATGCCGCGCCGGGCCTGCTTGGCGCGACGATCACGGCGCATCACCTGCTCTACAACCGCAACGCGATTTTCCAGGGCGGCATCCGTCCGCACTACTACTGCCTGCCGGTGCTCAAGCGCGAGACGCACCGCGTGGCGCTGGTCGAGGCGGCGACCTCGGGCGACGCGCGCTTCTTCCTCGGCACGGACAGCGCGCCGCATCCGAAGGGGCTGAAGGAGCATGCGTGCGGTTGCGCGGGCTGCTATACGGCGCTGCACGCGCTCGAACTCTATGCGGAGGCGTTCGACAATGCCGGCGCGCTCGACAAGCTCGAAGGCTTCGCGAGTTTCTACGGCGCGGACTTCTACGGTCTGCCGCGCAGTGCCGAAAAGGTGACGCTGCGCCGCGAGACCTGGACGCTGCCTGCCGAAGTGACGGCGGGCGACGTGCCGGTCGTCCCTCTGCGCGGCGGCGAGGCGATCGGCTGGAAGCTCGTTTGAGCGTGACAGGCGCGAGCCAGAACGGCGGCGCCACGCGCCGCAGCCTTCCGGCCGGCGGTTTCGCGGACATCGACTGGGCGTGCCCGTGGTTCGCCCAGCACGAGGCGCGCGGCCGGCGCTGGCAGCGGGCCGCGCTCACGGGCTACGGCTGCTATCTGGACGAACTGAACGCCGATGCGCACGCAAGCGCCCAGCGCACGGGGCGCGGGCAAGCGCTGGCGTTCATCGCCCAGGACGATTTACCCGAAGGCGCAGCCTACGAGGCGCACATCGCCGCGACAGGCTGCGTGCCGACCCGCCACAACCTGCACGACTTCTTCAACGCGCTCGCCTGGTTTGCGTTTCCGCGCATCAAGGCGACGCTGAACGCTCGCCAGGCGGCCGCGATCGACGCGTCGGGCGTCGGCGCGACGCGCGGAGCCGTACGCGACGCGCTCACCCTTTTCGACGAGAACGCGGTGCTGTTCGCCTGTGCCGATCCCGCGCTGGCGGCGGCATTGCGCGGCTTCGACTGGCCGACGTTGTTCGTCGCGCAACGCGCGCGCTGGCAGACGCACTGCGAAGTGCGCGTCTTCGGCCATGCGCTGCTCGAGAAGCTGATCGCGCCCTATGCGGCTTGCACGGCGCACGCGTGGGTGGTCGAGGTACCGGTGGACTATTTCGCGTGGCCGCGCGCACCGCGCGATGCATGGCTCGACGCAGCCGTGAGTGAGACGCTGGCCGGCGAGGCGAACCTGAGCGGGCGCAGTTTCTCGCCGTTGCCCGTGCTGGGGATTCCCGGCTGGTGGGCGCAGAACAAGGAGCCGGCGTTCTACGACGACGTCACCGTTTTCAGGCCGGGGCGCCGCAATCGCCAGCCGCGCCGGGCGGGCAACCTCGCCCCGTGCTAAGATCGCCCCGCGCAAAGCAGGCCAGGCAGTCGCGGCCCCGAGGTTTCGGCCAAGGGGGCGAGGAAAGTCCGGACTCCACAGGGCAGGGTGATGGCTAACGGCCATCCGTGGTGACACGCGGAACAGGGCAACAGAGAACAGACCGCCGATGGCCCGGCTTCGGCCGGGATCAGGTAAGGGTGAAACGGTGCGGTAAGAGCGCACCGCGGCTACGGCGACGTAGACGGCACGGCAACCTCCACCCGGAGCAATTCCAAGTAGGCAGGCGCGCATCTTCGCGATGCAGGACGGTGCCCCCGTCTCGTCTGCGGGTAGGAAGCTTGAGCGCGTCAGCAATGGCGCGCCTAGAGGAATGGCTGCCACGCGCGGGGTACCGCAAGGTGCACCGTGTGCACAGAATCCGGCTTATCGGCCTGCTTTGCCGACCTCATGATGCGAAAAAGCCGGCGTGGTCCGATGACCACGTTGGCTTTTCTACGCTTTTCCCTCGTGCGCGCCGCAAGGTGCCGGCCGTTCAGGCCGCGACGATCTCAAACGAGTGCGTGATCTCGGCCGTCTTGCCGATCATGATCGACGCCGAGCAGTACTTGTCGTGCGACAGGTTGATCGCGCGCTCGACGGTTGCGGGGTTCAGGTTCTTGCCCGTTACCGTGAAATGGAAGTGGATCTTCGTGAAAACCTTTGGGTCTTCGCTCGCGCGCTCGGCCTTCAGCGTCACGTTACAGCCGCTGATCTCCTGGCGGCTCTTCTTCAGGATCAGGACCACGTCGTAGGCCGTGCAGCCGCCCGTGCCGAGCAGCACCATTTCCATCGGCCGCGGCGCGAGGTTGCGCCCGCCACCTTCCGGCGCGCCGTCCATGTTGACGAGGTGACCGCTGCCCGTTTCGGCCGCGAACGCCATGCCGTCCTGTCCCATCCAGCTAACTTTGCATTCCATATGTGTGCCTTTGCCACGGGTTCTTCGACTCAGATGGCATTGTAGCCCGCCTCTACTGGTATGTCCGGGGGCGACGTGCCAGGGTCCGGCTTATGCGTCATACGTGAATGGTGCGATGCAGCATATGACTGGCGACGCTGTTTTCCCTGACGGAAATAGGGGTTTTGCTCTAGTCGCGATGTTCGATTTGCGGGTGGCTACGCGTCAGGCGGTTGATTTTTAAGGGAATTTACGGCGCGATCTGATTTCTTCGATATTTCATATGGTGGTGTCATATTTCGCAATGTAGTTTTCCTTGCGTCGCACAAGCTCGATCCGTATAATTCTTTTCGTTGGTTGTCGTCCTCGACGACACCTCAGCATGTCTCCTCCACCCTCCTCCAAAAGGTGGATTAAGCCCGAACAACGCGTTCGGGCTTTTTTTCGTCCGTCTTTCGCGTGCCACTCGTGTGGTTTGGCCGCCTCCCGTTGCCGCGCGCCAAATTTTGACGTGATCGCAATTTTCCCTTTATAATTCTAGGTTTCCTGCATTCATGCCCGCGGGAAAACGGGGAACCCCAACGGGGAAACCGACCAGGGAGAGCCTGCGCCGGCGCCAACGAGCGTCACCACACAAGCAGGACCAACACAGGGCACAGCATTTTTTTTGGATCGATCATGAAGACTTTTTCCGCCAAGGCACATGAAGTGCAGCGCGAATGGTACGTGATTGACGCGACGGATAAGGTTCTCGGCCGTGTCGCCAGCGAAGTGGCACGCCGTCTTCGCGGCAAGCACAAGCCTGAGTTCACCCCGCACGTCGACACTGGTGATTTCATCATCATCATCAACGCCTGCAAGCTGAAGGTCACGGGCAACAAGACCACGGACAAGAAGTACTACCGTCACTCGGGCTACCCGGGCGGTATCTACGAAACGACGTTCGGCAAGATGCAGGAACGCTTCCCGGGCCGCGCGCTCGAGAAGGCCGTGAAGGGCATGCTGCCGAAGGGCCCGCTCGGCTACGCGATGATCAAGAAGCTGAAGGTCTACGCAGACGCAACGCACCCGCACTCGGCGCAACAGCCGAAGGCGCTCGAGATCTAAGGGGAGCCCACATGATCGGTAACTGGAATTACGGTACGGGCCGCCGCAAGAGCGCCGTCGCTCGTGTCTTCATCAAGTCGGGCAAGGGCGAGATCATCGTCAACGGCAAGCCCATCGCCGACTACTTCTCGCGCGAAACGTCGCTCATGATCGTGCGTCAACCGCTGGAACTCACGAACCACGGCCAGACGTTCGACATCAAGGTGAACGTGACGGGCGGCGGCGAAACCGGCCAGGCCGGCGCAGTTCGCCACGGCATCACGCGCGCGCTGATGGACTACGACGCGACGCTCAAGCCGCAACTGTCGAGCGCAGGCTTCGTCACCCGCGACGCACGTGAAGTGGAGCGTAAGAAGGTCGGTTTCCACAAGGCACGCCGCCGCAAGCAGTTCTCGAAGCGTTAATCGCGTATTTGCGCTTCGGCCCATGCGCTCCTCGCGGAGGCGTGTGGACTGCTGCAAAAAACCGCCTCGCGCAGGAATGCGCCAGGCGGTTTTTTCGTTTTGCAGCGCAGGCACCCATCCGGGAATGCGGCGAGAAACCCTTGATTTTGTGGGCTTAAGCACGATCTTCGGATCAGCCCTACAATAGCGGCTAGAAGCTTTTTTGGAGAGTTCGCATGAACGCTGTCACCGAAACCCCCGTGACCGAAATGCCCGGTCCCTTCGTTTTCACCGAAGCAGCGGCTGACAAGGTCAAGCAACTGATCGACGAGGAAGGCAACCCGGAGCTGAAGCTGCGCGTGTTCGTGCAGGGCGGCGGCTGCTCGGGCTTCCAGTACGGATTCACGTTCGACGAGGCGATCAACGAAGACGACACCGTGATGAACAAGAACGGCGTCCAGCTCCTGATCGATTCGATGAGCTATCAGTACCTCGTCGGCGCCGAGATCGACTACAAGGACGATCTGAACGGCGCGCAGTTCGTCATCAAGAACCCGAACGCCACCACGACCTGCGGTTGCGGTTCGTCGTTCTCGGTCTGAGCGCAAGCATTACGACGTAAAAACGGGGCTCGACGCCCCGTTTTTTATTGCCCCGGCGCTTCGTATCCGCTGCTCAGCGTGGATAGATCGCGCCCAGCACACGTTCGCCCGCTGCACCGGTCACCGCGGCAAGATTGCCGGCTTCGCGCGCGACACAGCGCATCGCGAGCCACGCGAACGCGAGCGGTTCCACCTGTTGCGGCGGAACGCCCAATGCGTCGGTGGTGGCGACCGGCACGCCGCGCACGCCCCCCGTTTCGAGCGCCCTTTGCAGCGCCTCCATCAGCACGGGATTGCGTGCGCCGCCGCCGCACACGTACACGGCGCGGGAGTCCGAAGCATGACGCTCGATCTCGCGAGCCACGCTCACGGCTGTCAGGCCAACGAGCGTCGCCTGGACGTCGGCCGGGGAGAGCGACGCGAAACCCCGGAGCTTTTCGTCGAGCCACTCGGCGTTGAACAGATCGCGCCCCGTGCTCTTGGGCGGCGGCTGCTCAAAAAAAGGCTCGTCGAGGAGGGCGTTCAGGAGTGGCTGATGCGGCGTGCCGCGCGCCGCAAACTGGCCGTTTTCGTCGTAAGGCTTACCCAGATGCCGCTCGGCCCAGAGGTCGAGCAGTGCATTGGCGGGCCCGCAGTCGAAGCCGCGCACGGCACCCGTGTTCCACAGGACCGTGATGTTGCTGATGCCGCCCAGATTGCAGACGACGCGCGTCTCATCCTTCGAGCCGAATACGGTGGCGTGAAATGCCGGCACGAGCGGCGCGCCCTGGCCGCCCGAGGCGACGTCGCGGCTGCGGAAGTCGGCGATCACGTCGATGCGCGTCAGCTCGGCGAGCAGCGCCGGATTCTGGATCTGCACCGTATAGCCCTTTTCGGGCCGGTGCCGCACCGTTTGGCCGTGGGCGCCGATCGCGCGGACGTCTTCCGGCGCGAGGTTGCCTGCGCGCAGCAATTCGTGGCAGCACACCGCGTAACGCGCCGCTAGCGCGTTGCCGGCCAGCGCCGTGCGCTCGATCTCATTCTCGCCGGGCTGCTGCAGGGCAAAGAGCGCTTCCCGCAGGCCCTGTGCGAAGCCAACGAAGGCCTCGGCCAGCACGACCGGCCGTTGCCCTTTCACAAAGCGCACGGCGATGCCGTCCACGCCGTCCATGCTCGTACCCGACATCAGGCCGAAATACACCCCGTCGGCAGCCGTGTCGCCATCCGTTTGTGCGTTGCGTGGTGCCACGTCGCGTCCCTCCCGTGAGTGCGAACGATTTGTCCTGCCGCAGATTATCGGTGCAATGGCGTCAGTTCGTAAGCCGAATGGGTAATTGGCGCCCCTCTGAGCGTGTTTGACCCTGCTTTCGGCGCGCATCGGCGCGTGATGCTGAGGATTGCGTTTGGTCAAGTCTGGGCCGTGAGCCGCATTGACCGCAGCCCGTGCTGCACGTATAGTGAGGCTATACGCTATACACGCGGGTGAAGAAGAACGTCGACCTCAGCGAAGAGCAACCCATGCAGGATTCGCTTCGTCTGGGGAAACATGATCAAGTCGTGGAAACACAAGGGGCTCAAGGCGCTCTTTTTCACTGGCAGCAAGGCGGGCATCCGGCCCGATCACGTGCCACGCCTCGCCCGCCAACTGGCCCGGCTCGACGCCGCTGAATCGCCTCAGGACATGAACGTGCCGGGCTGGAAGTGCCACCGGCTCGAAGGCGAACTCGCAACCCACTACGCGGTCAGGGTGAACGGCAACTGGCGGCTCATCTTCGCCTTTGAAGGGAGTGATGCCGTACTGGTCGACTACCATGACTATCACTGAGGTACTTCGAAGATGAGCGACATGATGCGCATGCACAACCCGCCCCATCCCGGCGAAACGTTGCGGGACGACATCCTTGCCGAGCTCGGTCTCACTGTGACCGAAGCGGCAGCCCAGCTTGGCGTCACGCGCGCGGCGCTCTCGCGCGTGCTGAACGGCCGCGCCGGGATCTCGCCCGAGATGGCGCTGCGGCTCGAAGCGTGGCTGGGCGAAGAAAACGGCGGCCGCGCCGACCTGTGGCTCGCCCAGCAGGCGGCATACGACCTCTGGCAGGCGCGCTCGCGCGGTGCGCCGCGCGTGGAACGCGCCGTGGCCCGATCATGAGCGGACCGGTTTGCGGCACCGCGCGTGCAAACTTCGGTGCGGCGAGTCGAATCACGTAAAATTGCGGACTAAACCGAACTTTATGATCGAAGCATGACCACCGAGTCCACTCAATCCAGTAGCGCTCCCAGCGCCTTCCCGGTCACCGACGAGGTTCGTCACGCGCTTGCCGTCACGAAGCGCGGCGTGGACGAACTGCTGATCGAAGAAGAATTCCAGCAGAAGCTCGCGAAGAGCGCGGCCACCGGCAAACCGCTGCGCATCAAACTCGGCCTCGATCCCACCGCGCCCGACATCCATATCGGCCACACGGTCGTGCTCAACAAGATGCGCCAGTTGCAGGATCTCGGCCATACCGTGATCTTCCTGATTGGCGACTTCACCTCGCTGATCGGCGATCCGTCGGGCCGCAACGCCACGCGTCCGCCGCTCACGCGCGAGCAGATCGAATCGAACGCAAAAACGTACTTCGAGCAGGCCGCGCTCGTGCTCGACCGCGAAAAGACCGAAATTCGCTACAACAGCGAATGGTCGATGCCACTTGGCGCCGACGGCATGATCAAGCTCGCGTCGCGCTACACGGTCGCGCGCATTCTCGAGCGCGAAGACTTCACGAAGCGCTTCCAGGGCGGCGTGCCCATCTCGATCCACGAATTTCTCTACCCGCTGATGCAGGGCTACGACTCGGTCGCGCTCAATGCCGACCTCGAGCTTGGCGGCACCGACCAGAAGTTCAACCTGCTCGTGGGCCGCGAACTGCAGAAGCAGTACGGCCAGGAGCAGCAGTGCATTCTCACGATGCCGCTGCTGGAAGGTCTCGACGGCGTCGAAAAGATGTCGAAGTCGAAGAACAACTATGTCGGCATCAGCGAGAAGCCCAACGATATGTTCGGCAAGCTGATGAGCATCTCCGACGTGCTCATGTGGCGCTATTTCGAGCTCCTGTCCTTCCGTCCGATGGCGGAGATCGAGGGCTTCAGGCGCGAAGCCGAAGCGGGCCGCAATCCACGCGACTTCAAGGTGCTGCTTGCGCAGGAGATCGTCGCACGCTTCCATTCGCAGGCCGACGCCGAGCGCGCGATCGAAGACTTCAACCACCGCGCCAAGGGCGGCGTTCCGGACGACATCCCGTCGGTCACGCTCACGGGCGCGCCGCTCGCGATCGGCCAGTTGCTCAAGCAGGCCGGCCTCGTGCCCTCCACGAGCGAGGCGCTGCGCAACATCGAGCAGGGCGGCGTGAAGATCGACGGCGCGACCGTGTCCGACAAGGGCCTGAAGGTCGAGGCCGGCGACTTCGTCGTGCAGGTCGGCAAGCGCCGCTTTGCGCGTGTGACGCTCACGGCGTGATTCACGGTCTGCTTCTCAGCCGGGTTCACAGCCAGATTTGCAGCGTAATGGCGTTGCATTCTCGTTGCGTCGGCATCTTGCGCTCCGCTTCCTCTACGCGGCTCTCGCCGCAGCCGGAGCGTGCGCGATGATCGCGCTGATCCAGCGCGTGCGTCGCGCCGAAGTGCGCGTGGCTGACCGCGTGACCGGCGCGATCGGCCAGGGGCTGCTCGCGCTCGTCTGCGCCGAGCGTGGCGACACCGATGCCAACGCCGACAAGCTGCTCGCGAAGTTGCTGGGCTACCGCGTGTTCAGCGACGCCGCGGGGAAGATGAACCTGCCGGTGCAGAACATCGACGGCAATGGCACGGCGGGCGGCCTCCTGCTCGTATCGCAGTTCACGCTGGCCGCCGACACCAACAGCGGCTTGCGTCCGAGTTTCACGCCCGCGGCGCCACCCGACGAGGGCCGCCGGCTCTTCGATTATTTCGTCGCCACGGCTCGCGCGAAGCATCCACTCGTCGAGACCGGCGAGTTCGGCGCGGACATGCAGGTGTCCCTCGTCAACGACGGCCCGGTCACGTTCTGGCTGCAGGTGCGCAACTGATTCCCCCTGAGACTTCGCGCGGCCCCATGACCACACAAATCCTCTTCATCCGCCACGGCGAAACCGCGTGGAATCGCATCAAGCGCATCCAGGGCCATATCGACATTCCGCTGGCCGAAAGCGGCGTCGAGCAAGCGCAGCAGCTCGGAAGCCGCTTTGCAGCGGCGGCGCAGGCGGGCGCGCGCCTCGATGCGATCTGGTCCAGCGACCTGGTGCGCGCACAACAGACGGCGCAGCCGGTGGCGCAAGCGCTGCATTTGCCGGTGCAATTGGCGCCGGGCTTGCGCGAGCGCCATTACGGCGCGTTCCAGGGGCACGACAGCGACGAGATCGCCGAGCGTTTCCCCGACGAATATGCCCACTGGCAAACTCGCGACCCCGGCTTCGTACCGCCCGAAGGCGAATCGCAACGCGCGTTCTATCACCGTGTGCTGCACGCACTCGAGCCGCTGATCACGGCGCATCCCGACCGCCGTATTGCGGTCGTCACCCACGGCGGCGTGCTCGATTGCGTCTACCGCTTCGCCAAGGGCCTCGCGCTCGATGCGCCACGCAACTGGCCGCTCCTCAATACGAGCGTGAACCTCGTCGATTTCGAGAGCGACGGTTACGTCACGCAGGCCAATGTCGTCCAGTGGGGCGACGTCACGCATCTGGGCGGCGTGAGCGCCGACGACGGCTTCAAGCGCACACCCGAAGCGGGCCGCTGACGCGCCTTTGCAGTGACGGCGCCGGTGCGGCTGAATTTCACCGTGCCGTCAAGCCCTCTTACCGGTTTCTTACGCTTCCTTTCCAATTGCCATCCCGAATAACGGGCTGGCTGTTACCATTCCTCAGACCTTTGCGCCGCGCTGGCCTGCGCTGGTCATTGGGGGCTTTCGCACCGCGTCGTCCACGGCGCGCAAAACCGGCCGCACGTTGAAGAGGACGCGCGTGTGTCGCGCCTGCGCGGGCAAAGGTTGCACAGGAAAGGTAATTCCCGGAAAACAAGCAGGAGATTCGAATGACGTTCAAGCTTCACATGCTGGCGCTCAGCGCCGCCACCGTTGCGTTCGCGGCGATGTCCGCCACCGCCTCTGCCGACCAGATCGTCAAGATTGGCCACGTCGGTCCCCTCACGGGCGGTTCGGCCCACCTCGGCAAGGACAACGAGAACGGCGCACGCCTCGCCATCGACGAGATCAACGCGAAGGGCCTCGTCATCAACGGCCAGAAGATCACGTTGCAGCTCGATGGCCAGGACGACGCCGCCGACCCGCGCCAGGCGACCCAGGTCGCGCAGAAGCTGGTGGACGACAAGGTCGTGGCCGTGATCGGCCATCTGAACTCGGGCGCCTCGATCCCGGCATCGAAGATCTACAGCGACGCCGGCATCGTGCAGATCTCGCCGTCGTCCACGAACCCCGCCTACACGCAGCAGGGCTTCAAGACGACCTTCCGAGTTGTCGCGACCGACGCCCAGCAAGGCCCGGCGCTCGCCGACTACGCGGCGAAGACGCTGAACGTGAAGAGCGTGGCCGTCGTCGACGATTCGACGGCATATGGCCAGGGTCTCGCGAACGAGTTCGAGAAGACCGCGAAGTCGCTGGGTCTGAAAGTGCTGTCGCATGACGCGACCAACGACAAGGCTGTCGATTTCCGCGCGATTCTCACCAAGATCAAGGGTGAGAACCCCGACGCGATCATGTACGGCGGCATGGACGCCACCGGCGGCCCGTTCGCCAAGCAGGCCAAGCAGCTCGGCCTGCGCGCGAAGATCCTCGCGGGTGACGGCGTCTGCACGGAAAGCCTTGCCCAGCTCGCGGGCCCGGCGGTCGACAACATCGTGTGCTCGCAAGCCGGTATGGCCGTGGAGCGCATGAACGGCGGCGCGGCCTTCGCGGCGAAGTACGAGAAGCGTTTCGGTCACCCGATCGAATTCGATGCGCCGTTCACCTACGACGCCGTGTATATCGTCGTCGACGCGATGAAGCGCGCGAACTCGACCGATCCGGCGAAGATCCTGGCCGAAATCCCGAGCACCGACTACAAGGGCGTGATCGGCGAGACGAGCTTCGACTCGAAGGGCGACCTCAAGCACGGCGTGATCTCGCTGTATGACTACAAGGCAGGCAAGAAGACGCTGCTCGACGTGGTGAAGATGTAATACGCCGCACGTCGCAGGACGTGCATGAAGCGGCCAGCCGGCATTCGCGGGCTGGCCGTTTTTACTGGGGGCGTCGTATCAGCGCGGCTGCGCGGCCGCGCGCCGCCGCGCGCGCTTCGACACGCCGTTGACGAGCGCCCAGCGCAGCACGGGCGCGACCGTGCGCATGCCCGGCTGCACGATCGCCCGGCGCACGCGCGCGAAGCTGTCGAAGCCGAGTAGCTGCTGCGCGAACGGCGGCAGCAGGTCGATGCCGGCCTGACGCATGAGCGCACCGGCGGGCCGCATGGCCGGGCGCGGAGCGGGCGCGTTCATCAGCACGCGCACCACCTCGCGTGTGCGCTCGCTCGCGACGAGTTCCGCTTGCATGGACTGCAGATAAGCCTCGACCTCGGCACGCGAGACGGGCACATCGGTCGCGCCAAGGAGCCGCGCGATAGTCGCGGTCTCCGCATAGTACTGATCCTGGGCGGCGCCGGTCAGTGACGGGTTGACGTAGCGCAGGTGCGCCGTGAGGAAGCTGGAGACCTCCGCAACATGCACCCACGTGAGCAGCGCGGGATCGCTCGCGCGGTAGGGGCGTCCGTCGGGTGCCGTGCCTGTCACGCCGTCGTGTATCTTCTTCACCCGCTCGATCAGCGCAAGCGCGTCCGCGCGGCTGCCGTAGGTCGTACCGGCGATGAAAGTCGCCGTGCGGCGCAAGCGCCCGAGGATATCGCTGCGAAACGTCGAGTGATCCCATACGCCTGCCAGCGCCAGCGGATGCAGCGCCTGCAGCAGCAGCGCGCTGATGCCGCCCGTCATCATCGAGGCGAAGTCGGCGTGCACGGTCCAGCAGACGGCGTCGGGACCGAAGAGACCGGGGTCCCCCGGCGGCGAGGAGTAATCGAGTCGCGGGCCGCTGCCCGTGGTCAGATGCGTGACGCTCTCGGCAAGCGCCATGCGCAGGCGCTGCGCGAGTTGCGCGGCGAGCCCGGTGGGCTCGGGGGTATCGTGGCGGCGGCCTGCGTGTTGTTCGGACATCGTGGGTGCTCGCGTGAGAGCCTCGCGCGTATCAGGACGCGTTCGGATCCGAGAGGCTGCCCGAAGCCGCCGAATCCGGCGCGGCAAGCCCGAAATGCCGGTAAGTGAGCAGCGTCGCGATGCGGCCGCGCGGCGTGCGCTGCAGGTAGCCCTGCTGGATCAGGTATGGCTCCAGCACGTCTTCGATCGTGTCCCGCTCCTCGCCGATCGCGGCGGCGAGATTGTCGACGCCCACCGGCCCGCCGTCGAACTTGTGCAGGATGGCTTCGAGCAGCTTGCGGTCCATCAGGTCGAAGCCCACGGGATCGACATCGAGCATCTTGAGGGCCGCGTCGGCTACAGCGGCGGTGATCGCGCCGTCGGCCTTCACTTCGGCGTAATCGCGCACGCGCCGCAGCAGGCGGTTCGCGATACGCGGCGTACCGCGCGAGCGACGCGCGATTTCGAGCGCGCCATCGGGGTGGATATGCGCGCCGAGCAGCGAGGCCGAGCGCTGCACGATGCGCGAGAGCTCTTGCGCGTTGTAGAACTCGAGCCGCGAGACGATGCCGAAGCGGTCGCGCAGCGGGTTCGTCAGCATGCCCGCGCGCGTGGTCGCACCGACCAGCGTGAACGGCTGCAGATCGAGCTTCACGCTGCGCGCGGCCGGGCCTTCACCGATCATGATGTCGATCTGGTAGTCCTCGAGCGCGGGATACAGGATTTCCTCGACGACGGGCGAGAGCCGGTGAATCTCGTCGATAAACAGCACGTCGTTGGCTTCGAGGTTCGTGAGCAGCGCGGCGAGGTCGCCCGCGCGCTCCAGCACCGGCCCCGACGTCTGCCGCAGATTGACCCCCATTTCGCGCGCAATGATGTGCGCGAGCGTGGTCTTGCCGAGTCCCGGCGGCCCGAACAGCAGGACATGGTCGAGCGGTTCGCAGCGGCGCTTCGCGGCCTCGATGAAAATCTCGAGCTGGCCGCGCACCTTCTCCTGGCCCACATATTCGTCGAGCTGGCGCGGGCGCAGCGCACGCTCGAACGCCTCCTCGTGGGACGAGACCGGCGTGGCGGCGATCACGCGTTCAGCAGCGAGTTTGTCGGTTTCGATCATGCAGCGATTGTACCGCGCGAGGCTTGCGCAGGCTCGGCGGCTTCGGCGTCCCGCTGCAACTGCAACTAACCGCCAGATACCGCCTTCGAGCCGTCTGCGTCAGGCCTTTGACAGCACTTTCAACGCGAGTTTGATGCCTTCGGAGACGCCGGTTCCGGCCGGCACGTTCTTGATGGCGGCAAGCCCTTCCTTTTCGGAATAGCCGAGCGCAAGTAGCGCATTGAGGATGTCGTTGGCATGGTCCGACGGCGAGGCGGCCGCGGCCATCGCCCCCAGATCGGCGCCCAGTTTGCCCTTGAGTTCGAGCAGCAAACGCTCCGCGGTTTTCTTGCCGATGCCCGGCACGCGCGTGAGGCGCGCGGCGTCCTGCAGTGTGACGGCCTGCGAGAGCTCCTGCACGCTCATGCCCGAGAGCACGGCGAGCGCCATGCGCGCGCCAATGCCGCTGATCTTGAGCAGTTCGCGGAAGGTGGCGCGCTCCTGCTGCGTGCCGAAGCCGTAGAGCAAATGCGCGTCTTCGCGCACGATCGTCTGCGTGAGCAGCACGACTCTCTCGCCGGTGCCGGGCAGGTTGTAGAACGTGCTCATGGGCACGTCGATTTCGTAGCCGACGCCGTTGCAGTCGACAAGCAGGTGCGGCGGATTCTTTTCCAGCAGGACGCCGGCGATGCGACCGATCATGGCGGATTCAGTGATGAGGTAAAGCGTGAGTGTAGCGGAGCGCGGGACGCATCGGCGCCGCGGCAATGGGCGTTGGCCGTCAGGCCAGCAGCGCGGCGCGTCAACGCCGCGCACGCAAGCGCCGACTAGCCGATCAGCCGCCCGCGCCGCACCCGCATCCCCTTCTTCGCGAGCGCGGGCGCGAGCGAGCCGAGCGCCGCGAGGGTATCGCCGCCGTGGGCGTGGCAGATGGCCATGCCGAGCGCGTCGGCGGCATCGCTGCCGGGCGTGCCGGAGAGATTCAGGAGCCGCACGACCATTTGCTGCATCTGCTCCTTGGTGGCGCGGCCGTAGCCCACCACGGCCTGCTTCAGTTGCAGCGCCGTGTATTCGGCTACGGGCACGCCGCCCGAGACGAGCCCGCAGATGGCCGCGCCGCGCGCCTGGCCGAGCAGCAGCGTCGATTGCGGATTGACGTTGACGAACACCTTTTCGATCGCCGCCTGGTCGGGCGCGTGCTGGCGGATCAGCGTGGCGATGCCCTCGTAGATGATGCCGAGGCGCGTGGGCAGATCGGCATCGCCCGTGCGGATCACGCCGCTCGCGATGTACGTGAGCTGATGGCCGTGCCGCTCGATCACGCCGAAGCCGGTGACGCGCAAGCCTGGGTCGATGCCGATGATTTTCATGAAGGGCGGGAAAAGCGGATGTGGCTGCGATGGTACAACGAACGGCCCGCAGGCCGCGAGCGCACGAGGCGCACAAAAAAGCCCGCGGGACATGCTCCGGCGGGCTTTCGGGACGCTTCGCCCAGTAGGGCAAAGCGCGCGGCGCACACAGGCTTAGTGACGGAAGTGGCGGATGCCCGTCATGACCATGGCGATGTTGTGCTCGTCGGCGGCGGCGATCACTTCGTCGTCGCGCATCGAGCCGCCCGGCTGGATCACGCAGGTCGCGCCGGCATTGACCACCACGTCGAGGCCGTCGCGGAACGGGAAGAACGCATCCGACGCCACCGCCGTGCCCGCGAGCTTGAGGCCCGCGTTTTCCGCCTTGATGCTGGCGATGCGCGCCGAGTCCACGCGGCTCATCTGGCCCGCGCCCACGCCCATCGTCATACCGTTCGCGCAGAACACGATGGCGTTGGACTTCACGAACTTCGCGACGCGCCAGGCGAACAGCAGGTCGTCCATTTCCTTCGGCGTGGGGTGGCGCTTGGTCACCACGCGCAGTTCGTGCGGCTGCACGTTCTTCGAATCGAGCGACTGCACAAGCAGGCCGCCGCCCACGCGCTTGAGGTCGAATGCGTTATGGCCGTCGCCCAACGCGATCTCGAGCAGACGCACGTTCTGCTTCGCGCTGAACACACCCTTCGCGGCGTCCGAGAACGACGGCGCGATCAGCACTTCGACGAACTGCTTCGACACGGCCTGTGCCGCGGCTTCGTCCACTTCGCGGTTGAACGCGATGATGCCGCCGAACGCCGAGGTCGGATCGGTCTGGAACGCCTTCGAGTAGGCTTCGTGCGCGTCGGCGCCCACGGCCACGCCGCACGGATTCGCATGCTTGACGATCACGCAGGCGGGCGCGTCGAAGGTCTTCACGCATTCCCACGCCGCGTCCGAGTCGGCGATGTTGTTGTACGAGAGCTCTTTGCCCTGCAGCTGCCGGTAGTTCGCGAGCGCGCCGGCCGGCGTGGCGAGGTCGCGGTAGAACGCGGCGGTCTGGTGCGGGTTCTCGCCGTAGCGCAGGTCCTGGACCTTGTCGAAGGCGAGGTTCATCACGGCCGGGTAAGTGTTGCGCGACTTGTGGTCGAGCTCGGCGGTAAGGCTCGTGAGGTAGTTCGTGATCGCGCCGTCGTACTGCGCCGTGTGCGCGAACACCTTGGTCGCCAGGCGGAAGTTCGTGCCGTAGCTCACGCTGTTGCCGTTCGCGCGCATTTCATCGAGCACGCTCGCGTAGTCGGCCGGATCGACGATCACCGTCACGTCGCGATGGTTCTTCGCCGCCGAGCGCAGCATGGTCGGACCGCCGATGTCGATGTTCTCGATCGCGTCTTCCAGCGTGCACTCGTCCTTCGCCACGGTCTGCACGAACGGGTACAGGTTCACCACCAGCAGGTCGATGGTGGGGATGTCGTGCTTCTCGAGCGCGGCCATGTGCTCAGGCAGGTCGCGGCGCGCGAGGATGCCGCCGTGCACCTTCGGGTGCAGCGTTTTCACGCGCCCATCGAGCATTTCCGGAAAGCCGGTGTAGTCGGCGACCTCGGTGACGGGAAGGCCCGCGTCCGCGAGCAGTTTCGCGGTGCCGCCGGTCGAGAGCAGCTTGACACCGAGCGAGGAGAGCGATTTCGCGAAGTCGACGATGCCCGACTTGTCGGAAACGGAGATGAGCGCTTGCCTGATCATGATGGATAACGAGGAAAAGAGAGCCGAAGAGATCGAGGATGCCGCGCCAGAGGCTTGAGAGCAGGGCCTACAGCAGGCCGTGCTGCTGGAGCTTCTTGCGCAGCGTGTTCCGGTTGATGCCGAGATACTCGGCGGCCAGCGACTGATTGCCGCCGGCCTGCTCGAGCACCACCTCGAGCATCGGTTTTTCGACGATCGAAATCACCATTTCATAAACGTCGTGCGGGTTGGAGCCGTCGAGATCCTGGAAGTAGATGCCGAGGCTCTCGCGGACGCATTGTTCGATGTTGTGCTTGCTCATGCTGCCAGTCGATCGGTTGATTCGCCTTCGCCGTCGCTCAGGTTGCCTTCGTCTTCGTAGACGAGGCGCTCCGAGCGCGCTTTCTGTTCGTCGAAGAACTGGTTGACGGCGAGGAGCTGTTCGCGTGTGGTGTCCAGCGTATTCATGCGGTGCCGGAACGTATTGGCGCCGCAAAGGCCGCGAGTGTACCAGCCGATATGCTTGCGCGCAGTACGCACACCCGTAAATTCGCCATAAAACGCGTAGTGGTCTTCGAGGTGCTCGTTCATGATCGACTGGATTTCGTCGACGCGCGGCGGCGGCGGCAGCTCGCCCGTAGCGAGGAAATGTTCGATCTCCCGAAAGAGCCACGGCCGCCCCTGTGCCGCGCGGCCAATCATGATCGCGTCGGCCCCGGTGAGCGCGAGCACCTCGCGGGCCTTCTGCGGCGTCGCGATGTCGCCGTTGGCCACCACGGGAATGCGCGCTGCGGCCTTCACGGCGGCAATCGTTTCGTACTCCGCCTCGCCGTGGTAAAGATCCGCACGCGTGCGGCCGTGCACGGTCAGCATCGAAACGCCGCAGTCCTCTGCGATGCGCGCGACCGTCAGCGCGTTGCGGTTCTGGCGGTCCCAGCCCGTGCGGATCTTGAGCGTGACGGGTACCGCGTCGGGGCCCACGCCCACGGCGTCCACCACGGCCTTCACGATGCGCGCGACGAGCGGTTCGTTCTGCAGCAGTGCGGACCCCGCCGCGACGTTGCAGACCTTTTTGGCCGGACAGCCCATGTTGATGTCGATGATCTGCGCGCCGTTCGCCACGTTGTAGCGGGCGGCTTCGGCCATCATCGCCGGATCGGCGCCGGCGATCTGCACCGCGATGGGCTCGACCTCGCCCGCGTGATTCGCGCGGCGCATGGTCTTTTCGCTCTTCCAGAGCTGGGCGTTGGAAGCCACCATCTCCGAGACCGCATAGCCGGCGCCGAGGCGCTTGCATAGCTGGCGGAACGGCCGGTCCGTGACGCCCGCCATGGGGGCGACGAACAGGTTGTTGCGCAAGATGTGACGGCCGATGGTAAGCATGACGCCCGGAAAAGACCGCCGCCGCGATGCGCCTCCAAACTCTCGGAAACGCCGGCGCAGCCACGGTCGGAAATAGGGGAAACGCTTATTTTAGCGTTAACGAGATGGACGGTCGCGCCCTGCGGCGCCGAAACCTTGTCGCGACGCGCCGTTGCAGCGGCGCCACCGCGATTTTTTCGGAAAAGCGATTCGACCCCGTAAAAGGGCGGCTTTGCGAACCGGACCGCTTCAGGTCCGCTGTCCGAACATCATCTGCCGGGCGAGCGCCGCCTTGACGGGCGGCACGAATTCGAGCGCGGCAAGCGCGAGCCCGCGCAGCGTTGCGAGCGGCGCGAGGTCCACCGTGAAGAGTCGGGCGAGCGTGTCCGTCGCGCCTATCGTCACGCGCCGGTCGAAGGCGCGCCGGCGCGCGAAGTCGGCGAGCGCGAGCGGCGTCGCACCGTGCTGCGCGAGCGAGTCGGCGAGGGCGTGCGCGTCGCGCAGGCCCAGATTGAGCCCCTGGCCCGCTACCGGATGCAGCGTCTGTGCCGCGTTGCCCACCGCCGCAATGCGTCCGTGGCCGCTCACGAGCGTGTCGAGCGCCAAAAGGCCGAGCGGGAATGCCGCGCGGCCATGGATCTGCGTGAAGCGGCCCATGCGCGAACCGAACGCAAGATCGAGTTCCGCAAGGAAGCCGGCGTCGGAAAGCTGCGCTCGCCGCGCGCCTTCGTCAGGCGAGCAGCACCAGACGAGCGCGTAGTCCGCGCCGCGCACGCCGCCCATCGGCAGGAGCGCGATCGGGCCTTCGTTCGTGAACCGCTCCCAGGCGACGTGCGGCTGCGGTGCCGACACCGTCACCACGCCGACCAGCGCTGTCTGACCGTAGTCGCGCGTGCGCCTCGTCTCCCCGTTCGCGCTTGCGGCGTCTTCCTTCGCGGCGTTCGCGCCCGCGTCAGGATCGCCGTGTGCGGCCCGCTCCGAAGCCGGACGGTAGAGCCCGCCCTCGGCGTTCACGAGGATGCGCGTGCGCAGCCGGCGCTCAACGCCCGCGCTCACGATCGGCAGCGTCACGCCGTCGTGCCCGGCGACGGGGTCGAGCGCGTGAGTCCGATGCAGCCAGTGCACGGGCGTGCCGCGCACGCCTTGCGCGAGCGACTGGACGATCGCGCCATAGCGCGCGACGTAGCCGAGCGCGGGCAGATCGTAATCGTGGCAGTCGATCAGCGTGCGGCCGAAATGGCCGCGCTGCGAGACGTGGATGCGTTCGATGGCGGTGGCGTCGTGCGGCCACGCGAGCGTCTCGAGCAGCGTGCGGCTGCCCTGCGAGACGGCGATGGCGCGCGGGTCGCCGCTGCTGTCCTCGGGCTCACGCGCGTCGATCAGCGCGACTGACAGCGCGGCGGTCGCGCTGCGCCTTGCAAGCCAGCCGGCGAGCGCCATGCCTACCGGCCCGGCCCCGACGATCGTCACGTCGTAATCGAACGGCGGGATAGCGGTGTCCGACGGCGTGGCCTCGGGGGTCTCGGAAACTGCGTTCATGGCGATTCTTCGGGTTCGTTGCTGCCAGGCGGCCATGCGGGGTCAGGCGTGGCCGCGCGCTTCCTGCATCAGCGCCTCGATTTCGGCGGCCTCCACGGGCACGTCGCGCGTGATCAGCTCGCAGCCCGACTCGGTCACGATCGCGTCGTCCTCGATACGGATGCCGATGTCCCAGTAGCGCTCGGGCACGTCTTCGGCCGCGCGCACGTAAAGGCCCGGCTCGACCGTGAGCGTCATGCCAGGGCGCAAGGTGCGCCACGGCGGCGCGGCGTCGCCCGCTGGCGCGGCGTTCTGCACGCCGCGCTCGCGGTAATCGCCGGCGTCGTGCACGTCCATGCCGAGCCAGTGGCCCGTGCGGTGCATATAGAAGCGCGCGTAGGCACGCTCGGCGATCACGTCGTCCACGCTCGCGAACTTCTGGCGGTCCAGGATACCCGTGTCGACGAGCCCCTGCGCCAGCACGCGCACGGCCGCATCGTGCGGCGCCTCGAAGTGCACGCCCGGGCGCGTCGCGTCGACGGCCGCCTGCTGCGCCGCGAGCACGATGTCGTAGAGCTCGCGCTGCGCGCCCGTGTAGCGGCCGCTTGCCGGGAACGTGCGCGTGATGTCCGAGGCGTAGCCGTTCAGCTCACACGCCGCGTCGATCAGGATCAGGTCGCCTTCGCGCGCCACCGCGTTGCCCGCCGGGTAGTGCAGCACGCATGCGTTCGCGCCGGCCGCGACGATCGAACCGTAGGCCGGACCCTGCGCGCCGTGCTTGCGGAACGTATAGAGCAGTTCGGCTTCGAGCTCGTACTCGCGTATGCCGGGACGGCACGCGGCCATCGCGCGGCGGTGCGCGAGCGCCGAGATCTTCGCCGCGCGGCGCATCGTGTCGAGTTCGTGTGCGTCCTTGATGAGGCGCATGTCGTCGAGCAGCGGCAGCAGGTCGTACGCGGTGGCCGGTGCCGTGACGCCGCTGCGTCCCAGCGCGCGCACGGCGTCAACCCAGGCTCTCACCTGCGCGTCGAAACGCTCCGAGGCGGCCAGCGCATAGTGCAGCGCCGGCCGGTTGGCAATGAGCTGTGGCACACGCGCATCGAGTTCTTCGGAGGCGAACGCGGCGTCCATGCCGAAGGCCTCGCGCGCCGCTTCCGGGCCGAAGCGGAAACCCTCCCACGTCTCGCGCTCGACGTTCTTCGCGCGGCAGAACAGGATCGACGCGGGCTGGTTGTCGCTCGCGTTCGCGTCGAGCACGAGCATCGCTTCCGGCTCCGTGAAGCCGGTCAGGTAGTAGAAGTAGCTGTCGTGCCGATACGGATAGTCGGCGTCGCGGTTGCGCAGGACTTCGCGCGCCGTCGGCACGAGTGCGACGCCGCCGCCGCGCGCGCGCATCGCCGCGAGCACGCGTTCGCGGCGTGCCCGGTAGAGCGCAGCGCCGCCGTCGGGGCTGCGTAGCGCGTCGGCGGCAGGGTGGTCGGGGTGCGGCGCGGCCGCGGCGGGCGGGAGGGGCGTGTCCATCCCGCGATTGTAGCGCCCCGTCAGGCAATGCCGCTCGGCTGCCCGCGCGGGCGGTGCGTCGCACCATGGGCGAGCCGCTAGCGCGACGACCCCGGGCCGCTGGATATGCCCGCTGCGCAGGCACCGCTTATGTTGCATCGGGCCCACACCCGTTATCTCGTAAATCCGGTCGGTCGCCGGGGACGCCGTCAGAACAGCGTCAATCCAACGTATACTTCGGCCGGATTCCAGAAAAGGCAGGTGCGATGAAACTTATCGGTTCGCTCGGCAGCCCGTATGTCCGCAAGGCGCGGATCATGCTCGCCGAAAAGAAAATCGACTACAAGCTGGCGCTCGAAAACGTGTGGACCGACGATACGGCGATTCACGACTACAACCCGCTCGGCAAGGTGCCGTGTCTCGTGATGGAGGACGGCGAGGCGGTATTCGACTCATGCGTGATCGCCGAATACGTCGACGCGCTTTCGCCGGTGGGCAAGCTGATTCCGCCGTCGGGGCGTGAGCGCGTGGAGGTGCGCTGCTGGGAGGCGCTTGCCGACGGCGTCCTTGACGCGCTCGTGGCGATTCGCCTCGAAGGCACGCTGCGCACGCCCGAGCAGCGCAGCGACGCCTGGGTCGCGCGCCAGCAGCGCAAGGTCGACGCGGGCCTGATCGCGATGGCCAAAGGCCTCGCGGGCAATACGTGGTGCGCGGGCAACCGCTACACGCTCGCCGATATCGCCGTGGGCTGTGCGCTCGGCTACCTCGACTTCCGCATGCCGGATCTGAACTGGCGCGATCCGCATCCGAACCTGGCGCGCCACTTCGAGAAGCTCTCGCAGCGGCAGTCGTTCGTGGATACCTTTCCGCAGGGCTGACGCCCGGCATAAAAAACGGCGGCACCGGGGCCGCCGTTCCATGCATGCTTGCACGCGATGCGCGGGCGGCCACTTGCCGCCCGCGCATCGCGCGTAGCCGTCGATCAGACGATCTTTTCCTCTTGCGGCGCGAACGTGTCGCTGCGCGCGACCGGCCACCACTTCTCGTACAGCTGATAGCGATAGCGGCCTTCGAGCAGATCGCCGGGCTTCAGGTATTTGAGCAGGTCCGACATCAGCTTGACCTCGTACGACGAAATGCGCCGCACGATGTGATGCGCGCGCAGATCCTGCGGGCCGGCGAGACCGGCGGCCTGCAGGATCTCCAGGAGCGCGTGCAGCGTGTTGTGATGGAAGTTGTACACGCGCTCGCCCTTGTCGGGCACGTTCAGCGCGCGCTGGCGCACCGGGTCCTGGGTCGCGACGCCGGTCGGGCAGCGGTCCGAGTGGCACTTCTGGGCCTGGATGCAGCCCACCGCGAACATGAAGCCGCGCGCGGAGTTGACCCAGTCTGCGCCGATCGCGAGCGTCTTCGCGATATCGAACGCCGTGATGATTTTGCCGCTCGCACCAATCCTGATCTTGTCGCGCAGCCCGATGCCGACGAGGGTGTTGTGCACGAGCAGCAGCCCTTCCTGCAGCGGCGTGCCGATGTGGTCGGTGAATTCGAGTGGCGCCGCGCCCGTGCCGCCTTCGGCGCCGTCCACGACGATGAAGTCCGGCAGGATGCCCGTTTCGAGCATGGCCTTGGCGATGCCGAAGAATTCCCACGGATGCCCGATGCACAGCTTGAAGCCGGTGGGCTTGCCACCGGAGAGCGTGCGCAGGCGCTCGACGAATTCGAGCAGGCCGCGCGGCGTCGAGAACTCCGAATGGGTGGCCGGCGAAATGCAGTCCTGGCCGATCGGAATGCCGCGTGTCTCGGCGATCTCGGGCGTGACCTTCGCGGCCAGCAGCATCCCGCCGTGACCGGGCTTCGCGCCTTGCGAGAGCTTCACCTCGATCATCTTCACCTGTGGCTCGTGGGCCAGACGCTGGAATTTTTCGGCGCTGAAGGTTCCGTCGTCATTGCGGCAGCCGAAGTAACCCGAGGCGATTTCCCAGATGATGTCGCCGCCGTTCTCGCGGTGATACTTCGAAAGCGAGCCCTCACCCGTGTCGTGCGCAAAGCCGCCTTTCTTCGCACCGAGGTTCAGTGCACGGATCGCGTTCGCGGAGAGCGAGCCGAAGCTCATCGCCGAAACGTTGAAGATCGAGATCGAATAGGGTTGCGCGCGGCTCGCGCCCACGAGGACGCGGAAGTCGCAGCTCGGGATCTTCGTTGGCGCGAGCGAATGGCTGATCCACTCGTGGCCGACAGCTTTCACGTCGAGCTCGGTGCCGTAGGGACGGCTGTCGACGGTGTTCTTGGCGCGCTGGTACACGAGGCTGCGTTGCGCGAGCGAGAACGGCTTTTCGTCGGTGTCGTCCTCCACGAAGTACTGGCGGATCTCGGGCCGCACGAACTCGAAGAAAAAGCGCAGATGGCCCCAGATCGGATAGTTGCGCAGGATGGCGTGGCGCTCCTGTGTCATGTCGTAGATGCCGAGCAGGACGAACAGCGCGGGCACGATGGCGCACAGCCACGACAGATGATGCAGCGCCGCGGCAGCGACGCAGACTGCCGTCACGAGCACGGCGATCCACATCGCGAGATAACGTCGGGAAAACATGAGGGGCTCCTGAATCTTGACCTTGTGCGCGCGGTTGACCCGCGCGAGCGGGCGATGCGCTGCTGCCGCGCCATCTGCCGGCGCGGATGGCGCAAATGATGCCGCAAGTTTGTGAAACTGGCCGTGAAATCGGCAGGAGAGGGGCGGCGCGTGTTCACACGCGCCGGTAAGGCTTACGCTTTGCTTGCCGCGCGCTCGAGCAGCGCGGGTTTCTTGCCCGCCGCGCCTTGCGTGTGCGGCTGCGCGCGCCGGGTCCGCTTCGCGCGCACGGGCGCGGGTGGCGGCACGGCCGGGACGTGCGGCTCGAGCGTCTCGACCGCTTCGATGATACCGCCGCCGAGGCACACGTCGCCATCGTAAAGCACCGCCGACTGCCCGGGTGTCACGGCCCATTGCGCGTCGGGGAAGTGGAGGGTGAACTGGCCGCCGCCGGATTCGCCCGCCGCACCTGAGCCGGCCACACCTGAGCCGGCCGCACCTAAGCCGGCCACACCTAAGCCGGCCACACCTGAGCCGGCCGCACCTGAGCCGGCCGCACCTGAGCCGGCCGCACCGAACGTGCAGCGCGCGTCGGCCTGGCGATAGCGCGTCTTCGCGCCACAAGCGTGACCGACGGCTGGCGGCTCGCCCGCCACCCAGCTCACGTTGCCCGCGCTCAGGTCGTGCGCGAGCAGCCAGGGGTGATCGTGGCCTTGCACAACGTAAAGCGTGTTCGACGCCATGTCCTTGCCCGCCACGAACCACGGCTCGCCGCTGCCCTCCTTGCTGCCGCCAAGGCCAATGCCCTTGCGCTGTCCGAACGTATAGAACGCGAGGCCGATATGCTCGCCCACCACCTTGCCGTCGGGCGTCATCATCGGGCCGGGCTTCGTCGGCAGGTAGCGGTTCAGGAAGTCGCGGAACGGCCGTTCGCCGATGAAGCAGATACCCGTCGAGTCCTTCTTTTTCGCGTTCGGCAGGCCGATCTGTTCGGCGATCTCGCGCACCTTCGTCTTCGGGATCTCGCCGAGCGGGAACATCGTCTTCGAAAGCTGCGCCTGATTCAGGCGATGCAGGAAGTACGACTGATCTTTCGTGTGATCGAGGGCCTTCAGCAGTTCGAAACGCCCCTCATTCTCGCGCACGCGCGCGTAGTGGCCCGTGGCGATCGTTTCCGCGCCGAGCGACATCGCGTGGTCGAGGAAGGCCTTGAACTTGATTTCGGCGTTGCAGAGCACGTCGGGGTTCGGCGTGCGGCCGGCCGAGTACTCGCGCAGGAATTCAGCGAACACGCGGTCCTTGTACTCGGCGGCAAAGTTCACCGCTTCGACGTCGATGCCGATCAGGTCCGCCACCGACACCACGTCGATCCAGTCCTGGCGCGTCGAGCAGTACTCGCCGTCGTCGTCGTCTTCCCAGTTCTTCATGAAGAGACCGACGACGTCGAATCCCTGCTCCTTGAGCAGCCATGCGGTGACCGACGAATCGACGCCGCCCGACATGCCTACCACCACTTTACGTTTGCTCATCTCTTTTGCTGCCTTCAACCTTGAGGACCGGGCCTGGGGGCCGCTTTGGGCCCCGCTTTGGGCCCGACCGCGTGCACGTGCACGAATTCGACCGGCACGCGCACGCCCGCGAGGTAATCGTCGACGCACTTCATCACGAGCGGCGTGCGGTGGCGCTCGGGCACGGCGCGCAGCTCCTCGGCGCTCATCCACACCGTGCGGACGATATCGGGGTCGAGCGCGCGGTTTTCCGGCGCGGCGCCAACCGTGCCGCAATACGTAAAGCGCAGATAGGTCGCGCCGCTTTCGCCCGGTTTGCCGAAATGCGTCATGTAGACGCCCACCAGCGCTTGCGGCGAGAACGCGTACGCGCTCTCTTCGAGCGTTTCGCGCGCCACCGCTTCGGCGAGCGTTTCGCCCGCCTCCAGATGCCCGGCGGGCTGGTTCAGGCGCAGGCCGGCAGGCGTGTGTTCCTCGACGAGCAGAAAACGCCCGTCGCGCTCGATGATCGCCGCCACGGTGACGTGCGGGGCCCAGGTGTCCTCGTTCATGGTCCGCCATTTTACCGGGACATGCCTTGTGCTGCTGGCGGCGGGCCTGACTGGCGCAGGCGGTTCAGGGTGCGCGGGCCTACCGGACGGTCGGTCTGTCCGTGCTGGGCTGACCTACTATGCTGCAGTGCGCAACCCCGGCTTTTGCGGGGTCGATCCGCCCCCGGCTTTCGGTTAAAGTGGTGCGTCGTTATGCCGTCGCATTAGAAAACAATACTTGCCGGCGAACCTCGTCGGCCCCCCGAATCTTTATAGCGCTGGAAGGTCGAGGAGGATTCAACGATGCATATCGGAGTGCCCGCAGAAACGCGGGCGAATGAAAGCCGCGTGGCCGCGACGCCGGAGACAGTCAAGAAGTACGTCGCGCAGGGCCACACCGTTACCGTGCAGAGCGGAGCGGGCACCGGCGCGAGCTTTCCCGACGAGGCCTACAGCGGCGTTGGCGCGCAGATCGCCGATGCCGCCGCCGCGTTCGGGGCCGACCTCGTGCTCAAGGTTCAATCGCCCACCGTCAGCGAGTTGCCGTTCATGAAGCGCGGCACCGTGCTCGTCGGCATGCTCGATCCCTTTAATGCGGAGAACGCCGCGAAGCTCGCCGAGGCGGGCGTGACCGCGTTCGCGCTCGAGGCCGCGCCGCGCACCACGCGCGCGCAAAGTCTCGACGTGCTGTCGTCGCAGGCCAACATCGCCGGCTACAAGGCCGTGCTCGTGGCGGCGCATCTCTATCCGCGCTTCATGCCCATGCTGATGACGGCTGCGGGCACGGTGAAGGCCGCACGGGTACTGATTCTGGGCGCGGGCGTGGCGGGGCTGCAGGCCATCGCCACGGCGCGGCGCCTGGGGGCTGTGATCGAGGCTTCCGATGTGCGCCCGGCCGTGAAGGAGCAGATCGAGTCGCTAGGCGGGAAATTCCTCGACGTGCCTTACGAAACCGACGAGGAGCGCGAAGCGGCGCAGGGCGTGGGCGGCTACGCGCGGCCCATGCCGCCGTCGTGGCTCGCGCGCCAGTCCGCTTTGGTCCACGAGCGTGCGAGGCAAGCCGACATCGTGATCTCGACCGCGCTGATTCCGGGCCGCGACGCGCCTACGCTCCTGCCTGCCGAAACCGTGCAGGCAATGAAGCCGGGTTCGGTAGTGATCGACCTCGCGGCAGGGCGCGGTCCCGTCGCCGATCCGGCAAGTGGCCGGCGCGGCGGCAACTGCCCGCTAACCGTTGCCGACCAGGTGGTCACGCAGCACGGCGTGCAGATTTGCGGGTACACGAACCTCGCCTCGATGGTCGCCGCCGACGCCTCGTCGCTCTATGCGCGCAACCTGCTCGACTTCCTGAAGCTGATCGTCACGAAGGAAGGCGCGCTCAACATCGATCTCGCGGACGACATCGTCGCGGCCACGCTGCTCGCGCGTGACGGCGCGGTGACACGCAAGGCATGACGAGAAGGAGAACGAAATCATGGAAGTCATCAACCATACCGTCATCAACCTGATCATCTTCGTGCTGGCCGTGTACGTGGGCTATCACGTGGTCTGGAACGTCACGCCCGCGCTGCATACGCCGCTCATGGCCGTGACCAATGCGATCTCGGCGATCGTGATCGTCGGCGCGATGCTCGCCACCGGCTTGACGGTCGGCGGCGCGGGCAAGTTCTTCGGCACCTTCGCCGTGCTGCTCGCGGCCGTCAACGTGTTCGGCGGCTTTCTCGTGACACGGCGCATGCTCGAGATGTTCCGCAAGAAGGAGCCGAAGAAGCTCCCCGCAAAGGAGGGCGCATGATGGGGCTGAACTTCGTGAGCATGAACGTCGTTACGCTGCTTTACCTGGTGGCGTCGGTATGCTTCATCCAGGCACTCAAGGGGCTCTCGAACCCGAAGAGCGCGCGCGCCGGCAACCTGTTCGGCATGACCGGCATGGCCATCGCGATTCTCACCACCATCGCGCTGATCGTGAAGGAGTCCGGGCAGTTCGGTTCGAACCTTGGGCTGGGTCTCGGGCTGCTGTTCGGGGCGCTGGTGATTGGCGGGGGCGTGGGTGCCTATGTGGCCGGGCGCGTCGAGATGACGAAGATGCCCGAGCTGGTCGCGGCCATGCACTCGCTGATCGGTCTGGCGGCCGTGTGCATCGCGTATGCCGTCGTTTCCGAACCGGCCGCGTTCGGGCTTGTGGCCGAGGACGCGCCTTATCCAGGCTTTCTGCCGTACGGCAACCGCGTCGAGCTCTTTATCGGCACGTTCGTGGGCGCCATCACGTTTAGCGGGTCGGTGATCGCGTTCGGCAAGCTCTCGGGCAAGTACAAGTTCCGGCTCTTTCAGGGCGCGCCGGTCGTCTATGCGGGGCAGCATCTCATCAACCTGATGCTCGCGCTCGGCATGATCGGCTTCGGGATCCTGTTCTTCGTGACGCAGTCATGGCTGCCGTTCATCATCATGACGCTGATTGCGTTCGCGCTGGGCGTACTGATCATCATCCCGATCGGCGGGGCGGACATGCCCGTCGTGGTGTCGATGCTGAACTCGTACTCGGGGTGGGCGGCCGCGGGCATCGGCTTTTCGCTGAACAACGCGATGCTCATCATCGCGGGGTCGCTCGTGGGCTCTTCCGGTGCGATTCTCTCGTACATCATGTGCCATGCGATGAACCGCTCGTTCTTCAACGTGCTGCTGGGCGGTTTCGGCGCCGAAGCGGGCGGGGCGGCGGCGGGCGGTGCGCAGGAGCAGCGGCCGGTGAAGTCGGGCTCGGCCGAGGATGCGTCGTTCATGCTCGGCAATGCCGAATCGGTGGTGATCGTGCCGGGCTACGGCCTTGCGGTGGCGCGCGCGCAGCATGCGCTCAAGGAACTCACGGACAAGCTCATCGAAAAGGGCGTGGACGTGCGCTACGCGATTCACCCGGTGGCGGGCCGCATGCCGGGGCACATGAACGTGCTGCTCGCGGAAGCGGAGGTGCCCTACGAGCTCGTGTTCGAGATGGATGACATCAACAACGAGTTCGGCCAGACCGACGTGGTGCTCGTGCTGGGCGCGAACGACGTGGTGAACCCGGCGGCGAAGAACGATCCGAAGTCGCCGATTGCGGGCATGCCGATCATCGAGGCGTACAAGGCGCGCACCGTCATCGTGAACAAGCGGTCGATGGCGGCGGGCTATGCGGGGCTCGACAACGAGCTCTTCTACATGGACAAGACGATGATGGTGTTCGGCGACGCGAAGAAAGTGATCGAGGAGATGGTGAAGTCGGTGGACTGAAGCCCTCGCGCCGATCCGCCACACGCAACCAGAAGCGCGCAGCGATGCGCGCTTTTGTTTTCGCACGCCGGGCGAGGCGTATCGATGGCTGTGCGCTCGTTCAGTGCCCCTAACGCGAAGGCGCCTTCACGCGTCGCATATAGTCGGCCAGCCGGCGGCCGCTGACGTCGGGGAACGGTTCGAGCACTTCGACCTGCTCCATGCGGGCGATGTCGAAGTTGCGGAAGTCCTCGCGCAGCTCGCACCAGGCACCCACGGTCCAGCGTGCGCCCCAGTAGACGAGTCCGAGCGGCCACACGCGCCGCTGCGTATGGGCACCGAGCCGGTCGCAATAGGCGAAGCGCACCACGAGGTGCGTATCGACGGCGCGGTGCAATGCGTCCACCTTGCTGGAGAACGCCCGATCCACATGGAACGACGGCACGAACACGGCGAGGCGTTCGAGGACCACGCGCTTGTCGGCGGGCATGGCGGCCGCGACCTTGGCGAGCGCGCTGCGCGCCCCGCCCGCGAGCGCGGCGCCGCCCCACGATTCGGCCATGCGTGCGCCTACCGCGAGCGCGGTGAGCTCGTCGGCGGTGAAGGAGAGCGGTGGCAGACTCGCACTGCGCGCGAGGCGGTAGCCGATGCCCGCCTCCCCCTCGATCGGCACGCCGGACAGCTGCAGGTCGCGCACGTCCCGATAGACCGTGCGCGGCGACACCTCGAGCCATTCGGCGAGCTGCTGCGCCGTGGTGAGGCGGCGGCCGCGCAACAGCTCGGCAATGCGAAAGAGACGGTCTGCGCGACGGGACATGAGCGAAAGCGCGTGGAGTCGGCGAAGGATAGGGCGAAGCGGGCCGCTTTGCCTCGAGCGGCCACTGCCGCGATGATAGCGCCGCACGCGCGAGGGCAGCCGGGGCGCGGCCGCTCGCCAATCCCGGCCCGCCCCGCGTGCCTGCTGCCTGGCGCCTCAGGCGAGCTTCGTCGCGTGCAGCCCGATGCGGTTACCTTCGGTATCGAGGAAAAAGCCGATGTACCCATAGTTGTTCGGCAACTCGAGCGCCGGCCCCTGCTTCTTGCCGCCGGCCTTCTCGACACGATCGAGCACGGCGGTCACGGAAGGCTGCGCGTTCAGGTACACGAGCACGCCTTTCGAGTCCGGCTTGGCGTCCTGCGGATTGAACACGACGCAGCCGCCGGTTTCTGCCTCGGTGTGCCCGAACAGCGCCATCGGCACGCCGCCGACCACCTCGCGCTGCAGCGACGTATCGAGCGCTGTTTCATAGAAGCGGGCGGCGCGCTCCAGATCGTGCGCGGGGATTTCGAACCACGAGATGACACGGGATGCTTCGGTCGACATGATGCGCTCCTCAATGCGGACTGCTGACGGTGGACGGTGGCAACTCGCCGGATGGCGTAGGTGAAGTGTGCTGCGGGCCTGCTGACAACGTACTGTCAGCAGGCCGGGGCGATACGTGCCGAGCTATTTCGGTACAGACCTCGTCCGACGTCTGCTCTAATTGCCGGCCGCCCGCAGCCCCTGTCCGGCTACCGCCTATGTCCCCGTACGTTTCGATCATCACGCCCACGGCAAACCGTGAAGCCTTCCTTCCCGCCATCGCGCGCTGCGTGCAGCGTCAGCGCGTGGCCTGGGAGTGGCTCGTGCTCGACGACAGCCCGCAGCCGAGCGCCTTTCTGCGTGCCCTCGCCAAGGCGGACCCGCGCGTGCGCTACTACTGGTCGAGCGAACGCATGTCGATCGGCGCGAAGCGCAATGCGCTCGTACGCGAGTCGCGCGGTGCGCTGATCGCGCATTTCGACGACGACGACCACTACGCGTCGCACTATCTCGAGGGGATGGTGGGGATGCTGGAGGAGAACGAGGCCGCGCTGATGAAGCTCGCGACCTTCCACATGTATGCGCCGCACACGCAGTTCTTCGGCTACATGGATCTGAATGCGCGCGTCGGCCTGCACTACATGCTCACCGGCAAGACGGTGAGCACAGTGGAGTTTCACGACAAGATGAAGATCGGCGCCGACTTTATCCTGTTCTATGGCTTTTCGTATGTGTACCGCAAGGCGCTCTTCGAGGCGGCGCAGTTCGATGACATCGATCTGAGCGAAGACGAGAGCTTCATCCGCCGTATCGTGAGCGGCGGGCACAAGGTCCTCGCCGCCGACGACACGCGGCAAAGTTGCCTGCACCTCATCCATCCGGCTTCGACGTCGCGCTGCTTCTCGCGCTATGCGATGCCGCCGTTCATTCTGCCGAAGCTATTTTCGGAGTACGAAGGCTTTCCGTTGCCCCTGGAGGCCACGGCGCCAGCCTGATGCGCGCGCGGGGGTCGCCCCCCGCGCGCCGCGGCTTGGCTCAGGCGTTGTCGTTCGCCGGTGCGCCGCCGTTCGCCGGGCGCTGGCGCACGCTGCCGGCGATCAGGTCGAAACGGAACAGCCGGCATTCGAGCGCGCCATTGAAGAGCGGTGTTTTCGCGGACTCGCGCAGGCGCAACTGCCCGGGCAGCTTGCGGTCCGAAGTCAGCACGAAGGCACGCCAGCCCGTGAAGCGCTGCTTGAGCGCGTCGCCCAGCGCCTGGAAGAACTCGCTGTCGGGCGCATCGGTCTGGGTACGGCGAAAGCCTTCGTCTTCGCCGCTGTCCTCGCCGCGCAGCTCGCGCGCGGTGGGGCGCACCTCGCCACGCGCGTTGCGGCCGCGCACCTCGATTCGCTCACCGTACGGCGGGTTCGCCACCAGGATGCCGGGCGTATCGGCGGGCGGCGTCATGTTGCGTGCGTCGATCTGCTTGAGCGGCACGCTGCCGAGCCCGGCGCGCGCAAAGTTGGCACGTGCCTTCTCCAGCATCAGGTCAGAAATGTCGCTGCCGAAAATCTGCAGTTCATGGGGACGGCTTTGCGCCAGATTGCGCGCCGTATTCGCCTCGCTCTTCAGATGACGCCACGCGGCTGCGTCGAATTGCTTGAGGCGTTCGAAGCCGAAGCTGCGCTCGAGTCCCGGCGCAATGTCGAGCGCCACCTGCGCCGCTTCGGCGAGGAAGGTGCCGCTGCCGCACATCGGATCGTAGAGCGGCGTGCCGGGCGTCCAGCCGGTCAGGCGCAGGATGCCGGCGGCGAGGTTCTCGCGCAGCGGCGCCGCACCTTTGTCTAGGCGCCAGCCGCGCTTGAAGAGCGGCTCGCCCGAAGTGTCGAGATAGAGCGTGCATTCGCCGGCGGTGAGGAACGCGAAGACGCGCACGTCGGGATAGGCGGTGTCGATGCTCGGACGCGAGCCGGCCTTCGAGCGCATGCGGTCACAGATGCCGTCCTTCACGCGCAGCGTCGCGAATTCGAGGCTGCGCAGCGGCGACTTGATCGCCGTGATGTCGACGCGCAGCGTCTCGTTCGGCGTGAACCACTGCTCCCAGCGCTGTGCGGCGGCGAGTGTGTAAATGTCCTGCTCGCTGCGGTACGGACCTTGGGCGATCTTCAGGAGCACGCGGCTCGCAATGCGCGAATGCAGGTTCGCGGCCATGCCGCCGGCCCAGTTGCCGCGTAAATGCACGCCGCCGGGCACCTCGGCGCCAACCGTGAGCGCGCCGGGTGGCAGGCGCCGCGTCGCGGTTTCGGCCAGTTCGGCGGCGAGCGCGGCTTCGAGGCCGCGCGGGCAGGGGGCAAAGAATTCGAAAGACATGAGGGGGAAGGGACGCTGCGGGGAAGGCGCTATTGTACGCGGGTTGCGAGGGGGGCCTGTCCGACGGCGTTGTCAGTGTCCGCCGGCCTCGTCTGCGTCCCGGCGCGCGCGCATCGGCCACACCAGATCGGCCGGATGCCGCCTGATGCGCCGCCAGATCGCGCGCATGAGCGGGCGTACGTCCTTGCGGCGCAGGTCGCGCGAGCGCAGCGCCATGTGCAGCGCCAACCCGAAGCTCACCGTGACGTTGAGCACCGCCATGCTGGCCACGCCCGCGACGGCCCACCAGAGCTCGCCGGATTCGAGCGTGGCGGTTCCGAGCACACCCATCGCGACGCCGATCGAGCCCGCCGAAAGCGTGACATGCCGCACCTCGAAGTGGAACGCGATGGCCGAGACGACCGCCGGCACGACGCCGAGCATGAGCCCGAGGACGATATTGCCCCACACGCCCGCCACGTTGACGCGGCAGAAATACGCCAGCCGCGCTGCGCCCGAGGCGCCCAGCGTCATGCGCAGGCGTCGGTTCCAGGCGAGCGCGTCCTCCACGCGATGCAGCACGAACCAGTTGTCGGCCCAGCCGGCAAAGAGGCTCGATGCCCACAGCAGGACGCCCGTGAGCGCCGCGTAGAGCGGCGTCGGCCCGGCGAGCGAGAACGACTGGAGTGTCGCGTGTGCCTTCGCGGGCGAGATCAGATTGGCGTGGAACAGCCACCCGCACACGAGCTGGATCGCGAGGCAGGCGGGAAACACGAGCAGGACGTTGCCGAGCACGGCCGCCGCCTGGGTGCGGATCAGCGCCACCACCGACGAGACGAAGCGCGCCTGTCCGGCCGGCTTGTCCGCGCCGTCGAGTTCGCGTGCGAGCGTCGGGGCGGTCATCGCGGGCTGCTTGGTGGCGAGCGAGAGGTGGCAGAAGTGGATGACGAGGAAGCTCACCGCGTAGTTCAGCCCCGCGAACACGCCCTCGATCATTGGCGGCAGATGCGCGCCCGTAACACCGAACTTCACGTAGACCGTCACCGCCGTCACGAGCCCGCCGCCGGCGGCCATGCGCAGCATCGTCAGGTATTCGGCGCGGTCGCGGGCGATGTAGTGTTCGCCGGTGTCGGCGGAGAGCTCCACCACCTTGCGCGAGAGCAGCGCGAAGTTGCCGCGCAGCAGGTGCGTCACGCTCTGGCTCGCCTGGTTCGCCTTCACGAGGTTCGCGACGATCTGCGCCTGCACGCGCAGATCGTCCGAAGCCATCCACGCGTCGAGCAGGCGCTCCGCGCGCTGTATACGCATGCGCATGCGCTCGACCTGGAACACCGTATCGACGCGCACGCCGTTGCGGTAGAGGTGCGCGAAGACGTCGTCGGTGGCCTCATGGCAGCCGTCCAGCAGAAGGCGCAGCCACGCCACCTCCTGCAGCAGCCGGCCAGGTTCGCCCGCATCGCGCGCGTTCTCGACGGCGAGCATCGCGCGCGTGAGGCGGAAGAACGGCAGACGCTCGATGGCCACGCGGGCGTCGTCGCTCGACAGGCGGCTGCGCACCGTCGGCGAAAGCCCCGTCGAGCTGATCTGGCAGGTGAGGTTGTGGAGCGCTGTTAGCAGGCCCACCGAGAAGTCGCTCGGACGGGGGCTGCCTGAGGCGCTGGCAGCAGACGCCGGCGCGCCGTCCACGGCCCCTGTGGCATGGGCCCCGCTCGCGGCGGCCAGCGATTGCGCCACCGCCGGCTCCTGCGGTTCGGCGATCAGCGCCTGGAGGCGGCTCAACAGATCGAGCGGCAGCGTCGCGATCCATTCGGGGTCGTGAGTGGCCGGAAACATCAGCGCGACGAGCGCCGCCAGGTCGCGGCGGTTCGGCGCGGGCGGAATCAGCTGTGCCTGGATGCGCTCCAGCAGCGCCCCGAAAAGGCCCGAGTGCACGGGCATACCCGCGTCGCACAGCAGCGAGATGCTGTCGGTCTCGCGCAGCAGCTCGCGCACCATCGCGCCGACGTTCGCTTTCCACGCGGGATTGCGCTCGAGCACGTGCAGCAGGTAGCGCACGCGCGCATGCTCCGGTGGCGCACGGCGGGGCCTCGCGGGGCTATCGGGTGCGGCGCCGGCGGCGTCCGGCGTGTTCGTGACGGTGTCCAGCTTGCCGGCCCGGTGGATCCAGTGCGCGAGTTCGATCAGCCAGTCGCAGCGCTCGGCGTAGGGGGCGTTGGCATCGGCGATGGCGAGCAGCGCGTCGAGTTGATGGCCGGCGCTGCGCGAGGCGCGCCATTTTTTCCAGAGGGTCTTGAACGTGCGGAACATGGGGGATGAGTTGGGGCGCCGGGCCCGCACGACAGGCGCAGGGCGGCGCCGCGCGAGGCCTGGCGCCGGGGTCAGCCGGCGCCCGCGCCCGGCGCTGCCGACGGGCACGGCATGCCGGTCACCGGCACAGGACGATAGTCGGACTTCTTGCTGCCGCCCGCGGCCGCGGCAGGCTGCGGGGCGGCCGCGACCGCGCGCACGCCGCTCGAGATGGCTGCCGAAAGCGCCTCGACGGCGCGCCGATGCCCGGCAACGAGGGCATCGTAGCCCGGAGCGACCGGTTCGTCGAACACGCTGCGGCAGGTCATGACCGTCTGCGTCGCGAGCGAACGCACGCTCCAGACGGCGTCGATGAGGGCGTGCGAGTCGGGCCACGACTCGAAGCGCTGCACCTTGACGCTCACGCGATATACCGGCGCACCGGGGGGATACGGCGAGCCGTAGACGTCGATGGTCCCCAGCTGCTGCGCGAGGTCGCCCGACAGGGCCCGGCGGATCTCATCGCCGGGCAGCGACGACCAGCGCCGCTCTTCCAGCACCCTGACCTGCGTGTCGCTTGTCTGCACCACGAACTGCGCCTTGGCCACCTGCGGCGGCACGTCGATCGGCGCAAGCTCGATCAGCCAGGACGGATTGGGGGCCGGCGCGGTGTGCGCGGTGTCGTCGGTCGGGCTCAGCGTGTAGAACTGGCTGGGCGGCGACGCGCAGCCGGCCAGCACGGCGGTCGTAGCGGCAAGCGCCAGCGCGGCGCGGCGCCCGCCGTGCGCGGCGGCGGTCCGCTTGAGGAGCCGGTCGAACGTCATGGGTTATCTCCTGATTTGCCGCGCAAGAGCGATTCGGGGTGGCGTTCCAGATAGTCGGACAGCGCATTGAGAGACTGCAGCGTGCGCGTCAGCTCCTGCATCGCCTGATGCACGTCCGACTGCAGCGGCGAATCCTGCTGCAGCGTGGCCTGGGCCGCGGCGAAGGTCTTCTGGGCTTCGTCGAGCGTGCCGCGCATCTGCGGCAGCATCTGGTTGTTGACCTGCGCGAAGAGCTGGTTGGCGCTCTTGAGCGAGTCGTTCAGATTCGCGCCGATCTGGTCGAACGGAATCTTGTCGAGCTTCTTCGCAATGTCGGCCACCTGCAGTTGCAGTTCCTCGAGCGAGTTCGGGATGGTCGGCAACTGCATCGGATCGCGTTCGAGATCCGCCTGGGCCGCGGCGGCCTTCGGGAAGATGTCGAGCGCAATGTAAAGCTGGCCCGTGAGCAGGTTGCCCGTGCGCAGCTGGCCGCGTAGCCCGCGCTGGACGAGGCGCTGGAGCAGGTCGTGGCCTTCTGGCGTATGCGGTGCCGGCGCTTCGCCGCGCACGCGGCGCGTGAGGCGCAGCGGATACAGGTCCATCGTGACCGGCATCGTGAAGTTGTGCTCCTTCGGGTCGTACTCGATGCCGATATCGGTGACCTGGCCGAGCACGATGCCGCGGAAGTCCACCGGTGCGCCCACCGAAAGGCCGCGCAGCGACTGGTTGAAGTACATGACGACGCGCACGGGCGCGCCATCGGGCTCGTGCATGGCGTCCGACTCGTTGTCGGCGAGGATGAAGGTGGAGTTGTCGGGCGCCTGCGGGCCCATCTGCTTGCCCGGCGGCGCCTGGAACGCCAGGCCGCCCACCACGATGGTCGCGAGAGACTGCGTATCCACCTTGATGCCGCTGGAGTCTAGCTGCACGTTCACGCCGCTCGCGTGCCACCAGCGCGTGTTGGTGCCGACGTACTGGTCGTACGGTGCGCTGACGAACACCTGTACGCTGACGCCCATGCCGTCCTTGTCGAGCGAGTAGCCCGTCACCTGGCCCACCTGGATGCGCCGGTAGAAGATCGGCGTGCCGATGTCGAGCGAGCCGAGCGTCTCGCTGTGCAGCGTGTAGCGGTGGCCTTTCTCGTCGATCGTGACGGCAGGCGGCGCCTCAAGCCCGATGAAGTCGCTCACGGTCTCCTTCGAGCGGCCGGCATCGGCGCCGATGTAGGAGCCCGAGAGCAGCGTGGAGAGGCCCGACACGCCGCTTGCGCCGATGCGCGGGCGCACCACCCAGAAGCGGCTGTCCTTCACGGCGAACGCTTCGGCGTCCTTGGTCAGCTCGACGGTGACGAGCACGTGCGAGAGGTTCGGCACCAGCTTGATGGCGCGCACGGAGCCGATGTCGACATCCTTGTACTTCACCTTGGTCTTGCCGGGCTCGAGGCCTTCGGCGTTCGCGAAGCTGATCGTGATCGTGGGCCCGCGCGTGGCGACGGACTTCACCACGAGCGCGACGCCGATCAGCGCGGCGACGAGCGGCACGATCCAGACGAGCGAGGGCAGCCAGCGCTTCGGCTTGACGATCTCAGGCTCCGGCAGCTCGGGCGGGAGCGGGCCATCCGCGGAGGGCGGGGTCGGTCCTTTCGGGCTATTCATGGGGGCGATCCTGAGAGTTTTGAGTTGGCTTTGGTTGGTCGTTGTCCACGGGGTCCCAGATCAGGCGCGGGTCGAACTGCATCGACGCCAGCATGGTCAGGATCACCACCGAGCCGAATGCTATCGCACCGGGACGCGCCGTGATCACGGCCAGCGACTGGAAGCGTACCAGTGCAACCGTCAGCGTCACAACGAACACGTCCAGCATCGACCAGCGGCCGATGAACTCCACGATGCGGAAGAGTTTGCTGCGTTCGACGGGGCGCCAGGTCGAGCGGCGCCCTGCCGTGAAGGCGAGCAGTGCGAGGACGAAGAGCTTCATCAACGGCACGAGAATGCTGGCGATGAACACGATCACCGCGAGCGGCCAGGAACCCGAGGTCCAGAAGTACACGATGCCGCTCATGATCGTGTCGTCCTCGTCGCCGACGAGCGAGGCTGTGTGCATGACCGGCAGCAGGTTGGCCGGGATATAGAGCAGCGCCGCCGCGATGAGCAGCGCCCAGGTGCGCGAGAGGCTGTCCGGATGGCGTTCGTGCAGCCGCGCGTTGCAGCGCGCGCAGCGCGGGTGCGCGGCGGAGCGCACGTGCGGCTGCACGTGCCCGCACGCGTGGCACGAGATGAGGCCGGCCTGAGTCGCGGTCAGATATTTCATTGCGGCTCCTCAGCGTGGGGAAGAGCCCGAGGGCTTCGGATTGCCGCGCAGCGGCTTCGGCGCGGACGGATCATGGATGTCGGGCTCGGCGAGCGGGCCCGGCGTGGGCGGCCGGGCCGGTTGGCCGGCGCCGGGCGACGCCGCACGCACTTTCCGGCCCCGGCCGCCTCGGGCGCCGGTGGCCTTGCTCCGTTCACGCAGTGCGTCGGCGATGTCCCACAGGGTACGGGCATCGAAAGTCAGCACGACCGTAAACATGAGCGTCAGCGCGCCGAACGCGAAGAGTGCCGTTTCGGGAATCACGCGTGCGAGGCTCACCATTTTCACAATCGTGATCAGCACGCCGAGCATGAACACCTCGAGCATGCCCCAGGGGCGTACGAACTCGATCGCGCGCAGGACCCGGTTGAAGCCCGGCGGAATGAAGCCGCGCCGGACCGGCAGCAGAACATAGAGCAGAGCGACGAGCTCGGTGAGCGGAAAGAGGATCGTGGCGCAGAACACCATCGCCGCGATGATCTGCATGTTCTCGCCCCAGAGGACCACGAGCGCGCCGAACAAGCTCGACTCCGAGACGATGCCGTTTGCATCGAGCTCGATGATGGGAAATGACTGGGCGATGACGAACGTGACGAGCGCGGCGAGCGTCATCGCGCAAATGCGGTCGATCTGCGTGGCCCCGCTGTTGTAGAGGGTCGCGCCGCAGCGCGAGCAGCGGGCGGTCTGCCGGCCGAGCAACTGGGGCTTGCGGTAGAGCGCGTCGCATTCGTGACACGCGATCAGTGAGTCCTGGGCCATGCGGGCAGATGACGCAAAACGACGTGAACGGGGACGGGCAACGCTGCCGCCCGCGACGTGGGAAGCGCGACGGCTGTGCGCCATGTTACCAAACGCAGGCCGGTACGCAACGCAAGGCGCCTGGCCACGCCCTGTCGGCCCGCGAAGCGCCGCTGGCGACGCTCGCGTAGTATGACGGGCCTGGAGTGTGCCACGTTTGCGTAGAGGCTGCGTTCGATCCCGGCATGGCTGCCCGGCGTGCGTCAGCGCCTGCGCGGAAGGCGCAGCGCCTGCAGTGCTGTATCGTGTGATCTGTCGTTCGCCGCCGGCCAGCTTCCGGCAGCGCGGCGGCGCTTCACTTTTACCCAGCCGTCAAGGAGACGCCTTTGAATACGATGCTACGCGTGACCATAGGGGCTGTTGCGGCCGTATCCGCGGTGTCGTTAGCCGCGCCGGCCATGGCCGCCGACACCTATCAGCTCGATCCGAATCACACCTATCCCAGCTTCGAGGCCGATCATTTCAACGGGCTCTCGATCTGGCGCGGCAAGTTCACGAAGACCACGGGCACCGTCACGCTGGACCGTGCCGCGAAGACGGGCACCGTGGACGTCACGATCGATCCGGCCTCGGTCCAGACCGGCAATGCGGAGCTGGACAAGCACGTCGCCGGAGCGGAATTTCTCGATGTCGCCAGGTACCCCACGGCGACCTACAAGGGCACGCAGATCGTCTTCGACGGCGACACGCCGAAAGAGGTAATCGGCACCTTCACGCTGCACGGTGTGACGCGGCCGCTCAAGCTCGAGATCGAGTCGTTCAAGTGCATGCAGCATCCCATGCTCAAGCGCGAGGTGTGCGGCGTGGAAGCCGAGGCCGAATTCAACCGCGACGACTATGGCATGGACTTCGGCAAACAATACGGCTTCAAGATGGCGACGAAGCTGCACATCCAGGCCGAGGGCATCAAGCAGTAGCGGCTGTGGCCCCGCGCATTGCGCTGAACAGGCGGGGTATAAAAGGGGTACAAAAAGGCACGGGCGAAAAAAAAGCCGGTTCGTGAGAACCGGCTTTTCGCATGCTGGGCTTCCGGCCTTCGCGGGAGGCGCAAAGCGTGGACGAGGCTTAGACCTGTGCCCCGGCGTTCGGATCGTTCGGATCGTGCTTTTCCTTCTTCTCCTTCATGAGGTCCTCGCGCTTCACGCCGAGCCACATGGCGAGCGCCGCCGCGACGAACACCGACGAATAGATCCCGAACAGGATACCGATCGTCAGCGCGAGGGCGAAGTAGTGCAGCGTCGGGCCGCCGAAGAAGAACATCGAGAGCACCATCATTTCCGTACAGCCGTGGGTGATGATGGTTCGCGACGTCGTGCTCGTGATGGCGTGGTTGATCACCTCCATCACGGTCATCTTGCGTTCGCGCCGGAAGGTCTCGCGGATCCGGTCGAAGATAACGACCGATTCGTTCACCGAATAGCCGAGCACCGCCAGCACCGCCGCGAGCACGGAAAGCGAGAACTCCCACTGGAAGAACGCGAAGAAGCCGAGAATGATCACGACGTCGTGCAGGTTCGCGATCACGCCGGCCACGGCGTACTTCCACTCGAAGCGAAACGACAGGTAGATGATGATGCCGACCACCACGCAGGCGAGCGCCAGCAGGCCGTCGGTGGCGAGCTCCTTGCCCACCTGCGGCCCGACGAACTCCACACGTTGCAGCTGCACCTGCGGGTTGTCGGACTTGAGCCTGGCCATGACCTGGTCGCTTTGCTGGGCCGAGGTGAGGCCCTGCTTGAGCGGCAGGCGGATCAGCACGTCGCGTGAAGTGCCGAAGTTTTGCACCTGGGCGTCGCCGTAGCCGATCTTCGCGAGCGAATCGCGCACGGGCTCAAGCTCGAGTGCCTGCGGATAGCGCACTTCGACGACCGTGCCGCCCGTGAACTCGATCGACAGATGCAGGCCTCGGTGCACGAGGAAGAACACCGCCAGGATGAAGGTGATGAACGAGACCGCGTTGAAGATCAACGCGCGCTTCATGAACGGGATGTCTTTGCGGATGCGGAAAAATTCCATGATTCCTGTCCTCCGTATCAGCGGGGCGAACCGGGGTTGCCCGGGCCGCTCGGTCCGTTTCTGCGGCGCACGACCGGCTTGGCGCGTGCTGCGCCCTTGGCGGCCTTCGCCGCGCTCTTTGCCGTTTCGCGCGGCTTTGCCATGCCCGAGCCGGCAGCGATGGCGCGGCCCGTATCGGTGTCCGCGTCGCCCAGACTGAGCGTCGAGGCGCCCAACGCAGCGGCGCCCGCCATTTCCGGCTCCGGACGCCACACCTGGCCCACGGCCAGCGACTTGAGCTTCTTCTTGCCGCCGTACCAGAGGTTCACGAGGCCGCGCGAGAAGAACACGGCCGAGAACATCGACGTGAGAATACCGATACAGTGCACCATCGCGAAGCCGCGCACCGGGCCCGAACCGAACGCGAGCAGCGCGAGACCGGCGATGAGCGTGGTGACGTTCGAGTCGAGAATCGTGGCCCAGGCGTGCGCATAGCCGTTCTGGATCGCGAGCTGCGGCGGCGCGCCGTTGCGCAGCTCTTCGCGCACGCGTTCGTTGATCAGCACGTTGGCGTCGATCGCCATACCGAGCGCGAGCGCGATAGCGGCGATGCCCGGCAGTGTGAGGGTGGCCTGCAGCATCGAGAGCACGGCGATGAGCAGCAGCAGGTTCACCGAAAGGCCGATCACCGAAACGAGGCCGAACAGCATGTAGTAGGCGATCATGAACACGGTGATGGCGGCGAAGCCGTACAGCACCGAGTCAAAGCCCTTCTTGATGTTCTCGGCGCCAAGGCTCGGGCCGACCGTGCGTTCCTCGATGATATCCATCGGCGCGGCGAGCGAGCCCGCGCGCAGCAGCAGTGCGAGGTCGGCGGCGGCCTGCGGCGTGGGCTGGCCCGTGATCTGGAAGCGGTCGCCCAGTTCCGACTGGATCGTCGCGACCGTCAGCACCTGGCCCTTGCCCTTCTCGAACAGCACCATCGCCATCGGCTTGCCGATGTTGTCGCGCGAGACGGCGGCCACGGCCCGGCCGCCCGCCGAATCGAGGCGGATATTGACCGACGGGCGGTTATGCTCGTCGAAGCCCGCCGACGCGTCGATGATGCGGTCGCCCGTGAAGATCACCTGCTTCTTGAGCCACACGGGCGCCTGGTTGCCCTGCGTGAAGAGTTCGTCGCCCGGCGGCACCGGCGCGCTCGGGTCCGGATGCAGGCCGAGCGGGTCGGCGAGGCGCGCTTCGAGCGTTGCCGTGCGGCCGATGATGTCCTTCGCCTTCGCGGTGTCCTGCACGCCCGGCAGTTCGACCACGATGCGGTCGTTGCCTTGCTGCTGGATCACGGGCTCGGACACGCCGAGCTCGTTCACGCGGTTGTGCAGCGTCTGGATGTTCTGCTTGAGGGCGGCTTCCTGAACCGCCTTCTGCACGGCCGGCGAGAACGTGCCCACCAGCTGCACGCCGCCTTCCGGCGCGTTCTGCGTGGCCCACTGGAGCTCGCTCACGCCGCTCGCCAGCGCCTTCTGCGCGTCGGCGGCGACCGAAGCATCGGCGAAATTGATCACAACCGACTGGTCGACGCGGTTCACGCCGCCGTCGCGGATGTACTTGTCGCGCAAAAGCGTGCGGGCGTCGGAAGCGTCCGAGTCGAGCTTCTTGTTCAGCGCGCCGTTCATGTCGACCTGGAGCAGGAAGTGCACGCCGCCGCGCAGGTCGAGGCCGAGGTACATCGGCAGCGCGTGCAGCGCCGTCAGCCAGTGCGGCGAGGCGCTCTGCAGGTTCAGCGCGACGATATAGTCCGGATCGGTCGGATCGGCGTTCAGCGCCTTCGTGAGCGCGTCCTTCAGCCGCAGCTGCGTGTCTGTGTTTGCGACGCGCACGCGGATGTTCGCGTTCATCGTCGAGTTGTCGAACGTGACGTCGTCGGCCTGGATGTGGTTCGCGGCGAGCGAGGCTTCGATCTGCGCGAGCGTGCCGCTGTCGAGCTTGACGGTGGCCTTGCCGCTCAACACCTGGACCGCGGGCGCTTCGCCGAAGAAATTGGGCAATGTGTACACGAGGCCGATGGCGAGCGCCACGACCATCACGACATATTTCCAGAGGGGATAACGGTTCATGGGTTGGCCCAACGGGGGAGGGGAATGGCCTTCGCGATGCGTGCGCGTCCGGCGGGACTCCAACTGGTGCGCGATGCCGGACGCGCGGGGCCGCCTGACAGAGTGCGGCGGCCGGTCATGAACGCTTGCGAGAGCTTACAGCGACTTGATCGTGCCCTTCGGCAGGATGGTCGACACCGACGACTTCTGCACGGTGACTTCGGTACCGTCCGCCACTTCGACGCCGACATAGGCTTCGCCGACCTTCGTCACCTTGCCGACGATGCCGCCGCTGATAATGACTTCGTCGCCCTTGGCCATGGCCGAGAGCATGTTGCGGTGTTCCTTCTGGCGCTTCATCTGCGGGCGGATCATGATGAAGTAAAGCACCGCGAACATCAGGATCAGCGGCAGGAAGCTCATCAGGCTGGATTCCGCGCCACCTGCTGCGGAGCCTTGTGCGAAGGCATTGGAAATGAACGACACGTTGGTCTCTCCGTTTTTACGATCAAAAATCGAGCCGGTTATTCTACCACCGGCGCAAGTCGTGACGGCGACGCAAAATGCGCTTTGCGATCAAGCTCTTAGTGCATTGCATGCGCATTTCACGCCGGCTTTCGAATGGTTCGTCGGGGTTGTTGTGGCCCCGTATGGCGTTCCCGGGGCGTCGTCAAGGCAGGCGAATTGCAAAGTGCGGCCGGGCCGGGTCTGAGCGCGCGTTCAGTCCACGCCGCGCGCGCGGTTCTCGTGGAAGCGCTGGCGGAATGTCGCAAACGTCTTCGTCTCGATCGCCGCGCGGATCTCGCTCATCAGCTCGAGGTAGTAGTGCAGATTGTGGATCGTGTTGAGCTGCGCGCCGAGAATCTCGCCCACGCGGTGCAGGTGATGCAGATAGCCGCGCGTGAAGTTGCGGCACGTGTAGCAGCCGCACTGTTCGTCGAGCGGGCGCAGTGAGTTGCGATGCACGGCGTTGCGGATCTTGACGTCGCCAAAGCGCGTGAAGATCCAGCCGTTGCGTGCATTGCGCGTGGGCATCACGCAGTCGAACATGTCCACGCCCGAGGCCACGCCCGCCACCAGATCCTCGGGCGTGCCCACGCCCATCAGGTAATGCGGCTTGTCGGCGGGCAGCTTCGGCGCGATGTGCTCGAGCACGCGCATCATGTCCTCCTTCGGCTCGCCCACCGAAAGACCGCCGATCGCGTAGCCATGGAACGGCATCTGCGCAAGACCCGCGAGCGACTCGTCGCGCAGGTCCTCGAACATGCCGCCCTGCACGATGCCGAACAGCGCGTTCGGATTGCCAAGGCGGTTGAATTCGTCGATCGAACGCCTGGCCCAGCGCATCGACATGCGCATGGAGTCGGCGGCTTCCTGGTGCGTCGTGGGCACCCCGTTCGTCGCGTAGGGCGTGCACTCGTCGAACTGCATGACGATGTCCGAGTTCAGCACCTTCTGGATCTGCATCGACACTTCGGGCGAGAGGAACAGCTTGTCGCCGTTCACGGGCGAGGCAAAGCGCACGCCGTCTTCGGAGATCTTGCGCAGCTCGCCGAGCGAGAACACCTGGAAGCCGCCTGAATCGGTGAGGATGGGCCGGTTCCAGCCCATGAAGCGGTGCAGGCCGCCATGCGCCTCGATCGTTTCCAGGCCCGGGCGCAGCCAGAGGTGAAACGTGTTGCCGAGGATGATCTGCGCGCGCATTTCTTCGAGCTCGCGCGGCTGCGTGGCCTTGACCGTGCCATAGGTGCCCACGGGCATGAAGATCGGCGTTTCCACGACGCCATGGTTGAGCGTGACGCGGCCGCGGCGCGCGAGGCCGTCCGTGCCGAGCAGCTCGAATTTCAGGCCGTTTTGGGGGCGTTCGCCCAGATAGGTGCCGTGTTCGGCGCGTACGTTGTTGTGATGACCGTCGGTCATGCGTTGACTCCTGTGCCACCGGAAAACAGTCCGGCGCAATTGGGGTGAAAGCCGCCGCGCCCGGGGAGCGCGCAGCGGCGAGGATAAGCGTGGCAGGTGCGCGTTTATGCGTTCAGTGCGTCGTCGGTTTTCGTCAGCAGCATCGCATCGCCGTAGCTGAAGAACCGGTAGCGTTCGGCGATCGCGTGCCGGTACGCCGCGCGTATCGTCTCGATGCCTGCGAATGCGGAAACGAGCATCAGCAGCGTCGACTTCGGCAGGTGGAAATTCGTGACGAGCCGGTCCACCACGCGGAACCGGTAGCCCGGCGTGATGAAGATATCGGTTTCCGCCGCGGTCGCCGCAAGCGCGCGGCCCTGGTTCTCCGCGTCGCGCGCGGCGGCTTCGAGCGCGCGCATCGAGGTCGTGCCCACGGCGATCACGCTGCCGCCGCGCGCGCGCGTGGCCGCGATCTTGTCCACCAGCGACTGCGGCAGCTGGTACCACTCGCTGTGCATCTTGTGCTCGGCGATGTTCTCCACGCGCACCGGCTGGAACGTGCCCGCGCCGACGTGCAGCGTGAGCGTCGCGCGCTCCACGCCCATCGCGTCGAGCTTCGCGAGCAGCGCCTCGTCGAAATGCAGGCCCGCCGTGGGCGCCGCGACCGCCCCCGGATTCTGCGCGAACACGGTCTGGTAGCGTGTCTCGTCGGTCGAGTCGGCGTCGTGCGTGATATAGGGCGGCAGCGGCAGGCGGCCGTATTGCTCGATCAGGGTGAGGCAGTCGTCGGGGAAGTGCAGCGTGTAGAACGGCTCGACGCGCTCGCCCACTGTCACATCGAACGCGTCGGCGAGGCGCAGCGTCGTGCCGGGCGTGGGACTCTTGCTCGCGCGGATCTGCGCGAGCGCCGTGCGCGCGCCGGTCAGGCGCTCGACGAGTACCTCGATCTTGCCGCCACTGGCCTTCTGGCCGAAGAAGCGCGCCTTGAGCACCTTGGTATCGTTGAAAACGAGCAGGTCGCCCGGCGCGATGCAGCCGGGCAGCGCGGCGAAGTGCCGGTCGGTGAGGCGTGGAGGCTGCACGCGGTTGTCGACCTCCAGCAGACGGCTCGCGCTGCGTTCAGGCAGCGCGGTCTGCGCGATCAGCTCGGCGGGGAGGTCGAAATCGAAATCGGAAAGCTTGAACATGCGGCCTGATGAAACGGATATGCAACGGAAGTTTGACGTAGGGCGGGCGGCGGCCTCAAACGGCGCGCTCGCCGCCAGGCAGTGACCCTCGGCCTCGAGCGCCGGCTTGCGGCCGATCCAGGACCGGCATGCCCGCTGGCGCGCCCGGCTGCCCGGAGTCGGAGTCAGTGCCCTGCATGGGCCCGGAGCAAGTGCCAGGCACCCACACTGGCCGACAGCTGAAGCGCTAACTCCGGATCGACAACCGCTATGATTGCGGGACTGGCCCCGGCCGGAACGGCAAGCGTTGCGCGCGCGCCGCCTGCAGGGTCTCGCCGCCATGACGAGGCTTGAGGCCTGGCGCGCCACGCCGGAAAGCCGTTATTGTACTTGCGAAGCTGCTTATGCCCTCATCCCTTAACCGTTTGATGTCCGAAACCGAAGCCGCGGGCGACCCGCACGAGCGCGGCGACGCGCCCGCAGCGGCGGACGGCGGCGCGGCGCGCAAGCGGGCGGCCGGGACGAAGGACGGCAAGAAACGACCGCCGCACGAACCGTCTTCCGGGGACGCGAGCGGCGACGCGCCGGATCCGCCCAAGGGCAAGAAGAAGGACAAGCCCGCCGTCACGAAGACCGCCGACCGCCTCGCGAAGCTCGGCCTCACACGCGACATCGACCTCGTGCTGCATCTGCCGATGCGCTACGAGGACGAGACCACGCTCACGCCGATAGGCGAACTGCTGCCAGGCGGTATCGCGCAGACCGAAGGGGTGGTCGTCGACAGCGAAATCGCCTACCGGCCGCGCCGCCAGTTGCTGGTGAAGCTGCGTGACCCGGAGCACGCCAGCGGCGACGAACTGACGCTGCGCTTCCTGAACTTCTACGGCTCGCAGGTCACGCAGATGGCGGTGGGCAAGCGCCTGCGCGTACGCGGCGACGTGCGCGGCGGCTTCTTCGGCCTGGAGATCGTGCATCCGGCCGTGCGCGTCGTCGATGACGACACGCCGTTGCCGCAGGCCCTCACGCCCGTCTATCCGTCCACCGCGGGCGTGAGCCAGGCCTATCTGCGCAAGGCCATCGACAACGCGCTTTCGCGCGCTTCGTTGCCCGAACTATTACCCGAGCCCGTCGCGCGCGAGTTCATGGAGCCGCTCGGCGTGCCGCTGCTGATGGAGGCGGTGAAGACGCTGCACCATCCGCCCGTTGACGCCGACGAAGCCGAGCTAATCGACGGCACGCATCCCGCATGGACGCGCATCAAATTCGAAGAGCTGCTCGCGCAGCAGCTCTCGCTCAAGCGCGCGCACGAAGAGCGTCGCACGCGCGCCGCGCCGGCCATGCCGTCATTCCGGCCTGACGCCACGGCGGCCGCCGATGCCGCCCACGCCGATGCCGCACCGCTCGTGGCCCGCTTGCGCGCATCGCTGCCGTTCCAGCTCACGAACGCGCAGGAACGCGTGGTGGCGGAGATCGCGGGCGAGCTCGAACAACCTCATCCGATGCAGCGCCTCCTGCAAGGCGACGTGGGCAGCGGCAAGACCGTGGTGGCGGCGCTCGCGGCCGCGCAGGCCATCGACGCCGGCTACCAGGCCGCGCTCATGGCGCCGACCGAAATCCTCGCCGAGCAGCACGCGCGCAAGCTGCGCGGCTGGCTCGAACCGCTCGGCGTGCAGGTGGCGTGGCTCGCGGGCAGCCTGAAGGCGAAGGAAAAGCGCGCGGCGCTCGAAGCCGCGGCACTGGGCACCGCCAAGCTCGTGGTCGGCACGCACGCGATCATTCAGGATGCCGTCGAATTCGCGCGGCTGGGCCTCGTGATCGTCGACGAACAGCATCGCTTCGGCGTCGAGCAGCGGCTCGCGCTGCGGGCCAAGGCACAGAATGCAAAGTCGGCAGCCGACGGGGCGCGCGAGTTCCAGCCGCATCAGCTGATGATGTCCGCCACGCCGATTCCGCGCACGCTCGCGATGACCTACTACGCCGACCTTGACGTCTCTACGATCGACGAACTGCCGCCGGGGCGCACGCCGATTCTCACGAAGCTCGTCTCCGACGCGCGCCGCGAAGAGGTGATCGCGCGCGTGCGCGCCGCCGCGCTCACGGGGCGCCAGGTGTACTGGGTGTGCCCGCTGATCGAGGAAAGCGAGACGCTGCAGCTGCAGACGGCGGTCGAGACGTACGAGACGCTCGTCGCGGCGCTGCCCGAGCTCAGCGTGGGGCTCGTGCACGGCCGGCTTTCGTCCACGGACAAGGCCGCCGTGATGGACGCCTTCTCGCGCAACGAGGTGCAGTTGCTGGTCGCGACCACGGTGATCGAAGTGGGCGTGGACGTGCCCAATGCTTCGCTGATGGTGATCGAGCACGCCGAACGCTTCGGCCTCGCGCAACTGCATCAGCTGCGTGGACGCGTGGGGCGGGGCAGCGCTGCTTCGGTGTGCGTGCTGCTCTACAGCGGACCGCTCTCGCTGACGGGCCGCGCGCGCCTCGCGACGATGCGCGAAACCACCGACGGCTTCGAGATCGCGCGCCGCGACCTCGAAATTCGCGGCCCCGGCGAATTCCTCGGTGCGCGCCAGTCGGGCGCCGCGATGCTGCGCTTCGCGAACCTCGAAACCGACGGCTGGCTGATCGAACCCGCCCGGGGCGCTGCCGAGCGGCTCCTGCACGACTGGCCGCTTGTCGTCACACAGCACCTGAACCGCTGGCTCGGTGCGCGCGAGCAGTATCTGAAGGCGTGACGTGCGTGCGCGACCGCGGGGAACCTGCAGCTGCCGGAATCGTCAGATCATTTCACTGTTCCTGCCCGACTATGGACGTTGAATATTGGCGAATCGCCGCCATAGGTGTATAAGTACAAACTATTGATTCACCTTTTCTGATTGGTCCCCAAAGAAATGACGCTCACTGAATTGAAATACATTGTCGCGGTTGCCCGCGAGCGCCACTTCGGACGGGCCGCCGAAGCCTGTTTCGTCAGCCAGCCGACGCTCTCGGTGGCGATCAAGAAGCTCGAAGATGAACTGAACGTACAGATTTTCGAGCGCGGCACGAGCGAAGTGAGCGTGACGCCGATTGGCGAGCAGATCGTCACCCAGGCGCAGCGCGTGCTCGAACAGACGCTGGCCATCAAGGAAATCGCCAAGCAGGGCAAGGACCCGCTGGTCGGTCCGTTGCGGCTGGGGGTGATCTATACGATCGGGCCGTACCTCCTGCCCACGCTCGTCAAGCAAATGATCAAGCGCGTTCCGCAGATGCCGCTCATGCTGCAGGAGAACTACACGCTCAAGCTGATCGAGCTGCTCAAGCAGGGCGAAATCGATGTGGCGATCATGGCGCTGCCGTTTCCCGAAACCGGCCTGACCTTGCGAGGGCTCTACGACGAGCCGTTCGTAGTGGCGCTGCCCTCCGGCCATGCGTGGGAAAAGCGCGAGAAGATCGATCCGGACGACCTCAAGCAGGAAACCATGCTGCTGCTCGGCAGCGGCCATTGCTTCCGCGATCACGTGCTGGGCGTGTGCCCGGAGCTGATGCGCTTTTCGCAGAACGCGGACGGCATCCAGAAAACCTTCGAAGGCTCCTCGCTGGAAACGATCCGGCACATGGTGGCGAGCGGCGTCGGCATCACCGTGCTGCCGCGCATGTCGGTGTCCGAAGTGAAGCCGCATGCGGGCGGCGTCGACTCGGGGCTGCTTTCGTATGTGCCGTTCGACGATCCGGTGCCGGACCGGCGCGTGGTGCTGGCGTGGCGCAAGAGCTTTACGCGCCTGCCAGCAATCGAAGCGATTGTCGATGCCATCCACGCGTGCGAACTGCCCGGTGTGAAGCGGATCGAGGCGCCCGCAGAGGCCGCTTGACGCGGTTTCTGCCTGGTGGGCGCCAGATCGCCCACACGGGAATCGCTGCTGACAGTCTGCCGCTATTTGATTTATAAAATAAATCAACTTAAGAAATTCGATAGCCAAGTCTAAACTTCTCCTTGCCGATACCCAATCGAGTTCACGAGGAGGAAGTCATGCAAACCAACGTCCCGTCTCCCGCCGCACAGCCAGCCCCTGCGTCCCCCGTTTTCAGCGGGCTGCGCACCGTAGCGTTTTCGCTGCTCGTCGACCGCGCGCTGGGTGCCTGACGGCTTGAGCGTCGCCCGCGTTTGCGCAGCGAGCTATATCTGGTCGACAGCCTTGCATGGGATCCGAGTAAGCGCTGAAGCGCTAACTCGGGTCGACAGCTTTGCATGGGACCCGAGTAAGCGCTAAAGCGCTAACTCGGGTCGACAGGAGAAAGGATCATGACTCGAGTGATGACAATGACGCTTCAAGCCGCCGGCATCGGCCCCGCGGACGCGGCCGGCAAGACGTTCGCGCGTGCGACCTTCCTGCTGCGCCGGGGCGCCGGCCTCGCGATTTTTGCAGGCGGCGTGGCAGTGCTGATCGTCGAGGCGATCGTGCGCCTCCACAGCGGCTGATCCGGGGGAACGCGTGGCACGGTTCGCATGTCCGATAGACAGGGCCAGATGACCGTATCTGGACTGTGTTCAACGATAAACCGACGTCCGTCCAACCATTCGCGAGCCGCCGGGCAGGCAGGACGCGAGTGATGCCGGCGGATCGTCTCACTACCAAGGAGTCGTCATGGCTAAAAAAGCAACCGTGCAGCACGTGAATATCGGCATCAGCGACAAGGATCGCAAGAAAATCGCGGAAGGGCTTTCGCACCTGCTCGCGGACACCTACACGCTCTACCTGAAGACCCACAATTTCCACTGGAACGTCACGGGGCCGATGTTCAACACGCTCCACCTGATGTTCGAGACGCAGTACACCGAACTGGCTACCGCGGTCGATGCGATCGCCGAGCGCATTCGTGCATTGGGCGTAGCCGCGCCGGGCAGCTACAAGGAGTTCGCGAAGCTCTCGTCGATTCCGGAAGCGGACGGTGTGCCGGCGGCCGAAGAGATGATCCGCCAACTCGTGGAAGGCCAGGAAGCGGTGGTGCGCACCGCGCGCGCGATTTTCCCGGCCACCGAGGCGGCGAACGACGAACCTACCGCCGATCTGCTTACGCAACGCATGCAGACGCACGAAAAGACGGCGTGGATGCTGCGTTCGATGCTGGCGTAAGCGGCCTTCGCGGTGCGCTATGTGCCGCGATCCGTCATGACATGGGGCCGCCGGATGTTCCGGCGGCTTTTTTTTTCTGGGGACGCGCCGTTCGCGCCGGTATTTGCGCGGCCGTTTGCCGTGTGCGAGGCGACGGCGGACAGCCGCGCTGGCCTACAATAGCGACATCGTTTTTCCCGCCACGATCATGTTCGCCCGACTCCCGCTCTATCTGCGGCTCGTCCGCATGGACAAGCCGATCGGCAGCCTGCTGCTGCTATGGCCCACGCTCAACGCGCTCTGGATCGCCTCGAACGGTCGTCCGACGCTGCCGCTGATCCTGATCTTCGCGGTGGGCACGGTACTGATGCGATCGGCGGGCTGTGCGATCAACGACTACGCGGACCGCGATTTCGACCGCCACGTGAAGCGCACCGCCGAGCGGCCGATCACGTCGGGCCGCATCCACGCGTGGGAAGCGGTGGTGATCGCGGTGGGGCTAGCGTTCGTTTCGTTCCTGCTCATCCTGCCGCTCAATACGCTGACGAAGCAACTCTCGGTCGTGGCGCTCTTCGTGGCGGCGTCGTATCCGTTCACGAAGCGGTTTTTCGCCATTCCCCAGGCGTATCTGGGCATCGCGTTCGGCTTCGGCATTCCGATGGCCTTCGCCGCCGTGCAGGACCACGCGCCGGCGCTGGGGTGGGTCATGCTGCTGGCGAATGTGTTCTGGTCGGTAGCGTATGACACCGAGTACGCGATGGTCGATCGCGATGACGACATCAGGATCGGCATTCGCACGTCCGCGCTGACGTTCGGCCGCTTCGACGTGCTGGCCGTCATGGTGTGCTACGCCGTCACGCTCGGAATCTACGTCTGGATCGGCGTCGTGCTCGGCTTCGGGCTGCTTTACTGGATCGGCTGGGCCGCCGCAGCGGGCTGCGCCGTCTATCACTACACGCTCATCAAAGGCCGCGAACGGATGCCGTGCTTCGCGGCGTTTCGCCACAACAACTGGCTGGGTGGTGTGCTGTTCGCCGGTATTGCCGCGCACTACGCCTTTTCGGCAATGTAAGACGGGCGGCGAGCCCTTCGCCGCCCCGCCCGGCTTGCTTACTGCTTGCCGAACTCCTCGCCCATTTCCTTTGCACGTGCGTCGGCGGCCAGCGCGCCGCGCACGATCGCATCCTTGATTCCCGATGCATCGAACGACGCCAGCGCGGCGGCCGTTGTGCCGCCCTTCGACGTCACGCGCTCTCGGAGTACCGATGGCGGTTCGTCCGATTGCAGCGCGAGCTGTGCCGCACCCGTGAACGTGGCAATGGCGAGCGCCCGGCCCTGCTTTTCGTCCATGCCGAGCTGACGCGCGGCCTCTTCGAGCGCCTCGATGAAATAGAACACGTAGGCCGGCCCGCTGCCGGAGATGGCCGTGACCGCATCGATCTTCGATTCGTCTTCGAACCACACCGTTTGCCCAACGGCACCGAGCACATCGGAAGCGAGCTGGCGGCCCGTTGCGTCGACGCCGCCGCTCGCCACGAGACCCGTTGCGCCCATGCCGATCAGCGCGGGCGTGTTGGGCATCGTTCGGACGATGCGCGCATGGCCACCGAGCCAGCGCGAGAGGTCCTCGATACGGATGCCGGCCATGATGCTGATCACGACCTGATGCGCCGCGAGATGCGGCGCGAGGCCCTCGGCCACGGCCTTGGCGATCTGCGGCTTGACCGCGATCAGCACGGCATCGTACTGCGCGAGCGCTGCATCGGCGGCTGCGCCGGTGGGCACGCCGAACTGCCCGGCAGTGCGTTTGCGGGCGTCTTCGTTTGGGTCGATCGCGTACAGATTGGCGGCGGCCACGCCCGTGCGGATCAGGCCGCCGATAAGTGCGGCGGCCATGTTGCCGCCGCCAATGAAGGCAATTTTCATGATGATGGAATGTGATTAGTGAGAGTAGTCGCGTGCGCCGAAGAGCGCGGTACCGATCCGCACGATGGTCGCGCCTTCGAGCACGGCCGCTTCGAGATCGGCCGACATGCCCATCGACAAGGTGTCGAGCGCGAGACCACCGGCACGCAGCGACTCGAAGAGCTCGCGCAGCCGCCGGTGCGGTGCGCGCTGCGCCTCGAGGGTGGATTCGGGTTCCGGTATCGACATCAGCCCGCGCATCCGCAGATTCGGCAGGGCGGCGATTGACTGCGCGATCTGCGCCGCCTCCTGCGGTGCGACGCCACTCTTGGTGGCTTCGCCGCTCACGTTCACCTGCAGGCAGACGTTGAGCGGCGCCATGCCGGCTGGCCGCTGTTCAGAAAGCCGCTGGGCGATCTTCAGGCGGTCTACCGAATGCACCCAGTCGAAGCGTTCCGCCACGAGCCGCGTCTTGTTCGACTGCAGCGGCCCGATGAAATGCCATTCGAGTCCGGCGCGCAGGTCGGCCAGCGCCTCGATCTTTTCCACGGCTTCCTGCACGTAGTTCTCGCCGAACGCACGCTGGCCGGCGGCGTGCGCGGCTCGTACGTCCTGGGCGGGAAACGTCTTCGAGACCGCGAGCAGCGCGACTGACTCCGGCTCGCGCCCGGCGTTGCGGGCGGCGGCGGCGATACGCTGGTGGACGGCTTCGAGGTTGTGGTTGAGATCGGTCATTGGAGTGGGGAGGCCGCCTTGCTGACGTAGCGGCCGTTGAAACGAACCAGAGCGAACGTGGGCAATTATACGGACTGGGCCGCACGCCAAACATAGGCCGAACGGCCAGCTTTTTGCGCGTTGCGCGATTCGCTACGCTCGGACTGTGATCGGTTTCCCGTACTCAGTTCGCCGCCAGCATATGCTCCACCAGCTCGATCCAGTGTGTGACCGGAATCGTCGTACCGCTTTGCAGGTGCGCGATGCAGCCAATGTTCGCCGAGACGATCAGTTGCGGCTCGAGCGCCTTCAGCCGCTCCACCTTCTGGTTGCGCAGCGCGTAGGAAAGGCGCGGCTGCGTAATCGAATAGGTGCCCGCCGAACCGCAGCACAGATGGCTGTCCGCGGGCAGACGCACGTCGAGGCCCAGTGCACCCAGCACCTTTTCCACGCCGCCGCGCAACTGCTGTCCGTGCTGGAGCGTGCAGGGCGGATGCCACGCCACGGTGTGGATGCCGCGCCGGCGCGCGGCCGCCACGAGTTCGTCTTCGAACCCGGGCAGGATCTCCGAGAGATCGCGCGTCAGCTCGACGATGCGTCGCGCCTTCTCGGCATAGGTGGGGTCGTTGCGCAGCAGGTGTGCGTACTCCTTCACCGTCGCACCGCAACCCGAAGCGTTCATCACGATCGCTTCCACACCCGCTTCGACATAGGGCCACCAGGCGTCCACGTTGGCGCGCACGTCGTCGAGCGCCTCTTCCACGTAACCCATATGCAGACGGATCGCACCACAGCAACCGGCCTGCGGCGCGACCACCGTTTCGATGCCGAGCGCGTCCAGCACGCGCGCCGTGGCCACATTGATGTTCGGCATCATCGCAGGCTGCACGCAGCCTGCGAGCATCAGCATTTTGCGTGCGTGCTTCGTAGTCGGCCAGGTGAGTACGCGCTGGCGTACCGGCACCTTGTCGCGCAGTCGGCGCGGCAGCAGCGGGCGAATCTGCTGGCCAATGCGCATGGCCGGCGAGAACAGCGCGCGGCGCGGCAGGAAGCTGGCGAGGAAGCGCCGCACAAGCCGCTGGCGCAGCGGCCGCGGCACCGTCTCTTCGGCATGCTTGCGGCCGATCTCGACGAGCCGCCCGTACTGGACGCCCGAGGGGCACGTCGTTTCGCAACTGCGGCAGGTAAGGCAGCGGTCGAGATGCGTGAGCGTGCTCTTCGTCACCGTCGCGCCTTCCACCATCTGCTTGATCAGATAGATGCGCCCGCGCGGCCCGTCCAGTTCGTCGCCGAGCAACTGGTAGGTCGGGCAGGTCGCCGTGCAGAAGCCGCAGTGCACGCATTTGCGCAGGATCGCGTCGGCTTCGTCGCCGTCCGCCGTGTTCCGGATGAAATCCGCGAGATTCGTCTGCATTGCCGCGTGCCGGTGATATCAGAAGTCGGAGTACAGGCGGCCGCGATTGAAGATGCGGGCCGGGTCGAACGCGGCCTTCAGGCCGCGGTGGATCTTCATGAGCGGCGCCGGCAGCGGCGTGAACACGCCTGCGCTGCGGTCGTATGCGTGACCCGTGCGGAACATCGTCGCGTGGCCGCCCGCCTGTTTGGCCGTGATGCGCACGGTTTGCGCGTCGGTTTCCGTGATCCACCAGCGCTGGGAGCCGCCCCATTCCATCAGTTGCGCGCCGGGCAGCTGCAGCGGCTCGGCGATCGAGGGCAGAGCGAGGCGCCAGAGCGCGGCGTTCGGTGCAATGGCCGCGAAGAACGGATCGGTCTGCTCGCGCAGGCCGGCCCAGAAGCGTTCGGCCTCCACGGCATCCACCACTTCGCCGCCCAGCGCCGCGCGCGCGGCCTTCACGGCCGCTTCCGCGCCGCCCAGCCGCACGGCGAGCGTACCGTTGCGCCATGCGCTCGCTGTCATCGGCAGTGGACGGCCGCCCCATTCGTTGAGCTTGCGCACCGCGTCGGTACCGTTCATGTCGAACTTGAGCGTTGCTTCGGCCTGCGGTGCCGGCAGCACTTTGACAGAAAGTTCGAGCATCAGCCCGAGCGTGCCGAGCGAACCCGCGAGCAGGCGCGAGACATCGTAGCCGGCCACGTTCTTCACGACCTGACCGCCGAAGTGCAGCACTTCGCCATGCCCGTTCATGATCACCGCGCCCAGCACGAAGTCGCGTGCGGCGCCCGCGAACGCCCGGCGCGGCCCGGCAATGCCCGCCGCGACGCATCCGCCGAGCGTGGCCTGCGTACCGAAGTGGGGCGGCTCGAACGGCAGCATCTGGTTGTGCGCCGCGAGGGCCGATTCAATATCGCTGAGCGGCGTGCCGGCGCGCGCCGTGATCACGAGTTCGGCCGGGTCGTAGGCGACGATGCCCCGGTGCGCGCGGGCGTCGAGAATGTCTCCCGCGAGTGTCTGCCCGTACCAGTCCTTGGTGCCGCCGCCGCGAATGCGAAGCGGGCGGCCATCGGCACTAGCCGCGCGCACGCGTTCCGACCAGACGGCGACGATGTCGTCCTCTTCCATGGCGTGATTGTCGTTGTCGTTGTTTCGATTGTACCGGCCGGTCCCGTGCTGGCAAGCCGGAGCGGACCCGCATCTCGCGCTGCCAGTGCGGGCCAGCTCGCATGCGCGCAGACCGGATGGGCCTGGAAAGCCAGCCGTGCCGGGCGGCGTATGCGCCCGGCATGCACTGACGCGGCCCTGGGCACGGCCGTGGAAGCGCGGGCCCTAGAAGCGCGGAAGCTCGGGATGCGGCAACAGGTTGCCGCGCACGTGCATCCTGCCGTACTCGGCACACCGGGCCCGGGTGGGGATGCCCTTGTCGGGGTTGAGCAGACCGGACGGGTCGAACGCGCGCTTGACCGCGTGGAAGGCGTCGCGTTCTTGCGGCGAGAACTGCACGCACATCGAATTGATCTTCTCGATGCCCACGCCGTGCTCGCCGGTCACGGTGCCGCCCAGCTCGACGCAGGTTTCGAGAATGTCCGCGCCGAATGCCTCGGCGCGGTGCCATTCGTCGAGGTCGCTGCCGTTGAAGAGAATGAGCGGGTGCATGTTGCCGTCCCCGGCGTGGAACACGTTAATGCAGCGCAAGCGGTACTGGGCCTCCATGTCGTGGATGCGCGCAAGCAGCGGTCCGATGCTGCGGCGCGGCACGGTGCCGTCCATGCAGTAGTAGTCGGGCGAGATGCGGCCCGCGGCCGGAAACGCGTTCTTGCGCCCGGACCAGAAACGCAGCCGCTCTTCTTCGGTGCGCGAAATCTGGATGCGCGTTGCGCCATGCTCGCGCAGCACGAGTACGGTGCGCGCGATTTCATCGGCCACTTCCTCGGGCGTACCGTCGGATTCGCACAGCAGGATCGCTGCGGCGTCGATGTCGTAGCCCGCGTTCACGAACTCCTCCACGGCGCGCGTGGCCGGCTTGTCCATCATCTCGAGGCCGGCCGGAATGATGCCCGCCGCGATGATGCCGGCCACGGCGTCACCACCCTTCACGACGTCGTCGAAGCTCGCCATGATGACCTGCGCGGCCTGCGGGCGTGGAATCAGTTTGACAGTCACCTCGGTGACGATCGCGAACATGCCCTCGCTGCCGATCGTCACGGCGAGCAGATCCAGACCCGGTGCGTCGGGCGCGAGCGAGCCGAACTCCACGATCTCGCCGTCCATCGTCACAGCACGCACGCGCAGGACGTTATGCACGGTGAGGCCGTACTTCAGGCAATGAACGCCGCCCGAATTCTCGGAAACGTTGCCGCCGATCGTACAGGCGATCTGCGAGGAGGGGTCGGGGGCGTAGTAAAGGCCGTAGGGCGCGGCGGCCTCGGATACCGCGAGATTGCGCACGCCCGGTTGAACGGTCGCGGTGCGCGCATAGGGGTCGACTTCGAGGATACGGCGAAACCGCGCGAGCGAAAGCACGATCCCGTGCCGGATCGGCATGGCGCCGCCGGAAAGGCCGGTCCCCGCGCCGCGCGGCACGATGGGTACGTCGAGGCGGCGGCAGATCTGCACGATGCGCTGCACCTGCGACTCGGTTTCCGGCAGTGCGACCGCGAGCGGCAGGCGCCGGTAGGCGGCGAGTCCGTCACACTCGTAGGCGACGGTGTCCTCTTCCCGGTGCAGCAGGCAGTGCGCCGGCAGCACCGCCATCAAGGCCTGCACCACTTCGCGCTGGCGCTGCGCGAGCACTTCCGGCGACATTTCGGCCGGTGCGTTCATGTGTCCTCCCGTTGGTCCGCGCTGTTGCGTTGCTGCTTTGTTGCGGCTTTGTGGCTCTTTTGTTCGCGCTGCGGCGCAGCGGCTCTCAGGCGCAAGCCCCGTCGCTGCGGCGCTTGCGCAAGGCGCGCAAGGCGCTCAAGCCGCCCACGAAAAGATTTTGCCCGGATTCATCAGGTTGTGCGGGTCGAGCGCATGCTTGATCGCGCGCATCGTGTCGACGGTATCGGCGCCGTGCTCTTCCACGAGGAACGCCATCTTGTGCAGTCCCACGCCATGCTCACCCGTACAGGTGCCGTCCATTGCGAGCGCCCGCTCGACAATGCGGCGGTTCAGGCGCTCCGCCTCTTCGATTTCCTCGGCCTGGCTCGCGTCGATGAGCATTGCGACGTGGAAGTTGCCGTCGCCCACGTGGCCGACAATCGGGCAGGGCAGCGCCGACGCCTTCAGGTCCGCTTCCGTTTCCACCACGCACTCGGCGAGGCGCGAGATGGGCACGCAGACATCGGTCGTCACCGCGCGGCAGCCAGGCCGCAGCTGCAGCATCGCGAAGTACGCGCTATGGCGCGCATTCCACAGGCGGTTGCGGTCCTCAGGGCGCGTCGCCCATTCGAAGCCTTCGCCGCCGTTTTGCGCGGCAAGCTCCTGTACGAGCTGTGCCTGTTCTTCGACGCCCGCGGCCGTGCCGTGGAATTCGAAGAAGAGCGTGGGCGCCTCGCGCAGCGTGAGGTTCGAGTGGCGGTTGATGGCGCGCACGGCCAGCGAATCGATGAACTCCACGCGCGCGATCGGCACACCCATCTGGATCGTCTCGATCACGGTGCGCACGGCCTCGACCATGGAGTGGAACGTGCAGACGGCGGCCGACACCGCTTCCGGCTGGGGATAGAGACGCAACGTGATTTCGGTGATCACGCCGAGCGTGCCTTCGGACCCCACGAAGAGGCGCGTGAGGTCGTAGCCCGCCGACGACTTGCGCGCGCGCGTGCCTGTCTTGATGACGCGGCCGTCGGCCAGCACGGCGGTAAGCCCGAGCACGTTCTCTCGCATCGTGCCATAGCGCACGGCGTTAGTGCCGGAGGCGCGCGTGGCGGACATGCCGCCGATGCTCGCGTCGGCGCCCGGATCGATCGGGAAGAAGAGGCCCGTGTCCCGCAGTGCCTCGTTCAGCGTTTTGCGCGAGATGCCGGGCTCGACGGTGACAGTGAGGTCTTCGGGGTTGATCGACAGCACGCGATTCATCTGCGAGAGGTCGATCGAGACCCCGCCCTGCACGGCCAGCAGATGGCCTTCGAGCGACGATCCGTTGCCGTAAGGGATGATCGGCACGCCGTATTGCGCGCACAGCTTCACGATGGTCCGGACTTCGTCCGTGCTTTGCGCAAACACGACGGCGTCCGGCAATTGCGGGTCGAAGCGCGATTCATCGCGGCCGTGATGGGCACGCACGGCTTCGGACGTGGAAACACGGTCGCCGAACGCACTGCACAGTTGATCGAGGAGAGCGGTGGGGAACGGCCGGCGTGCGGTTGCCGGGGGCGCGGGATGGTTCAACGGCGTCTCCTTTATCGAGGCATGTACTGCTGGTGCGGCCCATTTTACGCCGAACGATGGCGCCCCAGCGGGGCCGCCGGGTTGCTGCGCTGCGTCAAACCTATAATGCGGGCAAGGCGCGCGGCGTGTGCGCCGACCCGCTTTCAGAGAGGACATCATGGGGAATCGGCTGAGCAAAATCGTCACACGCACCGGCGATGACGGCACGACCGGGCTTGGCGATGGCAGCCGCGTGCGCAAGGACGATTTGCGCATCGCGGCCATCGGCGACGTCGACGAACTGAACTCGCAGATCGGCGTGCTGCTGTGCGAAACGCTGCCCGATGACGTGCAGGCTGCGCTCACGGAGATCCAGCACGACCTGTTCGATCTGGGCGGCGAGCTTTGCATGCCGGGACAAACAGTGGTGACCGATGCGCATCTGGCGCGGCTGGACGGCTGGCTCGCTCACTACAACGCCACGCTGCCGCCGCTCAAGGAGTTCATCCTGCCAGGCGGGTCGCGCGCGGCGGCGCTCGCGCATGTGTGCCGCACGGTGTGCAGGCGCGCGGAGCGGACCGTGGTCGCCCTCGGGGCCGCGCTACCGGCGGACCAAACGCTTGCCCAAACCCCGCGTCGCTATGTGAACCGGCTGTCCGATCTGCTTTTCGTGCTGGCGCGCGTGCTCAACCGCGCACATGGCGGCGATGACATTTACTGGCGTCACGACCGCGGAGCGTCGGCGCACTGAGGAGCTGGCTGGCGTCGCCCACACAAGGGGCGTCGCCAATCGCTGCCGTAAGCCGAACGGCCGGCGAATCGTGGTGCGGCGAAATGACCAGGGTGTACCCGGATTTAAACATGTATCGTAAATACATCTTTAAGCCGGAGAACCCGAATGACTGCGCTTACCGCCGAGCAGATGGCCCTCGTCAAGGCCACCGCCCCCGTCTTTGCCGAACATGGCGTCACCATCACGAAGCACTTCTACAAGCGGATGTTCAATGCGCATCCGGAACTGAAGAACCTCTTCAACCAGACGCACCAGCAAAGCGGCAATCAGCCCGAAACGCTGGCCCGCGCCGTCTACGCCTACGCGGCGAACATCGACAATCTGGGCGCGCTCGGTACGCCAGTCACGCACATTGCCCACAAGCATGCGAGCCTGAACATTCGTCCGGAGCACTATCCGATCGTGGGACACCATCTGTTGGGCGCAGTGGTCGACGTGCTCGGCGATGCGGTCGATCAGCCTACGCTCGAAGCATGGCGCGTGGCCTATGCCCAGCTCGCGCAGATCTTGATCGGCGCGGAAGCGAAGCTGTACGAGGGGGCGTCCTGGAGCGGCTTCCGGCCGTTCAAGGTGATTCGCAAACAGATCGAGAGCGACGAGATCACGTCGTTCTATCTCGCGCCGGCCGACGGCGCTCCCGCAGGCGGCTTCGAGCCCGGCCAGTACGTGAGCGTGACGCGCTTCGTCGATCGCCTCGGCGTCGATCAGCCGCGCCAGTACAGCCTTTCGGACGCGCCCCACGGCCGCTGGCTGCGCATCTCGGTCAAGCGCGAGGCAGGGCGCGAGCAGGCGCAGCCGGGCCATGTGTCGAACCTGATGCACGATGGCGTCGAGGAAGGCTCGATCGTCCACGTGAGCGCGCCGATGGGCGAGTTCACACTCGACCGGACCACGGCCACGCCCGTGGTGCTCATGAGCGGCGGCGTCGGCATCACGCCGATGGCGTCGATGCTCGCGACCCTCGTGGCCGAAGGCAGCACGCGCCCCGTGACGTTCGTGCATGCGTGCCGCAATGGGCGTGTCCATGCGTTCCGCGACTGGCTGCACGATGTCACCCGCGATCACGCGCAGGTGCGCAGCGCGGTCTTCTATGAAGAGGTAGGGGCGGGTGATCGCGCGGGCGTCGACTACGACCATGCGGGCCGCATGGACATCGGGCGCGTGCAAGAGGCTGCGCTGCCGCCCGACGCCGACTACTACCTCTGCGGTCCCGTCGGATTCATGCGTGAGCAGCGCGCGGCGCTCGTCGCTCGCGGCGTCGATCCGCAGCGTATCCGCACGGAAATCTTCGGCTCGGGCATGCTCGACTGAACGCCGTGTAAAAAAATCCCGGCTGCAATGGCCGGGTGAACTGAAAAATACCCCGGCGCGCTGCCGGGGTTCCTGCGCTCAAGCAGGTTGGCGCTCAGTTCCGGCTCAATTGCCGCTGCCGCGCGCCACGCGCCGCTGCTTCACGCTTTCCGCAAGCCCCTCAAGCAGGCCCACGCTTTCGTCCCAGCCGATGCAGGCGTCGGTGATGCTCTGCCCATAGGTGAGCGCGCAACCTTCCTTGAGGTCCTGGCGGCCTGCCACGAGATGCGACTCGACCATGACGCCGATGATGCGTTCGTCGCCCGCCGCGATCTGGCGGCCGATATCGGCACACACAGGAATCTGGTTCTCGTGCTTCTTCTGGCTGTTGGCGTGGCTCGCGTCGATCATCAGGCGTGCGGCAAGACCCGCCTTGCCGATGTCGGCGCACGCCGCGTTCACGCTGTCCGCGTCGTAGTTCGGCGCCTTGCCGCCGCGCAGGATCACGTGGCAGTCTTCATTGCCGGCCGTCGAGACGATGGCCGAATGGCCGCCCTTCGTCACCGAGAGGAAATGGTGCGGCTGCGATGCGGCCTTGATCGCATCGACGGCGATCTTGACGTTGCCGTCCGTGCCGTTCTTGAAGCCAACCGGGCACGAAAGACCCGAAGCCAGCTCGCGGTGCACCTGCGACTCGGTCGTGCGCGCGCCGATTGCGCCCCACGAGATCAGGTCGGCGATGTACTGCGGGCTGATCATGTCGAGGTATTCGGTGCCGGCGGGCAGGCCCAGCTCGTTGATGGAGACGAGCAGCTCGCGCGCGGTGCGCAGGCCGTCGTTGATCTTGAAGCTGTTGTCGAGGTACGGGTCGTTGATGAGGCCTTTCCAGCCCACGGTCGTGCGCGGCTTTTCGAAGTACACGCGCATCACGATTTCGAGTTCGCCGGCGAAGCGCTTGCGTATCGGCAGCAGTTTCTGCGCGTACTCCACGGCTGCCTTGGTGTCGTGGATCGAGCACGGGCCGACGATCACGATCAGGCGGTCGTCCATGCCGTGCAGGATGCGGTGCAGCGACTGGCGCGTTTCGTAGATCAGGGTTGAGGCGGCCTCCGAGCACGGGAATTCGCGGATCAGGTGTGCGGGCGGCGTGAGTTCTTTCAGTTCCCGGATGCGGACATCGTCGGTGTTGTGCGGGGGCATGGTCGTTTTCTCCTGATCCTGTGTCGCTGCCGTTGCGTCACCCGTTGGCGTCGGTCAACGGTCGTGGCGCGAGCGGTGCCTCAAAAAGCGGTTAGATGAAAATTGCAGCTCGTGAATGTGTAGGGACGAAAAAAAACCGCCAGGCTGGCTGGCGGTTTCTCGTGTATTCGGGTCTTGCGCGTACTATCAACCCTCTCGATCCGCCAGCGGTCTGAGATACCAAAAGAAGTAAAAGTAAAACTTCGTGGCGAACATGGCGGAATGCGCTCTGGAAACGTGAGTTTCGTCGAAAGGGTGACTGCCTTTATAACCTGATCAAGCTTGCGCTGGCAAGCGCTGCACTGCAAAAATGCGCGACATCCGCGTAACGGCGGCCTAGGATGCGCAAATCATGCACGTCGATGCGGATTTTCCGCATCGACGTGCATCAAATCAGATCGTACCGCCCACCGTCATGCGGTCGATACGCAGCGTCGGCTGGCCGACGCCCACGGGCACGCTCTGACCCTCCTTGCCGCATACACCCACACCGGAGTCGAGCCGCATATCGTTGCCGATCATGCTCACATACTTGAGCGACTCGGGGCCGCTGCCGATCAGCGTGGCGCCCTTCACCGGATACGTGATCTTGCCGTCCTCGATCATGTAGGCCTCGGAGGCGGAGAACACGAACTTGCCGTTCGTGATGTCCACCTGGCCGCCGCCGAAATTGACGGCGTAGAGCCCGTTCTTGACCGAAGCGATGATCTCCTGCGGATCCTTGTCGCCATTCAACATGTAGGTGTTGGTCATGCGCGGCATCGGCAGGGCCGCGTAGGACTCGCGACGGGCGTTGCCCGTCACGGGCATCTTCATGAGGCGCGCGTTGAGCGAGTCCTGAATGTAACCCTTGAGGATGCCGTCCTCGATCAGCGTCGTGCACTGCGTGGGGTTGCCTTCGTCATCGATATTGAGCGACCCGCGGCGGTTGGGCAGCGTGCCGTCGTCCACGACCGTGACGCCCTTGGCGGCCACCCGTTCGCCGATGTGGCCCGCGAACGCCGACGAACCCTTGCGGTTGAAGTCGCCTTCGAGGCCATGGCCGATCGCTTCGTGCAGCAGCACGCCCGGCCAGCCCGGCCCGAGCACGACGGTCATCGCACCGGCCGGGGCCGGGCGCGCTTCCAGGTTGACGAGCGCGGCGTGCACGGCGTCGTCCACGTACTTCGAGAGGATCTCGTCGGTGAAGTAGCCGTAGTCGTAGCGCCCACCGCCGCCGCCGTTGCCGATCTCGCGGCGGCCGTTCTGCTCGGCGATCACCGTGACCGAAACGCGCACGAGCGGGCGGATGTCGGCCGCGAGCGCGCCGTCGCTGCGCGCCACGAGTACGACGTCATATTCGCCGGCGAGCGCCGCCATCACCTGGGTGACGCGCGGGTCGCGGCCCTTGGCCATCTGCTCGATGCGCTCGAGCAGCTTGACCTTTTCGGTGGCTTCGAGCGAGCCCAGCGGATCGGAGGGCAGATAGAGGTCGCGGCCCGCGATGCCCTTGAAGGCGCTGGCCACCTTGATCTTCTGCTTGCCGCCGCCTGCTTTCGCGATCGAGCGCGTGGCGAGAGCGGCCTGGCGGATCGCCTCGGGCGAGAGATCGTCCGAGTACGCGAACGCCGTGCGCTCGCCAGAGACGGCACGTACGCCGACACCCTGGTCGATGCTGAAGCTGCCCGATTTGACGATGCCCTCTTCGAGGCTCCATGCCTCGCTGCGCGTGGCCTGGAAGTAGAGGTCGGCGTAATCGACGCGGTGAGTGAAGATCTCGCCGAGCGTGCGCGTGAGCACTGCCTCGTCGAGGCCGTAGGGCGTGAGGAGCACGTCCTTCGCGGTCGCCAGATTGCGGATGCCGGGTTCGATGATGTTCATGCGTGCAGTAGGGGGAGTCTGTTTGGGTAAGTTCGGGCGGTAAGCGGGTATATCAAGACCTTGCATCGCCCCGTTGCGCTCAGCCGCGGTCGAGTACGCGATGCCGCCACGCGGGCAGGCTCGCGCGCACGGCCGCAATGCGTTCGAGGTCGATGTCGCCGGCCACGACGCCGGGGCCCTCGTCGAGCACCTCCAGCACTTCGCCCCACGGGTCGATCAGCATGGTGTGACCCCAGGTGCGGCGACCGTTCTCGTGCTGCCCGCCTTGCGCGGCAGCCAGCACGTAGCACTGGTTTTCGATGGCGCGGGCCCGCAGGAGCATCTGCCAGTGTGCGCGTCCCGTGGTGTACGTAAATGCGGACGGCACCACCATCAGGGCGCAGTCGCCCATGCGGCGGTACAGCTCGGGAAAGCGCAGATCGTAGCAGACCGACAGGCCGACGCGGCCAAACGGCGCCGCGAAGGTGCGCACCTCGGAGCCGGGGCGGATCGTGCGGGCCTCGTCGAACGATTCCCCGCCTTTCTCGAAGTTGAACAGATGGATCTTGTCGTAGCGCGCAACCTCTTCGCCGCGCGTATCGAACACGAGCGTCGTGTTCAGCACGCGGTTTTCCTCCGGCGCCGGGTCGGACACAAGCAGCGGCAGCGTACCGCCAATGATCCAGACCTTGTTTTTCAACGCGGCCTCGGCAAGAAAGCGCTGGATCGGGCCATCGCCGTAGGGTTCGCGGATGGCGAGCTTGTCGCTGTCCTTGTGGCCCATGAAGCAGAAATATTCGGGCAGTAACACGAGGCGCGCGCCGGCGTCGGCGGCTTCGGCGATCAGGCGCCCGGCTTCGGCCAGATTGCGCTCGCGCTCGGGCGTGCTGACCATCTGCAGCGCGGCGACACGGAACGGAGTGGTGGGAGAATCGCTCATCGGCGGCGTGTGAACTGGCTCGCGAAGTGGCACAGGTTGGGCGCCGCCCGGCGCGGCAAACAGGGCGGCTGACGGGAAAGGCGCAGCACGGCGCGCACGGCACGGCAACCTGCGGTTCAATGCGCCGTGGCCGGCGACTTCGCGTTCATCTTACCCTGATCGCCGTGCAGCCGCTCGACGTGCGGTTTGGCCCACGAACCCGTAATCGCATAGTCGATGGCGAACGCCGATTCGACGGTGTGCGAGAGCGCGAAATCGGCGACGAGCGCGCCAAGGCCGATGAGCGGATTGATGACCGCCGCGGCGATCACGCCTGCGCCCAGGCTGAGCGTTGGCACGACGTGCACGCGCAGGTCCTGGGTCTCGTGCGCGAGGTCGACGGTGCCGCTCATCTGGGCGCGGGCGGGGGCGGTGACGAGCTTGAAATCGTTGGTGCGGCCGACGCCGCTTTCGACCACGCCCGTGCCCGTGACGCTCGTGAAGGGCAGGCCTTCGCCGATCACGTCGCGGAAATCCGTGCTCGCAAAGCGCGCGAGGCTTTGCAGGCTCAGCACGCCCAGCAGCCTCGCCACGCCCGGATCGACCTTGAGGATCTGGCCGTGATGCAGATCGACGGCGAGACTGCCTTCGAGCGACGGGTAGTCGATCTTCGTCGGGCCGCCCTGCCAGTCCAGCTTGCCGGACAGCGTGCCTTCGCCGCCCTTGAGCGTGCGCGGCTTGCCCGCGCGTGCGAGCAACGCGCCGGCATCCTTGATGTCGAGGCGGAACTCGAGCGCGGTGCGGCGCGGCGTTGCCGATTCCAGGTCGGGGCCGATGTCACCGATCGAGCGCCAGTTGCCTGTCGCGGTGAGGTGCGCGTCGGCGTTGCTGATGTCGAGCGCGTCGAGCTGCCAGACCGGCACGCCGTTCTCATCGATATTGCGTGCGTTGACCTGCAGCCGGCCGAAATCGCGACCGCGCACGATCAGCTGGTTCACGACGAGGTCGATGGCGGGCATATTCTGCGCGGGCTGCGAAATCGCCTGGCCGAGCAGATCGTTTTCGGTGGCGGCGGGCACGACGAGACGCGCAAGACGCGCCTCGAGCGTGCCAGGGGTGCCGGGCACGGCGCCGGGCTTCCAGGAGAGGTGCCCGGAGACCTGGTTCGAGGCGAGGTTGGCCTGCCAGTCCCGGCCGGTGCGGGTCGCGCCGACCACGACGTTTTCCCAGTGGCGTTTGAGCAGCGTGAGCATGCCGACGTGGACCGCGAAGCGCGACGGCAGAAACTGGGCGAAGGCGCCGCCGGGTATGGGCGCGGAGGCGGCCGGCGAGGCAGCGCCCTGTGCCGGGACGGCGCCCACGGCGGACGAGGCGCCGCGTGCCGTATCCGCCGCGCTCGCCTGGCTGGAACTGGCCGGTGCCGCGGCCGCTGTGCCGGACGCTACCGCACTCGCGGCCGCCGCGCCGCGAATCTGCTGGACGACGCCGCGCCAGGCGTCGGCATCGAAGGTGGGCATGTCGACGTTGGCGATCACGCCGTCGGCAGGCAGATCGGTCGGCCGGTTCATCGCGATCGCGCCGCGCACCACGTCGGGCACGTGCCCCGGCACGCGCCGCAGTACGTACTTCGCGACGAACGGCCCGAGCGTCATGTCCGCGTGCTGGAACGCGGAAGGGTTGCCGGCGTCGCTGCCGTCGCCCGCGCCTGGCTGCAGTTCGAAACGCAGCGGCATCGGCGTTCCGGCGGTCTTGCCGAATGGTGCGGGCAGATCGAGCGCGAGATCGGTCAGGTCCGACGAAGCCTTCACGTCAGGCAGATGTCCCTTCGTGCCGCTCACGCTGAGCGCGTACGGTGCCTGCCCGCTCAGGCGGCCCAGCACGGCGGCAGCCGTACCGCGCAGGTTCAGGCCGCGCGCGGCATCGACGGCGACGTTGCCCGACACGTCGAGCGAATAGCGGCCGTCTTCGCTCAAGCCGCCGCTGGCATGCAGGGCGCCGCCGAGGAAACGGGCATTCAGCGCCTCGACTTGCGCACTATGGTTGCTGAAGTGGACCTTGCCGGTGAGGTTCGAGACGGGTGGCACGTTGTCGGCCGCGAGCTGGTCGTTCTCGAAGCCGATGGTGCCCGCCACCTCGACCTTCGGCTTGGGTACGCGCGGGATCGTGAGCTTGAGCGCAAGCGTTGCCGGTCCTTGCGCATGCACCTTCGCGGTGGCGTGTTTCGACACGTAGCCGATCGAGCTGTTGTCGGCGTAGTCGAGCAGATCGGCGAGGGGGCCGCGGCCGGCGCCGCTGATGAAGAGATCGGATCCCTTCGTGCCGAGGTCGTCGATGTGGCCGCTCACGTCGCGCAGGGCGAAGCCGCGATAGTGGCCGCGCGCCACGTCGAAGCGCAGCTTGTTTTCCTTCAGCGTGAACACGCCATCAATGCCGTCGAACGCCGGCCATACGTTCGGCGTACCATTCCTGAGCTTTTTCGGCGGGAACGGTGATGGATCGAAGCGGCCGCCCGTGAACGGCGCGACGATGCGGAACTGGCCGGCGTCCGGCGCGCGCGAGTAGGGGAACAGCGTGAGGTCGCCGTGGATCTCGATCGTCGCGCCCTTCGAGATGCCGGCCTGCAGGCCGTGGCCGAGGTAGGTGCGGACCTTTTCGGAGAGGCTGGTTGGCAGGTAGCGCGGGATCGCCTTGACCTGGGCCGTCTCGAAGTCGGCTTTCAGGTCGAGCGCGCCGCGGCCGTGGCCGGGGTTCGTGTAGTGCGCGGTCATCTTCGCCCGCGCGTCCTCGTTGGCGACGCCCAGTTCCGAAACGTCCACTTCGAAGGCCTTGTGCGTGTCGCCCGGTTCGCGTTTCGGCGCCACGGTCCACTTGCCCGCGCCGTAGAGCCGCTCGAACGTCAGGCGCGGATTGTCGAACACGCCCGGCAACGTGACGGCGGCCTTCGCACTGTCGAAGTTGATCGTGCCGTGCGCCTCGTCGGCGTCGATGTGGCCCCAGAGGTTCTCGAAGCCGGGCAGGCCCGCGCGCGGGTGGCCGCGCGGCGTAAGGCCCGGCCCCGGCTCCTGCGCGTCCACGCTGATGCCCTGCAGGTCGGCCTTGAGGCGGTAGTGGATGATCGGCTCGGCGCTCGTCGTGCGCTCTTGCGCGGCGGCTTCGCCCGACTCCGGTGCCGCCCGTTCGAGCGCCAGATCGTAGTTCGCCACGAGCCCTTGCGGATTGAACCGTATCAGGGCGTTTTGTGTCCGGCCCGGCAGCGGTAGCGCCCGCATGAACTGGCCGAGGATGCCGAGGTCGATGCGGTCGCCCGCCACGCTGAAGAGCTGGCCATTCTGCAGCGACTGCTGCCTGAGGCGCGCATCGAGCGACGTGAACGCGAGCGTGCGCACGAGCGGCGTGCCGTCGTCGAGCGGCGGCTGGCCGAGCTCGGCGCGAAAGTCGCGCAGCTGCACCGTGTAGTCGCCGGGCTGGATCCCCACGCGCCACTGGAAGTGCGCGATGGGCAGATCGAGGCGCGGCTGCGTCGGACGCACCTGCAGTAAGACGCCGGTGCCATCGACGACACCGTTCGCCGACAGCAGGTGGCCCGAGGCGAAGTGCGCCCAGATGGCGTTGTCGATGTGGCCTGCATAGGTGGCGATCGGGATCTTCACGTAGCGGGCGAGCGTCGGCAGGTCGACAGGGCCGGTGGAGAGATAGGCGTTGCCGGTCCAGTCGGCGGGCTTGCCGGCCTGCGAGTAGCGCGCGTGGTGGAAGTGCGCGCGGAAGTCCAGCGGGCCGTCGAGTACGGTGCCCTCGCTTGGCGCCTGCAGCGCGACGCGGTGGTCGTAGCCGTCGTTGAGGATCGCGAAGCGGATATCGTGAAGCGCAAGATCGGGCACGTCGCGCGTGGCGTCGTGCCAGCGCAGCGTGCCGCCGCGCAGCACGATGGCCTCCTGGCGCATGAGCCAGGTCGTGAAGGTGGCGTTGCCCGTGTGGGCGGTAGGCACGGGCACGCCCGCCACGGTGAGCGTGCCGTCGTCCTCGCGGGCGATCGATACGTCGGGGCGATCGACCTCGACGGTCGAGAGCAGCAACTCGAAGGAGACGAGCGAGCGCCAGGAGACGGTCGCCGTGGCGTGCGGCACGTTCAGCGCGATCGCGCCGTGGCGGTCGCGGATCGTGAGATCGGTGACGTCGATGCCGGGCTGGAAGCCGAGCCAGTGCGGCGCGAGCTTGCCGATGCGGAATTGCGCGTGGATCTTGCTCGAGACGAGGGCTTCGATGCGTGGCCGGATGTCGTTGACATAGGGCAGCACGACGTAGCGCAGCCCGACGGTCAGCGCGGCGACGATGAAGTAGAGGACGAGCGCGAACGCTGCGAGCACACGCAGCGTGTGGCGCAGCACCGGATGGTGGTGCACGGGCGCATCCGGGGTCGCCCGGCTGGCATGTCCGGTTTGATGCGGGCCGGCGGGATCGTTTCGCTCGGACATGCTGCAGCGGGTGGGGTATGGTAGCGTTGCGTTCTGACCACGAAATGTATCACATGGGGGCGCGGCATCGGCCATCCGGAGAAGCCTCGATGGCCCGCAAGACGCATGCCGCCGGTGCTGCCCCCAGCGAGCCTCGCCTTCATGACCGACGACATTCCCCTTCTCAGTTCCAGCTACTCCCGTTATGCCGCGCGCGCTTACGCGGCCCGCCCGGGCCTTGCGGCGCAGGTCGAAGCGCTGGCCGCCGAAGCGGTGACGCGCGAGCGCATTGCCGCGCGGCTCGATGAGCTATGTGCCCAGGCCGGCTGCGCGCTCACCGACGATCAGTTGAAGAAAGCGCTGCGCCAGTTGCGCGTGGAAGTGATCTGCGCGCTGATGGAGCGGGACCTTGCGCGCGCGGCCGACGTGGCCGAGATCACCGGTTCGATGACCGATCTCGCCGAAGTCGCGATCCAGCGTGCGCTGGCGGTCGTCATGGCCGACCTCGAAGCGCTCTTCGGCGAGCCGCGCGGCCCGAACGGCGAACGCCTCACGCTTGGCGTGGTCGGCATGGGCAAGCTTGGCGGGCGCGAGCTCAATGTCTCTTCGGACATCGACCTGATCTTCGTCTACGAGGACGACGGCGAGACGACGGGCGGCCAGCGCTCGCCCATCGCCACTCAGGACTTTTTCACACGCGTGGGCAAGCGCCTGATCAGCGCGCTGAGCGACGTGAGCGCCGACGGCTTCGTATTCCGCGTGGATATGCGGCTGCGCCCGAACGGCGACTCGGGGCCGCTCGTGAGTAGCCTTGGCATGCTCGAAGAATATTTCTACGTGCAGGGCCGCGAGTGGGAGCGCTACGCCTGGATCAAGGGGCGGCTCGTTTCGGAGGCGCACAGCGAGAGCGCGCAGCGGCTCGCCTTGCAGCTCGATGCGCTCGTGAAGCCGTTCGTCTACCGGCGCTACCTCGACTTCGGCGTGATCGCCGCAATCCGCTCGCTGCACGTGCAGATCCGCCAGGAAGCCCAGCGCCGCGCCCATATGCGCCCCGACAAGGCCGACGACATCAAGCTCGGGCGAGGCGGGATCCGCGAGATCGAATTCAGCGCCCAGGTGTTCCAGCTGATCCGCGGCGGCCAGGACGCGGGCTTTCGCGTGCGGCCCACGCTCGCGGTGCTCGGCTACGCGGCGGCGCGCGGCCTGATTGCGACCGACGTCTGCGCGGACCTGACGCGCGCCTATCAATTTCTGCGCGAGCTGGAGCATCGCCTGCAGTACCGCGACGACGCGCAGACCCATGCGATGCCGGTCGATCCGGCCGAGCGGGCGGCGCTGGCGGCCGCGATGGGCTTCGCCGACTACCCGGCGCTGATGCAGACGCTCGACGCGCACCGTGACAGGGTGGAGCGTCAGTTCGACCAGATCTTCGCCGACAAGGTCAACGGCGAAGGCGGTTGCGGGGTGAGCGAAGACGGCGCGGCCGCGTGGGTGTGGAGCGCCGCGCTGGCGGAAGAGGGCGCTGACGACGAGTTGCTCGAGCGGCTGGCCGAACTCGGCATCGACGATCCGGTGCCGCTGCTCGCGCGGCTGCGCGGTCTGTGGCAGTCATCGCGCTACGCGGGCTTGCCCGAAAAAAGCCGCCAGCGCTTCGACTGCGTGGCCCAGCGCGCGCTCGAAGCGGCGCGAACCCTGGAAGCGCGTGTGCGGCGTGGCGACACGCTCGCGCGCATGTTCGATCTGCTCGATGCGGTGAGCCGTCGCGGCGCGTACCTCGCGCTCCTCACCGAGTACCCGGACGCGCTCGATCGCGTGCTGAAGGTGCTGGGCGCCTCGCGCTGGGCGGCCGGCTACCTGATCCGCCATCCCCAGCTGCTCGACGAGCTGCTCGACGACGAGGCCATCGCCACGCCCTTCGACTGGCCCGAGTTCTCGCGACTGTTGCGCGCGCGCCTTGCGGCTGCGGCCGATGTCGAGCAGCAGATGGACCTGCTGCGCCACGCGCACCAGGCCGAAGTGTTCCGCATCCTGCTCAACGATCTGGCGGGCCGGCTTTCGGTCGAGCACGTGAGCGACCGGCTCTCCGAACTCGCGGATGCCGTGCTCGACGTGACCATCGAAACGGTCTGGAAGCAGTTCGCCAAGCGCCACCGCGAGGTGCCGCGCTTCGCGGCGATCGCGTACGGCAAGCTGGGCGGCAAGGAACTGGGCTACGCCTCCGACCTCGACCTGATCTTCCTCTACGACGACGAGGACGAAAGCGCCTCCGAGATCTACGCGGTGTTCGCGCGGCGCCTCATCACGTGGCTCACGACGGCCACCGGCGCGGGCACCCTGTTCGATGTCGATCTGCGCCTGCGGCCGAACGGCGAGTCCGGGCTGCTCGTGACCGATTTCGATGCGTTCCGCCGCTACCAGCTGCGCGAGGGCGACGCGGCGAACACGGCGTGGGTGTGGGAGCACCAAGCGCTCACGCGTGCGCGCTTTTCGGCGGGCGACGCGGCAATCGGCAATGCCTTCGAGGCGATCCGCGTACAGGTGCTCACGACGCCGCGAGATGCGGCGCCGCTCGCGAAGGAGATCGTCGAAATGCGCCAGCGCGTGGAGGACGGGCATCCCAACCGCACCGACCTCTTCGACCTCAAGCACGACCGCGGCGGCATGGTCGATATCGAGTTTCTCGTGCAGTACTGGGTGCTGCTGCATGCGGCCCAGGATCCCGAGCTGATTCGCAACACGGGCAACATCGCGCTGCTGCGCGAGGTGTCGCGCTTCGGGCTCATGAGCGAGGAGGAGGCCGAAACGATCGGTTCGGCGTACCGGCTCTATCGCAAGCTGCAGCATCAGCTGCGGCTGGACGGGATGGAGGCGGCGCGGGTTGCGCCCGAGCGGGTGGCGGCGCAGCGCGAAGCGGTGCTGGCGCTGTGGCGGCGGGTGTTTGGGCAGCAGGGCTAAAGCGGTGGCGGGTGGGCGGACCGCCCGTTCAGCGTCGCCGCATGCTCACGCCGCCAGCATCTCCTTCGCGTGGCGTCGCGTGGTGGCCGTGATTTCGAGTCCGCCCAGCATACGGGCCACTTCCTCGACGCGGCCAGGCTTGTCCAGCCAGGTCACGGCCGAAAGCGTGCCGCCGTTGCCGTCGCTCGCCTTCGAGACCTGGAAGTGGTGGTCGCCGCGCGCGGCGACCTGGGGCAAGTGCGTGACGCAGAGCACCTGACGCTCGCCGCCGAGCTGGTGCAGCAGCCGGCCCACCACTTCCGCCACGCCGCCGCCGATCCCGGTGTCGACTTCGTCGAAGATCAGCGTGGGCGTAAGGCTCGCGGCGCTCGCGATCACGGCGAGCGCGAGGCTGATGCGGGCGAGTTCGCCGCCGGAGGCGATCTTCGCCAACGGCCGCAGTGGCACGCCTGCATGGCCCGCGACGCGGAATTCGATCTGCTCCAGCCCGTGCGCGCCGCCTTCCGCCAGAGGCACGAGCGCGACTTCGAAGCTGCCGCCCGCCATCGAAAGCTCCTGCATCCCCTGCGTGACCGCCGCACCGAGCGCCCTCGCCGCTTTTGTGCGAGCGGTCGATAGCTGCTTCGCTTCGGCGAGCCAGGCTTCGTAGGCGAGGTCCGCGGCGGCGCGCAGGCTGCCGAGGTCCGCAGCGGCGTCGAGCGTTGCCAGTTGCGCGCGCCGCGCCGCATGTTCTTCGGGCAACGTTTCGGGTTGCAGGCGGAACTTGCGCGCTGTCGAATGCAGCGCTTCGAGGCGCTTTTCCACCTGGGCGAGGCGGTCGGGATCGAGTTCGAGCCGCTGCGCGTAGTGCGAAAGCGAGTACGCGGCCTCCTGAAGCTGGATCGTCGCCGGTTCGAGGGCCGCGAGCGCGTCGCCGAGCGCCGGGTCGATTTCCGCGAGATCGCGCAGCGTCGAGACGATGCTGTTCAGATGCGAGATCATCGCCTCGTCGGATTCCGAGAGCGCGGTCAGCGCCCCCTGCACGCCGTCGATCAGGTTCGCCGAATGCGTGAGCCGCCGATGTTCCGTGTTGACCTCTTCCCACTCGCCCGGCTGCGGCGCGAGCTTGTCGAGCTCGGCGAGCTGCCATGCGAGGCGCTCGCGTTCGAGCTGCAGCTCGCGGTCGCGCGACTGGGCGGTTTCCACCGCCTGGCGGGCGTCGCGCACGGTGCGCCAGGCGCGTGTGACGATGCCGGCGAGTTCGGTGAGGCCCGCGTGGGTGTCGAAGAGTTCGCGCTGGGCGTCGGGTCGCATCAGCAGCTGGTGCGCGTGCTGCCCGTGGATGTCCACGAGCATCTCGCCGACCTCGCGCAGTTGCGCGAGCGTGGCCGGCGTGCCGTTGATGAACGCGCGCGAGCGGCCTCCGCTGTCCACCACGCGGCGCAGCATCACGACGTTGTCGCCGTCGGGGCTCGCCAGCGCGTGCTCGTCGAGCCATGCGGCGAGATGCGGCGGGACGTCGAATTCGGCGGTGATATCGGCGCGGGTCTCGCCGGTGCGTACGACGCCCGCGTCGGCGCGAGCGCCGAGTGTGAGCGCGAGCGCGTCGATCAGGATCGACTTGCCCGCGCCGGTCTCGCCGGAGAAAACAGAAAAGCCGTTGTCGAATTCAAGGTCGAGCGCCGCGACGATCACGAAGTCGCGAATCGAGAGATGGCGGAGCATGGAGTCTGGCGGTTGGCGTGCGGTCGGAAAAATCAGCGGTCGCGCGGCGCGCGGTCAGCCTTCGGGATCGTCCTGGGGTATCGACGGATGCTCGTTCCAGTGCAGCTTCTTGCGCAGCGTCGCGTAATAGCTGTAGCCGACCGGATGCAGGAAGGGCACCGTGTGGCGCGAGCGGCGCACTTCGATCACGTCGCCAAGCTCGAGCGAGGTGAACGACTGCATGTCGAAGTTCACGTTGACGTCGCGGCCCGCGACGATCTGGATGCTGACCTTGCAGTCGTCGGGCAGCACGATCGGGCGGTTCGAGAGCGCGTGCGGCGCGATCGGCACTAGCACGATGCCTTGCAGCTGCGGATGCAGGATTGGCCCCTGCGAGGAGAGCGCGTAGGCGGTCGAGCCCGTGGGCGTCGCGACGATCAGGCCGTCGGAGCGCTGGTTATACATGAAGCGGCCGTCCACGTGCACGCGCAGCTCGGCCATGCCGGAGAAGCCGCTGCGGTTCACGACCACGTCGTTGAAGGCGAGCGCGTGATAGATCGGGTCGCCGTCGCGGGTAATGCGCGACTCGAGCAGCGTGCGCTCCTCGCGCTCGAACGACCCGGCGAGCAACTGCGGCACGATCTCCTGCATGTCCGAGAACGGGATGTCCGTGATGAAGCCGAGCCGTCCATGGTTGATGCCGATGAGCGGGGTGCGGTAGGGCGCGAGCTGGCGTCCGATACCGAGCATCGTGCCGTCGCCGCCAAGCACAACAGCCACGTCCGCGCGCGCGCCGATCTCGGCGGGCTGAAGCGCGGGATAGCCGTCAGCGCCGATCTCGTGAGCAGTCTGGGCCTCGAACACCACGTCGAAGCCACGCTTCGAGATGGTTTGCGCGAGCGACATCAGCGGCTCGCCAATGCCTTGCGTGTTGCTGCGCCCGACTAGCGCGACGGTCTTGAACTGGCTCTGGATCTTCTGGATTCGCATGCTGGCATTACACCATAGTCAGATCGTGAAAAGAACCTGGCGGCTCCCGGCAATGCCAGGCGGCAGCGCTTTGCGCATTTGCCGATAGAATCGGTGACGTGGTGATGACAACGCCGCGCACCGCCCGCGGGGGCCGCCTGCCTCCCCGCACGCGCCCCGCAACGCCAGTCCGCACGGCCGGAGCGCACTCGCGGCCTGGCGGCCATTAGGCTAGAATTTTCAGTCATGCTAGATCCCCGCGCACAAACCCTCCTCAAGACGCTGATCGAGCGCTACATCGCCGAAGGCCAGCCGGTTGGCTCGCGCACGCTGTCGCGCTATTCCGGCCTGGAATTGAGTCCGGCGACGATCCGCAACGTCATGTCGGACCTGGAGGAGCTGGGACTCGTATCCAGCCCGCACACCTCGGCGGGACGGGTGCCCACCCCGCGCGGCTATCGCCTTTTCGTGGACACGATGCTCACCGTCGAGCCCGCCGCCGACGAGGAGGCGGTCACGCAGGCGGTCAAGACTACCCTGCGCCCGGGCGAGACGCAGAAAGTCGTGGCGGCCGCCGCGAGCGTGCTGTCCAATCTCTCGCAGTTCGCCGGCGTGGTACTGACGCCGCGCCGCAGCCACGTGTTCAAGCAGATCGAGTTCATGCGCCTTTCGGACAAGCGCATCCTGCTCATCATCGTGACGCCCGAAGGCGACGTGCAGAACCGCATCATGGCGACGCAGCGCGACTTCTCGCCCTCCGAGCTCGTCGAAGCCTCCAACTACATCAACGCGAACTTCGCTGGCCTGTCGTTCGACGAGGTGCGCCGGCGTCTGCGCGACGAAATCGACGCGCTGCGCGGCGACATGACCACGCTGATGCACGCCGCCATGACGGCGAGTACCGACGAGGCCGACGCAGGCGAAACCGTGCTCATTTCCGGTGAGCGCAAACTGCTCGAAGTGGCCGACCTTTCGTCGGACATGGCGCGGCTGCGCAAGCTCTTCGACGTTTTCGACCAGAAGACGAGCCTGCTGCAGTTGCTCGACGTCTCGAGCCATGCCCAGGGCGTGCAGATCTTCATTGGCGGCGAGTCGACCCTCGTGCCGATCGAGGAAATGAGCGTCGTGACCGCGCCGTATGAGGTGAACGGCAAGATCGTGGGCACGCTTGGCGTGATCGGCCCGACGCGCATGGCGTATAACCGCGTGATTCCTATTGTCGATATCACCGCGCGCCTCCTTTCGCTCGCGCTAAGCCAGAACTGAGCCGGGCACGCTTTCATCATCGGGCAAACGCGCGCGCAGCGCCATCGGCCGTATGGCCAGGTGGGCGTGCACGACCCGGCCGCTATAATGATTGCTCTGTGCAACCGTTGCTGCGCTCGAGGTACGTGAGGCGCGGCGCAACTCTTCGCCTATGCATTTCGATCTGGAGCGGCCTCTACAGTCCGCCGGCGCGCATCGAGTCGCGGTGCTGCTGATCAATCTGGGCACGCCCGACGCGCCCACGCCGCGCGCGGTGCGCCGCTATCTGGCGCAGTTTCTCTCCGACCCGCGCGTGGTGGAAATTCCCGCGGCCGTCTGGCAGGTTATCCTGCGCGCGCTGATCCTGCCGCTGCGCGGACGCTCGTCGGCGAAGAAATATGCGGCGGTCTGGACGCCCGAAGGCTCGCCGCTGCGTGTGCACACGCAGAAGCAGACCGACGCGCTGCGCCACCTGCTGCACGCGAACGACTATGCGGTCCTCGTCGATTACGCCATGCGCTACGGTACGCCCGACATTGCTTCGATGCTCCGGCAACTCAAGCTGGCAGGGGCCGAGCGCATCCTGCTCGTGCCGATGTATCCGCAGTATTCGGCATCGACCACGGCCACGGCGTTCGATGCCGCATTCGCCGCGCTAGGCCGCATGCGCAACCAGCCGGAAGTCCGCACGGTGCGCGCCTATCATGACCATCCGGCCTATATCGCGGCGCTCTCGGCGCAGGTCCAGCAGTACTGGCAGGCGCACGGCCGGCCTGACTTTGCGGCGGGCGACCGGCTCGTGCTGAGCTTTCACGGCGTGCCGAGCCGCACGCTCGACCTGGGCGACCCCTATCACGACCAATGCCAGCAGACGGCCTCGCTGCTCATGCACGCGCTCGAACTCTCCCCGGTGGAATGCCGCGTCACGTTCCAGTCGCGCTTTGGCCGCGCGCAGTGGCTGCAGCCGTATACGGCCCCGACGCTGCGCGAACTCGGCCAGGGCGGGGTGCGGCGTGCCGACGTGTTCTGCCCCGGTTTCACGGCCGATTGCCTCGAGACGATCGAGGAAATCGGCATGGAGGTGCGCGACGAGTTCCTGCACGGCGGCGGCAAGGTGTTTCACCGCATTCCGTGTCTGAATTCATCGTCCGCATGGATCGCCGCGCTCGGCGAAATCGTCGCCCAGAACCTGCAGGGCTGGCCGGTGCGGGCCGCGTCGCCGGCCGGTGCACTCGCCTGAATACGGCCCAGTCGCCCTTGATCGCATGAACTACAAGATCTCCACCGACCCGTCCGCGCGTCTGCGCATCGACAAGTGGCTGTGGGCCGCCCGCTTCTTCAAGACCCGCTCGCTTGCGTCGGATGCCGTCGGCAAGGGCCGCGTGCGCATCGGCGGGGCGCCGGTGAAGGCGTCGAAAGACGTGCGCGTGGGCGAACTCGTCGAAATCGAGATCGACCACGTGCTCTGGGAGGTGGAGGTGCTGGGTCTGTGCGAGGTGCGCGGCCCGGCGAGCGTTGCGCAAACGCTTTACGCGGAAACGCGGGCAGGGCGCGAGCGGCGCGCGGCCGAGCAGGAGCGCAGGCGGCTCTTTCGCGAGCCCGCAGCCGTGCTGCAAGGACGGCCGACCAAACGCGACCGCCGCACTATCGACAAACTTGGGCGTGAGGATTGAACAACGCTTCCATGGCGGCATGAATGCCGCCATATTCGGTCGTATTGTCGGTTACAGCGCCCGACATGCAGATGGTGGTGGTTCCGGCGATGAGTACCAGCGCGACCACGGATATTGCAAAGGTCAGTTTCACGGTACTCCCCAGGGAGAAATGTACTGCAAGAACGGCCAGCTCCGTGTTAGGTGCGGTTGCGAGGCGCGTTTGCCGGGGTCAGGGTTAACGCGGTCTGAGCAGCACCTGTTCCTGAGTGTAGGTCAGCGGCGCAGCGCACTCAATTTCATTTTTGCGGCGCCGCAGTAATGGTTGTAACCGGCAGTTTCCCCGGCCTGTCAGGCCACAAAAAAAGCCGCGGAAAGCCCTTGAAATCGGCGATCCGGCACCCAAGTGCAGTCGCGATACGCAATGCGGGTGTCGTGCCGGAACAACATGGCGCGAACCGCCGGGCCAAGCGCCCGGAGCTTTGCTCCCTTTTTTGATTATCCAACCACGTTCAGCGACATGGAAAACACGCAAGAGAACCCGACGAGCCAGAATCCCACGCCCGCGGACGAGGCCTCGCAAGCCGGCACGCCGGTACAGCCCGAAGTGGCAGCGGGCGAAGCTGCCGCAGGGGCGGCGCAGGGCGGCGTGGACGCAGCGCTGGCCGAAGCCCAGGCGAAAATCGCCGAGTTGCAGGATGCATTCGTTCGCGCGAAGGCGGAAACCGAGAACGTGCGCCGTCGCGGCCAGGAAGACGTCCAGAAGGCGCACAAGTTCGCCATCGAGAGCTTCGCCGAGCACCTGCTGCCGGTGGTGGACAGCCTCGAAGCGGCGGTCGCGCACGGTTCGGACGACCTCGCCAAGGTGCGCGAGGGCGTCGAGCTGACGCTGCGCCAACTCACCGGCGCGCTCGAGAAGGGCAAGGTGCAGGCCGTCAACCCGGTCGGCGAGAAGTTCGATCCGCATCGCCATCAGGCTATCTCGATGGTGCCGTCGGAGCAGGAAGCCAACACGGTCGTCGCCGTGCTGCAGAAGGGCTACGTGATTGCCGATCGCGTGCTGCGTCCGGCGCTCGTCACGGTGTCCCAGCCGAAGTAAGCAGGATGAAAGTGTCTGCGCCTGACCGTGACGGTCGTGGCGCGGGCGATTGAAAAAAATTAATAACCGGATAGCGCCCAGGGTCTTGAAAACGCCACGGTGGCACTCATTTGGGCAGCAGTTCCGGATCAAGGCGGATGGGCAGCGCGAAGCGCAGGCGCCGTCCCCACAGCGACCAATTATTGGAGATTTACTAAATGGGCAAAATCATCGGCATCGACCTCGGCACCACCAATTCGTGCGTGGCGCTGATGGAAGGCAACCAGGTCAAGGTGATCGAGAATTCCGAAGGCGCCCGTACGACGCCGTCGATCATCGCCTACATGGACGACAACGAAGTGCTGGTCGGCGCGCCGGCCAAGCGCCAGTCGGTCACCAACCCGAAGAACACGCTTTACGCAGTCAAGCGCCTCATCGGCCGCCGCTTCGAAGAGAAGGAAGTGCAGAAGGACATCGGCCTGATGCCGTACAAGATCGTCAAGCACGATAACGGCGACGCCTGGGTTGAAGCGCACGGCACGAAGCTCGCGCCGTCGCAGGTCTCGGCGGAAGTTCTGCGCAAGATGAAGAAGACCGCTGAGGACTACCTGGGCGAGCCGGTCACCGAAGCCGTGATCACGGTTCCCGCGTACTTCAACGACAGCCAGCGTCAGGCGACCAAGGATGCTGGCCGCATCGCCGGTCTGGAAGTCAAGCGCATCATCAACGAGCCGACCGCGGCCGCGCTCGCGTTCGGCCTCGACAAGGCCGAAAAGGGCGACCGCAAGATCGCCGTGTTCGACCTTGGCGGCGGCACGTTCGACATCTCGATCATCGAAATCGCGGATGTGGACGGCGAAATGCAGTTCGAAGTGCTCTCGACCAACGGCGACACGTTCCTCGGCGGCGAAGACTTCGACCAGCGCATCATCGATTACATCATCGGCGAGTTCAAGAAGGAGCAGGGCGTCGACCTCTCGAAGGACGTGCTCGCCCTGCAACGCCTGAAGGAAGCCGCTGAAAAGGCCAAGATCGAACTCTCGTCGGGCCAGCAGACCGAAATCAACCTGCCGTACATCACGGCGGATGCCTCGGGTCCGAAGCACTTGAACCTGAAGATCACGCGCGCCAAGCTGGAAGCGCTGGTCGAGGACCTGATCGAGCGCACCATCGAGCCGTGCCGCGTTGCGATCAAGGACGCCGGCGTGAAGGTCAGCGACATCGACGACGTGATTCTGGTCGGCGGCCAGACGCGTATGCCGAAGGTGCAGGAAAAGGTCAAGGAGTTCTTCGGCAAGGAACCGCGCCGTGACGTGAACCCGGACGAAGCCGTGGCCGTGGGCGCCGCGATCCAGGGTCAGGTTCTCTCGGGCGACCGCAAGGACGTGCTGCTCCTCGACGTCACTCCGCTTTCGCTCGGTATCGAGACGCTGGGCGGCGTGATGACGAAGATGATCAACAAGAACACCACGATCCCGACCAAGCACGCGCAGGTGTACTCGACGGCGGACGACAGCCAGTCGGCCGTGACGATCAAGGTGTTCCAGGGCGAGCGCGAAATGGCGGCTGGCAACAAGCTGCTGGGCGAGTTCAACCTCGAAGGCATTCCGCCCGCACCGCGCGGCGTGCCGCAGATCGAAGTGACCTTCGACATCGACGCGAACGGCATTCTGCACGTCGGCGCGAAGGACAAGGCGACCGGCAAGGAAAACAAGATCACGATCAAGGCGAACTCGGGTCTTTCGGAAGCCGAGATCGAGAAGATGGTGAAGGACGCCGAAGCGAACGCGGAAGAGGATCACCGTCTGCGTGAGCTGGCCGACGTTCGCAACCAGGGCGACGCGCTGGTTCACAGCACGAAGAAGGCCGTGGCCGAGTATGGCGAGAAGATCGATGCTGCCGAAAAGGAAAAGATCGAAGCCGCGCTGAAGGATCTCGAAGAGACGCTGAAGAGCACGTCGGCCGACAAGGCGACGATCGAGGCCAAGGTCGAGGCGCTGTCGGCGGCATCGCAGAAGCTCGGCGAAAAGATGTACGCCGACATGCAGGCCCAGCAGGCTGGCGCGGCAGCAGGTGCCGCAGGCGCCGGCGCGGAGCAGGCGAGTGCGCAGAACAGTGCCGACGACGTGGTCGACGCCGAGTTCAAGGAAGTCAAGAAGGACTAAGTTGTCCGGTCCGTGCTCGCGCCGGGCGGCCAGTCGTGGCCAGGCGGGCCTCGCAGGAGGCCCGTGCCGCGACGGGAATGTTCGGCGCAGGACGGCCGCATCGGTTACGATGCGGGCAGCATTTGCTTAACGCCTGGCGAGCCTTTCGGCTCTCCGGGCACATTTGTTTTATGGAGGCCGTTCCCGACAGGGGCCACCGGACGCGTCGCAGCAAGGCGCACCGGCGTTCGAAGGGGGCGGCATACGGATCGCGAGATCCAGCATTCATGAGGAGCCGGCCCGCGCGCAGTGCGCGTGACCGGCGTTGAACCGATATGGCGAAACGGGATTACTACGAGGTTCTGGGCGTCGCGAAGAACGCGAGCGACGACGAAATCAAGAAGGCGTATCGCAAGCTGGCGATGAAGCATCACCCTGACCGCAATCCGGACAACAAGGATGCGGAAGAGCATTTCAAGGAGGTGAAGGAAGCCTATGAAATGCTGTCGGACTCGCAAAAGCGCGCGGCCTACGACCAGTACGGACATGCGGGCGTCGATCCCAACATGGGCGGCGCAGGCGCGCAGGGCTTCGGCGGTTTCGCGGACGCATTCGGCGACATCTTCGGCGACATCTTCGGCCAGACCGCAGGCGCCCGCGGCGGCCGTGCCGGCCCGCAGGTGTATCGCGGCGCGGACCTGCGCTACAGCATGGAAATCACGCTGGAGCAGGCGGCGCACGGCTACGAGACGCAGATTCGCGTGCCGGGCTGGAGCAGCTGCGAGGTCTGCCACGGTTCGGGCGCGAAGCCCGGCACCAAGCCGGAAAGCTGCCCGACCTGCCATGGCTCGGGTTCGGTGCGCATGTCGCAGGGCTTCTTCAGCATCCAGCAGACCTGTCCGAAGTGCCACGGCACGGGCTCGTACATTCCCGAGCCCTGCACGAACTGCCACGGCGCGGGCAAGGTGAAGGAAACCAAGACGCTCGAAGTGAAGATCCCGGCGGGCATCGACGACGGCATGCGCATCCGCTCGGCCGGCAACGGCGAGCCGGGCATCAACGGCGGGCCGGCGGGCGATCTCTACGTCGAGATTCACATCAAGTCGCACCCGGTGTTCGAGCGTGACGGCGACGACCTGCATTGCCAGATGCCGATTCCGTTCACCACGGCGGCGCTGGGCGGCGAAATCGAAGTGCCGACGCTCGCGGGACGCGCGAGCTTCCCGGTGCCGGAGGGCACGCAGTCGGGCAAGACGTTCCGGCTGCGCGGCAAGGGCATCAAGGGGCTGCGTTCGAGCATCGCCGGCGATCTGTACGTGCACGTGCAGGTTGAAACGCCGGTCAAGCTTACCGACCAGCAGCGCGACCTGCTCCAGCAGTTCGAGAAGTCGCTCGTGGAAGGCGGCTCGCGGCACAGCCCGCAGAGCAAGAGCTGGTTCGACCGCGTGAAGAGCTTCTTCGACTAGGCGGGTTCCATGCCGGTGGCGCGCAACTCGTGTGAGCGTTGCCGGCCTTGCAGCAGCAGGTAGCGTTTATGGCAGTGAATGACGGCAGCGCGGTGTTCGCGCTGCTCGACGACGGCGACTCGACGGCCGCGCGCCGCACGAGTCGCCTCTATACGGGGTTCGCGCGCGAGCGCGTATGCAGCCGGGCGCGGGATCTCGACGCGGTATGCCACGCAGTGGATGGCGATCTGCGCGCGGGGCTGCATGCCGTCGTGCTCGGTGATTACGGTTTCGGGCGCGATCTGCAGTTCGCAAAGCATGTGAGCGCCCCTGACGATACCCTGGAAACGCAGCACGGCCAGGCCGCGCTGCGTTTTTTGTTGTTTGAGCGCTGCGAGCGGCTTTCGCGCGATGAAGCCGATGCCTGGCTGGCGGCGCGCGAAGGCGCCGAAGCGCCTGCGCCGGCCGGTATCGCGGGTGTCGTGCCCGGCGTCGATCGCGCCCAGTTCGAACGCGGCATCGAGGCCGTGCACGCTGCGCTGCGCGCGGGCGACTCGTATCAGATCAACTACACCTACCGGTTGCAATTCGAGGCATTCGGGCCGCCGGTCGCGCTCTATCGGCGCCTGCGCGAGCGGCAGCGCGTGCCGTTCGGCGCGCTGGTCGCCTTGCCCGGCGAGCGCTGGGTGCTGTCCTGCTCGCCCGAGCTGTTCGTCGAGAAGCACGGCGAGACGCTGCGCGCGCGCCCCATGAAGGGCACCGCGGCGCGCTCGTCCGACCCTGTGGCCGACAGAGCCGCCGCGCAGTTCCTTGCCAGCGACCCGAAGAATCGCGCCGAAAACGTCATGATCGTCGATCTGTTGCGCAACGATCTTTCGCGTGTCGCGCAGACGGGTTCGGTGCGCGTACCCGCGCTCTTCAGCGTGGAGCCCTACGCATCGGTGTGGCAGATGACTTCGACGGTCGAGGCGAAGGTGCGTGAGCACACATCGTTTGCCGAGCTCATGCGCGCGCTCTTTCCCTGCGGCTCGATCACGGGCGCGCCGAAGCATCGGACGATGGAATGGATCGACGCGATCGAGCACGGTCCGCGCGGTCTTTACACCGGGACGATAGGCTGGCTTGACTGCGCGCCGCGCGACGATACCTGTGGCGACTTCTGCCTTTCGGTCGTGATCCGCACTTTGACGCTCGATGCGCCCGCCGCGCCTGCGGGGCTGCGACGTGGCGAGATGGGCGTGGGTGCGGGCATCGTGCTCGACAGCGTCGCCGCCGACGAATACGAGGAGACACGTTTGAAAGCCCGCTTCCTGACCGGCGCCGACCCAGGGCTCGAACTGTTCGAAACGATGTACGCGACGCATGCGCATGGCGTGCGCCATCTGGAGCGTCATCTTGCCCGGCTGGCCGCGGGCGCGGCGTGGCTAGGCTTCGCGTGCGACGCAGACGACCTGCGCGGGCGCCTGGCCGGGATCTGTGCCGCCTTCCCCGAAGGCGTCGCGCACCGCGTGCGCGCCGCGCTCGGCAAGGACCGTGCGGTGCAGTTGAGCGCCGCGCCGCTTGCGCCGTTGCCCGAAGGGCCCGTGGGCGTAATGCTCGCACCTGAGCACGGGTTCGCGCCGGTGGCTTCCGCCGATGCGCTCCTGCTGCGCAAGACCACACGCCGCGCCGAATTTGACCGCGCATGGCGCGACGCCGAGGCGCAAGGGGGCTTCGACATGCTGTTCTTCAACGAGCGCGGCGAACTGACCGAGGGCGGCCGCTCGAACGTATTCGTGCGGCTGGATGGAAAGTGGTGGACGCCGCCGCTTTCGTCGGGTGTGCTGCCGGGCGTGATGCGGGGCGTCCTGCTCGACGACGAAGCATTCGGTGCGCAAGAGCGTGTGTTGACACGCGCCGACGTGCTGCGGGCCGAAGTATTGATGCTGACGAACGCGCTACGTGGCGCGGTGCCGGCACGGCTGATTTGACGCCGGCGTAGCAAGAAAGAAAAGGGCGCGGCGCCGCATGGCCCGCGCCCTTCTCATTCATGGGTGTTGATTCGGTGTTTATTGGAACGCGTGTTCGGGCGCCGGGAACGAGCCGTCCTTCACCGCCTTCACATACGCGCCGACGGCGGCCTCGATGTTCGGCTGCCCCTGCATGAAATCCTTGACGAATTTCGGCCGCTTGCCGGGGAAGATGCCGAGCATATCGTGCAGCACGAGCACCTGGCCCGAGCAGTCCACGCCCGCGCCGATCCCGATCGTCGGGATGCGCAGCTGCTTCGTGACCATGGCGCCGAGCGCCGAGGGCACGGCCTCGATCACCACCAGCTGCGCGCCCGCGTCCTCAATCGCCTGGGCGTCGCGCAGCATCTGCGCCGCGCCGCTCTCGGTCTTGCCCTGCACCTTGAAGCCGCCGAAGGCGTGCACCGACTGCGGCGTGAGGCCGATATGCGCGCATACGGGCACGGCGCGTTCGACCAGCATCTTCACCGTCGGCGCGAGCCATTCGCCGCCTTCGATCTTCACCATCTGCGCGCCGGCGCGCATGAGTTTGACCGAGCTCGCGAACGCATCTTCGGGCGTGCCGAAGGTGCCGAACGGCAGATCGGCGACGACCAGCGCCGACGGCTGCGCGCGCGCGACGCAGGCCGTGTGATAGGCGATTTCGTCAAGCGAGACGGGCAGCGTCGTGGTGTGGCCCTGCAGCACGTTGCCGAGCGAATCGCCGATCAGCAGCACGTCGACGCCCGCGCGGTCGCATAGCGACGAGAAGCTCGCGTCGTAGCACGTGAGCATCGCGATCTTTTCGCCGGCGTCGCGCATGGCCTGGAGTTTGGGCACGGTCACGGCGCTGCGGCTCGTTTCCTGCAGGTAAGTCATAGGGGGAATCCGTCTGGAAAGGAAATCGGGGAGAGGCCGCCGCGTCTTCTGCGCCAACTTTGGTGCCAACATCGGTGTCAACTTCAGCGCGGCGTGCCCTTGACGAAGGACTCCTTGCGCCCGCGCATCGTCTCGATTCTTTCGGTGACGAGCGCGAGGTCCGCATCGGAGTCGAGCGGGTTCAGGTGTTCGGCGCCGACGGTCAGCACCGGCGCATGGTCGTAATGATAGAAAAATTCGTTGTAGCTGTCGCAGAGGGCACGCAGGAATGCGTCCGGAATCGGCAGCTCAGCGGGGTTCGCGCGCTTCTGGATGCGCGCGTAGAGCACCTCGGGGCTCGCCTGCAGATAGACCACGAGATCCGGCGGCGGCGCGTTCGCGACGAGCCGCGCAGCGAGCGCGCGGTAGAGCGGCAACTCGTCTTCGGCGAGCGTGAGGCGCGCGAACAGGTCGTCGCGCCCGGCGAGGAAGTTCGTCACGAACGGCTTGCCGGCCGCGCGCAGCGCCGTGACCTCATGCGCGAGCCGTTCGCGCTGCAGCGCGAAATGCAGCTGGGCGGCGAGTCCGTGCCGCGACGGGTCGCGGTAGAAGCGTTCGAGAAACGGGTTGCTCGCGTTCGATTCGAAGAGCGTCTGCATCGACCAGCGGTCGGCGAGACGCGTGGCGAGCGCCGTCTTGCCCGCGCCGATCGGTCCTTCGATGGCGATATGGGCGAGCGGCGGACGCGCCGCGCGCGTGACCGGGGCGAGCGGCGGCGTGCTTATCATCGGCAGGTGCTGTCCGGTGCGGGTGTGTCCGGCGCGGTCGTCGTACCGTCGGCGGGTGCCGCGGACGGCCCGGCGCCCATGCACTGGCACATCGGCTTGACCTTCTCGATGCGCTGCCCGGCGACGGCAGCGAGGAACGCGCTCGCCGGGCCGTGGCCCGGAATCGCGAGGTCCGGATCGATTTCGACGGCCGGCACGAGCACGAACGCGCGGCCTGTCATGCGCGGATGCGGCACCATCAGGTCGGGTTCGTCGATCACGGCGCCGCCGTAGAGCAGGATGTCGATGTCGAGCGTGCGCGGTGCGTTGCGAAACGGGCGCTCGCGGCCGAAATGATGTTCGATGCGCTGGCACAGGGCCAGCAGCTCGCGCACACCAAGGCGGGTCTCGAGCTTCACGACGCAGTTGAAATAGTCGTCGCCGCCCGCTTCGATGGGCGCGGTGCGGTAGAGACTCGACTTGGCGAGCACGGTAACGGTGTGCTGTTGTGCCAGGCACACCACCGCGTCTTTGAGGGTCTGGCGCGCATCCCCCAGATTCGCGCCGATTCCCAGCCAGGCAACCGTCATGGCTTCACTTCCCGCGACTGTCATTTCCGGTTCGTCCATTGCATCCTGGTCCGGCGGCATACAGCGCTCCCTCAGTCAGTCCTCGTAGGGATCTTCGTGGTCCGCACGCGCCGGCGCATCCGCGCCTTCGCCGCCCTCATCGCCTTCATTGACCGGGGCGCCCTCGGCCGTCTTGCGGTTCTTCGCTCCGCCACGGCGACGGCGTTTGCGCGGCGCGCGTTCCTTGCCGCCCTGGCTGAGGAGCGCTTCGCGCGCGGCGAAGTCGCCGTCGATGAAATCGGTCCACCATTGGCCGAGCTCCGCGTCGAGTTCGCCCGACTCGCAGCGCAACAGGAGGAAATCATACCCCGCTCTGAAACGCGGGTGTTCCAGCAGCTTGATCGCGCTGCGGCCGCGCTTTTCGAGGCGATGCTGCAGGCCCCAGATTTCGCGCATGTCCGACGAGTAGCGGCGATGGATCGCGAGCTTCTCCGTCTGCACGTCGATCACGTCGTCCATCGCGCGATGGAGGGCCGGTACGGGGAATTCGCCTGCGCTCGTGTATTGCTGCCAGCGCTGCTGGACGTCATGCCACAGGAGCGTCGCGAACAGGAAGCCCGGCGAAACCGGCTTGCCCGCGCGCACACGCGCGTCGGTGCTCGAGAGCGCGAGCGAGATGAAGCGTTCGCCCTGCGTATCTTCGAGGATCACGTCGAGAAGCGGCAGCAGGCCGTGATGCAGGCCTTCCTTGCGCAGCCACTTGAGGCACTCGAGCGCGTGGCCCGAGAGCAGCAGCTTGAGCATCTCGTCGAAGAGACGCGCGGCCGGCACGTTGTTGACGAGGTCGGCGAGTTCGCGAATCGGCTCGCGCGTGCGCTCCTCGAGCTCGAAGTCGAGCTTCGCCGCGAAACGCACCACCCGCATCATGCGCACCGGGTCTTCGCGATAACGCGTGGCCGGGTCGCCGATCATCCGCAACAGGCGCGCGCGCATGTCGGCCATCCCGTTGTGATAGTCGAGCACCGTCTGGGTGGCGGGGTCGTAGTACATCGCGTTGATCGTGAAGTCGCGGCGCGTGGCGTCTTCGTGCTGCTCGCCCCACACGTTGTCGCGTAGCACGCGACCGCTCGCGTCCACGGCGTGAGTCTTGCGGTCGAGCTCGTCGCGGCGCTGACGCTTGTTGCCCGGTGCGTTGCCCGTTGCATTGCCCGCGCCGGCCGGCGCGGGTTCGGCGCCCGGCGGGGCGTCCACGAGCGCGCGGAAGGTCGAGACTTCGATGATTTCCTGGCCGAACTGAACGTGCACGATCTGGAAGCGCCGGCCGATGATGCGCGCGCGGCGGAACAGCTTCTGCACCTGGTCGGGCGTGGCGTCGGTGGCGACGTCGAAGTCTTTCGGTGCGATGCCGAGCAGCAGGTCGCGCACCGCGCCGCCCACGATGAACGCCCGGAAGCCCGCCTGCTGCAGGCCCTCGGTCACGCGGACCGCGTTCTTCGAGATGAGCGAGGGATCGATGCCGTGGATGTCGGCGGAGAGGATGACCGGTGCGGCCGGATCGGCGTTCGGGGCCGAGCCTCGCGCGGCGCTTTTCGCGGCGCGGGCCTTGGGTCCGCGAATCGTCTTGTCGTCGGTGCCGGCGGCGGGCTTGCGCGCCGTTCGGGTGGAAGTGCGGGCGGGGGCGGAAGCTTCGGCGGCCGGGGCCGGTGTGACGTCGGTGGCCGCTTCGGGGGCGCTATCCTGGCCGAACAGCTTACGGATGAATTTCTTGATCACGAGGCCTGGAACAAATCGAGGATGGGCCAGCCAGCCGCTTGCGCATGCGCGCGCAGCGTGGCGTCGGGGTTGGTCGCGACCGGGTCGGTGACCTTTTCGAGCAGCGGAATGTCGTTGTGGGAGTCGCTGTAGAAGTAGCTGTGTTCGAAGTCCGACCAGGTCTTGCCGAGCGAGGCGAGCCATGCTTCGGTGCGCACGATCTTGCCCTCGCGGTAGCTGGGCGTGCCGGTCGGGCGGCCCGTGTAGGCCGAGTCGGGATGCCCGTCCACCGTTTCAACCTCGCAGGCGATCAGCTTGTCCACGCCGAACACCTCGGCGATCGGGCCCGTGATGAACTCGTTGGTCGCCGTCACCACGCAGCAGAGGTCGCCTGCGTCCTTGTGCTGGCGCACGAGTTCCACGGCCGCCGGGACGATCGCCGGCCGGATGACTTCGTGCATGTACTGCTCGTGCCACGCCTTGAGCTGCGCACGCGGGTACTTTGCGAGCGGCGTGAGCATCGCCACGAGGTAGGCGTGGATGTCCAGCGCGCCGGCCTTGTAGTCGGCGAAGAAGCGGTCGTTCTGCTTCGCGAAGCTCTCGGCGTCGACAATGCCGAGCTTCACCATGAAGCGGCCCCATTCGTGGTCGCTGTCGGTGGGGATCAGCGTGTGATCGAGATCGAAAAGTGCAAGATTAGCCATGGGCGCTCATTTTACTTGAAGCGGGTCATACCGTTGCGGGTCCCGCTGCCGGTGCCGGTCCCGCAGGGCGGGTGGTGCGGCTCCGGAGCCGGGGCAGGGCCGCCGGCGCTCGGGGGGGCGTCTGGGTTCTCGGGCCGTGGCGGCGCTGTGCCAGTGGCGATGGCGTCGTCAGTGGCGCTCGCGCCGGGCGCGGCGACTTCGAGCTCGCCGCTAAGTTTGCCGTTGAGCTCGCCGCTGACGTCGGCCTCGACCTCGCCGGTCAATGCGCCGCCCAGTTCGCGCTCGACGACGTCGCGAAACGGCGCGCCGAGCTCGCCTTCGACGTTGTCGGTGGGCGTCGCAAACGGAACCGGTTGCGGCGCGCGCGCGTGCGCGGCGGGCGGCCGCGGAGGTTCATACGGTGCGGGGGCGGCGCGCTCCGCGGCGGCGGCTGTGGCAGCCGGGGCGTCACGGGACGGCGCGCATGCGATGCCGGCGCACGCAGGCGGCGCCTGATCGGGCAGCTCGGGCAGCTCGGGCAGTTCGTCGATAGCGGGCTCGCCGACGTCACCGAAGTCGAATTCGTCGTCCGCGGCACTCGCGCTGCCGGTGGACTCGTCTGCGAGCACCGTCGCCGAAGCTGCGTCCTCCTGCGGCGGCACGCCCGCGGCCAGCATCGTGCGCAGCAACGGCAGCGTCACCGCGCGCTTCTGCTCGAGCGAAAAGCGGTCGAGCGCGTCGAGCAGCGTCATCAGGCTCGGCATGTCGCGGCGAAAGTGCGTGAGCAGGTAGGCCGGCACGTCGTCGGCGAGCGCGATGCCGCGCTCGCGCGCCGCGAGCTTGAGCACGGCCGATTTGCCTTCGTCGGAGAGCGGCGCGAGGTGAAACACGAGCCCCCAGCCAAGCCGCGTGCGCAGGTCCTCGCGCACCGCGAGTCCCATCGGCGCGGTGTTGCCCGTCGCCACCAGCGCGCTGGTGGGATGCGCGCGCACCTCGTTGAAGAGATTGAAGAGCGCGATCTGCTGGGCGCCCGAGAGCGCGTCGCAGTCGTCCACGGCGTAGATCGCGACGCGTGGGTCGAAGCCGAACGCCGCGAGCGCGCTCTGCGGCCCGAGATAGCGCGCGTGGCCGGGCGGCGCTTCGTGCGCCAGCGCGTGCAGCAGATGGCTGCGCCCGTTGCCGGGCTCGCCCCAGATGTAGAACGTGCGATCGGCGACCGGGCCGGCGGCGAGCGCGGCGTCGAGCCCGCGCAGGCGCGCGACCAGCTCCGCATTGGCGCCGGTGTGGAAGTTGTCGAAGGTCGAAGGCGGCGGCGTGCCGAGATCGAGCGTTAACTGTCGCTGCACGGTGGTTTCAGGCGTAATTCAGTTCACGAGCGCGGCCTGGCCCGGCTGGAGCGCGCAGGCGCGGCCTTGCTGCGGGCCGCGCGCTGCGACGACGTGAACATCGGTGTATTCGGCAACAAAGCGAGGGTTTCCGGTCGTTGGGCGGCCCGCGGTCCGTACCGGGTGCTGCCGTGGGTACCGCACCCGGCGCAGCTGGCGCAGCGGTTGCCATATCGGTTGGCACATTTCTCGACCTGGCCACGGCGGCGGGGTGCCGTCAATCGGTTAAAATCGCATTTTACCGACCTTCTGGCACTTCCCCATGAATCAACCGAAATCCGACCAGGGCGCCGGCGCCCCGGGCCTCTCGTACCGCGACGCCGGCGTGGACATCGACGCGGGCGACGCGCTCATCGACCGCATCAAGCCGTTTGCGAAGAAGACCCTGCGCGAAGGCGTGCTGGGCGGGATTGGCGGATTCGGCGCGCTCTTCGAAGTGTCGAAGAAGTACAAGGAGCCGGTGCTGGTGTCGGGCACCGACGGCGTGGGCACCAAGCTGCGCCTCGCCTTTCATCTGAACAAGCACGACACGGTGGGCCAGGATCTCGTCGCGATGAGCGTGAACGACATCCTCGTGCAAGGCGCCGAGCCGCTGTTCTTCCTCGACTACTTCGCATGCGGCAAGCTGGACGTCGATACGGCGGCGACGGTCGTGAAGGGCATCGCGTACGGCTGCGAGCTGGCCGGCTGCGCGCTGATCGGCGGCGAAACGGCGGAAATGCCGGGCATGTACCCGGACGGCGAGTATGACCTCGCCGGTTTCGCGGTGGGCGCGGTCGAGAAGAGCAAGATCATCGACGGCAGCACGATCGCCTCGGGCGACGTGGTGCTGGGCCTCGCATCGAGCGGTATCCACTCGAACGGCTTCTCGCTCGTGCGCAAGATCATCGAGCGCGCGCAGCCGGACCTGAACGCCGATTTCGACGGCCGCACCCTCGCGGACGCGCTGCTGGCGCCCACGCGCATCTACGTGAAGCCGCTGCTCGCGCTGATGGAGCAGGTCAAGGTCAAGGGCATGGCGCACATCACCGGCGGCGGCCTCGTCGAGAACATTCCGCGCGTGCTGCGCGAAGGCCTCACGGCCGAACTCGACCATCGCGCCTGGCCGCTGCCGCCGCTGTTCTCGTGGCTGCAGAAGCATGGCGGCGTGGCCGATTCGGAAATGCATCGCGTGTTCAACTGCGGTATCGGCATGGCCGTGATCGTGTCGGCCGATCAGGCCGATCAAGCCGCCGCGCTGCTGGCGGCCGCGGGCGAGCAGGTCTGGAAGATCGGCATCGTGCGCGAAAGCAAGGCCGGGGAAGCGCAGACGGTGGTGATCTGAGCGGTCACGCGCGGCTTGCGTTCGCGCGAGCCGCAGCGGCGTATTCTGCTACGCCACAAAAAAAGGCCAGCGCGATGCTGGCCTTTTTTCTGCGTGCTGCCTGGGTTACAGCACCGTGCGCACGTGCCAGAGTTCGGGGAACAGCACGACGTCGAGCATCTTGCGCAGATAGGGCGCCCCGTTGGTCCCGCCGGTGCCCTGCTTGAATCCGATGATGCGCTCCACCGTGGTGACGTGGCGAAAGCGCCACTGCCGGAACGCATCTTCGAGGTCCACGAGTTCCTCGGCCATCTCGTACAGATCCCAGTACTGCGAAGGATTGCGATAGACCTCGAGCCAGGCGGCCTCGACGGTGGTGTCGTGCTCTGTCTGCAGCGTCCAGTCGCGCGCGAGCCGCTCGGGCGCGATCGCGAACCCGCGTCGGGCCAGCAGGCGGATCACTTCGTCGTAGAACGACGGCGCCTCGAGCGTCGTCTTCACCTGGGCAAGGATCTCGGGCCGGTGCTCGTGCGGCTTGAGCATCTGCACATTCTTGTTGCCGAGCAGAAACTCGATCTGCCGGTACTGATACGACTGGAATCCCGACGAGCTGCCGAGGTAGGGCCGCATCGCCGTGTATTCGGACGGCGTGAGCGTCGACAGTACGCTCCAGGCCTGCACGAGCTGCTCAAGGATCCGCGACACGCGCGCGAGCTGCTTGAACGCGGGCTGCAACGCGTCGCGATGCACGTTCGCGAGCGCCGCGCGCAGCTCGTAGAGCGCGAGCTTCATCCAGAGCTCGCTCGTCTGATGCTGCACGATGAACAGCATCTCGTTGTGGTCGGGCGACAGCGGATGCTGGGCGTTGAGCACCGCATCGAGCGCCAGATAGTCGCCGTAGCTCATCGACTTCGAGAAGTCGAGCTGGGCGTCATGCCAGCCTTCGCCGGTTTCTGCCGCTGCGCCGGAGGCAGGCTGAACAGCGGGCTGTGAAGCCGCCGCAGCGCCGCCGAAAGGACAGCCGCCACGCGGCGCGGACGCAGTGGTGCCCGCGTCGGGCATGCCGGGAACCTGCATGTGGTCGGTCATTTCGGTCTCCTCAGGTCACCGCGCCGCGTGCGGCGAATTCGGGCGCGCGCCAGTGCTCGCCCGCCAGTACGTCGCGCAGGGTTTCGACGGCGTCCCAGACATCGACGTAACGCACGTAGAGCGGCGTGAAGCCGAAGCGCAGCACGTGCGGCTCGCGGTAGTCGCCAATCACGCCTCGCGCGATCAGCGCCTGCATCACCTCGTAGCCGTGCGGATGCTCGAAGCTCACGTGCGAGCCGCGTTGCGCATGCTCGCGCGGCGTGACGAGCGTGAGATCGAGGCCCGCGCAGCGCGTTTCGACCAGCTCGATGAAGAGATCGGTGAGCGCGAGCGACTTGCGGCGGATGGCCTGCATGTCGGTCTGCAGGAACACGTCGAGTCCGCATTCGACGAGCGCCATCGAAACGATCGGCTGCGTGCCGCACAGGAAGCGGCCGATGCCGTTGTCGGGACGGTAGTCGGGGCTCATCTCGAACGGCTTCTTGTGGCCCCACCAGCCCGAGAGCGGCTGCGAGAACGCATTTTGATGACGCGTGGCCACCCAGATGAAGGCGGGCGAGCCGGGGCCGCCATTGAGGTACTTGTAGGTGCAGCCGACCGCGTAGTCGGCGTTCGCGCCGTTCAGGTCCACGGGCACCGCGCCGGCCGAGTGCGCGAGATCCCACAGCGCGAGCGCGCCGCGCGCGTGGATCAGCTCGGTGAGCGCGGGCATGTCGTGCATGTAGCCCGTGCGGTAGTTCACGTGCGTGATCATGGCGATGGCCACGTCGTCGGTGAGGGCGGCGGGGAGTTCGGCCGGATCGTCCACGAGTCGCAGCTCGTAGCCGCGGTCGAGCTGTTCGATCAAGCCCTGCGCGATGTAGAGATCGGTCGGAAAGTTCGAGCGCTCGGAGACGATCACGCGGCGCTTCGGATCGCGTTCGTTCTGCACGCGCAGCGCCGCCGAGAGCGCCTTGAACAGGTTCACCGAGATCGTGTCGGTGACGACCACTTCGTCTTCGGCCGCGCCGATCAGCGTAGCGAGCTTGTTGCCGAGGCGGCGCGGCAGCGCGAACCAGCCCGCGGTGTTCCAGTTGCGGATCAGGCCATCGCCCCATTCGGTGCCGATCACGGCCTGCGCGCGCGCGGCGGCGGCGCTGGGCGGCACGCCGAGTGAGTTGCCGTCGAGGTAAATGGTCTCGGGCGAGAGCGCGAACTGGTCGCGCAGCGCCGCGAGCGGGTCGGCGCGGTCCAGCGCCAGGGCGTCGTTACGGTTGTTCATGGAAGTCATGGGGGGTACGTGTTGCGTTTCGGTAGCCGGTTGAATCGGGGTGTCGTCAGTCGGGTGTGGGCGCTCAGGCCGGGCGCGGCAGCGCGCGCAGCACGGCTCGCACGGGGCTCGCGTCGAGCGTCGCGAACCTGAGCGGCAGCGCGATCAGTTCGTAGTCGCCAGGCGCGACATCGTCGAGCACGATGCCTTCGAGGATCGCCATGCGGTGCGCGCGAATGCGGTGATGCGCGTCCATCGTCTTCGACTCCTGCGGGTCGAGCGACGGCGTGTCGATACCGATCAGACGCACGCCTTGCCTGGCGAGGAGGTCGATCGTTTCGGGCGCCACCGCGCAGAACGTGCTGTCCCAGCGCTCGGCGGGTGCGGCGGCATAGGTGCGCAGCAGCACGCGCGGCGGGACGCGGTCGAGCGCGTGCTCCACGTGCTCCGGCCGCACGAGCGGCGCTGCGCCGACGCAATGAATCACGCGGCATGGGCCGAGATAGGCGTCGAGCGGCACCGCGCCGATCGGCGCGCCGTGCTCGTCGTAGTGAAGCGGGGCGTCGGTGTGCGCGCCCGTGTGCGGCGAGAGCGTCACGCGCGCCACGTTCACCGGCGAGCCGGCCTCCATGCGCCAGACGCGCTCGACGCCGACCGGCGTGTCGCCAGGCCAGACGGGCGTGCCGGGATGGATGGGGGGAGAGATGTCCCAGAGGTCGTTCATGTTCTGATCCGCAATCGCTGCTTGTGCTTCGAATGATAGGCAAGCTAGAGTGAAATGTGCTTGCGAAAAAAACGCCGCGGACCGGGGTTCCTGGCACATAATTTAAGACAGGACGGGAATGGAGACCAAATATGAATGCAATCTCGCTGGACGCCACTGATTGCCGTATTCTCGCCGTATTACAGAATGAGGGCCGAATCAGCAACCTCGATCTGGCAGAGCGTATTTCGCTCTCGCCCTCGGCGTGCCTGCGCCGGCTGAGGTTGCTGGAGGAGCAAGGGGTGGTGGACCGCTACCGTGCGTGCCTGAACCGCGAACTGCTCGGGTTCGAGATGGAGGCGTTCGTGCAGGTGTCCATGCGCAACGACCAGGAAAGTTGGCACGAGCGTTTCGTGGCGGCGCTGCGTGACTGGCCGGAGGTGGTTGGCGCGTACGTCGTGACGGGCGAGACGCACTATCTGCTGCGGGTGCTCGCGCACAACCTCAAACACTACTCGGACTTCGTGCTGAACAAGCTCTATAAGGCGCCGGGCGTGATGGACATTCGCTCGAACATCGTGCTCACGACGCTCAAGACCGAGGCGGGCATCCCCGTCGACCTGATCCAGCAGAAGGAGCTCAGAAGCGTCGTGGCCTGACGGGGCGCCGCCTAGAGCGACTGCAGCTGATGGAAGCCGCCGGCGTGGAAGACGAGTGGTGCCTCCTCGGCCCCATCCTCGCGTACACCGCAGCGCTCCACTTCACCGACGAAGATGACGTGGTCGCCCTCGTCGTAGCGGCTGCGGTTATGGCACTCGAACCAGGCGAGCGCGCCGTCCAGCACGGGCATGCCCGAGTCACCGGCCGCGTGCGAGACGCCTTCGAAGCGGTCGCCCTTCACCGTGGCGAAGCGCTTGCACAGGTCGAGCTGCGAGGCCGCAAGCACGTTCACCACGTAGTGGCTGTTGTTGCGGAACACGGGCATCGAGGCCGAGCGCGTGGCGAGGCTCCACAGCACGAGCGGCGGACTCAGCGAAACGGAGTTGAACGAGCTGGCGGTGATGCCGATCAGCTTGCCGTCCGGCGCGCGCGTCGTGATGACGGTGACGCCGGTCGCGAACTGGCCGAGCGCGCGGCGAAAGGCGGCGTCGTCGAAATTGGGCGGGGAGGCGCGGCGCGTCATCGGCAGGCGGCTCCGCTTGCGGGGCGCAGGCGAGGCGCGGTAAAGGCGAGTGTCGGGATCGGTGTCATCTGGAAAACCGGCGTATTGTCACAATTTTAACGGATGCGCCGCACGGCAGGCCGGGTTGCGATGGCCTGCAAGGTCGGTCGCCGATCGCGAGTCACAGTCAAGGAGCGAGCAGTATGAGTCAAACATTCGAAGTCGCCACGCTGGGTGGCGGATGTTTCTGGTGCCTCGAAGCCGTGTATCTGCGCGTGGACGGCGTAACCTCGGTCGAGTCGGGCTACGCGGGCGGCCACGTCGCTAACCCGGGCTACGAGCAGGTTTGCGACGGCGACACGGGGCATGCCGAGGTCGTCAACGTGACGTTCGATCCGGCGAAGATCGGCTACCGCGAGATTCTGGACATCTTCTTCGCGATTCACGACCCGACCCAGCTCAACCGTCAGGGCAATGACGTAGGCACGCAGTACCGTTCGGTGATCTTCACGCACTCCGAGGCGCAGCGCGAAACGGCGCTGCAGGCCATCCGCGAGCTGGCCGCCGAGGGCGTCTACGACGGCCAGATCGTCACCCAGGTGCTGCCGCTCGACGGTAACTACTACCCCGCCGAGGCTTATCACCAGAACTATTTCGCGCAGCATCCCAATCAGGGCTATTGCGCGTTCGTCGTCGCGCCGAAGGTGGCGAAGTTCCGGCAGAAGTTCGCGCACCGGCTCAAGGCTGAGTGACGTGCCGTTGGCGGGTCGAGGCGCGCGGGCCGAGCGTGACGTCGCCGCTCAAGCGTCCTTCCGTTCGGCTTCGGCGCCGTGTTCCGGCGCCGTCTCGCGCTTCAATCGCAGGAATTCGTCCACGATCGCGCGTGCGAGCTTCGCGCACGAGAGCGGCGCCGATCCTTCCGCCTTGTTGTTCGTCGTGATCAGCACGGGCTGGCCGGCGAGCGCATAGCGCGCGGCCAGTTCGGCGAGCGCGTCGCGGGTGTGCGGGTCTTCGTCGACGAGCTTGTCGAACGGCTCGTAGCGCACCTTCGCCTGCTCATAGCGAAAGCCGCTGTGCAGGCTCCAGCGCACGATCAGCGGGCCGGCAGGCGTGTGCCCGTCCATCAGTGCGAGCGCCGTGGCCTGGCGCAGGGGGTCTGGCATGCGCGCGTGCAGCCCCACGCAGTAACGCGCGCCCGCTGCGCGCAGCATGCGCACGAAGCGCGGCGTGAGCAGGCTCGCGTCGCGGATCTCCACGGCGTAACACCGGCCGTCGGGCGTCGCGGGCAGCGGCGGCAGCGCCATCAGGAACCCGTGCAGCCGTTCGACGAACACCGCCGGGTCGGCGAGCAGTTGATCGGGCAGCGGCGGGAACTGGAACACGAGCGCACCGGCCTTCTGGCCGAGGCCCGCGAGGCACGGCTCGACGAACTCGCTTGCCGCCAGTTGCGCATTCAGAAAGCAGGGATTGGCCGCCACCGGCTCGCCGCGCTCGCCGCGCACGCTGGCGTCGGTGATCGAGGCGGGTGCCTTGACGATGAAGCGGAAGTGGTCGGGCACCTGCTGCGCGTAGCGCAGGTAGTCGGCAACGGAGAGCGGCGCGTAGAACGAGCGGTCGATGCTCACCGAGCGCAGCAGCGGATGGGCGCCGTAGGCCGCGAGGCCGTCGCGTGCGAGCTTGCTGTTGCTGTAGTCGTCGCCGTAGACGATGCCGCGCCAGCCCGGAAACGACCACGACGACGTGCCAAGGCGCACCTGCGGCGGCAGGTTGGCGCCGAGCTCGAGCATGGCCTCGTCGGCCACCATCGGCAGCACGCCGCGCGCACGGCGCTTCGGCGCGGGTGCGGGAGCCGGGCGGGGCGCGCGGCTCACGTCGGGCGCTTCGAAGCCGGCTAGCTCGCTCGTCGCGGGGAGGGCCGCCTGGGCGCCGTCCGCCGGGGCGCTCTCGCGCCTCGTGCGCGGCGCCTTTGCGGCAGGCGGCTTCGCCGCCGGCTCCGGCGCGGGCGCGACAAAGCCGAATAGATCGACTTGCGTGGCGGCTGCGCAAGTGTCGCTTCCTGCGTTAGTCGATGCCGCCGGGTCCGGGGCGTTGCGCTCGTTCATGCGTGTGCGGTCGTGCGGTTTCGGTCAGGCATGCCGCGCGCGCAGGGGACGCGGCACCGTCGGTCACCGGCGCCGCGCCGCGATCTCCGTCACAGCGGCTTTTCGTACATGTAGCGGCGCGACCACGGCAGCGTGGTTGCGCTGCGGCCGGCCTTGCGGCAGACGATCTGGAAGATCGAGACGTCGTCGTGCTCGAACGCATAGGCGCAGCCCGCGAGATACACGCGCCAGATTCGGAACTTCTCGTCGTCGACGAGCCGCTTTGCCTCTTGCGCGCGCGCTTCGAAGTTTTCCGACCAGATGTCGAGCGTGTGCGCATAGTGACGGCGCAGGCTCTCCACGTCAACCGCCTCCAGGCCGCCGCGCTGCGCAGCTTCGAGCGCGAGGCCGATATGCGGCAGCTCGCCGTCCGGGAACACGTAGCGGTCGATGAACTCGCCGCCGCCTAGCGCCGTTTCGCCGGAATCGGCGTCTGACGAGGTGATGCCGTGGTTCATGGCGATGCCGTCGTCCACGAGCAGGTCGTGCACCTTGCGGAAATACCCGGGCAGATTCTTGCGTCCCACGTGCTCGAACATGCCGACGCTCGTGATGCGGTCGAACTGACCGTCGATCTCGCGATAGTCCTGCAGGCGGATCTCGATGCGGTCTTCGAGGCCGGCCGCTTTCACGCGCGCCGTGGCGAGATCGAACTGGTTCTGCGAGAGCGTGACGCCCACGCAGCGCGCGCCGAACTTCTGCGCCGCGCGCAGCACGAGCGCGCCCCAGCCGCAGCCGATGTCGAGCAGGCGCTGGCCCGGCTGCAACTGGATCTTGGTGAGGATGTGGTCGATCTTCTTGAGCTGCGCGGTGGCGAGGTCTTCGTCGCCATTCTCGAAGTACGCGCAGGAATAGACCATGTTCTCGTCGAGCCAGAGCTTGTAGAACTCGTTCGAGACGTCGTAGTGATACTGGATCGCTCTCTTGTCGCTGGTCTTCGAGTGCGTGAAGTAACGGCGCACGCGCGCCAGCTTGCCGGCGTTCGTGACCGTGCTGCGCGCGAGCGAGTAGCCGATGTTGATGATGTCCGCGAGCTTGCCCTCGATGTCGATCTTGCCCTTCACGTAGGCCTCGCCGAGATTGTCGAGGCTCGGTTCGAGCAACAGCGGCAGCGCGGACGCGCTGTTCACCTTCAACGTGACCTGCGGCGCGGCGAAGTGGCCGAAATCGTACTGCTGGCCGCTCCAGAGCACGAGGCGCGCCGGCAGGTTGGCCTGGTTGCGCACCTCGTCTACCCAGTGTGCGAGTTTTTTCTCCCAGAACATGCGTTTCTCTCCGTGTCGATGCGGAGTTGGCATGTTGGCCAGAGTGGGTGCTTTAGCACCGACTCTGGGCCCCTGCGCCGACTCCGGTCCCATGCAGGAAGGTTGCGGTCCAAAGAACGACCAAAGCCCAAAGACTTAAAGTACAAAACGAATGGCTCAAGCGAACTGCTTGTGAACTGCCAGTGAACTGCCGGTAAATCCGGGACTGCGCGACACCGCCGCCCAGGGGCCGCGGGCTGGCAAACGCTCGCGGTCGGGCAACGCTGAGCGCGGCCTACGGTGCGAGACGCTCGATGCGCCAGCCGGCGCGCTCGCGCGTATAGCGGATGCGGTCGTGCAGGCGCGACGGGCGGCCCTGCCAGAACTCGATCGCGTCCGGCACGAGGCGGTAGCCGCCCCAGTGCGGCGGACGCGGCGGGTTCTCGCCATACTTCGCGCTGATCTCGCGCTCGCGCACTTCGAGTTCAGCGCGGCTGCCGATCACGGCGCTCTGGTCGGAAGCCCATGCGCCGATGCGCGAGCCAAGCGGGCGCGACTGGTAGTAGGTGTCGCTTTCCCCGGCGCTGGTTTTCTCGACCTTACCCTCGATGCGCACCTGGCGCTCCAGCTCGATCCAGTGAAAGAGCAGGCTCGCATGCGGATTGACCGCGAGCTCGCGGCCCTTGCGGCTCTCGTAGTTCGTGAAGAAGACGAACCCGCGCTCGTCGACACCCTTGATAAGGAGGATGCGCGCCGCCGGACGGCCTTCGGCGTCGACGGTGGCGACCGTCATCGCGTTGGGCTCGGGCAGCTTCGCGTCGAGCGCCTGGGCAAACCAGGTCTGGAACTGGAGGATGGGATCGCGATCGACGTCGGCGGCATCGAGCGAGCCGAGCGAATAGTTCTTGCGGAGGTCGGCGAGGGTTGTCATGTTTTATGCGGACGCTTCAGTACGGACAAGTATAACGAAGGACGAAAATCGTCGTGCGCACCGTTCCCGGCGGCTTGCCCGGGCCTTCGGTGGCGCGGGAAAGCCGGACGCCACCAGACGCCACGGAACGATCTCGCCCGATCAGGCAAAATACGGGTCTCGCGTGGACCGGCGGCAAGGCCGTCCGGTCCGCTTTCGCGTCTTTCTGAAGCTCCAGCGCCATGTCCAGTACCCCGATTTCGCCGCAAACCGATCTTACCGCGCCCCCGCTGCCCGATGAAGCCGACCGGGCCCGGCGTTTTGGCGGCGTCGCGCGGCTCTACGGCGCGGCGGCGCTCGAGGCCTTCGAGCGCGCACACGTCGCGGTGATCGGCATCGGCGGCGTAGGGTCGTGGGTGGCGGAGGCGCTCGCGCGCAGCGCGATCGGCAAGCTCACGCTGATCGATCTCGACAACGTCGCGGAAAGCAACACCAACCGCCAGATCCACGCGCTCGACGGAAACTACGGCAAGCCGAAGGTCGACGCGATGGCGGAGCGCATCCAGCTGATCAACCCGGCCTGCGACGTGCGGCTCGTGGAGGATTTCGTGGAGCCGTCGAATTTCGACGCGCTGCTCGGCGGCGGTTTCGACTACGTGATCGACGCGATCGACAGCGTGCGCACCAAGACGGCGCTGATCGCCTGGTGCGTCGAACACCGGCAGCCGCTCATCACGGTGGGCGGCGCGGGCGGGCAGCTCGACCCCACGCGCATTCGCATCGACGACCTCGCGCTCACGATCCAGGACCCGCTGCTTTCCAAGGTGCGCGGCCAGTTGCGCAAACAGCACGGCTTCCCGCGCGGCCCGAAGGCGAAGTTCAAGGTGAGCGCCGTGTATTCGGACGAGCCGCTCATCTATCCCGAGGTCGCGGTTTGCGACGTGGATCCCGAGGCCGAGCACCTCACCACGTCGCCCGGCCATCACGCGCCCGTGGGCCTCAATTGCGCGGGTTTCGGCTCGAGCGTGTGCGTGACGGCGAGCTTCGGCTTTGCGGCGGCCGCGTATGTGCTGCGCGCGATCGCGCATGGGGCGATGGGGAGATAGGGCGCCAGACGGCTCCGCTGGCGCTGCTTTTCGCGCTTTTCCAGCCCACAACGAAAAACGCACGGCGCTGCAAAGGCCGTGCGTTTTTTGTGTCTACGCTTTTCTTGCCAGCTGGCGCGGTGTTGCTCAGTTGAGCAAGGCGCTCAGCTTGCGCCGCCACTCGCTCACGAGTTGCGGCTGGTGCGCCGCGAGATCGAACACCGAGAGCATGGTCTTGCGGCCGATGTCGTCGCGGAACGTGCGGTCGCGCCTGACGACCTCCAGCAGCTGCTCGAGCGCGCCTGCGTACTTGCGCCGCGCGATCAATGCATTCGCGAGATCGAAGCGCGCCTCCAGATCTTCCGGATGCGCGGCCACCTGCGCTTCCAGCGCGGTGGTGGGCGGCAGCTCGGCGGCGGCGTCGAGCGCGTCGAGGCGCGTCTTGATCGCGTTGTAGCGCGGATCGATGCCCTGCGTGGTCTTCGGGGAGAGCAGCTCGGCTTCCTTGTGGGCCTCGTCGGCACGGTTGTCGGTCAGCAGCAGCTCGATCAGGTCCATGCGCGCATCGTCGAAGCCCGGGTCGTAGGCCAGCGCGGCCTGGAGCGCGTCGTAGGCCTCCTCGCGGCGGCCCTCGGCCAGCGCCTCCTGGGCGGCGCGGCGCTCGGTGGCGGCGGGGTCGGGGATCAGGCGGTCGATGAACTGGCGCAGCTGCCCTTCGGGCAGTACGCCGATGAACTGGTCGACGGGCCGTCCGTCCGCGAACGCGACGACATGCGGAATGCTGCGTACCTGGAAGTGCGCGGCGAGCTCCTGGTTTTCATCGACGTTGACCTTCGCGAGCTTCCATTTGCCGCCGTATTCGGCTTCGAGCTTTTCGAGCATCGGGCCGAGCGTCTTGCACGGGCCGCACCACGGCGCCCAGAAGTCGATCAGCACGGGCGCGAGCGCCGATGCTTCGATCACGTCCTTTTCAAAAGTGGCCAGGGTGGTATCCATTGCGTCCTCGTAGGGTTCGGTCAGTCACGCGCTCAGGTGGGGACGATACGCGCGGATTCAATCGCCGCCGTGTGGTGTTCGCCCAGTGCCGCCGCAGTGCGTCACCGCAGTGCGTCACCGCAGTGAGTCACTTTAGTGTGCCTTCTTTTCCGGCAGCGGGATCCATTCGGTTTCGCCTGGGACCTGCCCCATTTCCTGGCGCGTCCAGGCGGACTTGGCGGCCTCGATCTTCTCGCGCGAGCTGGCCACGAAGTTCCATTCGATGAAGCGCTCGCCCTCGAGCTTCTCGCCGCCCAGCAGCATCACGCGCGCCCCGCCCGTGCTCGCCAGCGTGACGGTTTCGCCCGGCACGAGCACGGCCATCGTGGCGGCTTCGAGCGGCGTGCCGTCGATCGACAGATCGCCTTCGACAAGATACACGCCGCGTTCCTCGTGCTCCGCGTCGAGCGCGATCGCGCCGCCTGGCGCGAACTCGGCGGCCACGTAAAGCGTGGCCGAGAAGGTTGCGGCGGGCGAGGTCTCGCCGAACGCCGTGCCCGCGATCACGCGCAGCGCAACGCCGTTGCGCTCGATCTCGGGCAGGGTGTCGGCGGCGTGATGGGAGAACGACGGATCGGTGTCCTCGTGATCGAGCGGCAGTGCCACCCAGGTCTGGATGCCGTGCATGGTCATGCTGTTCCCACGGTCTTCGTCGGGCGTGCGCTCCGAGTGGACGATGCCGCGGCCAGCCGTCATCCAGTTGACGTCGCCGGGGACGATCTTCTGCTTCGAGCCGAGGCTGTCGCGGTGCATGAGCGCGCCGTCGAACAGGTAGGTGACGGTGGCGAGGCCGATGTGCGGGTGCGGGCGCACGTCGACACCCGCGCCCGGTTCGAGCGTGGCCGGCCCCATATGGTCGAAGAAGATGAACGGGCCGACGAGACGCGCGGCGAGCGCGGGCAGCACGCGCCGCACGAGCAGATTGCCGATGTCGCGCGTATGGGGCTTGAGGACCGCTTTGATCGATGAGGACATGGCGCTTCCTTGATGGATCGGTGTGTGGGCACGTGAAAGCCAAATGCGGCCAAATGCGGCCCGATGTGGCCGGATGCGGGGCCGCCGCCCATTCTAACGCCCGCTGTCGAGCCATGCCGCGCGGCCCGGAGGGCGGCGCGGTACACTCGCGAGTTCGACAAGCACGAAGCGGGGGAGACGATGTCGCCAAAGGATCTGCTGCGCGCGCTGGTGGTGGTGCTGGCGTGGGGCGTGAATTTCGTGGTGATCAAGGTGGGTCTGCACGGCGTGCCGCCGATGCTGCTGGGCGCGCTGCGCTTCCTGCTGGCGGCGTTTCCGGCGGTGCTGTTCGTGAAGCGGCCGAACCTGCCCTGGAAGTGGCTCTTCGCCTACGGCGCGACGATCTCGTTCGGGCAGTTCGCCTTTCTGTTCTCTGCCATGTATGTGGGCATGCCCGCCGGGCTCGCTTCGGTCGTGCTGCAGGCGCAGGCGTTTTTCACGCTGGGCTTCGCGGCGTTCTTCCTGAATGAACGGTTTCATGCGCAGAACGTGATCGGCCTGCTGATCGCCGCCGGCGGCCTTGCGCTGATCGGCGTGCAGTCGGGCGCCGGCGGCGGCGCGCAGGAGATGACGCTCGCCGGTTTCGCGCTCACGCTCTGCGCGGCCGTGATGTGGGCGCTCGGCAACATCGTCACGAAGAAGGTGGGCAAGATCGATCTGGTCGGCCTGGTCGTCTGGGCGAGCCTGATTCCGCCGCTGCCGTTTCTCGTGCTGTCGTACTGGTTCGAAGGACCGCAGCGCATCGTGGGCGCGCTCGAGGGGATCGGCGTGTCTTCGGTGCTCGCGGTCGTCTATCTCTCGTTCGTCGCGACGCTGCTCGGGTACAGCCTCTGGAGCCGCCTGCTCTCGAAGTATCCCGCAAGCCAGGTCGCGCCGTTCTCGCTGCTGGTGCCGATCATCGGGCTCGCTTCGGCGTCCGTGCTGCTCGGCGAGCGCCTCAGTGCCGCGCAGATCGGCGGCGCCGCGCTTGTGATGGGCGGCCTCTTCGTCAATGTGTTCGGGGGCTGGGTGCGGCAGCGGCTCGCCGCGGCGCGCTAACGATACGCAAACGCCGGCACTCGCGTCCAGAAAAGAAAACGCCGCGCCGCTGCGCGGCGTATCACATGGGCGCAGGCCCTGCGCGGCTCAGGTCATGCGGTTCTTGGCGAGCGGCGGATTCGCCGCGAAGTAGCGCTTGATGCCCTTGAGAATGGCGCTCGCCATCTGGTCGCGATAGGCGTCGTCGTTGAGCTTGGCCTCTTCTTCCGGGTTGCTGATGAAGGCGGTCTCGACGAGGATCGACGGAATGTCGGGCGCCTTGAGCACCGCGAAGCCCGCCTGCTCGACCGAGCCCTTGTGCAGCTTGTTGATGTCCCCGATCTCGTCGAGCACGAAGCCGCCATAACGCATCGAGTCGCGGATCTGCGCCGTGGTGGACATGTCGAAGAGCGCGCGATTCACTGCGGCGTCGGCGGTCTGCACGTTGATGCCGCCGATCTGGTCCGACGAGTTCTCCTTGTTCGCCATCCAGCGCGCGGCGGCGCTCGACGCGCCGTGCTCCGAAAGCGCGAACACCGACGAGCCGCGCGCGAGCGGCGTGGTGAAGGCGTCCGCATGGACCGATACGAAGAGGTCCGCACCCACGCGCCGCGCCTTTTGCACGCGCACGTTCAGCGGCACGAAGAAGTCGGCGTCGCGCGTCATCATCGCGCGCATGTTGGGCTGGGCGTCGATCTTCGCGCGCAGCTTCTTCGCGATGTCGAGCGCGATGTGCTTTTCGTAGGTGCCCGCGCTGCCGATCGCGCCCGGATCCTCGCCGCCGTGGCCCGGGTCGATCGCCACCGTGAGCAGGCGCAGCGTGCCGCTCTTGTCCGGTTTCGGCGTGACGAAGCCATAGTCGTCGCCGCCGCCACTGTTGCCGCTGTTGTTGTTCTGCGCGAGCGCCGCGGCGTCGGGCGCCGGTTTGGGCGCGCGTTGCACGATGACCGCGGGCGGCACCGGCGGTGCAGGGCGCGGTACCGCAGGGCGCGCGGGTGGCGCGTTCGCCGCATCGCTTTGCGCGTAGTGCTGGAAGAACGCGTCGCTGTTGTCGGCGGCCGACGGCGGCGCGGGCGGGGCCGTGGGCCCCGCGAGTGCCGAAGGCGGTACGTCGTGACGCGTCGCCTCGCGCGCGTCGAACTGCTCCTGCTTCTGTTCGCTCTGCGCGAGCAGATCCATCATCGGATCGGGCGCGACGGCCGGGTAGAGGTCGAACACGAGCCGGTAACTGTACGAGCCCACGGGCTGCAGCGTGAACACCTGCGGCTTCACCGACCCCTTCAGGTCGAACACCATGCGCACCACGTGCGGCTGGTATTGGCCCACGCGCACCGCCTGGATCTGCGGATCGTTCGGCGTGATCTTGGAGACGAGATTCTTCAGTGCGTCGTCGAGGTCGAGGCCGCTGATGTCGATGACGAGCCGGTCCGGGTTCTGCAGCATTTGCTGCGAGGTCGCGAGCGGCTGGTCCGATTCGATCGTGACGCGCGTGTAGTCGCGCGCCGGCCACACGCGCACGCCGAGCACCGAGGTTGCCCACGCGAGCCGTGGCGCGGCCACCGCGAGACCGAGCACGAGCGTGGACGCGCCCGCCTTCAGGATCTGCCGGCGCCGCCAGTTGTGCGTGGCGGTCGCCGCGGATTCGATCGAGCGGAACGGTTTGATTAACATCTTTCTAGACATGCCTTTCCTGATGCGCTGTATGCGTAGGCGGTCAGCACACGGCCTTCGCCTTGTTCTCCGGGTTCCAGCGAAAACACGAGGTCCGGTACGCCGAGCAGGCCTTGCGCGCGTTGCGGCCACTCGACCAGACATACCGCGCCTGCCGCGAAATATTCGCGAAAGCCGGCATCGGCCCATTCGGCCGGATCGCTGAATCGGTACAGATCGAAGTGATAGAGCTGGAGTTCCCCGCTCGGCGTTGCGACCTCGTACGGTTCGACCAGCGTATAGGTGGGGCTGCGCACGCGGCCCGCGTGACCCAGGGCGCGCAGCGTGGCGCGCACGAGCGAGGTCTTGCCTGCGCCGAGCTCGCCCAGCAACTGGACCTGCAGGCCATTGAAGCGCGCGCCGGCCGCAGCGTTTGCGGTTTCGGCACGCTGCGCTTCGAGCGCATGGGCGAAGCGCGTGCCGAACGCGTTGGTGGCCGCTTCGTCCGGCAGCTCGAAGCGTCGTTCGAGCAGGACGGGGGCCGGCGCTTGCGGCGCGTGTTCGTGGCCGGGCATGACGGGCTTTCCGGGCATTCTCGTAAAATGACGTGATGAACCGCAGTCCCTCGCTTTCCTCTTCCAACCTCGCGCACGCCACGACGGACGTGGAGGGTCTTGCGCCCGTTGCGATACATGCCGCTGCAACGTCGTGCGAGCCGGCCGCGCGAGAGGCGCCGTCGGGGCCGTCGCTCGATGCGGCGGCACTTGCCGCGCTCGCGGCGCGCATCCGGACGTGGGGACGCGAACTGGGGTTCGGTGCGATCGGCATCAGCGATACCGACCTCTCGCATGCCGAAGCGGGCCTCGCCGCATGGCTCGAAGCAGGCTGCCACGGCGAGATGGATTATATGGCCAAACATGATATGAAACGTGCGCGGCCAGCGGAGCTTGTGGCCGGTACGCGACGCGTGATCTCCGTGCGCATGGCCTATCTGCCGCTCGCGACGCTGGCGCCGGCCGCATCGAATGGACCCGGAAAGACAGCCGAAAGTGCTTCGCAAGACGCGGCTCGCGACGAGCCCGCCGAACCCTCGCAGGAGGCGCCGCGCGCGCATGGCGAATGGCGCGAACGCGAACGCGCGCGCCTCGCCGACCCGCAGGCGGCGGTCGTGTCGATCTACGCGCGCGGCCGCGACTATCACAAGGTGCTGCGCGCGCGCCTGCAGCAACTCGCGTATCGCATCGAGGCCGAGATCGGCGCGTTCGGCCACCGCGTGTTCACCGATTCGGCGCCGGTGCTCGAAGTGGAGCTCGCGCAGAAGGCCGGTATCGGCTGGCGCGGCAAGCACACGCTGCTGCTGCAGCGCGACGCCGGATCGCTGTTCTTTCTCGGCGAGATCTACGTCGATCTGCCGTTGCCGACGGACGCCGAAACCGCGCGCTCGGGCGCGGCGGCCGTGCCGGCGCCCAACCTGCCCGCCGCGGCCGGCGCGCACTGCGGCAGCTGCACGCGCTGCATCGGCGCGTGCCCGACCGGCGCGATCACCGGGCCGTATCACGTGGATGCGCGGCGCTGCATTTCGTATCTGACGATCGAGCTGAAGGGCAGCATTCCGCTCGACATGCGCGAGCTGATCGGCAATCGCGTGTACGGCTGCGACGACTGCCAGCTCGTGTGTCCCTGGAACAAGTTCGCGCAGGCGGCGCCCGTCGCCGATTTCGACGTGCGTCACGGGCTCGATCGCGCGACGCTCGTCGAGCTGTTCGACTGGAGCGCGAAAGATTTCGACGAGCGCATGCAGGGCAGCGCGATCCGTCGCATCGGCTACGAGCGCTGGTCGCGCAATCTCGCGGTGGCGATGGGCAATGCGCTGCGCGCGGCAACGGCACTCGAGGGCGGCGCCCGCGAGGCTATCGTCGCGGGGCTGCGCGCGCGCGCGGACGACGAGTCGGAGCTGGTTCGCGAGCACGTGCGCTGGGCGCTCGAGGCAGCGTAAACTTGGCAATTAGCTTGGCAATTAGCTTGGCAATTAGCGGTCGAATTCAGCGGCGAATGCGCGCGCCGCGCGTGACGGAGGCAACCATGTTCAATGCAGTGATCGACGCGCCGTTCGGCAAGGTCGGCATCCGCACCGGCGGCGAGGCCGTGCGTGAGATCGTCTATCTGGGCGCAACGACGGCCAGCGTCGAGCCGGACTGCGCGCTGGCTGCGCGCGCGGCCGAGCAGATCGTGCGCTATTTCGACGACGCCTCCGCCGGCTTCGACCTGCCGCTCGCGACACGCGGCACGCCGTTCCAGCAGCGCGTCTGGCACGGCATCAGCGCGATCGTTGCGGGCGGCGTGCTGACCTACGGCGAGCTCGCGAGGCGCATTGGCAGCGACTCCGCGCGCGCGGTTGGCCAGGCGTGCGGCTCGAATCCCTTTCCGCTCGTGATTCCGTGCCATCGCGTGGTTTCGGCAAGCGGCATCGGCGGCTTTGCGCATCACGGCGGCGAGGGCTTCTTTCGCGACGTGAAGCGCTGGCTGCTCGCACACGAGGGCGTTGCCTTCCGATGACGAACGCGATCACGCCCATGGCGCCCGCCACGACAGCAGAAGACGACGCGCTCGACGCGCGCGAGGCAAACGACGGCGCGCGCGTGGCGGCGCCCGCCGAAGACGACGCCGAAGCCTTGGCGCCCGAGGCATCGTCGGCGCTCGCGCAGAGCCTCCTCGCCATCGACACCTTCTGCGACGCGATGTGGCTCGAACACGGCCTGTCGCGCAACACGCTCGATGCCTACCGGCGCGACCTGCGGCTCTTTTCGGCGTGGCTCGCGCGCAAGCGCGCCGGGACACTCGACGCGACGCGCGAGGACGATCTCTTCGCCTATAGCGCGAGCCGCAAGGCGGACAAGGCGACCTCGGCGAACCGGCGTCTTTCGGTGTTTCGCCGCTACTACGGCTGGGCGCTGCGCGAGCGGCGCGTGGTGGCCGATCCGACCGTGCGCGTGCGTTCGGCGAAGCAGGCGCCGCGCTTTCCTTCGACGCTCACCGAAGCGCAGGTGGAGGCGCTGCTCGGCGCGCCCGACATCGCCACTGCGCTTGGCCTGCGCGATCGCACGATGCTCGAGCTGATGTATGCGAGCGGCCTGCGCGTGACCGAGCTCGTGACGCTCAAGACCGTCGAGGTGGGCCTGAACGAGGGCGTCGTGCGCGTGCTGGGCAAGGGCGCGAAGGAGCGGCTCATTCCGTTCGGCGAAGAAGCGCATGCGTGGATCGAGCGTTATCTGCGCGAGTCCCGGCCCGCGCTGCTCGGTGCGCGCCCGGCCGACGCGCTGTTCGTCACGGCCCGCGCCGAGGGTATGACGCGCCAGCAGTTCTGGCACATCATCAAGCGCCACGCGGCGGCGGCCGACGTGCACGCGCCGCTGTCGCCGCATACGTTGCGGCATGCGTTCGCGACGCATCTGCTCAATCACGGCGCGGACCTGCGCGTCGTGCAACTGCTGCTCGGGCACAGCGACATCTCCACGACGCAGATCTACACCCACGTCGCGCGCGAGCGGCTCAGGCTGCTGCACGCGAAACATCATCCGCGAGGCTAGGGCGGCCTGCGGGCCCGCCTTGCCCCAATTACAATGCGCCGATGAGCAAATCGAAACACGTCTCCGAAACGCCGGCCACGCAGATGCTGCGCCGCGCGGGCATTGCGTTCGGCGAGCACCCCTACGAATATGTCGAGCACGGCGGCACGGAAGAATCCGCGCGTCAGCTCGGCGTGGACGAGCATCGCGTGGTCAAGACGCTCGTGATGGAGGACGAGCACGCGAAGCCGCTGATCGTGCTGATGCATGGCGACCGCAAGGTCTCGACCAGGAACCTCGCGCGCCAGATCGGTGTGAAGCGGGTCGAGCCCTGCAAGCCCGAGGTCGCGAGCCGGCATTCGGGCTATCTTGTCGGCGGCACGTCGCCGTTCGGCACGAAGAAGACCATGCCCATCTATGTCGAATCGACGATACTCGAGCTCGACGAGATCTGGCTCAACGGCGGCCGTCGCGGCTACCTGGTGAGCCTCGCGCCGGCCGTGCTCGTCTCCCTGCTGGGTGCGAAACCCGTGCAGTGCGCGAGCGTGGAGTGACACCCGCCGCTTGCCGCATGGCGCAGACCGCGCCTCCGTACGTTCCCTGATTCGCGCTCACCGCGCGCCCGCGCTTCGGTAGAATGGGCGCCTTCGCGCGTCCCGCCCGGCCCCGACGGCACCAGGGCACCAGCGCGCGCTTCCTTCACCATTCACCGGGTTTCGCGCATGTACAACCTGATCGTCGCCGTTCTCGCCTATCTGATCGGCTCGGTATCGTTCGCCGTGATCGTGAGCGCCGCGATGGGGCTCGCCGATCCGCGCTCCTACGGGTCCGGCAATCCGGGCGCGACCAACGTCCTGCGCAGCGGCAACAAGAAAGCCGCGATCCTCACGCTGATCGGCGACGCGTTCAAGGGCTGGCTGGCCGTGTGGCTCGTTGCGCATTTCGGCCCGCGCTTCGGACTCGGCGATGACGCGGTGGCGCTCGCCGCGATCGCGGTGTTCCTCGGCCACCTGTATCCCGTCTTCTTCCGCTTCCAGGGCGGCAAGGGCGTGGCGACGGCCGCGGGCGTGCTGCTCGCGATCCATCCGGTGCTGGGTCTCGCTACGCTGCTCACCTGGCTCATCGTCGCGTTCTTCTTTCGCTACTCGTCGCTCGCGGCGCTCGCCGCCGCCGTGTTCGCGCCGCTTTTCGACGTCTTTCTGTTCGGCCCGCATGTCATCGCGCTCGCCATCCTTGCGATGAGCGTGCTGCTGTTCTGGCGCCATCGCGCGAATATCTCCAAGCTGATGGCAGGCAAGGAGAGCCGTATCGGCGACAAGAAGAAGCCGGCTGCTGAAGCCGGGCAGTGAGGCGGCAATGAGCCAGACAGCGAGCCAGGCAACAAGATGATTTAGCCCCAATTAATCGGGCTCAAGTCCCGCGTCGTGGTCGCCGTAAACGTCGGTGAAGTCCCAAATAGTGTTTGCCGGCCAACCGTTTCATTCCCCGCACCCGACGCTCTCCATGTTCTCCACCATTCGCGCGCGCATCGTCGCGCTCGCTGTCGTCATCGTCGTCGTGGCGCTCGGCGCCAATACAGCGCTCGATTATTTCGTCGCCAACTCGCACAACACCGAGTCGGTCGACAGTATGCTCACGGCCGTCGAGGACAGTCACGCTGCAGGCATCAACGACTGGGTCGCCTCGCACGCGCAGATGATCAACTCGCTGCAGGACGCGGTCGTCGACCCGGCGGATCCGGTCCCGGCGCTCAAGCAGATCGCGGCTGCGGGCGGTTTCACCAACGTCTATGTCGGCTATGCGGACAAGACCGCGAAGTTCTCCGATCCCACCGGCATCCCGCCCGATTACGATCCCACGGGCCGTCCCTGGTACAAGCAGGCTGTCGCGGCCGGCAAGGGCATCGTGACGCCCCCCTACGTGGACGCCGGCAGCGGCAAGCTCGTGGTGGCGTTCGCCACGCCCGTGATTCGTGACGGCGCGGTGAAGGCCGTGGTGTCGGGCGACGTTTCGATGGACAGCGTGATCGCCAACGTCCGCTCGATCCAGCCGACGCCCGCGAGCTTCGGTATGCTGGTGGACAGCAGCGGCCAGATCGTCGCGCATCCGGACGCGAAACTCACGCTCAAGCCGGTTTCGGATCTGGCGCCCGACCTGGCCGGCGAGCGCCTCGCCGCGCTGTTCTCGTCGGCGGACCCGCTTGCCGTGGACGTCGGTGGCAGCACCAAGCTGATGCGCGCCGAGCCGATCGCCGGCACGGACTGGCACGTGATCGTCGCGCTCGACCAGGGGGATGCGACGGCGGGCATGCGCTCGCTCCTGACGGCTTCGCTGATCGCGCTCGTCGTGATCGCGGTGGCGGCGGCCGTGATTGTGGCGGCGGCAACGGCCGTGTCGTTCCAGCGCCTTTCGAAGGTGCGCGATGCCATGGATGCCATTAGCGCGGGCGAGGGCGATCTCACGCAGCGCCTGCCGGCCGAGGGCACCGACGAGGTGGCGCAGATCGCGCGCTCGTTCAACGCCTTCATGGACAAGCTGCGTAACGTCATGCGTCATATTCGCGAGGCGAGCGAATCGGTGCGCACCGCGAGCGACGAGATCGCCGCAGGCAATGTGGACCTGTCGGGCCGCACCGAATCGGCGGCGGCAAGCCTGCAGCAGACGGCGGCCTCGATGGAGGAAATCACGGCGACGGTCGCACAATCGGCCAACGCGGCGCAGCAGGCCGACGTGACGGCCGCCTCGGCCTCGCAGGTCGCTTCGCGCGGCGGCGCCGTCATCAGCGACGTGGTGCGCACGATGGGGTCGATCGAAGAGGCCTCGGTGAAGATTGCGGACATCATCGGCGTGATCGACGGTATTGCGTTCCAGACCAACATCCTCGCGCTGAACGCGGCCGTGGAGGCGGCGCGCGCGGGCGAGCAGGGCCGCGGCTTCGCGGTGGTGGCGGGCGAGGTGCGCAGCCTCGCGCAGCGCAGCGCGCAGGCAGCCCGGGAGATCAAGGACCTGATCGAATCGACGGTGGCGAGTGTCACCTCGGGCTCGCAGCAGGTGCGCCGCGCGGGCGAGACGATGGACGAAATCGTGCAGAACGTGGGGAACGTCACGACCATCATCTCCGAGGTCACGAATGCGGCTGGCGAGCAGACGCGCGGGATTCAGGAAGTGAACCGCGCCGTGAGCCAGCTCGACGAAATGGTTCAGCAGAACGCGGCGCTCGTCGAGGAATCGACGGCGGCGGCCACGGCGCTGCGCGGCCAGGCGACGAATCTCGCCGCGGCGGTGGGGCAGTTCAAGCTCGACTGACGCGGGGAATCCGGGCAGGAGCACAGGTTGTGTGAGGGCGGTGCTGCGGCACCGCCCTTTCTTTTGGGGCTGTGGGCCGCCGCCTTGGGAGGCGCGCGCTGGCCTTATGGACGAGGTTTCAACGGAGCGGGTCACCGCTACGCTGATGGCACGTGGCCTTCTTTTTTGCTCCGGCGCAAATGTTGTGAGCGTTGCCGGGGAAAGCAGGTGCACAGTCTGCCGATAAACCCAACGTTAGGTTATGATCCGAATCATGCCCACTGTCCTTCGCGTGCCCGGTTATCGCGTGGTGATCTATCCAAACGACCATCGCCCCGCTCATGTCCATGTCGAAAGCCCGCAAGGGTCGTGTGTGTTTAACCTGAATTGCCCTGACGGTCCGCTCGAAGTGCGCGAACTCTATGTGCTTGCGGCGCAGCAGGTCGTACGCCTCGCGCGCGCGCTTGAGCTGGAAATTTTTCCGCTGTGCAGGGCCTGGTGGAGGATCCATGGTCAACATTAGCAACGAGCAGATCGAAGCGGCACGCGAGGCTGGCGCGCAGAGCCCGGTTGTAGTGTCAGCGGGTTACAACGCCACGCATGCGCGGCTCGAGATCGGTTTTGCCAACGGCGTGTACCTGGGGGTGCCGGTCGCCCTCATCGAAGAACTGCAGAAGCTCGAGCCGCCGCCCACGGCCGGGCAGCTCTCCGAAGTCGAAATCTGGGGCGGCGGCCAGTCGGTGTATTTTCCGCAGCTGGACCTCTCGCTGTGGGCGCCTGGCTTGCTGAACGGTGTTTTCGGCACACGTGCGTGGATGCGCGAGCTGGCGCGCGCCATGGGCTCCGCCACCTCGCCTGCGAAGGCCGCGGCTGCGCGCGCCAACGGGCGCAAGGGTGGCCGTCCCCGCAAGCAGCCGGACTCCGCCGCTGGGGCGCAGGATCAGGCGGCCACGCGGGCGGCGTAGCGTTGGCGCAAGGGCGGGCCATTCGAGCGAGAGCGCCTGGCGGCGCTCGTCAGTCTCAAACGCACCGTTTCAGGTATGCCGTCCGAGCTCGGCGAGCAGGGCGATCCGGTCTGCACCCTGGAATCGAGATGCTCGCCGGTGCCGCGGGGCTCACCCCCAGCGCGTGCGCAGGGATCAGTCGCGGAAGTTGTTGAAGTCGAGCGGCGTGTCGGTCACGTCCTTGCGCAGCATGGCGATCACGCTTTGCAGGTCGTCGCGCTTCGTGCCGGTCACGCGCACGGCGTCGCCCTGGATGCTGGCCTGCACCTTGATCTTGCTGTCCTTCACGAGCTTGACGATCTTCTTCGCGAGATCGCCCGAAACGCCCTTCTTCACGGTGATGACCTGCTTGACCTTGTCGCCGCCGATCTTTTCGATCTTGCCGTAGTCGAGAAAGCGCACGTCCACGTTGCGCTTGGCCATTTTGGAGATCAGGACGTCCTTCACCTGACCGAGCTTGAAATCGTCGTCGGCGAACGCGGTCAGTTCGCGTTCCTTTTGCTCGACGCGCGCATCCGAGCCCTTGAAGTCGAAGCGCGTCGAGATTTCCTTGTTGGATTGCTCGATGGCGTTCTTGACTTCGATCATGTTGGCTTCGCTGACGACGTCAAACGATGGCATTGCATTCTCCTGGTAGTGCGAGCGCCGCATCCACGGGCCACGGCCGCCGGATCCGGCGGCGGGCCGCGCACTCGCTATAATCACGGACCGACGCCATTTTAACGGCGCCTCGCGCGTTTGCCCAAGGCTGCACAGCCATGCCGCGCGGTGCGCGCGTACCGGCGCCCGCGCCCAGGCGGCTTGCGCACCACACGTGCCGCAACCTTGCGCCGCGTGTCGTTCGCGCGGCTCTCGCCCGCTGGCCCATGGCCTCGGCTCCATTTTGTTTTTTCCGCTGGCCCCGATGTCCACTCTTCATTCGACCGCCGTCGATTCGTCCCCCGCGTGGTTCGCCGCCGGTTATCCGCTGCGTGCACACAACACATTCGGCTTCGACGTGCGCGCGCGCTTCGCTTGCCGCATCGACACCGAAGCTGCGCTGACCGAGGCCGTGCACGACCCGCGCGCTGCCGGCCTCGCCACGCTCGTGCTGGGCGGCGGCAGCAATATCGTGTTCACGCGCGATTTCGACGGCCTGGTGCTGCTCATGGCGCTGCGCGGCCGCCGCATCGTGAGGGAGGACGAAGATGCCTGCTACGTCGAGGCCGCGGCGGGCGAGAACTGGCACGATTTCGTGGCCTGGACGCTCGAAGCGGGTATGCCGGGGCTCGAAAACCTGGCGCTGATCCCCGGTACGGTGGGCGCGGCGCCCATTCAGAACATCGGCGCCTATGGGCTCGAGATGGCCGAGCGTTGCGCCTCGGTGCGAGCGATCGAGATGGCGACGGGCGCGGTGGTCGAGTTCGACGCGGCCCAATGCGCATTCGGCTACCGGGACAGCTTTTTCAAACGCGAAGGCCGGGACCGCTACGTGATCACCGCGGTGACGTTCCGTTTGCCGAAGCAATGGCAGCCGAACGCCGGCTACGCCGACCTCGCGCGGGCGTTGGCCGAACGCGGCTGTGCGCAAACGCCCGATGCGCGCGCGGTGTTCGACGCGGTCGTGGCTGTGCGGCGCGCGAAGCTGCCCGATCCGCAGTTGCTCGGCAACGCCGGCAGCTTCTTCAAGAATCCGGTAATCGAAGCTTCGCAGTTCGATGCGCTCCTCGAGCGCGAGCCGCAGATGGTTTCCTATCGCCAGGCCGACGGCCGCGTGAAGCTGGCGGCGGGCTGGCTCATCGACCAGTGCGGCTGGAAAGGCCGCACGCTGCGCGCGGCGGCCGTGCACGAGCGCCAGGCGCTGGTGCTCGTGAACCGCGGCGGCGCGACGGGTGCCGATATCCTCGAACTCGCAGAGGCTATCCGGCGCGACGTCGAGGCGCGCTTCGGTGTCCTGCTCGAGCAGGAACCCGTTAGCCTTTAAGGCCGCCGGGCGTCGCTGCCGCGGCGTCAGACCACCTTGTCCTGGGCTGCGAACACAGGCCCTTGCACGAATCGAACGTCGTACTGCTGCAGCTGCTCGAACTGGGCGGCGTCCACGACGCGATTGAAGATGAGCGGCATGCGCAGCCGCGCCGCATAGCTCACGAGCGGCTTCACCATCGAATCGCGCAGCGCCGACGTCGCATCCATCTTCACGAAATCGAGCCGCGCCATGTCGGACACCGAAAGGATCTGCCCGGCGTTCGGCAGATTGCCCGCCACCTTGAACCCATAACGCTGGTAACTCTTCGTCAGATAGCCGACGAAGGTCCGGTGCGCCACCGCCGCCGCCGGCAACTCGATCACGACGCGTCCCGGGTTCAGCCCGAACGACACCAGGATGTTCGAAAAATGCCTGCCGTGGTCGTACTTCACGCTCTTGAGCAAACGCTCGTGCACGCGCAGGAACAGCAATCCGTGCTGCTGCGAGCCGAGAAAGTTGATGGCGTGCAGCGCCCGCACCATGCGATCCAGCGCCACCAGTTCGGGGTCGTCGAGCGAATCGACGAATGGATCGCAAGGCACGCCCTGACCGTCCTCTTCGCGCAGCGTCATCGCCTGGAAACCGAGCTCGTCGCCAAAGCGCGATGCGTTGGCGAGATCGGCTGCGAGCGACTGCACGCCGCTATGCACGCTGATGTCGTAGATCGGCTCGTAGGCCGACAACAGTTCGACGCCACGCCGTCTCGCGACGGCCTGGCTGTCGTGGGCGCCCGTGCCCATCGCGAGATGCGCACCGAGAAAGGGGTGGTCGGCGGCGCGGGCGACAAGCTCGGGAATCGTGAGAGCTCTCATGTTGATAGGGGTGGCTGCGCTGGCCCCGGGCAGGGCGCCGCGCGTCGCGCGGGCGCTGGGGCCGCATGACTCGATGGTAGCAGCCGACGGACCTCGCGATTCGACTTCTTGCATATAACGTTATCGACGGCACGCCGCCCGCGACGGTCAGAATCGACCGGGATCAGGGTTTACACCGTATTTCACTATTCATAATCCGTTTTACTATTCGTAAATCACGCGGCGCAGCGTCGCATCCCTTCCCACCGACCCGATTCGTGCCGGACACAGCAGGACGGCTTGCCGCCGGCCCGCCGCACGTGGAGACATCAGCATGAACGCACCTTTGCGACACCCCGCCGGGACCGATCAGGCCCAGCGCGGCTATATGAGCGGCTTCGCCAACGAATTCGCGACCGAGGCGCTGCCCGGCGCGCTGCCCGAGGGCCGGAACTCGCCGCAGCGCGTGGCCTATGGCCTCTATGCCGAGCAGTTGTCGGGCACGGCCTTCACCGCGCCGCGCTCGCACAACCGCCGTTCGTGGCTCTACCGCATCCGGCCCGGTGCCGTGCATCAGCCGTTCGCACCGCTTGCCGCGCGTGCGCTGCACGGCGCGCCGCGCCTTGTCGCCGACTTCGGCGCCGTGCCGCCCACGCCGCCGAACCAGCTGCGCTGGGACCCGTTGCCGATGCCCACCGAGCCCACCGACTTCATCGACGGCTGGGTGACGATGGCGGGCAACGGCTCGGCGGCGTCGATGAGCGGTTGCGCGATCCATCTGTACGCCGCGAACCGGCCCATGACGGACCGCTTTTTCTACAATTCGGATGGCGAATTGCTGATCGTGCCGCAGCAGGGCCGTCTCGCCATCGCGACCGAAATGGGCAAGCTCGACGTCGAGCCGTTCGAGATCGTCGTGATTCCGCGCGGTGTGCGCTTCACGGTCGATCTGCCCGACGGCGAGGCGCGCGGCTACATCTGCGAAAACTTCGGCGCGCTGCTGCGGCTGCCCGACCTCGGCGTGATCGGCTCGAATGGCCTCGCGAATCCGCGCGATTTCCTCACGCCGCACGCCGCTTATGAGGACCGCGAGGGCCAGTTCGAGCTCGTCACCAAGCTCAATGGCGAGCTGTGGCGCGCGGACATTGGCCATTCGCCGCTCGACGTCGTGGCATGGCACGGCAACTACGCGCCCTACAAGTACGACCTGCGCCGTTACAACACGATCGGCTCGATCAGCTACGACCACCCGGATCCGTCGATCTTCCTCGTGCTGCACGCGCCTACCGACACGCCGGGCGTCGACTCCATCGACTTCGTGATCTTCCCGCCGCGCTGGCTCGCGGCCGAAAACACCTTCCGCCCGCCGTGGTACCACCGCAACGTCGCGAGCGAATTCATGGGCCTCGTGCACGGCGTCTATGACGCCAAGGCCGAAGGCTTCGTGCCCGGCGGCGCGAGCCTGCACAACTGCATGTCGGGCCACGGCCCGGATGCCGAGACCTTCGAGAAGGCGTCGAGCGCCGATACCTCGAAGCCGCACAAGGTCGGCGACACGATGGCGTTCATGATCGAAACCCGCACGCTGATCCGCCCGACGCGCCATGCGCTCGATTCGGCGCAGCTGCAGGCCAATTACTACGAGTGCTGGCAAGGCCTCACGAAACATTTCAATCCGGAGAAGCAATGAGCAGCCATCTGACGAGCGAGCTTCAGGCCACGCTCGACCCCAAGCGCCGCAGCTGGATCGACAGCGCCAACGATCCGCACGGCGACTTCCCGATCCAGAACCTGCCGTTCGGCGTGTTCAGCGACGCGAAGAACGCGGCGCCTCGCGTGGGCGTCGCGATCGGCGATCTGATCGCCGACCTCGCGGTGCTGCACGACGCGGGCTTGCTGCGTCTGCCCGCGGGCGCGGTGCAGGACGTGTTCGCGCGCGGCGCGCTGAACGGTTTCATCGCGCTGGGCCGCGATGCCTGGCGCAGCGTGCGCATCCAGCTGTCGTCGCTGCTGGCGCGCGAGAGCGCGACGTTGCGCGACGACGCGGCGCTCAAGGCGCGGGCTTTCGTGCGTCAGGCCGACGCCACGCTGCATCTGCCGGTGGAGATTCCCGGCTACACCGACTTTTATTCGTCGAAGGAGCACGCGACCAACGTTGGCAGCATGTTTCGCGATCCGAAGAATGCGCTGTTGCCGAACTGGTCCGAAATGCCGATCGGGTATAACGGGCGCGCCTCGTCGGTGGTGGTGAGCGGCACGCCGGTGCGTCGCCCGCGCGGCCAGCTCAAGCTGCCCGATCAGGAGCGTCCCACGTTCGGCGCGTGCCGCAAGCTCGACATCGAGCTCGAGACGGGCTTCATCGTCGGTCGTGGCAACGCATTGGGCGAGCCGATTGCCTGCGCCGACGCCGAGGACCACATCTTCGGCATGGTGCTGCTCAACGACTGGAGCGCGCGCGATATCCAGCAGTGGGAGTACGTGCCGCTCGGGCCGTTCAACGCGAAGACCTTCGCGACCTCGATCTCGCCGTGGGTGGTGACGCTCGACGCGCTGGAGCCGTTCCGCATCGCCCAACCGCAGCAGGAGCCGCAGCCGCTCGAGTACCTGCGTCACGAGGGCGATCATGCGTTCGACATCGCGCTCGAAGTGCGCCTGCGCCCCGAGGGCGCCGGCGCAGAGAGCACCATCGCGCGCACGAATTTCCGCTACATGTACTGGACGATGGCGCAGCAGCTCGCGCATCACACGGTGGCCGGCTGCAACACGCGCGTGGGCGATCTGATGGGTTCGGGGACGATCTCGGGGCCGACGCCCGACTCGTTCGGCAGCCTGCTCGAGCTCACCTGGAACGCGAAGAACCGGCTCGAGCTCAAGGACGGCAGCACGCGTGGCTTCATCGAGGACGGCGACGAACTCACGCTCGCGGGCTGGTGCCAGGGCGACGGCTATCGTGTGGGCTTCGGCGTCTGTGCCGGCAAGATCCTGCCCGCGCTCGAATCCTGATACGCGCATCACGCTCCTTGATTCGGAGCACAAACGAAACGGCCGGTGCGCTGCGAGGCGCACCGGCCGTTTGTCCTTCGGCGATGCCGGCGATTTCCGGACCCGCGGTTCAGGCCTGCACGAGACCGCGCGTGCGCTCCCAACGCAGCGCGCCGAGAAAGACCAGCACGCCGGCGAACAGCACCCAGAGCATCGCATCGGGTCCGGCATGCTCCATCAGCGCACCGGTGACGATAGGGCCGGCGAAACTCGCGGCGCTCCACGACGCGCTGACGACCGCGCTTGCCGAAACGAGCGCAACGCCTGCGAAGCGCTCCCCGCACGCGACGATCGCGAGCGTATAGATCGCACCGGCCGCCGCACCGAGCACGAAGAGCAGCGGCCAGCAGAGCCACGGCGTGTTCACGGCGAATGGCAGCAGCGGCAACAGCACCGCGACGACGACGCCCGCGAGCGCATGCACGCGCTCGCGGCCGAGCTTGTCGGCGAGCCAGCCGACGGGGATCTGCATGGTCGTATCGCCGAACAGCGCCACGGACGCGAACAGCAGTGCCATCTCGTTGCCCACGCCATGTCCGATGGCGAACAGTGGCAGCAGCGAGAGGGCAAGCGTATCGAATAACGCAAAAAAGGCCGTGGCGAGCACGATCGCGGGCATTTGCGGCAGCACCTCGCGCCAGCTGCCATGCGGCTCGTGCGCGGCGGCGCTCTCGTGCTGCGAGCGCATTGCCGCGAGCATGGGCAGCGCCACGAGGAAAATCGCGCCGCAGATGGCGAAGCGCCATGCCGTGTAGCCGGCAATCTGGCTCACCAGCACGGGCCCGGTCATCTGGAGCAGCGTGAAGGTGGTCGCGTAGAGCGCAACGACGCGGCCGCGGTTCGCATCGTTGGCGAGCTCGTTGACCCACGCTTCGCCGATCGTGAAGAGCAGCATGAGCGCCGCGCCACAGATCATGCGCAGGAGCGCCCATGCCCAGAGGTTCGCGGTGGCCTGCATCGACGCCGTGGCGAAGGCGACGGCGAGCACCGCGCCCACGATCACCTGGCGGTTCGAAAAGCGCCGCGAGACCGCTGCGGCGAGCGGCGCGACGGCGAGTCCGCCGAATGCCTGCGCGGCGGTCAGGAGGCCGATGACGGCGCTGCCGTGGCCGGCCTCGGCGAGGGCGAGGGCCGTGAGCGGGAGCGTGGCGCCGTAGCCGATGCCGACCACGGCGACGCTCAGGATCAGCGCGAGGAAATCGCGGGTGAGGACGGTTTTCATCGGGCGAGATGCTACTACGGCGACGCGTTCGGCCGGCGGCGCAATGCGCGCTGCGGTGCCGGTGCCGGGGCAGGGCGTGCGCGGCGTGCGCCGCCCACCGCTCAGGCGCAGGAGCCCGGTCCCGCCACGGCCACGCGCCGGCGCGCGCGGCGGTCGAGTTGCGCCGAGACCAGCGTGAGCGCGAGCGCGGCGAAGGCCATCGCCATGCCGAGCCACGGTAGCGAGGTGAGCGGGGCACCGGCGCTGATCGCCACGCCGCCCAGCCACGCGCCGCCCGCGTTGCCGAGGTTGAAGGCACCCTGGTTGAGGGTGGACGCCAGATTCGGCGCGTGGCTCGCGCGATTGACGATCAGCATCTGCAGCGGCGGCACGATGGCGAACGCCAGAATGCCCCAGACGAACAGGGTGGCCGTGGCAGCGATCTCGTCGTGCATGGTGGCAGCGAACACGGCGAGCACGATGCCGATCGCGCCGAGGAAGCCCAGCAGCGAGCGCATCAGCTTCCAGTCGGCGAGCTTGCCGCCCAGCGTGCCGCCCACGGTGAGGCCGAGGCCGAACACCAGCAGCACGAAGGTCACCTCGTGCGGGCTGAAGCCGGTCACGTCCTCGAGGATCGGGGTGATATAGGTGAACACGGCAAAGAGACTGGTGGACGCCAGCACGCTGATGCCGAGCACCATCAGCACCTGCGGCTCCTTGAGCACGGCGAATTCGTGCACGAGGCTCGCTTTCTGCATTTCGATCCTGGCAGGCAGGCAGATCCACAACGCGAGCGCGGCGAGCACGCCGATGCCGGTGACGGCCCAGAAAGTGGCGCGCCAGCCCGCGATCTGCCCGAGCGCCGTGCCGAGCGGCACGCCGAGCACGTTCGCGAGCGTGAGGCCCGTGAACATCAGCGCGATGGCCTGGGCCCGGCGGTTGGGCGCGACGAGGCCGGCGGCGACCACCGAGCCGATGCCGAAGAAGGCGCCGTGGCAGAACGCGGTGACGATGCGCGCGGCCATCAGGATCGTGTAGTTCGGCGCGAGCGCGCAGAGCAGGTTGCCGACGATGAAGATGCCGATGAGCCGCAAGAGCGCCGCTTTGCGCGGCACGTTGGCGATGGCGATGGCGACGATCGGCGCGCCGATGGTGACGCCCAGTGCGTAGGCCGAGACCAGCATGCCCGCTGCCGGGATCGAGACGGCGAGATCGCGCGCCACGTCGGGCAGCAGCCCCATGATGACGAATTCCGTGGTACCGATTCCAAACGCGGCAACGGCAAGGGCAAGAAGGGGCAGGGGCATGTCAGGGGGAGTCGTGGTGGCGCGGCGGGAGGGCAGCCGCAATTAAGTCAACACGGAATTGTACTGAATCCTGATATTTCGCATGCGGCCCGCTTTTCGTTGTGCCTTGCGCCCAACACCCGGTCCCTGCGCCCGGTCCCGGCGCCTCGCCGGGATGCCCGTTCCTGCCGGGGGAAACCGCGGGATTCAGAGCGGTGAGTTTTCGAGCGGGTCGCCGTGACGCCCCGCACCCGACGCAAAGCGTGCCGCGCCCATGAGCCCCTCGTCGAGCACCGCGCGGTAGCCGCCCGCGCCTTCGCGGCGTAGCGCCTCGGCGAAGTCGTCCAATACGCTGTTCTCGACGGCGGAGCGGCGGTCCGCGAGCAACGCGGCCTGGGGCAATGCCGCGATATGCGCGGCGAGCGCCTGGGCGGCCGTCCGCGCCTCGCCGCGCGGGACCACACGGTTCGCGAGGCCGAACGCGAGCGCCTCCTGCGCTTCGACGGCACGGCCCGTGAGGATCAGGTCGAGCGCGCGAGACAGGCCGATCAGGCGCGGCAGGCGCACGGTCCCGCCGTCGATCAGCGGCACCCCCACGCGGCGGCAGAACACGCCCAGCACGGCATCTTCTTCCACGACGCGCAGATCGCACAAGAGTGCCAGTTCCAGGCCGCCAGCGACGGCGTATCCTGTAACGGCGGCGACCGTCGGCTTGGACAGGCGCATGCGCGTTGGGCCGAGCGGCCCCGGGCCGCTGCCGTTGGCATGCAGTTCGTTGCGCCGGCTCTCGTCGGCGAGGGCGGTGAGATCGGCGCCCGCGCAGAACGTCCCGCCCGCGCCGAACAGCACGGCCGCGTGCCAGTGCGGATTCGTTTCGAACCGGACAAAGGCGTCGGCCAACGCATTGGCCGTGGGGCGGTCGATGGCGTTGCGGCACGTGGGACGCTCGAGCACGATGGTCGCGACGAGGCCGTTGGCCTCGATGCGCACGCTCTCGCCGAAGGTTTCGATCTGCATGGCCGTCTCCGTCGCGCATGCATTGCGCATAGTTCACAAGAACGTCACGAATGACTCGTAGCTTAGGCCGCTTTTAGACAAAGAAATCGCTGTTCTCTCGCGCATGCCGCTGTCGTTCATGTCTACGCCCGACTCGAGTTCCCTTTCGCCATCTTCCGCTCCTTCGCACTGGGTCGTGCCGCTGTCCGGGCACCCAGCCTACGATCACGTGCGCCTCGCCCGCGTGTTCACGACCGACGGCACGCGCCATGAGGTCGTGATCGTCGATCTTCACAAGCTGCTCGCCTGTGCCGACCGCGACAACACCGACTACGTGCTGCGGCCCGTGGACGACTGGCATGCGGGCAAGGTGCGCGGCATCCGCGACTTCCTCGACCCGGATAACGCGCGCGTGCCGCAGATGCCCTACGTCACGATCTCGACGCGCCGCGCGCCGGGCTTCGCCGGCTGGCTCGGGATCGCGCGCGAAGGCGTGGTGGCGTTTCGCAACGGCCAGCATCGGGCGCGCTATCTCGCGTGGGCGGGGGCGCCCTGGTTGCCCGTCGAGGTGCACGAGCGCGAGGCGTCGCTGTTGCGCGAATTGTGCGGGGCACACGACGCCGGCAACGGGGCCGCCGTGCAGAACGCCTATGGCGCATGACCCGGGCGCGAGCGCGCCCTGACGAGGCCGCAAGCCGCCGTCCCCGCGCGGGGACGGCGCTCAGATTTACGGCACGGCCTGCAGCGTGGCGGCGCTTCTGGCGGCGTTGAGCGGCCGCATGCCTGTGCCGGCGGCGGCGCGCGCATTCTCGAAGTGCTCGATAACGTAGTCGACGAAGCTGCGCGTCCTCGCGGGCAGATACTGGCGGCTTGGATAGACGATCGACATCCGCGTCTCGGGGTCGTCGATCTCATAGTCGGGCAACAGGCGCCGCAGCGTACCCGCCGCGAGGTCGTCGGCGACGAGCGAAGCCGGCACGATCGCCACCCCCATCCCCGCGAGCGCCGCCAGGCGCACCATCAGCATGCTGTTGACCGCATAGGCCGGCTGCAGCGTCACCTGCTCGGCGTGCTCGCCGGGCCGCGCGAACTGCCAGGTCGCGCTGCGTTCTTCGGGGGGCAGCGTGACCGCGGCGTGCCGCGCAAGCTGTGCGGGCGTGCGCGGCTCGCCGTGCTCCGCGAGCCATGCGGGTGCCGCGCAGGGGACGAAACTCGTCGTGCCGAGCGAACGTTCGACGAGTTCGCAGTGGCGCGCCGTCGCGGCGGCGACGATGCCGCAGTCAAAGCCGTCCTCGATCAGGTCGATGTGCCGCTCGGCCAGCGTGAGCCGCACGTTGACGCGCGGATACAGGCGCCGGTAGCCGTCGATGAGTGGCGTGAGCATGGCGAGCGAGAGCGCGCCCGCGGCGACCACGCGCAGGGTGCCGCCGGGCTCGCGTTCGGTATGGACGACGCTGTGTTCGAGGTGGTCGAGTTCTTCGAGCAGACTGCGACAGCCTTCCAGATAGCGCTGCCCCGCTTCGGTGAGCGAAAGATTGCGGGTGGTGCGGTTGATGAGACGCGTATGCAGATGCGCTTCGAGCATCGCGACCGATCGGGTGACCAGTGCGTTGGAGACGTCGAGTTGCTGGGCGGCGCGACGGAAACTCTGCGTTTCAGCAACCCTGACGAAAACGCGCATGGCGTGTATCTGGTTCATGGATATTCGCCTCGTATGCTGGATGCATGGAGCGGATAAAAAGACGTTGCGACGTCTAATGGAGTGGGGTGCGGCGTCCTCGAATTGGCTGTACTTGAACGAAAATCATATTGACACTTTACGGAAATTACAATATTTATCTCAAAAGGCAGCGTATTGCGCGTGTGTGAACGATTCAAAACTCATCCGGCATGCGAATAAAATGACGAATACGTGATGGTATACGTCTGGCCGAATCGCGCTTTGCGTTGCGGATAACGGCTTTGCGGTAGTGGCGGTCTGCCGGGAAGCGGCGCAGGCCAGATCGCAAGGGCCGCTCGCCGTGAGCCACTTTCAATCAGCCCGGGTACGAAATCGTGTATAAGGGATTCGCGGTTGTAACATAAGCAGTCAATAATTGCGGCGATTGTCTGATTGCGGATGCCGGTGCGGATCTGCTGCGGTGCAAACAGGACGTGCGTAACCAATAGCACGTTTTTTATGCGCGTTTTTAACGCCTGAACGTTAATCGGCATACCGGACACACATGATCGTCGAATTGCTGAAATCGGAGCCCGAAATTGCGCTTTTCATCAGTCTCGCGCTGGGTTACCTGATTGGTTCGTTCAAGTTCGGGCCGATCTCGCTGGGCGGGGTATGCGGCACGCTGATCGTCGCACTGGTGCTGGGGCAGACCGGCGCGCGCCTCGACCCGGACCTCAAGAATATCGCCTTCGCGCTCTTCATCTTCGCGCTCGGCTTCACGGGCGGCCCGCAGTTCTTCGCCAATGCGCTGCGCGGCTGGCGCTACGGGCTCCTCTCGGTCATCGAGATCGTTTCGGTGATGACCCTCGTGATGATTGCAGTCGTTGCGATGAAGCTCGATCCGGGCACCGCGGCGGGCCTGCTTGCCGGCGCGGCGACCGAGTCGGCGGTGATCGGCACGGCGTCCGAGGCCGTCTCGAAGCTCGGGCTGCCGGCGGCCCAGGTGACGACGCTCCAGTCGCACATCGCGACGGCCTACAGCGTGAGCTACCTGTTCGGCCTCGTCACCATCGTCCTGTTCACCAGCCAGATTGCGCCGCTCCTGTTGCGCATCAATCTGCGCGAAGAGGCGGCGCGGCTGTTTCGCAAGCTGGGTGGCGACGGCGTGCTCGACGAAGGGCAGCGGCTCGCGCTGCCGCCGCTGGTTGGCCGCGCCTTCCTCGTCGGACCGGCGGCCGGCGCCGTCGTGTCGGCCATCGAGGCGCGCTATGGCAACAACGTGACGATCGAGCGCGTGCTGCGCGCCGGCAAGGAGCTCGAAGTCGATGCACAGTTCGTGCTGGCGGCGGGCGACACCGTGTTCATCGCGGGGCGGCGTGAAGCGATCGTCGAGGCTTCGCAGGGGTTCGGCGAGGAAGTCTCGGGCGAGAGCTTCGCGCGCCTGCTCGCGCAGCGCACCGACGTGCTGGTCACCCGCCGTGACATCAACGGTCTCACGCTCGCGCAGATGCGCGAGCGCGCGGCGCCCGAACAGGGGCGCGGCATCTACGTCGCCGCGCTCACGCGCGCGGAAACCACGGTGCCCGCGCTGCCGGGCACCGTGGTCCAGCGCGGCGATGTGCTCACGCTCGTGGGCGCGCCCACGGACGTCGCACGCGGCGCGAAGCGTCTTGGCTACGTCATCCAGCGGACGCAAAAAACCGACTTCGTATACCTTGGCCTCGGCGTCCTTGTGGGCATGGCCATCGGTCGACTCGAGGCGACGATCGGCGGCGTGACGCTAGTGCTCGGCACCGGCGGCGGCTGCCTGCTCTCGGGGCTTTTCTTCGGCTGGCTGCGTTCGCACTTTCCGGTGGTGGGGTCGCTGCCCTCGGCCGCTGCGCAGGTCCTCAAGGATTTCGGCCTTGCCACTTTCATCGCGGCAGTGGGGCTCTCGGCCGGGCCCGACGCCATCCGGCTCGTGCGCGAATACGGCATCGCGCTGCCGCTCGCGGGCATCCTGCTGGTGGCGATTCCCGGTTTGCTGTCGCTCTGGATCGGGCGGATGTTTCTCAAGCTCGAAGTGCCGATGCTGCTCGGCGCGATTGCAGGTCAGCAGTGCAGCACGCCGGCGATCAGTGCGCTCGTTGGCGTAGCGGGGAACTCGACTCCAGTGATTGGCTACACGATCACGTATGCGTTGTCGAACATTCTGTTGCCGCTGATGGGTCCCATCGTGGTCGGGCTGGCGGCGAAGTTCGGTTGAGGGGCGGCGCGCCGGCAGCTTGCGCTGCGGCGCAGGCCTCGACACCGGCTCACATCAACAGCAGCAGGCAGTCACTGCAAATGCGAGGGCACGATGGAATGGCTACACGATATCTTTCATAAATCACCGGAAATCGCGTTGTTTCTCTCGCTGGCCGTCGGCTACTGGGTCGGCCAGATCAACTTCGGGAAATTCCAGCTGGGTGGGGTGGGCGGCTCGCTTCTCGCGGCGGTCGTGATCAGTCAGGCCGGCGTGACGGTGGACAACGGCGTGAAGGCGGTGATGTTCGCCGTGTTCATCTACGCCGTCGGCTACGACTCGGGGCCGGGCTTCTTCAACTCGCTGAACCGCAAGACGCTGCGCGAGATCGCCATGTCCGTGTTCATGGCCGTCGCGGGCCTCGTCACGGTGCTCGTCTGCGCGAAGCTCTTTCACCTCAACAAGGGTCTCGCCGCGGGTCTCGCCGCCGGCGGCATGACGCAGTCGGCGATCATCGGCACGGCCGGCGACGCCATCGCGCGCCTCGGTCTCTCGCCCGACCAGGTGAAGTCCATGCAGGCCGACGTCGCGATCGGCTATGCGGTGACCTACGTGTTCGGCTCGCTGGGCGCGATCATCGTCTGCGTGAACATCCTGCCGAAGTTCATGGGGCAGGGGCTCAAGGAGGCGTCGATCGAGGCCGAGAAGGAAATGTCGGGCGGCGCGGCCACGGTGGGCCCCGGCCAGCTCGCGGCGCTGCCCGAGCTGTTCGGCCGGGTCTTTCGCGTAGACGCGGCCGCGGGCAAGACGGTCAAGCAGATCGAGACGCTCGAGCACGACCTCGTGGCGATCGAAAAGGTCCGGCGTGCGGGCAAGCTCGTCGATCCCACGCCCGATTTCGTGCTCTCCCGCGATGATCTCGTGCTCGTGGTGGGGCGGCGCGAGCAGATGGTCGAAGTGGGACCGCTGATCGGCGTGGAAATGCCGGACTCGGGCGGCATGAGCCTCGTGATGCAGACGCGCCAGGCCGTGTTCACGCGCAAGGGCCTGAACCATACGACCATCGCCGAAGTGCGCAAGAACGTGGACCGCGATCTGCGCCACGGCGTGTATCTCGAGAGCATCAAGCGCGCCGGCCAGCCCGTGCCGGTCCTGCCCGAGACGAAGCTCGAGCACGGCGACGTGGTGACGTTCTACGGCACCGCCACGGACACCAAGCGCGCCGTCCAGGCCGCCGGCTACGAGCTCGCGTACAGCGACAAGACCGACTTCATCTACATGGGCGTCGGCCTCGTGCTCGGCCTTCTGATCGGCCTGATCGTGGTGAACGTGGCGGGCATTCCGCTCACGCTCGGCTCGGGCGGCGGCTGCCTGCTCGCGGGGCTCCTGTTCGGCTGGATGCGCGGCAAGCATCCGATGTACGGCGTGATGCCGCCGGCCGCCTCGCAACTGCTCAAGGACTTCGGCCTCGCCGCGTTCGTCGCGGTGGTGGGCCTGAACTCGGGGCTGCAGGCCGTGGTGACGATCAAGCAGAGCGGTGTCACGATCTTCCTGCTCGGCGTGGTCGTGACGATGGTTCCGCTGCTCCTCACGATGCTCTTTGGCCGTTACGTGCTGAAGTACAACAATGCGGCGATCCTCGCGGGCGCGCTGTCCGGTTCGCGCAGTGCGAATCCGGCGTTCGGCGGCGTGCTCGACAAGGCCGAAAGCGCGGTGCCGACCGTGCCGTTCGCCATCACCTACGCGATCGCCAACGTGCTGCTCACGCTGCTCGGGCCGCTCGTGGTCGGTCTTGCATGACATGAAGCTAATGCGGGCGCCGCTCGCGCGGCCGCCCGCGGGTACCACCTGTCTGACACCTTCCGTGCCGGCCCGGCGCAGCGGACAACCGTCTGCCGCCGGCACGCGCACCATCTTCCACTGGAGAGAGCACCATGGCAAAAGGTAAAGAAGCGAAGGAAAAGTCGGGCCTCGACGCACTGAGTCCGTTCGAGCTGAAGGACGAGCTGATCAAGGCAGCCGGCGGCGGCGCGACCGAGCGTCCGGCCAACTTCTCCATGCTCAACGCCGGCCGCGGCAACCCGAACTTCCTCGCCACGATTCCGCGTCACGGCTTCTGGCAGCTGGGCCTGTTCGCGATGCGCGAGTCGGAGCGCTCGTTCGCCTACATGCCCGAAGGCGTGGGCGGCTTCCCGCAGCGCGCGGGCATTGTCGAGCGCTTCGACCTGTTCGTGCGCGAGAACAAGGGCCAGCCCGGCATCGCATTCCTCGCGGGCGCCGTTTCTTATGTGCGCGACCAGCTCGGCCTCTCGGCGGGCGACTTCCTCTACGAGATGTGCGAAGGCATTCTTGCCTGCAACTATCCGGTGCCGGACCGCATGCTCAAGCTCTCCGAAATTATCGTCGGCCAGTATCTGCGCCGCGAGATGATCGGCAAGCATCCGTTCGTCGGCGAATTCGACGTGTTCGCGGTGGAAGGCGGCACGGCGGCGATGACGTACATCTTCAACACGATGAAGGAGAATTTCCTCATCAAGGCGGGTGACACGATCGCGCTCGGCATGCCGATCTTCACGCCGTACATCGAGATTCCGGAGCTCAACGACTACGAGCTCAACGTCGTGCATGTGGAAGCCAAGGTCGAGAACAACTGGCAGTACTCGAAGAAGGAGCTCGACAAGCTGCGCGACCCGAAGATCAAGGCGTTCTTCCTCGTGAACCCGAGCAATCCGCCATCGGTGAAGATCGATGACGAGAGCCTGCAGTACATCGCCGAGATCATCAAGGAGCGTCCGGACCTCATCCTCCTGACCGACGACGTGTACGGCACCTTCGCCGACAACTTCGTCTCGCTCTTCGCGCTTGCGCCGAAGAACACGATTCTCGTGTACTCCTATTCGAAGTATTTCGGCGCGACGGGCTGGCGTTTGGGCGCTATCGCGACGCACCGCGACAACGTGCTCGATCACTTGCTCGCGAAGCTTCCGAAGGAAGAGAAGAAGATCCTGCACAAGCGCTACGAGTCGATCACGACAGACCCGGACAACCTCAAGTTCATCGACCGTCTGGTCGCGGACAGCCGCACGGTGGCGCTGAACCACACGGCTGGCCTGTCGACGCCGCAGCAGGTGCAGATGGTGATGTTCTCGCTGTTCTCGCTGATGGATACCCCGGATGCGTACAAGAACGCATTGAAGCGCCTGATTCGCAACCGCAAGCGCGCGCTGTTCGAGGAGATGGGCACCGATTACGACGAAAGCGACCCGAATCAGGTGGACTACTACACGATTCTCGACATGGAATATCTGGGCGAGAAGCGGTTTGGGCGCGACTTCGTGGACTGGCTGCTCAAGCAGGTCAAGCCGAACGAGCTGCTGTTCCGCCTCGCGAGCGAGGCGCGCGTCGTGCTGCTGCCGGGCATGGGCTTCGGCACGCCGCATCCGTCGGGCCGCGTGTCACTCGCCAACCTCAACGAGTCGGACTATCGCAAGATCGGCCGGGCGGTGCGCAAGCTCACGGAGGAGTGGGTGCACAGGTACAACGAGGCCACCGGCAAGAAGCTGGATCCGGAAGCCGTGAAGACGGTGAAGAAGTAGGCGCGGGACGCGGCGACGGCAGGACCGCCGCCGCGGTTGCCCCGCAGTCGGCTTCGCGGGCCGCTGGTCAGCACCGGATGCGCCGCACGGGTGTGCCCTGGCACCCCGCGCGGCGCATTTTTATTCGCTTGCCGCCGTGGTGGGCGCAACGGGCGCGGCAGTGGCCGCAGCCTGCGCATGACGCACGCTGCGCCGATGCAGCGACACCGAAAGCACGACTGCCGCCGCCGCCGCGAGGGCGGCAAAGAGAAAGACCGAGCTATAGCCGAACAGATTTGCGACAAAGCCCGCGAGCGGCCCGGTGATGCCGAGCGAAAGATCGACGAACACCGAGTAGGCGGAGAGTGCCGCGCCGCGGCTCGCGGCGGGCACGAGCCCGACGGCCTCCACGCCGAGCGCGGGGAACACGAGCGCGAAGCCGAAGCCGGTGAGCGCGGCGCCCGCGAGCGCGACGTGCGGCACGGGCGCGAGCCATAGCAGGACGAGGCCGACGCATTCGCACGAGAACGAAGCGATGGCCACGCGAAAGCCGCCGAAGCGCCGGATCGTGTTGGCGAAGAGCAGGCGCGAGCCGATGAACATGAGGCCGAACACGGTCAACGTGAAGGCGGCGTTGGGCCATTGGCGCGCCGCATAGAAGAGCGTGATGAAGGTGGCGATCGAGCCGAAGCCCGCCGAGCCGAGCGCGAGCCCCATGCCGTAAGGGAGCACGCGCAGGAACACGCTGCGGTAGGACATGCGCTCGCCATGGACGACCGGCACGGGCGCAACGGGCCGCGCGAGCCAGTGGCCGAGCGCGGCGAGCGCGATGACCGTTACGCCGAGCGTCCAGTAGCCGAGGTAATGCGCGAACTCCACGCCAAGCGGTGCGCCGATGGCGAGCGCGCCGTAGGTGGCGATACCGTTCCAGGAGATCACGCGGGCATTGTTGGCGGTCCCCACGCGGCCGATGCCCCAGAGGATCGCGCCGGTGCCGCACAGGCTTTCGCCGCAGCCCAGCAGCAGGCGGCTCGCCACGATGAGCGTGAGCGAGAGTTCGGGCCAGTGCGCGACGAGCGCCGCGAGCAGGAGCAGGACGCCGCTCGCGCCGCAGCAGATCAGGCCGATGCTGACCGTGCGCTTGGGGCCGAGCGTGTCGGCCGAGCGGCCCGCGAGCGCGCGCGAGGCGAGCGTGGCGAAGTACTGCACGCTGATGGCGCCGCCCGCGACGACGGTGCTGAAACCCAGCTCGTTGTGGACGTAGCCCGGCAGGACGGCGAGCGGAATGCCAATGGTCAGGTAGCAAAGAAACGTGAAAAAGACGACCGGAATGATCTGCAAGGTCGTGGCAAACGAGCTGCGCTCAGGCGCCGTGTCAGCGGACATGGGGAAAATGCGGATGGTAGACGCTGGGAAGGCGGGATTCTCCCATGGAACCGGTTCTTCTGCAGACGCAGAAAAAGCATTTTAGGCGTCGAGGCGAGCGCGAGGTGCCGGGGCCAGATCGTGCCGTGCGAGGCGGAATGGCGATATTGAGATATATGGGCGGAAAATGTCGCAATCTGGCCAGTGCGGCATAAGCGTTCCGTCACAACAATGCGTCGACTTATCGTTTCAACGATATATCGCCCATGTACCTCTGCCTATGGGTTGTAAATATTGGCGGTGATAGCGTTCGAACCGTCCACAGAAGCGTGCCTTGCCTCCCCAGCCGGGCCGCACATTCAGACGAGTCAGAAATCATGAGTCAGCCGATCCGTTTCTACCACCGCAACGCGATTCGCGAAGTCAGCGACGCAGGCGTCACCCGCACCGTGCTCCAGTATCTGCGCGAGGACGCGCATTGCACCGGCACCAAGGAAGGCTGTGCCGAAGGCGACTGCGGCGCCTGTACGGTCGTTGTCGGCGAACGCAACGAGGCGGGCGGCGTGAGCTTCAAGGCCGTCAACGCGTGCATCCAGTTCCTGCCGACGCTCGACGGCAAGGCCCTTTACACGGTCGAAGACCTGCGCCAGCCGGACGGCTCGCTGCATCCGGTGCAGCAGGCCATGGTCGACTGCCACGGCTCGCAGTGCGGCTTCTGCACTCCGGGCTTCGTGATGTCGATGTGGGCGCTCTACGAGAAGCATGGCCACGAGCACGCAGGCGCGGCGCCCGCGGCGTCGGGCTGTGCCGGCAAGGGCGCCTGCACGGTGCCCTCGCGCGACGAGATCGCCAATGCGCTCACGGGCAACCTGTGCCGTTGCACGGGTTATCGTCCGATCCTCGACGCCGCCGAGCGCATGTTCGAAGCCGGCGCGCCGAAGCAGCCGGTCGACATCGCGGCGCTCGCCCGCACGCTCGCCACGCTCGAGCGCAAGGACACCTTCCACTACGAGCACAAGGGCCAGCAGTACGACGCCCCGCGCACCGTCGACGCGCTCGCCGCGATCAAGGCCGCGCGGCCGAACACGCGCATCCTCGCGGGCAGCACCGACATAGGCCTGTGGGTCACGAAGCAGATGCGCGAACTGGGTGACATCGTCTACGTGGGCCAGGTGGAGGCGATGCGCCAGATCGAGGTGAGCAGCGACTGGATCGAGATTGGCGCGGGCGTGAGCGTCGAGCGCGCCTATGCCGAGCTCGCGAAGCCCTATCCCGAGCTCGTTGAAATGTGGCAGCGCTTCGCCTCGCTGCCGATCCGCAACGCGGGCACGATAGGCGGCAACGTGGCGAATGGCTCGCCGATCGGCGACTCGATGCCGGGCCTGATCGCCCTGGGCGCGCAGGTGGTGCTGCGCGGCGCGCAAGGCACGCGCGAGCTGCCGCTCGAAGACCTCTACCTCGCCTACCAGAAGAAGGACATGGCCGAGCACGAGTTCGTGCTCGCGCTGAAGGTGCCCACGCGCACCGGCGTGCGCCGGAACCTGAAGTTCCGCACCTACAAGATCTCGAAGCGCTTCGACTCGGACATCTCGGCCGTGTGCGCCGCGTTCGCCTTCATCGCCGACGGCGAGACGATCCGCGAGCCGCGCATCGCCTTCGGCGGCATGGCGGCGACCCCGAAGCGCGCAACCCAGACCGAAGGCGTGCTCGCCGACGCGCACTGGCACGAGGCCACCGCGCGCGCCGCGATGATCGCGCTCGGCAAGGACTACACGCCGCTCTCCGACATGCGCGCCACCGACGAATACCGCGTCGAGGCGGCGAAGAACACGCTGTATCGCTTCTGGCTGGAAACGCGTCCGAACAACCCGCTCGCGCAGGAGGCGGTGAACGTGCGCGCGGTGCTGGCGGCCGGCGCCGCCGAGGCCGTCTGAGACTTCAGGACACGAGAAGGAGAAGGAAACAATGAATCAGCAAGCCGAACCGTTCCTGAAGGATGCGCAGGCCCTCGAGAATTTCACCCAGGTCCACGTGTCGCGCCCGCACGAGTCGGCGCATCTGCACGTGAGCGGGCGCGCGACCTACACCGACGACATTCCCGTCGTGGCGGGCACGCTGCACGCGGCGCTCGGCCTCTCGCAGAAGGCTCACGCGCGCATCGTCTCGATGAACCTCGACAAGGTCCGCGCGACGCCCGGTGTCGTGGCCGTGCTGACCGCCGAGGACATTCCGGGCGTGAACGACTGCGGCCCGATCATCCATGACGATCCGGTGCTGGCCGAGCGCGTGGTGCAGTACGTCGGCCAGCCGATGTTCATCGTCGTGGCCACGTCGCACGAAACGGCGCGGCTGGCCGCGCGCCGCGCCGAGGTGGTCTACGAAGAACTGCCGCCGGTCCTCACGGCGCAGCAGGCGCGCGCCGCCAACCAGTTTGTGCTGCCGCCGATGAAGCTCGCGCGCGGCGACGCCTCCACGCGCGCCGCGCGCGCCGCGCATCGCCACGAAGGCGAGATGCTGCTGGGCGGCCAGGAACAGTTCTACCTCGAAGGCCAGATTTCCTACGCGGTGCCGAAGGACGACGATGGCATGCACGTCTGGTGCTCGACGCAGCACCCGAGCGAAATGCAGCACCTCGTGGCCCACGTGCTGGGCGTGCATTCGCACAACGTGCTCGTGGAGTGCCGCCGCATGGGCGGCGGCTTCGGCGGCAAGGAGTCGCAGTCGGGCCTCTTCGCCTGCTGCGCGGCGCTCGCGGCATGGAAGCTGCTGTGCCCCGTGAAGCTGCGCCCGGACCGCGACGACGACATGATGGTCACGGGCAAGCGCCACGACTTTCACTACACCTATGAAGTGGGCTATGACGACGAGGGCGTGATCGAGGGCGTGTCGGTGGACATGACCTCGCGCTGCGGCTTTTCCGCCGACCTCTCGGGCCCGGTGATGACGCGCGCCGTCTGCCACTTCGACAACGCCTACTGGCTGCCCGACGTCTCCATCGCGGGCTTCTGCGGCAAGACCAACACGCAGTCGAATACCGCGTTCCGCGGCTTCGGCGGCCCGCAGGGCGCGTTCGCGATCGAGTACATCATGGACGACGTCGCGCGCTCGGTGGGCCTCGACCCGCTCGACGTGCGTCTTCGCAACCTGTACGGCAAGACGGAGAACAACGTCACGCCCTACGGTCAGGAGATCGAGGACAACGTCATTCGCGAGCTGATGGACGAGCTCGTCACGACGAGCGACTACCGCGCGCGCCGCGCGCAGATTCGCGAGTTCAACGCGAACAACGAAGTGCTCAAGAAGGGCATCGCGATCACGCCCGTGAAGTTCGGCATCGCGTTCAACGTCACGCACTTCAACCAGGCCGGCGCGCTCGTCCACATCTACACGGACGGTTCGGTGCTCGTGAATCACGGCGGCACGGAAATGGGCCAGGGCCTCAACACGAAGGTCGCGCAGGTCGTGGCGCACGAGCTCGGCATCGACTTCGCGCGCGTGCGCGTGACGGCTACCGACACGAGCAAGGTCGCCAACACCTCGGCGACGGCCGCCTCGACCGGCTCGGACCTGAACGGCAAGGCCGCGCAGGATGCCGCGCGCCAGTTGCGTGAGCGGCTCGCGGCGCTCGCGGCGAAGCTCTACGGGCAGGACGTGGTCAACGCCGGCGACGTGCGCTTCGCGAACGATCACGTGATCGTCGGCAGCGAGATCGTGTCGTTCGAAACGCTCGTGGCGAAGGCCTATGTGGCGCGCGTGCAGCTCTGGTCGGACGGCTTCTACGCGACGCCCAAACTGTACTGGGATCAGGCGACGCTGCGTGGCCGGCCGTTCTACTACTACTCGTATGGCGCGGCGGTTTCGGAAGTGGTGATCGACACGCTGACGGGCGAAATGCGCGTGCTGCGCGCCGACGCGCTGCACGACGTGGGCGCCTCGCTGAACCCCGCGCTCGACGTGGGCCAGGTGGAAGGCGGCTTCATTCAGGGCATGGGCTGGCTCACCACCGAGGAGCTCTGGTGGAAGCCGGACGGCAAGCTCATGACGCACGCGCCGTCCACCTACAAGATCCCCACCGTCAACGACACGCCGCCCATCTTCGACGTGCGTTTGTTCAGGAACCGTAACGCGGAGGACAGCATCCACCGTTCGAAGGCCGTGGGCGAGCCGCCGCTCTTGCTGCCGTTCTCGGTGTTCTTCGCGATTCGCGACGCGGTGGCGAGCGTGGCCGACTACCGCTTCAATCCGCCGATGAATGCGCCCGCCACGGCCGAGGAAATCCTCAAGGCCGTGCGCGCTGTGCGCACCGCGGCGCAAGGCTGAACGAGCCACGGGCACTTCAAGGGAGCATGCCGACATGAATCGTCATCCGAACCATTGCGTAAGCGTTGACACGACCGGCCGCGTGATCATCGGCCGCCGCAGCACGCCGGTGCCGCAGTACGGGCCGATGCACGTCGTGCTGTTCGGCGCCGGGCACGTGGGCCATGCGCTCGTACGCCTGCTCGGCACGCTGCCGTGCGTGGTGCAATGGGTGGACGAGCGCGACGAGCTGTTCCCGGACGAAGTGCCGGCCAACGTGCAGATCGAAGCGACCGACACGCCCGCCGCGATCGTGGACGAAGCGCCGCCGGGCGCGTGGTTCATCGTGATGACGCACAACCATGCGCTCGACTTCGAGCTGACCGAACGCATCATGCGGCGGCGCGACTTCGCGTGGTTCGGGCTGATCGGCTCGAAGACCAAGCGTGTGAAGTTCGAGCGGCGCCTGCTCGATCGCGGCGTGCCCGCCGAGCGGCTTGTGGAGATGGTGTGCCCGATCGGTGTCACGGGCATTGTCGACAAGGCGCCTGCGTCGATCGCGGTGGCGGTGGCCGCGCAGCTCATGCAGTTGCGCGTGCCGAGCGAGATGCCGGTGCGCACGAGCCTGCTCACGCAATAGTCAGACTTGAGGCGGTGTTTGCCGCCTCACCCTTCAGGGGGATGCATTTGCACTATTGCATCCCGCGCGCCCCGCGGCCTTTAATGCTCGCAACGGGGTGCGAATGGGCGGCAGCCGCCGTGCTGCAACCGGACGCCCAGTGCCTCGCCATTCCCACGCGTGAGGCCTTCCATGAAAACCCTTCTCGCAGTCTCGACGATGGTTGCGGCGTCGTTCGTTTCGGGTATTGCCATGGCCGACGGAGGCCAGCCGCTTTCGCGCGACGAGCTCCAGCAATTGCTGCCGGGCGCGCAGGTCCAGATCCTCCGTTCCAACGGCGACAAGATGTCGTGGACGAACGCCGCGGACGGCACGCTCGACGCACATTGGCAATCGGGCGATCCGACCAACAAGCATGCCTATAACGGCAGCGGTGCGGGCACCTGGAAAATATCCGACGACGGCAAGTTCTGCGCGCACATCGAATGGCGCAAGGGTCACGTTACGGATTGGTGCCGCCCGGTCGTCAAGCAGGACGACGGTTCGTACGCTCTGGAAGGTCCAGCGGACGAGAAGGCGCAGATTTCGAGGTGACAGGCGCCGAGGCGCCTGCCGCGCGCTTTGATTCCGCGCGGTTGCGCGTAGTGAGCTGGCGCGAAACCTCATCCACGAGCCCCCGCAACCAGTCCACATCACTCGGACGATCCGGGTGCGGGTGCCACATCTGATAGCAGAGGATGCGCGGAAACGCGAGCGGCGGCTCGACCACGGCGATCGGCAGCAGGTTCGCGTAATGCAGCGCGAAACGGCGCGTGGTCGTGAACACGAGGTCCGACTGCAGCAGCACCTGCGGCACGAGCCCGAAGTAGGGCAGCCTCGTCACGATGCGGCGTTCGGCACGCGCCTTCGCAAAGCCGATATCGATGGCGTTCGCATTCGAACCCGTATAAGGCGTGGGCGCGAGGTGCGCGGCACGCAGATACGCCTCGCGCGTGAGCGGCGCGCGCGCGAGCGGATGGTCGGCGCGCATCATGCAGACCACCTTGTCGGCGAACAGGTCGCTGCGGGCAAAGCGCGCGTCGGGCTTCGGCCAGTTGCCGATCACGATGTCGAGTTCGCCTGCGTCGAGCGCCGCGTGATGATCGAGTGTCGGCGAAAGCGAGAGGATCTCCAGCCGCGCCGTGGGGGCCGCCTCGCGAAAGCCCGCGATCAGCGTCGGCATGAAGAAGTCGTTCAGATAGTCGGGCGCCGCGAGCCGGAAGGTGCGCTTCGAGCGCGACGCATCGAAGTCGCCGTGCGGCGTCGCGACGAAGTCGACCTCGCGCAGCACGCACTGCGCGTGCTGCAGCAGCGACTCCCCATATTCGGTCGGCACCATGCCGGCCTTGCCTCGCACCAGAATCGGATCGCCCAGGATCTCGCGCAGGCGCCGCAGCGCCGTGCTGATCGCGGGCTGGGTCTGGTTCAGCCGCAGCGCCGTTTGCGTGACGCTGCGCTCGACCAGCAGCGTGCGCAGCACGCGCACGAGCCAGATGTCGAGGGTGAGGGCGGTGTCGTCCATGTAAAGGGGGTGTCGATGAGGTGCGCGGGGCGCGCGCCTGGCGCCGGGCAGTCGTCTTCGCGCGCGTACCGGCTCAACCATAACCATAGGCCGGCTCGCCCTCCGGCGCCATAGCCTGCGCGGTATGGCGGGCATCAGGACGCCTCGCCGCCCGGGCGGGCGAGGCCTCGGTGAGCGCCGGCAACGCCCGGCGGCCCCTTATTCCGTGGTGGCCTTCGCGAGCCCGGAAGGCAGCGAGCTGATGCGCTTCACCTCGCGCGAATCGAGCCAGTTCGGCGTGCGCGCGCAGTAGAGCACCATCGGCAGGGCATCTTCGCCCCAGAACAGCTGCTTGTTCATCCAGAACGTGGGCACGCCGAACACCCCCATCGCGATCGCGTCGCTCGTGTTGCGGCGCAGCTGGGCGCGTACGGACTCCTGCTCGATCAGCGCTTCGCCGTGCGCGATGCCCACGCGCTCGCAAAGCTGCTCGAAGCCTTCTTCGCTCGACGGATCGCGGCCCTCGCGCCAGATGAAGCGGAAGATCTCGCGCACGCAGGCGAACTCGCCACCCGCAGCGATCGCGAGCAGCAGTGGCTTGACCGAGTCGAACGGATGCGCGGGCGGCATCTTGAACGGAATGCCGAGCTGGTCCGCGCGAAAGAGCGCATGGCGGTACGTATAGATGCGCTTGGCCGGGATCGCGACGCCCCCCGCCTGCCCCCAGTGACGGTACAGCTCGGTCAGCAGAACCGGGCAAGGCACGAAGTTGAAGCCCGGCCACTTGTGTTGCTGTTCGAGCAGCAGGTACGAGAACGGAGAGACGAAATCGTAGAACCACGTTGGCTGATTGACGTCGATACCGCTGAGGTCGAGGTCGATGCCGCTGATCATGCTGTTCCTCCGCTATGCGCTTCATGCGGGCCGTCTGGCGAGCGGCCCGTCGTTTCGGTTTCGTTGTTGGATGAGATGTTGCGCGCTGCACTACGATCTTGCGTGTCCGCGGCCGCGCGCGCTATCGGTGTCATTCCGGGCGCGCCGCGTCAGGCCGGGCCGCGCCCGGCCGGTCTGTGCCCGATCCGGTCGTTGCCGTGTCCTGTTCCTGCGGCGCGGTTTCTTCGCTAGTACCGCGCTTTGCCGCGTCGTCGCTGTTGTCGCTGTCACTGGCCTCGGCCGCCTTGTCCGTGGGGCCGCCCGCCGCCACCTGCGAGAGGCGCGCGCGCACGAAGCCGATGTGTTCGCGCAGCACGTAAAACTGTTCCGCGTAGGCGAGAGGCATCTTCATGCCATTGACCGATTCCTCGATCGTATCAAGCTGGCGCAGGAGTGCGCGGCGCTCGGCGGGCGCGGTGTCGCCCATCGAGGCGCGCTCGAGTGCGATCAGCGCGCCGTACCAGCGGTAGATGCGCGATTTCACCCGCCACGCATAGAGCGACGGCACGAGGCGCAGCCCCGGAATCAGCACGACGATGACCGGTACGAGCAGCACGATCAGCCGGTCGGCGAGGCTGGCGAGCCAGAACGGCAGCACGCGGTAGAGGAAGCTCTTGCCCGACTTGTAGTAGCGCGCGGCGTCGTCGCTGATCGGGAAGTCCTGGGCGCGCGGCGCGGGGAATTCGCCGGCGTTCTGCATGAGCGTGGCGCGCCCGTGCACCTCTTTCGCCGCCTCGATCAGCAGGTCCGAGAGCGCCGGATGCAGCGAGTCGCGCGCGACCAGCTCGGCGGTCGGCGCGACCATGTACAGCGGCTTCGGCGGCAGGTTGTGGGCGAAATCGAAGGCGCCCATCGGAATCGTCACCGCCGTGAGATAGGGGAAGCGGCGCGCGTAGGCGGCGGCCTGGGTGAAGTCGAAGAAGCGCACGCCGGGCATGCGCAGCAGGCGTCCCATCACCGGCGGCTGCGCCGAGTCGCCCGCGAGGAACGCCGCGTCGACCTTGCCCTGCACGAGCGCGCGCGCGGCGTCGTCGCCCGAAAGCGGCAGCAGCTGTGTCGTGCCGCCCGGCTCGATGCCGTTGGCCTTGAGCAGCGCGAGCGCCAGCTCGCGCGTGCCGCTGCCCTCCGCGCCGATGGCGAGGCGCTCGCCTTCGAACTGCGAGAGCCGCGTGATGGCGGGGCCGTGGTAGAACACGGCGAGCGGCACGTAGGCGACGCTGCCGAGCGAAACGAGCCCGTCGGGCACCTTGCTTGCGAGGCCGTCCTGCACGAACGCGACGTCGACTTTCGATTTGGGGTCGGCGAGGCGCTGGAGGTTCTGCACCGAGCCTTCCGACTGGAGCACGTTCAGCGTAATGCCGTTGCGCGCGAGGATCGTCTTGTATCGCTGCGCCGCGTTCCAGAACGTGCTGCCCTGGGGGCCCGCGCTCATTGTGAGCGTGCTGGGCGGCGCGGGCTGGATGAGCCGCACCGCGAGCCAGATGGCGGCCGCGCTGACGAGCAGGATCGGCCCGAACGTGACTGCCAGGTCGCGCCACGAAATCGCCACGAAACGCGCGACGAGACGGGGGGCGGGTTTGCGGCCGGTGGGAGACTTCATCGGGGGAATGCGGGCCTCGGGTTCCGTGGGGTTATGCGGGATGTTGTCAGGCAGCGCTTCATGGATGCCGGGTACGTCGAGGACGTTGAAGGGCTGCCTGGGACATCGCGGCGCCGCTCTGAGCGCCGATGGTACATGAGATTCGCCGCTGCGGCGCTCTGAGCGCGGCACGCGCGCGCTGCGCGCAGAGTGCGGCCTGACACACAGGCATCCCCAAAAAGGGCGTATACCGGTAGCTGTAGGACGCCGAGGCCGCGGGTGGCCTCATTGCGGGGCACTGCCATGACTATTCACACATACACCGATCTCCCGCTCGTCGACCGCGCCGGTTTCGAGCTAGCCTGCGCGCGTCACGGTTTCGCGCCGATCCACTTCGATGTCAGCGGCGCAACCGATCCGGACGATCCCGCTCACGGCGACCTCGTGATCGTGCGGCGCGGCGCCTGGGCGCAGGCGTACCGCGTCGACGCGCGCGGGCAATGGCTGCGCCAGTTCGAGACCGACCTGAACGGCCGGTTCTTCCAGTTCGCTCCACACGCCTAGCGCGGCCGGCGGCGGGCGGCGCCGGGCCGGCGCTTCAGGCCAGCACGAGCCGGACGCCGACGAGCGTGAGCGTCGCGGCCAGCAGCAAGCGCAAGAGGCGCTCGGGGGCGCGCGACGAGAGCAGGCTGCCGATCGCGATGCCGGGCAGCGACCCGCACAGCAGCGAGAGCAGCATCGGCCAGTTGATCGAGCCGAGCAGCCAGTGGCCCGCGCCGGCGAGCAGGGTGAGCGGCACGGCGTGCGCGACATCGGAGCCGATGATGCGTACCGTCGGCAGCGTGGGATAGAGCAGGAGCAACACGGTCACGCCGATCGCGCCCGCTCCCACCGAGGTGAGCGACACCAGCACCCCCAGCACCGCGCCCGTGAGCATCGTGAGCAGCAGCGTGCTCGCCTCGCCGGGCGCGCGGCGGTGGCGCGCGGCGAAGGCGGCGAGCTGCGGCCGCAGGAGCAGGGCGATGGCCGTGATCAGGAGCGCCGCGCCCAGCACGCCCTGGATCAGATGCCCGGCGCGTGGCGTGTCCATCCCGTAGCGATGCAGCAGGATCAGCGTGACCGTGGCCGCGGGCACGCTGCCGGCCGCCAGACGCAGTGTCACGCGCCAGTCCACCGAACCCTTGAGCCCATGCACGAGCGTGCCCGCCGACTTGGTTGCGGCGGCATACAGCAGGTCCGTGCCCACGGCCGTCGCCGGGTGGACGTTGAACAGCAGCACGAGGATCGGCGTCATCAGTGAACCGCCACCCACGCCGGTCAGGCCGACGAGGAACCCGACGCACAGGCCGGACAGCGAATACAGCAAATCGATATGAGGTAGATGCATCGCGGGCAGGGCAGGTTCGGGGGCCGGTTCAGGGGGCGTGGCCGCCATGACGGATGGCTGACTGCCCGGGCGTGCCGTAAGCGGCGCGTCAGGCTGGACAGCGGGAAAGTCTGGCGGCGAGAATCCGCTATTGTCGCAAAACCGGCGCTGCGGCGCAGGCCAGCCCAAATTCTGCCGGGAATTGACCCAAACCCGGCACAACTGCGGCACAACGCCGGCCCAGGTCCTGCCCGGGTCTGGTTCGAATCTGGCTTAAGCTGCGGCGCAAGAATAACCGTCTTTTCGCGCCGCGGCTCGCCGCTACGCTGCGCACGCACTACTCCAACAGACAACCATGAATCCCGGCATTCTCTACGCCTTTCTCGCCTTCGTGATGTGGGGCCTCTTTCCGGTCTACTTCAAGACGCTGCACCAGATCCCCGCGCTCGAAATGCTCGCGCACCGCATGGCGTGGTCGCTCGCTTTCGTGCTCGCCGTGCTGCTCGTGCGGCACCACTGGCGCTGGCTCGGTCCCGTGCTGCGCGATCCGCGTCTCGTCGGCCGTTTCGCGGCCAGCGCCGTCCTGCTATCGGCGAACTGGGGCATCTACATCTGGGCCGTGAACGCCGGCCATATCGTCGAAGCGAGCCTTGGCTACTTCATCAATCCGCTCATCAATGTGCTGTTCGGCTATGCGTTTCTCGGCGAGCGGCTGCGGCCGCTGCAATGGTGCGCCGTGGTCGTGGCCGCGGCGGGCGTGGCGTGGCTCACATGGCAGAACGGCGCGCCGCCCTGGATCAGCCTCGCCCTCGCGCTCACCTTCGGCGGCTATGGGCTGTTGCGCAAGACCGCGCAGCTCGGCGCACTCGAAGGGCTCACGCTCGAAACGCTGCTGCTCTTTCCCGTCGCGATCGCGTATCTGGCGATCCTCAGCCTCGCCGGCGCGAGCCACTTCGGCCACGCGCCGCTGTCGCTCCAGCTGCTGCTGGCCTGCGCCGGGCCCGTGACGGCGGTGCCCTTGCTGCTGTTCGGCGCCGCGGCGCGACGCATTCCGCTCTCCACGCTCGGCCTCGTCCAGTACGTCACGCCCACGCTGCAACTGCTCACCGGCGTGTTCGTGTATCACGAGGCGTTCGGCCCGGTACGCGCCATGGGCTACGGCGCGATCTGGATCGCGCTGGCGCTCTACTCGTTCGAGGGGCTGCGCAGTACCGTGTCCGCGCGCGAGGCGCGTGGGGCGCATAGGGCATAGCACGCTGGTCCGCGGCTGGCGCACGCGGTAGGATGCAGCCTCGTCCCGCCCCGCGCGCAGCCCACGCGGATGCCCGCCGACGCGGCCCCAACGGTTGGTGGAATGATCGAGGGAGTGATACGCGCATGAGTGTCGAAGCCGCCCATTGTTTCGAGGAAGCGTTCGCGCCGCGCATCGCGGCGCAGCTGGCCAGCCAGTTCGGCCCGGCCGTGCATGTGGAAGTCGTGCCGCGCGAGGGGCCGGGGCATCCGACACGCGTGCGGCTCGTTGGCATGGCGAGCGAATACCGGCATCCGTATCGGTATGCGCTGAACCTGTCGCTCACGTGGGACGTCGACGAGATCGAGGGCCTGCTGGCGCCGGGCGGCGAGGCGCGTTTCGAGCACTATCTGGCGGCGCTGCCGCGCAAGCTGGCGGCGTGGGAAACGGCGCGTCCCGTCGATTTCGCTTCGCGCACCCAGGGCGAGCCGGAGGTGCTGCTGGGCGGTCTCGACTTCGAGGGCTGAACGCAGGCTCACGCCGCGCATCAAAACCCGCCCGCTACGTGCATCGCGAGCACAGCCTTCACGGCCATGCCGATCGCCACACAGCCCGCAAACGCGGCGAACGACTGCTGCAGGCGCGCGCCGCTCACGTGACGCGCGATGCCGCGGCCGCCCAGCATGCCCGCGAGCGCGCCGGCCGCGAACGGCAGCGCCTCGGGCCAGAGCATGCGCCCGGAAGCCGCCGAGGCGACCACGCCGGCCGACGAAACGAGTGCGATCACCGCGAGCGAGGTGGCGACGATGCCCTGCATGGGGATATCGGAGGCGCGCCGCAGCGCGGGCACGATGACGAAGCCGCCGCCCACGCCAAGGAGTCCTGAAAGAAAGCCCGAGAGTACGCCCGAGAGCGCGAGCGAGCGCGCACACGGCGCAGTCCAGTCGAGCTTGCCGCGTTCGGCGTTCAGGCGGCACGGCAGCTGCGACGGTGCGAGTTCGGGCCCGCCGTGTGTCGTGCCGCTCTTCTGGCGAAACATGCGCACGGCGACCATCGCCAGCACGCACGCGAACACGAGCGTGAGCGGTGCGTCGGGCACGCGGTGCGCGACCCACAGCCCGAGGGGCGAGATCAGCGCGCCGCAGGCGGCCATCAGCGCGGCGGCCTTGTAGCGCACCCGGCCCTCGCGCAGCGCGAGCAGCGCGCCGAGCCCCGCCGAGAGGCCCACGGCGAGCAGCCCGATCGGCGCGGCCTGCGCAACTTCGAGGCCGAGCCCGAACACCAGCAGCGGCACGGCGAGAATGGCGCCGCCCGCACCGGTCAACGCGAGGAGGATGCCGACGATCGAGCCGAGCGCGGCGCTGATGGGCAAGGCGGCGGTCATGACGCGGCTCCCTGGCGAAGGTTTAGTTCTGCGAAGCGCGCATGAACCACTCGCGGCCCTTGAGCATGCCCCACCAGTAGAAGCTGGGCAGCACGCTCGCCTTGAGGAACCACATGAGGCGGCGCGGACGCGTCGGATCGAGCGGGAAGGTGGGCAGCAGCTTGCCGCCATAGCCGAACTCGGCGAGCACGACCTTGCCGCGCTCGACCGTGAGCGGGCACGAACCGTAGCCGTCGTAGCGGTACGCGAGCGGCTTGCCGGCGCGCGCGGCGAGCAGGTTTTCGGCGACGATCACGGCCTGCTTGCGCGCGGCCGCGCCCGTCTTCGCGTTGGGCGCGGAAGCGACATCGCCGAGCGAGAACACGTTCGGGAAGCGCGGATGCTGCAGCGTGGCGTGGTCGACTTCGCACCAGCCGGCTTCGTCGGCGAGCTGGCTGTCGCGGATGAAGTCGGGCGCCACCTGCGGCGGCACGACGTGGAGCAGGTCGAAGCGCTTCTTGACGTGCGCGACCTTGCCTTCGGCGTCCTTCGTTTCGAACGTGGCGGTGCGCGCCGGCCCGTCCACCGCCACGAGATTCGAAGAGAACGCGAGCTGCGCGTTGTAGCGCTTCACGTATTCCATGAGCGGCGGCACGAAGGTCGCGACGCCGAACAGCACGGCGCCCGCCAGATCGAATTCGACCTTGATCTTCGCGAGCACGCCACGCCTGCGCCAGTGGTCGCACGCAAGATACATGGCCTTTTGCGGTGCGCCCGCGCACTTGATCGGCATGGCCGGCTGCGTGAAGAGGGCGGTACCGGCCTGCATCTGCTGCACGAGTTGCCACGTGTAGGGCGCGAGGTCGTAGCGGTAATTCGAGGTCACGCCGTGCTTGCCGAGCGTTGCTTCGAGCCCCTCGATCCGCTCCCACGCAAGCCGCAGACCGGGCGCCACGATCAGGTCGCGGTACGCGACGCTCTCGCCGTTGCTCAGGCGTACCAGGTTGTTGTGTGGCTCGACGCGCGTGGCCGCGGCGCGGATCCACTTCGCGCCCGCGGGGATCACGTCCGCCATCGGACGGCGCGTTTTCTTCGCGTCGAAGGCGCCGCCGCCCACCAGCGTCCAGGCCGGTTGATAGAAATGTTCGTCGTTCGGCTCGACGATCGCGATCTTCAGGTTGCGCTGGCGGCGCAGCAGGCTCGACGTCACGATGATGCCCGCAAGGCCCCCGCCGATCACGACGACATCCCAGGCCGCGCCGTTCGCGTCGCTGGCGTCGTCCCAGTCGCAGGCGGGCGCGACGGCCGGGGCGGCCGCGGCCTGCGCGAGCTGATAAAGGCTCGTCGCGCGGTTGCCGCTGCGGCAGTAGGCCAGCACGGGGCCGGGCATGTCCTCGAGCAGCTGGGCGAAGCGTTGGGCGTCGTCGGCCGTGATCTGGCCGGGCTTCACCGGCAGATACGCGAACTGCAGGCCGAGCGCCGCGGCGGCGGCCCGGATCTCCTGCGAAGTGGGTTGGGGCTGGGGCTGGGGCTGGGTTGCGCCGCCTTCGCCGTCGGGACGGTTGCAGACGATCGAGCGATAGCCCGCCGCCGCGATGGCGGGGAGGTCGTCGGGCGAGATCTGGTCGGCGCTGGCGAAGCGTTCGTCGAGTGGGACGATTTGCATGGGGAAAGACTCCTGATCAGGGATGACGTGGCCGCCCGCGGCGGCGTTCGAGGGCGGCGTAGAGCGCCATGCCGGCGAGCATGGCGGCGACGAAGAGCCACGCGCGCGGCTGGCCGCTGCCCGCGCTCACGAGTGCGGGGCCGGGGCAAAAGCCCGCGAGCCCCCAGCCTGCGCCGAATACCAGGCTGCCGGCCACGAGCCGCGCGTCGACGCCGCGCGCCGTGGGCAGCTGCATCGGCGCGCCGAGGACGCTCGTGCGGCGCGTGCGGGACAGACGAAAGCCGATGGCGGCCAGGGCGACCGCGCCAGCCATGACAAAAGCGAGCGACGGGTCCCAGCGGCCGGTCAGGTCGAGGAAACCCAGCACCTTGGCGGGGTTGGCCATGCCCGAGAGGATCAGGCCGAGGCCGAACACGAGACCGCAGACAAACGCGTTGACGATCCGCATCTCAGCCTCCGGCGAGGTGCCGCACCACGTAGACCGTGGCGAAACCGGCCGCCATGAAAGCGCCGGTGGCCACGTAAGAGCGCAGCGAGCCGCGCGCGATGCCGCAAACGCCGTGGCCGCTCGTGCAGCCCGAGGCATAGCGGGTGCCGATGCCCACCAGCAGACCCGCGCAGACGAGCATGGCCGGCGAGGCGCCGATGACGGGGGCGGGCAGGGGCGCCACGATGCGCCAGAGCCAGGGCGCGGCGAACAGGCCGGCGAGAAACGCGAGCCGCCACGCGCGTTCGCCATGCTTGGTGCCGCCCGGGGTGTCCCGCGCTGGGCTGAACAGACCGCCCACAATGCCGCTGATGCCCGCGATGCGCCCGCTGCCGAGCACCAGGAGCGCGGCGGCGGCGCCGATCAGCAGTCCGCCCGCGAGCGAGGCAAGCGGCGTGAAGTGCGCGAAATCGATGGCGGGGCTCACGCCGGCCTCGCCTTGAGGCGGCCACAGTAGAGGCTCGAGAGCGTCTGCATGACCTGGATGACTTCGTGGCTCGCGAGGCTGTAGTAGATGTACTTGCCTTCGCGGCGCGTCGCCACGAGCCCTTCTTCGCGCAGCACGCCAAGGTGCTGCGAGAGACTCGGCTGATGCACGCCGACCAGCGCCTCCAGTTCGCCGACATTGCGCTCGCCTTCGGTGAGCTGGCACAGCAGCAGCAGGCGGTCTTCGTGCGCGAGCGCCTTGAGCAGCGCGCAGCATTTTTCCGCCGATTCGCGCAGGGCGGCGAGGGCATCGGGCGTGAGCGTCGGGTTCATTTGTCGCACCAGTCGGCGGGCTGGCCACCTGTCAATTTGTTGACAAACATTATATGCATTAATAATATGTGTTTCAATAGACAATCACGCGCCGCCCGGGAGCCCAGCATGTCCCCCAACACCTCCATCCCCTCTACAACCGCCGCCGCCAACGTAGCGTCTGCGGTGGTCGAGCCGTTCTTCGATCCCGCCACCGCCACCATCACCTACGTCGTCCATACGGGGCGCGGCTCGCCGTGCGCGATCGTCGATCCGGTGCTCGACTACGATCCGAAGTCGGGCCGCACCTCCACGGAATCGGCCGAACGCGTGATCGACTTCGTGCGCGAGTACGGGCTCACGGTGCAATGGCTGCTCGAAACCCACGCGCATGCCGACCACCTTTCCGCGGCGCCGTATCTGAAGTCGCGGCTGGGCGGGCGGATCGCCATTGGCGAGCACATCCGCACGGTGCAGGGCGTGTTCGGCAAGGTGTTCAATCTCGGTGCGGCAGTGAAGGGCGACGGCAGCGAGTTCGACCATCTGTTCAAGGACGGCGAGACCTTCGAGGTCGGGTCCCTCGCGGCGCGCGCGCTGCACGTGCCGGGCCACACGCCCGCCGATCTCGCCTACCAGATCGGCGACGCCGTGTTCGTGGGCGACACCCTGTTCATGCCCGACGTCGGTTCCGCGCGCTGCGACTTTCCCGGCGGCGACGCACACACGCTCTACCGTTCGGCGCGCCGGCTGCTCGAGTTGCCCGGGCCAACCCGCCTCTTCATGTGCCACGACTATCCGCCCGGGTCGCGCGGGCCGCGCTTCGACACCACAGTGGCCGAGCAGCGGCGCGAGAACATTCATCTGCACGACGGCGTGACCGAGGACGCCTTCGTCGCCATGCGCACCGCGCGCGACCGCACGCTGGCGATGCCGAATCTGATCCTGCCTTCGATCCAGGTGAACATCCGCGCGGGCCGCATGCCCGAGGCGGAGGACAATGGCGTGCGCTATCTGAAGATTCCGCTCGACGCGCTCTGAGTCGACGTTGCGAACAAGCTGCCCGCCGCCGCGGGCCGCACGGCTTGTCCGAAAATCGAAAGGGTTTGTCCACCCAACCGGGTGACGGCCATCTAGACTGGCTTCCATTACGTGACACGCGGCTCATCCCCTGCCGCTGCACGACATCCGATCTCACGGAGTGAAGCCATGAAAGCCATCCAGTTCAAGTCCTTCGGCCGACCCGACGTGCTCGAATACGTCGAGCTGCCTACGCCCGTCCCCGCGCCGGGCCAGGCGCTCGTGCGCGTGAAGGCCGCTTCGGTGAATCCGAGCGACGTGAAGAACGTCTCGGGACATTTCGATCACACCGTCCCGCCGCGCGTGCCGGGCCGCGACTTCAGCGGGATCGTGACAGCCGGCCCCGACGAGTGGATTGGCGTCGAAGTCTGGGGCACCGGTGGCGACATCGGCTTCACCCGCGACGGCACGCATGCCGAGTTCATCGAGATCCCGGTGGCCGCGCTCGCGCGCAAGCCGGCCTCCATCTCGCACGCCGAGGCCGCTTCGATCGGTGTGAACTTCTCCGTGGCCTGGCTTGGCACCGTCGACTATGCGCAGGTGGCCGAAGGCGAAACCCTGGTCGTGATCGGTATCTCGGGCGGCGTGGGCGGCGCGGTCGCGCAGATCGCGAAGGCGCGCGGCGCGCGCGTGATCGGCGCGGGGCGCGCCGCGCCGCATCCCGATTCGCCAGCGGCACGCCTGATCGACGCGTACGTGCCGCTCGACGAGCATACGGCGGCGCGCGTGCGCGAGCTCACGGGCGGCGCGGGCGCGGAGGTGGTCTACGACGCCGTGGGCGGCGTGGTCTTCGAAACGGCGCTGGCGCTCGCGAAGCGCCGCGGCCGGGTGGTGGAGATCAGCGCGACGGGCAAGCGCCGCGTGGAATTCGATCTGATCGACTTCTATCACAACGAGACGCAGCTCCTTGGCGCGGACAGCGCGAAGTTCGGCGTGGCGGAATCCGCGCCGATGATGCGCGGGATCGCCGAAGGCTTCGAGGCGGGCCGCTACGCGCCGCCCGTGATCGCGCTGCGCTTTCCGCTGGAACGTGCGCGCGAGGCCTACGAAGCGGTGGCGGCCGGCACGCCTGGCCGCGTCGTGATCGAAATGGCGTGAGAAGCCGTCAGCGAGGAGAGCTTGTCATGAAGGCCTATATCGTTTCGCTCGCGGTCGGCACGCTCGCGGGGCTGCTCTACAACCTGCTCAGCGTGAAGTCGCCCGCGCCGCCCACCATCGCCCTCGTCGGGCTGCTGGGCATGCTGGCGGGCGAGAACGCCATCCCCTTCCTGCGCACGTGCGTCACCCATCTGGTGCGCTAGGGCCGCGAGCGGCGGCGCGCCGGCCTAGGTCGGCACGCGCACCAGCCGCTCGGGCAGATGCGCGCGCAGCGCCCGAGCGTCGAGGTGCGCCAGGTCCTTGTCGAGCTCCAATGTGACGACGCTTTGCGTCTGCGTGTCGAGGGCCTTGCGCAATGCGCCGAGGAACGCCGGCGGCGCCGCGATGATCAGCGTGCCGTAGCGGTCCGCGCTCCGCGCTTTCGCGAGCGCCGTGGCGATCTGCGCGGCGAACAGGGTGGCTTCGTGCTCGTGCTGCGAGGTGTCGGGGTCGGTGGCGTGGCGGCCTTGACCGGCTCGGTCGTAGGTGCGCCCGGGCTTGTCGGAGACGAGGCTTTGCTCCTGCATGCGGCCCTCCGGATGCAGCAGCGTTTCGACCTCGTCGATGGCGCCAAGCGGGCTTTCGGCCGCGAAAATGCGCGCGGTCACACGGTTGGCGACGACAATCCAGATCGTTTTCGACATGTTTCCCTCCCGGGTCAGGCTCTGGGGCCCCGGCGCCGCATCGCGGCGCGGCTGACAGGCCTTGCCGGAGCGGTGGGCGAAGATGTGCGGGGCGAACGCCTAGGGTAGCGCGATCGCCGCAAGGGTGGGTGGCCGGGTGTACGCGGATCCGGGCTCGAGGTCGGGCCCGGATTCGGGGAGGGAACGCAGAGGGAACAGTATGGCCGCCAGGCGCCGCCGGATGTGCCGGCGCCCGCGAAGTCCAACGCTGCGCACGGCGTGCAGGGCGGCGTATCGGCCGCTGCCGCGCGACTGGCGTTACAGCGCGGTGTTGGCGTGCAACCCGGCTACTTGGCCTTGTCTGCCTCGTTCGTAATGGCCTGACCGCCCTTCGAGATGTCCTCGCCGGCACCGGCGATGGTGTTGCACGCGGCAAGCGTGACGGCGAAGAGTGCAAGGGCAACAGCGAGGTAACGGCTCATCTCGGCTCTCCTTTTGATGAAATCCCAGCGACGATGTTGCGGGCTCGCAGTGCGAGTCCCGCGTGGCGCACGGCGCGGCGGCCAGTCAGGGCGGGCGCCCGTTGCTGAAAGGATTGTACGCGTGAGGCGAGCGCAGTGCCGGGCAAGGGGCCTGTCCCCAAGGCTCAGGTGCGCCGGTGGCCCCTGCGCACCACGAGCCACTTCGGCGAACGAAAGCGCACGATGCTCACGTAGAGCCACACATAAGTCAGCGCGAAGATCACCACGAAGCAGAACAGATGCAGCGTGTGGCGCCAGAACAGCGTGGCGGGGATCACGGCGATCAGGCATAGCAGCCAGAGATAGGGCGAGGTGAGCGAATTGCGGCGCGTGAGCTCGCGTGCCGTGCGGGCGCCCACGGCCCAGCGCATGAGCCGCTTGTAGACGAGCATGTGCAGGTGCACGCCGTCGGGGATGCCGGGCGACATGCCGCGCACGAACTTCTTGCGGTAGATCGAGAAGCAGGTCTCGAAGATCGGGTACATGAAGAGCAGCACCGGGTACCACGCCGACACGTCGCGGTTGCGCATCACGAGCAGGATCGCCAGCTCGGCGAGCATGAAGCCGATGAAGTACGCGCCGCCGTCGCCGAGGAAAATCAGTCCGGCGGGGAAGTTCCAGATGAAGAAGCCCATCACGGCGCCCATCATGATGAGCGAGGCCGAGAGCACCACCGCGTCGTGCACCTGGAAGGCGACGTAGGCGAGCGAGGCGAACATCATGAACGCGACCATCGAGGCGAGGCCGTTGAAGCCGTCGATGATGTTGATCGCGTTGGCGAGCGCCGCGACGGCCAGTACCGTGATGACGCAGGAAATCGCTGCGTACGAGAGCAGGAAATCGAGCGGCGGCACGCTGATGCGCGTGACGGCGATGCCGAGGATGAAGTACGCGAGCGCCGCCGCGGCCATGGTGCAGAGGAGGCGCGCGAGCGGCGAGACGCGCTTCGTGAGGTCTTCGGCGAGGCCGGAGGCGAACGCCGGGACACCACACGCGACGATGCCGAGGATGCCGCCCGAGACGGCCGGCCAGGCATGATGGAGCTGCGCGGCCGCGACCACGAGGCCCGCCAGGATGCCGGTGCCACCGATGCGCGGCACGGGCCGAGCGTGGAATTTCTGCACGCCCGCGAGATCGGAGTCCACGGAAAACCTCTCATGCAGATGCGCGTAGCGCACGATCAGCAGCGTGACCAGCAAGGAGACGAAAAAACCGAGCGCAAAACTAAGCATGAAAGCGGCACTAGAGGAGTGGATGCGCGATTATACAAAGCCGGCGGGGCGCGCCTGGCGGCGGCTATGCGCGGTGTTGTGCGGCCGTGTGCGGCCTTGTGCCATGATGGCTGCGCGGCAGGCCTCATGTCGAGCCTGCCGGCTTCGCTCTCGTCCCATGCCATGCTGCCGAGCCGAGGTCCGCCATGCCCCATTCCGCCTGGGTCCGCGAAGCGATCCACAAAATCGAAGCCGATTTCAACCGCAGCGCCGACACGCACCTGATCCCCCTCGATCTGCCAGGCTACCCCGGCTTGCGCTTCTATTTCAAGGACGAGTCGAGCCACCCGACCGGCAGCCTCAAGCACCGGCTCGCGCGCTCGCTGTTTCTGTACGCGCTCTGCAACGGCTGGCTCGACGAAAAGAGCACCGTGGTCGAGGCGTCGAGCGGATCGACGGCGATTTCCGAGGCCTATTTCGCGCGGCTTCTCGGCCTGCCGTTTGTCGCCGTGATTCCGGCCAGCACCTCGCGCATGAAGATCGCGGAGATCGAGTTTTACGGCGGGCGCTGTCACCTCGTCGCGAAGGGCTCGGAGATCTACGCGGAATCGCATCGCATCGCGCGCGAACTGGGCGGTCATTTCATGGATCAGTTCACCTATGCCGAGCGCGCGACCGACTGGCGGGCGAACAACAACATCGCCGAGTCGATCTTCAAGCAAATGGCCGCCGAAGAGCATCCGGTGCCGGCCTGGCTCGTTTCGAGCGGCGGCACCGGCGGCACGATCGCCACGCTCGGACGCTACGTGGCCTACCGGCGGCACACGACGCGCGTGCTGTGCGCCGACCCCGAGAACTCGGTGTTCTTCGACTACTACAAAAGCGTGCTGGCAGGGCAGCCCGATGACAGCCTCACGCTCGACGTCGGCTCGCGCATCGAGGGCATCGGCCGGCCGCGCGTGGAGCGCTCGTTCATTCCCACCTGCATCGACGCGATGGTGAAGGTGCCCGATGCGCTTTCGTTCGCGGCGATGCGCTATCTGGCCGCGCGCCTTGGCAGGCGCGTGGGTGGGTCGACGGGGACCAATTTCGTCGGGGTTCTGTTTCTTGCCGGGCGGATGAAGGCGAGCGGGGAGGCTGGGTCGATCGTGAGCCTCTTGTGCGATAGCGGGGAGCGCTACCGGACGAGCTATTACGACGAGGCGTGGTATGCGGAGCAGGGGATTGTAATTGCCGAGGCGGATGCGGTTATTGCGCGGGCGGTGGGCGGAGAGCCTGTCTTGACGCTGCCCGGTGCAGGCTTGGCGTTCGCGCCGGGGCCATAGCGCCGCTGACCGGGTCGCTGCCTGCGCCGCTGACTTCACCGCGTCAGCCGACGAATCCGCAAGCACGGCGCGCCGTTGCCACCATCGGCCGCGGCAGCCCCCATGTGTGTATGCATGCGCACAGTCAGGTCGACTGCGCCTGGGTTAAATCTCCCACCATGACCAGCCGTAGTGCGGATTGGCGACCACGTTCGCCCTCACGTAGAGAGCCATGCAATGAACAGCGGGGAGAATGATGGTGCGCGCAACGTAGAGGCCATGCGCGGCATCGCCGCGATGATCGTCGCATATTTTCATTGCCGCGTCATTGGGTGGGTGGGCATACGGGATTACGCGGCCGCTCACCATGCGCTATTTTCGCTCGATACGGTGCTCGCGTACCTGACGATTCCGTTTGTCTGGGGATCGATAGGCGTGCCAATCTTCTTCGTCATCAGTGGGTATTGCATCCATCGCAGCCATGCGAAGCGTCTGGCCGCCAACCCGCTTTACCGGCTCGATGCGCGTGACTTCCTGTTGCGGCGCTTCATCCGTATCTATCCCGTGCTGTTTTTCGCGCTCGTGCTGACGTTTGTGCTCGATAGCGCGAGCCTAAGTTTCTGGCCGCACAACGAACGGCTCGGCAGTCTCGGTCCCTGGACCTTCGTTGCGAATCTGCTTGCGCTGCAGGGCATGGTCGCGCCGACCTATGGCTCCAACGGCGCGTTGTGGACGCTCTCGCTGGAAATCCAGTTCTACGCGCTGTATCCGCTGCTGTTCGCCGTACGGCGACGGCTTGGGGCGGGGCGTACCTTCGCCGTGCTCATCGTGCTCAACGGGGTGTCTTTTCTGTTGCTCGAGCGGCACAACATCGTCGTTTTCACCTCATATTGGGCGTCGTGGTATCTCGGTGCATGGATCGCGGAGCGCGAGATCAAGGGTGCGGCGCGTCCGCGCGCAGGGATCGTGGGCATCGTATCGATGGTCCTTCTGGCACTAGGCTGTGCCGCGCCGACGCAGTACCTCGCCTTCCAGCTTTGGGCGCTCGCTTTCGCGCCGGTGCTGGTCATGATGCTGCAGGCGCGTGCGAGTGGCTCGTTGGCGATGCGCGCGCTGGAGACCGTCGGCGCGTTCAGCTATTCGCTGTATATCGTCCATATCCCGATCTTCGTTTTTCTCGTGTCCTGGCTGTTCGATTCGGTCAAGCCCGAGAGCATTCTCTGGTCGATGGGCTTCTTCGTCATTGCGCTCGCCTGTGCGTACGTGTTCCATCGCCTGGTGGAGCGGCCGGCGCTGGGGATGCTGCGCAGGATCTCGGCGAGGCGTGCCGCGCCCGCTGCCGGGTTGTCGGCGGCGGGCGCGTTGCCGGTCGATGGACGCGGCTAGCGGAGCGGTGAACGGCAATGCGCGTGGCTAGCCGGTTGCCCGGTTGCATTGCGTGCAGGGAGAGGAGGGCGGCTGTGGTGAGGGCTGCCGCAAGCGGTGTGTAGCGGCCTGCGCCTCGCGACGAAGCAGTGGCGGAAGCGTGAATCCGCGAACCGGTGAATCCGCGAACCGGTGAACCCGTGAACCCGGCCGGCTCCCGCCGGCCTTGCCGCCAGCTAGATAGCAATCAGCATGGTGACGCCGCAGAGCGCAATCACGCCGACGCTCGCGCGGTCCTTGAACGCGAACACGATCGGGTCGTCGTGCATGTTGCCGCGGAACGCGCACATCCAGATCCGGCTGACCCAGAACAGTGTCAGTGCGAACGTCGCCCACAATGCCTGCGGATGCAGGTACAGCAGTCTCATCTCGGGCGAGTTCAGATAGAGCGCGAGCACGAGCACGGCAAGATACGCCGAAGCGGTGCCGAACGAGCGCAGGATCGACATGTCCTGCGTGATGTAACCCCGGCCGGCCGCTTCCGCCTTGCCTTCGCGCAGGATCATGTCGAGTTCGACGTAGCGCTTGACCATCGCGAGAGAGAGGAAGATCGGCACGCAAAAGAGAATCAGCCAGTACGACAGCGGAATCCCCGCCGCCGTGCCGCCGGCGATCACGCGCACGGTGTACAGGCACGCGAGCGTGAAGACGTCGATGAGCGTCATGCGCTTGAGCGCGAACGAGTACGCGACGGTCGTCGCGAAGTAGGCCGCGAGCACCGCGCCGAATTTCCACGGCAACAGTGCCGCAAGCCCGCCGCCGGCTGCGAGCAGCAAGAGCGTCAGCACGATGCCGAACGACAGCGGCAGCCTGCCCGAGGCGAATGGCCGGCTGCGCTTGCGCGTGTGGCGGCGGTCGGCGTCGAGGTCGAGCATATCGTTGAGCAGGTACACCGAAGAGGCGAGCAGGCTGAACGACAGGAAGGCGATGCCGCTCGCGGCGAGCGCCGCGAGATCCGTAAAGCGGTGCGCCGTAAGAAGCGGCACGAAGATCAGCACGTTCTTGACCCACTGGTGCACGCGCATTTCCTTGAGCACGAGCGGAATCAGCCGGCGCTTCTCTTCGAAAAAGATGATGGCGGCGTTGGCCTTGCGCGCCGCGGCGGCCATCTGCTTGTCGCCCACCACGATCGCGTTGCGCGCCTGGCGCCAGACCGGCAGATCGGCTTTCGCGTCGCCGCAGTAGTCGAAACCGCGATCGCCGAACTGTTCGACGAGCGCGCGCGCCTTGTTCTTGCCGCGCAGGTTGTTGCTGTCCGTGCTCGCCAGCACGCCCGTGAAGAGGCCGACATGGGCGGCGATCTGTGCAGCGAGTCGCTGGTTCGTGGCTGTGCACAGGTAGAGGTCGCGCCCGCTCGAATGTTCGTCGCGCAGCCAGGCGAGCAGTTCGGTGTTGTAGGGCAGGACATCGACTGCGATCTTCACGCGTTGCGCGATCTGCTCCTTCAGGTAGGCGCGCCCGCGCAGCGCCCAGCCGATGCACAGGAAGATCGACAGCGGATTCTGCTTGAAGAGCACAAAGAACGCTTCAAACAGCAAGTCGGTGCGCGTGAGCGTGCCGTCCAGATCCACGCACAGCGGGACGGGGTTGGCTGCCGGGGTGGCCATGTTCTTTCTCCGTGCCGACGCGGGAGAAGACTGGGCGCCGGCTGCTGCTGCGTTGGCCGGAGCACGGCGCAAGCAGGTCTCGCGCGTGTTCCGGAGCGTGAAGCCATCGTAGCGACGGCGTGACGGCGCCTCTGTGCGGCAACGCACGACGGGATGCCTGAGCCGTGCTCAGGCAAAAACGAAGCGCTTGTCGAGGTGATATTTCGCGAAGTAGCCGATCGCGAGGCCGAGGGCGCCGCCGGCGAGGCGGGCGCTCTCGTCGTGAAAGAGCGCGTCGGCGGCGAACTCGACGGCCCAGAAGAGGAGCGTCGTGCCGAGTCCCATCGCGACATAGAGCGCGAAGGTGCGCATGCCGTGCGCAACGCTGCGGTGCTCGTAACGAAAGATCCAGGCCTTGTCGAGCAGGTATTTGACGACGAGCCCGACGCCGGTGCCGATGCAGACTGAAACAGGCACTGCCCACGCGGCCTGGTACAGGTGGAACGACAGGCTCTGGCTGCCGAGATTGGCGCCGATCGAAATGGCGGCAAACACTGCGTACCAGAACACGAGCCGCGAGCGGCTGAGGAAGGTGCCGGCTGCCGGGCTGCTCACAGCGAGATCCTCTTGAACAGAAAGCCGGGCAGCGAGCGGATCACCAGCATGATTTCGGCCCAGAACCATGGCGTATAAATCGAGTCCTTGCCGCGCGCGACGGCACGCACGATGTCCGCCGCCACGCGTTCGGGCGAGGCGACGAGCCGGCCGGGCAGCGCGAGTCCGGCTGTCATCGGCGTATTCACGAAGCCTGGCTTGATGGTCAGGACCTGCACGTTCGACTTGAAGAGGCGCGCGCGCAGCCCTTCGCAGAACGTCGTCACGGCCGCCTTGGCGGTGCCGTAGACATAGTTCGAGGGGCGCCCGCGGTCGCCGGCCACCGACGAGATCACGGCAATCGAGCCGCTTTTCTGCGCCTCGAACACGCTGGCGAGCAGGGTGAGCAGCGCAATCGTCGAAAGCGCGTTGACGGTGATTTCGCGCACTGCCGCCGCCGGGTCGCGCTCGCACTCCGACTGGTCGGAGAGCGTGCCGTGTGCGAGCAGGACGATGTCGATGCGGCCGAGTTCGGCGAGGGCCGCGTCGACCATCGCGCGATGCTGCCCAAAGTCGTTCACGTCGAGCACGAATGTCGCGACACTGCCCGCGCCGCGTACGCGCAGATCCTGGGCGATGGTATCGAGCCGCGTCGGCTGGCGGCCGGCCAGCATGAAGTTCGCGCCGCGCTTGACCCATTCGCGTGCACAGGCTACTGCAATGGCGGACGAGCCGCCTACGATCAGGATGTTCTTGTCCATTACCGGGTTGTCCGTTGCCAGAAGCGCGACATCAGGGTTGGGTCGCGCAGTTGTTCGAGCGCTTGCCAGGCGGGATAGGCTGTGCGGAAATCGGCGCCGCTCATGTGGGCGTCCTTGGCGGGGTACTGCCGGCCGCCCGCTTCGCGCACGATCGCGTCCAGCCGGCTGAACAGGGCGGTGTTGCGGGCGTCGTGCTGGGGAAAGTCGAGGGCGAGCGAGATCCCCGGCATCGGAAACGACAGCAGCCCCGGCGAGACGAGCGGGCCGCAGCGTTTGAGCACGGCGAGAAACGAGCCCGAGTGGGCCGAGGCGATCGTGTTCAGGAACGCATGCAGTGCGTCGCGTGCCGTGGCGTCCGGCACGACGAACTGATACTGCTGAAAGCCGCGTCGTCCATACAGGCGATTCCAGTTCTGGATGCTGTCGAGCGGATAGAAGTAGCTCGCATGGTCCACCACGGCCGGGCCCGCCTTCGCCGCCCCGCGCCGGTAGTAGAGCTCGTTGAAGAGCCTGAGCGTAAAGCGGTTCACGGGCGACCAGGGCGGTGCGAACGGCACGCGTCTCGCCCGGCGGCGCGGCATCTCGAAGCACTGATCGGTGGCATGGTTGGCGCAGATATAGAGGCCGCGGCCGAGCGAGGCGCCGCGCGCGAGACAGTCGATCCACGCGACGCCGTATTCGTGCTGCGCGTCGTACTCGCGAGACAGTGCGAGAAATTCGTCGAGATTGCCCAGCGCAATCGTCTGGGTGTCAAGCCGGCTCGAGCGGACCGGCATCAGTTGCAGCTCGACCCATTCGACGATGCCGGTGAGTCCGAGGCCTCCGATCGTCGCGCGGTACAGTTCCGGGTTCTCGTCGACCGCGCATTCGAGCGGCTCGCGATCGGAGCGCAGCAGCGAAAAGCGCCGCACGTGTTGCCCGAAGGTACCGCGCACGTGATGGTTCTTGCCGTGCACGTCGTTGGCTACCGCGCCGCCGAGCGTGACGAACTGCGTGCCGGGCGTGACCGGCAGCATCCAGCCTCGCGGTACCGCAAGCGCGAGGACTTCGCCGAGCGTGACCCCCGCCTCGGCCCGCACGACACCGGTTTCCCAGTCCGCGCCGATGAAGCGGTCAAGGCCGCGCAGCGCGAGCACGTGATCGGTGGCGGCAAGGCAACTGTCGCCGTAGCTGCGCCCGTTGCCAAACGGCAAGGTCGTGCCGAAGCGTTCGCCCGTCTCGCGTAGCGCGGCCCGGACGCCTTCGCGCCAGCCGGGCGCACGCCCGGTCTGCGGTGCGTAAGGGTAGTGGCCCCATGAACTGAGCTTCGTGATGCTCATGATGTGCGGTCGATGGCAACGGAGTGAGGTTCAGCGCATGGTAGGCAAGCGGCATCCGCATCACCGTTCGCCGGAGCACACAGCCCGCTTGCGACCGGGGGTGCGCGCGCCTCAGTCGGTGGCGTTCGCGATCATCCGTTTCATCTGATCGAGATAGGCGCCGACGGAAAAGCGCTGTGCAACGTCGTCAAGCGCCTGGCGGGCGAGGCGATTCGCCATCTCGGGCGCGGCGCGCAGGACTTCCAGGGCATCCGCGAGCGCCGCTGCGTCGCGGGGCGGCACGAGCCAGCCGTTGGTCCGGTGCTGGACGATCTCGGTCACGCCGCCGGCGGCTGCCGCGATGACGGGCCGGCCGGCCGCCATGCCTTCGATGATCACGCGGCCGAACGGCTCCGGCTCCGTCGAGGTGTGCAGGATCACGTCCACGGCCTTCATCCACGCCGGCATGTCGTCGCGAAACCCGGCGAAGATCAGACGGTTCTCCACGCCCAGCCGCGCGGCCTGGCTGTGCAAGGACTTCACGTATTCCTGCTCGCCAAAGAGCGCCGAGCCCACCAGCACGAGATGCAGGTCCGGCATGCGCGCGAGCGCCTCCAGGGCGATATGCTGCCCTTTCCACGGCGCGAGCCGCCCGAACAGCCCCGCGAGATACACGTTCTGCGGCAGTCCGAAGCGCCGGCGCAGGCCGACCATGTCCGGTGCATCGGCGCAGCTGAATTCGTCGAGATCCACCCCGTTGTGCACCACCGGCACGTCTTCCGGCGCGCAGTGCGCGAGCGCCACGAGCGAGGCCGCCGAGGCGCGCGAGTTCGCGATCACGTGATCGACCGCGTGGCGCGTGAGCCAGCGCACCACCAGCCGCTGCAACGGGCCGAAATGCTCGCTCGACATGATGTCGTGCAGATGCCAGACGATCCGCTTGCGATGCAGCGGCTTGCCGAGCGCGCCGAGCACGAGCGCTTTCTGCGTGTTCAGGAACAGGATGTCGTAGGGCGCGGCATGACGCGCAATCGCGCGGACCTGGCGCACGATGCCGGGCAGCGCGCCGAGCCAGCGCAGGCGCAGGGTGTCCTTGCGGATGCCCGAGACGCTTGCCTCGCAGGCGAGGCTCACGGGCACGCCGAGCGACTCGAGCCGGTGGCGAAACGGGCCGTCGGAGAGAAGCAGCACTTCGCGGCGCGCGCCCCACGTGGCGGCAAGCGGCATCAGCGAGAATTCGGCGCCGCCCAGCTGACCACTCTGGTCGACGAACAGCACGCTCACAGGCTCCTGCCGTGTATGCGTCTGCACGTTGGCCATCATGCCTGGAGCAATGAGGGGCGGACTGGCGGTAGTCGTTTTTTCGAGCATGTTTTGGGCCGGCGAGAAGTCAATTATTCTGCTGGCTATTATTCGTTCCGGTCCCGGCGGAAAGCGTTACCCGACGCACTTACCCTGACTGACGTTGACATTACGTTTGTCTGCTATTTTCGTCGCAGTCGTCGGCTGGTTGTAGGGAGTGGCGTTGGTGCTTGCGAGCTTGCAAGGCGCCGAAGGTGCAGAGGAGACGGTGGATCGCGGCGAAGCGGGGGTGCGCGCGAAGCACGGCGCAAAAAGGGGGCGCGCGCCTCCCGCAAGGCGAGGCGCGCGGCCAGAACGACCTGCGCTAGCGCACGCTCAGGCGCATGCCGTCTTCGGCGTGAACGGTCTCGCGCATCGTGTTTTGTGCGGCGACGGTCCGCATCACTTCCATCATGAATGCGCGGCGGAATACGGCGGGCGAGAAGCGTTCGGCGTTCCTGCGGCAGGCCTGCGGCGTGAAGCTGTGAATGCTGCGGTCGAACGCCACGATGGCGGCGCTCAGCGACTGCACCGTCTGCTCGGGGAAGTAAATGCCGGTCGGCTCGGGTTCGCCGAGGGGAATGACCGTTTCGAGCGCGCCGCCCTTGCCGTAGGCGATCACGGGCGTGCCGCAGGCCTGGGCTTCGAGAACGGCAATGCCGAAGTCTTCCTCGGCTGCAAAGACGAAGGCCTTGGCGCGCTGCATGTGATCTCTCAGGACTTCGAACGGCTGGTAGCCGAGGATGCTGACGTTCGGCGTGGCTCTGGCGCGCACGGATGCCATCTGCGGCCCGTCGCCGATCACCACGAGCCGGCGTTCCGGCATGGCGGCAAAGGCGTCGACGATGAGATCAAGCCGCTTGTACGGCACCATGCGCGAAGCGCATAGATAGAAGTCTTCCTTTGCGATGTGCAGCTCGAAGCCCTGGACGTCGACTGGCGGCGCCACGACGCAGGCATCGCGCCGGTAGGTCTTCATAATGCGCCGGGCGACGAAGCGCGAGTTGCAGAGTATCTGGTCGACGCTGTTGGCCGAGCGGGAATCCCAGTTCCTCAGATAGTGCAGCAGCGCGCGCGCGGCCCACGAGCGCGGGCCACGCGTGAGGTGCGACTCGCGCAGATATTGATGCTGCAGATCCCACGCGTAGCGGATGGGCGAATGCACGTAGCTCACGTGGATCTGGTCGGGACCGACCAGCACGCCCTTCGCGACCGCATACGAACTCGTAATGATCAGATCGTAGCTCGCGAGGTCGAATTGCTCGATGGCGAGCGGCATCAACGGCAGATAGCCGCGAAAGCGGCGGTGCGCAAACGGCAGGTGCTGGATGAACGAGGTCTGCACCGGCTTGCCGCGCACGATCGAGCGGTCTTCGAGAAAGTCCACGAGGCTGAACAGGTCGGCGTCGGGAAAGCATTCGATGATTTGCTGCAGTACTTTTTCGGCCCCGCCGGAGACGACGAGCCAGTCATGCACGATGGCCACTTTCATGACAGCGACGCTCCCCTGGGTGGTACACGAATCCACGGATACGTAGCACAGCGTAGAGCCGATGTTCGTCGCTCGTAAGTGCGGGCGGTCACACTGCTTCGCGCGTGCCGCGTAAATAATGTGCTCGGGAATGCGCCTCGCCGCGAGGCCTCGATCAACCGAGTGGATCCGCCACCATGCATACTCTTGCGCCCTTTGGCCTTTCGTCCGATCACATGCCGTCGTCGGAGCGGGCGCATACGCCGAGCGTGCTGTTCGTCGACCAGAGCGGTCAACTGGGCGGCGCCGAATTCTCGCTGATGCCGCTCGCCGCTACATGGGGCGCGCGCCGCGAAGTGCTGCTGCTCTCCGACGGCCCGTTTCGCCACCGGCTCGAGTCGCTCGGCGTGCCCGTGAGCCTCGCCTGCGAGGCAAGCGTCTCGGGCATCCGCAAGGACACCCTGCGCCTGCGCTGGCTCGGCGCACTGCCCGGCATCGTGCGCCAGGTCCGCGCGATTGCGCGTCATGCCGCGCCCTACGACATCCTGTTCCTGAACACGCAGAAAGCGCTCGTGCTCGGCGCGCTCGGCAAGCCGCTGCATCGCAAGCGGATCGTCTGGTATCTGCACGACATCATGTCGAGCGAGCATTTCGGCCCGTTGCAGCGGCTGGTGGTGCGCTGGCTCACGCGCCACGCGGTCGATCACGTGATCGCGAACTCGCGCGCCTCGGCGGCCTCGCTCGTGGCGCTCGCGCACTGCGCGCCGGAAGACGTGCCGGTGGTGCACAACGGGGTGGATCTCGACGAATTCAGCTGCGCCGATGCACCGGACATGGTCGGCCTGCGCCGGTGCTTCGGACTGCCGCAGAACGTGTATCTCGCGGGGCTGTTCGGGCGGCTCGCGCCGTGGAAAGGGCAGCATATCGCCCTGGAGGCGCTCGCGCGCATGCCGGACCTGCATCTCGTGCTGGTGGGCTCGGCGCTCTTTGGCGAGCAGGAATACGTGAAGTCCTTGCACAGCCAGGCCGCGCGGCTGGGCGTGGAGAACCGTCTGATCTTCGCCGGGTTTCGCGACGACATGCCGGCGTGGATGAAGGCCGTGGACGTGATCCTGCACACCTCGACGGAGCCGGAGCCGTTCGGCCGCGTGATCATCGAAGGCATGGCGGCCGGCCGGCCCGTCATCGCGGCAGCCGCCGGCGGCGTGACCGAGATCGTCGACCATGGCCGCAACGGCTGGCTCGTGCCGCCGGGCGATCCTGCTGCGCTGGCGATTGCGATCGAGACCTTGCGCCGTGCGCCCGAGCTGGCGCAGGACATCGCCGTTCGTGCGCAAGACGATGCGGCGCGGCGCTTTTCCGTGCATGCCTATCTGAACCGCATGACGGGTGCGATCACGGGTTATGAGCCGCGCGCTCACGAAGCTGAGGCGCGGCTCGACTGACTATGCCGCGGCGACTCCCGGGTTGTGCTGGAAGTTGGTCGCGTAGAGCGATTCGAAGCGCCGCGCCAGTTCACTCCACGAATAGCCGGCGGCCGTTTCGAGCGCACGGCGGCGCAGCGCGCGCCAGCGCTGCGGATCGAGGATCAGCGATTCAAGCGCGGCACTGAGCGCTTCCGGGTTGCCGGGCTGCACCAGCAGGCTGTTCTCGCCGTCGCGCAGATAGGTGCGCAGCGCGCCGATGTCGGTCCCGACCGGCACGAGGCCGCAGGCCATGGCTTCGAGCGGCGAAAGGGGAAAGCCGTCGAGGCGTGACGGGTAGGCGAGCATCTGGCAGTCCGCCAGGAGCTCCGGCAGGCGCGCATTGTCGTAGCGCTGCACCGCGATCACCTGCGCGCGCACGCCCGGATCGAAGCGGGCGAGCGTGGCCGCCTCGGGCTCGCCGGTACCGACCAGTTTGACCGTGACTTCGGGATGCCGCGCGAGCAGCGTCGTGGCTGCCGCGACGAGCGTGTCGATACCCTTCCAGTAATTCGCGCGACCCATGTAGGCGATGCGGTGCGGGGTGGCGGTGTGGGTGTCGGCGTCCTGCAGGGTCGTGCGCGCATGCGCGGCGAACTCCTCGTCGATACCGTTCTCCACCACGGCGACGCGCTGGCCGCGCATGCCGAGTTCGTCGACAGCATAGGCGCGCTCGGTGTCGTTGAGCACGAGCGCGAGATCGGCCCACATGAACGATTTCGTGCATTCCCAGACGCGCACGCCACCGCGGTAAAGCGGGTACTTCCAGTTGCTCGTGAGATGGCCGCGGCGGCACGCATCCACGATGGCTTCGTGCACGATCGGCTCCATCCCGTGGCTACGCGTAGCCGAGAGCTGGCGCGGACGCCAGCCGAACGCGCGGCGCAGCAGGTTGACGACCCAGCCGTCGCCGGCGGAGAGGTCGAGCACGTCGTAGTCGGGGCGGCGCGCGACGCGGGCCAGCACGAACCACGGGAACAGCAGGTTGACGGCGAGCGAGGGCATGGCGGGCATGTCGTCGTAAGACATCAGTTCGACGCTGTGGCCGCGCGCGCGCAGCGCGCTGGCGAGCTTCACGGTGACGCCCGGTGCGCCGGCGTTGGTATCGAGTCGGTGGTGGATCGTCATTAGTATGTTCATTGCGTCCTCGTTGCCGTGGGGCTGCGGCGCGCCGCGCGGATGCGCGGGTGCCGGCCGCTTTTTCCTGAATCTTCTTGAATCTTCCGAAACCCGAGCGTGAATGCCGGCGCTTCGGGCGTCTGTGCGGCATCCCGCTATCGCCTGGCGGAAGGTGCTTGCCGGGCTCGAGTGCAGGTCCGGGCCCAGGCGCGCAATGTTGCCCGTCGAACGGTGCCGCGCACGGCGGCGCGCGTATCGTCGAAGACTAGGCAAAGGCGCGCGGATCGCGGCGAGACGGAGTCGATCATGACGGCATCACGAATATCCGGTGGCAGAGGGCGCGCCCTCGCGCGCGTCGCGGCGTTGCTGAGCCTCTATCTGCTGGTTGCGGCCGCTTCGTTCAATGGCTTCTTCGCGAAGTACGCATTCCGCGACGATTCCGTGCACGACTCGATGGTGCGTATGCTCGACGGCACGGCAGATCGTCCCTACGTGTATCGCCAGTTGCTTCCGTATGCGGCGAATCTTGCCGAACGCGCGCTGCCCGCGAAGGTGGAGGCGGCGCTGGTCGAGCACCTGCAGCGCGACTTTCCGAAGCACAACTGGATCGCCAACACCTATGCGCGCGCGACCGACGCGGCTAACTCCGCCTATGTGCTGCGCTATCACGTGGCGTATGGGATGGCGTTCGTCGCGCTGCTGGCGGGCATGTTCATGCTGCGCGCGGTCTGTGCCGGGCTGACCGGGCACGCGGCGGCCGCGGATCTCGCGCCGCTCGCGTTCGCGCTGGCGATGCCGGCCGGCAATTTCTGGGACTTTCCCGAGTTGTTCTTCATGGCGCTCGCGGTCTGGCTCGCGCTGCGCGGCAAGGTGGTCTGGCTCGTCCTGCTCACGCCGCTCGCCACGCTGAACAAGGAATCGTTCATGTTCTTCGTGGTCTGCCTGTATCCGTTCCTGCGCGAGCGCATGAGCGCGCGCCACGCGCTCGCGGCGGTCGGAGCCGGCGTGCTCGCGGCCGGCGCTGTCAATGTGCTCACTAAGCTGCACTACGCCGGCAACCCTGGCGACATCGCGCAGTTCAACCTCATGACCAATCTGCGCTTCTTCGCCGATCCGCGTAATTACTTCCTGAGCGACTACACCTACGGCGTTCTGATGCCGAAGGGTTTCAACGTCGTCATCCTGTTCGTGATCTTCACGATCGTGCGTGTCGGCTGGAAGCGGCTGCCGCGCACGGCGCGCCAGCATGCGCTGCTCGCCTGCGCATTCAATGTGCCGCTCTATTTGCTGTTCGGCTGGGGCGACGAGGTGCGCGCGCTCAGCATGCTCAATATCACGGCTGCGCTGCTGATCTGCGAAGGCATTTCGGTGTACATGGCGAATGCGCGACGCGGCGCCCCGGTGCTGGCCTCCGCGGCGGATGCGGGCTGAGGGGCACGAGCTTTCTATCGGGTGCTGCTGAGTCGCGCTTGCCGTTTTGCTCGTTCGCCACGTTCGTCAGCAGCGTTTGGCGGTCTGCTGCTTCGACTTCGGGCGGCACGGTTGCCCGCCAGTGCCGCAGCGAGGGAGCGCTCGCGCGCCGTGCATGGCGCGCTGCTGGAGCGGATCGGAGCGGATCGGAGCGGGTCAGCGAGAGGTAGAGCGGATCAGAGCGGCGCCGCGCCGTCGCGTTCCAGCGCGAGCACGCGCGTGCGGTAGTTGGGCAGCCAGCCGCCCGCGTTGGCGCTGCCGACGACGTGGTAGCCGGGTAGCGGTTCGAGCGCCACGACGTATCGGTCGTCCTTCACCCAGTACCAGCTCTTGCCGGGCCGGGCGACGTACGCCGGGTCGTACGAATAGAGGCCATTCATTTCCAGACCACCATCTATCTCGTCCACGCGCACGCCGTTTGCCATCAGCTCGCCAATCAATTGCCAGCGCGCGCGGTTCCACGCCAGATAGTCGTGCGTGGCGCTCACGGCGAACACGCCGGTGATGAGCAGGACCGTCCACGCGAGCCAGCCTATCCGTCGGCTTGCCGCGACCTCGGCGCGCGCGTGCTGCGCCCTGCGTTCGGCTTGCCGGTCGAGCCGGTCTTCGAGCGCGATGAGTGCCGCGATGAGCGCGAGCGGCACGAGCAGATAGCGGTCGTAGAAGCCGCCGAAGATCAGCGGCGCGTCGTAGGCGAACACCGTTGCCAGCAGGAACACCTGGAGCGGCAGCACGGCACTGCCGTCGCGGCGCATGACACGGCTTGCGACACGCCAGCTGATCCACGCCAGCTCGAACACCAGCGTCACCGCGCCGAACAGGGTGATCACGGTGACCAGTTGCCAGAACGCGAGCGGCAAACGCGCAAAGGCGGAAGGCGGGAGCGCGAGCGTCTCGCGCGTCGTATGTGGCCCGATGCCGGTGGGCTGGATGATGTTCCAGCCGAGCGGCATCGGGTGATGCGTCACGAGCAGGGCCGCGGTGCCGGCAACGGCCGCGAGGGCGCCCGAGGCCAGCAGGACGCGGGCCGCGCGGCTGCCCGCATGGCGGCGGTACAGCGCGGGCACGCGCCAGATCAGCAGCGGACACAGGAACCAGCCCAGATAGGTGAACGCGTTGAACATGCCGCGTGCGAAGATCGGCAGCCATGCATGCGGCGAGAGCAGGTTTTGCAGCGCGACCGCTTCCTTGGCATGGTAGGTGGCGGGCAGTGCGCCGCGCGCCGTCAGCCAGAACTCGAACAGCCGCAGGATCGCCACGCACGCGACGATCGACGCGGCCGCGATCCACAACGGCGCGGCGGAGCGCACGCGTTGCGCGCAGCGTCGGTCGGCGGCGAGCGCGAGCGTCATCGCGATCGGCACGCACAGGGCCAGCTGGCGGATCAGCAGACTCGCGAGGACTGCCACGAGCGTAGCGGCCAGATACGCGGGCCGGCGCGTCGACAGGTAGCGGCAGAACAGCCACGCGGCGGCGAGCACCGTGGTCGTGAACGGCACGTCGGACATGAACGTGTACGAGAGGCTGAAGTACAGCGGATTGAACGCGAGCAGCGCCGCCGCGAGGGCGGCGCGGCGCGTGTCGCAGCCGAGCGTGCGCAGGAGTCCGACGAACAGCACGATGCCGATGAAGCCGGCCGCGAGCGTCGCGATCCGCAGTGCGGTGAAGGAGAAGCCGAACGGTAGGCAGAAGAGCGCGCCCCACAAGGCATGAGTGAGGAGCGTCATCGAGGTCCAGCCGGTTGGGTGGAACTGGCCGGTCTGCAGGAGGCGCTCGACGGCGATGCCATAAGACCAGTCATCGTTCAGCGGAAAGTCGCCGATCGGGTTGACGACGATCGCGAGAGCCGCCCATGCCAGCGCGATGTACCACGTCGAGTCGAATGAGAGGCGCAGGTTGCGCCTGAGAGCGAGCGTGTTCGCCATCGATAGCACCGTGGTTTGGCCGTGGGTGGGGGCGTTTGCCGCCGTCAGTGGCGGTTGCGCTCCAGCGCGAGAAGCTGTGTTCTGAAGGTGGGCAGCCAGCCGTCGATGTCGGCGCTGCCGACGATGTGGTAGCCGTCCAGCGCGCCGAACTGCACGATGTACTCGTCGTCGTGGACCCACCAGCGGCTCTTCGACGACGATCCGGCGTAGTCGGGGTCGTACAGATAGGTGCCGTCGAATTCCTGTCCGCCGTCGATCCGGTCAGGCGTGATGCCCTGCTTGAGCAGGGCATCGAGCAGGCTCCAGCGCGCGCGGTTCCAGCTCAGGTAGTCGTGGGTGCCGGCCACCGAATACGCGCCGGTCAACACGAGGACGAAGATGGCCGCTGCCGCGGCGCCGGCCGCGAATGCGCGGGGCGGCCGCGGTAGCTTCTGCGTGCGCGCGGCGCTCGTTCCGGACTGCCATTCAATCGCCGCGAGCGCGAGCAGCGTGAACGTCGGCACCAGCAGATAGCGGTCGAAGTAACCGGCCACGAAGAGCGGCACGAGATAGATGCAGGCGGCGAGCAGCAGGAACGCGCGGATGGAGACCATGGCGTCGACCTGGCGGCGGCGGTACGCGCCGATGAGCGAGCCGGTGACGAGCCCGAGCTCGAGCAGCAAGAGCACGGCGCCGCCGACCGCGACGAAGGTGATGAAGATCCAGAACGGCTTGGGCAGCGGCGGCGGCCCGGGCAACGTGCCGGCTACGCTGTGCAGCCAGATGGGGCCGAGGCCGCTGTCATTGATCGTGGTCCAGTCGAGCGGCAGCGGGTGAACGATCGCCATCAGCACGAACCAGACGAGTCCGAGCCCGGCTGCGGCGGCCAGGATCGTGCGGCCGCGCCGCAGGCCGCGGTACTGCGCGATCAGCGACGGCGCGCGCCACAGGAGCACCGGGCTCAGGAACCAGCCGATGTGCACGAGAATGCCGCGCACATCCTGCTCGAGCTTGATGGCCAGCGTGAGCGGCGTGGCGAGCGCGCGGCCGAACGAGTCGGTGGAGGCGCGCGCCATGGCCGGCATCACGTGACGGGCGGTCAGCCACGCTTCGAGCCCACCGAGCAGCGCGATGCTCAAGACGATCGCCGCGGCGCTCGTCAGGATCGCGCGCCAGTCACGGCGAGGCTCGAGCACCAGCACGCCGAACATCGCCATCGGCAGATAGAGCGCGAGCTGGCGCACCGCGAGCGCCCAGATCGCGAAAGCCATGGCGATCAGCAGCGTCGCGGTGCTGCGCGTGCGCAGGAAGCGGCAGAATGCCATGGTGGAGAGGATCGAAAGCGACGCGAAGCTCACGTCCGTCATGAAGGTCACGGCCAGCACGAGCCAGAGCGGATTGAAGCCGAACGCCAGCGTGGCGACGACGGTCTTCCTGCGTCCGCAGCCGGCATCCTGCAGCAGCAGCGCGAGCGCGGCGAGCCCGAGGGCGGCCGCGACCAGCGTGGAAATGCGCAGCGTCGTATACGAGAAGCCGAACGGCAGGCAGAAGAGCGCGCCCCACAGCGTTTGCCCGATCAGCGTCATCGAAGTCCAGCCGCCCGGCGTGAACTGGCCGGTTTCGAGCATGGTCCGGACGGTGAGCGAATACGAAAAATCGTCGTTGAGCGGGAAATTGCCAAGCGGTCCGATGATGACGATCGCGAGTACCCAGATCGCCACCGGCAACACGATGGCGGTGTAGTCGCGCCGGTCGCTGGCGAGCGGTTTGATGGCGAGAGTCGATTCCATGTGCGCAAAGCCCGAATGAGGGTTCGGATGCCGGAGGGACCGGCGCGGCGATAGATGACCGGTGCGGGCCCGGCACAGGCAGCCTGCGTGTCTGGCCCAGGGCCCAGGGCGCGGCGCATGGCCCGCAGCATCCGGCATCGTCTGCGACATGCTACGGGGCGTGGCGTTGCCGCTCTGTACGGCAGCGCACTCGCCTCGCGTGCCGGGAGTCTGTCGTGCGTGCCGCCGCTATTCGGCGTCGCGAACCGTGGCTTTCGAAGCGGGTGTGCGCAGCCACCCGGTACGCGTGACGCTCGTCAGGCGCCCGAGGCCGGTGCGGTAGCGCGCGGCGAGGACCGGCTCCAGATAGACGGCGATCGCCATCGTAACCAGCACCATGCACACCATCACGATGGGCCGCACGTCAAAGCCCAGATGCAGTCGTCGCGCGGCGAAGGTGATCATCAGATAGCCGAGATTCTGGTGAATCAGATAGAGCGGGTAGCTGGTCCTGCCGAGGATCGAATAGAACTGGCGGATCCGCTGGTGAGGTTCCTTGCGCGTGAAGCCGATGAAGATGCCCAGTGCGGCGAGCGCAATCAGGAATCCGCTCACGGGCGCGGGACTGAATCCCGTCAGCGCCTCCGAAATGCGCGCGGCCTCCATCCACGATCGTATGCAGACGAGCACGAAGGTCACCAGCAACGACGCCAGCACGAAGATCGAACGGTGTTTCTTCAGGATCACCAGGTAAAGCAGCATCCCCACCGCGAAAAAGGGTGCGTACTGTTCGAACGGATAGGCGGTGCCGGGGCTGCTGCGCAGCGGAAAGCCGGGTGCGAGCGTGGCTGCGCTGTAGAGCGAGAGCAGCAGCGCGAGCGTGGCGATGTGCCGGCCGATGTCGACGAAGCGCATCGCGACGAACACGATCGCATAGAACGTGACCTCGATGCCGAGCGACCAGTATGACCAGTCGATGCCGTTGTAGAACGGCAGCGGCAGCACCAGAATGGAACTAAGCAGGCTGAGCGTCGAGGGCGAACGCCCCGCGACGAGATTGGCCGCAAACGTGATGGAGGCGCAGACCAGCAGGCACGGCCCGAGCCTGACGAGCCGGTTCGTCATGAACTGGGTGGGCGTGCGGCCGACGGCCGAGGCAATGATGATGAAGCCGCTGATGATGAAAAAGACCTCGACGCCGAACGAGCAATAGCGCAGGCCCGGAAAACCGACGGGCGCGGCGTTGATCACGCCCAGTCGTGGCGCGAAATAGTAGTAGTGCCAGGCCATCGTCAGCACCGCGAGCATGAAGCGCAGTACCTCGAGGTAATCGATGCGCGCGTGCTCGCCCTGCGTGCGTTCCCTTGTCATTGGATGCTCCTCGCTGCGTGAAGGAGTATGCCGGCGCGCGCGCGCGCGTTCTGCGGCATGGCGAACACATTGCGCCGGTGGCGGGCCAACGCCGCACGCGCGGGGTGTGGCGTCAATGGAAGAGTTGCTCGATCAGCGGACGGAACCGGTAGAAAGGGCTGAAGCCCATCAGCATGCAGCACTCGGGCAGCCGGAAAGTCAGGCAAAAGAACAGCGAGAGCGCGAAGAGCGCCTTGCCGTGGCGGGCGGACTGGCGGGCGAACGCGCCGACCAGGTCGCGCGACACGTAGACGATGCCGGGCTCGACGCGCGCACGCAGGGGCGCCGGGATCAGGCGCAGCACGTCGGGCGCGGTGATGGAAGCCGTACCGTCGGCGAGCAGCAGCATCAGGTAGGAGAGCGCGACCGCCGACACCCAGCGTCCCCAGTCCATCGCGAGGATGAAGATCGGGATCGAGCAGAGCGCGAGAAAGCCTAGCGTGGCGACGCGCCGGCGCAGCGCGTCGGGCGGGCACGTGCCGTCGGGCGCGTCGCGTCGCGACGAGATGAAGACGAGCACCGCGGCGATGCCGGTCGCGCCGATGCCCCATTCCCAGAATTGCCCCGAGAGGACGACGTGCAGCGAGAGCGCGATGTTGGCGAGCGTGCTCCAGCCGAGCAGCCCGATCGCGCCGTAAGGGATATCCGGCGTATTCGGCGAGAAGTAGGCGCGCAGCGTGGGGTCGAGCGTCATCCACATGCCGTTTGCCAGTTCCGGACTGCCGCGCCACGCAAAGCACACGCCCAGCATGACGAACTGGAGCGCGACGCCGGTCCAGACCATCCAGCTGAACGCGCGGCGCGCGGGGAACCTCTGCGCGACCTGCCGCGCGAGCAGGTAGAAGGCCGGAAACGACATGAACACGAATCCCTCGTGAACGAGCGGCAGCGCAACGCACTGCGCGAGGAACAGGCCGAAGAAGAACCACGCGGCCCACGCGCGCGCCGCGTTCGAACCGCAGCGGCAGATGAACACGTAGATCAGGCAGTCGAGCGCGAGCGCGATATGGAACAGCATCTCCTTGCGAAAGAAGTATTCGTCCGCGAAAGCCATGTGGATGAGTCCGCCGGGCAGCAGCAGCGCGAGCACGATGGCGGCGCTGCTCTGCCAGCGCGAGGCGCGCCATAGCGCGAACAGCAGGGCGCACAGCACGAGGTAGTTGACGAACACGAGATGATTGATCGCGCTGATCCAGTCCGCGTTGTCGCGCACGAGCCCGAGGAGCCAGCCGCCCAGGCCCCGCCGCACGAAGCCGACATCATAGGTGATCAGCCAGTCGGAGTAGGCGTAGCCGCTCCAGTTCATGGTTTCGGGCGCCGAGGCGGTCGTGCTCCACACGAGCGTAACGGCAACGCCCATCAGTGCGAGGACGATCCAGAGAGTGGTCCGTTTCATTCCGGTCCTTCCTGTTGTTCCTGGGGCGCGAAGGTGTGGCGCCGTGGCGATGCGGGCAAGCGTGACGCGGATGGTACCGGGCGCAGTGTTGCAGCGCCGTACGGTATGGCACACAGCGCGGTAGCTGCCGGCACGCAGTGGCACGCGGCGGCACACCAAGGCACCCTGAATGCCCCTAAGGCAAAGCCTGAGCGCCACGCACGGCTGGCGCCTCGCGGCCGGGCAAGGTTCTGTCCCGCATGCCTGGCGCTTCGTGCGCCGCGGCAGTTCCCGTTACGGCCGCGCGTTGCGCCTGGCCCGCACGCGCGAGGTAACCCGAGGCGGCTGTGCAGAGCAGCAGCGCTGCGCTCACGTCGAGCATGCTGAGGGCGCGCACCTCGTCGATGAAGCCGAGTGCGAGAAAGAGCGGCACGTTGAGCGCGGCGGCGAGCAGCGCATGCTGGCGCGCGCAGGTCGGCAGCGTGCGCCAGCCGGCGCGCACGAGCAGCGCGATCATGACGAGAACGACGATATGGGTCGGGCGCGGCAGCGGTATGCCGTACACCCAGTCGGAAAGGAAGTAGTTGCGTGGATCGGCGTAGAAGTGCAGGTTGACCCATAGATTGAAGAGGGCCGGGCTGCCCGCGTTGCCGGCGTACCGGTATTTGATCGCTGCGTTGATGAGCGCGCCGGCGACCACGCATGCGGCGATGGCCGCCACCGCTGCGCGGCGCGAGGCTCGCAGGCGCAGGAAGGGGTAGAGCGTCACGGCGAAGACGGGGAACGACTCCTTGTTGAGCGTCGCGATGGCGGCGAGCGGCACGAGCCAGACGAGCTTCGCGCGGCACGCGAGCCAGACGGCAAGTGTCATGAACAGGAGCTCGGGGAAGTCGTAGTAGTACGAGGCGGGGACCACGATGGCCAGCGCGAGCGGGGCCAGGGTCGCGGCGGCCTCGTCGCCGCTCAGGTCGAGACAGACGAGCCTCAGCATCAGCATCGCGGCCAGCAAGGAACAGAAGGCGAGGCTGTACACGATGTAGTAGCGCAGCGCGTGCGCCGGGTCGCCGGTGCTGGTCGCGCGGGCGAAGGTCGCGCGCAGTACGTTGTGGGCCCGGGCGTCCAGGGCGAGATGCTCGAGAAAGCGCGACTTGACCTTCGCGGGCAGGACCCCGTCGCCGAGATTCGCGAGCATGGGCAGTAGCTGGCGATAGACATAAGGCCGCTGGGCCGTGCCGTCGAGGGCGGCCGTGAGCGACATGTCCGCGGTGCCATCGCCGAAGCCATGTTTCGCGTACATGCCGCAGAATGCCGCCCCTGCGACGAGCAGGCAGGTGCAGAAGAGCATGGTCCAGCGCGTGGCGCGCCGGCCTGCGTCACGACTGGCCATATCCGGCACCCGACGGATCGGTGGGGTAGGCGTACGCGTAGGCGTAGTCGTAGTGGTTGCTGCCGTTGCGCTTGAGTTCCACGGCGTTCAGCACGCCGCCGATGACGTGCGCGCGCGCGCGCTGCAGCTTTTTCAGCGACGCGCTGATCTCGCGCTCGGTATGCGCGCCGGCGCGTATCACGAGCACCGTTGCACCCGCGATGTTCGCGACGATCGAGGAGTCCGCGACGGCGAGCAGCGGCGGCGTGTCGACGATCACGAGATCGAATTCGTCCGAAAAGCGCTGCAGCACGTCGCTGAAGCGGCTCGACGTCAGGATCTCGGACGGGTTCGGCGGATAGGCGCCGGCCGCGATGAAGTGCAGCCCCGAGACGCCGGTTGCGCGCGCGGCGATGTCGAAATCGACCTGACCCGTCAGCAGTTCGGTCAGGCCGCCTTTGGGCGAGCTGCCGAAGTACTGCGCGAGACGGCCCCGCCGCAGGTCCGCGTCGATCAGCAGCACGCGCTTGCCCGACTCGGCGAACAGCGCCGCGAGGTTCGCGCTCAGGAAGCTCTTGCCGTCCGACGGCGTCGGGCTCGTGAAGGCGATGATGCGGTTCGCCGTGTCGACCAGACCGAACTGCAGGGTCGCGCGCAGGCCCCGCAGGCCCTCGACCGACACGTCGAACGGATGCGTCTTGGCGAGCAGCGTGCGGGTCGCCGCGTAGGGTACTGGCACCGGCATCATGCCGCCCGGCGCCGCATTGGCGCGCTCGCTGCCGGCGCGGCCATTGCGTGGCCGGATCAGGCGCGCCACGCCCGCGGGCAGGGCGCGCATCATGCCGCCGCGCTCGGGCGCGGGCAGCGCCGCGCGGCCGGCATTGGCGAGCTGCAGGTCGCTGCGCGACTGTTCGGCGGAGAGCGGAATCGAACCGAAAATCGGCAGCTGGAAGCGCCGCTCGATCGCTTCGGGATCCGAAATTCCCGTGAGGAACATGTGACGGCAGAACGCGAAAGCGATACCGGCCAGCACGCCGAGGAGCGCCCCCGCGGAGACGATCAGGCCGCCCTTGGGCGCGACCGGCACCGACGGCACCAGCGCCGCGTCGATGATGTGGACGTTGCCCACCGTCCCTGCCTTCTGGATCGACAGCTCTTGCGTGCGGTTGAGCAGGGTGACGTAGATGTCGTTGGCGACCTTCGCGTCGCGCTGCAGCGAAACCGCTTCGCGCTCCGAGCCCGGCAGGCCCTTGAAGTGATCTTCAAAGCGATCGCGCTCGACGGCAAGGGCCGTGAGCTGTGCGTCGATCTGCTGGATTTCCGGGCTGTCGACCGTGAAGCGCTGCAGCAACTGCGCGCGCGCGATGCGCAGCGAGGCGATCTGCTTTTCGTATTCGAGTCCGCCTTGCAGATACACCGACGCTTCCGCGGTAGGCTGGAAGGTGCCGGCGCGCGCCTGGTATTCGGAGAGTGCCTTTTCCGCGCGTTGCAGGTCGTCGCGCAGACGCGGCAGCTCGCTGTTGAGGAAGTCGAGCATCTTGCTCGCCTCTTCCTGCGCACGCGTCGTGCGCTGCGCGAGGTAGGACTGCGCGACGGCGTTGGTGATCGCGGTGATCGCCTTCGGGTCCGTGCCCATGAACGAGAGCTGCACGATGCCGGTGTCGTGGCCGCGCTCGTTGACCTGCAACCCGCCGGCCAGCCCCATGACCGCATCGAGCTGGTTCGCGCGCGTCACGAGGAACTCGGTGTCGGGGCGCGCGACGAGCTGGGTCACGTTCAGGCTCACGCCATTGCCTTCGGCGGGCGTGCCGGCTTGCCCCTCCAGCAGCAGGTGCCCCGCCGGATCGAACAGTCGATAGCGGCCATTGCCGAGCGAGCGCAGCGTGAGCTGCACCCCTTCGAGCGCCTTCGGCACGCTGATCGAGTCGACGGCGAACTGCTCGCCGCCCCAGGCATACGAGCGCATGCCAAACCACGCGGACATGGGGTGGCCCGGACGGGCGAACAGATACGAGATGCGCGAGAGATAAGGCATCACCTTCGGGCCCGCGCTGAAATTGAGCCTGAATTGCTCGACGACGGGCTCGACCACGCTGCGGCTCTTGATGATTTCGATCTCCGCGTCGGTGCGGATCGCGCTGCCGCCCGCGGGCGAGAGCGCGCCGAGCGCGGCGGCGGTGCCCGAGCTTTGCGACGAAGGATCGATCTGCAGCATCGCGTCGGCGGAGTAGATGCGGGTGGCGGTGTGCGCATAGAACATCGCGCCGGCCAGCACGATCGCCGCAATGGCGATCACCCACCAGATCTGGTCGATCACCATGCGCACGAGATCGCGCATCACCTCATCCTCGTCGCTCCCGCGGGCCGACGAGAAGTCTTCAATGTCATAGGTAGCCATTGTCAGGTCTCTTGCAGGCGGTTATCAGGGGTTGACCAGTTCTTTGGTGAAGAACACGGTCTGCAGCGACGGCGTAATCAGGTCGAGCAGCCGGTTAAAGCGCGCCGACTGCGCGATCTGCACGTACACGATGTCACGCGGCTCGAGTTCGAAGCGGGTCATCAGTACCAGTGAATCGACCTGGGTCATGTCGAGGCGGAACACTTCCGGGGTGGTGAGATTCGTTTTCACGGTGTGGTTGGGCCCGGGTTCGGGGTCGATGCCGCGTATCACGAAGATCGTGTGCGGATCCGACGTGTGGTTATCGATGCTGCCCGTGCTCGTGATGGCGTCGGCGAGCGTGAGCTTGCCGCGGTTCATCGGCACGATCGAGGGGTGCGAGATTTCGCCGAGCACGAACACGCGGCTGTTGGTGCGGTCGGGCACGTCGATGATGTCGCCGTCCTGCAGCAGCACGTTCTGCTGCACGTTGCCCGACTCCATCAGCGAGTCGACGTCGACCACATGGCGCACGCCCTCGCGCGTGACCCCCACGTTCTGCAGATCGGCGTCCGGCAGCGGGCCGCCCGCGCGGTTCAACGCGTCGATGATCGAGAGCGGCGTATCGGTGATCGCCTGGCCAAGCGGCTGGTGCACGTCACCTAGCACCTGGATCTGCTTGCTGTTGAAGCCGGTGACCCGCACGTCGAGCTGCGGATCGCGGATCGTGCGGGAGAGGCCGTCGGTCAGCTTTTTCTGGACCTGTTCCGCAGTGAGGCCGAGCACTTTGACGCGGCCCACGCGCGGGAAAAAGATCGTGCCGTCGCCGGCCACGCGCAGTTCGAGCCCGCCGATCTGTCCGCTGCCCACCGTGCCGCCGCTCGCGAGGCCGCTTGCGCCGCCGCTGCCCGCCGCGCCGCTCGAGCCACCGCCCGCCGCGCCGCCGCTCGAGCCGCCACTCGCCATGCCGCCCGGCAGAGGCGGCATGGCCGATCCGGCGCCGCCTTGCGAAGTCAGCTCCGGGTGATCCCAGACGATCACCTGCACCTGGTCGTTGATGCCGAGGTGGTATTCGTATTTCGCCCGCGTCGCCGGTGTGAGGCAGGTGAGGGGGCAGGTGAGCAGCGCGGTATCGTCCTCCGGGTGCTGCGCGAAGTACTGGGCCGTGATCTGCTGAATGTCGAACACGGGCGCGGTCGTCGGCGCCGGCTGCGGCACGTCACGCAGATTGGAGGTGTCAAGGAAGCCGCCCGGCGTATAGGCGCACGAGCAGAGAAAAAGGACAGCCAACCCCGCGATCATGGTTCTTTTTTGCATGCTAGTTTCCCTGTGTTACACCTACGCGCGCTGCTCAACGCCGTTGCTGCTGCCAGGCTCCGAGAAGCGCGCGTACGCCGATCCACCACTGCTGCATGGCCACCATCGGTCCGGTCCGGCCGAATGCCAGCGTGAGCGCGCGGCCAAGCCCCGGATCCGCGCGCGTGCCAATCAGCGTGGCGTAGAAAACGAATGCGAGGCGACCTGCCGGAGAGAGGTGGTCGCGCATGATGAGTCGCAGATTAAACGAAGCGTTGTAAAACGCCGTGCGGTTGAACACATAACGCTGATCATCGTCGCCGCGCGGCGCGGGAAAGTGATCGACGAGAATCGCCGGGTCGTACATCAGCTGCCAGCGCCGGCGCACGACATCGAGGCTGAACTGCATTTCGCAGTGCACCTGGGCGCCGCTGCCGCGCAGCCGCTCGTCGAAGCGCACGCCATCCAGCGCCGCGCGGCGGAACGCCATGTTGACGGCCTTGAGCACCTGCACGGCGCGCAGCGGCCCGCTGCCGATATGATGGTTGCCGATCGGCCGCCCGTACCAGCGCACGAGCCCTACGTTGGGCGCGGCGCCCTCGAGGATCGAGCCGCGCTCGTGCACGATGTCGCGACCGCCGATGCCGCCGAGTTCGCCGTTGGCAACGAACGCGCCTTCCAGACGGCGGGTCCAGTCGGGATGCGGCGCGGCGTCGTCGTCGGTGAAGCAGACGATGTCGCCGCGCGCCGTCTCGATGCCGAGGTTGTACGCGGCGACCACGCCGGGCCGCGTGACGGGCGCGACGCGCAGATTGCGCGTGCCGGGACCGCTCGCGCGCTCGCGCAGCATCGCGTGGGTCGCGTGATCGTCGGCGCGCGCCACGACGATCACCTCGTCGGCGGGACGCAACTGGGCGTCGAGCGCCGCGAGACAGCGTTCGAGGTCGGCGGGCCGGCGGTACGTCGGCACGATCACGGAAAGGCTGAATGCCTCACTCATGTGGTTTTCCCCCGTGGTAAAGCGCGATCAATACGCGTTGCGGCCGACGAAACCCTTCACGAGGGTGATCAACACGATCTTGATGTCGAACCAGAACGACCAGTTGTGGATGTAGAAAAGATCGAATTTCACGCGCGTTTCCATTTTTTCCACTTTGCGCGTGGCGCCGCGATAGCCGTTCACCTGGGCCCAGCCCGTGATGCCCGGCTTGATGCGGTAGCGGTGCATGTACCCGTAGACGAGATCCTTGTAGAGATCGTCGTGCTCGAGCGCATGCGGGCGCGGCCCCACCACCGACATCTGCCCGAGCAGCACGTTGAAGAACTGCGGGAGTTCGTCGAGGCTCGTGCGCCGCAGGAACGCGCCGACCTTCGTGATGCGCTCGTCGTGTTGCGTCGCTTGTGTGACGACGCCGGCGGCTTCGTGGTGCACGGTCATCGAACGGAACTTGTAGATCTCGAACGGGCGGCCGTCGATGCCCTTGCGCTTTTGCCTGAAGAACACCGGACCCGGTGAGCCCAGCTTGATGGCCACGGCGATCGCGACGAGGAGCGGCATCATCAGCACGAGCGCCGCGAGCGCGAAGACGCGGTCGAACACGAGCTTCGGCCACATCTGCGGGCTCGGGATCGGCGCGCCGGTCAGGCTGATCGTCGGCAGGCCCAGCACGTCGACGAGCGTGTGGTCGAACAGCGCGAGGCTGCGCGTGTCGGGAATGAAGCGCAGATTGACGAAGTCGTTCTGGAACGCACGCGTGAAACGGTAGATGGTGTGCTCTTCGGAAAGCGGCAGCGCGAGCCAGACTTCGTTCACGTGCTCTTCGCGTACCTTGCGCACGAACGCGTCCATGTCCGTGAGCGTGGGCAGGCGGTTGATGCGCGCGCGCGGCAGGTCGCGCTCGGGCTGGGTCGTGTCGAACACGCACACCGGCTTGAAGCCGGCCTGGCGGCTTTGCTCCAGATGCGCGAGCAAGGTGCGCGTAAAGCCGGGTGTGCCCGCGAGCGCGACGGTGCGGTAATTGAGTCCGCGCCGCCGCGCGGCGCGCAGTAGCAGGTGCGCAAGGAGCTTGGTGAAGAGGATCAGCGCACCCGAGATCAGCGTCGCATAGCCGAACCACAGCCGGGAGACGGAGTCGGCCCGGTGCAGCGTGAAGACGAGCAGCAGGCCGCCCGTCACCACGACCAGCCAGCCCATCGCGACGCGCGCGAGCATCGTCGGCAGCGCTTTGCCGCGCCACGTGTCGTAGATGCCGAACACCGGGAAGAGCAGCAGCACGAGCGCGCAGTTGAAGGCGATCAGCAGCCGCTCGGTATCGGCGAGCGGGACCGAGGTTGAGTAGCGCATGCCGTGCGCGACCAGCGCGCCGGCAACCACGAAGAACGCGTCGAGACAACGATCGGTTTTCCGGAACATGGTGAGCTCCTGCCAGGTCCTGAATGGATCAGACGACGGCTTCGGCCAGACGCAGGCGCGGCAGCAGGCGGTCGTATTCGCGCTTGACGATCCCATAACACTCGCAGGAGCGTGCTTCGAGCCCCCGGTAATCCAGGACCCTGATATGGCCGCGGCGATGGTGAATCAAACCCTCGTCGTGCAGCTTGCCGGCCGCTTCGGTCACGCCTTCGCGGCGCACGCCGAGCATGTCCGCGATTAGTTGCTGCGTCACGTGGAGCTCGTCCGATGCCACGCGATCGGCCTCGATCAGCAGCCAGCGGCACAACTGGCGGCTCAGCGAGTGATGGCGGTTGCAGGCTGCTGTTTGCGCGACCTGGGTGAGGAGCGCGTGCAGGTAGAGCAGCATGAGCCGGCGCATGAGGTCCGAGCGGGCGAGAAACTGCTTGAGCGCCTGGGTGCCCACGCGGTAAGCGAAGCCCGCGCACTGCACCTGCACCCGGTTCGGCGTGGTCTCGCCGCCGGTCAAGACCGGCATGCCGGTCATGCCTTCGCGGCCGATCGCGGCGACCTCCATGGACCCGCCGTCTTCCATGGTCGTGAGCAGCGAGACGATCGCCGTGGTCGGGAAGTAGACGTGCTGGATTCGCTGCCCGCAGTCGCTGATCAACTGACCCGTGCGCAGGTGGACGAGTTCGAGATGCGCGACGAGCGCCTGCCACTCTTCCGGGGGCAATGCACCGAGCAAATGATTGCCGTGCAGATCGGATTGAAGCGCTAGCATGGATGGTCCTTGTGCGATGTTGTCTCGCACACGAGCTCCCATTGCTCCGCGATCCCGTTCCCTGGCCTTTGTGCGCTGCCTGCGGCCAGGGATCCGGGGGCGGCCCCGTATGCACTGTGGCGTGTAGGGGCTCGCTTGCGAAGCCGTGCCTCACGCCGGTTTGAATTCTTTAATAGCGAGCACCGTGCCAGATGGCCCTGGAACGAGCGCTGGTGCGGTGCAGCACGAAGCGTCGCCAGCGCAGATTCGCAAAGGCCGCGCTTTTTGTTTCAATTCTGTACACAGCCGGTCGCGGGGGGCTGCGGGTGCCGCGTGCTTTTTTTCGACTCGGCGCCCTGATCCGATATCGGTACAGGGCCGTGGCACGGGCCGGAGCATGTTGCCTTCGTGCCGGAATTCGGGGATCCCGAAGGCCGGCGGACGCCGTGCTGGCACCGGACTCAATTGATTCAGATGTGATCGCCGCGCAGCGTACGTCGTCGCACAGACGCGTTTCTTATGGCGAGCAGTGCGCGCCGCGCGCGGCAACGGGGAACTGCCGTGCGAGCCGCGCCCTGGTGGGATCGGGTCCGTTTTTGCGAGGTGTCGCGGCGGCGGCGCGAAGACCGTTGTGCACTCCGAATGGAGCCGCGACTCGTCTTGTCCGCGCCAGTCGGATGAGAGACGCTTGTTTCGTTTGTGCTACACGCGGTGGCGGGGGATGGGGCAGGCGATCGTCGCGCGAGGCTAACGCGTGGTGCGTTGCTGGCTGAGGCGTACCGGGATCGATGGCGGCAGGCAAGGGAGGGCGTCGCCCGCCGATGGCGCGGACGTGCTACGGCCGATTTGGTTGGGAGCTATCAGTTCCGGTGCTGCGCAGAGAATACGGCTTACGGGTAGAAGACCGCGCCCGCCGAATTGATCGCGCGTATTTCCCCTTCGGGGGGAGCCTTGCGCGCGTTTTCGCGATGAGGCTGCAGGGCGATCGTGCGCGGTCGTCCCGGCACGAGGTGAAGCCAGTTCGGTGTGGCCGTGTAGTGCGCATCGCTCACGCACACGTAGCGCGCAAAGCGCCGTGCTTCGAGCGTGAGCTGCCAGCCTTCGCCGCTTGCCTCGAGCTTCGCCGTGATGCCGAGGTCGTGGCGCTCCAGCACGCGCCGCTCGGGCAGGTGGAACGCCTCGGCGAGCACCCTGCCGGTCGCGCGTTCGCGCAGCGTGGCGATGGTCACGTCATGGGGGCGCGGGCCGAAGCGGTAGGCATGCGTGAAATCGAAGAAGCGTCCAAGGCAATCGGCCGCGCTGATACGGCGGGTGCTGCGCGGCGCAAGCTCGAGCTCGCAGCTCGCCTCGGCCACCTTCACCGCGCCGTCGCGCAGGCAAAGCAGTTCGAGCGTCGCGTCGAGCGGCTGCGCCGTCTCGTTGACGAGATGGAGGTCGAGCCCGTTCAGTCCTTCGTCGGTGATGGCGATCTGCACCGGTTGCAACGCCTGCGCGAGTGCATGCCACGCGCTCTTCGGCCGCTGCAGCGAGTCGATCACGCCCCAGCCTGCTCCCGGGCGCAGATCCTGGAACTGCCAGACGAGCGCGCCGCCGCAGCGCGAGCCGGCGCGGCGCCATTCGGCGAACACGTCCGTCATGAGTTCGGCCACCACCGCGCGCGAGAGGTCCAGAAAGCGTTGCGGGTCTTCGTAGCGCAGCCGGGCCGGTTCGATGCCATACACGGCCTGCACGTAGTGGTCGCGCACGTCGTCGAAGTCCCAGCCCGCGCCCGGATCGCGCGGCACCGCCGCCTTCCAGCGCGGATCGTGGCAGTGGATCGTGCCGAGGCCGTCGTGCAGCGTCGCGTCGTCGGGGACATTGGCGAAGGCGAGGCATTCGGCCGCGAAGCGCACGTCCGAACGGCGCACATCGCTAATCGGCCGCTGATACGCGCTCACGCCGTAGTAGTGCGTGATGCCCGTGCGGGTCGAGAACGGCCAGACGCCGCCCGAGGGCGAGTTCGTGACGTAGGCGATGTCCGGCCGTTCGCGCCCGACGATGGCGGGCAGCAACTGCATGAAGAGCGGCTGTTCGCGCTGCCCGGGCGTGAGGCCGAACATGGCGGCCTGCTGGTCGATCTCGCTGCCGCCGCAGGTCACGGCGAGCGACGCGAAGCGCCGCGTGCGCGCGAGGAACTGCGTGGCTTCGCGGGTAACCGAGGCGATGAAAGCGTCGTCGGTCGGGTAATCGAAGTTGGCAAAAGCGAAGTCCTGCCAGATCAGGATGCCATGCTCGTCCGCCAGGCGATAGAACGCGTCGGATTCATAGACCATCGTGCCGCCGATACGCAGCATGTTCATGCCGGCGTCGCGTGCGAGTGCGAACCATCGGGCGAGTTCGTCGGGCGTGCCCGCGAGCGTCGCGAGATCCGCGCTGGTCCAGCACGCGCCACGGCAGAACACCGGTGTACCGTTGACGCGCAGCGCGAAGCCGGCGCCGTCGTCGCCGTGGTCCACTTCGATCGTACGAAAGCCCGCGTGGCCGAGATCGAAGCTCGCGCCGCCGAGCTGCAGCGCGAGCGGATGCAGCGCGGGCGTACCGTGCGTATGGGGCCACCAGCGTTCGGCGTTCGGCACGCGCAGTGTTCCGGCGAGCGTGCGCGCATCGCGCCATTCAAGCGGCGCTTGCGCGTGGCCGCACGAGAGCTTCGCGGGCAGCGCCGCCGCCTGCTCGCGCACGAACGTGAGCGTGAGCGAGACGATGCCGTCGTCGCCTTCGACGCTTGTGCTCACATCGACGGTATCGAATGCGTGCGGTGCGTCGCCGAGCCATTCGATGGGCCGCCAGGGTCCGACGGGCTCGACGCTCGGGCACCAGCCGGGCATATGGCCGAGTAGCGTCGTGCGCACGTTGCGCAGCGTCGGCGGGTCCACGAGGCGCGGCCGCCAGCGCGCGCGGCCGCGGCGCGCGGCCAGCAGCGGCGCGAGCGAGCGGAAGCACAGCGCGAGCGTGGCGCTGCCCTCGAGCGCGATGTCGAGGTCGTGCGAAACGAACATCGAGTCGGAGTCGAGCAGCTTGCGATCGTCGAGCCACACTTCGGCCAGCGTCGCGAGGCCGTGCAGCCTTAGCCGCTCTACGCCCGTGCCCGATACGCGTACGCGATACCAGTGGTCGTCCTGCGCGAGCTGCGGCGGATGCGCGATGTCGAGGCGTCCGGCATCCCGCAACGCGCCGGCCACGGTGCCCGGCACTGCGGCCGCGAGCCAGCCTTGCGCGGGCAGGTCGGCCGGCGACGCGCACGCGCCCGCGCGTGTCGTCACGCATTGCCAGCCGGTGTCGAGCGCGCGCGGCCAGACGCTGCCGGCCAGTTCGCCCGTCGATGCGGGCGCGTCGAAAGAGTCTGTCGGCAGCGACCGCAAGGCGCCTCCCCAGTGCACGTCTGCGCGCGTCTGCGCTAACCCGCCAGCGCGACCAGCGGCGGCAGCGTCCGGTCGTAGGCGGCCTCGAGCGTGTCGAAGCAATCGCTGCACGTATCGGGCCGCTTTCGCGCCATCGCACGCACGAGCCGGAACTGCATCACCATCGCTTCGGACGCGATGGTCTGCGCGCCGGCGATGATCTCGGCAGGCATGTTGAAGCCCCGTTCGTTCAGCCAGAGCAGGTACTTGGAGAGGAATTCGAAGTTGGCTCCGAGCTGCCGCATCAGGTTGAACGAATAGAGGTGAAAGTAGCCTTCGCCACGCGAGAGCAGTTCATCGAGCTGCGCCGGAAATGCCGCGCGCCACAGCGCAATCGGGTTGTGCGGCGGGCGGCGCCCGAGATGCGCGCAGAGCAACTCCGCCGAGGTCTGCGCGAGCGCGTTGCCTTCGAGCGGCGGCCGCACCTGCTTGACGAACTCCACGTACGGGTACAGCAGATTCGGCTGGTCGCGCAGATGCGGCAGCTTGCGGAAGATGCCGTCGTAGTCGTCGTCTTCCAGCAGGTGATAGCCCGTGTTGTGAAAGTAGCCGAGGCGCCTCGCCACCGGGTCGATGAAATCGATGCCCACCGAGGTCTTCGGATGCTCGCGCCGGTACGAAGTGGCGCGCGTGTTGGGCAGATAGTAGCCGTCCACTTCGGCGAGTACCGTGTGACCGCGCAGCGTTTGCGCGTGCACGCGGTCTTCGAGCGAGTCGTAGATCGCGAGCTCCTGCACCTGGGTACCGTAGAGCCGTTCGAGGTCCTCGAGCGGAAACTTGAAGAACGTGAACTGGTCGCCCTCGAAGTCCTGCGTGACGGTGAAGGCGAACGCCGCACGCGGGTCGAGACCGAAGCCATGCAACAGCTCGATCCAGAGGTCGATATAGCAGTTGGTCTCTTGCCAGACGCGCTCGCCCTGGTGCAGCGCGTGCGGCGCATGCTCGCCGCGCGGCAAGCGGGCGGTCATGCGCCCCGGCGCGGCCGCTGGCGTGTGCGTGGGGGACCCGACGGCGGTGAGCGGTGTGCTCATGCATGGTCCTCCAGCGCGTGCTCGATGCGCGCGCGCGTATCGCCCCACAGCACCGCGCGCACGTCGTCGGGCCACGTGTTCACGTCGAGGCCGTGGTGACGGAACAGCGCGAGGGTGATGCGCTCCATCCCGAAGCCGACGCAGCCGGTATGGGCGACCGAGCCGTCCGCGCAGGCGATTTTCCAGATCTCTCCGAAGTGGTCCATGTGATAGTTGAACGACAGGCACGCCGTCTTGCTCTCGGGGTTCGCAACCGGAATCAGGAGTTCGAACTTGAGTGCGAGCGTGCGCTGGCTGTCCGCCACGATCTTGCCGCCGCGCCCGAAGAACGGGTCGTTCGCCAGATCGACGTCGAGCGGCAGCCCGAGCAGGCGGATCAGCAGCGAGCCGCGCTCGATCCACATCTGGCGGAACGCCATGACCTGCTCGGGGTTACCCAGACGCACGTACTCGCGTTGACGGAACATCTGCATGCGGGCCGGGTCGAGCGAGGGCTCGTGGCGGAAGCAATACGAGAGCACGTCGATCGTCGCGCCCGCTTCGGGCAGTGGGCCACGCCTGGCGACCACCGGGTAGAGCGGATAGCAGGCCGCCGGCGTGAGCACCACGCGCGTTGGCTTCTGCTGGCCGAGCCAGGCGTCGTCGCGGTCGTCGTCGCGCTCGGCCATGGCGTCGTCGAGGGCGCGCAGCAGGCGCCGATGGCCGCCGTCGTCGCCGCAAAACGAGTGGATCGTGCCCGCGAGCTGCGGGAAGTTCTTCAGGTACTCGCTGTCCTCGAAGTCCGTGCGCCGCATCGCGGGCGGAAAGCGCAGCACTTCGGGGTGCTGGTCCGCGCCGAGGCAGGTGATCGCCACCCCGAGGCGCTCGACGATGTCCTCGAAGACCGCGCTGCGCCCGTAAAGGCCGTTTTCGCCCGTGTCGATCAGGATGCCCCGCTCGATGAGGCGCTCGCGCAGGGTGGGATCGGCTTCCAGTTCGACGGAGGCTTCGGCATGCATGTCGGTGGTCGTGCTCATCTCAGACTCCGCCCGGCGCAGCGGGCCGCTGCGCCAGCATCAGGCTCGCGGTGTTCTGCGCGATCCGGTCGTTGTTGATCATCAGCGGCGCGGAGTAGAGGTCGCGCAGGTGGCGGCCCACGCTGTATTCCGTGCCGTTCTTGTAACCTGCCATGCCGCAGATCATCAGGGCTTCCTGCACCACCTGCAGCGCGGTGGACGAGATGCTCGTCTTCAGCGTGTTCATGTCGGAGGCGAAGCCGAGCAGCGCCGAAAGCGGCAGGTCTGCCTGGTCGGCGGTGTGCTTCGACTCGTGCGCGGCGCGCGCGGCGTCGAGCGCCACGGCAAGGCGTGCCTGCATCATCTGCAACAGTCCGGTCGCCTGCGCGAGGCGCAAGCCCGCCGGCGGCACCGAGCCTGGCTTGGCGCGCGCCTGGCCGCGGAAGAATGCCTTGGCGCGGTTCAGCGCGTCGGACGCGACGCCGGTCCAGACCGCCGCCCAGAGCGTATGGGACACGGGGAGCATGGTCCGGTCGGCGATCTCGCCAAACGGTGTGGGCAGAATCTGGGCGGCGTCGCCGCTCGCCACCAGCCGGAAGCCCTCGCTGCAAGTGCCGCGCATGCCGGTCGAATCCCACACGCCGCGCTTTTCGAGCGTGGTCTGCCCGCGCAGCGCGACGATCATCACCTGGTCGGACGCGGCCGATTCCGCGGTGGCCCGCGCCGTCACCAGAATGCCGTCAGCCTGTGCGCCGTACGAGATGGTCGGCGCAAGCTTCTCGATGCGAAAGCGGCCGTCTTCGCGCTCGACGGCGCAGGCACTCGTGCGCATCGCGCCGCCGATGGTTTCTTCGGAAGTCGCGGAGGCCAGCAGCAGTTGCTCCGCGGCGAGCCGCGCGAGCAGCGCCTCATGCCATGGCATGCCCGTGCCGTGCTCTTCGATGCAGGCCACCTGGATCTGGTGCATTGCATAGACCATTGCCGTCGAGGCGCAGCCTTGCCCGAGCGTCTCGCAGATTTTCGCCACGTCAGCGAGCGAGAGGCCCGCGCCGCCGAAGCGCTTCGGCACCATCGCCGAGAGCAGGCGTTCGTTGCGCAGGACTTCGAAGGCCTCGGTGGGGAAGCGCGCTTCGCGATCGACGGCGTCGGCGTGGCGCGCGGCCACCTGCATCGCGCGCTGGGCCGCGGCGCGCCAGTCCGCGACCGGCGCGATGGCGGCGCGCGGTCCGCCTGGGGCTTCGCCGGCGGCAAACGCGGCGTCCTGCATCAAGGGCGCGTTCATACGGCCGCCTTGGTTTGCTGAAGCTCGCTCACGGCCGCCGCAAGCGAGTCGATGCTGGAAAAGAGCCGGCGCGTAAGCATCCGGTCGGGAATCTCGATGCCGAATTCGTCTTCGATCGCGAGCATCAGGTGTACGGTCGCAAGCGAGGAGAGGCCGGCGGCGTAGAGATCGGCGTCGTCGGCGAGCGATTCGGGCGGCACGTCGAGACGGGCTGACTCGGACAGGATGCGGCGCAGTGCGGTTTTCATGGATAGTTGCCCCCTTCAGATGGAAGGTCCCCTGGACGCTTCGGGTTGGATCTCGACGGCGCAGCCCCCGGTTCATGCTCAGGCTGGCGCCGGTTGTCGCTATTTAACGAAGTGCGATGCAGCATCGTCGGTACGGTTCCGCACGGAGATTGAAGGGTTGTGAGGCGTAACGTGTGGTCGTGGCGACAGGCGCGTCGCGCTGGATAAAACGGCTGGGGAGATCAAATGGACTGGAAAACGCTCGAATTTGAGCAGCTCACGGCGCGTGAGGTGTATCTGATCATGCGGGCGCGCAGTGCGGTGTTCGTGGTCGAACAATCCCACGTCTGTCTGGATGCGGATGGTCGCGACGAGCGCGCGCTGCACGTGTTCGCCCTGGACGACATGGCGAGGCCGATGCCGGTGGTCGCCTATGCGCGCGTGCGGCCCGGCGATACGGAAGACCCGGACATCTCCATCGACAAGGTCCTCACGAGTTCCGCGCGGCGCGGTGACGGTACGGCCGAGCTGCTGATCGAGCACACGCTCGAGGCGATCGCCAGGCGCTGGTTCGGGCGCGGCGTGCGCGTGAGCGCCCCCGCGAGCCTGCGCGGCTTTTACGAGCAGTTCGGCTTTCGCAAGGTGGAAGGGCCGTTTCTCGAGCATGGGGTGCCGTTCATCGGGCTCGTGCGCCAGACGCGCGGCGAGCATGGCATGTTCGCTGCGCGCCGGCGCGAGCGCGGCTCGCTCTCCACCGCGAACACGTTCGAGCTGCTCTGAAGGCGCACGATGAGCGAGGCCACCGCCATTCCCGGTTCTGTCCCGCCACGCGCGCCGGGGCGCTCCGCCGGGCAATTCGCCGGCGGCGCCCGGGGGCGCGCGCCGCTGGGCGCCGCGGGCCGCATGCCGGGCCGCCGGCAACCGCGCTCGCTCGCCGGGCGCCTGATCGGCCCGGTCGCGACGCCCGTCACGATGTTCGTGCTGACGCTGGCGCTGATCGTCGCGCATCAGGGCAAGCTGCTCGAACTGACCTTCATGCCGATGGCCGTCGCGGTTTCGTATTACCTGTACCGGCGCTACCCGGCCCATTACCTTTCGATGGTGTGCTGGCTGTTCTTCCTTACGCCCGAGGTGCGCCGCTTCGCGGACTACTACAACGGCGTGTTCAACCAGACCAGCATCATCATGACGGCGCCGCTGATCGCGTCGGCCATGGCCGGTCTCTCGCTGGTGCTGAAATACCAGGCGCTCAGCCAGCGTCGCGCGTTGCCGCTCGTTCTCATGCTGATCGCACTGGTCTACGGCTACGTGCTGGGCGCGGTGCAGTTCGGCATCATGCCGGCAACCTACACGCTGGTCGGCTGGGTGCAGCCGATCCTGATCGGCTGGCACGTGATGCTGAACTGGCGGGAATACCCCGTATTTCGTCGGGTAATGTTCAGCACTTTCGTGTGGGGCACCATTCTGATGGGCGCCTACGGTATCTACCAGTACATCTCGCCACCGCCGTGGACGGTGTTCTGGCTGATCCAGTCCGGCATGGAGACCTCGTCGGGCACGACGGACGCGTTCGGCATGCGGATCTGTAGCACGATGAATTCGACCGGGCCGTTCTCGATCACGATCATGGTGGGCCTGCTGCTGTCACTCGCCGCGCCCGGCCGGGCGAAGATCTTCGCGGGCGTCATGGGCCTGCCGGCGCTGCTCTTCACTTCGGTGCGCACGTCATGGGGCGCGCTCGTCATCGGCCTCCTGTATCCGCTCGCCATGCTCGACGCGAAGAGCCGCATGAAGCTGGTCATGGCCGCCGTGTGCTTCGCGGGACTGTGCACGCCCATGCTCCTGTTCAACCAGGTCACCGACCCGATCGTCAAGCGCATGTCCACCCTCGAGAACCTCCAGGACGACAACAGCTTTCGCGCCCGCTCCGGCTTCTACACGAGCTTTTCGGCGATTGCGGGAGCGAGCTTCGCCGGGCATGGGCTCGGGTCGACGGGGCTCGGCGCCAAGCTCGCCGACGACCCGTCGCAGATCGTCGCATCGGTGGACAGCGGCGTGGCCGAGGTGGTGTGGGTGCTTGGCTGGCCCGGTACGCTGCTTTACGCGGGCGGGCTGTTCGCGCTGCTCTGGCGTGCGTTTACGGCGAGTCTCGCGCGCCCGAACGATCGCTTTGCGATCACGGGCGTCGGCATTTCGATCGCGATCCTCGCCATCATGGTCATGATCGATTCGATGCAGGGTTCATCCGGCATTTTCTACATGATCGGCGTTGTCATGCCGGTGATCGGCGTGCGGTGGGCGCGCCATATGCAGCACATGCATCGTGCGGGCCTCATGCCCGGCGCCGGGCAGGCACGGAGGTCGCAATGAGAGGCGCCAACGGGCTGCGGGTGCTGATCGTCACGCACGTCGTTCGCGACAATGACGGCCAGGGGCGCGTCAATTACGAAATCGCACGCGCGCTGCTGGCCGCGGGGCATCGCGTCACCATTCTGGCTTCGATGGTGGCGCCCGAGTTGCTGGGCCATGCGGGGCTTCGCCATGTCGCGATCCCGGTCAGCCGGCTGCCGAGCCGGCTGCTGCAATATCAGATGTTTGCGCTGCGCACCGGCGCCTGGATCCGCGCGCATCGCCGGGAATTCGACGTCGTGCAGGTCAACGGCTTCATCAGCTGGGCGCGCGCGGACGTCAACGCCGTGCATTTCGTCCACGACGGCTGGTTTCGTTGCGGCTTCTACCCGTTTCGCCTCTCCGGCGGCTGGTACGGAGCCTATCAGGTCATCTATACGCGCGTGAACGCATGGTGCGAGCGTTGGGCGCTGCGCCACTCGCGCGTCGTCGTGCCGGTATCGCACAAGGTGGGCGAAGAGGTGCGGGCGCTCGGCATCGGCGCGGCGAAGCTGCGCGTGATCCATAACGGTGTCGACGCGCGGCAGTTCTCGCCGGGGCCGTCCCGGCGCGAGCAGTTCGGGCTCCGAAGCGATGTGTTCATGCTGCTGTTCGCGGGCGACCTGCGCGTATCGCGCAAGAACCTCGACGCCGTCCTGCGCGCCCTGGCGCTGGCACCGCCGCACGTTCACCTCGCCGTGGCCGGGATTCTCAGCAATAGCCCGTATCCGGCGCTGGCCCGCGAGCTGGGCGTGGCCGATCGCGTGCACTTCCTCGATCTCGTGATGGACATGCCGGCGCTGATGCGCTCGGTCGACGCCTTCGTGTTTCCCTCGCGCTACGAGGCGATGAGTCTCGTCATGCTGGAAGCGCTGGCGGCAGGCCTGCCCGTCATCACTGCGAGGACGGCCGGCGGTTCCGAAGTGATCGACAGCCGCTGCGGCGTGGTGCTCGACAGCCCCGAAGACGTGGACGGGCTCGCTCGTGCCATCGGGCGCGTCGCGGGGGACGCCGCTTACGCACGCGAAATGGGGCAGGCGGCGCGTGCACTTGCCGGAACGCTCACATGGCAGGCCATGGCCGAGCGGTATCTCACGCTGTACGACGAGATCGCACGCTGCGAGGATCCCACGCATTCGCACGTCGCCAAGCCAACGGTTTCAGCGCAATCATGACCGCCCGGATCGATTCCCTGCAAATCGGCATGCACTGGTTCCGGGAGCGCCCAGGCGGTCTCGACCGGATGTTCATGGCCTTGATCGAGTCGCTGCCCGCGCAGGGTGTGGATGTGCGCGGCCTCGTGGCCGGCAGCGAGAGCGTTCAGGGCGACACGAACGGCGTGGTGCAGACCTTCGCGCTCGAACGCGACGGACTCGGCGCACGGCTGCGTGGTGCGCGCCGGCAGTCGATCCGGCTCAAGCGCGCGCGTATGCCCGACATCGTCGCGAGCCACTTTGCGCTGTATGCGGCGCCGACGCTCGGCGTGTTCCACCGCGTGCCGCGCGTCGTGCATTTTCATGGGCCCTGGGCGGCCGAGTCGTCGGCGTCGGGGCGCGGCCGCGTCTCGCACGCGGTGCGCCACGCGATCGAGCGGACGGTCTATCGCGGCGCCCACCGGCATATCGTGCTTTCGAATGCGTTCGGCCGTCTGCTCCAGGCCGATTACCGGATACCCGAGCGGTCGATTCGCGTCGTGCCGGGCTGCGTCGACATCGAGCGATTCGACACGCCGCATACCCGGGAGCACGCGCGCGACCTGCTGGGCCTCGCCCAGGACCGGCCGCAGCTCTTTTGCATCCGTCGCCTCGTGCCGCGCATGGGTCTCGAGGATCTGATCGACGCGATGTTCGTGGTCAAGCAGTCGATTCCTGAGGTGCATCTGACGATCGCCGGCAAAGGCATGCTGGAAGGGGCGCTGCGCGGCCGCATCACGGCGCGCGGCCTCGATGCGCACGTGACGCTCGCCGGCTATGTGCCCGACAACGATCTGCCGCTCTGGTATCGCGCCGCCGACCTGAGCGTCGTGCCTACCGTGGCGCTCGAAGGCTTTGGGCTGACGACGGCGGAGTCGCTGGCCGCCGGCACGCCGGTGCTCGTGACGCCGGTGGGGGGGCTGCCAGAGGCGGTCGCGCCGCTGTCCGAGGCGCTGGTGTTGCCTTCGATCGGCTTCAATGCGATTGGCGCCGGCATTGTCGATGCCTTGCTGGGCCGGCAACCGCTGCCGGACGCGCAAGTCTGCCGCGACTATGCGCGCAGCCGCTTCGATCACGCCGCGGTGGCCTCCCAGGTGGCGGCGGTCTACCGCGAAGTGCTGGGCGAGTGCTGAGCAATGCTGAGCAAACCCGGCGCTCACGTGCCGATGGAGCGCGGCCGCACAGACATCGCACGCGCGCCGGGCAATCATGATGACGCCAGGGGCGCCGCAGGGTCCGCCCATGGCCCGCCCCGGTGTTGGGCCGACCAGGCCGCGGCGCCGGGCGGTTCCTCTCACCGTGGGACAGAGCCGGGCGCCGCATGAAAATTCTCCATCTCGCCAATCACGTTCAGCTGATCGGCAATGGCATCGTCAACATGATGACGGATCTTGCCTGCCTGCAGGCGCAGGCGGGGCACGAGGTGGTCGTGGCCTCTTCGGGGGGCGAGTTCGAGGCGCTCTATGCGCGCCATGGCGTGCGCCACGTCCACCTGCCGCAGTCGCGCGAACCGCGCCGCGCGCCGGCGATGCTGGCGGGATTTCGTCGGCTCGCGCGCGGTTTCGAACCCGATATCGTGCATGCCCATATGATCGCGGGCACGCTGCTCGCGCGCTTCGCCTTTGTGCGTTGCCCCTACGTGCTCTTCGCGACCGTGCATAACGAGTTTCAACGCAGCGCGGGGCTGATGCGGCTGGCGGACCGGGTGGTCGGCGTGACGGAGTTCGTGGTCGATGCGATGGCGGCGCGCGGCGTGCCCCCGGCCAGGCTCGCGACCGTGCGCAACGGCACCGTGGGCACGCCGCGCGAGGCATTGCGGCCGCTCGAAACCATGCCGCCGCTGCAGCGCCCCGCGATCACGACGGTGGCGGGCATGTACGAGCGCAAGGGCATTCAGGATCTGTTGCGCGCCTTCGCTGCGCTACCCGAGCGGTGCGCCAACGCGCACCTCTATCTTGTTGGCGACGGGCCCGATCGCCCCGCGATGCAAGTGCTCGCCCGCGAGCTTGGGGTGGCCGATCGCGCGCATTTCCCGGGCTTTGTCGCGGACCCGATGCGCTATCTCTGGCAGACCGACGTTTTCGTGCTCGCCTCGCACCGGGAGCCCGCCGGGCTCGTCTTGTGCGAAGCCCGCGAAGCCGGCTGCGCCGTGGTCGCCACGCGCGTGGACGGCATACCCGAGATGCTGGACGGTGGGGACGCGGCACTGCTCGTGCCGGCGGCAGAGCCCACGGCGCTCGCGCAGGCCATCGTGCGGTTGCTGGACGATCCCGCGTATCGGGCATCGCTTGCGGCGCGAGGTCAACAGGGTCTCGAGGACTTCTCGGTGCAAAAGGTGTGCGACGGTTATCTGGCGCTCTACGCGCAAGCGCTTGCAGCTCACCGCTCGTCGCGCCGCCGCGAGACGCATTCGGCGGCCGGTTCGCATGGGGTGTTGCCATGACGGGGCGGGTGCAGGCGAATGCCCAGGCGGCTCATGCCGCGTCCACGCCGAACGAGCCGTGCTTTGCCGTTTGCGTGACGACGATGAACCGCGTCGAAGCCCTGGCCGCCTGCCTCGCGAGGCTCGGGCAGTGCGATCCGCCGCCGGCGTGTGTCGTGGTCAGCGACGATTCCGCGGACCCGGCGATGCGCGCGGAGAACGAAGCCGTCGTGCGCTCGGCCGGCAACGCCGTCTATCTGCCCGGGCCGCGCCGCGGGGTCTGCGCGAACCGCAACAACGCCGTGCGGTATTGCCGCGAACGCCTCGCCGCCTGTACGCATGTCTCGTTCATCGACGACGACATCCTCGTCGAGCGCGACTTCTTCGCCGCGGCGCGGCGCCGCCTCGCCCAACTGCCGCCGGCGCGGCGCGGCAAGGCAATCCTTACGGGCGGCGCGTCGAGCGGACCGCACATGCACGAATGCCGTTCGCTGCGGCTGTCGTTTGCCTGCTATTTCGAGGAGGGCGAAGAGCCGCAGTGCGTGAATCTGCACGCATCGGTGTTTCCGCTCGCGCTGTTCGAGGCAAGCGGCTGGGACGAGAACATCTTCTTCGGCACGGAGGACGCCGAGCTCGCCTTGCGCGCGCTTCGCCTCGGCTACACGATCGAGCTCGAGCCGGCGCTGCGCTCGCGCGACACGATGCCGGGCGGCGGTGTGCTCAAGGGTGACGATGAAGCGGGCGGACTCACGCGCTATCAATTGAGCTGCGAGGCGGCGCGGCTCTATATCGGTGTCAAGCGCTACTGGATCATCGAGCCGAGTGCGCTGCGCTGCGCCGCGTTTCTCGGCATTTATTTTGCTCACCTGACGTTGTTTCTGATGAGGCGCCGGGCGCTCTCGCAGCTGGGCTCGATCATCCGGCTTTCGAAGGTGTGGCGCGTCGGCACGGCAGGTTGAGCCAGCGGCAGCGCTCTCCCGGACCTGAAGCGGCTTAAGGCTGCGGCTGTTAGCCCCCGGCAATGCTCGTGCGCATCATGAACCGGCGCAGAACCTTGCGCAGTTCCGCCGACTGATACAGCGAGAGCGCTAGGTTAGCCCCCGCCAGGGCGAGCGTTGCCGCCGCGGCCGCCGGCAGGCCGACCGGCAGGCTCGCGAGCCCGAATGCCGCGACGAGGAACGACAGATGCGCGAGCATGTTGCCGAGCAGGCTGCGCACGTGAACGCGCGCAAAGTAGAGGTAGGCCGCGTAGTCGCACAGCGCTTTGGCCACCACCACCGCGCCGGCTCCGACGAGGCCGAAGGCGTGGGTCGCGCCCCACAGCGCGGCGGCGAAGCACGGCAGTTGCAGCCAGCTGATGCGCGCGACGCTGGCCGGATTGGCCTGGGCCTGGATCAGGATGCCGAGGATGCCGGACTGCCCGGCGAGCCACACGCCGATGACGAGCACACGCCCGACCGGGGCTCCCGCTTCGGCGATCGCGGGTCCGAGCCAGACTTCGAGGAACGGCTTGAGCGCGAACAGGGCGACGATCATGCAGGGCGTGAACACGCCGTTGAGCAGCGCGAGCGCGTCGCGTGCGAGATTGTCCGCGTCTTCGCGCGAACTCGCGGAAAGACGCGGGAAGAGCGTGCGCAGCATCGCCGAGGGCAACAGGTTCAGGCGCGTCACGAGGTTCTGCGGCGCGGCGTAGTAGGTGACGAAGCGGGCGCCCAGAATCGCGCCGATCAGTACGCGGTCGAGCGCGCCGGCAATCGCGCCCGCGCCCGAGAAGAGCAAGGTCCATTTGCCGTAGGCGAACAGCTCCGCGATGATCTTGCGTTCGGGCCGGCGCAGCCGCGTGATGCCGAGCGCGCGGAACGTGGCGACGCCGAGCAGGACGCCAGCGATCAGACGCGCAATGACGGCGGCGGGGATCGCCACCGCGAGCGATGGCGAGAGCCAGTACACGGCGGCGAGCGGCAGCCCCTGGAACAGGAAGGTGCCGAGCGTCTGGTTCGTGTTGTAGCTGCCGAAGCGCTCCACGGCGGTGATCGCGCCCGCGAACACCCACGTGACGTTCGCGAGCGGTACCGCAATCGCCACCCACGGCAGCGCGCTCATCAGTTCGTGCCGGTACGCGGGCTCGACGTGCATCCCGTAGGCGACATAGAACGACGCGCACGACCAGACGATCAGGCCGCCTGCCAGCCCCGTGCAAAGGTTCAGGAAACACGCGCCGGAGAAAATGCGCTCGACGGTGTCGCTGCCCGCATCGCGCACCTTGGCGATCTGGTTTTCGGTCGCGAGGCTGGTGCCGAGATCGAGCAGGCTGAAGTAGCCGATCAGCGCCCACACGAGGTTGATGACGCCGTAGCGCTCGACGCCCATTAGCCGGATATACGCCGGCACGGTCATCAGCGAGACGAGCGTGGGCGCGACGAGGCCGGCGAGGTTGACAGCGAGGTTGCGCAGGACGGACTTTTCCATGGGCTGTGCGTGCGCAAGCTTACGAAGACATAGCGTCGAGAATCGCCTGCCTGAACAGCATCGTTCCCTGCGCGCTCACATGATTGTCGTCTTCGTAGACGGGCACGCCATTGAGCACCGCGAGGCAGGTGGCGCCCGGGCACAGGCGCGGCACCGGATCGAAGATGCGCACGTTCGGCAGGGTCGCCTCGCTGCTCACGAGCTTGCGCTCGAACGCTTCGGTCTGCTGGTTGTCGGCCGTCGAGGGCTCGATGCGCTCGGGATGCGTGTAGAAGCGCGGCAGCAGCTCGCCCTTGAGCACCGGCGGGTTCTGGAAGATCACGAGGCGCCGCGTGCCGCCGGCCAGCGCCTTCACGGTCAGCGGGAACTGGCTCGACAGCGCCGCGCGGGAGGTCGCACGCGTGGCGTCGCCGTCGGGCGAGGTGGTGAGGAAGTGGGTCGCCTTCTGCAGTTCTCCGAACTTGGTCCAGCCGTTGCCGTAAAGGCTCCAGCGCCCGATATAGAACACCACGTCCGGCTTGAGCTGCTGGATCGTCGCGACGATCGGTTCGGCCAGGCCCAGCTGGCTGCACTCGCGAATGTTCTCCGCGCCGTCGCTGCGACGCGTGCCGAGAATCGGCGCACAGCCGATATGCACGAAAGCGAGGAGGCGCATGTTGCGCTCCTTCGCGATGCTGCGCAGCACCGGCAGCCACGCGCCGCCGTGCGAGTCGCCCCATACGACCATCAGCTTGCCGGTGGCCGCCGTATTGAACGCGGCGCAGAAATGGTCGGCCTGGGCGTTGACGAGGTGGCAGGGCTGCGGGCTCTCCGAGGTGCGCATCTGCCAGTCCGCGTCGAGCAGCTTCAGGCCCGGCGTGTCGGCCACGGGGCGTGAGGGCAGTCCGTGCTGGGCGAACAGGAACACGCCTGTCGCGCCGAATGCGGCGAGCAGCGCACAGAGCGTGCCGATTTGCCGGAAGCTGCTTTTCGTCGTGCGAATCGGGATTTCGATGAAGCGGTACGTGAGCGCGGCGAGGACGATGCCCGCGAGCGCCAGCGTGGCGCGCATCCATAGCGGCACGAAGCCGCCCTCCAGGATATTCGCGAACGAAAGCAGCGGCCAGTGCCACAGATAGAGAGGATAGCTGATGAGGCCGATGGCGACGGCCGCGCGATTGCCCAGTACGTGGCGGTTCAACCAGGCGCGCGGCCCCGCGGCAATGACCAGAAATGCGCCGAGCGTGGGCAGCAGCGCACGCCAGCCGGGGAACACGTCGTTCTGGTCGATGAGCGCGATCGCCGTGGCGATCAGCAGCAGGCCGGTCGCCGACATCGCGTTCGACACGCGCGGTCCTTGTTGCACGAGGGCCGGCCGGTGCAGCGTGAGCCAGGCGAGCGAGCTGCCGATCATCAGTTCCCAGAAGCGCGAGAGCGGTGAATAGAACGCCGCCGTGGTATCCGAGGTCGAGGTGACGAGATTCACCGCGAACGACGCGATGGCGATACCGCCGAACAACAACGGAAAGCCAACGCGGCGCCGGTACGCAAAGCTCACGAGCAGCGGCCAGAAGATGTAGAACTGCTCCTCGACGCCCAGCGACCACAGATGCAGCAGCGGTTTGGTGGCCGCGCTGTTGTCGAAATAGCCGGCTTCGCGCCAGAGCATGATGTTCGAGAGGAACACCGAACCCGCGAACGTATGCTTGCCGAGCTGCTGGTATTCCGCGGGCATCAGCAGGAACCAGCCCGCCACGAGGCAGGTCGTCATCACAGCGAGCAGCGCCGGGAAGATGCGCCGGATGCGGCGGATATAGAACTCGATGTAGCTGAAGCGGCCATCTTCGACGCTCTCGAAGATGATCGTGCTGATCAGATAGCCCGAGATCACGAAGAAGAGGTCGACGCCGACAAAGCCGCCGCGCAACTGCGACGGGAACGCGTGAAAGAGCAGCACGGCCAGCACGGCAACGGCCCGCAGCCCGTCAACGTCCGGGCGGTACTTCGGCGCGCGCAGGTGTTGCGGCGGGGCGTGCGTCGCCGCGTGAGGCTCGCTCGCGACGCCGCTACCGGCGATTGCGGGATCTTCGAGCGTGTCGCGATGAAGCGCGCAAGAGCGCGGCAGGAAGCCAGGCATCGCGGCGCCGGATGGCGTGCCGCCATCGCTCATGGGGAGAGGGGCAGTCTGTTCGGTCATTCGCATGGCGCACGGGTGCAGAGCGGATCCGGTGGTCGGGCGGCGCGGGCCGCGCAGCGCGGGGCGGGCCGGGGGCACGTCGAAAGAGCTGGGCTCATTGTGCCGCTGCAGCGCCGCATGGAGTGTTGCCGGGCGTACAGATATACCGACACTCGTCTGGTCAAATCTGCTCAACCTGACGGCGGTCTTTGCACGGGCTGTCGTCAAGCGCTTGCCATGCACGGCGGCGCGCCCGCCCCGCCCGACCCGCCCTGAGCGGCCCATTACGCGTACGGCATTCTTGCGGCGTCATTGCATAGGGACTTGCGATGGAACCTGTCGTCTTCGACAGCTGCTTCGGCTGGCTTCATCCGGCTAACGGTCGGCACGGCGTGGTCCTGTGCAATCCGTTCGGCTATGACGCGCTGTGCACCCATCGCGGCTGGCGGCGTCTGGCCGGACGCCTCGCCGCGAGAGGCATGCCGGTGCTGCGTTTCGACTATCCGGGCGCCGGCGATTCGCTAGGCGACGAAGCGGACCCGGGGCGCGTCGAAGCGTGGCTCGACAGCATCGCGGCCGCCGTGCGCCATCTGCGCGAGCGCACCGGCGTGCAGCAGGTCTCGCTGTGCGGTCTGCGTCTTGGCGCGACGCTCGCGGCGCTGGCTGCGCAACGCATCGGCGACATCGACGGCCTCGTGCTGCTGTCGCCCGCGCTCTCGGGTCGCAATTATCTGCGCGAGCTGCGTGCGCATCGGCAAAGCTGGCTGAGCACGCCGGCCGGGATGACGGCCGCGCCGATTCCGGAAACGGCGGCCTACGTCGAGGCGTTCGGCTTTGGGCTGCATGGCGACGACATCGCGCGTCTTGGTGCCGTCGATCTGCGCGCCGATACCAGCGCGCCCGCGCGGCGCGTGCTGCTGCTCGACGCGAGCGACCGCGCGCGTGCCGGCGCGCTCGTCGAGCAGTACGAAGCATACGGCGTGGCCGTGGAGCGCCGCTCGTTCGACGAGGCCGACCGGTTCCTGGTCGAGGCGCTCTATAGCGAAGAACCCGTGCAAGCGTTCGAGGCGCTCACGCAATGGCTCGCCGAAGCGCCGGCCATGCCGGCCGGATCTCAAGCGTGCGGGGTCGCGCCGGTACCGCTCGCTCCGGATGAACCGCAGCTTGTCGCCGCGCGGTTTGTCGAGCGGCCCGTGGTGTTCGGCGACTACTTCGGTGTGTACTGCGAGCCCCGTGCGCCGCGCGCCGAGGCGCCCGCCATGCTGTTTCTGAATACGGGTGCGAGCCATCATATCGGCGATGGGCGCATTTTCGTGCTGTTCGCGCGGCGGCTGGCGGCACTCGGCATTGCCTCGCTCAGAATGGACCTGGGCGGTCTCGGCGATAGCACGCCGGCGGCGCGCTCGGTCACGCTCGATACGATTTATTCTCAGGATTCCTGTGCAGATGCCATGCGTGGCGCAGACTGGCTCGTGGCGCAAGGCCATGCGTCCGTCGTGGTGTTCGGCGTGTGTGGTGGCGCATTCGTCGGGCTGCATGCTTGCGCGCAGCATCCGCGCATTGTGGGCAGCTTCGGCGTGAATCTGCAGAAGTTCATCTGGGACGGCGCCGACCGCACGCCCGGCACGACCGGCCTCGCCTCGAACCGGGTGCTGCGCCGCTCCGCGTTGAGCGTCGAGAAATGGAAGCGCGTGTTGCGCGGCGAGACTTCGCTGCTGCGCGTGGTGAACGGCCTCACGCAGCGGCTCACCCGCAGCCTGACGCGCCGCGCGTCCGACCTTGTCGCGGCCTCGACGGGCTGGTCGTTCGCACCGGACGAGGCGAGGCGCCTCGTGCAGCGCATTCAGGCGAAGGGCGCCGAAGTGCGGCTCGTGTATGGCGAATTCGATCTCGGGCTCGATGAACTGAAGGTTCAGTTCGGCGCGAAGCTAGGGGGCCTGCGCGCGTTCACGCGTGTGCGCGCGGCGACGCTGCCAAAGCTCGATCACGCACTTTTCACCCAGGCTGCGCGCGAGGCGGCGATGGCCGACGCGCGGCAGTGGTACTTCGAACGCTTTTGCCGACCGCGCGTGCAGGACGAAGCGGCATGGCACGGCCCGGTGCCGGTTGTCCAGCCTCGCACGGCGGTCGTGCCTGCCAGCCAGGTAACGTGTAGTTCACATCTCGATGGAGCGCATCAATGAACATTGAGCTTCCGCTTGACCAGATCAACCAGCGCGCGTGGAACTCTCACGACGCAATGCGCGAATTCACGATGGGCAAAACCTGGACGGATCTCGGCGAGGAAGCCGCGTTCGACTGGGTGTCGGCCGAATGCGCGGGCGAGCCGATTCTCGACATCGGCATCGGCGCCGGACGCACCATTCCGTTGATGCTGCGGATTTCGCCCAACTACACCGGCGTTGATTACACCGCGAAGCTGCTCGACCAGGCGCGCTCGCGCTATCCGGGCCTCGATCTGCGCCACATGGATGCGCGTGACATGGCCGGGCTGCCGTCGGATCACTTCGCATTGACCGCGTTCAGCTGGAACGGCATCGACTGTGTCGACTACGAGGATCGCGGGCGCATCCTCAAGGAGATGTATCGTGTCACGCGGCCCGGCGGTCTCGTGTTGTTTTCGACCCATAACCGTGAAGGTCCGGGCTTCAACGAGAGCATCTGGAAGCTGCTGCCGCGCTTTTCGCCCAATCCGCTGCGCTTCGCATGGCGCACGCTGCGCACGCTACGCGTGTTGCCGCTCGCGGCGTACAACTACGCGCGCCACGTGCGCTTTCATCGCGACTATCCGGGTTACTCGATCAAGACCGCGGCTGCGCATTTCTTCGGGATCGTGATCGTCTATACGACGTTGCCGGAGCAGCGGCATCAGCTGACCTCGCTCGGCTTCGAGATCGACGCGGTGTTCGGCAGTTGTGACGGTCAGCGGATTCCGGCGGAAAAGAACACGAGCGACGCGTGGTGGTTTCATTTCATCGCGCGCAAGCCGCGGGTGGTGTGAGGGTTCGGCGACCGACACGGCCGCAGGGGGGGCGACAATGCACGCGAGCGTACTGCACAAGGCCGAGAGCTTCATGGCTCGCGGCGAACTGGACGAACGGCGCCTGCGCCATGCGCTGGGTCGCTTCGCGACCGGTGTCGTGGTGATTTCCGCGGGCACCGGAGACGAACTGCACGCGATGACGGCGAACGCGTTCATGTCGGGGTCGCTGAGCCCGCCGCTGATTGTCGTGTCGGTCGGGCACCGCGCGCGCATGCACGGGCGCATGATGAGCACCGACCTGTTTGGCGTGAGTGTCCTCTCCGAAGAGCAGGAGTCGCACAGCCGTCACTTCGCCGGCGAGCCGCAGGCGTGGCTTGCGCCTTGCTTCACCGGCGTGGAGGGCCTCGAGGGCGTGGCCCTGCTGCACCGCGCCCTTGCGCGCTTCGCCGCGCGCGTGGTCGACCGGCATCCCTGCGGCGATCACACGCTGTTCGTCGGCGAGGTGCTGTCCTTCTCGCTCGAGGAAGACACGCCGCTCGTGTTCTACGGCGGGCGTTACGCTTCGGTCGCGCCGGGGCGTTGAGCGCGGACGGAAGTCGCCGCCCGCCCGGGTGGTTCCGCGTGCCTCGCATCCGCGAGATTCGCGAGGTTCGCGGCATCGGCCGCGCGTCGCGCGGCCCTGCGGCGCTCAGTGAATCTCGTCCGGAAACGAAAACCTCACGACGCCCGCATACTCCATCCTCAGCGCCTGAAACTGGCTTTCGAATGCCGCGGGGCAAGGTATGCGGCTGCGGAAGTCGAGCAGGTAGCGCCGCTGCAGCGCGTTGTCCCAGTAGTAGCTCTGGTCCAGCAGGATGCCGTCCTTTCTGAAGCACAGCAGATAGTCGCCGTAGCGCGCCGAGAGCGGTTGCACGGGCTCGATCACCCCGATCGTGCCGTCGCTCGACATCATGTGTCCGCGATCCACCACGAGATAGTCGAGCCCGAGCCGGTCCACGAAGTCGCCGCCCCGGTCGTTGCGCATCGCGAGGTAGTACGAGTAAGGTCCGACGAGACCCTCGGTATGGAGGAAGCGGTAATCGTCGCCGAGAAAGAAGCCGAATGAGCCGGCGCGATCGCCCATGGCGAAGAACGCCCCCGGTTTGACGTTCTCCTTGTGCAGCCAGGACACGAGTTCGACGTTGCGCCGCCCGTAGGTGGGATGGTCCTGTGGATCCTTCACCGACTGCGTCAGCGCGACGATGCGGCGATACGGCAGCCCGAGTGCCGGCTTCGCGACGAACAGCAGCACGAGCACGAGCACGGCGAAGTGGGCGAGCGACAGCGCCTTGTCCGGGGTGGCGCGCGACTTCACCAGCGCGACGGCTTCCAGCGTCAGGTAATAGGTGAACATGAACACGGGCCAGTAGTACCAGCCCCAGACCTTCCAGCCGGAATTGACGGCGTAGTAGCTCGCGCACAGCAGCGTGCAGAGCACCGTGACGGCGATCTCGTAGCCGTACGTGAGGCGGATTGGCCGGCGCACGAGCGCGACATAGGCGAGTACGCCGAGCAGCAGCGGCACGGTGCATTGCGCGACGACGATGAAGTTCAGTCCGGTCGCGAGATTTTCGCCGCGCACGTTGCCGATCGATTTCGCCAGGCCCGAAATGGGCAACGGCGTGTGGAAGAAATACAGATTGATCGCGGCATAGGCCGCGGCGACCGGCACGATGATGGCGTACTTGCGCAGATCGATGCGCCGCTCGCGAATCAAGTCGAGCAGATCGCATACCAGCACGACGGAAAGCGCATCGAGGCGGCTCAGGAACAGCGCCGAGCCGAGCGCGCCGCGCGCGCTCCAGTTGCGCGTGCTGAGATAGAGCACGAAGAGAAACGGCACCATCGTGGTTTCCATGCCGACCGCGACGACGTGGAAGAAATACGCCGAAGAAACCAGAGCAGGAAACGCCGCGCCGTAGCGCAGCTTCGACGTGATGCAAAACAGCAGCAGGAACGCGAACGAGAGGATATAGGCCTGTGCGACCAGCGATTTGCTGGTCGTGCCGAACACGAATGCCGATGCCGTCAGCACGACTGTCCAGAGCGGCTGGTAGCCGTTGGTGTCGAATGGCGGCAGGAACGAACTCGTGCCGTGCGTGGCAAGATTCCTGACGATGCCGAGGTAGTAGTAGGCGTCGTCGACGAGCAGGTCGACCCAGACGAGCGGCGGATAGCGGGCGATCATCAGCAGCCCGACCACGAGGATGCCGAGCGTACCGATGACGGTTGCCGCATCAATGACCCCGATCGATCTATCTATGTACCGGCTCGATATCTTCACGTTGCTGTTCCGACGGGTTCCGGGCGGGCCGGCGTGTGCGTCGCGCCGGACTCAAGGCGGTCCCCCGGCGGCGCAGCGAATGGTCTTCGCGCCATCATAGGGGCCCGCGCGCGCGCTCATCGTTCGTCCGCGAACATATCCGCGATGCCTGGCGGCCTGCGGCAAAGGGGCGAAAGGCCGGGGCGGCCCCAATCGCCGAGCTTGCCCGCCAAGGTGGCACCAATATCGGCGGCAGTGCACCGCCGGATTTCTCCAGGCCTTTGAACCGGCTGGAACATCACCGCTATTCGGGTTGGCGGCAGGGGGCATCTAGCGAGTATGCTGTCACGGTATACGCACGTGTTGCAGCCATGCTGTGCATGGCAATCCATGGCAAAGGCGCCCCGCACGACGCACGTCGAAAATGCCAGGGCGGCGGTATCGGGGCGTCATCGCCGACGCGGTTTGCAAGCAAAAGGAGACGTCATGAACCGCCCGCACTGGAAAGCAAGATGGCTTGGAGGGCTGCTGTGCCTTGTGCTCTCGAACGCGTTCGGACAAGGGGCAGTGAATTGCGTGACGGCGCAACAAAACGCCGTCAATTCCGAAATGCTCGCCCGCAACGTCATCCAGGCCGAGCAAGACCGCCTGGAAGCTCAGGCGACGATGCGAAAATGCCAGGCGCGCTACACCCACACAGGCTGTGGGCGCGAGGTCGATCAATTCAATCTCGCCGACGAGAACTACCGGCAAGCCGAGCAGGCGGCCGATGCCAATCGCGCCTCGCTCTGCCGGTGAGGTGGGACCCCACGGCCGGCTTCGGCAAGCACACGGGCTGACCCGATAGCCGGTCATCGCCTGCCCGCGAGGCGCTGCGCGGCGATATGCCGAAATCGTCATCCCAACAGGACGATTGGCACAAGACGCTGGTGCGGCCCCGGTCTTACGATGCCTCGCTATGACTACCTCATCCCACATCGACGTCATCGACTCCCATACTGGGGGCGAGCCCACCCGCCTCGTGGTTTCAGGCGGCCCGGATCTGGGGCGCGGCCCGCTGGCCGAGCGCCTCGAGATGTTCCGACGAGATTTCGACCACGTGCGCGCGGCCGTCGTCAACGAGCCGCGCGGTTCGGACGTGATGGTCGGCGCACTGCTTTGCGAGCCGCACGACCCAGGCTGCTCGGCGGGCGTGATCTTCTTCAATAACGTTGGCTTTCTCGGCATGTGTGGTCACGGCACGATTGGTCTGATCGTCTCGCTCGCGCATCTGGGCCGCATCGCGCCTGGCGTGCACCGGATCGAAACGCCGGTGGGTGTCGTCGAGGCCGAACTGCATGGCGACGGCAGCGCCACCGTGCACAACGTGCCGGCGTACCGCTACCGCACCGAGGTGCCGCTCGACGTGCCAGGTTACGGCCGGATGCATGGCGACATCGCATGGGGCGGCAACTGGTTCTTCCTCGTGGCCGACCACGGGCAGTCGCTCGAGTTCGCCAATGTCGAAGCCTTGACCGAGGCGACCTGGGCCATTCGCAGCGCGCTGGAGGCGAACGGCATCACCGGCGAAGGCGGCGCGCTGATCGATCACATCGAGCTGTTCGCCGAACCGGACAGCGCCGATTACGACAGCCGCAACTTCGTGCTGTGCCCCGGTAAAGCCTACGACCGTTCGCCGTGCGGCACCGGCACCAGTGCCAAGGTCGCCTGCCTCGCGGCCGATGGGCTGCTGGCGCCCGGCGCGCGCTGGCGCCAGGCCAGCATCATCGGCAGCGTATTCGAGGCGAGCTATGCACTCGAGCCGGGTCTGCCCGCGGGCCATGTGCGCCCGAGCATTTGCGGCACGGCGCATGTGAACGCGCAGGCGCGTCTGATTTTCTCGGAAGCCGATCCGTTTGCCTGGGGTATTCGTCGGTAATGAGCGCGACCAGGGCGGACTCAGTCAGGGCAGTGCCGGATGTGATCGTGGTTGGCGCCGGCATTGTCGGTGCGGCGTGCGCTTATGAACTGGCCGCGTCGGGCGCGAACGTGCTCGTGCTCGAGCGCGCCGTGGTGGGCGGTGGCGTGACGGCGGCGGGCATGGGGCATCTGGTCGTGATGGACGACACGCCCGCGGAGTTTGCGCTTTCCGCCTGGTCACGCCAGTTGTGGAACGAACTCGCGCCACGCCTCGACGCGCGCCATGCGTTCGTTCGATGCGGCACGCTCTGGGTTGCCGAGGACGACGAAGAGTACGCGCTGGCACAGACGCGCCAGCGCTCGCTCGAGCGTGACGGCGTCGCCGGTACGATGCTCGACGCGTCGCAGCTGCGCGCGGCCGAGCCTTCGCTGCGCGAAGGGTTGCGCGGCGGCATGCTGGTGCCGGACGACGGCGTGGTCTATGCGCCGGCCGTCGCGGCGTGGCTGCTTGCGCAGCCGCTGGCCGGGCGCCTCACGGTGCAGCTCGACACGCACGTCGAGCGCGTCACGCGCACGGGCGTACAACTGGCCGGCGGCGCGACGATCGACGCCGGCGCGGTGCTGCTCGCCAACGGTCTGGAGGCGGCCGCACTATTGCCGGGTCTGCCTCTGCAAGCGAAAAAGGGCCATCTGCTGATCACCGACCGCTATCCCGGCACCGTGCGTCATCAGATTCTGGAGCTCGGCTATATCAAGAGCGCGCACAACGCGAGCGGCACCTCGGTGGCGTTCAACGTCCAGCCGCGTCCGACCGGGCAGCTGCTGATCGGATCCTCGCGCCAGTTCGACAGCACGGATCCCGGGATCGACCCGGCCGTGCTCGCCCGCATGCTCGCGCGGGCGGCCCACTATCTGCCGGGCTTGCCCGGACTCAACGCGATTCGCGCCTGGACGGGTTTTCGTCCGGCGAGCCGCGATGGCATGCCCTTGATCGGGCCGGCGGACCACTTCGCCGGCGGGGGCGTTCACGCTTCGACCTGGCTTGCGACCGGTCACGAAGGACTCGGCGTCACCACGGCGCTCGCCACGGGAAAGCTGATCGCCGCACAGATGGCCGGTGCGAGCGCGCCGATCGACGCGTCCCCGTATCTGCCCCGGCGCTTTGCCCGGCGGGAGGTCAGCCATGATTGAGCCATGCGTTGCCGTGACGGTGGACGGCCATGCGGTGCAGGTGGCGCAGGGCAGCTCGGTGGTCGCGGCTATCGCGCAAGCTACCCAGGCGGCGGGCCCGGGCGCACTCGTGACGCGCCGCTCGGTGAGCGGCAAGCCGCGCGGTCCGTTGTGCGGAATGGGGGTGTGTCAGGAATGCCGCGTGACGATCGACGGCGTCTCGCATCGGCTTGCGTGTCAGACACTTTGCGTGGAAGGCATGACGGTATCCACGGGGAAGGCGCAGGCATGAAGTTCGATGTCCTTATCGTCGGCGCGGGCCCGGCCGGGCTGCATGCGGCGCACACAGCGGCGCAAACGGGCGCGCGAGTCGGGCTCGTCGACGACAACGCTCTGGTGGGTGGCCAGATCTGGCGCCAGGGGCCGCGGCATCGCGCCAGTGGGCCTGCACGCGCGGTACTCGACAGCCTCGATGAGCAGGCGCGCCGCGGCAATCTGCAGGTACTCACCGGCACGCGGATCGTGCAGGCGCTGCCGGGCGGGCAACTGCTCGCCGAAACGGCGCACGGGGCGAGCCTGCTGGGCTATGACCGGCTGATCGTCGCAAGCGGCGCGCGCGAACGCCACCTGCCTTATCCCGGATGGACACTGCCCGGGGTGACTGGGGCGGGCGGCTTGCAGGCGCTCATCAAGGGCGGCATGGACGTGCGAGGGCAGCGTATCGTGATCGCGGGCACCGGGCCGCTGCTGTTCGCGGCGGCGGTGACGGCGCGTGCTCAGGGCGCGCGCGTCGTCGCGCTGGTCGAGCAGGCCGGCGCGCGCGCCGTGCGGCGTTTCGCCATGCAGCTCGTCCATACGCCCGCCAGGCTCGCGCAAGCGCTGCGCATGCGTTACGACCTGCGCGATACGCCGTACTGGCTCGACGCGAACGTGATCGAGGCCTGCGGCGACGCCGGGCTGACCCATGTCCGGATCCGGCGTGGTGGCGACGAAATTCGTCTCGACTGCGATCGTCTTGCGTGTGCCTACGGGCTTGTGCCGAACACGTCGCTCGGCGCCGCACTCGGCTGCCGGGTTGCTGACGCTGCCACTGGCGACACGCATGCGCCGGCTATTGCCGTCGATGCTTACCAGGCCACTTCGGTCGAGCACGTCTACGCCGCCGGAGAGTGCACGGGCGTGGGCGGCATGGACCTCGCGGCTGTCGAGGGGCGCATCGCGGCTCACGCGGCACTCGGGGCGCGTGAGCGTGCCGAAGCGCATTTCGCCGAGCGCGAGCGATGCCGCCGCTTCGCCGCGCGCCTGCATGCGGCTTTCGCGCTGGATCCGCGTCTGCGCGAATTGGCCGCGCCGCAAACCACGTTCTGCCGCTGCGAGGATGTCGCGTTCGGCGATGTCGCTTCACATCGCTCCTGGCGCGACGCGAAGCTTCACACGCGCTGCGGGATGGGGCCGTGCCAGGGCGCGGTCTGCGGCCCGGCGGCGTTATTCTGCTTCGGCTGGACCCAGGGCGCGCCAAGGCCACCGCTGGCGCCGGCCCGCATCGGCACGCTGATGTGCAGCGACACCCAGGCGTGATCGGTTCGGCCTGGCGTTGATGCGGATGCGGGGGATGCGCCCGCGCGCGGGAGACGGCACAATGCCTGTCTCCCCCGCTTCGTCCCCCGGGACGCTTTCGCCGCCATGGTCGATCTGGTACTGCCCGCCATTGAAAACGCCACGCTGGCTCAGATGGTGGCGCATTTCTCCGTGCTCGAACCGGTGTTCGACACCATGCCTGACGTGGTCTTCTTCGTGAAGGACCACGAGGCGCGCTATGTGCTCGTGAACGCCACGCTGGCGGCGCGTTGCGGCTTCAAGGACAAGCGCGCGCTGATCGGCAAGACGGCTGCGGAGGTGTTTCCGGCGCGTTTCGGGCGCGTCTACACGGCCCAGGACGAGGCCGTGGTACGTCTGAACAGCAAGCTCATCGATCAGCTCGAGCTGCATCTTTATCCGGGACGCCAGCCGGGCTGGTGCCTGACTTCGAAGGTGCCGCTGCACGACGCCCAGGGGCGGGTGCTCGGTGTTGCCGGCATTTCGCGCGATCTGCAGGCCGCCGAGGGCACGCATCCCGCGTATCAGCGTCTCGCCGCCGCCGCGCGCTACATCCAGCAGCACTATGCGCAGCCGCTCAAGCTCAGTCATCTCGCCACGCTCGCCAACATGTCCGTCGCGCAGATCGAGCGTTATTTCCACAAGGTATTTCACCTCACGCCGCGGCAGATGCTGCTGAAGACGCGTCTGGACGCCGCTTCGGTCCTGCTGGCGAGCGATCTGAGCATCACCGATATCGCGGTGCGCTGCGGCTACACCGATCACAGCGCCTTCACGCGCCAGTTCAAGGCCACGGTGGGCGTGACCCCGAGCGAGTACCGCGCGCTGCTCCATCCCCGTCCCCAGCCGCAGCGCGATTCCGCTGCTGGCGAAGTCGCCGCCTGACACCACGCACCCGCGCGCGCCAAGGCAATCCCTTCCGCGGGTTTTCCCGGGCGCCCGTGCGTGACCGGTTGGCGGGACTATGCCGATTTCGTCATCCTGAGCCGCCAAAGTCTCCAAGCCGCCGGCGTTATGGATGGCGATACTTCTTCGCATCGCTGAGCCTTTCAGCACAACTGTTCAACGAAGGAGGCAGTCATCGTGAGCCGCAACGCCATCCAGTGGAGTGGGGTCTTTCCCGCCGTCAGCACCCAGCTCAAGCCGGACTTCTCCGTCGACCTCGACGCTACCCATCGCGTAGTCAGCAACCTCGTGAAAGATGGTGTGTCGGGCCTCGTGGTTTGCGGCACCGTGGGCGAAAATACGTCGCTCGCCACCGCCGAGAAAATCGCCGTGATCGAAGCCGCGCGTGACGCCGCTGGCGGCAAGGTGCCGGTGATCGCCGGGGTGGCGGAATTCACCACCGAGTTCGCGCGGCAGACAGTGCGGGAAGCGGCCCGCGTGGGCGTGGACGGCGTGATGGTCATGCCGGCGCTGGTGTATTCCGCGAAGCCGCACGAGACGGCTGCGCACTTCCGCGCCGTCGCGTCGAGCACGGATCTGCCGGTGATGGTTTACAACAATCCGCCCATCTACAAGAACGACGTCACGCCCGAGGTGCTGATCGCCCTGCAGGACTGCGAAAACATCGTCTGCTTCAAGGATTCCTCGGGCGACACGCGCCGCTTCATCGACCTGCGCAATGCCGTGGGCGACCGCTTCGTGCTGTTCGCGGGCCTCGACGACGTGGTGGTCGAAAGCATCGCCGTGGGGGCCCAGGGCTGGGTTTCGGGCATGTCGAACGTGTTCCCGAAAGAAGGCGAGACCCTGTTCCGCCTCGCGAAGCAAAAGCGCTTCGAGGAAGCGCTCGCGCTCTACCGCTGGTTCATGCCGTTGCTGCACCTCGATGCGCGCCCGGATCTCGTGCAGTGCATCAAGTTGTGCGAAGAACTGGTGGGCCGCGGCAGCGCCCTCACGCGTCCACCGCGCCTCGCGCTCGAAGGCGAAGCGCTCGCGCACGTGAAGGCGGTCGTCAAACAGGCGTTGGCGACGCGTCCGGCGTTGCCAGACGTCGGTCTCTGAAGCGCGGCGGCGCGACATGCGAACAGCGGACGCCACGATGGACGAAGACAGCGCAGACGTCATTGTTTCGTTAAACGAACTTTTTTCGCTGGCTCGCGACGTACTCTTGCGGCACGGGACGTCGCCGGCGCACGCCGATGCCATTGCGCGCGTGATCGTGCAGGGGCAGCGCGACGAATGCCACTCGCACGGCGTCTACCGGTTGATCGGCTGCGTGCGCTCGATCAAGAGCGGCAAGGTCGATCCGCGTGCTGAACCGGTGTTGCGCGACATCGCGCCGGGTCTGCTCGCAGCCGATGCGAACCATGGCTTTTCGCTGCTGGCGTTCGAGACCGGTCTGCCCCAGCTCGCCGAGAAGGCGCGTTCGCAAGGCATCGCGGCAATGGCGATCAATCGCTGTTTCCATTTTTCCGCGCTGTGGCCCGAAGTCGAAGCGATCGCGGCGTTGGGTCTCGTCGGCATGGCGATGAATCCGAGCCACAGTTGGGTCGCGCCTGAAGGCGGCAAGCGGCCGGTATTCGGCACCAATCCCATCGCGTTCGCATGGCCGCGCGCGAACGATTATCCGTTCGTTTTCGACTTCGCCACGAGCGCGATCGCCCGCGGTGACATCGAACTGCATGCCCGCGAAAGCAAGCCGATTCCCGAGCACTGGGCGTTCGACAGCGATGGCGCGCCGACGACCGATGCGCGCGCCGCGCTCGAGGGCGCGATGCGGACCTTCGGCGGCCACAAGGGGTCGGCCCTGGCGGCGATGGTGGAGCTGCTCGCGGGGGCGTTGATTGGCGATCTGACCAGCATGGAGTCGCAGGCGTTCGATGCCGGCGCGGGTGCCAGTCCTTGCCACGGCGAACTCGTGATCGCCATCGATCCGCGGCGCTTTCTCGGTGACGGCTACGAAGCGGGGCAGGCGCGCGCCGAGCGCCTTTTCGATGCGGTGACCGGGCAGGGCGCACGTTTGCCTTCGCAGCGACGGTTTGAGGCTCGGGCGCGCAGCGAACGCAACGGCGTACGTATTCCCATGAAGCTGTATCGCGATGTGATCGCGCTTTGAGCGTGTGATGAAGGCCAAAGCGGTGTCCATAAACAACGTGAAAGTGTGAGGAGAGAGATCTGATGAGCCATTCCGAATCCCGTCTGCCGCTGCGCACGAGTGCGCTTGCGGCGATTGCGTACACCGTTGCCGCGCTCGGTGGCAGCGCGGCCTTCGCTCAGGCCAATGACGTCAAGATCGGCTTTGCGGCGCCGCTTACCGGAGGCCAGGCGCACTACGGCGCCGACTTCAAGAGCGGCGTGGAGCTGGCGATCGAGGATATGAATGCCAGCAACCCGGTGATCGGCGGCAAGCCGGTGCATTTCGTGCTCGACGCGCAGGACGATCAGGCCGACCCGCGCACCGGCACCACGGTCGCGCAAAAGCTCGTGGACGACGGCGTGGTCGCCGTGATCGGCCACTACAACTCGGGCACGAGCATCCCGGCTGCGCCGATCTACGCGAGAGCGGGCGTGCCCGAAATCGCCATGGCCACGGCGCCCACCTACACGCGTCTCGGCCTGCCCACCACGTTCCGCCTGCTGACTTCCGACACGCAACTGGGCAGCGTGCTTGGCGACTATGTTGCGAAGGACCTCAAGTTCAAGCGCTTTGCGATCGTCGATGACCGTACGGCATACGGCCAGGGTGTGGCGGAACAGTTCTCCAAGGCCGTGAAGGCGGCGGGCGCCACGGTGGTCGATGAGGAATATACGAACGACAAGGCCGTGGACTTCCGGGCGATTCTCACGAAGATCAAGGCGGCGAACGTCGATGCGGTGTTCTACGGCGGTGCCGATACCCAGGCGGCGCCGCTCCTGAAGCAGATGCGCTCGCTCGCGATCAAGGCGACGCTGATCGGCCCCGACATGGTCCAGTCCGACAATCTGATCAAGATCGCGGGGCCGGCCGCCGAAGGCACGCTGGCCGCGTCCGAAGGCAGCCCGCTCGACCAGATGCCGAGCGGCAGGGAGTTTGCGGAGCACTACGCCAAGCGCTTCAACCAGCCGGTGGAACTGTACGCACCCTACGCCTACGACGGCACGATGGCGGTGTTCAACGCCATGAAGAAGGCGAACTCGACGGACCCGCACATCTACCTCGCCGCGCTGAAGGCCACCAACATGAAGGGTGTCACCACCAACGAACTGTCGTACGACCAGTACGGCGACCTGAAGTACGGCGGCGTGACGGTGTACAAGGTCGTGGACGGCAAGTGGGTGCCGTCGCAGACCGTGGGGACGAAGTAAGCATTGATCCGGTGCTGCGCAAGCACTGGGGCATAGGGAAATTCGGCGGCGGTGTCAGGATTTCGGCCGCCGAATTCTGGAGGACCTCGGGGCTGGATAGTCCTTCAGGTTCTCGAGCAAGGAAAACGCGCCCTCGTACAAATTGGGGGTAGAAATGTTCGCGGAAAAAATTCGGGCAGCTTCACACCATCCCACGCCACCGCCTCTGCCCGAGGCGGGACATTTGCACACCTGTGCTAGTTGCGTTGGAGCGAGCGACGCAACAGCGAATTCACGTCGCGGCCGACCGGCAGCCCGATGGCCGAAAGAAAGTATCGCGCCTGCGAAAAGCCACTTTCGGGGTAGTGCTCGAAAATTCGGTTGAATTCATCGACGAGCGGACGGGCACGCTCCGGCACGGGCGCGTCGGGCCCCAGCATCAAGGCGGTCTGTCCAAACTTGACCGGTCCAGCCTTGATCAAGGCGCGCAACCCGGAATTCGCATTGCCGCGCCGGAACAGCTCCATGCCATATGCGCGGATCATGGCGCGCACGATCGCTTCAGCAGCGGGCATGAGCGGCGGCATGGCCTCGACCAGGCGCACGTGCGGTGAGCGCACATCCGGCGCGGTGAAACGTCCGATATCGTCGATGTCGGCTTGCAGACGCAGCACCGGCAGGTCAGCGCTAAAGAGCAGGAGCCGGATGCGTTCATAAAGCGCGTCTTCGTCGTCGGGATCGATGACTGCAATATCTGTCATTCTCTTTTCCTTGAGGCGGCTTGTGCCCAAACAGTTCCGGAAGCAGCGCGAACCGGACTCGGATCGACCCTCGAATCCGGCGTTGTTCACAGGCTAGGTCCGTCGGACATACCGGTCCGAAATAACCGAGCGTTGCTGGATCCATGCGACGGCAAGCTCCAGCGCTTCATCGCGTGCCTCCTGGGCGTTGGCAAAATCTCCATCGACACCGGGCGTGCGTATTTCGCCCGCCCGGTCGGTGACGACGGCCGCGGCTGTGTAACGGCCACTCCCGGTGGCGGTGACCACCGGCCGGACCTCGCAGCCGTGATACTCGATGACTTTGTCCGTTTGCATATGACACCTCCGGCCCGCGGAGATGACAAGCCAGGCGTTGCGATCGCACAACCATTCAGCCTGCATGTCCCGGCACCACGATATCCGTCGGTTGGCCGCCCGGCACGGGGGACGGCTGCCGTGCCGCCGATGAGACCGGCGATCACGGCACCCGCGATGGCGCCGCATACGGCACCGGCGGGTCCGACGAGCGCACCCACCGCTGCGCCGGTTTCCGCGCCGGACAAAGCGAACGCGATACCGCTGGCCGTGCCGGCGACTGCGCCAACGGCTCCGCCAGTCTTGCGCGCGCGATGGCGTGCATCGACGCGATCGGATTGGCATTTCGGGCATGGCGGGATCGAGCCAGATTGCGCGTTGGTCCGGGCGTGGCTTGGCTGTGCATGCGGCGGGGCGAAACCTTGCTCGAACGGTTCGTCATCGTCGCGCTCATGCAGGAGCATATCGTCCGGGTCATACGAATCGTGGGGATAGGGATAGAAGCGCGGATCAGGCATGGGAGGTCGCCTTCCGCCGGATCTTGTCGGTGTATTGGCGCAGGCCGACCGACGTGAGCACGCCGGCTGCAAAGACCAGGCCGAACGCGAGCAGGTATTCAAAAGCGGAAGGATAGGTAGGCATCAGGGCTCCCGGGGAGGTTCGCCAGCACGAGATTGCGCGGGCGGAGCGGGCAGGTTGCTGCTGTGCTCGGGGCGGTGATATATGCCCATTTCTCTTTTGAATCTGCCGGTTACCACGAACCCGGTGCTTGCGTCAGTCCTGGCGGGAGATGCAGACAATAAAGGACTCGCCATTCGGAGCTATTAACTACAAATGTTTTTCCGGAAAATTACAAAATAATAATATCCAAAATGAATAATTTTTATGGATTATTAAAGATTTCGATTTGCTGGCCGAAATGCGAGGTAAGGAACGCGGGGTAGTTCGCCATCGTGCAGATGCAGTACATCAGTATTCGTCTCCTGATGGTGTCATGACGAAAAAGAAAAAATGACGTGCAGGTCCATTTTGCGCGCAGGCGATATTGCCCGCTGCGCCTTACACATTCTGTCTTGCATCACCGCAGTCGTGCCGGCAACGGGGTTTGCTGGCGGCGTGGTACCCGACGGCGGGACGCCGACTACAGTGACGACCGCTGCGAACGGGCAGCAGACCGTCCACATCGCACCGACGTTCGGCGGGGTCTCACAGAACACCTACAGCGCCTTTAACGTCGGCGCGGCTGGCGTCATCCTGAACAACACGGGGATCAACGCCCGTACCATCGTCAACCAGGTCACGGGGACCAGCCCGAGCCAGATCGAAGGCGCGCTGACGGTGGCGGGCCCGCGTGCCAACGTGGTGCTGGCGAACCCGAACGGCATTACCGTGAACGGTGGATCGTTCATCAACACCGGCCGGGTTGCGTTGACGACCGGACAGGTGAGCTTCGACGTTCTGCAGATTGCGCCCGGCGACTATCAACGGAACATCGACATCAACACGACGGGCGGCACAATCGTTGTCGGGCCGCAGGGTCTGTCAAGCGCCCTGGTCGACCTGGATCTGATCGCAAAGAACATCGAGATCAACGGCGCCGTCGTCAATACATTTTCGTCGGCAACCGCGGTGACGCGGGCCATCGCCGGCACCAGTGCCGTCACACTGAACACAGGCCTTTCGCCGTCGGACAATGCGAACGACTGGCTCACGCTGCAGACCGGGCAAGCGCTTTCGAGCGCCACGTCGTTCGCGCTCGATATCACGGCAGCGGGCAGCGTCACCAGCGGCCGGGTGGAGATCATCGTCACTGACCAGGGGCCAGGGGTACGTAGCGCGGGGGCCCTCGATGCTTCCTTGGGCGATTTCACGCTCAGCTCCAACGGCGATGTGGAAATTTCGAACACCAGCGTGAAGGCGGCAGCTGACCTGAACGTTCAGGCGCAGGGTTCGATGTCGCTGACTGACACAGCCGTCAGCGCAGGAGGTGGAGCGGCGACGCTTGCCGCGTCCGGGCCCATCACGCTGACCGGTAGCAGTGTCATCGCGAATGGTGGGGTGGATGTGAGCGCCGGAGGCATCACGCTCAGTCCGGACAGCGCAGGCAACGGCTCGACGGTAGCTTCCGCGTCTGCAGGTGTGGTGCTCGACAGCAAGGGCGACATCTCGGACACGGGATCGCTGGTGCAGGGCGAAACGCAGACTGCAGGTGACTCAACGTCCCTGGGGGCCGTCACCCTGAACGCCACGGGCAACATCCTTAACCAGTCGCTGCCGGCCACGGGGCTGGGTGTGCTGTTCGGCGAGAAGGGCGATGTTGTCCTGAGCGCAGGCGGCAACGTCGTCAACGAGAACGCGCGGATCCTGTCGAACGACAATGTGACGATCACTGCGGGTGGCGATGTCGACAACATCATCGACCATACCACGGGCGTGAGCAACGGCACCCCGTCGACCTGGTCGAGCACCGGTTATACGTTCCTGATTTTCGAACATCACTACAGCGGCTTCTCGGTCAACTATGGCGAACTGACCGATCCCAATGCGCTGTCGTACATTACCGCGCAGAGCGGCAACGTCACGATCACCGCGAACAACGTCGCCAACACCGGAGGCTCGATCCTCTCCAACGGCGGCGCGATCGACATCAGCGCACGCGGGACGCTTCTCGACCAGGGAGTGTTCACCGGGCAGGCGCAGTTTGACGAGTCCTGCTTCATTCTCTGTCACTCATCGGCGTCCAGCAACGTAGCTGCGTATGGCGGCGACATCGAAGCCGACACGAACATTACGCTCAATGCCGGCACGCAGATCACCAACATTGGCGGCACGGTGCTCGCCGAAGGCAGCCTGCAGCTGAACGCGCCCCTCGTCGTGGCACAAGGCGTGCTCGGCTATAGTGCGATCAACGAGGACCACGACCTGAAAGCCTGGTTTGGCAATGAGTGGGCCGAGATCTACGCAACCGATACGGGTGGACTCTTCGAAGGCGGCTCAGGCCAGGTGCAACTGAGCGGAGAGGGCGAGATCGAGGGCGGTGTGTTCAGTGCACCTGGCGGCGTGCATGCCGGTGGCGGCATCGTTACCGTCAGCGCGCCGTACCAGGCCCCGGTGCTGATCAACGGCCACAACAGTACCGGGCTTGTCTCATGGTTCGGACTGTGAGGCGGCGTTTCTCGCACATGGTGCTGTGTGGTGCGGGCGCGATTGCGGGGTTCACCGCGATGCACGCGCGCGCACAATCGGCAGGCGTGCCGCTGCCGTCATTTCCGGCCCCGCGTCCCACGCAGGATCCGGGGCAGCGATTGCTCCAGGATCAGCTTGACCAGCAGCGCAAGAACGAGGCGCAACGGACTCCAGCCCAGATCACCGTGCCGCAGCAGTTGGCGGCGCCCGACCTGCCGCCAGGCGCGGATGTCGAGTCGTTGCCCGACGTCGCGCCGATGTTCCGGATTGACCAAATTGAGTTCGTGGGCGACCCGGTGCTCAGCAAGCGCCAGCTGGATGCGGTGGCTCAAGCCTTTCTCGGAAAGGAGCTGGGCCGCAATCGTATCAACCTGCTCCTGCGGCGTCTGACCGAAGCATTCATCGCACATGGCTACATTACGACGCGCGCCTATCTGGGTGCCCAGAATCTGTCGTCGGGCCTGCTGACCATCCGGGTGGTTGCTGGCCACGTAGCGGCGTTCACGCTCAATGGCAAGCCGTTGCGCCCTCGCGACCCGAACGCCAGACCGACGGACACCTGGGGCGGCGGCCTGCTGACCGATGCCGGCACGGCGTGGGCGTTCGGTGACAGCCAGGGCGACGTGCTGCGCTTGCCAGACCTGGAGCAGGGCGTCGACCAGATCAACCGGCTGCGCCGGAACCAGGCGGAAATCCAGATCATGCCGGGTCAGGCGCCGGGCGACTCGGTCGTCGCGATCACGAATCACTACGGCGACAGCTTCTACTACAACGCGGGCATTGATAACTATGGTAGCCCGCAAACGGGCAAGCAGCGCTACCGGGCAGGGGTCGAGGCGGACAATGTGATCGGCTTGCAGGAATCGCTGTCGCTGAACTACGTCGGCAGCGAGAACAGCAATGCGCTCGTGTTCTCGGCTGCCGCACCGATTGGCTACCAGACCTTCAGCTATACGACATCGGTTTCGGATTACCAGGAGGCGATCGGGAACACCGCGTTGCTCGACGGGCGCACGTTCAGCCAGATACTGGGCTGGAATGACGTGCTGACACGCTCGGCCGCGGGCAGGGTGAGCATCGACGTGACGCTGACAAAGATGCGCACGGAGCGCAGCGTCAACGGCATCTTCCTGTCGCCGGAGGATCTGACGGTGCTGCGCGCAGGACTGGACGGCATGCACCGCTTCATCGCCGATGACCAGCCGGCGGTGGCGACCTGGGAGGTGGGCGTCTCGGAGGGCTTGCCGTGGCTTGGTGCCAGTCAGGACGCACCGGACATCGACAGCACGGACGCGCACAGTCAGTTCACGATGCTCGATGCGACAGGCACGACGCAGTTTGCGGTTGGCCATCTCGGTCCGACCGCCTGGCGCTACCAGGGGACATTGCGTGCGCAGTTCAGTCCCGTCGCGCTCTTCAGCAACGACCAGATCTTCCTTGGCGGCATGGATACCGTGCGTGGCTTCACCGAGGACGGCGAGAGCGGCGACAGCGGATTCTACTGGCGCAATGAAGTGGTCTGGCAAAACGCCCCAGCCTGGCGCGATGCGCATCTTGAACCTTATGTATTTCTGGATGGCGGCAAGACGCACCTCGTGGCGCAGGGCGGCTGGCCCACCCTCGTCGGCACGGGCGTCGGCTTGCGCGCCGCATGGAAATTCAGGAAGCAGACGATCTCGAGCGAAGTCCTGCTCGGACGCGCGCTGCTTCAACCTTCGGCGCTCGGCAACAAGGCGACAGTGCTGCTCGCCACCCTTAACTGGTCTGAATAACGGAGAAGCAAAATGGAGTTGAACGCACGACAGGTAAGCCGCAGGTACGCGGCTGCAATGTTCATCGGCCTGTGCGCAATGTATGGCAGTACCGCGCACGCGAACAATACGCAGTCGAGCGGGATCGTCGCCACGAAGGCTGCAGCGCCCGCTGCGGCGTCCGGGTCACTTCCGTCAGGCACGGCGGCACTGGTAAACGGTGTGCCCATCACCGAGGAAGCACTCGATCAGGCGGTGCGAGCCACGAAGGCCCCGGATACGCCCGCGTTGCGCGCGACGCTCAGGAACGAGCTGATCGCGCGGGAGCTTTTCCGCCAGGCTGCCGAGAAGGCCAATTATGCGTCGCAACCGGACGTTAAAGCTGCGCTCGATCAGGCCCGGACCAACCTGATCGTGCGGGCCTGGCTGCACGATCAGATCAAGCCGGTGGCCGTGTCGGATGCGGACGTGAAGGCGCAGTACGACCGTGTTGTTGCGAGCCTTGGCCAGAACGAATACCAGCCGAGCGTAATTGCGGTCAAGGATGCTGACACCGCCCAGAAGATCCTCGACGCGCTCAGGAAAGGCGGCGATTTCGCGCAACTGGCGACCCAGTACAGCCAGGGGCCGGACGCGGCGCAGGGCGGCAAGCTGGGATGGATTTCGTTCAAGACGCCGATCCAGGCCGGGCACACGCAGAACTGGCCGCAGCCGCTTGCGGAGGCACTCGTGAAGCTGCCACAAGGCGCGGTATCCGACGCCGCCGTCGAGATCAACGGCACCTGGTGGATTCTGCGCGTCGACCAGAAGCGTCCGACACAGATCCCGTCCTTCGATCAGGCGAAAGATGCGTTGCGCAGGCAACTGGAGCAGGTGGCTGCTGTCAGGGCGACGACCGAACTGGTCACCGGATTGATGCGCAACGCGCACATCCAGCAATAACGGTTGAATAACGAGGCGTACGTGGGCGGAGGGCCGCCTGCGGCGCAGTTCCGCCTGGCGGGCCGGAACACGATCGCGCAGTGAATATCAAGAAAGATCGCAAGCGAGATGAACACGTCAACACGGGGTGGTGCACGGGCGCTCGAACGCGCAACGGTGCAGCGTACGGCGGCGCGCAGCGAGTTGTGCGCACCGGCCTGGCTCAAGCTGCGTCAGCCGTTGCGGCCGTATCGCGCATGGCAGCGGGCAGTCGCGGCACTGGTCGCGGCGACCCTGTTCGTCGGGCCGATCACCCTTACCGTTGAGCAGAGCCGCAGCGCGGCGGGCGTGCTCGCTGCCGGCAGTGGCCGGCTTGACGACGATGCCTGGCAGGCAATGCGCGATCTTGCCGCGCTGCGTGTGCGCTTCGCCATGCAGATGGCGCAGGCCGCGCCGATCGTCGACCCCAATGCACCGATCTCGTTTCAGCCCCAGGTGACGCAGTCCGGCGGAGCAGGCGGTGGCGTGCCGGTAGTGAACATCACCGCGCCCAATGCGGCGGGCATTTCGCTCAATCAATATCAGAGCTTCAACATCGACCCGGTCGGGCTGATTCTCAACAACAGCCTGATGGCGGGTACGTCGCTGACGGGCGGTACCGTTCAGCCCAATCCGAACCTGACCGGTCGCACGGCGAGCGTGATCATCAACCAGGTAACCTCGACCGGAGCAGCCTGGGCGAGCACCCTCAACGGCCCGCTCGAGGTATTTGGCGCACCGGCGACGGTCATCATCGCGAATCCGAACGGGATTTCGACGCTTGGCACGAGCTTTACCAACACGACCGGCGTGACGCTCACGACCGGCACACCGCAGTTTCTGAGTGCGGTCGGCGGCACGCCCACCGATTTCGCCGATGCGCAGGCGACAGGCTACAACGTCACGGGCGGTCATATCCAGATCGAAGGCGAGCCGGGTGTCAATGGTCCTGGTGCAGGCATCGAGGGTACCGTCGGTACGATCGACCTGATTGGCGAGACGATCGGCGTCGACGCACCCCTCTATGCGGGCACGCGCATCAACGTCATCGCGGGCGATCAGCTCGTGACCCCGGCACAGGTCGATTCAACCGGCACGACCTGGGCGACGTCGACGAACGGCGCAGTCAATACAGCGGCTGCCATCAACGCGGCGAACGGTACGGCGAACAACGGGCTCGCGATTGACGCGACGGCCTACGGTGCGATGACCGCTGGCCAGATCCAGGTGATCGCGACCGCGGCTGGAATGGGTGTGCGTACCGATGCGCAGCTTGCCGCCAACGCGGGCGACCTGACGCTCTCTGCCAACGGCGACGTGACGATGTCGGGCAGCGCGGCCCAGCAGCAGGCGAGCGTTGCGTCGAGCGGCAACGTTTCGCTGACAGGTTCGCACATCGGTGTCGGCGGCTATGCGATCAGCGCCGATGGAGATGTTACGTCGACGGGCACCATCCAGTCCGGCACGACCCTGTCCATCAATGCCGGCGGCAACATCAACGTCGCGAATACGCAGTCGACCGGCGACACGACAATGGTCGCGGGCGCGAGTCTGACCACCGGTGCCGTGCAGAGCGGCGGGGCGCTCACGCTGACCACGCAGGGCACGTCAGGCAGCGGCGACATCACGCTGAGCGGCACGACAGTCGTGACAGGTGCGACAACGCTCCAGGCGGCGGGGGACATCGACGTCAACGCCCAGACCAGCAGCGCAACGCTGCAGGCCACCGCGCAGGGCAACGTCAACGTGAATGCGCCCCTGCAGACGTCGGGCGATCTCGCGCTCGCCGCTGTCAACGGCAACCTCACGACCGGGGCGAGCGTCAACAGTGGCGGCAATCTGGCGCTGTCGTCAGGGCAGGGCACGACCATAGGCGCGCAAGCTACTGCGCAGAATGCCGTGACGCTGAGCGCGGGACAGGCTATCGCGGTGGCGGGGTCGCTTGCCAGCGGCACCACGTTGACTGCGAGCGCCCAGGGCGCGTTCAGTGTCGCCGGCTCGCTGCTTGCCGGCACGAATGCAACGGTCAACGCGGCCAGTATCGACGTACCCGGCGTGCTGATCGTGCAGAACAACGGCACCCTGAATGCGCAGGGCGACATTACCGGCAGCGGCTCGATGGCGTTCGGGCAGAACGGGACGCTGAGCGCAGGCAATGACGTGGCGCTCACCGGCCAGTTGCTGGCAAACGGTCTCCAGGTGAGCGCGGCCAACAGCGTGACGCTTGCCGGCGTGCAGGCGGGCGGGGCGTTTACCGCCGTGGCCGAAGGCATGGCAGGCAATGGCGATGTCACCTTCAACGGCAACGCGGCAGTCGTTGGCGCGGCCAGTGTGCAGGCGGCGGGCGACGTGATCGTGAATGGCACGTTGGCCGCAGGCGCGCAGGTCGCGCTGGCGGCGCAGGGCAATGTGACGGTAGCCGCCGCCGGTACCGTGCAGTCTGTCGGCGACATGTCGCTCACCGCGGCGAACGGCAGCGTCAGCTCGGCCGGCGCGGTCAACAGCGCGGGGAACCTCGCCGCGCAGGCCGGGCAGGACGTTGCGCTGAATGGCCTGACCACCGTGGCGGGCACCGGCGCGTTGGTTGCCGGGAACGATGTGGTGCTCGGGGGCAGCGGCAGCTTCACGGGCGACGTGACGGCGACCGCCGCAAACGACCTCGACGTGACGGGCACGCTACAGGGTAACAACGTCACGCTGAACGCGGGGAATTCGGCGACGCTTAACAACGTTGTTGCAAATGTTGCGCTTGCGGTGACTGCGAACGGCAACGCCGGCGGTGGCAACATCGCTGTGAACGGTGCGGTGACCTCGCAGACCGGCAGCACGCTGAATGCGGCAGGTCAGGTGTCGGTCGCCACGACCGGGACACTCGGCACCGCGGCTGCACTGGCGGTGACGGCGGGAACCGGCGTGTCGATTGCCGGTACGGTGGAGTCCAACGGGAACATGACGCTGTCTACCAGCAGCTCGCTTGCCAGTACCGGCACCATCGAATCGGGCTCGGATCTCACAATCAGCGCCGCGCAGTCGATCGACCTCGGCACGGGCAGCACGTCCGTGCTTGGCGACACGATGCTCACGGCCGGGCAGGACATCACGGCGAACGGTACCGTCGTCGGACAGGGCAATGGCACGCTGAGCGCGGGCGGAACCATTTCGGGGGCGGCGTCGTTTGCCTTCGGGCTGGCTGCGAGCCTTACGTCGGGTGGCGATACGGACCTGACCGGGTCGCTGCGTGGCTCGACCGTCCAAACCAGCGCGGGGGGCAACGGTACGTTCCAGGACGTGCAGGCTGGCTCGACGATTGCGCTCGCGGCGAACGGCGACCTGAACCTGAACGGCACACTCGTGGGTGGATCAACCGTTGCGCTCGCGGCCGGGCAGGACATCAACATCAGCGGCTCGATCCAGTCGGCCGGCGACACGAATCTCACGACGATAGACGGCAGCGTCGGCGTCACAGGCGCGATCAACAGCAACGGCGCGCTGAATGTGTCCTCGGGCCTGGATATCGACCTCGGCGGCACGACAACCGTTGCGCTCGATACGACGCTTCAGGGCGGTCGAGACGTGAACGTCACGGGCTCGCTCGACGGCCAGGGTAACGGTTACGTGAGCGCTGGCAGAAACATCAGTGGGGCGGGTTCGCTGGCGTTTGGGCAGTCGGCGGTGCTCAATGCGACGGGCACCATTGATCAGGGCGGCCTGGTTCAGGGTCAGGCGGTCCAGATCTCGGCGGGTGGCGACGTTGCGGTGAACAACGTCGAGTCGGCTTCGACGCTCGCGCTCGCGGCCGGCACCTCGGGCAGCGGCGATCTCACCGTGAATGGCGCGGCGGCTGCGGCGGGCGCGGTGACGGCAAGTGCATATGGTGACGTGACGGTCGCAAGCGCTGGCCAGCTCGCTGCGGGCACAACGATCGGCGTCACGGCCCTGAACGACATCAGTGTCGCTGGCGCGATCGAGTCGAACAGCGATGCCGTGCTCAACGCGCAGCAGGGCAGTCTCAACGCAACGGGCGGTATCAACAACGGCGGTAACCTGACCATCACAACGGGTCAGGACCTGTCGCTGGGCGCGAGCACCAGCGCGGTGGGCGATGTGACACTGGCAGCCGGAAGCAACGTCGTCCTGAACGGCACGCTGGTGGGAACGAATGGCTACGTGAGTGCAGGGCAGGACATTGACGGACCCGGCACGCAGGCGTTCTCCGAAACGGCGCTGCTGGAGGCGCAGGGCGACATTGCGCTCACGGGTACCCTGCAGGCCAATGTCGTGCAGGCAACCGGGGGCGACAACGCGGCGCTGAACAATGTCGCGACGAATACCACGTTGACTCTCACCGCGAACGGCAATGCGGGCAACGGCGACGCGTCGATCACCGGCACCGCAACGGCGCCCGGCGCCATTACACTGCAGGCAGCGCGGGACGTGCTGGTAAGCGGTGCGCTTTCGGGCGGTGATGCGGTGAGCCTGACCGGCCAGCGCAATGTTTCGGTGACGGGCAGCGTAGAGTCGGTCAGTGACCTGGACGTTGCGGCCGTTAGTGGCACGGCAACGCTTGGCGGCACCGTGACGACCGGGGGCGCCCTGAACGTTACCTCGGGTCTCGATACACAACTTGGCGGGCAGATTGCCGTTGCGGGCAATACAACCGTCCAGGCCGGCGGCAATATTGAACTTGCCGGCTTGGTAGCAGGCCAGGCGGCGGGTTCGCTCAGTGCGGGACAGGACATCACCGGCGCCGGCAGCGCCGCGTTCGCGCAGGCGGCGACGCTCTCCGCGGGGAACGATCTTGCGCTGACGGGCTCGCTGCAGGGCGCGTCGGTTCAGGTGACCGGCGGCAACAATGCAGGCCTTGGCAGCGTGCAGGCCGTGAGCGGCGATCTGAATGTGCTCGCCAACGGCAATGCGGGCGAGGGCGACGTCACGTTCACAGGGCCGGTCACGGCGCTCGGCAACGTGACCCTGCAGGCGGCGCGCGACGTGACCATCGGCGGCGCGCTGAACGCAGGCGGCACCACGACCATCACGGCCGCGCGTAACTTCGCCGCGAGCGACATCAACTCGGCTGGCGATCTCATGCTCACCGCCACGAGCGGCAGTGCGAGCGCCGGCAACCTGACCACCCAGGGCAACCTGAACGTAACTTCGGGACAAACGCTCACGTTCACGGGGCAGACCCAGGCGGGCGGCAACGCGGCCCTCACTTCCGGCGGCGACATGGCGCTTGCGGGCGGCATCGCCGCGCAGGGCAGCGGCACGCTGCAGGCGGGGGGCTCGATCAGCGGCGCGTCGGTGGCGTTCGCGCAACAGGCGACGCTGAATGCAGGCAGCGACATCACGATCAGCGGCGCGGTGGGGACGAACGGCAATCTCTCGGTGACGGTCGGCAACGGCGTTTCGATGGGATCGGCCACGGCCGGCGGATCGGTCGGCGTGCAGGCGAACGGGCAGGGCGGCACGGGCGACATCGTCTTGACGAACGGCGTGACCTCCGGCACGGCAACGACGCTCACGGCCGCGCGCGACGTCCAGGTGGGAGGGGCGATTTCGAGCGGGTCGACGCTGGGCGTGAGTGCTGGTCGCAATCTCGGGATCGGCGGCACCATCGGTACCAACGGCGACGTCACGCTGGGCGCGACCACGGGCAACCTGAGCGTCGGCGGCGCGATCACGACGGGCGGCGACCTGAACACCAGCGCGCGCGGCAGCGCCGCGCTGCTCGCGGGTGTGCTCGTGAACGGCGACACAACGGTTTCGTCGGGGGCTGGCATGACGCTCGGCGGCGCGCTTCTGGGCCTCGGTGCCGGCACGTTCACCGCGGGCGGCTCGATCGCGGGCGGCGGCAGTTTGACCTTCGTGAACAACATTGGTGTGAGTTCGGGGGGGACGGTTACGCTGGGCGATGTGCAGACCGCCGGCACCTTCAGCGCTACCTCGGCATCGGACATGTCCTTCGGTGCGGCGACGGCGCAAGGCAACATCGCGGCAACCTCGCAGGCCGGTAGTGTGACGTTCAGTGGTGCGGTCCAGAGCGGCGGCAACGTGAACGTGCAGGCTGCGAACAGCACAACGCTGGCCGGAGGGGTCTCGTCGATGGGGGCCGTCAACGTGAGCGGCACCAGCGGCAACGTGAGTGTCGCTGGCGTTTCGTCCAACGGCAACGCCACGCTGCAGGCCGGACAGACGCTTACCCTGAGCGGCACCAGTACCGTGGCGGGGGACTTTACGCTCACGGGCACAAACGTGACGCTGAGCGGCTCGCAGGCCGGCTCGCAGAACGTAACCGTTGCGGCGCGGGGCACGCTAAACACCAGCCAGTCGACGCTGGTGTCATCGCAGGGCATGCAGTTAAGCGGTCAGGAGGTCACGCTCGGCTCGCTTCTCGTGGGCGGTAACCTCACGGCGCAGGCGTCGGACCAGATGTCGCTCACGGGTAGCAACGTCGATGTGGTCGGCGCGGCAACACTTGCCGCACAGAATGGCCTGACCAACGCCAGCAGCGTGCTCTCTGGGGGCAACCTGCTCGTATCGGCGGCGAACGTGACCAACGAGGCGAGCGGATCGCTTGCCTCGACGGCCACCACCACCGTTACTGCAACGAACTTCACCAATGCGGGGCTCGTGAACGGCACGGATACGGCCATCAACGTTTCCGGCTCACTCAACAACACCGGTGGCGCGCTGATGGGGCTGGACGCGCTGACTATCACCACCGGCACACTGAACAACCAGAATGGACTGATCTTTGCGGGGAATCCGCAGACGAGCGGCACAGCGGGCGTAGGCAACCTCTCGCTCACGATCAACGGCGGCGACGGCGCGTTCGTGAATTCGGGCGGCAACATCCTTGCCCAGCAGAACGTCATCATCGGCGCGACCAACATGGACTTCGATCCGACCCAGGGGACGATCAGCCAGGGCGGCCAGTTGTCGATCACGGCTTCGACGATCGACGTGGACAGCACGTGGAACTACGGTGGCACGGGCGTCAGCATCGACGGCATCAACGGCGTGACAAACAACGGCACGATGAACGGGACGGCGCCGCTCACCATATCTACGGGGGGGACGTTCACAAATAACGGGCAGGTTACCGGGCAGGACGTGACCGTCAACGGCACGTTGAACAACACGGCGAACGCGTTGATGGAAGCGACGGATGTGCTGACCCTCAACGGGGACGTGACGAACCGCGGGATGGTGGAGGCCGGGAACGCCGTCAACGTCACGGGAGGGAACTACGACAATAGTGGCGCGACAACGCAGTCGCAGGGGAATATCTCATTCAATCTCAGCGGCACGCTGCAGAACACTGGCGGGTCGATCTTTGCGAACAACAACATCACGATCAATGCCGCGGCGGTGGTGAATGATCAGGACGCGCCGACCGGGTCGACAACGACGACAACTGCAATCAGCGATACCTCGCTTCTTTTGTCGGGCTCGGTGGGTACTGTTGCTCTCGATGAGATAGACGCAGTGGGGTTGCAAGCCCAGGTCTGGTCTTCCTCAGTGCCCGCGACGCTCGGAGGGCTGCTGTCGCCGACCGGTTCAACGACAACCGTATCGCCTCCCCCGAGCGCGGGGATCTGCAGTGAGGATTGCACGATTACGGCATCGTCACCGGTCGTGAGTTCTGGCACCGTGACGTTTAACGAGTATGCGGAGACCGGGTACAACGCGATGGGAGGCGCGGAGGACTACGACGTGTGGGAGGTTGGCTCCAGTGCTGACCCAAGCGCGTTGAAGTCTGTGACGTTTACGCTGCCGACGGAGTATCAGACCACCACGACCCAGCAACCTGGGCAGTCCGGTGTGATTTCGGCGGGTGGGTCGATCACGCTGTCCGCGGGGTCACTGTCGAATCAGGGCGGTCAGATTGCAGCCCAGGGCAATGTGACGCTCAACGTTCAATCGCTGGCCAATGGATCCGTTGTGCCCACAACGACGAGCCAGAGCCTCACCTATGTCGATCAGGCGCAGTACTCCGCATTTCTCGCCGGAATCGCCAGCCTGGGCATTATTGCTGTTGCCGGAACCGGTAATCCATCGGAATCCTATCCCACCGCGCCCACGGAGTTCACGATTGATACGAGCTCGACGGCGCCTTCGGCGACGGGCTCGGTGACCTGGACGACTCCGACCGGCATGATCGCCGCCGGCAACAACCTGACAGTCAGCGGCGGCAATCTCGTCAACGCGGGACTGCTCTACGCCGGCAATAACGTGGTTGTCAATGCCGCAAGCCTGACCAACCAGGGTGGCAATTCCCAGGACTATTCGTCCCAGGTGGGCTGTGCCTCCGGTGTACCGAACTCGGCCTGCGACGATGGCGGTTCGCCGCGCGGCAACAACCCGACTACGACCACGTTCAGCTACACGCAGGACGACGCGACGATCTATGCAGGCAACAATCTCGTGATCGCAGCGGGCCAGATCAACAACACGGACGGCAACCTGCTCGCGGGCCACGACATCGTGATCGGCGGCGTAGGCTCCACCGCGAACTCGACCACGCCTGCGCAGAGCCTGAACAACACCTCAGGCAACATCGTTGCCGGCAACAACATCACGCTCGACGTTTCAGGCGCGATCACCAATACCCTGCCGCCGCCCGTCGCTGTTCACGAGAATTACGGCACGCAGCAGGAATACGCCGGCTGCATGACGGCGGGTGGCTACAAGGAGAGCTACTGCGAGGCCTATGTCGACCAGCAGTCGGGCAGTTCGTCGGTGATCAGCGCCGGCAACAGCCTGCAGATTACCGCGGGCAGCCTGACGAACATCGGCAGCCTGATCTCGGCGGGCACGAGCGCGACGATCAACGTGGCCGGCCCGGTGGTGAACGAGGCGCAGACGCTCAATGCCTACTGGCACTCGGAATGGGTGCAGGAAACGGGCATGTTCAGCAGTGACATCCGGCACAACACGTGGGCCTGCGGTTCGGTAGCGGAATGTACGGCCCTCTATGGGAGCGCGTACACCAGCGTAGGCGGCACGATCGATCCGCCCACGCCAGTGGGCAACATCGCGGCGACGATCGAGGCACCGAACCTCTCGATCAGCTCGGGCGGTCAGATCCAGAACGTGGGTAACGTGATCGGCACGTCGGTGTCGCTTGCGGGGCAGAGCCTCATCAACGGAATCACGACGGCCAACACCTATACACCGCTCGTGAATGCCCCATCGCAGGTGATTTCGCTGAGTCCGTTGAGTCTGCCCGGGCTGAACATCTCCGTGCCGGGCACGATCGGTACGGGCCAGCTGCCTGCGTCAGTGGCGGGCGAGGCGTCATACGTGGAAGGCTTGCCGGGCAGTTCCACCGATATCGGCCCCCAGCAACTGCTCAATGCGTTGCCGGCCAGCCTGCAGCCCAGCACGACGCTGTTCTACTACGACCCGCAGGAGCAGGCCATCGTTCTGCAGCAGGCGGCTCTGCAGCAGACCGGGCAGGCGAGCTTCGTGAGTACGTCCGCGGCTGACAGCGCGAACGGGGCCTCCGTGACCAACCAGGAAACAGCAGCCCTGTACCAGAACGCGGTGAACTACGCGGAGGGGAATGACATCCCGTTGGGCACGGCGCTCACGCAGACGCAGATCAATGCGCTCACTGCGCCGATGCTGTGGTACGTGGAACAGACCGTGCCCGATCCGGATTGTCAGGCAACGGGGACGGCGACCTGTCCGACGATCACGGCACTGATGCCGCAGGTGTATCTGCCGGCGAACTACAGCGCGCTGTCTGCGGGCGGGAATATCGAGGCCTCGAACAGCCTGACGCTGAACTTCGGCAGCGCGGCGACGGGCGGGAGCATCACGAACACCGGGAGCATCACGTCGGGCGGCACGCTGACGGTGAACACGGGCGCGCTTACCAACGAAGCGAACCAGGTCAACGTGGGGCAGATCTGGAACAGCGTGAGCGGTGGCTACACGGACACGACGGGCACGGAGGTGCAACCGGGCGGGTTCATGAGCGCGGCGGACATGAGCCTGAACGTGCAGACGCTGAACCAGATTGGCGGGGCGCTGCAGCAGCTCAATGCGGATGGGACGGTCGATCAGGCGGGCACGCAGCCACTGGTCGCGCAGTTGCAGCAGCAGTTGGGTGGGAGTTTTACGCAGCAGACGCTGAGTAATAACCTCAATACGAGTTTTACGGCTGAGGGCGGGTTCGGAATCGGGCAGTTGATCGGGATGATCGCCGCTGTGGTGGCGTCGTACTTCCTCGGGCCGCAAATGTTCGCGATGTACAACGGGCTGATCGACCCGATCGCCCTGGCGGGCATCAGCTCGACGTTGGCCGTGGCTGGGAGTGCGGTTGCCACCGGCCTTGCAGTGGGAACGACCGCACTCGTGGCTGGAGCCGCGGACCAGCTGATTTCGACTGGTAGCCTGAATGTCGGACAGGCCTTCGAAGGGGCTGCGATTGCTGCGCTGACAGCTGGTCTGACGCAGGGACTATTGGGCTCAACCGGGATCACGAATTTCGGTAGCGGAATTACCCAGGCGGATTCGGGCACGACGCTCGCCAATATCGGTAACACGGTTGAGAACATTGGTGGTCAGGCGCTGATCGGTGCGACGACGCAAACGGCGATCGGGGGTGGGAGCTTTTTGACCAACCTCGAAAACAGCGCGGCCAGCGATGCGGGCGCCGTGGGCGCAAATGAACTGGGTGACCTGAACCAGAGCGGCGATCTCACTGGGCTGGGATACGTTGCCGCACACGCGGGTTTGGGGTGTCTTGCTTCAGCCGCCGAGGGAACCGGATGCGCGGGTGGTGCCATTGGTGCAGGAGTGAGTTCAGCCTTTACATCACAGATTTCCGATCCAACGGATAGCAACGGCAATCCCACATCATGGTCGCCGGGCCAGGTCGCTGCGCTGACGGCGGCGTCGATGCTGCTGGGCGGTACGGCGGCGGGTTTGCTCGGGCAGAACGCGATGGCTGGAGCAACGGCAGCTGAGAACGAGACGCTGAACAATCGAGTGCTGCATCCGCAGGAGCAGCCGCTTGCACAGCAGCTTGCAGCGGCTGCCAACGCGCAAGGGATTACCAACCCCGATGGATCACCGGTCACTGCGACAGACGTTTCAAACCAAATGGCCCAGATGGGCTATAGTCAAAACGGCGTGACAGAGACCGGTGCCCCGGCGACTGTATTCGGTGCGACGCCAAACGACGGGTCGACGTGGTTTACAGACAATGTCACTGGAGCATCGACGCAGGTGCTTGGGCCGCCCAATCCCGCTCTTCAGGCGCTTATTCTGCAGAACACCAACGGCTCGGATGTGCCGTTGGCACAGCAATATGCAGCGTCCCCAGGCGTCACAACGTCGGCTTCGTCGGGCACAGCATTCAATTTTACGATCCCCACGACGCAGCAACAGTTGGCCGATGATGTTGGGAATCTTTCTGGCCAGCTTGGCGTCGTAAGCGCAACATCGGGTGGAGTCGCATACGCTAATGGCGCAGATCCATTCATCGCAGAACCAGCTGCAGCGTTCTCTTTGTTGACTGGCGTAGGCTCGTTCGCTCTTGGTGGAGTCCAACAGGCGCTTAACCCGAATGTTGGACAGTATTCGGTTGAAGGAGTCACTCTCGGGTTGGCAACCTACGGACTTGGGAACTTGTATCCACCAATTGGACCCGTGATCACCCAGCTCGGAAATATGGTGCCACAGCTTAAAGGTGTGACAAATTTCGAGGATCAGATAGATGCAAAATGGAATTCTTTCATTGGGGCCGTGACTGGGAAGCCATGAAGATTAGATTTTTTTATTTAGGGAATTTTTCCAAATCGGCCCGTCTCGGTTTGCTGATTTTTGGGGCGGCGTTGATCTATTTTCCGACAGAATATGTAGAATCTCCAATTGTTTGGGGTATCTTATTTTTGCTGGGAATAACTTTGATGGCCTTTGGGGGATTCGCTTCGTGGGCGAACACCATTGGCCTAAAGCCATTTGACAACTCGTACAAAAAGGCTCGAAAAACATATGAGACCGACGACGAGGAGGGCAAGCCAAAGTCCTGACGTTGTGGGTATGGTGCCATTGGGGGGGCGACCAGTGCGCTCATTGCGCCGCTGGTGCGCGACGGCTTGTATGGTGGCTCGCAGACGGTGACCGATACTGACAATGGTGACGGCACGGTCACGCAGACGACGAGCTACGACAACACCGCATTCAATGCGATTACGGCTTCGATCGCGACATTGAGTGGTGGGCTGGCAGCAGGATTGGCAGGAGCCAACGCTCAGGCCGGTGCGACGTGGGCGGAGAATGAGGTACTGAATAACACGCTGTCGCAAAAATCCATCATCGAGCCCGGAGAAAACCCGGAACAGGTGAACGAGCATACGTTCACGCTTCAGCCATTGCAGCAAAGCGGCGGAGCGACGGATGAGGAGCAGGCTGGCGACACTCCAACGGTTGCGGCCGGAGCAGTTGCGGCTGGTGCGGCAGGCGCCACAAACAGTATCGCAACTCCGTACGGGCCGGCTCTCCAGTCGAGCTCGCCGGCTGCCCTAAATGCGATAAGTCAGGTCCAACAGGGGGCGACGCTGTTCCGAATCGGCACTCTTGGGCAAAGCCAAGCAGCCGAGGCACAATTCTGGTCATTGCAGAATCCATTGACCACGCCGAACTATCCGGGTCTATATGGTATTCCACCGGAGAACGTGACCAACGCGAACTTCGTGGAGACCGCCACTTTGACACCGGGCACACCGTTCATCACTCGACCCGCGCCACCTGTTGGGACAAACCCCGGAGGAGGGGAGGAGGGATAGAGGTCGTCGTGCCTAGTGGTGGTGTCCAGATGAAGTCATTCGGTACGCAGGGCTCAAATTAAACATCCGACAATGAACGACCCATATCAAGAAGTGCGGACCTTAGCCGACTTGCTCGATGCGGCAGGTTTGAGTGACTACGCACAGCAACTTCGGAGTGCACTTGTCGAGGGCGCAACCGGAACCGAAATTTACATGATCTTGCGCTGGCGTTTAGCAAACATGGCTGAAGATACTGCGGTTCCGGCTGACTTGAAGGCACGACTACTCACGCTGCATGGTTACCTTGATCGGGCGTTAGGACCGTAGTCGTAGTGAGGTCACGATTCCGTCTTCTCTCATGGCTGCTGATGGCATGGCTCGTCCTGGCGGCGCACGTCGTCGGGCCGAAACCCGTGTCTGGGGCGTTTTACGAGGCGACGGAGCACGTCAGGGGCGCGACGGTCTGGAAAGCCTTGCCGCGTCTGGCGTGGGCGGGAGGGAGTCCGGGATTGCAGCAAATCGGTATCACTCCGACATCGACCAGCCCAGTCGTCGCAACGGTTTTTGCAACAGGGAGTGGCACGGCATACGGCAATGGAGTATTGCAAATCGCCTTGCCATCTGATCTGGCTGGTGTAGAAGTGTCGTCGCTAGGAAACGCAAGTACGCCGTCGCTTGCGCAAATCGAAAATGAATTTGCTGTTTCGGTTGCAAGCACCGATTCGACCGGATTGGCATTGATTGGCGCGAACTGGAAAGGGTGGGAATCGACGTTGAATGGAGTTGCCTGGCCTGGAACGGTTTGGAACGAACTGGCGTGCCGGGGCGAGCCTCACCGCTGCTCAGCAACTGGCAATCAATCAGGCGGCCGGCGCTGCGTTTGAACAGGCCGTTGGGGGACAGTTGAGCGAGAGCGGGCTTACGGTCGGGCAGCAGATTACAATCGAAACTGGCAGTGGTGTTCGGACCCGTCTTGATTTCCTGACGTTGGATCCTGTGACGGGCGACATAGGCTGTGTTGAATGTAAGGCGTCTTCAACGGTTCCGTTGACAACGAATCAGACGCTCGCATTTCCGGAAATTGGCCAGAGTGGCGGTACTATTGTGGGCGCCGGGAAGCCGGGTTTCCCAGGCGGGACGGTTATCCCGCCGACAACCGTACAGATTATTAGAGGACCTTGAGAAGCGCATGTCCATTGAGCAGACCAGCACAGTCGACGTTGTGAGCGTTGATCGCGATTCCGGCGATCTGCTCCTCACGGTAAGCGATCACCTTCCTTGGGATCAGGGGGAAGGTCAGCATCTTCTGCTTTTGCAGGAGAAGCTAAATGCCTATTTGCGATTTGTGGAAAGTGGCGAGGTGACGAAGAAATTTCCAGATGCAAATAGCAGGAATATAGTGATCAACGTTGTGGGAAAGTTTCCTCTTAGTGCGAAGGCACAGATGTTCTTCGAGCAGGCAGGCTCGGCGATTCGTGCAGCGGGATTTGATTTACGCTTCAGTCTGTTTCGTTCCCACTGAACTGATTCAGTTGCTCGATAGCAGCAGAGAGACGAACCCGGCCGTGAGCCGGGTTTGTACCTTATGGTGCCGTCGAGCATGACGGCGCTGTCCTTCAATTATTCCAATTTGCATGATCCGGGGCGTGCCGCACGCCGCTGCCGGATCGCTAGAAACTCCGCGTCGCCACCTCGCGGCGCAACGCTTCGTTCCCGTGTAATTCCTTCGCCCGCGCCATCGCGCGCTGCGCCCATTCGATGAGCGGATCGAGGTTAGTGTCCGGCTGGGCGTCGGATGCCGGTGGAGCGGAAATCCCCGAATTGCCGCGCGGGCCGCATCAGAGCAGGCTGACGATTATGGCCTACACTAGAAACCCGTCTTGCGCGTGCTCGAGGGCCGCTTTGACGCAATGCAACGTCGCTGGCAGCCAATTGAAGCAGGCGAATGGCCATGGGGCGGGCAACACACTGTCATCTGCTGCCCGAATTCATCTGGAACTGATGTTCAAGAAAGGGGGCATCATGTTGCAAGCCAGTGATGTGCAAAAGCGACTTACTCATCTGCAGCAAACCGTCGGCGAGGCATTCCGGACCTGCCACGCTGACGCGACGATTCCAAAGGACTTGATGAAGTGGGTAGATGAGCTCGATAACGAATGCAAATCGGCAAAGAAGGTCATGTCGTCCCATGATGAGGGTCGAATCCGGCAGTGGGTCGATGATCTCGAACGGATTGGTGATCGTGCAGAGCGTGCTTGCCAACAGGCCAGCGGTCTCGATGCCAGGGTCATGGATGCAGTCAGTTCGGTACATTCGGAACTTTCTGACCTGCAGCGGCGACTGCACTAACCTGCCCTACGGCCCTGGTCCTGCCCGCCAGGGCCATTTGCACTTCGGGGCGATCAAGACGCACCGCAACGCATCCGCTTGACATGCGGTCGTTTGCTTCGGCGTGACTGCCGTGCCCGATTGCGGAGTTCTTTTTTCGCGGACACGCCACCCCAAGACCCTGCAAGCGACGCCGTGGGACGAGTTCATCGCGGCACGGTAGCGCCGATCGACGGACCGGGCCCGAAGCGATCAAATTCAACCGGTTGATGCGGCGTTTAACCATCGCGTGCCTGACCGCACTCGCAGGAGTCGCCATCTTGCAGGATCGTTTTATCTACTTCCCTGAAAAGGCCGCAATCGCGGACCTTACGTCCGGCGGACTTCGCGCCTGGCCGACCCCTGAGGCGTTCCGGGGTCTCGTGGCCGAGCCGGCCGCAAAGGTGCACGGCACGGCCATCGTCTTTCACGGCAATGCAGGGCACGCCGGACACCGTGCGTTCTATGCGGCGGCCCTCACCCAGCTTGGGCTGCGCGTGATCCTCGCCGAATATCCGGGCTATGGGCCACGCGACGGCGTGCCAGGCGAAGAGAGTCTGGTGGCGGATGCCCAACAGACCATCGCGCTTGGGCATCGCCTCTACGGCACGCCACTGCTGCTCATCGGTGAATCGCTCGGGGCCGGCGTGGTGGCCTCGGCCGGCTCGCGCGAACGCGGCAAGATCTCTGGCTTGCTGCTCATCACGCCATGGGATCGGCTCGAGCACGTCGCCACTCACCACTATCCGTGGCTCCCCGTGAAATGGCTGCTGCGCGACCGGTACGACAGCGTGACACAGCTGGCGTCGTTCGACCGCCCCGTTCTCGTTGTGGTCGCGCAAAGCGACAGCATCGTCCCCGCGCGCTTTGGCGAAGCGCTTTACCACGCGCTTGCGGTTCCGAAGCAACTGATAGTCATCAGGAATGCAGAGCATAATGACTGGATTGAGCATGTCGACGATAGCTGGTGGCAGGAGGCGATCGGTTTCCTGCTCGCACCTTCCCATTGACCGATGAAATCGCGCTCTATCCCGCCCAGATGGGCACGACTCTACGTCCTCGATGCGAAGAACACGCCTGTCGAAGTGTTCGACAGCAGCGAGTGGTCGCGCTGGATGTCCGGGAACGAACTGATCTTCCGCCGCACGTTGCTGGAAGAATCCGGGGTGACGGTCACGACCCGCTTCCGCGGTATGTCCGAAACGCGTACCGGGGAGGCCCTGTTGTTCGTTACGCGCATTGCCGGAATGCAAGCGCGAGACAACAAGAGCTATGGGGCAGGTACGCTCGATGAGGCGCTGGAGCAGCATGAGCGTATCGTGCAGAACATCCTTCGGATGCTGACGGCGCGGTGATCGCCACAACGCGACGACTCTCTACGGAGATAGCCACGCCACGCCGATTTCAGCCCGACCTTGTCCATGGGTCGAAGTTCGATCGGGCGGCAGCCGGCCATCTGCGGCCATGCTTCATCGCGCGTGCATGATCATTCAGGCGGCCGCCCGGCTCAAAACCACGGACTTTCCTGCCAGGCCTTATGCCCCGTCCTGCTCGCTTTCGATGGACCTGCGCGGGTCGTTGATCGCTGATGTGCCCAAACTGCCAGCGCCCAAGTGGGGTCCTCCTTGTCCAGAGTGGTCAGTCGTTGGACGACGCGGTGGCCCGGGATCATGCACGGTCGATTGGACGGTGCGCCACGCACATGCCTTCGCGCGAATGCTTAGTAGGCGGCCGCCGGTATCGATGGTCAGGTACAGCATGTCATGTTCGAGAATGCGGATGAAATGTTCGTCCTCCTGGATCAGTTCCTCGAGGACGTCACTGTTGGATAGCACACCGATAACCCGTCCGGAATCGATGACCGGAAGATGCCGGATCCGCCTGGTATGCATCAACGCCAGGCACTGGTCACATGTGTGCTCGGGCGTGACGTAAAACACCTGGGTCGTCATGATCTGCCCAACCCTGGTCTCGGCGGCGCTGCGGCCGGCCAGTTCGACCTTGCGGGCGTAGTCGCGCTGGGACAGGATGCCGACAAGATTGCTGCTTTGCAGCACGAGTACCGTGGTGACATCTTTGTCGGCCATCAGACGCAGCGCCGTTAGCACCGCGTCAGCGGGGCCGACCGAGATCACCTCCCGGGGGTTCCCGGAAAGAATTTGCCGAGCCGTCTTTCTCTCCTTTTTCATGGTCGTCTCCAGTAGAGGAACAGCGCAGGCGCACGCCAGTGCCATCGATCTGCTCACGAAAAAGGTAGCGTCCGCAAAACCTGCGCTGTCACCGGGCAGAATTTCAGCCACTTTGTTCCACATCCGTTCTTTGCCTACCCATTTTTCAATCGTGCTCGAACTGAAGTGTAGTCCGCTTCAAGTGCGTCAAACCGGGGCGACCGCAACTTCGAGCACTCCGAATTCACGGGTGACGCGGGGTCGGGCGCGTCTGGGCGCCATGAGCGGGAAGATTCCGGGGTTGCCACCCAGTCGTTCGAGATATCCAGGCGGTTGATTTGGGAGGCCTGGAAGCGCGTGGCCGCCAAGCAAGGCGGCCCGGGTGTGGATAGGCCGAGACATGCGGCGCAGCGCCTCGTCGACCATGGGTTCGAAACCGGGTGCCAGCAGTTTCAACCCGGATAAGCAAGGTGCGGTCGTTGCACTCATCGGCGAGAACGTAGAGTCCTGCTGTCGGGTCTTCGTACTGCGGATTCATGGCGGCGGTGTCGGCGTGCTATTCGCTCGCGCGTGAACTATTCTGAGAGGATCACTCGCGGCTGGTTTTCTTCTACGCATTCGACAGGAGGTGTGCCATGTCGATGTCGACCACTTTGCAGGAGCGCCTGCGCAGCAACGGCTCACGCTACGAAATCGTGCGCCACCCATACAGTCATTCGAGCATGGAAAGCGCTGCTGCAGCGCACATTCCCGGCGACCGCCTTGCAAAAACTGTGCTGTTCGAGGACGAGCAAGGCTATGTGGCCGTTGTGCTGCCCGCAACCTATGCCGTGCAATTGTCCGTGCTTTGGAACAAGACAGGGCGCAGGCTCGCCCTTGCTACGGAGGACGAACTGCGCGAACTGTTCAAGGACTGCGACGCAGGGGCCCTGCCGCCGATCTGCGCGGCGTATGGAATGAAAACCTATCTCGATACGAACCTGGCCGGCCAACCGGACATCTACTTCGAGGCGGGCGATCACGAAGAGCTGGTTCATATGGAAGCGGACCAGTTTCTGGCGCTGATGGGCGACGCGGAGCGCGCGCATTTCGCAAGGCGCATGCGAGGCATGGGTGGGCGCGCGTGAGTTGGGTTGACTGAAGCACGGCCTCCTCCAGCCCGCGGCCGGCGGCCATATCGAGGTCCACGTCGGGTTTCTCGAAGCGTGGCGGCGCCCAAGCGGCCGCCGTGACAAGCTCGGTCACGTGTCGCATAGACGTCGCTCCTTGCGCGCGGCATTCTGGTCGTGCTCGTACCAACGGCAGCAAGCCCAGGCGCGGGGGCGTTCCCCAGAGCAGTGAAGGAACGCACGGCGGCGACTCAGGGAGCGAGCGATGAAGTTCTATGCGTGTGAGTACGAAGGCTGCCTGGAAGTGTTTAGCTTCGACGGTGTTTGTAGAATCCGCATAACGCAGTTGTGCGGCGCGGCACAAAAAGCGTTCGCCGATACCGTCCAGCTTTGGATAAGTGACGGTGTATCGGCAGACGAAGCAGTCGCACGAGAGGCCGAGTCATTGGCCCGATTAATCAAGGAATACTAGAAAATTCGATGCCGAAGTGGACGCAGAAACAACAAATCATGTTTCTCGAACGAGGCAGGCGAACGTAAAGCAATGGCCGCGCAAGACCGCCGGGTCAAGGAGCGATTGAGGTGGCGCGCGGGATAAAAGAAGCGCGGGATCTGAGCGCGAGACGAGCGGGAAGCCAGAGGTGGTCAATCAGGCGCAAAGCCTGGCATGTGCATACGTCATGGACTCCGTAATAACGCGGTTTGCCAGGCGCCTGCAAGTCGTGGAACTGGCACGACAGCTACACCGCGGCACGCACCGCCCGACAAGAAATGGGTCGAGGTGTCGGACGCTGGAGAGGCTGCGTTCCAGAACCCGCACACGAACGGAAAGCCTTGAGCGAGGCCTCTTCGGTCCGGCGGGTACGAGTCGCGCATCGGGACGCCGCCGGCCTGGCTGTTGCACCTGCCGCGGCGAGCGTAGCTCGCCTCAAGCGGCAAGCACTGCATCGACCGCGGCCAGGTATTGCTGGAAGCCAGCCTGCAACAGCACGGTTCGCACGCGCGCGAGCTCGCATCGGGCGGCTTCGTCCACGGGCTCATGCAGGGCGCGCGCGAGCGCGCGTCCGCGCGCCGCGAACAGGTCAGCCCAAGGCAGCGGCTCGCGCCGCGTGTAGTCCTCTAGTGCGCTCACATAGCGCAGCACGCCGGTCGGATCGCGGGCCGCCAGCATCGCTTCGATCGAGTCGCGGTAGAACCAGAGGTGGTTGTGGCCGACCGCGCCGAGGCGCAGGAGGTCTTCGCCTTCTGCCAGGAGCCGCGTCCGTTCGTCATTCTCGTTGGCCGCGCGGGCGAGGGCGCCCAAGGCCTTCGGCGCGCAGAACTGCGTGCCCACCTCACGCGAGATCGCAAGCGCCTCGCGAAGCGCTTTGAGGGCTTCGTCGCGGCGTCCCTCGGCGAGCCATACACGTCCCTGCATTTCCAGGTTCTGCGCTTCGAACCGGCGTGCGCCCAATTGCCGGATCACGCGCCTTTCCTGCTCCAGATGGAACTGTGTAGCCTGCATATCGCCTAGCTCGTAGCAGGCGAAGACGCCGAGCGTCTCGCCTAGCAATTGCGCGCGCGGCTGCCCGATCAGCTCAGCGGCGCGCACGGCGGCAACGGCGTCTTCGCGCGCCTGCCGCGGATCGTTCAGATAAATGCGGCTGAAGCCCTGCATCGACCGATTGGCGACTTCGATCCGGCCGCATCCGTGCTCGCGGCTCAATGCCACGCAGTCGCTGAAATGGCGGAACGCGGTCCGCATCCTTCCTTGCGCGTATGCGGCATCGGCGAGGCCGCCTAGCGCGCGGGCCTCTGCCTCTGGCAGGCCGAGGCGCCGCGCATATTCGAGTCCGCGTTCGTGCTCGGTGCTGCAGGCATCGATCTTTCCGAGCGGAAAGTAGAGGTTGCCGCGCAGATAGTGAAGGCTCGCGAGCTCGGCCACCCGGTCGTCGCGCTCCGCGATCCGCTGCGCAGCCTCGAGCAGGTCTAGCGCTTCGTCGAGACCTTCGCTCACACGCAGGCCTTCCGCGAGTCCGATCTGGCAGCGGCACAGACTGGCGTCGTCGGGGGCCGCCGCCAGCGCCGCGCGCCAGGTAGCGGTCGATCCCGCGATGTCGCCCAGGTCGCGCTGGAGCTCGCCCTTGCAACAGCTCAAGGCGTGGCGGTCCGCCTCTGTCTGCGCGATTTCGAGGCCCCGCTCGGCAAGGCGCAGCGCGGCCTCTAGCAGGTGGGCCGTGCGCTGCGCAAGCGCGGCGGCCAGGTAGGCCTGTGGCGCGCGTTCGTCCTCGGCGCGGTCGAGATGCTGGGCGTGCAGCGTGGGCTCGCCGTGCGCAAACCAGTCGGCCGCGCAGCGGTGCAGCTCGCGCCGGCGCACGCGCAGCAGCGTCGAATAGGCGCTCTCCTGTATCAGTGCATGGGCGAACAGGAACTCCTCGCCCTCCGGTAACACGAGCGCATTGGCGAGCAGGCCGTCGCACACGTAGCCGGGATCGTCGATGAGCCGCCGCAACAAGGCGATGTCGAAACGCTGGCCGATCACGGCGGCCGCCTGGAAGGCGAGGCGGTCGCGCCGCGCGAGCCGGTCCATCCGCGCGAGCACGAGGCTGCGGATCGAGGCCGGTACAGCGCCTTCACTGCCTTCCTCGACGTTGCGCAATAGCTGCTCGAGGAACAGCGGGTTGCCGCCCGCGCGCTCGATGCAGGCGAGCGCGACACGCTGCGTCGCGTCGATGAAGTTGCCGGCGAGGCTCAGGGCCTCATCCTTTCGCAGCGGCCCGAGATCGATCGTCGCGAACGGGGTGTCCCGGCAGCGCGCGCGCCACGTTGCATCGATCGGATCGCCTTCCACGCGCGAGGTCGTCACGAGGAGGCCCGGGCCGTTCGCGATGCCCGAGGCGAAGGCCGAGAGATAGTCGAGCACCTCGGGGTCAGCCCAGTGCAGGTCTTCTACGACGATCAGCGTTGCAGCCTGCCTGCAGGCGTCGTCGGTCAGTCTCGCGGCGAGCGCCCGCTTGCTGCGCTTGCGCGCGCCGTGGTCCATCGCGTCGTAGAGGGCTCGCCACTCGTGCGCGAGCGGCAGGTCGAGGAGGTCGTTGAGAAACGCCTGCTGCTCGGCCTTGACGACGCCTTCAGCGGCGAGACGCGCGGCGGCGGCCTGCCGCGCGTCGCTCGATGCACCGGCCGGCAGGCCGAGCAGGCTGCCGACGATCGTGTGCACGGGATCCTGCCCCTTGCCCACGCCGAAATCCAGCACGAGGCCCCGATGAATCTCGAAGCCCTGCGACTGCGCGTAGCGGCGCATCTCGTCGACGAGACGCGTCTTGCCGATGCCCGCTTCGCCACGCACATGGACGATATGGCCGGCCCGCCTCGCGATGCACGCATGGACGATACCGTGAAACTGCTCGAGCTCGGCCTGGCGTCCGACGAAAAGGCTTTGACTCGCCTTCGCCGATTCGCTCGCCGGCTCGCTCGAAATCGCGCGCAGCCGCCATGCGCGCACCGGCGTGTCGATGCCTTTGAAGCGCTGCTCGCCGAGCGCGTCGCAGACGGCGGTGTCGCCGAGCGCGCGCGCCACGTCATCGGAAAGCCAGGTCTCCCCGGCTGCCGCCGAGACCTGGAGCCGCGCGGCCAGGTTCACCGGATTGCCGGTCACGGTGTAGTCCCGCGCGTCAACGCAGCCGAGCGCGCCGGCGACGACCTCGCCGCTCGCGATTCCGATATGCGCCTGCAACGTCCGCGCCGCTTGCGCGCTTAGCTGCGTCAGCGCCTCATGGATGTCGAGCGCCGCACGAGCCGCGCGCAGCGTGTCCGTATCGTGCGCGAGCGGAGCGCCGAACAGCGCCATTACCGCGTCGCCGATGTGTCTGTCGGTCGTGCCGCCATAGGCGAGCACGATACCGTCGACGAGCGCCGTGAAGCGGCCGATCAGCGCGCGCAACTCCTCCGGATCGAGCGTACGCGACAGCGCGGTGAAGCCGCAGAGATCGGCAAAGAGGATCGTGACCTGCCTGCGTTCGTCCGCGGGGATGTCCAGAGCGTTGGGTGCGTTGGGTGCGTTCAGCGCCTGCACCACCGGCAGAGCCGCTGCCGGCAAGTCCAGCGCGGCGGCAGCGAGGATGCGTTTGCGGTGGCCGAGCGACTGCACCCCGAGCTCCCTCAGATCTGCGTCGGTCAGCTGTCCGAGCAGCGACAGATCGATATCGTTTGCCGCGAACGCTTGCGCGTACTGCTCAAGTCCCAGGGCGTGCAGCCATTGCTCGATATCCATGTTCGCCGCCTGGATCCAGTGCCGGTTGTCTGATGCGAACCGCCCCGAGCCTGTCGGGTATCGTGCCGATGAATATCCAGTGTAGGCGTGCGCCACGGACCGCGTATGGCCTGCGTACGGCGTTTGACAGGCTTTCGATTGTGGACGGATACTGGATCGCTCCCCATCGCGCCTCGCGCATTCCACTGAGCATTCACGTGAAGCCGGGCAAGACCGCTACCGTCGCCGACGCCCCGCCGCGCTCGCGTGTCGCGGCGCTGCCCGGCGATCTGGCGGCCGGGGCGGTATCGGCGCTCGTCATGCTGTGCTACGCGATGAGCCTCGGCACGCTGATCTTCAGCGCCGATCTTGCCCGCTACGCAATGCTCGGCGTGCCCACTGCGCTCGTCAGCTGTGTCGTCACGGCGCTCGTGATTGCCTTGACAAGCTCGATGCGCCTGAACATCGGCGGCCCCGACAGCAATGCGGCTGCATTTCTCGCCGGTGTGGCGGCAGGCGTTGCGAGCAGCGTGCGTGCGGACGGCGGCTCCCCGCAGACGCTCCTCCTCACCGTGCTGATCGCAATCGCGCTTTGTTCGCTCGTGACCGGCATCGCGCTCTACGCGATCGGTTCCTCGAAGCGCAGCCGCTCGCTGCAGTTCCTGCCTTACCCGGTCCTCGGCGGTTTCCTCGCCGGCACGGGCTATCTGCTCCTCGCCGGCGCGTTCCGCGTCATGACGGGCGAGTCCCTGCAATGGCAGACGCTCGCGCTGTTGACACATCTTCACTGGCTCGCATGGCTGCCCGCGCTCATCGTAGGCGTGCTGGCCACTGTCCTGATGCGCACCTGGAAGCACGTTGCAGCGCTGCCGCTCACCCTGGCCTTCGGGATCCTCCTTTTCTACGTTCTGCTGCGCGCTGCGGGTCTTTCGATTGACGAAGCGCGCGGCATGGGGCTGCTGCTGCCGCGCGTGGCGCTGCGGCTCACGGGGATTCCGGAGCTGCACTTGCGCGCGCAGCTCGCGCAGGGTGGCATCGACTGGACGGCGATCGCTGCCCACCTTCCGGAGAGCCTCGTGGTCACGTCGGTCTCGGCAGTCACGATCCTGATGAATTCGACGGCAATCGGCGCGGCAACGGGCGAGGAAGTCGATCTCAATCGCGAGATGCGGGCCGCGGGCCTCGCCAATCTCGCGAGCGGGCTGTTGGGAGGAATGGTTGGTTATCAATCGTTCAATCGCTCGATGCTCAATGCGCGCGTTGGCGCAACGAGCCGGATGGCGGGCGTGTTCGCATCGCTCGCGTGCCTCGTCGTGCTGGCGGCGTCGCCCGGTTTCGTCGCGCTCTTTCCCGTGCCGGTGCTCGTCGGCCTCCAGCTTTTCATGGGGCTGCGCCTCATCGTGCAGTGGGTCGTCGGCGCATGGACGAAGCTCGCCTGGTACGAGTACCTGCTCGTGCCCGTCATTCTCGGCACGATCGCCGCCTGGGGCGTGCTTATCGGCGTAGGCGCAGGCGTGATCGCCGCGTGCATGATGTTCACGCTGCTCTACGGCCGTGTGAGTTGCATACGCATGGAGTTCGACCTTCGCACCCGGACATCGAATGTCGAGCGCAACATCGAGGAGACCGAAGCGTTGCGCGGAGTCGGTGCACAGGTGTGCGGTATGTGCCTGCAAGGGTTTCTTTTTTTCGGCACGGCCAATTCGATCCTCCAACGCATACGAGAGCGGCTCGCCGCGCGCGATCCGGTGTGGGTTCGATTCGTCGTGCTCGACTTCGCGTCGACTCAAGGCATGGACGCGTCGGTATCGATCAGCTTCGTCAAGCTGCGGCAGCTCTGCGCGAGGATGGACGCGGACTTGATCTTGACCGCGCTACCGCCGCGCTCGCGCGATCTGCTGACCAGGACCGGCACGCTCAATCTGCGGATTCGTGAATTCGACACGCTCGATGCGGGCCTGGAATGGGTCGAGGACCAACTGCTCGCGTCAAGCGCGTTCGCGCCGAAGCTCGGCGACGACCTTAACGCGTTGCTCGCGTCGCATTTCACGGCCAGCGCGCTGAACACGCTCTACACCCGGCTCGAAGTGCATGATCTGCTGACGGGCCAGGCGCTATTTCTTCGTGGGGACCCGGGCGACGCGCTATACATCATCGAGCGCGGGCGCGTCGCAGTTTCGCTGCCACTCGGAAACGGGAGGTCGGTGCGGCTGCGCGCTTGCCTCCCGGGCACGGTCATTGGGGAAATGGCCATGTACACGCAGCAGCCACGCAGCGCGGACGTGTTCGCCGAGGTGCCAACGCGGGTGCGCAGGCTATCGCTGTCCGCGCTCGTCGCTCTCGAGCAGGACAATCCCGCAGCCGCTCAACAGTTTCATCGTTTTCTTGTGAAGGTCATTGCGTCGCGCCTCGCCCTCGCCACGGAGGCCCTGCGCGCGGCCTACTGAGCGCGGATGTTCGAAGACATCTGCTCTGGGTGTCAACATCATGCGGGAATTTTCCAGTTTTAAAGGGAACGGTTTTCTGGGCCGCGGTCAGCAGCAACCGCTGGCCTGATCGCTATCGAACTTGACTTGGGGCAACCCGCAGCGGGAAGATTACTGGTCCCTTGCAGCCGTACCCCGCGGCGACAAGTCGGAGTTTGCGTGCCTTCAACGGAGGTTCGTATGAGTTATCACCTGGAAGGTCGTCTCCTCGAGGTTTGCAACTGCAATGTCCTGTGCCCGTGCTGGATCGGCGAGGATCCGGACAACGGCACCTGCGACACCATTGTCGCGTGGCATATCGACAAGGGAATGGTCGAAGGCGTCGACGTGGGCGACACCACTATCGCGGCCGTAGCCCATGTGCCGGGCAATATACTGCAGGGCAACTGGACAGCAGCAATCTACGTCGACGACAAAGCCTCAAAAGCACAGGAAGATGCGCTGTTGAAGGTCTATACCGGTCAGGCCGGCGGACCGGTCGCCGATCTTGCCAAGCTCATCGGCCAGGTCGTGTCGGTGGAGCGAGCGCCGATCCGCTTCACCGTGACTGAGGGAAAGGGCGAACTCGAGATCGGCACGAACTACTACGCTGAACTTGAGCCCTATATCGGCGCGAGCGGTGCTCAGACCACCCTGGCGGAGACTGTGTTCTCGACGGTCCCGGGAGCGCCGGTGTTTGTCGGCAAGGCTCCGACCTATCGATCCCGGAATGCCGCACTCGGCATCGACCTTGACATCAAGAACCACAACGCCTTGCAGAGCACGTTTATGTTCGACGCATGAACTCGACCGCAGGCCGACCGCTGCCGAGCGTGTCGCGCCATGCTTCCATGTTCCTGCCGATCCTGGCGGCGCTGATTTTGCTCGCCTGGTTTGCGTTGTGGGCGTGGGCGCGCAGTCCCTACGGACGCTATGTCGAACACGGTGACTGGACAGCGTCAGGACCGGCAGCATTTCTGTGCCGTGTCGTTCCCGCGGGCGACGTGGTCGTGCCCGTGGTGCTGTACGCCGTCGCATGGATTCTCATGACGATGGCCATGATGCTGCCGACCACCTTGCCGTTGTTCAATGCCTTCGACCGGTTGACAGCGGGGCGCCCAGACCATGGGTGCCTTCTTATGCTGCTCGGTCTGGGCTACATGACGGTGTGGGGCGCTTTTGGACTCCTGGCGCATGCACTTCACAGCGCAGTGCTGTTACTACTCGCCAGCGTGCCAACCTTGGCCTGGCATGGCTGGCTGATCGGCGTCGCGGTCATTGGGTTGGCTGGCGCATTCCAGTTCAGCAAGCTCAAGTACCGGTGCCTTGAAAAATGCCGCACGCCTTTGAGCTTCGTCATCGAGCACTGGCGTGGGCACGCGAAAGCGTGGCATGCGTTCGCGCTCGGCGCGCAGCATGGCCTGTTCTGCGTCGGGTGCTGCTGGGCGTTGATGTTACTGATGTTCGCACTCGGTGTTGGCAGCCTTGGCTGGATGCTCCTGCTTGCCGCCGTGATGGCGATTGAAAAGAATGTTCGCTGGGGCAAGCGTCTCAGCACACCCCTGGGCGTAGCGCTTTTATCGTGGGTAGTCGTTCTGGTGGTGACCCATGCATGAAGCGCGCGGTGGCCTGCTCAATTTGCAGACGACAAGCCTCACTGCGGTGGCGATGCTCGCCTTCGCGGCTAATTCACTGCTGTGCCGGCTCGCGCTTCAGCGGGGGGAAATCGATCCGGTCAGCTTCACCGGCATCAGACTGGTCTCAGGAGCGATCATGCTCGCCGCCATCGTGCGCTTCAGGTCGGCACGGCCCGCGCCCGGCCGTGCCGACTGGCTTGCCGCTGCCATGCTGTTTGCTTATGTCGCCTTCTTCTCCTTTGCGTATCTCACCTTGTCCGCTGGTACGGGCGCATTGATCCTGTTCGGTGCAGTTCAATTGACGATGTGCAGCGTCGGCTTGTACTCGGGCGAAAAGTTCGGATCCGTCGCATGGCTCGGTCTCGCACTGGCAGTCGCAGGGCTTGTCTATCTGGTGTCGCCGGGTATCGCCGCGCCGCCGCTCCTCGGCGCAGCGTTGATGGCGATCGCGGGCGTCGCATGGGGTGCTTACTCGCTGCGCGGCCGCGCAGTGGCCGACCCGCTCGCCGCGACGGCGGGAAACTTCGCGAGGGCGGCTCCGCTTGCCCTCTTGCTGTGCGTGCCGTTTATCGCCAACGCCCGCGCTTACGCGAACGAGGCCGGGCTCGCCCTGGCAATCGCCTCCGGTGCGTTCACGTCCGGCATTGGGTATGTCATCTGGTATGCAGCGCTGAGCAAGCTTGGCGCCATGCGAGCCGCCACCGTACAGTTGTCAGTACCGCTGATCGCTGCATTTGGCGGAGTGGCGTTCCTGTCGGAAGCGATCACGCCGCGCCTGGCGGCAGCTTCCGCCATGATTCTCGGGGGCATCGCGATGGTGCTGACCAGCAAGTCACGTAAGCCGCGCACGTAGCGTCGATCGTGCCGACGAACCTACCCGGACGCCACGGATTGCTTAGTGTTCCGGTTAGAGCGTGATTACAAGGTCGGAGTACCGGCCCACGGTGTCATCGTCGGTTAGCAGCCGCAATGGCTCAGTAGTGGCCTGTGCGACTAGCATCCGGTCAAACGGATCGCGGTGAATATCGGGCAGATTGCGAACCGCCGCAGCGTGTGTCGCCGTCACGGGCAGTTCGCGAAAGCCCGCTTCCTCCATGCGGGCTACCAGTTCGTTCACGTCTGCGTCCAGCTTCCCGATTCCAGACTTGATTGCGATTTCCCAAATGCTCGCGGCGCTGACGAAAACGGTTTCTGCGCTCAACATGATAGCCTCGGCCTTCTTCGTGAGTTGTTTGTCGCCGCTCATGGCCCACAGGAAAATGTGCGTATCGATCAACAGGCGCATCACCGACCCTCAAATGTCGCCAAAACATCGTCGGGCAAAGGCGCGTTGAAATCGTCAGCGATCTTGATCTTTCCCTTCATCAGACCGAAGCGAAGTTTGGGCTTCGTCTCGATCGATACGAGGCGCACCACCGGGGTTCCAGCCTTCGCGATAACAACTTCTTCGCCACTGACAGCAGCCTCAATGAGACGCGAAAGTTGCGACTTTGCCTCATGAATATTTACGGTTTGCATAGCACCTCCATCAAGATGAGCTTAGTTTAGTCTAGCTAACTCGGAAATGCTATCAGCGCATACCTCACACGCGGGCCTCATAGAACGTCGCAGAACATCTGTCTGAGCTTTCTATCGGACACGGCCAGATAGGGCAAACGTGGTCCAGTTCCGCATAGCCTGGAAGCCGCTGCACAGTCTCGACATCGTGCCCTTGCTCAACCAGGTTACTGGCAAACGAGCGCCGCCCAGAATGGGATGGCGCAGCAGCAGCTTGCGGGCGACGGCCGGCAGATCCGCGTCCGCAAGGGCGTTGAGGCTGGCTGTGACGCGTCCATCGCGACAGAGAGGCGACCTGCTAACGGCATAGAGATTAGAAGATCTGTGAGTGCGCTCCGGCGGTCCGCACCAGGCGACGGGGCACGGACCCCGACCGCCGTACCAGCCTTCCGCGCGGACGGGAGGCAAGGGCGATCTGTCCGTTGCGACGCCGCTACGCGGCAGGCGGTCGAAGGTCTCAGCGATGTCACATGCGGGCGACGGGGCCCGGTCTGCAGCCCAGATATTCGGGGCCGAACTTTTCAGGCAAGACTGGGGATTTCCCCAGGACGTAGGGCTTACGTGATGTGTAGAGAGGTTTTTTGCACTGGAAAAGCGATGTAAGTCTTCTGGGCGGCCGACAGCTACAGAAACGAACGGGTCACTTTAAGCTATTGTTTTATTTGAAAAATATAGCGCTTGACGCAGCCCGCGTAGTGGCAGCGAGTTCAAAACTTAAGCGAACAAAGTTCCAGATTGAGGAAATCTCGACAATCCATCCGCCCCCGTTCTTGAATTTGTCATTCCTCGTCCATATAATTAGCACTCACCGCACGAGAGTGCTAACAATTCGCTGGCAGGCCCGCTCGCCTGCCAGGTTTTCTTGACTGTCTCCAAGTCCAAATCAAGAGAGGATCTATCCATGAACCTTCGTCCTTTGCATGATCGCGTGATCGTCAAGCGCCTGGATCAAGAAACCAAGACCGCTTCGGGCATCGTGATCCCGGACGCAGCGGCAGAAAAGCCGGATCAGGGTGAAGTCCTGGCCATCGGCCCGGGCAAGCGTGACGACAAGGGCGCCCTGATCGCGCTCGACGTGAAGGTCGGCGATCGCGTCCTGTTCGGCAAGTACGCTGGTCAGACCGTCAAGGTCGACGGCAACGAACTGCTGGTGATGCGCGAAGAAGACATCATGGCCGTGGTGAACAAGTAAGTTCAGCGCGTCGCTAAAAATATTCCCGGATTCAAGGAGTTAAAAGATGGCAGCTAAAGACGTCGTGTTCGGCGATTCCGCCCGTTCCAAGATGGTTGAAGGCGTGAACATTCTCGCCAACGCAGTGAAGGTCACGCTGGGTCCGAAGGGCCGCAACGTGGTGCTCGAGCGCTCGTTCGGCGGCCCGACGGTCACCAAGGACGGTGTCTCGGTCGCAAAGGAAATCGAGCTGAAGGACAAGCTCCAGAACATGGGCGCGCAAATGGTCAAGGAAGTCGCTTCCAAGACCAGCGACAACGCCGGTGACGGCACGACGACGGCTACGGTTCTGGCCCAGTCGATCGTGCGCGAAGGCATGAAGTACGTCGCATCGGGCATGAACCCGATGGACCTGAAGCGCGGCATCGACAAGGCCGTCGCAGCAGCAATCGAAGAGCTGCGCAAGGTCAGCAAGCCCTGCACGACCAACAAGGAAATCGCGCAAGTCGGCTCGATCTCGGCAAACAGCGACACGTCGATCGGCGACCGTATCGCTGAAGCGATGGACAAGGTTGGCAAGGAAGGCGTCATCACGGTCGAAGACGGCAAGTCGCTGCAAGACGAGCTGGAAGTCGTCGAAGGTATGCAGTTCGACCGCGGCTACCTCTCGCCGTACTTCATCAACAACCCGGACAAGCAAGTCGCGGTGCTGGAAAGCCCGTTCGTCCTGCTGTTCGACAAGAAGATCTCGAACATCCGTGATCTGCTGCCGGTTCTGGAGCAAGTCGCGAAGGCTGGCCGTCCGCTGCTGATCATCGCTGAAGACGTCGAAGGCGAAGCTCTGGCAACGCTGGTCGTCAACAACATCCGCGGCATCCTGAAGACCGTTGCTGTCAAGGCTCCGGGCTTCGGCGACCGTCGCAAGGCCATGCTGGAAGACATCGCGATCCTGACCGGCGGTCAAGTCATCGCGGAAGAAACCGGCCTCACGCTCGAAAAGGCAACGCTGGCCGAACTCGGTCAAGCCAAGCGCATCGAAGTGGGCAAGGAAAACACGACGATCATCGACGGCGCTGGCGAAGCTTCGAACATCGAAGCCCGCGTCAAGCAAATCCGCACGCAGATCGAAGAAGCGACGTCGGACTACGACCGTGAAAAGCTGCAAGAGCGCGTTGCCAAGCTGGCAGGCGGCGTGGCAGTGATCAAGGTTGGCGCTGCGACCGAAGTCGAAATGAAGGAAAAGAAGGCACGCGTGGAAGACGCGCTGCACGCAACCCGCGCTGCCGTTGAAGAAGGCATCGTCCCGGGCGGCGGCGTTGCGCTGATCCGTGCACGTACGGCAATCGCCAGCGTGAAGGGCGCCAACGCAGACCAGGACGCAGGTATCAAGATCGTCCTGCGCGCGATGGAAGAGCCGCTGCGCCAGATCGTCACGAACGGCGGCGAAGAAGCGTCGGTGGTCGTGGCAGCGGTTGCAGCTGGCCAGGGCAACTATGGCTACAACGCAGCGACGGGCGAGTACGTCGACATGGTTGAAGCCGGCGTGGTCGACCCGACGAAGGTCACGCGCACCGCGCTGCAAAACGCAGCTTCGGTTGCTGGCCTGCTGCTGACGACGGACGCAGCTGTTGCTGAAGTGCCGAAGGAAGATGCTCCGATGCCTGGCGGCATGCCCGGCGGCATGGGCGGCATGGGCATGGATATGTAATAGCGGCTTACGCCGGTATTATGTTGACGTGCAGGGGACGCGCCGCGAGGCGTGTTTCCCGCTCAAGAAAAAACCCGCAGAGATGCGGGTTTTTTTTCGTCTGCGGTTTGTCCGCGGTGCATCTGCCGGCAGCGCGACCGGGCGCCGGCCCGGCGCTGCGGCTACGCAATCAGTGCCGCGCCTCGCCGGGCGGCGGCACCTCCCCGCCATCGCCCGATGGCTTCTCGCCCTCTTCGCTGTCATTGCTCCGCGCCCAGAAAAACCGGTCCGGAATCCACGCCCCCATCCCCGGCCTGAACGCACTCTTCGCGGCCTGATAGAGGTATTCCTGCGCCTCCCGCACTGCCTCCGGCGGCTCCTGCCCATTGGCGAGCAGTGCGGCAATAGCGGCGCCGAGCGTATCGGTGAGGCCCATCAACGGCTGCGTCGCCCGATCCCACAAATCCTGGCGCAACTGCCCGTCCTCGCTGTAGAGCGTGTTGACCACACGATGCGTGCCAGTCTCCATCGCAAGGATGTACTCACACCCGGTCGAGAGCAGATGGGCGATCGCCGCATCGAGGCTCGGCGCTTCCGCGTCGCCGTCGGGCTGGGCGAGCGCGAGCAAGGTCGCGGCGTCGGCGATCAGGAGCGTCGTTTGCGGCACGAGCAGATCGGCAATGGTTTCGCGTAGTTCGTCGGCGGCCAGCACGTGCTCGTCGTCGAGCGTGAAGTCGGGCGTGAGGATCAGCGGGATGTCGTCGTAGTCGGCGACGACTTCGGCAATCGCGCTCACGACCTCGGCGCGCGTGGCCGCGCCCACCTTGAACGCGGCCACCGGCATGTCTTCCAGCAGCATCCGCGCCTGGGTCGCGACGACTTCGGGGTCGAGGCCGGTCACTTCGTCGCAGCCGGCCGAGTCGCGTACCGTGTAGCCCGTGAGGACGGTCACGCCGTGGCAGCCCATGCTGGCCAGGGTGAGCAGGTCGGCCTGCAGGCCGCCGCCGCCGGTCGGATCGGAAAGGCCGAAGGTAAGGACGATGGGAGGGGTGTCGCTGGGCATGGAGGTGGCGAGTCTGCGGTTACACGTGGCGCGGGTTGCGCCGGCGCTTCAATTATGCGGCTTATCCGTGCGTCTGGGGACGGATGACATGGGCGGCGCGGGGATTTTCGCCTGGCGGCGCGCAACTTCGAGGCATCGCCGTCAGGCGCGCTTCTGACGGGCGACGAAACCCGCGTCACGGTTGCTAGGCACAAAATCGGCAACACGGTACCATCATGGCTCTTGTTTTCTGACCGATTTTTCGACCTTTCGACGCGGCATAAGAATGGAATATAGAAGCTGGATGTGCCTGATCTGCGGCTGGATTTATGACGAAGAAGCCGGTTTGCCGGACGAAGGCATTGCGCCCGGCACGCGCTGGGAGGATGTCCCGATCAACTGGACCTGCCCCGAGTGCGGCGCGCGCAAGGAAGACTTCGAGATGGTCCAGATCTGACGCGCTTTGCGCGCGTCAGCGGGCCTGCGGCATGGTCGCAGCCGTGAAGTTCACAATCGCGCAGTTCATCGTCGCTAACGGCGCTCGCTCATGAGTCTTCGTTCAACGTCCGTCGCGCATTTCGAAGCTCTGCCCAATCCTCGTGGCGGCCGGGTGCCGCTCGCCCAGGCGGCGCTCGCCGAGGTGCTCGTGGCGCTGGACGCGCACGGTGACGTCGCCACGCCGCTGCGTCGCGCCGCGCGCACGCTGCGCGACGCGGGTTGGCTCGCGGCGGCGCGATTTGCCGACACCTTGCTGCTCGCCTCGCCGCTCGCGATGGTGGCGCCGGTCCGCGTGGTGACGCAGCCGGGCCAGCCGCCGCGTGCCGCGCCCGACGACGACACCGACGCCGGCGTACACACGCTGTTCCGGGAAGCGACCGCCGACCTGCTGGCGGCGCTCGAACGTCACAACCTGCGCGAGCTGAGCTGCTCGCCGGCGCTGTACGCGCGGCAGCATGCACTCTTCGGCGTGCTCGCCGAGCACACGCCCGGCGTCACGCTCCATTACGAGGATGTGGCGTTGCTAGGCCGGCCGGTTGCGCCCGCCACGCTGCGCGCGCAACCGGCGCACAAGCTGGCGAAGCTGCGCGCGCGCTACGAGGCGGCGCTGCTGCCCGCGCTCAGGACGCGGCTTTCCAACGGCAGCCGGGCGGCCACCGCGTGGGTGAACGCGGCCTTCGAAGACATGGACGCCTGTTTCGCCGAGCTGGCCAGCTCCGACCCCTACGACTACTGGCGCCTCGCGGCGGCTTGCGCCGGCGCGCTGCGCCGCGGTGCGTCGGTCTGGGGCGACGACGAGGCCCGGCGCTTCTACGCCCGCTGCAATCTGCTGCTGGCCGATCACGCGCATGGCTTGCGCGTCGCGCCGCAGTCGCTCGTGCGTGCAACGCTTGCGCTGTTGTGGCGCGATTACGCGCTGTTCGGCGCCGCGGCGGAAGACACCGCCGACGTGGAGCTGCTGCACGACTACGGCGTGACGGTGGACTGGCACGTGGCGGGCACGCAGGCCTCCGAGGCGCTCTGGGAGGCGGGTGCGACGCAGGCCGACGCCGTGGCATCGCACGTTGCGCCCACGCGCCAGCTGGGCGCGCTCGCGGTCAACGCGAACGCGTACGACGATTTCCTGCAGACCGCCGATGCCTCGATGGTCGAGTTGGAGGGACATGCGCGCACGCATGCAAGGCATGCGCCGCGCGACGCCGCGCAGGCGCTGCTCGCGGGGGAGGCCGCTTACCGCCTCGGGGCGGCAGCGTGGGCGCTCGGGCTGGGCCACGTGGGCTCGCTCGCTGACGCGTTGGGCCTCGCATGGCGGCGCACCGCGCATGCTGTGCACGTGGCGCCGCAGTTGGAGGCAAGCGAGGCACAGCGGGCCGCGAACCCGGTCGCGGCGCCGGACGCGGCCGCTATCGAACACGCGAGCGAAGCGCTGCGCGCCATGCTGCACAAGATCGCGGCGGGCGTGCCGCAGCCCGATGCGACGAGTGCCGTGCGCGCGCTGGCAGCGGCCATTGCCTCCGCGCCGTCGAGCCCGGCCGCCCCGCTCGCGCACTAGCAGGCCTTGCCGGATATCGACCCCGATCGTCGTTTCGCGCGGATTCGGCCCTTGCCAGGACGGACGCGCGAGGTCCGCATGTTAGAGTGAGCGAAACGCGCTGCAACAAAGGGGCGCGGGCAGATTGCGCCATGGCGCGCAGGGCCGCCCCAGCCCGCTTCGAGCGCACCGGCGGCCGGTTGGCGGCCGCCCGCCATTTCGCATCGTCTTTGCTAGAATTCAAACCATGTCCAAGAGTACCGATCGCATCAATCTGACCAACCAGTTCCTGATCGCCATGCCCAACATGGCGGATCCCACGTTTTCAGGAACGGTGGTCTACCTTTGCGATCATTCCGAGCGCGGCGCGCTCGGCCTCGTCATCAATCGTCCCACCGACATCGATCTCCAGGCACTCTTCTCGCGTATCGACCTCAAGCTCGAAATCGAACCCCTCCTGCATGTGCCCGTCTATTTCGGCGGTCCGGTGCAGACCGAGCGCGGCTTCGTGCTGCACGCCCCCGAAGAGGGCACGAGCTACACGTCGTCGATGTCGGTGCCGGGTGGCCTCGAAATGACCACGTCGAAGGATGTGCTAGAAGCCGTCGCGAACGGCAAGGGCCCCGAACGTTTCCTGCTCACCCTGGGTCACGCCGGTTGGGGCGCGGGCCAGCTCGAGGACGAAATCTCGCGCAACGGCTGGCTCACCGTCGAGGCCGATCCGAAGATTGTTTTCGATGTGCCTGCCGAAGAGCGTTTCGAAGCGGCGCTCGCGCTGCTCGGCATTTCTTCGTCGATGCTTTCGGGCGAAGCGGGTCACGCATGAGCGTGGCGCCAGGGCAGGGCGCGGCTGAGGCCACCCTGCTTGGGTTCGACTACGGCGAAAAGCGCATCGGCGTCGCGCTTGGCAACGCGCTCACGCATAGCGCGCGCCCGCTTACCGTGATCCAAAACCGTAACCGCGATTACCGCTTCGAAGCCGTGGGCGCGCTCTTGCGCGAGTGGCAGCCCGATCTGCTCGTGGTCGGCTTGCCTACGCATCCGGACGGCACGCCGCACGTCATGACGCAACTGGCCAAACGCTTCGGCAACCAGCTCAATGGCCGCTTCAACCTGCCGGTGGTGTGGGTGGACGAACGCTATTCATCGGTCGATGCCGAAGCGCGTTTGCGCGAACGCGGCGAGGGTCTTGATGAACTTGATGCCGAAGCCGCCTGCGTGATCCTCCAGCAATACCTCGACGAACGCTCCGCCTCCACGCCATGACCACCCGCGACCTTCCAGACGCCGAGACGCTATACGCCGCCGTCCTCGACCAGATTCGCGCCGCGTATCCCTCAGGCGCCTTCGGCGGGCCGGACGGCATCGTGCTGGCGGGCATCCATAGCGGCGGCGCGTGGATCGCAGAGCGGCTCGCACAGGATCTGGGCGCGAGCGGCTGGGGTGTGGTCAACGTCGCGCTGCATCGCGACGACTACGCGAAAAAAGGTCTGCACAGCCAGGCGGCGCCGACCTCGCTGCCGTTCGATGTGGAAGGCAAGCGCATCGTGCTGGTGGACGACGTGCTGTATACGGGCCGTACCGTACGTGCGGCGCTCAACGAACTGTACGACTACGGTCGTCCCGCGTCGGTTGAGCTTGCCGTGCTTGCCGACCGCGGCGGGCGCGAACTGCCGGTGGCCGCGCGCTTTGCGGGCGGCAGGGCGGAAGTGCCTGCCGGCGCGACCCTCGTACTCGAGCGTGGCGTGGATGGCCGTTTCGCCTTCTCTATCGAGCCGCAAGACGGCGCCTGATTGTTTCGCGCTCAGGTGACCTCGCGAGGACACCTCGAGCGCATCCTTCGTCCGAACCCGGCCCTGCATCCAGAGGACCCCTACGATGAACACCCAGCCCACCCCGGACAAAGCGGATAACGAACGCTTTCGTTACGGCTTCCTGAAGGGCAATCCGCAGCTCACGAAGAACGGCGAGCTCAAGCACCTGCTGTCGATCGAGGGTCTGCCGCGCGCGATCGTCACGCATATTCTCGACACGGCCACGCAGTTCGTGAGCGTCACCGACCGCGAAGTGAAGAAGGTGCCGCTGTTGCGCGGCAAGTCCGTGTTCAACCTGTTCTTCGAGAACTCCACACGCACGCGCACGACCTTCGAGATCGCCGCCAAGCGGCTTTCGGCCGACGTGCTGAACCTGAACATCGCCGCCTCGTCGACGAGCAAGGGCGAGTCGCTGCTCGACACGATCGGCAACCTCTCGGCCATGCATGCCGACATGTTCGTCGTGCGCCACGCATCGAGCGGCGCGCCGTATCTGATCGCCGAACACTGCGCGCCGCACGTGCACGTGATCAACGCCGGCGACGGACGCCACGCGCACCCCACGCAGGGCCTCCTCGACATGTACACGATTCGCCACTACAAGCGCGACTTCACGAACCTGCGCGTGGCGATTGTCGGCGACATCCTGCATTCGCGCGTCGCGCGCTCGGACATTCACGCGCTCACCACGCTCGGCGTGCCCGAAGTGCGCGCAATCGGCCCGCGCACGCTGCTGCCGGGCGGCCTCGAGCAGATGGGCGTGCGCGTGTTTCATGACCTCGACGAAGGCCTCAAGGACGTCGACGTCATCATCATGCTGCGCCTGCAGAACGAGCGCATGAATGGCGCGCTGCTGCCCTCGGCCCAGGAATACTTCAAGAGCTGGGGCCTCACGCCCGAGCGCCTCGCGCTCGCCGCGCCCGACGCGATCGTGATGCATCCGGGGCCGATGAACCGCGGCGTCGAGATCGACTCGCAGGTGGCCGACGGCCCGCAGTCGGTGATTCTCAACCAGGTGAGCTTCGGCATTGCGGTCCGCATGGCCGTGATGGGCATCGTGGCGGGTAATAACGAATAAGCGAACGAATGAACGGCGAGAGCGATAAGGGCAGCGCATGAAGATCCACATTCAAGGCGGTACGGTGATCGATCCCGCCTCCGGTGCCGAAAGGCAGCAGGACGTGTATATCGCGGCAGGGAAGATCGTCGCATTGGGCGCGCCGCCCGCCGACTTCCAGGCAGAAAGGATCCTTGACGCACGCGGATTGCACGTCGCCCCAGGCCTCGTCGACCTGTGCGCGCGGCTGCGCGAGCCGGGCTACGAGCACAAGGCGACGCTCGAATCGGAAATGGCCGCGGCGCTCGCGGGCGGCGTAACGAGTCTGGTCTGCCCGCCGGACACCGACCCGGTGCTCGACGAAGCGGGCCTGATCGAGATGCTCAAGTTTCGCGTCGGCAAGCTCGATCGCTCGCGCGTGTATCCGCTCGGCGCGCTCACGGTGGGCCTGAAGGGCGAGGTGATCACCGAAATGGTCTCGCTGACCGAGGCCGGCTGCATCGGCTTCACCCAGGCCGACCGGCCGATCGCGGACACCCAGGCGCTGCTGCGCGCGCTCCAGTACGCAAGCACCTACGGCTACGCGGTCTGGCTGCGCCCGCAGGACGCGTATCTTTCGAAGGGCGGCGTGGCCGCGAGCGGCGCCCTGGCGTCGCGGCTCGGTCTTTCCGGCGTGCCGGTGAGCGCCGAAACCATCGCGCTATTCACGCTCTTCGAGCTGATTCGCGTGACGGGCGCGCGCGTGCACGTGATGCACCTTTCTTCTGCGGCGGGCGTCGAGCTCATGCGAGCGGCCAAGGCCGAAGGCCTGCCGGTGACGTGCGACGTGAGCGCGAACCACCTGCATCTGATCGACATGGACATCGGCTATTTCGACGCGCAGTTCCGGCTCGACCCGCCGCTGCGCCAGCAGCGCGACCGCGAAGCGATCCGCGCGGGTCTCGCCGACGGCACGATCGACGCGATCTGTTCCGTCCACACACCCGTGGACGACGACGAAAAGCTGCTGCCCTTCGCCGAGGCGACGCCGGGTGCGACGGGCCTCGAACTGCTGCTTTCGCTCACCGTGAAATGGGCGCAGGAGGCGGGCGTGCCGCTCGCGCAGGCGCTGGCGCGCATCACGTCGGCGCCGGCGGCCGTGATGCAGGTGAACGCGGGACGCCTCGCGGTGGGCGACGATGCCGACCTCTGCGTGTTCGACGCGCACGCGCACTGGCGTGTCGAGCCACGCGCGCTGAAGAGCCAGGGCCACAACACGCCGTTCCTTGGCTATGAACTGCCCGCCGTGGTGCGCGCAACGATCGTCGCGGGGCGGGTCGGCTTCGAGCGACACTGAGGTCCGCGCGCGAGCCGTACGTTGCACGCACACACCAATCGATACCGATTACGTCTCTCGACCATGAGTCTCTTCGTACGCAAGACCCGATTGCTGGCCCACCTCGCGCGCGGCGCCTGGACCGTCGCGCTGCGCTTTCCGCGCGCCAGCGCCGACGAGCGCCACGCCCTGAACCGCGCATGGTCGCTCAAGATGCTCGCGCTGTGCGGCATGAAGCTCGTCGTGCACAACGACTCGGCGCGGCTCGACGAGGGCGCGCTTGTCGTGAGCAATCATGTTTCGTGGATCGACATCTACGTGATCAACGCCTGGCGGCCGACGCCGTTCGTCTCCAAGGCCGAGGTCCGCCACTGGCCGCTGATCGGCTGGTTCGCGAAGCATCTCGATACCGTGTTCGTCGAGCGCGAAAAACGCAGCGACGCGAAGCGCATCATGCACGAGCTCGCGGAGCGCCTCGCGCGCGGCGAGCTGATGTGCGTGTTCCCGGAAGGCACGACCACCGACGGACGCGCGGTCAAGCCATTCCACACGAACCTGTTCCAGGCGGCGGTGGAGGCGGCGCAGCCGGTGCAGCCGGTCTGTATCCTTTACGAGGACGCGCAGGGGCAGCAGTCACTGGCGCCCGCGTATATCGACGATGTGTCGCTCAAACAGGCGCTCGACGCCATGCTGAACGCTGCGCCGCTCACCGCGCATGTCTTTGTGTGCGAGCCGATCCAGCCCGAAGGCGATCGCCGCAAGCTGGCCGCGCAGGCGCAGGCGGCGGTGGAGGCGGCGCTGGAGACGTTGCGGGGGCGGGCGGACGTGGCGCGGGTGTCGTAGCGGGGCGCCTCAGGAGCCGACGGCGCGGCAGCCCGGGCACTCGACCTGGGTGAGCGTGCGGCGCGCGGGATCCGCTTCGAGGCTGACTGCGGAAAGCCGGTTGCCCCAGACGCAGCCGGAATCGAGGCCGATCAGGTTGTCGCGCAACGTGAGCCCGAGCGCGGCCCAGTGACCGAACACGACGGTGCAACCGCTCGTTTTGCGCCCCGGCACGTCGAACCACGGCATATAGCCGGCCGGCGCCGAGTCGAGACCGCCGCTCGCGCTGAAATCCATCGCGCCATCGCGGTTGCAGAAACGCATGCGCGTGAGCGCGCTGCATGTGATGCGTAACCGGGCGATACCCTTCAGATCCTTCGACCAACGGTTCGGCTCGTTGCCATAGAGGCCGGCGAGCGTTTCCTTCCAGTTCTCACGTCGCAGGGCCTTTTCCAGATCGCGCGCGAGCTCCAGCGTCAGATCGACGTCCCATTGGGGCAGCACGCCCGCGTGCACCATCAGCATGCCGCGCTCGTAGTGCGCGATGGGGCGGTGGCGCACCCAGTGGAGCAGGTCGGCGGCGTCGGGCGCATTGAGGATCTCGTCGATCGTGTCGCCTTTCTTCGACTTGCGGATGCCCGCCGACACCGAGAGCAGGTGCAGGTCGTGATTGCCGAGTACAGCGACGGCGCGCTCGCCTTGTGCGATCACGTCGCGCAGCGTCGCGAGCGAGCCGGGGCCGCGGTTGATCAGGTCGCCGGCGAACCACAGCGGGGTCTCGGGGGAGGGGGCGGCAACGGCCAGGAGTTCGCGATATGAGGTGTGGCAACCCTGCAGGTCGCCGAAGGCGAGCGGAGCGGGGGGCGACTGCAGCTTGGTCATCGAGCAGAATATGGGTTTGCTGGTGGGTGTTGCATCGTTCAGCGCAGACGGTAACACAGGAGCCGGAGCAGAACGTGTCACCCGACGGATTCGGGCGAATGCCATCGGCAATGCAGCCATGGCGGCGACAGGTGCTGATTCCGGATTTTGTCAAGCTGTTTCAAGATGTTAGTGGTATGGCTTTCGCCCGGACTCGCCTTATAATTACTGCTTAAAAATCAGGGCCGGACATGCTTCTTGCATGGACTCGGCCACTTCCTGGATGTAATTTTTCCGGAATCTTTCAAATAGCCGGCTGCGGGTTGTTTCGCAGCGGATCTGCTGCAACGCTTACGAGGGAGTTACATGATTTTGGTGACGGGCGGCGCCGGCTTTATCGGTGCCAACTTCGTGCTTGACTGGTTCCGTCACTCCGACGAGGCCATTCTCAACGTCGACAAGCTGACCTACGCAGGCAACCTCGGCACGTTGAAGTCACTGCAAGGGAATCCGAAGCATGTGTTTGCCCGTGTCGATATCTGTGACCGCGCAGCGCTTGACGCCCTTTTCGCCGTGCACCGACCGCGCGCGATCGTGCACTTTGCGGCCGAGAGCCATGTCGATCGCTCGATCCACGGCCCGGCCGATTTTGTTCAGACCAATGTGATTGGCACCTTTACTCTGCTCGAAGCCGCGCGCCAGCACTGGAGCGGCCTGAACGACGCAGACAAGGCCGCATTCCGCTTCCTGCACGTTTCCACCGACGAAGTGTTCGGCTCGCTTTCGGCCACCGATCCGCAGTTCTCGGAAACCACGCCGTACGCGCCGAACAGCCCGTATTCGGCGAGCAAGGCGGGGTCCGACCACCTCGTGCGTGCCTGGCATCACACCTACGGCATGCCGACGCTCACCACCAACTGCTCGAACAATTACGGCCCGTACCAGTTCCCCGAAAAGCTCATTCCGCTGATGATTGCGAATGCGCTTGGCGGCAAGCCGCTGCCCGTCTACGGCGACGGCCAGAATGTGCGCGACTGGCTGTACGTGGGCGACCATTGCAGCGCGATCCGCGAAGTGCTCGCACGCGGCAAGGTGGGTGAGACGTACAACGTGGGCGGCTGGAACGAGAAGAAGAACCTCGAAGTCGTGCATACGCTGTGCGATCTGCTGGACGAACTGCGTCCGAAGGCTGCGGGCTCGTACCGCGACCAGATCACCTACGTGAAGGATCGCCCCGGCCACGACCGCCGCTATGCGATCGACGCGCGCAAGCTCGAGCGCGAGCTCGGCTGGCTGCCGGCCGAAACCTTCGAAACGGGTCTTGCGAAGACGGTGCGCTGGTATCTCGACAACCAGGCGTGGGTTGACGAAGTTGCCTCGGGCGACTATCGCAAGTGGGTGGAAACGAACTACGCGCAGCGCGCGTGAAGGCTGGCGCGATGACACGCAAAGGCATCATCCTGGCCGGAGGCTCCGGAACGCGGCTGTATCCGATCACCCATGTGGTGTCGAAGCAGCTGCTGCCGGTGTACGACAAGCCGATGATCTACTATCCGCTCTCGACGCTGATGGTCGCGGGCATTCGCGACGTTCTGGTCATCTCGACGCCGCAGGACACGCCGCGTTTCGAAGCGATGCTCGGCGACGGCAGCCAGTGGGGCATGAACATCCAGTACGCGGTGCAGCCGTCACCGGACGGGCTCGCGCAGGCGTTCATCATCGGCCGGGATTTTGTGGGCAATGATCCGTCGGCGCTGATTCTCGGCGACAACATCTTCTACGGACACGATCTCGCGAGCCAGCTCGAGCGCGCGAACGCCGAGGAGAGCGGCGCGACCGTATTCGCCTATCACGTGCAGGATCCCGAACGGTATGGCGTGGTCGAATTCGACAAGGCATTCCGTGCGGTTTCGATCGAGGAGAAGCCCGCCGCGCCGCGCTCCAACTACGCGGTCACGGGTCTTTACTTCTACGACAACCGCGTGTGCGACATCGCAGCCGGGATCAAGCCTTCGGCGCGCGGCGAACTGGAAATCACCGACGTCAATTCGCACTATCTCGCCGAGGGCGCACTCACTGTCCAGATCATGGGACGCGGGTATGCATGGCTCGACACCGGCACGCACGATTCGCTGATCGAGGCCGCGAGCTTCATTGCGACGCTGCAGAAGCGCCAGGGGCTCGTCATCGCCTGCCCGGAAGAGATCGCGTACCGGCGCAAGTGGATCGATGCCGAACAGGTTCTGAAGCTGGCCAAACCGCTTGCCAAGAACGCATACGGACAGTACCTCAAGCAAATTATTACGGACCAGTTGGCATGGGTATCCAGGTAACCGAAACGGCGCTTCCCGAAGTCAAGATCATTGAACCGAAGGTCTTTGGCGACGCGCGTGGGTTTTTCTACGAGAGCTTTAATGCCCGTGAGTTTGCGGAGCAGGTGGCGCCTCAGGTGGAGTTCGTGCAGGACAATCACTCGCGATCGGCGCGGGGCGTGCTGCGTGGGTTGCACTATCAGATCGAGCACGCGCAGGGCAAGCTGGTGCGCGTGGTGGAAGGTGAAGTGTTTGATGTTGCCGTAGACGTTCGCAAGAGTTCGCCGAATTTTGGCAAGTGGGTGGGCGCGGTGCTTTCGGACGAGAATCATCGTCAGATGTGGGTTCCGCCGGGCTTCGCGCATGGATTTGTCGTGCTCTCGGATGCTGCGCAGTTTCTGTACAAGACGACCGATTACTGGTTCCCGGAGCACGAACGCTGCATCGTCTGGAACGATCCGGAGATTGGGATCGATTGGCCGATCGATTTCGAGCCGATGCTGGCGGCGAAGGATGCGGCGGGCAAGCGGCTGAGCGCCGCCGATGTCTACGCTTGAGGTCGAAGATGAGTCAGCAATCGACGATCCTTGTGACGGGTGTCAATGGGCAGGTCGGCTTTGAATTGTTGCGGGCGCTGCAGGGGCTTGGCCGTGTCGTGTCGTGCGACCGGTCGACGCTTGATCTTTCCGATCTCTCGCGTGTGCAAGATTTCGTGCGGGAGTTGAAGCCGTCGCTGATCGTGAATCCGGCCGCCTATACCGCAGTCGACAAGGCCGAGACTGATGTGGAGGCGGCGCGACGCCTGAATGTCGATGTGCCACGCGTGTTCGCCGAAGAGATGGCGCGCAGCGGCGGAACCTTGATCCACTATTCGACCGATTACGTGTTCGACGGTACGAAGGCGGGCGCGTACGTGGAAACGGATGCGACGAACCCTCAAAACGTGTATGGGGACACGAAGCTTGAAGGTGAGCAGGCGATCGCGGCAACGGGATGTGCGCATTTGACGTTGAGGACGAGTTGGGTGTATGGGCGGCGCGGCAAGAACTTCTTGCTTACGATGCTTAAGCTTGGTAGTGAGCGTCCGGAATTGCGTGTTGTCGCGGATCAGATCGGGGCGCCGACCTGGGCTAGGACCATTGCTGTTGCGACGTCGCATATCGTCGCGCAAGGTGCTGCGGCCGCCGACACCGATTGGTGGGCCCGTCGTTCCGGTGTCTACCACCTGACGGCGGCGGGGGCGACTTCGTGGTGCGGCTTTGCTGAATCAATATTTGGGATCGCTATGGCTTCGCAGGCGCCGACGGTCGTGCCGATTTCGGCGATCGAGTATCCGACTCCGGCGAAGCGGCCGGTCAACTCAAGAATGTCGCTGGACAAGCTGACCGAGGTGTTCGGGTTGCGGATGCCAGAGTGGGACGATGCGTTACGGTTGTGTTTGAGTGAATGACTCTGGCGGCGAGTCGCGGAAATGGTAGTCGTTGAAATGACAATGCATACGGATCCTGTTTATTACCTTCACATCCCGAAAACTGGAGGGACTTCGCTGATATCTTTTCTGGACGATCAGTTCGACACGGAAGATATTTGTCCCGCACAATTGCTTCCAGAGTTGTTCGCTTTGCCTCAGGACTCGCTGGAACGATACAGGTTGTTTCGTGGACATCTCTGGTATGGCCTCGGCGCGCACGTTCAACGAAGCCTCGCCTATATCACCATGCTGCGGGAACCGGTGCAGCGGACGGTTTCGTGGTACCTGCATGCGCGGCGTGACGCCAATGCATACCGGCATCAGCGAATGAGTGATGAGGGATGGTCGTTGCTGGATTTCGTCCGGGATCCTCAAACGAATTGGGATATCGTCAATACGCAAACCCTGTTTCTGGCGGCTGACTTCGATGGTGAGAAACTGGCCCGTGATCCTGTCGGTTACGGCCGCGCAGCCGTAAAGGAATTTGCTGCACGCAGGCACGACCGGGCGTTGCTGGATCTCGCCAAAAAACGGCTTGAATCGTTCGCGTTTGTTGGAATCACCGAGCGGATGCGTGACTCCATGAGCCTTCTCGCTCATACACTGGGTTTTTTCCCAGAATTTTCAATTCCGCAGCTTAATGTTTCCCCTGTTCGATCGGGTAATCACGAGTTGTCGGCGGAGGAACTCGAAGCAATCAATGAGCTGACGCCGCTCGATCAGGAACTATATGCTTGGGGTTGCGAACTGTTTGAGGAGCGCATGGGGGACATGTTGCGTTCTCTGCTGACCGAGCGCTACGCGCGGTCGGAAGAGTTGATCAAAAAAACCTGGCATGGACCCATTTCGGAGGAGGCGAGGGCGCGGATAGCGGTGGTGGTGTTACGTGCTCCGTCAGAGGTCATCGTCAACGGGCAGTTTGCGGTCGAGGTCCGGTTGTCCAACCAATCCTCATACCAAGTGGCTAGCCGCGCGCCGAATCCAGTGCATGTTTCGTATCACTGGCTTGGCGCAGATGACTCTCGGGTTGTCGTCTTCGATGGCGAACGAACAAGACTTCGCGCGTCGCTGATGCCAGGCGAGGAACGGGAAATGCAAGCGTCCGTCATGGCACCCTCTGAGGCTGGGAGGTACGTTCTGCGCGTCACCTTGGTTCAGGAGGGAGTTGCTTGGCTCGATGCTGGCAATTCTGGCACTTTTGGCGATGTCGAAGTGACCGTTGCGTGAAGGTTTGGCTGCCGTGTGGAATGGGTTCTTCATCGAGCAAGTTGGACTCAAGGCCGGATGGTTGTCATGCCCTGATGTACAGGCTCTCCCGCGCGGGTGGTCAGGGCAACCCGGCATTTTCGGGGGCGCTAGTTCGCCGGCTATAATTCTGTCCCAGCCCGGTCTGGCCTGATCGGCTGAAACGCACGCCGGTGGCGCATCGATGTAGGTGGCGAAGGACGTTCCTTCGTCAGCGGATACAAAGAAATCTGGAGTGAAAGTGATGTTAATCCCCGTCATCCTGTCCGGTGGTGCTGGCACGCGACTTTGGCCAGTCTCTCGTGAAGGGCACCCAAAACCCTTCATGAAGCTTGCCGATGGTGAGAGTTTGCTTCTGAAAACCTACCGCCGCGCTGCGGCCGTGGCCGGTAGCGATATGGGGTCGCAACCGGGGGAGATCCTGACGGTCACCAACCGTGATTACTATTTCATGAGCAAGGACGAGTTTGCGTGCGCGAATCTCGGCGGGCAATCCGGCGCCTTCCTGCTTGAACCCACCGGGCGCAATACTGCGCCGGCCGTGGCAATGGCGGCACATTACGTTGCGGAAAAGTACGGGCGTGATGCGCTTATGCTGATTCTCGCCGCCGACCACCTGGTTCAGGATCACGAGGCCTTTTCTGCCGCCGTCTCAAGTGCCGCCGAACTGGCTCGTCAAGGCAAACTGGTGACATTCGGCATCGTACCGACGAATCCGGATACAGGTTTTGGATACATTGAGGCGGGAGACAAAATCGGCGAAGGCCGGGTGGTGTTGCGTTTCGTTGAGAAGCCGGACGCCGTCAAGGCAGCCGAATACGTTGCGGCGGGCAATTACCTGTGGAACTCGGGTATGTTCTGCTTCAAAGCCGGTGTCATTCTTGACGAAATGGCCCGTCACGCCCCAGACGTCACGGCGGCGGCGGAAGCATGCCGGGCGACGCTCTGTGCCGACAAGGCTGCGGCACAGATGCTTGAGCTCCCCGCCGAGTTGTTCGCGAAGATGCCCGACATCTCGATCGACTACGCGGTGATGGAGCGCTCGTCGAACGTGGCCGTGGTGCCGTCGAGTTTTGGCTGGAGTGACATTGGATCGTGGGGCGCCATTCGCGAGTTGGTTTCGCCGGATCAGGACGGTAACCGCGCTGTTGGTGACGGGCTCTTTGTCGATAGTCGAAACACTTACGTACAGAGCCAGGATCGCGTGGTGGCCGCGGTAGGTGTGGCGGACCTCATGATCATTGATACACCTGACGCGTTGCTGGTCGCACAGTCCGATCGTGCTCAGGATGTGAAGCAGGTCGTGGCTCGCCTGAAGAAGCAGAACCACGAAGCCTACAAGCTGCATCGCACCGTCAGTCGCCCGTGGGGCACTTACACGGTGCTGGAAGAGGGGCCAGGGTTCAAAATCAAGCGCATTGAGGTTAAGCCTGGTGGCAGCCTGAGTCTGCAGATGCACTACCATCGCAGCGAACACTGGATCGTCGTGTGCGGGATGGCAAAAGTTGTGAACGGGGATCAGGAAATCTACGTCCGCACTAACGAGTCTACCTATATTCCTGCCGGGCACAAGCATCGCCTTGAGAACCCCGGTGTGCTGGACCTCGTGATGATCGAGGTCCAAAGCGGAGAGTATCTGGGCGAGGACGACATCGTCCGTTTTCAAGACGTTTACGGGCGTGCCTGATGCTCGGAATGCTTAAGGCCCTGTGGAGCTACCGCGGCTTCATATTGGGGAGCGTGAAGCGTGAGTTCCAGTCCAAGTATCGCAATTCCTTGTTGGGCGCGGCATGGACGGTGCTCAACCCACTTTCCATGATCGTGGTTTATACGGTGATCTTCTCAGGGGTCATGCACAACCGCTTGCCTGGGGTGGAGAACCGCTTCGCCTACAGCGTCTACCTGTGCGCGGGTGTGCTCACTTGGGGCCTGTTTACGGAAATCGTTGGGCGGGCACAGAACACCTTCATCGAAAACGCCAACCTGCTCAAGAAGTTGAGCTTCCCGCGCCTCTGCCTGCCGGTGATCGTGGTGGCCAATGCCTTGGTCAACTTTGCCATTGTGTTCGGGCTGTTCACCTTGTTTTTGGTGTCGTCAGGTAATTTTCCCGGGTTGGCCTTTGTGGCCTTGATACCCACGCTTGCATTACTGGTACTGTTTGCCGTTGGTCTGGGCATCACACTGGGCGTGCTCAACGTGTTCTTCCGTGACGTGGGCCAGTTCTTCGGTATTGTCCTTAGTTTCTGGTTCTGGATGACGCCCATTGTCTACTCAGTCAGCATATTGCCAGGGCGCGTCCAGTCCTGGATGCGTTTCAACCCCATGGCGCGGTTGATTGAGTCCTTCCAGACGATTCTGGTGCGCGGGGGCTGGCCCAACTGGTACAGCCTATGGCCCGTCTTGGCGTTGGCGGTAGCGCTGTGCCTGCTGGGCTTTACCCTGTTCCGCAAACATGCGGGTGAAATGGTGGATGAACTCTGATGGGCACCATTATCGTTAGCAATCTGGGCAAGGCCTACAAAAAATACCCCTCGCGCTGGTCGCGTCTGGTGGAGTGGCTGGACCCGCGCGGCAAATCTCGCCACGAACTGCATTGGGTCCAGCAAGGCCTGAATTTTGAAGTGCGCGCGGGTGAGGCCGTGGGCATCATCGGCATGAATGGCGCGGGCAAGAGCACCTTGCTCAAGATGATCGTCGGCACTACCCAACCTACCAGTGGCAGCGTGCAGATGACGGGCCGCGTGGCGGCATTGTTGGAACTGGGTATGGGCTTTCATCCAGACTTCACAGGCAGGCAGAACGCTGTCATGGCGGGCCAGTTGTTGGGCATGAGTGTGGACGAGATTTTGACACTTATGCCCGATATAGAGTCTTTCGCCGAGATCGGTGAATACATTGATCAGCCGGTGCGGGTGTATTCCAGCGGCATGCAGGTGCGCCTGGCCTTCGCCGTCGCCACGGCGCGCCGGCCCGACGTGCTCATCGTGGACGAAGCCCTGTCAGTGGGCGATGCCTATTTCCAGCACAAGAGCTTTGACCGCATCCGCGAGTTCCGCAAGCGGGGCACTACGCTCCTGATCGTGTCGCACGACAAGCAGGCTATCCAGTCCATCTGTGACCGTGCCATTTTGCTCAACGCGGGTAGGCTTGCTATGGAGGGCGAGCCTGAAGCGGTGATGAACTATTACAACGCCTTGCTGGCTGATCATCAAAACCAGACGGTCACGCAAGAGGTTCGCGATGACGGCAAGGTTCAGACGGTATCAGGCACAGGCGAAGCTCGCATCAAGAACGTTGCTTTGTTGAATGAGGAAGGGCGCGAACAAGAGGTCGTCGGCGTTGGTCAGCCGGTCAGGTTGCGAGTTTCAGTGCAATGCTTGGAACCGATACCGGAGCTCGTCGTCGGGTTCCTGATCAAAGATCGCTTGGGGCAGCCTGTCTTTGGAACCAATACCTATCACTTGAAGCATCAGCTGTACGATCTCGCCCCGAGTTCGGATGCCGTGGTCGATTTTGATTTCCCAGCCAATCTTGGGCAAGGCAGTTACTCCGTCTCGGTGGCACTTCACTCTGGCGATTCGCATATAAAGGCGAATTATCATTGGCAGGATCGTGCATTGGTTTTTAATGTTGTAAACATTGCTATGAGTGATTTTGTCGGCGTGACATGGCTGCAAACCAAGGTGGAGGTGAAGTGTGACTGATGGTTTTTATCGCGCTTTTGAAGACCGGTATCGTGGCTCAAGAGAGTTGATAAAGGAGCGGCTTCGAGCGTATTTGCCGTTTACTCAACCATTTTTCACATTGACCAACACCCCAAATTCACTGGATTTGGGGTGTGGACGTGGAGAGTGGCTGGAATTGTTATCTGAAGAAGGATTTCAAGCCACTGGCGTTGATTTGAACGATCGTATGTTGGAGGCGTGTTTTGCTCTTGGGCTGAACGCTCGAAAAGGCGACGCGCTAGATGCATTGCGCGAAATGCCTTCGGCTTCGGTTTCCATCGTTTCAGCTTTTCACGTTGTTGAGCACATTGGTTTTAAAGAACTGCTCGCTCTGGTGAAGGAGGCAACGCGTGTCTTGATTCCTGGCGGGCTTTTGATCTTGGAAACGCCAAATCCGGAAAATTTGCTTGTGGGTAGCTGTAATTTTTATCTCGATCCCAGTCACAAGCAACCGATTCCGCCCGCTCTATTAGGCTTTGTTGCGGAGTATTCCGGGTTTTCAAGGGTCAAAATGTTGCGCCTGCAAGAGTCAAGCATTTTGCGTGACCCGGCCGCGGAAGTTCGGTTGTTTGACGTGCTGAGCGGGGTCAGCCCAGATTATGCCATCGTAGCCCAGACATCCTGCGACGAAGATGTTTCTCGATTATTTGATGGTGCATTTTCTGCGGATTTTGGTCTGAGCCTGTCTGTGTTGACAGATCGATATGAGGCACAATCTGCTCGGAGCGAAAATGCTTTGGCTGAGAAAATTAACCAGTCGAATGAAAAAATCTCGCAGCTTATTGAGCAAATCCGTCTGATTGATCAGGGCGAAAACGCTTTGACTGTGCAAATTAGTCAGTCGAATGAAAAGATTACACAGCTTATTGAGCAAATCCATCTGATTGATCAGGGCGAAAATTCTTTGGCAGCGCAAATTAACCAGTCGAATGGAAGAATCTCGCAGCTTCTGGAGCAAATTCAACTGATCGAGGCGGAAACGCAGAGGCTTGGGCATCAACTGCAAGCAGTGTACACTAGCACCTCTTGGAGGCTCACGAAGCCATTGCGATGGTTAAGGGGGAGATTCAAATAATTTCTGTTGTTTGGGTATTAATATGAAATCCAATATTTGAATTATTGAATCTCTCGGATTGGCTGCTGATGAATAAAATATTTCCGCGTTTTCGCTTGATTTTGGATATATATGTCCTGGCTCAAGGCGTGAAGACGGGTGTGTATCGCATGAATGATGAGGTGTTTCCTCGGCTGGCGAAATATGAAGATTTCGATGTGGCGTTCTTCGTGCGTCAGGGATTTGAAGAGAAGGCGCACCAGTATCTAGAGGAAAAGCAAATATTCGATGCTGGGACCATCGTTTACGAAAAGGATGGATTTGCCGGCGGGAATATTCTGCTGTCGCCATTCGGCGTTTCCCCTGTTGTGTGGGAAGAATCATCGCCCATCATTCGATCCCACATCATCTACGATTTGATTGGTCTTCGACATCCGGAATACCTGACGGAAGAGGGCGCCGCTGAGGTCCGGCGCATAATTGCCGGCCTTCGCAAGGACACGATTGTCTTTGCAATTTCAGAGTGTACGAAAAGAGATCTCTTGGAGTATCGCCCGGATCTCAATCCCGAATTGATCGTAGTGATTCCTCTGGCCGCCGGCAAGCGCTTCTTCCCGTGCAAGGATGCGCATAAGCGAGCGGAGGTCCGACAACGGTACTCAATTCCCCAAGGGGTCGATTACGTACTGAGCCTGGCTACGCTGGAGATCCGGAAAAACCTGGACCAGGTGGTCCGGGCCTACGTTCAGTACATGGCGGCAAATCCTCAGAGCAATCTACATCTCGTGCTGTCAGGGATGAGCGGTTGGAAGCTGGAGAGGTTGGAGCAGGCGCTCGCGGAAGCCGGTCCGTGGCGCAGCAAGATTGTTCTGACGGGCTATGTAGAGGATCAGGATTTGGCCGCGCTGTACAGCGACAGCAAATGCTTTTTCTATCTTTCCCGGTACGAGGGTTTTGGTCTGCCTCCACTCGAAGCCATGGCCTGTGGAACGCCGGTCATCGTCGCCAATAACTCCTCCTTGCCAGAAGTGGTGGGCGATGCTGGACTAATGGTTGATGCGGACGATACGGCAGCGGCCGTCGGCGCGCTGACTAGCCTCCTGTCTTCGGAGGGTGATTCCGAAAAATACGCACAGGCGGCATTGCGGCGCTCCGGGGATTTTTCATGGGACCGCTGCGCCGATACCGTCCGCAAGGCATTGCTGGAAGCGGCGCGCCAGCGCGAAGAAGCGTTCGGCCAAATAAGGCTGGCCAAGAGCTTGTCGCCCATGGCGAGCGTCAACGGATATGAAAATGGAAGCTGGGGGCCACAGTTCTATAGGGAAAAGACGAACGCGATCCGCGCCGACGGGCCATGGCCGATCTGGGTCGATTCCCTGCGCAGCATTGACAGGAAAGCCACTGTCGAAGGTGGCTTGCGAACGAAAGGGCAATTCAAGAACAGCTCGCCCGAGTGCCCGCTAGTTTCTTACATAACAGTAGTTCGGAACAATCCGGTCACCCTTGCGCGCACCATCGAGAGCGTGCAGCAGCAGAGCTACAAGAACGTCGAACATATCATCTTGGACGGGGCATCCACCGACAATACCTTGGATGTAATCCGGAAGTATGAAGAAAAACTGGATTACTACGCGTCGGAGCCGGACAAAGGACTTTACGATGCCTTAAACAAAGCCATTCCGCTGGCTCGTGGCGACCTGATCTGTGTACTAAATTCTGACGACTGGCTGGAGCCGGACTCCGCGGAGATTGCCGTCCGGTATCTGGGTGGCATCAGTGCGAATTGCCTGCTGCTGTCGGGGGCGAGGGTGCTTATCGGCGAAAACGATGTTTTCCATTGGGTCGCCGCATTCGTGCACCCGGGGTCGTATTTCATGTGCGCCAATGCCTGTCATAACGCTATCTATGCGACTCGGCTGGCGTATGAACGCTCCGGGCCTTACGACACGTCGTACAAAATCGCGGCTGATTTTAAGTGGATCATGCAGTGCGTGGATGCCGGGGCGACATTCTGTTATACACGTGAGGCCACTGTGAACTATTCGCTGGGAGGCGTGTCCAGCGACAATTTGAATCACAGCCGAGAATGCATGAGAGTCGTTGAAGAAAGATTCCCATTTTTGAGTGACAAGGAGCGCGAAGTACTTCTGGCCATGTTTTTTGTTTTCGCCACGCCGGAACAAAAAGAAAGCGGCCGGTCGCAAGGAGGCCTCGCGGGATTTCTGAAAAAAGAATACGCGCTCCACGCGCTGGAGTCCGATTTCGTCAACGCATTGGCATGGGCCAGCCTCTCGGCCCTGCCGGACGTATCGCACCCGGCAGATCGCGTTATCGGCATCGTGAGCGAGGCGCGGAAAAATGCGGGACGGCATCTGCCCGTCGAGAAAATCAAGTCACTGCTGTACCGATATCCGAAGTTCTACAATCTCGCACGGCGGATTTATTGGAAATTGCAATAAGGAATAAATGGTGAGAGTCGCTTACATCGACCACTCGTTTCATATGAAAACGCAGTCGACTCAGTTTCTCGCGGAGATTCTCGAGCGGTATGGTCATACGGTTACGTTTTTCTGGGACGAGGCATGGAGCGGTGGAAAATCTGTTTCATGGAGCGCTGTGGAAAATTACGATGCAGTGATAATGTTCCAGGCGGTTTGCGACGCGGGGGGGCATTATTTTAGAAAGTTGCACCCCAATGTGACATTTATTCCAATGTTGGATCAATTCGGAATTTGCTTCGGTCCGCTGTTTAATTTGACGAATTTTTGGCGCCAATTCCAGGGTTGTAAGGTAATTAATTTCTCGAGCGCAGCCCACGCTGTGACTACGGCCTTTGGAATTCAGAGCCATTTTGCGAGATATTATCAACCGCTTGTCGATGGGGCGGATCAGGAAAAAAATACCGACGGACTGCATGGCTTTTTTTGGCTGCGCAGAGAAGGCGAACTACCGTGGAAAGTAGTCCGGGAGTTGATCGCCGGCACGCATTTCTCGAGTTTCCACCTGCATTTGGCGCCGGACCCGGGCTCAAGTTCCCCCACGCTGCCATCGGACGAGGACATTAAGCGGTTCAATATAAAAACATCCACGTGGTTTGAAAAAAAGTCCGACTTGGATGCTGTGCTCTCCAGAGCAAATGTATATTTTGCTCCCAGATTGGAGGAGGGGATAGGGCAATCGTTCCTCGAAGCCTTCGGGAGGTCGCAATGCGTCGTGGCGCCCAATGAGGGTACGATGAATGAGTATATTCTCGACGGCGTCAATGGGTTGCTTTATGATTGGAAAAATCCAAAATCGTTGAATTTTGAGAAGGCCATTGAATATGGCGCCCAAGGCAGACTTGCCGCGTTGCGAGGCAGAAATAACTGGGAAAGAGGTGAGGCGCGTCTGGTGGAATACATCGGTAAGCCGAGTGAGGAATTTTATGCCGGAAAATATCAGTATCAATTTTCTGTAGAGGAAAATGCGGTAAACTTGGAGCGTTATCTGGCCCAGCTTTCCAGGCAAAACAGGATTTTGAAGAAGACCCGCCGTATATGGTGGCCAGTGGCCAATCGGTTGCGCAAATATTTGCGTTAAGGATCAATTGATTTGAGGTTGAAATGAGGAAAATATTCGTTGCGGGACACAGAGGTTTGGTCGGTTCGGCCGTCCGTGCGACCCTGAATCAGAGTCCCGAGAAATACCAGACCGTGGTGCGCAGCCACGAGGAACTGGACCTGGAGCGCTCGGCGGAAACTCGCGAATTCATCCTGAATGAAAAACCCGACGCCGTCGTCCTGTGTGCAGCCAAAGTCGGAGGCATCTGGGCGAACGCTAATTATCCGGTCGACTTTCTCCATAAGAATCTCCGTATCCAACTGAATGTCATCGACGCGGCGTTCGAAGCTGGGGTCGACCGATTGATCTTTCTCGGCTCGTCCTGCATCTACCCGCGCGATTGCAGTCAACCCATCCGCGAGGATTACCTGCTGACGGGGCCGCTGGAGGCGACGAACCGGCCGTATGCGCTTGCCAAGATAGCGGGCGTAGAGTCGTGCTGGTCGTACAACCGGCAGCACGGCGCACGGTTCCTGTCGCTGATGCCGACCAATATGTATGGTCCGGGTGATAATTATCATCCCCAGAATTCCCATGTGCTGCCTGCGCTACTGCGGCGTTTCCATGAGGCCAAGGTGAAGAATGAACCGTCGGTCGTCGTGTGGGGCACCGGCACGCCGCTGCGGGAGTTCATGTATTCCCTGGATATTGGCAACGCTGTCCGGTTTCTGCTGGAACTGTCGGAAGATAAGTTCTCCAGCCTAACGGCGCCGGATGCTTGCCCGTTGATCAACGTTGGCATCGGCCATGATGTGACGATCCGCGAACTGGCGCAGAAAATTAAGGACACGGTGGGCTATGAAGGCGAGCTGATTTTCGATCCAACCAAGCCGGACGGCACGCCCAGGAAGCTGCTGGACGTTAGCAAGATGCAAGGCTTGGGCTGGGTTGCAAAAACACGACTCGATGAAGGGCTGGTGATGGCATACCAGGACTTTTTGCAGAATCACCACGACAAGTAATCCACAGATCGAACATGACTACAGTCGCGAATACAAAGACGGCCATCATTACTGGCATTACCGGCCAGGATGGCGCCTATCTGGCGCAGCTCCTGCTCGACAAGGGCTATAAAGTCTACGGCACCTACCGCCGCACCAGTTCCGTTAACTTCTGGCGCATCGAAGAGCTAGGCATCGACAAGCACCCTGGTCTGCGCCTGGTCGAGTATGACCTGACCGATCTGGCTTCCAGCATCCGCCTGCTGCAGACCACGGGCGCCAATGAGGTCTACAACCTGGCCGCACAGAGCTTCGTGGGCGTGTCGTTCGACCAGCCTGTGACCACGGCGGAAATCACCGGCGTCGGTGCGCTGAACCTGCTCGAGGCCATTCGAATCGTCAACCCCAAGGTTCGCTTCTACCAGGCCAGTACGTCCGAGATGTTTGGCAAAGTGCAGGCCATTCCGCAGATCGAGACTACGCCTTTCTACCCGCGCAGCCCCTACGGAGTCGCCAAGCTCTACGCGCACTGGATGACGATCAACTACCGCGAAAGCTATGGCATCTTTGGCTGCAGCGGCATTCTGTTCAACCACGAGTCGCCCCTGCGCGGCCGAGAATTCGTTACGCGCAAGATTACTGACTCGGTGGCCAAGATCAAGCTGGGCAAGCTCGATGTGCTCGAATTGGGCAATATGGATGCCAAGCGCGATTGGGGCTTTGCCAAGGAATACGTCGAAGGCATGTGGCGCATGCTGCAGGTCGACGAGCCCGACACCTATGTGCTGGCCACCAACCGCACCGAGACCGTGCGTGACTTCGTCAGGATTGCTTTCAACGCGGTCGGTGTTACCTTGGAGTTCAAGGGCAAGGACGAGAACGAAGTCGGCATCGACATCGCCACGGGCAAGACGGTGGTCAAGGTCAATCCCAGGTTCTATCGCCCGGCCGAAGTGGACCTGCTCATTGGCAACCCTGAAAAGGCCCGGCAGCAGTTGGGTTGGGCGCCGGCCACCACGCTGGAACAGCTGTGTGCCATGATGGTTCAAGCAGACTTGCGCCGCAATGAAATTGGTTTCTCGTTCTGATATGCCGCGGGCTTTGGTGACGGGGCTCCGCGGTTTCACCGGCCAATATCTTGCCCACGAGCTCGAGAGTGTCGGCTACCGCGTATTCGGCACCTGTCACGGCAGCGACCTGACGGGGCCTGACGTCCACCGGGTGGATTTGTGCGACCGCGCCGAACTTGCGCGCGTCGTGCAGGACGTCAAGCCCGATGTGGTGGCCCACTTGGCCGGGGTCTCCTTTGTGGCGCATGGCGATGTCGGAGACATTTACCGCACCAACATCATCGGGAGTAGCAATCTGCTGGAAGCCTTGGGCGGGCTGGAGCGCAAGCCCAGCGCCGTGCTGCTCGCCAGCAGCGCTAACGTGTACGGCAATGCCACGGTGGAAGTCGTGGATGAAACCGTGCCGCCCAATCCTGCCAACGACTACGCCGTCAGCAAGCTGGCCATGGAGTACATGGCCGGCGTCTATCAGGACAGGTTGCCCATCGTTGTGGTGCGCCCGTTCAACTACACCGGGGTGGGGCAGTCGCCGCAATTCCTCATCCCCAAGATCGTCGGTCATTTCCAGCGCGGCGAGCGAGTGATCGAGCTTGGCAATATCGAGGTCGAGCGCGATTTTTCCGACGTGCGCCGCGTGGTGGACGCGTATCGACGCTTACTGGAGCTTGCGCCGGCCGGTGGCGTTTTCAACGTGTGCTCGGGCCAGGCGGTTTCGCTGAAGGCTGTGATCGCGATGATGGAGCAGATCGCGGGCTACGAGATCGAGGTGCACATCAATCCGGCGTTCGTGCGCGCGAATGAAGTGCGGCGACTGCAGGGCAATGCGGCGCGGCTGCAGTCCGCTGTTGGCCCGCTCGAGGATATTCCGCTGGAGAGCACGCTGCGCTGGATGTACGAAGCGGGGCGTGCGTGAAGGTTGGTTTTGGCACGACGGCGTTGGCCCGGAGCATCGCACATGGTGGAGTGGATGGCATCGGCTCGTATACGCGGGAGTTGGGGCGGGCGCTGCTTGCCCAGGGCGGAGTCGATCTGGTTCCCGCCGGCTATCGTGCATTCGTTGGCGAAGACGTGTTTCCGGGGGCTCGTGCTCGGGTAGACCTCGGCCGGCACTCGGTTGCAACTGTGCTGAGCGCTGTTAGCCCGTGGACGTGCTTCGACGAAAAAGGGCTGGCCGCGGCAGGGGTAGACGTGTTTCATGCGACGGACCACCTGATTCCCAGGTTGTCCACTTTGCCGGTCGTCGCGACCTTGATGGATGCGATCCCGCTGTCCAATCCTGAGTGGACGTTAATGAGGGCGGCCGCACTGAGCCGTTGGCTATTGCGGCGCGCGGGGTCGTGGGCGGACCACGTTATCACGATCTCCGAGTACTCGAAGCAGGCGATCGTCGAGCATTTCCACGTTGCACCGGAACGTATATCCGTTGTTCCGTTGGGTGTGCACCCACGTTATTTCGAGCGGATCGACGAACTTGCCCGTGCCGAGGTGTTGCAGCGCTTGGGTTTGCCCGCGCGTTTCTTCCTGAGCGTCGGGACTTTGCAGCCGCGAAAGAACGTCGAGCGAATCCTGGATGCTCATGCGCGTTTGCCGGCCGAACTGCGTCGCGAGATACCATTGGTCATCGTTGGCCGGGCCGGGTGGGGGTGCGAGAGCCTCGTCGCCCGCTTGCAGGCGATCGAAGCCGAAGGCAGCGTTCGCTGGCTGCAATATCTTCCGGACTTTGATGTACGTGCGCTTATGCAGTCGGCCAGTGCGCTCGTCTTCGCGTCGCTCTGTGAAGGCTTTGGACTGCCGGTCGTGGAAGCATTCGCTTCTGGCCTTCCGGTCGTCGCTTCCAATACGACATCCGTTCCCGAAGTGGCCGCAAACGCGGCCGTTTTGGTCGATCCTTGCAATGCCGATGAAATTGCCGACGCCATGCGGCTGATGATCGAGGACACAAGCAAGGCCGACGCACTTCGCCAGGCAGGGCTGGCGCGAGCGCGCGACTTGAACTGGCAAGCGTGCGCCGAGCAGACCCTCGCGGTCTATCGATCGGTCCTGGGCGGATCAAATCAGCCCTGATGCTATCTGCCTGGGAGAATGCTGCGTGAAGTTGGGGGTGGATATCACCTGGATGGTCGGCAACTACCGCGGCATGGGACGGTTCGCCCGTCATCTCGTCGCGCCGGTAAGCGCGTCCGTGCTGGGTCTGGCGCCGAGCGGCGTAACCGCCGACGAATGGCCGTGCATCAGCGAAGGCCGCGGTTTCTTTCCGTGGTGGGAACAGGTCGAACTGCCTCGTCTGTGCCACGAGCAGAAGCTGGATTACCTGCTTTGCCCGTACAACACCGGACCGTTGCGTTCGACGGGCAAGACCCGGGTGATCGCAGTCGTACACGATCTGATCTTTCTGCAATCCTGGCGAGTGCTGCCTCCGCCGAGATCCTTATATCAAGCCGCCGGGCGTCTGTACCGACGTCACGTTGTGCCACGACTGGCTCGACGGGCGGATGTCGTGCTGACCGTTTCCCGGTTTACCCAACGAGAGCTGGTGGAGCAGCTCGGACTGTCTGAGCAGGATGTCCACGTCATTCCGAACTCGATTCCGGACACGTGGTTCGTTCCTCCGCTAAGGCTGACCGATCGCCAGCCGTACCTGTTCACGGTGGCGGGCGAGGTGCCCAGCAAGAACGTCCATCGCCTCCTGCAAGCCTTCGCCTTGGCGCGCACGGCGCTGGGCGAGGACGTGAGCTTGCGAATCGCGGGGATCAAGTCCGCACATCACGAGCATTTCCTTCAGCGGGCCGCTGCGCTTGGCCTCGCGGGCCACGTCGAGTTGCTCGGGTATGTTTCCGAGCAGGAACTGATGCAGCATTACCGCCAGGCACGCGCCTTCATCTTTGCTTCGTTGTTCGAGGGGTTCGGCATCCCGCTGCTGGAAGCGATGGCGTCGGGTACGCCCGTTGCGTGCAGCAACACGACGTCAATGCCTGAGATTGTTGGTGACTGTGGGCTGCAGTTCGATCCCTGGTCGGTGGGTGATATGGCCGAGCAAATCCGCAAGATGTGGAACGATGACGCGCGATTCGAAGCGACTGTCCGTGACGGCATAGACCGTGCGCGCATCTTTTCTGAGTCGAACGTCGGTCCGTCGATTCGGGATTTCTGGGAGCGCTTGTCGTGACCGCAGAGAAGAAAAAGCTGCTGGTATTGACGCCCAGATTGCCCTACCCGGTAATCGGCGGAGACAAGCTAAGGATTTATCACCTTTGCAAGGCGTTGTCCCGGCAGTACTCGTTGACGCTGCTGAGTCTGTGCGAGACGCCGGAAGAGATGGCCTGTGAATTGCCGCAGGACGGCGTGTTCGATCGCGTTGAGCGCGTCTTCCTCTCGAAGACCCGTTCGTACATCAATACGCTGCTTGCGCTTCCCACCCGGACGCCGTTGCAGGTCGCCTACTACCGGAGCCGGGCATTTGCCGCAACTGTTGCCCGGCTGTTGCCGTCGCATGATGGCGTACTCGCGCATCTGGTACGTTGTGCAGAATATGTGCGCAAGTCGGACAAGCCGCGTGTACTCGAGATGACCGACGCCATCTCGCTCAATTACAGCCGGGTCAAGCAGCTCAGGAATGCACGCGGGCTCAAGGCGCGCGTGTTCAGTCTGGAGGCCAGGCGCCTGCTCGATTACGAGCGCACAATCGTCAACGACTTCGATCTATCCGTGCTGGTCTCCGAAGCCGATAAGGCGTATCTGTTCCCCGAATCGTCCGTCGGGAATGTGATGGTGTGCTCTAACGGGGTGGACCTGTCCGGGCTGCCTTATTCGGCGCGAAGCATGGCGAGCCGGCTCCTGATTTTCATCGGCGATATGCGGACGGTCCAGAACCAGGATATGTGCCACTACTTCGCCGCAGAGGTGTTGCCGTTGCTGCGCAAGCGCGCCGATTACCGCTTCAGGATTGTCGGTTCCATTGCTCCCGCGCTTGCCGAGCAATTCCGTAGCTATGAGGGCGTAGAAGTGACTGGACGGGTTGCATCGGTGGCGGATGCCGCGTCAGATGGAGCGATAGGTGTGTGTCCGATGCGCATTGGCGCAGGAGTGCAGAATAAAATTCTGGAATACATGGCTGTAGGGCTGCCCGTCGTGACGACTTCGTTGGGTTATGAGGGCTTGGGTGCAAAGAGCGACCAGGATCTCCTGATCGCGAATACGCCAGAGGAATTTGTCGACCGTATCGAGTGGCTCTCGGTCAATGAAGCCAAGGCAGTAGCGATGGCTGAGCGAGCCAGGACGTTCGTCGAACAGGAGCATGCATGGGGGCGAATGGTGGATCCGCTTCTGGCAAAGCTGAGCGAGTTGCTGATCTGAAGCCTGATGGTCGTGCGTCGAGGAGGCATTGGTTTGCCTTCTCACCGTTTCGCCAGATCTCGTGCGCGTGCTTTCGCGCTCTATAACCGTAGTGACTTGAGGTGGTAATGAGCAGCCTTATCGTAACCGGTGCGAACGGCTTTGTTGGTCGCGCCGTCTGCCGGCTTGCCCTGGCTGCGGGACATACCGTCACTGCGCTTGTGAGGCGGCCAGGAGAATGTGATCCGGGAGTTCGCGAATGGGTACACGACGCCCCCGATTTCGCCGGTCTCGAAGATGCATGGCCTGTTGATCTGCACGCCGATTGTGTGATCCATCTGGCCGCCCGTGTCCACGTGATGAATGAGGTATCACTTGATCCGGATGCCGCCTTCAACGCGACCAACGTTACGGGTACGCTGCGCGTCGCCGAAGCGGCGCGTACACGTGGGGTGAGCCGGTTCGTCTTTGCAAGCAGCATCAAGGCGGTAGGCGAGAGCGACGCTGGATCTCCTCTGTCGGAGGAGACTACGCCGGAACCCCAGGATGCTTACGGCCGCTCAAAACTGCGCGCAGAACAGCAACTCGTGCAATTCGGTGCGTCTGCTGGAATCGAGGTCGTGATCGTACGCCCCCCGCTCGTTTATGGGCCAGAGGTCCGTGCCAATTTTCTGCGCATGCTGGATGCCGTTGCGAATGGGATCCCACTCCCTCTCGGCTCGGTTTGCGCGCGCCGCAGCCTTGTCTACGTCGACAATCTGGCTGATGCCCTGTTGCGTTGTGCGACCGATCCGCGTGCTGCGGGGGAGTGCTTTCATGTCGCCGACGACGACGCGCCTTCAGTCGCGGCGCTGCTACAGATGATTGGCGAAGCGCTTGGCAAACCGGCGCGGCTCCTCCCGGTGCCGGTCGGCCTGTTGCGGGTGCTCGGCAAACTTGTCCGCCGCGGTGCAGTGATCGATCGCCTGACGGGCAGTCTGGAACTCGAGACGGGTCACATCAAGCGCGTACTTGGCTGGCATCCCCCGCACACGACAAGGCATGGTCTCGCGGCCACGGCCGCATGGTATCTTTCGCGCGATACTCGACGATAGACAACATGCATCTCACAACGACCACGTGGCTCATCCCGCTAGCGGTGGCCATGGTTGCCGCCGCCGCCTCGACGACGATCCTGCGCGTATTGCTTGCCAGCGGTCTTGCGTGGCGCCTTGCGACCGATATTCCCAACGACCGCTCGTTGCATGCATTACCGACTCCGCGCGTAGGCGGTTGGGGCATCGTCCCGGTTTGCCTGGTGGCACTTTTATGTCACGCGTCGCAGATGTGGCTGATTGCTGCGGGCACTGCGGTGCTCGCATTGATGTCGCAGATCGACGATCGTCGCGGCTTGCCTGCCCGCGTCCGGTTTACCGTTCATTTCGCCGCCGTAGCCGCGCTGCTCGTGGTTTATCCCGCCGCCGCACCCTGGTGGCTGCTCGTTGGCGTCGGGTTCCTGATGCTCTGGCTGATCAATCTGTACAACTTCATGGACGGCGCCGATGGGCTGGCGGGCGGCATGGCCCTCTTCGGTTTTGGCGCCTATGCGGCTGCGGCTCTGACCGGAGGGCATCCGTCGGTTGCTTTGGCGGTGTCGGCTGCTGCCGCTGCGGGCGCTGCCTTCGGCTTTCTCTTCCTCAACTTTCACCCGGCCAAATTGTTTTTGGGCGACGCTGGTTCGATCCCGCTCGGGTTTCTGGCGGGTGCTTTGGGCTACTGGGGCTGGCGCGCAGAAGTCTGGCCCCTGTGGTTTCCCGCTCTCGTTTTTTCCCCGTTTATTGCGGACGCCTCAGTCACATTGTTGAGGCGCTTGCTGCGAGGGGAAAAATTTTGGCAGGCGCACCGCGAGCATTATTATCAGCGCATGGTTCGCTCGGGTATCGGCCACGCCCGGACCGCAATTTATTGGTATCTCGTCATGTTTGGGGCCGTACTGCTCGCGCTATGGGCGCGGGACCGCGCCACCTGGGAGCAATGGCTGATTCTTGCGGTCTGGTATGGTGCTCTGGCGTGCTGTGGAGTCGTCATCGATTTGCGCTGGCGAAAATTTCAGAACGCCAACGATCAGTAGCCGCTCCGTCCGGGCACTCGCAAGTACACGCGCGCTCCGAGGTGAGAACGTTGCGGGATCTGCGCGGCTACTGGAACTGGACCGCTGTCGACAGACTGTTTTGTCCCCATGTCATCATTTCCTCCTTTATCGGCAGATGCATCTGTAACATTATTGAGACATTTGTTTCCTGGCGCTGAAGTCCGGCAAACGTCCGCAGGCTCTATCATCGGCTAATAGCGCACCCGGATCGCCCACGCGCTCACCGCAATTTATTGGTATGCCATCAAGCTTGCGGGCATAATGCTTGCTCCGTAGGCGTCGGGCTGCCCATACGGTAGAAACGCCTGACACTTGCGGCGTAGTCTCGGGTGCCAACCCTGCTTGAAGATCGTCATTGATCTGCGCTTGATGTGCTTTCAAGAAGCTGACGAGAATTAATTTCGAGGTTTGCCGCCGATGTTGCGATCAAGGGCAACTTGGTTGTCGTTCAGTGTTTTTTTCTTCGACCTGCTGGCCGCAGCGGGCGCGTGGCTGGTCGCATACGTCGTCCGGTTCAACGGCGAGGTGCCAGAGGTCTTCTTCAGGGGTGCGTGCAGCGCGCTCGTCTGGGTCCTTCCCGTCTACGGCGTGATGTTTCGCGCCTTTGGTCTCTATCGCGGCTTGTGGGTGTTCGCAAGCCTGCCCGATCTGGTGCGCATCGCGAAGGCCATCATTGTCGGCGCGCTGGTCATCATGGTCGGCGCGGTGATGTTCCAGCCGGTGCCGATTATTCCGCGCTCGGTCCTCGTGCTCTCGCCGATGCTGCTGTTCCTTGCCATGGGCGCCCCGCGCGCGGTCTACCGGGCCAGCAAAGAGTTCTATCTATACGGCGGCCTCGTCGGCCAGGGCAAGCCCGTGCTGGTGCTCGGTGCGGGTGGCGCGGGCGCGAGTCTCGCGCGCGAGCTGTCGCGCTCGGGCGAGTGGCGTCTCGTCGGTCTTCTTGACGACGACGTCGCGAAGCAGGGCCGCGAGATCTACGGCTACAAGGTGCTCGGCCCGATCGGCGAAATCGCGCACTGGACGGAAGCGCTCAAGGTCGAGCATGTGATCATCGCGATCCCGTCCGCGACCGTGGAGACGCAGCGGCGCCTTGCCACGCTTTGCGTGCGCGTGGGGGTCAAGGCGATGGTCTTGCCTTCGCTCACGGCGCTGATGCCTAGCCAGGGTTTCCTTTCCCAGATTCGCCAGATCGATCTCGAAGACCTGCTCGGCCGCGAGGCGGTCATGATCGACACGCCGCACGTCGAGGCGCTGTTGCGCGACCGCGTCGTGATGGTCACGGGCGCGGGCGGCTCGATTGGTTCCGAGCTGTGTCGCCAGATCCTGAAGTTCAAGCCCGCGCAGCTCGTCGCGTTCGATCTCTCCGAGTATGCGATCTACAAGCTCACCGAGGAGATCCGCGAGCGTTTCCCGGAACAGGCGATGGTTCCCGTCATTGGCGACGCGAAGGATTCGCTGCTGCTCGACCAGGTGATGTCGCGCTACACGCCGCACATCGTTTTCCACGCGGCGGCCTACAAGCATGTGCCGCTGATGGAAGAGCTCAATGCTTGGCAGGCGTTGCGCAACAACGTGCTCGGTACGTACCGTGTTGCGAACGCGGCGATTCGCCAGGGCGTACGCCACTTCGTGCTGATCTCGACCGACAAGGCCGTGAATCCGACCAACGTGATGGGCGCGAGCAAGCGCCTCGCCGAGATGGTGTGCGGGGTGCTGCAGCAGACGAGCGAGCGCACGCAGTTCGAGACCGTCCGCTTCGGAAACGTATTGGGTAGCGCCGGGAGCGTGATCCCGAAGTTCCAGCAGCAGATCGCCAAAGGCGGCCCCGTCACGGTCACGCATCCGGAGATCACCCGTTTCTTCATGACGATCCCTGAGGCCGCGCAGCTCGTGCTTCAGGCGTCGAGCATGGGACAGGGCGGTGAGATCTTCATTCTGGACATGGGGCAGCCGGTGAGAATCGTCGATCTCGCCCGTGACCTGATCCGGCTCTACGGCTTCACTGATGAGCATATCCGGATCGAGTTCAGTGGCCTGCGGCCCGGCGAGAAGCTCTATGAGGAACTGCTGGCCGACGACGAAATGACCTCACGTACGCCACACCCAAAGCTGCGCATCGCGCGTGCGCGCGAGGTGCCGGACAACCTGCTCGACAACCTGCTGCCCTGGCTGATGCAGCATCGCGTTCTCAGTGACGATGAGGTTCGGCGCGATCTGCGCCGCTGGGTGCCTGAATACCAGCCGTCGGTGTCGCCGACGCTCCAGAGCGTGGACAGATCGCGACCGAGAGCGGCCGGCTAAGCCGGCTTATGAAGGGCGGGCGTTAATGTTCCCGGTTGCCGGGCCGCTCCGCTTAGCCGCAGTCGGCGCTCCGGTACACCAGTTCCAGCTTCCCCGCGTTCAGGTGGCTGGTGTCGACGTGACGTTCGCGTGCGAGGTAGTCAATGATCTCGTCAACGCAGTGTTCGACGGAATTGCCTTGCGTCTGGACGGTCAGCTGCGGATGGACAGGAGGGTGGTACGGCGAGCCTATCCCCGTGAATTGAGGGATTTCGCCGCGCCGGGCACGTTGATACAGGCCCTTGGGGTCGCGGCTTTCGCAGACTTCCAGCGGCGTATCGACGAAGACTTCGACAAATGCCGCATCCCCGATGATGCGCCGCGCATTTTCGCGATGCTCGTGGTCGGGGGAGATCGTCGCGGTGATGGCGATAAACCCTTCGTTACAGAAGAGCGCCGCGACATGCGCCACGCGCCGCAGATTTTCCGTACGTTCCGCTTCGCTGAAGCCGAGATCCGAATTGAGGCCCGTACGCAGCACGTCGCCGTCAAGCACCGTGGCGCGAAAGGCAAACGTTTGCAGTCGCCTGGATAATGCGCGTGCGATGGTTGACTTGCCGGCACCCGACATACCGGTAAACCATACGACGACTCCCCTGGGGGTTGTTGTGTCCACTACACCCGCTCCAATTCGACGATGCTATTTATCGAGATTGTAGCGGGTTTTTAATCGGTGTAACGTCGATGTAATAAACTGCAACAAACGATGCCGGCATGTAAAACCCGCTGCATCGTTTGACGGCAAGCGCAACGTTAGTGAGTACTAGCGTCGCAAGCCCGTCATTTGAACCCCTGCGGATTCTTCTCCTGCCAGCGCCAATGGTCCTGGCACATCCGCTCGATCCCGTACTGCGCCTTCCAGCCCAGCAGCCGCTCGGCCGTCGCGGGATTCGCGTAGCACTCGCCGATATCGCCAGGCCGGCGCGCAACAATTTCGTAAGGTACGGGCCGCCCGCTCGCCTGCTCGAATGCCTTCACGACCTCGAGCACGCTATAGCCGCGCCCCGTACCGAGATTCACCACGAATCCGGCGTCGCGTGCCGCGAGCGCATCGAGCGCGGACAAGTGTCCCCGCGCCAGATCGACCACATGGATATAGTCGCGCACGCCTGTGCCATCCGGCGTCGGATAGTCGCCGCCGAACACGCGCAGCTTTTCGAGCTTGCCTACCGCCACCTGCGCGACATAGGGCATGAGGTTGTTCGGGATCCCGGCCGGATCTTCACCAATCAACCCGCTTTCGTGTGCGCCCACCGGATTGAAATAACGCAGCACCGCGATGCGCCACGACGGATCGGCGATCACCACGTCGCGCAGGATCTGTTCAGCGATGAGCTTGGACTGGCCGTACGGGTTGGTCGCGGAGAGCGGAAACGTTTCGTCGATCGGCGAGCGCTCCGGCACGCCATAGACCGTCGCCGACGAGCTGAACACGAACTGCTTCACCCCATGCCTGCGCATTGCATCGAGCACGACCAGCAAGCCGTTGAGGTTGTTGCTGTAGTACTCCACAGGCTTGGCGACCGATTCGCCCACCGCCTTGAGCGCCGCAAAGTGAATCACGCCGGCGATGTCATGCTGCTCAAAAATGCGGTTCAGGGCAGTTTGGTCGCAAACGTCGGCTTCGTAGAACGTCACTGGCTTGCCGGTAATCCGTTCGACGCGCGCGAGCGACTCGCGATGGCTGTTCACGAAGTTGTCCACGGCGATCACCTCGTAGCCGCCGTTGAGCAGTTCCACACAGGTGTGCGAGCCGATAAAGCCCGCGCCGCCGGTAACGAGGATGGTGCCTTTGGAGGTCGTCGCCGCTTGTGTCTGTGCGTTCGTCGTTGCCATGCTGAATTCCCGAATTTTGAGTGAAGCCCGGTTCGCTCAGAACGTCACGCCGGTGATCTGATGAACCAGTTCGCGGTAACGTTGTACCACAGCACGTTCGTCGAATTCTTTCTCGATTTTTTTTCGGCCGCGTTCCGCCATTTTTTGTCGCTCGGCTTGAGGGAGGTCCAGCATGGCCGCGAGCCGCGCCGTGAGCGAGGCCGCATCGCGTGCCTCGCATAGCAGTCCGTTGACGCCGCTCTCCACCACTTCCCGGCAGCCGGGCACGTCGGTGGCGACGATCGGGCGGCCCATCGCGCTGGCTTCCATCAGCGTGCGCGGTACGCCTTCGCGGTAGGAGGGCAGCACGACGCAGTCCGCGGCGGCAATGAACGGGCGCACGTCGGCGGTTTCGCCCAGGTATTCGATCACCCCTTTGCGTTCCCACGCGGCCACTTCTTCGCGCGAAATCGCGCTCGGGTTGTCGACGCCCACCGGTCCAAGCAACTGGAAGCGCGCCTGCGGGTAGCGCGCGCGCAGCGCGCGGGCGGCTTCCACGTACTCGCCCACACCCTTGTCCCACAGCAGCCGGCCGATCAGGACGAACGAGAAGGTGTCGCGTGCGGGCAGCGGCGTGACGGCAAACTGTTCGAGGTCCACGCCTTCGCCGTGCAGGAGGCGCGCGCGTTCGGGGTGCACGAGCAGGTTCTGATCCCTGAAAGCCGCTTGGTCGTCGCGGTTGAGAAACCACACTTCGCGCGGGAAGCGGAAGGCGAAGCGATAGAGCCGCTTGGCCACCTGCGCGGCGCGGCTCTTCTGGATGAACACATAGCCCAGCCCGGTCGTCACCGCCACCGAAGGCACGCGCGCGAGCCATGCCGCGATCGATCCATAGATGTTGGGCTTGATCGTGTAGTGGAAGACGACGTCGGGTTTGAGCGCACGATAGTGCCGATAAAGCGCGCGGAGCGTGCGCAGGTCGTCGACTGGATTGGTGCCTTTGGAGGCCACCGGCAGTTCGATGCACTGGCAACCCATTTGCTCGAGCGGCTCGAAGGTACGGTCCCGTGGGGCGATCACCATGACTTGCGCACCGCTTTGCGTGAGCGCGTGCAGGAGGCCCTGACGGTAGGTATAAATCGCCCACGCAGTGTTGCAGACGAGAGCGATGCGAAGCGGGTGGGGACGGCCGGCTTGCCGGGCGTGGTCGTTGGCGCGAGCGGTCACAGGCTGGGGACTCGGAAACGTTTCAATAGACGTTCTGATGTGCGGCGCGATGACCTTCGGGGGTCAGGCGCGCAAGGCCCGATATTCTAACCGACCGCCGCCGGTGGATCTGTGCGCGGGGATGGAGGCGTTCGCTACGCGCAAGACCTGTCGTCGATCACGAGACGGCTTTACGCCGCGGACCGCGGTGGTCTGGGTGCCGTGCGGCCTGTCTCGTTCACGAGGACAGGCGGCTGCGCATCGCGCGCAGCGGCGCAGTGATGTGCTGCAGGAACGATCTTGCGTTGCCGGCCGACGGTTCTGGTGATTGCGTGCTGACCAGTTCGTCAAGATGGCGCTGTGCGTCGTGGAGCGCCGTTTCGAGCGCGTTCTGGTGCCGCCCTCCGTCGAGGCGACTGATTGAGACCAGCGCCGCGAAAAGCTCGCGCGCCTCGCGCGGGACCTCGCGCAAGTTTTCGAGATCGTGCGTTCCAAAACGCCAGTGCTGGAGATCTTTGTCGAGGAAATCGCGTTCGAACGTTCGCGCTCGCTCTTCATTGAGCACGAAACCAAGCTGTCCCGCGATTCTCGTCAACTCGCCGCGAGGCGAATCCAGAAGGCTGTCGTATTCGACCACCGCGCGCAGTTTGTTGTGTGTGGCTTGAAGCGCGGGAACCATGTGGCTCAGCCACAGCGAATACGATCTTCCCGGCACGAAGCCGTTTCGCTTTTTCAGCGAGCGTCCAACGCTGACCGGGTTTCTGACGGCAATGACATAGGCGACGCGCAGGCGAACCTGATCGAACACGGGCTGCCAAAACGCCAGAAGGCGCGCGAGACGGGGGTCTTTGAGCGCGAACGTCGTGCCGTGACACTTCTCACGCAGGATCGAGGCGGCCTTCATTCGCAACACGGCCAGTTTCTCCGGATCGATCCGCCTGAAGTCCACCGGGGCCAGCGTATGCCATTTGCTGCGCGCGGCTGCGAGAATTTGCTCGTTGATCTCGACGATATCGAGATCTTCGAAAAAGCCCTTGTCGTTTTCGCCGGCCTTGGGCCTGCCCAGATGATCGCCGAGGTCTGCACCCATCGTGACCATCGCGCGGTTGATGGCGCTCGTGCCACCGCGATGCATGCCGAGAACGACAATCAGCGTGCCTGCATGGGCGCTAGCCGATGGTGTCGCAATGACGGATTGAAGGATGCTCTGCGGGCTGTCGTTTCCCGCCGCATCTTCCACTGCATCTTCGACCGTATTTTCCAGCGCATTTCCCGGCATCAACAGCGTAGTCACCTTGACCCTACCTCACAAAAGAGACGCAAGTACGCGTCACCTGACCCGTGCGGGGTTTCCACCCGTGTGATGAGGTAGAGCGAGGGAGTCTAGCCGAGGCGCTGCGCGGCCGAGTAACAAGCTTCTTACGAACCGTTAAAAGCTATTACGGGGGAGCGGTGTGTGGCGGTGAGCCGGCGCGATGGTGCCCGATGGTGTCACGGCCGTGGGCGTACCCGGTACGCCACGGCGCGGGATGCGTCTATCCGACGCGGGGATGCTTCAGTTCCTGGCCAATGCCGTATTGGCGCCGTCCCCTGTGCTACGCATGGTCGTCCCGGCCCGAGCGGACGTTCTCGCGCCGCCCGCGCGCTGATCGGCGGCTGAACCCGGTTTTTTTTGCGCGGACGTCGCGGACGCAGCGTTCGCACGGCCTTCTGTCTCCACACGCGCTGCGCTCAATGCGTCGTCGAGCGAATTGGGCAGCGGCCGCAGGCCGAGATCGGCGGCGGTGATCACCGGGCTTTCGGCCATCACCACGGCACGCCGGACGCAGTTGAAAAGCTCGCGCACGTTGCCGGGCCATTCGTATTGCCGCAGCGCCTCGAGTGCATCGGTGGAAAAGCCGCGGATCTTTTGCTGCGCTTCTTTCTTGTACTGGGCGAGCGCATGCTGGGCGAGCAGTTCGATGTCCTGATCACGTTCGCGCAGCGCCGGGTTGACGATGCGCAGCACGCAAAGCCGGTGATACAGGTCGGCGCGGAATCGCCCTTCCGCCACCGCCTTTTCCAGATCGACATGAGTCGCGGAGATGATCCGCACGTCGATCTTGATAGAGGTATTGCTGCCCAGGCGCTCGATGGTGCCTTCTTGCAGAAAGCGCAGCAGCACCGCCTGGCAGGCGTACGGCATGTCGCCGATTTCATCGAGAAAGAGCGTTCCACGAGCGGCGGATTCGATCCGGCCGATCTTCTGCTCGGTCGCGCCGGTAAACGCGCCGCGTTCATGTCCGAACAGTTCGGCCTGCAGCAGCGTGGCGGGAATTGCCGCGCAATTGATCGCGACATAAGGCTGGCGTGCGCGCACCGACCGGTTGTGGACGGCCCGTGCGGCGAGTTCCTTGCCGGTTCCCGACTCGCCGGAGATGAAGACGGGGGCGGCGGTGCGCGCGCAGCGTTCGATACCGCGGTAGAGCTCCTGCATGGCATCGCATTCGCCGATCATCTGGTAATGGGTGTGGGCGCGTTTGCCAGCAACGCGCTTGCGTTCGGTGTCCGCGGTGGCCGCTGCGTCCGGGGTGCGGGAGGCGTGGCGCAACGTGGCGAGACCATAAGCGTGGCCGATCGAGAACAGCAGCGCATGCTCGGGGCAAGGCAGCGTGACGAAGTCAAAGCAATGGTCGAGGATGAACTGGCGCGTCCCGGCTTCTTCGGACTGGCCCGGCCTCACTAGCGCGATCCACGTGATCTTCACGCGGCGGGTACACGCCTGTAACGCGCTCAACTGCTCCGGCGCGACTCCACCCGGCAGTTCGATCAACCCGACCCGTACCGCCGGATTTTGCAGCGCGTGCACGGCTTCGTCCGGGTTCGTTGCCGTCACCACCTGCCACGCCGCCGATGTGAGGGCTTCGACGGTACCGCGGTCCGGGGACGCAGAAACGTAAAGGACGGTACGTTCCGCATTGGGCGGAATCGAAACGGAGGTCATGTTTCCCCCCAGCGCGCCTTCATGGCGCCTGTGGAAGCGGTTGGATCGGTGTTGCAAACGGCGCGAGCCATCCCAGTTTGGTGCACGCCATTTCCACCTCCGGCGGCGCAGGCCGCAAACGGGAGGAGGCTAGCCATGGCGATGGGTGTGCTGCTTAGCGTGACTTGTCTGGATCGTCGCTGTTACCGATCCGCGAGAGGTGTCCCCGATGACTGAAATGCGCGGCGCACTGCGCCGGCGTTGGTCCTGCGTTGTTCCCGCATTCTTTTGCCATTTTTCGGTCCCCCGTACTGAACCACCGTGTTTACCCGGTTAAGTCCAATGACGTGCAGTGGCATGCACACAGGCTCACAGTAATTGAATGCTGCGTCATTTGCTATTAAAAAAAATCGTTTCGCATTTTCGCGTGGCGAAAACGCGCGAAAAACGACACATACGGTTTTTCAGGAGCGGTTTCAGAATTCTTGAGAAACAATTCTCAAACGTTTGGTGTCGATTCGGACGCACCAGAATCGCACGCTACCGATAAGTCCAGAAGCGATGCGCGACGAACGTGAATGCGGGCACGACGCTCACGACCGCCGCGATGCCCACCAGCGGCGGCGCTCCCGCTTGCTGTGCGAGTGCAGAGACGAGCGCGGTCAGTGTGAGGCCGCCCAGTGCCACGGCGACGAACCGGCACGCGTTCCGGATACCCGGGGCCGACGAGAAACTCCACAGCGTGTTCGCGAGATAGGACCACAGCGTCGCACAGGCGAAAGCCACGGAGTTCGCGAGCGCAGGCGAAGCATGGCACCTGATCATCAGCGGCATGGCGATCGCAATGTGCAAGCCGGTCGCCAGCAGGCCCGAGACGCCAAAGCGAATCACGCTGGCGAACTCGGGTCTTTGCGGCACCGCGCTGGCCGTCGCGAATGACGTATCCATGGCCTCAGTGTCCCGCCACCCGCACGCGCGGCACGGCACTTCTGCGCGGGATATCGACTCGCGCGATCTGCGCCGTGCGTGAGCCATGGCGCACGGCCGGCAGCGTGCTGACTTTGCTCTTCGCTTGATAGCGCCGTCGCACGAGATACACGGGGCGCTCCTTGGTCTCGTAGTAGATCCGCCCGACATATTCCCCCACCACGCCAATGCCGATCAGTTCGATCGCGCCCATGAAGAGCATGACGGTCAAGAGCGACGCGTACCCCGGCACCGGGTTGCCGAACAGCAGCGTGCGACCCACGATGAAGCCGCCATACAGCAAAGTGGCGCTGGCAATGCTCAGGCCGATGTAGGTCCAGCAGCGCAGCGGCACGGTGCTGAAACTCGTGATGCCTTCGAGCGCGAAATTCCACAGTCGCCAGCCCGAGAACTTCGATTGCCCGGCGCTGCGCGGCTCGCGCTGGTAATCGACGATCACTGTCCGGTAGCCCACCCAGGCGAACAGGCCCTTCATGAAGCGCCGCCGCTCGGGCAGGCTGCGCAGCGCGTTTACGACCTGCCGGTCCATCAGGCGGAAGTCGCCGACGTTCTCCGGCAGTTTCACCTCGGAGAGCGCGTTGTGCACGCGGTAGTAGAGGCCCGCGGCCGTGCGCTTGGTCCAGGTGTCGCAGGCCCGGTTCGTACGCCGGGCCGCTACGACGTCGGCGCCGGCGCGCCAGTGCTCGATCATGACCGCAATGAGGCTGGGCGGATCCTGCAGGTCCGCGTCGATCGGAATCACGGCATCGCCAAACGCCTCGTCGATCCCGGCGCTCAGCGCCGCTTCCTTGCCGAAGTTGCGCGTGAGATCGATCACGCGGATGCGCGGGTCTTTCGCGCTGGCGGCGACCAGTTTGTCGAGCGTGGCGTCGCTGCTGCCATCGTTGATGCAGACCATTTCGAAGCGGATCGAAGCGATGCTTTCCAGCACGGGCACGATGCCGGCGAAGAAGCGCTCTACGGCCTCGCCCTCGTTGTAGAACGGCACCACCATCGAAATGAGCGGTTTGTTGGTACGCGTCGTCATGATTCCCCCGATTTCCCCGTGCACGGCCAGCAGCCGCGCTTGTGATTCCACTGGCACGAACCCAGCCGGTTCGCGCTTGTTATGGATGCTTCGTCTGGCGGTCCGCGTTATTCGTCCGGACCGCTCGTGATGACGGCGGGCGCGCGCCGTGCTGCGCCGGCACGGCGCACGAGCATGCCCAGCGTGATTGCCGAAACGATCGGCAGGAACTGAAAGTGCACGTGGCCGACCACGAGAAGACCGAGGATCGGCGCGAGCCACAGCACGCAAAGCCATTCGCGCTCGCCCTGGTGCCATCCGTGCGCCAAGCCGTGGCGGCAGTACCACGCGATGACGATGCCGTACCACGCCAGGTCGTAGTCGTGCAGATAGGGACTGACGAGGAGGCTGGCGCACGTGAGCGTCGCTGCTCGCAGCGCATACGGGCACTCGCGGCCCCACGTCATGCAGACGGCGAGCGCGGCGGCCGCGATCGAAAGGCCTTGTGCCGCCCAGCAAAGCGCGCTGGAGGCATGCATCATCGTCGCCAGCTCGAATAGCGTGGGGATGCGCGCCTGCCACGCGTTGGTGGATGCCACGTAGCCGACGGCCGTCGAGTTCGCGTGCAGGAACGCGCCGTATGCGCCCGCGCCGAATGCGAGGCGCGCGAGCACGAACGTGGCGGCCACCGTAAGCGTGAACGACGCCAGCGCGCGCCATGAGCGCGAGCACAACAGGGCAAGCGGAAACAATACGGCGAGCTGCGGCTTCATGCAGAGGAGACCGAAGCAGAGGCCGCTTACAGACGGACGCCTGCGCAGCCAGACGAGGCCGAGCCCGGCGAGCGCCGCTGTCAGCAGGGCGTTTTGCCCCATGACGACGACGAGCGCCGTGCCTGGGAAGGCGAGCGCCAGCCAGCCGGCCTGCGGGCGGCGCACGATCGCCCGCACGGTCACGCTGAAAAGCGCGCATGAGCCGAGCACGAACAGGACCACGGCGGCCGGGTAGGGGATCAGCGCAAGCGGCCACACCGCGAGCAGCGCGGTGGGCGGATAGAGCCATGGCAGGATGCTGCCACCGGTCGCGGCGATCGAGGGCGAAACCGCGAACTCGACGGCGGCGAGTGCCTTCAGGTTATAAGCGTCGATGCCGTGTCCGTGCAAGGCGAGGGACGACGCGCTCCAGAACGGCAGCATGTCGGTCGCGGGCGGCTGGTATCCGGGGTGATGCATCGCCAGGTGGTACAGATACCCCGTCCCGATGACGAGGTAGCAGAGCAGTACCACCAGGGACCAGGTGCGCAGCCGCTCGCCACTGAGCCAGTGCGCGCGGCGTGTCGCGCTGGCCTTCGGCAGCACGATCGCGATGTCGCGGGCATGCCGGCTCACCAAAGCGCGGCGGGGCAGGATGTCCATCATCGTCATGCCTCCCGGAGCACGCGCGTGCGACGCAGGATCAGCAGCAGCACGAGCAGCAGAATGACGGGGCCGATCTGCGGCAGCTTCGTGTAGCGATTGACCAATTCGTAGACGGGCAGCAGCCAGGCGAGCACGATGACGGTCTGCTCGCCGCGCAGCCAGCCGTCACGCAGTCCGGCCGCGAGGAGCCATGCGAGCGTGAGGCCCAGCCACGCGAGTTCGTAGTGCCATACATAAGGGTTGGAGATCAGCGTGGCCAGCGCGAGGATCGCGGTGCGCGCGCCTGTGTCGTGCGTGCTTCGCCAGATCTGGCAGGCCGACGCGATTGCCACACTGGCCACCAGGCCCTGGATCAGGTAGGCGGCGGGCAGCGGGACGTCACCAAGGCGCAGCGCCGCGAACGGCGTGGGCGACGCGAGCCAGAACAGCGGTCCGTGCTCGAGGATCAGGCTGCGGGCCAGGTCCGCGGAAAGCAGCGAAAGCTTGACCGTGCTTAGGCCGCAGAGGGCGAAGCTCAGCCCCGCGAAGGCGATGGCCGTGCCGGCGGCGACGGCCATGACCCGCCAGGCGCGCGCGGCGATCAGCACGAAGGGGAACAGCAGTGCCATCTGCGGCTTGATGGCGAGCAGGCCGATGCAGAGGCCGGCGCGCACCGGGTTGCGGTCGATCCAGCGCACGGCGAACCCGGCGAGCGCCGCGGTGAAGAGCGAATTCTGTCCGAATACGGCGGCGACGAAAACGCAGGGCGACGTGGCGAGCAGCAGGGCGCTTACACGCACGCTGCCGCTCCAGCGGGCCAGTCCCGAAACGGCGAAAGCACCCTTCACGTAGGCGAACGTGCTCGCGCCAATGAAGAGCGCATACGACAGCAGAAAGGGCAGAAGCGCGAACGGCGTGACGAAGACGAGGAACGTGGGCGGATAGAGCCACGGCAGAAATGTGCCCTTCGGGGCGCCGCCGAAGAGGGCCCGCTCGGTAGCGGAAAACGACGTGAAGTTGTAAACCTGCGCGGCCGTGCCGTGCAGCATGACGTGCGAGGCGCTCCAGAAGACCGTGAAGTCGCCGGCCGGCCGGGCTGTGCCCGCGGCCATGAAGCCGTCCGTGATGCGCGCCCACGTCCAGAGGAATACGCAATAGAGCGCGCACATCGTGACGCTGTATGCCACGAACCGCTCGCGCGTCAGCCAGCCTTGCACGCGGTTCTCGGCGCCGCGCGCCGATCGAAGTGAAACAAGCATTTCCCCGCCCCCCGTACGGTCGTGCGATCCGGAATATCCTGCCTTCCGCTCGTACGACATATTTCCGACTCCTGACCGTTCTGCCCGAGCATCAGGGTCGTCGTTACGGCTCATTGTGTGTGGAAAACGCTGCCGGTTTCAAGGACGGCTGTGTCGCCCTGTCATGCCGCACGGGGCCCACACGGGCGTTGCGCAACGGTTTTGGGGTGTTTCGAGGCCCGCCAGGGGGCTGATGTTTCAGAGTTGAATCAATTCCAGTCGGCTCTTTGCACCGCGCCCTCGGAAAGCCGTTTGCGGCATCGCCGCGCGATACCAGGGAAAGTCCTGGGGTGAGTGGCCGCAGCCCAATGGACAAGGGCATTCACGCAGATTTGAGCCGGGCGCTGACAGCGTGTCGGATGTAACAGCTGAGTAACAATTTCGCTAACTTGTAACCGTCGGTAAAAATCGACCGATTCAGGCGGACGCCCGTGTTTTCGGGGTTTCGCAGGGGCTGGCCCGTAGTTTGCGAAGGCTTGGGCACGCAGGGTCGACGGCAGGTGTGAACACCGGCGATACAAAAAACCACAGGGCGCGCATTAGAGGGGAAGCGCCCTGCATCGACGACCTTGCGGCCAGCAGCGGCATAGACCGGATGCAAGCAAAACGCAGAAAAATCGGGGCATAAAAATGATCTACGGGGTTTCAGGCAATTTCACTTTTTCTCGTCGTCGCGCGCCGGGCCGTCGTACGCCGGCCGCGCGCCGAGACATTCACCTGAGCACAGGTATCGACGGCAAGCGTCAGCTCGCGCCGTTCCATGCGCTGTGCCCGACGTATCCAATCTACGTCATGCAGGCATCCCCTTTCGGTGCGCCGCACGCAAGCCGGACGATCGGGTGCCCGACCACCGGCGTTGCACCGATTTAGGCCCAAACGCCGGGTCTTTCTCTCAATCTCGAGTAGTCCGCCCTCAAAGCCATTTTCGCTATTGGGCTTTTATGTAGTCATCCTAATGGAGTCAGCCATGAAGAATGTCATCGCCAAAGCCAGCCGCTTCATCCGCGACGAAGACGGCATTACCGCCATCGAATATGCCCTGCTCGGCTCGCTTATCGCGCTCGCGATCATTGCCGCCGTCAAAAACCTGGCGACCAATATCAGCACCGCCTTCAACACGATCGGAGATTCGATCTGAGTTGCGAGGCGGCGGACGAATCGCCGCCATGTGATTCGTCCGCCGCGCGCGGCAAACCCGCCGGTTAGCAGACCGGACTCATTCAAGGAGTGGATCGTGACCAACAGTTCAGTTTTGCACTTCCGTCGAAGCGTCAAGGCAGCCCGGGCCGTCGCCGTTCCAGTCATCCGCGGTGTGCGGCGCTGGATGCGCGACGACGCAGGCATCACCGCCATCGAATACGCGTTGCTTGGCTCGTTAATCGCGCTGGCCATCATCGGTGCCGTGACGGGCCTCGCTGGGACGATTTCAAACATCTTCACCGATATCGGAACGTCGATTTGAAGCGGGCCTGGGCGGAGCGGCGCACCGCGCTGAGTCCGTCCTGGCAACGATATTGAGGTGGGCGCGAGCCAACGAGGCTTTGTCGGCCACGCAGGAACAAGAAACGAATTGAGGATCCCGATGTTTGTCGATCAGCTTCCGGCGCAACCGATTCCGCTGTGTGTCGTCTTGCTGGCCATCGTCACGGCGAGCACCGATCTGGTGGCGCGGCGCATTCCGAACCCGCTCGTGCTGTGCGGCCTGATCGCCGCGCTGATCGTGCAGGTATGGCTGCTCGGGCTGCGGGCCGGCGCGGTGGTCTGGGTCGAAGGCGCGCTCGCGGGTTTTGCCGTGCTGTTTCCGTTTTACCTGCTGCGCGGCATGGCCGCCGGCGACGTGAAGCTCCTGATGACGATTGGCGCCTGGGTGGGGCCGGCGATCGCGCTGCACATTGCGCTCGCCACCTTTCTGATCGGCGGTGCCTGGTCGCTGGTCGTGGTCGCGCGCCGGGGCAAGCTGCGGCAATTGATGCAGATGATAGCGGGGTTCTTTGCACGCTGGATCCCGGGGGCGGCGGCGGTGGCAATCGCACCGCAAGGGCCGCCTGCATCGCTGGGCTCGCTGCCGTATGGCGTCGCCATTGCGGCGGGAACGATAGGGGTGTTGTTCGCGGCGGCCGCTTGAGCACGTTTGAGCACGCTTGATCACGTTTGAGCACGCGTGGGTTCGCACAGGTACGAACAGTCATCGACGAACAGAACATGAACGCAACACGGGGCAGACCATGAACGAACCGATCGCCAGGCACGCCGCCGCCGAGCTTGCGGCGTGTGCGCCGGACCCGGAACTGCACGGCCCGCGCGACGCGCTCGACCTGGCGCCACAGCGCCTTCGCGCGCCCCGTACGCTCGACGAGACCGGCCTGCCGGCCGTGTTCGCCGCGCGCCTGCTGATGAAGTCCATGCTGCTGCACGGCAAGTCCACCTATGCCGAGCTCGCGAGGCGCCATTGTGTCTCCTTAGGGATACTGGAGGAGTTGACGACGTTCCTCGTGCGGGGGCAACTGGCCGAGATCGCGCATCGTGGCGCAACCGACGTGGACGTGACGCTCAGGCTCACCCACACGGGCCGGGTGGAAGCGCAGAACGAGTTGGCGCGCTGCAGCTACAGCGGCCCGCTGCCCGTTTCGCTCGACGTCTACACCGAGAGCGTGCTTGCCCATTCGGTACACGGCGTTCGCGTCGTGCAGTCCCAGGTGCGCGAAGTCTTCCGCGACGTGCGCATCGACCCGGCGCTGCGCGATTCGGCCGCCGCCTCGCTCAACGCCGGCCGCCCGCTCATGCTCTACGGGCCGGCGGGCAGCGGCAAGACCTTCATCGCCGAGCGGCTGGGACAGCTCCTGCGCGGCGATGTGCCGGTTCCCTATGCGCTCTACGTGGGCGGTGAAATCGTCCAGCTCTACGACCCGCTCGTGCACCATGACGCGCCGCAGTCGGACGACGCGCCGGGCGGTGACCGGCGCTGGCGCTGGTGCCGCCGCCCGGTGGTCATTTCCGGCGGCGAGCTGACGCTCGAGGCGCTTGATCTGCAGTACGACACGCACGCTGGCCTGTATCAGGCGCCGCCGCATCTGAAGGCGAACATGGGCATGTACGTGGTCGACGATCTCGGCCGGCAGCGCATCGAGCCGCGCGCGCTGCTCAACCGCTGGGTCATGCCGCTCGACCGCCGGATCGATCTGTACACACTGCATTCCGGCGCGCGCTTCACGGCGCCCTTCGATGTGTGGGCCGTGTTCTCGAGCAACCTCGATCCGGCCGAACTCGGCGACGAGGCCTTTCTGCGCCGGCTCGGCTCGAAGCTGCACGTCGGCGCGCTGTCGCTTGACGACTATCGCGCGGTGTTCGAGGCATGCTGCGCGGAACTTGGCTTTCGCATGACGAGCAACGCTTTCGATTACCTGTTGCATGAACTCCATCTGGAGAGCGGCAAGCCGTTTCTCGCCTGCTATCCAAGCGATCTGCTCGACATGGTGTGCGCTTCGGCGAGGTATCGCGGCGAAGCGAACGAGGTCACGGCAGCCGGGTTGCGGGAAGCCTGGGAGCGGTACTTTGGTCCGCTTCAAAGCCGCGCTACACCCGTTTCACGGGGTGCCGGATTGCCCGCGCAGTAGCAGGCGACCGGCCAGGCGGCGCCCGCGCTGCCATCAACGAGGAGCTTTGTCATGAAGAACAGTCGCGCGTTGCTCATGTTGGTCGTCGCCTTGCTGGCGGGGCTGGCCGCGGCGCTTTCGGCGTCCCGCTGGCTCGTGCAGACGTCGTCGGGCGGGGTCACGTCGATTGCCGTCGCCTCTGAAGACATCAGCCTTGGCGAGCCGATCGAAGCCAACATGGTCCATACGGTCAACTGGCCTTCCGACAGCGTGCCGCCCGGCGTATTCAGGGACACGAAGTCGCTGGAAGGCCGCGTCGTGCGTTCGAGCGTGGCCAAGGGCGAACCCGTGATCGACGCGAAGCTCGCGCCCATCGGCACGAAAGGCGGCCTTTCGGCGGTCATTGCCGATGGCAAGCGCGCGATCACGGTGCGGGTGAACGACGTCGTGGGCGTGGCCGGCTTCGCACTGCCAGGCAACTACGTCGACGTGATCGTGAATACCCAGGAGCCCGGCCACAATGATCAGCAGAGCATTTCGAAAACGGTGCTCGAAAAGATTCTCGTGCTGGCCGTCGCGCAACAGGTGAGCCGCGAGGACACGGCGCCCAAGGTCGTCAATGCCGTCACGCTGGAAGTGACGCCACAGCAGGCGGAAAAGCTCGATCTCGCCCGCAGCGTGGGCACGCTTTCGCTCGTGCTGCGCAACCAGGTGGACGACAACAGTCTCGACACCAGCGGCGTGACCAAGGACACACTGCTCGGCGTGCCCGCGCCCCTGCCGGCCTCCGCGCCGGTTGCGCCCACCCGCGTGCGCTACGCCGCGCGGCCCGCTGTGAAGCGGGACTGCATCGGCGTCATCTCCGGTGTCACCAGCACTCAGGAGTGCTTCTAGAAACGCAGGCGCGGCGCAGCAGGTCCACAACACCAAGACAGCAGGACGACAGCACCAAGCGGGGGGCATACTGTCATGAACACAGCACTGCAGCACTCATCGCGACGCCTCGACCGGCATCGCAAGCCGCTGGCCGCGGCAGCCGCAAGCTGGCTCTGTGCCGGGCTGCTGATTGCGCAGCCGGCGCGCGCAACCGATGGCGACGAGAACACGCCGGCCGCAAAACCGGCCGCCGCGGTGCCGTCCGCACTGGCACATGGGCCCGTGCAAATGACGATCAGCATGGCGCCGGCGCCGGCCACGCCGCAGCCATCGGCCGGGATCGCGGGGCCGCTGCATGGTCCGAACTGCACCGGCCCGATCCGCGACGAGGACACGGTTGTCGTGCCGCTCGGCAAGTCGGTGCTGGTGCCGCTCGATGAGCCGGTGCGCAACCGCACGCTTGGAAATCCGACCGTCGCGCAGGCCACCATGCTTTCGCCGCAGACGCTTTATATCGTGGGTGAATCCATCGGCACGACCAACATGATCGTGCAGGGTCGCAACGGCTCGTGCCAGATCATCGACGTGGTCGTCAATGTGGATGCCGGTGGTCTCTTGTCGTCGCTCACCCAGCTGTTGCCGACCGAGCACGGCATCCGGGTATCGACGGCGGCCGACAACCTCGTGCTGTCCGGGCACGTATCGAACTCGCAGGCGGCGCAGCAGGCCGTGGAAATCGCGAAGGTGTACAGCGAACGCGCCGCCGGCGGCGACGCCAAGTCGGGCGGCGGCGTGATCAACATGATGACCGTCGATTCCCCGCAACAGGTGATGCTCGAAGTGAAGGTCGCGGAAGTCGACAAGACGCTGATGGATCAGCTGGGTGCCGCGGTCAACATCCAGGGCGGCTTCGGATCGTGGACCGGCACGCTCGTGAGCAATCTGCTGGCGGGGGTGTCGAGCGCGATCGGCTTCAGCAAGGCGAACAACAAGCCGCTGGCCGTGGCTGTCGACGCGCAGAAGACCGACAACCTGGTCAAGATCCTCGCCGAGCCCAACCTCGTCACCGTAAGCGGTCAGGAGGCGACCTTCCTTGCCGGCGGCGAGGTATTCATTCCGGTGCCGCAAAGCAGCGGCGGCGGCACGACCGCGATCGTGCTGCAGCAGGAGGAGTACGGCGTGGGGCTGAAGTTCACGCCGACCGTGCTCGCCAACGGCAAGATCAACCTGCGTGTCGCGCCGGAAGTGTCGGAGCTCTCTTCGACCGGCGTCGCGCTGACCGCCACCAACGTGAGCGGCGCCTCGATCCTGCCGCTGATCACGACGCGGCGTGCGTCCACGACCGTGCAGCTCGGTGACGGCGAGTCGTTCGCGATTGGCGGTCTCATCAAGAGCAACGTGACGGGAGCGCTGCAGGCGGTGCCGGGGCTTGGTGAGATTCCGGTGCTCGGTGCGCTGTTGCGCAGCACGTCGTTCCAGCAGGACCGCACCGAGCTCGTCTTCGTCATCACGCCCCACCTCGTGAAGCCGTTGCCGAGCGCGAACGTGCCGTTGCCGACGGACAGCTTCGTGCAGCCGAACGAAGCCGAGATCTATGCGACCGGCAACATGGAGGGCCACCGTGCAGCGCCTGCAGCGGGAGCAGCGCCCGCTGGCGCGACGCCGCAGGGCGGCCAGCAGCAGGCACCGGCAGGTGCGACGGCACCGGCAACAGCGCCAGGTGCGGCCACGGCAGCGCCTGCCGATGCGGCGGCGGTCCCGCACATTGAACCGGTGCCCTCGCCAGTCTCGTCGGCGACCCCGCTGCCGCAGTCGGCCCCTCAGCCGGCCCCGCCACCTACCCGTCCTGCGGTACCGGTCTCGGCCGCCACGCCAGCCGCGCATGAGGCGCAACCGCCGCAGGAAGACGCGGCGGCTCGGATCGAGCGCGCGGCCTCGCGGATTGCCGCTAACGAGGCGGCGGCCCAACCCGACGGCGTGGCCCAGACGGCCGCCACGCCAGCCGCGCCAGTCGTGCTCCAGGCGCCACCGCCGCAGGAAGACCCGGCGGCGCGTGCCGCACGGATCGAACACGAGGCCTCGCGGATCGCCGCCAACGAGGCGGCGGCCCAACCCGACGGCGCGGCCCAGACGGCCGGCGCTCTCAAGCAGTGACGGACCAGGGGGAATCCCATGAAACTCGAACGCTCTCAAATCGCGCGCCGGCTGGCGCTCATGGTGTCGGCCTGCGCCTTCCTTGGCGGCTGCATGAGCAGTTCGCCGGTCTGGGACGCGCATTTCGGCGAAGCCGTGCGTACCGTCACGCAGTCGCAGATCATCGACCCCCAGGCCGGCGAGCGCTCGCCTTCGGCGCCGGGCATCGACGGCCAGTCGGCGGTCTCGGCCATGACGCAGTACGACAAGTCGTTCTCGCAGCCGCCCACCTCGTCGAGCCCCTACACGATCGGGGTGAGCAGCGGTAGCGCAGGCGGTAGTCAGTAGTGCAGGCGATTCAAAACGGGCCGCTGCCGCGCCGTCAATGCGGCAGCGACGGCCATGGTCTCTGGACAGACGGGTAACACCATGATCGACATCCTCACCACCTCGAAAGACGCCGCTCGGCTGGCCCAGCTCGTGCGGCTGATCGGCGAATGCGGCAACTACCGGACCACGCGAATGGTCGGCGACGCGTCGATGCTGCTCGAGCGGGGCGACAGCCTGGAGGCGTTCGACATGCTGATCGTCGACGCTTCCTCGCTCGAGGGAGTTGCGCCCGCCGCGATGGCGCAACTGTGCCACGCGCACCCGGCGCTTACGTGCATCCTGGTCGCGGCCGACGCCTCGCAGGACACGCTGATTTCGGCCATGCGCACGGGGTTTCGCGACGTGCTGAGCTGGCCGCTCGAGCGGCATACGCTGGGCGAGGCGCTATCGCGCGTCGAGACGCAGCACAGTCAGCGCGGCGCTCGCGAGACCCAGGTGGTGTCGTTCATCTCCTGCAAGGGCGGCGTGGGCACGAGCTTCATCGCCAGCAACGTGGCCCATGCGCTCTCGGGCATGCGCGGCAAGCGCGTGCTGCTCGTGGACCTGTGTCAGCTCTTCGGCGACGCCGCGTTTCTCGTGAGCGACCAGACGCCGCCCTCCACGCTGCCGCAAATGTGCACTCAGGTCGAACGCATGGACGCCGCGTTCTTCGGCGCGAGCGTCGTGCATGTGAGCGAGAGCTTCGACATCCTGGCAGGCGCGGGAGACCCCGTTAAAGCCGCCGACATCAAGGAAGACCGGCTCGAATGGATTCTTGGCGTGGCGGTGCCGCGCTACGACTACGTGATCGTCGATCTCGGCCAGTCCATCAACCAGCTTTCGATCCTCGCCCTCGATCGCAGCACCCAGATCCACGTCGTGCTGCAGGCCACCATGCCGGGTGTGCGCGCCGGGCGGCGCCTGCAGGAAATCCTCGTGTCGCTCGGCTATGCGCCGAACCAGCTGCGGCTGCTGCTGAACCGCTACACGCGCCATGACGAGCGCACCCGCGCCGCGCTCGAGGAAGTGCTGGCGCTGCGCCCTTACCACGTGATTCCCGACGACGCTCGCACCGTGCTCAACGCCGTGAATCAGGGCCTGCCCATCGCGCAAGCGGGCGGCGGCAGCGTCGCGCGCAGCCTGCAGGAACTCGCCGCGCGGATCGCCGGGAGCGACGCGGCGGCACGCGGGAAGACCCGGTCCGGATCGCTGTTCGGCCGTCTGCGCGGTCGTCCCGCGCAGGCCGGGCTCGAAATGATGTAAGCCACAGGGGACCCTCATGTCGCTTCGTGAACATATCTCCGCACAACGCGCCTCGTTCGTCGAGCGCTCCGAGTCACTGAACGGAACCGGTGGCATGGTGCGGGGCGCCTACCAGCAACTCAAGCGGGAAGTCCATCAGGCCGTGCTGGACCGCGTCGAGCTCGAACGGCTTGCGAAGCTGCCCGTCGATCAGGTGCGCCAGGAAATCGCGTCCCTCATCGCGCGCATCCTCGAAGACCAGAAAGCACCGGCCAACGACGTCGAACGCCGCCAGCTCGCCATCGATGTGTACGACGAAATGTTCGGCTTCGGCCCACTCGAGCCGCTGCTGCGCGATCCCACCGTATCGGACATTCTCGTCAACACGAGCGGTCAGACCTACGTGGAACGCAAGGGGCGGCTGGAACTCACCGACGTGACGTTCTACGACGACGCGCACCTGATGAAGGTGATCGAGAAGATCGTCTCGCGCGTGGGTCGGCGCATCGACGAATCGAGCCCGATGGTCGATGCGCGTCTGCCCGACGGCTCGCGCGTGAACGCGATCATTCCGCCGGCCGCGGTGGACGGTCCGCTGATGTCGATCCGGCGCTTCTCGGCAACGCCGCTGCAGGTGTCCGACCTGATCGCGCTGCAGACGCTCACGCCGCCGATGGCCGAGGTGCTGGACGCGCTCGCGCGCGCGAAGGTCAACATCCTCGTGTCCGGCGGCACCGGCAGCGGCAAAACGACCTTGCTGAACCTGCTGTCGGGCTTCATTCCCGCGGGCGAGCGCGTCGTGACGATCGAAGACGCCGCCGAACTGCAATTGCGGCAGCCGCATGTGCTGCGGCTCGAAACGCGGCCGGAAAATATCGAAGGGCGCGGCGAGATCACCCAGCGCACGCTCGTGAAAAACGCGCTGCGCATGCGCCCCGACCGCATCATCCTGGGCGAAGTGCGCGGTGCCGAAGCGCTCGACATGCTGAACGCCATGAACACGGGCCACGAAGGTTCGCTCGCGACGATCCACGCCAATACGCCGCGTGACGCGCTCACGCGTCTGGAAAACATGATCAGCATGGGCGGCCTTTCGCTACCGACCAAGACCATGCGCCAGCAGATCGCCTCGGCGATCACGGTGGTCGTGCAGGCGTCGCGCCTCACCGACGGGCGGCGCAAGATCCTCAGCATTTCGGAGCTGACGGGCATGGAAGGAGACATGATCAACATGCAGGAGATCTTCACGTTCAAGCGCAGCGGTGTCGACGCGAACGGCAACGTGCGTGGCGCCTTCTCGGCGACCGGCGTGCGGCCGAAGTTCGCCGAGCGCCTCGAGGCGTTCGGCATCCGTTTGCCGGACGCGACCTACGACCCGGCGCGGCGCTTCGAAACGACATGAACGGCGGCGTGACGCCGAGTGACTGGAGACCCGCATGAGTACGATCTTCTACGTGGCCATCATCCTGCTGTTCGTCGCCGTGGTGCTGGCGATGGAGGGCGCGTACATCTGGTGGAACAGCCGCAATGGGCCCGTGGCGCGCCGCGTCGAATCGCGCATCCGCGCGCTGTCGGCCGGCGGCCAGGTGGGAGGCGAGCGCCTGTCGATCCTGAAGCAGCGGCTCCACGGCGACGCCTCCGGGCTCGAGAAGGCGCTGATGCGGCTGCCGCGCATGCGCACGCTGGACCGCTTCATGCAGCAGGCGGGCATGCAATGGTCGGTGACGCGGCTCGTGTTCACGTGCGCGATCTTGCCGCCCCTCGTGCTCGTGGCCGCCACCTTCACGCCGGCGCCGCTGCCGGCCGTCTTGCCGCTCGCGCTCTTCGCAGCGCTGCTGCCGATCCTGTACGTGCGCCGCCGGCGCACGAAACGGCTGCGCCAGCTCGAGCGGCAGCTCCCCGAGGTTTGCGACATGCTGGCGCGCGCGTTGCGCTCCGGGCACGCGTTCAGCATGGCGATCGACATGGTGGCCCAGGAGTTCGCGGAGCCGATGAGCGGCGAATTTCGCATCACGTTCGATGAAATCAACTATGGCGTTTCGGTGAGCGAAGCGCTGGTGAATCTCGCGACGCGCGTGCCCATCCGCGATCTGCGTTACTTCGTGATCGCCGTGCTGATTCAGCGCGACACGGGCGGCAATCTGGCGGAACTGCTCGACGGCATCACCACGCTGATGCGCGAGCGCTTCAAGCTGTTCGACAAGGTGCGCGTGCTGTCGGCGGAGGGCAAGCTGTCGGCCTGGGTGCTGGGCTTGCTGCCGTTCGTCGTCGGCACGCTGATGATGCTGCTCAACCCCTCGTTCATGGAGGTGCTCTGGCAGGACCCGGTCGGCGTGAAGCTGATTGGCGGGGCGCTCGCCAGCATGGCCGTGGGCGTGTTCTGGATGTCGCGCGTCGTGGCGTTGCGCGTATAGGTCTGCGGTCCCGGTACGGGAGCGGAGCACGGGAGGCATGATGCAAGCGTTGAATCTGACTCAGGTGGCGATGCTGGCGGGCGTATTCGCCGTTGTCTTCCTCGTTACGCTGGCGTTGATGCAGGTCTTTTCGTCGAAGGACGCGCGGCGGCGGATCGAACAGGCCGGCGCCGCAGAGAAGCGCGCCGCAGACCTCGCTGCTGGCGGTGATCAGCCCGAGGCGGGCGAGAGCGGCAAATGGCTCGAGAAAATCGCCGAAATCTCGCATCCCATTTCGAAGCTGGCGATCCCGAAAGAGGGCTGGGAGGGCTCGGTCGCCCGCCTCAAGCTGATCAACGCGGGATGGCGCTCGCCCAACGCGGTCGCGATCTTCTTCGCGGCAAAGACGGTGCTCGCGCTCGTATTGCCGCTCCCGGCGCTCGCATGGCTCATGGGCACCGCGGTCCAGACCAGCATGGTGACGTTCTGGGCGCTCCTCGTCGCCCTGGCCTCGCTAGGCTATTACCTGCCGAACGTGGTGCTGGCAAGGCGTGTCGCGGCGCGTCAGCGCGTGATTTTCGAAGACTTCCCGGATGCACTCGACCTCCTCACGGTATGCGTCGAAGCGGGGCTCGGCCTCGATGCCGCGCTGATGCGCGTAGCGGCGGAAATCCAGCTGCGCAGCCCGGTGGTGGCGAGCGAGCTCGAACTGATGCTGCTGGAACTGCGCTCGGGCTTCACGAAGGAAAAGGCGCTGCGCAACTTATCGCTGCGCACCGGTGTTGAGGATATCGAATCGTTCAGCACGTTGCTGATCCAGGCCGACCGCTTCGGCACGAGCATCGGCGCTTCGCTGCGCGTGCTCTCCGACACGCTGCGCACGCGGCGACGCATGCGCGCTGAAGAGCAGGCCGCGAAGATCTCGCTAAAGCTGCTGATTCCGCTGATGTTCTGCATCTTCCCGGCGCTCCTGATCGTGCTGGTCGGCCCCGCGTTCATCAACATCTACCGCACCTTGCTGCCGGGCATGAGTGGTGGCGGCTGATGTCGGATGACGGGGCGCGGCATCACCAAGGGAAATTTCGCGAAGCGATCGGAAATGCCATGAAATCGAATCGATCAACACGTCAGCGCGGGCTGGCAACGGTGGAGTTCGCGCTTGGGCTGCCCGTGCTGCTGTTCATGATGTTCGGCATCGTTCAGGTCGGAACGTGGATGAGCAATTACGTGGTCCTGACGAGGGCGGCGTCGGCGGCCGCGCGTCTGCTCGCCTCGGAGCGCGGCTTCTCCGCTCCCTATACCGATACCGCAAGCGTTGTGTCCGCCGTGACGGGAGACCTGCCGGGCACGCCGACCGTGACGATGGAAGTTATCAGTTCGAGCGGCGCCGCCACCTGTGCGGGGACCTCGGCGAATACGACCTGTGCGACGGCGCTCGGCACGATCAGCCAGCCGCCGCCCGCCGGAACGATGGCGTACGTATCGCTCAGCTACACCTTTGTGCCGCCGTTCGGCGGCGCGCTGGACGGGCTCGCCTCGATCATGCCTGCCACGTTGAGCGCCAGTGCCTCGGTGGTCGTGCAATGACCGGCCACCCTGTTCACCCACCGGAGACGGGTATGAGGACTGCCATAAAGCGCAAACGCCAGAAGGGCGCAGTGGCCGTGGAGCTGGCCATCGTCGCGCCGGTCCTGCTCATCACCCTGCTCGGCATCGCGCAGTACGGCTGGCTGCTGGCGAATTCCATGATGGTGGCGAGCGCGGCCTCGGCCGCGGGGCAGAACTTCGCGTTCCAGCGCAACACCAGCACGCCGTACAGCTCCACGCAGACGCAGATGACGTCTTCGTCGGCCCTGCTCAAGTCGCAGAGTCTCGCGCTCACCACGTTGGTCAACGGCACACCGTGCAACAGCGACTCCACGTGCGCGTCGGCGCTGACCAGTGCGTCGGGAGAGCCCGCGGAGGTGACCGTCACGTATACCTTCACGCCGCTGCTGCGAGGGTCCGTGTTCGGCCTCGCGGCGATGCCGTCCACGCTCAGCACGACCGAATTCGAACGGGTGCAATGAGCGCAAGCATGCAATCTTGTCGGGGGACATCATGAAAACACACTGGAGTCGGCACGCGGGACGTAGCGCAAGACGAGGCGCAAAAAAAGGCACACAGCGCGGTGCCGTTTCGATCGTGGTCGCACTCTCGCTGATCGTGTTGCTCGGCTTCGCCGCATTGTCGGTCGATGTCGGCTATATCGCGTTCAGCCAGACCCGTCTGCAGGCCGCGACCGACGCCGCCGCCATGGCGGGCGCGATGGATCTGTGGAAGAGCGCGTCGGCCACGGCGTTCGCGGATGCAAAGGCCTATGCGGCGGGGCAGGGCAACAATACGCTGCCAGGCGGCGTGAAGGTCACGACTACCTCGGTGCAAGGGCTCACGCTGAGCGCGGGCAGCGTGCCCTTGCCGGCGTCGCAGGCCGTGGCGGGGTACAACGGCATCGAGGTCACGCAGCAGGCGAGCGTGCCGCTCTTCTTCGCCCGGCTCTTCGGCATCACCACGAAGACGATCTCCGCGAGCTCGAAAGCGGGTGCGGGTTTCGGCGCGACGCCGTACAACGTCATGATCATTCTGGACACGACGCGATCGATGGCGACGACCACGGACAGCAACTGCAAGAACTCGAAGGGCGTGGCCCAAACGCGGCTGGCGTGCGCCGAAGCCGGCGCCCTGCAGTTGCTGACCGGCCTGTCGCTCGCAGGCGACAACGTCGGACTGATGGTGTTTCCGCCCATCGACCCATCTTCCTCGGGCTACAGCTTTTCCTGTTCGTCGACCGAGCCGAACGTGGTGCAGACGACCCAGAACGGCTACTCGGCGGTGGCTGCGTCCGGCGCGACCGCGACTTATCAGATTTCCCCGCTAGGCGGGGGATTCCTGAGCGGTGGAGCGGTCAGCACGAGTTCGGGCATCGTGCAGGCGCTGGGCGGCGCGACCAGCAAATGCAGCGGCATCAGTGCGCCCGGCGGGCTGGGCACGTTCTACGCGCAGGCCATCGCCTCGGCCAATGCCGCACTCACGAGTTTCTCCAGTAGCCAGACGCCGCCCGGCCAGAACGCGATCGTGCTGCTGAGCGACGGCATCGCGACGGCCAGTACAACCCAGCTCGGCAACATCTACGGCAAGTCGGGCAGCTCGACCTATGTCTACGGCAGCGAGTGCCAGGCCGCGATCACGGTAGCGCAAGCCGCCACGAAGGGCGGGACGACCATCTACACAGTGGCGTATCTCGGCGGGGAAGCGGCCAGCGCGCCCTCGTGCGGCGACGGCGGCGATACCTTGACGGCGTGCGGCACGATGCAGTCGATCGCGTCGACCACGGCGGACTTCTATTCGGATACCTGCTCGAACGCGAGCAGCACGCAAAGCCTGAACCAGATCTTCTCCAGCATCGCGTACAGCCTGACGAAGGCGCGGCTCATTCCGCCCAACGCGACGTGAAGACGGGGAAACTGGACGGCGGTGTCCGGTCAGGAAGGCCATAGGGAATATATGGCGTCAAACGCCATTGCTTGCGCGCCAGGCTATCCCATTCATCGCTCGTGCGATGCGAAGATCTTCCGCTTGATGCGTTGGAGCATCGTGTAGGGCGTCACGAAGTGCAACAGGCTCTTCGCGAGCCCGGCCCAGTCGCGCCAGTTGCGCACGTTCAGATAGGCGAGCTGCAGCCGCAGCGTCGAAACGATCTGCCGCCGCCGCTTCGTGGCGCTGATCCCGCCTTCGTTGAGCTCGTAAAAGAGACCCTGTTCGGCCAGATTCGCGCAGTCATAGCGCTCCATCAGCCGCAGAAACAGATCGAGGTCCTCGGCGGCGGGGTATTTCACGCGATAGTTGCCGACGGCCTGAACCGCATCCACACGCAGCATCACGGAGGGATGCACGAGCGGCGAGCGCAGCATGCGCTCGCGCTTGAGCCGCTGTGCATCGGTGGCCGGCCGCAGCATGAAAAGCGGCTCGCCCGCACGATTCACCACTTGCGTCCACATGCCGAGCGCCGCGAGATTCGGCGACGCCTCCATGCGAGCCCGCTGCTTCGCAAGCCGCTGCGGCACGGCGAGGTCGCCCGCATCGATTCGGGCTGCATAGCAAAAGCCGCGCGCGGCGAGCGCGTCGATGCCGGCTTCGAGCGCGCGCTCGATGCCGCCGTTCTTCGGCATGCGCAGGATCTCGATCTGCATGCCAGGCACGTCGGGCGCCACGATGGGCGGCGTGCTGCCGTCGTCCACCACCAGCGCGTAAATGGGCGCGTCTTCCCTGAACGACGCGAGCGTGCGCTCCACATCGGTCTGGCCGTTATACGCGGGCATCAGCACGGCGACGTCGGCGAGCGCGCCTTCGCGTGGGGTGCCGGGGGTGTTCGTCATGAGGCGAGCTTGAAGCGGATGTAATAGAAGTTGACGCCGGCGGCCGCCAGATAGCCGGCCGCGAGTCCGACGAGCGCGCCATAGGCGCCAAGGCGCGCAATGGCCACGAGGTTCACGGCGAAGGCTACCGCGAGCGCCAGCAGCCATTTCGCGAGCAGCACGAATCTGGCCTGGTACTTGAGCACGACCAGGTTGCCGATCGCCTCGATGCCCGCTGGCACGGAGAGCCACACGGCCCAGCGGAAGATGCCCGTTGCGCCGGCATAGGCCGGCCCGAACACGCGGCTGATGATGAAGCCACCCAGCGCGTCGAGCACGAGCGCGCCGGCGATCATCAGCACGGCCGTCATCGCGAAGATCCGCAGCAGATTGCGTTTCAGTCTGGCGGCCTCCTGCACGCGATAGACGAAAGCGGGGGCGAGGGTCTGCGCGAGCATCAGCGCGAGCGTGATCCAGTTTTCGTTGAGCTGCTGCGCGGCCGAATAGCGGCCGAGATCCGCGAACGAGATGGTGCGTTCGAGCATGAGCCGGTCGAGCTTCAGGAACAGGTACATGCAAATGAGCCCGAGCCAGAACACCGTGCCGGCCGTGGCGAAATGCCGGAACAGCGCGCCCTCCACGTGCCAGCCGAGCTGGCCGCCATGGCGGCGCCGGTAGTAGAGCAGGAGCGCCGCGCCAATGGCCGCCGATTCGAGCGCCCACAGCCAGCCAAAGCCCGCGGGCCGGAACGCCGCGCGCGCGAGCAGGTAGACGAGCAGCGCCTTGATCACGGCCGTCGTCATGCTCGCCAGCAGCTGCGGCTTGCTGTAGGTCATGCTCTGCAGCCACGCGTTGATGACGCCGACGAAAGGCTCGCGAAACAGCATGGTGACCGCGAGTCCGGCGAGCATGGCCCCGACGAGCGGATCGGTTGCGCCCGCCGCGATGCCGATCCACGTGAGCACGAGCGCGGCGGCCGAGACCCCGATGCGCAGGGCGAACGCGCTGCCGAGCACCGTGCCCAGCTCCTGCGGCGGCCGGTTCACAATGGTCGGCACGAGAATTTCCGCACCGCACACCCAGGTGATGGGCGCGAGCACGAGCAGCAGGGTGTTCGCGTACTGCCATTTGCCGAACACGTCCGGGCCGAAGAAGCGTGCCAGCACGCCGCTGATGACGATGGCCACCGCGATCTGCGTGACCCGTTCGAGCCCGAGCCACACGATGTTGGCGAGAGCCCGGGCGACGTCGGGGTTGGCGTAGCGCTTCACGCTCAGCATGGCGTGACCGCGCGGGCATGCCGCGTGCTCGTGTGGCCCCCTTCGGGCGTCGATTTTTTTTGCGACATTAATTTTGTCGTCGGGGAGAAACGGCGGGGCATTAAAATGGGTGGCTAACACGGCATAACACGGCAGACCCGGCCGGGACTCAGTCCAGACGGCAGTTCCGAGTCCGGCGGGACGGCCGAAAGACGGCAATTATAGTTTGTAACGGATTCGACTTTTCGTAACTGCCTGCAGAAGAGCGCGGGCCGGCTGTGTTACGAATAGCGCACTTCAATGGAAAGCGAGCCTCATCATGATCTCTCAATCGATTTTCAAGGCCTATGACATTCGCGGCGTGGTCGGCAAGACGCTCGACGTCGACACCGCCCGCGCCATTGGCCGGGCGTTCGGCAGCGAAGTGCGCGCGCAGGGCGGCGACGCCGTGGTGATCGCGCGCGACGGCCGGCTCTCGGGGCCGGAGCTGATCCGCGCGCTCGGCGACGGACTGTGCGAGGCGGGCGTCGACGTGGTGGACGTGGGCATGGTGCCCACGCCGGTGGGCTACTTCGCCGCGAGCGTGCCGCTGAAGCTGCCGGAAGGCGAGCGCCAGGTGGATTCGTGCATCGTCGTGACCGGCAGCCACAACCCGCCCGACTACAACGGCTTCAAGATGGTGCTGCGCGGCAAGGCGATCTATGGCGAGCAGATCCAGGCGCTCTACCAGCGCATCGTCGAGGACCGCTTCGACGCGGGCGAGGGCAGCTACACCCACTACGACATCGCCGACGAATATGTGGCGCGCATCGTCAGCGACGTGAAGCTGGCGCGTCCGCTGAAGATCGTCGTCGACACCGGCAACGGCGTGGCGGGCGAGCTCGCGCCGCGTCTGTTCAAGGCCATGGGCTGCGAACTGGTCGAGCTGTTCACGCAGATCGACGGCAACTTCCCGAATCACCATCCGGACCCGGCGCACCCCGAGAATCTGCAGGACGTGATCCGCGCGCTCAAGGAGACCGACGCCGAGATCGGCTTCGCGTTCGACGGCGACGGCGACCGACTGGGCGTGGTGACGAAAGACGGCCAGATCATCTATCCGGACCGTCAGCTCATGCTGTTCGCCGAGGAGGTGCTGTCGCGCAACCCGGGCCAGCAGATCATCTACGACGTGAAGTGCACGCGCAATCTCGCGAAGTGGGTGAAGGCCAAGGGCGGCGAGCCGCTCATGTGGAAGACGGGGCACTCGCTCGTGAAGGCGAAGCTGCGCGAGACGGGCGCGCCGCTCGCGGGCGAAATGAGCGGCCACGTGTTCTTCAAGGACCGCTGGTACGGCTTCGACGACGGCCTGTACACGGGCGCCCGCCTGCTCGAGATCCTCTCGCGCGTGGCCGACCCGAGCAAGCTGCTCAACAGCCTGCCGAACTCGCACGCCACGCCCGAGCTGCAACTGAAGCTGGAAGAGGGCGAGAACTTCACGCTGATCGCGAAGCTGCAGAAGGAAGCGCAGTTCACCGGCGCGGACGAAATCATCACGATCGACGGCCTGCGCGTGGAATATCCGGACGGCTTCGGTCTTGCACGTTCCTCGAACACGACGCCCGTGGTGGTGATGCGTTTCGAAGCCGACAACGACGCGGCGCTGTCGCGCATCCAGGCCGACTTCAAGCGCGTGATTCTTGCGGCCAAGCCGGACGCGAAGCTGCCGTTCTGATGCAGGAGGGGCCACTGGCGCGTTGCAGCGCGAGTGGCCCGATAATCCACACTAGGCGACAAGCGAACGCAGCTCGACCTTCTGCCGACTCACCACCTGAGTCGCAAAATCGGCATCGTCCGGAATGGGTTCCCAGAAAAAATCCTTCTGGAAGATAGGGAAGCGATTGAATTTCTGCGAGCGAAAAATCCCTCGGTTTCGCTTGAATTCGCTGTAACGATCGCCCTTGAACTGCTTGTCGACAGCGGTAAACGGCAGCAGCCTTTCCGCAATGTCATGCTGGATCAATTCGGTCGATTCGCTTTTGAATTGCTCGAATGCCGGAAACTGATCGCGGCATATCACCTGGATCGCCGTTTCCGGCAACCCATATCGCTGCGCCCAGAGCACATGCCACCCGGAGTCGACGTTGTTGATGAAGTCCACCAGACGCCGGCTCAAAACATAGGCATCGGATTCGATGTGGATGATCTTTTCCGCGCCCAGACTCTTTGCAATCTCCAGTGAGTGGAGAAAGCTGCGCCACCAGCCGGGGTAGGCGGCAAGGCTTTGTCGTCCAAGATTTTCATCAAAGCGAACCAGCAGATTTTTGCCGCTTGCCTTCGCGATATTCGCTGAATGATGAATGACCTCGATCTCCTCGCGTGGCGGGGAAAACGGCGAGCCATCATCGATCATGATTTTCTTTTCCGCGACGATGGGCATTTTGTCGTAGTAATGGAGCCATCTTTGATATCGATGGATCCATGCGTCCCGATCTTTGATGTAGCTTGTGCAGAAAATAAAGGACTTCATTGGCTCGTGCCTGGTCTTCGTTTCGGAGCTGTTTCCAGCAATCTGGGCGCCTCGATTGTACATGCGCACGCCAACGCGGCCCGCGTCCGGCCGGGGCCTCGAAGCAGACCTGACGCCGCGCCGGCCCTTGCCGCAGCCGGGCACATGCAGGGCGCATTCGATGCTTTTGCCCGACGAAGCGCCCGCTCGCGCTAGAATCACGAACCTTTAACGCATCTTGCGGCGCAGATCGCCGGTATTTCTCTCTTGAGCGTGCAAAAAATCCTCATCGTGCGCGTATCGTCGCTGGGCGACGTCGTCCACAACATGCCTGCGATTGCCGACATCCGGCGGCGGCATCCCGACGCGCAGATCGACTGGCTTGTCGAGGAAAGCTTCGAGTCGCTCGTCGAACTCGTGCATGGCGTGCGTCGCGCGATCCCGTTTTCGCTGCGCCGCTGGCGCAAGCGGCTCCTCTCGGCCGCCAACTGGCGCGAGATCGGCGCGTTTCGCCGCGCGCTCGCGGCCGAGAAGTACGACCTCGTGATCGACTGCCAGGGCCTCATCAAGACCGCCTGGGTGGCGAGCTGGGCCCGCGGCCCGCTCGTGGGCCTCGGCAACCGGACCCAGGGCGCGGGCTACGAGTGGCCCGTGCGCTTCTTCTACGACCGGGCGATCCGCATCGAGCCGCGTACGCACGTGGTCGAGCGCACCCGGCAACTGGTTGCCGCGGCGCTGCACGAGCCGCCGCCCCTGCCCACCGACGACATCGACTTCGGCCTCGACACCGCGCGCGCCGGGCTGGCGCTGGCCGGCGTCGGCCTGAACCTGCCGGTGCCCTACGTGGTGTTCGTGCACGCCACCTCGCGCGCCGACAAAGAGTGGCCCGCCGCCAACTGGATCGAACTGGGCCAGGCGCTCGTGCGGCGCGGCGCCTCGCTCGTGCTGCCCTGGGGCAGCGACGCCGAACGGGCGACGAGCGAGCGCCTCGCGCGCGAGTTCGGCGAGGCGGCCATCGTGCCGCCCAGGCTCTCGCTGCCTGCCGTGGTGGGCCTGATCGACGGCGCGGCGGCGACGGTGGGCGTCGACACGGGCCTCGTCCATATCGCGGCGGCGCTCAAGCGGCCGACCGTCGAGTTGTACAATTTCGCGACCGCCTGGCGGACCGGCGGCTACTGGTCGCCGAATGTCGTCAATCTGGGCACCGCCGGCCAGCCGCCGACGCTCGCGCAGGTCAAGACCGCGCTGGCCGGCTTCGGGCTGCTGTAGCGCCGTGCGTTGCTGTCGTGCGGCGCTTCCGCGGCGTCGCGCCGCGCCTGTTGGGCGCCGCGCGGGGCGGGCTGCGACGGGTCAAGGCAGGTTGTCAGACAGGCAGGTATAAGGGTTGCCGCGCATGCGGGCTTGCACAGGTTGCACACGTCGCGCATGCGGGGCCGCCACGCGCGACGGGCCGGAAGTTGGCCACAAGCGGGCCACAAGCGGGCCACAAGCGGGCCAGACGCCCGGGCCGTGCGCAGTGCGGGGCAACCAGATCCATCGCTTCCAGGGGCGACCATGAACGAATCCCAGATCATCGAAATCACTTCCGGCGACTGGCACGGCCAGCATCTCTCGCTGCCGCGCGAGACGCTGCTCGACGCCGTCGAGCAGGGCAAGGTGCTGTACTTTCCCAACCTGGCGTTTCCAGTCGAAGGCGGCGAGCGCGCGCTGCTCGATCCGGCCATTGCCGACCCCAAGCGCAAGAACATCAGTCTCGACCCGAACGGCGGCGCGCTGCACGGCGTGCTGGGCGATGCGGTCACGCAGTCGGCCGTGCGCGCGCTCATCGCGCGCTACCAGAGCTGCGCGCGCACGCTCGTCGACGGTCTCTTTCCCGAATACGACGGCAAGCTGCGCGTCGCGCCAACGAGCCTGCGCCTGCATCAGGTGGAGACGCGCCAGACCTCGTGGCGCAAGGACGATTCGCGCCTGCACGTGGACGCATTTCCGTCGCGGCCCAACTACGGCGAGCGCATCCTGCGCGTCTTCACCAACGTGAACCCGCATGGCACGCCGCGCGTGTGGCGCGTGGGCGAGCCGTTCGAGGACATGGCGAGGCGCTTTCTTCCGCAGATCAAGCCGCAGTGGCCCGGTTCGGCGTGGCTGCAGCATCTGCTGCACATCACGAAGTCGCCGCGCAGCGAGTACGACCATCTGATGCTGAATCTGCACGACGGCATGAAGGCCGACCTCGAATACCAGAAGTCGAGCCCGCAGGAGACCATCGGCTTTCCTCCGGGCTGCGTCTGGGTCTGCTTCTCCGATCACACTTCGCACGCCGTGATGTCCGGCCAGTTCATGATGGAACAGACCTTCTTCCTGCCGGTGAAGGGCATGGTGCACCCGGACTGGGCGCCGCTCGGCATCCTCGAACGCCTCAAGGGCAAGGAACTGGTTTGAGCGCGCTTCTACCCCTGCACGCCTTGCACCCCGCCACGGCGGCGGAGGCCCGATGCTGAGGGTCGTCTATCGTGCGGCCTGGTGGCTCGTCGCGCCGCTCGCCGTGCTGCGGCTTTTCATCCGGTCGCGCCGCGAGCGCGGTTATCGCGAGCATATCGGCGAGCGGTTCGGCTATTCGGCAGGGCGCTTGCCCGAGGACGACGCACCGCTCATCTGGGTGCATGCGGTTTCGGTTGGCGAGACACGGGCGGCGCAGCCGCTCGTCGACGCGCTGATCGCAGCGCGGCCCGACGCGCGCGTGCTGCTCACGCACATGACGCCAGGCGGGCGCGCCGCGGGCGAGCAGTTGTTCGGCAAGCGCGTGCTGCGCTGCTATCTGCCTTACGACACGCCGCACGCGGTGCGGCGTTTTCTGCGCGCATGGCGGCCAACGCTTGGGCTCGTCATGGAGACCGAAGTCTGGCCCACGCTGATCGACGAATGCCGGCGCGCCGACGTGCCCCTCGTGCTGACCAATGCGCGCATGTCGGCACGCTCGTACAAGCGGGCGGCGAAGTTCGGCACGGGGGCGAAAGAGGTGTTCGGCGGTTTCACGCGTGTGCTTGCGCAAAGCCCCGCGGATGCCGAACGGCTAAGCGCCCTGGGCGCGCGCAACGTCGCCGTGCTCGGCAACCTGAAGTTCGACATGGCGAGCCCGCCGGAGCTCGTCGCGCGTGGCCACGAGTGGCGCCGTGCGATCGGCGCGCGGCCCGTCTGGGTCGCGGCCAGTACGCGCGAGGGCGAGGAGGAACTCGTGTTGCAGGCGTTCGCGGCGCTCGGGATCGACGATGCCTTGCTGATTCTCGTGCCGCGTCATCCGCAGCGCTTCGACGAAGTGGCTGGGCTCGTCGCGCGCCGCAATCTGAAGCTCGTGCGGCGCTCGCAATGGGCGGCGAGCGTGGTGGCCGCGGCGGCGCCGTCGCACGAGAGCCCGCGCGCGCTGCCGCCCGACGTGAAGGTGTTGCTGGGCGATTCGATGGGCGAAATGGGCGCGTATTACGCCGCCGCCGATCTGGCGTTCATCGGCGGCAGTCTGTTGCCGCTGGGCGGCCAGAACCTGATCGAGGCGTGCGCCGTTGGCGTGCCTGTGCTGATTGGCCCACACGTCTTCAACTTCACGCAGGCGACCGCCGACGCCGTTGCGGCCGGCGCCGCGCTGCAGGTGCAGGATCCTGCGGAGCTTGCGCGCACATTGCGTACGCTTTTCGAAGACCGGCCGCAGCGCACGGCGATGGGAGCGGCGGCCGCCGCCTTCGCGGCGCGCCATCGCGGCGCGACGGCGCGCACGGTGGACGTGCTCATGACGCTGCTGCCGGAGCCCGCGCTGTCATCCTCTTCATCGGCGGCTTCGCTCGACATGTGAGCGCGGAGCGCGTCTCTGCCTGAGGCCGCCGATGCAGCCTCGGGCTTCAGCCTGCCACCAGCAGGCCCTGCTTCTCAATGAACGCAACCACCTGATCGAGGCCCTCGAGCGCCTTCAGATTGCACATCACGAACGGGCGCTCGCCGCGCATCTTCTTCGCATCCGAGGCCATCACGTCGAGGTTTGCGCCCACCAGCGGCGCGAGATCGGTCTTGTTGATGACGAGCAGGTCCGACTTCGTGATGCCGGGGCCGCCTTTACGCGGAATCTTCTCGCCACCCGCCACGTCGATAACATAGATCGTGAGGTCCGACAGCTCCGGGCTGAAGGTGGCCGCGAGGTTGTCGCCGCCCGACTCGATGAACACGATGTCCGCGTCGGGAAAGCGCGTGAGCATCTGGTCTACGGCCTCGAGGTTGATCGAGGCGTCTTCGCGGATCGCCGTGTGCGGGCAGCCGCCCGTCTCCACGCCCATGATGCGCTCGGCGGGCAGCGCGCCCGCGACGGTCAAGAGGCGCTGGTCCTCCTTCGTGTAGATGTCGTTGGTGATGGCGACGAGATCGTAACGCTCGCGCATCGCCTTGCAGAGCATTTCGAGCAGCGTGGTTTTGCCGGAGCCCACCGGGCCGCCTACGCCGACGCGCAGCGGCGGCAGTTTCTTGGTGCGAAGGGTATTCATCGAGGTAATCCTGCTTTTTGCATGGTTCTTGCGTAGTCCGAAGCTAGGAGCGGAAGAGCCGCGAGTATTGCGATTCGTGCCGCGCGCAAAGAATGCCGAGCTGCGGCGCGAACGTATTGAGCGCGTCGGGCGGCGTGGCGAGCGCGCGGGCCACGGCCGCTTCAATGACGGGGCGCAGCGCGACGAGGATGCGCTGTCCGGCGAGCTGGCCAAGCGGCACCGCCTTGAGCGCGGCCGCCGTCTGGTTCTCGACCCAGCTGAAGGCATAGGCCGCGAGCGCCGCGTCGGGCGCTGCTCCGTGTGCCCAGGCCGCATATGCCCAGGCGCTGGGCAGCGCCACCGGCGTCATGCGCTCGAGCGTGCCGAGGCGCTCGGCGTCGCCCCAGGCGAGTTGCGCGCAGAGCTGTCGCAACGACCAGCCCATCTGCGAGGTCTCGCGGCGCAGTTCCGCCGATTCGCGGCTCGCGACGAATTGCGCGTTCGCCTCAATCAGCGCGGTGGCGTCGTGCGTGCGCCAACGTTCGAGCTGATGGGCGACGAACGGCAATTCCCCCGGCGCCAGCACGTTTGCGAGGCCGGTTTCGATCCAGCGCGCGGTGTCGTCGGCGGTTTCGACGAGGCGCGCATCGATGGCCGCCTCCAGCCCCTGCGAGTAGCTGAAGGCACCGATGGGCAGCGCGGGCGAGGCGAGGTGCAGCAGCGCCGTGAGTTCAGCGATGGGCATGGCCGTGGTGCTCGTGGCCGTGGTCGTGGCCGCAATCGGGGCCGTGGACGTGGTCGTGGTCGTGCGCATGGCCGTGATCATGCGTGTGGGCGTGATCGTGGTCGTGGCCGTGATGCTCGTCGTACACGCGCTGCGCGAGCGCGTAGTCGTCGGCAAAGGTTTCGTCGTGGCCGTGGCGGTGGCCGCCGCCGTAGGCGCCCGCTTCGGGCTGGAACGGCAGCGTCGCGTGCACGACCTGCGCGCCCAGGCGCTTGAGCATGTCCTCGAGCACCGGGTCCGCTTCGAGCTTCAGTTCGTCGGCGCCCACTTCGACCGGCGTGTGGCGGTTGCCCAGATGATAGGCTGCGCGCGTGAGCGTGAGGCGCTCCGGCGCGCGCACGAGCAGCACGCTTTCCGCGGCGGCGATCACGCGCACGAGGCCGCCGTCGTCGGCGACCAGCATGTCGCCGTCGCGCAGCACCGTGCCGCGCGGCAGTACCACGCCAACTTCCTCACCCGTGTCGAGCGAGGCCGCGAAGCGGCTCTTGCAACGCGCGTCGTAGGGCAGCGTGAGGGTGGGCGCGCGCCGCACGAGCACCGGTGCGAGCTTCGCGCTGAGTCGTTTGTCTATCGTACGCATGTCAGAAGAGGAAATAACGCTGCGCCATCGGCAGCACGGTGGCGGGCTCGCAGGTCAGCAACTGGCCGTCCGCCACGACCTGGTAGGTCTCGGGATCGACGCTGATCGCCGGCTGCCACGCGTTGTGGATCATGTCGGCCTTCGTCACGTTGCGGCAGCCGCGCACGGCCACCACGCGCTTTTGCAGGCCATAGCGTTCGGCCACGCCGTGATCGAGCGCGAGCTGCGAGACGAACGTGAGCGAGGTGGCCCCAAGCGCCCGGCCGCGCGTGGCGAACATCTCGCGGTAGTGAACCGGCTGCGGCGTGGGAATCGATGCGTTCGGGTCGCCCATCTGCGCAAGCGCGATCATGCCGCCCTTGAGGATCAGCGAGGGCTTGATGCCGAAGAACGCGGGCTCCCAGAACACGAGGTCGGCCCACTTGCCAGGCTCGATCGAGCCCACTTCATGCGCGATGCCGTGCGTGATGGCAGGGTTGATGGTGTACTTCGCGACATAGCGCTTCACGCGGAAGTTGTCGTGGCGCGCGCTGTCGCCGGGCAACGTGCCGCGCTGCACCTTCATCTTGTGCGCGGTCTGCCACGTGCGGATGATGACCTCGCCCACCCGGCCCATCGCCTGGGAGTCCGATGAAAGCATCGAGAGGGCGCCCAGGTCGTGCAGGATGTCTTCGGCGGCGATCGTCTCGCGGCGAATGCGCGACTCGGCGAACGCGATGTCCTCGGCAATCGAGGGGTCGAGGTGATGGCAGACCATCAGCATGTCGAGGTGTTCGTCGAGCGTGTTGATGGTGTACGGGCGCGTCGGGTTGGTCGAGGAGGGCAGCACGTTCGGCTCGCCGCACACCTTGATGATGTCGGGGGCGTGGCCGCCGCCCGCGCCTTCCGTGTGGTAGGTGTGGATCGTGCGGCCCTTGAATGCCGCCACGGTCGCTTCCACGAAGCCCGCTTCGTTGAGCGTGTCCGTGTGGATCGCGACCTGGGTGTCGGTGGCGTCGGCAACCGTCAGGCAGTTGTCGATGGCGGCCGGCGTCGAGCCCCAGTCCTCGTGCAGCTTCAAGCCGATCGCGCCCGCGGCGATCTGCTCTTGCGCAGGTTTGGGCAGGCTGACATTGCCCTTGCCGAGGAAACCGAGGTTGATCGGCCAGCCGTCCGCGGCCTGCAGCATGCGCTCCAGGTGCCACGGGCCCGGCGTGCAGGTGGTGGCGTTCGTGCCGGTGGCGGGGCCCGTGCCGCCGCCGATCATCGTCGTCACGCCCGAGGCGAGCGCCTCGTCGATTTGCTGCGGGCTGATGAAGTGGATGTGCGTGTCGATGCCGCCCGCCGTCACGATCTGCCCTTCGCCGGCGATCACTTCGGTCGCGGCCCCGATGGGGATCGTCACGCCGGGTTGCACGTCGGGATTGCCGGCCTTGCCGATGCGCCAGACGCGTCCATCCTTGATGCCGATGTCGGCCTTCACGATGCCCCAGTGATCGACGATCACGGCGTTGGTCACGACCGTGTCCGCCACTTCGGCCGCGAGGCGCTGCGACTGGCCCATGCCGTCGCGAATCACCTTGCCGCCGCCGAACTTCACTTCGTCGCCGTAGACCGTGTAGTCGCGCTCGACTTCGATGATGAGTTCGGTGTCGGCAAGGCGCACGCGGTCGCCGGTGGAAGGGCCGAACATCTCCGCATAGGCGCGGCGACCGATTTTCAATGTCATATCGGATTCCTGATGGATTCGCGAGGATTGGCGACGCGAGCCGCTCAGAGCGGGCCCATCACCTTGCCGTTGAAGCCGTACACGGCGCGGTCGCCCGCCAGCGCCACCAGCTCGACGGTGCGCTCCTGGCCCGGCTCGAAGCGCACGGCCGTGCCTGCTGCGATGTTCAGACGAAAGCCGCGCGCGGCTTCGCGGTCGAACGAAAGCGCGTCGTTGACTTCGTAGAAGTGGAAGTGCGAGCCGATCTGCACCGGCCGGTCGCCCGTGTTGGCCACCGTGACGGTGACGGTTGGGCGGCCCGCGTTCAGTTCGATCTCGCCGTCGTCGATCAGCATCTCGCCTGGGATCATGATCGGTTCTCTTTCACGGAATCGGATGATGGACGGTGACGAGCTTCGTGCCGTCCGGGAAGGTCGCCTCGACCTGTATGTCGGGGATCATCTCCGGCACGCCCTCCATCACGTCGTCGCGCGTGAGCAGCGTCGTGCCGTAGTGCATGACCTCGGCGACCGTCTTGCCGTCGCGGGCTGCCTCCATGAGGGCGGCGCTGATGAACGCCACCGCCTCGGGATAGTTGAGCTTCAGGCCGCGCGCACGGCGTCTTTCGGCGAGCAGCGCGGCGGTGAAGATCAGGAGCTTGTCTTTCTCGCGTGGCGTGAGCTTCATCGTTCTGTGTCGGTTGGGGCGTCCGGCGCGCCGCCGGGCCGCGGGTGTGCCTCGGGTCTACCTCGCACGAGCATACCGGAACCCATTTACGGATGCATTGCAGCGATCTGACCGCACACCCAAGGCAGCCACAGTCCACAGCAAGGTACGTGCCAATGAAGGGGACAGGATCGATGCACCGCCTGGGACGCGTTGGCGCACCCCGGCGGTGTGGCTGCGTAGCGTTGTGTTGCGTCGTGGTGCGCGCCGGCACTGCTGTGGTGCGCGTGGCTCAGGTCGTCCAGAGGCGCAGCGGGGTGGCGGCGACGCCGTGCACGATGGGCCGCAAGGTGGTCCAGCAGCGCGTGAGCGTCTGCTGCAGCGGCTCCATCGAACGGGCGAGCACGCGTACCACGAGCACGCCCGGGCAAACGCAGCTGGCGCCGCCGCGCAGCGCGGCGTGGAACGGCAGGGTGGCGGCAAGCTGCTGCGCGAGCGCGTCGTCGCAGGCGGAGCCCACGGCCCATAGCACGCCGAACGCCGGATAGCCGGCGAGGCCCTGCGGTGCGTCGCGCAGCGGATCGGCGGCATCGACCAGGGCGCGTTCGAACCAGAGCAGTTCACCGGGGTTGTCGCGGCTCGCGTCGTCGGGTGCGGCCCGGGCGATGCGCGCAAGCGAGCGCAGCATGCCGGCCGACCAGCGCTCGCCCGCCGCCTGGCGGCCCAGCTGCACGGCGTCCCAGCCAATGGCCGTGGCGTTCGCGCCGAGCGTGAGCGAGAACTCGAGTTCGGCGTGGGCGTGGTCGAAGATCAGGTTGTTCTGCGGCAGCCAGTCGAGCTTCGCGCCGTCATGAAGCTGGAGTGCGATGCGCTGGCGCGCCACGCGGCCGTTCGACTTGTACCACTTCGTGGCGCCGGGCGTGGTCAGCACGGCGTGGGTCTGCGCGCCGATGTTCACGTCGATGTCGAGCCGGTCGCCGCCCGCAATGCCCGCGGGCGGATGCACGATCACCGCGTGGCAGATTGCATCGCCTTCAGGATAGAGCGGTCGCTGCACGCGCAACGGTCCGGTATGGCGGCGATGCGCGAGCGTGGTGCGCTCACCATGGCGCGCGAAGCCGAGCTCGAGGCGCGCGAGCCATTCCTGAGACGCGGGCGAGCGGGCGTTCGGGGGGGCGATCAGGGGACTGGTCAGAGTCGTATGGTCTTCGTGAAGCGACATGCTCAAAGCCGGCGCAACGAGGCCGGGGTGGGCTCAGGTGGCGTCGAGGATAGCATGGGCCGCCGCGCTGGCGGGCCGGCCTGCGGCACCTCACACACCTCACACCGCAATCAACGCCCGCACCCCATCCGCGTCCATGTTCGCCCCTTCGCCCCCCGCGACGATCTCGCCGCGGCTCATCACCCAGTATTGATCCGCGATTTCCCGGGCGAAATCGTAGTACTGCTCGACGAGCAGCACCGTCATGTGCATTTCCTCCACGAGTTGCCGCAGCGTACGTCCGATGTCCTGAATGATCGAAGGCTGGATGCCTTCGGTGGGTTCGTCGAGGATCAGCAGTTGCGGCTCGCTCATCAGCGCGCGGCCGATCGCGAGTTGCTGCTGCTGGCCGCCCGAGAGGTCGCCGCCGCGTCGCGCCTTCATGTCTTCGAGCACCGGGAAGAGCCGGTAGATGTGCTCGGGCACCTTCGAGGGCGCGCGCTTCTTGCTGGCGGCGCCCACCAGCAGGTTCTCCTCCACGGTGAGCCGCGGAAAGATGTCGCGGCCCTGCGGCACGTAGGCGAGCCCGTTGGTCACGCGTGCCCACGTGGGCAGCTTCGTGAGCGCCTGACCGTTCCAGGCGATCGCGCCGCTCTTCGCGGGCACGACGCCCATCAGGCAGCGCAGCAGCGTGGTCTTGCCCACGCCGTTACGCCCGAGCAGCACCGTGAGCTTGCCCTCGGGCACCGTCATCGAGACATTGCGCAGGATGTGGCTGCCGCCGTAGTACTGGTTCAACGATTCGATAGTCAGCATGTGTACGCCTGTCGTGCGAATGCCAATACCATTGCCTGGCTGGCTAGCGGCCCAGATACGATTCGATCACCGTTTCGTTGCGCTTGACGTCTTCGAGCGTGCCCTCGGCCAGCACGCTGCCTTCGGCCATCACGGTCAGACGCCCGGCGGCGCCCGCGAGGGCCGCGACGAACTCCATGTCGTGCTCCACCACCATCATCGAGCAGCTGCCGCGCAGACGGTTCAGGAGCGCGGCGAGCTCCCGCGTTTCGTCGTCGGTCATGCCCGCGGCCGGTTCGTCGAGCAGCAGCAAGGCGGGGCGCTGTATCAGCAGCATGCCGATCTCGAGGCGCTGCTTCTGCCCGTGCGAGAGCTCGCCCGCGAGCCGCCGCGCGTCGCCTTCCAGACGGATCACCTCGAGCGTTTCCTCGATATTCGCCTGCGCCTCGCGGCCAAGCCGCGCGCGCAGCGAGGCGAACCAGCCCTTGTCGGCCTTCATCGCGAGCTCGAGGTTCTCCCATACCGGGTGCTGCTCGAACACCGTGGGCTTCTGGAACTTGCGGCCGATGCCCGCGCGCGCGATCGCCGGCTCGGTCATGCGCGTGAGGTCGAGCGTCTGGCCGAGGAACACCTTGCCCGCATCGGGCTCGGTCTTGCCCGTGATGACGTCCATCATCGTCGTCTTGCCCGCCCCGTTCGGGCCGATCACGCAGCGCAGCTCGCCCACGTCGATCGAGAGCGTGAGCTTGTTGAGGGCGCGAAAGCCGTCGAAGCTCACGGTCACGTCCTCCAGATAGAGGATCGTGCCGTGCGATATGTCGATGGCGCCCGGCTCGACCACGTGGCCCAGTTCGGCCACGCCCGAGAGCGTGGGCCGGTCGTGATCTTCGGCCTGGTCGAATGGGTTGTGGCCGAGCGGGTCGTTGAGGATGGCGTGTCCGTTCATGCGCCGCTCCGGTGTGTGTCGTCCTGCTTCGTCAGGCGTTTGATGAGACCCACGATGCCGCCCGGCAGCAGGAGCGGCACGAGCACGAAGATGAGGCCGAGGAAGAACAGCCAGTACTCCGCGAAATACGCCGTGAAGAAGCTCTTCGCGCCGTTCACCGCGAACGCGCCGATGATCGGACCGATGAGCGTGCCGCGCCCGCCCACGGCCACCCAGATCGCCATTTCGATCGAGTTGCCCGGCGACATCTCGCCCGGATTGATGATGCCCACCTGGGGCACGTAGAGCGCGCCGGCGATGCCGCACAACGCGGCCGAAACGGTCCATACGAACAGCTTGTACCCGAGCGGGCTATAGCCGAGGAACATGAGGCGCGTTTCGCCGTCGCGCACGGCGGTCACGACACGCCCGAGCTTCGAGGTGACGATCGCGCGCGCGGCGAGAAAAGCGAGCACGAGCGTGGCGAAGGTCATGAGGAAGAGCACCGTGCGCGTGCCCGGATGGGTGATGGGGAATCCCGCGATGCGCTTGAAGTCCGTGAAGCCGTTGTTGCCGCCGAAGCCGGTCTCGTTGCGGAAGAAGAGCAGCATGGCCGCGAACGTCATGGCCTGCGTGATGATCGAGAGGTACACGCCCTTCACGCGCGAACGGAACGTGAAGAAGCCGAACACCCAGGCCAGCACGGCCGGTGCCAGCACGACGAGCAGGAGTGCGTACCAGAGATGCTGCGTGCCTTCCCAGTACCACGGCAGCTGGTGCCAGTCGAGAAACACCATGAAGTCGGGCAGGTCGCTGCCGTACTTGCCGTCGTGGCCGATCTCGCGCATCAGATACATGCCGATGGCGTAGCCGCCGAGCGCGAAGAAGAGGCCGTGGCCGAGGCTCAGGATGCCGCAGTAGCCCCAGACCAGATCGAGGGCGAGCGCGGCGATCGCGTAGCACATGAACTTGCCGGCGAGCGTGATCGCGTAGGCGGAGAGATGGAACGCGCTCGACTGCGGCAACACGAGCGCGCACAGCGGCACGCCTGCGCCGATGGCAATGATGAGCGCGATGAGCGCGAGCCAGGCGCGGCGCGAGAGCAGCGGGGGACGCGCGGGCAGGCCGAGCGCGAAGGTTTCGCTGCCGTCGCCGCGCTGCGGCGTCGGGGCGCCGTAGGGGGCGTGGGTGGTGGTCGAGGTGGCGAGGCTCATGTCCGTGCTCGCCGGGCAGCCACCGCAGGGCGTGTTGGGGATCGTTTCATGTCATGCCTCCGCGCTGCGGCCCTTCAGGGCGAACAGACCCTGCGGACGCTTCTGGATAAACAGCACGATCAGCACGAGCACCGCGATCTTCGCGAGCACCGCGCCCCAGAACGGCTCGATGGCCTTGCTGATCAGGCCGAGGCCGAAGCCGCCCACCACGGTGCCCGCGATCTGGCCCACGCCGCCCAGCACCACGGCCATGAACGAATCGATGATGTAGCTCTGACCGAGGTCGGGGCCCACGTTGCCGATCTGCGAGAGCGCGCAGCCGCCCAGTCCCGCGATGCCGGCACCGAACGCGAAAGCCCACGCGTCCACCCGCGCGGTCCTCACGCCGACGCACGCGGCCATGCGGCGGTTCTGGGTGACGGCCCGCACGAACAGGCCGAGGCGCGTCTTCGTCAGCACGGCCCAGGCGATGCCCACGACAATCAGCGAGAACGCAAGAATCGCGAGGCGGTTGTACGGCAGGATGAGGTTCTGCATGACGGTCACGCCGCCGCTCATCCACGAGGGATTCGAAACCTCGACGTTCTGCGCGCCGAACAGCGTGCGGGTGGCCTGAATCAGGATCAGGCTGATGCCGAAGGTGGTGAGCAGCGTCTCGAGCGGACGTCCGTAGAGATGGCGGATCACGAGCCGCTCGATCGCGGCGCCCACCAGCGCGGCAGCGACGAAGGAGGCGGGAATCGCGAACAGCGGGTACCAGTCGAACGCGCCGGGCGCGTAGCGCTCCACGAGCGTCTGCACGACATAGGTGGCATAGGCGCCGATCATGAGGAACTCGCCGTGCGCCATGTTGATGACGCCGATCAGCCCGTAGGTGATCGCAAGGCCCAGCGCGGCGAGCAGCAGCACGCTGCCGAGCGAGAGCCCGGCGAACAGCGTGCCGAAGATTTCGCTGCGGTGCTGGATCGAGTCGAGCGCGTCGAGGCCCGTCTGGGCCGCGGCGCGTACCTGCGCATCGGGTTCGGCCCAGGCGCCCGTCGCGGTTTTCGCGACGAGCGGACGCAGCAGCTCGTACATGTCGAGGTCGTGGCGCGCGGCCACGAGCTTCGCGGCTTCGAGGCGCGTGGCCGGATCGGGATTGTGCAGGGCGGTCATCGCCCAGAGCACGTCGAGGCGCTTCCTGAGCGCCGGGTCGGTTTCCTTCGCGCGCGCCGCGTCGATCATCGGCTTCATCGCCGGGTCGGGGTTCTTCAGCAGTTCCGTGATGGCGGCGCGCCGCGTGGCGGGATCGGGCGAGGCGAGCTGCAGCCCCGAGATCGCACCGGCCACCTTCGAGCGCAGCGTATTGCTCAGCGTGATGGGCTGGGCCGCCTGGGCCACGCTGGCCGCAACGGGTTTGCCGGTGACGGCGTCGCGTGCGTTGCCGCTTTCGTCCTCGAGCAGGACCTCGCCGGCGTCGGTGGCGAGCACGCCGTCGCTGCCCAGCGCCTGCAGCAGCGTGAGCGAAGCGGCGTCGTGCGTCGCGATGAGCTTGTCGATGGCGGCGGACTTGGCGTCGAAGTCGTCGCCGGCGAGCGGCGCCACGTCGGCCGCCTCGAGCGCGAACGCGGCCGGGCTCGCGCACACGAGCGACGCCGTCACGACCAGGGCCTGCAGGTAAGGTCGAAGATTCATGGGCAGGATGCGGGAGAACCAGCGCAGAGCGCCGGCGGACACGGCGCGCACGCCGTGCCCGTCCAGACCGACGCGGGCAGTTTCGAGGGCGGACTCGCGGGCAAAATCAGGCCACGCGGCTGCGGCGCAGGAAGTCGGGGATCGAGGTGACGACATCCGGCTTGCCCTGGTTGCCCGCAATATACGGACTCCATGGCTGCGCGCGCACCGTCGTCTTGGTGCGCCACACCACGTTGAACTGACCGTCGCCGCGCACTTCGCCGATCATCACGGGCTTGTGCAGATGGTGGTTGCCGTCCATCTCCAGCACGAAGCCCGAGGGCGCGTTGAACTTCTGCCCGATCATGGCCACGCGCACCTTGTCGACATCGGTGCTCTTCGCCTTCTCGACGGCCTGCTTCCACATATGGATGCCGACGTAGGTCGCTTCCATCGGATCGTTGGTGACGCGCTTGCTGCCGCCGGGCAGGTTGTTCTTCTTCACCCACTCGGCGAACATCGCCTTGAACTTCGCGTTCTCGGGATTGCGCAGCGACATGAAGTAGTTCCACGCCGCGAGATTGCCCTCGAGCGGCTTCGTGTCGATGCCGCGCAGCTCTTCCTCGCCCACGGAGAAGGCCACGACGGGCACGTCGGTGGCCTTGAGCCCCTGATTGCCGAGTTCCTTGTAGAACGGCACGTTCGAGTCGCCGTTGATGGTCGAGATCACGCAGGTCTTACCGCCCTGCGAGAAGGTCTTGATGTTGGCGACGATCGTCTGGTAGTCGCTGTGGCCGAACGGTGTGTAGACCTCCTGAATATCAGCTTCCTGCACCCCTTTCGACTGGAGGAACGCGCGCAGGATCTTGTTGGTCGTGCGCGGATAGACGTAGTCGGTGCCGAGCAGGAAGAAGCGCTTGGCGCCGCCGCCTTCGGTGCTCATCAGGTATTCGGTGGCGGGAATCGCCTGCTGGTTCGGCGCTGCGCCCGTGTAGAACACGTTGCGCGACATTTCCTCGCCTTCGTACTGCACGGGGTAGTAGAGCAGCCCGTTGAGTTCCTCGAAAACGGGCAGCACCGACTTGCGCGACACCGAGGTCCAGCAGCCGAACACGCACGCCACCTTGTCCTGGGTGAGCAGCTGGCGCGCCTTCTCCGCGAAGAGCGGCCAGTTCGAGGCAGGGTCGACGACGACCGGTTCGATCTGGCGCCCCATGACGCCACCCGAAGCGTTGATTTCGGCGAAGGTCATCAACGCCGTGTCCTTCAGCGAGGTCTCCGAGATCGCCATCGTGCCTGAGAGCGAATGCAGCACCCCGACCTTGATCGGCCCGCTGCCGGTGTCCGCATGCGCGAACGGTATGCGTCCGGCCGCGGCGAGCGCGCCCGACACGGTCCCGAGTTTCAACAGACTACGACGGTTCATTCTTTTCCCCTTGGCGTTGAGATGGATGAGGTCGCGAAAACCGGCGCATCTGGTTACGTGCCGGGTGTCGAGTGGCCTGTCTTGCCCGATGGCTTCTGCAAGGCTCATGCCAGCGCGAGGCCTGCGCATCGAACCGGCGTTTGGGCCGACTCGCCAAGGCGCGCGGCGCGATGGCATGATGCGCGGCGCATGCGGGAACGGGCGAATGTGGTGCATGAGGTCGCATGTTCGGGCGCGCTGCCTCGTCGCAGTGCGTCGTTCGGGACTGCCGCGCGGGAGCGGGTGTGTCGTTCTCGAGAGCGGTGCGCCGCTGCGCAGGCATGGTGCGCAGCACCGGCATGCCGGTGCTGCGTGAACCTGGGACATTGCCGCGACGAGATCGTCGCGGCCGTGAGGCCGCAGGCCGAGGTGGTGCCGCAGGATTCGGCTGGAAAGAGGTAACGAGACAGCCCCACCTTGTCCCGTCACGCGACCGCCCGAAGGCGGTCACGTCGACGCGTCCGGCTGAAACGGTCCAACGCAGTCAGGTTCTGTAGGGGGCATTGCCCGATTTCCACTTCCACCACGTCCAGTCCCCATCCGGGTTGCCGTCCGCGTAATCGGGCCACAGGGCCGCATCCTTTTGTCTCGAGAGTAGGCCTGTACGGCTCCAGCTTGTGTCCCACGCATACATGCTCTGGGTATAAAAGGGACTGGTGCTGCCTTTATTGTAGTAATCGAGCGTGTATCCTTGCCAAATGCGATCATAAGGGTAGCTGTTTGCAATGCCGGCCCCGCCTGCTGCCCCGGCCGCGCCTCCAGCCGCTGCTCCGGCTGGGCCACCAACCACAAAGCCCATCGTGGCTCCGGCGGCCGACATACCGAACACCGTCGCTACCTGGTGCACTTTGCTCAGATCGCTGGTGGCCAGCTGAGGTTCGTGGGCGCGGCTGACAACTTTGCTACCGTCCGGGAAATCGAATTCGCGCACATGCGGATTGCCGCCGACGGTTTTTCCATACCGAAAGAACCTGCCTTGCGTCTCCCAGCTGGCGCTGGATGCAGCGTACGCGCTCTCGTATCCGGTGGGCGCGCCACTTGGGGCACTCTGAGCGAAGGTGAAGAGAAGTGGCACGCCATTCTGGAAGTGCATATCACGAAGATCGCCTTCTGGCTGTTGAGCGGCAAAGGCATGCGTGTCGTTGGGAGTTGAGCCATCGGGGGGCGGAGCGTCGAGTTCATGGAAATTGTGGCTTGCCTCGTGTCCGCTACTGATGGTCTCGAGCCGACGAAAGAAGTCCCTCTCGTGACCGGCATTGCGTCGCGCCGCATCGAGAAGCGCTTGCCGATCAGCCGTGACAACCTGGGCCATACGGGTACCTGAGGCGTAGCTGCTGGGCAGCCGTGCTGTATTTCCGATCTCGTGCATCACACGTTGCGCCAGAATTTCGGTCGGTCCCAGCGAGTCGTTCTGCCGAGAGGGCACAGGATCTCCTGCAAGCGTAAGGTGATGCGTGAGTTCGTGCAACAGGATGTCTTGCCAGATCGGGAAATTGGCCGAGCCTTCCTCAGGTGCGACTCCTATATTCACGCGTGCTCTTCCAGTCCATTGGTGTGTCTGTTCATCTACTTGTCTGGTCAGGCCGGGGTCGGCCATGTACGGCAGATAGTGGTCCGGTGGTCCTTGGAGGTATGGTGTCGTGAGGTCACCAAGCGCAATATGTTGTCCCTGGAATAGCGGGTTTGGACCATATTGGTTAGTGTAGCTGAGCATACCCAACTGTCCGCCGCCATGGTTCAGGCCGACACTCACCATGTCTCTGAAAGTCTGCGAGTGGACCAGGGCGTTCTGAATCGTGTTGCCGATCATGTCGACCGTATGTTGATCGGCTAGATGTGCCGAACTCGTCAAGAGGGACACGGCGGCTTGATACCATGCTGTTTCCACCTGAGTGGGGGTAAGTGGATGCTGTTGACCGAGCTGGATTACCTCATCTGCGTAAGCGTCGGTTGTATTGCGGGGTGGCGGCGGGGCGTTGGTACTCGATGCTGGAGGTATGTGCGACGACGAACCCGGCTGGTTTTGCTGGCCAGCCTCGGTGGGCTGATATTGCCACATGTTGCAGACGGAATTCGTACCACTGGCTGGAGTAGACATGATGTACCTCGCTTCGCTGTTGGGGACGTCCGCGCCGATACGCGGACGTGCCCATGACAACAGCTTCGCCGAAGAGCGCGGTGATGCAGTTTGATGTGGCGACCAAAATCGCGGATGGGCGAGGAAAGCACAAGGGCGCAGACAGGCGCCGCGCCTTCGCGAGCAGTTGCTAGACGGGAGCGAGCCTGCCTCTACGCGGGCGTCTTCTCTATCGTCGCGGCCGTGAGGCCGCAGGCCGAGGTGGTGCCGCAGGATTCGGCTGGAAAGAGGTAACGAGACAGCCCCACCTTGTCCCGTCACGCGACCGCCCGAAGGCGGTCACGTCGACGCGTCCGGCTGAAACGGTCCAACGCAGTCAGGTTCTGTAGGGGGCATTGCCCGATTTCCACTTCCACCACGTCCAGTCCCCATCCGGGTTGCCGTCCGCGTAATCGGGCCACAGGGCCGCATCCTTTTGTCTCGAGAGTAGGCCTGTACGGCCCCAGCTTGTGTCCCACGCATACATGCTCTGGGTATAAAAGGGACTGGCGCTGCCTTTATTGTAGTAATCGAGCGTGTATCCTTGCCAAATGCGATCATAAGGGTAGCTGTTTGCAATGCCGACCCCGCCTGCTGCCCCGGCCGCGCCTCCAGCCGCTGCTCCGCCTGGGCCACCAACCACAAAACCCATCGTTGCTCCAGCGGTCGACATACCGAACACCGTCGCCACCTGCTCCACTTTGCTCAGATCGCTGGTGGCCAGCTGAGGTTCGTGGGCGCGGCTGACAACTTTGCTACCGTCCGGGAAATCGAATTCGCGCACATGCGGATTGCCGCCGACGGGTTTTCCATGCTGAAAGAACCTGCCTTGCGTATCCCAAGGGGCGCTGGACGCAGCATACGCACTCTGGTATCCGCTGGGCGCGCCTTGGGTGGCGCTCTGAGCGAAGGTGAAGAGAAGTGGCACGCCGTTGTGGACTTGCATATGATGAAGATCGCCTTCTGGCTGTTGATCGGAGAAAACATGCGTCCCGTTGGGAGCTGTGCCATCGGGGGGCGGAGGTTCAAGGTCATCGAAAGAGGGACTTGCCGTGCCTCCAAGACTGATGGTATCGAGCCGCTGAAAGAACGCCTGCTCTCGACCGCCAGTGCGTTGCGCCGCGTCGAGAAGCGCTTGCCGATCAGCCGCGGCAAGCTGGCTTATACGGGTCAGTGAAGCGTAGCTGCTGGGGAGCCGTGCCGTCACTCCCATCTCATGCAACACACGTTGCGCCAGAATTTCGGTCGGCCCCACCTGGGATTGCTGCGAACCGACCGGAGGATCGTCTGAACAAGCAATGTAGTGCGCGAGTTCGTGGATCAGTGTGTCTTGCCAGAGCGGGAGACTCCCGGAGTTTGCGTCGGGTGCGACTCCTACCGTCACTCTTCCCTCGCCAGTCGCGCGACTCTGCATGCGGGGTTGGACCATGTACGGCACATCTGGCCCACTATGATCTTGCAAGTATTGTGTCGACAGGTCACGAATCGCCATAGGGGCTCCGTGGTAAGACGGGTTTGGCTCGTACTGGTTAGTGAAGCTGATCTTATGTAACTGTCCACCGCGATAGTGCGTGCCGGCACTCACCATGGCTCTGAAAGTCGGAGACCGGTTCAGGGCGTCATCAATCGTGTTCGCGATCATGTCGGCAGTATGTGTATCGGCTAGCTGACCCGTGCTCCTGGCGACGGACAGGGCGGCTCCAAAGAATGCCGCGTTCATCTGATCGGAAGTAAGTGGATGTCGTTGACCAAGTTGGACTACAAAATCCGCGTAGGCGTCGGCCGTACGGGCGGGTAGCGCTGGGACGTTACCCATTTCTTCAGGAGGTACGTACAATGACTGCCTTGGAGCTTCTTTGGACAGGTTAGGGTTGCCAGGTTGTGGCAAGTCGTATTCCGTTTGAACATACGATGATCCAGCGCCAATGCCTGGTTGTGTGCGTGGTGCTGACTTACCTGCCCATTGCGCGTGAGCTATGGGCGGGGGGGCAGGATCCCGATTCGAGGGCTGGGTTTGCCCGCTCGATGGACCTGGTTGATTTTTCTGGCTACCGTTGGGGGGCTGATCGAGCCAACTGCCGGAGACGGAAACCGTACCAATGGCTGAAGTAGACATGATGTACCTTGCTTCGCTGTTGGGGAACGCCCGCGCCGATACGCGGACGTGCCCATGACAACAGGTTCCCCGAAGCACAAGGTAATGCAGTTTGATGTGACGGCGAAAATCGCAGATGGGCGAGGAAAGCACAAGGGCGCGGCAGACAGGCACCGCGCCTTTGCGAGCAGCTGCTAGACGGGAGCGAGCCTGCCTCTACGCGGGCGTCTTCTCGACAGTCGTGCGGATGCGGCGCATGCGCGCCGCATCCGTCGTGAGCCGCCGCACGGTGCGATTCGCCCCGTCGGTCTCGCGCCGAATCGCCGGGTTATTTATTCGCAATGCCAAAGAATTTGTTCAGTATACTGCTTCCCTTGGGCACGACTTGCTGGTACATCTCGAGCATATGCTGCGTGTCCGGGTCGACGTAGGGCGTGGCTGTCTTTACCAGCTTGTCGGGATCGTAAAGCACGCCGCCGAAATCGCTTTTCGCCGGATCGCCGACGTTGTTCGGCCGAGTGAGGGTATCGTCGAGATCGATGCCCAGTACGAACTTCTTTCCATCAACGTCGACATGGTCGATGAGCGCGACCGTGTGCATGCCTTCGTAGCCCGAATCTGGCTGCGCGACATTGCGGCCGCTCAACAGTACCGGCCCCTTGTCCAGCGCAGCATCCAGTTGCGCGCGAGTGAGGGGGTTGCCGCCGTTAATCGGCCTGATCGAGCTACCGGGTTCGCCGGCAGCGTCGCGTAGAACGTTGGAGTGGTCGAAGTAACATGTGCCGGGGGTCTGAGGCTTGAGCATGCCGTCCTTGAGCAGGCGCGCCACGCGCGGGTTACTCGCGAACCTGGCGAGCGAGGTGAGGAACGACGAGCCGTTGCCGCCGGGCAGGTTCCCGCCGGTACCAAGCACCCAGTTCCCGGTGTTATCCAGGTTCACCGGATACGGAGGCTTCGTGGGATTTTGCGGATAGTAAACCTGCCAAGCGCCGCGCCCGCGGTCGTAGCGCACAGCCCACGTATTGTCATTTTGCTTGATGAAGTGCTGGCCATTCTCGTCGGTGAAAATGCCCTGCGCGTTCGTGTCGGCATGCAATTTACCAGCCGGCTGCGAAGCGTAAGCGTCCGGCACGAAAGTGCGCGTCTCAGTCGGCTTGACATTCAGGTCCTTGGCTCCCGATTTCGCAGGGCCGGTGGGCTCATTGCCACCACGGGCGTCGGTATCTGCTTCGCCGGCGTTTTCCAGGGCCGGCACCTTCGCTGCCCCTAGCATTCCTGACAAAACGCCGGAAGCCAGGTCAATGCCGTTTTTTACGTCGCTGGAGAGCGACTTCGCGGGAACGATGAGGGGGGTGAGCAAATTCACACCGGGGATCATCCCGACCGCGAATCGTCCAGCCCCATCCTCTAGCTGCTGCCGCCATAGCGGCGGTGGCGTTGTATTGGTCCGGAGATATTCATCCCTGATCTCGCCTTTCTGGCTGGCTGCGTGATACATCTCGTGCTGCGCGATCCCCACTTTTGTCGCCGACTGATATTTGTCCTGCAGTTGCTTGCCAAAGTCGCCTATCTGCAGATCGTCTGCACCGATCTTTCTGTAATCTTGAACATCCGTGCTCGGCAGATTCAGCTTGGTGAAATAGGGAATCATGGGGAGCAGACTTTCGTTGTATTTTTTGGGAGACCGCCCCTCCAGATCCGAGTGTGCCCACTGGCTCTTTTTCGTTGCATCGTCGGTCCAGTCCCCGATTGTCTTGAATTTGTCGGGGTCGTGCTGCGCCTGATATTGGAATTCCTGCGCATTTTCCGGCGACGTGAAGGCATGCTCAGCAAAATTTTGCAGCCGGTCGAACGAACTACCATTGTCGAAATCGCCCTGCGTCGCAATTTGCAACGCTTTAGCGCGATCTAGCGCCGTGCCCAGCTCCTGGTCGGATTTCGCCCACTGCTGGTCGACCTTTGTCCTGGCCTGCGCGATAGTGTCTTTGACCTGAAGCTGTTCGGTGTGGCGTATATTGGCCGCCTGAGCAAACAGCGATTCGCGCTCCTGCGGCGTTTTCGCCTGGTTAAACTGCTCGCCTAGTTGGTGGAGCGTTGCGGTCTTCTGCTGGCCATCCGATCCCAGGTATTCCTCACCGAATGGCGCGTTGAATTCAAGTCGTGCCCGCTGCAGCGGGTCGGCCATGATCTCCCCGTATTGTTTGGCTAGCGGTTGGCTCACCTGTTCGGCAGTGGACTTCGCGATCTTGCTGCGATCATCGGCCGACTGCTGGAACTCGTAGGTCGTGATATTTGCGCCGTCCATGCCGGTATACCGGTCACGGTCTTTCTGCGGCAACGCTTCGATTTTCTGACGGTTGAGAGTCTGCTGGGTTTCGAACTGGATGGCGTCGTCCGGCGCGCCGCGCAGCCCCTCCTTCTCCAGATCCGCCATGCTTTGGGCATTTGTTTCATCGTCTGGATGATCTTTGCCGCTTTCATAGGTGTCGAGCAGGTGCTTCGACTCGGCACTGGAATATGCGCTGTTGTTAGAACCACTAATCGGAGTGGACATAGGCTTACCTTGTTGGATGGTTGAAACGCCCACGCCATTGCGTGGACAGTACTATGACAACCGTTTCTTCCAGCCACGAGGTGATGAAGCTTGATATGTCCCTGAGCCGTTTCGGGGGGGCGATGATTTTTCGGCTGTTGGCGGGCACGGAAAGCAAAAGGGCGCGGTGCTTGTGCACCGCGCCCTTCATGAGCAACCACTTCGCAGGAGCAGGTCCCGCCGCGTTCTTGCTTGATCAGTAAGTCGGGACTTGCGGGTCGACCTGGCGCGACCACGCGTCGATGCCGCCTTGCAGGTTGAACACCTTCGTGAAGCCGCGCGATTCGAGGAACATCGCCACCTGGGCGCTGCGCGCGCCGTGGTGGCACACGCAGACGATCTGCGCCTCGTCGTCGAGCTCCTCGCTGCGAGCGGGAATCTCGCGCATCGGGATCGATACGCTGCCGGCGATCTTCGCCGTCTCGATCTCCCAGGGCTCGCGCACGTCGAGCAGGACAGGGGCGGCGCGCGAGGAGTCGGCGAGCCATTCGGCGAGTGCGGGAGCGGTCAGGTTCTGCATGGAAAACTCGATAACGTGGAAATAGCGGGCCGCGCTTCAGGTACGCAAGCCGCCCGGCTGACAGCGCATGGGTGTGCGCCTCAGAACTTGAAGCGCGACGGCTGAACGGCGTTCTCCAGCGGCTCGACGTAGGTCTCGAACACGCTGGCGATGCGGTACTGTTTTTCGTCGATGCGGGTGATGATCTGCGCTTCCATCACGGGCGCGGTGCCCACGAACGCCGCGAGGCGTCCGCCCACCTTCAGTTGCTCGAGCAGGTCCTGTGGCACGACCGGCAGGCCGCCCGAGACGCAGATCACGTCGTAGGGGGCATTTGCGGCCCAGCCGCGCGCGCCGTCGCCCTGCGCGACCTCGGCGTTGAGCACGCTGTTCCTGACGAAGTTCGCGCGCGCGAACTCGGCGAGTTCCGGGTCGATTTCCACCGTCAGCACCTTCTGCGCGCGATATGCGAGCAGCGCCGCCATGTAGCCCGAGCCGGCACCGATCTCCAGCACGCTCTCGTGCTTCTTCACGGCCAGTTCCTGCAGCACGCGCGCCTCGACGCGCGGCGCCAGCATGTGCTGGCCGTTGGGCAGCGGAACTTCGAAGTCGACGAACGCGAGGTCCACGTAGGCCGCGGGGACGAAATGCTCACGCTTGACGATCGAAAGCAGGTTGAGCACGTCCTGGTCGAGAACGTCCCAGGGACGGATCTGCTGTTCGATCATGTTGAAACGCGCTTGTTCGATGTTCATGGTGACTCGGCGTTATGGTTCGGATGCGGGCCCGGAATCGGTTCGGATCGCGGTCTGGACCCCGCCACGCAAGGCGTCCGGGCAACTCGCGAGATTGTATCAAACCGCCTGGTCGATCCGCCTTGCCGGCTGCAGCCAGGGCTTGGCGCGCGCATCGGTGTTTGTCCTGGCTTCGGCGTGCTTGAAGTTTGACGGCTTTGGAACCAAAAATGTAATCGATTACATTTTGTGCAGTCCAACACCCCGCGACACCATGCCCGCCGAGCCTCGACGCGACTCCACCGACCATTCGCCGCCTGCCGCGGCGCAGAGCGGCGGTTCCATTGCGCAGGTGGCCGCGCGCGCCGGCGTTTCGGTGGCGACGGTCTCGCGCGTGCTCAACGGCCACGCGAACGTGCGCCCCGCCACGCGCGAGCGCGTGCTCGCCGAAATCGAGACGAGCGGCTACCGCGTAAACGAGCTCGCGCGCAACCTGCGCACGGCGGAGAGCCGGCTGCTGCTGACGATGGTGCCGGACTTCGGCAACCCGTTCTACGCGGAGATCGTGCGGGGCATCGACAGCGTCGCGCGCCAGCACGGCTATTTCACGCTGCTGTGCGACACCGGCGCCGACGCGGGCCGCGAGCGCAGCTACTTCGAGCTGCTGCGCCGCCATCGGGCCGACGGCGCGATCTGCCTCGACCCGGCGACGGTCCAGCATGCGCTCGCCGCCGAATCGACGGCGCTGCCATGGGTGGCGTGCTGCGAGTTCGATCCGGCCGTCGGCGTGCCGTATGTCGGCATCGACAATTTCCTCGCGGCCCGCGACGCCGTGCGGCATCTGATCGCGCGCGGCCGGCGGCGCATCGCGCTTATCAACTCGGACGAGCACTACGTGTACGCCCGGCAGCGGCGCGACGGCTACCTCGACGCGCTCGAAGCGGCGGGGCTCGAGGCGCGCGATGTCTGGCGCGTGAATGTGAACTGCCTCGACTACGGCGCGGGCGCCGAGGCAGCCGCGGCGCTCATGCAGCAAGACGACGCGCCGGACGCGATCTTCGCGGTTTCGGACACGCTCGCAGTTGGCGTGATCAACGGCTTGCGCGGCGCCGGCCGGCGCGTGCCGGACGACGTGGCGGTGGTGGGCTTCGACGATATCGCGCTCGCCGCGCAGATCGACCCGCCGCTCACGACCGTCGCCCAGCCGATGCGCGAGCTCGGCGAGACGGCCGCGCGGCTATTGCTGCAGCGCCTCGCCGCTCCCGACGCGAGCGTGCCGGGCGTGCTGCTGCCGCACCGGCTGGTGGTGCGGCAAAGTGGCTGAGATGGGCCGGCCTGGTCAGTCAGGCCATTGCCGGTGACGGGTAGCGAAGCGCAATCGCGGTTAGCGGCGGGGCAGCGGTAGTAGCAGGAGGAGACCAGCGGAGCGAGAGCGGGCGGCGCAGGCCGCCCGCGACTCCGTACATGCGACATCACCATCGAGGAGGAGCGGCCGCTCATGAGCGTCGCCGTGAAGTTCCACGAGATCCGCAAGGACTTCGGTCCCGTGCGCGTGCTGCACGGCGTGAGCTTCGAGCTCGCGCCGGGCCGCATTCATGGCCTGCTGGGCGAGAACGGCGCCGGCAAGTCGACGCTGATGAAGATCCTCGCCGGCTACGAATCGGCCAGTGCAGGGGAGATCGTCATCGACGGCGAGGCGCGCCGCTTCGAAGGCCCGCGCGAAGCCGAGCAGGCGGGCGTCGTGCTGATCCACCAGGAGTTCAATCTCGCCGAGCACCTGACGCTCGCGCAGAACATTTTCCTTGGCCACGAGAAGCGGCGTGGCCTGTTCGTCGACGACACCGCGATGCGCCGCGAAGCGCGCGAGCTGTTCGCGCAGGTGGGCCTCGCGCGCGACCCCGACACGAAGGTGCGCGAGCTGATCGTCGCGGAAAAGCAGCTGGTCGAGATCGCCAAGGCGCTTTCGCGGCATGCGCGTCTGCTCATCATGGATGAGCCCACGGCGACGCTCACGCCCGCCGAAACGGCACGGCTCTTCGCGTTGATGGAGAGGCTGCGCGAGGACGGCACGACGATCATCTACATCTCGCACAAGCTCGACGAGGTAGAGCGCATCACCGACGACGTGATCGTGATGCGCGATGGCCGCTTCGTCGCGGCGAGCCCGACGGCGGCCCTTGCGCGGCAGCAGATGGCGAACCTGATGGTCGGCCGCGACGTCTCCGACATGTTTCCGGCGAAGACCTGGGCCAGCGCCGGCGCGCCCGTGGCGCTGCGCGTGACCGGCCTCGTGGTGCCGGGCTGGGTCGAGGAACTGGACTTCGACGTACGCGCGGGCGAGATTCTCGGCTTCGCGGGACTCGTCGGTGCGGGGCGCACCGAGGCCTTCGAGGCGATCGTGGGCTTGCGCGAGCGCAGCGCGGGCGTCATCGAGATCGACGGGCGGGCCGTTGCGCTGCGGCATCCGCGCGACGCCGTGCGGCACGGTCTCACCTATCTGAGCGAGGACCGCAAGGGCCGTGGCCTGCACCTGAACCTGAGCCTGCAGGACAACCTCACGCTGATGACGCTCGAGCGCTACGGCCGGCCGTTCATCGACCTCAAGGCGGGGCGCCGCGCGCTCGAGACGGCCGTGCGCGAGTTCGGCATCCGCACCGGCGACCTCGCGAGCCGCGCGCGCATGCTCTCGGGCGGCAACCAGCAGAAGCTCGCGCTCGCCAAGTTCCTGCAGCCCGACCCGCGCGTGATCGTACTCGACGAGCCCACGCGCGGCGTGGACGTGGGCGCCAAGCGCGACATCTATTTCCTGATCCAGCGGCTCGCGGCCTCGGGGCGCGCGGTGATCGTCATTTCGTCCGAGCTTGTCGAGCTGATCGGGCTCGCGCATCGCGTCGTCGTGATGCGCGCGGGCCGGCTCGTCGCGACGCTCGGCAGCGACCACCTGAACGAAGAGGAGTTGATCGCCCATGCTACCGGCACCCACTGAAGCCGCCGCGGCGCAAGGCCGCGCGCGCCGGCTCGCCGCGCTTGTGCAACGGCTGGCAGGCGTGGGGCCGCTGATCGGGCTGATCGTGCTGTGCGTGCTGGGCACCGCGCTTAACCGCGATTTCGCCACCGCCGGCAATCTGCTCAACGTGCTCACGCGCACCTCGTTCATCGGCATCATCTCGGTCGGCATGACCTTCGTGATCATTTCGGGCGGCATCGATCTTTCGGTCGGGTCGATGGCCGCGCTGATCGCCGGCGCGATGATCTGGACCATGAACACGCTCGCGGCGGGCGTAGGCGCGCACACGTTCGCGCCGCTCACGATCGTGCTGATCGGCATGGCGCTCGCGCTCGTGCTCGGCGCGCTCTTCGGCCTCGCGCACGGTCTGCTCATCACGCGCGGGCGTATCGAGCCGTTCATCGTGACGCTCGGCACGCTCGGCATCTTCCGCTCCGTGCTGACCTGGCTCGCGGACGGCGGCGCGCTCACGCTGCAGAACAATCTCGTCGACTTCTACGGGCCCGTCTATTACGCGAGCCTCTTCGGCATACCGGTGCCCGTCTGGGTGTTCGCGCTCGTCGCAGTGGGCGGTGCGCTGATCCTCAATCGCACCGCGTTCGGCCGGCACGTCCAGGCGATCGGCTCGAACGAGCTGGTCGCGCGCTACGCGGCGATCCGCGTCGATCGCGTGAAGTGTGCGACCTACGTGCTGCTCGGCATCTGCGTGGGCGTCGCGACCGTGCTCTACGTGCCGCGGCTCGGCTCGGCCACGCCCACCACGGGGCTGCTGTGGGAGCTCGAAGCGATCGCGGCCGTGGTCGTGGGCGGCACCGCGCTCAAGGGCGGCGAAGGACGCGTGGCGGGGACGGTGGTCGGCGCCGTGCTGCTTTCGGTGATCGCAAACATTCTCAATCTCACGAGCATCATTAGTGTCTATCTGAACGCCGCTGTGCAGGGCGTGGCGATCATCGCCGTGGCCTTCCTGCAGCGCGGGCGCAGATAGAGCGCACACGCAGTTGCAACACGAAGTACGCAGTACGAAGCATGCAGCACGCAGCACGCAGCATCGCAGCCCGGCAGTAGAAGGAGGCAAAAGCCATTTCACCGAGACGCTCGCGCGTGAGCGCGTGGCAACCATGTTGCATGGGGCCAGAGGAAGGCGCTAAAGCACCAACTCTGGCCGACACAGGAGACAGCACCATGAAGAAGATGATTCGGGCAATCGGCGCGGGCGCACTCGCGCTCGGCCTCGCGGCCACGCTCGGCGCGGGCAGCGCGCGCGCCGACGAGAAGGTGACGCTGGGCGTTGCGATTCCGACCGCCGACCACGGCTTCACGGGCGGCATCGTGTGGTGGGCGAACAAGGCGAAGAGCGACCTCGAAAAGGCGCATCCCGATCTGAAGATCATCGTGAAGACGGCGGCGAACGCGCCCGATCAGGCGAACCAGCTGCAGGACCTCGTGACGGTCAACAAGATCAACGCGCTCGTGATCTTCCCGTACGAATCGGCGTCGCTCACCCAGCCCGTCGCGCAGGTGAAGAAGCAGGGCGTGTACGTGACCGTGGTCGATCGCGGGCTGACCGACACGAGCGCCCAGGACGCGTATGTGGCGGGCGACAACACAGCGTTCGGCCGCATTCCCGCCGAGTACCTGGCGAAGCAGCTCGACGGCAAGGGCGACATCGTCGCGTTGCGCGGCATCCCGACCACGCTCGACAACGAGCGCTGGACCGCCTTCACTTCGGTGCTGAAGAACTACCCGAACATGAAGATCCTCGACGCGAAGTACGCCAACTGGAACCGCGACGACGCGTTCCGCACCATGCAGGACTACCTCACGCGCTTTCCGCACATTGACGCGGTGTGGGCCGCCGACGACGACATGGCCGTGGGCGTGCTCAAGGCGATCGACCAGGCCAAGCGCACCGACATCAAGATCGTGTTTGGCGGCGCGGGCTCGAAGGACATGGTCAAGCGCGTGATGGACGGCGACCCGCTGATCCGCGCCGACGTCTCGTACTCGCCGAAGTTCATCTACGACGCGATCAAGATGACGGCCGAAGCGCGGCTCGCGGGCAAGTCGCTGCCGGCGAAGACGATCATCCCCTCGGTGCTCATCACGAAGGAGAACGCGAAGGACTTCTACTTCCCCGACTCGCCTTTCTGATGTCAGTGAGTGAGGCGGGTTTGCGATCCGGGTTTGCGTTCATCAACCGCCGCCGCGCGCGACGGACCACGGAGGATAGAGGCCGATGAAGACCATCCAGGGCCCCGCGATTTTTCTTGCGCAGTTTCTCGGCGACGAAGCCCCGTTCGACAGCTTCGAGCACATGGCGGGCTGGGCCGCCCACCTGGGTTACAAGGGCATTCAGGTGCCCACGGATGCGCGCCTCATCGATCTCGGCCAGGCCGCCGCGAGCCCGGCGTACTGCGACGACCTGCGCCGGATCGCCGACGACGCGGGCATTGCGATCACCGAGCTTTCGACCCATCTGCAGGGCCAGCTCGTCGCCGTGCATCCCGCTTACGACGCGCTCTTCGACGGCTTCGCGCCGCCGCAGGTGCGCGGCGACCGCGAGGCGCGCACGGCGTGGGCGATCGACCAGCTGATGCTGGCGGCGCACGCCTCGAAGCACCTCGGCCTCAAGGCGCATGTGACCTTTTCGGGCGCGCTCGCATGGCCCTATCTCTACCCGTGGCCGCAACGGCCGGCGGGTCTCGTCGAGACGGCCTTCGAGGAACTCGCCCTGCGCTGGCGGCCCATTCTGGACGCGTTCGACGCGGCCGGCGTCGACGTCTGCTACGAATTGCATCCGGGCGAAGATCTGCACGACGGCGTGACGTTCGAGCGCTTCCTCGCGGCCGTGGACGACCATCCGCGCGCGAACATCCTTTACGACCCGAGCCACTTCGTGCTGCAGCAGCTCGACTACCTCGCGTTCATCGACCTCTATCACGCGCGCATCAAGGCCTTCCATGTCAAGGACGCCGAATTCCGCCCCACCGGCAGGCAGGGCGTCTACGGCGGCTACAGCGGCTGGGTCGAGCGCGCGGGGCGCTTCCGGTCGCTGGGCGATGGCCAGGTCGATTTCGGCGCGATCTTCTCGAAGCTCGCGCAGTACGACTATCCGGGCTGGGCCGTGCTCGAATGGGAGTGCGCGCTCAAGCACCCGCACGACGGCGCGCGCGAGGGTGTCGAGTTCATCCGGCGTCACATCATCCGCGTGGCGGAGCACGCCTTCGACGATTTCGCCGGCAGCGGCGTCGATACGGCCCAGTTGAAGGGCTTGCTGGGCATCTGAATGTGAATGTGGGAATGGCAGCGTCAACCAGGGGCGGCGAGGGGGCAAGGCAATGACACGAAGACTCAGGCTCGGCATGGTCGGCGGCGGCGAGGGCGCGTTCATCGGCGCGGTGCATCGGATCGCGGCGCGGCTCGACGACGCCTTCGAACTGGTGGCGGGCGCGCTCTCGTCCGATCCCGCGCGCGCGCAGGCGAGCGCCGAGGCGCTTGGCCTCGCGCGCAGCTACGCCGACTGGCGCGAGATGGCCCGCGTGGAGGGCACGCTCGACGACGGTATCGACGCCGTCGCCATCGTCACGCCGAACCATCTGCATGCGCCGGTCGCGCACGCCTTCATGGACGCGGGCATTCACGTGATCTGCGACAAGCCGCTCGCGGTCTCGCTCGCCGAAGGCGAGGCGCTCGCGCGGCATGCGCGCGAAGCCGGGCGGGTGTTCGCGCTCACGCACACCTACTCGGGCTATCCGCTCGTGCGCCACGCGCGCGAGATGGTCGCGGCGGGCGAGATCGGCGAGGTGCGCATCGTGCAGGTGGAATATGCGCAGGACTGGCTCGCGACGCCCGTCGAGCGTGACGGGTCGAACCGCCAGGCGGGCTGGCGGACCGACCCGGCGCTGGCGGGGCCGGCGGGCTGCCTTGGCGACATAGGCACGCACGCATATCAGCTGGCGGCCTTCGTGAGCGGCCTGGCACCCGAGGCGGTTGCCGCGGAGGTCCATACGTTCGTGCCGGGCCGGCGCGTGGACGACCATGTGCAGGCGATGTTGCGCTACGCCGGCGGCGCGCGCGGCATGTTGTGGGCGAGCCAGGTGGCGAGCGGCGCGGAGAACGCGCTGCGGCTGCGCGTCTACGGCACGAAGGGGGGGCTCGCCTTCGATCAGGAGGAGCCGAACGTGCTGTGGTTCACACCGCAAGGCGGCGAAGCCCAGCGTCTCACGCGCGGGCGGGTCCAGGGCGCGGCGGCGCGCCATGCGACGCGCGTACCGCCGGGGCATCCGGAAGGGTATCTGGAGGCGTTCGCGCAGCTCTACCGCGATGCGGCGGCGCAGATCGCGGCAAACGAGGCGGGCGCGGCGGCGCCGCCCGAGAGCCGCATGCTGACCACCGTCGACGACGGCGTCGAGGGGTTGCGCTTCATTGCCGCCGTGCTGGCGAGCAGCGCGGCGGGCGGCGCGTGGCAGAAGATGGCGGGTTAGCGCTGGCCTTTTAGCTTACTGGGCGAGATACACGAACTTGCCGGCGCGGATCGTGCCCATCACGCTCGCGCGCTGATCGAGGCCCACGTGATCGGTCGGGCTCGTCGTGACGAAGCCGTTCGGCACGACCACCTCGTGCGCGTGCTCCAGCTCGTTGCGCAGTGCGACGCGAAACGCCTCGGTGCCCGGCTGGGCCGTCTTGAGCGCGCGCGCGACGGCGTCCGAGAGGCGCGGATATACGCCGGCCGCGTCGCCTGCGAACTGCGTGACCGAGCCTGGACCGTACTTCGCCTCGTAGGCGTCGACGAACGCCAGCGCCGCCTTCTGAGCCGGCTCGCCGGCGGGCAGCGTGCGCGCCACGACGACGGGCTGCGTTGGAAACAAGGTTCCCTCCACATCCTTGCCGCCCAGCTTGATGAACTCGGGCGTGGCAATGCCGTGCGTCTGGTAGACCGGCCCCTTGAAACCACGCTCGACGAGCGTGCGCTGCGGCAGCACGGCCGGCGTGCCCGCGCCGGCAACCAGCACCGCATCGGGATGCGCCGCCATGAGCTTGAGCACCTGGCCCGTGACGCTCGCGTCGGTGCGGTTGAAGCGTTCGGTCGCCACGACCTGGATGTGCCGTTCGCTCGCAAACTTCGTGAATGCCTTGAGCCAGCTGTCGCCGTAGCTGTCGGCGAAACCGATGAAGCCCACCGTCTTCACATTGTGCGCCGCCATGTAGCGCGTCATGACGTCGGCCATGGCGGCGTCGGTCTGCGCCATCTTGAACGCCCACACGCGCGGCCCGGCTTGCGGCTCGACCACGGAAGCCGATCCGACCAGCGTGATCATGGGCGTTTTTCCTTCGGCCACCGGGTCGAGCGCCGCGAGCGCGGCCGGCGTGACGTTCGGCCCGACGATCACGTCCACATGGTCTTCGTTGATGAGCTTGCGGACGTTGCGCACGGCCGCGCCCGGATCGGAGCCGTCGTCGAGCACGATGTAGTCGGCTTTCTGGCCCGCGATCGTGTCCGGCCACATCAGCACGGCGTTCTTGCTGCTGATGCCGATGGCCGCTGCCGGGCCGGTGCTCGACAGGTCGATGCCGACCTTGAGGTCGGCAAAGGCGCTGGGGGCTGTAGCGGCGGCGACGAGGGCTGCGACCGCCGTGACGGCGAGCGGGCGAAGGAAGGGAGGCGGCTTCATGCGTTGGGTCGACAGGTGAGAAGGTTGTTGTTGTGATGCCGCGGGTGGTGCCGGCAAAGCTGCCTGCGCCGGACGATTACAACTCGTAAGACTCGTGCTCCCCCTTGAGCGCCTGTTCGATCAGCTTGCGATTCAGGCTGGGCGAGAGCAGCTCGACCATGGTGTAGACATAGCTGCGCAGATAGGCGCCCTGCTTGAGCGCTACGCGCGTGACATTGCTGCCGAACAGGTGACCCACGGGCACCGCGCGCAGGTGGCGGTCGCGCTCGGCGTTGAAGGCGATGTCGGCCATGATGCCCACGCCCATGCCGAGCTCCACATAGGTCTTGATGACGTCGGCGTCGATGGCTTCCAGCACGATGTCGGGCGAGAGGCCGCGCAGGCGGAACGCTTCGTTGATCTTGGTACGGCCCGCGAAGGCGTTGTCGTAGGTGATCAGCGGATATTGGGCCAGATCGTCCAGCGAGAGCGGCTTGCGCTCGAGCAGCGGGTGGTCGGGCGGCACGACCGCGACGTGATGCCAGGTGAAGCAGGGCAGCGAGACCAGATCCTTGTAGCCCGAAATCGCCTCGGTGGCGATGCAGAGATCGGCCTGGTCATGGAGCACCATGTCGGCCACCTGGGTCGGGCTGCCCTGCAGAATGGAGAGGTGCACCTTCGGGAAGCGCCGCTTGAACTCGGCGATGGCGGCCGGCAGCGAGTAGCGCGCCTGGGTGTGGGTCGCCGCGATGATCAGATTGCCTTGATCCTGCGCCGCATAGTCCTTACCTACGCGTTTGAGGCTTTCGACTTCCTGCAGGATGCGCTCGACCGAAGCGAGTATGATGCGCCCCGGCTCGGTCAGTGAGCGCACGCGCTTGCCGTGGCGGGTAAAGATTTCGACCCCAAGCTCGTCCTCCAGCTCGATGATCGCCTTCGAAACGCCCGGCTGGCTTGTATACAGTGCCTTGGCCGCTTCCGTGAGATTGAAATTCTGCCGCACGGCCTCGCGCACGAACCGGAACTGGTGCAGGTTCATATATAACCCCTTGGCATATCAACCTAATTTTTGAGTCGTTTGAAATATAAAGCGAGTTTATTACCATTTCCCCAACTTTCCAAATATGGATATCTGTTTTGGTCATTAGCAAATGACGGGTGGCTGTAAGCCGCCGGTCAGCCGCCAGATCAGAACAAGTGCGAAGTCGAAATCGGAGAACGCGGCGTAACCGGAACGCCGCGATTGATACAACCCTGGGGTCCCCGAATGTACCAATACGATCAGTACGACCAGACCATCGTCGACGAGCGCGTCGCGCAGTACCGCGACCAGGTTCGCCGGCGCCTCTCGGGCGAATTGAGCGAAGAAGAGTTCCGCCCGCTGCGCCTGCAGAACGGTCTGTATATGCAGCGCCACGCCTACATGCACCGCATCGCGATTCCGTACGGCAACCTGCGCAGCGACCAGTTGCGCATGCTCGGCCAGATCGCGCGCGAGCACGACCGTGGCTATGGCCACTTTTCCACGCGCTCGAACATCCAGTACAACTGGATCAAGCTCGAAGAAACTCCCGAGATCCTCGCCAAGCTCGCCTCGGTGCAGATGCACGGCATCCAGACCTCGGGCAACTGCATCCGCAACATCACGGCCGACCAGTTCGCGGGCGTGGCGCCCGACGAAGTCGTCGATCCGCGCCCCTGGGCCGAGATCCTGCGCCAGTGGTCGACCTTCCACCCCGAGTTCGCCTGGCTGCCGCGCAAGTTCAAGATCGCTGTCTCGGGCTCGAAGGAAGACCGCGCGGCCGTGCAGATCCACGACCTGGGCGTGTACCTCGACCGTAACGAGCAGGGCGAGATCGTCGCGAGCATTCTGGCGGGCGGCGGCCTGGGCCGCACGCCGATCGTCGGCGCCATCATCAAGCGCGATCTGCCGTGGCAGCACCTGCTGACCTACTGCGAAGCCGTGCTGCGCGTGTACAACCGCTACGGCCGGCGCGACAACCTCTACAAGGCGCGCATCAAGATCCTCGTGAAGGCGCTCTCGCCCGCGAAGTTCGCGCAGCAGGTGGAAGAGGAGTGGCAGCACCTGAAGGACGGCCCCTCGACGCTCACGCAGGCCGAAGTCGAGCGCGTTTCGCAGTACTTCGCGCCGCCCGCGTATGAAAAGCTGGCCGACACCGATACGTCGTATGAAAAGCATCTGCTCGAAGACCGCGCCTTCGCGCGCTGGGTGGAGCGCAACGTGCGTCCGCACCGCGTGGCGGGCTACGCTTCGGTGACGCTCTCGCTCAAGCCGCGCAATATCGCGCCGGGCGACGCCACCGACGCGCAGATGGAAGCCGTGGCCGACTGGGCCGATGCGTACTCGTTCGGCCAGATCCGCGTCTCGCACGAGCAGAACCTGATTCTCGCCGACGTCAAGAAGCGCGACCTCCACGCGCTCTGGGAAAAGGCGAAGGCGCAGGGCTTTGCGACGGCCAACATCGGTCTGCTAACCGACATCATCGCGTGCCCGGGCGGCGACTTCTGCTCGCTCGCGAATGCGAAGTCGATCCCCATCGCGCTCGCGATCCAGGCGCGCTTCGAGAACCTCGACTTCGTCTACGACCTCGGCGACCTGTCGTTCAACATCTCGGGTTGCATGAACTCGTGCGGTCACCATCACGTGGGCAACATCGGCGTGCTGGGCGTGGACAAGGACGGCTCGGAGTGGTACCAGGTGTCGCTCGGCGGCGAGCAGGGCAACGGCGCGAACGGCGCGCGGCTGGGCCGCGTGATCGGCCCGTCGTTCTCGGCCGAAGAGATGCCGGACGTGGTGCAGAAGGTGATCGACACGTTCGTCGAGCACCGCATCGAGGGCGAGCGCTTCATCGACACGTACGACCGCATCGGCATCACGCCCTTCAAGGAGCGCGTGTACGCCTCGCGCCAGCCGGCGCACGCCTGAACCGCACGCAACGAGGATTGAGTTTCATGACGCAGATAATCAAGAACCGCGCGATCGTCGAGGACAGCTGGAGCGTGGTGCGCGCGGCTGAAGACGGCACGCTGCCACACGCGGCGGCGCTGCCCGCGGGCAAGGTCATCGTGCCGCTGGCGCTGTGGCAGTCGCAGCGCGATGCGCTGGTGGCCTCGCGCAGCCGGGACGAACTGGGCGTGTGGCTGGCGCCCGAGAGCGAACCGGCCGACCTCGTGGCGGACTTCGGGCAGCTCGCGCTGATTGCGGTCGATTTCCCGGTGTTCCGCGATGGCCGCGGCTATTCGACGGCGCGTCTGCTGCGCGAACGCTATGGCTACCAGGGCGAGCTGCGCGCGATCGGCGACGTGCTGCGCGACCAGCTGCGCTTCTACGAGCGCTGCGGTTTCGATGCGTACGCACTGCGCGCGGACAAGGACATCGAGGACGCGCTCAAGGCGTTCACGGAGTTCACGGTGCAGTATCAGGGCGCGTTCGACGAGCCTGCGCCGCTGTTTCGCCGCCGTCTGGCACAGCAAGGCGCCGCAGCATGAGCGCCGTCGAAACCGCCATCACGGCCGAACTGCAGGCGAAGATCGGGCGCCTCGATGCGCTGCTCGATTCGATCGCCGCACGCCACGCCGACGTGAAGCTCGCGAGCAGCCTCGCAGCCGAGGACATGCTGCTCACGCACGCGATCCTTTCGCGTGGCGTGAAAATCGGCATCTTCTCGTTGAACACCGGCCGCCTGCATGCGGAAACGCTCGGCATGATCGAGCGCGTGCGCGAGCGCTACGGCTACGAGATCGAGCAGTTCCATCCGCAACCGGACGCGGTGGACGAGTACGTCGCCCAGCACGGCCTGAACGCGTTCTACGAGAGCGTCGATCTGCGCAAGCGCTGCTGCGAAATCCGCAAGGTCGAGCCGCTGAACCGCGCGCTCTCGAGCGTTTCTGCCTGGGTAACGGGCCAGCGCCGCGAGCAGTCGGTCACGCGCGCAGAACTGCACGAGGAAGAACACGACGGCGCGCGCAACATCGCCAAGTTCAATCCACTCGCGGACTGGACCGAAGCGCAGGTGTGGACCTATCTGCGCGCCTTCGACGTGCCCGTGAATCCGCTGCATGCGCGCGGCTACCCGAGCATCGGCTGCGAGCCCTGCACGCGTGCGGTGCGCCCCGGCGAAGACAGCCGGGCGGGCCGCTGGTGGTGGGAGTCGCGCGACACGAAGGAGTGCGGCCTGCATCTGAGCCCGATTTCGGCCATTCCGGTGGTTGAAGTGCAGGCCACAGGGCACGCGGGTTAAAATCGAAAGTTGGCGCGTCGCAGGCTCGATGCCTGTATGCGCGCCGTCGTAGAGCAAGCAAGTCGCGCCGCCTCAGGGATGCTGGCGGCGCGAGTCAACGAAGGATGTCAACATGAGCACGACGCTCGAACCTACTGTGAACGCGCCGCTAAACGTCACCGCGAACCGCATGGACCACCTCGACTGGCTCGAAGCCGAGTCGATCCACATCCTGCGCGAGCTGGTTGCCGAGTGCAGCAAGCCTGCGCTGCTGTTCTCGGGCGGCAAGGATTCGGTGGTCGTGCTCGCGCTTGCACTGAAGGCGTTCGGCCTTGGCGCGAACCGCAAGACCTCGCTGCCGTTCCCGCTCGTGCACATCGACACGGGCCATAACTACGCCGAAGTGATCGACTTCCGCGACCGCCGCGCGAAGGAGATCGGCGCGGAGCTCGTGGTCGGCCACGTCGAGGACTCGATCAAGCGCGGCACCGTGCGTCTGCGCCGCGAAACGGATTCGCGCAACGCCGCGCAGGCCGTTACGCTGCTCGAAACCATCGAGCAATACGGCTATACGGCGATGATCGGCGGCGCGCGCCGCGACGAAGAGAAGGCCCGCGCCAAGGAGCGCATCTTCTCGTTCCGCGACGAATTCGGTCAGTGGGACCCCAAGGCGCAGCGCCCCGAGCTCTGGAGCCTCTACAACGCGCGCCTGCACAAGGGCGAGCACCTGCGCGTGTTCCCGATCTCGAACTGGACGGAACTCGACGTGTGGCAATACATCGAGCGCGAGAAGCTCGAACTGCCGTCGATCTACTACGCGCACGAGCGCGAGATCGTGCGCCGCAACGGCCTGCTCGTGCCGGTCACGCCGCTCACGCCGATGCAGGAAGGCGAGACGAGCGAGACGGCGCAAGTGCGTTTCCGCACGGTGGGCGACATCAGCTGCACGTGCCCCGTGGAAAGCGATGCCGACACCGTCGAGAAGATCATCGCCGAAACGGCCGTGACCGAAATCACGGAACGCGGCGCGACGCGCATGGACGATCAGACGTCGGAAGCCGCGATGGAACAGCGCAAGAAGCAAGGTTATTTCTAAAGAGCACGCAGAGGAACGTTTCAACATGAGCACTACTCATCAACCTGAAGACCTCGGCGTGTTGCGCTTCATCACGGCGGGCAGCGTGGACGACGGCAAGAGCACGCTGATCGGCCGCCTGCTGTACGACAGCAAGGCGGTCCTTTCGGACCAGCTTTCGGCGCTGTCGCGCGCGAAGAACAAGCGCACGGTGGGCGACGAGATCGACCTGTCGCTCCTGACTGACGGCCTTGAAGCCGAGCGCGAGCAGGGCATCACGATCGACGTGGCGTACCGCTACTTCGCCACGGCCAAGCGCAAGTTCATCATCGCCGACACGCCGGGCCACGAGCAGTACACGCGCAACATGGTCACGGGCGCTTCGACGGCGCACGCCGCGATCATCCTGATCGACCCGACCCGCGTGACGGTCGAGAACGGTGTCACGCAACTGCTGCCGCAGACCAAGCGCCACAGCGCGATCGTCAAGCTGCTCGGCCTGCAGCACGTGATCGTCGCGATCAACAAGATGGACCTCGTGGAGTACAGCGAAGCGGTCTTCAACCAGATCCGCGAGGCTTATGTCGCGCTCGCGCGCCAGCTCGGCCTGGAAGACGTACGTTTCGTGCCGGTTTCGGCGCTCAAGGGCGACAACATCGTCTCTGCGAGCGAGCGCATGCCGTGGTACGCGGACGCGCCGCTGCTGGACTTGCTCGAGGCGCTGCCGGTCGAGCAGCCCACCGGCGACGCGCTGCGCTTCCCGGTGCAGTGGGTCGCGCGCCAGGACGGTGCGAGCGCCGACGACTTCCGCGGCTACATGGGCCGGATCGAGGCGGGCGAAGTGAAGGTCGGCGACGCCATCACGGTGCTGCCGGCGGGCCGTGCCGCAACGGTCGCCGAAATCATCGCGCCGGTGCCCGGCGGCACGGCGCAGGTGAATCGCGCGTTCGCGGGCCAGACCGTCACGATCCGTCTGGCGCAGGACGTGGACGTTTCGCGCGGCGATACCTTCGTGCCGGCAACGGATGCCGCGCAGCCCGCGAAGAAGCTCGAAGCGGACCTCTGCTGGTTCGACGAAGAGCCGCTTTCGCCGCAGCGCAAGTATCTGCTCAAGCAGACCACGAGCACGGTGTTCGCGAAGATCGGGGCGGTCAAGCAGGTGCTCGACGTGCATACGCTCTCGCACGCCACCGACCGCCACGACCTCGCGATGAACGACATCGGCCGTGTCGCGCTGACGCTGCAAAAGCCGCTCGTCTGCGACCTGTATGATTCACACCCCGGCACCGGCGCGTTCGTCCTGATCGACGAAGCCACGCACCACACGGTAGCGGCGGGCATGATCCGCGCGTTCTCGGCCTGAAACCGGGGCAGGGCCGCTCGAAAACAGGACGTCCATGGGCAAGGTATATCTGATTGGCGCAGGGCCAGGTGCCGCGGACCTGATCACGGTGCGCGGCGCGCGCCTGCTTGGCGAGGCGGACGTGGTGCTGCACGACGCGCTCGTCGAGCCGGCCATGCTCGACTACGCGCCGAAGCACGCAAAGTTCATCGCGGTGGGCAAGCGCTGCGGGCAACGCTCGACGGCGCAGCACTTCATCAACAAGCAACTGGTCGATGCGGCGCATGAGCACGCCGTGGTTGTGCGCCTGAAAGGCGGCGACCCGATGCTGTTCGGCCGCGCCGACGAGGAAATGCGCGCGCTCGAAGCGGCGGGCATCGAATACGAGATCGTGCCGGGCATCACGGCGGCTCTCGCGGGCGCGGCCACGCTGCAGCGCTCGCTCACGCTGCGGGGCGTGGCGCGCAGCGTCGCGCTCGCGACGCACTCGCGCGCGGCCGACAGCGCCGAAATCCGCGAGCAGGTGAAGGCGGATTCGCTCGTGTTCTACATGGGCCGCGACAGCGCGCCTGAGATCGCGCGCGAACTGATCGAGGCGGGGCGGGCGGGCACGACGCCGGTGGCGATCGTCGAGGCTTGCAGCACGGCGCGCGAGCGCACGCTCACGATGACACTCGCGGAACTGGCTGCGGGCCGGGCGCACGATTGGCTTGACGCGACGCAGCCGAGTCTTGTGATGATCGGTGACGCGTTTGCCGCGCGGGCCGGTCAAAACCAGATACCAGAGGCTGGCGGCCGGCGCGCTGCAGCCTGAAACAAAAAGGGGGGCGCCCGCTGGCTCCCCCTTTTTTTGAGCGCCATTCCATTGGCGCTTCTCAGCTCTCTCTGCGCGCCACCGGGTCGCGCACCACTCCCAGACAGAACTGCACCACCGCGTCGAGCACGCCATCGTCCTCGCCGACCGCGCCCGCGCAGCGCAAGCGCACGCCGGGCTGCGCGGCCTGGCAGCGCGCGACGATTTCCGGCAGGTCGCGCCGCACATGGCCGCCCTGGCCGAAAAACACCGGCACGACCGTGATCGTTTCGCAACCTGCGGCGGCCTGTTCCGCGATTGCGGCGGGCAGGTCCGGCTCCATGAGTTCGAGAAAGGCGAGGCTGACCGGGCCCGCGTCGCCATGCGCAGCGGCAAGCTTCGCTGCGAGCCGCGTGAACGGCTCCTTCCAGCGCGCGTCGCGTGCGCCGTGGCCGAAGAGAATTACGCCATGCCTGCCGTCCATCGCTGCCCCCGCTAGTGCCGGTCGACCCATTTCAGCCCGATGAGCCCGAGCGCCAGGTAGATGAGACCGGGCGTCGCCGCGGTGAGCGGCGCGGGCCAGGTGTTCAGCGTACCCACGTGCGAGAACAGCGTATTGAGCAACTGGAAGCTCATGCCGAGCATGATGCCGCCGAACACCTTCACGCCCACCACGCCCGCGCGCGTATGCAGGTACGCGAACGGCAGCGAGAGCACGAGCATCACGAACACCGCGAACGGATACAACAGCTTGCGCCAGAGGGCGATGTTGTAGCGCTGCGCGTCCTGATGGTTCTCGTTCAGATGCTGGATATAGCGGAACAGGTTGAACATCGACATATTGTCCGGCGACACGAGCAGCACCGAAAGGATCTGCGGCGTGAGTTCGGAGCGCAGCGAATACTCGGGTGCCGAGGTCTGCACGGCGCGGTAGACCGGGTTGAGCGCGTCCGCGGGCTGGTTCGCCGGCGGCGGCACGCCGACGAGTTCGGTGTCGGTGACGTCCTTGAGCAGCCAGTGGCCCGGCGACTCGTAGCGGCCCGACTGCGCGAGCCGCACGTTCGTGAGCCGGAACAGCGAGTCGAATTCGTAGATGCGCACGTCGGTAATGGTCGCGTCGGGCTGCAGCTTGCCCACATTCACGAAGCGCGTGACCTGCTCGCCGTCCTCGCGCGCGGTGAGCGTGTCCTTCACCCAGACGCCCGACTGGAAGTCGCTCGATACCGCCGAACCGAGCGCTTCGAGACGCACGCGCTCGGAGAGCTGGTCCGTGTACGGGCCGACCACTTCACCGATCACATAGGTAACGAGCACGAGCGGCACGCCGATCTTGAGCAGCGACCACAGCGCCTCGCGCGTGGCGAGCCCCGAGACGCGGAAGATCGTGTACTCGGAATTGGCGGCCATTTGCGCGAACACATAGATCGAGCTGATGAGCGCCGCGACGGGGATGATCTCGTAGAAGCGCGAAGGCGTTTGCAGCGCGACGCGCAGCACGGCGTAGCTGAACTTGTAGTTGCCGTGGCCGACCGAGTTCAGCTCGTTGATCAGGTCGAAGAAGAAGAACAGGCCCGAGAACGCGAACAGGATGAAGACGAAGGCCACGTAGACCTGGCGTGCGAAATACTTTTCGTAGATGCGCATCGGTCAGCTCCCCTGTGGCGCGCGCCGGAATGTCGCGCGGGTGAAGAGCGGCCGGTTGCGCACGCGCATCCAGAAGATGAACACGACGAGCGCGAACACGACGATATGCAGCGCGACGAGGCCGAAGGCGAACGACATCTTGCCCTGCTCGATCTGCGACTGCACGACGTTCAGCAGGTTCGAATAGGTGAGGTAGATCAACACGGCCATGACGAGGTTGATGGTGCGGCCGCGACGCGGATTCTGGTAGGCGAGCGGAATGCCGAGCAGCATCAGGTTGATGGCGATGAGCGGCAGGCCGCAGCGCCAGGCGAGCTCGCCGAGGTTGTCGTTGCTCGGATGGCGCAGCAGGCCCAGCGTGGACGTGGTACTGGCCGTGGGCACCGACACGACGGGCTGGCTCTGGATCTTCACGCCGTAGCGCTGGAATTCCATGATGCGGAAGTCCGGCTGGCCCGGCTGCCCGTCGTAGCGGCGGCCGTTTTCGAGCACGACGAAACGGTCGCCGCCCTTCATGGTCTCGGTGTGGCCCGTCTTCGAGACGATCACGCTGACCTTGCCGTTGTCCGTGCTCGTGACGAACACGTTTTCCACGTGCGACTGGTCGGGCGTCATGCTCTGGATGAAGAACACGCGGTTCGTGGCGGGCGATTCGCGGAACTGGCCAGGCGCCAGCAGCGACACCTCGTCGCGCTGCTGGAAGCGCGCGCGGATCAGCTTGCTCTGCGCATTCGACCAGGGCCAGCCAATGAACGCGAAGAACACGATGAGCACGAGAATGGGCGCGCTGAACAGGGCGATCGGCTTGATGAGGCGCGTGAGGCTCACCCCGGAGGCGAGCCAGACCACCATTTCGGAATCCTTGTACCAGCGCGTGAGCACGAACAGGATCGACACGAACAGGGTGACGATGAGCATCACGGCCATATAGCCGATCACGGTCAGCCCGATCAGGACCAGCACGTCGCGCGGGTCGACCTGACCCGACGCGGCAAAGCCGACGATGCGGATCATCATCGTCGTCAGCATGATCGTGAGCAGAACCATGAACACGGCGCCGGCCGTGTACGCGAGTTCGCGCTGCAGGGAACGTTCGAAGATCATTCTTGATGAGTGGGGCGGGCGGTCCGCGCCGGACGCCGCGCAGCTCGCGCATCCGGCCAGGAGCCGCCGCGGGAAAAATAGCGGATAATTGCGGCTTTCATCCTAAGCCCAGATTTTATCCGAGGACAAGCGCGATGGACTTTAGCATAAAAGCCTGTGACTGGAGCAAAGGCGGGGACGGCTCGTTCCTGACCGGCAAGTCGGATTGCGTCGTGGTCGGCGTGTTCGAGGCCCAGACGTTGTCTGGCGCGGCGTTCGCGATCGACAACGCCATTGGCGGCGCCATCGCGCGTGTCGTCAAGGCCGGCGACATCGACGGCAAGGCCGGCTCCACACTGTTTCTGCCGGAAGTGACGGGTATCGGCGCCTCGCGCGTGCTGCTCGTCGGCCTCGGCAAGCAGGACGCGTTCGGCCAGAAGGCCTACGGCGACGCGGTCAGGGCCGCCTGGCGCGCGATCCTCGGCACGAAAATCGCTCAGGTCACCTTCACGCTCGCGCAACTGCCCATCAAGGAGCGCTCGGGCGACTGGGCCGTGCGTGCCGCCATTCTGGCGCTGCGCGGCGAGACCTACCGCTTCACGCAGATGAAGAGCAAGCCGGACACCACGGTCCGTGCGCTCAAGCGCGCCGTCTTCAGCATCGACGCCGGCGACGAGAAGGCCAGCAAGCTCGCCGCCAGGCAGGCCACCGCGATCGCCAATGGCATGGACCTCACGCGCGACCTCGGCAATCTGCCCGGGAACGTCTGCACGCCCACCTACCTCGCCGCCACCGCGAAGAAGCTCGCGCGCGACTGGAAGCTGAAGGTCGAGGTGCTGGGCCAGCGCCAGATCGAGGCGCTCAAGATGGGCTCGTTCCTTTCGGTGACGAAGGGCTCGGTCGAGCCGCCGCAGTTCATCGTGCTGCACTACCAGGGCGCCAGCGCCAAGGCCGCGCCCATCGTGCTGGTGGGCAAGGGCATCACGTTCGACACGGGCGGCATTTCGCTCAAGCCCGGCGAGGGCATGGACGAGATGAAGTACGACATGTGCGGCGCGGGCTCGGTGCTGGGTACGATCCGTGCGGTCGCCGAAATGGGTCTGAAGCTCAACGTGATCGGCATCATCCCGACCTGCGAGAACATGCCCGCAGGCAACGCGACCAAGCCGGGCGACATCGTCACGACGATGGCCGGCCTGACCGTGGAGGTGCTCAACACCGACGCCGAAGGGCGCCTCATCCTGTGCGACGCGCTGACCTACGCCGAACGCTTCAAGCCGGCGGCCGTGGTTGACATCGCGACGCTCACGGGCGCTTGCATCATCGCGCTCGGCCACCACAACAGCGGCCTGTTCTCGAAGGACGACGCGCTGGCGGGCGAACTGCTCGACGCCTCGCGCGAAGCGAACGACCCGGCCTGGCGCCTGCCGCTCGACGACGAGTACCAGGAGCAGCTGAAGTCGAATTTCGCCGACCTCGCCAATATCGGCGGCCGTCCGGCGGGCAGCGTGACGGCGGCGAGCTTCCTGTCGCGCTTCACGGAGGCCTATCCGTGGGCCCACCTCGACATCGCGGGCACCGCCTGGAAGAGTGGCGCGGCGAAGGGCGCGACCGGCCGTCCCGTGCCGCTCCTTTCGCAGTTCCTGATCGATCGGGCCGCGGACGGTCGCGCCGGGCAATGACGCGAGCGGTAGCAAGCGCGGCGACGGCGCAAACGCAGAGCCGGCGATGACCCGCATCGACTTTCACACGAACGTCGGCGATTCGCTGGCGTATGCCTGCCGGCTCGTACGCAAGGCCTATCTGGCGGGCGAGCAGGTGGTCGTGCTGGCCGAGCCCTCGCGTCTGCACGCCTTCGACACCATGCTGTGGACCTTCTCGCCGCTCGAGTTCGTGCCGCACTGCATGGCCGAGAGCCCGCTCGCCGCGGGCACGCCCATCGTGCTGACGGCGGATCTCGAGCGGGCGCCGCATCACCGTGTGCTGCTCAACCTCGGCGCGGCGGTGCCGGCGCAGTTCGCGCGCTTCGAGCGGCTGCTCGAAGTGGTCGGCGATGCGCCGGACGAACTCGCGTCTGGTCGCGAGCGCTATCGCTACTACCGCGATCGCGGCTACGCGCTGAACAATTACAAGCCGGGCGGCTGAGGCCGCGCGGGCTTTCCCGATCGACGGAGGCTCTCATGTCGGACGTCCATGACATCCACGACGCTTCGATTCCGCTCTTGACGGACATCCTCGTGCCCGGTAACGCGCTGCGCGCTGCCGCGGCGCCGGCGCGGCCCTTCGTGGCGGCGGCTGCGGCAATGCCGGCCGCCGAGGACGGCCTGTTCGCGCACGACGCCGACGCGCTGGTCGAGCGCCTGCGCGGGCGCTGCCTGACCTGGCTCACGGGCGAGGGCCGCAACGTCATCGAGGCGCGTTGCAACGCCGCCTTGCAGGAACACACGCATTGGCTCGTGGGCCATGTGTCGCGCGAGATCGGCCTCGCGCTCGAGACGGAGCTCAAGAGCTGGGTGCGGGCCGCCGTGCGTGAGGAACTGGCCGCGCGTTCCGGCAATCCGGGTGCGCCGGGCGGCGCTTGAGCCGCCACTCCCGGGCGCTTCGCAAGCACGCCGCTCGTCGTGGGGGCTTTACTTCAGCGTGAGGATCCAGCGCGCGAGCGCCGCGGCCTGCCCGGGATTGAGCTGCGTGTTCGCGGGCATGGGCACCGTGCCCCATACGCCGCTGCTGCCTTCCATGATCTTGTGCGCGAGATAGGCTTGCGCGTCGGGCTTCGACGCGTACTTCGCCGCCACGTCGCGCAACGCGGGTCCCATGAACGCGCGGTTCACCGAGTGGCAACTCATGCAGTTCTGCTGCTGGGCGAGCGCGAGGCCGGTTGTTGCGGGCTGCGGCGCTTGTGCCGTCGGTGCCGCTGGTGGCATTTGGCCCGTCTGCGCGACCTCGGCGGATAGGCCGGATTGGCCCGCCGGTCCGGTCTGTGCGCAGGCCATCCCCGCGGCAAGCGCCAGCGGGAGTGCGGCGGCGAGCGTCGCTGTTATCTTTTTCGCTTGCGACTTCTGGTTCATGCTGGTCTCCGCCGGCGTGAGCGCCGGCTGCTGTAGTGTGGTCGCATTATAAAAGCAAAGGGCGCACGGTTTTCCGTGCGCCCTGAATCCCGTCTGGTGACTGAGGTGAGCGGGCCGCAATGGGGCTTTGCGCGGGTCACATACGGGCCACATACGGGTCACTTACGGGCCACATAAGGGTCACAGAGCGTCAGCCTGTCACCGCGCCCTCGTTCGCCGGCCGCGCAAGCGCGGCGTACTTCGCCATCACGCCGCGCGTGTAACGCGGCGCCGGTTGCCGCCATGCCGCGCGGCGGCGCGCGAGTTCGGCTTCGTCCACGTTCAGTTGCAGAAGCAGCCTGTGAGCGTCGATGGTGATCGAATCGCCTTCCTGCACGAGCGCGATGGTGCCGCCTTCGAACGCCTCCGGCGCCACGTGTCCCACCACCATGCCCCAGGTGCCGCCCGAGAAGCGGCCGTCGGTGATGAAGCCGACCGATTCGCCCAGCCCCTTGCCGATGATGGCCGAGGTCGGCGCGAGCATCTCCGGCATGCCGGGTCCGCCCTTCGGCCCGAGGTAGCGCAGCACTAGCACGTCGCCGGCCCGGATCTGGTCGGCCAGGATCGCTTCCAACGCGCTCTGTTCATCGTCGAACACGCGGGCCGGGCCCGTGATGACGGGATGCTTCAGGCCCGTGATCTTGGCGACGGCGCCGGCCGTGGCGAGATTGCCCTTGAGGATCGCGAGGTGCCCCTCCTTGTAGAGCGCCTGGTCGATCGGGAAGATGACTTTCTGATCGGGGCGCGGCTTGGCGGGCACGTCCTTCAGCGCTTCGGCGAGGGTCTTGCCCGTGATCGTCATGCACTCGCCGTGCAGGAGGCCCGCGTCCAGCAGGATCCGGAGTACCTGCGGAATGCCGCCGGCCTTGTGCAGGTCGGTTGCGACATACTGGCCCGAGGGCTTGAGGTCGCAGATCACGGGCACTTTCTTGCGCATGCGTTCGAAGTCGTCGATGGTCCAGTCGACTTGCGCCGCGTGCGCGATGGCGAGGTAGTGCAGCACGGCATTGGTCGAGCCGCCCGTCGCCATGATGAGCGCCACGGCATTCTCGATCGACTGCTTCGTGATGATGTCGCGCGGCTTGAGGTCGCGCTTGACGGCTTCGATCAGCACGCGTGCCGACTCCGCCGCCGAGTCGACCTTTTCCTGATCGGGGTTGGCCATCGTCGACGAATTGAGCAGCGACATGCCGAGCGCCTCGAACGACGAGCTCATTGTGTTCGCCGTATACATGCCGCCGCACGAGCCCGTGGACGGGCACGCGTTCCTCTCGACCCCTTCGAAATCCTCTTCCGACATGCGCCCGGCCGTGAACTCTCCGACGGCCTCGAACGCCGAGACGATGGTGAGGTCGCGGCCCTTCCAGTTGCCCGGCCGGATCGTGCCGCCGTACACGTAGATGCCCGGCACGTTCATGCGCGCCAGCGCGATCATGCCGCCCGGCATGTTCTTGTCGCAGCCGCCGATCACGACCACGCCGTCCATCCACTGGCCCTGCACGCAGGTCTCGATGCAGTCGGCAATCACCTCGCGCGAGACGAGCGAGTACTTCATGCCCTCGGTGCCCATCGACATGCCGTCTGAGATCGTCGGCGTGCCGAAGGTCTGCGGGTTCGCGTCCGCACCCTTGACGGCCGCTACGGCCGCGTCGGCGAGGCGCTGCAGGCCCGCGTTGCAGGGCGTGATGGTGGAGTGGCCGTTGGCGATGCCGATCATCGGTTTGTCGAAGTCGGCTTTCTCGTAGCCGAGCGCGTAAAACATCGAACGGTTCGGCGAGCGGGCGACGCCTTGTGTAATGTGCTTCGAACGACGGTTGTAGGGCATGGGGACCTCCTCTGAACGGTGTCTCGAGTGCCGGCCTCTACGGTGGGTCTGGGTGGTCGGGGTGGGGACGCGCCGGTACGTCTGGTGCAGATTGCAGTTTTGCGAGCAGAATGTCCAATCTATTATTCAAGCCTGATTGAGTCGCAAAACATATCAATGACCCACCCGACCATGCCCGATCTGCGCCAGTTGCGTTATTTCGTCGCCGTGGCCGAAGAGCAGCACTTCGGCCGCGCGGCGGCACGCCTTTCGATGACGCAGCCGCCGCTTTCCCAGGCGATCCGGGCGCTGGAGGAGACGCTTGGTGTCGAGCTCTTCGCGCGCACGCGCCGTTCGGTCGAGCTGACGCCCGTAGGGGCCGATCTGCTGCCCGAGGTGCGGCGCCTCCTTGCGGCCGCCGAGACCCTGCGCCCGCTCGCCCAGAGCCTCGCGCGCGGCGAGGCGGGCACGCTGGCGCTGTCGTTCGTCTCGACGGCGGACTACGGCCTCCTGCCGCTCCTGCTGCGCGACTTCGGCGCGCGCTATCCACGTGTGCGTCTGCAACTCGCCGAGGTGCCGCTCGTCGTGTTTCCGCGCCAACTGGCGCCGGGCTTCTACGACGCGATCATGGACTGTTGCGGCGCGGCCGCGCTCGCGCCGCGCGTGGGCCAGGAGGCGATCCAGATGCAGACGATCGTGAGCCTCGTGTCGGCAGGCATGGGCATCGCGCTGGTGCCGCGCTCGCTGCGGCATTTGCGGCGCACGGGCGTGGCTTACCGGCCGCTTGCCGGGGACCAGCGCAGCATCGAAACGGGCCTCGTGTGGCGCCGCTCGGAGGTGAGCCCGGTGCTGGCGGCCTTCATCGACATCGTGCGCGCCCATTCGGTGAAGCTGGAGGCGCCGCCCCACGTGTGAGTGGCGCGCGCGTCCCGTTGACCCGTTTTCGGGGTCCGATGGCGGGCCGCATGCCAGAATGCACGTCGCAGCGCCGGCGTCGGCGATAATGTTGCGCCGCGAACCACGCCGGCTCTCAGACGTCGAATGCACGCGTGGGCTGGCGTGGCCGCTCCCTCCAACCGGACCTCTTTTTTCATCGCCGAACCGGAAGAACTGATCTCACGATGCTCATTCACCCGAACCTCGACCCCGTCGCCATTCATCTGGGGCCGCTCGCCGTACGCTGGTACGGCCTCATGTACCTCGTCGGCTTCATTCTCGCGATCGTGATCGGCCGTTTGCGCCTGCGCCTGCCTTACGTGGCCGCGCAGGGCTGGACCGCGAAGGACATCGACGACATGCTGTTCTACGGCGTGCTGGGCACGATCCTCGGCGGTCGTCTCGGCTACGTGCTGTTCTACAAGGCGGACTGGTACTTCGCCCATCCGCTCGACATCTTCAAGGTGTGGGAAGGCGGCATGTCGTTTCATGGCGGCTTTCTCGGCGTGACCTTCGCGATGGTCCTGTTCGCGTGGCAGCGCGGCCGCACCTGGCTACAGGTCACCGACTTCGTCGCGCCGATGGTGCCCACGGGCCTCGCCGCGGGGCGTCTTGGCAACTTCATCAACGGCGAACTGTGGGGCCGTGTGACCTCGCCCGACGCGCCCTGGGCCATGATGTTCCCGAGCGCCGCCAACGAGGACGCCGGCTGGCTCGCGGCGCATCCGCAGCAGGCCGCCGCGTGGCACCTCAACGAAGTCTTCGCGCAGTACCACATGCTGCCGCGCCATCCTTCGGAGCTCTACGAGATTGCGCTCGAGGGCGTCGTGCTCTTCTTCGTGCTGATCCTCTTCTCGCGCAAGGAGCGTCCGGTGGGGGCGATCTCGGCGATGTTCCTGATCGGCTATGGCCTTGCGCGCTTCACCGTCGAGTTCGCGCGCGAGCCCGACGACTTTCTCGGTCTGCTCGCCCTCGGCCTTTCGATGGGGCAATGGCTTTCGCTGCCGATGATCATTGCCGGGGTGATCATGATGATCTGGGCCTACCGTCGCGCGGGCCGCAGGGGGGCGCAAACCGCCAACGCGAAAAGCTGACCCGGCAAGTTCGCTTCCATGAAAAAGCCCCGCCTGAAGCGGGGCTTTTTCGTTGCGTGCGCATCGAGTCTCGCGGCGCGCGCCACCTCGCTTCAGTCACTTCATCTGCACGGACCCGGAAACCGTGACGGTCACCGTGGAGGTGCCGCCCTCGAGCGGCATCGGCGGGGCGGCCTTCGCATCGGTCGACATCGCGCGCGCGGCCATCATCATCATGGGGCGCGGCGGCACGCCCGCATGGCCCACGTTGACCTCGCGGATCGCATAGCTGCCGTAGCCGAACGCGCGCGCGGCCGCGGTGGCCTGCTCGCGGAACGAGGCGATCGCCTCGTTTGAGAGCTTCTGCTCGGCGGTGCGCTGCGCTTCGGGCGAGAGCGAGAACTGCACGTTGCCCACCTGCATGATCGACGAGATGTCGCCCGCGAGCTTCGAAGCGGCCGCGAAGTCGTGCGATTCGAGCACGACCTCGGTACGGCCGCGCCATGCGGAGATGCGACCGTCGCGGTCAGTGGACGGGAAGATCGAGAACTGGCCCGAGCGTGCGGTCACGCCCGGCACGCCTTTGGCTTTCTGCAATGCGGCGTCGGCGCGCTGGTTGAGGGTTGTGGTCAGCGACGCGGGGTCGCTCGCTTCCTGCTCGTAGAACAGCGTGATCGTGACGACGTCCTGCGGCACTTCCGAACTGGCCTGCGCGGACAGCGACAGCACGCCAGCCGGCTGGTAGCGCGCGTCGCTCTGCGCGAACGCTGCGCCGGGCGCCAGCGTGAGCGCGATCGGCGCGGCCACGGCGAGTGCGGTGGCGAGTGTCATGACGGCTTTTCTCTTCATTGTGGGCTCTCCTGGCAGAACGGGTTCGCAAGCGACGCGCGCGTGGTTTGCTGCACTTCGATGCGCTGCTTCGCGCAGGATTGTGCGGCACGTGCGCCGCGCGCGCGGTTTGCGTGCCCATTAGTCGGGTGTCGGCGCGCGCGGGTTCCCGTCGAGGCGAGGATTTTCAGATTTGCGATGCCCGCGGCCCGACGCGCCGGTCACATCAGCTGCTTCGTGATGAAGTTCCACTCGGCCAGCGTCACGGGCGTGATCGAAAGGCGATTGCCCTTCGCCAGCACGCGCATGTCGGCAAGCGCTTCATGCTCGCGCAGCGCGGCGAGGGGAATCAGCGGGCACTTCTTCTTGAACACGACATCGACGAGCATCCAGCGCGGATTCTCCTGCGTCGATTTCGCGTCGTAGTAAGGGCTCTTCGAATCGAATTGCGTGGGATCGGGATAGGCCGTGGACGAGACCTCGGCCAGGCCTGCGATGCCGGGTTCCGGGCAGCTCGAATGATAGAAGAGCACGCCGTCGCCAGGCTGCATGGTGTCGCGCATGAAATTGCGCGCCTGATAGTTACGCACGCCGGTCCAGGGCAGCGTGCGATGGGCCGCGTTGGCGAGATCGTCGATGCTTGCTTCGTCGGGTTCGGACTTCATCAGCCAGTAGCGCATGAGTCGGAGATCACGAAGAAAGAGAAGGGGACAGCGAACGGGACCGGCAAAGAAAAACGGCATCGGACACTGGTCCGATGCCGTTCGAATAGGTCCCCGCCTTAGCCGCTAGGCCGGCATCCTGAACCGAGGGTTCAGAATTGGTCGCAGTTAGCAGCACTTCGGGTACATCAGACTGAGTGACGCGCACACCCGTGCTACAAATTTCCGCAACCGTGCACATGGCATTGGTTCAAGGAATATATGACCTTGGCGAACCAGGCAGGGAAGCTGATGAAACCTTTTAAAACGTATTGCTGCTCGACAACTCGCTGTGTAACTCACTACTACGTCACTACTACGCAGTGGACACGGCACAAACGTTAGTTATTGCACGTTGTGCTGCTGAATCACGGCGCCGAGTTGTTCATTCATTTGGCGCATTGTACGACGGATTTCTTCCGCTGGGAATGCTTCGCCGTGTCGCACGCTGCTTTGCAGGCGCAGCAGTTCCGACGCGATCGAGAGAGCCGCCATCACGGCGATCCGGTCGGTGCCGCGCACGTTGCTGTGCGAGCGGATTTTCGACATCTCCGCGTCGACGCGTGCCACCGCTTCGAGCAAGCCCGCCTCGGTCTCCGGCGAACAGGCAAGGCGATAGGTCGCGCCGAGGATCGTCGCTTCGATCTGTTTGGTCGTCATGCATTTTCTCCGTGGCGGGTCGTGTTGCTTTCGTCGCTGGCGGGGGAAGACGGTTCGAGCAGATCGAGCTGGCTGTCGGGCTCGGCGTGGGCGCGTGCGCGCGGCAGCTTTTCGAGGATCGCGTTCAGACGCACCTGGGCATCGTCGATCTTCGCGTTCAGTGCATCGCGCTCCGCTTGCAGCGCATCGCGTTCTTCACGCACTTGTTCGAGTTCTGCTTGCGTCGTTTCACACTGCGCGCGCAGTTGCGCGAGTTGCTCTTCGAGCGCGACGCGTGCTTCATGGTGGCGCTGATTGATCTCGATCAGCCGCCCGATATTCTGTGAGAGTGTTTCGAGTTCGTTGAGCATGTGCTGCGTCCTCTAAAGACAGGCATTCTAGCGCGGATTAATGACCATTCCGACAATTGTGTCGTTTCCAGACGTAACAACACGGCTTCTTGCCGGCAACGGCAGCGAGTGCATCCGGCAGGAATGCGTTTTGCCTCTCTTTTGCCTTTCGCCTGCCTCTCGAAAGCGCGGCGTGCCATGGGTCATTTCTTGACGCTCCCGCAGGTGCCTCCTACACTTGCGGCACTCTGGCACCGTGTGCTGCCCGTCCGTGTCCCGAGCGTAAAACCAGAGGGAAAACCCGCGTAAACAGGGGCGACTTTCAGCCACGAACCTGCGCCATCCAGTGCGCCACCCGCACACGATCACAACGACCCGACCCATGAATACGCCTGTCCGCATGACGCGCCATGCCGCGCCATTGCGTCCGTCGATGAGCGCGCGCCGCGCGTGCGCGATCTGGGGCGCGCTGGCGTTCGCGGCGCTCGTGGTGTTCGCGGCGTCGCTCGCCACCGGCAGTGTGCCCGTGACGCCTCGCGAGGCGCTGGCCGCGCTGTCGCCCGGCCATGCGGCTGCCGACATGACGACGGAGATCGTCCGCACGCTGCGCCTGCCGCGCGCGCTGGGCGGCTTTGCGTGCGGTGCGCTGCTCGCGCTGGCCGGGGCACTGCTCCAGGTGCTGCTGCGCAACCCGCTTGCCGAGCCTTACGTGCTCGGCGTTTCGGGGGGCGCGGCCGCGTTCGCGCTCGTCGCGATGATCGTCGGCGCGGCGGGGTGGGCCGTGCAGGCGAGCGCATGCGTGGGCGCGTTTGTCTCGATCCTGCTCGTGCTTGGCCTCGCGCGCGGCGCGCTGTGGCGTGGCGAGCCGCAGGACAGCTCGCCGCGTCTGTTGCTGACCGGCGCGGTCACGGCGGCGGGCTGGGGCGCGCTGATCACGCTGCTGCTCACGCTCGCACCCGACACGCAGCTGCGCGGCATGCTGTTCTGGCTCACCGGCGATCTGAACGGCGCAGGCATGCCCTGGCCCGCGCTCGCTGCGCTCGGCCTGGTGCTTGCCGTCATGGTGCCGATGGCGCCGCAACTGAATGTCCTGCTGCGCGGCGACGCCGCCGCGCAGGCGCTTGGCGTGCCGGTGCTGCGCCTGCGTCTGGCCGTCTATCTCGCCGCCTCGATCGCCGCCGCGGCCGCGGTCACGACAGGCGGCACGATCGGCTTCGTCGGGCTCGTCGTGCCGCATATGCTGCGGCTCGCGTTCGGCAACGATCAGCGCATGCTGATGCCGGCCGCCGCGCTCGCGGGCGGCCTCGCCGTGATGGCCGCCGACCTCGCGGCGCGCACCCTGGCCGCGCCCGCGCAGTTGCCGGTGGGCGTGGTGACGGCGCTCGCGGGCGTGCCCGTGTTTCTCTGGATGCTGCTGCGGCGGCGCGCGCGATGAGCCACGCGTCGGGTCCGGCTCCGCTCGTTGCGACTCGCGCGCTCACGTTGCGCGCGGGTACGCGTACGCTCGTCAAGTCGCTCACGCAGGCATTCGGCGCGGGCGAGATCTGGTGCGTGGCGGGCGCGAACGGTGCGGGCAAGACCACGCTGATCGGCGCGCTGGCGGGCCTGCGTGCCGGCGCGGCAGGACACGTCGAGATCGAGGGGCGAGCGCTCGCCGCCTGGCCCGCCGAGCAGCTCGCGCGGCGGCGCGCACTGATGCCGCAGGACACGCGCGACGCATTCAGCGCGAGCGTGCTCGACATCGTGCTGCTCAACCGCTACCCGCATCTCGCGGGCTGGGGGTGGGAGCGCGACGAGGATCGTGCGGCCGCGCAAGCGGCGCTCGCGATGCTCGGCCTCGAATCGCTCACGGCACGCGACGTGCTTTCGCTTTCGGGCGGCGAGCGCCAGCGCGTGGGGCTGGCCGCCGTGCTGTGCCAGGAGGCGCCGCTGCTCTTGCTCGACGAGCCGCTGGCCCATCTGGACCTGCATCATCAGATCGCGTGTCTCGACGCGCTGGCTCGCTGGGTGAGCACGTCGCCGCGCACGATCATATTTTCCTGTCACGATCTCAACCTGGCACGCCGCTATGCGACGCATGCGCTGTTGCTCGACGGACGCGGTGGCTTCCATGCGGGTCCGGTGCGCGAGGTGCTGACAGCCGAACGCGCGAGCGCGGCGTTCGGCCATCCGCTCGTGCTGATTCACGATGGCCTGCACGAAGCGCTGGTGCCCGCGTTCGCGGGCAAGCCGGTGTTGCTGCCTGCCAACGATGTCTGAATACGCTTTACCCGATCCTGAACTTTCTGAACCGACCATGAAGTCGACTCTATCCGACCTGCTCGCCATCGAACCGCTGGACCTCTCGCTGCGCGACGAACTGCAGCATCTCATCGACACCCGGACCAAACCGCCCGGCAGCCTCGGGCGCCTCGAAGCGCTCGCGCGTCAGCTCGGCATGATCCAGCGCAGCACGCGGCCCACGGTCGAGCGGCCCGCGATGATCGTCTTCGCGGGCGACCACGGCATTGCGAACGAAGGCGTGAGCCCGTATCCGCAGGCCGTGACTGCGCAGATGGTGGCGAACTTCCTCGCGGGCGGCGCGGCGATCAATGCGTTCAGCGGCGTCGCGGGCCTCGAGCTGGAGATCGTCGATGCCGGTGTCGCCACGCCGCTGCCCACATCGTCCTCGCTCGTGGCTGTGCCCATCGCGCCCGGTACGCGTAACTTCGCCCACGAGCCGGCGATGACGCGCGACGAGGCTATCGCCGCGCTCGAAGCCGGCGCGGCGCGCGTGCGCCATCACGCGGCGCTCGGCACCAACGTGATCGGCTTCGGCGAGATGGGCATCGCGAACACGTCCTCGGCCGCGTGCCTGATGAGCCGTCTGTGCAACGTGCCGATCGACGAATGCGTGGGGCGTGGCACGGGCCTCGACAACGCGGGCCTTGCAAGAAAGCGCAACGTGCTGGCGGCGGCGCTCGCGCGGCATGCGAATGTGCGCGAACCGCTCGAGGTGCTCGCGACCTTCGGCGGCTTCGAGATCGCGATGATGGCGGGTGCCTGCCTCGAGGCGGCGCGTTCGCGCATGACGATACTCGTGGACGGCTTCATCGCGACCTCGGCGCTGCTGGTTGCCGATGCGCTCGCGCCCGAGGTGCGCGACTACTGCGTCTTCGCGCATGCATCGAACGAGGCGGGGCACCGTCGCATGCTCGATCACTTCGGCGCGCGCGAGCTGCTGTCGCTCGATCTGCGGCTGGGCGAGGGCACGGGCGCGGCGCTCGCGGTGCCGCTCCTGCGCGCGGCCTGCGCGTTTCTGAACGAGATGGCGAGCTTCGAGTCGGCGGGCGTCGCCAACCGTGGCGAGCGCGGCGCCTGATGCGCGTGCGTTGCGTGACGTGCGTGCCGCGTACGTGCCTCTCGGGGCGTCGCCGATGAATCCGCTGGCCGAACTGCGCTACTTCTTCACGGCGCTCGGTTACTTCACGCGCGTGCCGGTGCCGCGCTGGGTGGGCTTCGAGCCCGCATGGCTCAATGCGGCGGCGCGTTACTTCCCGCTGGTGGGCGTGCTGGTGGGCACGTTCGCGGCGCTCGTCTATCTCGTCGCGCTACGCGTGTTTCCGCCCGGCGTGGCCGTGCTGCTTTCGATGGCGGCGACGCTCGTTGCCACGGGCGCCTTTCACGAGGACGGCCTGGCCGATTGTTGCGACGCGTTCGGCGGGGCCTACCAGCCCGAGGATGTGCTGCGCATCATGCACGATTCGCGCATCGGCGCGTTTGGTGCCATCGCGCTCGTCGTGGCCCTCGCGCTGAAATGGCAGACGCTTGCGTCATTGCCGCCGCTGCGTGCCGCGACGCTCATGATCGCGGCTCACGCCGCCAGCCGCGCCTGCGCGATCAGCTATCTCGTCACCCTCGACTACGTGCGTGCGCAGGGCAAGGCCAAGCCCGTTGCGCAGCGTATGAGTGCTGCCGCGCTGCTGTGCGCATTGGCGTTCGGCCTGCCCTGGCTCTTCTGGCCTGACTGGCGTGCGGGTGTTGCAATGCTCGTGCTGCTCGCCGTGCTGCGTTATGCGCTTGGGCGCTATTTCGTGAAGCGCATTGGTGGCTATACCGGCGACTGTCTTGGCTTCGCCCAGCAGGTGTTCGAGCTGGCGATCTATCTGGTGGGGCTGGCGTGGACCTCGTTCTGATCCGGCATCCTGCCGTCGCGGTGGAGGCCGGCGTGTGCTATGGCGCCAGCGACGTGGCGCTTGCCGGCGACCCGGCACACGAGGCGGCAGCGCTGGCGCGCCGGCTCGATGCGCTCGGCGCACGCGCGCCGCTGCGCATCGAATCGAGTCCGCTCGCACGCTGCGCGCAGGTTGCCGACGCGCTGGCTGCGACGCACGGCCTCGCGCCGGGGCTCGACACGCGGCTCGCGGAGATGGATTTCGGCACGTGGGAGCTGCAGCGCTGGGACGCCATCGGGCGCGAGCAGATCGACGCCTGGGCCGCGGATTTCGAGCATGCCCGCCCGCATGGCGGAGAGAGTGTCGCGCAGTTCGAGGCACGCGTGCGGGCATGGTTCGAGCGAGCGTGCGCGGCGATGCCCGGCATGGCCACGCACGGCACGCGCGCATCGGACGATATGGCCTGGGTCGTGACGCATGCAGGCGTGATCCGCGCAATGACGGCGTGTGCGCTCGGGCTGCCGCTATCGCGCTGCGCGCGCTGGCCGCTGGAGTATGGCGCGCTAGTCTGGCTGCGGCGGGAAGCTCGCGGTGGCCCATGGCTGCTCGCCCGCTGGAACGCTTGAAATTTTGATTCGGATGCCGAATCAACGGGGCGCAGTGGCGTCGCGCGTGCGGGCGAGATCCAGATCCTTGCAGAGTTGCGCGGCACCCATGGCCAGGCGCGGCGCGGGCCGCGTGAGCAGATCGCCGTCGATGGCGAACAGATTGCCGTGCGCCACCGCCGTCAAGGCGGGCCACGCGCGCCAGCGATCGAGTCGGGCTAGCGGTTTGTCTGGCGCGGTCGCCCCCTGTGACGACGTGACGATCGCATCGGGATTGGCGGCCAGCACGGCCTCGGTCGAGACGGTCGGCACGAGTGGCTTGAGCGCCGCAAACACATTGCGGCCGCCGCATAGCGCGATGACGTCGCTGATCATGTGCTCGCCGTTGAGCGTCATCAGCGGCTGATCCCAGACCTGGTAAAAGACGCTGACCGGCGCGCGCGCCGCGTAGCGCTCACGCAGTTGCGCGATGTCGCGGCGATACGTATCGGCAGCGGGTTGCGCGGCGCTCGACGTGTCGAGCAGCACGCCAAGGCGCGTGAGCGAGGTCGCGATGTCGTCGAGACGACGCGGTTCGCTGAAGAACAGCGGAATGTGCAGTTCGCGCAGCTTGTCGAGCTGCTGCCGGGCATTGCCATGCCGCCAGACGACGATCAGGTCGGGCTTGAGCGCGACGATGCGCTCGAGGTCGAGCGAGCGGTTGTCGCCCACGCGCGGGATGCTTTGTGCCGCCGGCGGGTAATCGCTGTAGCTCACCGTGCCCACGAGTTTCGCGCCCCCGCCCGCGGCGTAGATCAGCTCGGTGATGTGCGGCGAGAGGCTGATCACGCGCTGTGCGGGTGCGGCCAGCGTGACGGTGTTGCCGGCGTCGTCCACGGTGCTCACGGCGGCGCGCGCGGCAGGCGCGGCTAGCGCGGCGTGAGCGCAGAACGCGAGCATGGCGAGCGCGCGTGCATTCATGGGGCGTCTCGTGCGCCGATCTCGCGCATGGCCGCATGCAGCGCGGTCTCGAAGCGCTGCCATTCGTCTTCCGATGCAGGCAGGCCGAAGCGCAGGCTCGCCGGCGCTTCGAAGCGGCGTGTCCAGACGGCGCGGCGCGCCAGCGCGTCCTGCAGTGCGTGAGCGCGCGCATCGGCGATCCAGCCGAACAGCGGTGTCATTTGCGGCGTAAAGCCGTGCGCGCGCAGGAGCGTTTCGAGCCGCGCACTTTCGTGCGCGAGTTGCGCGCGCATCGCGGTCTGCCATGGCGTGTCAGCGAAGGCGTGGCTGACGGCATGCCGTGCCGGACCGTTCACGGTCCAGGCGCCAAGGCTCGCACGCAATGCGTCCAGCAGTGCCGGCCGCGCGAGGGCGAAGCCGCAGCGTGCGCCCGCCAAGCCGAAGAACTTGCCGGGCGAGCGGAGCACGACGAGTCCTTCGCGCACGACTTCGCCTGCGAGCGACGCCGTGCGTGCCGGTGCGAAGGCATCGGCGAACGCTTCGTCCACGATCAGCGTGCCCCCGCGCGCGGCCAGTTGCGCGTGCCAGCGCAGCAGTGCGGATGCGTCGAGATGCGTCGCCGTCGGATTGTTCGGATTCACGATGACCGCGTGCGTGACGTCTTCGGGCAGCGCGCCGTGCGCGGGGTCGAACGTCACGGCTTCATGGCCGGCCTGTGCGAACGCGGGCGCGTACTCGCCGTACGTGAGCGGCGCGAGCGCCACGCGCGCGCGCGGCAACAGCGCGGGCAGCGCGCGGATGGCCGCCTGGCTGCCCGCCACGGGCAGCGTGTGCCGTGCGTCGGGCGCGCCGTAGTAGCGGGCTGCGCAGACGGCGAAGCCGTCGCCGTCCTCGGGCAGGCGGCGCCACGCGCTGGCCGGAACCGGCGGCACCGGATAGCCGTGCGGATTGATGCCCGTCGAGAGATCGATCCATGCGTCCCACGCGAAGCCGTAACGGCGCGCGGCTTCATGCAGGTTGCCGCCGTGCGCGATGAGACGCGGCAGGTCGTCGGAGCGCTCAGACATGGCTCGCCACACTCACGAAAGCCAGCGCGATCAGCGCGGCCAGCCACAGGATCGTCGTGCGCTCGACCAGACGCAGCGCGGCGTCCACGTCCTGCGCGCGCGGCGGCGCGCCCGCGCCGAGCGTCGGCCGGGATTCGATGGCGCCGTGATAGACGGCCGCGCCGCCGAGCAGCAGGTTGAGCGCGCCGGCGCCGGCGGCCATCACGGGTCCGGCGTTCGGGCTGTCCCAGCGGCGCGCCTGCTCGCGCCAGCAGCGCAGCGCCACGCGCGTGTCGCCGAGCAGCGCATAGCTGGCGGCGGTGAGCCGCGCGGGGATCCAGTTGAGCACGTCGTCGATGCGCGCCGCCGCCCAGCCAAAGCGCAGATAGCGCGGGGTGCGATAGCCCCACATCGCGTCGAGGGTATTGGCGAGGCGAAACGCGAGCGCCCCCGGGCCGCCCGCGACGGCGAACCAGAACAGCGCGCCGAAGATGGCGTCGTTGCCATTCTCCAGCGCCGATTCGACGGCCGCGCGCGCGAGCGCGGCGGCATCGGCGTGGGCGGTGTCGCGCGAGACGATGCGCGAGGTGAGCTCGCGGGCACGCGCGAGGTCGCGTTGCGCGAGTGCCGTGCCGATCGGCGCGATGTGCTCGGCAAGGCTGCGGGCGCCCAGCGCGAACCACAGCAGCGCGACGTGCAGCGCCGCCGCGAGCGGCCACGGCAGGATGGCGACGAGCAACGCGGCGACGAGCACGGGCGGCGCCACGGCGGCAAGCCAGGCGAAGAGACCGAGCGGACGGCCGCGGCGTCCGGTGTTCAGGCGCGCTTCGAGGCGGCTCGCGAGCTTGCCGAACGCAATCAGCGGATGGGCGCGGCGCGGCTCGCCGAGCCAACGGTCGACGGCGACGCCTGCAACGGCGAGCGCGGCGGTGACGGGCAGGGTCAGCATGACAGCGGCATGGCGGTCGTGAGGGGGATCAGGGGGTCTTCAGCGCGAGCGGCAGGCCGGCGGCGACGAGCGTCGCGCGGTCGGCGAGCGCGGCGATGCGCTGGTTCAGACGCCCGAGCTCGTCGACGAAATGCCGCGTGGCCGCGCCGAGCGGCACCACGCCCATGCCGATCTCGTTGCTCACGACGAGCACGGTGCCTTGCGTGCGTTCGCAGGCGGCGGCGAAGGCTTCGATACGTTCGGCCCAGTCGTCGCGCGGCGCTTGTGCATCCGGCGGGCAGAGCAGGTTGGCGAGCCAGAGCGTGAGACAGTCGATCAGGACGCAGCGGCCGGGCGCGGCGGCCGCTTCGAGCGCCCCGGCGAGATCGAGCGGCGCTTCGACGAGCCCCCACTGCGCCGGCCGGCGCGCACGATGGTGCTCGACGCGCTGCGCGAACTCGCCATCCGCCACGCGCGCGGTGGCGATATAGGTGACCGGCAGGCCGCTCTCGCGGGCAAGGCGTTCGGCATACGCGCTCTTGCCCGAGCGTGCGCCGCCGACGATGAAGGTGAGGTCGCGCGAAATCATCGCGTGATTGTACCGGCTCGTCCTCGCCTCGCTGCCGGGCTACCCGCGCGATGGGATAATGCGCGCTCGCCCGCCAGAGAGCTTTTCGAACCATGACCGCACCGATTCCCGCCGTACCGCGCGGCACGCTGATGATCCAGGGCACGACCTCCGACGCCGGCAAGAGCACGCTCGTCGCGGGCTTGTGCCGGCTCGCGCGGCGCGCGGGCGTGCGGGTGGCGCCGTTCAAGCCGCAGAACATGGCGCTCAACAGCGCGGTGACCGTCGACGGCGGCGAGATCGGGCGCGCGCAGGCGCTGCAGGCGCTGGCCGCGGGCATTGAAGCCCACACGGACCTCAACCCCGTCCTGCTCAAGCCGAACAGCGACCTCGGCGCGCAGGTCATCATCCACGGCAAGGCGCGCATGAATCTCAACGCGCGCGCTTATCAGGACTACAAACCGCTCGCGCGCGAGGCCGTGCTCGAATCGTACGCACGGCTGCGCGCCCAGTACGACACGGTGTTCGTGGAAGGCGCGGGCAGCCCCGCCGAGGTGAACCTGCGCGCCAACGACATCGCGAACATGGGCTTTGCCGAGGCCGTCGACTGCCCCGTGCTGCTCGTCGCGGATATCGACCGCGGCGGTGTGTTCGCGCATCTGATCGGCACGCTCGCCTGCCTTTCAGAGAGCGAGCGCGCACGCGTGCGGGGCTTCATCATCAACCGCTTTCGCGGCGACCCTTCGCTTCTGACGCCAGGTCTCGAATGGCTCGAAGCGCAGACCGGCAAGCCCGTGCTGGGCGTCGTGCCCTACCTGCAAGGCCTCATGCTCGACGCCGAGGACATGCTGCCGAACGCCGCGCACAGCCACGCCGACGCCGCGGGCGCGACGCTGCGCGTGGTGGTCCCCGCGCTGCCGCACATCAGCAATCACACCGATTTCGATGCGCTTCGCGCGCATTCCCAGGTCGAGTTCAGCTACGTGCGTACCGGCAGCGCGCCGCCGCCGGCCGATCTCGTGATCCTGCCGGGTTCGAAGAACGTCCGCGACGACCTGACCTGGCTGCGTGCGCAGGGCTGGGAGGCGGCGCTCGCACGGCATTTGCGCTACGGCGGGCGCGTGATCGGCATCTGCGGGGGCATGCAGATGCTGGGCCGCAGGCTGGCCGATCCGCACGGCGTGGAGGGCGAGCCGGGCGCGGTGGCCGGCTTCGGCTGGCTCGACTACGAAACGGAACTCACGCGCGAGAAGACGCTGAAGAACGTGGCGGGTACGCTCGCGCTGGACGGCGCGGCGGCGCCGGTGAAGGGCTACGAGATCCACATGGGCGAAACGCGCGGCCCGGCGCTCGATGCGCCCGCGTTGAGGCTAGCGGCCGACGGGCAGATGCGGCCCGACGGCGCGCAGTCGGCAGACGGGCAGATTCTCGCCACCTATGTGCACGGCCTTTTCGATACGCCCGAGGCCTGCGCGGCGCTGCTGCGCTGGGCCGGACTGGCGGCGGCGCGGACGGTGGACTATCCGGCGCTGCGCGAGGCTTCACTGGAGCGTCTGGCCGATACGCTGGCCGGCAGTCTCGATCTGGAACGCGTGTTCGCCGCGATCGGGTAAATCAGTACAGCACCATCTGCGTGCAGCGGAACAGCGCGATGGTTTTGCCGTCCGGTCCGCTCACGGTCGCGTCCCAGACCTGGGTACTGCGGCCCAGATGGACGCCCGTCGCCACGGCGGTGAGTGTGCCTTCGCGCGCGGTCCCGAGGAAGTTGCTCTTGAGCTCGATGGTCGTGAAGTTTTTTGCCGTCGGCGGCAGGTGGGCGAAGCAGGCATAGCCGCAGGCCGTGTCCGCGAGGCCGATCACCGTGGCGGCGTGCAGAAAGCCGTTGGGCGCGAGCAGATCGCTGCGCACGTCGAGCTCGGCGCGCAGCAGACCCTGCTCGATGGCCACGGCGCGAAAGCCGAGCAGATCGGGCAGACGACCGCGCTGGCGCTCGTGCAGGGCTTCGGGAGTAATTTCGGGACGCAGCGTGCTCATGGGAAACGTTTCCTCCAGCAGGGGATCAATTCAGGGGATCAATTACAGGGCATCAATGATCGCGGCCGCACGCCCGGGACTTCGGCGCCGCCAGATTTGCCGATATTATCGGACGGTTGCACGAGCGCGCCTGCCCGATTCCGCATGGAGGGCGAGCGCTGCCCGGATCCGCGCCGGCGCAGTTGCCGGGAAGCACTGGCAAATGTCGGCAAAAGAGCGGAAAACACGGCAAAACGCATCGAAACACATCGGCAATCCGGCTGGCCCGCGCGCCAGCCATCCTGACGGGAGTATTCATGACGGTAATCGTGGTGGCGAATCCCAAGGGCGGCGTCGGCAAGAGCACGCTGTCCACCAATCTGGCCGGCTATTTTGCCGCGCAGGGCGAGTGGGTGGCGCTCGCCGACCTCGACCGGCAGCAGTCCGCCCACGCATGGCTCGACCTGCGTCCCGCGACGCTGCCGGCCATCGAAAGCTGGGGCGTCGATCTGGACGACCCGCAGAAGCCGCCGAAGGGACTCGAGCACGCGGTCATCGACACGCCCGCCGGCCTGCACGGCAATCGGCTCGCGACGATCGTGGCGCTGGCGGACAAGGTGATCGTGCCGCTACAACCCTCGATGTTCGACATCCTCGCCACCCAGGACTTCCTCGACCGCCTCGCGAAGGAAAAGGCGGTGCGCAAGGGCTCGATCGGCGTGGGCGTGGTGGGCATGCGCGTGGACGCGCGCACGCGTTCGGCGGAGCAGCTGCAGCGTTTCGTGGAGGGGTTGAACTTGCCGGTGCTGGGCTATCTGCGCGACACGCAGAACTACGTGCAGCTGGCCGCGCATGGCCTCACGCTGTGGGACGTGGCGAAAAGCCGGGTGGAAAAGGATCTGGAGCAGTGGCAGTCGATTCTTGCCTGGGTGAATGGAAAATGAGCGGCAAATGAGCGGCAAATGAGCCGCGAGCAGCCGCTAACCTGCGGCACGGCTGCCGCGCCGCAGGTGGAAGACGCCTCAGGTCCAGTTCTGCGTCGGCACGTGGTCGCGGCTGCCCTTGATACGGTTGTGCTCGTCCACGAACACGAGGTCCGGCTTCCAGCCCGCCTTCAGCTCGGCCTCTTCTACGTTCGCGAAGGCCGCGATGATCACGAGGTCGCCCAGTTGCGCGCGCCGTGCCGCCGAGCCGTTCAGCGAAATCATGCCGCTGCCGCGCTCGCCCTTGATCGCGTAGGTCGAGAAGCGCTCGCCGTTGTTGATGTTCCAGATGTCGATGCGCTCGTTTTCGACGATGTTCGCCGCTTCGAGCAGGTTCTCGTCGATGGCGCACGATCCTTCGTAATGCAGCTCGCAGTGCGTGACGGCGGCGCGGTGGATCTTCGACTTGAGCATATGGCGTTGCATGGTGCGTCTCCTCATGCGGACGGGGGCGGCCCGCCGCAAATCAGGCTGGGGCGGCCGGCTGCGCGGCCGCCGCGTTGAAGGTGGGCGGAACCCGGGGTCAGATTTCGAGGTTGTCGATCAGCCGCGTGGCGCCGAGCTTCGCGGCGGCGACTACGACGAGGGGCGCGTCGGCGTCCTGCGCCGTGGGCGGCAGCAGATTGACGCGCTTGCGGATTGCAATGTAGTCGGGCTTCCAGCCGCGCGCGGCGAGTGTCGCCATGGCGTCGAGCTCGAGCTGCTGGAAGTCGCGGCGGCCCGAGAGGACAGACTCGCGGATCGCGCGCAGCACATTGGCGAGCTGCGGCGACTCGGCGCGCTCGGTCGCCGTCAGGTAGCGGTTGCGCGAGCTAAGCGCGAGACCGTCACTGTCGCGCACGGTTTCGGCGGCGATGATCTCGGTTGGCAGCGCGAACTGCTGGCACATCGCGCGCACGATCATCAGCTGCTGGTAGTCCTTCTTGCCGAACACGGCCACGCGCGGTTGCACGCACGACATCAGCTTCATCACCACCGTGCAGACGCCCTCGAAGAAGCCCGGGCGGAACTCGCCTTCCAGGATGTCGCCCAGGTTGTGCGGCGGGTGGACGCGGTACTCCTGCGGCTGCGGGTACATGTCGGCCTCGGTCGGCGCGAACAGCACGTACACGTTCTCCTTCTGCAGCTTCTCGATGTCGTCCTGGAGCGTGCGCGGGTACTTGTCGAAGTCCTCGTTCGGACCGAACTGCAGGCGGTTGACGAAGATGCTCGCCACGACCGGATCGCCGTGCTGGCGCGCAAGCCGCATCAGCGACAGATGGCCTTCGTGAAGATTGCCCATGGTCGGTACGAAGGCGGTGCGGTTCTGGCCGCGCAGCTGGTCGCGCAATTCGTGGATCGAGCTGATGACTTTCATGGTCGGATGCGTTATGCCTCGCACGGGGCAAGACGGGGTTGCAGCCACCGGCAGCGGCGTGCCGGTTACGGAGCGCCCGGCCAGTCGGGGGCAGGGCAGGCGCGGGCGATTGTAGAGGATTTGTCCACGCAGCGCAGCCGCTCCGGAAGGGGGGGCTTTCCCGCAGAGCGTCCGGGCCCCGCGGATGAAAAATTGGGGTCGGGTAGAAAGGGGCAGTAAAACCGGCCAGACTGGCCGGCCGCCCGTCTGCCGGGGCGGCCTACGGGGGCGGCGTCGTGCCGCGCTCAGGCCGGCAGGTAGGCGAGGCGCACGTAGATCGGCGCGAACGGCTCGGCCTGGGTGATCTCGATCAGCGACTCGCGCGAGAGCTCGAGCATGGCGATGAAGTTCACGACGACGACCGGCACGCCGCGCGTGACGTCGAACAGCTCCGAAAACTCCATGAAGCGCGCGTTCTGCAGCTTGCGCAGGATCACGCTCATGTGCTCGCGCACGGACAGTTCCTCGCGCGAGATCTTGTGGTGCTGCACGAGCTTCGCGCGCTTGATGACGTCGGCCCAGGCGGCGCGCAGGTCGTTGCTGTCCACGTCGGGAAAGCGCGGCGTGACGCTCTGCTCGATGTAGACCTCGGCGCGCAGGAAGTCGCGCCCCAGCTGCGGCAGCCGGTCGATGCGCTGGGCGGCCAGCTTCATCTGCTCGTATTCCAGCAGGCGGCGAACGAGTTCGGCGCGCGGGTCTTCGGCTTCTTCACCGGTATCGGCCTTCCTGACCGGCAGCAGCATGCGCGACTTGATCTCGATGAGCATCGCGGCCATCAGCAGATACTCGGACGCGAGTTCCAGATTGGTCTTGCGCAACTGCTCGACGTAGCCGAGGTATTGCGTCGTGACCTCTGCCATCGGGATGTCGAGGACGTTGAAGTTCTGCTTGCGGATCAGGTAGAGCAGCAGGTCGAGCGGGCCTTCGAAGGTTTCGAGGAAAACTTCGAGCGCATCCGGCGGGATGTACAGATCCTGCGGCAGCTTGAAGAGCGGCTCGCCGTACAGGCGTGCGAACGCGACGCCGTCGACCGTGTCGGGCGTCGAGTCGGTGGCGGGGGCGGTCAGCGCGTCGCCGGCCGCGCCGGCCGGCGCGGCACCGGTGCCGTGGTGCGGCTCGGGTACGCCGGCCCCGTCGGCCTCGGCCATCAGAAGTTCTGGTAGTAGACGTACGACGTTTGCTTGACTCGCGAGGCCTGCTGGCGTTCGCGTTCGTCGAGATCGACCGGCTGCTTGTCCCACAGGAGCGCGCGGCCCTTGCGTTGTTGCTCCTCGAGTTGCGGCTTTTGTTGCTTGAGCTGGGTCAGGAACTGCGTGATGTCCGACTGGTACATGGTCGACGTCCGTCAAAAAAGGCGGGCCGCATCGGTGCGGGACCGCCGTTGTTCGTGTCGGCGGCAATTTTACCGCAAGCGCACGGTGCGTAACATCGGCGCGGGCAGCGCGTGGAAGGTGCCATTCACTCGATGCGAGGGGGCGAGCGTACCGAATACCCGCCCGGAACCGGCCGCCCATGGGGTGTTGGAGCAAACGCTCCGCGCCACGCGCTGGGGTAATCCCGTGCCGATGTGTTCAAATAACACGTTTGCGCTCCGCGCGGTGCCGTGATCAGGCGTGGCAACCCAGCGTGGCAGTCTGTTCTACGAAGGCCGGAGGTCTTGTTTGGCGGGATGGATGATCGAAGCGTGGCGCACACGGCGGCGTCTCCCGGGGGAGGCGTGGCTCACGCACGCCGCCACCGGCCGCTTCCTGGGTCGCTTTCCGTTGCGCTTTTCGCTCCATTTTCCGCTCCACTTTCGGCTCTATCCGTCCGTTCGCTCCGGCGCGTGGCTCGCCGCCGGCTTGATCGCCGCTGTCCTGCTGCCAGCCGAAGCCGCGCAAGCCGCGCTGACCGACCTGCTGCCGTGGTCGCACAAGCCGACCGTCTACGACGTCAAGATCGACGCGTCGCCGGGCGAGCTGCGCAAGCTGCTCGAAGCGCACCTCGACATCTCCCGCTTTTCGACCCGCAAGGATCTGAGCGACGACCAGTTCGGCTTTCTCGTCACTGCCACGCCGCAGCAGGTGCGCGATCTCGCGTCCACCGACGGCTACTTCTCGCCCGTCGTACGCACGGACGTGCACACGGTGAACGGCAAGCGCACGGTGTTCGTGAGCGTGGACCCGGGGCCGCGCACGACGATCTCGTCAGTCGAACTGACGTTCCGCGGTCCGGTGCTGACCGAGGACAAGCGCCAGGAAAACGCCGCGCGCTTCGCGTTCTCGCTGCACGACGGCGACCCGTTCACGCAGTCGGGCTGGAACGACGCCAAGAACGCCGCGCTCAAGGCGCTGCAGGCGAAACGCTATCTCGGCGCGAAAATCGTGCATTCGGAGGCGCGCATCGACCCGCTCACGCACGACGCGAAGCTGTCCGTCCTGTTCGACAGCGGGCCCACCTTCACGATGGGCCAGCTCGACATCTCGGGCCCGAAGCGCTATCCGGCCTACATCATCGGCAACGTCAATCCGATCGTGCCGGGCGAGATCTACGACGTGAACCGCATCACGGAACTGCAGCGTCAGCTGCAGAACACGCCGTATTACGCGAGCGTCGCGATCGACGTGGACGACAACACCCAGAAGCCGCTCGATACGCCCTTGCATGTCAAGGTGAGCGAGTATCCGTACAACAGCTTCCGCGGCGGCGTCGGCTACTCGACCGACACCGGGCCGCACGTGCAGGGCTCGTACACCTACCTCGACACTTTCGGCGCGGCGTGGCCGTTCCAGGTGCAGGGCCGGCTCGACCAGATCCAGCAGTACGGCCAGATCCAGCTGTCGATGCCGCCCGGTAAGCGTGCGTGGACCAACAGCGCGCTCGCGTCCTGGACGACGACCGACGTGTCCGATACGCGGATCTACAGCCTGCGCGCCGGCGTGCAGACCACCCGCACGTCGCAGAACATCGACTTCGCGTATGCGCTTTTCTACGTCCAGGACCGCCTCGACCAGAACGCGGTGCCGCCCACCACGGCCCGGGCGCTCATGCCGCAGTGGTCGTGGACGCGCCGCGACACCGACGATCCGCTGTTCCCGCGCTCGGGCAACGTGGTGCGCGTCGAGGCGGGTTTCGCCGTGAAGGCGGTGGCTTCCGACGCCACCTTCGGACGTGCCTACATGCGCGGCCAGCAATACCTGCCGATCGGCAAGACTGATCTCATGGTGTTCCGCGTCGAACTGGGCGGCGTGTTCACGGGCGCGAGCTCGACCGACGTGCCGGCCTCGCTGCTGTTTCGCGCGGGCGGCTCGAACTCGGTGCGCGGCTATGCCTTCGACGGCATCGGCAACAACGTGGACGGCTCGATCCTGCCGACCAAGTACCTCGTCACCGGGTCGTCCGAGTACCAGCACTGGTTCAGCCGCGATTGGGGCGCCGCGACGTTTTTCGACATCGGCACGGCCACGGACACCTGGGGCGAAAAGGTCTTCTATCCGGGCGCCGGCGTGGGCGCGCGCTGGCGCAGCCCGGTGGGCCCGGTCAATCTGGATGTCGCCTACGGCTTTCGCACCCGCAGCGTGCGGCCTTACCTGACGCTCGGGATCGCTTTCTGATGATCAAGCCCGCCGCGCTCCGCCTTGCATCGTCTCGCCGCCAGTTGCCGCCGCGCGCCCATGAGGCGGTTGCATGAGCGCGCGCCTCTTCGCCCGATGGTTCGGACCGACTGCGGTGCCCCACGTGCTCGCCGCGGGTAGTGGCGCGCCGCCCGAAGGGCCGCCGCCGGGCGGCCCCAACGGCCCTGACCGCCCGAATGGCCCGAATGGCCCGAATGGCCCGAACGGCCCGAACGGCCCGAACGGCGCAAGCGCTCCGGCCGGCGACGGTGCCGAGCCGCCCGCGCCGCCGCCGCGCCGTGAGCGTCACCTGTGGAAGGCCCTTGTGTGGGCGATCGTGGTGCCCGTGCTGATCGTCGGGCTGGTGGCGGGCTTGCTCTATGGCGCGGCGACGACCGAGCGCGGCACGGCTTACGTCTGGCGCGCGGCCGTGAAGCTGCTCGGCGGTCAGCTGGGGGGTACGCTCGAGGGCGGCACGATCGCGACGGGCATACGCCTGCGCGACCTGAGCTGGCGCGGCGCCGACGGCACGACCCTCTTCGTCGACCGGGCGGGCGGCCAGTGGGCGCTCTCCGGGCGGCCGTGGCGCTTCGTCGTGAGCTATCTGCACATCGGCGACGTGGATCTGCGGATCGTGCCTTCCACCGCGCCTTCTGAGCCGATGACGCTGCCGCAGGATCTGCGGCTGCCACTCGCGCTCGAGATCCCGGATCTGCGCGTGGCGAAGCTCACCCTGCACGAGGGTGCAACGACCACCGAGTTCTCGCACTTCGTTTTCCATGCGCGCAGCGACGGGCGCCATCACGAGGCCGCCGTCGAGCAACTCGATACGCCGTATGGCGCGGTGAGCGCCGAGGCCACGCTCGACGGCGTGCGTCCGTTCGCGCTCGCGGGCGACTTCGGCTATTCGGGCAAGGTCAACGACGAGACCGTGCAGGTGAGCGGCCGCGTGGGTGGCTCGCTGGAGGCGCTCACCGCCGACCTCGACGCGAACGGGATGAAGCTCGCCGGGCGCGCGCACGTGGAGGCGACGCCGTTTGCCGCCGTGCCGCTCAAGCGCGCGACGCTCGCGTTCGATCACGTGAATCCCCAGGCGTTCGCGCCCGGCGCGCCGTTCGCCGATCTCGCGGTGCGCGCCGACCTGCAGCCGGTCGCAGCCGCGGCCGTTGGCGGTGCGGTTGCCGGATCCGCCGCTTCTGCTGCTTCCGCGCCGCACGCGCAAGCGAAATCCGGCGCCGCGGGCCTCACCGTCGCGGGCAACGTATCGATCGTGAACGCGAAGCCAGGGTCGATCGACGCGCACCTGCTGCCGCTCGTGGAGGCCCATACCGATGTCGTCCTCGACGCCCACACGCAGCGCCTCTCGAACCTCGATGTCCGGCTCGTGAAGGGCGCAACGGTGACGGGCGGCGGGACGATCAACGGGCGCAACGGCCGCTTCGACCTCAAGGTGGCCGCGCTCGACCTGAACGCGATTGAAGCGAGCGTGCGTCCCACGCGGCTCGCCGGCCCGATCACGGTGCGTCTTGCCGACGACGTGCAAAGCATCACGCTCGACCTCGCCGACCCGAAGGCCGCGCTGCGGGCCCAGGGCAAGGTGACGTTCGACCCCGCGCGCCTGTCGTTGAGCGGCGTGCGCGTGAGTTCGGGCGCGGGGCACCTCGACCTCTCGGGCGAGATCAAGCACGACGCGCATTCGAGCTATGCGCTCAAGGCCGCGCTCTCCAACTTCGATCCGCTCTCGCTCACCTCGCAGGCGCCGTCCTCGCCCCCTCCCGCCAAATCCGCCGCGACGGCGCCGCACGGCAAGAGCAAGCCTGCGGTGCGCCGCATCGAGGCGCGCGTGAACGGCACGGTCAACGCGAGCGGCGCGCTCGCGCCCGCGTTCGCGACGAAGGCCGAGTTCAAGCTCGGCCCAAGCGTCTACGACGACCTGCCGCTCACGGGCGAGGGTGTCGTCCAGCTGGCGGGCTCGCGCATCCTGCCAAGCCGCGCGACGCTTGCCGTGGCGGGCAACAACGTCGCGCTGCAGGGCAGCTTCGGTGCCGCGGGCGATCGCCTGCGCTTCACCGTGGACGCGCCGCAACTGGATCACCTCGGTTTCGGCGTGGCGGGCCAGCTCGCGGCGAGCGGCGATCTCACGGGCACCTTCGCGCATCCCAACGTCGCGCTCGACTACAAGGCCGATGGCGTCGTGTTCGGCGAGAACCGCGTCGGCCATGCGCAAGGACACGCCGACATACGCGATGGTGCGAACGGCGCGCTCGCTTTCACCGCCGACGCCAGCGATATCGCCGCCGCGGGCGTTGAGCTCGCCACGCTCTCGGCGCGCCTTGCCGGCACGCGCGCGCAGCACACGCTCACGGCGAGCGCGAAGGGCAAGCTGCAGGGCCAGCCGCTCGACCTGCAGCTCGCGGCCAATGGCAAGCTCTCCGATACGCACGAAGGCACGCGCTGGGACGGCACGATCACGCAGCTGCAGAACCGCGGCTTGCCCGACATCAACCTCGAGAGGCCGCTCACGATCAGCGCGGGGGCGGGAACGGTGACGCTCGGCGCGACGCGGCTCGAGATGGAAGGCGCGCTGCTCGACCTCAAATCGTTCGATCTCGACCACGGGCGCATCCGCTCGGCGGGCTCGCTCACGAGCGTCTCGCTCGCGCGCCTGCTGCAGCTCCAGCAGAAAATCACCGGCACCGCGTCGAATCTCAAGACCGACCTGATCTTCGACGGCGACTGGGACTTCTCGCTTGGCCAGACGGCGACAGGCTATCTCCAGATCAAGCGCCGTTCGGGCGACATCACGACCGAGATCGGCCGCGGCGTTGCCTCGCTCGGCATCGCGGACTGCAACGCGCGCGCCACCTTCGCCGGCGGCAACCGGCTCGACGTGACGGCGCATGCGCAGGCGGCCCGCATCGGCAGCCTCGACGTCGATGCGCAGGCCGCGCTCGTGCCGCGTGACGGCATGCTCGCGCTCGCCGACGAGTCCGCGCTAGGCGGCACGATCAAGGCGAACGTGCCGTCGCTGAAGACCACGGGCGGCCTGCTCGGTCCGACCTACGTGCTCGACGGCCATCTCGCTTTGCAGCTCGCGCTTGCCGGCACGGTCGCGCGGCCGAACGTGTCGGGCTCGCTCACCGGAGACGGGCTTTCCGCGACGCTCGTCGACCAGGGCATCCAGCTCAAGGACGGCGTGATCCGCGTGATGCTGTCGCAGAACCTCGTCGACTTCCAGCAGGTGGAGTTCCACGGCGCGAGCGGCACGCTGCGCGCAACGGGCCGCGTGGGCCTCGACAACGCCGAGCCCGATCTCAAGGCGAGCATCGTCGCCGACAAGCTCGAACTCTTCGCCTCGCCGGACCGGCAGCTTTCGCTCTCGGGCAGCGCGGACGTCGCGAACGGCGGCCACCTGGGCGCCATGCAGATCAACGGCAAGTTCACGGTCGATCGCGCGCTCTTCGCCATGCCGGAGTCGGCGGCGCCGGAGCTTGGCGACGACGTCGTGATCGTGCGTCCGGACGGTACGACGCGCGGCGGCACGCCTACACCCGAGCAAGCGGCCGCGCAGGCGGCGAGCAAGCCGGCGCCGCATTTCTCGCCGCGCGCGAACGTGGAAATCAATCTTGGCAGCAACTTCCGCTTCAAGGGGCAGGGCGCGGACCTCGGCCTTGCCGGCTCGATCGCGGTGGTGAGCGCGCCGGCCGTGCCGCTGCGCGCGGTGGGTAACGTGCGCGTGACGGAAGGGTCCAGCTATACGGCCTTCGGGCGCAAGCTCAACATCGAGAACGGCTTCTTCACGTTCAACGGGCCGGTGGCGAATCCGGGCATCAATATTCTCGCGATGCGCCGCAACCAGCAGGTCGAGGCAGGCGTGCAGGTCACGGGCACGGTGGACGCGCCGGTGGCGAAGCTGGTTTCCGAGCCCAACGTGGCGGACAACGAAAAGCTTTCGTGGCTGCTGTTCGGCCACGGCACCGACCAGGGCAACGACCTCGGCCAGCAGAACGCGATGACCACCGCGCTCGCGCTGCTAGGCAGCGCGAGCGGCAAACGCATCGCGCAATCGGTGGGGCTCGACGAGTTCACGATCGGACGCAGCGACGTGGGCCTGACCGACCCGGAAGTCGTGAAACTCGCGAAGGCCCTCAACGAATGGCTCGTGATTGGTTACGAGCAGGGGCTGCAGTCGGCTTCGAACGCGATCAAGGCGACCGTCAACTTCTCGCGCTACTGGTCGGTGTCGGCATACGGCGGCACGTTCTATGGTGCCGACGTCCTCTACACGCGGCGTTTCGACAGGATCCGGTGGTAGGAAGGGGAATCGGTTCCCGGGGGGAAAGCGGCCCGGCCGTCGTACGTCGACGGCCCGGGCCGTTTTCTTTTGTGCGCCGGGCACGGGGGCGCTCCAGCGCGTGCCGGGTGGTATGGCAGCGGAACGGTCAGGCCCGCTGACAGCTTCCGCCCCGATTGATGCGGGCTTTTGCGTACATCTCATTCGGGAATCGCCGCGATAGCTATCGGATAAGTCGTCGGAATTGTTCGAATCCAGCCCTTTACGTGGGAATGTTCTCGTTTTAGATCGTGTTGTTTAGGACTATTCCGATCATTCTCAGAAATTGCCCCCTCGATAATGCGTAGGCCCTCTTTTACGGGGAGCCGGGCGGCTGGAGTCCATGACTGGAGCGGCATGAGGGGCGTCGCTGCCGTACGCAGTTCATGTTGGGTTGCAGCGCGCTTTGACTGGGTCATCAATCTGTTTCAGTCACCACGGGTGACGCTTTGGAGTCTTTTTATGAAAAAAAACGCGCTTTCCCTGATTGCCGTAGCGGCGGGGCTGGTAGCTTCGGTTGCACACGCAGGGCCGACGAGCAATGGCGGCGTCGTGACCATCAACGGTCAACTGGTGGCCAATACCTGCACCGTGAGCGGTAGCGGTCAAGGCAACAACTTCACGGTCACGCTGCCGTCGCTGTCGGCTGCGGAGCTGTCGGCGGCGGGTTCGGTTGCGGGCTCGACGGGCTTCAACATCGCCCTGAGCAACTGCACGCCGGCGACGGGCAATGTCCACACGTTCTGGGAATACGGTGCGAATACGCTCACCGACGGTAACCTGCTGAACAACGGCACCGCTACCAACGTGGAGGTCCAGCTGATCGACAGCAACGCCGGCCAGAAGATCATCGACGTGAGCAAGGCCGACGGCGCACAGAACTCGCAGTCCGTCGCGATCACGGGCGGCAATGCCAACCTCCAGTACGCAGCACAATACATTTCGCCGACCGGTAGCGCCTCGGCGGGCAGCGTGACGACCAACGTCACCTACTCGATGGCTTACCAGTAATCGCCGGGTGTGAAAGCGCAAGCGTATAGGCGCTTCTATTAATTTGCATCCCTAAATAAAGGCCGGGCGGCGAACCGTCCGGCTCTTCCTGGGGCGTCTTTGCAGGCATCGGTCGTGCACCTGGGCCTGACCGGCGACGTTGCGCAAATGCGCACGGCGTCATGTCATCAAGTTTTGCTGGTAGAGCGTCATGAATATTCGAAAACTGATTGGCCCTGCTGTGGCAGCGACCGTGCTGGCGCTCGGCGCGATGTCGCCCGTGGCGGCTCTGGCCTCGGTCGTCATCGCGGGCACGCGCATTGTCTATAACGCCACGGATAGCGAAGTGACGCTCAAGGTGTCGAATGCCGGCAAATCGCCAGCGCTCACCGAGGTGTGGCTTGACAAGGGTGACCCGAAAGTCGACCCGAGCAAACTCGATCTGCCTTTTGTGCTGACGCCGCCGCTTGCACGTATCGACCCGGACAAGTCGCAGACCATCCGCATTGCCTATACCGGCGAAGCGCTGCCGCGGGACCGCGAGACGCTTTTCTGGTTCAACCTGCTCGAAGTGCCGCCCAAGCCGGCGGCAGCCCAGGCCGGCGCGAACTACGTACAACTGGCGTTCCGTTCTCGCCTGAAATTTTTCTTCCGCCCCGCGGGCCTGCCCGGCAGCGCCGACGCGGCGCCGGAAAAGCTCACGTGGCGCATCGGTCGGGACAACGACAAGCCCGCACTGCTGGTTTCGAATCCGACGCCGTATTACGTCACGATCACCGAGGCGCACGTGGGCGAAGGTCCGGGCGTACCGAAGTTCGACGAAGGTTGCATGGTGGCGCCGGGCGGCCAGTTCGCACTGCAGGTTTCGGCCGCACCCGGTGCGGGCAGCAAGGTGTCGTTCACTACGTTGAATGACTACGGCGGCCCGATCCGGCACGAGGCAATGCTGCAGTGACACAAGAGACAGCCGGAGCCTCGGACTCCCCTTATCAATATTAAAAAGTACTACGAATAATTGTCCAGAAGGGTGCGACGGAGCCTCGAGCGGTATCAGCCTCGCGCGCGTACTACCGTTTTGATCGTCGCGAGGCAAAGGGTTCTTGTGCCGATAGCCAGTCACCTTGGCGGCGCTCGGCACTGCCCGCGAAACCGGCTCACCATGAAAAAGCACAGGTCGAAACATCATTCCCCGCAGCTCCGTCCCGACGCGCTTTCCCTGAGCCAGGCGAGCGTGGCGGTGCTGCTCGCGTTCGCCGCCACGCATGCCGGGGCCGAGAGTCTCCCAGCCGCCGGCATCGCTGCGCAAGTCGACGAGACGGCCGCGCCGGGAAATGAGCAGCCGGCGCCGAATGTCATGGGCGCGGCAACCGCGCCGGTTGTGCCCGGGGCCGTCACGCCGATGGCCGTAGCGAACGGCTCGGCTGCCCAGGCGGGGGCGTTCCTCGATGTGCCGGCCGGCCATGCCGGTCAGGGGGGCAATGCCGCGCCGGCCTCTGCACCTGCTGCTGCAGCCGCCGTACCGCCGGCACCCGGTGCCCTTGCCGCGCCCGAGTCCGTGGAATTCAACTCTCAGTTCCTCGCCGGCAGCAGCGCGGCGGCCATGGACATTTCCCGCTTCGACAAGGGCAATGCCGCGTTGCCGGGCCACTACCGCTCGGCGCTATATGTAAACGGAATCTGGATCGGCGTCACCGACGTCAACCTGCGTGAAGCGGGTGACCAGCAAGGCAACGTGCAGCCCGTGTTCGACCGCGACTTGCTGGCGCGTGCAGGCGTGGATCTCGCGCGTCTTTCCGGGGCGGCGCTTGCGAAGCTCGATACCTCGGCCAACGGCGGCGCACCCGCGCTGCTGCCGGAACTGATTGCGCAGGCGAAGGCGACCTTCGACATGGGCGAGCAGCGCCTCGACATGAGCGTTCCGCAGGCGATGATGAGCCACAATGCCCGCGGCTGGGTAGACCCGAAGTTCTGGGACGACGGTGTGCCGGCTGCGCAGCTTCAGTACAACGCCAACCTCTACCACACCGACGGCAGTGGCATCTCGAGCACGCAGGCCTACCTGGGGCTCAATGTGGGTGTGAATGCGGGCCCCTGGCGCTTTCGCTACAACGGCAACGTCACGAGCGATACGGGTACAGGTGCACATGTACAGAGCATGCAGACCTATCTGCAGCGTTCGCTCACGTCGATCAAGAGCCAGCTTACTGTCGGCGACTCCTATACCGACGGCAGTGTCTTCGACAGCTTTGGCGTGCGCGGCGTGCAGATCGGCACCGACGACCGCATGTATCCCGAATCGCAACGCGGCTACGCTCCCACGGTGCGCGGCATCGCCAGCACCAATGCGAAAGTCGAGGTCAAGCAGAACGGCAACATCATTTACGAGACCACGGTCGCGCCGGGGCCGTTCGAGATCAATGATCTCTATCCCACGGGCTATGGCGGCGATCTGCAGGTCGTCGTGACCGAGGCGGACGGCAGCCAGCACGTCTCGGTGGTGCCGTATTCCTCGCCGGTGAATGCGCTGCGCGCGGGGCGCTGGCGTTACAGCATGGCCGCCGGCCAGTATCGCGACGCGAGCGAGCCGACCCATCCGCTCCTCTTCGAGGCGAGCGTGCAGCGTGGCATCAGCAATCTGCTCACGTTGTACGGCGGCACCGTGCTCGCTCAGGATTACCTGTCGGGCGCGGTGGGAGCGGCGCTCGACACGCCCGTCGGCGCGTTCGCCATGGACCTGACGCAGGCGAATATCAGTCTCCACGACGGGCCGAGCCGCGGCGGCCAGAGCCTGCGCATTTCGTATTCGCGCGTATTCGCGCCGACCGACACCGATCTCACGCTGGCCGCGTACCGCTATTCCACGAGCGGCTTTCTGAGCCTGCCGGACGCGATGAATCTGCGCGCGCTCGCGATGAGCGGCGTCGCCGATACGAACCTCGGTATCCAGAAGGGCCGGCTGCAGTTGACGCTCAACCAGAGCATCGGTTCATGGGGGGCGATTTACGCATCCGGCTATACGCAGAACTACTGGAACAAGCCGGGCCGCGACACGTCGTTCCAGGTGGGCTACAACACCAACATCCGCCGCATCGGTGTCGGCGTTTCGGCTTCGCGCGAACTCGATTTGGGTACGACGCGGTGGGACAACCGGTTCATGCTGAACCTGAGCATACCGCTCGACATCGGCTCGAAAACTGCCAGTACGTCGACGAGCTATACCCACGACACGCGCGATAACAGCAACCAGCTTCAGGAAACCTTCACGGGCGCAGCGGGCACGGACAACCAGTTCAACTACGGCGTGACGACCGGCTATGCGAGCGGCGGTGGAAACGGCGGCAGCGTCAACGTCAATGGAGGCTACCTCGGGCCGTACACGCAGATGCGTGCCAACGCCGGCCATGCGAACGGCTACATGCAGGCCGGCGCGGGGATCACAGGCACTATCGTGGGGTACTCGGGCGGTGTTGCGCTCAGTTCGCAGACCGGCGATACGCTCGCGGTTATCGAGGCGAAGGATGCCGTGGGCGCGCGCGTGGCGACGGCGCCGGGCGTGCGCGTGGACGGCGACGGGCTGGCCGTGGTCGCGGGCATGGAGCCGTACTCGCAGAACGCCGTGAATATCGACACGAAGGGCCTGCCGATGGGCGTCGAGTTCAAGAGCACGGAGCAGCACTTCGCACCGACCGCGGGTGCGGTGGTACGTGTGAGGTTCGAAACGGAGAACCGCGGCCAGGCGGTGGTGATCCGCCTGCGCCGGCCGAATGGCGAGACGGTGCCGTTCGGCGCGGACGTGCTCGATCCGGCGGGCGGCAATGTCGGCACGGTCAGCCAGGGCAGCCGGGCGATGTTCTACAGCAAGGCACCGACCGGTGATCTGGTCGTGAAGTGGGGCGAGGGCATCGGGCAGAGTTGCAAGGTGCGTTACGAGCTGCCGGTGGCGCAGAAGGGCAGCCAGCGGCCTGCCGCTACCGTGTTCGCGGCCGGTAACTGTGAATGAACCAGGAAATTTCGGGGCAATCGATATGATGTCTTTCGACAATGCAAAGAGCGGCCGGCGAAACTTCGCGGTATTGCGAGTAATGGCGTTGGTGTTGCCTGTGTGTTTGCCGACGCTTTTTGGACACGAGGCATTCGCCGGCGATGCCAACCTCAACTTCACTGGCACGATCCAGCTGCCCTCGTGCGACGTGGATACCTCGTCGGCCAATCAGACCGTGAATCTGGGCAGCGCGCTGATGATGAATTTCGGCTCTGTGGGCAGCACGGCAAACCCCACTGCGTTCAATCTGAATCTCGTCAACTGCTCGGCGGCGGCGAACGTGACGATGACGGTGGCGGGCACGATGGATACGGTTCCGAGCGTATTGCAGAACACCGGCACGGCCAGGGAGGTGGGCGTGCAGATACTGCAGGCCGGCCAGGTGGGAGCGACCACGGGCACGCCGGTTACGCTCAACAGTGCGATCAATCTCGGTACCGTGGGCGGCTCGGGGACAATGACGATTCCCTTCGTGGCGCAGTTCTACCGAATCGGCACGCTGACGGCAGGCAGCGTGGTGGCCACGGCGACGATCAATTTTACGTACAGCTAACCTATATGCGTTGGACTGAAGCAGGGCTGAGCCCTTATTGCATCGCAGTCGCCAGCGCATTTCTGCGTGCGGATGCCCATGTCGCTCGCGAACGCATCAACGCCTGACCTGAAAAATGAACCTGTTCAACGCCATGACTTCCACCTCGACACGCTGGCTGCGCCGCTGGCTATGCGCGAGCCTGCTGCTGCTGCCGGCTTTCGCATTCGGTCAGGTGAGCTGTTCCACGTACGGTGGTTCGCAGCAGTTGGCTCTGCCTGCCACGGTGACGGTCGCACGCGATCTGCCGAATGGTTCGCTGCTTACCAACTGGACAACCACGCCGCAATCCACCAACTGGTGGACCTGCTCGGTGCAGGGCGTTGGCAATCTGGCGGGCCTCGTGGTCGGCACGGGCAGTACCACGTCCTCGCCACAGACCGCTTACACCGTTACCTATAACGGCAATCAGGTTGGGGTCTATCCGACGAACGTGCCCGGAATCGGTATTGCACTGGCAGGATGGTTATATGCCAGTGGCTTTGCCTCGCAATGCGGATGGTACGCGGGAGGCTTTCAGGGCTTCACCCCGTCAACCAACAGGACGGGTCTGGAATGCCAGTACACCACGGGCAGCGGCACCATGACGGTCAATACCGGCGCCCAGGTTGCCGTGGCGCTCGTCAAGATCGGCGACATCACGCCGGGCACGGTGAGCGGGACTGTGATGCAGGCCTATGCCGAGGCCAACCAGGTTCCTGCTCCGCAGTACGGCACGGTGACCTTTACCATCACGCCGGTCACGGTCACGGTCCTGACCTGTATGACGCCGGACATCACGGTTCCCATGGGTACGCACATCGCGTCGGAAATACCGACCGTGGGCTCGCTGTCAGCGAACCCGGCCTCGTTTGCGCTGCAGTTCAATAATTGTCCAGGCGGGACGGCGGTATCCGGAACGAGTTCGGGCCAGGTGCACAGCGTTCAGTACAGAATCGACCCCACCTCGGGGCTCGTGCCAGGCGTCAGCAATGTGGCGGCGCTGAGCGGCAGCCCTGCCGCGACCGGCGTGGGGATTCAGCTCTTCACCAGCACAGGGGCTGTTTTTCCGCTGGGCACCTGGCAGACGCTGGCTGGCTACAACTCCGGCGTTCAAGCGAGCTACAGCGTGCCAATGTCGGCGAGGTATTACCGCACCGCCACGATCACAGCCGGGCCCGCCAATAGCAGCATGGTGATGACGGTCCAATATCAGTAGCAGCCGGATCACCCAGGCCCGGCGTACCCGTGGAAACGGGGGCGCCGACGCCGACCTTCGGCGGCACAACATCGCCCCTTGTCGGCGACGTTATGCGCCGCTTTTTACCGCACCCGCATCCCGGGCTTCGCGCCGCTATGCGGCTCGAGGATGTAGAGCCCCGGCTCGGCCTTCTCGTCGGCGGACGAGGCCGCGAGCACCATGCCTTCCGAGAGCCCGAACTTCATCTTGCGCGGCGCCAGGTTGGCGACCATCACGGTGAGCTTGCCCTTGAGGTCTGCGGGCTGGTACGCCGAGCGGATGCCCGAGAAGACGTTGCGCGTGCGGCCCTCGCCCACGTCGAGCGTGAGCTGTAGCAGCTTGTCCGAGCCTTCCACGTAGTTGCAGTCGACGATCAGCGCCACGCGCAGGTCGATTTTCGCGAAGTCGTCGATCGAGATGACGTCGGCTGTGTCGGCGGTATCGGCCTCGGCCTTGTTCGCTTCTTTCGACTTCTTGCTTGCGTGGGCGCTCACGGCAGCCGGCGCCTCGGTAGCCTGCAGCGAGTCGCGGTTGGCCGCGAGCAACGCTTCGATCTGCTTCGGATCGACGCGCGTCATCAGGTGCTTGTACGTGTTGATCGGCTGTGCCGAGGTGAGCGGCTTCGCGGCGTCGGCCCACGTGAGCGGGGCGATCGCGAGGAAGCTCTCCACGCCCGCGGCGAGCGTCGGCAGCACGGGCTTGAGCGCGAGCGAGAGCAGGCGGAACGCCTCTAGGCTCACGCTGCAGGTCTCGTGCAGCGCTACGGCGTTGGCGGGATCCTTGGCCTGCTCCCACGGCTTGGCCGTGTCGACATAGGCGTTCACGGCGTCGGCGAGTTCCATCGCGTGGCGCAGCGCACGGCTGAATTCGCGTGCCTCGTAGTTGGCGGCGATCTGCGCAATTGCTTCGCGCAGCTGCACGAGGAGCGGATGCTGCATCGCGCTGTCCTGCACGCGGCCCTCGAAACGCTTGAGGAGGAAGCCCGCCGCGCGGCTCGCGATGTTGATGTACTTGCCGACGAGGTCGCTGTTCACGCGCGCCTGGAAGTCATCGAGATTCAGGTCGAGGTCTTCCATCGTGCCGTTGAGCTTGGCCGCGAAGTAGTAGCGCAGCCACTCGGGGTTCAGGCCCGTCGTGACATAGCTCTCTGCCGTGATGAAGGTGCCGCGCGACTTCGACATCTTCGCGCCGTCCACAGTGAGAAAGCCGTGCGCGAACACGTTGGTCGGCGTGCGATGGCCCGAGAACTGCAGCATGGCCGGCCAGAACAGCGTGTGGAAGTACAGGATGTCCTTGCCGATGAAGTGATACTGCTCGGTCTTCGAACCGGGCTTGACCCATGCGTCGAAGTCGATGCCGCGCTTTTCGCAGAGGTTCTTGAAGCTCGCGTAGTAGCCCACCGGAGCGTCGAGCCACACGTAAAAGTACTTGCCGGGCGCGCCTGGAATCTCGAAGCCGAAGTACGGCGCGTCGCGCGAGATGTCCCAGTCGGCGAGCTTCGATTCGCCTGCGTCGCCCAGCCATTCGCGCATCTTGTTGGTGGCTTCCGGCTGCGCGAGGCCGCTCACCCAGCCGCGCAGGAAGTCTTCGCAGCGCGGGTCGGAGAGGCGGAAGAAATAGTGCGTCGAGGTCTTGCGCACCGGCGTCGCGCCTGACACCACCGAGTACGGATTCTTCAGATCAGTCGGCGCGTAGGTCGAGCCGCACACCTCGCAGCTGTCGCCGTACTGGTCCTTCGCGCCGCACTTCGGGCACTCGCCCTTGATGAAGCGGTCCGGCAGGAACATGTTCTTGACCGGGTCGTAGGCCTGCTCGATGTCGCGCGTATCGATGAAACCCGCTTCCTTGAGCGCCAGATAGACCGACTCGGAGAGCACGCGGTTCTCTTCGGAGTCCGTCGAATAGTAGTTGTCGAACGAGATGCCGAAGCTGTTGAAGTCGCGCGTGTGCTCCTGCCAGACGCGCGCGATCAGCTGCTGCGGCGTGAGGCCTTCCTTCTCGGCGCGCAGCATGATCGGCGTGCCGTGCGTGTCGTCGGCACCGACGTAATAGATCTCGTGGCCGTGCATTCGCAGCGTGCGAACCCAGATGTCCGTCTGGATGTACTCGACCAGATGGCCGATGTGGATCTGCCCGTTGGCATAGGGCAGGGCGGACGTGACGAGAATCTGGCGGCGGCCGCTTGGTGTGGCAGGCGCGCCGGCGGCACTGAGGTCGGTGGCGGGTGCTGACATATTGGGGAAGTTCCGGTGTTGCGGGAGGTGGAAACCGCGATTTTAGCAGGGCGGGCCGGGCGAGCGGGCGGGGCCGGGAGTGGCACGCGAGGCCGGTGCGGCCTGCGGTTGCGCGGCGCGCGGCGCCTTCGACGCCGGATGCGCGCGACTCGCCGGACCGGCGTGCGGATGTTGCGCCGCACAATCCGGAGGCAAAAAAAACCGGGGCAGAATGGCCCCGGAGCAACAACGACAAGAGGAGAATGGTAACGCGGCGGCAAGGCCAGCCGCATACCGTAAAGACAGACAGCAGGGCGCGGGGAGAGTTCGAAAAATTTTCGAATCTTTGTCTGGCGCCCTGAACGATGCGGCCGCCGCCTTGCGGGAAGGCCCTGCGGCCGTTCGTCTGCCCGTTGTCCCCCTTTTAGCCGCCCTGGTGCTGTGCCGTCGCGCGCAGATAGATTTCCACGCGGCGGTTCGCGGCGCGGCCGGCCTCGGTGCTGTTGTCCGCGATCGGCTGGGTGTCGCCGCGGCCGTCGGCGGACAGGCGCTGGCCCGCCACGCCGCGCTGCATCAGGTAGTTGGCCACGCTCTGCGCGCGGTTGACCGAGAGGGTCTGGTTGTACGCGGGCTGGCCCGTGCTGTCGGTATGGCCCACCACCTGGGCGACCACTTCCGGATTCTGCTGCAACGTCTGAGCGACCTGGTCGAGCACCGGTGCGAACGAGGGCTTGATTGCGTAGCTGTTGGTATCGAAGGTCACGTTGCTCGGGATGTTGAGCTTGAGCGAGCCGTCCGGCTGTTCCGTGATCTGCGTACCCGTGCCCTTCGTCGCGCCCGAGAGCTTGTTGTGAATGCTGGTCCAGTTGTAGCCGACCACGCCGCCCACCAGCGCGCCCGCGCCGGCGCCGATCGCCGCACCCTTGCCGCCGCCGAAGATTGCCCCGAGCGCTGCGCCCGTGCCCGCGCCGACGCCGGTGCCGACGGCCGTGTTGGTGCCCTGCTGCGTGGCGCAGCCGGCGACGAGTGCGCCGGCCACGGCGAAGACGGACAGGCGGGTCATGATGCTTTTGTTCATTTTCTTTCCTCTTTGGAATGGAACAGGAAGGCTGCCGGGTGCCGCTTGCAGCCCCCGACAGAAGTCAGGGTCTTCGGGCGGCCCGCGGCGTCAGCTACTACAATGACGGCGTGAAGGCGGGTATTGCGAGCTTTGCCCGCCGCGCGCGGGCGATGGCAAATCCGCTTGCCGCGAAGCGTGCCTTGTCGCCGTGAATTTCGCAATCCAGCTTAACAATTTCTTTCTTTTTCCGGTGCCAGAGCGATCAGCGGCTTCGCGGCCAGCGCCGGTGTTCCCCACGGAGTATCAATGAGCATAGATCGGGCTTTGGTCGACGCCGCGCTCGCGGCCCTCACGGATCCCAACACGGGCCTGCCGTACGCAACGGGCAAGGGCGTGCGCAACGTGGCCGTCGAGGGCGATGCCGTGAGCGTCGAGATCGTGCTCGGCTACCCGGCGAAGAGCCAGTTCGAGGCGGTCCGCGCCCAGGTCGAGGCGGCGCTCGCCGCGGTGCCGGGCGTGACGGCGAGTCGTGTCGCGGTGAAGAGCGAGATCGTCGCGCATACCGTTCAGCGCGGCGTGAAGCTGCTGCCGAACGTGAAGAACATTGTCGCTGTCGCCTCGGGCAAGGGCGGCGTCGGCAAGAGCACGACCGCCGTGAATCTCGCGCTCGCGTTTGCCGCCGAAGGCGCGTCGGTCGGCGTGCTCGACGCGGACATCTACGGTCCCTCGCTGCCGATGATGCTTGGCATCCACGGCCGGCCCGAGTCGCCCGACGGCCAGTCGATGAATCCGCTCGAAGGCCACGGCCTGCAGGCGAACTCGATCGGTTTCCTCGTCGAGCAGGACAACCCGATGGTCTGGCGCGGCCCGATGGCCACGTCCGCGCTCGAGCAGCTGTTGCGGCAGACGAACTGGCGCGAGCTCGACTATCTCGTGGTCGACATGCCGCCCGGCACCGGCGACATCCAGCTCACGCTCGCGCAGCGCGTGCCGGTGACGGGCGCCGTGATCGTCACCACGCCGCAGGACATCGCGCTCATCGACGCCAAGAAGGGGCTGAAGATGTTCGAGAAGGTCGGCATTCCGATTCTCGGCATCGTCGAGAACATGGCCGTGCACGTCTGCTCGAACTGCGGCCATGCCGAGCACATCTTCGGCGCGGGCGGCGGCCAGCGCATGGGCGAGGAGTACGGTGTCGAAGTGCTGGGCAGCCTGCCGCTCGACATTGCGATCCGCGAGCAGGCCGATTCGGGCCACCCCACCGTGGTCGCCGATCCCGCGGGGCGCGTGGCAGAGATGTACCGTGCGATTGCCCGGCGCGTTGCGATCCAGATCGCCGAGCGCGCGCGCGACATGACCTCGAAGTTCCCCAGCATCGTCGTGCAGAACACCTGAACGTCAGGCAGCTTGCGGCCTGCATGGTGCGGCCCCGCACGCGCGCAGACGCGTGGGTGCGCGGTATGATGTGAGCTTCATCGGGTCCGGTTCGATGGCTGCAGGGGCAGCGCGCGGACCTGGAGGATCGCATGGGTAAAGGAAACGAGACGCAAGCAGGGTCTGTCTACGTGGTACTGGTAGTCGCCGGGTGCATGCTGCTCGGTGGCTGCACCAGTTTCATGGGACAGCAGGACAAGCGCGCCGTCGCGCAGTTGCTGCCCACCATGGGCAGCCAGGTGCGTGGCACCGTGTCGTTCGACGAGCGCGCCGACGGCGTCCAGGTATCCTACAACCTGATGGGTCTGCCCCCCGACAGCGATCACGCACTGCAGGTCCACGAGCGCGGCGACTGCAACGCCGGCGACGCCTCGAGTGCCGGCGTCGTCTTCGCGCCGGCGGCCGACCGGCTCAAGGCCGGCGCGCGCGTGGAAGGCGATCTCGGCAACCTCCATGCGGATTCGAACGGTGTCGCCACCGGCTTCATCGTCGCGCCCGACGTGTCGCTCGACGGGGTGCGCTCGGTGATCCAGCGCGCCGTGCTGCTGCATCGCGACGCCATCGATCCGTACGCCTACCCGCAGCGCGGCACCGGCCCGGCGCTCGCCTGCGGCGTGATCCGTGCCCAGTGACGCGCCGCGCACGCATTTCCTCGTGCGTTCCCGCGAATTTCTTGCGACCCGCTTTCATGGCGCGCCGCCCCGCCGCCTGAAACACGCCTCGCACGCACTTTCCGGCACGCCGATCCACATCGCGTAAAATAGGCGCCTTTGTACGTGGCGGCACCCGGCATTCGCGGTCCCCGCCAGCTCCAGGGCGGTATTTCGCCCCCTTCGTCATTCAACTGGCACGCAGCAACCCAATATGGCAATCAAATCCGACAAGTGGATCCGGCGCATGGCCGCAGAGCACAAGATGATCGAGCCGTTCGTGCGCGACCAGATCCGCACCTCGGAAGACGGCCGCAAGATCGTGAGCTACGGGACCTCGAGCTACGGCTACGACATCCGCTGCGCCGACGAATTCAAGATCTTCACGAACATCAACTCGACGATCGTCGACCCGAAAAACTTCGACGAAAAGTCGTTCGTGGACTTCAAGGGCGACGTCTGCATCATCCCGCCGAATTCGTTCGCGCTGGCGCGCACGGTGGAATACTTCCGGATCCCGCGTAACGTGCTGACCGTGTGCCTCGGCAAATCCACCTATGCGCGCTGCGGCATCATCGTGAACGTCACGCCGTTCGAGCCGGAATGGGAGGGCTATGTGACGCTCGAATTCTCGAATACGACACCTTTGCCTGCGAAAATCTACGCGAACGAGGGCGTCGCGCAGGTGCTCTTCTTCGAAAGCGACGAGGTCTGCGAGGTGTCTTACGCGGACCGCGGCGGCAAGTACCAGGGGCAGCACGGCGTCACGCTGCCGAAGACCTGATCCGGCTTCCCGGCGGCCCGGGCCCACGAGGCTCCCCGCCCATACGATATACGGGGACCGCTGCGCAACACATGCAGCGGTCGTTTCTTTTGGAGATTCGCCCATGAAGTTTCGCTTTCCCGTCGTCATCATCGACGAAGACTTTCGCTCCGAGAATATCTCGGGTTCCGGCATCCGGGCCCTCGCCGAAGCCATCGAGAAAGAGGGCGCGGAAGTCCTCGGGCTGACGAGCTACGGCGACCTCACGTCGTTTGCGCAGCAGTCGAGCCGCGCGGCGTGCTTCATCCTCTCGATCGACGACGACGAACTGCTGCCCTACGTGGAACGCGGCGACGAGGAAGCGCCCGAGCACGCGCCCGCGATCATCGCGCTGCGCGCGTTCGTGGAAGCGGTGCGCAAGCGCAACGCCGACATCCCGATCTTCCTGTACGGCGAAACGCGCACCTCGCGCCACCTGCCCAACGACATCCTGCGCGAGCTCCACGGCTTCATCCACATGTTCGAGGACACGCCGGAGTTCGTCGCGCGCCACATCATCCGCGAGGCGAAGGTGTATCTCGACGCGCTCGCGCCGCCGTTCTTCAAGGAGCTCGTGAAGTACGCCGACGAAGGCTCGTACTCGTGGCACTGCCCGGGCCACTCGGGCGGCGTGGCATTCCTGAAGAACCCGCTGGGCCAGATGTTCCATCAGTTCTTCGGCGAGAACATGTTGCGCGCGGACGTCTGCAACGCCGTGGACGAACTCGGCCAACTGCTGGACCACACGGGCCCGGTGGCGGCCTCGGAGCGCAACGCGGCGCGCATCTTCAGCGCCGACCACGTGTTCTTCGTGACCAACGGCACCTCGACCTCGAACAAGATCGTCTGGCACGCCACCGTGGCGCCGGGCGACATCGTGCTGGTGGACCGCAACTGCCACAAGTCGATCCTGCACGCGATCACGATGACGGGCGCGATTCCCGTGTTTCTCACGCCGACGCGCAACAACTTCGGCATCATCGGGCCGATTCCGCGCGACGAGTTCAAGCCCGAGAACATCCGCCGCAAGATCGAGGCGAATCCGTTCGCACGCGAGGCGCTGGCGAAGAACCCGAACGCAAAGCCGCGCATCCTCACGATCACGCAGAGCACCTACGACGGCGTGATCTACAACGTCGAGATGATCAAGGACCTGCTCGGCGACATGCTCGACACGCTGCACTTCGACGAAGCCTGGCTGCCGCACGCCGAGTTCCACGAGTTCTACCAGGACATGCATGCGATCGGCGCGGGCCGTCCGCGCACGGGCGCGCTCGTGTTCGCCACGCACTCCACCCACAAGCTGCTCGCGGGCATCTCGCAGGCTTCGCAGATCGTCGTGCAGGACTCGGAGAACAGCACGTTCGACCGCCATCGCTTCAACGAGGCGTACCTCATGCACACCTCCACGAGCCCGCAGTACGCGATCATTGCGTCGTGCGACGTGGCGGCGGCGATGATGGAGCCGCCGGGCGGCCCCGCGCTGGTGGAAGAGTCGATTGCGGAAGCGCTCGATTTCCGCCGCGCGATGCGCAAGGTGGATGCCGAATACGGCGACGACTGGTTCTTCCAGGTCTGGGGTCCGGACGAGCTGGCCGAGGAAGGCATCGGCTCGCGCGAGGACTGGATGCTGCGGCCGAACGACCACTGGCATGGCTTCGGCGCGCTGGCGGAAGGCTTCAACATGCTCGACCCGATCAAGGCGACGATCGTCACGCCGGGGCTCGACGTGGACGGCGAATTCGGCGATTCGGGCATTCCGGCCGCGATCGTCACGAAGTACCTGGCCGAGCACGGCATCATCGTGGAGAAGACGGGCCTGTACTCGTTCTTCATCATGTTCACGATCGGCATCACGAAAGGCCGCTGGAACTCGATGGTCACCGAGCTGCAGCAGTTCAAGGACGACTACGACAACAACCAGCCGCTCTGGCGCGTGCTGCCCGAATTCGTCGCGCAGCATCCGATGTACGAGCGCGTGGGCCTGCGCGACCTGTGCCAGCAGATCCACAGCGTCTATCGTGCCAACGACATCGCGCGCCTCACGACCGAGATGTACCTCTCGGACATGGAGCCCGCCATGAAGCCGTCCGATGCCTTCGCGAAGCTCGCGCACCGCGAAGTGGACCGCGTGTCCGTCGACGAACTCGAAGGCCGCGTCACGTCGATCCTGCTCACGCCGTACCCGCCGGGCATTCCGTTGCTGATTCCGGGCGAGCGCTTCAACCGGACGATCGTGAACTACCTGAAGTTCGCGCGCGAGTTCAACGAACGCTTCCCGGGCTTCCATACGGATATCCACGGGCTCGTGGGCGAGATGATCAACGGACGCATCGAGTACTTCGTCGATTGCGTGCGCGACTGAGCAGGATGAGCAGCGGTAAGCCGATGCGCGCCTGGCCGCGCTGGCCTGGCTGGCAAGGAAGCGCCGCGTCGCTGCTGGCGGCGTGTGTGCTGCTGGCGGCCCCGGCGCATGCGGAAGTGGCGGCGGCCGATCCGATCGATGCGGGTATGCGCGCGTGTCTTGCGCGCGCGGACCGCTCGACGACGGCCGGACAGGTGCAGTGCATGGACGAAGCGCGCGGCGCCTGGCACGGCGCCGCCGAAAACGCGCTCAACGCCTTGCTCGGGAAAGTGCCGGCCGCGCAGCAAAAGGGCTGGCAACTGAGTCAGCAACGCTGGGTGGCGTGGCGCGACGCCGAGGACACGATGCTCGCGGCCGCGTTCGCGACCACGAGCGGCTCGTCCTATCAGCTCTATGAAGCGGACATGCGCCTGCAGCCCGTGCGCGACCGCGCGCTCTCGCTGCGGCGCGAGGCCGCGGCTGCGGCCGCCGCAGGGCAGGACTTGCCGGGTCGGTGGGTGTGCTCGGCGGATGCGCGCTGCGAGCACGTCAGCTACGACCTCAATCGCTATTACCGCAAGCTTTATGCGCGCATGCCGGCGCATTCGCGGCCGCTGCTCACGCGCGCGCAGGCCGCGTGGCGCGCGTATCGCGACGCCACCATGCCGCTCCTCGACGAGCACGCGCGTCTGGACCTGCTGGGGGCGCGGCTTGCCACGCTCAAGCGGCTCTCGGAGACGGTGGGCGACCGCTGATACCCGCATGCGAGCTTCGCCGCGCGTGCTTCAGTCGAGGATGAAATCGTCGGGTGCGTGGGTGGGCAGTGTCGTCGGATCGCCCAGCAGGTCGTGCAACGCGGCCTCGATATAGACCGACATCGCCGAGAGCGCGAGGTCGTTGTCCTCGGTGCCGAACGGGTCCTCGATCTGCGAGGCGATCGCTTCGTGCGCCATGAAGGCATACGCCACGAACACCGCGAAGATCGGCGTGAGCGCGCCGATGCTGTCCACGAGACCGAACGGCAGCATCCCGCAGAAGAAGTAGACCGTGCGGTGAATCATCACCGTGTAGGCGAACGGCAGCGGCGTGGTGGAAATGCGCTCGCAGCCGCCGATCACATCCGAAAGTCCGTTCAGATTGCGCTCGAATGCGAGCACCGCGAAGCCGTCGAGGCGGCCTTCGCGCACCTCGTTGCGCACCCACTCGGAAGCACAGAGGAGCAACGTCATGGGCCGGAAGCGCGAGGCCAGCACGCGTTCGAGCAGCGCGGGCGGCAGCCGCTGCGCGAGATCGATTTGCGGGTCGGTGTGGCGCAACTGGTGGCGCAGCGCGTGCGGCAGCGCGCCGAGTATGCCGACGAGCTGGCGTGCGCGCGCGGCGGCGTCGCTGGCGCTCGGGAGGGTCAGCGCCTCGCGTGTGAGCGAACGTGTCTCGTTGAGCAGTTGCCCCCAGAGTTTGCGTCCTTCCCAGTAGCGGTCGTAGCTCGCGTTGTTGCGAAAGCCGAGGAACACCGCGAGCGCGATGCCGATCAGCGAAAACGGCACGGTGCTCAGATTGACGGTGACCTTGAGGATGTGATCGTGCGACGCCACGGCCACAAACGAGAGGCACAGCACGATGAAGAGCCGCGGCAGCAACTGCGGCAGCACGGAGCCGCGCCACGCAAGCAGCATGCGGAACCAGTTGAGGCGGGGGCGGATGATCATCGGCGAAGGAGGGGCAGGGCGCGCCGCCTGGCGCGCCCTGGCGCGTTACTTGAGCGCCGCGCGCGCTGCTGCGATGGCGGCGCGGACCTGCTCGGGCGCGGTGCCACCCGGATGGTTGCGCGACGCGACCGAGCCGTCGAGCGTCAGCACTGCGAACACGTCCTCGGCCAGCAGGTGCGAGACCGCCGGCAGCTCGCGGCGCATTTCGTCGAGCGTGAGGTCGGCGAGGTCGCAGTTGCGGTCCACGCAGATGCGCACCGCGTGTGCCACGGCTTCGTGCGCGTCGCGGAACGGCAGGCCCTTCTTCACCAGATAGTCGGCGAGGTCGGTCGCCGTCGAGAAGCCTTGCAGCGCCGCCGCGCGCATCGCCTCGGCCTTGACCGTGATGCCCGCGACCATCTCCGCGAAGATGCGCAGCGTGTCCGCCACCGTGTCGACGGTGTCGAAGAGCGGTTCCTTGTCTTCCTGGTTGTCCTTGTTGTACGCGAGCGGCTGGCCCTTCATCAGCGTGAGCAGGCCCATCAGATGGCCGTTCACGCGGCCGGTCTTGCCGCGCGCCAGCTCGGGCACGTCCGGGTTCTTCTTCTGCGGCATGATCGACGAGCCCGTGCAGAAACGGTCGGCCAGATCGATGAAGCCCACGCGCGGGCTCATCCACAGCACCAGCTCTTCCGAGAAGCGCGAGACGTGTGTCATGACGAGCGCTGCCGCCGCCGTGAATTCGATCGCGAAGTCGCGGTCGGACACGGCGTCGAGCGAGTTCGCGCAGATGCCGTCGAAGCCGAGCGTCTTCGCAACGGCATGCCGGTCGATCGGATAGCTCGTGCCCGCGAGCGCCGCCGCGCCGAGCGGCAGGCGGTTCACGCGCTTGCGGCAGTCGGCCATGCGTTCGGCGTCGCGCGTGAACATCTCCACGTAGGCGAGCAGGTGATGGCCGAACGTGACGGGCTGCGCCACCTGCAGGTGGGTGAAGCCCGGCATGATTGTGCCGGCGTGCTGGTCGGCGAGCTCGAGCAGCGCGCGGCGCAGGTCGCCAAGCAGGCCGCCGATGCGGTCGATCTCCCCGCGCAGCCACAGGCGGATGTCGGTGGCGACCTGGTCGTTGCGCGAGCGGCCTGTGTGCAGGCGCTTGCCCGCGTCGCCGATAAGGGCGGTGAGGCGCGCCTCGATGTTCAGGTGCACGTCTTCGAGGTCGAGCAGCCACTCGAACTCGCCGCGCTCGATCTCGCCCTTGATCTGCGCCATGCCTTGCTGGATGGCCGCGAGGTCGTCGGCGGAGATGATCTTTTGCGCGGCCAGCATCGACGCATGGGCGAGCGAGCCTTCAATGTCCATGAGCGCAAGGCGTTTGTCGAAGAAGACCGACGACGTGTAGCGTTTGACGAGCTCCGACATGGGTTCGGAGAAGCGAGCCGACCAGGCTTCGCCTTTTTTGTGCAGTTGGGACGTCATGGTGATGGGCGCAAACGACGTAGAAGGAGGTGAGAGGGCTGCCCGCGCGGCTGCCGCGTGGCCTGAACTTCGCCTGATGGCGGCGCGCGACGCGAAAGAGCCTGATTTTACCATCGACAGCCGGCGCGGCCGGGCCGCGGCGCGCGGCGTGGACGGTGTGGGGCGGCGTGCGGCGGCCCTCAGAGCCGCACCAGCACCACCAGCTTCAGGTCCTCGCGGTGCGCGGGCTTGAACGTGATCTGGTCGTAGGCGATGCGGCCGTGGCGCGGATGATTGAACTCGCGCCGGCCGCCCTCGCGCTCGAACACGTCCTGCGAACCCCAGAAGCGCGCGAACGCGTCGCTCGACGCAATCAGCGAATCGATCAGCGCGCGTGTGGGCGCGTCGTTCAGATGGCGGATCGAGTCGGCACGGAATTCGGCGGCGAGGCGCCGTGCGCGCGTCTCCCAGTCGGCGATCAGCTCGCGCCCGAGCGGTTCCGTGAAGGTGAAACGCAGCAGATTGCGGTCGTGCGTGCCGTCCAGCCAGCCCGTAAACAGGTCCGTCGCATGAGCGTTCCAGGCGAGCGCCGTCCACTGGCGGTCGAGCACGTAGGCGGGGGCATCGACGAGCTGCACCGTTTGCAGCAGCGTGGCGGGCGCGTCGGCGGCGCCCGCCACATCGGGCTCGGCGGGGTCGCGCTGGGCGGCCAGCTCGAACAGATAGGCGCGCTCGGCGCGCGAGAGCTGCAGCGCGACCGCAATGCGCGCGAGCGCGTCCGCCGAGGCCGAAACGGGCCTTCCCTGCTCGATCCACGTGTACCAGGTCGGACTCACTGCGCAGAGCTGGGCGACTTCTTCGCGCCGCAGGCCGGGCGTGCGGCGGCGCGGACCAGGCGGCAGGCCCACCGCCTGCGGCGAAAGGCGCTCGCGATGGGCGCGGATGAAGTCGCCCAGGGCTTGCGCGGGCGTGGTGTCGAGAACGCGGGCGGCGCCGGATTCGGGGGTATCGGTGTTCATGGGTGCGGGACGGGTGCTGGCGATACCAGAATATCTGCTTAACTTGTACTGGTACTAAACGGGCTCTATTGTAGCGGCTGACGTGGCGAACGGGCCGCCGCGCCAGCCGCCCGACACAACCGACCCCGTGCGTCCGCCGTGGGCGTCACGGCCCCACATCGCGCCGCGCTACGGCACCGGCTCCGCCTTCGACGGCGGGAGCGGGATCCGTGCGGCGGGAAGAGGCAAACAGGAGCATTCGATGAAGCATCACGACCAGGTTGCAGACGCCTTCGGCTCGACGGCCGCCGCCTACCTCACGAGCCAGGTCCACGCGAGCGGCGCGGATCTGGAGAACCTCGCCGCGACCTTCGCTGCCACCTGCGGCAACGCGACGGTGCTGGACATGGGCTGCGGGGCGGGCCATGCGAGTTTCGCGGTGGCGCCGCATGTGCGCGAGGTGGTGGCGTACGATATCGCCCCGCAGATGCTCGCGACGGTCGAGGCCGCCGCCAGCGAGCGCGGCCTGAGCACGATCCGCACGCAGCAGGGCGCGGCCGAGACGCTGCCGTTTGCCGACGGCTCGTTCGACTGGGCGGTGAGCCGCATGAGCGCGCACCACTGGCGCGACCTGCCGAAGGCGCTCGCCGAAGTGCATCGCGTGCTCAAGCCGGGCGGCCGCCTGAAATTCATCGACATCGCGGGCATCGACGATCCGCTCTACGACACGCATATCCAGGCGATCGAAATCCTGCGCGACGCCTCGCATATCCGCGACTATCGCGCCGACGAATGGATCGCGATGCTCGACGCCGCCGGCTTCGACGCGCAGGTGAGCGAGCGCTGGCGTATCGGTATCGACTTCGATTCGTGGGTGGCGCGCATGCGTACGCCCGCCGAGCGTGTCACGGCGATCCGCTCGATGTGGAACGGCGCGCCGGACGAGGTGCGGCAGTATTTCGATGTGCAGGATGACGGATCGTTCAAGCTCGACGCGCTGATGATCGAGGCGAAGCGGCGCGACTAAGCAGCGGGGCCCGGGCGTGCGCCGGGCTTCCTGTCGGATAAAGTCTCGGTCGATGTCGTACTCTCTGTATTGATGGTCTGGGCTGTGCACTCTGCGACGGTCGCGGCCGCAAGCGTTTTACACTGGCCGCTCCTTCATCGCGACGTTCACGATATGCCAGTCAGTCCCCGCTTTCGGGACATCACGCTCGTCGCCGTCACTGGACTGCCCGACGCGCGTGGCGCGGCCCTCTCGCTCTATCACAGCCAATTGCGCCTGCCGGGTGCACGCGCGTTGCTCCTCAGTCCGCACGCGCCCAGTGGGCTGCCGCCGCAGATCGTCCATCGCGCCATCGCGCCGATGAACTATCAGGAGTACAGCTGGTTCATGCTGTTTGCGCTCGGGCGCATCATCGAAACGGACTTCGCGCTGGTCGTCCAGGACGACGGCTGGGTGCTCGGTGCGGAGAACTGGAGCGACGGCTTTCTCGACTACGACTACGTCGGCGCGCCCACCCACCTCGCGCGCGTCGATTCGGCGGCCGGCTCGCGCTGGCTCAATGCCTTCGAGTGGTGCGCCGAATCGGGCCAGCCGGGGCGTGTTGTCCTGCCCGTGCTCAACGGCGGCTTCAGCCTGCGTAGCCGGCGTCTCATGCGGGCCCTGATCGACCATCCGCACATTTGCGTGCGCATCGTGCCGCCGGACTTCGTGGACGGCGAGCCGATCCGTCTCGTCTGGAGCGGCGACGTCCGTAGCGAGGACGTGCAGCTGAGCGTCGTCTTGCGTGCGCAGCTGGAGGCCCAGGGGCTGCGTTTCGCGCCGCTCGACGTCGCAAGGCGTTTCGCCATCGAACATGCGGGCGCATTGCACGACGGCATGGATTTCATGACGGTGTTCGGGATCCACAGCGGCATGCGCACGCTCGATAGCGTCGCGCCGCCGGGCGTGCGCTACGCCGTGCCGCGCGCGGCGATCGAGCGGATTCCGGGTGAGCGGCGCATCGTCGACATGCTGGGCGCGCGCGGTTATCACGTGCGCTTCGCGGGGGAGGCGGCGTGACGGCGTGTGAAGTGTCGCGCGGGCGGCGCCCATGAAAAACGGCGCCGCCCCCGCGAGAGGGCGACGCCGTGGCTTCAGCGACGGCTCACGCGCGCTGCGCGATCAGCCCGTATTGCGCAGGCCCGCCGCGACCCCGTTGATGGTCAGGTGAATGCCGCGCCGCACGCGCGGGCTCGGGTCACCTGCGCGGTAGCGCTTGAGCAGTTCCACCTGGAGGTGATTGAGCGGATCGAGATACGGGAAGCGGTTCTTGATCGAGCGCGCGAGCAGCGGATTGTCGGCGAGACGCTCGCCCGAGCCCGTGATCTCGCCCAGCACCCTGGTCGTGCGCTCCCATTCGGCCACGATGCGCTCGAACACATGCTTGCGCAGCTTCTTGTCGGCGACGAGCTGCGCGTAGCGCGAAGCCACCGCGAGGTCGGTCTTCGCGAGCGTCATGTCCATGTTCGAGAGCAGGTTCGAGAAGAACGGCCAGCTCTTGTACATCTTGCGGAAGAGCGCGAGGCGCCGCGTGCGTTCCGCGTCGCTGCCCGCCGCGTCGAGGTACGCGGCCACCGCGCTGCCGAAGCCGTACCAGCCCGTGAGCAGCAGGCGGCACTGGCCCCACGAGAAGCCCCACGGAATCGCGCGCAGATCCTCGATCTTGCGGTGCTTCGGATCCTGCAGCTTGCGCGAGGCCGGACGGCTGCCGATGTTTAGCTCGGCGATCTCGGCGATCGGCGTCGAGGCGAAGAAGTAGTCGGTGAAACCCGGTGTCTCGTAGACGAGCGAGCGATACGCGGCCATGGCTGCGTCCGAGAGTTCCTGCATCGTCGCTTCGAAGTCGGCCAGCTGCTGCGGCGAGTGGCCTGCGTGGTCCTGCGGCAGGAGCGTGGCTTCGAGCGTCGCGGCGATGACCGTTTCCAGGTTGCGCCGGCCAATCTCCGGGTTGCCGAACTTGCTCGCGATCACCTCGCCTTGCTCGGTGAGGCGGATCTGTCCTTCCACGGTGCCCGGCGGCTGCGAGAGGATCGCGTTGTAGGTCGGGCCGCCGCCGCGTCCCACCGTGCCGCCGCGGCCGTGGAAGAGGCGCAGCGTGATGCCGCGCTCGCGGTGCAGCGCCACAAGGGCGAGCTCGGCGCGGTAAAGCTCCCAGTTCGACGTGAGGAAGCCGCCGTCCTTGTTGCTGTCCGAATAGCCGAGCATGATCTCCTGCTCGTTGCCCTGGTGCTCGATCAGGCCGTCGATGCCCGGCAGCGCGAACAGGTCGCGCATGATGCCCGGCGCGTTGCGCAGGTCGGGGATCGTTTCGAACAGCGGGATCACCATCAGACCGGCCTTCGCCGGGTCGTCCGCGTGGCCGAGGCGTCCCGTGAAGAGTCCGGTTTCCTTCTGCAGCAGCATCACCTCGAGCAGGTCGGAAACTGTTTCGGTGTGCGAGATGATGTAGTTACGCACCGCGCGCGCACCGAACTTCTCGCGCGTCACGCGCGCCATCTCCAGTACGCCGAGCTCGCTCTTCGCGAGGTCGGAATACTCCAGATACGGCGAGCGCAGCGTGCGCGGATCAGCGAGCTGGGCGAGCAGGACGATCTGCTTGTCTTCTTCGGAGAGTGCGGCGTAGTCGGCCTCGACGCCCGCGCGCGCGAGCAGTTCGGCGATCACGGCTTCGTGGATGTCCGAGCTCTGGCGCAGGTCGATGCTCGCGAGGTGGAAGCCGAACACTTCGACGGCGCGCAACAGCGGTGCGAGGCGCGGCGTGGCGAGCGAGGCGCCGTGATGCTCGGCGAGCGAGTCCAGCAGGATGTGCAGGTCGCGCGAGAATTCGGCGGCGTCGGCGTAGGGCTGCGCGCGCACCGGCGCGGCGCCGCGGTCGGCGCGGCCCGCGCGGCGCACCGAAACGACGCCTTCGCCCAGGCGCACGCGCGCGCTCGCGGCAAGGCGCGTGTACACGCCGATCAGCGCGCGGCGATACGGCTCGTCCACGCGGTGCGGCGAGGTGTCGGGCGAGGCCGCGGCCAGCGCCTTGAGTTCTTCGCTGCCGCCCGAGAGCAGGTTCGACACTGAAAGCTCCGCGCCGAGCTTGTGCACTTCTTCGAGGTAATGCTCGAAGATCACGATGGCCTGGCGCTCGATCGCGGCTTCGAGCGTTTCCGCCGTGACATTCGGATTGCCGTCGCGGTCGCCGCCGATCCAGCTGCCCATCTGGAAGAACGCGGGCAGGCGTGCCGCCAGACCGTGCTCCTTGAGCACGGTTTCGATCTCGGCGTAGAGCGCGGGGATCTCGGTGAGGAAGGTCGTGTGGTAGTACGAGAGGGCGTTCTCGATTTCGTCGCCAACCGTGAGGCGCGCGTCGCGCAGCATGCGCGTCTGCCACAGCGAGGTGACGCGCGCGCCCAGCAGCGCTTCGTTCTGCGCTCGCTCGCGCAGCGTGAGCGGCTGGTCGCGTTCGGCGAGCAGACGCGCGATGTCGTGCTGCGCGTCGAGGATGCTCTTGCGCTGCACTTCGGTGGGGTGCGCCGTGAGCACGGGCACGATCAGGGCCTCGTTGAAGAACTGCTGGAGCACGGGCGTCGCGGCCGCGCCCGCTTGCGCGAGGCGTTCGAGCGAGTGCGCAATGGTGCCGGGCTGCGGCGCCGAGCCGGCGAGGTCGTGAATGCGGTGGCGGCGGTTGCGGTGACGGTCTTCGGCGATATTCGCGAGGTGCGAGAAATAGCTGAACGCGCGCACCACGCTCACGGTCTGCTCGGGCGAGAGCGAGCGCAACTGCTTCTCGAGGGCGAGCGCCGCCGCATTGTCGTCTTCGCGGCGAAAGCGCACGGCGGTCTGGCGGATCGTCTCCACGACGTCGAACACCGCGTCACCTTCCTGCTCGCGCAGCACGCCGCCGAGCAGGCGGCCGAGAAAGCGGATGTCGTCGAAGAGCGGCTGGTCCTTGTCGTCGCGCGTGCGCGCATTGCGCGCCGGCGCCTTCGTGGCCGGGGCCCTGGTCGCCTTCGCTGCCGCTTTCACGCCCGCAGTTTTCTTCGTGGTGTTTGCCTTGCCGGCCGTTGCCGCTTTGGCGGTCTTCGTAGCTTTGGAAGTCCTGCCCGGCCTGGCGGTTGGCGTGGCCGTCGGGTTCGAGGCCGATGAAGAAGCGTTCTGCGATGCGTTGTTGCGGCGCTCTGCGCGCGCCGATCCGGAAGACTTCACGATGGGTTCCTTAAGGCTTGCCAGGGGATGAATCGGTTGATCTGGGACTACCTGCTACATGAGCCGCGGCGCTTCGCCGGGCTCGCTACTGCGGGTGCAACCTGGAACGCGTGGTGGGTATAACCCGGCGCAACTGGGAGGAACGTCGTGGATGCGGCGCGAGCCTTTGCCGGGACGATGCGCGAGGGGGGCGCCGCTCGTCCGTGACTGTCTCATCCTGCCGCCGCCCGCGCCTCCCGCGGCATGGCCCCATGGGGCCTGCCGGAAAAGGGGCGCGTGCTAACATTGCCTGTTATCCGTTACTGTTCTTCGATCCCGTCATTCGATGTCCTTGCCATGAACTCCGAGACGTTATCCGCGCCCATGTCCGCCACCCCGCGCACGCTGGTGATCGCTTCGCGGGAGAGCCGCCTCGCGATGTGGCAGGCCGAGCATGTGCAAGCTGCGCTGCACAAATTATATCCATCCTGCGACGTGAAAATCGTTGGAATGACGACACGCGGCGATCAAATTCTCGACCGGACGCTCTCGAAGGTGGGCGGCAAGGGGCTTTTCGTGAAGGAGCTCGAGCAGGCGCTGGCCGAAGGGCATGCCGATCTTGCCGTGCACTCGCTCAAGGACGTGCCGATGGAGCTGCCCGAAGGCTTCGCGCTCACGGCCATCATGGAGCGCGAGGATCCGCGCGATGCGTTCGTTTCGAACGACCACGCCGCGCTTGCGGATCTGCCGCCGGGCAGCGTCGTGGGCACCTCGAGCCTGCGCCGCGAAGCGATGATCCGCGCGCACTATCCGCAGCTGGATGTGAAGCCGCTGCGCGGCAACCTCGATACGCGCCTCGCCAAGCTCGACCGTGGCGACTATGCGGCCATCATTCTCGCGGCGGCGGGCCTCAAGCGGCTAGGCCTTGGCGCGCGTATTCGCGCGCTGATCGAGCCTGAGGACAGCCTGCCGGCTGCCGGCCAGGGCGCGCTGGGCATCGAGATCCGGGCCGACCGCGCCGACGTGGCCGCCTGGCTCGCACCGCTGCACGACGAGGCGACCGCCAAGGCCGTGGAGGCCGAGCGCATGGTCTCGCGCGCGCTGGGCGGCAGCTGCTCGGTGCCGCTCGCGGCCTATGCGCAATGGCGTGACGGCGCGCTCGAGCTGCGCGGCACCATCGCCACGCCCGACGCGAGCCGCGTGCTGGCCGCCGAGGGCGCGTCGCGGGCGGCCAGCGTCGACGAAGCGCTCGCGCTGGGCCGTAGCGTTGCCGACGCGCTGATCGCGCAGGGCGCGCTCGACATCGTGCGCGCGCTGGCCGACGCGGCTCACGCCGAAGCCCCGAACACGCCGCCGGGCGCGGGCCCGGCAGACGCGCAATGACCGGCGCCCCGCACTCCGGCGCCGGCCGTCCGCACCAGCCCGACGAATGGGGTGGTCCGGGCGGTCCGGGCGGTCCGGGCGAGCGCGGTGCGCCTGCGCCGTTCACGGTCGTCATTACCCGTCCGGCAGGGCAGTCCGCGGCGCTTGCGGCACGGCTGGCCGCGCGCGGCATCCGCACGCTCGAATTTCCGCTGATCTCGATCGAACCGGTCCGCGACGAAGCGCCGTTGCGCGAGGCGCTGGCGGCCCTCGACCGCTACGCGTTCGTCGTGTTCGTCTCGCCGAACGCCGTCGAGCGCGCGTTCGCCGCCTACGCCTCGATCTCGTCGATCTGGCCGCATGCACTGCCGGTGGCCGTGGTCGGCCCGGCCAGCGTCGCGGCGCTCGCGCAGCACGGCGTCGCGGCGCCCGGGCATCGCGTGATTAGCCCCGCGGGCGCCGCCGACGAAGAACCCGTGCGCTTCGACTCCGAATCGCTCTATGCGGCGCTCGAAGCGCAGTTCGGCGCCGACGGCTTTGTGGGCAAGCGCGTGCTGATCGTGCGCGGCGACGGCGGCCGCGAGTGGCTGGCCGACCGCCTGCGCGAAGCGGGCGCCGAAGTGGAGGCCGTCGCGGCCTATCGGCGCGTCGTGCCCGAGCCGTCCATCGCCGCCTGGGCGCAGGTGCACGCGCTGCTGGCCGGGGCGCCGCATGCCTGGCTCGTCACGAGCTCCGAGGGGGCGCGCAACCTCGGCGAACTCGCGCGCGAGCATCTCACGGCCGGCGAGATCGTCGAGCTGTACCACGCGCCGCTCGTCGCGCCGCATCCGCGCATCGCGGAAACGGCGCGCGCAATGGGTTTTGATAGGATTACGGTGTCCGGCGCCGGTGACGACCGCATCGTCGAGACGCTGCTTGGCCTCGCTTCTTCCGTTGTACAACCGGTTCAGAACCATCCGGCCTCGGCGCCGGCACAACCACGCATGACTGATTCGAACGATTCCAGCAACGTTACCCATCAGAGCACCGTGTCCGCAGGCGCGCCGGCGGCATCCACGTCCGCGCGGCCCGTCTGGTCCGCCGCGCCTTCGTCCGGGAGCGGGCAGCGCGGCGCAAGCTCCGCGCTGCTGTGGCTCGTCCTCGTGCTGGTGGCGGGCGCAGCGGGCGCGGGCGGCTACGCGCTGAACCGCAAGCTCGACCGTGTCGACCAGCAGCTCGTGCAGCGCCAGCAGGCCGCCGACCAGCAAACTACCGCGCTGCGCGCGCGGGCAGACGAGGCGGTCGCGGGCGCACAGCAGCTCGACAAGCAGATCACCCAGCTCGAAGGCAAGATCGCCGACGCGCAGACCTCGCAGCAGGCGCTCGCGCAGCAGTATGCGGACCTCGCGAAGAACCGCGACGACTGGACTTTCGCCGAAGTCGGCCAGATGCTCTCGAGCGCGAGCGAGCAGCTTCAACTCACCGGCAATACGCAGCTCGCGCTCTTCGCGCTGCAGAGCGCCGACACGCGCCTCGCCGCCTCCGACAGCCCGCAGGCGCTCGCCGTGCGCAAGGCCATCGCGCAGGACATCGACAAGCTCAAGGCCGCGCCGTCCACCGATCTCACCGGGCTCGCGATCAAGCTCGACACGGCGCTCGCCCAGATCGACTCGCTGCCGCTCGCGGGCGAGGCGATCGTCGCGCATACGAAGCCTGAAGCCGCCGCACCCGCCGATCTCGCGCAGACCGCCGCCGCCGCCCACGAGCCGCGCTGGAAGGCGTGGCTGCAGACGTTTGCCGCGGGGATCGGCCAGCAGATCGCGAGCCTCGTGCAGGTGCGCCGCATCGACAATGCCGACGCCATGCTGGTTTCGCCGGACCAGGGCTACTTCGTGCGCGAGAACGTCAAGCTGCGGCTGCTCTCGGCGCGCCTCTCGCTGCTGTCGCGCAACGAGGAGACGCTCAAGTCCGATCTCGCCGCCGCCGACGCGGCGCTCGGGCGCTACTTCGACAACGAGTCGAAGCAAACCCGGGCCGTGCGCGATCTCGTGAAGGACGTGAGTGCGGGCTCCGCGGCGGTTGCGGTGCCGAACATCGACACGAGCCTGCAGGCGATCGAGCAGTACCGGAGCCGGGGATAAGACATGGGCATCCGAGGACTTCTGTGGCTTGCCGTCCTGTTCGTGATCGCCGTCGCGCTCGCGACGGTGGGGCGCTTCGACGCCGGGCAGGTACTGTTCGTCTATCCGCCGTATCGGGTGGACGTCTCGCTGAATCTGTTCATCGTCGGCGTGATCGTGGCCTTCCTGCTGCTCTACGCCATCCTGCGCTTCGCGCGCAACATCGTGACGATGCCGCGGCGCGTCACCGCCTACCGCGCGCGCATGCGCACGGAGAAGGCGAATTCGGCGCTGCGCGACGCGGTCGGCAATCTCTACGCGGGCCGCTTCTCGCGCGCCGAGAAAGCCGCGCGCGACTCGCTCGCCGAGGGGAAGAACAAGGGCGCCGCGGGCCTCATCGCCGCGCTGGCCGCGCACCGGCTGCATGAATACGCGCGCCGCGACGAGTGGCTCGCCCAGGTCGAAGACCCCGAGCTGCAGGAAGCGCGCCTCATGGCGACGGCCGACATGCGCGCCGACGGCCGCGACGCCGATGGCGCGCTCGCCGCGCTCACCGAAATGCGTTCGCAGGGCGGCCGCCGCATCCACGCGCAGCAGATCGCGCTGCGCGCGCAGCAGCAGCTGAAGAACTGGAGCGAAGTGCTCAAGCTCGTGAAGACGCTGGAAAAGCGCGAGGCGCTGCATCCGGCCGTGGCCGTGCGACTGCGGCAACTCGCGGCGGAGAACCTGCTGCGCGATCGCCGTCACAATGCCGATGCGCTGCTCGAGCTGTGGCACGCGCTCTCGCCGGTCGAACGTCATTCGCCGCGTCTTGCCGATTGCGCGGCCGAATTGCTGGTCGCGCTCGACCGCCAGAACGATGCGCGCAAGATCGTCGAGGAGGCGCTTGCGCAGAACTGGGACGCGCGCCTGTTGCGCCGCTATCCGGACACGGTGGGCACGACTGCGTCGGGCGCCGATGCGTCGGGCGCCGATGCGCTGCCGCTGATCCAGAAGGCGGAAGGCTGGCGCAAGGATCGTCCGGAAGACGGCGACCTGCTGTTCGCGCTCGGCCGGCTGTGCCTGAAGCAGCAGCTCTGGGGCAAGGCGCAGTCGTTCCTCGAGGCGGCGCTCAAGTCGGCCGACGCTACCGGCAACGAGCCGCTCAAGATCCGCTCGCATCGCGCGCTCGCACGCCTGCACGAGCAGCTCGGCGACAGCGGCAAGGCCGCGAGCCACTACCGTGAGAGTGCGCTGGCGATGAATATCGTCTAGCCGCGTTGTTCAGGCGCTGCATCGAAAATGGCCGCTGTGTAGCGGCCATTTTCGTTTCAGGCAGGGGGCAAGGGCGCCGCGCGGCGGGATCAGCGGTTCACGAGCTTCGCCGGCGCGGCAAGCGCGAGCAGGCCGCCGAGAATCATGAACGCCGCGAGCATATACATGCCCGAGTCGTTGGCGGCGGTGGCCTGCTTCAGCCATCCCACCGCATAGGGGCTCAGAAAGCCCGCGAGATTGCCGATCGAGTTGATGAGCGCGATGCCGGCCGCCGCGCCCGTGCCCGCGAGCCATGCCGTGGGCAGACTCCAGAACAGCGGCAGTGTGGTGAGAATGCCGACGGTCGCGAGCGTCAGCGCGGCCATGGCGAGCGTCGTGTCATGCGCCCACGTCACCGAAAGCACGAGGCCGAGCGCGCCGGCTGCTGCCGGTATCGCGATGTGCCAGCGGCGCTCGCGCCTGCGGTCGGCGCTCTTCGCCACGAGCACCATGCCGATCACGGCTGCCGCAAACGGAATGGCCGAAAGCAGGCCGATGGCGAATGCGTCCTTCACGCCCGTCGCTTTGATGATGGTGGGCAGCCAGAAGCTCACGCCGTAGAGGCCCATCACGAACGAAAAGTAGGTGAGGCTCATCGCAAGCACGCGCGGATTCGTGAGCACGGTGGCGAGGGGCAGGTCTTCCTTGGTGGCGTCCTCGGCCGCGATGTTGCGTTCGAGCAGCGCGCGCTCTTCGTCGGTGAGCCACTTCGCGCGGCCGATGCGGTCGTCGAGCACGAAAAACACCAGCACGCCCACGAGGATCGAGGGCACGCCTTCGAGCAGGAACAGCCATTGCCAGCCTTGCCAGCCGTTCAGTCCGTCGAAGGACCGCAGGATCCAGCCCGAGACCGGGCCGCCCACCACGCCCGAGATCGCGATGGCCGTCATGAACCAGGTGGTCATGCGGCCGCGCCGGTGTGCCGGATACCAGTAGGTGAGGTACAGGATGATGCCGGGGAAGAACCCCGCTTCGCACAGGCCCAGCAGAAAGCGCATCACGTAGAACATCGCGGGCGTGGTGATGAACATGGTCAGTATCGAAACGATGCCCCACGTGACCATGATCCGCGCGATCCAGACGCGCGCGCCCACGCGATGCAGGATGACATTGCTTGGTACTTCGAACAAAAAATAGCCGATGAAGAAGATGCCTGCACCGAAGCCGTAGACCGCGTCGGAGAGGTTGAGCGCCGAGCTCATCTGCAGCTTGGCGAAGCCGACGTTCACGCGATCGAGATAGGCGACCACGTAGCACAGCATCAGCAGCGGAATGAGGCGCCACGCGACCTTGCGGTAGGTGGCCTCTTCGAAGGCGGAAGGGGGCACGCTGGCGCCCGCGTGCGGGAGATGATTCGCAGGAGTGGTCATGGTGTCTCCTCGCCTTAGACGCAGCGGCCGCCGTCCACTTCGATACAGGTGCCGGTGATGAACGCGGCTTCGTCGGAGGCGAGGTAGAGGCACGCGTTCGCGACGTCCTGCGGCGTCGAAAAGCGCCCCAGCGGAATGCCCGCGATGAAGCGCAGGCGATTCTCGGGCGTGTTGGCCACGCCCATGAACTCGGCGGTGAGGCCCGTATCGCCGATCACGGGGTTGACGCAGTTCACGCGGATGGCGTCGGGGCCGAGCTCGGCTGCGAGCGCCTTGCTCGCGACGATCACGGCGCCCTTGCTGCCGTTGTACCAGACGAGCCCGGGCCGCGGCCGTATGCCGGCCGTGGACGCGATGTTGACGAACACGCCGCCGCCGCGCGCGCGAAAGTGCGGCACGAAGGTCTGCACGCTCCAGAAGAGGCCCTTCACGTTGACGGCATAGACGCGGTCGAACTCGGCCTCCGTTACTTCGAGCACAGGCTTGTTGCGATGCGTGGTGCCGGCGTTGTTGACCACCACCTGCACGCTGCCGAAGTCCTCGATCGCCGCGTCGCGCAGGGCGTGCCAGTCGGCCTCGCGCGTGACGTCGCCCATCACGGCGATCGCCTTGCCGCCCGCGATGGCGATCTCGCTCGCCACGCGTTGTGCTGCGTCGGCATTCAGGTCGTTGACGACCACGTTCGCGCCTTCGCGCGCATAGGTCTTGGCGATGCCTTCGCCGAAGCCCGAGCCGGCGCCCGTGACGACGGCCGTCTTGCCTTTGAGTCGCATGGTGTCTCCGTGTCGTTATCGAGGGATGTAGCGGTTCGCGGCGCCTGGGCGTCGCTTGTGCGTCGCCTTTCAGCCGTGGCGAATGGCGATGGTCTTGAGCACCGTAAAGCCGTAGAGCGCCTCGAAGCCTTTTTCGCGGCCATGGCCCGACTGCCCGCTGCCGCCGAACGGCAGCTCCACGCCGCCGCCCGCGCCATAGTTGTTGATGTACACCTGGCCCGCGCGCACGCGCCGCGCGATGCGCAGCTGGCGCGCGCCGTCGCGCGTCCATACGCCGGCCACCAGCCCGTAGGGCGTGCCGTTGGCGAGCGCGATGGCTTCGGCTTCGTCGTCGAACGGCATGGCGGCGAGCACCGGGCCGAAGACCTCTTGCTGGGCGAGCCGGCTTTGCGGCGGCACGTCGCGCAGGAGCGCGGGCGCTTCGTAGAAGCCTTGCGCGGGCGCCTCGGCCACAACGCGCCCGCGCGCGGCCGTCGCGATGCCCGCGCGCGCGGCCTCGTCGAGGAAAGCGCGCACGCGGTGTCGCTGCTTCTCGCTGATGAGCGGCCCGCAGTCGAGATCCGCCGATGCAGGGCCGGCGCGCAGCGCTTCGAATGCCGACGCGAGCCGCGCGAGCAGTGGCTCGTAGGCCTCGCGTTGGATCAGCACGCGGCTGCCCGCGGAGCAGGTTTGTCCGGCGTTCTGCACGATCGCGCCGACCAGAAAGGGCAGCGCCGCGTCGAAATCGGCGTCGGCGAAGACGATCTGCGGGGACTTGCCGCCCAGTTCGAGCGTGGCGGGTACGTGGTTGTCGCCCGCCATCTGCGCGACGAGCTTGCCGGTTTGCGGCGAGCCCGTGAACGAGATATGGTCGAGGCCCGGATGCGCGGCGAGGGCCGCGCCCGCTTCGTGACCGTAGCCCGTCACGATGTTCAGCGCGCCCGGCGGCAGGCTCGCCTCGCGCGCGAGGTCGGCCACGCGAAGCAGCGAGAGGCACGCGTCTTCGGCGGGCTTCACGACGCACGCGTTGCCCGCCGCAAGCGCTGCGCCCACGCTGCGGCCGAAGATCTGCATCGGATAGTTCCAGGGGACGATGTGGCCCGTCACGCCGTGCGGCTCGCGCAGGGTCAGCACCGTGTAGCCCGCCTGATACGGCAGCGTTTCGCCGTGCAGCTTGTCGGCGGCGCCCGCGTAGAACTCGAAATAGCGGGCGAGCGCGGCGGCGTCGGCGCGCGCCTGCTTGAGCGGCTTGCCGGTGTCGCGCGCTTCGAGTTGCGCAAGCATCTCCTGATGCTGTGAGACGAGTGCCGAGAGCCGGGCCAGCGCGCGGCCGCGTTCGGCGGCGCTCAGGGCGCCCCAGGCGCCATCGAACGCGCGGCGCGCGGCGCTCACGGCGGCATCGATGTCGGCGGCGGTGCCCCGCGCGATGCGCGCGAATGTCTCGCCATCGGAGGGATCGGTCACGGCGATCGCCTCGCCGCCTGCCGGCGCGCGCCATGCGCCGTCGATGAAATGCTTCGCTTCGTCCATGCCTGCGCCTCGCTGCAAAGGAAAACGCAAAACGGGAAACGTTGCTGGGCTTGCTCGCCAGGTCGTTGGGGCGCGGGCGGGGCCAGCCGCACCATTATCGCGCTATTCGCAGCGCGCTTCATAGTCTTGTCATCGGCGCTTGCGGGGGCCGCCGCGGCCGATTGGCTATAATGGCGGCATCCTCTAACGTCCGGTTTCCGCGCCGGCGCGCCCTGCCAGCAAGGCGCGCACGAGCTGGAGTGCGCGCGGAGTCGCCGGTTTTCCATCTGAACCGAGAGTGCCCATGAGCTTCGCAAACGTCCCCGCCGGCAAGGATCTGCCGCAAGACTTCAACGTGATCATCGAGATCCCCGCGCAAAGCGACCCGGTGAAGTACGAAGCCGACAAGGAAATGGGTCTGCTCGTCGTCGACCGTTTCGTCGGCACGGGCATGCGCTATCCGGTCAACTACGGCTTCATCCCGCAGACGCTCTCCGGCGACGGCGACCCCGTCGACGTGCTCGTGATCACGCCGTTCCCGCTGCTCGCGGGTTCGGTGGTGCGCTCGCGCGCGCTCGGCATGCTGCAGATGACCGACGAGTCGGGCGTCGACGCCAAGCTGATCGCCGTGCCGCACGACAAGGTCTGCCCGATGACGGCCAACATCAAGTCGCTGGACGACGTGCCTGAATACCTGAAGGATCAGATCAAGCACTTCTTCGAGAACTACAAGGCGCTCGAGAAGGGCAAGTGGGTCAAGGTGGAAGGCTGGGCTGGCATTGAAGCCGCCCACAAGGAAATCACCGAAGGCGTCGCGAACTTCAAGAAGTAAGCTGCGCGCCGCAGCGTTCTTCGCCCGCACCGGCGTACGAAGAACGGGGCCGCAATCGAAGCCGCACGAGCCGCTCAGGCCGTGCGGCTTTTTTCATGGCGCGCTGGCCGGTGCGGATATTTCGTCGGCTGCCGCTTCGGCTTCGGCTTCGTCCGCCGCCGGCGGCTCTGGCGCAGGCAACACCGACTCGAGCGTGCGCGCACCCGCCGCGAGTGCGCGCTTCTCGCGCGGCGTGAGCCGTTTCACCCAGTATTCGGCGCGCGACGCCTCCGCGCGGCCGGCCAGCTCGAACGACGCCAGCACCTGTACCGGCTTGCGCGAGCGCGTGTAGCGCGCGCCCGCGCCGCTCGCGTGCTGCGCGAAACGGGCGGCGACGTCGACAGCGATGCCCGTGTAGACGCTTCCATCGGCGCACTCGAGCAGATAGAGGAACCACGGCATGGGCTGCGCTTTCGCCTCAGAGCGTGTCATGAGCGAAACGGATTGTGCTCATTCAGCTCGTTCACGTAAGCATGAATGTGGTTCGTCTCGCTGGCCAGAAAGCGCGCGACCGCATCGGCAAAGGCGGGATGCGCGAGCCAGTGCGCCGAGCGCGTGACGGTGGGCATGAATCCGCGCGCCATCTTGTGTTCGCCCTGCGCGCCGCCTTCGAATACCGCCAGCCGCTCCTCGATACAGAATTCCAGCGGCTGATAGTAGGCCGTCTCGAAGTGCAGGCAGGGCACGTGTTCGAGCGCGCCCCAGTAGCGGCCGTACAGCGTGCCGCCTTCGCCATTGCTGCCGCGCTGATACACCACCAGCGAACTCGCGATGGGCTTGCCCTCGTACTCGGCGATCACGAGCATGAGATTCTCGGGCATCGACTCGCCGATCATGCGGAAGAAGTCGAGGTTCAGATAAGGCGTCGAGAAATGCTCGCGGTAGGTCTGCCGGTAGCAGCGGCTGAAGAAGCGCCAGTCCTCGTCGCGAATGTCCTCGCCGCGCACGCGCCTCGTCGTCACGCCGGCCTCGCGCACCTTGCGCCGCTCCGCCCGGATGTTCTTGCGCTTCTTCTGCTCGAGCGTCGAGAGAAATTCGTCGAAGTCGCGATAGCCGGGATTGAGCCAGTGAAACTGCACGCCCTCGCGCCGCATCATGCCGAGGTCGGTTAGCGCGTTCGCGTCTTCGGCGGTGGGGAAGAGCACGTGCAGCGACGAGACGTCTGCCTGCTCGGCGAAGGCCAGCAGCGTCGCGGCGAGGTGGCGGCGCGCGGACTCGTCGGCGGCGAGAAGGCGGGTGCCCTGCACCGGCGTGAACGGCACCGCGCACAGCAGCTTCGGGTAGTACTCGAGACCGTTGCGCTTGTACGCGTCGGCCCAGGCCCAGTCGAACACATATTCGCCGTACGAGTGCCCCTTTAGATAGACGGGCGCGGCTGCGGCGAGGCGGCCGGTGTGCGGGTCGGTCAGCGTCACGAACTGCGGCGCCCAGCCGGCATCGGGCGTCGCGCAGCGCGTGGCGTGCAGCGCCGAGAGAAATTCGTGGCGCAAAAAGGGCGTGGGCTGCGCCTGGCGCGCGAGCAGCGCGTTCCATTCGCCCGCGTCCACCTCCGCCGGTGAGCCGAGGATGCCCGTGCGATAATCGAAATGTTCCTTGTTCAACGTGCGTGCCTGTCCGATAAGGCTTGTGTAGCGCCAACGGGTATGCGGCGCTCTTGCGGCAAACGGTCATGGTAAAGCAAACGCCCCGAACGGGTGAGGGCCGCCGCGCCGCTTTGGCGTCGACGCGCAGGTCCGCAATCGACAGAGGGCGCCCGCGCGTGCCTCCAGGGTTATCGAAATGAAAGAGCGCTTCTTCAATCTCTACACGCACGGCTTCGCGCGCGTGGCCGTGGGCGTGCCGCGCTGCCGCGTGGCCGATCCGGCCTTCAATGCCGGCGAGACGCTCGCGCTTGCGCGCGAGGCAGCCGAAAAGGGCGCCGCGCTCGTGGCGTTCCCCGAACTGGGCCTTTCCGCTTACACCTGCGACGACCTCTTTCACCAGAAGGCACTCCTCGATGCGTGCGAGCGCGCGCTCCAGACGCTCGTCGAGGCCTCGGCCGCGCTGCCGCTCGCGATGATCGTCGGCATGCCGGTGCGTGCGGGCCAGACGCTCTTCAATTGCGCCGTGGTCGTGGCGGGCGGCCGCATTGCGGGTGTCGTGCCGAAGAGTTATCTGCCGAACTATGGCGAGTTCTACGAGCCGCGCCAGTTCAGCGCCGCCGATTGCGCGCGCACCGATACGGTGCGCCTCGCCGGCGAGGACGTGCCGTTCGGCGCGTCGCTGCTGTTCGACGTGCCGGCCGTGCCGGGCCTGCGCTTTCATGTCGAGATCTGCGAAGACGTGTGGGTGCCGATTCCGCCGTCGTCGTTCGCCGCGCTCGCGGGTGCCTCGGTGCTCGTGAATCTTTCGGCGTCGAACGTGGTGGTCGGCAAGGCGGGCTACCGGCATCAGCTCGTTTCGCAGCAGTCGGCCCGCTGCCTCGCCGCGTATCTCTACACCTCGGCGGGCAAGGGCGAATCGACCACCGACATGGCCTGGGACGGCCAGGCGCTCGTCTATGAGAACGGCGAGCTGCTCGCTCAGTCGGAGCGGTTTCAGGACGATTCGCACCTCATCGTGGCCGACGTCGATCTCGAACGGCTCGCGCAGGAGCGCATTCGCCAGACCACCTTTGGCGACTCGATCCGGCGCCATCACGACGAGATTGGCAAGTTTCGCGTGATTCGCTGCGAGGTGCCGCAGCAGGGCGCGTGGGACGCGCCCGAGTTGCCGCTCGCGCGCCGCGTCGAACGCTTTCCGTACGTGCCGGCCGATCCGAAGCGCCGCGACGAACGCTGCAACGAGGTCTATAACATCCAGGTGCAGGCGCTCGTGCAGCGGCTTTCGCAGGCCGGCATCAAGAAGGTGGTGATCGGCGTATCGGGCGGGCTCGACTCGACGCACGCGCTGCTCGTCTGTGCCAAGGCGATGGACCGCCTTGGCCTGCCGCGCGCGAATATCCTCGCGTACACCATGCCCGGCTTCGCGACGAGCGAGCGCACGCTGCGCCAGGCGCGCCAGCTGATGGACCTCGTGGGCTGCACGGCGCAGGAGATCGACATCCGCAAGAGCTGCATGCAGATGCTCGAAGACCTTGGTCATCCGTACTCCGAAGGCAAGGAGAGCTACGACATCACCTTCGAGAACGTGCAGGCCGGCGAGCGCACGAATCACCTGTTCCGCCTCGCGAACTTCAATCACGCCATCGTGATCGGCACGGGCGATCTGTCCGAACTCGCGCTCGGCTGGTGCACGTACGGTGTGGGCGATCACATGTCGCACTACAACGTGAACGCGAGCGTGCCCAAGACGCTGATCACGCACCTCGTGCGCTGGGTCGCGGAGACGGGACAGATCGGCGAAAGCGGGTCGGACGTGCTCGAGGCGATCCTCGATACCGACATCAGCCCCGAGCTGATTCCGGGCAAGGCGAGCGGCGCGCCCGAGCAGAAGACCGAGAGCGTGATCGGCCCGTACGAACTGCAGGACTTCAACCTCTACTACACGCTGCGCTTCGGCTTTACGCCCGCGAAGGTCGCGTTTCTCGCGCGGCACGCGTGGGGCGACCGGGAGCAGGGCGCGTGGCCCGAGAACGCGAAGGTCGCGCGCAATCAGTACGATCTCGCGGCCATCAAGCGCAATTTGCGCATTTTTCTCGACCGCTTCTTCCGCCAGAGCCAGTTCAAGCGCACCTGCATCCCGAATGCGCCGAAGGTGGGCTCGGGCGGTTCGCTCTCGCCGCGCGGCGACTGGCGCGCGCCGAGCGATTCCGAGTCCGCGGTCTGGCTCGCGGATCTCGAGCGCGTGCCCGAGACGGCGCCGTGACTGCGCTGTGACTGCGCTGTGACTGCGGCGCGCGCAGCGTAGAATTCCCGGTATCGCTTACGATTTTTTTACCGACACGACAACCCGATACGAAACGAGGTCCGCCATGAAACGCATTACTGCCGTCATCAAACCGTTCAAGCTCGACGAAGTACGCGAGGCGCTGGCCGAAGTCGGCCTGACGGGCCTGACCGTTACCGAGGTCAAGGGCTTCGGCCGCCAGAAGGGCCACACCGAGCTCTATCGCGGTGCCGAATACGTGGTCGACTTCCTGCCGAAAGTGAAGATCGAAGTGGTGGTCGCGAACGACCAGGCCGACCAGGTGATCGACGCGATCATCGGCGCGGCGCGCACGGGCAAGATCGGCGACGGCAAGATCTTCGTCACCGACGTGGAGCGCGTGATCCGCATTCGCACGGGCGAAGAGAACGAAGCGGCTGTCTGAGCATCAACGCGCCTTTCGATGCGGGCCGCTTGCGCGGTTACGCAGCCGGATCGCCCGCACAAAAAAAATGGTGCGGATCCTTTCGGATACCGCACCAATACGCGCCTCTCGCAGCAGCGTGAAACTATCGATGTAGCTAGTCTTTGCGTACCCGTCCTCCGGGACGGGTACCGTCATCCAATCCTTGCGTTGTTCGTCCCCGAAACGCTCTGCCTAAGCACTGCGAAAGGTGTTCGCGCGTGGTCGCGGCGCACCCGGCTCGCAGGGGCGTGAGGGATCGTGAACGTGGGGATCCAGATGCTGGCCGGGCGGATTGCCGCGCGACGAGCTGGCACCTGAACGAAACGTCTTGCTGGTCTCCTGACTGATGTCTTCAGTCCTTCTTTGAAGTGAAACTACTTTTTAGTCGTGTCGTTTTGCTACTTTGGTTACTAATTTAGCAAAAAAGAACGGGCGTGGCGAACGAAATTATCGGCGTCGCCGCCGGCAAACCGCGCCAGGTTGGGGTAATCGAGCGTAGTGCCTTGTCAGACAAGGACTTAGCGGTTTGGCCAGGTGCCGCTCAGGATTGCCACTATTGACGCGTGGTCGCGCCAGTAGTAATGCGAAACGGCTCGTTGGGCGCCGACCATGTGGGATGTCGGACGAATCGGAAGGGCAAAAGAAAAGGCGCTGAAAGCGCCTTGAAGTACCACTTTGACTGCAGCGGGCTCCGGCCTACTTGAGGCTGCCCGAAATGAACTGCCGCAGACGTTCGCTCTTCGGATTGCCGAACACCTCGGACGGCTGGCCTTCCTCTTCGACGCGCCCCTGGTGCAGGAACATCACGTGATTCGAGACGTTACGCGCGAAGCCCATCTCGTGCGTGACGACGATCATCGTGCGGCCTTCCTCGGCGAGCTTTTGCATTACCTTCAGCACTTCGCCCACGAGTTCGGGGTCGAGCGCCGAAGTGGGCTCGTCGAAGAGCATGACGTCCGGGTGCATGGCGAGCGCGCGCGCAATCGCCACGCGCTGCTGCTGGCCGCCCGAGAGGTGCGACGGATATTGCTGCTCCACGCGCGGCGCGAGGCCGACCTTCTCGAGGTATTCGCGCGCGCGCTCCTCGGCTTCCTGGCGCGGCAGGCCCAGCACGTGCACCGGCGCCTCGACGACGTTTTCCAGCACCGTCATGTGGGCCCACAGATTGAAGTGCTGGAACACCATGGCGAGCTTCGTGCGCACACGCTGCAGCTGCTTCGGGTCGGCTGCCTGGAGCGCACCCGTGCGCCCGTTCTTGCGAGTGAGGACTTCTTCGCCGTCGACGACGATGCGGCCCGAGTTGGGCTGCTCGAGAAAGTTAATGCAACGCAGCATCGTGCTCTTGCCCGAGCCGGACGAGCCGATCACGCTGATCACGTCGCCGGCGTTCGCCTGCAGCGACACGCCTTTGAGCACTTCATGGTCGCCGTACTGCTTGTGCAAGGCATCGACGAAAAGCTTTTGCTTCTGGGAGTTCATCTGGGTCATAGGTAGCGGGCTCACTTGCCTTGCGGTCGCAGGTATGCGAGCCAGCGGCGCTCGGCCTGGCGGAACAGCCACACGAGCGTGAACGAAATGGTCAGATACAGCAGGGCGGCGATGCCGAAAGCGGTGAAGGTCTGGTAGGTCGCCGAATTGACGTCGCGCGCGATCTTCAGGATGTCCGGCACCGTGGCCGTGAATGCCACTGTCGTCGCGTGCAGCATCAGGATGACTTCGTTGCTGTAATAGGGCAGCGCGCGGCGCAGGGCCGAAGGCAGGATCACGCGCCGGTACAGCGTGAACGGCGACATGCCGTAGGCGCGCGCCGCCTCGATCTCGCCATAGGGCGTCGCCTTGATCGCGCCGGCGAAAATCTCGGTGGTGTACGCGCAGGTGTTGAGCGTGAACGCGAGCAGCGTGCAGTTCATGCCGCTGCGGAAGAATTCGGCGGTGAGTTCGTGGTTGCGGACGATGTCGAGGCTGTAGAGGCCCGTGTAGCAGAGCAGCAACTGCACGTAGAGCGGCGTGCCGCGGAAGATATACGTGTAGAGCCACACGAGCCCCGAGAGCCACTTCTTCTTCGAGACGCGCGCGACGGCGAGCGGCACCGAGAGGCAGAAGCCCAGGCCGATCGACACCACGAGCAGCCACAGCGTGATGGCGACGCCCGTGAAGTGATAGCCGTCGGTATAGAGATAGTTGCGCCAGTACTGCTGGATCAGCTGGATCAGGTCTTGCATGTTCTTGGCCTTGGCCTTGTCGTTGCGGATCCGCTCAAAGGTCCGCGCGGCGCACGCCGGTGGAGTAGCGGCGCTCCAGATACATCAGCACGAAGTTCGAGACGGTCGTGATGACGAGGTAGATCGCGCCCGCGAGCAGCGTGAAGAAGAAAAAGCGCAGCGTGCCCTTGCCGGCGTCCTGGCTCGCCTTGACGACGTCGGCCAGGCCGATGATCGAAACGAGCGCCGTCGACTTCACGAGCACCTGCCAGTTGTTGCCGATGCCGGGCAGCGCGAAGCGCATCATCTGCGGGAACATGATGCGGCGGAACACCTGCCAGTTCGTCATGCCGTAGGCGTGGCCCGCTTCGAGCTGGCCGCGCGGCACGGCGAGGAAGGCGCCGCGGAAGGTCTCCGTGAAGTACGCACCGTAGATGAAGCCCAGCACGATCACGCCCGCGATGAACGGGTCGATGTCGATCTGGTCCCAGCCGAGCATGTCGGTGAGGTCGTTCAGCCAGATCTGCAGGCTGTAGAACAGCAGCAGCATCAGCACGAGGTCGGGCACGCCGCGGACCAGGGTGGTGTAGACGGTGCCCGCGCCCGAGGCGACGCGGTTCTTCGAGAGTTTCGCCGCCGCGCCGAGGAGCCCGAGCACGAACGACAGCACGAGCGACAGCACCGAGAGTTTGACGGTCTGCCAGGTGCCGGCGAGGATCAGCGGGCCGTAGCCTTGAAGAAACATAGATGGGTCCTTGACGAGGCGCGGCACGCCTTCCACACTGCGCCGCGGCTCAAATCCGTTCATGGGCGCCCGGCTGTCCGGCTGCGCGTCACAAAGGCTGTCACTGTATACGAAGCCCGGCGCCGGTCCATCGGGTCCGGCCCCGAACGTCGCCGTTCAACTGCGTTCGGTACTTACTTGCCCTTGTAGATATCGAAATCGAAGTACTGTTTCGCGATCCGGTCGAAGGTTCCGTCCTGGTGGATCGACGCCAGCGCGGCGTTGAATTTCGCCTTCAGGTCGGCGTCTTCCTTGCGCAGGCCGATCGCGGTGCCGTCGCCGATCGTCTTCGGGTCTTCCACCGCCGGGCCCGCCCAGGCGTAGCCCTTGCCGCGCGGCGTCTTCAGGAACCCGAAGTCCGCCTGGACTTCGTCTTGCAGCGTCGCGTCGAGGCGCCCGGACATCAGGTCCTGGTAGACCTCGTCCTGATTCTGGTACGACACCACGTTCACGCCCTTGCCGGCCCAGTGGGCTTTTGCATAGGCCTCTTGGGTCGAGCCTTGCTCGACGCCGACTGACTTGCCCTTGAGCGATGCGGGCGTGGGCAGGAGCGGCGAACCGGCCTTCGCGAGCATGCGTGCGGGGGCGTCGAACATTTTGTCGGAGTAGTCGATCTGTTGGCGGCGCTGGTCGGTGACGCTCAGCGACGACACGATCGCGTCGAACTTGCGGGCCTTCAGCGCGGGGATGATGCCGTCGAGATCGTTTTCGACCCAGACGCACTTGACGTTCATGTGCGCGCACAGGGCTTTGGTCAGGTCGACGTCGAAGCCGACGATCTGACCGCTGGGCGCCTTCGACTCGAACGGCGGGTAGCTGGCATCCACGCCGATGCGCACGGTCTTCCATTCCCTGGCGGCGGCACTGCCCGCCACGAGTGCGAGTACGACGCACAGTGCGAACTTTTTCATCTTTCTCCTGATACGGACGACGCGGGCTTGCCTTGGGGGGTACCTGGAAGGCGCTGCCGGCGCGCGGCCGGCCGGCTCGTGGCCGGTTGCCGCCAATTCAGGCGGCCAAAAGTGCGGGGTCGGGCTGGCGGCGTCTTATGCTGGGGGAACTACCTGTCGGGGGGTGTCCGCCCTGGGTACCCGCCCGGCACGGACGACACGTGACGCGTTGGCCGAAAAGCGCGGTATTTTACCCGAAGCCGGGGGGGCCGCCAGCCAAACTGGCGGGATTGTGGCGCAAGGTAAACGCGGCAGGCCATTGATGTTGCTGGCGAAACGATCCGGTGCGCGGGTGCGGATTGTCGTGCGCACAGCTCGCCCTTACATTCTGGCATCGAAACGCCACACGGAGATTTTCATGCTGACCATCCGCCGCGCCGACGAACGCGGCCACGCCACCCACGGCTGGCTCGACACGTTCCACAGCTTCTCGTTTGCGGACTACTACGACGAGGAGTATGTCCACTATGGCGCGCTGAGGGTGCTCAACGACGACCGCATCGCGGGCGGCCAGGGGTTCGGTGCGCACGGCCACCGCGACATGGAGATCGTGACCTACGTGCTTGACGGTGCGCTTGCGCACCGCGACAGCATGGGCAACGGCTCGACGATCCGGCCGGGTGACGTGCAGCGCATGAGCGCGGGCACCGGCGTGATGCATAGCGAGTTCAATGCCTCGCGCGAGGACGAGGTCCATTTGCTCCAGATCTGGCTTTTGCCGCGCGAGCGCGGCGGCGCACCGGGCTACGAGGAGAAGCGTTTCTCCGATGCCGACAAGCGCGGCCGCCTGCGCGTGGTGGCATCGCCCGATGGGCGCGACGGTTCGGTGACGGTGCAGTCCGACGCCTCGATCCATGCGGGGCTGATCGATGGCGCCGAGCGCGCGCAGTACGCCGTGCCGGCGGGACGCCGCGTGTACGTGCATGTGGCGAGCGGCGCGCTGGAGGTGAACGGCGAGCGGCTAGGCGCGGGCGACGCGGCCATGATCGAGGCCGAGGAAACCGTGACGCTTGCAAACGGCGAGACGGCCGAAGTCCTGTTGTTCGACGTGGCCTGAAATCGGTATGTCGGCCGGGCAGGGCGGCCGCGCGCGCAACAGGCAAAAGAAAGCGCCGCGGGGTCGCCCCGCGGCGCTTTTCATTTGATGCCCTGACTATTGCGTGACTAGCGGCGGCTCAGAAGGTCGCTCAGAAGGTCGCTCAGAGCCGGTTCGGAAACGGTTTCCGACCCCAAACTGGCTCCATGCGGCACGACCGGCGCTCTGGGACCGGTGCTTACTGCGCGGCCGGCGTCGACGCCGCGCCGTGCTGGTGCTGCTGCCAGTGCTCGCGCATCTTCTCGCGGCGCTGCTCCATCTTCGCGAAGTGCTCCTTGAGCGCCGTGCTGACCGTGGTCTTTTGCTGGTCGTTCAGGCCGTTATAGAAGGCGAGCCAGGCTTGGGCATCCTGTTCACGCAGTTGCGCGCCCTGCTGCTCGGCTTGTTGATGCGCGGCGTGCAGCGCGTTCATGTCGAGAATCGGTTGATTCTTCATCGACTCGAACTGCTGCTTCATTTGCTCGTGAATCTTGCGCATCTGCTCGTGGTTCTGCTTCATCGTATCGAGCGCGGCTTGCCACTGCTTTTCCTGATCGGCGTTCAGGTTCAGCTTGTCGTGCAGCTTCTTGAGGCCCATCATGAAGCCGCCGTCGTGCATGTGGTGCATGCCGGGGCCGCCCGGGGGCGGCGTCTGGGCATGGGCTGCGCCCATGGTGAGGGCGAGCGAGGCGGCGGCGATCGCGAGAAAGCGCGAGGTCTTCTTGTACATGGTGATGCTCCTGACAAATCCGTAAAGGGTTTTATCCGGTGAGGCGCGGCGCTCCCTGCAAAGTGCTATTCCCGCATCCGGTGACCCTAGCGTATCGGGCCCTTTCGCCCCGCGTGTTACGTGGTGCACCCGTGTCATTACGCGACATTACTGGCGCCTTTCGTGGTAACACCTCGTAACCCAAAGTGCCGCACGGTAAGGAAAGCGCTTCGGCGCGCGCGTTAAACTTCGTCCCATGGCTACTCAAATCCTTGTCGTCGACGACGACCTCGAATTACGCGACCTGTTGCGCGACTATCTGGCGCGCCAGGGAATGGAAGTGTCGGTCCTGCACGATGCGGGCTCGCTGGAGCGGCGCCTCGAGCGCGAGCGCCCCGACCTGATCGTGCTCGACCTCATGATGCCGGGCGTGGACGGGCTGACCGCGCTGCGCAAGCTGCGCGCGTCCGGCGACGACATCCCGGTCATCATGCTCACGGCGCGCGCGGACGACGTGGACCGCATCGTCGGGCTCGAGCTCGGCGCCGACGACTATCTCGGCAAGCCGTTCAACCCGCGCGAGTTGCTCGCACGCGTGCAGGCGGTGCTGCGCCGCCGCCGCACGATGCCGTCGGCGGCGGCGCCGGAGCAGCGCGAGCCGTTCTCGTTCGGCCGCTTTACGCTCGATTTCCAGTCGCGCACGCTGCAGCAGGAAGGCAAGCCCATCATGCTGTCGGGCAGCGAATTCGCCCTCCTGAAGATCTTCGTGAATCACCCCATGCGCACCCTCACGCGCGAGCGCCTGCTCGAGCTGCTGCACGGTCCCGAATACGACGGCACCGACCGCGGCATCGACGTGCAGGTGTGGCGCCTGCGGCGCATTCTCGAAACCGACCCGTCTACCCCACGCTTTATCCAGACCGTGCGCGGCCGCGGTTACGTGTTCGTGCCGGACGGCGAGCAGGCAAGCCATGCGACGCCCGGTTGATTCGCTGTTCGGGCGGCTCGCGCTGCTGTTCGTCGGTGTGCTGCTGCTCTCCCATGTGGCGTGGTTCGCACTGATGCGGCTCGACCGCAACCAGATGCAGACGCGCTACGCCGTGGAGGAGGCCGCTTTCCTCGTGGATGCCGTGCGCCAGCACGTCGCGCGCGAGCCCGACCAGCCGCTGCCTTCGCGCGTGCAGCTCGTCGACCCGGCGAGCGCCGAGGTGCCGCCGGACAACGCCGATGTCCCCGAACCGCTGCGCCGCTTCACCGACGAAGTGCGCGACCGTATGCCCGCCGGCACCGACGTGCGCGTCGGCCCGCCCGGCCATCCGCCCACGCTGTGGGTGCGCGGCCCGCAGGATGCGCGCTGGATTGTCGTGCCGGTCCAACCGCTGCGGCTCATGCGGCCCACCATCGACCGGATGCTTCCGTGGCTGCTGATCATTTTTTCGGCCGCGGTGATTGCGGCGCTGGTCGCCGCCTGGACGCTGCAGAAGCCACTGAGCCTGCTCGTTCAGGCCGTGGCGCGCTTCGGGCGTGGCGAGCCGGTGCCGCCGCTGCGCGAACGCGGGCCGCGCGAGCTGCGCCTGCTCACTCACGGCTTCAATCAGATGGTGAAGGAAGTGGAGCGCACCGAGCACGACCGCGCCGTGATGCTGGCCGGGGTCGCGCACGATCTGAAGACGCCGCTGGCACGCCTGCGTTTGCGTGCCGAGATGATGGATGAGGCCAAGACGCGTGACGGCGTGGTGCGCGACGTGGACTCGATGGCGCACATCGTCGACCAGTTTCTCGTCTTCGCGCACGACGGCGCGGACCGCAGCGAACCTGTCGAGGTGGACGAGCAGTGCGAGCGCATCGTGCGCAATTACCGGACGGCGGGCACGGGCGAGGGCACGCCCATCCAGATGCGGCTGGCCGCCGGCAGCGAGTTTCGCTTGCCGGCGGCCACGCTCGAGCGGGTGGTGTCGAACCTGCTCGATAACGCGCATGCCTATGGCGCGCCGCCGGTGGTGATCGAGACGGCGCTGGGTCCGGACGGCTATACGCTGACCGTGCGCGATCACGGTGACGGCATCGCGGCCCAGGATCTGACGCGCGCGAGCCGGCCGTTCGTGCGGCTCGACCCCGCGCGGGGCGGCAACGGCCATAGCGGCCTTGGGCTCGCGATCGTCGAGCGTCTCGTGCGGCGCGCGGGCGGCGAATTGCAGATCGGCAACGGCGAAGGCGCAGGCCTTGCCGTGCGGATGACGTTTCCCGTGGAAGTGGTGCAGCGCACCGTCGCCGAGGCGGCCCACGCCTGGTGAGCGCGCCGCCAGCCGGTGTGCCCCCCGTGTGCCCCGCGCGACGAAGACTATGCGGCGAACAGCGTATCGAGCGCCGCGGCGGCGTCGCTGTCGACCGTGTTGTAGGTGACGGTGCCGGCCTCGAAGATATAGTGCGTCGTGTACCTGCCCAGACGCGCGAGAATTTCTTCCTGAATCAGCTCGGGCGCGGCGTCGAGCTTCAGATACCACGCAGTCGAGGACAGGCGCGTCTGGAACGCGCCGTACTCGACCATCAGCTGGTCGAACGCGTGAGCATCCTGATCGCGGCAGACGATGACCAGATTTCCCTTCATGCAATACCTCCAGATTGAGCGGAACGGCGCGTTGCTGCGCTGCGCGCTTTCCTGAGCCGGAACCTGCCGCGGGTGCGAACAGGCTCGCAGGGCGCGCCGCCGGGCGCGGCGCGGGCGTTCGTTCGATGATACCGCGTTGTTTCCCGTCACCCAGGCGCACTTCGCACGCTGCGCAGCGAGGCGCCGCTGGCGAGGCGAGGTGTGGGCCCCTGCCAGGCTACCAGGTCGCGGCGGTGGCACGCGGCGGCATGGCGCCGTCGGCGGGCATGGCTTCGCAGCGGTCGCGGCCGCCCGCTTTCGCCATATAGAGCGCGAGATCGGCGCGACTCATCAGCCGCTCGGGCAGATCCTGCGCCGCCGCCAGTTCCGTGATGCCGATGCTCACGCTCAGGTTCGAGTCTGGGGGCAGCTCCGGGCAAGTGCTCGTCTTCACCTTCTGGCGCAGCCGCTCGATCACTTCGCGGCCGGTCGAGAGCGAGGTCGCGGGCAATAGAATGCCGAATTCTTCGCCGCCAAGGCGTCCCACGGCGTCGTCGGAGCGCAGTGCGGCCCGGCAGGTTTCGACGAAGTGCTTGAGGGCACGGTCGCCGGCCGGGTGGCCGAAGCTGTCGTTGATCTGCTTGAAGTGATCGAGGTCGGCGATCGCCATGCACAGGGTCGTGCCGCTCGCGTAGGCGCGCTCGATCTCGCGGCGCAGCAGGTCGAGGAAGTAGCGGCGCGAAAGCGCACCGGTGAGCGCGTCCACGCGCGCCTCGGCCGCGAGCATGGCATTGGCCGACTGCAGCTGCTCGGCGAGGTCGCGGCTCGCGCGGTGCAGCCGCCGCTCGCGTACCCATGACAACGAGATCACGGCCGCGAGCGCGGCGGTGCCCGCGAGCGTGAGGAAGATCAGAAGCTGGTCGCGGCGGCGGCTCGCCAGCAGTTCGGGCCAGGTGTTCAGCGGATCGACGAGATGCGCCGAGAGGCCCGAATTGAGACCGCCGCGCGACTCGTAGAGGGCGGGCGCCTGACCGCCGGGCAGCTCGACCATCTGGGTGGCTTGGGCGCGCGGCATCCAGGGCGCGTTGGCCAGCACGTCCTGTTCGGCCGAATGCAGCTCGATCTCGGGGAAGCGCTCGCGCAAATAGGTATTGACGCGATCCACGGCGTTCATTTCCTCGACGCGGGAGCCAGGCAGCGCGAGGCCCTCCATCGAGCTGTCGTGGGCCATGATGACGACGCCGTTGTTGTCCGAGACGAACGTGCCCGGGCGCGTGACCCAGTGCCGCAGGCGCGAGATGCTGACCTTGGCCACCACGGCGCCCACCAGCAGGCCGTCGTCGTACACGGGCGCGGCGACGAAGATGCCGGGCTCGCCGCTCGACATGGCGACGCCATAGGTCTCCGTGAAGGCGCCCAGCAGGGTGTCGCTCAGGTAGGCGCGGGTGTGCATGTCCACGCCCACATAGGAGAGCTTGTCGAGCGCATTGCTCGACGCGATGCAGATCCCGTTGGCATTGACGAGCCAGATGGCGTCGAGGCCGGAGAAACCCTGGGCTTCGTGCAGAAAGCGGTCGACAAAGAGGAGCGCCGGCGTGCTCTGCAGTTCGGTGCGCCGCACGAGTTCGGGCGACTGGGGCGTCGCGGCGTAGCGCGCGGCCTCGGCCAGCGCCTTCTCGACAACCTGTGTCTGCGCCATGGTGGCCGGAATCGCGCGCGTCATGGAAAGATCGCTCGCGATCACCTCGGCCATGTTGTCCACGACCGAGCGAGACATCTGCCGTTGTACGGCGAGCGCCGTCGCCAGCTCCTGGCGGACCATGCGGTCGGCAAGCAGACCCGCCACGATCCAGCAGACGATCGCCACTGCCATGACCGCGAGGGGGCCGGCTGTCTGACGCAAGAATCTCCGGTTCATCGGGCTTGGGAGTCGTGGATGGGCTTGGGACGGCGGCAGATGGCGCGGCCAGCGGGCGCGCCCGGTTTCAGCGCGGTTGCGTCCGCCTTGCATCCGCCGCCACGCCGCGATTTTACCGCTCGAATCGGGCCCGCGATTCCTCCTTGAGCGGGCCCGACCGCACTTCGGCGGCACTTTTTCCGCAGTTTGTCGCAGTCGGTCCACTGCCGGGGCTCCGCGCGCGCCCGCGCCCGTGCAGCTGTGGCGCGTACGCCACGGTGGGGCGCGGCCGGGGCGTGGGTCGGCGGGCCGCTTGGCCGGTTCCGGAGCCGGGCGGCCCAGGCATTGTCGTTTGCGCAGGCGAGGTTGTTTCTGTCACAAAGCTTGTGTAGTGTCGTTCCCTTCAAATCAGGGCAAGCCCTGCAAAGCTTAGTGCCATGGCGCAGACGCCGGGGAACGCCGGTAGCTGCGCGCAGTGTGTGCGCGGCCGCCCACGCCGCACGCTTGATCAACGCCAACGAGTATTTGTGCCCATGCGCCTTGCCTTCCTCGATTTGTCCCAGCCGGCCCGTGTGCCCGGCATCGATGCGAACAGCATTACGCTTTGCCGGAGGAACGCCTGAATGGACTTCGGCTTCAACCTGAACCGCACAGCCAACGCTTCAGCGTGGCGCGTGCTGCCCAATCGCTGGGACTTCGTCGCGTTTCCGCTCATCATCTGCCTGATCGCGATGGCGGCCGTCGGCTTTCATCAGACGCTTGCGCCGATGTCGACGCTCAAGACCCAGGTCATCTCGACTGACCCGCGCATGCTGCCCGAGTATGCGATGCGCACCACGCTGCGCATGCTAGCGGCAATGGCGGCGTCGCTGGTCTTCACGCTTGTTTACGGCACGCTCGCGGCCAAGAGCCGTCGCGCGGGCCAGGTGCTGGTGCCGATTCTCGACATCCTGCAGTCGGTGCCGGTGCTGGGCTACATCTCGTTTACGGTGACGTTCTTCCTCTCGCTGTTCCCGGGCCGCGTGCTGGGCGCCGAACTCGCCGCGATCTTCGCGATCTGGACGAGCCAGGCGTGGAACATGGCTTTCAGCTTTATCCAGTCGCTGCGCACGGTGCCGCGCGATCTGGACGAAGTGTCGAAGGGTTTCCACCTCACGGGCTGGCAACGCTTCTGGAAGCTCGAAGTGCCGTTCTCGATGCCGGGCCTCATCTGGAACATGATGATGTCGATGTCGGGCGGCTGGTTCTTCGTGGTCGCTTCGGAAGCCATCACGGTCGGCAACAACACGATCACGCTGCCAGGCATCGGCGCCTATCTGGCTCAGGCGATCTCCGACAAGAACCTCGCCGCGGTGGGCTGGGTGATTCTCGCGATGATGGTCGTGATCGTCGCCTACGACCAGCTGCTGTTCCGTCCGCTCGTCTCCTGGGCCGACAAGTTCCGCATGGAGACGACCAGTTCGGGCAACGCGCCGGAATCGTGGCTGCTCGATCTCGGGCGCCGTACGCACCTCATCCAGCAGATGCTCGTGCCGGTGGGCTGGTTCTTTTCGACGGCTGCGCGCATGCCAGTCAAGCTGCCGTCGTTTCCCGTGATCGAACGCGCCGCACCGGGGGCACCGGGCAAGGGCACGCTGCGCTCGCGCATCGGCGACGTGGTGTGGGCAGTCTTCGTGCTCGCGCTCACGGCGTACGTGGTGTGGCGCGTCGTGGCCTATGTGCGCACGGGCGTGACGCTCGACGAAGTGGGGCACGTGCTCGTGCTCGGCCTCATTACGCTCCTGCGCGTCGTGCTGCTGATCGTGATCGCCTCGGTGATCTGGGTGCCGATCGGCGTGCTGATCGGGCTGCGTCCCTCGCTGGCCGAGAAGGTCCAGCCGCTCGCGCAGTTCCTCGCCGCGTTTCCGGCGAACCTGCTGTTTCCGGTGTTCGTGATCGTGATCGTGAGGTTCCATCTCAACCCGGACATCTGGCTCTCGCCGCTGATCGTGCTCGGCACGCAGTGGTATATCCTGTTCAACGTGATCGCCGGCGCGAGCGCCTATCCCAACGACTACCGCGAAGCCGCGACGAACTTCCGCATCCGCGGCTGGCAGTGGTGGCGCAAGGTCATGCTGCCGGGCATCTTCCCGTACTACATTACCGGCGCGATCACGGCATCGGGCGGCGCCTGGAACGCGAGCATCGTTTCGGAGTTCGTGCAGTGGGGCGACACCAAGGTAGAGGCGCACGGCCTCGGCGCCTATATTGCGCAGACCACGGCCGCCGGCGACTTCCCGAAGATCATCCTCGGCATTGCCGTGATGTCCCTGTTCGTGACGCTGTTCAATCGCCTGCTCTGGCGTCCGTTGTACGCTCATGCCGAAGCCAGGCTCCGGCTCGACTGAGACTGATTGAAAACCGAAGGCAAACGCGATGCAAAATCCCAAGACTCTGAGTGCCGCAAACAGCGATGTCGAGACACAGGCTCCGCCGCGGCTCGGCGAGGAAATCCTGCGCGTGCAGAATGTGTGCCGGGGCTTCAGCAAGGCCCAGGGCGAACTGCTCGTGCTCGACGACGCCAACCTCTCGCTGCGCGAAGGCGAAATTGTCGGGCTGCTCGGCCGTTCGGGCTCGGGCAAGTCGACGCTGCTGCGCATCATCGCCGGCCTGATCTCGCCGACTTCCGGTGAGATCGTCTGGCGCGGCAAGCCGCTCGACGGCCCGGCCGAGGGCGTCGCGATGGTGTTCCAGACCTTCGCGCTGTTCCCGTGGCTGACCGTCTTGCAGAACGTGGAAGCGGGCCTCGAAGCGCAGGGCGTAGGCGCGCAGGAGCGCCGCCAGCGCGCGCTCGCCGCCATCGACCTGATCGGTCTGGACGGCTTCGAGAACGCCTATCCGCGCGAGTTGTCGGGCGGCATGCGCCAGCGCGTGGGCTTCGCGCGCGCGCTCGTCGTCGACCCGATGCTGATGCTGATGGACGAGCCGTTCTCGGCGCTCGACGTGCTGACCGCCGAAACGCTGCGTACCGACCTGCTCGACTTGTGGACGCAGGGCCGCCTGCCGATCAAGTCAGTGCTGATCGTTACGCACAACATCGAGGAAGCGGTGTTCATGTGCGACCGCATTCTGGTGCTGTCGTCGAATCCGGGCCGCGTCGTGGCCGAGATCAAGGTGCCGTTCAAGCACCCGCGCAACCGTCTCGACCCGGCGTTCCGCAAGCTCGTGGACGACATCTACGCGAAGATGACCGCGCGCCAGATCGGCGAGACGACGAAGAAGGGGCTGGAGCTCGGCAGCTGGCTGCCGCGCGTATCCACCAACCTGATGGCGGGTCTGATCGAGACGCTGGCAATGGCGCCCTACCATGGCCGCGCCGACATGCCGGAAATCGCGCGCACGCTGCATCTGGAGGTGGACGACCTGTTCCCGATCGCCGAAATGCTGCAGAACCTCGGCTTTGCCGACGTGCGCGAGGGCGACGTGCTGCTCACGCCGCCGGGGCGCGTGTTCGCCGAATTCGGCACCCAGGAGCGCAAGATGATGTTCGCGGAGCACCTGCTGCGCCACGTGCCGCTCGCGGCGCGGATCAAGAAGGTGCTCAACGAGCGCCCGGGCCACCGCGCGCCGCGCGTGCGCTTCGAGCAGGAGCTGGAGGACTTCCTTTCCGACGGCGCCGCCGAAGAGACGCTCGATACGGTGATCGACTGGGGCCGTTACGGCGAGATCTTTTCGTATAACGACCAGTCGGAGATCTTCAGCCTCGAGGACGTCGAGTCCTGAGCGTCGCCACCGCTCGCCAGCAAAAACGGTCGCCTTGGCGACCGTCTTTCTTTGCTGCGCTTATTGGAGCGTGCCCCAGCGCTCGACCGCCGGTTCCGCCGACGCCCACTTCCAGCCATCGGCGTCGCGGCAGGTGCTCGCGGTGTACCACTGCTCGGGCGCGTTGGCGGCATCGCCGTCCTGCACCGAGAACACGAACTCCTTGCACAACGCGAGCGCCGATGAGAACGCGCGCGTCACGCGCACCTGCCCGTGACCGTTCTCGACCGGCAACTGGTGCTTGACGCGCCAGAGGTCCATGCCGCCCACGGGCAGCCGGCCGGCGGTTTCGGCGATCATTTGCTGCTGGTCGGCATGCATGTTCTTCATGAAGCGGTTCACGGCCTCGTCAGTGGCCGCCTGCACGGCGATGCCCACGCCGATACCAACGGCCGGGTTCGCCGTGGCGATACCCGTCGCGGCCGCCGCGGCCGCGCCGCTCGCGGCGCCAATCGACGAGCAGCCGCTCGCGGTGAGCGCCGCACCGGTGCACAGGGCGGCGAGCGCGAGCCAACGTAGCGCCGGACGCAACAGCGGACGCAACAGCGGACGCAACAGCGGACGCAACAGCGGACGCAACAGCGGACGCACAGGCGGCGCGCCGTGCGCGCATGCGGTGGGCGCGGTCATTGCAGCGCGCCCCAGCGGTCGGTGGCGGGCTCGGCGGAGGCCCACTTCCAGGTGTCGCCGTCGCGGCAGACGGCGGCCACATAGAAGGCGCTCGTCGCGGCGGCGTCCTTGGTCGCTTCGTGATCGACGGAGAACACGATCTCCTTGCAGTCGAGCGGGCCGCTGCTGATCACGCGGCTCACGGTGACGCGGCCATGCTCGTCGTCCTCGATCGGGAACGTGTGCGTGATGGACCACGGGGCGACGCCGCCCACGTCGAGCGGTCCGGCTACCTTCGCGATACTGTCCTGGGTGTTGCGGTGGACGACCCGTTCGGAGTACTGCACGCCGGCCTTCGCGGCGGCCACGAAGCCAAGGCCGATGCCGGTCGCCACCGACGCGTTGTTTGTGACCTTCGAGGCGATCGCCGCGCCGCCGATGCCGGCGCCCGTCACTGCACCTTCCGAGTAGAGCGAGCTGCATGCCGCGCAGGCGAGGCTCAGCGCGGCGAGCAGTGTGAGCGAGGCCGCGCGTCGCGGCGAGAAGGAGGGGTAAGCGGATTTAACTGATGAGGTGAGCCGTTGCGCGGCACTACGTTCTTGCATGTTCTATCCCTGCCTCGCGCCGGCGGCCCGCAGGACGGCAGGACGGCATGCAGCGCGCTTTTGTACTGTCGCGAATTGTGCAGGACGCTACTGGGGAAGGGGATAGGGAAAGTGCAAAAGTTTGCAAAATATGCTGCGATGCGAGCCGGGATCTGTTTGGCGCCAAGGCGTCGGCCGGCCTCGCGCCATGCTGCTCATCCGGCCTCGCGCTCGCTCGTGGTGTCGCCGTCGTCGCTGTCTTCGGCGCCGTAGCTGCCTAGCCGGTTGTAGAGCGTCTTGAGGCTCACGCCCAGCGTGCGAGCGGCAAGCCGCTTGTCGCCGCCGCAATATTTGAGCGTGCCGAGGATGATCTGCTTCTGCGCGTCGGCGAGCGGCGTGCCGATCCACACGCTCATCGCATCGCCCTGGGTAACGGGCTTCTTCACGCGCGGCACTAGCTGCGGATGCGCGATCTCCACCACTTTTTCCGCGAGGATGAACGCACGATAGACCGCGTTCTTCAGCTCGCGCACGTTGCCGGGCCAGGACCAGTTGCGCACCGCTTCGAGCGCGCGCTTGCTGAAGGTTTTTTGCGTGCCTTCCTGCTCGTTGAGCTCCGTGAGGAAGTACTGCGCGAGCAGCTCGCGGTCGCGCTCGCGTTCGCGCAGCGGTGGCGTGCGCAGCGGAAATACAGCGAGGCGGTACATCAGGTCCTCGCGCAGACAGCCTTCCTTCACGGCGAGGACCGGGTCGCGGTTGGTCGCGGCGATGATGCGCACGTCGCCGCGAATAGCCTCGTTGCCGCCCACCGGAAGATACTCGCCGGTTTCGAGCGTGCGCAGGAGCTTCACCTGATGCAGCAACGACATCTCGGTGATCTCGTCGAGGAACAGCGTGCCGCCGCGCGCGTGCTCGAAGTGGCCGTCGCGTGCCTGCACGGCGCCCGTGAAACTGCCCTTCTCGTGGCCGAAGAGCTCGGCTTCGATCAGCTCGTTGGGGATCGCGCCGCAGTTGACCGCCACGAACGGACCGTCGCGGCGCGCGCCGCGCTCGTGAATCGTGCGGGCCACGAGTTCCTTGCCCGTACCCGATTCGCCGACGATGAGCGCCGTGGCGTCGGTGACGGCCACGCGTTCGATCTGCTCGTAGAGCTGCTGCATCACCTCCGACGATCCGTAGAGCAGGCCGTAGGACTGCAGTCCCGCCACGCGCGTGCCGGCGTTTGCGGCTTCGTTGCCGGGCGTTTCGCCGGGCCTGCCGCCGGATCTGTCACCTGATTTTTCGCCAGCGGGGGCGCGCCTCGCGGCGGGTGAGCCCGGCTCGATTGATGCCATAGGGTAGTCGTCCTGCAAAGGGTTTCGGTCGGTGCGCCGCCGCGCCAACGGCCGCTTCGTTTCCATCTCGTAAACATTTAACCACTGCCGCATGTTGCACGGCAATGGAGCGGCCAGGTGCGAGCTGTCACCGCAGGCCGTACGGACGGCATGAATCCTGCTCCGGAACTCGTGGCGTTTGCGTGAATCGAGAACTCAAGAGTGGGCCGTTGCGCCGGCGCGAGGCGCGGACCGCTTCGGCTCATCCCGCGCAGAGCGGTTGGACTGACGAAACTGGGAGAATCCGAGATGTCGAGGAACAGAACGAATCTGGCTAACGCGCTGATTGCGGTCGGAGCGCTTAGTGCGACGGCGGGGATGCTGGCGTGGCGCTGGTCGCAGCGCCACCGTATGCAGCGTTCGACCTATCACCGCGAACTGAGCCGCTGGGAGGGCGAGGGCGGGTCGCTCGCGTCGGCTGTGGGCAGCACTGTCGAGGCTGGCGCGTCGACGCACGGCGGGACTGCGGACGCCACGTCGGCGCCGCCGGCGAACGGCGCCGCGGGTACGCCCTGGCCGTTCCCTCACGGGAATGCCTGAACGGGCGTGCTCGCCAGGCCAGAATCTCGGCCTGAACGATGCGAGGGACGCACGCGCTGAAGTCATGTGTGCGCCCCTGTCTCGAATATGTCTATAATGGTTATATCTACAACAATCTATTCCGGGATCGCCGATTGATGGCGAGATTGTTGCGTCAATACGGCTAAACTGCGCCTGCAGCCTGTTCGGCGCGTATCTGGCCGCTTCGTACTCCACCATGCAGCACTGCCGCAGGCGCCGCGAGGCGCGGGTTGCCGTTGCCCGGCGTACCGGGGCGCGCGACGCGGCTCGGGTGGGGCCATTCACCTCTCAGGGCTGACGAGACGCGATGCCACATGTATTGATTGTCGACGACGATGCAGAAACCCGCGAGGCGCTAGCCGTCGTCGTGGGCGAGGACGGACTCACCACCGCTCAGGCCGGCGATCTGCGCGAGGCTCGCATCCAGCTCGTGCGCCAGATGCCGGATGTCGTCTTCACCGACCTGAAGCTGCCCGATGGCAGCGGCACGGACCTCTTTCAGGACCTTGACCCGCGCTCCGGCGTGGAGCTCGTCGTCATCACGGGCCACGCGACCGTCGAGACTGCGGTCGATGCGCTCAAGGCGGGCGCGATCGACTACCTCGTCAAGCCGATCAACCTGCAGCGCGTGAAGGCGATCCTGAACCGTCTGCCGCGCGCAGGCGACCTCAAGGCCGAGATCGGCACCTTGCGCGGCGAGTTGCGCCGCATGGGGCGCTTTGGCCTCATGCTCGGCCATGCCCCGGTCATGCAGGACGTCTACGACCAGATCGGCCGGGTCGCGCCCACGCCCGCTTCGGTGATGCTCGTGGGCGAATCGGGCACCGGCAAGGAGGTCGCCGCGCAGACCATTCATCAGCTGAGCCTGCGCCGCAAGCACGAGTTCCTTGCCGTGAACTGCGGCGCGATTTCGCCCAACCTGATCGAATCGGAGATGTTCGGCCACGAGCGCGGCTCATTTACGGGCGCGGACCGCCAGCACAAGGGCTACTTCGAGCGCGCGAACGGCGGCACGTTGTTTCTCGACGAGATCACCGAAATGCCGATCGAGCTGCAAGTGAAGCTGCTGCGCGTGCTGGAGACGGGCATGTTCATGCGCGTGGGCACGACGAAGGAGATCGAGACCGACGTGCGCCTCATCGCGGCGACCAACCGCGATCCCGAGCAGGCCGTGGCCGAAGGCAAGCTGCGGCTCGACCTCTATCACCGGCTCAATGTGTTCCCGATCAGCCTGCCGCCGCTGCGCGAGCGTGGCAAGGACGTGGAACTGCTCGCCCAGGCTTTTCTGGACGAGCTCAACGAGCGTCACGGCACGAAGAAGCAGTTTCCGCCGGCGGTGCGCGAGACGCTCCTGACCTACCCGTGGCCGGGCAATGTGCGCGAACTGAAAAACTACGTGCAGCGCGCCCACATCATGTCGAGCGCGGAGGGCGAACTCACGGCGGCCGTGCCGCTGCAGATTTCGCTGTCGCGGCCGATGGCGGGCACGGCAGTGACAATTCCGTTCGGCACTTCGCTGGCCGACGCCGACCGTCAGCTGATCCTCGCTACCCTCGAGCAATGCGGTGGTGTGAAGACGCGCGCCGCCGAAATTCTGGGCATCAGCCTGAAAACGCTCTATAACCGCCTCGTCGAGTACGGCAACGAGCCGGCCGGCAAGGGCGGCGTGGACACGGAGCCGCGCGCGAGAGCGGCCGGCGCCGCGAGCGTCTGAAGCGGGGCTCCCTAGCCGGTTCTGCTCGCGCGGTCTGGCGTGGGCGGGTTTGCGTTGCGGGTTTGCGTCGCGGGTTTCTATCGGTATGTCTCTTGCGTGCACGAGGCTCAGTGCACCCAAGGAGTCTGCCATGCCGTTTTGCCGAGCCGCCGGTCCCTACCGCGACAACCCTTTGTTGGCCCATACCCCCCAACCCGACGACCCCCCGCCGGGGGAACCCGACGGCCCCGACGCGCCGCCCATCGGCGATCCCCCGCCGGAGCCGGGCGAAGTCCCGCGCTCGGCCGGCAGGCGGCCCGCAGCGCGGGTCTGGGCGGGCTGCGCCGCCTCGATGCGCTGGGCCCGCTGGGTCCGCTGGATCGCCCATGCGAGCTGAGCGGCTGCATGCCGGCTCGTCCGGGGCGTTGATGTACGACTTACAAGAGCTGCACCATTTTTACCGGTAATTTCACGCGGCGACCCCTAGACTGTAGGAGCGCCATTGCCGCATGGCAGCCTTGCGCTGGAGGTTTCGAGATGAGACACCCTGCATTGCGTCGCTCCGCGCGTCACTCGGGCAAGCGTGGTCCGCGTGACGGAGAACAGAAGGGCAGCAACCCGCCACCGATGGTCGGGCCCGATCCGGCTGGCCAGAATCGCCCCGCGCCCGGCGTTCCGCCGGATGGCGAGCACAATCAGGGCGGTTCGCGTGCCGAGGGTCTCGATTACCAGCGCGATCTCGGCTCGGAACAGGACGCCTGAAGGCCCCGTCCGGGCCTCGGAAAGCTCCCTCGCTCGCTAATGAACGTTTGAACGCTTCGTCTGACGCGTTTGTCGCGCGGGACGCGCTCGTCCGTGCGCTGCAGCGGGCTGAAAATGGCCGCCGCGATATGGACGGCACGAAATTTGCGTGCGGTGAAAAGACCTAGTCTCTGAATCAACGAAACAGGAGGAGTGCCGCAATGGGCAGACTGATCGTGGTATCGAATCGCGTCGCGCCGACCCAGGAAGGGCGCCCCGCCGCAGGAGGTCTTGCGGTTGGCGTGCTGGATGCGCTCAAGGAAACGGGTGGCGTATGGTTCGGCTGGAGCGGCGAGACCGTTGCAGAGCCGTCGTCTCCCGTCATCGAGCAGCAGGGCAGCGTCACCTACGCGACGGTCGGCCTCACGCGACGCGATTATGACCAGTACTACAAGGGTTTCTCGAACACCACCCTCTGGCCTACCTTCCACTATCGCAACGACCTCGCGCGTTACGAGCGCCAGGAATACGCCGGCTATCTGCGCGTGAACGTGGTGCTCGCGCGCCAGCTTCAGCCGATGATCGAGCCTGACGACATCATCTGGGTTCACGACTATCACCTGATCCCGTTCGCGCGCTGTCTGCGCGACATCGGCGTGAAAAATCCGATCGGCTTCTTCCTGCACATTCCGCTGCCGGTGCCCGAGGTGATGCGCTCGGTGCCGCCGCATGAAGAACTGATGAAGTTCATGTGCCACTACGACGTGGTGGGCTTCCAGACCGACGCAGACCGCCAGGCGTTCCTCGACTACATCGAACGCGGCGGCCATGGCAGCGCGAGCGAGGACGGCATGGTGCACGCGTGGGAGCGCTTTCTGAAGGTGGGCGCCTATCCCATCGGCATCTACCCCGACGCGATCGCCGAGGCCGCCGGGCAGTTCACCGACCGCAAGCCCGTACGCAGCCTGCGCGACGCGATGCGCGGCCGCAAGCTGATCATGAGCGTGGACCGGCTCGATTATTCGAAGGGGCTCGCCGAGCGCTTCCAGGCGTTCGAACGCCTCTTGCAGAACGGTCCGGGCTGGCACGGCCGCGTCTCGCTCTTGCAGATCGCGCCGCCTACGCGTTCCGACGTGCAGACCTATCAGACGATCCGCCGCAACCTCGAAGGCGAGGCGGGCCGCATCAACGGGCGCTTCGCGCAACTCGACTGGACGCCGATCCAGTACCTGAACCGCAAATACGAGCGCAATCTGCTGATGGGGCTGTTCCGGCTCGCGCACGTGGGCTATGTGGCGCCGCTGCGCGACGGCATGAACCTCGTTGCGAAGGAGTACGTGGCATCGCAACACCCGGACGACCCGGGCGTTCTCGTGCTGTCGCAGTTTGCGGGCGCGGCCGAGCAGATGCCGGGCGCACTGGTCGTGAATCCTTACGACCTGAACCAGACGGCGGAGGCGCTCGAGCGCGCACTCTCGATGCCGCTTGCCGAGAGGCGTTCGCGCTACGAGGACATGATGGCGGGGCTGCGCCAGAACAATCTCTCGGTGTGGCGCGACTCGTTCCTCGACGACCTGCGCAGCGTGGCCACCGCGGCCTCCGTGACGGCGAAGGCACGCAGCGCGGCGCCGGCCCCGGCCCCGGCGAAAGCGAAGGCGAGCTAAGGCTGCCTGCGCACCTTGTCGGGTGCGCACAAAACCACCCCCGCCACCCCCGCGGCGGCCTCGAGCCGCCGCGTTGCATTGCGGCATCCATCTGCCCTAGGCGCGCTGCTGGCCCGTGTCGACGTACGGTTCGGGCGAGCGGGTCGGATCGAAGTCCGCCCAGTGACCGCCCTGCCAGTGGCCGGAGGCGCGTTCGATGTCGGCCGCACCCGCTTCGCCGAGCACTTCGGCGGCGATGGCCTGGTTCTCGGCGCACACGTGCACCGCGAGCAACACGCCCGAATTACGCGTTTCGCGCAACACGCGCTCGTGATGCTGCTCGACATGCGGTTGGCTCGCGCTCATGCCGATGCGCGAGCCGACCCACGCACCCACCCCCGCTGCGATCACGACGATCGGAAACGCAGCCGACAACCCACCGAAGATCACGACGCCAGCCACGGCACCGGCGACCGCGCCGGCGGTGATGTTGCGCGGCAGATGCGGCGACATGGGGAGGGTAGCGTGAGGCGCCGCGGCGTGCGCGGGGTGGCGGGCGTGCTGCCCGCGCGGATTCACGAAGAAAAGGTTTACGTCTTCCTCGACGAAGCCGCGCGCGAACAGCTTTTCGGCGACGGCCTCGGCGGCGGGGAAGGTGGTGAACCGTCCAGCGACGATCAGTGACATGGGAATCCCCCTTTGGCCTCGCGCGAGGCACCGTGAAGGCGCGGGAGACGCGGCAGCGCGCGGAGTGCGCGCGAACCGGCAGGCCGCTCAGGTGCGGCCGGCGAGGTGTGGCCGGCGAGGCTCGGCCGGCTACCTGCGCTGGGCGCGGCGCCACCAACGAATTGGCCGGCGGCGGGGCGGCGGAGTGCGGCGAGGCATGTCTTGAGTGTAGTCAGCCGCAGGCAAAGCGGGGGTGCCGGCGCGAGGGAATTTACCCCGGCGTAGGCGCCGTGCTGCGCGGCATGAGCCGCAGCATGCTGACCACGGCGGCGACGGCCGCAAATGCCGCGGCCACATACAGCACGACCGTCGGTCCGTGCTGCGGCGCCACGCCGAAAATCAGCGCGACGAGCGCGGCGCCGAGGGTCTGGCCCGTAAGGCGCGCCGTGCCGAGCATGCCGCTCGCGCCGCCCGAGCGTTCGCGCGGCGCCGACGCAAGCATCTGCCGGTTGTTCGGCGACTGGAACGTGCCGAAGCCCGCGCCGCACAGCGCCATGCGCCAGCCGATGTCGAACGCGCAAGGATGTGCGCCGAGCGTGGCGAGCAGCAGGAGCCCGAGCGCGAACAGCGCGAGTCCGATGCCGCCGAGCATGCCCGCCGGATAGCGGTCGGAGAGCCAGCCGGCGAGCGGCGCGGCGCCGACGATCACGAGCGGCCAGGGCGTCATGAGCAGGCCGGTGGCCACCTGCGTGAAGCCGAAAGCATCCTGGAGCAGAAACGGCAGCGCGATGAACGCAAGCATCTGCGCGCAGAACGAGCAAACCGAGGTGCCCACCGAAAGCGCGAACACGGGAATGCTCAGCAGGTCGACGGGCAGGAGCGGCGCCGGTTGCGTCAGCTGGCGACGCACGAAGAACCAGCCGATCACGAGCGCCGCGACGAATTCGGCGCCGATCCCCACACGGCCCTCGCCGTGGCCGAGGCCGTCGACGGCGAAAATCAGGAGACCGAACACGAGCGCGTTGAGCACGGCGCTCCAGTAGTCGTAGGGCGCCGGGTGCGGCTGGTTGACGGGCAGCACGCGCATGCCAAGCACGTACGCCGCGATGCCGATCGGCACGTTGATCGCGAACAACCAGGGCCACGAGGCAATCGAGAGCACGCCCGACGCGATGGTCGGTCCGACCGCCGAGGCGACCGCCACCACCATCGCGTTGATCGCGACGCCGCGGCCAAGCTGCGCGCGCGGGTAGATCATGCGCACGAGCGCGGTGTTGACGCTCATGATCCCGGCGCCGCCGAAGCCTTGCACCATGCGCGCGATCGCGAGCGTCGGCAGCGAGGTGGCGAGCGCGCAGCCCAGCGACGCCACGGTGAAGAGCGCGAGCCCCCACAGATAGACCCGCCGGTAGCCGATGCGGTCACCTAGCGAGGCGAGCGGCAGCAGGGAGATCGTCACCGCGAGCTGGTAGGCGTTGACGATCCAGATCGAATTCGCGTTGCTCGCATGGAGATGGCGCGCGATCGTGGGCAGCGCGACGTTGGCGATCGCGCCGTCGAGCACGGCGAGCGTAATGCCGAGCGCCACCACGACGATCGCGTGGTAGCGCTGCGGGAAAGGCAGGCCGCTCTCCGCGTCGGCGGCGGGATCGGCGTTGGAAGGGGACAACGTAGCGGTGGTGGTGGGCATTGATGAGCGGGGCGCGCGCCGGCGGTTGGCGTGGCTCGCATGCGCGTACGCAGCGCGTGCCGGCGCGGACCTGACCCGCGCCGTGCGCACTGCCCGCGACGCTTGAGCGGGCGCGGTTATTTCAGTTCGTAGAGGCCGACGTAGGTCGTCGAATCGATTTCGTTCAGATGCGTCATGAAGCGCGCCACCGCATTGGTCGTGTCGGGCGTGACCGGGAGCTCCGGCACCTTCAGCGCATGCACGCGGAAGATGTAGCGATGCGGCTTGTCGCCGCGCGGAGGCGCCGCGCCGCCGAAACCGACCGTGCCGTAATCGTTGCGCAATTGCACGGCGCCGCCCGGCAGCAGGCTGCCGTCGGCCTTGCCGGCATTGCGGGCGAGCGCGCGTACGTCGACGGGAATATTGACGACGACCCAGTGCCAGAAGCCGCTGCCCGTGGGGGCGTCGGGGTCGTAGAGGGTTAGCGCGAAGCTCTGTGCGTCGTCGGGCGGCGCCTCCCATTGCAGCGCGGGCGAGATGTTGCCGCCGTCCACGCCGAAGGCCCGTTCGTCGAATTCCTGCGCCTTCGGCATGAAGCCGTTATTCGGGAAGTCGTCGGACCAGAGTCGGAATTCAGCCATGGGTTGTCTCCTTCTCACGTGTTCTTGCCGGCTCGCGCCTCGCATGGGCCGTGCACGGCTTGTCGGTCGAGTTTATCACCGTGTTATCGCCGTGAGGCGCGCCTGTATGGGCGGTCGGGCGCGCGGGTAGAGGGTCCGCGCGGGCAGGCCTCAGGCGCGCGCTTCGAACCACGTCGAGGACGAGTCGCGCAGCCACGCGTCGAGGCGCTCGACCACGGCCAGCGGGTCGTGGTCGGCGCCGCGCAGCGCGCATTCCCAGATCACCGCGACGCGCCAGCTTTGCGCGGCTAATGCCGCGAGCGCCTTGGCGTCGTTGGCGCGGTTGCGTGCGATCTTCTCGCGCCAGAACTCGGGGCGCGTTTGCGGCCACTTGAAGAGCGCGCAGCCATGGCCATGCCAGAAGCAGCCGTGCACGAATACGGCGGCGCGGTAGCGTGGCAGCACGATATCGGGGCGGCCCGGCAGTTCGCGCACGTTCAGCCGGAAGCGAAAGCCGCGCCGGTGCAGCAGGCTGCGGATCACGCGCTCGGGCCGGGTGTTGCGGCCGCGGATGCCGGACATCATCCGGCTGCGGGTTGCGGCATCGACGACGTCGACCATCGGTTGCCGCCCGCTCGTGTTTTCGCTCGCGCCGTCAGGCCGCTTCGGCCGACGGTTGCGTGCGCACCGGTTGGCTGGTCCGGGCGCGCTCGCGTGGCGACGCCTTCGGCGCGGTGGGCCCGTTCGCTTTCGCAGCGCGGGCCGGCGCCCGTGCTTTGCCTCCGGATCCGGCCAGCAGCACGTCGAGATGCGGCATCATCGTGCGTGCTACTTCTCGCATCACCGGCATCACCACGCTGTTGCCGAACTGTCGATAAGCCTGAGTGTCGCTCACGGGAATGCGGAAGGTGTCGGGAAAGCCCATCAGTCGCGCGCATTCGCGCGGCGTGAGGCGGCGCGGACGCAAGCCCTCGCCCTGATGGACGAGGATCTCGCTGCCGTCCTTGTGATAGCGCGCGGAGAGCGTACGGGTCACGCTGCCAGGAAACGCAAGGCCGTAGCCGAAGCCGTTGCCGGCGGCGCGGTGCTTTTCAGCGTATTGCTGGAGGTATTGCCAGAGTCCGGGTGTGAGCGTGTACCTGGGCTGCACGCAGCGCGCGGCGTGGTCGAAGAAGCGCTCGCCGTCCCACGGCAAAACGGGTTCGCTGCCGTCCGTACGGTGCAGGATCGAGGCGAGGCGCGGACCCTCTTCGGGCAGCGCGAGCGTATCCCACGAAAACGGCGTCTTCTCGCGAAAGCCGGCGATGATGATGCGCTCGCGGTGCTGCGGCGTGAAATGGCGCCCGTCGACCACGCGGTAATGCACGTCGTAGCCGAGTTCGTCGCGCAATACCTGCAGGATCACGTCGAAGGTACGGCCACGGTCATGCGAAAGCAGATTCTTGACGTTCTCGAGCAGGAAGGCGGCGGGGCGCCTGGCGGCGATGATGCGCGCGACGTCGAAGAAGAGCGTGCCCTGCGTCGTGCACTCGAAGCCGTGCGGACGGCCGAGCGCGTTCTTCTTGCTCACGCCCGCGATCGAAAACGGCTGGCACGGAAAGCCGGCCAGCAGGACGTCGTGGTCGGGAATGGCCGCCGCGTCGCAGGCCGTGATGTCGCCGATGAACTCGTGATGCTCGCCGTAGTTCTCCAGATAGGTCTTCCGGGAGAACGGGTTCCACTCGCTCGTGAATACGCACTCGCCGCCATGCGCTTCGAAGCCCATGCGGATGCCGCCGATGCCCGCGAACAGATCGACAAAGCGAAACCGCGCGCCGGCCGCAGGGGCGCTGGCGCCGCCGCGCAGGAGTTCGCGCAGGGCGGCTTCGAGTGTGGCCGGGCAGGGCGTCTCGCCTTTTTCCCAGCGGCGCACGGTTTTGACGTCCTTGCCGACATGGGCGGCGATCTGCTGCTGGGTGTAACGCTGGCGTGCCTGCTGGAGCAGGTCTCGCGGATGGGCCGTGGGCACGGAGTCCTCTCTGGGTATTTTGGCGGACATTATCGCCGAGAGGCCTCGCGCGGCGCCAGGAATTCCGTTGCGGCAGGCCCGCGCGCTTTAACAGCGCACGGATCCGGAGGCGTTTTGCAGGGGTGCCGAAGCGTCCGTGTCGTTGCGCGTGTCGTGCGCGTCGAGCAGATGCAGGAGGCTGTCGATTTCGCCCAATTGGCCCTTGTTGACGTGACCGGTCTCGAGCAGGCGGTGCAGGCGCTGGCGCCAGTACGGCGCGGGGAGGATCGGGCCAGCCAGATCGCCGGAGAGCGACAAGGGCATCACGCGGCGGATGTGCGCAATATCCTGGTCGATGAGATTCGACATGAGGTAGCCGGCGGGGATGGGACGGGCAGAGTCCATAAAGGACTTAACGGCACCGAAAGCGGCGCCTTTAGGCCCGAACGTACCCCTGTTTACCCTGATCGGCGACGCAATGCTGGCGAACGCCGCCGTACGCGTGCGCCGTCTAGTGCAGCACCAGCATCGCCAGCGAAGAGAAAACGACGGTCGTGAGGAAGGCGATCAGCGCGAAAACGTAGGAAGAGGTCATGCCAGCCACCATCGAATCTGACAGACCGAATCGTAGGCGATGGGCGTCTTCGCGAAGGTTAACAATTGACAAGTGGAGCGCGGCGACGCCGCGCCGAAGCCCTGCCGTCAGCTCATTCGGCTTGCGGTGCCGCACCGGCCGGAGGCTGGGCGGCGGCTTCGAGGAACCGGCGCGTCGCTTCGAACGACTGCAGCATGGCGTCGGGCCAAGGGGTTTGCAGCATGACGGCCTGATGGTTCTCGAATGCCGACGTGAGCAGCCGTGAGAGTTCTGGCGAATTCAGATGGCGCAGGACCACGCTCAGTGCAATGGCGGTGGCCTGGCTGGCGCCCGCGGTCTGGAGTTCGGAGGCGGTGAGAGCGGCGATCTGCTTGTTGATGTCCATGAGGTGTCCTGCCGGGAGGGTTGTGCGTGCGGTGCTGCTCCGGCTTGAGAGGCCGGGACCGGGCTCTCGCGGGGACGCCCCGCGTCTGAGCTGGGTGGCTGGTCCCCCTGGCAGGAATCGAACCTGCATCTAGCGCTTAGGAGGCACTTGTTCTATCCATTGAACTACAGGGAGGCGTGCGGCACGCAGGCCTGCGGGCTTCGCATGATCGCCATGTTTCCCAAGTCACCCATCATGGCGCGAAGCGTCTCGCGGTTTTCGCACTGGTGGCGAATCGCGATGCAGGACGTGGAGTATAGCAAACGGCTTCCGGCGCGAATATGACTGCCCGGTAACCCGCGGCCCGGCGCGGAATTCAGAATTCCACGACGGCGAATTCCGCCTTGCCCACGTCGCACAGCGGGCAGCGCCAGTCTTGCGCAATGTCGGCGAAACGCGTGCCTGCCGCGATGCCTTCGTCGGGCAGCCCCTCTTCCTCGTGGTAGATCCAGCCGCAAATCAGGCAGACCCAGCTCTTGTATTCGATCACTTCGCTCACAGCAACACCTTTCATTCGTTCGACGCCACGTTCCGCCCCTGTTTTGAGGCGGCGGGCAATCTGCGATGTTACCGGAAAACTGCGCCGCCACCGCCGAGTGTCTTTGCCGCAGGAGCCTACCTGCGAGGCCTACCTGCGAGGCCGGGCGCAGCGCCGCGCAGACCGTGCGCCGTCACAGGTGCGGTGTATGCTGGGTCACCGGCTTTCTGCGCGTCCCGCGGATGCGGCATGCGCGTGGCATGCCGGGCAGGATTTCCCCATTCCAAGGAGAACAACGATGATCAGAAACACCTTGCTCGCGGCCGCGGCGCTCACGGCCCTGCTGGCGGTGACGGGCGTCGCGCGTGCCGAAGGCGTGTACTTCGTCGAGCCGAAGGACGGGGCGACGGTCACCAATCCGGTGCACGTGGTGTTCGGCGTCGACGGCATGACGGTCGCGCCCGCCGGCACGATGACGCCGGGCACCGGCCACCACCATCTGCTGATCGACAGCGGACCGTTGCCGCAAGGCCAGGTCGTGCCGGTCAGCGACAAGTCGATCCACTTCGGCAAAGGGCAAACCGAAACGGACATCACGCTGCCGCCCGGCGATCACACGCTCACCGCGCAGTTTGCGGACGGCGCGCACCATTCGTATGGCCCGGCGTGGAGCCAGACCATCACGGTGCATGTGAAGTAACACGGCCGTTACTGCCGCCACCGTCGCCGTTGCCGTGTGCGGCGGCGCAGGCGCGGGCCTCCCGCGCGCGGTCGCTGAAAGCGCCGCCGCGCGGGACCGGTACAATGCGCGCTTCAGGTCCAACGCAGGCATCGTTTTCATGTCGCTTTACACCATCACCGGCGCGCAACTCGCGTTCGGCCACGTCGCGTTGCTCGACCATGCGGACTTCTCGCTCGAACCCGGCGAACGCGTCGGGCTGATTGGCCGCAACGGCGCGGGCAAGTCGTCGCTCCTGAAGATCGTCGCCGAGCTGGCGAAACCCGACGACGGCCTCATCACGCGTCAGCAGCATCTCTCGACCGTCTACGTGCCGCAGGAGCCCGAGTTCGATACCGAGCTCACGGTGTTCGAAGCGGTCGCCTCCGGGCTCGAAGGTGTGCGCGCGCTGCTCGACGAATACGACAGCGTTGCCCACCAGCTCGCGGATACGCCTGAAGGCGCGCAGCACGATGCGCTGCTCGCGCGCATGAACGTGCTGCAGTCGTCGCTCGATACCGCCGACGCGTGGAGCTGGCGCACGCGCGTCTCGACCACGCTCGCGCAGATCGGCCTCGACGGCGACGCGCGCGTGGGCTCGCTCTCGGGCGGCATGCAAAAGCGCGTGGCGCTCGCGCGTGCGCTCGTCGTGCAGCCCGACGTGCTGCTGCTCGACGAACCGACCAACCACCTCGATTTCGACGGCATCCGCTGGCTCGAGGAGTTGCTCGTCTCGCAGCGCGCGAGTCTGCTCTTCATCACCCACGACCGCGCGTTTCTCGACCGCGTGGCGACGCGCATCGTCGAGCTCGACCGCGGCCGGCTGCTGTCGTATCCGGGTAACTTCTCGCAGTACCAGGAGCGCAAGGCGCAGCAGCTCGAAGTGGAGCGGGTGGAAAACGACAAGTTCGACAAGCTGCTCGCGCAGGAAGAGGTGTGGATCCGCAAGGGCGTCGAAGCGCGCCGCACGCGCAGCGTCGGGCGCATCGCGCGGCTCGTGCAGATGCGCCACGAACGCGAGGAGCGCCGCAACGTGCAGGGCAACGTGAAGCTCGACGTGGCGCAGGGCGAGAAGTCCGGCAAGATCGTCGCCGAGCTCACGGACGTGATGAAGCGCTATGGCGAGCGCACGATCGTCGACGGCTTTTCGACCACGGTCATGCGCGGCGACAAGATCGGCTTCGTCGGCCCGAACGGGGCGGGCAAGACCACGCTGCTCAAACTCATCCTCGGCGAATTGAAGCCGGACGCCGGCACCGTGCGCGTCGGCACGAACCTGCAGGTGGCCTACTTCGACCAGATGCGCGCGCAGCTCGACCTCGAAAAGAGCCTCGCCGACACCATCAGCCCCGGCAGCGACTGGGTCGAGATCAATGGCGCGAAGAAGCACGTGATGAGCTATCTGGGCGACTTCCTGTTCGCGCCGGAGCGTGCGCGTTCGCCCGTGAAGTCGCTTTCGGGCGGCGAGCGCAACCGTCTGCTGCTCGCGCGGCTGTTCGCGCGGCCCGCGAACGTGCTGGTGCTCGACGAGCCGACCAACGACCTCGATATCCCGACGCTCGAACTGCTCGAAGAGCTGCTGACGGACTACGACGGCACCGTGCTGCTCGTGAGCCACGACCGGGCGTTTCTCGACAACGTGGTGACGTCCGTGATCGCCTCCGAAGGCAACGGCCTGTGGCGCGAATACGTGGGCGGCTTCACCGACTGGCAGACGCAGAGCGCGCGCTCGCAGGAGATCGCGCAAGCGCGCGCGCCTGCCGCGTCCGCGCCGGTTGCCGCCGCGCCCAAGGAAAGCGCGGCGGGCCGCAACGCGCAGCGCACCGTGAAGCTCTCGTTCAAGGAGCAGCGCGAGCTGGAGACGCTGCCCGCGCGGATCGAGGCGCTGGAAGCCGAGCAGAAGACCATCGGTACGCAGATCGAGGAAGGCTCGATCTTCGTGAAGGACGCGCAGGAAGGCGCGCGGCTCACCGAGCGCTTTGCGCAGATCGACGAGGAACTGCTCGTGGCGCTGGAGCGGTGGGAGGAACTGGAGAGCAAGAAGAAGTGACAGAGGCGGCCTGGTGAGGCCGCTTTTCGTTTGCCGGTGCGAAAACGCGGTTTTGTGCGCTCGCGGCTCGACGGCGGTACAGCGGTGGGCAGGCCGCACGCGAGTATTCGGCCCTCTGCCGATTGGCCAGTCTTTTCGCACCAAATTGCCGCGCGGCATCAAATCAGTACAATACCTCGCGAATCCCGTTCGCCGCGCCGCTGCCCGCGCGGCAGGCACGCCAGATCATCCCGTTGTTTCGTTTCGTTTTTTTTGAAAACTCAACGCGTTGTCCACGCAGATGTCCACAGGACCTGTGGACAACCCGCGGCAACCCGACAACACCATGTCTACGAAGAAGTCAAACGCTGGAAGCGCTGGATATAGCGAAGCGTCGATCAAGGTGCTCAAGGGCCTCGAGCCGGTCCGGCAGCGGCCGGGCATGTACACCCGCACCGAAAATCCGCTGCACATCATCCAGGAAGTCATCGACAACGCCTCGGACGAAGCCCTCGGCGGCTTCGGCCGGCGCATCACCGTGACGCTGCACGCCGACCAGTCCGTCTCCGTCGAGGACGACGGCCGCGGCATTCCGTTCGGCCTGCATCCCGAAGAGAAAGTGCCGGTCGTCGAGATCGTCTACACGCGTCTGCACGCGGGCGGCAAGTTCGACAAGGCCGCCGGCGGCGCTTACACCTTCTCGGGCGGCCTGCACGGCGTGGGCGTCTCGGTCACGAACGCGCTGTCGAAGCGCCTCGACGTGACCGTCTGGCGCGACGGCAAGGTCGCCGAAATCGGCTTCGCCAACGGCGACGTGGTCAGGCCGCTCGCCGTGCGCAACGCCACGCGCGAGGAGAAGAAGACCGGCACGCGCGTCACTGCCTCGCCCGATCCGAAGTATTTCGATTCGCCCAACCTGTCGCTCGGCGAACTGCAGCGCCTGTTGCGCTCGAAGGCCGTGCTGCTGCCGGGCGTGGAGGTCGAGCTCGTCAACGAGAAGACGGGCGAGCGCCAGAGCTGGAAGTACGAAGACGGTCTGCGCGGCTACCTGCTCGAAGGCATGGGCGGCAGCGATTTGCTGATCCCGCTTTTCGAAGGCGAGCATTACGCCGACGCGCGCTCGAACGACGACACCTTCGCCGAAGGCGAGGGCGCGGCCTGGGTGGTCGCGTGGACCGAGGAAGGACCGCTTACGCGCGAGTCGTACGTGAACCTCATTCCCACGCCGGCGGGCGGCACGCACGAGAGCGGCCTGCGCGACGGCCTGTTCCAGGCCGTGAAGAGCTTTGTCGAGCTGCACAATCTTCAGCCCAAAGGCGTGAAGCTTCTGCCCGAAGACGTGTTCGCGCGCGTGTCGTTCGTGCTCTCCGCGAAGGTGCTCGACCCGCAGTTCCAGGGGCAGATCAAGGAGCGCCTCAATAGCCGCGACGCCGTGAAGCTGGTCTCCTCGTTCTCGCGTCCCGCGCTCGAGCTGTGGCTCAACCAGCACGTCGAGCACGGCAAGAAGCTCGCCGACCTCGTCATCAAGCAGGCCCAGGCGCGCACGCGCGCGGGCCAGAAGGTCGAAAAGCGCAAGAGCTCGGGCGTAGCGGTGCTGCCGGGCAAGCTCACCGACTGCGAGTCGACCGATATTTCGCGCAACGAACTTTTCCTCGTCGAGGGCGATTCGGCGGGCGGCTCGGCGAAGATGGGCCGCGACAAGGAATTCCAGGCCATCTTGCCGCTGCGCGGCAAGGTGCTCAACACGTGGGAGACCGAGCGCGACCGCCTGTTCGCCAACAACGAAGTGCACGACATTTCGGTGGCGATCGGCATCGACCCGCACAGTCCCGACGACAGCGTCGACCTCTCGAACCTGCGCTACGGCAAGATCTGCATCCTCTCCGATGCGGACGTGGACGGTTCGCACATCCAGGTGCTGCTGCTCACGCTCTTCTTCAAGCACTTCCCGCAGCTGATCGAGCGCGGCCACGTGTGCGTGGCGCGTCCGCCGTTGTTCCGCGTCGACGCGCCCGCGCGCGGCAAGAAGCCCGCGCAGAAGCTCTACGCGCTCGACGAAGGCGAACTCGAAGCGATCCTCGACAAGCTGCGCAAGGACGGCGTGCGCGAGACGCAATGGTCGATCAGCCGCTTCAAGGGCCTGGGCGAAATGAGCGCCGAGCAGCTCTGGGACACGACCATGAACCCGGACACGCGGCGCCTCTCGCCTGTCGCGCTCGGCGACCTCGACTACGAGGCCACCGTGGCGCGCATGACGATGCTGATGGGCAAGGGCGAAGCGGCCTCGCGGCGCTCGTGGCTCGAAGAGAAGGGCAACGAGGTCGAAGCGGACATCTGAGGCGCGCATCGCATGGGTGCGCATGGGTGCGCACTCGTGATGGCGCGCTCGTAAAAGAACACGGATTGAGTGAACATGGACGATCTTTTTGCTGAAGTGACCGGCGGCGCCGAAGGCGACACGCTCACGCTCGGTCACTACGCGGAGCGCGCGTACCTCGACTACGCGGTGAGCGTGGTGAAGGGCCGTGCGCTGCCCGATGTCTGCGACGGCCAGAAGCCGGTGCAGCGGCGCATTCTCTTCGCGATGAACGAGATGGGCCTTGGCGACAACGCCAAGCCCGTGAAGTCGGCGCGCGTGGTGGGCGACGTGCTCGGTAAATACCACCCGCACGGCGACCAGTCGGCGTACGACGCACTAGTGCGTCTCGCGCAGGACTTCTCGATGCGCTATCCGCTCATCGACGGCCAGGGCAACTTCGGCTCGCGCGATGGCGACGGCGCCGCGGCGATGCGTTACACCGAAGCGCGTCTCACCCCCATCGCGAAGCTGCTGCTCGACGAAATCGACATGGGCACCGTCGATTTCATGCCGAACTACGACGGGTCGTTCCAGGAGCCGAAGACGCTGCCCGCACGCTTGCCCATGCTGCTGCTCAACGGCGCATCGGGCATCGCGGTGGGTCTCGCCACGGAAATCCCCTCGCACAACCTGCGCGAGGTTGCGGCTGCCGCGGTGGCGATGATCCGTAATCCGGCGATCTCGCATGCCGAGCTCATGGATAAGGTGCCGGGGCCGGACTTCCCGGGCGGCGGCCAGATCATCTCGAGCGAAGCCGAAATCGCGGCGGCCTACGAGACGGGCCGCGGCAGCCTGAAAGTGCGCGCGCGCTGGAAGATCGAGGATCTCGCACGCGGCCAGTGGCAGCTCGTGGTCACGGAGCTGCCGCCGAACGCCTCGGGCCAGAAGGTGCTCGAGGAAATCGAGGAGCTGACGAACCCGAAGCTCAAGCTCGGCAAGAAGACCCTCACGCCGGAGCAGTTGCAGAACAAGCAGACGATGCTCGGGCTGCTCGACGCCGTGCGCGACGAGTCGGGCAAGGACGCCCCCGTGCGCCTCGTGTTCGAGCCGAAGACGAGCCGCATCGACCAGGCCGAGTTCGTGAACTCGCTGCTCGCCAACACGAGCCTCGAATCGAACGCCTCGCTCAATCTCGTGATGATCGGCGCCGACGGGCGTCCGCGCCAGAAGGGCATCCGCGAGATCCTGACCGAGTGGATCGGCTTCCGCTTCGCGACCGTCACGCGCCGTACGCGGCATCGCCTGACGAAGGTCGACGACCGCATCCATATCCTCGAAGGGCGGATGATCGTCTTCCTCAATATCGACGAGGTCATCCGTATCATCCGCGAGTCGGACGAGCCGAAGGCGGCGCTCATGAGCGCGTTCGGCCTCTCCGAGCGCCAGGCCGAGGACATCCTCGAAATCCGTCTGCGTCAGTTGGCGCGGCTCGAGAAGATCAAGATCGAGAAGGAGCTCGAGGAACTGCGCGAGGAGAAGGCGAAACTCGAAGAGCTGCTGGCGAACGAGTCGTCGATGAAGCGCCTCATCATTAAGGAGATCGAAGCCGACGCGAAGCAGTACGGCGACGATCGCCGCACGCTGATCCAGCAGGAAAAACGCGCGACCTTCGAAACGCGCGTGGTGGACGAGCCCGTCACCGTGGTGGTCTCGCAGAAGGGCTGGGTGCGCGCGCTGAAGGGCCACGGGCTCGACCCGCAGGGCTTCACCTTCAAGGCCGGCGACGGCCTCTACGCGACCTTCCTGTGCCGCACGCCCGACACACTGATCGCGTGGGGCAGCAAAGGCCGCGTCTATTCGGTCCCGGTCGCGCAGTTGCCGGGCGGGCGCGGCGACGGCGTGCCGGTCACCTCGCTCATCGAGCTCGAAGCGGGCACGCACCTGTTGCACTACTTCGCCGCGACGGCGGAACAGCAACTGCTGCTAGCGTCGAGCAACGGCTTCGGCTTCATCGCGAAGATTGGCGACATGGTGAGCCGCGTGAAGGCGGGCAAGGCGTTCATGACCATCGACGAAGGCGCCTTGCCGCTCGCACCGATGCCGATGCTGCCTGGCGCGATCCAGGTCGCGTGTCTTTCGTCGGGCGGCCGTCTGCTCGTGTTCGGCCTCGACGAGATGAAGACGCTCTCGGCGGGCGGCCGCGGCGTCACGCTGATGCAGCTGGACGAGAACGAGAAGCTCGTGCAGGCGCTCGCCATCAGTGCGGCGGGGGTGGTGCTGATCGGCACGGGCCGCGGCGGCAAGCCCGGCGAGGATCTGATGGCGGGGCCGGTGCTTGCGCCTCAGGTGGGCAAGCGCGCCCGCAAGGGTCGCGCGCCGGACTCGAAGCTCAAGCAGGTCGTGGCGCTGCGCCCGGTGCTGCCGCAATAAGGCGTCGGGCAGCGCGCTACGCTGCGTGAACCCCTACTGCTGTTACAAAGGCGCGCACATCCGGTGCGCGCCCTGGCTTCTCATGGAATAATCGCGCGCAAACAAAACAGGGTGGGCATGTGCCTTGCGCACAGCCGCCCTTCCACACACACAGGAATCTGAAGCATGGGCCATGCGATCGAAGTCGCGCTTTTCTTGCATTTGCTGGCAGTCGCCGTCTGGGTAGGCGGCATGGTGTTCGCACACTTCTGCCTGCGACCGGCCCTCGAAGATCTCTCGCCGCAACTGCGGCTGCCGCTCTGGGAGTCGGTGTTCGGCCGCTTCTTCAACTGGGTGGCGGGTGCCGTGCTCGTGATTCTGCTCACGGGCGGCTTCCTGCTGATGCAGTTCGGCGGCAGTCACGCCACCTGGCAACTGCACACCATGGCGGGGCTCGGCGTGCTGATGATGCTGATCTACGGCCACCTGCGCTTCGCGGTCTTTCCGCGCATTCGCCGCGCCGTGCAGTCGCAGCGCTGGCCCGACGGCGCGCGCGCCGTGGGCACCGTGCGCCGGCTCGTGGTCGTCAATCTGGTGCTGGGCGTCGTGACGATCGGCGTCGCGGTGATGGCGCGCGGGTTCTGAAACCGCTTCGCTTAACGCCGCGCGTTACCGTCGCGCATTACAGCCGGGCGTCACAGCCGCTCGGCTAGCGCATAGCGCTGCATGCAGCGCTCCATCGCGTCGAAGAACGCCACCTCGGCGGCATTCAGCTTGCGCTCGCGATGCCACAGCAAGTGGATATCGACGTCCGCAAGCCCTTCCTCCGGCGGCAGCCGCCATAGCCGCTGCCGCGCCAGATCGTCCCGCACCGCGTGCTCGGGCAGACAGCCGATGCCATAGCCCGCATAGATCAGCCGCCGCACCTCGTCGAGACTTGGCGAAGACGCCACGATGCGCCCCGTGAAGCCGCGCTGGTCGCGAAACACAGTGAGCGGCGAGAGGCTGTCGCCGATCTGGTCGCTCGTGAACGACACGAAATTCTCCGCGAGCAGATCTTCCATCGTCAGCTGGGAAAGGCCGAATAGCCGGTGATGGCGCCCGCAGAAAATGGCATAGCGCTGGCGCAGAAATAGCCGCATTTCGAGCTTTTCCACCGGCGTGCGGCACAGGCTCAGGCCTGCGGTCGCTGTCTTCTGCAGTACCGACGAAATGATGTCCGACGAGCGCATCACCTCGATCTGCAGGTCGATGCGCGGGTAAGCGACGTGGAACTCCGCGAGGAATTCGTCATAGACGGGCGATTCGATGCGGCTCACCGTGAGGAGCCGGATCGAACCCGTAATGTCGGTGGTGCGTTCGTCGAGCTCGGTCTCGAGGCGCGAGATGTTGCCGTAGATGTCGCTCGCGATGCGATAGACCTCCTCGCCGGCCCGGGTCGGCACGAACTGCGCGCCGCGCCGCTCGATCAGCTTGCGCCCCAGCGCGTCTTCGAGGCGTTTGAGCGCCTGGCTCACGGCGGGCTGTGTCACGAAAAGACGCGCCGCGGCGCGGCTCAGACTGCGCTCCTGCATGATCACGAGATAGGTGCGCAGCAGGTTCCAGTCGAGGCGGTCATTAAGAAAGCGGGTCGGTTCGGCGCGCATGGCGGCGGCTCCACGTTCAAGATATTAGCCAGATTTATGCGCTGAATAATAACGCGAAATTTGACTAATGTTTTGTGGCCGGCGATAAACCCTGCATGCGCGGATTGCGCTACACAACCGCATGAGGAGACGCCCCATGACCCCAAGCCAGCCCCCGGCCACCCTGCGCCAGCCCGTGCGCGCGGCCGCCGCGGCCTTCATCGGCACGATGATCGAGTGGTATGACTTCTACATCTACGCCACCGCCGCCGCGCTCGTGTTCGGCGAGCTCTACTTCCCGTCCGCGGACCGCTTCGTCAGTACGATGGCTTCGTTCGCCACGTTCGCCGTCGGCTTCTTTGCGCGGCCGCTTGGCGGCCTGATCTTCGGCCACCTCGGCGACCGCATCGGCCGCAAGAAGGCGCTCATGACGACGCTCATGATGATGGGCGTCGCGACCGTCTGCGTCGGCCTGCTGCCCTCGTACGCGAGCGTTGGCTTGCTCGCACCGGTGCTGCTCGTGCTGCTGCGCGTGGTGCAGGGCATCGCGGTGGGCGGCGAGTGGGGCGGCGCCGTGCTGATGGCGGGCGAACACGCCCCCGAGGGGCGGCGCACCTTCTTCGCTTCGTTCGCGCAACTCGGGTCGCCCGCGGGGCTGATCCTGTCGCTGCTCGCGTTTCGCACGGTCACCTCGCTCGACAAGGCCGCGTTCCTCTCGTGGGGCTGGCGTCTGCCGTTCCTCGTTTCGGCCGTGCTGCTCGTGGTGGGCATCGTGATCCGTCTCGGGGTGAACGAGTCGCCCGAATTCGCCCAACTGAAGGATCAGCGCCGCACCGCCAAGCTGCCGGTCGCCGAAGTCTTCCACTCCGCGCTGGGTCTCGTGCTGCTTTGTATCGGGGCGAACACCATCGGCATCGCGGGCGTGTACTTCACGAACACCTTCATGATCGCGTACACGACGCAGTACGTCGGCATCACGCGTTCGATGATTCTCGACTGTCTGTTCTTCGTCGCGATCATCCAGTTTCTCTCCCAGCCCGTTGCCGCGTGGCTGGCCGAACGTATGGGCGGCGCGCGTTTTCTGAAGTGGGCGGCAATCGCGGCGATGCTCTCGCCATATCCGATGTTCGCGCTCGTGGAGACCGGCCGCGTCGTGCCGATGGTGATCGGCATCGCGCTCGCCGTGGTCTGCATGGCCGGTTTCTACTCGGTGATCGCGGGTTTCGTGTCCGGCGTGTTCCCGACGCGGGTGCGCTACTCCGCGATCTCGCTTTCGTACCAGGTGTGCGGCGCGCTGGCGGGCGGCCTCACGCCGCTCGTCGGCACGTGGCTCGCGCATCGCTACGCGGGACAGTGGTGGCCGCTCGCCGTGTTCTATACGTGTCTCGCGGGCGTGTCGCTCTTGAGCATCGTCGCGCTCGACGCGCGCCGCGCAACCCAGGCCGAGGACCAGCCGCACGATGGGACGACTGCGGGCACGATGAGCCCGCGCTGACGAATCGAGGTGTTTGACCAGTATGGAAGGCATGATGAAAGAGCTGTTGCGAGTGGATGGTGCGCGCCTGTGGGCGAGCCTGATGGAGATGGCGAAAATCGGCGCGACGGCAGGTGGCGGCGTACGCCGCCTCGCGCTGACCGGTGAGGACCGGCGCGGTCGCGAACTGTTCGCGCGCTGGTGCCGCGAGGCGGGCATGAGCGTATGGACCGACGAGGTGGGCAACCTGTTCGCGCGTCGCGAGGGCACGGACCCGAACGCGGCGCCCGTGCTGATGGGCAGCCACCTCGATACACAGCCTGAAGGCGGCCGCTTCGACGGCGTCTATGGCGTGCTGGCCGCGCTCGAAGTGGTGCGCGCGCTCAACGATGTGGGCGCCGCCACGCACAAGCCGATTGAAATCTGTTCGTGGACCAACGAGGAAGGGGCGCGCTTTACGCCCGCGATGCTCGGCTCGGCGGTGTTTGCCGGCGCGATGCCGCTTGCCGAAGCCCTGGCGCGCACCGACGCCGACGGCGTGACGCTGGATGCGGCGCTCGATGCGTGCGGCGCACGCGGTACGCGCGCGGCGACGGGCGTGCCGGTCGATGCCTACTTCGAGGCGCACATCGAGCAGGGACCGGTCCTGGAGGCGAACGGCACGACCATCGGCGTGGTGACGGGCGGCCAGGCGATCCGCTGGTTCGACGTGACGGTGACGGGCGTGGCCGCGCATGCGGGCACGACGCCGATGCGCTATCGCAAGGACGCCTTCTTCGGCGCGGCGCAGATGGCGCTCGAAATCGAGCGTGTGATCGCGGGCTACGCGCCCCTCGGTCTCGTGACGGTGGGGCAAGTGCAGATCGCGAACGCGTCGCGCAACACGATTGCGGCCAGGCTCACCTTCACCGTCGACATTCGCCATCCCGACGACGCGCAGCTCGACGCCATGGAGCGCGATCTGCGCGCGGCGTGCGCGACCGTGGCCGCGGCGCGCGGGCTCGGCGTGGCGATCGCGCACTGCTGGACGAGCCCGGCTACGCCGTTCGATGCCGAATGTGTCGGCCTCGTGGCGCAGGCGGTGACGGCGCTTGGGCTTTCGAACCAGCGTATCGTGAGCGGCGCGGGCCACGACGCGATCCACCTCGCGCGCTATTGCCCGACGGCCATGGTGTTCATTCCGTGCGTGGATGGCCTCTCGCACAACGAGGCCGAGGACGCGCTGCCCGAAGACGTTGCAGCCGGTGCGAGCGTGCTGCTCAACGCGGTGGCCGCGCGCGCCGGTGTACGCGCGGCTGCGCCCACGCACACGGCCGCGGCGCTATGAGAAAGGAGTCCTGAACATGCTGACCTGGTTTCATCCCGAACAACTGCTGCACCATCCGCGCACCTATCTCTCGCGCGGCCAGATGCGCGAGCCGCAGGAAGTGCCCGAGCGCGCGGCGCGGCTCGTGGCGGCGGCGCACTCGCTCGGCTTCGAGGTGCGCGAGCCCGCCGACTTCGGCACGGCGCCCCTCGCCGCCGTGCACGACATGAACTACCTGCGCTTCCTCGAAGAGGCGCACGGCGAATGGAAGCGCATGCCCGAGGACTGGGGCGACGAAGTGATGTCGAATATCTACGTGCGCGATCCGAATCCGCTGCGCGGCGTGCTTGCACAGGCGGCGCGCTATCTCGCGGACGGCAGCTGTCCGGTGGGCGCGAACACGTGGCGCTCGGCATACTGGTCGGCGCAGAGCGCGCTCGCGGCCGCGGCAACGGTGCAGGACGGCGCGCGCGCGAGCTATGCGCTCAGCCGGCCGCCCGGCCATCACGCACGCACCGATGCGGCGGGCGGATTCTGCTACCTGAACAACGCCGCCATCGCGGCGCAATCGCTGCGGGGTCGATTCGGCCGCGTGGCGATCCTCGATACGGACATGCATCACGGCCAGGGCGTGCAGGAGATCTTCTACGGGCGCGACGACGTGCTGTACGTGTCGATCCACGGCGACCCGACGAACTTCTATCCGGTGGTGGCCGGCTACGAGGACGAGCGCGGCGAGGGGGCGGGCGAGGGCTACAACGTCAATCTGCCGATGCCGCACGGCGCTTCGGAGGAGGCGTTCTTCGAGCGTGTGGAGGCGGCGCTGCGCGTGCTCAAGCGTTTCGGGCCCGACGCGCTCGTGCTGGCACTCGGCTTCGACATCTACAAGGACGATCCGCAGTCGAAGGTGGCCGTGAGCACCGAGGGTTTCGGGCGTCTTGGCGCGGCGATCGGTGCGCTCGAGCTGCCTTGCGTGATCGTCCAGGAGGGCGGCTATCACCTCGCGAGCCTCGAAGACAACGCGCGGGCGTTCTTCGGCGGCTTCACGCTCGCACAGGCGCGCTGACCCGCGCGCCCCACGAGGCTTCGCCGCGCCGCCTTCAGCGCGGCTGCGGTGCGTCGCTCACCTGTTCGCCGTGTTCGGCCGCGCCGGCGGCATGCGCCATGCCGCACACGCCGAAGCGCTCGATCAGGGCGGGTACGCCCTCCACGGGCACGGGACGCGAGAACAGGAAGCCTTGCGCCTCGATCGGGCCGAGCGCCGCGAGCCACGCGATCTGCTCCTCGGTTTCCGTGCCTTCCACCACCACCGTGAGGCCGAGCGAGCGCGCGAGATTGACGATGGCCGAGACCATCACGCACACGCTGCGGTCGGCGGGAATGGCCTGCACGAACGAGCGGTCCACCTTGAGCGTGTCGACCGCGAAGCGGTTCAGGTAGGAGAGCGACGAGTAGCCCGTGCCGAAGTCGTCGAGCGCCACGCGCACGCCAAGGCGCTTGAGCGCGAAGATCTTTTCGGACACGAGCTCGGGGTACTCCATCATCGCGGTCTCGGTGATCTCGAGTTCGAGGTGATGGGCGGCGATGCCGGTTTCCTCGATCGCGTGCGCGACCGTCTCGTAGAGGTCGCCGCGCCAGAACTGCACGGCGGAAATATTGACGGCCAGCGAAAGGGTTTCGTACCCCTGTTGCTGCCATTGCGCGAGTTGCGCGCAGGCCGTGCGGATCACGAAGTCGCCCACCGGAACGATGAGCCCGGTCGATTCGGCCACCGGAATGAATTCGCTCGCGGGAATCAGGCCGTATTGCGGATGGTTCCAGCGCACCAGCGCTTCGAAGCCCGTGATGCAGCGGCGCCGCAGGTCGATCTTCGGCTGGTAGGCGAGGAACAGCTGCTCTTCGGCGAGCGCCACGCGCAACTGCTGTTCCCATTTCATCAGATGGTCGGCGCGGTGCGCGAGCTGCGGCGAGTAGAAGCGGAAGCAGTTGCGGCCCGCTTCCTTCGCGGCATACATCGCGAGATCGGCCTTCTTCAGCAGGTCGATCTCGCTTTCATGCGCCACGGCAAAGAGCGCGATCCCCGTGCTCGCGTGCAGCACGAAGGCGCTGCCGCGCACCTCGAACGGTTGCGTGAACGCCGCGTTGGTGGCTTCCGCGAGCGCGATCGCGCGCTTTTCAATGTCGTCGCCCTTCACGATGACCACGAACTCGTCGCCACCGATGCGCGCGAGCGTACCGCCCGCGCCCACGGCGTCGGCGAGGCGCGCCGCGCTCATCTGCAGCACGATGTCGCCGGCGTTGTGGCCGAGCGTGTCGTTGACGGTCTTGAAGTTGTCGAGGTCGATGAAGAGGATCGCGAGACGGCCGAGATTGCCGGGCTGCGCGACTTCGTGGCGCAGCCGCTGCAGCGTCGCGTAGCGATTGGGCAGGCCCGTGAGGAGGTCGTACTGCACGAGCTGCGACATCTCGCGCTCGCGCCCCAGCAGCTTGCCGATCAGTCCCGTGGCGACGGCGAAGAACGACAGCATGGCGAGCGAAATGAACGTCGCCATCATCAGGTAGACGTCGCGCGTGTGGCGGAAGTCGGCGAACTGCTCGGCCTGCGAGAGCCCTACGAGCACGCCGAGCGGATAGCCGTCGATATGCCGGTACGAGACGATACGCGTGACGTGGTCGATCGGATCGACGTAGGTGCCCGAGACGTGCTCGGCGATCGGATAGATGCCGCTGGCCGAGAACGCGCCGCTCGCGTGTTCGGCGCCGCCGGTGCGGCGCGCGAGCACGGCGCCCGTGTCCGAGATCACGGCGATCACGCCGTCGCGGCCGATGGCCGCATTGTTGTAGAAGTCGCTCGTGAAGTAGCTGGGGTCTTCCGAAACCACCACGACGCCTGCGAACGAACCATCGGGATGATTGAGCCGGCGCGTCATCTGCAGCGTCCAGCGCCCCGATACGCGGCCGAGCACGGGCTTGCTGATATAGAGCTGGTCGTCGTTCTCGTGCTCGTGCACGCGGAAGTGGTCGCGGTCGGCGAGGTTGATCGGCTTCGGATGCGCTTCGCTGGTGTTGGCGACGAGGTTGCCGTGCTCGTCGATGATCGACACCTGCACGAGCGAGTCGCTCTGCACGACGCCCTTTTCGACCGTGGTCGCGAGGTCGAAGCTTCCGGGCGTCTTTTCGTACTCGTACTTCACGAACCGGGTGATCTGGTCGACCTGGTGGATCGCCTTGACGGTGTGTTGCTCGAGCGCCGCCGAAAGGATGGCCGCGGAGGCGGTGGCCTCGCGCACGGTCGCTTCCTTTTCGACCGAGAGCCGCATGAAGATCACGGCCCACAGCAGGAGCAGCACCAGCACGCCGAGAAGCGGGATGGCCAGCAGCGTGCGCGGGCGCGTGAAAGCGGGGGCAGGCGCATCGCGCTGGCCCGGGTCGCGGGAGAACGGTCCCCGGGCGTTGCTCATCGTGCCCGCCGCACGCATGATTCGCCATGCCGCGGGTGCGGCGGCCGGGACGGCAACGAGGCGCTCGGTTTCATGGGCGGCATGCTGTGCGGGACGGCTGAGAGAATGGCGCGCAACATGCACGCGGAATTGAACACGGCGGCTGCCTTCCGGCACCCGATATTCCGATATTAATCGTTGAGGAATGTTTAAGGAAGCACCGCTTCCACGGGTATACACGAATCGTGTTGCCGGGCGTGCACGTTGGCTATTCGGTGAGCATAGATGAGGGGCCGCGCATAGAATTTGCGCCGCACGCGCAAGCGTGGCCGGGCGTGCCACCACAGGTGGCACAGTCAGCCAGATCGGTCAGGGCAGGCAGCAGGTGCCGTCGACGACGGTGAGCGAAGCGCCGCCGATCCAGACCTTGCCGGCGGCATCGTCGTAGTCGACTGCGACGCGGCCGTCGCGCCCCATCGCGGTGCCTTGACGCACCGTATAGTGCGTGCCGGGGCGCAGGTGCTGCTGTTGCAGCAGCATGGCGATGGCTGCATTGGCGCTACCCGTGACGGGATCTTCGCCCTGGCCGAGGCCCGTCATCAGGCAGCGGACCTCGAAGGTGGCGGGGCCGTGTGCCGGGTGCGGACCGTAGGCCGCGAGGCCATGCGCACCCACGCTTTCGGCAATCGTTGCGAAGGCCTGTAGATCGGGCGCGAGGGCGAGCACGGCGTCGGCCGAGGCGAAGCGCACGACGAGCCACGGCGCGCCGTTGTCCATTGCGCAGGGGGCCGCCTCGAAGTCGATCGCGTCCGAGCCCAGTGCGGCCCGCAACGCGTCGTAGCGGGCGGCGGGCAACGGCGTCATGCGTGCCGGTGGCGCCGCGAAGGCCCAGCGGCCTTCCCCGCGTTCGGCCAGCTCGACGAGGCCGGCGCCGCATTCCTGCACGAGCCGGCCGGGTGTCTTCGGCAGGTAGCCGCTTTCGCGCAGCGCATGCGCTGTGCCTAGCGTCGGATGTCCGGCGAATGGCAGCTCGCCGCGCGTCGTGAAGATGCGCACGCGATAGTCGGCGTGCGGATCGGTCGGCGCGAGCAGGAAGGTCGTTTCGGAGAGATTGGTCCAGCGCGCGATGGCCTGCATCTGCGCGCTATCGAGCCCGTCGGCGTCGAACACGACGGCGAGCGGGTTGCCCTTGAACGGCACCGACGTAAATACGTCGACCTGTTTGAAGCGGACGCTGCGTTGGGACATGGTGGGGAATCTCGATAGCGGGAGCCAGGCGCGCGCGGCGGGGCCGGCCCCGCCGGTGGCCGATGCGGTCGGCGACTTACTCGACTTCGGCAATCAGCTCGATCTCGACGCACGCGCCGAGCGGGATCTGCGCCACACCGAACGCCGAACGGGCATGCTTGCCCTTCTCGCCGAAGACGTCGGCGATCAGCTCCGAGGCGCCGTTCGTGACGATGTGCTGTTCCGTGAAGGCGAGCGTCGAATTCACGAGGCTCATCAGCTTGACGATGCGCTTGACCTTGTTGAGGTCGCCCGTATGGGCGTGCAGCGTCGCGATCAGGTCGATGGCGATGGCGCGCGCGGCGGCCTTGCCTTCCTCGGTGTTGAGCGTGTCGCCGAGCTTGCCGGCCCACACCTTGCCGTCCTTCTTGGCGATGTGACCGGACAGGTACACCGTGTTGCCGCTCTGTGCGCTCATCACGTAGGCCGCGGCGGGCGCACCCGCCTCGGGCAGTTCGATGCCGAGCTGTTCGAGACGGTCGTAGATGTTGATGTCAGCCATGATCAGGAGTCCTCGTCGGAGAGAAAAACAACGGAAATCGAATCTGTCCTGCCGTCAGCCGCGCGCGCGAATCAGCGCGCCGAGCTTCGCGACGCCTTCGTCGATCTTCGCGGGCGGCACGGTAACGAACGACAGGCGCAGCGTATTGTGCCGCGCTTCGCCGGCAAAGAACGGCGCGCCGGGCACAAAGGCCACGTTCTGCGCGATCGCGTCTTCCAGCAGCTTCATGCTGTCGACGTGCGCGGGCAGGTCGACCCAGATGAACATGCCGCCCTCGGGGCGGTTCCAGCTCACGCCCTCGGGCATATAGCGCTCGAGCGCCGCGAGCATCGCTTCGCACTGGCTGCGATAGAGCGTGCGGATGGTCGGCACGTGCGTGTCGAGAAAGCCGTCCTTCACGACTTCGTGCACGATGCGCTGCGTGAAGCTCGGCGTGTGCAGGTCGGTGGCCTGCTTGGCCTGCACGAGCTTGTGGTGCAGCGCTTCGGGCGCGATGACGTAGCCCACGCGCAGACCCGGCGCGAGCACCTTCGAGAACGAGCCCAGATACACGATGTGCTCGGGCGCCATCGAGAGCAGGGTCGGCAGCGGCTCGCCCGCGTAGTCGAGCGCGCCATAAGGATCGTCTTCGACCACCGGGAACGGTGAGCGCTTCGCATAGGCGGCGAGCGTCTCGCGGCGCGCGAGCGGCAGGCGGCGGCCGGTGGGATTCTGGAAGCTCGGGATCGCGTAGAGCAGGCGCGCGCCGGCCGTCAGTTCGGGCGTGAGGCCTTCGGGCACGAGGCCGAGATCGTCGGTGGGCACCTGCACATAGCGCGGCTCGTAGAGCGAGAAGGATTGCAAGGCGCCGAGATAGGTGGGCGTTTCGACCAGCACCGGGCTGCCCGGCGACACGAGCACCTTGCCGAGCAGGTCGAGCGCTTGCTGCGAGCCCGTGGTGATGAGCACCTGCGAAGGACGGATCGTCGCGCCGCCCACCGAATGGCGCGCGGCCACCCACTCGCGCAGCGGCAGGTAGCCTTCGGTCGCGCTGTACTGGAGCGCGCCGGCCGGGTTGTCGCGCAGGATGCGGTCGGCGGCGCTGCGCATGGCTTCCGCGGGGAAGGTGGCCGGCGAGGGCAGGCCGCCCGCGAACGAGATGACTTCGGGGCGTTCGGTGACCTTCAGGATTTCGCGAATGGCCGAGCTGGTCAGTTTGATGGCGCGCTCGGAAAGTTGCCAGCCGCGGGCGGCTTGAAGTTCGCTGTGGTCCATGAAGTCTCCTGTTAGTCCTGTGAGTCCTGGTTAGGTGCGAGGATGAAACGCCAGGCCGGGCGGGGTGTAAGATCGCGCGGCCGGAAAGTCTTCGATTATGACGCGATTCGCCAAACGGCCCCTAGGTGGCCCGTACGGGCTGCGGCGCGGTCTGGATCGCGGCGCGGCGGCCGAGCATCACGGTGAGGATCACGGCCGCCGCGTAGAACCACGCGGACGGTGCGACGTGCTCGCCGAACAGCAGCGCCGAGAACGCCATCGTGAAGAAGATCTGCAGCAGCTGCACCTGGCCCACGCGCGCGGTGCCGCCCATGGCGAGGCCGGCGTACCACGCGAAGAAGCCGAGGAACTGCGAGAACAGCGTGACATAGCCGAACGCGAGCCAGGTCTTGAGCGCGACGGGGCCGGGGTGCGCGAGATGGTGTTGCCAGGCGAGCCAGCCCACCGGCAGTGCCAGAAACGGCGCCGAGAGCACGAGCGCCCAGCAGATCACCTGCCAGCCGCCGAGCTGCCGCGCGAGGCGCGCGCCTTCGGCATAGCCGAGCGCGCCGATGCCGACCGCCACGAGCATCCACGCGTCGCCGGCATGGAGCGAGCCGCCGCCCGCCTGCAGCGCGAACGCGATGACGAGTGCGCTGCCCGCGAGCGCGCTGGCCCAGAACGCCTTCGAGGGCCGCTCGTGCGAGAGCCAGGCGGCATAGATGGCGACGGCGAGCGGCTGCAGGCCGTTGACGATCGCGCCGTGCGAGGCGGGCACGCTCTGCATGGCCCACGCGGAGAACACCGGGTAGGCCACGATCACGCCGAGCGACACCACCGCGAGGCTTTTCACCTGCGGCCAGCTGGGCCGCTTTTCGCGGCGCCAGGCGAGCAGCGCGGCGGCCGGTATCGAGGCGGCGAGCGCACGGCCGAGGCCGTTGAGCAGCGGGTGGAATTCGAGGACGACGATGCGCGTCATCGGCAGCGTGAGGCTGAAGATCATGACCCCGACGAGGCCGAGCAGCATGCCCTGGGTTTCGCGTGCTTTCATCATGGATGTCTGGTGAGCGGAGTGCCGGATCCTTACCGGTACGGACGAGACTAAATGTACCGGTATGGATGCTGACAGTAACGGTACAATCGATCCGATAGTGTTCGGTACAGTTGGGAGCCCCATGTCCTCCGTCCCGCTTGACCAGATTCCGGCCCCGCACGACGCGGCCACGCTCACGCTCGTTGACCAGCTCGTGCAGTGGGGGCGCCGCCGCATCGAGGAACGGGTGTTCCGCCCCGGCATGCGCATGCCGTCCATCCGCCAGCTCGCGCTCGACAAGGGCGTGTCGCGCTTCACGGTCGTCGAGGCCTACGAGCGCCTGGTCGCCCAAGGCTATCTCGATTCGCGGCGCGGCTCGGGTTTTTACGTGCGAGAGCGCATCGCGAACGTCGCGCCCATCGAGCAGCGGCGCGCTGCGGCCGGCCACGGCGCGAACGAGGCCGCCGAGCCGCCCGCGCCGCCCACGCTCGACGTGGTCTGGCTGCTGCGCAACATGCTGCAGTCCTCGACGCATCCGGAAAAGGGGCCGGGACTCGGCTACCTGCCGGCGCGCTGGCTGGACGGCGAGCTGATCGCAGGGGCGCTGCGCTCGCTCGGGCGCCAGAGCGGCACGCAGATGCTCGGCTTCGGCTCGCCACAGGGCTTCCTGCCGCTGCGCCAGCAATTGCAGACGCGCCTCGCGGAGATCGAGATCGGCGCCTCGCCCGAGCAGATCGTCCTCGTCTCCGGCGTCACCCAGGCCATCGACCTGCTCGCGCGGCTCTACGTGCAGGCCGGCGACACGGTGGTGGTGGGCGACCCGGCGTGGTTCCAGATGTTCGGGCGCTTCGCGGCGCAGGGCGCGCGGCTGGTGGGCATGCCCTACACGCCCGAGGGGCCGGACCTCGACGCGCTGGAATCGCTCGTCGAAACCTGGCGGCCGAAGATGCTCGTCATCAACTCGGTGCTGCAGAACCCCACGGGCACGTCGCTCACGGCCGCGCAGGCGTTCCGCATCCTGCGCCTCGCCGAGCAGTACGACTTCCTCGTTGTCGAGGACGACATCTACGGCGACCTGTGCCCAGCCGGCTATCCGGCCACGCGCCTCGCGAGCCTCGACCAGCTGCGCCGCGTGATCTACCTCGGCAGCTTTTCGAAGACGCTCGCGCCTAACCTGCGGGTGGGCTTCATCGCGTCGGGTCTCGACGTGACGCAGGCCGTGAGCGACCAGAAGATGCTGGTCGGCATGACGAGCCCGGAGCTGAACGAGCGCGTGCTCTATCGCGTGCTGACCGAAGGCCATTACCGGCGCCACGTCGAGCGCTTGCGCGTGCGGCTGGACGGCGTGCGCGACAAGGCCGCGCGCATGCTGGAGCGCGCGGGCCTGCGCCTGTTTACGGCGCCGGGCGCCGGCATGTTCCTGTGGGCCGACACGGGCGTGGACGCCGACGCGCTCACCGCCGCCGGTCACGAGGCGGGCCTCCTGCTCACGCCGGGCAGCCTCTTTTCGCCACACCAGTCGCCCACCACGTGGATGCGCTTCAACGTCGCCAACTGCGGCGATCCGGCGCTTCCCGCGTTTCTCGCGAACTACCTGGATGGCGTGGCACGGCGCGGCACGGGCAGCGGGCCTTGAAATCCGGCCGGGCCGGCCCCAACTGGGTGCCCGGCGTGCCGCAGCGAGGCGCGAAAGCCATCCAGTCTGCATTGCAACGAAACAACGAACGAGGACCCTATGGCCCAGGAAACGATGAGCTTCCAGGCGGAAGTGAAGCAGCTTCTGCATCTGATGATCCATTCGCTGTACAGCAACAAGGAAATCTTCCTGCGCGAACTGATCTCCAACGCGTCGGATGCAGCGGACAAGCTGCGTTTCGAGGCGATCGAGAACAACGCGCTCTACGAGAACGATCCGAACCTGCGGATCCGCGTGGGTTACGACAAGGCCGCGCGCACCATCACGATCGACGACAACGGCATCGGCATGAGCCACGACGAGGCGGTCTCGAACCTCGGCACGATCGCGCGCTCGGGCACCAAGGAATTCTTCGGCAAGCTCTCGGGCGACCAGCAGAAGGACGCCGCGCTGATCGGCCAGTTCGGCGTGGGCTTCTACTCGGGCTTCATCGTCGCCGACAAGATCACCGTCGAGACCCGCCGTGCCGGTCTCTCCGCGTCGGAGGGCGTGCGCTGGGAAAGCGCGGGCGAGGGCGAGTTCTCGGTCGAAAAAATCGAGCGCGCACAGCGTGGCACGACGATCACGCTGCACCTGCGCGAGGGCGAGGACGAACTGCTCTCCACGTGGAAGCTCAAGTCGATCATCCAGAAGTATTCGGATCACGTCGGCTTGCCCATCGAGATGAAGAAGGAAGAATGGGACGCTGAAAAGAACGAGATGGTCGCGAAGGACGAGTACGAGACCATCAACCAGGCGAGCGCGCTGTGGACGCGCGCGAAGAGCGATATCAGCGAGGAGCAGTACCAGCAGTTCTATCAGCATCTCGCGCACGACCACGAGAATCCGCTGGCATGGACGCATAACCGCGTGGAGGGCCGCAGCGAGTACACGCAGCTGCTCTACGTCCCGGCGCACGCGCCGTTCGACCTGTGGAACCGCGATCACAAGAGCGGCCTGAAGCTCTACGTGAAGCGCGTCTTCATCATGGACGACGCCGATCAGCTGCTGCCGAACTACCTACGCTTCGTGAAGGGCGTGGTCGATTCGAGCGACCTGCCGCTCAACGTCTCGCGCGAAATCCTGCAGGAGAGCCGCGACGTCAAGGCGATTCGTGACGGCGTGACCAAGCGCGTGCTTTCCATGCTCGAAGAGTTGGCGAGCGCGCAGCATGACGCCGAAGCGAAGGAAGAGGACAAGGCGAAGTACAAGACGTTCTGGACCGAGTTCGGCCAGGTGCTGAAGGAAGGCATCGGCGAGGATCACGCCAATCGCGAACGCGTGGCGAAGCTCGCGCGCTTCGCCTCCACGCATAACGACACGACCGAGCAGAGTGTCGCGCTCGCCGACTACGTCGCGCGCATGAAGCCCGAGCAGACGAAGATCTACTATGTCACGGCCGATTCGTGGCAGGCCGCGAAGAACAGTCCGCACCTCGAAGTGTTCCGCAAGAAGGGCGTGGAAGTGCTGCTTCTCACCGACCGCGTGGACGAATGGATGCTTTCGTTCCTCAACGAGTTCGACGGCAAGCCGCTCGCCAGCGTGGCGCGCGGCGACCTCGACCTGGGCGCGCTCAACGACGAGGAAAAGCAGCAACAGGAGAAGGTGGGCGAGGAGCTCAAGCCGCTCGTCGAAAAGATGAAGGAAGCGCTCAAGGACAAGGCGAAGGACGTGCGCCTCACGTTCCGCCTCACCGATTCGCCGTCTTGCCTCGTGGCCGACGAAGGCGAGATGAGCGGTTACCTGCAGCGCATGCTGAAGGCGGCGGGGCAGAACGCGCCCGAGTTCCACCCGATTCTCGAAGTGAATCCGGAACATCCGCTCGTGAAGGCGCTTTCGGCCGAGCGTGCCGATTTCGCCGACTGGTGCCATCTGCTCTTCGATCAGGCGCTGCTCGCCGAAGGCGGCGCGCTGGAAGATCCGGCCAGCTTCGTCAAGCGCACCAACGCGCTGCTGCTCGCGCGTTGATGGCGGTTGGCCAGGCAACGCCGCCATGATGGCGGCAAGCCCGGCGCAAGCGCTTCGAAACCCCTCGCGGCAGGGTCTGCCCCGAGGGGTTTTCTTTTGGGCGCGCGAGGACGTCGCGCGGGGAGCGGGGCCTATAATGCGCGCCATGTCCATCCGATTCGATGCCGCCGACGCGCACTGGCGTGTCGCGCCCTTGCCGACATTCAGCGCCGCTCAGAAAGACTGGCTTACCCGTGGCGGTTCGCTTACGGCGCATCTGCGCACGCTAGGGCCGGTGGAGGTGCGCGTGACGCGCGAGGCCGTCAGCCTGCCCTGGCCCGACGAGCGTGCGGCGCTCGGGCTCGCGCCGCGCGAGCGGGCGTGGGTGCGCGAGATCGCGCTGGTGGTGGACGGCGTGCCTTTCGTGGCCGCGCACAGCGCGACGCCACTTGCCGCGAGTCATGGCGTCTGGCAGGCCATGCGCCGCCTGCGCACGCGGCCGCTCGCGGAACTGCTGTACAGAGATAGCGGCGTGGCGCGATCGGCGCTGGTAAGCCGACGTGTCAATGCGCGGCATCCGCTGCATGCGCTCGCGGCGCGGCAAGCGGCCGGGCCTGCACCACAGGCTTTCTTCGCCCGGCGTTCGGTGTTCGAGCGGCATGGTATGCCTTTGCTCGTCACGGAGTGCATGCTGCCCGCGCTGTGGGTGCACCTGGCGGGCATTGCCGCGGCTGGCATGCGCGCCATCCATCTGGGGCGCGAACGCGGCCCGCTCGACCATACCGCAACGCGTGCCCATACGCATGCGCTGCGTGAGCATCCCGCGCCGCGTTGAGCTTGCGCGGCCTTTCGTCCATGACGTTCAAGCGCTCATTTCCTCCCGTCGTCGATGACGAGACGCGCGTGCTGATCCTCGGCAGCCTGCCGGGTGAAGCATCGCTCGCGCAACAGCAGTATTACGCGCACAAGCAGAACCGCTTCTGGCATTTGATTGGCGATGTGATCGGCGAGGACTTGCCGGCGATGGCATACGCCCAACGGCTCGAGGCATTGCTTGCGCATCGTGTCGGCTTGTGGGACGTCATTGCGCAGGCACGTCGCGAAGGCAGTCTCGATAGCCGGATTCGCGATCACGCCGCGAACGATGTCGCGGCGCTCGTGAGCTCAATGCCGAATCTCGCGGCGGTCGCCTTCAACGGCGGCACGGCGGCCAGGATCGGCATGCAGGCGCTGGCGCGGGGCGGCAGGTCACTCGACTTCGTCAAGCTGCCTTCGAGCAGCCCCGCGTATGCGGCGGTGCCTTATGCCGGGAAACTGCGCGCGTGGGAGGGGTTGCGCAGGTGGCTCGCGCAGGAGCGCGCTTGAGGACACACCCGGGGCCGCCCGCTCAGACGGCGAACACGACTTCGATATGTCCTGCGGCTTCCGAATGGCGGTCCGGACCCACGACGATGCGCACGTCGCGTCCGAGCTTGGCGAGACATTCCAGCATCTTTGTTTCGCTCACGCCGCGAAACTGCCCGCGCAGCATGTTCGAGAGTTTGGGTTGCGTCATGCCCAGCACGCCCGCGGCCTGCTGCTGAGTCCATTTCCGGGCGTGGATGATTTCCCGGATCTTGGTGGCGAGTTGCGCCTTGACGAGCATTTCCCCGGCATCGGGTATGTCGAGGTCGGCATAGACATTGTCGCTGCCACGTTCGATTTCGATCACTTCACTTCTCCTTTGGCATGCGCTTCGGCTGCTTTGAGACGCTCGCGAACCAGCACCATATCCGGCTTCGGTGTCACGATGCCATAGCGCGATTTCTTCTGAAAACAGTGCAGCACATACACGGCGTGAGCCAGCTTCACCGTGTAGACCGCACGGTACGTGCCGTTCTCCGCCGACTCGACCACCTCGAGCACGCCAGCCGATCCGAAGCCTTTCAACGGCTTCGCCTGATCGTGCTTTCGTCCGGTCTGGGCCAGATGCAACGCATAGCCGAACGTGTCTTGCACTGCATCGGGCATCGCTTTCAGGTCTTTGCGCGCTGTGCCGAGCCAGTAGAGGGGTTTGGTGTCCTGTTCCATCGACAAGTTATACCTAAATGGATATATTTGCAAGGAGTGTGTGCAAAAAAAGGCCTCAAGGCCGTCAGCTACCGGACAGTAGTCAGTAGTACTGGTATTTGGGCAGGCGTCGAAACCTGCGGCTAGTCGGCCATTAGACAGATAGGCGCACCCGCACGAGTTCGCCGCCGGGCCGTCGACTACGCGGGCGGGGATCCCGTATGAGGCCGTAAGCCCGCTGCAAACCCGCCGCGCTAGCATGCGTGCGTGGCGGGAGAGGGAATGTCACCGGGCGCCCGCCCGTCGCACTGGAGCCGTCATCGCCATGAAGCACACAGAGAAAGGTCTTTTGCCTGCGCTCCTGCTCGGCGCCGCGCTGGTGATCGCGCTGGCCGGCTGCGCTGGCGCTGGCGTGTCGGCTGGCGCCATGACCGGCGCGCCGCCGCTGCCCGCGCCGGAAACCGTCACGAGCCACTGTCTCGCACGCGTGACGATGGCGGGCTTCACGCCTCCCACCGAAGCCACCTTGAGCGCCACGCAATGGGAGCGTTACGTAAGCTGCAGGCTCGGCAGCAACATGGTCGTCGCCACGGCACGAGTGAGCGACGATCCGGTGGCCACGGTTTCGATGACCCTGAAGCCCGACGGCACAGTCGACACGGTGACGCTCTCGAGGTCCAGCGGCAGCGCGGCGTGGGACGAGGCCGTCGAGCGCGCGATCGGTGCCGCGCCGCCGTTTCCGCCCGCGCCGGCCACGCTGCACATCGCGCGCGTGGAGATGCGCTTCAGGCCTGGGCCGCCCCAGAAGGGCGTGGAGGCCATCGGCTCGACGAACGCGGGCGCGGGCCTCGCCGGCGAAAGCCACTGGAGCATGCGCCAATGCACGACCGTGGGCGCCGCGACGGCTTGCAACTGAACGCAAGCGGCGCTGCCGGTGGGCAACGGCCGCTTTGCGACGTCCGCTTTACGATGTCCGCTTTACGACGTCCGCTTTACGACGTCATGAGCCGCCGCGAATGCTATGCTCACGTCCGCCCGCTAATCCGCCTATATAGCAAGAAGATTTTTCATGACGACTCTGATCAAACGCGCCTCTGCCGAGGCGCGCGCATTTCGCACCGCCCGCGACACCGATTCCGCAAGCGCGCCGCGCGTGAGGGTTGAAAAGGCCGCCAAGGCGGAAAAGGCCGTGAAGACCGCCGCCCGCGCGCGCCGCGCCGCTGAATCGCTCGACCACGCGCTCGACCACGCGCCGCTCATCGAAGCGCCGCGCAAGCCACGTTTTGCGCCGGTGACGTTCTCGGAAGAGAACGGGGTGCGCTATCTGCACTTCGGCACCGAGTGGGTGCAGGGCGCGATGCGCCTGAAGAAGCCGCATCATATCGAGCTCGAATACGCGCAGCAGATGATGACGTGGCTGCTGTTCCTCGCCACGCCCAAGCGCATTGTGCAACTCGGCCTGGGCGCCGCGTCGCTCACGAAGTTCGCGCATCAGTATCTGCGTCCCGCGAAGGTCGAGGCGATCGAGCTCAATCCCGCTGTCGTGGTGGCCGCGCGCACGATGTTCGAACTGCCGCCCGACGACGCGCGCCTGGCTGTGCGCGAGCTCGACGCCTGGGACTTCGTGAACGACCGCGCGAACCACGGCACGATCGGCGCCCTGCAGATCGACGTCTATGACGCGACGGCACGCGGCCCGGTACTCGACAGCGTGGCGTTCTATCGCGCCGCGCGCGCGTGCCTGACTGAAGCGGGTATCGCGACGATCAACCTGTTTGGCGATCACCCGAGCTTCGTGCGCAACATGAAGCGCCTGAAGGAAGCGTTCGACGGCCGCGTGATCGCGCTGCCCGAGGTGCACGACGGCAACCGCATCGCCATCGCGTTCTCGGGCCCGGCGCTCGAGCTCACGTGGGCGGCGCTCGACAAGCGCGCGCGTCTGCTGGAAACCCGCCTTGGCCTGCCCGCGCATCAGTGGGTGAAGGCGCTGCGCCAAGCGAGCGGAGAGAAGGGCGCGGCGTTCTCGATCTGAGGTCGGGGTGAGGGCTTCAGGCCGAAGTTCCAGGCGGGATTCGACAGCGGGATGGCGCCGTCCTCCCCACCTGGGCCTTGATACGCACACCCGATCGAACGCGGGACCGGCGAGCGGATTTCCCTGCCGCTGACGGCCGCCTGGATTGGGTTCCCCCCGGCTTGACCGGGCGCCAGGCGCTCTATACTCTCTTTGTCGTTTTCGGGGACCCTGCCGGCTACCGGCTTGCCGGGCCATGTCCCGCCTCCGCGGGGCGGCTCGCACGACACGATAAGGAAAGAGGAGACGTCATGGCTCACGACGCCGACACCGGCCAGAGCAGCAAGCGCTGGCTCTGGCTGTTGCTGCTGCCCTGGATCGCCATGATCTGGGTGCCGTCGTACAACAAGATCGAGCCCACGCTGTGGGATTTTCCGTTCTTCTACTGGTACCAGCTGGCCTGGGTGTTGATCAGTGCGTGCATTACGGCGCTGGTCTATCACAAGACGAAGACCCGCAAGAAGGGTGGTGCAGGGGGCGCGCGATGAACCTCACCGCAACCTTCGTCTTCATCCTGTTCTTCGTCGGCGTCACCATACTTGGCTTCGTTGCTGCGCACTGGCGTAAAGGCGACCTTGCGCAGCTCGACGAGTGGGGCCTGGGCGGCCGCCGCTTCGGCACCGTCGTCACGTGGTTCCTGCTGGGTGGCGATCTCTATACCGCGTACACCTTCGTCGCTGTCCCTGCGCTCGTGTTCGGCGCGGGCGCAACGGGTTTCTTCGCGCTGCCGTACACGATCCTCATCTATCCGTTCGCGTTCGTGGTGTTCCCCAAGCTCTGGGCCATCGCGAAGCGCCATCGCTTCGTTACCTCGGCCGACTTCGTGAGTGCGCGTTACGGCAGCCGCACGCTCGCGCTCGCCGTTGCCGTGACGGGCATCGTCGCGACCATGCCGTATATCGCGCTGCAGCTGCTTGGGATCGAGGTCGTGATCGGCGCGCTCGGCTTCGATACGACCGGTTTCGTCGGCGATCTGCCGCTTATCATCGCGTTCGCGATCCTCGCCGCGTACACCTACACCTCGGGTCTGCGCGCGCCGGCCATGATCGCCGTCGTGAAGGACCTGCTCATCTACATCACGATCGCCGCTGCGATCTTCGTGATTCCCGCGCAGATGGGCGGCTTCGGGCACATCTTCGCTGCGGTGCCGCCCGCGAAGCTCCTGCTCAAGGCGCCCGACGCATCGAGCCTGAACGGCTATAGCGCCTATGCCACGCTCGCGATTGGTTCGGCGCTCGCGCTGTTCCTCTATCCGCACTCGATCACGGCCGTGTTCTCGTCGTCGTCGGGCAACACGATTCGCCGCAATATGGCGATGCTGCCGGCGTACTCGCTCGTTCTGGGCCTGCTCGCGCTGCTCGGCTACATGGCGCTCGCCTCGGGCGTGAAGGACATGCCGGAGTTCGCGCCGTACTTCAAGGCCTTCGGCCCGAACTTCGCGGTGCCGGCGCTGTTCCTGCACTTCTTCCCGCCGTGGTTCGTGGGCGTGGCGTTCGCCGCCATCGGCATCGGCGCGCTCGTGCCCGCCGCGATCATGTCGATTGCCGCCGCGAACCTCTACACGCGCAATATTCACAAGGAGTTCATCAACCGCCACATGACGCACGAGCAGGAGACCAACATCGCCAAGATGGTCTCGCTGATCGTGAAGGTGGGCGCGGTGGCATTCATCCTCGGGTTGCCGCTCACGTACGCCATCCAGCTGCAGCTGCTCGGCGGTATCTGGATCATCCAGACGCTGCCGGCCATCGTGCTGGGGCTCTACACGCGCATGCTCGACTGGCGCGGCCTGCTGCTCGGCTGGCTGGCAGGTATCGCCACCGGCACCTGGATGGCGATCTCGCTGAACCTCACGAGCTCGACCTTCGTCGTGCATCTGTTCGGCATGGCCGTGCCGGGCTACGCGGCAGTCTGGTCGCTGCTCGTCAACCTCGTCGTGGCGATCGCCGCATCCGCGCTCGTGCATGTTCTTGGCGTCAGCAAGGGCGAGGATCGCACGCGCCCGGAGGACTATCTCGACATCGTCGAGAGCTGAGCCAACCCGAACGCAGGCGGCCGTGTGCGCGACGCGCCGCCCGATGCGCACGCGATGCCTGCAACGAGCAGTTGCAGGCATTCGTTTTTCTGGTGCAGGATGAGCGCTGCGACGCCGTCGCAGCCGGCGTCCGATTCCCGGCCGGCCCCACGTTCCCGCGCGCCCCATGGCTCCTCCCGAACCCGATACCGCCGTCATCGGCGCCACGCCGCCGCGCCGCGGCCGTTCGCGGCTCGCGCGGCTGTGGCGCTCGCTCGCCTCGCCGTACTACCGCTATCGCAACGCGCGCATGATCCACAGCGTGCGCGTGAGCCTCGCGATGCTGGGCTCGATACTCGCGACCAGCGGTATCGACCTTCCGCACGGCATCTGGGCGTCCGTGACGGTGCTCGTGGTGATCGGCGGACTGCAGCATCAAGGCAACATCCGCAAGAAGGCGGCTGAGCGCTCGCTCGGCACGCTGCTCGGCGCGGGCATTGGCCTGCTGCTGCTCATCGTGCAGGCCTTCACGCATTCGCTCTGGCTCACCTACGCGCTGATGTCGATCGTCGCGGGCGTCTGCGCGTGGCACGCCATCGGCAAGCCCGGCTATGTCGCGCTCCTCACCGCGATCACGATGTGCATCGTCGCGGGCCACGGCGACAACCTGATCGACACGGGCCTCTGGCGAACGCTGAATGTGATGGTCGGCATCGTGATCGCACTCGCGTTCTCGTTTGCGTTGCCGTTGCACGCCACGTACTCGTGGCGCTACCGGATGGCCGACAACCTGCGCGATTGCGCGCGCCTCTATGCGCAAGTGGTGCACGGCGAGCACGTGGACAACGACGAACATGTGCGCATCTTCATGCGTCTGAACGAGCGGCTCGTGCAGTTGCGCGCGCTGATGCCTTCCGTGGCGGGGGAGATCGACGTGCCCGTCGCGCAGCTCGAGCAGATTCAGCGGCTGCATCGCTCGCTGTTGAGCGCGCTGGAAATGATGTCGACGGGTGTGGAGCGCTGCGAGCAACAGGCCGTGCGCGCGGCGTTCGCCGAAGGCGGGGCGTGCGTGCGCGGGGCGTTGCTGGCGATGGCGCGGGCCTTGCGCTTCGGCGGCGGGCAAAGTCCGGAGGCGGCCGCGCGGACGCTGCGCGGCGAGCGGCCCGTTGCACCAGCGGGGCGCGCGGATGACGATGGCACGCGCACGGCGCCACCGCCACTGGCAGGCCCGCTTGCGCCGGAGTTGCAGGGGCCATACTGGCTCGGTCAGCGGGTGGAGGAGCAGGTCAACGCGCTGCGGGCGCTGCTGCTGGACACGGAGCCGCGCTGGAACATCGAGCACGCTTCGGCGCACCGCGGGGTGTGAGGCGCAGGCGTTGAACTCCGCGCTGGCCAACGTCAGGGCAACGCCAGGAAGGGCCGGGAAGGGCCAGGAAGGGCCGGGAAGGGCCAGGAAGCGCCGCCCGTGTTCGTCAGCCGGCGGGGCTCTCCTGCGGCGGCGCGCCGACCATCCACGGCACGCCGAAGCGGTCGGTCAGCATGCCGAAGCCGGGCGACCAGAAGGTCTTCTGGAACGGCATCGTCACCTGGCCGCCCTTGGCGAGCGCGTGGAAGTAGCGTTCGGCGGTGGCGGCATCCGGCGCGGTCAACGACACGTTGAAGCCTTGGAACTTGTCGTTCTCCGTCATGCAGCCGCCGTCGGACATCATGAGCTGGGCGTCGCCGATCTGGAGCGTCGCGTGCATGATCTTCTCGGCCAGTTCGGGCGGCAGTGGCCGCGCTGGATCGGGCGGCGCTTCCTTGAAGCGCATCTTGAAGAGTGCCTTCGCGCCGAGCGCTTCGCCGTAGAACGCGATCGCCTCGTCGCAAGTGCCTTTGTAGGAGAGATAGGGCTGGATTTGCATCGTCGGTTTCCTTGCGCAAGAGCTGACTGGCCGGCCAGGGCCAGATCGCGCGGCCCGGGTGAGCCGCTGCCCTGATTCTAGGCGCGAGCCGGTGAGGTGGCGTCCCCAGGTGTCGCCAGGGTTTGCGAGGGCGCGCTCGGGAATGGGGTATGCGCGGGGCCGCGCGCGTGAAGGCACGGCCCCGAGCGGGGCGCGTCAGTGCGCGCGCAGTTCTTCGATCAGCTTTTCGAGCTTCACGGCGTCGGCGGCGAAGGCGCGGATGCCTTCGGCGAGCTTTTCCGTCGCCATGGCGTCGTCGTTCACGAGGAAACGGAACGAGGCCTCGTCCACCGGCACGCGCGCGATCTGCTCGTCCTTGAACGCTTCCGGCGAGAGCTTGCGCTCGACCTTTTCCGTGCTGTCCTGCAGCTTCTGCAGCAGGTCGGGGCTGATCGTGAGCAGGTCGCAGCCCGCCAGCTCGACGATCTGGCTGGTGGTGCGGAAGCTCGCGCCCATCACCTCGGTCTTGTAGCCGAACTTTTTGTAGTAGGCGTAGATGCGGCGCACCGACTGCACGCCCGGATCGTTCGCGCCGCCGTCTTTCGCCTCGTCCCAGTTCGGGCCCGCGGCCTTCTTGTACCAGTCGTAGATGCGGCCGACGAACGGCGAGATCAGCTGCGCACCCGCTTCGGCGCACGCGGCCGCCTGCGCGAGCGAGAACAGCAGCGTCATGTTGCAGTGGATGCCTTCCTTCTGCAGCACCTCGGCTGCCCGGATGCCTTCCCACGTCGAGGCGAGCTTGATCAGCACGCGCTCGCGCGGGATGCCGGCCGCCTTGTAGAGCTCGATGATGTGGTGCGCTTTGTCGATCGACTTCTTCGTATCGAACGAGAGGCGCGCGTCCACTTCGGTCGAGACGCGGCCCGGGATGATCTTCAGGATCTCGGTGCCGAAGGCGATCAGCAGGTGGTCGATGATCGATTCGACCGACTCGCTCGCGTGATCGCGCACGGTTTTTTCGAGCAGCGGCCGGTACTCGGCCTTCTGCACAGCCTTGAGAATCAGCGAAGGGTTGGTCGTTGCGTCCCGCGGCTTGTACTGCGCAAACTGCTGGAAGTCGCCCGTGTCGGCGACGACGGTGGTGTACTGCTTGAGCTGGTCGAGTGCGGTAGTCATGTCAGGCCTTGAGGGCGCTGTCGCGCCGTGTCGGTTGAGTGTTGAACGGCCTCACGCCCGAAGGCGCCAGGGCGAAACGCGAAGGGGCGCTGCTGCGCCGCCGCACCCGGTGCCGCTGCGCCGTGGCGCGCATGGGCTGCGGGCGGTGCACCGGGCACACGCCGGCCGCGCACGGAGCGCGGCGCACATCTGTCATTTTATGGCGGATCGGCGGGGGTTGCGATGGCGCGGGGCTTTCGGCCAGCAACTGGGGCGCCATCGGGCGGCATCAGGCCCGCCGCGCCGTGAGCACGAGCTGGGTGAGGACGCCCGCGACGAGCCCCCAGAACGCCGCACCGATCGACAGGAGCGTGAGCCCCGAAGCGGTCACCATGAAGGTCACGAGCGCGGCCTCGCGCTGTTTCGGGTCCTGCATCGCGTTGGTGAGGCCGCTCATGATGGAGCCGAACAGCGCGAGCGCCGCGATCGACACGACGAGCGCCTTCGGAAACGCGGCGAACAGCGCGGCAATCGTCGCGCCGAACGTCCCGGCGATCAGATAGAACACGCCGCACCAGACGGCCGCCATATAGCGCTTCGCGCGATCCTCGTGCGCATGCGGGCCGGTGCAGATCGCAGCGGTGATGGCGGCGAGGTTCACGCCGTGCGAACCGAATGGCGCGAGCACGAGCGAGGCGATACCCGTCGTGGCGATCAGCGGCGAGGAGGGCGCGACCTTGTGGTCGTAGCCGTCGGCGCGCAGCACGGCGATACCAGGCACGTTTTGCGAGGCCATGGCCACGACGAAGAGCGGAATGCCGATGCTGACGATCGCCGCTACCGAGAACGCGGGCATCGTGAAGACGGGCCTCGCGACGGCCACGCGGAAGTGGCTGAAGTCGAGCAGCCCGAGCGCGGCGGCGGCGAGGATGCCCACCCCTAGCGTGGCGACGATCGCATAGCGCGGCACGTAGCGTTTCAAGACGAGGTAGGCGAAGAACATCGTCAGCACGAGCGGCGTTTGATACTGCGCGGCGCGGAAGATCTCGATACCGATCTCGAACAGGATGCCCGCGAGCAGCGCGGCGGCAATGCCGCCGGGAATGCGCTTCATGAGCGCGTCGAACCAGCCGGTGAGGCCGACCGCCGTGAGCAGCAGCGCGCAGACGAGATAGGCGCCGATGGCTTCGGCATACGGCACGTGCGGCAGCGAGGCGATCAGAAGCGCCGCGCCCGGCGTGGACCAGGCGACCACGATGGGTGCGCGGAACCACAACGAGAGGCCGATGGTGGTCACCGCCATGCCGATGGAGAGCGCCCAGATCCACGAGGAGATCTGCGCGTCGGAGAGATGGGCGGCCTGACCGGCCTGAAACATCAGCACGAGCGAACTCGTGTAGCCCGTCATCATCGCGACGAAGCCCGCGACTACCGCGGACACCGAAGTGTCGGCAAAGGGCCGCAGCGGTCCCGACCTGAGTGTCTGGAAGTCGGGCGACGAAGGCGCGGTCATGCAGTGAATCTCCTCTTGATGCGTTGTTATCGTAACGATGCCGTGCCGTGCGGCACTTACTTGCTGAGCGTGCGCATGGCCGTTTCGAGCCCGGCGATGGTGAGCGGATACATGCGGTGGCCGAGAATCTCGCGAATCACCGACACCGACTGCCGGTACTCCCAGAGCCGCTCGGGCTCGGGATTGAGCCACGCGAAGTGCGGGAAGTGGTCGGCCAGACGGCGCAGCCACACGGCGCCCGCCTCGGGGTTGTTGTACTCGACCGAGCCGCCTGGCTGCAGCACTTCGTAGGGGCTCATGGTCGCGTCGCCGACGAAGATCAGCTTGTAGTCGGGCGTGAACTTGTGCAGCAGGTCCCAGGTGGGCGTGCGCTCCGCGTGGCGGCGGCGGTTGTTCTTCCACAGATAGTCGTAGACGCAGTTGTGGAAGTAGTAGAACTCGAGGTGCTTGAACTCGGCCTTCGCCGCCGAGAAGAGTTCCTCGGTACGCCGGATGTGGTCGTCCATCGAGCCGCCCACGTCGAGCAGCATCAGCACCTTCACGTTGTTGTGCCGCTCCGGGACCATCTTGAGGTCGAGCCAGCCCGCGTTGGCGGCGGTGCTGCGGATCGTGTCGGGCAGATCGAGTTCCTCGTGCGCACCTTCACGTGCGAAGCGGCGCAGCCGCCGCAGCGCGACCTTGATGTTGCGCGTGCCGATCTCGACCTGATCGTCGTAGTCGCGGTAGGCGCGCGCGTCCCACACCTTCACGGCGCTGCGCTGCCCGCCTTCGCCACCGATGCGGATGCCCTCGGGGTTATAGCCGCCGTTGCCGAACGGCGAGGTGCCGCCCGTGCCGATCCACTTGCTGCCGCCTTCGTGCCGCTCCTTCTGTTCTTCGAACAGCTCCTTGAGGCGCTCCATGAGCTTGTCGAGGCCGCCCATCGCTTCGATCTGCGCACGCTGCTCGGGCGTGAAGTCGCGCTCGAGACGCTTCTTGAGCCAGTCCTCGGGAATCTCGAACGCCAGCTCCGACTTCTTCTCCATGCCGCGGAAATACGCGCCGAAGGCCTGGTCGAAGCGGTCGAAGTATTGCTCGTCCTTCACGAGCGTCATGCGCGCGAGATAGTAGAAGTCGTCGAGCGACGGCGCGATCACGCGCTCCTTGAGCGCTTCGACGAGCGTGAGGTACTCCTTCACGGAAACCGGCAGCTTCGCGTCGCGCAGCGTGTAGAAGAAGTCGATCAGCATGCGGGGCCTCCGGGCTCGCGCAACGCCGGGCGCGCGTGGCGCTTCAGCGGTTGTGGCGGTTCATGTAGATAAGGCGCTCGAACAGCGTCATGTCCTGCTCGTTCTTGAGCAGCGCGCCCGCGAGCGGTGGCATGGACTTCTGGCCGTCGACCGCGCGCAATGCCTCGAGCGGCACGTCTTCGGCGAGCAGTAGCTTGAGCCAGTCGAGCAGCTCCGACGTGGACGGCTTCTTCTTCAGCCCCGCGACGCTGCGCAGCTCGAAGAAGCTGGTGAGCGCCGCGTTCAACAGCTCCTTGCGGATGCCGGGATAGTGCACCTCGACGATCCGTTGCATCGTGGAGGGGTCGGGGAAGGTGATGTAGTGAAAGAAGCAGCGGCGCAGGAAGGCGTCGGGCAGTTCCTTCTCGTTGTTCGACGTGATGATCACGAGCGGGCGCTGCCGCGCCTTGATGAGCTCGCGCGTCTCGTACACGTAGAACTCCATGCGATCGAGTTCGCGCAGCAGGTCGTTCGGGAACTCGATGTCGGCCTTGTCGATCTCGTCGATCAGCAGCACGCTTTGCTGCTCCGACTCGAACGCCTGCCACAGCACGCCCTTCACGATGTAGTTGCGGATGTCCTTCACGCGTTCGTCGCCAAGCTGCGAGTCGCGCAGGCGCGAGACCGCGTCGTATTCGTAGAGGCCCTGTTGCGCCTTGGTCGTGGACTTGATGTGCCACTGCATGAGCGGCATGCCGAGGGCCGCGGCCACTTCTTCGGCCAGCATGGTCTTGCCGGTGCCGGGCTCGCCCTTGATCAGCAAGGGGCGCTTGAGCGTGACCGCGGCATTGACCGCGAGCTTGAGGTCGTCGGTGGCGACGTACTGCGATGAGCCTTCGAAACGCGTGGCGCACATGGTGGACCGCTCACTGAAAAAAAGCCCAGTATAAGTCAGATGGGCTGTCGCGTCGGAGGCGCCTCGCGTACCGTTGGGTCGGGCCGCGGAGGTCGGGCCGCGCAGGTCGGGCCGCGGAGGTCGGGCCGCGGAGGTCGGGCCGCGGAGGTCGGGCCGCGGAGGTCGGGCCGCGCAGGTCGGGCCGGGGAGACCGGCCTCCGGGATCCGGCCGTGGCCGCTTGCCCTGGCGGCCCGCCGCGCGCGGGCGTGGCGCGCCGTGTGGACGCACGGCGCGGCGGCGCGGTACAATCGGTTCGATTTTTTTCGCCCAGCACGGCGACGCAAAAGTACAAACGGCAGTAAGAACGGCAGTACAAACGGCGCAGGCTCCCGCCTGTGGTTCGGGCGTTCGAGTCCCCTTAAGCCAACTTAAGCCAGGTTGAGTGCTATGAAAAAAATTGTCGGCAGGCACGTCGTGAGCGCGGCGTTGACGGTGCTGGCGGGCTTCGCGGCCACAGCGCATGCGGACGTCGTGGGCAGCGCGCAGGCGGGGCAGGGCAAGGTGGCGATGTGTATCGGCTGTCATGGTATTCCCGACTATCGCACCGCCTATCCCGAGGTTTATCACGTGCCGATCCTCGGCGGCCAGAACGCTCCATACATCGCCAACGCGCTGCACGAATACAAGAAGGGCGACCGCCACTTCGACACCATGCACGCAATCGCCGCCTCGCTGTCCGATCAGGACATTGCCGACATCGCGGCCTATTACTCGTCGCAAACCCCGAGCTCGAAGAACAATCCGGACAAGTAAACCGGCACCTGGTACGCACGGAAGAGGAAAATTCATGAACAAGCCCGCTCAGGCCGCGCAGTCCTTCGTTGCCGCCGCGTTTGCAAAAGGTGCAAGAGGTGCAAAAGGCGCCAAAGGTGTCACGCCGTTCGCGAAGGGCGCGGCATTCGCCGCCGCGCTGGCCGCGGCGATGGCGCTGAACCCCGCCTACGCCGCCGATGCCGCCAACGGCAAGGTGCTCGCCGACAGCCATAACTGCGCTGCCTGCCATGGCGTTGGCCTGAACAATCCGGTGAGCCCGGAATACCCGAAGCTGGCGGGCCAGCATGCCGACTACATCTACTGGGCGCTGCGCCAGTACCAGATGGGCACCGGCAACCCGCATCTGGGCCGTAACAACCCGATCATGCAGGCGCAGGTGCAGAGCCTCTCGCAGAATGACATGAAGGATCTGGCCGCGTACATCGAATCGCTCAAGGGCGATCTGGTCGACAAGAAGTGACGCTGTGCGCGGCGCTTGCCGCGCCGCGTGCGAGGACAAGACCCCGCGAGGGTCCCGCCGGCAGGCCGGGGCGTTCGCGGGGTTTTGTCATGCTGGCCGGGTATCCCGCGAGTCCGGCAGGCGTCCGGCAGAAAACGCGCCGGAAGGCGGCGTTTTCAGTCGCGCGAGGCGCGCCGTTCGATGCGCGCGAGATAGGCGTCCGTATCGGGCGGCGTGCTGGTGCGCTGCGCTTCCCAGATCGTTTCGCCGAGGCATTCCATGATCGCGTGTTGCGCGTCGTGCGTGGAGCCGAGCCGCGCCGCGAGCCGGTCGTGCGCCGCGCGGATGCCGGGCGGCTGGTCGATCGAAAGCTGTTCGCTGATCGCAAGGTGCATCGACAGATGCAGGAAGGGATTGCTCTGTCCGCGCTCGGGCGCGTAGTCCTGCGCCGCGGCCGCCTCGGCATCGGCGAGTTCGGCATGGTACTCGGGATGCTCGACGATCCAGTCGGCGGCGATCGCCTCGAGCGGTGTCAGGATTTCGCCCGCGCGCTGCTTGCGCCAGGTCTCGGTGAAAAAGCGGCGGACTTCGTCGCGGCTGGGATTGAACATCGTGTGTGGGGCGACAGGGGAGGCGAGCGCTCATTTTACGCCGCGCGGCGCATGCCTGCCGGCCCGGCTCACAGCTCGGGCGGCGGCGTCTTCGGCCTGAACTCGCACAGCGGCTCGATCACGCAGTGCCAGCACTCGGGGCGGCGCGCCTTGCAGACGTAGCGGCCATGGAGGATTAGCCAGTGGTGTGCGTCCTGGCGAAATTCGGGCGGCGTGAATTTTTCGAGCGCCGTCTCCACCGCGCGCACGTCCTTGCCGGGCGCGAGCCCCGTACGGTTGGCAACCCGAAAGATATGCGTATCGACGGCGATGGTCGGCTGGCCGAACGCCGTGTTGAGCACCACGTTCGCGGTCTTGCGGCCGACGCCGGGCAGGCCTTCGAGCGCCTCGCGCGTCGGCGGGACTTCGCCGCCGTATTGCGCGAGCAGGATCTCGCAGGTCGCCATGACGTTCTTCGCCTTCGTGCGATACAGGCCGATGGTCTTGATGTAATCGGCCACGCGTTCCTCGCCGAGCGCGAGCAGCGCCTTCGGCGTATTCGCCACCGGGAACAGCTTGCGCGTGGCCTTGTTCACCGAGACGTCGGTTGCCTGCGCCGAGAGCATCACGGCGATCAGGAGTTCGAACGGCGTTGCATATTCGAGCTCGGTGGTCGGGTGCGGGTTGAGGCTTTGCAGCGTTTCGTAGATCGCTCGGCGCTTGGTCGCGTTCATGCTCGTGGTTTCGTCAGCTTAAGCCTTCGTGCCATCGTTCTTGTCGGGGTGCGGGGCGGGGGCGCCGCCATTGCCATTGCCAATGCCGTTGCCCGCGTTTCCGTCGATGCCGATTTGCCGGCGGCGGGTCTCCGCGGCGTCGATCTGTGCCTGCACGTCGGAGCTCACGTTCTCCGTGTTGCGCGGGCCGAGGCCCTGTTCGGCCATCTCGGCCTTCTTGCGACGCGCCCGCTCCAGCGCCGCCTGGATGATCGCTTTCTTCTTCGCTTCGGCGTCGTCGGCGGGCGGTTGTGCGCTTGCGGCAGGGGCATCCGGCGGGGTGGGCGTGGCGGCTGCCGCCCGTCGCGCCGCTGCGCGTGCAACGGCTGCGTCGCGCTCGCTGGCGAGGCGCGCGACACGCCGGTCGTGGCGCGCACGGGCCGCATCGGCCTGCGGTTCGGTCCAGGCGTCCCAGCCGGTCGCGTTGCCCGTTACGGGGATCATCGCGATGCAGTCGACCGGGCACGGCGCCACGCACAGGTCGCAGCCGGTGCACAGGTCTTCGACGATGGTGTGCATCTGCTTGGGTGCACCGACGATCGCGTCGACGGGGCAGGCTTGCATGCACAGCGTGCAGCCGATGCACAGGCTCTCGTCGATGAAGGCGACCGGGCGGGGCCGCTCGACGCCGTTGACCGGGTTCAGGGGGATGACGGGCTTGCCAAGCAGGCGGGCCAGGCGCGCGACGCCTTCTGCGCCGCCGGGCGGGCACTGGTTGTAGTCGGCGGCGCCGGCGGCGACGGCTTCGGCATAGGGCCGGCAGCCGTCGTAGCCGCACTTCGTGCATTGCGTCTGGGGCAGCAGATCTTCGAGGCGATCTGCGAGTGTCTTGGAATCGTTCACGGTGGCAACATCGGGGCGGGCCGGGCGCGGCCAGGATCTGCACCCTGCGCCTGCGGGACCGTCGAGGCAGCAGGGCGCGCGCACGGCGCCAAAGCCTGCATTATCGCCGATTTCCCGCATTGCCATTGGCGGGCCATGTGCCATAATCAAAGCGCTTAATTCGCACCGAAGCGCGAACCAGGGCGCCAGCGCAAACGGCGCCGGACAAGAGGATGTCTAAGCAGTGCGCCGCAGCACGGCGCGATATACGGCATAGAACGTCTGCATACAACAACAGCGAACGCAAGACCGTAGGATGAAGGGTGTCAGTCCATTAACCTGGCGCGCCCCGTACAACGCTGCCGCCGAAAGGCGAACAACGGGCGAGGAGACGCCCGGCGGCGTGATCCGGAACACGCGGCTTACCGAGCGATCCTGCCACCATGAATCAACCCAAAATCAAAAGAGATCCTGAAGGCACGCGCCGCCGCATCCTGCTGGCCGCGGCGGAAGAGTTTGCCAATGGCGGCCTGTTCGGCGCACGCGTCGACCAGATCGCGCGCCGCGCGGAAACCAACGAGCGCATGCTGTATTACTACTTCGGCAGCAAGGAGCAGCTGTTTACGGCTGTGCTCGAGCATGCGTTCTGCGCGCTCAACGAAGCGGAGCGCGCGCTCGACCTCGCCGGCCTCGCACCGGTTGAGGCGATGACGCGGCTCGCGCATTTCGTGTGGGACTACTATCGGGACCATCCCGATTTCCTGCGTCTCATCAATAACGAGAACCTGCATGAGGCGCGCTACATGCAGAAGTCGACGCGGATACGCGAAATGATTTCGCCGATCGTGGCGACGCTCGGCGCGATCCTCACGCGCGGTGAATCGGCGGGGCTGTTCCGCTCGAACGTGGACCCGCTGTGCCTGTACGTGACGCTTTCGGGCATGGGCTATTACATCGTGTCGAACCGCTTCACGCTTGCCGCGACGCTCGGGCGTGACTTCAGTGCGAGCGCCGAGCGCGCCGAGATCATCCAGCTCAATACGGAGATGCTGCTGGCTTTCCTGATGCGCAAATAGCGCATGGAAAGGCCGGCGGCGGGAATCTGACGGAATCTGATCGGTAGTCAGGGCCCCGGTAGTCAGGGCCCCAAAAGACAGACGCGCCGTTCATGACGGCGCGTCTGGTCTTGTCCTACCTGCGCTCAGGCTACGGCGCTTTCGCTTGCGGGATGCCTGGTTTTCTGGTGCTGGCGAATGAACTCGCGCAGCTGCGGATAGATGATGGTGCGCCAGCGTCGGCCCGAGAAAATGCCGTAGTGGCCGCACTTTTCCGCGGTGAGGTGATGCTTTTCCGCCTCGGGAATGCCCGTGCACAGGTCATGGGCGGCGCGCGTCTGGCCCGCGCCCGAGATATCGTCGAGCTCGCCTTCGATCGTCAGCAGGGCCGTGGCGTGGATGTCCTGCGGTCGCACGCGCTCGCCGGCCACGTCCCACGTGCCTTCTGCAAGGCGGAATTCCTGGAACACGGTCTGGATGGTCTCGAGATAGTACTCGGCGGCCATGTCGAGCACGGCGTTGTATTCGTCATAGAACTGGCGATGTGCTTCGGCGTCCTCTTCGTCGCCGCGCAGGAGACTCTTGTAGAAGTCCCAGTGCGCGTCGGCATGGCGGCCCGGATTCATCGCGACGAAGCCCGCGTGCTGCAGGAAGCCCGGATAGACCTGGCGCCCCTCGCCCGGATAGTTCGAGGGCACCGGATGGATCACGTTGTTCTCAAACCACTCGTAGGAGTGCTGGGTAGCGAGCGAGTTGACCGACGTGGGGCTGCGGCGTGCGTCGATCGGGCCGCCCATCATCGTCATCGTGAGCGGCGTGTCCTCGCCGCGGCTCGCCATCAGCGAAATCGCCGCGAGCACGGGCACCGTGGGCTGGCATACCGAGATCACGTGCAGGTTCTTCGCACCAATATGGCGGATGAACTCCTGGATGTAGGCGACGTAGTCGTCGAGGTGGAACGGGCCGGCTTCGAGCGGCACCATGCGCGCGTCGATCCAGTCGGTGATGTAGACCTTGTGGTCCTGCAGCAGCGTGCGTACGGTGTCGCGCAGCAGCGTGGAATGGTGGCCCGAGAGCGGCGCGCACACCAGCACGGAGGGCTCGTCCTTGAGCGTGGTGACGGCCTGGCTGTCGTCGGCGTAACGCTTGAAGCGCAGCAGGCGGCAGAACGGCTTTTCAACGATCGTCTGTTCGACGATGGGAATGTTGAAACCGTCCTTCGTGATCTGGCGGATGTTGAATTCGGGCTTCTCGTAATCCTTGCCGAGACGGTAGATCAGCTCGTAGCCCGCGGCGAGGCGCGTCGCGCCGGGCACGAGGGAGAACGGGCTGGCCGGGTTCGAGAAGGACTTCGAGGCAGCCTGGGCCCAGGCCGTCATCGGGCTCAGCAAGGCGCGCTGAAATTCACGGATTTGGTAGAGCATGGACGCTCCAGCATCATGGGGTGGTTCGCACCGGGGCACGCAACGCTTGCGCAGCGCAAAATCGGGACGACGGGTTGGGGAAAGGACCGTTCAAATAAACAGTCAAATGGGCTCGCGCCGCCTGGCAATCGGATTCCATCGGACCCCAAATTGTTGTGCGGCGCAACAAGCATAGTTTAACGCACCTCCATCAAAGCGGATCGTCGCGTCAGGGCGCCGCAACAGTTTCGAACTGTTTCGAATCCGGCGGCACGCCGGCGTACGGCGGATGGCCCGTTTCCTTCGCCATTTCCTGCTCGTGGCGCATCAGGTTGAGCCCCGTATGCACGAGCGCCACGTGCGAGAACGCCTGCGGGAAATTGCCCACCAGCCGGCCCGCGATCGGGTCGTATTCCTCGGCGAGCAGCCCGACGTCGTTCGCGAGCGACAGCAGCCGCTCGTACATGCGGCGCGCGTCCTCCATGCGGCCCTGCAGCGCGAGATTGTCGACCATCCAGAAGCTGCATGCGAGGAAGGTGCCTTCGCCGGGCGGCAAGCCGTCGTTGAATTCGGTGGTGCGGTAGCGCATCACGAAGCCTTCGCACATCAGGTCGCGCTCGATGGCCGCGACCGTGCCCGCAATGCGCGGGTCCAGCGCCGGCAGGAAGCCGACGAGCGGCATGAGCAGGAGGCTCGCGTCGAGCTCGGTGCCGTCGTAGACCTGCGTGAACGTGTTGAGCACCGGGTTGAAGCTGCGCGCACAGATGGTTGCGTGGATCGTGTCGCGCAGCGTGCGCCAGTGATCGAGCGGGCCGGGCAGCTCGAACTTTTCCGCCGACTTGATGGCGCGGTCGAACGCCACCCACGCCATCACCTTCGAGAACGTGAAGTGCTGGCGTCCGCCCCGGGTTTCCCAGATGCCCTCGTCGGGCTCGGTCCAGATCGTTTCCAGGTGCTCGAGCATCGCGCACTGGATCGACCAGGCGGTTTCGTCGGCCTGCAGGCCGCCCACGCGCGCGAGATGCAGCGCGTTCATCACTTCGCCGTACACGTCCAGTTGCAGCTGCCCGACAGCATTGTTGCCGATGCGCACGGGTGCCGAATTCTCGTAGCCCGGCAGCCAGTCCACCTCGAATTCGGGCAGGCGCCGCTCGCCCGCGATGCCGTACATGATCTGCAACTGCGACGGCGAGCCCGCCATCACGCGGCCGAGCCACGCGCGCCAGGCGCGCGCCTCGTCGAAGTAGCCGCCGCGCATCATCGCGAGCAGCGTGATGGTGGCGTCGCGCAGCCAGCAATAGCGGTAGTCCCAGTTGCGCGTGCCTCCGAGCTGCTCGGGCAGCGACGTGGTGGGCGCCGCGACGATGCCGCCCGTGGGCTCGTAGGCGAGGGCCTTCAGCGTGATGAGCGAGCGGCGGATCGGCTTGGCCCAGCGGCCGTCGACGGTGCTGCGCGCCGACCATTCGGACCAGAAGTTTTCGGTCCGTGCAAGTGCGGTGAACGGATCGCGCGGCGGCGGCACGCGCAGGTGCGAGGCGGCGTACGCCAGCGAGAACGGCACGCGTTCGCCTTCCTTCACCTCGAACCCGGCGACGGTGCGCATGTTCTCGCCCTGCAGGTCGACCGGTGTGCGCAGCACCACTGTGTCCGGGCCGACGGTCGCCTTGATGCCGCTCTCATAGGTGAGGCGGCTCACCCACGGCACCGAAAAGCCGTAGTCGAAGCGCAGCACGAGTTCGGTCTGCATGCGCACGGTGCCGCGCCGGCCCACCACGATGCGCACGAGTTCGGACCAGCCGTTGCCGGGCGGCATGAAGTCGATCAGCGTGACGGCGCCCTCGGGCGTCTCGAAATCGGTTTCGAGGATCAGGGTTTCGCCGCGGTAGCGGCGTGTGGTCTTGATCTCGACGCCCTCGTCCACGACGGGGGCGATAACCCAGCGGCCGTTGTCTCCGGTGCCGAGCAGCGCGGCAAAGCACGCGCCGGAGTCGAAGCGCGGCCAGCAGAGCCAGTCGATCGAGCCGGTTCGGGAGACCAGCGCGGCCGTGTGGCCGTCACCGATCAAGGCATAGTCTTCAATGGGTGCGGGCATAGTAAGCAGTCTGACAGCTGACGGAGGGCGCATGCGCGGGATCAAGCGCTTGATCACTCGCGGGTTCGACACCGGGTCCGATAGCGGGTTTAACGGCACATCGCACGCACAAGATTAGTGGCTGCGAGGCCGCTCGTGCAACGCGTTTTACGGCCATGGGTGCGCGAGCGCCCGCGCAGCGGGGCGCCACAGGGGGCGACGAGGCGTCAAAAGTGGCCGTTCGTGCCGAAGAGGCCCACGAGGCCGATGATGATCAGGTAGAGCGCGACGATGTAGTTGAGCAGCCGCGGAACGGCGAGGATCAGGATGCCGGCGATCAGCGAGGCGAGCGGGCCGATGGCGAGATGGACGTTCATGTTTCCTCCCTTGTGTTCCCTTGCAGCGGCCACGCGCGGCGCGCGGGCTTCAGACCTCTTTTATACTCGGTCGACATCCTTCAGAACATTGTTGCGCGCACGCACGATAGTTGCGCCGCTCTCAGGCTCACAAGAACAAGGAGATCGACATGTTCCAGCGCCCAGCCTACGCATACGGCGTGCCTGGCCTTCGTGGTTCGCGTTCCCGTCCGCGTCCGCACGGGCTGCTTCGATCGCTCGCCAAGGGCCTCGTCATCATGGTTTGCGTCGCTGCCACCCACACCTTCGCCCAATCGTCGCCGGCCGCCGCGCCGGCGGACGGCGTCTACGACCTGATCGTCGGGACCTATACGGGCGCGAAGAGCGAGGGGCTGTACGTCTACCGTTTCGACACGAAAACCGGCGATGCGACCCAGGTGAGCGTCGCGAAGACCGTGAATCCGTCCTACCTCGTCGTGAGCCGTGACCGGCGCTTCGTATATGCCGTGAACGAGCTGCCCGGCGACAACGGGCCTGCCTCGCTGCGTGGCGACGTGAGCGCGTTCGGCTTCGATCCGGCGAGCGGCCAGCTGACGTTTCTCGACAAGGTCTCGTCCGAAGGCAACGACCCGTGCTACCTGAGCCTCTCGCCGGACGGCAAGTATCTGTTCGTCGCGAACTATTCGGTGGCGGCCGATCCGGGCGGCAGTTTCGCCGTGCTGCCCGTTGAAGCGGACGGCAAGCTGGGCACGGCCGTGCTCACCGTGCACCACGACGGCGGCGGCCCCGTGAAGGGCCGCCAGGACAACGCGCACGTGCATTCGACAGTATTCTCGCCGGACGGGCGCTTCCTGTTCGCCCAGGATCTCGGCACCGACAAGCTCTACGCCTATCGCTACACGCCGGACGGCAGCCGGGGCCTCGTCGGGCCGACCGAATGGCGCTACACCGACGTGAAGGCCGGTAGCGGGCCGCGCCATCTGGTGTTCAGCAACGATGGCCGCCACGCGTATCTCACGAGCGAGCTGGCGGGCACGGTCAGCGCTTTCAGCTACCGCGACGGTCATCTCACGCTCGAACAGGTCCAGACACTGGCCGCACCGGGTTTTACCGGCAAGGTGGGTGCCGCGGCGCTGCATCTGTCGCCGGACGGGCGCTTCCTCTACGTTTCGAATCGCGGCGACGCCAACGACATCTCGATCTTCGCCGTCGACGCAACGACCGGCAAGCTCAGGCGCGTGGGCCGTCAGGCGAGCCTGGGCGGGTCGCCGCGCGAGTTCGCGATCGATCCCACCGGACACTGGCTGATCGTCGGCAACCAGAACAGCGATACGGCTTACGTGTTCCGGCGCGATCCGCAGACGGGCCTGCTTGGGCCCGATCCGAAGCGCCTCGAGATCGGCTCGCCGGTCGACTTCAAGTTCGTGGCGCCGTGACTTGAGGCAGCGCGCGTGCCTCGAGGGCGCGCGCCGCTTTGGTTGCCGCTTTGGTCACCGCTACGCACGTCTCATTCCGGCTGGCCGGGCACGAGCACTTCGCGGCTGCCGTTGATGCCCATCGGCGAGACGAGCCCCGCCGCTTCCATCTGCTCGACGAGCCGCGCCGCGCGGTTATAGCCGATGCGCAGCTGCCGCTGCACCGACGAAATCGACGCGCGCCGCGTGCGCACGACGAACGCGACGGCCTCGTCGTAGAGCGGGTCGGCTTCGGCCTCGGGGGTGTCGCCGAAGAGATCCTGCGGCGCGCCTTCGGTGGCGGGGCCGTCGAGAATGCCTTCCACGTATTCCGGCTCGCCGAACTGTTTCAGGTACTCGACGACCGCATGCACTTCCTCGTCGGCCACGAACGCGCCGTGCACGCGCTGCGGGTAGCCCGTGCCGGGCGGCAGGAACAGCATGTCGCCCTGGCCCAGCAGCGACTCGGCGCCCATCTGGTCGAGGATCGTGCGCGAGTCGATCTTCGATGAAACCTGAAACGCCACGCGAGTCGGGATGTTGGCCTTGATGAGGCCCGTGATGACGTCCACCGAGGGGCGCTGCGTCGCGAGAATCAGGTGGATGCCGGCGGCGCGCGCCTTCTGCGCGAGGCGCGCGATCAGTTCTTCGATCTTCTTGCCCGCCACCATCATGAGGTCGGCGAGCTCGTCGATCACGACCACGATCATGGGCAGCGCCGAGAGCGGCTCCGGCGCTTCGGGCGTGAGCGAGAACGGATTGCCGATCTTCTTCTCATGCGCCTCGGCATCGCGGATCTTCTGGTTGAAACCCGCGAGGTTGCGCACGCCCACGGCCGACATCAACCGGTAGCGCTTCTCCATCTCGCCCACGCACCAGTTCAGCGCGTTGGCGGCGAGCTTCATGTCGGTGACCACGGGCGCAAGCAGGTGCGGGATGCCTTCGTAGACCGAGAGCTCGAGCATCTTCGGGTCGATCATGATGAGCCGCACGTCCTCGGGCGTCGCTTTATAGAGGAGCGAGAGGATCATCGCGTTGATCGCGACGGACTTGCCCGAGCCTGTCGTGCCGGCGACGAGCATGTGCGGCGCCTTGGCGAGGTCGGTGACGATCGGATGGCCGACGATGTCCTTGCCCATCGCGAGCGTGAGCTTCGACTGCGAGCGCTCGTACTGCCCCGACTCGAGGATCTCCGAAAGGCGGATTGTCTGGCGGCGCGCGTTGGGCAATTCGAGGCCCATGCAGGTCTTGCCGGGAATCGTCTCGACGACGCGGATCGACGTGAGGCCGAGGCCGCGCGAGAGGTCCTTCATGAGGCCGACGATCTGGCTGCCGCGCACGCCGAGCGCGGGCTCCACTTCGAAGCGTGTGATGACCGGGCCCGCCGAGGCGCCGACCACCGTCACCGGCACCTTGAACTCCTGGAGGCGCTGTTCGATGAGCTGGCTCGTTTCGGCGAGCTTCTGCTCGGAGACGGGCTCGATTTCCGACGGCGCGCGCTCGAGCAGGTCGAGGCCCGGCAGCTCGACGGCGGATGCCGTGAGCGGCTGGAACTCGAAGCTCGTCGGCGCGTGGCCGCGCACCGGCTGGCGCGAGGCGGGGTCGGGCGTGGGGGCCGCGGCGGGTGCCGCAGGTTCCACCGGTGGCGGCGTGACGAACGCCAATGGCGTATCAGATACGGCCGGCGGTGGTGCCTGCACGGTGGCAACGGGAGCCAGTTCCCAAGGCGCGATGGGCGGGAGCGCCGTTGCCTCGACGGCGTGGGCAGACGGTGCCGGCATTTCCCAGTCAAAGTCGTGCGCAGCGATCGAGCCTGGTGCAACGTGCGGCGTGATGGCCGTCATTGCGGGGCCTGGTTGGGCGGCAGCCGTCACCCGCGGGAAGCGCACGACATTCGAAGCATCCGATGTTGCTGGCGCCGGTGCCGGTGCCGGTGCGTACTGGGGCGGCGGCTCGGTCTCGTTATCTTCGGCAGTCGCGGTCCAGCCTGCAGTCGAGGTGCCGTCCTGAACCGGCGCTGATTCGGGCTGGGCGACTGGCGCCACCACCGGTTCCTGCGCAGCGGCGTCGAGTGTCTGGAGCGGCTGATCAGCGGCTCCGGAGCCAAACGGTGCTTCCTCGGGAGCGTCCTCGTCGAGCAGGATCCACGGCGCGAGACCATGCTCATGGTCCGGCCACGCCGGTTGGACGAACGCGATGGGCGGCGCCGGATCCATTTGCGGGGCTGGCGCCGCTTCCGCGAGACGCGGCGCCGGCGCATCGGCTTGCGCTGTTTCGGGCGTCGGCGCGTCGAACTCGGGCATATCTGACGGTACGCTCGGGCTGGCCGGGGGCGTTACCTCCGCCACGAGGGTTGCCGTTGACGCGGCGGACTGCGACCAGACTGGCTCCGCGCGATCCGGCAACGCGGTATGCGGCGATGCAGGGGAGGGCGGGTCGGTTGCGGGCGGTGACACCGCGCCGGGGGTGGCTATTGCCACGTTCCCGGGCGTTGTGAGCTGGGGGATAGTGTCAGCGGGACCTGTGTCGGCGCCCGCAATGAAGCTGGCTTGCTGTTCGGCCAGCGCGGGTGCAACGTCGGGCTCAACAGCGGGCAAATCCGCTGCAAGCGTCGACACCGTGCCGAAGGACGGCACGCCGGGTGCCGCCGCCATGCTCTGCGCACCGTTGTTCAGGAATGCGTCAGGCGCAAGCGCAGCGTCATCGCCCGGTGTCGGCCCCGGATGCCCCGTCAGCGCGTGCGCTTCGACTGCGGCCGACACCGAGGCCGGCGCGTCCACGGGCGCTTCGACCACGGGCGTCGGCGCGGCAACGGTGGCCCGTGCCTCGGGTGCGGCCGTGGCACCCATGTCCTCTGCCGCCGCAGCGCTGGCCTTCGCGGTGGACACGCCTTCGGCGATGCCGTTGCGCCGCGCGAGGCTTGCACCGGCGAGCTGGGTCCAGCGTGCGGCGTTTTCCTCGATCGAGCGCAGCGTTTCGAGCACGCCCGTCGAGAGCGGTTCGCGCGCAGCGGATGGTGTCGGGGCTGCGCTGCGCGGCGAGATCGGCGTGCTGGCCGAGGCACCCGCCGCAGCCCTGCCAGCCAGCGATCGCATTGCGTCGCGCGCGGGCGGTGTCGGCCAGACGAACGGTCGCGGTGCCTTGGGGCGCGGCGCGGGCGGTGCGCTCGCCGCCGCCCGCGCCGCCGTGCTGCCCGCGACTGGCGGCGGGGCGCTGCGGCGCGCGGGCGCCGGGCTGGCGAATGGCGAAGTCAGCGGATCGAGCGGCGCGGCGGCCGTGGCCGCGAAGCCGCGTGCCGCCGCGTTGGCGGCTGCCGCGGCCTGCACCTGCTGCACGGCGGCCGACGCCGACGACGCAATCGGTCGTGCGCCCGGCAGGGGCGTGCGCGCCGTGTCGGCCCGCCACCGGGCCTGACCGGCAGCCTGGCTCGCGGGCGCCCGGGCGGGTGCCTGCGTGGCGGCCGGTACGCCGGGCTGCGCGGCCGAGGCTGGCGGCCGGCGCGCGTCGAATGACGCCGCAGACGTGGTTGCAGTCCGCGCGGCGCCTGTCATCGTTTCGCGTAGCCAGCCGTCGGGCGCAACGGGTTCCGCACGCGCCCACGCGGGCGCCGTGTCGGCGTTGGCCGCAAGACTGGGCTCGGCGCGCCAGGCAGGCGGCGCCGGGCGTGCGGTCGCGCTAGCCGCGCCAGCCGTGCCCGCGACTGCGGTTGTGGCCGCGGCCGTGGCGCGTGCGCTGTTGGCGGGCGGTCGCCACACGGTCGGTCGCCGGCGGCGCGAGCCGTCCAGGGTCGGCTGCGTATCGAGCGGGCTCATACCCGCCACCCCGTGCGGCGCAGCGGCCGCGTCGGGCGCGGCGCGGCGGGGGCGTGGCGCGGCGGGGCCGTCGCCGCCCTGGCGACGCGCGCGCAGGTTCAGGCCGAGCCCGAGCGAGAGGTCGGCCCAGACCAGTACGTCGCGCCAATGGAAGTCGATGAGCCAGGGCAGGCTGATGAAGAACAGGCCCGTCATGGCGAGCGCCGCGCCCGCGTGGCCAGCCAGCCGCCCGAGCCCGGAGGCGAGCACATGTCCGAGTGCGTCGAACCCGGCGACGTCGACGAGCATCGCCTCGAGCGTGCAGCTCGCGACGAGCACGCAGAAAAAGCCGAGCCAGAGCCGGATCGTGCCCGGTCCGCGCAAGCCGGCGCCGCCCGGCAGTGCGGCCCTGACGAGGCGCCAGATCAGGGGGACGAACCAGATGGACGAGGCGCCGAACCAGCCAGGAACTACCGTGTGCATGCCAAAGATCTACGTAGGGAAGAAGTGCAACGCGTCGAGTGTAACGTTTCGGCCCGCGCGGGCCGAAACGCGGGTTGCGGCAGCGCCACGTCCGCCTCGACACGGGTGTCGCCGCGCGCCGTGAACCACGGCGCAGGCGCCGTGGCGGCTGCCGCGCGGCATCGCGCCGCGGGTGTCGGGCCGGCCGCTCACTGGCCCGGCTGCGCGGCGCTCGCGCCGCCGGCCGGATGCGTGAAGGTGAGGCGGTCGCCGTTATCGAGAATGACGTAAAGCGCCTGTGGCGCGCGCATCTGCACGCCCGTGCGCGCGATGTGCGTGAGGGCGTCGAGGTACGCGCTCTCGATCTCGCCGCCCGCACCGGTGCACGCCATGCGCGTGCCGGCGAGCGGTCCGAACGACAGCAGGCCGTTCTTGAGCGTGTAGCTGCCGGCGTAGCGGTTGCAGCCGGAGAAGCCGCTCGCGCGACGCTGGCCGGTGGCGGCCGAGAGATCGAGGGTGATCGCTTGGGCGTCCGGCACGGCGCCGCCCGCGGCTGCGGACGCGGGCGTGGCCGAGACCAAAGCGTTGGCGGCGCCCGGCAAGGCGCGCAGCGTGCCGTCGGCGTTTTTCCATTCGACGAGTTGCCACTGGGTGTTGTCGAGCAACTGCGTCGCGGCGGGCGTGAACGGGTCGGGTGCTGGCGCGGACGCGTCCTGGTGCACCGGTATCTTGCAGGCGGCCAGCATCAGCGCGGCAGCGAAGGGCGCCACCCGCACCACCCGCTCCACGCGCGACACGATCCGTCCTGCGTGCGGGTGCACCTGGCGCTCGGAAGGGCGCCCGCCGGGGCGCGCGCTCAAACGGATGGGCATCGCATGGGTCCTCTCGTAAACGGCGAAGGCGTAAGCGTAACGCAGTAGTGGCGCTGCGCGCGAGCGCAAACGTTGAATCGCGTGCGTGGGCGGGGCTTTTTGCGGCCGCGCCCAGACGCCGTGACCGCCGGGCTGCATGTTAACATCGGCCCTCTTTCGTATCGTGCAACACCGTCATTCCGGAGACATCATGGAGACCACGCAAACGGCGCCGCGCATCGGCACGCCGCTGTCCGCCTCGGCCACGCGCGTCATGCTGCTTGGCGCCGGCGAACTCGGCAAGGAAGTGATCATCGCGCTGCAGCGCCTCGGCGTAGAAGTGATCGCCGTGGATCGCTATGAGAACGCGCCGGGGCATCAGGTCGCGCATCGCGCCCACGTGATCGACATGGCCGATGCACAGGCGCTGCGCGCGCTGATCGACGCCGAGCGTCCGCACCTCGTCGTGCCCGAGATCGAGGCCATTGCCACCGACGCGCTCGCGGCGCTCGAAGCCGAAGGTGTGGCCGAAGTGATCCCCACCGCGCGCGCCACGCAGCTGACCATGAACCGCGAGGGTATCCGGCGTCTCGCCGCCGAGGAGCTCGGTCTGCCCACCTCGCCGTACGCGTTCGCCGACTCGCTCGACGAGCTCAAGGCGGGCGTCGCGAAGGTAGGCTATCCGTGCGTGGTGAAGCCGGTGATGTCGTCGTCGGGCAAGGGGCAGTCGGTGCTCAAGAGCGAGGCCGACGTCGAGCGGGCGTGGCAGTACGCCATGGCCGGCGCCCGCGTGAACCGCGGCCGCGTGATCGTCGAGGGCTTCATCCATTTCGACTACGAGATCACCTTGCTCACCGTGCGCGCGATCGACCCGGCGAGCGGCCAGGTTCAGACCTATTTCTGCGATCCGATCGGCCATCTGCAGGTGGACGGCGACTACGTCGAATCGTGGCAACCGCAGCCGATGAGCGCGAAGGCGCTCGAGCGTTCGCGCGAGATCGCGCACAAGGTCACCGCGGCGCTGGGTGGGCGTGGTCTCTTCGGCGTCGAGCTGTTCGTGCGCGGCGACGACGTATGGTTCTCGGAAGTGAGTCCGCGTCCGCACGATACGGGGCTCGTCACGCTCGCGTCGCAGCGCTTCTCGGAGTTCGAGCTGCATGCGCGCGCGATCCTCGGCCTGCCCGTCGATACGACGGCGCGCGCGCCGGGTGCATCGGCGGTGATTTACGGCGGCCTCGAAGCGCGCGGCATCGCGTTCGAAGGGGTGAGAGAGGCGCTGGCGGTGCCGGGTTCGGACCTGCGTCTGTTCGGCAAGCCGGAAAGTTTCGTCAAGCGCCGCATGGGCGTGGCGCTGGCGAGCGGCGCCGATATCGAAGAGGCGCGCACGCGCGCCCGCGCCGCGGCGGCCGCCGTGCGGCCCGTGCCGGGCGGCGCGGCGGATCTTGCCTGAAGAACGAAGCCGCACCCGGAGAACGCGATGAGAAACCCCTCGTTTGCCGCGCGCGCGGCGCTGCTGGCCCTCGCCGGCCTGGCCTGTCTGGGCGCGGCCGCGCAAGTTTCGGCCACGCCCTTGAGCGTGGGCGAGATCCAGACGAAGATGCGCCACACGTACAGCTACACCTGCGCCAACGGCAAGACTTTCAAGGTCTCCTACCTCAACGCGCAGAACGGCCAGAGCTTCGCGGTCGTGCCCGTGGCGGGGCGCAGCCTGCTGTTCGTCGCCACCCTCGCGGCCTCGGGCGTGAAGTACCAGGCTGACCGCTATACGTGGTGGACCAAGGGTCCGCGCGCCGATCTCTACGACGCCACGGCCGGCGAAAACGCGGCGCCGGTGCTTGCGGGCTGCGCGACGATCATGCGCTAAAGGCGCGGCCGCCTTTTCCCGCAGCCGCAGCCGCAGCCGCTGTCGCCGGTACCTTTCGCGCCTCGCCGCCCGCGTCGCGGCGGAAAATCCGCCACGGTAGTACGCTGTCGGGCATTGTCTGTCCGCGCTCGCGAGGTGGTCGATGAAGGCATCGGATCTGTTCGTAAAAGCGCTCGCCGCCGAAGGCGTCGAGTACGTGTTCGGGATTCCCGGCGAGGAGAACCTCGATCTGCTCGAATCGCTGCGGCGCTCGAAGATCCGCCTGATCGTCACGCGCCACGAGCAGGCTGCGGGCTTCATGGCCGCCACCTACGGGCGGCTGACGGGCCGCACCGGCGTGTGCCTCGCCACGCTCGGCCCCGGCGCGACCAATTTCGTCACGGCCGCGGCCTACGCGCAGCTCGGCGGCATGCCGATGCTGATGGTCACGGGCCAGAAACCCATCAAGAGCAGCAAGCAGGGCCACTTCCAGATCGTCGACGTCGTGCGCATGATGGAGCCGCTCACGAAGTACGCGCGTCAGATCGTTTCCATCGGCAACATTCCGGCGCTCGTGCGCGAGGCGTTCCGCCAGGCCGAGCAGGAGCGTCCGGGCGCCGTGCATCTCGAACTGCCCGAGGACGTGGCCGACGAGGAGGGCGACGGCAAGCCCATCCCGAAGAGCTATAGCCGCCGGCCCGTTGCCGAGGAAAAGGCGGTTGCGCATGCGGTGGCCGCGATCGGCTCGGCGCGCCATCCGCTCCTCATGATCGGCGCGGGCGGCAACCGCAAGACCACGCGCAATGTGCTGCGCGAGTTCGTCGACGCCACCGGCATCCCGTTCTTCACCACGCAGATGGGCAAGGGCGTGATCGACGAATCGCACCCGCTGTGGCTCGGCAACGCCACGCTCTCGGACGGCGACTTCGTCCACCGCGCGATCGAGCACGCCGACTGCATCATCAACGTCGGCCACGACGTCATCGAAAAGCCGCCGTTCTTCATGCGCAGCGCCGAAGAGAAGACCGTGATCCACGTGAACTTTCTGGGCGCCGAAGTCGATCCCGTGTACTTCCCGCAGATCGAGGTGGTGGGCGACATCGCCAATGCCGTCTGGCAAATGAAAGAGAGCCTGAAGACGCGCGAACACGTGTGGGACTTCACGCGCTTCGAGGAAATCAAGCGCCACTTCGATGCGCATCTCGCCCGGGGGCAGCACGACCCGCGCTTCCCGATGTATCCCGTGCGGCTCGTGCACGATGTCTACGAGACCATGCCCGAGGACAGCATCCTGTGCCTCGACAACGGCATGTACAAGATCTGGTTCGCGCGCTACTACCGTGCGCACGAGCCGAACTCGCTGCTGCTCGACAACGCGCTCGCCTCGATGGGCGCCGGGCTGCCTTCGGCGATCGCCACCAGGATCGTGCACCCCGAGCGCCGCGTGATGGCCGTCTGCGGCGACGGCGGCTTCATGATGAACTCCCAGGAGCTGGAGACGGCCGTGCGCCTGAAGCTCGACCTCGTCGTGCTGCTGCTGCGCGACGACGCGTTTGGCATGATCCGCTGGAAGCAGGAGAACATGAACTTCCCCGATTACGGCATGACACTGCAGAACCCCGACTTCGTCGCGTACGCGCAGAGCTATGGTGCATTCGGCCACCGCGTGCAGGCCGCGGACGAACTCGCGCCGCTCATCGAGCAGTGCTTCGCGACGCCGGGCGTGCACCTGATCGACGTGCCGATCGACTACACCGACAACGAGCGCGTGCTGAACCGCGAGATCAAGCGGCTCTCCGCGCAGCTGTGAGCGCCGCTTCGCTCACCGGTCATGCGTGGTGCGACCCGCCGCGCTTCACGGAGAACCCGCCATGCTGAAACCGACCTATCCGTACTATCTCGCGAACGTCGCGGTCGCGGCGAACACCGACCTCGAGGTCACCGACAAGTACAGCGGCGAGGTCGCCACCCGGGTCGCGCTGGCCGATGCCCAGGCGATCGATCAGGCGATCGCCGCTGCCGAGGCGGCCATGCCCGCGCTGCGCGCCTTCCCGCCCTTCAAGCGCCAGGCGGTGCTCGACCACTGCGTGGCGCGCTTTCGCGAACGCTTTGACGAGCTCGCGATGGCGCTGTGCATCGAGGCGGGCAAGCCGATCAACGACTCGCGCGGCGAGGTCACGCGCCTGATCGACACGTTCCGCGTCGCCGCCGAAGAGTCGGTGCGCATCGACGGCGAGATCATCAACCTCGAAATCTCGGCGCGCGCCAAGGGCTATCACGGCTACGTCAAGCGCGTGCCGATCGGGCCGTGCTCGTTCATTTCGCCGTTCAATTTCCCGCTCAATCTCGCGGCGCACAAGGTCGCGCCCGCGCTCGCGGCCGGCGTGCCGTTCGTGCTCAAGCCGGCCAGCCGCACGCCAGTGGGCGCGCTCATCATGGGCGAGGTGCTGGCGCAAACCGACCTGCCGAAGGGTGCGTTCTCGATCCTGCCGGCGCACCGCGACGGCGCCGATCTCTTCACCACCGACGAACGCTTCAAGCTGCTCTCGTTTACGGGCTCCCCGGCCGTCGGTTGGGACCTGAAGAGGAAGGCCGGCAAGAAGAAGGTGGTGCTGGAGCTGGGCGGCAACGCGGCGGCCGTCGTGGATGCGGACCAGGGCGGCAAGCTCGACTATGTGGTGGACCGCCTCGCGTTCGGCGCGTACTACCAGTCGGGGCAAAGCTGCATCGGCGTGCAGCGCATTCTCGTGCATGCCTCGCTCTACGACGCGTTGCGCGAGAAGCTGATCGCGAAGACGAAGTCGCTGAAAATGGGCGACCCGAAGGACGAAAAGACCTTTGTCGGGCCGATGATCTCGGAGTCGGAGGCGAAGCGCCTCGCGGGCTGGATGGAGGCGGCGGTGCTGGCGGGCGCGAAGATCATTGCCGGCGGCAAGGTGGACGGCGCGATGTTCGAGGCGACGCTGCTCGAGGACGTGGGCCGTGACACCGATCTGTACCGGCACGAGGCCTTCGGGCCCGTGGCGATCCTCGAGCGTTTCGACGACTTCGGCGCGGCCCTCGCGGTCGTCAACGACAGCGATTTCGGCCTGCAGGCGGGCGTGTTCACCGATTCGCTCGCCAATGCCCATCGCGCCTGGGACACGCTCGATGTGGGCGGCGTGGTGATCAACGATATTCCGTCATTTCGCGTCGATAATATGCCGTATGGCGGCGTCAAGGATTCGGGGCTCGGGCGCGAAGGGGTGCGCTACGCCATCGAAGACATGACCGAGTTGCGGCTGATGGTGATGCGCGAAACGTGGTGAGGGCGCGGGCCGGTTTGGGGTCACGCGGCCATTCTCGCGGAAATTTGGGGCCGCAACGCGAGCGCCGGCAGCGGGGCGCGCGGCCGGACGCGCCGGGACATGCCGGTGCCGCGGTATCAGTGGGATTCATGTCGCAGTGCTACAATGCTGCGCTTTCGGCGGGGTGCGCGTTGCTGCGCCTGTCTGCCTGACGGCCGAGCTGTGGGCCCGGGAAGTGCCTCAACCAACACGAGGCAGCCCGCGACCACCCCGAGGCCACCCCGGCCGTACGCCGGGTGACCTGCGCCGGGCGTACCTCTTGCGACCCGCGATCTGTTGATGCGGGCGGCGCAGCATGCCACCGCGCCATGCGCTCAGGCGCCTTTATAGCGAAGCCACCATGTCCGACACCGACGTCAAGCCCAGCACTGCGAACTTCGACCAGTTCGGCCTTGCCCCCGAAATCCTCCGGGCCGTCAAGGAACAGGGCTACACGACGCCCACGCCGATCCAGGCGGAGGCCATTCCCGTCGTGCTCACGGGCCGCGATGTGATGGGCGCCGCGCAAACCGGCACCGGCAAGACGGCGAGCTTCTCGTTGCCGATTCTCCAGCGCCTCCTGCCCACCGCGAGCACGAGCGCCTCGCCCGCGCGCCATCCGGTGCGCGCGCTGATCCTCACGCCTACGCGGGAGCTGGCCGACCAGGTCGCCGCCAACGTGCGCACCTACGCCGTGCACACGCCGCTGCGCAGCACGGTGGTGTTCGGCGGCGTGGACATGAATCCGCAGTCCGACGAACTGCGCCGCGGCGTCGAGATCCTGATCGCGACGCCGGGCCGCCTGCTCGACCACGTCCAGCAGAAGACCACGAATCTGGGTCAGGTGCAGATGCTCGTGCTCGACGAAGCCGACCGCATGCTCGACATGGGCTTTCTGCCGGACCTGCAGCGCATCATCAACCTGCTGCCGAAGGAGCGCCAGACGCTGCTGTTTTCGGCCACCTTCTCGCCCGAAATCAAGAAGCTCGCCGCGACCTATCTGCGTTCGCCGCAGACGATCGAGGTCGCGCGCAGCAACTCCACGGCCACGAACGTCACGCAGATCGTGTACGAGGTCCACGAGGGCGACAAGACCGATGCCGTCGTGAAGCTGATCCGCGATCGCGGCTTGAAGCAGGTGATCGTGTTCTGCAACAGCAAGATCGGTGCGAGCCGCCTTGCGCGCCTGATAGAGAAGCAGGGCATTGTCGCCACGGCGATTCACGGCGACCGCTCGCAGAGCGAGCGCATGCAGGCGCTCGACGCGTTCAAGCGCGGCGAGATCGAGGCGCTCGTGGCGACCGACGTGGCCGCGCGCGGCCTGGATATCGCCGAACTCCCGGCCGTCATCAACTTCGACCTGCCGTTCAATGCGGAAGACTACGTGCACCGTATCGGCCGGACGGGCCGCGCGGGCGCCTCGGGAGACGCGCTGTCGCTGTGCAGCCCGAGCGAGAAGAAGCAGCTTGCCGACATCGAAAAGTTGATCAAGCGTCCGCTCACGGTGGAGCGGCTCGTGGTCGACACGCCCGTCCCGCATCACGAGACCGGCAGCCGCGGCCGGCGCGAGCGTGACGGCCATGAAGGACGCGGCGAGCGTACCGGCCACCGCCGCACGCCTTCGTTCGACCGACCGCATCACCGCGCGCAGGCGGTCGACGAGTTCTTCCTGAAGCCCTACGAGCCCTCGCCGAGCGCGCGCAAGGCCGCCGAAGACCAGCCGGCGGCGAACGCCAATGCGTCGCAGAAGCCGCAGTCGAAGCAGCCGCTCGCGGCGCTGCTGGGCGGCCTTGGCTCGGCATGGCGCAACAAGCCTTCGTCGTCTTCGTCGAGCTGACGCAGGGTTTCCGCGGCGAATAACGAAACGGCGTGCTTCGAGGCACGCCGTTTTGCATTTCCGGGTCACGCTTGCGGTCTTGCCGCGGTCAGGCTGGCGGGGCCAGCTGCGCGAGCTTGCGCCGCCAGGCATCGATCGCATCGGCCTGGAACGCCGCCAGCGACGCCGGCGCCGGGTTGTCCAGATCGAGCCCCAGATGTCGCGCGGCAGCGAGGAGGGCGTCGAGCGGACGCGACGTATCGAGTGCCTCTGCGCCCGTCTGCTTCGAGAGCTTTTCGCCCTCGGCATTGGTCACGACCGGCACATGCAGGTAAGTGGGCGTCGGCACGCCGAGGCAGCGCTGCAGCCAGATCTGCCGCGCGGTGGAGTCGAGCAGGTCCGCGCCGCGCACCACATGCGTGATGCCCTGCGCGGCGTCATCCACCACCACCGCGAGCTGATAGGCCCATTGGCCGTCGGCGCGCAGCAGCACGAAGTCGCCCACTTCGGTCGCCAGATCCTGCGCTTGTGGGCCCTGCCAGCGGTCGTCGAAGCGGATCACGGAGCGCGCTTGCCTGGCGTGCGCCTCATTGGCCTCATCGGCCTCGTCGGCCTGATCGGGCACGCGCAGGCGCCAGGCCCGCGCGGGCTTGCCGTGCAGGCCGTCGCGGCAGGTGCCCGGATAGATCAGCGTGGTGTTGCGCCGATGCGCGTGCAGTTGCGAATCGGCGATTTCCTTGCGCGTGCAGCCGCATGGATAGACGTGGCCGGCGGCGATCAGCCGGTCCAGCGCCGCGCGGTAGAGATCGAGGCGCGCGCTTTGCCATACGGGCGCTTCGTCGGGGTGAAAGCCGAAGCGTTCGAGTGTAGCGAGTATGTCCGCGGCGGCGCCGGGTACCGTGCGCGGCCCGTCGATGTCCTCGACGCGCACGAGCCACGAGCCGCCATGGGCGTGGGCGTCGAGCCAGCTCGCGAGCGCCGAGACGAGCGAGCCGAAGTGCAGCGGTCCGGTGGGCGAGGGCGCGAAGCGGCCGCGGTAAGCGGGTTGGGGGGCGTCCGCCCGGTAGCCGTTACCCGCCGCGCTCACGCTCATGCCAGCCCGGGCGTCAGGCCGCGGCGCTGGCCTGGGCGGCGCAGGCGCCGCCCTCGTTGCGCGCCGGATGGCACGCAGGGCAGCTCTCGCCGGCGACGTAGAGCGGCGAAGTCTGGCCGGCCGGCGTCACCACGGCGCGGCACGCAAAGCACTGCACCGTGTCGGTCGGTTCGAGCTGCGGGTTGAGCGCGGTGCGCTGGTCGAACACGAAGCAGTCACCCTCGTAGTGCGCGCCGCCCACTTCCTCGAAGTACTTGAGGATGCCGCCTTCGAGCTGATAGACGTTGTCGATCCCCACTTCCTTCATATGGATCGCGGCCTTTTCGCAGCGGATGCCGCCCGTGCAGAACGACACCACCGTCTTGCCCTCGAGGTCGGCGCGGTTCGCCTCGATGACGCCGGGGAACTCGCTGAACTTGCTGATGCGGTAGTCGAGCGCGTGCGCGAACGTGCCGACGTCCACTTCGAAGGCGTTGCGCGTGTCGAGCATCACGACCGGGCGTCCCGCGTCGTCGTGGCCGCGGTCGAGCCAGGCCTTGAGCGTGGCGGGCGCAACCGAGGGCGCGCGGCCCTCCTCGGGGCGGATCGCGGGCTTCTTCATCGTGATGATCTCGCGCTTCAGACGCACGAGCATGCGATTGAAGGGCCGTTCTTCGGAGAAGCTTTCCTTGAACTGCAGCGTCGCGAATTTGCCCTCGAAGAGCGGATCGTGGCGCAGGTAGTCGATGAAGGCGCGCACGGCGGCTTCTTCGCCGGCAACGAACAGATTGATGCCTTCCGGCGCGAGCAGGATCGTGCCCCGCAAATCGAGCGACTTGCAGCGCTCGAGCACTTGCGGGCGCCATTCGACGGTGTTGTCGAGCGTCGCGAACTGGTAGGCGGAGAGATTGAGAGTACGCATGGCTTGAACCGGTGAAACCCGCCCGCGGGGCCGGCGTTTTCGAGGGCCGGGCGGCGGGCGCAATCCTCTATTATCCCTCAAGCGCACTTTGCCTCGCCCGTGCGGTGATCAAGGACAGTGCGTGTGTCTCGTCTGCGCGGCACTGGCGACGGCCGCGGGACGGTCCCGACGGCCTGCTGTTGCGCCGGAATTCGCGCAGGGCAGGAGTTACAATGACGCCCATGTCAGATCCCCGCTTCGTTCATCTTCGCGTCCACTCCGAATTCTCGATTGCCGACGGCATCGTGCGTCTCGACGACCTCGTCAAGTCCGCGGCCAAAGACGGCCAGGGCGCGCTCGCGCTCACCGACCTCGGCAACGCCTTCGGCCTCGTGCGCTTCTACACGGAAGCGCGCGGCAAAGGGGTCAAACCCATCGCCGGCTGCGACGTCTGGATCATGAATCCGGACGACCGCGACAAGCCTTCGCGGTTGCTCCTGCTCGTGAAGGACAAACGCGGTTACCTGAATCTCTGCGAACTGCTCTCGAAGGCGTGGCTCACGAACCAGTACCGCGGCCGCGCCGAGATCGACGTCGCATGGCTCGAAGCGGGACTCGCCGAGGGGCTGCTCGCGATTTCGGGCGCGCAGCAAGGCGATATCGGCATGGCGCTCGCGGCGGGCAACGTCGAAAGCGCGAAACGCCACGCGCAGCGCTGGGCGAAGCTGTTCCCGAACGGGTTCTATATCGAGCTGCAGCGCTGCGGCCAGCCGGGCGGCGAGCAGTATGTGCAGCAGGCAGTGGCGCTTGCGGCGCAGCTCGGGCTGCCCGTGGTCGCCACGCACCCGATGCAGTTCATGGAAGCCGACGAGTACACCGCCCACGAAGCGCGCGTGTGCATTTCCGAAGGCGACATCCTCGCGAATCCGCGCCGCCAGAAACGCTTTACGACCGACCAGCGATTTCATACCCAGGCGGAAATGGTCGCGCTCTTCGCGGACATTCCGTCGGCGGTCGCGAACACGATCGAGATCGCGAAGCGCTGCAATCTCACGCTCGAACTCGGCAAGCCGAAGCTGCCGCTTTTCCCCACGCCCGACGGCATGTCGCTCGACGACTACCTCGTGCAGCTTTCGAAAGAGGGCCTCGAAAAGCGCCTCGTGCAGCTCTATCCCGACGAGGCCGCGCGCGAGCAGGAGCGCGCGCGCTACTACGAGCGTCTCGACTTCGAGTGCGGAACCATCATCAAGATGGGCTTCCCGGGCTACTTCCTGATCGTCGCGGACTTCATCAACTGGGCGAAGAACAACGGCGTGCCGGTGGGGCCGGGCCGGGGTTCGGGCGCGGGCTCGCTGGTGGCATACGCGCTCGGCATTACCGACCTCGATCCGCTGCGCTACAACCTGCTGTTCGAGCGCTTCCTGAATCCGGAACGCGTGTCGATGCCCGACTTCGACATCGACTTCTGCCAGCACGGGCGCGATCGCGTGATCCAGTACGTGAAGGAGAAGTACGGCGCCGCGGCGGTCTCGCAGATCGCCACCTTCGGCACGATGGCCGCGAAGGCGGCCGTGCGCGACGTCGGCCGCGTGCTCGACCTCGGCTACAACTTCACGGACGGCGTCGCCAAGCTCATCCCGTTCAAGCCGGGCAAGCACGTCACCATCGCCGACGCGATGAAGGAAGAGCCGCTCCTGCAGGAGCGCTACGACAACGAAGACGAAGTCCATCAGCTGCTCGATCTCGCGCAGCAAGTGGAGGGCCTCACGCGTAACGTCGGCATGCACGCGGGCGGCGTGCTGATCGCGCCGGGCAAGCTCACCGACTTCTGCCCGCTCTACACCCAGGGCGACGAAAGCGGCGTCGTGAGCCAGTACGACAAGGACGACGTGGAAGCCGTCGGCCTCGTCAAGTTCGACTTTCTGGGCCTCACCACGCTCACGATTCTCGACTGGGCCGAGCGCTATATCCGCATGCTCGACCCGTCGAAGCAGGACTGGTCGCTCGCCCAGGTGCCGCTCGACGACCCCGCCTCGTTCCAGATCCTCAAGAAGGCCAATACGGTCGCCGTGTTCCAGCTGGAAAGCCGCGGCATGCAGGGCATGCTGAAGGACGCGCAGCCCGACCGCTTCGAGGACATCATCGCGCTCGTGGCGTTGTATCGTCCGGGCCCGATGGACCTGATCCCGAGCTTCTGCGCCCGCAAGCACGGCCGTGAAACGGTGGACTATCCCGATCCGCGCGTCGAACCCGTCCTGAAAGAGACCTACGGCATCATGGTCTATCAGGAGCAGGTGATGCAGATGGCGCAGATCATCGGCGGCTACTCGCTCGGCGGCGCCGACTTGCTGCGCCGCGCGATGGGCAAGAAGAAGCCCGAGGAGATGGCCAAGCACCGCGAGATCTTCGCCGAGGGTGCGGCGAAGAATGGCCTCACGCGCGAGAAGGCCGACGAGACCTTCGACCTGATGGAGAAGTTCGCGGGCTACGGCTTCAACAAGTCGCACGCGGCCGCTTATGCACTGCTCGCGTACCACACGGCGTGGCTCAAGGCGCATCATCCGGCGGAATTCATGGCGGCCAACTTGTCGCTCGCCATGGACGACACCGACAAGGTGAAGATCCTCTTCGAGGACTGCATCGCCAACAAGATGGCCGTGCTGCCGCCGGACATCAATGCGTCGGCGTACCGCTTCGAGCCGGTTGCCGAAGCGGATGCGAATTCGGCAAGCCTGCGCTCGCGCACGATCCGCTACGGCCTGGGCGCAATCAAGGGCAGCGGCCAGAGCGCCATCGAGGAAATCTTGCGCGCGCGCGAAGAGGGCGGTCTCTTCAAGGACCTGTTCGACTTCTGCGAGCGCATCGACCGCCGCATGGTGAACCGCCGCACGATCGAAGCGATGATCCGCGCGGGCGCGTTCGACACGCTCAACGGCAACCGCGCGCAACTGCTCGCTTCCGTGCCGCTCGCGATGGAGGCCGCCGAACAGGCGAGCGCCAACGCGATGCAGGCCGGCCTCTTTGACATGGGCGATGCGCCGCTCGCCGCGCACGAGCTCGTCGACGAGCCCGCGTGGCCCGAGAAGCGCAAGCTGCAGGAGGAGAAGGGCGCGCTCGGTTTCTATCTGTCCGGCCACCTGTTCGACGCCTACAAGGACGAGGTGCGCCGCTTCGTACGCCAGAAGATCGGCGATCTGAAGGAAGGGCGCGACAAACTCATCGCGGGCGTGATCGCCTCGTTGCGCACGCAGATGACCCAGCGCGGCAAGATGCTGATTGCGCTGCTGGACGACGGATCCGGCCAGTGCGAAGTGACGGTGTTCAACGAGCAGTACGAAGCGCACAAGGCGCTCTTCAAGGAAGACGAGCTGCTGGTCGTGCAGGGCGGGGCGCGCAACGACGCGTTCACGGGCGGCATCCGCTTTACGGTGGACACCGTCATGGACCTGGAGCGCGCGCGCAGCCGCTATGCGCAGGCCGTGAAACTGCAGATGAACGGCAATGCGGATGCACAGGCGCTGCGCACGGTGCTGGAAGCGTATCGCGCGAAGCCCGACGATACGCTGCCCGCGCCGGTGGTCGAGGCGCGCGGACGCGGCGGACGTGAGGGCGGCTTCGGCGGCCGCGAGCGCAGCCAGGCGGTGATCCCGAACGGGCTCGCCGTACAGATCGTCTACCGCGGCGAGCGCGCCGAAGGCGAGGTGCGCCTGGGCGATGCCTGGCGCGTCAAGCCGACCGACGACCTGCTCGCCGCGCTGCGCGGCGAGTTCGCCGGCAGCTCGATCGAGATCGTTTACTGAGTTGGCTGAGGCAGCTTGCTACCGGCAGGCACAGGGCGCGGCATGCGCCCTGTGGCTTGCCGCCCGTCATTGCGAGGCGTTCAGCGTGGCAGTTCGGCGAGGCCGCGCTCGGCGCGCACCGTGCCGTCGGCAATGCGCGCCTTGACCCGTTCGTAGTTGGGGCTCGCTTGGGTGCGCGGCTGCTCGCGGTGCCACAGGTGGAGGATTTCGGTGGAATACGCGCCGAGCTTGCGGTGCACGCCGCAGTTGGCGAGCCGGATCACGAGATCGGCGTCTTCGTGCCCCCAGCCGACGAAGCTGGCGTCGAAGCCGTTCACGCGTTCCAGATCGCTGCGCCACGCGCTCATGTTGCAGCCCTTGATGCCGCGCCATTTGAACTGCTCGACGACGCGCCATTTGCGGTCCGGCATTTTGAGGATGATCGGCGCGATCTTGTTGACGTGACCGCGCATGCGCTGTCGTATCCAGAAGCCGAAACCTTCGTCGGGCAACGAGATCTTCTGGTCGATCACCGCTCGCGTCAGCGTTTCGTCGAGCAGGATCCGGCTGCCGGTGACGATGGCGCGCTCGCTGGCGAGTTCCCGGTGCCGCACGACGAAGTCATGCTGCGGCACGCAGTCGCCGTCGAGAAAGATCAGGTAGTCGCCGCGCGCTTGCGCAATGCCCTTGTTGCGGATCTCGGCGAGCCGGAAGCCATCATCCGGATGCCAGACGTGTTCGATGCGCACGGGCGACGCTTGCGCACAGCGCGCGACCGTTTCGCGCGTCGGGTCGCCCGAGCCGTCGTCGGCTACGATGATTTCGTAGTTCGTATCGGTTTGCGCAGCACAGCCGGCCAGCACGCGTTCGAGCGCGTCGGGCCGGTTGTAGGTGCTGACGATCACGGAAATCAGCATGTCGCGCCGCCTGTTCATGATGGGTCCGCTCCTTCGTGGGTTGGCTTGGCGGCAGCGGAGTGCTGCTGTTCCAGCAGCATCAGCTTCAGGTAACGGTAGTAGGTGCCTTCGGCGTTGGAAATGGCCAGCACGAGCCCCATCTTGCCGTCGAGGAAACCGCGCTGGATGATCCACGTGCGCACGAAGGTCCAGAAGCCGTGCAGCAGCGCCTGGCCGATACCGCCGCGCTTGCCGCGCGCCGCGCGCTGCGTCGCGCCGTAGCTCGAATAGCTGTCGATCTTGCCGAGCACTTCGGAAAAGTCGCGGAAGCTGTAGTGCATCAGCGGCTCGGAGAGCGTACCGATGCGCGTGTTGGGCGCGGCGACCACGCGTTCGTGAACCAGATCGTTCGAGAAGCGGGCCGCGTCGCGGCGAAAGAGCCGCGTCACGTAATCGGGCGACCAGCCCGAGTGGCGTATCCACTGGCCGCAGTAGTTCGACCGGCGCGGCAGCCGGAACAGGTCGGCCGCGTTCGCCTTCACGCCCGCGAGTATTTCGTCGCGCAGCGCCGGGGGGATGCGTTCGTCGGCGTCGAGGGAAAGTACCCAGGGACCGCGGGCCGTTTCGAGGGCGCGCTGCTTCTGCGGCCCGAAGCCTGGCCAGTCGGTTTCGACTACCGTGGCGCCGAACTCGCGACAGATCGCCTGGGTGCCGTCGGTGCTGCCCGAGTCGAGCACGACGATTTCGTCGACCCAGCCGTGGACCGATGCAAGGCAGTCCCGAATATCATGGGCTTCGTTTTTGACGATGACGATGACACTGATTGCATCGGCGCGGTTTGGATTGGCGCGGTTTGGATTGGATTGGTCGCTGTCACTCATTGGCGCTGGCTCGCGACGGCTCGAAGAAGGGGCCGGAGGCTGGCTGCGGGCCGGCCCGGGCGGGGTGAACGGGGAGTAGTGGCCCGCCGGCGCGCCTTGCGTCTCGCGCCGGAGCCGAACCGGGGAGTATATACAAAAACCTCGCCGGCACACGAACCTCGCCGGGCAGAGCCTGGGCGTCGCCGGCCCACCCGAGCGTCTACAATGGCGTACCTGCTTAGGCCTGTTTTTACCTGCTTTTACCTGTTTGTCCGCCAGCCGGCGGACAGCATCACCCGCATTTTTCGAGGGCATTTTGAGCGAGAAGTCAACCTTGAGCAAGCCGATCGGCTCCGGCACGAAGTCGTCGCCGGTACTGATCGGCCGTCGGCTGTGGCCGTACGTGAAGCCCCTCCTCGGAGTGCTCCTCGCGGGCATCCTGGCGATGGCCGTCGTGGCGGCCACGGAGGCCGGCATTCCCGCGCTGCTGAAGCCCCTGCTCGACCACGGCTTCGGCACGCGCGGCAATCCCATGGCGAAATGGATCGTGCCGGCGGCGATCGTCGGCCTGTCGCTCGTGCGCGGCCTCGCGCAATATGCGTCCGGCTATCTGCTGCAGTACGTTTCGAACCGCGTGCTGCTCGCGCTGCGGCTCAAGATGTTCGAGCGGATGATTCATGCGAGCGTCGGCTTCTTTCAGCGCGAAACCGCGAGCACGGTGATCAATGCGATCGTTTTCGAGGTCAACCAGATCCTGGGCGTGCTGCTCGGCGTGCTGGTCACGCTCGTGCGCGATTCGCTCACGGTGGTCTTCCTGCTCGGCTACCTGTTCTATCTGAACTGGCGCCTTACGTTGATCGTCGCGGTGCTGCTGCCGGGGATTGGCTGGCTCGTCAGCAAGATCAACCGGAGGCTGCGGCGCCTGAACCGCGAGCATCAGACGCTCACGAACGAGCTTTCGTACATCGTCGAGGAGACGGTGGGCGGCTACAAGGTCGTCAAGGTTCACAACGGCGAGCAGTACGAAAAGGACCGTTTCGGCGAGATGAGCCGGCGCCTGCGCGGCTATCAGATGCGCATGACGGTCTCGGGCGGGCTCGCGCAGCCGCTCACGCAGTTCCTCGCCTCGATCGCGTTGGCGCTGGTCGTCAGCATTGCGGTGGTGCAGGCGGCGCACGACCAGACCACGGTGGGCGGCTTTGTGGCGTTCGTTACGTCGATGCTGCTCGTGATTTCACCGCTCAAGCACCTGATCGATGTGAATCAGCCGCTGCAGCGCGGTATGACCGCGGCCGAGCTGATCTTCGGGCTCATCGACGAACCCCCGGAACCGCCCGGCGGCGGCCTGCCGCTCGAACGGGCGCGCGGCGAGGTGGAGTTCCGCGACGTGTCGTTCGCCTATGGTTCGAGCCATCGCGCCACGCTCGACCACGTGTCGTTCCGGGTGAAGCCCGGCGAGATGGTGGCGCTGGCCGGCCCGTCGGGCAGCGGCAAGACGACGCTGGTGAATCTGCTGCCGCGTTTTTTCGATCCGACCGGTGGCAGCTTGCTGGTCGACGGCGTGCCGATCCCCGATTACAACATCCATGCGTTGCGCCGGCAGATCGCGATGGTGAGCCAGGACGTGGTGCTGTTCAACGATACGGTTGGCAACAACGTCGCCTACGGCGAAACGGCGGACCGTGAACGCGTGAAGCGCGCGCTGCAGGCCGCGAACCTCTGGGAAACCGTTTCGGCGCTACCCGACGGCGTGGATACGCTGATCGGCGATAACGGCATGAAATTCTCGGGCGGCCAGCGCCAGCGCCTCGCGATCGCCCGCGCGATCTACAAGGACGCGCCGATCCTGATCCTCGACGAGGCGACCTCGGCTCTCGACTCGGAATCGGAGCGTCACGTGCAGGCGGCGCTGGAGACACTCATGCGCGGGCGCACGACGCTGGTGATCGCGCACCGCCTTTCGACGATCGAGCGCGCGGACCGCATTCTCGTGATGGACGGCGGCCATATCGCCGAATCCGGCACGCACCAGCAGCTGCTCGAGCATGGCGGGCTGTACGCGCACCTGCACAAGATCCAGTATCAGCAGAGCGCGGCCTGAGGGGCGTGATGCGGCGAGCGGCGCGGGTGAGGCCGCCGCCGCTCGCCGCGCAAGCGCGCGGCTTGTTGGTGTGACGGTCGTTAGCTGCCGTTAGCGGTGGTTTGCGGTCGTTAGCGGCCGCTGATCGGGCCCCGTGCGGCCGGGAGCCGTCAGCGCACGCGCTCGAGCGTCGGGCCCTGAGCGGCCAGTTGCTGGAGCACCGCGTCCATGATCTGGGCGGGTGCGATCGTGTCGACGTCGCCGCTGCCCTGCAGGCCGATGGAATGGCACGCGTCGGTGAGCCGCAGATAAGGCGGCTCGCGATGCGAAAACAGCGAAACGCCTGGCGTGGCCGTGCTATGGGCGACATGCATCAGGCCGCCGTCGGCGCCGACGAAAAGGGCTGCGTGCGCAACGATCTCGCGCGCCTGCAGGAAGGCCAACTGGCCGGTAAGCGTGCGGATCTTCACGTTGGCTGGGGCGCCCGCGCAGAGCTGCTGTGCGATCTCCGTGCCGTTGTCCGAGCCGAGCACGACAATCTCTTTCGGTACCCGGGCATCGTCGCAGCGGCTTAGCAGATCGACGAACTCCGGCCAGCGGCGGTAGGTGCGGTCGGGATCCACGCCGCCCGCGGCGAGCGCGATGAAGGGCTGCGCGGGCAGCAGGTCGCGGACCGACTCACGCGTCGCGGCGCTGCATGCGAGGTAGGGCTTGCTGATCGCGGCCAGCGTTTGCGCGTCGTGGCCGAGCGAGAACACGTCGTTGACGCTCGCGTAGCTGAAGCGGATCTGGTTGCGATCCGGACCGTTGAAGTGCTGGTACAGGCAAGCGTAGGGTAGCTTGCCGAAGTATTGGGTCTTCAGGCGGATCGACGGCAGGTTGTATTCGGACAGCAGGATGGCGTCGTAGCGGCTAGCGTCGACGTCCAGCGGGTCGCCGTAGACGTGTCCGAATATGTCGTCTTCCTTGAAGAGCGACACCTGCGAAGGCAGCGTGAGGAGGTCCAGACGAATGCCCGTGTCCTTGAGCAGCGCGCGGCCGGCGAGATCCATCGTGGCGTCGCCGAAGTTGCGCTTGGCGTAAATCCACAGCACGCGCTGCGAGCGGTCGAGATGCGGCCGCTCGAGCCTCGGTTGGCGATGCACTTTGAGCAGCAGTTGCTTGTGCAGGTACTTCTTCGCGATCTTGAACCGGCTGTTGCGGCTCAGAAACACGTCCGGCTCGTGCGGCACGCCCGCATACGGAATGACGGTGGAACGGGCCACGGCGCGATCGAGCCAGCGGACCGGCGAAAACCATGAAGTGTTCGGACGGGACTGCTGCAACACAGGGCCTTGTTCTTGTCCACGGGAAGCCGCGTAGTCTAGCATGGCGGCGGCCGGGGGCCGGCTGCCGCCTTGGGACGCCTGCTGCGGGCAGCGGCAACCGTTGTGGGCGAAGTGAAGATGCCGGTGCAGTATGGGTACAATGACAGGTTTATCATCCGGCTTCCTACGCCCCCCTTCTTTTGCGGCGTGCGGAATCACTCTTACCGATAATCGCAGTGTGCAATGCCGACACCTGTTATGAACGACTCCCGACGCACGGTGCCCGGTGACTGGCTGACTGCGTTTTTGCTACTGGCGTATCCGGCTTTTGCCTTGCTGGTGCATGGCGGCGCGAGCGCCATGACGATCGGCGTGGCGGTGCTTTCGACCGGGATGCTGCTGTGGCGGCCTGCTGGCGGCCCCTATGGGTACGCACGTCCAGAAGGCCTTGGGCTGGCCCTGTGCATCGCGCTGGTCGCACCGGTCGCCGCGGTGGCGCTCAGCACGCTCTCACACGGGCATCCCGTATTCCGTACCTGGGATTCACCGTCGCGGTTTCTTCTCGCCATTCCGATCTTCCTTGCACTGCGACGCGCCCCGCAGCGGGTCTTCGCATGGGCGGATCTCTCGTTTACGTTCGGCGCTTTCGCGGCGCTGGCCATTGCGCTCGTCATGCCGCGCGACTGGGGTGACGGCCGGGTTGGCAGCGAGTTTCTCAATCCGATTCATTTCGGCGACTTTTCGCTCGCGCTCGGCGTGCTGTCGGCGGCTGCGCTGAACTGGTGGCGCAAGGACAAGGTGCTGGTGCGCGTGCTCAAGCTCGCCGGGCTTTTTGCAGGTCTCGGGGCCTCGCTGGTTTCCGGGGCGCGCGGCGGCTGGATCGCGATTCCTGTCGTGGCCGTGCTGATCCTGTGGGAGCGTGGGCGCGGCAAGTCGGTCCACTGGAAGGTGCTGATGCCGGTTGCCATCGTGGCGCTGCTCGCGCTCGTCTACGGGACGTCGGGGACGGTGCGCGAGCGCATCGGCATGGTGTCGTCCGACCTGACGCAGTACACCCAGGGCAACCGGGATACGTCGGTCGGCATACGCCTTCAACTCTACGATGTCGCATGCGAGCTGATCCGCCGGCATCCGGTGCTGGGTCTTGGCGGTGACGGCTTTCGCGACGAGATGCATGCAATGGCCCGGCAAGGCGCGCTCACGCCCACCGCGGCGCAGTTCGGCGAGGGCGAAACGCACAACCAGTTGCTGGCTTATCTGGTCAACTACGGCATTGTGGGCGGCATCGCGCTGCTCGCCATCTACATCGTGCCCGCCGTCTTCTTCGCGAGCCGGCTCAAGTCGGCATCGGCCACGGCGCGCCGCACGGCGCTCATGGGGCTCGCGTTCGTCGTCATGTTCTTCGTTTTCGGGTTGACGGTGGAAACCTTCGACCTGAAGAGCCAGGTGTGTGCCTATGCGACCTTGCTGGCCGTGCTGGCGGCGATGGTCGATCGTGCCGATCTCCTGTCCGACCCTACATAAAAGAAACCTTCATGTTCAGCATCCTGATCCCGACCTGGAACAACCTGCCGTACCTGAAGCTGTGCGTCGACAGCATCCGGCGTCATTCCGCGTTCGAGCACGAGATTCTGGTGCACGTCAACGACGGCAGCGACGGCACGCTCGACTGGGTCCGCGAGCAGGGCCTTCGCCACACGTGGAGCCAGGGGAACGTCGGCGTCTGCCTCGCGGTCAACGACGTCGCTCGCCTCGCCACCAGCGAGTGGATCCTGTTCATGAACGACGACATGTTCTGCACGCCGGGGTGGGACACGGCCTTTGTCGAGGCGCTGCGCGGGCTCGGCCAGGTGCCGGCCTATCTGGCTTCCCAGATCATCGAGCCCACCGATACCGGTAACGCCCTCGTGACCGTGGCCAATTTCGGCGCCGGTCCAGCCGACTTCGACGAAGCGGGGCTGCTGGACTTCGCCGCGAAGATGAACACGGCCGACCGCAATGGCATCGCGCTGCAGCCGACGCTCGTGAGCCGCGAGCTCTGGCTGCGCGTGGGCGGCTACAGTATCGAGTTCGGGCCCGGCATGAGCAGCGACGACGACTTCCTGATGAAGCTCTGGCTGGTGGGCTGCCGGGTATTTCGCTCGGTTGGTTCGAGCCGCATTTACCATTTCGGCTGCCGCACGACGGGACGCATTCGCCGCAACCGCGGGGGGCGCGAATTCCTGATGAAGTGGGGCGTCTCGCAGCGCGATTTCAAGCGCAACTATCTGAGCCGCACGGCGACTACCGCGGCGGCGGAGCTTCCGAACGTACCGCGTCCCGGTTTCGTGAGCCGCCTCAAGCGGGTTCTCTACGCGTTTGGCCTTTATCCCACCGAGGACCTCGAAGCCTGGGAGCCGAACCTGCCCGCGCAGTTGCAGCACACGGCGACGTTGACCGATAGAGGCGAGCCGCGCCGCTGACGGTTGTGCTCGCAATGGCGGGTCGGTCCGAAGGTGGCGCGATGGTGGCGCGATGGTGGCCGCAAGCGTGTCGCGAGCCTTGCGTGCGGATTCTGGCTGGAATTGGAACGGTATTTTAGAGGGCTAGGGGTTAACCCTTGGCCTCGATCCTCCTAGACTGCGTACATCGGTCACATGCGCACACCCGACGCATCGAGGCCGCACCCGTCGAATGGAGGTAGTACTGTGAAGTCCCTGATTCAAGCCGTTGCCGTCGCCGCAGCTCTCGTGGTTCCCGTGGCTTCGTTCGCGCAGTCGAATTCGCCCGTCACGCGCGCGCAGGTCCGTGCCGAAATCGTGCAGCTCGAGCAGGTGGGCTACCGAGTCGGCTATGCCGACAACGTTCACTATCCCGAAGCCATCCAGGCGGCCGAAGCCCGCGTGGCGGCGCTGAACGGCAACAGCGGCTATGGCGGCGTTGCCAGTGGCAGCTCGCAGGAAGGCGGCCCGGCAGCCGTTCCGGCGCAGAACGCGAACGCGGTGTCCAGCCACTAAGCGGATTCGTCGCCGCACCGCCGGCGCTTCGCGCCGGCCTGGGCACTCAAGCGTCGCCCAGTAGTGCGAGCAGTGCGCTCGCCTGGGTGACGACATCGTCGCGCAGCGGATGGAACGCGAAACGCGGCGCCTTTTCCAGCTTCTCGAAGTTACCCCGGCTACTGCGCGTATAGGCGGGGTCGTAGTGCTCGACGACGAGTGTTTCGGTGAGCGTTTCGCGCTGGCCGGCGTCGAGCAGCCCGCACCATGACCCGACGCGTTCGCGACCGTGCAGCGGCACGAGCTTGAGCAACTGCTCGCGAAAGTAGCCGGGTTCGCCCAGCAAATGGCCGTACTCGTTCAGAAGGAGTGCGCAACGTTCTTCGCGCGTCACTTCCACCACGACACAGGGCGCCGCATGGATGCCCACAATGAGCGAGTCAGGCAAGGTGATCGTGCCGATGCGCCGGCTTTCCGCCTCCACGAACACGGGCCGCGCGGCGTCGAATGCGCGCAGCGTCTGCACGAGCGCCGTATCGAACGCCTTTTGCGAGGGTTGTGCCCGCTCGGGCAGCGCGCCGAGCAGCGAGCCGCGATGGGCCGCCAGCTGTTCCAGATCGAGCGTTTGCGCACCGGCCACGGCGAGCGCCTGCAGCAGGCGCGTCTTGCCGCTGCCCGTGGGCCCGGCCAGCACGATGTAGCGGAACCGGCCGGGCAGCGCACCGAGCGCCTCGATGACGGTATGGCGGTAGGCCTTGTAGCCGCCCTCAAGCTGGCGCGCGCGCCAGCCGATCATGTTGAACATCGCCGTCATCGAGCCCGAACGCTTGCCGCCGCGCCAGCAGTAGATGAGTGGGCGCCAGTTGCGCGGCCGCCCGGCGAAGATCGTGTCGAGGTGATGGGCGATGTTGCGCGCGGCGATGGCCGCGCCCACCCGCGTGGCGTCGAACGGCGACGCCTTGTAGAGCGTGCCGACGATCACGCGCTCTTCGTTGCTCATCACGGGCGCGTTGATGGCGCCGGGGACGTGATCCTCGGCATATTCGAGCGGCGTTCTTACGTCGATGATTTCGTCGAACTCGCCGATTTGCTCGATGGCGACGCGCTGGTGATTCAAACTGCGGGACTCCGTGTGACGTTGGCGCGGCGGCGCGGCAAGCGGTTGGACGTGCTACATCAGCACGATATCGTACTGCTCCTGGCTCAGATTCGACTCCACCTGCAGCGACACCGGCTTGCCGATGAAATCGATCAGCATGGCCAGGTGTTGCGACTCCTCTTCGAGAAACAGATCGATCACCTGTTGCGAGGCCACCACGCGGAACTCGCGCGGATTGAACTGGCGCGACTCGCGCAGGATCTCGCGCAGCACGTCGTAGCAGACGGTGCGCGAGGTCTTCACCTGACCCTTGCCGAGGCAGGTGGGGCACGGCTCGCAGAGCACATGCGCGAGCGACTCGCGCGTGCGCTTGCGCGTCATCTCGACGAGCCCCAGCTGCGAAAAACCATTCACGGTCACACGCGTGCGGTCGCGCGCGAGCGCCTTTTTCAGTTCGCCCAGCACCTGGTCGCGGTGCTCGAGGTTCTCCATGTCGATGAAGTCGATGATGATCACGCCACCCAGGTTGCGCAGCCGCAGTTGCCGCGCGATCGTGTGCGCCGCTTCGAGGTTGGTCTTGAAGATCGTGTCGTCGAAGTTGCGCGCGCCCACGTAGCCGCCCGTGTTCACGTCGATCGTCGTCATGGCCTCGGTCTGGTCGATCACGAGGTAGCCGCCCGACTTCAGGTCCACGCGTCTGGACAGCGCGCGCTGGATCTCGGTCTCGATGTTGTAGAGGTCGAAGAGTGGCCGCTCGCCGGTGTAGTGGTGCAGCTTCGGCGAGACGGCCGGCGTGAATTCCCCCGCGAATTCCGAGAGCTTCTGGAAGGTCTCGCGTGAATCCACCTGCACGCGCGATGTCTCTTCGTTCACGAAATCGCGCAGCACGCGCTGCGCGAGGTTCAGGTCCTGATACAGGAGGCTCGTGGCGGGCAGGCGCTGCCCCTGCGCGAGGATGGTCGCCCACGTCTTGCGCAGGTAGGCGACGTCGGCGGCGAGTTCTTCGCTCGTGGCGTCCTCGGCGATGGTGCGCACGATATAGCCGCCTTTTTCATCGGCGGGCAGCACGGCGGTCAGGCGCGCGCGCACGGCTTCGCGTTCCGCCTCGCTCTCGATCTTCTGCGAGATGCCGATGTGCGGCTCCTGCGGCAGATACACGAGCGTGCGCCCCGCAATGCTCACCTGCGTCGACAGACGTGCGCCCTTCGTGCCTATCGGGTCTTTCACGACCTGCACCATCAGCGTCTGCCCTTCGAAGACGGTCTTCTCGATAGGCTGATGATGAACGGGCTGATGCGCTTCGCCGGCGATGCGCGGATGCCAGATGTCGGCGACGTGGAGGAAGGCGGCGCGCTCGAGGCCGATGTCGATGAACGCGGATTGCATGCCCGGCAGCACGCGCACGACCTTGCCGAGATAGACGTTGCCGACGCGCCCGCGTGACAGCGTGCGCTCGACGTGAAGCTCCTGTACTGCGCCTTGCTGGACCAGTGCGACGCGCGTCTCCTGCGGCGTAACGTTGATCAGGATTTCTTCGTTCATGGTGTAGTTCTAGAAGTCGATGCGCGCCGTGCGTAGCAGCGCGGCTGTTTCGAATAGTGGCAAACCCATGATACCCGAATAGGACCCGTCGATTCGCTCGACGAACTCGGCCGCGCGCCCCTGGATGCCGTATGCGCCGGCTTTGCCGAAGGGTTCGCCACTCGTCACATAGCGGGCGATCGCGGCGTGCTCGACGGGGGCGAAGCGCACGTGCGAGCGGGAGAGCGCGACGGGCAGGCAGGTGCCTTCGGCGTCGACCACGGCTACCGCCGTGAGCACTTCGTGATCGCGGCCGGCGAGCCGTTCGAGCATTGCGAACGCTTCGGCGGCATCGTGCGGTTTGCCGAGGATATGGCCGTCGATCGTGACCGTGGTGTCGGCGGTGAGAATGGGCGCGTGCGCATGCGCGCCGGCCACGAGCCGGGCGCGCGCCGCATCGGCCTTCGCTGCGCACACGCGCGTCACGTAGTCGTCGGCTGCCTCGCCGGGCAGCACGGCTTCGAGCGCTTCCGCGTCCTCGTCGGGGCGTGGCAGGAGGAGTTCGAAACGCACGCCGAGCTGCGCGAGCAGCTCCTGGCGGCGCGGGCTTTGCGAGGCGAGATAGACGTACGGATAAGTTGCAGTAGAGGACATCGGAGCGTCTCTGGCGGTGGCGGAAATGGGATGGGTCGGGGCTGGCGCCGCGGCATCCGCCGTCGCGTCGTGCCGCAGTGCAGTATGCCGCAGGCGCCGCCAATTACACGCGTATTACACGCTTACACGCGATGATAGGGGTGATTCTGCGTAATGGTCCAGGCGCGGTAAAGCTGCTCGGCAAGCAGCACCCGCACCATCGCGTGCGGCAGCGTGAGGCTCGACAGGCGCAGCAGCACGTCGGCGCGCCCCTTCAGCTGCGGGTCGAGCCCGTCCGCGCCGCCGATCAGGAACGCCACGTCTCGCCCGTCCTGCTGCCAGCCGGGCAACGCTTCGGCGAGCTGCATCGTAGTCCAGTCGCGGCCGCGCTCGTCGAGGGCGACGATGCGCGCGTTCTTCGGCAGCGCCGCTTCGATGCGCGTGCGCTCCGCGGCCATCACGCTCTGCGCGGAGCGGCCCGACGAACGCTGCTCGGGCTTCACCTCGCGCAACTCGATGCGCAGCTCGGGCGGCATGCGCTTCGTATACTCCTCGAAGCCTTCGGCGATCCAGTCCGGCATCTTGTGGCCGACGGCGACGATATGCAGTTTCATCGGGCGCAGGCCACCCAGCTCACTTGCCGGCGCTGCGACGCGCGGCTGTCTTGCGCGCGGGGGGGCGGGCCGCCTTCGCTGCCGGCTTCGCGGTCGGCTTCACTGCGGGTCTGGCGCTAGCCTTCTTTGCGGCCGGCTTTGCGGCGGATTTCGCCACAGTCTTCACCGCAGCCTTCTTCGCGGGCGCCTTCTTCACGGCTTTCACGGCGATCGGCGCTGCTTCCTCGTGGTCGTCTTCGTCCTCGTCCATCGGCTCGCTCGGGCGTGCGCCCCCGAAGCCGGTATTGTTCGTCAGCTTGATGCGCACCGGTTTGTCGCCCCAGATCTCTTCGAGGTTGTAGTACTGGCGCAGCGCGGGCTGGAGGATGTGGACGATGGCGTCGCCGCAATCCACCAGCACCCATTCGCCGATGTCCTCGCCTTCGGTGCTGATGATGTCGCCGCCGGCTTCCTTGACCTTCTCGCGCACGCTCGAGGCGAGCGCCTTGGTCTGGCGGTTCGATGTGCCGCTCGCGACGACCACGCGGTCGAAGAGTTCGGTCAGGTGAGTGGTGTTGAACACCTTGATGTCCTGTGCCTTGACGTCTTCGAGGGCGTCAATGATGGCGCGTTGCAGTTTGCGGATGTCCATGTTTACCCGTGATACAGATGATGTTGAAGAATATAGTCCCACACGGCCGCGGGAAGGGGCGCGGCGGTGTGCGTGCCGCTTTCGCCTGCATCGCGGCACGCGCGGATCCGGTGGCGGATTTCGGTGGCCGAAACATCGTAGGCGAGCTGTTCGTCGATCACGACGTGGCCGTACGGCGTCGCCGCGAGCGCGGCGGGTGCCGCGCGGCGCCCGGCGACTTCGGCGGCCACCTCGTGCGGCAGCGCCGCGAAGTCGAAGCCGGGGCGGCTCGCCACGCCCAGATGGGCGAGCGCGAAGAGCTCGCGCCAGCCCTGCCAGCTGTCCAGATGCAGCAACTGGTCGGCACCCATCAGCAGGGCGAGCGAGCAGTCCGCGTTGCCTTCGCGCGCGCGAAAGCGCCGCAGCGTCTCGACGGTGTATGTGGGGCCGTCGTGTTCGATCTCGTCGGTGTCCACCGTGACGGTCACGCCCGGCAGCACGAGCGAGGCGGCCGCCGCGCGCGTCATGGCGAGCCGGTGGACGGCCGCGCTCACCTCCGGCTTCTGCCACGGCTGGCCCGCGGGCAGCAGGACCAGTTCCGTGAGGTCGAGCAGTTCGGCAAAGCGCCGCGCGAGCGCGAGATGGCCATCGTGGATCGGATCGAACGTGCCGCCGAATAGACCCACGCGGCGCGCTAGCGGTCGGGGCGCTGGGGTTGGCTTCACAGTGTCAGATCCAGTCGCGCGCCGGCAGGAAGTCGGTATAGAGGCGCGCCTCGGGCGTACCCGGCTGTGGCTGCCAGTCGTAGCGCCAGTTCGCGCTGGGCGGCATCGACATCAGGATCGATTCGGTGCGTCCGCCGCTTTGCAGGCCGAAATGCGTGCCGCGGTCCCAGACCAGGTTGAATTCGACGTAGCGGCCGCGCCGCAGGGCCTGGAAGTCGCGTTCGGCTTCTCCGTAGGGCGTGGCGCGCCGTTTCTCGATGATCGGCAGATAGGCCGCCAGGAAGCCCTCGCCGACGCGCCTCGTGAGCGCGAACGCCGCGTCGAAGCCGCCTTCGGCGTAGTCGTCGAAGAAGATGCCGCCCACCCCGCGCGCTTCGTTGCGGTGCTTCAGGAAGAAGTACTCGTCGCACCAGCGCTTGAAGCGCGGATACAGGTGCTCGCCCGAGGGCGCCACCGCGTCGCGGCAGACGCGGTGAAAATGCTGCGCGTCCTCCTCGAAGCCGTAATACGGCGTGAGGTCCATGCCGCCGCCGAACCAGAACACCGGCGCCTCGCCGGCGCGGGTGGCGAGCAGCATGCGCACGTTCATGTGCACGGTCGGGCAGTACGGATTGCGCGGGTGCAGCACGAGCGAGACGCCCATCGCCTCGAAACCGCGTCCATTGAGCTCGGGGCGGGCCGCCGTGGCCGAGGGCGGCAGGGCGTCGCCCGCGACGTCGGAGAAGCCGATGCCCGCGCGCTCGAAGAACTGGCCGCCTTCGAGGATGCGCGTGCAGCCGCCGCCGCGCAGCTTTTCGCCCGGCCCACGCTGCCAGCGGTCGGTGGCGAACGGCGTGCCGTCGAAGGCGCCGAGCGCGTCGGCGATCTGCGTCTGCAGGCCCGAGAGCCAGGCGCGCACGGCTGCGCTGTCGGCGCTGCTCGCGCAGGGGGGATTGGCGCGCTCGTCTGGCGCGCCGGGGCGGGTCGAATCGGTCATCGGTGAGAAGGCGGGCGGCGCACGGGATCGGACGGCGTCGCGGGTTTGTTTCGGGGGTGCCGGCGTCGTGCCGCGCTCGCCGGCGTGGGCGCGGTGTGCCCGACAGCGGCAGTGTAGCGCCGATCGGGCAGGCGCCGGGGCCGGATGTGTCCGGCGGCGCGGGCCGCGGCGGCCCGCCTGCAGGCGTACGGCACACCCGGCGAGACAGCCGGAACGTGCCGCCGCCTGGCGCGTGCGCCCTTACTGCTTGCGGCCCACCGCGCGGTAACCGATGTCGTGGCGATACTGCATGCCGTCGAACGAGATCCGGTTGACGGTCTCGTAGGCCACCGACTGGGCGCTGCGCACCGAGTCGGCAAGGCCCACGACGCACAGCACCCGGCCGCCCGAGGTGACGAGCTTGCCGTCCACGATCTGGGTGCCCGCGTGGAAGGTCACCGAGTCGGCGGTTTCGGCCGGGATGTCGCTGATACGGTCGCCCTTGCGCGGCGTGTCCGGATAATTGTGCGCCGCCAGCACGACGCCGAGCGCCGTGCGGCGATCCCATTCAAGCTCGACCTGGTTGAGCGTGCCGGCGATGGCGTGCTCCACGACCTTCGAGAAGTCACCCTTCAGGCGCGCCATGATCGGCTGCGTTTCCGGGTCGCCCATGCGGCAGTTGAACTCGAGCGTCTTCGGGTTGCCCTGCGCGTCGATCATGAGGCCCGCGTAGAGGAAGCCCGTGTAGCGGATGCCTTCCTTCTCCATGCCGGCCACGGTCGGCAGGATGATTTCGCGCATCACGCGCGCATGCAGTTGCGGCGTGACGATGGGCGCAGGCGAGTAGGCGCCCATGCCGCCCGTGTTCGGGCCCTGGTCGTCGTCGCGCAGGCGCTTGTGATCCTGGCTCGAGGCGAGCGCCAGCACGTGCTTGCCGTCCACCATCACGATGAAGCTGGCTTCCTCGCCCGCGAGAAATTCCTCGATCACGACGCGCGCGCCGGCGTCGCCGAGCCTGTTGTCGGCGAGCATCATGTCGATGGCCTGATGCGCTTCTTCAAGCGAGGTCGCCACCACCACGCCCTTGCCGGCCGCGAGGCCGTCGGCCTTGATGACGATCGGCGCGCCGTGCTGGTCGATATAAGCGTGGGCGGCCGTGGCGTCGGAGAAGGTCTCGTAGGCGGCGGTCGGAATGTTGTGGCGCTTCATGAACGCCTTGGCGAAGTCCTTCGAGCTCTCGAGCTGGGCGGCTTCCTTCGTGGGGCCGAACACCTTCAGGCCGCGCGCGCGGAACACATTGACGATGCCGGCCGCGAGCGGCGCTTCCGGCCCGACGACGGTAAGCGCGACCTGTTCGCGCTCGGCGAAGTCGGCGAGCGCGTGGATGTCCGTGATGTCGACGTTGGCGAGCCGCTCGTCCTGCGCGGTGCCGCCGTTGCCCGGTGCGACGTAGACGTGCTGCACGCGAGGCGCCTGGGCGAGTTTCCACGCCAGCGCATGTTCGCGGCCGCCAGAACCGACGACGAGTAACTTCATGTGTATCCCCGAAAGGCCAGAACCAGAAACAGTTGCGGCCGGCGCGCGCTGCGCCGGCCGTGGAAAACATGGCTGAACCGGGCCGCGAGGCACCACGCCCCAGGGCGGCCCGCCAGCGTTCTTACTCCTCGGCGATCGACGCGTTGGTGTACACCTCCTGGACGTCGTCCAGGTTCTCGAGCGCGTCGAGCAGCTTTTGCATCTTCGCGGCGTCGTCGCCCGTGAATTCGACTTCCGTCTGCGGCTTCATGGTCACTTCGGCCATTTCCGCCTTGAAGCCCGCGGCTTCGAGCGCGGCCTTGACCTTCGGGAAGTCGAACGGCGGGCAGACCACCTCGATGCTGCCGTCGTCGTTGGTCACGACGTCGTCGGCGCCGGCTTCGAGCGCGGCGTCCATCAGCTTGTCTTCGGGCGTGCCGGGCGCGAACAGGAACTGGCCGACATGATCGAACATGAACGCCACCGAGCCGTCCGTGCCCATGTTGCCGCCGAACTTCGAGAACGCGTGGCGCACTTCCGCAACGGTGCGGGTGCGGTTGTCGGTCATCGTGTCGACGATGACGGCCGCGCCGCCGATGCCGTAGCCCTCGTAGCGGATTTCCTCGTAGTTCGCGCCGTCCACCCCGCCCACGCCGCGCTGGATCGCGCGGTTGATGTTGTCCTTGGGCATGTTGGCGTCGTAGGCCTTGTCGACGGCCAGGCGCAGGCGCGGATTCGAGTCGATCTCGCCGCCGCCCAGACGCGCGGCCACCTGGATTTCCTTGATGAGACGCGTCCAGACCTTGCCGCGCTTCGCGTCAGCCGCGGCTTTCTTGTGCTTGATGTTGGCCCATTTCGAATGACCCGCCATACCTTTCTCCGTCGCACGCTGCTGGCGTGCATGGTGCAATGTGCAGTTGTCGATGCGTGTTCGCGGGCCCGGCCATGCTTGCGCAATGCGCGCAACGCCATGTGCGGCCTCTTACGGCCAGTTCTGGCCTGTTGCGGCGCGCGGCCGGGGTGCCCGAAAGTGTCTTGTCCGCCGGTTTGTCCACCCGTGCGCGGCGCGTCCCGCCTCTGGCGAGGCTGGCGGCGCGTCCCGGCGGGCGCTGTGCCCAGGCTGGTACCGCGACGTCGTGCCGTGTGCGATTGGCTCGCGAAAGCGCGCCGAACCGGGGCGAGCGTCGCGTAGGCCCGTTCAGGTGGATCTGAATTTTATCACGGCGGAACCCTCCAGCCGTGCCCGGGGATGCGGGAAAGGCCGGATTGCGGGGGCGTGAGCGCGGGTGATTACGCGGATGACTGCGCGGATGACTGCGCGATCTGCGGCGGCGGCAGCGGGGAAGGTGCCGCGCCGTCCTCAGTTCTTGGTGCCGAACAGGCGGTCGCCGGCGTCGCCGAGGCCCGGCACGATGTACGCGTGCTCGTTGAGGTGCGAATCGAGCGACGCCACGTAGAGCTTCACGTCCGGGTGGGCCTTCTGGAACACCTCGACGCCTTCGGGCGCGGCCACAAGCGCGAGGAACGAGATGCGCTCGCCGCTCACGCCGCGGCGTTTGAGCACGTCGATGGCGTGGGCCGCCGAATAGCCGGTCGCGACCATCGGGTCGCACAGGATGAAGTCGCGGTCCTCGAGGTCCGGCAGGCGCACGAGGTATTCCACGGGGCGATGGTCGTCCGCGCGATACACGCCGATGTGGCCGACGCGCGCCGACGGGATCAGCTCGAGCAGGCCGTCGGACATGCCCACGCCCGCGCGCAGCACGGGCACGATCGCGAGCTTCTTGCCGGCGATCACGGGGGCGTCCACGTCCACGAGCGGCGTTTGCACGCGGCGCGTCGTCATGGGCAGCTCGCGCGTGATCTCGTAGCCCATCAGCAGCGTGATTTCGCGCAGCAGCTCGCGGAACGTCCGCGTGGACGTGTCCTTGTCGCGCATGTGGGTCAGCTTGTGCTGGATCAGCGGGTGGTCGAGGATGAAGAGATTGGGGAAGCGGCTGTCCTGTTTCATGGCGGGCGCGCAAGGCTGCAAGTGGAATCGGGGAATCGGCTGGGCCGGCGCCGGGGGCGTTGGGGACGCCGGCGCGGCGAGCGGGGCCTGTCGCGCGGCAGGCGGCCGGACTGCGTTCCGGCGCGGCGCGCGCAGCGCACGAGCCGCGCTACTGGCGCAAGTATACGGGAACTCCCTGCGTTCGGACATGCGCGGGGCATGCGCGGGAAGTTCGCCGCGCCGCGCATGTCCGGCATGCGGGGTGAGCGAGGCGCGCGGGCTGCGATTCTTCTAGAATCCTGAAGAGGTCGGGCGGCCGTTCGCGGCGGCCCTTCATGCAACTGTCGCGCTATCCGGAACGGGATCAAATCATATGGACATGGGCATCGCAGGACGCAGCGCGCTGGTATGCGCGGCGAGCAAGGGCCTCGGCCGCGGCTGCGCCGAGGCGCTGGCGGCCGAGGGCGTCAACGTCACGATCGTCGCGCGCACCGAGCAGACGCTCGAGGAAACCGCCGCGCAGATCCGCACGAGCACGGGCGTTCAGGTGCAGGCCGTGGCGTGCGACATCACGACGGCCGAAGGCCGCGCCGCCGCGCTGGCCGCCTGCGCTCAGCCGGACATCCTCGTCAACAATGCCGGCGGTCCGCCGCCCGGCGATTTCCGCAGCTTCACGCACGACGCCTGGACGGCGGCGCTCGAGGCCAACATGCTCACGCCGATCGCGCTGATCCAGGCGACCATCGACGGCATGATCGCGCGCGGCTTCGGGCGCGTGGTCAACATCACGAGTTCCTCCGTGAAGGCGCCCATCGACGTGCTTGGCCTGTCCAACGGCGCGCGCTCGGGCCTCACCGGATTCGTGGCGGGCATTGCGCGGCAGGTCGCGGCCACCGGCGTGACGATCAACAATCTGCTGCCGGGCGCGTTCGACACCGACCGTATCCAGGCGACGATCGTCGCCCAGGCGAAGGCGGGCAACCGCTCGATCGAGGAGGTGCGCGAGCGCCGCATCGCGACGATTCCGGCGCGCCGCTTCGGCACCTCCGAGGAGTTCGGGCGTGCCTGTGCGTTCCTGTGCAGCGTGCACGCGGGCTACATCACCGGACAGAACTGGCTGATCGACGGCGGCGCCTATCCCGGTACGTTCTAGGCAAGCGGCTTGCAGGCGCCGCCTGGCGAAACGCCAACGTCACACCCACCGAAACCAAGGAGCATCGAAGCCATGCCAACCCGCGTCGCGCTCATCGCGCACGACCACAAGAAGGACGACATCGTCAAACTGGCAGGCGAATACGTCGACGCCCTGCGCCAATGCGAGATCATCGCGACGGGCACGACCGGCTCGCGCATTCAGTCGGCGCATGGTCTGGAGGTCGAGCGCATGCTCTCCGGTCCGCACGGCGGCGACCTGCAGATCGGCGCCCAACTGGCCGAGGGCCGCGTGGACATGGTGATCTTCCTGCGCGATCCGATGACGCCGCAGCCGCACGAACCCGACATCAACGCACTGGTGCGCGCGTGCGACGTGCACAACGTGCCGTGCGCGACCAACATCTCGACGGCGCGCATGATTCTCGAGGCGCTGCGGCTGCGTCTGGCCGGCGTGAGCTGAGCGCCGCGCGTCACCGGCAAACATGGATAGTGGAGAAGATGGAGAAGACACGATGAGCAAAGCGATCCGTATGGAGAAGACCGGCGCCCCCGAGGTCATGCAGTGGGTGGACGTCGAGGTGGGCGAGCCGGGCGAGGGACAGATTCGCCTGAAGCAGACGGCATGCGGCTTGAACTACATCGATGTGTACTTTCGCACTGGCCTCTATCCGCAGCCGCTGCCCGCGGGGCTCGGCATGGAGGCGGCGGGCGAGGTGAGCGCCGTGGGGCCGGGCGTGAGCGGACTCAAGGTGGGTGACCGCGTGGCCTACGTCGCGCGGCCGCCCGGCGCCTATGCGCAGGAGCGCTTGCTGCGCGCCGACCAGGTGATCCGCCTGCCCGACGCGATCAGCGACGAAGCTGCCGCCTCGATCATGCTGCAAGGCCTGACCGCGCAATACCTGCTGCGCCGCACCTATCGCGTGCAGGCCGGCGACACGATCCTGATCCAGGCCGCGGCGGGCGGCGTCGGGCTGCTGGTGTGCCAGTGGGCGAAGGCGCTAGGCGCGACGGTGATCGGCACCGTGAGTTCGGACGAGAAAGCCCACATCGCGAAAGCGCACGGCTGCGACTATCCCATTGTCTATACGCGTGAGGATTTCGCGGCGCGCGTGCGTGAGATCACGAACGGCGCGGGCGTGCCGGTGGTGTACGACTCGATCGGCAAGGACACCTTCACGAAGTCGCTCGACTGCCTCGCGCCGCTCGGGCTGTTCGTGAGCTTCGGCAACGCGTCGGGGCCGCTGCCGCCGATCGATTCGTCGGAATTCGCCGGGCGCGGTTCGCTCTTCTTCACGCGCCCGACGCTCTTTACCTATATCGCCAAACGCAGCGACTACGAGTCGATGGCCGCCGAGCTGTTCGAAGTCGTGGCGTCGGGCAAGGTGCGGACGTCGATCAATCAGCGTTACGCGCTCAAGGACGTGGCGCAGGCGCACGCCGATCTCGAAGCGCGCCGCACGACCGGCTCGACGATCCTGATTCCCTGAATTGCCGATCCGCCCCTTGCCGCCTCCTTCCGCCCTTGCCAGGCTTACCCGGCAAGGGCGGCAAGCATCGGGAGCGGCCCGCAGTCAGGCGGACTGAACCGGGCTCGCCAGCATGCCGGCGAGTGCCGCGGTGACGCGCTCGATCACCGGTTCCCAGTTCCCGGGCTCCGTCTGATGGAAAAGACGCGCGCTCGGATACCACGGAGAATCCGACCGGCCGCCCAGCCAGCGCCAGCACGCGTCGTAGCGCGAGAGAATCCAGACGGGCTTGTTCAGCGCGCCGGCGAGGTGCGCCATCGACGTATCCACGGTGATCACGAGATCGAGGCACTCGATAATGGCGGCGGTGTCGGCAAAGTCCTGAACGCCGTCCATCGGGTCGAAGGGGCGCAGATCCGGCGGCAGATCGGCGATCTGCCCTTGGGTCGTCTCGCCCTTTTGCAGGCTCACGAAGGTTACGCCGGGAACGCGCAGGATCGGCGTGAACATGCGGGCCGACATGGAGCGGCGCTGATCGACCGCGTTCGACGCGGGCTCGTACCGGCGCGGATCGCCGGCCCAGACGATGCCGACGCGAAAGCGGCCCTCGGGCAGCCGCGCCTGCCATTGCCGGGGGAGGCCGGCAGGCGCTTGCAGGTAGGGCATGGGTGCCGGGATGGTTTCGACTGTCGTGCCAAACAGGTGTGGCAGGCTCATCACGAAGCACCAGCAGTCGTGACGGGCGATGGTCGATTGGCCGTCGAGCGGATAGACGGCGTCGACGCCTTCCAGACTCCCCAGCAGCCGCGCCAGCGCGGGTTGGCACGCGACCCCCACGCGAGCGGCCCCACGCGCCTTCAGCAAGGTCAGATAGCGGCAAAACTGCAGCACGTCGCCAAAGCCCTGCTCCGGCCAGACCAGCACCGACTTGCCGGCAAGCGGCTCGCCGGTCCATCTGGGCCACGGCAGGGGTGGTTGGTTCGTATAGTGCGAACCGAGCGCGGCATCGTGACGCGACTCGTACAACGCCCAACCCTGACCGTACTCGCCGGTCTGCAGCAACGGCAGCGCGAGGTTCGCCCTGGCGGCCGGGTAATCGGGCCGCAGCGCCAGCGCCTGACGATAGGCGGCGATCGCGTCAGGTATCCGGCCTTGCTGCTTCAGCGCGTTGCCCAGATTGTTATGTCCTTCGGGCACCGCGGGATCGATGGCGAGTGCGCGCTCGAATGCGGCTTGCGCCTCGGCGAGCCGGTTCAGGTCCATCAGCAGCAGGCCCAGATTGTTGTGCGCGTCCCGGAATTCGGCGTCCAGCCTGATGGCTTCGCGGTACTGCGCCTCCGCCTCTTCCAGGCGTTTGAGATTCCATAGCAGGAGACCGGACGCATTGCGTGCGCGCGGATCGGACGGCGCCAGTTCGCGCGCCCGGCGAAGGATCGTTTCCGCTTCTTCGTAACGATGCTGGACGCGCAGCGCGATACCCAGATTCGTCATGGCGACCGGCCAGTCCGGTCGGCTCGACAGTGCCTCGCGGAAGGCGCGTTCGGCCAGCGCCGCCTGGCCGTCGCCATAGAACCAGGAGCCGAGTTCGTTGTACGCGACCGCCCGGTCGATCCGGTCGCCGCCGGATGGCGTTGCCGCTTGCGTGCCGTCATGCCGGCGCAACCGGTGGGCGCAAACCGACGCGAGTTCGAGCGCTTGCGGGTACGACGGTTCGGACTGGAGCAGGCGAGCGAGGCCGGCCAGTGCCTCGGCGTATTGTCCGGACGCATGCAGCGAGAGGGCGGCTTGCCAGGACTCGGCAGGCGACGGCCCGGTTGCGGAGGGGATCATCGAAGCGTTCTTTATCGTGGATGGGCACATCGCGCCCGATCCTACCGATCACCCGAACCGCGCCCTATCGGACTTTGCTGAGAAGTGGGCTTTGCCCTTTGATCTGCACATCCATTACAGGGGGCGTATCGCGGTTTCGCGCCGCCGGTCCCCGTAGCTCGTTTACGCGATTTTTATACGGCCCCTACGACCTTTAACCCGTTCTTGACGGCAAAACCCTTACTGTTGCGTGATCCGTCATCCGCGAATGGAGAACACGACAATGGATGTGCTGTACATCGGGGGGCTAGCGGTATTCGCAGGGCTCACATATGCGTTGATCGCCGGCTGCGAGAAGCTCATGCAGTTCCGGCGTGGCGAGGGAGCTCGTTCATGAGCTGGATTCTGTGGTTGTCGGGGGCAGCGACGCTCTTGCTGTTCGTCTATCTGGTCCATGCGCTGCTGCGCGCGGAGGATATCGAATGAACGGCAACAATCTGCTTCAGGCCGGGGTTTATATTGTCGTACTGCTGGCGCTCGCCGTGCCAGTCTCGGGCTATATCTCGCGCGTCCTCGACGGACGCTCGCGTGTCGTACGACTTTTTGCACCGGTCGAGAACCTCCTTTATCGCCTGGCCGGCGTCGATCGCGAGTCCGAAATGGACTGGAAGCACTATGCGATCGCCACGATTTCGTTCAACGTGCTCGGTGCTGGATTCCTGTACCTGCTGCTGCGCATCCAGGGCTGGCTGCCTGCCAATCCGCAGCAGTTCGGCCCGATGACGGTGGACGGCGCCTTCAACACGGCCGTCTCTTTCGTCACCAACACGAACTGGCAGGACTACACGCCCGAGCAGACCGTGAGCTATCTCACGCAGATGCTCGGCTTCACCGTACAGAACTTCTTTTCGGCGGCGACGGCTATCGTGGTCGTGATGGCGCTGATCCGCGGTTTCGCGCGCCACTCGACGAAGACCATCGGCAACTTCTGGGTCGACCTCACGCGCACGACGCTCTACATCCTCGTGCCGATGGCGGCGATCATTGCCGGGCTCCTGATGAGCCAGGGCATGATCCAGAACTTCAAGTCGTATCAGGACGTGCCCACGCTGCAGACCACGACCTACGCCGCGCCCAAGCTCGACGCCCAGGGCAACCCGGTGAAGGACGCGCAGGGGAACGCCGTGACGGTCGACACGAAGGTCACGACGCAGACGCTGGCGATGGGCCCGGTGGCCTCGCAGGTCGCCATCAAGATGCTCGGTACCAACGGCGGCGGCTTCTTCAATGCCAACTCGGCGCACCCGTACGAGAACCCCACACCGTTCTCGAACTTCGTCGAAATGATCGCAATCCTGATTATTCCGGCCGCGCTGTGTCTCGTGTTCGGCAATGTCATCGCCGACCGGCGCCAGGGTATCGCGGTGCTTGCGGTCATGACGATTGCGTTCGCGGTTGCGGTGGGCTTCGAGCTGAATGCGGAGCAGGCCGGCAATCCGATGCTGACCTCGCTGAACGTCGATCAGCACGCGAGCGCCCTGCAGGCCGGCGGCAACATGGAAGGCAAGGAAACGCGCTTCGGTATCGCGCAGACGAGCATCTTCGTCGTCGCGACCACGGCGGCTTCGTGTGGCGCGGTGAACGCGGCGCACGACTCGCTCACGCCGGTTGGCGGCCTGGTTCCGATGCTGCTCATCCAGCTCGGCGAAGTGGTCTTCGGCGGCGTCGGCTCGGGGCTGTACGGCATGCTCGTGTTCGCGATGCTCGCGGTGTTCGTGGCGGGTCTCATGATCGGCCGCACGCCCGAGTACGTCGGCAAGAAGATCGAGTCGTTCGAGATGAAGATGGTGTCGATCGTCGTGCTGCTCACGCCGATGCTCGTGCTCGTGGGCACCTCGATCGCCGTCCTCACCGATGCGGGCAAGGCGGGCATCGCCAACCCCGGCGCGCACGGCTTCTCGGAAATTCTCTATGCGTTCAGCTCGGCCGCGAACAACAACGGCAGCGCCTTCGCAGGTCTTACGGTTAGCACGCCGTTCTATAACTGGATGACCGCCATTGCGATGTGGTTCGGCCGCTTCGGCACGATCGTGCCCGTGCTGGCCATTGCCGGCTCGCTCGCGGGCAAGAAGCGGCTTGCCGAAACCGGCGGCACGTTGCCCACCCACGGCCCGCTCTTCGTCGTGCTGCTGCTTGGCACCGTGCTGCTCGTCGGCGCGCTGACCTACGTGCCCGCGCTCGCCCTCGGCCCCGGCGTCGAGCATCTGATCATGATGGGCGTGCACTGAACAGGACTCCAGGAAAATGAATCAGCATAGTGCTACACGGTCCATGTTCGATCCGGCGCTCGTGCGTCCGGCCATCGTGGACTCGTTCAGGAAACTCAAGCCGCGCACCCAGTTGCGCAACCCCGTGATGTTCTGCGTCTACGTGGGCAGCATACTCACGACGATCCTCTGGGTCGCGTCGCTCATGGGCCAGGCCGAAGCGCCTTCGGGCTTCATCCTCGCCATCTCGCTGTGGCTGTGGTTCACGGTGCTGTTCGCGAACTTCGCGGAAGCGCTCGCCGAGGGCCGTTCGAAGGCGCAGGCCGCATCGCTGCGCCAGGCCAAGCGCGACGTAATGGCGAAGAAGCTCAACGAGCCGCATCCGAAGGCGCCCATCCGCATCATGACCGCTACGGACCTGCGCCGCGGCGACGTGGTGCTCGTCGAGACCGGCGACACGATCCCGGCCGACGGCGAAGTGATCGAAGGTGTCGCTTCGGTGGACGAGTCGGCGATCACGGGTGAATCCGCGCCGGTGATCCGCGAGTCGGGCGGCGACTTCTCGTCGGTGACGGGCGGCACGCGCGTGCTCTCCGACTGGATCGTCGTGCGCGTCACGGCGAACCCGGGCGAGGCCTTCCTCGACCGCATGATCGCGATGGTGGAAGGCGCGAAGCGCCAGAAGACGCCGAACGAGATCGCGCTCACCATCCTGCTCGTCGCGCTGACCATCGTGCTCTTGCTCGCCACGGCGACGCTGCTGCCGTTCTCGATGTTCTCGGTCGAGGCCGCGAAGATGGGGCACGTCGTCACGATCACGGCGCTCGTCGCGCTGCTCGTGTGCCTGATTCCGACCACGATTGGCGGTCTGCTTTCGGCGATCGGCGTGGCCGGTATGAGCCGCATGATGCAGGCCAACGTGATCGCGACCTCGGGCCGCGCCGTGGAAGCCGCCGGCGACGTGGACGTGCTGCTGCTCGACAAGACCGGCACGATCACGCTCGGCAACCGGCAGGCCTCGGCGTTCATCGCGGCGCCAGGCGTGCAGGAAGAAGCCCTGGCGGATGCCGCGCAGCTCGCGTCGCTCTCGGACGAAACACCGGAAGGCCGCAGCATCGTCGTGCTCGCCAAGCAGCGCTTCAACATTCGCCAACGTGACATGGGCGCGCTGCACCCGGTGTTCCTCGCTTTCAGCGCGCAGACGCGCATGAGCGGCGTGGACCTGGCGGACCGCGAGATCCGCAAGGGCGCGGCCGATGCGGTGAAGCACTACGTCGAATCGCACGGCGGCCGCTTCCCGGCCGAGGTCGAGACGGCGGTGGACGACGTCGCGCGCCGCGGCAGCACGCCGCTCGTCGTGGCCCAGCGTATGGTGGGCGGACAAGCGGGTACCCAGAGCGGCCCGGCGCAGGTGCTCGGCGTGATCGAGCTGAAGGACGTGGTGAAGGGCGGCATCAAGGAGCGCTTCGCCGAACTGCGCAAGATGGGCATCAAGACCGTGATGGTGACGGGCGACAACCGCCTGACCGCCGCCGCGATCGCCGCCGAAGCGGGCGTGGACGATTTCCTCGCCCAGGCCACGCCGGAGACGAAGCTCGCGACCATTCGCGAACACCAGGCGCAGGGCAAGCTCGTGGCGATGACCGGCGACGGCACCAACGACGCCCCGGCGCTCGCGCAGGCCGACGTTGCGGTAGCGATGAACACCGGCACGCAGGCGGCGAAGGAAGCGGGCAACATGGTCGATCTGGACTCGAACCCGACCAAGCTCATCGAGATCGTCGAGATCGGCAAGCAGATGCTCATGACGCGCGGCTCGCTCACGACCTTCTCGATCGCCAACGATGTCGCGAAGTACTTCGCGATCATTCCGGCGGCTTTCGCGACCACGTATCCGCAACTGCGCGTGCTGGACGTCATGCATCTGAGCTCGCCGTCGTCGGCGATCCTCTCGGCGGTGATCTTCAACGCGCTCATCATCGTGATGCTGATTCCGCTGGCGCTCAAGGGCGTGAAGTATCGGCCGCTCGGTGCAGCGTCGCTATTGCGTCGCAACCTGCTGGTTTACGGCCTCGGCGGCATCATCCTGCCGTTCCCGTGCATCAAGCTGATCGATATGGTTATCGCCGCATCCGGTTGGGTCTGAGCCGGCAAACGCACCTTCGGGAATGAACATGAAATCGCTGCAGTTTCCATTGATCCGTCCTCTCATCGTGATTTTCGCCGTGCTCGCGGCGCTCACGGGTCTGGCTTACCCGGCCGTGATGACCGCGTTCGGCCAGGCGGTGTTCCACCGCCAGGCCAACGGCAGCCTCATCGAAGTCGACGGCAAGGTCGTGGGCTCCGCGCTGATCGGCCAGCAGTTCGACGCGCCGCAGTACTTCTGGGGCCGCCTCTCGGCCACCTCGCCGAATCCGTACAACGCGACGAATTCGGGCGGCTCGAACACCGGCCCGACGAATCCGGCCCTCGCTGACGAAGTCAAAGGCCGCATCGCCGCGCTCAAGGCGGCGGGCACCGATGTCTCGCAGCCGATCCCGGCCGACCTCGTGACCTCCTCGGGCAGCGGCCTCGATCCCGAGATCTCGCCGGCTGCGGCGGCCTATCAGGTCGAGCGCGTCGCGAAGGCGCGCCACCTGAGAGCGTCCGACGTGCAAACGCTCGTGGACCGCTACACGTCGGGTCGCCAGTTCGGCATCTTCGGCGAGCCGCGCGTGAACGTGCTCGAGCTGAACCTCGCGCTCGACGGCAAGCAGGTCGGCTGATCGACACTGCGACGCGGTAGCCCACCCGACCGCACGCCGCGACAAGCGCGGCGTGCGGTTTGCCATTTCGGCGCCGCGGTGAGACGATCAGCACGACTCACCGCGGCACGCCGATGCGCTCCTTCCCGGGCGCCCAACCTGAAATCCGAACCGCATGAACCGTCCCGATCCCGACGAACTGCTCGACCGACTCCAGCGCGACGAGGAAAAAGCCCGCCGCGGCAAGCTGAAGGTCTTCTTCGGCGCGTCGGCGGGCGTGGGCAAGACCTACGCGATGCTGCAGGCCGCGCGCCGGCGCGCGGAGGAGGGCATCGACGTTGTCGTGGGCATCGTCGAGACCCACGGGCGCAGCGAGACCGCCGCGCTCACGAGCGGACTCGACGTGCTGCCGCGCTCGCAGATCGCCTATCGCGGCCGCACGCTCGAAGAGTTCGACCTCGACGCCGCGCTTGCGCGCAAGCCGCAGCTCGTGCTCGTCGACGAGCTCGCGCATTCGAACGTGCCCGGCGCGCGCCACATGAAGCGCTGGCAGGACGTCTACGAACTGCTCGACGCGGGTATCGACGTCTATACGACGGTCAATGTCCAGCATCTCGAGAGCCTGAATGACGTGGTCGGGCAGATCACGGGCATCCGCGTCTGGGAGACCGTGCCCGACCGCGTGTTCGACCACGCCGACGAAGTGACGCTCGTCGACCTGCCGGCCGAGGAGCTGCTCGACCGCATGCGCGACGGCAAGGTCTACATGCCGGCACAGGCCGAGCGCGCGGTGCGCAACTTCTTCCGCAAGGGCAACCTCATTGCGCTGCGCGAACTGGCGCTGCGCCGCACGGCCGACCGCGTCGACGCGCAGATGCGCGAGTACCGTGCCGACCGCTCGATCCAGCACGTCTGGCAGGCGCGCGAGCGGCTGCTCGTCTGTGTGGGTCCGGGAGCCGAAGCCAATGCGCTGGTGCGTGCGGCGGCGCGCCTCGCGGCGAGCCTGAAGGCCGACTGGATCGCGGTCTATGTGGAAACGCCGAAGCTCCAGCGCCTGCCCGACGCGACGCGCGAGCGCACGCTCGGCGCGTTGAAGCTCGCCTCGGAGATGGGCGCGGAAACGGCCACGCTGGCGGGCGAAGACGCCGCCACGACGCTCGCCGGCTATGCGCGGCTGCGCAACGTCTCGAAGCTCGTGGCCGGCGCGTCGCTGCGCACGGGCCTCTCGCGCTGGGTGCGCCGGCCGTTCGGCGAGCGCCTGGCGGAAAAGGCCGGCGACGTCGATCTCACCCTCGTGCGCGCGGCGGCGGGCGACGCCACGTTTGCACGCGAGCCGTCGGGCGCGGGCGCCGCCACGCGCGCGGCGAATGTCTGGCGCGACGCTTTCGCCCCGGGCGGCGGCCACCGCTCGCCGCCGCGCGCCTATGTGGCGGCGCTCGTGATCTGTGCCTGCATCACGCTGGTCTCGAGCGAGCTGATCGACCGCATCGACCTCGCGAATCTCGTGATGCTTTACCTGCTCGGCGTGATCTTCACGGCGACGCGGCTCGGGCGCGGACCTGGCGTGCTGCTGTCGTTCGCGAGCGTGGCGGCGTTCGACTTCTTCTTCGTGCCGCCGCGCATGTCGTTCTCGGTGAGCGACACGCAGTATCTGTTGACCTTCATGGGCATGCTGCTGACCTCGCTCGTCATCAGCCACCTCACTTCCAGCCTGCGCCGCGAGGCCAGCATCGCGCAACGGCGCGAGCAGCGCACAGGGGCGATGTACGCGATGGCGCGCGAGCTTGCGGCGGCGCTGACCACCGAGCAGATCGTCGGGATCGGCAGCCGCCACGTGAGCGAGGTGTTCGGCGCGCGCGTCGCGCTCCTGCTGCCCGACAGCGTCGACAAGGTCCAGCAGAAGATCGAGGAGCCCGATCCGCAGATCATGCTCGACGCCGCGAGCCTCGACACCGACGTGGGTCAGTGGGTGTACGACCAGCAGAAGCCGGCCGGCCACGGCACCGACACGCTGCCGGCGGCGCTGGCGCGCTACCAGCCGCTCAAGGCGCCCATGCGCACGCGCGGCGTGCTCGCGGTGGTCACGCGCGACCCCCACGAACTACAGGTGCCCGAGCAGCAGCGCATGTTCGACGCGTTCGCCGCGCAGATCGCGCTCGCGCTCGAACGCGTGCACTACGTCGACATCGCCCGCGACGCCCTCGTGAACATGGAGTCGGAGCGGCTGCGCAACTCGCTGCTCTCGGCGATCTCGCACGACCTGCGCACGCCGCTCACGGCGATCGTGGGCTTCTCGTCGATGCTCGCGCAGACCTGGGAGGCGACCGGCGCGCCCGAGGATCCGCGCTCCGGAGAACTGATCGAGTCGATCCACGACGAGGCGCTGCGTATGACCGGCATCGTCACGAATCTGCTCGATATGGCGCGTCTGCAGGCCGGCAGCCTGAAGCTGAACCGCCAGTGGACGCTGCTCGAAGAGACGGTGGGCGCGGCGCTGGCGGCCTGCCGGCGCGTGCTCGCGCGGCACCCGGTGCAGGTGGCGCTCGAATCAGGCCTGCCGCTGCTGCATCTGGACGCCGTGTTGATGGAGCGGCTCTTCTCGAACCTGCTGGAAAACGCCGCGAAGTACACGCCCACCGACACGCCGCTCACCATCGGGGCGCGGCGTGTCGAGATCGGCGGCGCGCCGTTCGTGCGCGTGACCGTCGACGACAACGGGCCGGGTCTGCCACCCGGCATGGGCGAGCGCGTCTTCGAAAAATTCACGCGCGGCGAGAAGGAATCGGCCAAGCCCGGCATCGGGCTCGGTCTCGCGATCTGCCGCGCGATCGTCGAGGCGCACGGCGGTACAATCGGCGCCGGCAATCGCACGGACGAAGACGGGCGCGTGCTGGGCGCATCGTTCTGGTTCGCGCTGCCGGTGGAAGCGCCGCCGCCGCTGCCCACGGACGCCGAGGAAGGCGAAGCGGTCGCTCTGTCCGTGGCTGCCGATCCCGCTGGCCTCGCCGACGCGGCGCGCCTCGTGGACGAAGGCGCCGTCGCGGACAGCGCACGCGAAGACGGTGCCGCGCCGCCTGCTACCGCGGCTTCCCCGGCGGCTTCCACCGAACTCAAACCCGCTGAATCGAAGCCCACCCATGAGTGATCCGAACATTGCAGTCGTCCTGATCGAGGACGAGAAGCAGATCCGACGTTTCGTACGGGCGTCGCTGGAAGGCGAGGGGATCGTCGTCCATGACGCCGAGACCGGCAAGCAGGGCCTCGTCGAGGCCGCCACGCGCAAGCCCGATCTCGTGATCGTCGATCTCGGCCTGCCCGATACCGACGGCCTCGACGTGATCCGCGAGCTGCGCGGCTGGAGCGACCTGCCGGTGATCGTGCTTTCGGCACGCACCCAGGAAAGCGAAAAGGTGGCCGCGCTCGACGCCGGCGCCGACGACTATCTGACCAAGCCCTTCGGCGTTTCGGAACTGCTCGCGCGGATCCGCGCGCATCTGCGCCGGCGCAACCGCGGGGCGAATGAGGCGCCGCAGGTGAGCTTTGGCGAGGTGACCGTCGATCTCGGCCTGCGCCAGGTGACGCGCGCGGGCGCGCCGGTCCATCTGACCCCCATCGAGTACCGGCTGCTCGCCACGCTCGTGCGCGACGCGGGCCGCGTTCTCACGCACCGGCAACTGCTGCGCGAGGTGTGGGGGCCGTCGCATGTGGAGAGCAGCCACTATCTGCGCATCTATATGGCGCACCTGCGCCAGAAGCTCGAACGCGACCCGGCACAGCCCGAGCACATCGTCACCGAAACGGGCGTGGGCTATCGGCTGGTGGGCGTGCTGTGAGCACGGCAGGGCGCCCGGCGGTATAATTACAAGTCTGTAAGGACGGCCTTGCAGTTTTTTATGTGATGCGGGGACGACCCCATTTTCAATATGGAGCGTCCCGTATGCCCTGGTTTCTCCTCCTCATTGCCGGCCTGCTCGAAGTGGCGTGGGCCGCCGGTCTCAAGTCCTCCGAAGGGTTCACGCGGCTGTGGCCGTCCGTCTTCACCGTCGTGACCGCGTTCGGCAGCTTCGGGCTGCTCGCCATGGCCATGCGGCAGTTGCCGCTCGGCACGGCCTATGCCGTGTGGACCGGCATCGGCGCGGTGGGCGCGTTCGTGGTCGGCATCGTCGCCATGGGCGAGACGGTCTCCGTCGCGCGTATCGCGAGTGCCGCGCTCATCGTGCTCGGGCTCGTGGGGCTCAAGCTCTCGTCGGCGGCCTGAGCGCCAGCCGGGCGGGTGTACCGCCGCGTAACCGTTGCTTCCACGGCAAACCGGCCTGCGGCGCTGCAAAATGCGTAGCTATAATGGAACGGTCATAACCCGATAACATTGCTGCGCGCCGCAGGCGCGATGGCTCTCCGTGCCACGCGAGGAGGCAAGCCATGCTGGAACCACTTTCGCTTGCCGCGGGCCTGTCGTGGGGCAGCGGCCTGCGCCTCTATCTCACGGTGTTCATGGCCGGCGTGCTGCAGCGTCTCGGCCTGATCCATCTGCCCGACACCCTTGCGGTTCTCGGTTCCCCGTGGGTGATCGGCTTCGCCGCCGCATTCACCGTGCTCGAATTCCTCGCCGACAAGGTTCCCGCGTTCGATTCGCTCTGGGACGCGCTCCACACCTTCATCCGCATTCCCGCGGGTGCCGTGCTCGCCGCGGGCGCGATGGGGCATGCCGACCCGACCGTGCTCGCGATAGCCGCGCTGGCGGGTGGTACGCTCGCCGGTACCGCGCACCTGGCCAAGGCCGGCACCCGCGCGCTCATCAACCTCTCGCCTGAGCCGGTCTCGAACGTCGTCACGTCGAGTACCGAGGATGGCGTTACCTTCGTCGGCCTGCTGCTGGCGTTTTTCGTGCCGCTCCTGTTTCTCGTGCTGCTCGTCGGCTTCCTCGTGCTGGCCGCGTGGGCGCTGCCGCGACTTTGGCGCGGCGTGCAGGGTGGTTTTCGCGGCATGGCGGCGCACATGGTCTCGCGCTTCTCGCTGCGGAGCCACCACGATTGAGCGGCGCCGGACGTTCTTCGTCCCCTGTGAAGCCCGCGCGTAGCGAGGGCGGTCCCGGCGTGCCGCGGCGGGAGGCGCCCGGCCCGGGTGCTAGCGCGCGCAGGCAAGCGGCGCCGGGCGGACGCGATCTGCTGCGCCTCGCCGCTCGCATGACCGCGCGTGACTGGCGCGCGGGCGAGTTGACGATGCTGCTGCTCGCGCTGGTGCTCGCGGTGGCGGCGCTCGCGAGCGTGGGCTTTCTCGCCGACCGGCTGCAGCGCGGGCTCGAACGCGACGCGCGCCGCATGATCGCCGCCGATTTCATCGTGCGCGCCGATCATCCCGTCGATCCGATGTTCCTGAGCGAGGCGCGCTCGCTCGCGCTGCGCACCGCGACCACGGCGATCTTCCCGAGCATGGTGAGCGCGAATGCGGCCAACGGCCAGCCGCTTTCGCGCCTGGCGGCGATCAAGGCGGTATCGCCGGACTATCCGCTGCGCGGCGCGCTGCGCATCACCACCGTGCCGGGCGCCGCCGACCGCGAGGCACAAGGCATGCCGCCGCCCGGCACGGTCTGGGTGGACGACGAATTGCTCGACGCGCTCAAGTTGCATGTCGGCAGCACGGTGAAGGTGGGCAACCGCAGCTTTGTGGTGGGCGCCGTCATCACGCGTGAACTGGACCGGGGGTTTTCGTTCGTCAATTTTTCGCCGCGTCTCATGATGCGTGCCGACGAGCTCGCCTCCACGGGCCTCGTCACCTATGGCAGCCGCGTCGTCTACCGGCTGCTGGTTGCGGGCGCCGATCCGGCCGTGGCGCAGTTCGCCGCGTGGGCGCACGCGCGCGTGGACGGTGGCAAGATGCGCGGCGTCGGGCTCGAATCGCTGCATGACGGCCAGCCGCAGGTACGCGAGACGCTCGAGCGCGCGCGCCACTTCCTCACGCTCGTCTCGCTCCTCACCGCGCTGCTCGCCGCCGTGGCCATCGCGATGGCCGCGCATCGCTATACCCGGCGCCATCTCGACAGTTGCGCCGTCATGCGGTGCCTCGGCGCGAGCCAACGGACGCTGCGCGTGCTCTATGTGCTCGAATTTCTCGGGCTCGGCCTGCTCGGCGGCGCAGTCGGCGTCGCGCTGGGCTATGCGGGCCACTATGTGCTGCTGGTCTGGCTCGGCAATCTGATCAGCGTCCAGTTGCCGTATCCGGGCCCGTTGCCTGGGCTGGAAGGCATCGCGGCCGGTCTCGTGCTGCTGCTGGGCTTCGCGCTGCCGCCCTTGCTGCCGCTCACGCGCGTGCCGCCCGTGCGCGTGCTGCGGCGCGAATGGGGTGAGGCGGGGCGCACCGCGTGGGCCGCCTATGGCGTGGGTATCGTGCTGTTCGCGGCACTCCTCGTGATGGCGGCCGGCGAGCTCAAGCTGGGCGGCATCGTGGCGGGCGGCTTCGCGATCGGGCTGGTCGTCTTCGCGGCGCTCGCGCGACTCGCGCTCTGGTGCGCGGCGCACCTTGCGCGCAGCGAGCGCCTTGGCGGCCAGCTGCGCGCGGGCGTGGGCTGGCGCTACGCGCTGGCTTCGCTGGAACGGCGCCCCGGCGCGAGCGCGCTGCAGATCACCGCGCTCGCCATCGGCCTCATGTGCCTTCTGCTGATCGCGATGACGCGCAACGACCTGATCGACGGCTGGCGCAAATCGACGCCACCCGATGCACCGAACGAATTCCTTATCGACATCCAGCCCGATCAGCGCGACGCCGTGGCGGCCTGGCTGGCCACGCACGGCTTTGCGGATGTCGAGCTCGAGCCGATGGTGCGCGGCCGGCTCATCTCGATCAACGGCAAGCCCGTGGATCCCGAGCACTACAAGAGCGAGGACGCGAGGCGGCTCGTGGACCGCGAGTTCAATCTCTCGTACACCACGCAACTGCCCGACGACAATCGCATCGCCGCCGGTCGCTGGTACGGCGACTCAAGCGCGCCGCAGCTTTCGATCGAGGAGGGACTCGCCAGGCTGCTGGGCGTGAAGCCGGGCGACGTGCTCAAGTTCGACGTGACCGGGCTCGAAGTAGAGGCGCCCGTGACGAGCGTGCGCAAGCTCGACTGGGGCTCGTTCAAGGTGAACTTCTTCGTGCTGATGCCGCCTGCGCTCCTGCGCGACTTTCCGGCCACCTGGATCACGAGCTTCCATCTGCCGGATACGCAGCGCGGCGTGGTGGACTCGCTCGTGGTGCAGTATCCGAATGTCACGGCCATCGACATTGCCCCCATCCTCGCGCAGATCCAGCGCATGCTCGAGCAGGTGATCGGCGCCGTGCAGTTCCTCTTTCTTTTCACCCTGGCGGCGGGCGTGCTGGTGCTCTATGCCGCGCTCGCAGGCACGCGCGACGAGCGCATGCGCGAGTCGGCGCTGCTGCGGGCGCTGGGGGCCTCGCATCAACAGGTGCGCGCGGTGCAGGTGGCGGAATTCGTTGCGGTGGGCGCGCTGGCGGGGCTCATGGCCGCCATTGGCGCCCAGATCGTGGGCTCCGAACTCGCGACGCACGTGTTCCAGTTCTACCTGCCGTTCGATCCGTGGCTCGTGCCCGCGGGCATCGCGGCGGGCGTGGCCTGTGCGGGCGTGGGCGGCTGGATCAGCCTGCGCCATGTGCTTGCGCGGCCCGCGCTGCAGTCGCTGCGCGATGCGTGAGCGGCATGCTTGCCTGGCCGTTTCCCTCGCAGTTTCCTCTATGATGCCGGGGCACTTCTCCACCAGAAGATCATGACCACCGACACGATCAAGCCGCGCCGCACGAAGACGGCCGCAGTCCCCGCCGCTGCGTCCGGCGACGCAGCGCCCCCGCGCTTTCTCGACACCTATCTCGCCGCGCTGCTCGCGCGCGCGAGCAGCCTCATCTCCGACGAATTTCACGCGACGCTTGCGCGCAAGAAGATTCCGGCGCTGCAATGGCGCGTGCTCGCGTGCCTCTCCGACGGCCCGCTGCCGGTGGGCGATCTGGGGCGCCTGATCCTCGCGAAGCAGCCGACCGTGAGCAAGCTGATCGACCGCATGGAGGCGGCGGGGCTCGTCGTGCGCCAGGAGGATCCGGCCAGCCGTCGACGCACGCTCGTTGCGCTCACGCCGCGCGGCGGCAAGCTCGCGGCGGAATTGATCGCGCTTGCGCTGGAGCATGAGGCATCGGTACTGCTGCCGTTTCCACCCGAGGTCGCGAAGATGTTCGTCGACGTGCTGCGGCACCTGATCGCGCAGCATACGACATAGCGCCTGCACGGGCGCTGGGGGCGCTGCGGGTACTCGCGTTCAGAGCGCGAGGCTGCCCGTGCTCGTGCCGCCGCACACGTAGAGCGTTTGCCCCGTGACGAAGCCGTTCTCCGGAGCGACGAAGAACATGGCCGCGCGCGCGATATCGTCGGGCTGGCCGAGCCGTCCCACCGGAATGCCTGCCGCAATCTGCGCGACCTTCGGACTGTTCGCGGGCACGACCTCATGGAACATATCGGTCTGGATCGGGCCGGGTGCAATCGCGTTCGCGGTCACGCCGAGCGGACCGAGTTCGAGCGCCCAGGTGCGCACGAGACCGAGCATGCCCGCCTTCGTCGCCGAGTAGGCGGTGCGCGTCGCGAGTCCGAGCGCCGCGCGCGACGAGATCAGCACGATCCGCCCGAAGCGGGCCGCCTGCATCGCGGGCAGCATGGCCTGCGCGAGCGTGACGGGCGCCGCCAGATGCAGGTTCGCGAGCGCGATCAGATCGTCGTGCGCGACGTCGGGCAACCGTGCCGGGCGAATCGTGCCGGCGTTGTGGATCAGCGTGGTGGGCGCGTGGCGCGTGGCGAGTTCGGCGGCGACGGCGCGCGTGGCCGCCGGGTCGCAGAGATCGACTTCGACGGCATGCAGCCTCGGATGCCCCGGTGCCCCGCCGCGCCGGTCGAGCGAAATGACTTCGTAGCCGGCGTCGAGCAGATGCTCGACGATAGCCCGGCCGATACCGGCATTGCCGCCCGTGACGAGGGCTGCGCGGTTGATTGCGTTTGCTGTGGCGTTCATGGGCGAAGTCTCAGTCCTGGCGGCGTTTCATCGGGCGCGTGTCGACGCAGCGTGGCGTGCCGGGCAGCGTGCGCGCGAGTTCCTTGAGCGCCGCGCGCTGCACCTTCTGCGTGCCGGTGAGCGGCAGCGCCTCCACGAACGCGACGTAGCCGGGGGCCTTGAAATAGGCGAGCTGCGCGAGACACAGCTGTGTGAGTTCGGCGGCCGTTGCGTCGAGCAGGGCGGCGGCGAGCGGTTCGCGCGTCATCACGCAGGCCAGGACCTCGTCGCCGCGGACCGGGTCGGGCGTGGCGGCCACGGCCACATCCGCGACCAGCGGATGCTTGCGCAGCACGCTCTCCACCTCGACCGCCGAGATGTTTTCGCCGCTGCGGCGAATCACGTTCTTCTTGCGGTCGACGAAATACAGCTGGCCGTCGGCATCCTGGCGAACGATGTCGCCCGTGTGGAACCAGCCGCCTTCCCACGCCGCGGCAGTTGATTCGGCATCCTTGAGATATTCGCGAAAGAAGCCGCGCTGCGGCCGCGTGCCGCTCGCGCGCACCCACAGCTCGCCTGGCGTGCCAGGCCCGACAGGTGTGCCGTCGTCGCCGACGATGCGCACTTCCAGTTCAGGCTCGGGCCGGCCAAAGCATGACTGGCCGGTATGGCGCGGCTCGCGGTTGGCGATCACGACGGCGCCGGCGCCGGTCTCGGTCATCGCCCAGGCTTCCAGCAGGGGAATGCCGAAGCGGGTTTCGAACGGGGCATGCAGGGTCTTGTCCACGCCCGCGCCGAAGCCGAAACGCACTTCGTGCCGGCGGTCGTCGTCATGCGCAGGCGCGCCCAGCAGCATCGCCGGCATCACGCCCAGGTAGTGCATGACGGTGGCTCGCGAGGCGCGCACGCTGTCCCACCACGTGCGCGGATGAAAGCGGTCGAGCGCGACGATCGCGCCGCCCGCGAGGATCATCGCCATCGTCGAGTAGGCCATGGCGTTCATATGCGTCATCGGCAACGGCGTGATCAGGCGTTCCGTTCCGGGGCGCAGCGTGCACAGGCCACCGATACGGTTGTACCAGGCGCCCGCGAGCAGGAAGTATTCGTTGGGCAACACGCATGCCTTCGGGCGGCCCGTCGTACCCGAGGTGTAGAGCAGCGCGCATTCGGTGTCCGTGTCCGGCACGCAGCTTCGCGGCAGCGTGGCCGCGCGCGGGATGGTGGGTGCGTGCGCTTCGCATAGCGCGACGGCGCGGTGGGCAGCCGCGGCGGCCGCGTGCAGATCGGCGTGACGCGCGGCGGGCGTGACGGCGAGGTCCAGCTCGCTATGACCGGTGATGTATTCGAGCTCGGCGGCACGCAGCTCGGTGGAGAGCGGCACCACCGCAACGCCGAGCGCATTGAGCGCGAGCCAGTGCACGAAAAATGCGGGGTGATTCTCCAGCATCAGACCCGCACGATGACCAGGGCCGAAGCCGGCCGCGCGATAGCGCGCGGCGAGGGCATCGACGCGCTCGAGCGTTTCGCCGTACCGCAGTGCGCCGGGTTCGATGCCATAGATCTGCGCAGTCTCGGGCAGGACGACGAGGAACTCATGGTCGGGATGGCGCCGCGCGCTGGCCGCGAATGCGGCATGGACGGACGCGAACGGCAGCGCTTGGTGTTGGGTTCGTTCGGCAGACACGTTGGCCCTCACATGAAGAGCTGCACGGACGGCAGTGCTGCGTCGCAGTTGAGCAGATCGATGCGCTTCTCGCGGATGCGCAGTGTGCCGCCCTCTTCGATCAGGTGGTGGCGCGCGACGCCCGTGAAGATCAGTTGCTCGTCGCCGCGTGCCTCGGCGTAGAAGAACGGCGTGCGCAGGCGAAAGCCTCCGGACTGCGCAGCCTCAACTTCAGGGCGCTGCAGTACATGCTGGCAACGGCTTTCGGGCTGTTGCGAGAATGCGCGCGGCGCTTTCAGACGCTCGATACGCAGCTTCAGCAGCAAGCGGTCTTCGTACATCAGCGAGGCGTGGTTGAGACCGTCCTGCTGGTTCGGCACGAGCGGGATCCAGTAGAGGCCTTCGGTGGCGAAGAGCTCATACCAGGCGTCGAAGCGTCGGTCGTCGAGCAGCCGCGCCTCGTGGTAGATGAAATCGATCAGCGTGTCGCGCAGGGCAGGGGATGTCGTCATCGCGTGCGTCCTCTGGGTCATTGGGTGCACTCGGGCGCCATGTAGCGCGCCCAGGCGCGGAACTGGTTGCGCATCGAGATCTCGCTCGTGCCGTTGACGCTCAGATCCTTCGCCTCGGCTTCGTCCGCGCGATAGTCGCGGTGCAGGCTCACCCAGTCGTTGCCGCTCGCCTTCAGGCCTTCCTGGATCGCGCGGTAGACATGCAGGTCGTCGTGGCCTACCACCGACATCGGCGAATTGATGAGGCGCGAATAAGTGAGCGTGCGTTGCAACAGCGCGTCGGGTGCGCCCTTGAGACGGAAGGTCCACGATTCGATCAGCGTCTTGTCGGGCGCGATGGGGCGCACCACGCGGATCGCCTGGATCGCGCCCTTGATCGTGAGGCTCGGGTAATAGATGGTGTTGTGGCGCGCGGTGCCGAGCACGGACTTCGCCTTCTCCTCGCCCCATGCCTCGACGAGTTTGCGCTCGTAGTCGGGCAGGGCCGAGTAGCTCGAATGGATCGAGAAGTTCACGCCCGTATAGCTGTGGCCGTTTTCGAACACGCGCACGCCCATGCCGTCGAAGAACGCGTAGTCGGAGACGAATGGCACGAACTGCTCGATTGCCATCGGCTTCGGTTCGTCGGCGGGCTTGCCGTCCCACAGCTTCTTCGCCGTGCCCGCCGACGACTCGTGCGCCACCATCGGATGCATCGTGTCATTGAGGTTCTCGACGAACATCTTCCAGTTGCAGTTGTGCAGGTAACGCAGGCAGCCACCGGCGATTTCCAGTTCGCCTTCGGGCGAGCGGTCGGCCATGTTGTCGATCGACGAAAGCGCGTCGCCGAAGTAATCGGCAAATGATGGGCCTTCGTCTGCGAGACGCACGAAAACGAAGCCGCGATAGATCTCGACGTTGGCGAGCGCGTGCAGGCCCTGACCCGAGGGACAGGTGGCGAGGCGGGTGCCCTCGTAGCCGTTCTTCAGCGGGATCGCGAGCGGCTTGCCGTCGGTCTTGTAGGTCCACGCGTGGTAGGGGCAGCGGAAGAATTTGCCGGTGTTGCCTTGCGGCGCGCTCACGAGCCTGGCGCCCTTGTGCGCGCAGCGATTCTTCAGCACGCGCAGGCTGCCGTCGCCCTGGCGGACCATTACGAGCGGCTCGCCCGCGATCTCGACGGTAAGGTAGTCGCCGGGCGCCGGCACCTGGCTCGCGTGGCCCGCGTAGATCCACGTGCGGCGCCAGAGGCGCTCCATTTCCAGATCGAAGACTTCCTGGTCGAGATAGACGTCGCGATGGACCTGGTCCGGTTCGACGAGCGCAGCGAGGGCGCCGTCGTCTTCGCGGTAGCGGGGCATGAGGGGCTCCTGGACGTTAGAGAGGCGACAGATGGCGACAGGGCGAGTCGTCAGGCGTCGAGAACGAGCCGCGTGCCGCACGCGCGCGACACGCAGGGGTGCATGAGCTTGCCGGCGCGCTTTTCGTTCTCGCTCAGGCAGTAGTCCCGATGATCGACCTCGCCCTCGATCACGCCCAACTGGCACACGCCGCATTCGCCGCGTTTGCAGTCGTAGAGCGGATCGAGACCGTGGGCGAGCATCGCATCGAGGATCGTTTGGGAGGGGGCGACCTGCAGCGTCACGCCCGACTGGCGCAGCTCGACTTCGAAGCCGGCGTCGCCGCCTTGCGGCACGATGGCAGCGAAGAGCTCCGAGCGGATCGATTCGCGCGGCCAGCCGCGTGCGGTGGCAAGCGCGATAGCCGCGTCGATCAAACCTTGTGGGCCGCAGACGTAGAGCGGTTGGGTGGGCGTAAGCGATGCGACGAGGCGCGTAAGATCGAAGCGATCCGCGGGGCGCGCGGCGTCGTCGCCATAGAGATGAAGACGCGTGCCGGCGATGACGCGCAGTTCGTCGACGAATGCGAGCTGCGCGATCGAGCGGCCGGTGTAATGCAGTGCGAAACGATGCCCGCGTGCGGCGAGGGCGGCGGCCATCGACGCAATCGGCGTGATGCCGATGCCGCCCGCGATCAGCACGGCGTCGTCGCAGGCGCCAAGCGGGAACGCGTTGACGGGGGCGGTAATGCGCAGCGTGCGACCGGGCCGCGCCTCGTTGTGCATCCATCGCGAGCCGCCGGTCCCGGTGTCTTCGCGGCGCACGGCGATCAGGTAGTGATCGGGCGCGTGCTCTGCGGCGGCCTTGCCCGTGAAGTCCACGAGCGAGTAGGCGCGCCAGTCGGTCTGGTCGTGCGGATGGACGGCCACACGCACATGGGCGCCGGCCGTGTAGCCGGGCAGCGCGTGAGCGTCGGCGGCGCGCAAGCGGAAGGCGGTGACGTGCGGCGTGAGCGGCTGCACGGTTTCGACTACGACCTCGAAGGCATCGGCGACGGTTGCGGCGCTCATCTTGCGGCTCCTTGCTCGACAGCCGGTCTGGGGGTTTATGCCGGGTGAGGCGTTCTACGCGTAAACCCTTTAGACCAGAAAATATGAAAATTCATGTGTTTTATTGGATAATAAAAGCCATCGACTGTCAAGCAAGGTGCGGCCAGCCTGGTACGCATGAAGCGAATCCTCGGGAAGACCCGTATGAAGGCAGACTGCAGGGACAGAAGCGTGCGCCGTGCGCGCAAGGAGCGTGCGAGGTGAGTAAGCGGCTTGATGAAGGGAGGCGATATGCAGCGTGATTTCGAAGACGCGGCCATTGTGTGCGGCGTCGAAGTGCCTTACCGCAGGCAGGCGCCCGACCTGAGCACGGGCGACCTGCTGGCTCAGGCGTTCGACGCGGCGCTCGCGCAATCGGGATTTTCGGCTGGCGAGGTGGACGGCCTCGGCGTGGCGTCGTTCACGCTTGCGCCCGACCATGCCATCGACCTGGCCTGGCGGCTAGGCTTGAGCCTGCGCTGGTGCATGGACGACTGCCACGGCGGTGCGAGCGCGATCAACCTGCTGCAGCACGCGATCCGCGCGGTGCAGCACGGGGATGCCTCGGTCATCGTGCTGCTGAGCGGCGACCGCTTCGAGCCTGCCGACTTCAAACAGCTCGTGGAGCATTACAACCTCACCACGCGCACCTTGCTGCGTCCGCTCGAAAACGGCGGTCCGAACAGTTTGTTCGCCATGCTAACGAAACGGCACGCCCGGCAGTACGGGCTCGACGCGCGCGATTATGGCGCGCTGTGCGTTGCGCAGCGCGAGTGGGCCGCCCTGAATCCCGGAGCCGTGTACCGCACGCCGCTTACGCTCGAGGATTACCTGGCCGCACCGCGCGTGGCGGATCCGCTTGGGCGTTTCGATTGCGTGCCGGTGGTCTGCGGCGCGAATGCGATCGTGGTGGCGCGCGCGGACCACCTGCCCGCAGGTGCTCAACGCGCGCCGCTGCGCGTGGGCGCGCTGCAGTGCTGCTACAACCCCGATCACCAGGCGGGTGACGGCCTGCACACGGGACTGGCCACGCTCGCTCCGACGCTCTGGTCGCAGGCGGGCATGAAGCCTGCCGATATCGACGTGATCTCGGTGTACGACGACTATCCCGTGATGACGCTGATCCAGCTTGCCGATCTCGGCTTCGCACCCGACGGCGCCCTGCGCGCGCTGATCGCGCGCATAGCCTCGCGGGCGTTGCCGGTCAACACCTCGGGGGGCCAGCTGTCGGCGGGACAGGCGGGGGCGGCAGGCGGCATGCATGGCCTCGTCGAGGCCATCGTGCAACTGCAGGGCGAGGCAGGCGCGCGCCAGGTGGTCAATGCGCGGCGCGCGCTGGTGAGCGGCTACGGCATGGTGCAGTACCGCTACGGCATGTGCGCGAACGCGGTAGTGCTGGAGAGGCAAACGGCATGAGCGAAACGGTCCTGACGATTTTCCGTTGCCGCGCCTGCGGCGAGGCGCTGTTCCCGTCGCGCTACCGCTGCCCGCGTTGCGGTGCGGCCGACTGGGCGGACGAACTCGCGCCGCGCGGCACGGTAGAGGAGGGCACGGTGGTGCGGCATCGCGTGGGCGCGCAGGGGGCGGGCGATGTCCATCTGGCCAGTGTGCGCACGACGGCGGGCGCGGTTGTGATCGCGCGGCTCGATGGGCCGGCGTGCGAGGGCGAGGCTGTCGCGCTGACGATCGACGCTGCCATGCGGGTGCAGGCCCGGCGCGCCTGAGCGCCCGACCCGCGCAGACGCGGCCGGTGCACAGCCGCCGGCGCGGCGCTATGCGAAAATTGCAGTTTCGGCCTGGGCGTCTTGACGCCGGGCCCGCTCCCAACGTTTTTGCATCGATTTTCCGTATGACCGATCCAGCCGACGAAGCCCCGCAGCAACCCACGGCCTTCGAACTTGTCGGCGGCGAGGCGCGCGTGCGCGAACTCGTCGACCGCTTCTACGACCTGATGGACCTCGAAGCCGACTTCGCGGGCATTCGCGCGTTGCATCCGCCGACGCTCGATGGCTCGCGCGACAAGCTGTTCTGGTTCCTTTGCGGCTGGCTAGGCGGCCCCGATCACTATATCGAGCGTTTCGGCCATCCGCGGCTGCGCGCGCGGCATCTGCCGTTCGCGATCGCCTCCTCGGAGCGCGACCAGTGGCTGCGCTGCATGGCTTGGGCGATGGAGGACGTCGGCCTGTCCGAGCCGCTGCGCGAGCGCCTGCTGCATTCGTTTTTCGACACGGCCGACTGGATGCGCAACCGTTCGGGTTGATGTTGCGCGTCATGGCCGTGCGGGTCCGATTGGCCTGGTCCGCAAGCCGGTACAGTCCGGTGGCGGCACGCAGCATCTGCATTTTGGGACGAATCGCGTAACGCCCATAATGTGGGGCTGAAAGGACAAACAGCTTTGCATGGGGTCGGAGTAAGCGCTAAAGCGCTAACTCCGACCGACAGGAGACCCGAAGCATGATTACCCGCGCATTATTCCGCGAAGACGCCTATCTGACCCACTGCGACGCAACCGTCGTCGCGGTGACAGAGGACGGCGTGCGTCTGGACCAGACCGTGTTCTATCCGCTCGGCGGCGGCCAGGCCGGCGATACCGGCGCACTCGTGCTCGGCGATGGCACGCGCATCGAGATCGCCGACACGCGCAAGGCCAAGTTCGAGGGCGCCACGCCCGACGACGCCCTGCACGTGGCCGCACCCGGCCAGGCGGCGCTGCTTGCGCGCCTTGGCGCAGGCGAGCCGGTGCGCGCCGAAATCGATTGGGCGCGCCGCCACCGTCACATGCGGCTGCACACGGCGAGTCACCTGATGTGCGCCGTGCTGCCGTACCCCGTGGACGGCTGCAGCATCACGAGCGACTATGCGCGGCTCGATTTCGCGACCGTCGAGCCGATCGAGCGCGATCTGGTGGAGGCGCGGCTGGCGCAGCTGGTGGCAGCCGCGCACCCGGTCGCCACCGAGTGGATCACCGACGAGGAAATGGCGGCGCGTCCCGAACTCGTGCGCACGATGAGCGTGAAGCCACCGGTGGGCCTTGGGCGCGTGCGCCTGTTGCGCATCGAGAACGTGGATCTGCAGCCGTGCGGCGGCACGCACGTGCGCAACACGAGCGAGATCGGTGCGCTGCGCGTGGCGAAGCTCGAGAAGAAGAGTGCCCGTACGCGGCGTCTCGTTCTGGAGTTCGCATGACGCAAGGCGAGGCCTTGCCCGATCCGCAGGATGTGCTGGACTTTTGGTTCGGCGCGCCGGGTTCACCCGAATACGGCGCGGCGCGCAAGATGTGGTTCAGGAAGGACGAAGCGTTCGATACGCGGCTGCGCGAGCGTTTCGGCGCGCTGCTGGAGGCGGCTTGCGCGGGCGAGCTCGACGCCTGGGCCGCGTCGCCCGCAGGCACGCTCGCGCTCGTGATCGTGCTCGACCAGTTCTCGCGCAACTGCTATCGCGGCACGCCGCGCGCGTTCGCCGCCGACCACCGCGCTCTTGCCATGGCGCGGCGGCTCGTGGCGGGCGGGGAAGACCGCCGGCTCCCCACGCGCTATCACCGCGTGTTCGCGTATCTGCCGTTCGAGCATGCCGAATCGATGGACGCGCAGCTCGAGTCGCTGCGCCTGTTCGGCGAACTGCGCGATGAACTGCGGCACGATCCGGACGTTGAGGGTTACTTCGATTACGCCATGCGTCACGCGCAGGTCGTCGAGCGCTTCGGGCGCTTTCCGCACCGCAATGCGCTCCTGGGGCGCTCGTCGACGGAAGCCGAGCTCGCCTTCCTGCGCGAGCCCGGCTCGTCGTTCTAGCGCCCGCCGCTCACGTCGATCAGCGCGCCGCTCACGTACGATGCGGCATCGCTCAGTAGCCAAACGATCGCTTCGGCCACTTCCTCGGCGCTGCCAGGACGGCCGAGCGGCGTCTGCGCGCCGAGCACGGCGGCGCGCTCGGGGCGTCCGCCGCTCGCGTGGATCTCGGTGTCGATGAGGCCGGGACGCACCGCGTTCACACGCACGCCCTGCGGGCCGAGTTCCTTGGCAAGGCCGATCGTCAATGTGTCGATGGCGCCCTTGGAAGCCGCGTAATCGATGTACTCGCCGGGCGAGCCGAGCCGCGATGCAGCCGACGACACGTTGACGATCGCGCCGCCGTCTCCGCCTCGATCCTTCGACATGCGCCGCGCCGCTTCGCGAGCGCACAGGAACGCGCCATAGACGTTCACGTCGAACACCCGCTTCATGCGCTCGGCGCTCATGTCCGCCAGCGGCGTGGACGGCGCGACGATGCCGGCGTTGTTGACGAGCGCGTCGATGCGGCCGTAGGCGCGCTCGAGTGTCTCGAACATCGCGATCACGTCCGCCTCGTTCGAGACGTCGCCATGCAGCACGCGCGCGTGGCCGCCCGCGCGGCCGACTTCGGCTGCCGTTTCGTCCGCGGCTGGTTCGTTGTGCTGATAGTTGACGCCCACGGTCCAGCCGCGCGCGCCAAGGAGCCGGGCGGTCGCGCGGCCAATGCCGCGGCTCGCGCCGGTGATCAGGACGACCTTGCTCATCGATATGTCCCCATCGTGTGCAGGTTCGGGGTTGGATCCGGTCGGGTCTGCCCGACCGGGCTCAGACCTTCTCGCGCATATCGGACCACTTGTCCTGCGCAGGCGCGCGGTAACGCTCCAGCTTCGCGATGAGCGCGGCCGGATCGCTGTCCATCTGCAGCAGGTCCAGGTAGGTCTGGCGCATGAAGCCTTCGCGCACCGTGTGCCGCAGCAGTGCGATGAGCGGGTCGTAGAAGCCGTCGATATTGAGCACTGCGACCGGTTTGTGGTGATAGCCGAGCTGCGCCCACGTATAGACCTCGAACAGCTCTTCGAGCGTACCGGCGCCGCCGGGCATGGCGACGAACGCATCGGAGAGGTCGGCCATCATCTTCTTGCGATGATGCATATCGGGCACGACGTGCAGCTCGGAGAGGCCCTCGTGACCCACTTCCTTGTTCACGAGCAGTTCCGGAATCACGCCGATCGCGCGGCCGCCTTCTGCCATCACGGTGTCGGCGATCACGCCCATCAGGCCCACCTTGCCGCCGCCGTAGACGAGGCCGAGGTCGGCTGCGACCAGTGCGCGGCCGAAAGCCCGCGCCGCTTCGGTGTAGATCGGGCTGGCTCCGGGCGAGGAGCCGCAATAGACACAGACTGCTTTCATTCGCGCACGTCCTTGTTATCTCGCGCCGCACCATCGCGCGGCGGCAGGTAGTCGTAGAACTCGCGTTTTGGCAGCTTGCCCGAGACGAGGTCGTCGAAGAGCTGGCGCGCGCGTCCGCGCAGGTAGGGCGCCATCAGCGAAACGATCTGCACGCTCACCTGGTGGAGCTCGTCGCGGATCGCCTCCTGGTCGTTGTACTTGCGCGGGTTCATCACGAACTGGTAGGAGAGCCAGTAGGTGGCGATCACGCCGATGTTGGTCGCGATCACATCGATCTCGGCGGGCGTGGCCACCATTTCGCCGTCCGCCACGAGCTGCTCGCAGAACTGCTTCGCGAAGTGCACCTTGTGGCTGATGATCTGCTTGAAATGCATCTCCAGCGTGCGGTTGCGCGCCAGCAGGTCGTTCAGGTCGCGGTAGAGGAAGCGGTAGCGCCACGTGAAATCGACCATGTACTGCAGATAGGCCCACATCTCGTCGATGGTGGCGCGGTGGTCCTCGGGAAAGCGCAGACGCTTTTCGATCTCCTGCTCGAACTGGCTGAAGATGCTGTTGATGATGTCGTCTTTGTTGCGGAAGTGGTAGTACAGGTTGCCTGGACTGATTTCCATTTCCTCGGCGATGGTCGTCGTGGTGACGTTCGGTTCGCCGATCTCGTTGAACAGCTTCAACGAGAGTTCGAGTATCCGCTCGCGTGTACGGCGGGGAGTTTTGGCTTCCATGTCGTCCGGCCCAGAAAGTGCCGGGCTTGCGCGCTGCTGCAGGTTTGCCGCTGCGTGGACGGCCCGGACGCGGTTGGTCTTTATTGAGACTATCGGACGATTATAAACCGACGCTTCGGCGGGTAACGAACCGTAACGGGCGCGGGGCGGGAGGCGCGCCCCGGCGCGGCTTACAGCGAGGCGAGCCAGTGCACGAGCGGCGGCCCGAAGAGCGGCACGAGGATCAGCCCCCAGGTCATCACGCAGAGAACCAGCGCGACCGTGACGGCCGCGCTGCCAAGGTCCTTGGCGCGCTTCGAGAGCTCGTTGCGCTCGAGGCCGATGCGGTCGATGGCGTTTTCGATGCTCGAATTGATGAGTTCGACGATCAGGACGAGCATCACCGAGCCGAGCAGCAGCACGCGCGCCACGGGCTCCACCGGCACCACGAGGCCGATGGGCAGGAGAATGGCCGCGAGCGTCAGCTCCTGGCGGAACGCGCTTTCTTCCTCGATCGCCACGCGAAAACCCGCGATCGAGTTCTTGAGTGCGTGCCAGGCGCGCGTCAGGCCGCGATTGCCCTTGTACGGATTGAACGGCGGCGCAGCGAGCGGATCGTCCGGGCCGAGCGGCTCGTGGGGTTCATGCGGATCGACGGGTTCGGCGGCGTCGTGGTGCGAGAGCGGCGGCCGGGGCGCTTCGTCCGCGGCATGGTCCGCCGGCTGGTTCGCATGTACGGATCCGGCACGCCTTTGCGTCGCGACGGCGGCGGACGGGGCGGGTTCCTGCGGTGACGGCGAGCGTGGCGACATGGCGGTGCGATTGGGTGCACCAGTATCGCACGCTGCCCCGGTCGCTGCGGCGGGCGTATCCGCCGCGGTCAATGCCTGCGGCGCGCCGGCGGGCGGGTCCTGGGTGTCGTCGTCGGTCGGGGCGCGCGCGGTCGAGGGCCGGGTCATGGCAAACCTCCCGGCTTCAGGCCGTGGCGCCCGTTTCCTGCATCGTCGCGCGCGGCCGGGGCTTGAGGTGCGAGGCGAACTGCTCGGACGCCGCGCGCCACGAAAAGCGTTCGGCCCATGCGCGCGCCGTGGCGCGGTCGATCTTGAGCGCTTCGAGGCAGGCCTCGTGCAGGTCCTCGTTCATCGCGCCCGCTTCGCCTTCGCCGAGCACGTCGATCGGGCCCGTCACCGGATAGGCGGCCACCGGCGTGCCGCACGCGAGGGCCTCGAGCAGCACGAGCCCGAAGGTATCGGTGCGGCTCGGGAACACGAAGACGTCGGCGGCCGCATAGACCTTCGCGAGCTCAGGCTGACTCAGCACGCCCAGATAGTTCGCCTGCGGATAGCGCGACTTCAGCTCTGCGAGCGCCGGACCCTCGCCGCAAACCCATTTCGAGCCCGGCAGATCGAGTTTGAGGAAGGCTTCGACGTTCTTCTCCACGGCCACGCGGCCCACATAGAGAAAGATCGGGCGCGCGGTGTTGAGCACCTTCGAATCCATCGGCTGGAAGATGTCGAGGTCCACGCCGCGCGTCCACAGCACGACGTTCGTGAAGCCGAATTTTTCGAGGTCGGTCTTCACGACCGGCGTGGGTGCCATCACCGCGAGGGAGGGCTTGTGGAACCAGCGCAGGAAGCGATAGGTGGCCGACAGCGGGATGCCGAAGCGCGCCTGCACGTACTCGGGAAAGCGCGTGTGATAGGCGGTCGTGAACGGGATGTCGCGCTCGATCGCGTAGGTGCGCGCGGCGAGGCCGAGCGGGCCTTCGGTGGCGATGTGCAGCGCGTCGGGGCCGAAGGCGTCGATGCGCTTGCGCAGATGGCGCTTCGGCAGCAGCGAGAGACGGATCTCGGGGTAGGTGGGGCACGCAATCGTGCGGAATTCGAGTGGCGTGAGCAGGTCGACCTGATGCCCGAGCGCGCTCAGCTCGCGCGTCGTGTTCTTGAGCGTCCGTACTACGCCGTTGACCTGCGGCTCCCATGCATCGGTCACGATCATTACTTTCATCGGTCGTCGGCCCTCTGGTGTTGCTGGTTGCGGTTGTTCTGGCCCGGCTAGGGGCACGAAGGCGAGCCGCGCACGCGGCTCGCTCAGGCGCTCACGTGCGCCTTGCGCGCGGCGCTCTGCGCCTCGGGCGCCTGCATTACGGTCCAGTAGACAATGCGCAGTTCGCCCTCGAAGGTTTCGACGAGCGCCGAGAGACTCTCCACCCAGTCGCCGTCGTTGCAGTACAGCACGCCGTCGATGTCGCGGATCTCGGCTTTGTGGATATGGCCGCAGACCACGCCGTCGCAGCCGCGGCGGCGCGCTTCGTCGGTCATCACGCGCTCGAACGACGAGATGAAGTTCACGGCGTTCTTCACCTGGTGCTTGAGGTACTGCGAGAGCGACCAGTACTGGAAGCCCAGCTTCGCGCGGATGCGGTTGAACCAGCGGTTGAGCACGAGGATCAGCGTGTACGCCGAGTCGCCGAGGTAGGCGAGCCATTTGGCGTGCTGGATCACGCCGTCGAACAGGTCGCCGTGCACGACCCACAGGCGCTTGCCGGCGAGCGTCGTGTGGAACGCCTCCTCGCGCACGTGGATGTCACCGAAAGCGAGGTTGCAAAACTGCCGCGCCGCTTCGTCGTGGTTGCCCGGGATGTACACGACCTGGGTGCCCTTGCGCGCCTTGCGCAGCACCTTCTGCACCACGTCGTTGTGCGCCTGCGGCCAGTACCAGCCCTTCTTCAGCTGCCAGCCGTCGATGATGTCGCCGACCAGATACAGGTATTCCGAGTCGTTGTGACGCAGGAAGTCGAGCAGATAGTTCGCCTGGCAACCGTTCGAGCCGAGGTGAATGTCGGAGAGCCAGATGGTGCGGTAGCGGTGCGGGGCGGGATGTTCGTCGTCGTGGGGGCCGGTGGTGGTGTCGTTGGAGAGCGGCAGCGGCGGTGGGGCCAACGCGGCGCCGCCAGAGCCGGAGTGGAATGCGGCGGGGTCGGTGGCCGGTCCGGTGGTCTGCCGGAACAGGGTGGTCGCGGTCGGGTTCTGGGCCATGGCTCGCGCGGCGGGTTTGCAATACGCGCATTGCGCCATGCGGGCGTGACCGTGCCGTGACAGTCACAAGATGTTCTTGTTACGCAGTCCTGCGCTGTCGCGGCGGCGGGGGCTAGCGCGGCACGGTGGCGATGCGTGTGCCGGCGATACGGTCGTGCGGAAACTGGCGGCTCTGGCCGAAACAGGCGCTCGCGGCCCACAGCCCGAACCAGACGAGCGCGAGCAGGAGCGTGCGAGGAATCGACAGATCGAAGAGGGGATGCAGCGCGAGCGGCGGCAGGAACCAGAGCCAGGCAGCAAGGTAGCGCAGCGTGGCGCGTGCGAGCGACGGCGGCTTGTCGCGAGGGCCGACCACGCGCAGGCGCCAGGTTTTCATCGGCAACGTCTGCCCGCCGCGGTGCCAGAAGCCGACGAAGTAGACGCCGGCCACGATCGCGATCCAGACCGACATCAGGTGGTGGTGCGCGAGCCCGTTGCGCTGGCGCAGGACGAGGCTGAACGCGAGCCCCGCGACGAAGACCACGCCAAAGAGCAGCACGCTTTCGTAGAGGAATGCGGCAAGGCGCCGACGGATGGACGGGGGTGCCGCGGCATTCGTGGCGCAGGGGGGCGCTTGCACTCCGGCTATGGCGGGTTCGGTCACGGTGACGTCGGAACTCGGAAGGGAGACGGGACGCCGTAAGCATACCCGCGAAGGCCCCTGCGCCGGTAAGTGGGGAAAGACCCGGGGGAAAGACCCGGGGGAAAGACCCGGGGGAAAGACCCGGGGGAAAGACTGTGGGAAAGCGCTGGGAGGAGGGCTTACGAACCCTTGAACACGGTGGCCGCTTCGGCCGGTGAAACCGGAACTGGTGCGGCAGGCGCGACGCTCGCGGCCGAGGGGATTTCCGCCTTGACCGCCGGTGCGTTCATGGCTGCCGGCGCGGAACCCGGGTGCACACCCGGCGCGCCCGGCGCGGAAGCCGGAGGGTGAGGCTGGTTGCGGCGGTCGCGTTCGTCGACGAGGCGGTCGATGTCGCGCACCTCGCTCTTGGTGCCGCTCGGCGGTGCGCTAACGACGGTGCGGCGCTTGCGCTCGGTCGCGGCGAGCTTGGCCTTCTGCTCGGGCGAAAGCTGCTGATAGTCCTTCCAGGCGCGCTGTCGGGCCTGCGCCGGCAGTTCCTTGGACGCCTGATAGTTTTCGCGCGCGACGCGCCGCTGCTCGGGTGTCATGCGAACCCACTCGCTCATCCGGTCTTGCAGGCGCTTTTGCGCATCAGGCGACATCTTCGGATAGCGCGCCGCGATCTTCAGCCATTTCTTCCGGCGTTCGTCGCTGAACCTGTCCCATTCGACTGCGAAAGGCGCGAGCGCCACGCGCTGGGCATCGGTCAGGCTTGCCCAGGCGAGCGGATCCTTGCGGCCCGGCAACGGCGCAAAAGCCGTGGCGATCGAGCTTTCGACCGAGGCGCCGCTGGCCGGCGCGCCGGCCGCCGCTTCAGCCGCGGCTTCGGGGTGAAAGCGCGGATAGGTTGCCACATACGACACGAGTGCCGCGATCACCGATCCCATCGCTACGGCCAGGCCGCGCTTGTAGCTCACCCCGTGCGTCTCCCCGTTAGTGCGATCGCGACAGGTACGCGTTGAAGCCGTGATCGAGATATGCCGTGAGCGGCAGGTCGTCGCTCAGCATGGCGGCGTCGATATCGGCCAGTTCGGCCGTGCGCTGCTGATCCTCGAAGTACGCGATGGCAAACAGGCCCGCCACCAGCGCGGCGAGCGGCCAGGCGAGGGCGAGGCGCGCGAGCCGCGAACGCCGGCGCGGCGCTTCGTGCGCGCCAGGACCGCCGGGTAGCCCGGCAAAAGCGCCAGAAGCGGCACCCGCGGCAGCACCAGCGGGCGAGAGCGCCGGCACGCGCACGAACACCGGCTCGGCCTTCTTGCAGGCGAGCGCGGAGCGGCGGGCGGCGGCGAGGCGATCCGTGGCGGAGGCGGGCAGGCTGGCGGCACTCTCGTCGAGGGCACGGCGCAGCTCCCGCACGAACTCTAGTTCTTTGTTGTCGAGAGCGGAACTCATAGCGTGATTCCTTTCGCCTTGAGCGCTTGTGCCAGCGTGTGAGTGGCCCGGGAGCAGTGTGTCTTCACACTGCCTTCGGAGCAGCCCATCGCGGCGGCAGTCTCGGCGACATCCATATCTTCCCAGTAACGCATGAGAAACGCCTCCCGTTGACGTGCCGGTAATTTCTGGATCTCCGCGTCGATCAGATTGAGCACTTGTGCCCGTTCCAGCTGCTGCTCGCTGCTCTCGGCGCCCGCGGATCCCTGTTCCGCCTCGAAGGTTTCGAGGGGGTCGAAGTCCTCGTCGTCGGCGCTGCCGAGCGAGGAGAACAGACTCACCCAAGTATTACGTACTTTTTGCCGACGAAAATAATCATGCGTCGCATTTTGCAGAATGCGCTGGAACAGCAGCGGGAGTTCGGCTGCCGGACGGTCTCCATATTTTTCCGCGAGCTTGATCATCGCGTCCTGCACGATGTCGAGGGAGGCGTCATCATCCCGCACGGCGTAGACCGTCTGCTTGAACGCGCGTCTCTCGACGCCCGCCAGAAAATCGGCGAGTTCCTTGTCTGATGCCATCCGTTGCAGGGCGCCGCCACCGGAGCGTACGCGTAATTGTTCGAAAAATGTCGTAAAACTCGCGGATGCTAGCAAATTTTCGCGCTCGCGGGGTAATAGCGCGGCCAGAGAATTCGTCTTGCGTCATACGCAGGCTGCAAGAATTGCTTGACCGGCGGGGCACGAGCCGCTATCTTCGACGGTTCGCAACATAAGTGACTTGTCTCAATTCAGGTGCGGCCCATGAGGCTCATCTGTCAACTGGACGCGCCGCTTGAACCCGAGCCACAAGCCCGGCAGAGAGCACCCGATCAATTTTTTGCCGAAAATTCGAAAGGTGAATGATGAATATGCCCAGCGCGGAATTCTCCACGTCGGTTTCCCCCACTTCAAACGAATCTGACCCTCATGGCCAGCAAGGCCAGTCCATCGGCGCAACCGTGCTGATGAAGGCGCTCGCCGACGAGCAGGTCGAATTCATCTGGGGTTATCCCGGCGGCTCGGTACTCTACATCTACGACGAGCTGTACAAGCAGGACAAGATTCAGCACGTGCTCGTGCGCCACGAACAGGCAGCCGTGCACGCCGCCGACGCCTACTCCCGCTCGACCGGCAAGGTCGGCGTGTGTCTCGTGACCTCGGGCCCCGGCGTCACCAATGCGGTGACCGGCATCGCGACGGCCTATATGGACTCGATCCCGATGGTCGTCATCAGCGGCCAGGTGCCCACCGCCGCCATCGGCCAGGACGCCTTCCAGGAGTGCGATACGGTCGGCATCACGCGCCCGTGCGTCAAGCACAACTTCCTCGTGAAGGACGTGCGCGACCTCGCGGCCACGGTCAAGAAAGCGTTCTATATTGCGCGCACCGGCCGTCCCGGTCCCGTGCTGATCGATATTCCGAAGGACGTGTCGAAGACGCCGTGCGCGTATGAACCGCTCAAAGGCGTCACGCTGCGCTCGTACAACCCGGTCACGAAGGGCCATTCGGGACAGATCCGCAAGGCGGTCTCGCTGCTGCTCTCGGCCAAGCGTCCGTATATCTATACGGGCGGCGGCATCATCCTCGCGGACGCGTCGCGCGAGCTGAACCAGTTCGCCGACCTGCTCGGCTACCCGGTTACGAACACGCTGATGGGCCTGGGCGGCTACCGCGCGAGCGATCGCAAGTTCCTCGGCATGCTCGGCATGCACGGCACCTACGAAGCCAACATGGCGATGCAGCACTGCGACGTGCTGATCGCGATCGGCGCGCGCTTCGACGACCGCGTGATCGGCGACCCGGCACACTTCACGTCGCGCCCGCGCAAGATCATCCACATCGACATCGATCCGTCGTCGATCTCGAAGCGCGTGAAGGTCGATATTCCCATCGTCGGCGACGTGAAGGAGGTGCTCAAGGAGCTCATCGAGCAACTGCAGCACGCCGAGCACGGCCCGGACACCGCGGCGCTCGCCGACTGGTGGAAGGACATCGAAGGCTGGCGCGAGAAGAACTGCCTGAAGTTCGACCGTTCGAGCGAGATCATCAAACCGCAGTACGTGGTGGAAAAGGCGTGGGAACTCACGGGCGGCAACGCGTTCGTCTGTTCGGACGTGGGCCAGCACCAGATGTGGGCCGCGCAGTTCTACCGCTTCAACCAGCCGCGCCGCTGGATCAACTCGGGCGGCCTCGGCACCATGGGTTTCGGCCTGCCGGCGGCGATGGGCGTGAAGATGGCGCACCCGGACGACGACGTGCTGTGCATCACGGGTGAAGGCTCGATCCAGATGTGCATTCAGGAGCTGTCGACCTGCAAGCAGTACGACACGCCCGTGAAGATCATCTCGCTGAACAACCGCTACCTCGGCATGGTCCGCCAGTGGCAGCAGATCGAATACAGCAAGCGCTATTCGCATTCGTACATGGATGCGCTGCCCGACTTCGTGAAGCTCGCCGAAGCGTACGGCCACGTCGGCATGCGGATCGAAAAGACCGCGGACGTCGAGCCGGCGCTCAAGGAAGCGCTGCGCCTGAAGGATCGTACGGTGTTCCTCGATTTCCAGACCGACCCTTCCGAAAACGTCTGGCCGATGGTTCAGGCCGGCAAGGGCATCACCGAGATGCTGCTCGGATCGGAAGACCTGTAACGGTATTTGAACGGTGCCGTTGCGCCCTCGCGCGGCGCGCGCCCACACAAGGGGCGCGCGGGTTCGCGGGGAAGGGCGGCAACCACGCTCAACTGGATAAATCGCGGAACCCATCATGAGACACATCATTTCCGTTTTGCTGGAAAACGAGCCGGGCGCGCTCTCGCGCGTGGTCGGCCTCTTCTCCGCACGCGGCTACAACATTGAAACCTTGACGGTGGCGCCGACCGAAGACCGTTCGCTGTCACGCATGACCATCGTTTCCATTGGCTCGGACGACGTGATCGAACAGATCACGAAGCATCTGAACCGCCTGATCGAGGTGGTGAAAGTGGTCGACCTGACCGAGGGCGCCCACATCGAGCGCGAGCTGATGCTGATCAAGGTAAGGGCGGTCGGCAAGGAGCGTGAGGAGATGAAGCGGATGGCGGACATTTTCCGCGGCCGTATCATCGACGTCACCGAGAAAACTTACACGATCGAGCTGACGGGGGCGAGCGACAAGCTCGACGCGTTCATCGAAGCGATCGACGCCACCGCGATTCTTGAAACCGTCCGTACGGGCGGCTCGGGCATCGGGCGCGGAGAGCGCATTCTGAAGGTGTGACGACACCTCGCCATTCGTCGGATTCACACTAGCAGTAGTACCGATTTTCTCAATTTTTGCTTATTTTTGTATTCTCGCCAGGGAACAGACATGAAAGTTTTCTACGACAAAGACGCCGACCTCTCCCTCATCAAAGGCAAGCAGGTCACCATCATCGGTTACGGCTCGCAGGGCCACGCGCACGCGCTGAACCTCAAGGACAGCGGCGTGAACGTGACGGTCGGCCTGCGTAAGGGCGGCGCTTCGTGGAGCAAGGCCGAGAACGCCGGCCTCGCGGTCAAGGAAGTGGCCGAAGCGGTCAAGAACGCCGACGTCGTGATGATGCTCCTGCCGGACGAGCAGATCGCCGACGTGTACGCGAAGGAAGTGCACGCCAACATCAAGAACGGCGCCGCGCTCGCGTTCGCGCACGGCTTCAACGTCCACTATGGCCAGGTGATCCCGCGCGCCGATCTGGACGTCATCATGATCGCGCCGAAGGCGCCGGGCCACACGGTGCGCGGCACCTACTCGCAAGGCGGCGGCGTGCCCCACCTGATCGCTGTCCACCAGGACAAGTCGGGCGCGGCGCGTGACATCGCCCTGTCGTACGCGGCGGCGAACGGCGGCGGCCGTGCCGGCATCATCGAAACGAACTTCCGCGAAGAAACCGAAACCGACCTGTTCGGCGAGCAGGCCGTGCTGTGCGGCGGTACCGTCGAGCTCATCAAGGCCGGCTTCGAAACGCTCGTGGAAGCGGGCTATGCGCCGGAAATGGCGTACTTCGAGTGCCTGCACGAGCTCAAGCTGATCGTCGACCTGATCTACGAAGGCGGCATCGCGAACATGAACTACTCGATCTCGAACAACGCCGAGTACGGCGAGTACGTGACGGGCCCGCGCGTCGTCACGGAAGAGACGAAGAAGGTCATGAAGGACGTTCTGAAGGACATCCAGACCGGCGAATACGCGAAGAGCTTCATCCTCGAAAACAAGGCCGGCGCACCGACGCTGCAATCGCGCCGCCGTCTTGGCGCCGAGCACCAGATCGAGGTGGTTGGCGGAAAGCTGCGTGCGATGATGCCGTGGATTGCCGCGAACAAGCTCGTCGACCAGTCGAAGAACTAAGCCGACGTCACTTGTCTGGCGCCGCGCGCAGCGAATTTTTCGTCACGCCGCCGCGCCGGCGATAGTTTCGACAAAAGCCGCCCTGGCAGGATGAAGCCTCGGCGGCTTTTGCTATCCTACGGTTTTTAAAAAAACACCGAAGCCACCATGAATTACCCTCATCCGATCATCGCCCGCGAAGGCTGGCCGTTCATCGCCATTGCGGCCGTCGCGGCGCTCTTGATCCATGCAGTCGCAGGGTTCGGCCTCGCGTGGCCGTTCTGGCTGATTCTCATCTTCGTCGTGCAGTTCTTCCGCGATCCGCCGCGCCCGATCCCGACCCAGCCCAACGCCGTGCTGTGCCCGGCCGACGGCCGCATCGTCGCCGTCGAGACCGCTCACGACCCGTATGCGAACCGCGAGGCGCTCAAGATCAGCGTGTTCATGAACGTGTTCAACGTGCACTCGCAACGCTCGCCCGTCGACGGCGCCGTCGCGAAGGTCGAATATTTCCCCGGCGCCTACCTGAACGCCGCCATCGACAAGGCTTCCACCGAGAACGAGCGCAACGCCGTCGTGCTCACGATGGCCGACGGCACCGTCGTCACGTCGGTGCAGATCGCGGGCCTCATCGCGCGCCGCATTCTCTGCTACGTGCGCGCGGGCGAGCCGCTGTCGCGCGGCCAGCGCTACGGCTTCATCCGCTTCGGCTCGCGTGTCGACGTCTATCTGCCGGTGGGCAGCCGTCCGCGCGTGTCGATCGGCGAGAAGGTGTCCGCCTCGTCGACGATCCTCGCCGAACTGCAAACGCAGTCGGCATAACGGAGGGCTGCGATGGCCGGACTCAAACCGCGTCGTCCCCGCAATGGCCCCGGCGGTCCGCTGCCGCGGCCGTTTCGCCGCAACAAGACCATGGACCCGCCGGTGGGCGTCGCCGCGACCCGCCGTGCCGCACGCCAGCAGTTCCTGAAAAAGCGCGGTATCTACCTGCTGCCGAACGCGTTCACCACCGCGGCGCTGTTCTGCGGCTTCTTCGCCGTCGTGCAGGCGATGAACGTGCGCTTCGAAGTGGCTGCCATCGCGATCTTCGTGGCGATGGTGCTCGACGGCATGGACGGGCGCGTCGCGCGCATGACGCATTCGCAGAGCGCGTTCGGCGAGCAGTTCGACAGCCTTTCGGACATGGTGTCGTTTGGTGTCGCGCCCGCGCTCGTGATGTACGAGTGGGTACTCAAGGATCTTGGGCGCTGGGGCTGGCTCGCGGCCTTCGTCTACTGCTCGGGCGCCGCGCTGCGGCTGGCGCGCTTCAACACGAACATCGGCGTGGTCGACAAGCGCTTCTTCCAGGGCCTGCCGAGCCCGGCCGCGGCCGCGCTGATCGCGGGTTTCGTCTGGCTTTCCACGGACAACCGCGTGCCGGTCAAGCTCGCCTGGCTGCCCTGGGTGGCGTTCGTGCTGACCATCTATGCGGGCGTGACGATGGTGTCGAATGCGCCGTTCTACAGCGGCAAGGCGCTGGACGTGCGGCACCGTGTGCCGTTCGCGACGATCCTGCTCGTGGTGGTGGCCTTCGTGCTTGTCTCGTCGGACCCGCCGCTGATGCTGTTCGGCCTGTTCGTGCTCTATGGCCTTTCGGGCTACGTTTTCTGGGGCTGGCAGGTCGCGCGCGGGCGGGGCAATCCCGCGCGGTCGTCGCAGCACGACCGGTAGCGCCGGCGCCTCTCGCACGATCCAGCAGTCGGGGCCGCTTTCTGCGGCCCCGATCGTTTCCGGCTCCCGGCGCCGTTCCGGCCGCCGCTCGATGCCGCTTGATGCCGCTTGATGCCGCTCGATGCCGCTCGATGCCCCTGGGCCTCGGCCGATTGCGCTATCGGCGGAATCCGGCTATAGTCGGCGGCATGGCAACGATCTCGTTCCCCCTTCTTTCTCTTCAAGCCGGTGCGTCGCTAGACGCGCTAGCGCTAGCGCGCCTGCCGCGCTGATCCTGCTCGCCCCCCGTCTGCCTCGTTCATTGTCAGCGTCGCCAACGGTGGCGCGAACACCCGAATTCCGTTTTTAGACACTGAACAAGTCCCCTCTGGAGACCCGACATGGCAGCAGACAAGCTCATCATCTTCGATACGACCTTGCGTGACGGCGAGCAGTCGCCCGGTGCGTCGATGACGAAGGAAGAGAAGATCCGCATCGCGAAGCAGCTCGAGCGGATGAAGGTCGACATCATCGAGGCGGGCTTCGCGGCCAGCTCGAACGGCGACTTCGACGCGATCCACACGATCGCCGGCATGGTGAAGGACAGCACGATCTGCTCGCTCGCCCGCGCCAACGACAAAGACATCCAGCGCGCCGCCGACGCGCTCAAGCCCGCCGATCACTTCCGCATCCATACGTTCATCGCCACCTCGGCGCTGCACATGGAGAAGAAGCTGCGCATGTCGCCCGAGCAGGTGCTCGAGCAGGCGAAGCTGGCCGTGCGCTTCGCGCGCAAGTTCACCAACGACGTGGAGTTCTCGCCGGAAGACGGCAGCCGTTCGGACATGGACTTCCTGTGCCGCGTGCTGGAAGCCGTCATCAACGAAGGCGCGACCACGATCAATATCGCCGATACGGTCGGCTACGGCGTTCCCGAGCTGTATGGCAACCTCGTGAAGACGCTGCGCGAGCGCATCCCGAACTCGGACAAGGCCGTCTTCTCGGTGCACTGCCACAACGACCTCGGCATGGCCGTGGCGAACTCGCTGGCCGGGGTGAAGATCGGCGGCGCGCGCCAGGTCGAGTGCACGATCAACGGTCTCGGCGAGCGCGCGGGCAATACGTCGCTTGAAGAAATCGTGATGGCCGTGAAGACCCGCAAGGACTACTTCGGTCTCGATCTCGGCCTCGACACCACGCAGATCGTGCCGGCTTCGAAGCTCGTGTCGCAGATCACCGGTTTCGTCGTGCAGCCGAACAAGGCCGTGGTCGGCGCGAACGCCTTTGCCCACGCCTCGGGCATCCACCAGGACGGCGTGCTCAAGGCCCGCGACACCTACGAGATCATGCGCGCGGAGGACGTGGGCTGGAGCGCGAACAAGATCGTGCTCGGCAAGCTCTCGGGCCGCAATGCGTTCAAGCAGCGCCTGCAGGAGCTCGGCATCCAGCTCGACAGCGAAGCCGAACTGAACAACGCGTTCGCACGCTTCAAGGAGCTGGCCGACCGCAAGTCCGAAATCTTCGACGAAGATATCATCGCGATCGTCACGGAAGAGTCGGCCGAGGCGCAGGAGAGGGAGCACTACAAGTTCCTCTCGCTCGCGCAGCACTCGGAAACCGGCGAGCGTCCGCACGCACGCGTCGTGTTCTCGGCCGACGGCAAGGAAGTGACCGGCGAAGCGGCGGGCAACGGCCCGGTCGACGCGACGCTCAACGCGATCGAGACCGAAGTGGGCAGCGGCTCCGAGCTGCTGCTGTATTCGGTGAACGCCATCACGACCGGCACCCAGGCGCAGGGCGAAGTGACCGTGCGTCTTGCGAAGGCGGGCCGCATTGTGAACGGCGTGGGCACTGATCCGGATATCGTCGCCGCTTCGGCGAAGGCGTACATCTCGGCGCTCAACAAGCTCTATTCGGGCGACAAGCTCAATCCGCAGCGCTCGTAAGCCGCAGCGGGCGCCTTGACGCCGGTTGGATCGCGGCATCAAGCAAAACCCCCGCGCTCGCGAGAGCGCGGGGGTTTTGCGTTTTGGCCCGGCATCGCAGGGCGTTAGAAGAGGCCGCGGCGTTCGTCCGGGTCGTGCAGCGGATCGGGTGTCTTCTGCGTGAGCCGCAGAATGCCGTCGTCGTCGAAGTAAAAGCTGTAGAGCATGTACCAGACGCCGCTTTCCATATAGCGATACGTCCATGTCTGCCGCTTCATCAACGGGAAATACGACGTTTCCTCGGGACGGCCGAAGTTGACGAGGACGTCGGCGCGCGTCCACTTGCCGATCTCGGCGCGATAGAACTCGTTGGCCTGCAGCACCTGGCGCACGTTCACGACCTTGCCGTTTGCGTCGACGTCGGCGGCGACGGTGGTCTCGCCCATCGGCTGGGTTGGCCACATCAGACGCTTGCCGCCGTTCGGGAGGTCATAGATTTCGCGCGGCGGCCCCATGCGCGCGATCACGGCCTGCGCGTCGTCGCCCGCATGGAATTGCTGCCACGGCGGCACGCAGCCGGCGAGCGCGAGCGCCCCGAGGCCAGCTGCGAGCGCGCGACGCGGTACGCGCGTGAGGCACGAGGCGATCGCATGGGTAAAGCGGTTGAGCATGAAGTCTCCCAAAGGCGATATTCCGAAGACCGCCGTTGTCGTGGATGGCCTATTTTGACACGCAATGGCGTGCGGGCGGGACGGGGAAGGCGGGGCTTGCGCCGAGGCAGGCGCGCACCCTATGATCCGCGCTTCGTTCGCGCTCCACATCACGGCGGGCGCGACATCGGAGGAAGAGGGCATGAAGGCACGAATCGGCCGCGCGGCTTCGAGGCTGGGAACACGGGCGGTTGCGCTCAGGATGGCGTTGGGGATGGCGCTTGGGGCTACGCTCAGCACCGCATCCGCAGGGGCGGTTTCCGCGCCGGCGGTTGAGACCCAGGTGCCGCCAGGCGGCAAGCCGGCTGGCGCGCCGGTCCAGCTCGCATTGATCGAGGGCATGTCGGGACCGTTCGCCGACGCCGGCGCCGCCGTCGAGCGCAATCTCCGCTTCGGCGTCGAGCGCGTCAACGCGCGCGGCGGCGTGACGCTCGGCGACGGCCGGCATCCGCTCGAGCTAGTCGTGCTCGACAGCCAGGGCAGTGCCGCGACGGCGCTGATACAACTGCACGCGGCCGCGGACCGGCACATCGGCTTCGTCCTCCAGGGCAACAGTTCGGCGGTGGCGGCGGCGCTCGTGACGGCCATCGAGCGCCAGAACGCGCGCGAACCCGACAACCGCCAGGTCTTCCTCAACTACTCCGCCGACGACCCCGCGCTCACGAACGCGAACTGCAGCTTCTGGCATTTCCGCTTCGACGCTCACGCCGGCATGCGCATGGACGCGCTCGCGGACGTGATCGCCGCCGATCGTTTGGTCAGGAAGGTCTACCTGCTGAACCAGGACTACAGCTTCGGCCACGATGTGAGCACGCTCGCGCGCACGGCGCTCGCGCAGCGCCGGCCCGACATCGCGATCGTGGGCGACGAGTTCCACCCCATCGGTCGCGTGAAGGACTTTGCGCCGTATATCGCGAAGATCCGGGCTTCGGGGGCTGACGCCATCGTCACCGGCAACTGGGGCGACGACCTCACGCTGCTCGTGAAGGCCGCCCGCGAAGCGGGGCTCAATGCGAAGTTCTATACGTTCTATGGCAACAGCCTCGGGGCGCCGGCGGCGCTGGGCGACGCGGGCGTGAAGCACGTGATCGCCGTGGCCGACTGGCATCCGAACGCGGGCGGCGCGGCCTCCGACGCCTGGTACGCCGCCTTCCGCGCGCGCTACCCGGCGCCAAAGGACGATTACCCGGTGCTGCGCATGGACATGCTGGTGGAGATGCTCGCGCAGGCCATGACCAACGCCGGCACGGCCGACCCCACGGCCGTGGCGAAGGCGTTGGAGGGGCTACGGTTCGACAATGGCTTTCACCCTCTCTGGATGCGTCCCGACGATCACCAGGCGATTCAGCCCCTTTATGTGATGCAGATGGACAAGGCGGGTACCCCCGGCGTTCGCTACGACAACGAAGGCTCAGGCTACGGCTTCCGGACGGTGCTCGTATTGCCGCCGCGGCAGACCGCGCTGCCTGCCGATTGCCACATGACGCGGCCCTGAGCGCGAGCCGGCGGCTGCGCCGCCGCACCGGCCCGGCACCACACCCTGGTTCGCGGCGAATCCCGGCTGTGCTACAATGCGCGCTTCGTTGCAACCCACGGCACGGCCTTTCTTCCGTGACCGCCCGTTAGTTCTTAAGGAAAAGCAAATGTCCGTAGCAGATATCAAGAAGTCCGACGTCGTCGCGCAATTCGCGCGCGGCACCAACGACACGGGTTCGCCTGAAGTTCAGGTCGCGCTCCTCACGTCCCGCATCAACGAACTGACCTCGCACTTCAAGTCGCACGCGAAGGACCACCACAGCCGCCGCGGTCTGCTGCGCATGGTGAGCCGTCGCCGCAAGCTGCTCGACTACCTGAAGGGCAAGGACGCTGACCGTTATCGCGCGCTGATCGAAAAGCTGGGTCTGCGCAAGTAACCGGAAGGTCTTCCACAAAGATGCCTGTGTCAGTTCCGCTGATGCAGGCATTTTGTTTTTTGAACAGGGCGCTTCGCGGCACGGTTGCAGCGTGCGCGGCGCGTCGGCAGGACAGGCAGTACCAGTCGTAATAAGCAAGAACAGGCAGTATCAGCAGGGCCGCTCCACGGGGCAGAGCTTTGTGTCATTCCAGCGGATCGCGCATCGGGCGCAAGTGCCGCGCGCACAGTGCGCGATCCGCTGGAATGGCATAACACTCCTCTTCCTGCGTGGTATCGGTTCGTGTATTGCCGTGTCGCCCGATTGGCTTAGTCGGGCCACGCAGCATAACAATGAGTAAGGAGTGACAAGACCATGACCATGTTCAATAAAGTCGTGAAAGAATTCAAATGGGGCCAGCACAATGTGCGCCTCGAAACGGGTGAGATCGCCCGTCAGGCAAGCGGCGCCGTCATCGTCGACGTCGAAGATACCGTCGTGCTCGCGACCGTCGTCGGCGCGAAGACCGCCAAGCCGGGTCAGGACTTCTTCCCGCTGACCGTCGACTACATCGAAAAGACCTATTCGGCCGGCAAGATCCCGGGTGGCTTCTTCCGCCGCGAAGGCCGTCCGTCCGAAGGCGAGACGCTGATCTCGCGCCTGATCGACCGTCCTCTGCGCCCGCTCTTCCCGGAAGGCTATTACAACGAAGTGCAGGTCGTGATCCACGTCCTGTCGATCAACCCGGAAGTCCCGGCTGACATTCCCGCGCTGATCGGTGCGTCGGCTGCGCTGGCCATTTCCGGCCTGCCGTTCAACGGTCCGGTCGGCGCCGCACGCGTGGCCTACGTCAATAACGAGTACGTGCTGAACCCGACGCGCTCGCAAATCAAGGAATCGCGCCTCGACCTCGTCGTGGCCGGTACCGAGCGCGCCGTGCTGATGGTGGAATCGGAAGCGGATCAACTGCCGGAAGACGTGATGCTGGGCGCCGTGGTGTTCGGCCACGAGCAGATGCAAAAGGCCATCGACGCGATCCACGAACTCGTGCGTGAAGGCGGCAAGCCCGAGTGGGACTGGCAGCCGGCGCCGAAGGACGAAGCGCTCATCGCGCGCGTCACGGACATCGCCCACGGCAACCTTCACGCCGCGTACCAGCTGCGCGACAAGCAGCAGCGCTCGACGAAGCTGAAGGAAGTCTACGCGTCGACCTCGGCGAAGCTCGAAGAAGAAGCGGCTGCGGCCGGCACCGTTGCGGCCGACAAGGCCACGGTCGGCAACATCCTGTTCGACCTCGAAGCGAAGATCGTGCGCTCGCAGATCCTGAACGGCGAGCCGCGTATCGACGGCCGCGACACGCGCACCGTGCGCCCGATCGAGATCCGCACGGGCGTGCTGCCGCGCACTCACGGTTCGGCGCTCTTCACGCGCGGCGAGACGCAGGCGCTCGTGGTGGCCACGCTCGGCACCAAGGGCGACGAGCAGATCATCGACGCGCTCGAAGGCGAGTACCGCGACCGCTTCATGCTCCACTACAACATGCCCCCGTTCGCGACCGGCGAAACGGGCCGCGTGGGCTCGCCCAAGCGTCGTGAAATCGGCCACGGCCGTCTGGCCAAGCGCGCGCTTGTCGCCTGCCTGCCGAGCGCCGAAGAGTTCGGCTACTCGATTCGCGTCGTGTCGGAAATCACCGAGTCGAACGGTTCGTCGTCGATGGCTTCGGTCTGCGGCGGCTGCCTCGCGCTGATGGATGCCGGCGTCCCGATGAAGGCGCACGTCGCGGGCATCGCGATGGGCCTGATCCTCGAAGGCAACAAGTTCGCGGTTCTGACCGACATCCTCGGCGACGAAGACCACCTCGGCGACATGGACTTCAAGGTTGCCGGCACGGAAGCCGGCGTGACCGCGCTGCAGATGGACATCAAGATCCAGGGCATTACCAAGGAAATCATGCAGGTCGCGCTCGCGCAGGCGAAGGAAGGTCGCATGCACATCCTCGGCAAGATGACCTCGGCAGTCTCGGGCGTGAACACGGAGCTGTCGGCGTACGCGCCGCGCATGATCACCGTCAAGATCAACCCGGAAAAGATCCGCGATGTGATCGGCAAGGGCGGCTCGGTGATCCGCGCGTTGACGGAAGAAACCGGCACCACGATCGACATCTCGGACGACGGTGTCGTGACCATCGCGAGCACGTCGAGCGAAGGCATGGCCGAAGCGAAGAAGCGCATCGAGAACATCACGGCCGAAGTGGAAGTGGGCCAGGTGTACGAAGGTCCGGTCCTCAAGCTGCTGGACTTCGGCGCGATCGTGAACCTGCTTCCGGGCAAGGATGGTCTGTTGCACATCTCCGAGATCGCCAACGAGCGCATCAAGGACATCAACGACTACCTGAAGGAAGGCCAGATCGTGAAGGTCAAGGTCATCCAGACGGACGAGAAGGGCCGCGTGCGCCTGTCGGCCAAGGCGCTGCTCAATGAGGCAGCCGCTGGCGGCAACGGCGGCAGCGCACCGCAAGGCGAGCCGCAGCAATAATGCGGTAGCCTGTAACGGCCGGCAGCGCTTTGGCGTGCCGGCCGTTTTTCATGATGGAATGTCTGTATGGCATTGCCTATGCATCGAGCGGGCGCCGCGTGGGCAATGCCATCCAGACTCAGGGGGGACGCGAAATGAAGGCTGTCGAGATTACCGAATTTGGTGCGCCGGACGTACTCAAGCTGACCGAGCGTCCCACGCCCGAGCCCAAGGCCGGCGAAGTGCTGATCAAGGTGGCGGCGGCGGGCGTGAACCGGCCCGACGTGTTCCAGCGTAAGGGGTCCTATGCACCGCCACCGGGCATCACCGACCTGCCGGGGCTGGAGGTCGCAGGCGAAATCATCGGTGGGACCATCGATGAGAAGAACAATCCGTTTGGCCTGAAAGTCGGCGATCGCGTGTGCGCGCTGATCGCGGGTGGCGGCTATGCCGAGTACGCCGTGGCGCCGCTCGGTCAGTGTCTGCCGGTCCCGAAGGGGCTCTCGGATATCGAGGCCGCGTCCCTGCCCGAAACCTTCTTCACGGTCTGGACCAACGTGTTCCAGCGCGGCCAGCTTGGCGCCGGCGAGGGTGGCGCGAACGAGACCTTGCTCGTGCAGGGCGGCTCGAGCGGCATCGGCGTGACGGCGATCCAGATGGCGCATGCGCTTGGCTACCGTGTCTTCGTGACGGCGGGTTCCGAAGACAAGTGCCGGGCGTGCGAGCAACTTGGCGCCGAGCGTGCGATCAACTATCGCAGCGAAGATTTTGTCGAGGTGGTGAAGTCGCTCACGAATGATCGCGGCGTGGACGTGATCCTCGACATGGTTGGCGGCGGCTATATGCCGCGTGAGCTGACCGCGCTCGCCGACGGTGGCCGGATCGTCCTGATCGCGACGCTCGGCGGCGCAAAAGCGGAGATCAATCTGCACGAGATCCTGCGCCGGCGCCTGACGATCACGGGTTCGACGCTGCGTGCCCGGCCGGTCGAATTCAAGGCCCGGATCGCTCGCGACCTGAAGGAGCGCGTGTGGCCGCTCATCGAGGAGGGGCACATCAAGCCCGTGGTATTCCGCGTATTCCCGGCGGCGCAGGCGGCCGAGGCGCATGCGCTCATGGAGAGCAGCGAGCATATCGGCAAGATCGTGCTCGATTGGACGCAACAGGCCTGAATGCCGGTGGCCTTTTGACTGACATAGGGCGCGAACGATGGGTCGCGGTTTGACCCACTTCGATTTCACGCAGTAAAATGGCGTGTTTTGCGCCCGCTTTTAACAGCAACCGAAACAATGTCGAATCAACGAGCCAAGCTGGTAGTCGGTAACTGGAAGATGCATGGTCGCCTCGCGGTCAACGCGGCGCTGCTTGAAGGTGTCGCGCGCGGCGTAGAGGCGCTGCCGCAGGAGGTGCGTGTCGGCGTGTGCGTGCCGCATCCGTATCTCGCGCAGGCTCAGGCGCTGCTTGGCGGCAGCCGGGTGGCCTGGGGCGCAGAGGACGTATCGGCGCACGAGCAGGGCGCGTATACCGGCGAGGTCGCAGCAGGCATGGTCGCCGACTTCGAGGCCACCTATGCGATCGTCGGCCACTCGGAGCGGCGCGCGTATCACGGTGAAAGCTCGGCACTCGTGGCAGCAAAGGCGCAACGCGCGCTGGCAGCCGGGCTCACGCCCATTGTCTGCGTGGGTGAAACGCTCGAAGAACGTGAATCGGGGGCGACCGAGCGGGTAGTCGGTGCGCAGCTCGATGCCGTGCTGGCCGTGCTGTCGGCGGACGAGGTCGCGCGTATCGTCGTAGCGTACGAACCGGTCTGGGCCATTGGCACGGGCAGGAGTGCCACGTCGGAGCAGGCGCAGCAGGTGCACGCGTTCCTGCGTGCGCGGCTCGCCGCGAAGGGCGCCCAGGCGGCCGGCGTGTTGCTGCTCTATGGCGGCAGCGTGAAGCCGGAGAATGCGGCAGAGCTGTTCCGTCAGGCCGACATCGACGGCGGTCTGATCGGCGGCGCTGCATTGAAGGCAGGAGATTTTCTCGCGATCTGTGCGGCCGCAGCGGTGGGCGCGCACGTCGCGGGCTAAAGGTGGGATAGAGGGCTTAAGAGGTTGCGTCCGCAGCCCTTGAGCGGGCGAGCAGGGCGCGTATGCGCAGGCCGTGATCCGGCGTGCGTTCAACCAGGACTCAGGTGAGTGTAATGCTGTATTTGAAAACGTTGATTATCGTCGTTCAGCTTCTGTCGGCGATCGGGGTAATCGGCCTCGTGCTGCTCCAGCACGGCAAGGGCGCGGACATGGGTGCCGCTTTCGGTAGCGGCGCATCGGGCAGCCTGTTCGGTGCCAGCGGTTCCGCTAATTTCCTCTCGCGTACCACGGCGATTCTCGCAGCGATCTTTTTCGTCTCGACCCTTGCATTAACGTACTTGGGGTCGTATCATGCGAAGCCTTCGGCTGGTGTTCTGGGTGCTGCAGCGCCTGCTCCGGTCGTGGCTTCGGTGCCTGCTGTCGCTGCTGCTTCAGCGGCCGTCGCAGCCGCTCCGGCAACGGCGTCGCCGGCGTCGGCTGCTTCGGTTCCGGGTAACGACGTACCGAAATAAATTTCGAAAAACTTGCTTTTGTGCGTTGAACAAATTGCTGAGGCAAGTTAGAATTTAAGTCTTGAAGCGATTCGCGGGTTTCAACAAAATTGTCGTCCCGGATTGCATGTAGTGCCGACGTGGTGAAATTGGTAGACACGCTATCTTGAGGGGGTAGTGGCGAAAGCTGTGCGAGTTCGAGTCTCGCCGTCGGCACCAATGTTATTCTACAAAATGCCAGCCACTTGCTTCAGCTCGGGCTGGCATTTTTGCTTCTGACGTCGTGTTCGTTTATTGTTCGCAGCGCGATGTACGTGAAGTGACCCCGCGGAGCGACATGTTCTGCGGAACCCTGAACCAATCGATAGAGGATAGCCTTGAACCTCGCTGCCTATTACCCCGTCCTGTTGTTCCTCCTCGTAGGTCTCGGTCTGGGCGTAGCGCTGGTCACCATCGGCAAGATCCTCGGTCCCAACCGGCCAGACAGCGAAAAGAATTCGCCGTACGAGTGCGGCTTCGAAGCTTTCGAAGACGCGCGCATGAAGTTCGACGTACGCTACTACCTGGTGGCCATCCTCTTCATCATCTTCGATCTCGAAACGGCTTTCCTGTTCCCGTGGGGTGTGGCCCTGCGCGACATCGGCTGGCCCGGTTTCCTGTCGATGATGCTGTTCCTGCTCGAATTCCTGCTGGGCTTTGCCTACATCTGGAAGAAAGGTGGTCTCGACTGGGAATGACGGGTTAATCGCCGGATAGCGTAAGGGCGGCCAGGTTCGCCGTCCGTCTGGAGTGGAAAACACATGAGTATCGAAGGGGTCTTGAAGGAAGGGTTTGTCACCACAACGGCCGACAAACTGATCAACTGGACGCGCACTGGCTCCCTGTGGCCGATGACGTTCGGGCTCGCGTGTTGCGCGGTGGAGATGATGCACGCGGGCGCGGCCCGCTATGACCTCGACCGCTTCGGGGTCGTGTTCCGTCCCAGCCCGCGCCAGTCCGACGTGATGATCGTCGCCGGCACGCTGTGCAACAAGATGGCACCGGCGCTGCGCAAGGTCTACGACCAGATGGCCGAGCCGCGCTGGGTGATCTCGATGGGTTCGTGCGCCAACGGCGGCGGCTACTACCACTATTCGTATTCGGTCGTGCGCGGCTGCGACCGCATCGTGCCGGTCGACGTCTACGTGCCGGGGTGTCCGCCTACCGCGGAAGCCCTCGTCTACGGGGTGATCCAGCTGCAAGCGAAAATTCGCCGCACCAACACCATCGCACGTCAATAAAGGCCGAGTGCCTCCCACAATATGGCAAGCAAACTCGAGACCCTGCAAGCGAACCTCGAAGCGATCCTTGGCGCGCGTATCGTCAGCCTCACCGAGGCGCTTGGCGAACTCACGCTGGTCGTGAAGGCGGGCGACTACCTCGGCGTCGCGAAAGATCTGCGCGACAACCCTGCGCTGCGCTTCGAGCAGCTCATCGACGTCAGCGGCGTGGACTATCAGACCTACGGCGACGGCGCCTGGGACGGCCCGCGCTTTGCCGCCGTGTCGCAGCTGCTCTCGCTCACGCACAACTGGCGTCTGCGTCTGCGTGTGTTCGCGCCGGACGACGAGGTGCCGATCGTGCCGTCGATTTTCGAGATCTGGAACTCGGCGAACTGGTACGAACGCGAGGCGTTCGACCTGTTCGGCATCGTGTTCGACGGTCACCCCGACCTGCGCCGCATCCTCACAGACTACGGTTTCATCGGCCACCCGTTCCGCAAGGACTTCCCGATCTCGGGCTACGTCGAAATGCGTTACGACCCGGAGCAGAAGCGCGTGGTCTACCAGCCGGTGACGATCGAGCCGCGTGAAATCACGCCGCGCGTGATCCGCGAGGATCGCTACGGCGGTCTGAAGAAACAGTAAGAGGGTCGCATGTCAGAGATCAAGAACTACACGCTCAACTTCGGCCCGCAGCACCCGGCAGCACACGGCGTGCTGCGTCTCGTGCTCGAGCTCGACGGGGAAGTGATCCAGCGCGCCGATCCGCACATCGGCCTTCTGCACCGCGGGACCGAAAAGCTCGCCGAAAACAAGACCTTCATCCAGTCGGTGCCGTACATGGACCGTCTGGACTACGTGTCGATGATGGTCAACGAGCACGGCTACGTGCTCGCGATCGAAAAGCTGCTCGGCATCGAGCCGCCGATCCGCGCGAAGTACATCCGCGTGCTGTTCGACGAAGTCACCCGTGTGCTGAACCACCTCATGTGGATCGGCTCGCATGCGCTCGACGTCGGTGCGATGGCGGTGTTCCTGTATGCGTTCCGTGAGCGCGAAGACCTGATGGACGTCTACGAGGCGGTCTCGGGCGCGCGCATGCACGCGGCTTACTACCGTCCGGGCGGCGTGTATCGCGATCTGCCCGATGCGATGCCGCAATACAAGGCGTCGAAAATCCACAACGAGAAGGCGCTCGCGAGGATGAACGAAGCGCGCCAGGGCTCGGTGCTGGACTTCATCGACGACTTCTTCACGCGCTTCCCCGGTTGTGTCGACGAGTACGAAACGCTGCTTACCGACAACCGCATCTGGAAGCAGCGCCTGGTGGGCATCGGCGTGGTGAGTCCCGAACGCGCCATGCAGCTTGGTATGACGGGCGCAATGCTGCGCGGGTCGGGCATCGAGTGGGATCTGCGCAAGAAGCAGCCGTACGAAGTGTACGATCAGGTGGACTTCGATATTCCCGTGGGCGTGAACGGCGACTGCTACGACCGTTATCTGGTCCGGGTCGAGGAAATGCGTCAGTCCACCCGCATTGCGAAACAGTGCATTGAGTGGTTGCGCAGGAATCCCGGCCCCGTGATGGTCGACAATCATAAAGTTGCGCCGCCTTCGCGCGTCAACATGAAGTCGAACATGGAAGAGCTGATTCACCACTTCAAGCTCTTCACCGAGGGTTTCCACGTGCCCGAGGGCGAGGCCTATGCCGCCGTCGAGCATCCGAAGGGTGAATTCGGCATCTACCTGGTGTCGGATGGCGCGAACAAGCCGTATCGTCTGAAGATCCGCGCGCCAGGTTACGCCCACCTGTCCGCGCTGAACGAAATGGCGCGCGGCCACATGATTGCCGACGCGGTCACGATCATCGGCACGCAGGACATCGTGTTCGGCGAAATCGACCGCTAGGCTGCAAACTGTCGCTGCGCCCGGTCAAGACGGACGCAGCGGCGAGATACCGGGAACGCCACGTTGGTCGCTGCGAGCAGGTACGCTTAACGCGCGACAGGTTACGTCTGGCGGGAATCGAAACGGTAGGAATTGAAAGAGTCGTGTCTGAAAATGATCTCAGCTGAAGGCCTGAAAGAAATTGATCGCGCGTTGACCAAGTACCCCGCCGATCAGAAGCAGTCCGCCGTCATGGCGGCTTTGGCCGTTGCTCAGGAAGAGCATGGCTGGCTGTCGCCCGAGCTCATGCAGTTCGTCGCCGACTACCTCGGCATGCCGCCTGTCGCGGTCCAGGAAGTCGCCACGTTCTACACCATGTTCGAGACGCGGCCGGTCGGCAAACACAAGATCACGCTCTGCACGAACCTGCCGTGCCAGCTCGGCCCGCATGGCGGCGCCGAGGTCACCGCCGAATACCTGAAGGAAAAGCTCGGTATCGACTTCGGCGAGACCACGCCCGACGGCAAGTTCACCTTGAAGGAAGGTGAGTGCATGGGGGCGTGCGGCGATGCGCCGGTGCTGCTCGTGAACAACCACCGCATGTGCAGCTTCATGAGCCGCGAGAAGATCGACCAGTTGCTCGAGGAGCTTTCGAAATGACTTCGTTGCACGACCGTCACATCAAACCGCTGATTCTCGCGGGCCTGAACGGCGAGAACTGGCGCCTCGAGGACTACGTCGCGCGCGGCGGCTACAAGCAGCTGCGCCGTATCCTCGAAGAGAAAATTCCGCCCGAGCAGGTGATTGCCGACGTGAAGGCCGGCGGTCTGCGCGGCCGCGGCGGCGCGGGCTTCCCGACCGGCCTGAAGTGGAGTTTCATGCCGCGCCAGTTCCCGGGCCAGAAGTACCTCGTCTGCAACTCGGACGAAGGTGAGCCGGGCACGTTCAAGGATCGCGACATCCTGCGCTGGAATCCGCACGCCGTGATCGAAGGCATGGCCATTGGCGCGTACGCGATGGGCATTACCGTGGGCTACAACTACATCCACGGTGAGATTTTCGAGGTGTACCGCCGGTTCGAGGCGGCGCTCGAAGAAGCGCGCCAGGCCGGTTACCTCGGCAACAACATTCTGGGCACGGACTTCTCGTTCCAGCTGCATGCGCACCACGGTTACGGCGCGTACATCTGCGGCGAGGAAACCGCGCTGCTCGAGTCGCTGGAAGGCAAGAAGGGCCAGCCGCGCTTCAAGCCGCCATTCCCGGCGAGCTTCGGCGTATACGGCAAGCCCACCACGATCAACAATACCGAAACGTTCGCGGCAGTGCCGTTTCTGCTGACGGTCGGCCCGCAGACCTACATGGAACTCGGCAAGCCGAACAACGGCGGCACGAAGATCTTCTCGGTATCGGGCGACGTCGAGCGTCCGGGCAACTACGAAGTGCCGCTTGGCACCCCGTTCGCAACGCTCATGGAGCTCGCCGGCGGCGTGCGCGGCGGCAAGAAGCTGAAGGCCGTGATTCCGGGCGGTTCGTCGGCGCCGGTCATTCCGGGCGACATCATGATGCAGACCGACATGGACTATGACTCGATCGCCAAGCAGGGCTCGATGCTCGGCTCGGGCGCGGTCATCGTCATGGACGAAACGCGCTGCATGGTGCGCTCGCTGCTGCGCCTCTCGTATTTTTATTACGAAGAGTCGTGCGGCCAGTGCACGCCGTGCCGCGAAGGCACGGGCTGGCTCTATCGCGTGGTCCATCGCATCGAGCACGGTCTCGGCCGCCAGGAAGACCTGGACCTGCTGAACTCGGTGGCGGGCAACATCATGGGCCGCACGATCTGCGCGCTCGGCGATGCGGCGGCCATGCCGGTGCGCGGCATGCTCAAGCACTACTGGGACGAATTCGAATATCACGTGCACAACAAGCGTTGCCTCGTCGGCGGACATGCCGGCTCGCACGCGGCGTCGGAGACGGTGGCCGCCTGAGGGTGAGAGCTGCGGGCAAAGACTGCGGGCGAAAACGGCGGGCGAGCGGAAAGACAGCGCGTTGGGCGCGAACCGCGTAGCACGACGCAATGCGGTAGACCGCCAGAACGTCAGAGCGTGATTGAGCGGTAACAGGTTAGGGACGATTAACCATCATGGTTGAACTTGAAATAGACGGCAAGAAGGTGCAGGTGCCCGAGGGCAGCATGGTGATCCAGGCTGCGCAACGGGTGGATACGTACATCCCGCACTTCTGCTATCACAAGAAGCTGTCGATCGCGGCCAACTGCCGGATGTGTCTTGTCGATGTCGAGAAGATGCCGAAGGCCGTGCCCGCCTGCGCGACCCCGGTGTCCCAGGGCATGGTCGTGCGCACGTCGTCCGAGAAGGCCGTGCAGGGTCAGCAAGCCGTGATGGAGTTCCTGCTGATCAACCACCCGCTCGACTGCCCGATCTGCGACCAGGGTGGCGAATGCCAGCTGCAGGATCTGGCGGTGGGCTATGGCAAGTCGGCCTCGCGCTACAGCGAAGAGAAGCGCGTGGTGTTCCACAAGAATGTCGGCCCGCTCATCTCGATGGAAGAGATGTCGCGTTGCATTCACTGCACGCGCTGCGTGCGCTTTGGCGACGAGATTGCGGGCGTGATGGAGCTCGGCATGCTCGGTCGCGGCGAGCACTCGGAAATCACGTCGTTCGTCGGCAAGACGGTGGATTCGGAGCTCTCGGGCAACATGATCGACGTGTGCCCGGTTGGCGCGCTTACGAGCAAGCCGTTCCGCTTCTCCGCACGGACGTGGGAGCTGTCGCGCCGCAAGTCGGTGAGCCCGCACGACTCGACGGGCGCGAACCTGATCGTGCAGGTCAAGAACAACCGCGTGATGCGCGTGCTGCCGTACGAGAACGAGGCGATCAACGAGTGCTGGATCTCGGACAAGGACCGCTTCTCGTATGAAGGCCTGAACAGCGAAGACCGCCTGACCCGCCCGATGATCAAGCAGGGCGGCGAGTGGATCGAAACCGACTGGCAGACCGCACTCGACTATGTCGTGAAGGGCATCAACGGCATCAGCGACGAGCATGGTGAAAACATGATCGCCGCGCTTGCCAGCCCGCACAGCACGACCGAAGAACTCTATCTGCTCAAGCAGCTCGCGGACGCGATCGGCACGCCGAACGTCGACTTCCGCCTGCGCCAGAGCGACTTCTCGGCGCCGGTGACAGGCGCGCCCTGGCTCGGCACGAAGATCGCCGATCTGTCGTACGCCGACGCCGCGTTTGTGATCGGTTCCTTCCTGCGCCGTGACCACGCTCTCTTTGCCGCGCGTCTGCGCCAGGCCGCGAAGGGCGGCGCGAAGGTCGCGCTGCTGCAGGCTACGGCCGATGGCTCGCTGATCCCGAGCGCACAGCGCATCGTCGCGGCGCCTTCGGGCTGGCTCGACGAACTCGCGGGTATCGCAGCTGCGGTGGCCGAAGCGAAGGGCGTCGCGCTGCCGGAAGCCTTTGCGGGCGCGCAGGCGAGCGAGGGAGCGAAGCAGGTCGCCGCGTCGCTGGCAAGCGGCGAGCGCCGCTTCGTTCTGCTCGGCAACAGTGCCGTGCAGCACCCCGATTTCTCGCGCCTGCACGCAGCCGCGCAGTTCATCGCCGAAACGACCGGTGCGACGCTCGGCTTCCTGACCGAAGCCGGCAACACGGTTGGCGCGTACCTCGCGGGTGCGCTGCCGGGTAACGGCGGCCTGAACGCGCGTGAAGCGTTCGAGCAGCCGCGCAAGGGCTATCTGCTCTTCAACGTCGAACCAGAGTTCGACACGGCGAACCCCGCTGCGGCGCGGGCCGCACTCGATCAGGCGGAAATGGTCGTGGTGTTCTCGCCGTTCAGGACTGGACTCGAATACGCCGACGTGCTTCTGCCGATCGCCCCGTTCAGCGAGACCGCTGGTACCTTCGTGAACGCGGAAGGCACGGTCCAGCTGTTCAACGGCGTGGTGCGTCCGCTCGGCGAGACGCGTCCCGCGTGGAAGGTGCTGCGCGTGCTGGGCACGCTCATCGGCGCGCACGGGTTCGAATACGAAACTTCGGAAGAGGTGCGCCGCAAGGCATTGGGCGACGGCGACTTCGCCCAGCGTCTGTCGAACAAGGCGGGTGCGCCGGTCGCCCGGGGCGCGGTCCAGAAGGCGGCGCAAGGCCGTTTCGAGCGCATCTCCGACGTGCCGATCTATCACGCCGATCCACTCGTGCGCCGCGCCGAAGCGCTGCAACTCACGACGGCCGCGCGCGTGGCGAACACGGTGGGTCTGCCGGCCGCGCTCTTCGATCAGCTCGGACTGAAGGAAGGCGACGCCGTGCGCGTGCGCCAGGGCGAGCTGTCGGTCGTGGCGCCGGCTACGCGCGATGCGAATCTTGCGCCGACGGTGGTGCGCGTCTCGGCGGCGACGCCGGCGGGCGCGCAACTCGGCAGCCTGTTCGGTGAACTGCTGGTGGAGAAGGCGTAAATGAGCTTGTTCGATACGATCAATGCAGGCGGCAGCCAGTTGCTCGGCTTGGCATGGCCCACCGTGTGGGCACTGGTGCGCATTCTCGTCGTCGCGGTGGTGATCCTGCTGTGCGTGGCGTACCTGATCCTCTGGGAGCGCAAGCTGATCGGCTGGATGCACGTGCGTCTCGGCCCAAACCGCGTGGGTCCTGCGGGCCTCCTGCAGCCGATCGCCGACGTGCTGAAGCTGCTGCTCAAGGAAGTCATTCAGCCCGCGCAGGCGAGCCGCTGGATCTACATGGTCGCGCCGATCATGGTGGTCGTGCCGGCCTTTGCCGTGTGGGCCGTGATCCCGTTCCAGGCGGGCGCCGTGCTTGGCAACATCAATGCGGGCCTGCTCTACGTGATGGCGATCTCGTCGATCGGCGTCTACGGCGTGATCCTCGCGGGCTGGGCCTCGAACTCGAAGTACGCCTTCCTCGGTGCGATGCGCGCCGCGGCGCAGATGGTGTCGTACGAAATCGCAATGGGTTTCGCACTCGTGGTCGTGCTGATGGTCTCGGGCAGCCTGAACCTTTCGGACATCGTTCAAGGCCAGATGCGCGGTATGTTCGCCAACTGGGGCATCACGTTCCTCTCGTGGAACTGGCTGCCGCTCCTGCCGATGTTCGTCGTGTACTTCATCTCGGGCCTGGCTGAAACCAACCGCCACCCGTTCGACGTGGTGGAAGGGGAGTCGGAAATCGTCGCAGGCCACATGATCGATTACTCGGGGATGGCGTTCGCGCTGTTCTTCCTTGCCGAGTACATCAACATGATCGTGATCTCGGCGCTGGCTTCCGTGCTGTTCCTCGGCGGCTGGAGCGCACCGTTCGGCTTCCTCGACTTCATCCCGGGCGTGTTCTGGCTCGTGCTGAAAGTCTTCTGCCTGCTGTCGGTCTTCATCTGGGCGCGCGCGACGTTGCCGCGCTACCGCTATGACCAGATCATGCGTCTTGGCTGGAAGGTGTTCATTCCGGTCTGCGTGGTGTGGCTGATCGTCGTCGGCTTCTGGTACATGTCGCCGTTGAGCATCTGGAAATAAGGGGGCGACGAAATGAACGCTATCCAAAACTTCTTCAAGACGTTTTTCCTGACCGAGATACTCAAGGGGCTCGCGCTGACCGGCCGTTATACGTTCAAGCGCAAGTTCACCGTACAGTTCCCGGAAGAGAAGACGCCTATTTCGCCGCGTTTTCGCGGCTTGCACGCGCTGCGCCGGTACGAAAATGGCGAAGAGCGCTGCATCGCGTGCAAGCTGTGCGAGGCCGTGTGCCCCGCGCTCGCGATCACGATCGAATCCGAGGTGCGTGCGGACAACACGCGCCGCACGACGCGCTATGACATCGACCTGACGAAGTGCATCTTCTGCGGTTTCTGCGAAGAAAGCTGCCCGGTCGATTCGATCGTCGAAACGCACATTCTCGAGTATCACGGCGAGAAGCGCGGCGATCTGTATTTCACGAAGGAAATGCTGCTGGCAGTCGGCGATCGCTACGAAGCGCAGATCGCAGCAAGCAAGGCAGCGGATGCACCGTACCGTTGATTTTCAGTTTGACGCTGCATCGGCCCGTAGTGGGGCCGGCTGTGGGGACGGGCTGTGCCGGAAAACGGCGCCGCTTTCTCCCGGCCTGAAACGCCGCGGCGCGACGCTCCCTGGTCTGGCCGCCAGTCTGCGCCGCGCAACCCGCCTTACGATGGCCTCAACGATGAACCAGTAATCATGGAATTCACGACCGTCCTGTTTTACATCTTCGCGCTGCTGCTGACGCTGTCAGGGCTGAAGGTGATCACGTCGCGCAACCCCGTTGCGTCGGCGCTCTTCCTCGTCCTCGCGTTCTTCAATGCGGCCGCGATCTGGATGCTGCTCGAGGCGGAATTCCTCGCAATCCTGCTGGTGCTCGTGTACGTGGGCGCGGTGATGGTGCTGTTCCTGTTCGTCGTGATGATGCTGGACATGAACGTCGACGTACTGAGCCGCGACTTCAAGCGCTTCATTCCGGTGGCGACCTTGGTGGGCGCGATCATCGTGGTCGAGACCGCGCTGATCCTCTGGCACGGCTATGGCGCTACCACCATGCCGGTGCCCGACACGTCGGCCGCCGCGGCGTCGGCGCTGTCGAACACGCAGCTGATCGGCAAGATCATCTACACCGACTACATCTTCGCATTCGAAGTGGCCGGTCTCGTGCTGCTCGTGGCGATCGTTGCGGCCATCGGGCTGACTGTGCGCGAACCGAAGGACGCCAAGCGCCAGAACGTTTCGAAGCAGGTGAGCGTGCGCCGGCAGGACCGCGTGCGTCTGGTGAAGATGCAGTCGGAGAAGGAAGTGCCGGAAGCGGCGCAGGCAACCGATGGTGCCGCCGCGGGCGACGCCCCGGCCGGTACCAAGGCTTAACGCGTAGAGGAGCGAACCATGCTGACTTTGGCCCACTATCTCGTCCTCGGCGCGATTCTCTTTGCGATCTCGATCGTTGGCATTTTCCTGAATCGGCGCAACGTCATCATCATCCTGATGGCGATCGAGCTGATGCTGCTGGCGGTGAACACGAATTTCGTCGCGTTCTCGCATTATCTGGGTGACATACACGGACAGATTTTCGTGTTTTTCGTGCTAACGGTTGCGGCAGCGGAAGCCGCGATTGGTCTGGCTATTCTTGTGACTCTGTTCCGCAGTCTCGACACGATCAACGTCGAGGATCTCGATCAGCTCAAAGGCTAAGGCAGGCTGCTATGGCAACAACACTCAACGAATCTCTGTTGCTGGCGATTCCGCTGGCGCCCCTCGCGGGCTCTTTGATTGCCGGTCTGTTCGGCAAAACCGTGGGGCGCGCGGGTGCGCATACCGTCACCATTCTCGGGGTCGCGATTTCGTTCGTGCTCGCGTGCATCACGCTGCTCGACGTGCTCGGCGGCGCGAGCTTCAATGCGACCGTGTACGAATGGATGTCGGTTGGCGGCCTGAAGTTCGAAGTCGGCTTCCTCATCGATTCGCTCACGGCGCTCATGATGGTCGTGGTGACCTTCGTATCGCTGATGGTGCACATCTACACCATCGGCTACATGGCGGACGAAGACGGCTACCAGCGTTTCTTCTCGTACATCGCGCTCTTCACGTTCTCGATGCTGATGCTCGTGATGAGCAACAACTTCCTGCAGCTGTTCTTCGGCTGGGAAGCGGTGGGCCTCGTCTCGTACCTGCTGATCGGCTTCTACTTCAAGCGTGAGAGCGCCATCTACGCGAACCTGAAGGCGTTCCTCGTGAACCGTGTGGGCGACTTCGGCTTCCTGCTCGGCATCGGTCTTCTGCTCGCGTACGGCGGCTCGCTGAACTACAACGACGTGTTCGCAAAGGGTCACGAGCTTGCCACGCTGACGTTCCCGGGCACCTCGTGGAACCTGCTCACGGTGGCCTGTATCTGCCTCTTCATCGGTGCGATGGGTAAGTCGGCACAGTTCCCGCTGCACGTCTGGCTGCCCGATTCGATGGAAGGCCCGACGCCGATCTCCGCGCTGATCCACGCGGCAACCATGGTGACCGCCGGTATCTTCATGGTGGCGCGCATGTCGCCGCTCTTCGAGCTCTCGGACACGGCGCTCTCGTTCATCGTCGTGATCGGCGCGATTACCGCGCTGTTCATGGGCTTCCTTGGCATTGTCCAGAACGACATCAAGCGCGTGGTCGCGTACTCGACCCTCTCGCAGCTTGGCTACATGACGGTGGCGCTCGGTGTTTCCGCCTATCCGGTCGCGATCTTCCATCTGATGACGCATGCGTTCTTCAAGGCGCTGCTGTTCCTCGGCGCGGGCTCGGTCATCATCGGCATGCATCACGATCAGGACATGCGCAACATGGGCGGCCTGCGCAAGTACATGCCGATCACGTGGATCACGTCGCTGATCGGCTCACTCGCGCTGATCGGTACGCCGTTCTTCTCGGGCTTCTACTCGAAGGATTCGATCATCGACGCGGTCAAGGTCTCGAACCTGCCGGGTTCGGGCTTTGCTTACTTCGCGGTGGTCGCGAGCGTGTTCGTGACGGCGCTGTACTCGTTCCGCATGTACTTCCTCGTTTTCCACGGCGCGGAGCGCTTCCGCGGTCCGAAGCATCCCGAGTCGCCGATGGGCATCGAAGCGGCCGAGGCGACACACGGCGGTCATGGCCACGACGAACATCACCACGCCCACGAGCCGCACGAGTCGCCGTGGGTGATCTGGGTGCCGCTCGTCCTGCTCGCGATTCCCTCGGTGATTTCCGGTGCGTACGCGATCCAGCCGCTGCTTTACGGCGGTTTCTTCTCGCACGGCGTGGCGTTCCAGGACGTCATCTTCATCGGCCAGAACCACCCGGGTCTTGCCGACATGGCTCAGGAGTTCCAGGGTTGGGCCGCGATGGGCGCACATGCGTTCTCCGGTCTGCCGGTGTGGCTCGCGCTCGTGGGCGTGCTGGTCGCCTGGTTCTTCTATATGAAGCGCCCGGATCTGCCGGCGGTCGTGTCGCGCACGTTCTCGCCGGTCTACAAGCTGCTGGCTAACGCGTATTACCTCGACAAGATCAACGAAATCGTCTTCGCTCGCGGAGCGCTCGCTATCGGTCGCGGTCTGTGGAAGGAGGGCGATGTCGTCGTGATCGACGGCGTCGTGAACGGGAGCGCCAAGTTTATCGGCTGGTTTGCAACTGTTATTCGATTCCTGCAATCCGGCTACATTTACCACTACGCATTCGCCATGATCATTGGTATGCTCGGCCTCCTGACCCTGTTTGTAACGCTCGGCGGCAAATAAGGCGAGGGAAACTGAATGCATGCATATCCGATTCTAAGTATTGCGATCTGGCTGCCGATCCTGTTCGGCATCGTAGTTCTTGTAGTGGGCTCCCTGCGGAGTTCGAGCGCGGACCGCTGGCTCGCGCTCATCGGTTCTGTGCTTAGTTTCCTCGTCACGCTTCCGCTCGTTACGGGCTTCGACTCGACCACGGCTGCCCTGCAGTTCGAGGAGAAGTCGGTCTGGATCGACCGGTTCAATATTGGGTATCACCTGGGCATCGACGGCATCGCGATGTGGTTCGTCGTGCTGACGGCCCTCGTCACCGTGATCGTCGTGATCGCGGGCTGGCAGGTCATCGAGCGGAATGTCGCGCAATACTATGCGTCGTTCCTGATCCTGTCGGGCCTGATGATCGGCGTTTTCTGCGCCGCGGACGGTCTGCTGTTCTACGTGTTCTTCGAAGCCACCCTGATCCCGATGTACATCATCATCGGTATCTGGGGCGGCCCGAATCGCGTGTACGCGGCGTTCAAGTTCTTTCTCTATACGCTGGCCGGCTCGCTGCTGATGCTGGTGGCGTTGCTGTACATGTACCGCGAGACGCGCACGTTCGATCTCGCCTCGTGGCAGGCCGCGAAGCTCGCCATGACGCCGCAGATCCTGCTATTCGTTGCATTCTTCTTCGCGTTCGCGGTGAAGGTGCCGATGTTTCCGATCCATACGTGGTTGCCGGACGCGCACGTGGAGGCGCCCACGGGCGGCTCGGTCGTGCTGGCCGCGATCATGCTGAAGCTCGGCGCGTACGGTTTCCTGCGCTTCTCGCTGCCCATCACGCCCGACGCGAGCCACTATCTCGCGCCGTTCATCATCACGCTGTCACTCATTGCGGTCATCTATATCGGACTGGTCGCGATGGTGCAGGCGGACATGAAAAAGCTGGTCGCGTATTCGTCGATTGCCCATATGGGTTTCGTCACGCTCGGCTTCTTTATGTTCGGCCCGTCCCAGCAAATGGCGATGGAAGGCGCGATCATCCAGATGATCTCGCACGGCTTCGTGTCGGGCGCGATGTTCCTTTGCATCGGCGTGCTGTATGACCGCATGCATACGCGCCAGATCTCCGACTACGGCGGCGTCGTCAACACGATGCCGAAGTTCGCCGCGCTCGTGATGCTGTTCGCCATGGCGAACTGCGGCTTGCCGGGCACCTCGGGTTTCGTCGGCGAGTTCATGGTGATTCTGGCCGCGGTGAAGTTCAACTTCTGGATTGCGTTCGCGGCAGCGTTCACGCTGATACTCGGCGCGGCCTATACGTTGTGGATGTACAAGCGCGTGTACTTCGGCGCGGTCGCGAACGACCACGTCCGCAATCTGAAGGACATTGACCGTCGCGAGTACCTCATGCTGGCAGTGCTCGCGCTGCTGACGCTTTTCATGGGCATCTACCCGAAGCCCTTTACCGATGTGATGCACGTTTCAGTGGATAACCTCCTCTCCCACGTCGCGGTGTCGAAACTGCCGCTGTCACAGTAATACCGAGCGGAGGACTTAAAGATCATGCCAAACGCCCCTATGACCGTACTGCTGCCCGACGCCCTGGTGATGACCGCCATCATCGTCGCGTGGCTTAACGACACGTTCACCGGTCCCTCGGGCCGCCCGACGACGTACTTCATCGCGCTGCTGTCCACGCTCGTGGCCGGCGTCTGGTTCGCGGTGAACGCGTTCGATCCGCACGTGTATTACTTCTTCTCGCGGATGTACGTGGTCGACGCGTTCGCCAGCGCGATGAAGGCGGTCGTGTCGCTCGGCTATGCCGTGTCGATCGTCTATTCGCGCAAGTATCTGGAAGACCGCGACTTGTTCCGGGGCGAGTTTTTCCTGCTTGGCATGTTCTCGCTGCTCGGCCAGATCGTGATGATCTCGGGCAATAACTTCCTCACGCTGTATCTCGGCCTCGAGTTGATGTCGCTGTCGCTCTACGCCGTGATCGCACTGCGCCGCGATACGGGCCAGTCGAACGAAGCCGCGATGAAGTACTACGTGCTCGGCGCGCTGGCTTCTGGCTTCCTGCTGTACGGCATTTCGATGCTCTATGGTGCGACCGGCTCGCTCGAACTGAACGAAGTGCTCAAGGCGATCGCGTCGGGCCACATCAACAACATCGTGCTGCTGTTCGGCGTGGTGTTCGTGGTCGCTGGCGTGGCGTTCAAGATGGGCGCGGTGCCGTTCCACATGTGGGTGCCCGACGTCTATCAGGGCGCACCGACGGCCATGACGCTGCTCACCGGGGGCGGCCCGAAGGTTGCTGCGTTCGCGTGGGCCGTGCGTTTCCTCGTCATGGGTCTCCTGCCTCTTGCCGTCGACTGGCAGGAAATGCTCATCATCCTCGCCGCGCTTTCGATGATCGTGGGCAACATCACGGGTATCGTCCAGCGCAATGTCAAGCGCATGCTGGCGTACTCGGCGATCGCGAACATGGGCTTCGTGCTGCTCGGCCTGCTGGCCGGCATCGTGGACGGCAAGGCGAGCGGGGCGGCCAGCGCCTACAGCTCGGCCATGTTCTACAGCATCATCTACCTGCTGACGACGCTCGGCGCATTCGGCATTGTGATGCTGCTCGCGCGCCGCGACTTCGAAGCCGAAACGCTCGACGACTTCAAGGGCCTCAACCAGCGCAGTCCGGTATTCGCGTTCGTGATGCTGCTCATGATGTTCTCGCTCGCCGGCATTCCGCCGACGGTCGGCTTCTATGCGAAGCTCGCCGTGCTCGAAGCGACGATGAACGCCGGCCTGACCTGGCTTGCGATCGTTGCCGTGATCACGTCGCTGTTCGGGGCGTTCTACTATCTGCGCATCGTGAAGCTGATGTACTTCGATGCGCCGAACGACACGGCGCCGATCGAAGGCCAGGTGTTCAGCCGCACGCTGCTCACGGTCAACGGCATCGCGGTGATCGCGCTGGGCATTATTCCGGGTCCGCTGATGTCGCTCTGCCTGCAGGCCGTGGCGCACACGCTACCGCTCTAATGTCGGCAGCGGGCTGGTTCATCGTGTTGTTGGCGCTGGCCGGCGCCAACCTGCCGTTCGTCAATCAACGGCTGTTCGGGGTCGTGCCGCTACGCGCGCAGAAGAAGAGCGCGTGGCTGCGCATTGCCGAGCTGATCGTGCTGTATTTCGTGGTCGGCGCGTTCGGCTTCATGCTCGAGGCGCGCGCCGGCAACCGGTTCGATCAGGGCTGGCAGTTCTACGCCATCACGTTCAGCCTGTTCGTGGTGTTCGCGTTCCCCGGCTTCGCCTGGCAATATCTCGTCAAGCGCCGTTCGGCGTAATCTACTATGCTCCAGCGCCCTTCGGGACGCGCGCACGACGCCAGGCGTCATGCGCGCGCCTTGCGGCGCGGGCACTCTCTTTGTATCGCCGCACCTGAGCGGTCCCTCAGAGGTTCGATATGGCTGAACATCAGAAACACGATCCGACGCTCGCCGAGACGTGCGTGGAGAGCACGACGCTCTATTCGGGCAACTTCCTGACCCTCAAGCGCGACACGGTGGCCTTGCCCGATGGCAAGCACGCCACGCGCGAGTTCGTCATGCATCCGGGCGCGGTGATGGTGATCCCGCTCTTCGACGACGGCCGCGTGCTGATGGAGCGCCAGTACCGCTACCCGCTCTCGCGCGTGATGACCGAGTTCCCGGCCGGCAAGCTCGATCCGCAAGAAGGTGCGCTGGCCTGCGCGAAGCGTGAGCTGCGCGAGGAAACGGGTTATACGGCGCGCGAGTATGTCTATCTGACCCGCATTCACCCGGTCATTTCGTACTCGACGGAATTTATCGACATCTATCTCGCGCGCGGCCTGACAGCGGGCGAGGCGAAGCTCGACGAGGGCGAGTTTCTCGAGACGTTCACGGCGACACTGCCCGAACTGCTCGAGTGGGTGCGCAACGGTCAGATCACCGATGTGAAGACGATCATCGGCACGTTCTGGCTCGAAAAGGCGCTTTCGGGCGCGTGGCCGCTGCGCTCGGCCGAAAAGGGCTGAAGACCCAACCTTCCACCCTTCACTTGCGATGCAGCACGTTGTGCCGCGGCCTGCGCAGGTGGGGGAGGTCAGCAGATTCGCGGCAGCATCTCTCCATGCAGCCAGTCGACGAGCCGTTCGCCGCCGAAGCGGGTTGCAAGGCGCACGAACCGGTGCGGGTCGTTGGTGACGGTGCCGATGCGCGCCGCGTGGCGCCCGAGCGGGTGCGCGCGCATCGCCGCGAGCAACGCGTCGGCGTCGGCGTCCGCGCAGACCGCGATCAGCTTGCCCTCGTTCGCGATGTACAGCGGATCGAGGCCGTAGAACTCGCAGGCCGCGCGCGCCTGCGCGCGGATCGGCAGCGTGTCTTCGTCGATGCGCATGCCCACGGCCGACTGCTGGCAAAGTTCGTTGAGCGTATTGCCGAGCCCACCGCGCGTCGGATCGCGCATCAGCCGCAGCGACGCGCACGCCGCGATCATCTGCGCGGTCAGGTCGTTTAGCGCGGCGCAGTCCGACACGATGCCGCTGTCGAAGCCGAGGTTCTCGCGCTGCGACAGCACGGCGAGGCCGTGTTCGGCGAGGTGCCCGGAGACGAGAATCGCGTCGCCGGGCCGCGCGCCGCCGCCGTGCAGCTCGATGCCATCCGGCACTACGCCGACGCCCGCCGTGGTAATGAACAGTCCGTCGGCCTTGCCGCGCTCGACGACCTTGGTATCCCCCGTCACGATCTGCACGCGCGCCGCGCTTGCCGCCTGCGCGATCGACTGCACGACTCGCACGAGGTCCGCGAGCGGCAGCCCTTCTTCGAGGATGAAGCCGGCGCTCAGATACAGCGGCACCGCGCCGCCGACCGCAAGATCGTTGACCGTGCCGTTGACCGCTAGTGTGCCGATGTCGCCGCCCGGAAAGAACAGGGGGGCGACGACGTGGCTGTCGGTGCTCATCGCGATGCGGCCGGCCGGACGCGGCAGGATCGCCTGATCGTTGCCCTGGGCCAGCCAGCGGTTGTGGAACGCCGGCGCGAACACTTCGGCGATCAGTTGCGCGCTCGCACGGCCGCCCGCGCCGTGGGTAAGGTCGATGCGACCGTGCTTCAGGTCGAGGCGGCGGCCGAAGCTGGCGGCTGGGTTCATGGTTGCGGCCCTCCGTTGGCCGCCCGTGCGCCGTCGACGAAGCGCCCGTACTGGTAGTGCGCGGCACACGCGCCTTCGCTCGACACCATGCACGCGCCCAGCGGCGTCGCCGGCGTGCAGGCGGTGCCGAACACTTTGCAGTCGGTCGGCCTTGCGCGTCCGCGCAGGATTGGCCCGCATTGGCAGGCTTTCACATCAGCGGCGGGACGCGCGGACAGCGCGAAACGCTGCTCAGCGTCCCACTGCGCGAACGCTGGACGGATCGCGAGCGCGCTGTCCGGTACCGCGCCAAGTCCGCGCCATTCGAACGCGTCGCGCAATTGCAGCGTCTCCTGCACGAGCGCCTGGGCCTTCAGGTTGCCGGCTTCGGTGACGGCGCGGGTGAACTGGTTTTCAGTGTCTGCACGGCCTTCGTTGATCTGCACGACCAGCATCAGGATGGCCTGGAGCACGTCGAGCGGTTCGAAGCCCGTGATCACCACCGGCTTGTGAAAGTCGCGCGCGATCGCGCGATACGGCGCCGCGCCGATCACGGTACTCACGTGCGACGGGCCGATGAAGCCCTCGAGCTGCGCGTCGTCGTCGGCAAGCAGATGGCGCATGGCGGCCGGCGTCAGCACCTGATTGCAGAACACGCTGAAGTTGTCGAGCCGCGCGGCGCGGGCTTCGAGCAGCGCGACGGCGGTAGGCGGCGTGGTGGTCTCGAAGCCGATGCCGAAGAACACGACCTGCCGTGCGGGCAGCGCGCGGGCCAGCGCGAGCGCATCGGCGGCGCTATAGACCACGCGCACGTCCGCACCCGCCGCGCGCGCCTTGTACAAGCTCATCTGTCGCGACGCGGGCACGCGCAGCGTGTCGCCGTAGGTGCAGAGCGTGACGCCGTGGTCGAGTGCGAGTTCGATCGCGCTGTCGATGCGGCCGACCGGCAGCACGCACACCGGGCAGCCCGGGCCGTGGATCAGTTCGATTGCTTGCGGCAACAGCGCGCCGAGGCCGTAGCGCGCGATCGCGTGTGTGTGGCCACCGCAGAACTCCATCAGCCTGTAACGCCGACCGGGTTGCACGGCCTCGTGAATTCGCGCGGCGATGCCGCGTGCCCATGTGCCGTCTCGAAAGTCGTCGACGTATTTCATTGCCCGGCTCCCTCGTGGGTGTCGGGCGGGAAGCCGGATGGGTCGGCGTGGTTCGCGTGCGCCAGCGCGGCCGATGGAGCGGTGGCGCCCGCGAGTGCGGCGAGCTGCGCGAGCGTCGCGTCGGCGGCGGCGCGGTCGAGCTTGCCGATCGCGTAGCCAACGTGCAGCAGGACGAAATCGCCGGGCGCGACGTCGTCGACGAGCGCGAGCGAGATTTCGCGCGACACGCCCTCGACGCTCACGCGCGCGCGTTGCTGCGGCAGCAGCTCGACGACCTCAACGGGCATCGCAAGACACATGATCCGGTTCCTTGTTTGATTTAGTTCACGGGCGCGAATCTGGCGACTGCAACTGCTGGATGGCGACCCATGCCTGGCCGTAGCTGATCGCGTCGTCGCCGGGCGGCAGCGCGCGTGCGGTGAGCAGGGTGCAGTCGCTGTCGCGCAGCGCGGTGCGCAGGCCTTGCAGCAGCGTGCGATTCGCGCAGCATCCGCCGCCGAGTGCGACGATGCGTATGCCGCTCGCCTGCATCGCACGCTCGATCCAGGCCGCGAGCGCGCGGGCGAGCGTCGCATGCCATACGCTTGCGATCACGACGGGATCGGTCTGGTCCGCGAGCCAGCGCGCGAGCGGCAGCAAGTCGAGATCGAGTCCGTCTAAGCGCCAGTCGCGCACCTGCGCGGCGCCCTCGCTCGCAAGGGCTTCGAGCTTCAGCGCGGCTTCGCCGCTCCAGGTCTGTTGCATGCAAATGCCGGCGAGGCCGGCGATGGCGTCAAACCAGCGGCCGAGGCTCGTGGTCGTCGGGCAGTTGAAGCCGCGCTCGATCTGATGATGAACGCGCTCTGCCATCTGTGGATCGACGCCCGGCGGGCAATGCCGCGCGTGCGGATCGAGCCGGTACAGCAGCGCGAGCGCCATGCGCCACGGCGCGCGCGCGGCGGCGTCGCCGCCGGGCATCGGCAGCGCGCCGAGATGGCCGAGCCGCCGCGCGCTGCCGTGCTCCAGATGCAGCAGCTCGCCGCCCCAGGCGGTGCCATCGTCGCCCCAGCCGAAGCCGTCGAGCGCGAGGCCGAGTGCCGCGCCATCGTGGCCGTGCTCCGCGAGCACCGCCGCAATGTGCGCGTGATGATGCTGGACCGGCAATAGCGGCACGTCCCAGCGGGCTGCGAGCGTTTGCGCGAGCCGGGTCGAATACAGATCGGGTTGCAGGTCGCACGCGAGCGCGGCCGGACGCTCGCGCACGAAGCCGAGCCAGTGATCGAGGGCGGCGTCGAGCGATGCGCATGCGTTGGCAGTTGCGAGGTCGCCGAGATAGGGCGAGACGAGCGCCTGCGCGCCGTCGGTGAGCGTGATCGTGCTCTTCAGATGCGCACCGAGCGCGAGCACCGGGGGGCCCGCGCGCGGCAACACCAACGGCTGCGGGGCATAGCCGCGCGCGCGGCGCAGCGGTAGCGGCGTCAGTTCGAACTCGCGGGCGAGCACGACGCTATCGTCGCAGCGTGCGACGATAGCGCGGTCGTGAAAGACGATCGCATCGGCAATGCCGGTGAGCGCCTGACGCGCGTGCGCCGGGTCGCTCACGAGTGGCTCGCCGGACAGGTTCGCGCTCGTCGCGACCAGTACCGGCGCTTGCGGCGCGTCCAACCATTGCGTTCCGCCCGGCCGGCCGAGCGCGTCGTGGAACAGCAGGTACTGGGTCGGTGTGGACGGCAGCATCAACCCGAGCCGGTCGAGTCCCGGGGCGACGCCGTCGAGCGGCTGGCCGTCTGCGCGGCGGCGCAGCACGACGATCGGCCGTGCCGACGAGGCGAGCAACGCGACGGCATCGTCGTCGCAATGCGCCCATTGCGCGGCCGACGCGGCGTTCAGCACGAGCAGCGCGAACGGCTTCGACACCCGGCGCTTGCGCTCGCGCAAGCGCGCGACCGCGCGCGGATTGGCGGCATCGCAGATCAGCTGGAAGCCGCCGAGCCCTTCGAGCGCGACGATCTCGCCGCGTGCGATCGCGGCCCACGCGGCGCTCAGCGGATCGCCGGGCGTGCGGTTCCCGCCGGAGCCGCAAGCCGGACCGGCGAGCTCTTCGTGGCGCAACTGCGGCCCGCAGTCCAGGCACGAGATCAGTTCGGCGTGAAAGCGGCGATTGCCCGGGTCGCCGTATTCGGCTGCGCAGGCCGCGCACATCGCGAACGGCGCCATACTGGTGTGCGCGCGGTCATAGGGCAGGCGGCGCGTCACGGTGAAGCGCGGCCCGCAATCGCAGCAACTGATCAGTGCGTGCCGGTGTCGGCGGTTGTTGGTGTCGAACAGTTCACCGAGGCACGCGGGGCACAGCGCGGTGTCGACGGGCAGGGCGGCGGCGCCCCCACCGCCGCCCAGGCTTTCGACGATGCGAAACGCGCGCTCCGCCGACGCTCTGTCGGGCGGCGCTGTCTCGCGGTGGATCGAGCCGATGCGCGCGAGCGCCGGCGCTTCGTCGACCAGCGCCGCACAGAACGCGTCGAGATCGGCCGGCTCGCCCTGCGAGTCGATCAGCACGCCGTCGGCCGTATTGCAGACCTCGCCGGCGATGCGCAGACGCTGCGCCAGACGCCAGACGAATGGGCGAAACCCGACACCCTGTACGACGCCGGCTACCCGCAAGCGCGCGCGCGCGATCAAGACATCAGGCATGGTGTTGCGCGTGCGCGGCCCGGCAGCCGGCCCGCAGCCAGTCGAGCCATTGCGGGAAGCCGTCGCCGCTGCGCGCCGACACACACAGGATCTCGATGCCAGGATTGACGCGCCGCGCATACGCGAGTGCCTTCTCGACTTCGAAATCGACATACGGCAGCAAGTCGGTCTTGTTCAGCAGCATCAGGCTCGCGGCGGCGAACATGTCGGGATACTTGAGTGGCTTGTCCTCGCCCTCGGTCACCGACAGCACGGCGACCTTGTGCATCTCGCCCAGATCGAACGCCGCCGGACAGACGAGGTTGCCGACGTTTTCGATCAGCAGCAGCCCGCCGTCGATGGGCGGCAACTGGTCCAGCGCGTGACCGACCATGTGGGCGTCGAGGTGGCAACCCTTGCCGGTGTTGATCTGGACAGCCGGCGCGCCGGCGGCGCGCACGCGCTCGGCGTCGTTGGCGGTCTGCTGGTCGCCTTCGATTACGGCCACGGGCAATTCGCCGTTGAGTGCCGCGATCGTGCGCACCAGCAGCGACGTCTTGCCCGAACCGGGACTCGACACCAGATTCAGCGAAAAGACGCTGTGCGCGCGCAGCCGTGCGCGGTTGACGCGCGCGTAGCGGTCATTTTCGCGCAGGATGTCATGCTCCATCTGGACATGGCGGCCATCGGCGTGAGGGTGGGCGTGTGCATGGCCGTGGTCGTGCCCGTGCTCGTGATGATGGTGATCGTGCCGATGTTCGTGCTCATGCGTGTGCCCGTCCAGCGCCCCGATCCCTTCGATCGTCGTCTCACCCGTTCCACAGCCGCAATTGGTACACATTTCGTTATCCTTCGTTTATGCGCCGGATGGCGCAATGAGTCAGTCCACCACCAGCCCGACCACGCGCATCTGGTCTCCGCCCGTGACCGCGAGTTGATAGCGCCCGCACGCCGGGCACGGATCGCCGCGGCGAGCCAGCTCGACGGTACCCGCGCAGTGCATGCACCACGCCTCGCCCGGCGGCTCGGTGATTTCAATGCGGCTGCCTGCCGCGATCGAACTGCGCAGCACCACCTCGAGCGCGAAGCGCAGCGCGCCGGTATCGACGCTCGCCAGTTGCCCGACTTCGAGTTCGACCGCGCGTACGCGTGCATATCCCTGCCGGCGTGCTTCGTCCTCGATCAGGGCGCGGATGCTTTCCGCCAGAGCCATTTCATGCATGCCGAAGGGTTCCGATTTCGTACTGCACGCACGGGTCGAGCAGCAGGGTCAGCTGGCCGGCGCGTTGCACGGCGTCAGGCCAAGGACGGTCTTTGAGCGCGTGCTGCAACAGTCCGCCGGTGCCGAAGTTCCACCAGGTCGGCGCAATGATCCGGTACGCGACGACCCGGCCTTGCCCGACGCGCGCGAGGTGCACCAGCAGACCGCGTGCCGCGCGTGCCCAGCCGACGCCGATGTCACCCACTCGCCAGCCGCCGGAAGCGGGCGCTGCCGCATGGGTGCTGTCGGCGGTGCAGAGCTGCGCGAGGCGCCGCAGCCTTGCGAGCAGCAGGCCGCTCGCAAGGTCGGGGAGTAGCGTGGGCGTGTCCCAGAGTTCGGCGTGCAACGGCGGCCGGCCGTGCGCGCCGTGATCGAGCAGCGCGCGGGCGTGGTCGCCGGCATGGCGCAGCAGGCCGGCGGCCGCGGCCATGGCGGGCCGGTCGGCCCGTTGCAGCAGCGCACGCAGCCAGCGCGCCGGGACCGTGGTGGCGTGCGCGGCCCAGCGTTGCTGGCCGCCGGCATCGAGCGTCAGCCAGTGTGCGGCCGACGTGCCGAAGACCTGCTCGTTGCAGAACGCGGCAATCCCCTCAGGTGTGCAGAAGGTCGACCATTGGCCGATGGCAGCGGTGGCCCAGCTTTCGCCGAATACGGCCGGAAAATCGAGCAGCCAGCGGCGCAGCGTCTCGCGCGCCGCTTCGAGACGCACCTCTGCGTCGCGTTCGGGATGGGACGCGGGCAGTGGGCCGGGCTGCGCGGCGTCGAGCGCCCACTGCGCCGCCGCGCACTGCGCGTGACGGCACAGCGCGAGCGCGGCGGGCAGCAGCGTGCCGGCGTCGCCGGCGGGCTGGCCGACCAGCAGACGCTCGACCGGCAATGGCGTCCATTGGTGCGCGACTTCGCGCACGCCTGTGTCGTCGCCGCGCAGCGTGAGTGTCAGTGTGGGCGCGTCGGCGTGTGTCACGGCCTCAATCCGAACAGTCGCCGACGGCTGCGATCCGGTTCACCGGCCGACGGCGGGCAAGGGCGGGCTGGCGCGGCGAACAGCAATTCGATGACCGCTTGCGCGGTCTGCACGGCGCTCGTCTGGTCGGCGAACTGCTGTGCCGGCGAGAACAGCGAGCACAGCCGATAGTCGCCGAGCCCCTCGAGCCACGACTGGGTGAACGACAACGTCGCGCCGGGCAGAACCAGATCGACGGGCGTGTCGGCGCGCGTGGGCGCGAACGGCGCGTCGTGCGTTGGCAGTTGCAGCAGGTTGATGCCCCAGGGCGTCACCAGCACGCCGATCCAGCTCTGTTCCCAGCGGCGAAAGCCGACCGCCGCGACCTCGAGCGCCGGGTTCAGATACGGCAGATCGTGCATCCGGGTCGCCGCGATCTGGGTGAACACGGTTTCGACGCGGCGCGACGGATCGTCGGCGCAGGGGGGCAACGGGGCACGCATCAGGGTCAATCCTGCAACAGCATGAACTGCTCGCGCGGGCCGTCGCAGACCGGACATTTCCAGTGACCCGGCAGCGCGGCGAATGGCGTGCCCGGCGGGACGTCCCAGACCGGATCGCCCTGGGCGGGATCGTAGACCCACCAGCAGATCTTGCATTCGAGCCGGCTGTACGCGTGCAGCGCCGAGTCGTCGCCGAGGTAGCTGCCTTCGAACATCAGCGCGGCTCCAGCCATTGGACGATCTCGCGCAGATGCTGCAGCGAGTCGGCCAGATCGTCGTGCGACGCGAGCACGACCTCGGGAACGCGTGTGATCTCCACGGTGTCGAGCAGCACCTTGTTCGAGCCGTCGAAGTAGCGCACCCGCCAGACATGGCGCAGCGCGGTCGCCATCACCATGCACTTGCCATAGCCGGTCGAGAACAGGCCGACCGTGCCTTCGCCCAGCATCTGTTCGAGCCATGCGATGTCGGCCGGCGAGACCGGCAGCAGGCTGAAGTTGATGACGTGGCTGCTGCCCGCGCCGCCGCACTCGACGGCCTTCGCCTGCATCGCCGCGATTTCGTGCGCGATGGCCGGCGCGTTCATCAGCGCCTGTCCGGGGCCATCCGGCGAATCTGCCGACCCGGGGAGCGGGGGCACGGCGGCACGCGCTGCGCCGCTCGCGGCCTGTCGCAGAACGATGGCCGGCAACGGACCGATCTCGACGTGATCCCCCAGGCGCTCGCCCTGCGCGCCGAGCGTGAGCACGCGCCAGACGCCCGCGTAGCGCGCCTCCTGGATTTGCACCGACACGCCGTCCGACAACGCGGCCCGCGCGGACAGCTCGCCTTCGCCGAACACCTGCGCGAGCAGCCGATGCGCGTCGGCATCGAGGCCGGCCAGATCGAAGGCGAGGGGCGGCGTGTGGGCAGCGGAGGCTTCCATCGCCTCGATCATGCCGCGCAACAGGTCTTGCACCGCGGCGGTGGCGTTCCCGTTCGGTTGCGGCAGGGACGGCGGCTGATACGTCTCGATCTGCGCGGGCAGCGGCAGGCAGGACCAGGCCTCGTCGCCCGGCTGTTCGGGCTGGGAGCCGGGCCCGATCGCGTGTATCGGGATGAAGTTCGTACGGGGCGGGTTCATGGCGCGGCTCCGATAGCAGTGTCGCTCCCGGGGCGCGCGTCGCGCAGGCGCGCGAAGGTCTGCACGTACTCATGCCAGTCGCGCAGTCCCTCGATGGCGCCGACCTGTGCGCCGTGCCGCAGAAACACCAGCGCCGGCTGGCGAAACACGCCGAAGCGCCGCGCGAGCGCGGCGCTCGCGGGCGGGCTCGCGAACGCGACCTCGAACCGCACGCCGGTCCCGTCGAACTGGCGCAGTACTTCCGGCAGGATCACCGCGAGATCGGCGAACTCGGGGCGTTGCGCGGGATTGTCGAGCGGCAGCAACACGAAATGCTCGACGTTAGCCGCGACACTGTCGAGCGTGAGTTCGTCGACTTCGACGAAGCCCGCGCGCGACAGGCGCGCACGCAGGTCGTCGAGCGTCATGCCGCCAGAGAGGGCGGTGAGCGTCATGAGGTCTCCCCGATGCGATGGTGTGGATCGCGCAGGTGCGCGGGCAACTCGGGCTCGCGGGCCGCGAGGTCTGGGAAGAAGGCGTCGAGTGCGCAGTCGCCGCGCGCGATCGCGTCGAGCGCGTCGAGCGCCGCGTCGATCTCGCGTGCCCGCGCCGCGTCGATCACCTCACGCGCCGAGCCGAGAAACGTCAGCACCCACGTTTGCGGCGCCAGTGGGCCGGTCAACGACAGATCGATCGCGCACGCGCCGTTGCGGCTCGCGCCGATGGCGCGCAGGCCGTCGACGCGCAGGATCTGCGCAGGAATACCCATACACATCAGCGGTCGCCCTCAGGATTCCAGAAGCGCGTGTCGCCATGCCGGTTCGCAATCTGCGGCGTCGGGCGCTGCGTTTCGTATTCGGTCATCGCGAGGCTGCTGGCGTTCAGCGGCGCGGCGGGCGCGGTGCGCACGCGCGGCGCGGCGTCCCAGCGCGCGAGCCAGTCGCACGCGCTGGCGACGGCCGGCTCCAGTTGTGCCTTCACGGGCCCACGCAGGCTGCCGCCGAAGTCGTCCAGTTCGACGGGCTGCACGCCAATCAGCACGATTTCGTCCGGATACCGGCCTTTGAGCTGCGCACACGCGAGCACATCGGCAAAGCCCATCTGATGCAGGCTCATTCGGCGCGCGTTCAGGCAGGCCGGCACCGCGTCGCCTTCGCGCACGTCGAGCGTGCCGGGCACGAGGCCGAAATCGACGGCGTCGAACACGATCAGCCGGTCTGCCGACTCGACGAGCGGCAGTAGCGCGAGCCCCTGCGTGCCGCCGTCCACCAGCTCGACGTGCGGCGGGCATTCCCACTGCGCGTTCAGTTGCTCGACCGCGCGTACGCCGAAGCCTTCGTCGGCCCACAGCACATTGCCGATGCCGAGCACCACGATGCGAGACTGTGTGCGAATCTGTGTGTGCATCGCGGCTCAGCTCTTGAACATGCGGAAGCCGCTGATCATCGTCGAGATCATGCTTTGCTTGGACATGATGTCTTCGCGGATCGCCGCATAGACGTGGATCATCACGAACAGCACGATGCTCCACATGCCGAGCCGATGCCAGCTATGCAGCGACAGGCTGTTGCCGCCGACGAGCGTGATCACCCAGCCGAACGCACGCGAGGCCCAGCTCGCCTGGCCAAGCCCCTCGCCGTAGAGTGCGAAGCCGCTCACGCACATCGCGACTGCCATGACGAAGAAGCCGAACATCGCGGCTTGCCCGAGCGGGTTGTGGCCGACGTATTTCTTCGGATAGCGCGCGAGGAACAGGTACCAGCGCAGTTCGTAGAACAGCTCGCGCCACCATTGCGGATCCCATACCGGCACGATAAACATCTCGCGCGAGAAGGCATTGCCGACGCACGCCCAGCACGCGCGAAACACGAGGCCTGTTGCCAGCACGTAGCCCGCCGCGAAGTGCGCGAAGCGCAGATAGCCCATCAGATAGTGCGCGCTGGCTTCGCCCGAAAGGGTGGGCAGCACGGGCTTGCCGATCACGTAGCCGGTGCCGCACAGGACGATGACCGCGAGCACGGTCAGCCAGTGCCACAGGCGCACCGGCGCCTGGTAGACGTAGACCGACGTGACCCGCTTGCCCTCGAATTCCGCCGGCGCGTTGCCGTCGAAGCCATAGGTTTTCAATTGCTTCGTCATGCTGTCCTCGCCGGTTTCAACGCACCGTGACGTTGACGAGCTCTTCGCCCGCCGGTCCGATGACGTGAGTGGAGCACGCGAGGCACGGGTCAAAGCTGTGCAGCGTGCGCAGGATTTCGAGCGGCTCGTCGGCCTTCGCCATCTTCGTGTTCAGGAGACTCGCCTCGAAGGCACCGATCTGGCCTTGTTCGTCGCGCGGAGAGCCGTTCCAGGTGGTCGGCACGATGCACTGATAGTTGTCGATCTTCGTGTCCCGGATCGACAGCCAGTGGCCGAGCGCGCCGCGCGGCGCCTCGGTGAAGCCCACGCCCTTGACCTGCGCGGGCCACGTGGACGGTTGCCACTTGTCGACGTTCGCGGTCGCGGTATTGCCGGCCTTGAGGTTGCCGACCAGGCGATCGAAGAAGTACTTCATCTTGTCGGCGGCCCAGCCTGCTTCGAGCGCCCGCGCGGCGGTGCGCCCGAGCGTCGAGTTCAGCGCGGCGACGGGCGCATCGAGCTTCGCCAGCAGCGCGTCGACCGGCTCGCGAATCTCCGCCCGGTTCTGGTGATAGCCGATCAGATAGCGCGCAAGCGGGCCGACTTCCATCGCGTGCCCGCGCCAGCGCGGTGCCTTGATCCACGAATACTTGCCCGCTTCGTCGAGCTGCTCGATCTTCGTCTTCGTACCCTTGGTGGCCGTGCCCAGCTCGAAGTGCGGCTCGGTCACGCCGTCGAACGGATGCAGCCCGCGCGTGCCCTCCGGATAGCGGTACCACGAGTGGGCGACGAACTCCTGCACTTCATCGGGATTGTGCAAATCGACCGGCAGGATCTCGTTGAAGTTGCCGTTGATGACCGCGCCGCGCGGCACGAGCAGGCTCGCGGCGCTGTAGTCGTTCGCGTGATCGGGGAAGTCTCCATACGAGAGCACCGCCTGGCTCGACAGCCCGCCGCCTATCGACGCCCAGTCCTTGTAAAACGAGGCAATCGCGACGACATCCGGCAGATAGACCTTGTTTACGAATTCGATCGTGCGGTCGATGATCTGCGAAACGAGATTGAGCCGTTCCATGTTCACGGCGCCGACCGCGCCCACGTCGTCGATGTTGATCGCGCACGGTACGCCGCCTACGAGCCAGTTCGGATGGGGATTCTTGCCGCCGAACACCGTATGGATCTTGACGATTTCCTTCTGGAAGTCGAGTGCTTCGAGGTAGTGCGCCACGGCCATCAGGTTCGCTTCGGGCGGCAGCTTGTACGCCGGGTGACCCCAGTAGCCGTTGCGGAACGGGCCGAGCTGGCCCGAATCGACGAAGCGTTTCAGGCGCGACTGCAGATCGCGGAAATAGCCCGGCGACGACATCGGCCAGTCGGAGATGCTCTGCGCGAGTTCGGACGTGCGCTTCGGATCGGCCTGCAGCGCGCTGACCACATCGACCCAGTCGAGCGCGTGCAGGTGATAGAAGTGGACGAGGTGGTCGTGAACCCACAGCGTCGCCTGCATGAGGTTGCGAATCAGGTTCGCGTTGTCGGGAATCGCGATGCCGAGCGCGTCCTCGACCGCCCGCACCGAGCTCAGCGCGTGGGTTCCCGTGCACACGCCGCAGATGCGCTCGACGAACGCCCAGGCATCGCGCGGATCGCGGCCTCTCAGGATCACTTCGAGACCGCGCCACATCGTGCCGGTGGACACCGCGTTCGTGATGACGTTGTTGCTATCGAGATTGACCTCGCAGCGCATGTGCCCTTCGATGCGCGTCACCGGATCGACGATGACGCGCCGCCCGCTGTTGTCGAGCGTGAAGCCCTGGGTCTGGTAACTCATTGACGGGAATCCTGATGGTTGTCGCCTGGGTGGGCTTCGTGGCCTTCGTGGGGTTCGTGCAGCGGCTTGAGATCCTGGCGCTTGAGCGCGGTGCTCTTGATCGCGCTCACGACGGTATGGGCGGCGAGGGCCGCGCCGGCCGCGCCTGCGACCGTCAGGCCGATGCGATCGGCGTTCGCCTCGATGCCGAACTGGTTGATGTCGACCACACGGTCATAGAACGAGCCCTTGTCCCAGAAGCCGTTCTCCGAGCAGCCGAGACAGCCGTGACCCGACTGGATCGGGAACGACACGCCGTCGTTCCAGCGCACCGTCGAGCAGGCGTTATAGGTGGTCGGCCCCTTGCAGCCCATCTTGTAGAGGCAGTAGCCGCGGCGCGCGCCTTCGTCGTCCCAGCTCTCGACGAACTGGCCCGCGTCGAAATGCGGCCGCCGGTAGCATTTGTCGTGAATGCGCTGGCCGTAGAACATCTTCGGGCGGCCCTGGCGGTCGAGCGGCGGAATACGGTCGAACGTGACCATGTAGGTGATCACCGCGGCCATTACCTCGGGGATCGGCGGGCAGCCGGGCACCTTGACGATGGGTTTGTCGAGGATCACGTCGGCAACCGGCGTGGCGCGTGTCGGGTTCGGCTTCGCCGCCTGCACGCAGCCCCACGACGCGCAGGCGCCCCACGCGATGATCGCCTTCGCATCGGCGGACACGCGCTTGAGCTTCTCGACGAACGGTTCGCCGCCGGGGAAGCAGAACATGCCGTCCTCGTTGAGCGGCGGGTTGCCTTCGACCGCGACGATGTAGTTGCCCTTGTAGCGGGTCATGATGTCGTCGAGGATCGCTTCGGCCTGGTGGCCCGCGGCGGCCATGATCGTGTCGTCGTAGTCGAGCGAGATCATCGACAGGATCGCGTCCTTGGCGAGCGGATGCGCGCTGCGGATGAACGACTCGGTGCAGCACGTGCACTCGAGGCCATGCAGCCAGATGACCGGCGTGCGCGGCTTCGTTTCGAGCGCGTTCGCGATGCGCGGCACGAACGCCGAGCCGAGTCCGAGCGCGGTGGCCGTCAGGCTGCAAAATTTCAGGAAGCTGCGCCGCGTCACGCCCTGGGCGCGCATGACGTCGTAGAAAGTCTCCAAGCTGAACCCCGTGTCTGTTGCCCCTTGATGGGGAGAGTGCGAATGGTCAGCGCTCGCCGGCTATCGCAATTTGATAATGGTCAAAACCTGTGGCGTTTCGAAGCATGCCGGCGTACTGTCAGCGCGCCGTCGAACGGCGACGGGTCGTCGAAGCGTTTCCACTTGTAGAGCGCGACCGAGACCAGCCAGCAGAGCGCGAACAGGCCGACGATCAGATAGCCGATCAGGCCGAAATGGTCGCCAAGGCTGCCGACCCGGTCCCAGAACGGGCCGCTCAGGTGCAGCTTGTCGGCGCACAGCGCAAGTCCTTCGATGCTGCCAACCAGTAGTGCGACCACGACCGAGACCGTCGTCATCGTGATGTTGTAGTAGAGCTTGCGCACCGGGTTCATGAACGCCCAGCCGTAGGCGCCGAGCATCAGGATGCTGTCGGTGGTGTCCACCAGCGTCATGCCGGCCGTGAACAGCACCGGGAACACGAGGATCGACCAGACGGGCAGACCTTGCGTCGCCCCTGCCGCCGCGATGCCGAGCAGGCCGATTTCCGTCGCCGTGTCGAAGCCGAGGCCGAACAGGAAGCCGAGGAAGTACATGTGCCAGCTGCGCGTGATCAGCCGGAAGAGCGGCCGGAACAGGCGCGCGAGCAGGCCGCGGTTCGCGAGCAGCAGGTCGAGGTCGTCGTCGGTGTATGGCTCGCCGCGCCGCACGCGGCGAAAGGCGCGAATCACCGCGCGCAGGATCGCGAGGTTCATCAGTGCGATGGCGAACAGGAAGAACGTCGAGACCAGCGTGCCGACTACCGCGCCGATATCGCGCAGGCCGTCGAGACGGCCCTGCAGCGCGGTCGCCGTCGCCGCGATGCCCACCGACGCGAGCACGACGATGGTGGAGTGGCCAAGCGAGAACATCAGCCCCACCGTGACCGGCCGCTTGCCGGCTTGCATGAGCTTGCGCGTGACGTTGTCGATGGCGGCGATATGGTCGGCGTCCACGGCGTGCCGCAGGCCGAGCGAGTACGCGAGCAGGCTCGAGCCCATGAGCAGCGGATAGGCGTGAAACGCGACGAACGCCCAGGCCCAGGCGGCGACGTTGAAGGCGATCAGGACTGCGTACAGACCGGAAGTCTTGCGGCGCAGACCGCCGTTATCGTCGCTGAACAACGCTTTCAGGAAAGTGAGCATGGGAATGTATGCAGCTGGCTACGATGCTCGCCCAGGCGCCGGGGGCGGTCAGGCTGATCAGGATCGCCTCGGGGCGATAAGCGAAATTTGGCGCGAACGATAGCAGCGTCGCGGCTGGCGGGGCTAACCTTCCGCGCAGCTGGCTGACATAGCGCAAATGGGGGCAGACCGACGTTTGAATCTTCCGCATTGAGGCGCTTCGCCAGGCGGCGGCCGGTTTTGGATCGTCAGCGCAGGAAGTGGGAGGGCGTTACAATCGGGAACTTCGCCGATCACAGCGCGGCAGAAAATTTACGAACGGTCGTTCACAAATCGCCAATTTGCGCTACACTCATTGCCAAGCCCTGATTCCCCATGAAGGTCCTCGATTTACAGTGCCCAGACGGCCATCGGTTTGAAGGCTGGTTCGCGTCCGCTGACGACTTCGAGTCGCAGCTGTCCCGCAAGCTGGTCGAATGTCCGATGTGCGGCGCCAAAGAGGTGAACCGCCTGCCATCCGCACCGCGGCTGAATCTGTCGGGCGCCACCGAGGCGAGCCAACGGCCCGCCACGGACGACGCGGCGCATTGGCAGGCGAAGGCGCTGCGCGCACTGCGCGAGGTCCTGGAGAAGACGGAGAACGTGGGCGACCGTTTCGCCGAGGAGGCGCGGCGTATTCACTACAACGAAGCGCCGTCGCGCAACATCCGCGGAGTCGCTTCTGCGGAAGATGCGCAAGCCCTCGTCGAAGAAGGCATCGACGTGATGCCGCTGCCGGTTCCGGCCGCGCTGAAGGACTCGCTGCAGTAACCATGCGGGTCTTCGCCGCGGCGGCAACGGCCGCGGCCAGGAGACACTGCGCATGGATCTCGATTATTCCCCCGCCGACGACGCATTCCGCGCCGAAATCCGCACCTGGCTCGAGGCTAATGTGCCTCAAGCCGTGCGCGAGAAGATTCTTAACCACAAACGTCTGAATCGCGACGATATCGCCAGCTGGCACAAGCTGCTCGGCCAACGCGGCTGGTCGGCGCCCGCGTGGCCTGTCGAGTACGGCGGCCCGGGCTGGAACACCGCCCAGCGCCATATCTGGGACGAGGAGTGCGCACGTATCGGCGCGCCACCGGTGCTGCCGTTTGGCGTGTCGATGGTCGCGCCGGTCATCATGAAGTACGGCAACGAGGCGCAGAAGCGCTACTACCTGCCGCGCATCCTTGCTGGCACGGACTGGTGGTGCCAGGGCTACTCGGAGCCCGGCTCGGGATCCGATCTCGCGTCGCTGCGCACGCGTGCCGTGCGCGAGGGCGATCACTACGTCGTGAACGGCCAGAAAACCTGGACCACGCTCGGCCAGCACGCCGACATGATGTTCTGCCTCGTGCGCACCGACCCGGCCGCGAAGAAGCAGGAAGGCATCTCGTTCCTGCTGATCGACATGAAGACGCCGGGCATCACCGTGCGCCCGATCATCATGCTCGACGAGGACCATGAGGTCAACGAAGTGTTCTTCGAAGACGTGAAGGTGCCTGTCGAGAATCTGGTGGGCGAGGAGAACCGCGGCTGGACCTACGCGAAATACCTGCTCGGCCACGAGCGCACCGGCATCGCGCGCGTGGGCGCTTCGAAGCGCGAGCTCGCCTTCCTCAAGAAAGTCGCGCTCAAGCAGAAGAAGAACGGCAAGCCGCTGCTCGCAGATCCGCTCTTCGCGGCACGCGTGGCGGCCGTCGAGATCGAGCTGATGGCGCTTGAGGTGACCGTCGAGCGCGTCATTGCGAGCGAAGGCGCCGGACGCGGGCCCGGTCCCGAGGCGTCCATGCTCAAGATCAAGGGCACCGAGGTCCAGCAGGCGTTGACGGAGCTGATGGTCGACGCGGTCGGCCCGCTCGCCGCGCCGTTCGATCCGGCCTTCCTCGAAGGCGAACACGCCCACGCGGCCGGCGGCGACGACGACGCGGCCCCGCTGGCGGCTTACTACTTCAACTATCGCAAGACGTCGATCTATGGCGGGTCGAACGAAATCCAGAAGAACATCATCTCGCAGATGATCCTGGGGCTTTGAGGAGCGGCGCATGAACTTCAATTTCACCGAAGAGCAACAGCAACTTGCCGACGCGCTGCGTCGCTATCTCGACAAGAGCTACGGTTTCGAAGCGCGCCAGGCGATCGTGAAGACGCCCGAAGGCGTCTCTGCCGACCACTGGAGTGCGTTCGTCGAACTCGGTCTCGCGGCGTTGCCGGTGCCGGAGGAGCAAGGCGGCTTCAACGGCACGCCGCTCGACATGCTGGTCGTCATGCAGGAACTGGGCCGCGCGCTGGTGGTCGAGCCTTACTGGGCGACGGCGGTGGGCGTCGAGGCACTGAAGCTCGCGGGAGCGGGGCAGCCCGAGAACGCGCAACTGCTCGAGCGCGTGGCGTCGGGCGAGGCGCGTCTTGCCGTAGCATTTCATGAACCCGATGCGCGCTATGACCTGTTCTCGATCGAGACCACGGCGAAGGAAACCGGCGACGGCTTCACGGTCTCGGGTGCCAAGTCCGTCGTGCAACATGGCGCGCAAGCCGATTACTGGATCGTGCCGGCGCGTCTGGCCGGCGAAATCGCATTGTTCGTCGTGGCGCGCGATGCCGCGGGTGTCGTGGCGAGTGACTATCGCACGATCGACGGCCAGCGTGCCGCGACGCTGAAGTTCGACGGTACGCCCGCGCGGCGTCTGGGCGATGCGCCGCTGGGCGCGGCAGCGCTCGAGCAGATCGCCGACTATGCGACCTTCCTGCTCTGCGCGGAAGCCATCGGCGCGATGGACGCGCTCAACCATGCGACCGTCGAGTACACGAAGACGCGCCAGCAGTTTGGCGTACCGATCGCGCGCTTCCAGGCCCTGCAGCATCGCATGGCCGAAATGCTGATCCATGCCGAGCAGGCGCGTTCGCTCACGTATCTCGCCGCTGCGCGTTACAGTAGCGAGTCGCCGGACGAGCGCCGCCGCACGATTTCCGCCGCGAAGGTGCGCGTGGGGCAGGCGGCCCGCTACGTCGGTCAGCAGGCTGTGCAGTTGCACGGCGGCATGGGCGTCACCAACGAGGTCGCCGCGGCGCATCTGTTCAAGCGTCTCACGATCATCGACACGACGCTTGGCGACGTCGATCATCATCTGGAGCGGTTCGCCGCGCTGCCGGGCTTTGCGAAAGCGGCGGCGTGAGCACTGCGGCAGCAGCGAGGGAAGCAACGATGGGTTTGAGCTACGAAGACCTGGAAGTGGGCAAGACGTATGAAGTCGGCTCGCATACGTTCACGCGCGACGAGATCGTGCATTTCGCGGAGCAGTTCGATCCGCAGCCGTTCCACGTGAGCGAGGCGGGCGGCGAGGCGTCGATGTTCGGCGGGCTCGTCGCGAGCGGCTGGCACACGTGCTCGGTGATGATGGGCATGCTCGTGCGCGGCTTCCTGCGCGATTCGACCTCGATGGGCTCGCCCGGCGTGGACGAGATCCGTTGGCTCAAGCCCACGCGCGTCGGCGACACATTGACGATGAAGAACACCATCGTCAGCAAGCGTGTCTCGGAGAGCAAGCCCGATCGCGGCATCGTCGAAACACGCTGGGACGGCATCAACCAGCATGGCGAGGTCATCGTGACGGTGCGCTCGAAGGGCTTGTTCAGGCTGCGCCATCCCGGTGCGACCACGCCCGGGAGCGCATCATGAGCGAGAGCAGCGTGGTGCAGATCGCCGACCTCGCGGCGCTGCGCGCGCTCGCGGGCGGCGCCGCGCCGTTCCTGAGCGACTGGATCGGCGTGAGCGAGCCACAGGTGCTGGGCTTTGCCGACGCCACCGGCGACCATCAGTGGATTCACGTCGACGCGGAACGTGCGCGCCGCGAGTCGCCGTTCGGCGGTCCCATCGCGCATGGGTTTCTCACGCTGTCGCTGATTCCGGCGCTGCTCGAGCAGACCGTGCAGATGCGCCAGCGCATGGGCGTCAACTACGGGCTCAACCGTGTGCGTTTCACTTCACCGGTGCCCGTGGGAGCGAAGGTGCGGGCGCGTTTCGGCGTGAAGGACGTGAGCGAGGTTGGCGACGGTGGCGTGCAGGTGACGTGGGACGTGACCATCGAGCGCGAGGGCAGCGAGCGGCCCGCGTGCGTTGCCGAGTTTCTCACGCGACACTATTTCTGAGCGCGTTTGCGCTTGATGAACGAAGCAGGGGCGTGCGGCCGTCAAGGCCGGGCGCCCCTTTTTTACAGGGCTCGTCCGCGCGCGGTGCTCAATGCTTCTTGTACTGCGTCGCGCCGAACAGAACCTCACGTGCCTTGTCGTCGGTGATGGGTTTGCGCGCCGAAGCCAGTACCTCGACGCCTCGCTTGACCGCCGGGCGCGCGGCAATGGCTTCGTGCCAGCGCTTCACATTCGGCAACGTATCGAGGTCGATGCCCTGGTTCTGCCACGAGCGTGTCCACGGGAACGCGGCGATATCGGCGATGGTGTAATCGTCGCCCGCCAGGTATTCGGTCTTGCCGAGCTGCGCATCCATCACGTTGTAGAGCCGCTTCGCTTCGTTCGTGTAGCGGTTGATTGCATACTCGAGCTTCTCCGGCGCGTAGATGCGAAAGTGGTGCGCCTGGCCGAGCATCGGCCCGAGCCCGCCCATCTGGAACATCACCCATTGGAGTACGTCGTAGCGCGCGGCGAGATCTTCGGGCATGAACTTGCCGGTCTTCGCGGCAAGATAGATAAGGATGGCGCCCGATTCGAACAGCGAGAACGGCTTGCCGTCCTCCCGCCGCGGTCCTTCCGGATCGACGATCGCCGGAATCTTGTTGTTCGGGCTGATGGCGAGGAAGTCCGGCTGGAACTGGTCGCCCGCACCGATATCGACTGGATGCACCCGATACTCCAGGCCGGTCTCTTCCAGCATGATGTGGACTTTGTGGCCGTTCGGGGTGGCCCAGCTGTAGACGTCGATCATCGCGGCTCCATGGCGCAGTAGAAGGGCGGCGCACGCGCCCGTTGGCGCCTCGCCGGATCTCGCGCAAATTAGCATAGTTCGGCAGGCGCTGCCGAGGGCCAACGGGAGTCCGCGTTGACGTCAGGGCTATCGGCCGAATGGCCAATTTCCGCCGCGTTATGGCAACGGCACGGCAACCGCGAGCAACCCGCCCGGCGCGCCGATCGCGGCCGGGCAGGGCGGTGCGTCAGGAACGCGTGACCGGCATCTCGACGCGCGAGGCTGCTTCGGCGTCCATATGCTTGGCCAGTTCGAGCTTGGCGATGGCATTGCGGTGGACCTCGTCCGGGCCGTCCGCGAAGCGCAGCGTGCGCGCGGAGGCATACGCATAGGCGAGCGGGAAGTCCCCGCTCACGCCCGCCGCCCCATGCACCTGCATGGCCCAGTCGATGACCTGGCAGGCCATGTTCGGCGCCACCACCTTGATCATGGCGATCTCGCCGCGCGCGCCCTTGTTGCCGACCGTGTCCATCATGTACGCGGTCTTTAGCGTGAGCAGGCGTGCCTGATCGATCATGCAGCGCGCTTCGGCAATGCGCTCCTGCGTCACCGTTTGCGACGCCACCGGCTTGCCGAACGCCACGCGCGTCAGCGCGCGCTTCGCCATCAGTTCGATCGCTCGCTCGGCGAGGCCGATCAGGCGCATGCAGTGGTGGATGCGGCCCGGCCCGAGACGCCCTTGAGCGATCTCGAAGCCTCGGCCTTCGCCTAGCAGGATGTTCGAGGCGGGCACGCGCACGTTTTCGAGCGCGATCTCCATGTGGCCGTGCGGCGCGTCGTCGTAGCCGAATACCGTAAGCGGGCGGCGCACCGTGATGCCGGCGGCGTCGGCGGGCACGAGGATCATCGACTGCTGCGCATGGCGCGGCGCATCGGGGTCGGTCTTGCCCATCACGATATAGATCGCGCAACGCGGGTCGCCGGCGCCCGACGACCACCACTTCGTGCCGTTGATCACGTATTCGTCGCCGTCACGTACGATGCGCGTCTGGATGTTGGTCGCGTCGGACGAGGCGACGTCCGGCTCGGTCATCAGGAATGCCGAGCGAATCTGGCCTTCCAGCAAGGGCTGGAGCCACTGGCACTTGTGCTCCTCGGAGCCGTAGCGCTCGATGGTCTCCATGTTGCCCGTGTCGGGCGCGCTGCAGTTGAACACCTCCGGGGCCCAGTACACACGCCCCATGATTTCGCACAGCGGCGCGTACTCGAGGTTCGTGAGGCCGGCGCCGCGCTTCGAATCGGGCAGGAACAGGTTCCACAGGCCCGCTTCGCGCGCCTTGATCTTCAGCTTCTCCACTATTTCGGTTGGCACCCACGCGTTGCCGTTCGCGCGATTGCGCTCGACTTCCTCGTGGTAGACGGACTCGTTCGGGTAAATGTGCTCGTCGAAGAATGCGAGCAGTCTCTTGCGCAGTGCCTCAACTTTCGGGGTGTAATCGAAGTTCATCTGTGACCTCGCTTTGAAATGAGCTGTCGTGCCGCTATCGTGATCGTGGTGTCAACGGACTTGCTGCGCGTAGTGCCACGCAAGTTCCGCCATCGGCCGCGCGCGGCTGCCCGCGTCCGCGGCCTGGGCACTCGCCGCCGTGCCGTCTACCACGCGCTTCATGATTCCCTGCAGGATCGCGGCGATGCGAAACATGTTGTACGCCAGGTAGAAGTTCCAGTCGCCGCGAATCTCGAGGCCGGTGCGCTCGCAGTAGCGCCGCACGTAGTCCTTCTCGTCCGGAATACCGAGCGCGGCCCAGTCGAGTCCGCCTATGCCGCGAAACTGCGTCGGATCGACGTGCCACGCCATGCAGTGATACGAGAAGTCGGCGAGCGGGTCGCCCAGTGTCGAGAGTTCCCAGTCGAGCACGGCGAGCACGCGCGGTTCGGTGGGATGGAAGATCAGGTTGTCGAGCCGATAGTCGCCGTGCACGACCGAGACGCGCGAACCCGTGTCTTCGGGCATATGCTGCGGCAGCCACTCGATCAGGCGATGCATCGCGTCGATCGGCTCGGTCTCCGAGGCTTGGTACTGGCGGCTCCAGCGATCGATCTGGCGTGCGAAATAATTGCCGGGCTTGCCGTAATCGCCGAGCCCCACTGCCTCCGGCTTGACGTTGTGCAGCGCGGCTATCACACGATTCATTTCGTCATAGATCGCCTCACGCGCCTCGCGCGTCATGCCCGGCAGCGACTGGTCCCACAGTACGCGGCCCTCGACGAACTCCATTACGTAGAACGCGCGGCCGATCACCGCTTCGTCCTCGCACAGTGCGAGCATCTTCGCGACCGGCACGTCGGTCTGGCCAAGCGCGGCCATCACGCGGTATTCGCGCTCGATGGCATGGGCCGACGGCAGCAGCTTCGCCTTCGGGCCCGGCTTTGCACGCATTACGTAGGTGCGCGTTGGCGTGACGAGCTTGAACGTGGGGTTCGACTGGCCGCCGGCGAATTGTTCGACCGTCAACGGCCCGGCGAACCCATCAACATGGCCGGCGAGCCAGGCGGCGAGCGCTTCGGTGTCGAAGCGCTGGCGCTCGGCGACCGGGCGCGTACCTTCGAATGCCGAATAGTCGGATTGCTTCGGGGTGTCTCCATCCGGTGTGGCTTGCGCCATGTCTGTCTCCGTTGTGCTGTATGGGCGCGGCGCGCTAGCCGTGTGGGCTGCCGCATGGGCCCGGAATCAGTGCCAAAGCACTAACTCCGGCCGACACGGTAGCGCAGGAATTGCGCGTAAAGCATTTCCATCGTCGTATTGCGCACGTCGTGGTGGAGCGGCGACGGCGGCGAAAAATTGAGCAGGCGCACGACCCAGTCGGCGGGCGCCGCGCCGACGTCGAGCACGTTGATGCAGCCCGTGGCCTGTGCCAGATGCCCGAAGAACATCCGGCCGCCCGCCGTGATCGCATGCGAGAGGATCGCGCGGTTCACGCCGCCATGCAGCACGAGCAGCGCGGTGTCCCACGAAGGATCGGCGCGCAGCGTCGCGACTTCGGGCAGCACGCGCTCGAGCAATTCGCCCACCGTTTCACCGCCGAGAAAACGCGTGGTTTCGGGCACGACGCCTTCGAACACGCGCAGGAAGGCATTCTCGACTTCGTCTGGCGGGATTTCGGCGAGACGTCCGCCGCGGATCTCTTCCCAGGCTGGCTGCACTTCGAGCTGGATATTTTGGCCCGTTTCGGCGAGCACGTGCTGTGCCGTCTCGACCGTGCGCTTGAGACCGCTCACGATCACGCGGTCGAAGCGCACATCCTGCGACGCGAACGCACGGCCGGCGGCGCTTGCCTGGGCACGGCCGTGTTCGTTGAGCGGCACCGTGTCGGGGTCGATCGCGCGGCCCGAGTCGTCGAAGTAGGTGACGTCGCCGTGACGCATCAGAAAGATGCGGCGGCGTTGGGGCATCTGGAAGTCGCTCATTTATTTGTAGACCGGCGCACGTTTTTCGAGGAACGCCGTCATGCCTTCGAGCCCGTCGCGATGGTGCAGCGAGGCGACGAAGCTCTCGCGCTCGGCGACAAGCTGCTCAGCGAGCGGCTGCGTTTCCGCAGTGTTGACGAGGCCTTTGATGCGCGTTGCCGAGTTCGGCGAGACCTTCGCGAGGTCGTCGGCCCAGGCGAGTGCGGCGTCGAGCGCCGCATGCGGCTTCGCCAGGCGGTTCACCACGCCGAGTTCCGCGAGACGCGCCGCAGCGATGGGCTTGCCTTCCAGCATCACTTCCGTGGCGAGCTGACGGGGCAGCGCGCGCGCGAGGAACCACGAGCCGCCGCCGTCAGGCGTGAGGCCCACGCGCGAATACGACATGACGAACTTCGCGTCTTCGGCGGCGACAATGAGGTCGGCGGCCAGCGCGAGCGAGAAGCCTGCGCCTGCCGCCGCACCTTCCACGGCCGCGATGATCGGTTTGCTGCACTGGCGCATCGCCGTGACCCAGCTCGCCAGCGTATCGATGCTGGCGGCCTGCACCGACGGATCCTTCGCGCGGTTTTCGAGCAGGCGGTTCAGATTGCCGCCCGCGCAGAAGAAGTTGTCGGCGCCGGTCAATACGATCGCGCGCAGCGACGCATCGCGCTCGGCGGCGTCGAAGGCTTCGATGGCGGCGGCGTACATGTCCGGATGCAGCGCATTGCGCGCGCCGGGATTCGACAGCGTGAGGACGAGCGTCGATTCATGGCCTTGCGGCCGGGTGCTGCGGAGTTCGGCGCTCATGCGCGGGCCTCGTTCGGTGCGTGGATGTCGGTGGTGTCGGATCGGATCGGCAGCAGACCGGGTGCGGGTGCGCCGGCATCGTTGCGGAGCTTGCCAATCGCGGAGAATCCGGCGAAGGTGTTGGCCAAAGCGCCACGCGCCGCGGCGTGGGCGACGACAGATGTCTCAATGTTGAAATGATGGGAAGTCATTGGAAACTTCGCTCCATGATTGTCCTAGAATAGCACGGTCGTACATTTTCGTGAAAACAGATCGGCGACGCCGTATCGGCGGCTGCCTGCTCCCAAGGAGGAATGAGGATGATCAAGCTGCACGGATTCGCACTCTCGAATTACTACAACAAGGTCAAGCTCGTGCTGCTCGAGCACGGCATCCCGTTCGAGGAGGTCCTCAGCAAGCTCCCGCTCGACGAGGCGTCGCTCGCGCATTCGCCTGCGGGCAAGGTGCCGTTCGTCGAAACCGAGCAGGGTTTTCTGTGCGAGTCGGAAGTCATCGTCGAGTACCTGAACGCACGCTATCCCGAGCACGGGATTTTCTCCGCGGATCCGTGGGCGGCCGCGAAGGAGCGCGAGCTGATCACCTTCGTCGAAACGCACCTCGAACTCGAAGCGCGCGAACTCTACGGCGAAGCGTTTTTCGGCGGCAAGGTGAGCGACGAGGTCAAGGCGACGGCGCAAAAGCGTCTGCGCCGCTATCTCGCCGCCTTCAGGCGTCTCGCGAAGTTTGCGCCGTACGTGGCCGGCGAGCGGTTCGGTGCGGCCGATGCGGCGACCTACATTAGCCTGCCGCTCGTGGCGATGGCGACGCAGCGGATCTACGGCGAGGACATGGTGGTAGCGGCCGGCATCGACTGGAAGCCGTATGCCAAGCTGGTTGCCGAGCGGCCGTCGGCGCAGCGCGTCAACGCCGATCGCAAGGCGTACATCGAGGCAAATCCGTAAGAGCGGCGCGGGGCGCGTGAGGCGTGCACGCTGCACCTTGCGCGCGCGCCGCGCCGGTGCTTCGCGCGATGATCGGGAACGCCATGTCGTTCGCGGATTCATCGCGCGCAGACGCCGTCAGAGGCGCGAGAGCCGTTCGAGCGCGGCGGCGAGCGTGCTTTCCTGCTTCGCGAAGCAAAAGCGCACGACGCCCGATTCGTGCGGCTCGTGATAGAACGCGGAGACGGGAATCGCGGCCACGCCGATCTCGGTCGTGAGCCACTTCGAGAACTCCGCCTCGGGCAGATTGCTGATCGCCGAGTAATCGACGCACTGGAAGTACGTGCCTTCGCACGGCAGCAGCTTGAAGCGCGTGTTGGCGAGGCCCGCGCGGAAGAAGTCGCGCTTCTTCTGATAGAACGCGGGCAGTTCCAGATACGGCTTCGGGTCGCGCAGATACTGCGCGAGACCCACCTGCATCGGCGTGTTCACCGTGAACACGTTGAACTGGTGAACCTTGCGGAATTCGGCCGTGAGCGGTGCGGGTGCGGCGACGTAGCCCACCTTCCAGCCCGTCACGTGATAGGTCTTGCCGAAGCTCGATACGATGAAGCTGCGTGCCGCCAGTTCCGGATAGCGCGCGACGCTCTCGTGCGGCGCGCCGTCGTACACCATGTGTTCATAGACTTCGTCGGAGAGGATCAGCACGTTGGTGCCGCGCACGATCTCCTCGAGTTTGCGCATGTCTTCCGTGCGCCACACGGTGCCGGTCGGGTTGTGCGGCGTGTTGATCAGGATGAGACGCGTCTTCGGCGTGATGGCCGCGGCCAGACGGTCGAACGGGATCGCGTAGTCGGGCGCCTCGAGCGTGACGAATACTGGCTTGCCGCCCGCGAGTTCGATCGACGGCAGATAGCTGTCGTAGGTCGGCTCGATCACGATCACTTCGTCGCCGGGGTGCACGGCACACAGGATCGCCGTGAGGAGCGCCTGAGTCGCGCCCGCCGTCACCGTGATCTCGCTGGCCGCGTCGTAGCGGCGGCCATACATTTGAGCGATCTTGTCGGCGATGGCTTCGCGCAGCGCGGGCACGCCCGTCATTGGCGGGTACTGGTTGTGGCCTTCGCGCATGGCGTGCGCGACGGCGTCGACGATGCGCGCGTCGCAGTCGAAGTCGGGAAAGCCCTGGCCCAGATTGACTGCGCCCTTTTCGGTGGCGAGCGCGCTCATCACCGTGAAGATCGTCGTGCCGACGTTCGGAAGACGCGAAGGAAATGAGGGCGTGAGTGGCGTGGCGGGCGATACGTTCGACGGATGCGGTACGTTCATGGCGCGGACGGGCGATGGATTTGGGTTGATTCGGAAAGTCTGATTTTAGGCACATCGGCGCGGATGCGCGCGGGTGTGCCGCAGGCGCCGCGCATCTGTCGCGCAGTTGTCGTGTTCCCGGCTTCAGGCACCGCCGGTTGTGGTGCCGTCGAGTCCCGCCTCGGCCACGAAGACGCCGGGCGTTGCGATGCGAAAGCCGAAGTCACGTGCCATGCGTCGCGCGAGTTTGAGCACGGCGCGGTCCTTCGAGACGAGCCAGGCTGCGCCGCTGGCGCGCGCGAGTTCGAGGAACTTCTGGTCGTCGCGGTCGCGGCATTGCGGCAGAGGCCGGGCATCGTCGGGCAGCGCTGGCGGCACGATTTCGCGCGCGAGACGCGAGACGGCGGCGAGCGCGTCGGCTTTATCGATGCCGCGATCCGCGAACTGCGGATAGTCGAGCACGTACGTGAGCTCGGCGAGGCAGCGTGCGTCAATCACAGCGCCAAGCAGACCACGTTCGAGCCCAGCGCGTATCGGACGCGTGTGCGGATCGTCGAACACGAGGATGTCGATCCACACATTCGAATCGAGGACTACGGGGATTGCCTCAGCGGGCGGTTGGGGCGGAAAACCGGTCATTCTTGACATTCGCTACAATCGGGCTTTCGCCTTTGGACATCGGCACGCTTGTGCCTGCAAGCCTCTATGATAATCGTTCTGTCGCCGGCCAAATCGCTGGACTATGATACGCCGGCGCACGTCGAAACCCACACGATCCCCGACTTCGTCGACGAAGCGGCCGAACTGATCGACGGCCTGCGCCGTCTGTCGCCGCAGCAGATCGGCACGCTCATGAGCATCTCCGACCCGCTCGCGCGCCTGAATTTCCAGCGTTACGCCGACTGGTCGAAGCAGTTCAGCCCGGCCAACGCCAAGCAGGCCGTGCTCGCGTTCAACGGCGACGTGTACGAGGGCTTCGACGCCAGGTCGCTCTCCGTTGCCGATCTCGACTATGCACAGCAGCATGTGCGCGTGCTTTCCGGCCTCTACGGTCTGCTGCGTCCGCTCGATTTGCTGCAACCGTATCGCCTCGAAATGGGCACGCGCTTCGAAAACGCGCGCGGCAAGGATCTCTATGCCTTCTGGGGCGAGCGCATCACGCAGGCGCTGAATGCCCAGTTCGAGCATAACGTCGCCCGTACGAAGGGAGCGCGCGTGCTGGTGAACTGCGCGTCGAACGAGTATTTCAAGTCGGTCAAACCGAGGAAGCTGGCGGCGCCGGTCATCACGCCGGTTTTCGAGGACTGGAAGGGTGGCCGCTACAAGGTCATCAGCTTCCATGCGAAGCGTGCACGTGGCCTGATGGCGCGCTATGCAGTGGAGCATCGCCTCTCCGAGCCCCAGGCGCTCAAGGGCTTCGACGCAGAAGGCTACGCATTCGATGCCGATGCATCGAACGACGCGACCTGGGTGTTCCGCCGGCGCATTGCAGAATAAGCGAGGAATCCGTCATGACACTATCCATTACCAGCCAGTTCGACGCCGGCGCGATCGAAGTCCTGTCGTGCGAGCGCGCCGACGATATCCGCCTGCGCGTACGCTCCGACAATCAGTCGGAGTTCGCACAGTGGTTCTACTTCCGGCTTTCGGGCGCGCGCGGCGAGCGCTGCGTGATGACATTCGAAAATGCTGCGGCCTGCGCATTTCCCGAAGGCTGGCGCGACTACCAGGCGGTGGCGAGTTATGACCGCGTGAACTGGTTCCGCGTGCCGACCTCGTACGACGGCCAGAAGTTCACGATCGACCACACGCCCGATTTTGACCGTGTCTATTACGCGTATTTCGAGCCGTACAGCGAGGAGCGCCAATCGGAGTTCCTCGGCGCATTGCAGCAACTGCCGCACGCCACGCTGACCGAGCTCGGACAGACGGGGGAGGGACGGCCCGTGTCGCTGCTCACGCTCGGCACGGCGGGCGACACCACGCCGGAAGGCAAGCCGAAGAAGACGGTGTGGATCATCGCGCGCCAGCATCCGGGCGAGACGATGGCGGAGTGGTTCGTCGAAGGTCTCGTGAAGCGGCTTGCCGGCTGGGGCGACTGGGCGGGTGACCCGGTGGCGCGCAAGCTCTACGATCGCGCGGTGTTCCACATCGTGCCGAACATGAATCCGGATGGCAGTGTGCACGGCAACCTGCGTACCAACGCGGCCGGGGCGAACCTGAACCGCGAATGGATGGAGCCGGATGCGCAACGCAGCCCGGAAGTGCTGGTGGTGCGCGAGGCGATCGAGGCCACAGGCGTCGACCTCTTCTTCGACATCCACGGCGACGAGTCGCTTCCGTATGTGTTCGTCGCGGGCTCGGAAATGCTGCCGGGTTTCACCGAGCAGCAGCGCATCGAGCAGAAGGCGTTCATCGAAGCGTTCAAGATCGCGAGCCCCGACTTTCAGGACCAGCACGGCTACGAAGCCAGCCGCTACCGGGAGGACGCGCTCAAGCTCGCATCGAAATATATCGGCCACCGCTACGGCTGCCTTTCGCTGACACTGGAGATGCCGTTCAAGGACAACGCCAATCTGCCGGACGAACGCGTGGGCTGGAATGGCGAGCGCAGCGCAGCGCTCGGCGCGGCCATGCTGCAGGCCATCCTGCGCCACGTCGAAACGTTCGCGTAACGCGGCGGGTAGACGAGAAAAAGGGGGAAGCAGGCGAGGCCGCTTCCCCCTTTTTTCGTTGGCCCGCGCCGCGCGGTGGCTATCAGGCCGTCCTGGTTTTTTTCGAAGGTGTCTTCTTCGCGGTGGTCTTCTTCGCGGTGGTCTTCGAGCTCGATTTCGAGGCTGAACCCGACTTGTGGCTCGACTTGCCGGATGCGCCGCTCTTCGAAGTCTTGCCGGTCGACTTCTTCGTCGAGTGCTTGCCATGCGCGTTGCTGCCCGACGATCCGCTGCGCTCCGTATGGGCGTGCGCCGACGGCACCGGGTCATTCCAGCTGAAGGCGAGCATCTGGTTGTCCACGTAGCCGCAGCGGAACTTGAGGTCGTAGGGCGAAGCGTTGCTGTCGTGCGGAATGCCGATGCCGTCGACCGTCACGATCGTATCGACCTTGACGCGCTGTTTGCCTTCGTCGAACGAATCGTTCCAGGGGGTGACGGTGGCATGGGCCGCATCGAACGACGAAGGGGGAAACTCGACGTGGTCGAGCGCCGTCGAGGTGCTGGCGACGAAGTTGCCGTGCGCGGCGCAGTCGGCGACCAGCGGATCGGCATGCATCTGGGTGATGTAGGTGCTGACCAGGTCATTGTGCTGATCGAGCTGATCGGCTTTGGCGGGCAGTGCGAAGGCAAGCGTGAGACTGGCGGCGCATGCAGCCAGTCGGCCGGCCATCGTCAGCAACCGGCGGGATGCAGAATTGCGGTCCATCGGGTTGGTGTCGAAGCGGGGTGGAACGTCTGGCACCATAAGAGCCTGCGATGAGCGGGCGAGTTCAATTCTGAAACAATTCTTTTGCGCCTGCACCATAGCGCGCCATCGCCGGGGTGGCGTGACTACCGCGTGCTGCTGAGCTACGCGCGACGCGCGGGCCAGTGTGGTGCAAGGGAGAAGCCGCCTTCTGGAGGGCTTACTCAGGTGCGCGGGCCGCCTAGCCGGTAACGCCGCACATCGTAGGTCGTGACCCAGGTGGGCCGATAGACGGCGATCAATGCGGTAGCCATACCCGTGAACCAGGCCTCGCCGGATGCCAGCAGGAACACGCTGAACGCATAACCGACCGGCACGACGACCATCGAGCCGCCGGTCAGGGCGATGTGGGCACCCAATGCGAGATACGCGGCGCCGGCCACGGCAATCGCCGGGGAGACGAAGCCTTGACCTACGATAAACATGAAGAGATTGCGCGGCAGCCAGGCGATGCAGGCCCGTTGCAGCAGTGCCGAAATCCCGACCGGGAAGGCGCCGAATATCAGGAAGGTGAACGCGACGCCGTCCCAGGGGGCGTCGAAGACGAGCGCCGCGAGCGCGACGACCGCGGCCATTGCGATGAGCGCGAGGTCCCAGTCGAACAGCGTCACGACGAGTGTGGCACCGAGCAGATGCAGCACGGTGCCGTCCTCGAGCCACGCATTGCTCGCCCACAGCACGGATACCGCCACGACGATCGCGAGCCATACGTGCTGGAGCGTGGCATCCTGGAGGCGCTTGAACGGTTTGTTCCATGCCGCGAGCGCGAGCAGCCCCACGGCGGCAATCCAGCCACCGACGACAACCCACAGAGGAAGCGGCGTATACAGGAACCCCATGGCTTCATATTACTCGTTGGATGACAAAACGTGTGCGCAGGGTGGCCCTTGCGGATCGTCGTCGGCGTTGTCGCTGTCACCGGGTTGGGGCTCACCGCACTGCGCGAGGCCGGCTTCTCCCCACGGGTAATCGGGCTCGGCAGCCATCGCCACTGGTATCTCGGTGTCGCTTGTCAGCAACGGATGCCGAAACGGTTCGGTCATGAGGGGGCGCAGCGGCACCGGGCCATGTTCACCGTGTACGGGCCTGGGTGTGCGATCCAGCTGGTCTCGCAGCACCTCGAGCTGGTTCGCGAGCAGGCCGTTGTAAATGGCGACGGCTGCCGCCCGGTTGGGCGCTCCGAGTTGCTGGAAGATGCTTGTGAGGTGGATTTTGACGGTGCCTTCGCTGATGCCTAGTGCACGGGCGATCATCTTGTTCGTGTTGCCCATGTGGACGCAACGGAGGATCTGCTCCTGACGGGGCGACAGATGGACCACCGGGCGGCGCGGGCGCGTCGTCGTGTCGCTTCTCGCCGGCTGTTGCGCCGGCTGCGGAGACGGCCACGGCGCAGCCAGGACATCAGCGGGCAGATGATTGCCGCCTAGCAGGATGAGTTCGAGCAGCTTCACGATCAGGATCGAGTCGGTGGACCGGCGGATGATTCCGCGCGCGCCTTCCGCAAGCAGGTCCCGGACCGCCGGGGGAGGTGCCTCCGCGTCCACGATCACCGCAATTGGCAGGTTACGGTGGCGGTTCGCGAAAGTCTGTAGCTCGCCCGCGCGAATGCCGGCATGCCAGTCGACCACGAACAGATCCGGCGCGAAACGCTGCATGGCACGTTCGGCACTGCGCCAGTCGGGAGCATCGTTAAAACGTGCGCGACGATCGATTTGTCTGAGCAGCGCCTTGAGTCCTTCGCGCCGTTCGGCGTCTGGATTGAATACTGCAAACCGCATTGGCAAGCCCTCCTGTTTTTGATGCCCTCTCGAAATGAATGCACGGCGCATGTGCCGCGCATGCCGGCTGGCGAGGACCTCCGTCGCCATAATGACAAAAAGCTTGCAGCGCGGCGGCCTGTCCAGATGGCATAAGACAAATGGCAAAAAAAAATCCCGCTCGCAGGCGGGACCGGGTAGGAATATGGCGTGTCGCTCAGTGGAAATGTGGCTGCACGGGCTCAGCATCTTCTGGCATCTCGGCGTGGACGATCTCGCCGAGCGGGTCTGCATACAGCGGTACGCCGCAGTCGTCGCAATATTCTGGCTCGAAGCGGCCGGCATGACGGCGAATGTCGGTAATGCCCGATTCTTTCAGCAGCGCGGCGATTTCCTCGAGCGGGCCACTAACCGCGCCTTCTTCGGTCGGTTCCTCGTCGATATCGCCGTCGCCGTTTTCGCGCCCGTACAGCGGCCAGACGACGCCGTACAGGACGTCGTTGCTGCCTCGGCGCGTGAAGCCGATGCGATATTCGTCGATACGGCGTTCGCCGAAGCCTGCTACGACTGCGCGCAGGTCTTGCGCGCCACCGCCGATCGTGTCGAGCAGGTAGCGGACTGCCGTGCGGATGGTATGAGGGCGCACCCGTTCGTCGGCGTCGCGGCAGGCCGAGTAGTAGGCGTCAGGCAGCAGGCACTCGAATTCGCAGCCCGGCATCACGACGGCGAGATTGGCCCCACCCTGGGTTGCCCACTGCTCGAGGCACTGGCCGCGTTCAATGCGCGAACCGTGTTCCTCTTCCTGCCAGCGAAAGAGCGGGGTGCCGACAGGCGCCGCCACAACGGCGAGCAGGAAGCGCGGGTCGGCGAGGATCGGGGACGTCTCGGGCAGTTCGCCAGAGCTGATTTTCGCGGTCGCACCGCTCAACGCGGCGTGCGAAAGCTGTTGGGCGAGACGCCAGGTCTCGACGTGATGGCGCGGCAACTGGTCGATGCTATAGAGATAGGGCGCCATTGCCACGCGCGTGCCGTTTGCCAGCACGTGGGCCTGGAGATGGTTACGAAGGGCGTCGGAATTGTCGGACTTCAGTGGGCCCGAGGGGATGACATAGCGTGTCCAGGCGAGCACCGGTACGGCGATGAGCAGCGCCTCGTATTGCGTGCCTTCGTGCTCGACGACGAACGATTCGCTGTGCGTTTCGGCCATGTCAGCCAGGGCGCCGTAGGCGTCTGGATGATTTTGCTGCAAATGATCGAGCGCGGCGTCGAGCGTCGTCTGGTTACCGTTGCGGACGATCTTCGCTAGCAGCGCGTCTAGCTTGGCCTCCCAGAAACGGTCTTCGGTGCGGCTGCCCGAGGCGAACAGGGCGAGCGACAGGCCGACGAGTTTGTCGGCGTCTGGAGGGAGGCGTTTGGCGATTCGCGAGCGCATAAATCTGTGAGTTGGAAGGCAGAGAACCTCATATTCTAGTCGGTTCCGTGCACACCATCGGTTTGCGCCGCAGTATCACGACAGGCGCATGGGGCTATATGAGGTGCAGCGTGGCGATCGACGGGCGCGGCCGCTGCGCGATCGCCTTCGTCCGGATGGCCTGGACGATCGGCAGACATCTTGCAGAGCGGCTGGATGGCTATGT
>OY970220.1:0-1675000 GCA_963713995.1 uncultured beta proteobacterium | reverse complement strand
GAAAACTCAACCTGTAGCGAGCGTGGCCTGCATGAGCGATCATGATGAGACACACCCGTTATAGGGTCAAGCGAACAAGTGCATGTGGTGGATGCCTTGGCGATCACAGGCGATGAAGGACGCGGTAGCCTGCGAAAAGCTCCGGGGAGCTGGCAAACAAGCTTTGATCCGGAGATGTCCGAATGGGGAAACCCACTCCGTATGGAGTATCCGTGACTGAATACATAGGTCACGTGAAGCGAACGCGGCGAACTGAAACATCTAAGTAGCCGCAGGAAAAGAAATCAACCGAGATTCCCAAAGTAGTGGCGAGCGAAATGGGAAGAGCCTGTACTCTTTATCTGAACTGTTAGCCAAACGCTCTGGAAAGTGCGGCCATAGCGGGTGATAGCCCCGTAGGCGAAAACAGATTGGAAGAACTGGGTGTACGAGAAGTAGGGCGGGACACGTGAAATCCTGTCTGAAGATGGGGGGACCATCCTCCAAGGCTAAATACTCGTGATCGACCGATAGTGAACCAGTACCGTGAGGGAAAGGCGAAAAGAACCCCGGGAGGGGAGTGAAATAGATCCTGAAACCGCATGCATACAAACAGTCGGAGCCTCGCAAGGGGTGACGGCGTACCTTTTGTATAATGGGTCAGCGACTTACATTCAGTGGCAAGCTTAACCGAATAGGGCAGGCGTAGCGAAAGCGAGTCCGAACAGGGCGATCAGTCGCTGGGTGTAGACCCGAAACCAGGTGATCTATCCATGGCCAGGTTGAAGGCACGGTAACACGTGCTGGAGGACCGAACCCACTAACGTTGAAAAGTTAGGGGATGAGCTGTGGATAGGGGTGAAAGGCTAAACAAACCTGGAAATAGCTGGTTCTCTCCGAAAACTATTTAGGTAGTGCCTCGTGTATCACCTTCGGGGGTAGAGCACTGTCATGGTTGAAGGGTCCATTGCGGATTACTTCGCCATAGCAAACTCCGAATACCGAAGAGTGCAATCACGGGAGACAGACATCGGGTGCTAACGTCCGGTGTCAAGAGGGAAACAACCCAGACCGCCAGCTAAGGTCCCCAAATATGACTAAGTGGGAAACGAAGTGGGAAGGCTAAAACAGTCAGGAGGTTGGCTTAGAAGCAGCCACCCTTTAAAGAAAGCGTAATAGCTCACTGATCGAGTCGTCCTGCGCGGAAGATGTAACGGGGCTAAGTCATATACCGAAGCTGCGGATGCGAGCTAGTCTCGCATGGTAGGAGAGCGTTCCGTAAGCCTGCGAAGGTGCACTGGAAAGTGTGCTGGAGGTATCGGAAGTGCGAATGCTGACATGAGTAGCGATAAAGGGGGTGAAAGGCCCCCTCGCCGTAAGCCCAAGGTTTCCTACGCAACGTTCATCGGCGTAGGGTGAGTCGGCCCCTAAGGCGAGGCAGAAATGCGTAGCTGATGGGAAGCAGGTCAATATTCCTGCACCATTGTTGAATGCGATGGGGGGACGGATCGCGGAAGGTTGTCCGGGTGTTGGAAGTCCCGGTCCTTGCATTGGAGAAGGCGCTTTGGCAAATCCGGGCGCGGAATTCAAGGGTGTGAGGCCAGTCGCTCAGGCGACGAAGCAACTGGAAGTGGTTCCAAGAAAAGCCTCTAAGCTTCAGTTCAACAGTGACCGTACCGCAAACCGACACAGGTGGGCGAGATGAGTATTCTAAGGCGCTTGAGAGAACTCGGGAGAAGGAACTCGGCAAATTGGTACCGTAACTTCGGGATAAGGTACGCCCCTGTAGCTTGACTGGCCTGCGCCAGGAGGGTGAAGGGGTTGCAATAAACTGGTGGCTGCGACTGTTTAATAAAAACACAGCACTCTGCAAACACGAAAGTGGACGTATAGGGTGTGACGCCTGCCCGGTGCCGGAAGATTAAATGATGGGGTGCAAGCTCTTGATTGAAGTCCCGGTAAACGGCGGCCGTAACTATAACGGTCCTAAGGTAGCGAAATTCCTTGTCGGGTAAGTTCCGACCTGCACGAATGGCGTAACGATGGCCACACTGTCTCCTCCCGAGACTCAGCGAAGTTGAAGTGTTTGTGATGATGCAATCTCCCCGCGGCTAGACGGAAAGACCCCATGAACCTTTACTGTAGCTTTGCATTGGACTTTGAACCGGTTTGTGTAGGATAGGTGGGAGGCTGTGAAGCGGGAACGCTAGTTTCCGTGGAGCCGTCCTTGAAATACCACCCTGATCTGTTTGAGGTTCTAACCTTGTTCCGTAATCCGGATCGGGGACAGTGCATGGTAGGCAGTTTGACTGGGGCGGTCTCCTCCCAAAGGGTAACGGAGGAGTACGAAGGTACGCTAGGTACGGTCGGAAATCGTGCTGATAGTGCAATGGCATAAGCGTGCTTGACTGCGAGACTGACAAGTCGAGCAGGTGCGAAAGCAGGTCATAGTGATCCGGTGGTTCTGTATGGAAGGGCCATCGCTCAACGGATAAAAGGTACTCTGGGGATAACAGGCTGATACCGCCCAAGAGTTCATATCGACGGCGGTGTTTGGCACCTCGATGTCGGCTCATCTCATCCTGGGGCTGTAGCCGGTCCCAAGGGTATGGCTGTTCGCCATTTAAAGAGGTACGTGAGCTGGGTTTAAAACGTCGTGAGACAGTTTGGTCCCTATCTGCCGTGGGCGCTGGAAGTTTGAGGGGGCCTGCTCCTAGTACGAGAGGACCGGAGTGGACGAACCTCTGGTGTACCGGTTGTGACGCCAGTCGCATCGCCGGGTAGCTATGTTCGGAAGAGATAACCGCTGAAAGCATCTAAGCGGGAAACTCGCCTCAAGATGAGACTTCCCCGGGGACTTGATCCCCTTGAAGGGTCGTTCGAGACCAGGACGTTGATAGGTCAGGTGTGGAAGCGCAGTAATGCGTTAAGCTAACTGATACTAATTGCCCGTAAGGCTTGATCCTATAACAGGTGTGTCTTGCCCCGCAGGGGTGAGAGAGCACACAGGTTCAGAGATCGCGTGTTGTGCCAGAAACAACACAACCCCAATTCAGCAACACCTCTTTACGCTTCTTCCCGATTGGCTGTGGCGCTCAAAAAAGCGACGCAGCAACCCGTCATGCCTGATGACCATAGCGAGTCGGTCCCACCCCTTCCCATCCCGAACAGGACCGTGAAACGACTCCACGCCGATGATAGTGCGGATTGCCCGTGTGAAAGTAGGTAATCGTCAGGCTCCTTATGCTGCAAATTCGAAACCCCGGTATCTCTCAATGAGTGCCGGGGTTTCGGCATTTACGCTGGCGGCAGCTGCTGCAGCATGGAGTTTTGCGATTGCCTGGCCAAACCCTTCCCGCGACCTGAGCAATCAGGCCGTTGTCGCGGACAACTGAGGTGCGGCTCGTCGAGCCGCGCGTTTGCGTTCAGTGCCTGCGGCGTACCCGGTCGAGCACGTGATGCGCGGCCAGCCAGTGATGCATCATGCCCTCGCCCTCGTGCTCTTTTCGGTAGGCACGGGACTCGAAGATCGATAGCCCGAGCAGAACAAGCAGACCGACGGCCAGGCCAGCGAGCCCGGCAATAGTTTCGGCATCCATGGCAGCCTCCTTCGGTTGCAGCCATACAACTATCTTAGGGCAGCAGCAGGCAGGAAAGAAGTGCGGATAATCGGTACGATGCTGTGACCGATTTTTGTGCCAGAACGAGATAAATTTGAAAGGATTTGGACGGATGCTTCGTATCTTTGTAGCGGCCGCGCTGGCCACTTTCCTCACCGCATGTGCCAACGACATGACGGTCCAGCACCACGGAACGCCGCCGCAGGATCCGCCTGACTATCATGGCGTTCCGACCGACGACCGGCCGCCGACGATGATCGACAACCCGCCGCCGGCTCAATAACGGCCTTCGCTACGCTGCTGTCAGGACTGAGCGATACGCGGGGTGATGGCGCGGGAAATCCGTGGCAGCAACGGCGAGAGCGTCAACCCACGCGCTGCCATGAACAGCAACAACGCGAGCCACAGACCATGATTGCCGAATGGACCTGTCAGAGCCCACGAGGCCGCCAGAAACAGGGCGAGCGATAGCGCCATCGCACGCATAAGGTCGTGGGTACGCGTGGCGCCGATGAACACGCCATCCAGCAGAAAGCCCCAGACCGAAATCAGCGGCGAGAGTGCCGCCCAGGGCAGGAAAGTTCGAGCAGCATCGCGTACGGCGACCTGATCGGTTAGCCGCTCGATGACCCACTCGCCCGCCGTCCAGTAGACCAACGAGAACCCTAGCGCTCCGAGCACGGACCAGAACAGGTTTACCTTGACCGCTTGCCGGAAGGCATCCCGGTCGCGCGCACCGATAGCGGCACCCACCAGCGCCTCGGCCGCGTGCGCAAAGCCGTCGAGGCCGTACGCCATGAAGGTCTGAAAATTCAGTAGCAGTGCATTCGCGGCAAGTATGGCGTCGCCTTGCTTTGCCCCCAGATGGGCAAACCAGCCGAACGATCCGAGCAGACACATCGTCCGCAGAAAGATGTCGCGATTGATGGCGACCAGCCGCTTGAGCGCCTTCGGTTCCAGCACCGTGGCCCACTGAAGCGGCGACAGCCCGCGGGGGCGCAGCCGCCAAAGCACCGCCGCGCCGAAGACGAAGCCGCAAGCATCCGCTGTCGCGGTGGCCGCGCCGATACCCGCGATGCTCCAGTGCAGCACGTATACATAGAGCAACACGGCGATCATGTTTACGACATTGATGAACACCTGCGCGGCGAGCGCCACGCGCACCCGTTGGGTGCCCAGCAGATAGCCAAGCACGACGTAGTTCGCGAGCGCGAAGGGAGCGGAACCAATGCGCGCCTCGCAGTAGAGTCGGGCGTTGGCCTGCACTTCACGGCTGCCACCGATCAATGCGATCACATGGCGAATCAACGGCGCCTGGATCACCAGAATCAGGGCGCCGATCGCGAAAGCCAGCAGCAGCGCGCGCACGACGTTGGCGCGCAGCGCGGCGTGGTCACCCGCACCGAACGCCTGCGCGACAAGCCCGGTGGTGCCCATCCGCAGGAAGCCAAACCCCCAGAAGACAAAGTTGAAGAACAGTCCGCCAAGCGCTACGCCGCCGAGGTCGGCCGCACTGCCGAGGTGACCCGCGACCGCCGTGTCGACTGCGCCGAGTATCGGCTGCGTGAGGTTCGCGAGAACAATCGGAAACGCAAGCGTCAGAACCCGGCGGTGCCAGCCACGGTGGGCGGGAAGGGGGAGGCTGTCGCTCAACCGCGCTCCTGCACGCAGACCCAGGGCGAGACGACGACTGCCCACAATTCCGGCTTGCGCGCAGCATAGTCGGAGGCCGTGGTGGCCTGCATCCGTTCGACAAGCCCGGCGGACAGCCATCGAGTGACGGGTTCGGCGTCGTCGCTAGCGATGGCCTCGGCGACGCTCACGAGATCGAGATCGCGCGCCACGGAAAGCAGCTTGCCTTGCGCGAAGAAGCGCTCGAGATCCTGCCAATCGATTTTTGCGGTCTCGCCGAGCAACTTGCCATACAGTGCACTGGGCGTGGCGTCTGGAGTAGTCATGGTCATGGGGAAATCCGTTGCGGCAGATACTATAAACGATCCGGCGTCGCAGACGATGTTCGCAGAGTCGTGCGCGGCCCGCATCATCCTTATTAATAATACAAAGCGATTTACAGCTTAATCAGACAAAAGCGGGTCTCGATAAATCTGGTTTAAATGCGCAGGTGCGGCCGCAGTTAAATCGCGCCGAACGTGCGTTTCCCCACCAAATAGCCGTGAGCGGAGTAACTCGAAATCGTTCATCGTGGCGGCTGCAGAAAGCCGATCCGGCAGCCTTCGCCCAGCTTTCGCCGGGACATAAAAAATCCTTTTAAATCATTGACGTGGTGAGATTGTATTGTTTTTGTAAAGTCATGATGCATGCGCCAGTAATGCTCGGTGGCAGCGTTTTCGACAATCAGGCTCGTTAAAAAAAATGGATGTGGTCCTTAATCCGTGCGCCGAGACACATTTTCAATCGAATTAAATCGTTGCACCCGTTAACGGCCATTGATAGATTGCACCTCGGCGCATGGTAAACCGGTCCTTTGCCGATATGCGCCAAACCCCCGTTAGCCCGGCGCCATGCCGGGCTTTTTTTCGTCCAGAGGCCGTTTGCCACGGCTCAACGCGAGGGCAGATCGTGGGTTGGATCGATGGACCGACCCTGATAGCGCAGTTCGAAGTGCAGCATCACGCGGTCGCTGTCGGTGCTGCCCATTTGTGCGACCTGCTGCCCCTGTGCAACCGTTTGGCCTTCCTTGACGAGCAGCGCCTGATTGTGAGCGTAAGCCGTCAGGTAATCCCCGTCGTGCTTGATGATCAAGAGATTGCCGTAGCCGCGCAGGCCGTTGCCGGCATAGACGACCGAGCCGGCCGCGGCCGCTACCACGGGCGTGCCTGCGCTGTTGGCGATGTCGATGCCTTTTGAATTGCGCCCGTCGAAGCTGCGGATCACGGTGCCGTTGGCCGGCCAGACGAGCGAAATCGAGGAAGCCGGCGCGGCTGCCGGTGCAGTATCGGCGGCCGAAGGGGCGGGCGCGGGACGGCTCGCCCGTGGCGCGCCGCTCCCAACGACTGCCGGCGCGCTGACTGCGCCAGCAGGCGGTGACACGCGCAGGACCTGGCCCACCTCAATGGCGTCGGGATTGGACAGATTGTTCCAGCGCACGATGTTCTGCACCGACTGCCCTTTACTGCGCGCGATTTTGCTGATCGTGTCGCCGCGTTCCACACGATAGTAGCCGGGTCCGACCGGCGCAGATCCGCATGCTGCGAGCAGCGCGACCAGTGTCACGCAGGCGAAACGTCTGATTCCTGTGACCAACATTGAACCTCGCAAGACGCTGCCGGACGGTCAGGCCGCGCCGGCAAAACGTCAGATTTTAGCGGGTTTGGCCAGGCGGGCGCGTCATTGTCGTTCGCGGCGTGCTCGCCGCCGGCCCGCAGCGAGGCGAGCGACGAGCCTGGGAGGCGCGTAGGTAGCTTCACACGAGTGCGTCGACGCGGATCCGCAGATCCGCGCTCGCGCTCGCTCCGGGCGCGAGCCAATGCAGCCCGAGCCCGTTATGGATCGCATCCGGCAGGCCGAGCCACGGCTCGATGCAATAGAAGTCAGAGTCCTGCGCCTCGGTCCAGGTGGTCACCGCGTACCACGGCATCGAGTCGGGGCGAGCGAGCTCGATCGTCACGACGCGGCCAAGGCCTGGCGCGATCATGCGTACCGGTGCGGCGGGCGGCGTCGGATCGAGCACGTGAAAGCGGTCGACGATATCCGGATTGTCGAGGCGGTACGGCGCTTCGCCGGGCTCGGCCGGGCTGATCGAGCCGTCTGGCAGCTGATGGCGGCGTACCGTCGGCGGCAATTCGAGCGTCGTTTGCGCGCGTTGCTCGTGGGGCAGGGCGAAATAGAAGTGGTGACCGGCGTACCAGGGCAGCGGATCGGTGCCGGTATTGGTTGCCGTCAGCGAGACGTCGAGCGTGTGGTCATCGGCGAGCCGGTAGGCCGCTTCGAAGCGGAACGAGAACGGATAGCCTGCGCGGGTCGCTTCCGAGTCGACGAGCGTCATACGAATACCGCGACCGTCGTCGTCAATCTGCGCGGCGAACGGCAGGTCGCGCGCGAAGCCGTGCATGGGCAGATCGCGGACGACGCCCTGTGCGTCGCGCCACCGGCCGAGCTGGCCGTCGACGCGGTGGCGGCCGAGGAACGGGAACAGCAGTGGGTTGCCGCCGCGCACGCGCGCCGGCTCGCTCCAGTTTGCGTGTTCAGGCCAGCGGATGACCGGCTGGCCATCGATATGCCACGAGAGCAGGCGCGCACCGGCCCACGGAGCGAAGCGCAGCGTCGAAGCGCCGCTGGAAAGGTCGAGAATGTCGTGCTGAGGGCTGGATTCCATTGGACTCGCGTGAGGAAATGGGACGGGTTGGCGCGAAGCGGCAGCGCCGCCATGCACGCGGATTGTGCGCCGCTTTCTGATGCGTGAAAACCCTTTGTCGGGAAAGCGCGAGTATGGCGCGCGGAGTCGGGGACGGATAATCGCGCTGCATTGTGCGATAGCGCACGGATTAATCCAGGAGGTTCCCATGGATATCGCCATGGCCATGAGTACGGCACTGTTCGGCCTGTTTGTCGGCAGCAGTGCGTATTTCTTCTACAAGATGGCCCGCTGAAGCCGGGCGCTTCGCGGCCTGCTTCAGCCCTTTCTTCTCGCTTCTCGCAATTCCGACGTTAACTGCGTGTTTCGCTTCCCGCTCTCGCGGGCGGTGTCCGGCTGCGCGATTGCGCCCCACCCAACGGCATTCACCGCGTGTGCGCCCGCCAAATTGTTGCGGCGCCGTAAATTTGCCGACAAATCTCCCTCGATGCATGGCGCTATGAGGCGGCCACCGGCATAATCGGTGCGCTTTGCCGCGCCAGTATTGCCTCGGGCCGGCGTCAACCACCCCACTTTGAGGATTCGCGAGTGAGTCTCTGGTTTCTACTCTTTCTGAGCGTGCTGCAGGGCGTTACCGAACTCTTTCCTGTCAGCAGCCTCGGCCATACGTTGCTGGTGCCGGCGCTGTTCGGCATGCACATCGACAAGCATGCGCCCCAGTTGCTGCCGTTTCTCGTCGCGTTGCATCTCGGCACGGCCGTTGCCCTGCTGTGGTATTTCCGCGAGCGCTGGGTTGCGCTGATCCGTGGCTTCTTCGGCTCGCTCGCCGGCCGGCACAGCGACGACAGCCATATGGTGTGGGCGCTCATCATCGGCACGATTCCGGCGGGACTCGTCGGAATCGTGCTGGAAAAGCGCATCGAGGCGCTTTTTCATGACCTGCGGATCGTCGCCGCCGCGCTGATGATCAACGGCGTGCTGCTGTGGTTCGGCGATCGCCTGCAGCGCACCCGTGCGTATCGATCGCCGGAGCGGCTCGGATTTCGCCAGGCGTTCTTCGTGGGCCTCGCACAGATCGGCGCGCTGATCCCGGGCTTTTCGCGCAGCGGTCTCACGATGATCGCCGGCAACGCCGCCGGACTGACGACCGAGAAGGCCGCCGAGTTCTCGTTCCTGCTCGGCACGCCGATCATCTTCGCCGCCGGACTGCTCGAACTGCCGAAGCTTTTTCACGCGCGCGACCAGTTGATGACGGCGGTTGTGGGCGGTGTGCTCACGGGCATCGCAGCATGGCTCAGCGTGCGTTTCCTGATGCGCTACTTCGAAGGACGCGGGCGTCTCGCGTCGTTCGGTGTGTACTGCGTGATCGCGGGCGCGATCTGCCTTGGCTGGTTTGTGATGCATCAGCAGCCGGTCTGAGGTAATGCGGGCGCTGCAGCCTGCCTGATCGGGAAGCGGTATAATCCAGCGCCCGTCTTGTCGTGTTCTACGCGTGGGAAGGCGGGTGGCGCCGATAACGCGCTCCTGCGCGACAGTAGCTCAGCTGGATAGAGCATCGGCCTTCTAAGCCGAGGGTCGGGGGTTCGAGCCCCTCCTGTCGCGCCAATAAAATCAAGCGCTTAGCCCGGTTTTCATGACCGGGCTTTTTGCTTTTTGAGTTCCACGTAACCGCCATGTAACCCGATTGGGTCAATCCAGGCTGGCGTGGCAGAGGACTTGGGTTGTTACCTCGCTCTTAGGAATGCACTTGCAGCACAGATGGTTTCGCTTTCGAGCCAGTATTGCGCAATGAGGCGAGTACGACCGGGGACGCGTACGGACTTTACGGAGCGGGCGCCCCGTTGGTCGTCAGGTGCCGCTGTAGCGGTGAATTTCATCGACACGGCCTGCGCACGGCATGGGTGAAAGTTGCCGCCCCATCGCCTGAACCGTGATGCGTAGCCCGGCAGTTTCTGATTAAGTTGACCTTTGTCCGGGCTGTAATGTGCTTCCGAACCGATGCGCAACCGCCGATCGCGCCGATCTAGCCCGCGTCGAAACTCACCAGTTCCTTGCGCCAGTACTCGATCGCACCGTGGGCGCGCCGCCCGTAGCGGGTGAATTCCATCGCCAGATAGCGCGGCACCTTGTCGGGCGCGATCCAGTAAACCAGCGTATGGCGTGCGCGGTTCTCGAGCCGCCAGCCCTCGCCCTGCACGCAGAACGCGTCGAACATGCCGGCCGGGACCGTGACGTTCTCGCGCGACACGACCCGGAAGGTGTACTCGAACGTATCCGTCGCGCCGGACCGCGACGTGCGATCGTAGCGCGTCTGCCATTCCTTGCCGACTGCATAGTCGCTCGCGAAGTATTGCCGGTCGCCGTAGCGGTCGCCATTCGTATCGAGGCGCACATTGCCGAGCGGGTCCGTAATGAAGCGACCGTCGTCGAATTCGACCGAAGTGCCATTGATATTCGTGACCCGCTGGCTGATCTGACGTTCCTGCTTCGAATACAAATCGATCCGTTGGTAGATGTAAGTATCGCCGAGCCTCATCGCCCCGGCGTCCGTGCTGCCCTGCGTAAACGGATTCGTGCTGTCGGTCTTGACGACGACCTTCTGCTCGCCGCGCGCGGCGAGCAACCTGTCGAGCGTCGCTTGCGCGAGCTCGCAGAAATTGCCGTTGGGATGCGTCTTGAGATAGCTGGCGATCGCGTCGGGCGTACCGGCCTTCTGCGCGGCATCCCAGTCGTCCGCGTCGATCTGCGCGAGATGGTCGCGTTGCTCGTCGGTCGGCTTGTCGGTGGTGGGCGGCGGGATGAAATAGAAATCGTCTTCGAGCGAGGTGCTTTCCCATGGAATCTGCCTGCCGTGCGACTGCAGCCGGACCGCGAGCCGCACGCGCTTGAACACGTCCTCGATCTTCGCGTCGGGGTGCACCATCTCGCGCAGCAGGTTCTCCGTGTACAAGCCGTTTTTCCCACTACCGTCCGACGCGACGTTGCCCGGCGCGGTCGCGTACGCGAGGATCGTGCGCGTCGGCGCGTCCATCTGGCTTAGTCCCGCGCCGGTCGTACCGGCGATGCCGAACGGATCGTTCCGGCACGCGTCGAGGATCACGATGTTCATCGGATTGTGCACCTTGCCGAGGCTACTCATCAGCGACGAGACGTCCACGGTCTGCCGCGGCACGTCGCCGGCGGTCGCGATCCGGATGTCGACGGGCAGCAGATAGTTGCGCCAGTCGACCTGCATGCCGTGCCCGGCGAAGTAGAAGAGCGCGACGGCGGCGTTCCGTTCGACCCGCTCGCAGAACGCGCGAATCGAGTTGTGCATCGCGTCGCGCGAGCAGTCGATCAGCAGGTCGACATCGAAGTTCAGATTCTTTAGCGTCGACGCGATCGCGTTCGCGTCGTTGGGCGGGTTGCGCAACGGCACGCCGGGATACATTCCGTTGCCGATCACGAGCGCGACGCGCGGTCCGGTGATGGCGTCCGCGAAGGCCGGCATGCCCGGCAGACACGGGAGTATCGACAAGGCGGCCAGCTTGCCGAGCGTGCGGCGTTTTTCGGCGTGAAATGCGCCAGCAAGATTCTTCTTTTTATCCGACATTTGAGCGCTCCCGTTCAGGTGACTGGCGGTGGCACGGCTGTCAACATGAAGGATAGCAATCAGGGTTTAGTCACGAGTCCGTGGGCGAGTGCGCTGAATCGTATGAAGAGAAGCGCGATAGCGCGGCTAGCCTCTCGAAGCGAATGCGCAGTTTGCCGAAGGCGGCAAGCATAGGCCGAGCGCTCGAACTCCACCGACTCATGCCGGTTGGCGCCAGTGACTGTGCTAATCCGCTACCGAAGGCTAGGTTTCCGGAACAAAAAACGCACTGGACGGCATTTCAGACAGGACTGCGGTCGTGCACGTTTTCAAGAGCCGTGAATTGGCGATCTTGTCCGGACTGGATATATCGATGTGGCGCTGTCGTTCAAGAGCGCGCAAAAAATCCGCCTTCAACTCCTCGTCGTAAGCCCCGCGCTGTTCGATTTTGCGTCGTATCGTTTCGAGATCGTACTCGAGCGCTTGATAAGCAGCGATCGTCATTTCGTATGCTTTAAGCGTTCTTCTGAATTGAATCGCCGGCCGGATGGCTGCGACGAAGGCGGAAAACGTCCCGAGGCCTTGCCAGACGTGCTTGCCCAGGTCCGTTTTGAAGAACCACAGGCCGGCGACCGCCGACGTGGGGGCAGCAATGACGAGTGCGAGGTCCATGGCCATGTCCAAATGTTCGAGACGGCGCAGTCGTTGACTGTAATATCGGACATTGAGGCGAGCGGTGCGAAGCTTGTCATATACCGCCCAGACAGGATGATTCTCGCGTCCCATGATTCCCCCCGTACACGCGCGGAGCAAAATAATGATAGTCAAGAAACACAGCAGAGGCATTCTCGTATTGCTGCCTGCGCTGTTGTGCTCGCCGACTCTCACTCAGGCTGAGAAGCCGGAAACGGGTATATCTGCATCAGGAAGCGTGATGGCGACACCGCAGGCGAGCGCGCCGATCCCGTCGAGCGCCGTGAATGCGCAGCCGTCAGCCGGAGCAAGCGGCGCCACTTCAAACCCGGACAATGACGAGCCACCGCCCGCTACACGCAGCTTCGTTCCGGATGGTCCGCATCCGGGCGTCGAACCTACGCAACCTTGGCCGCGGTCCGGAGCGGGTGATCAATCCAGGTAGGGCCTCGACCGGCGGCGGGGGCGACCCAGCAATCCCGATTGATTACGGCCTTCGCGGCTTGAATCCTTACGTTCGTGTGTCATGACCCAGTGAACTCCTGCTCACGTCATAACGGACGGAAAGACGATGAGCATGAAGATGGACGAAGACATCAAGCGATGGACAGCGAAGCGTAAAAGCGCGCTGGTGCTGGACATTATCCAGGGCAAGACGACAGTCGCTGAGGCCAGTTGGGCCTACGACCGGTCGCCCTCTGAAGTCGAGAGCTGGGTCGACGATGGCAAGCTGCTTTCCGGGACGCTTCCAGAAGTCTCGAATAGACTCCGCCAAGCCGCATTAAGTGGAGCCGGGACGCGCACGACTACGCCAAAGCAACAAAAGCCAGGCCAGCAATAATCCCACTGCCACGCCCAGGAACTCGCATAGCACGCGTGTGCCGATATTGTCCGGATCGTGCACTTCGGCTAGTGCCACACCCATCAGAACCGGCGACTGGAGGTCGGCGTAGTTGAAATAGAACAGGTTCCACAAATCGCCGCTGGAACTCGGCAGCAGGGACAGCAGAAAAGCCACGCTGAGTTCGCGGCCAAGGCTCCAGTGTTGTTTGCGGGTCAGCCAGCGCACCAGCAGCAGCATGAAGAATCCGATCACCGCCGCAATCACTCCGGCTTGCAAGGCGCCGACGATCCCGTAACCCATCCACGATTGGTCAAATGGCATGCCAGCGTCCTCAGCCTGCGCTTTGCGCCGCGTCCTCGACCTCTTCTCCAAACTTTGCGACCACGAATGCCCGCATAGACGCTTCGAGCGCGGTGCGGCCCAACTGGAATGGCCTGACGGAATCAAGCACTGAAGCCGCCCATTCATCGTGCGTACCGTGAGCACCGCCGGGTGGGTCGACCATGATGCGCGCTCGCTCAATGATCGGTCCAGCGACCTCCCAATCGCTCGAAGGCGAGAATGCCGCATCGAGGGCACCCGCAGGATCGCCATTACACGCAGGTACATCAATCCAGCAAAGCCCGTCGTCGACGCGCGGGTGCGGCCAGTTGCCGGCGCGCGCTACCCAGTAGTCAAGAAGAGCACCTTCAAGTTTCGAAACCTTCACGCTCCCTCCTCTTCGCCAGCGTTCGCTACAGGCTAATCATAATCCCACCTGATTCGGCGCCGGTGTAAGCCTGCTGGCCAAATGCAGTCTCCTCGTGCGTTGACACTGGCACGACGGCTGGACGTCTCGGGCGTCCGCTATAGGGCAGGGCCGTATAAGGGCAACGATGCGCAAATCAGGCACGTACCGGCGTTCCCCGATACGCTGACCAAAGGCTGGCGGCTTCTGGCCCGGTGAGCCAGAGCCAACCACGCATGCAGTTCAGAGACTCGCGATCATGCAGCAGGTAGCGATGAGCACGACGAACGATACGAGCAGGCAGACAAGGCCGCCGCGCAGCATGAAGTCGGGCCAGTGGGGCGCGGGTACGTGAACGGCGCGGGGCAGGCGCACGGCGCGGCTGGAGGCTGGCATGTACTGTGCCACCATGGCCATGAGGCTGATGCAAATGAGGGCGAGCACGAAGGCAAACACCCGAAGGGCGATGGAATAGGTCATGACGGACAATACGGGAAGCGGGCGAGACGGCATGGGCGTCGAGTGTCTCCAGAGTAGGGTGCCCCTTCGTACATCGCTATCAGATTTGTCTGAAACCGCTAGGGAGTAGGTGTTCACGGTCGCGTAAGAAAAATAGGGCCCGTGCTATCCTCCCCGGCAACAACGACCGACCTTCAAGGAGAAGCTTCGATGCTGATGTCTACCCGAATCCTGCCCAGCCTCGGCGCCGGTCTGCTGCTCGCGGCGCTGGCCAGCGCTGCCCATGCCCAGAACCTCAATTTTCTCAACAATACCCCGGCGGCCTACATGAAGCAGGCCGACAACGCTTCGCTCGGCAAGGCCGTGCGCGCGGCCGTCGATCAGCAGCCGGACGGCGCGCCCACGACCTGGACGAATGAAGGTCTGCGCAACAGCGTGAAAATCGACGCGACCATCACAGTGACGAAGACTGAAAAGACCGGCGATACGACTTGTCGCGACACACAGGTGGTCCTCAACGCGAAGGGCCAGTCGATGATGCTGCGCCCGCGGTACTGCCGCCAGGGTTCGGGCGATTGGGTCTACCAGAAGACGCATTGAGCGCCACGGCGTGAACGGCAAGATGGTTTCGTGCGGCATCGTGCTGCTCGATCCGCAGGGTCGCGTGCTGCTCGCGCACGCGACGGGCACGGACCACTGGGACATCCCGAAGGGGCAGGGCGAGCCCGGCGAGACGGAAAGCGCCAGCGCGCTGCGCGAGATGGTGGAGGAGACGGGCATCGAAATCGATGCGGGCCGACTGAAGGATCTCGGGCGCTTCGCCTACCGTCGCGACAAGGACTTGCATCTCTTCGCCGCACGCGCGTTGCCGCATGAGCTCGATTTGTCGCACTGCCGCTGCACGTCGCTCTTTCCGCGCCGCACGGACGGCGTGATGATCCCCGAAATGGATGCATGGCTGTGGGTCGCACCCGGCGACGTCTCGCGCTTTGCGAGCCGCAGTCTCACGCGGCTTTTTGAGACTGCGCTTTCGCTTGCGGAACTGCATCGCACGCTTTAATGGGGCGCGGCTTTGCCCGCGTTGTCTCGCAAACAAAAAACCCGCACTGCAAAGTGCGGGTTTTTTTAATGGCTGGCAGCGTGACGTCGTCGCTTACTTGCCCCAGCTGTCGCGCAAGCCGACGATGCGGTTGAATACGGGCTTGCCGGGCTTCGAGTCGTAGCGGTCGGCGACGAAGTAGCCGTGCCGCTCGAACTGATAGCGGTCTTCCGGCGCCGCGTCGCGTGCGCCCGGCTCCAGATAGGCCTGCACCACGCGCTTGGAATCCGGATTGAGCGCTTCGAGGAAGTTGCGGCCGCCGGCGTCGGGCTGCTCTTCGCGGAACAGGCGGTCATAGAGACGCACTTCCGCCGGGCAGGCATGTGCCGCGCTAACCCAGTGAATGTTGCCCTTGACCTTGTAGTTGTTCGCGCCTTCGGTGCCCGACTTGCTGTCCGGGAAGTAGTTGCAGTGGACAGCGATCACGTTGCCGTTCTCGTCCTTGTCCGCGCCCGTGCACTCGATCACGTAGCCATAGCGCAGACGCACCTTGTTGCCCGGGAACAGGCGGAAATAGCCCTTCGGCGGCGTCTCGTTGAAGTCCTCGCGCTCGATCCACAGCTCGCGCGAGATCGGGAACGTGCGCAGGCCACGCTCGGGGTGGTGCGGATGCACGGGTGCCGTGCATTCTTCGCTCTGGCCTTCCGGGTAGTTGTCGATGATGAGCTTGAGCGGGTCGAGCACGGCCGCCGTGCGCGCAGCCTTGCCGTCGAGGTCGTCGCGCAGCGCGCCCTCGAACACACTCATGTCGATCCACGAATCGACCTTGGTCACGCCGATGCGTTCGCAGAAGAGCTGGATGCCCTCGGGCGTGAAGCCGCGGCGGCGCACGCCGACGATGGTGGGCATGCGCGGGTCGTCCCAGCCGTCCACATGGCCTTCGGTCACGAGCTGCAGCAGCTTGCGCTTGCTCGTGATCGCATAGGTGAGGTTCAGGCGCGAGAACTCGATTTGCTGCGGTAGCGGCCGCGTGAATACGCCGGCGTCGGCCAGTTCGTTGAGTACCCAGTCGTAGAGCGGGCGATGGTCTTCGAACTCGAGCGTGCACAGCGAATGCGTGATGTTCTCGAGCGCGTCCGAAATGCAGTGCGTGTAGTCGTACATCGGATACACGCACCACGTGTCGCCGGTGCGGTAGTGGTGCGCAAACCGGATGCGGTAGATCACCGGGTCGCGCATGTTGAAGTTCGGCGACGCCATGTCGATCTTCGCGCGCAGCACGTGCGCGCCTTCCTCGAACTCGCCGGCCTTCATGCGGCGGAACAGGTCGAGATTTTCTTGCGCCGAACGATCGCGGAACGGCGAGTTCTTGCCCGGCTCCGTGGCCGAGCCGCGGTTGGCGCGCATCTCGTCTGGCGACTGGCTGTCGACATATGCCTTGCCGCGCTGGATCAGCAGTTCGGCGAATTCGTAGAGCTTGTCGTAGTAGTCGCTCGCGTAGAACAGGTATTCGCGATCGTCATTGTCCTTCTTCCACTCGAAGCCGAGCCACTCGACAGCGTCGATGATCGAGTTGACGTACTCGATGTCTTCCTTCTCCGGGTTCGTGTCGTCGAAGCGCAGGTGGCACACGCCGCCGTAGCTTTTCGCGATGCCGAAGTTCAGGCAGATGCTCTTCGCGTGGCCGATGTGCAGATAGCCATTCGGCTCTGGCGGGAAGCGCGTTTCCACGCGCTGGCCCCACTTGCCCGAGCGGTTGTCGTCGTCGATGATGTTGCGGATGAAATTGGAGGCCGCAGGCGCGTCCGTGCGGTCGGCGTCTTTACGTTCGGTATTCATGCGAAAAGGGGAAGATCGTTCGAGGGCGCGCACTTTTGCCAGGATTCCGTCGTGATACCGTCGGAAATCCGCTGGCGCGTGCGCCCGGCTGATGATCCATTCTACCTGACGCAACCGGGCGCGGTAGCCCTTGCGCCGCGCGGGGCAGCGCAAGGCGCTCTGGTAGCGCGCCGGCATGGCCGCCGATTGAGGGAGAGCAACAATGAAGCAAGCAAGAGTGCTGGTGCTGCCGGGCTATCTGAACTCGGGGCCCGGGCACTGGCAGACGCGCTGGGAGGAGACACAGACGGGCTTCACGCGCGTGCAGATGCCGGACTGGGTGCACGCGGCGTGCGACGCCTGGTGTCGCGCGCTCGATTCGGCCGTGGGCGAAGCGGGCGCGCAGGGTGAGCGCGTCGTGCTGGCGGCGCATAGTCTTGGCTGTCTGACGGTAGCGCACTGGGTAGCGCATTGGGCGGCACGCCACGCGAGCGAGGCGCGGCTCGCGCAGGTGGCGGGAGCGCTGCTCGTCGCGCCGCCGGACCCGCACGGTCCGGCGTTTCCCGCCGAGGCGAGCGGGTTCGATCCCGTGCCGTTCGTGCCGCTGCCGTTCGCGAGCATCGTCGTCGCCAGCAGCGACGATCCCTATGGCGGCATGCCGTTCGCCGAGCGCTGCGCGAAAGCGTGGGGCAGCCGCTGCATCGGCATCGGGGCGCGCGGGCACATCAATGCCGAGAGCGGCCTTGGCGACTGGCCGCAGGGGCTCGAATGGCTCGAGTCGATGGCGCCCTGAAGAGACGCTAGACCACGCCTTTGCCGCGCAGCGCTTCGACCTCGTCGTCGCCATAGCCGAGCACCTCGCGCAGCACCGCGTCGGTATGCTCGCCGAGCGTCGGCGGGTGGCTTGCCACGCGCGGCGGCGTCTCGCTCATACGCACGGGGTTGCGCACGAGCTTGACCGTGCCGCCCGAGGGATGCGGCAGGTCCACGCGCATGCCGCGCGCCACGACCTGCTCGTTCTCGAACACTTCGGCAAGGTCGTTGATCGGCCCGCACGGTACGCCGGCCCCTTCGAGCGCCGCGATCCAGTCGGCCTTGGCGCGCGTGCGGACCATCGCCGCGAGGATCGGCACGAGCGTGTCGCGATGGCGCACGCGCTCCGGATTGGTCGCGAAACGCACGTCGTCGGCGAGTTCGGGCCGACCGCCCGCTTCGACGAACTTGCGGAACTGGCCGTCGTTGCCGACCGCGATGATGATCCAGCTGTCGCTCGTCTGGAATGCCTGGTAGGGCACGATGTTCGGATGCGCGTTGCCCCAGCGTACGGGCGGCATGCCGCTCGCGAGGTAGTTCGAGTTCATGTTCGCGAGCATGGCCACCTGCACGTCAAGGAGCGCCATGTCGATGTACTGGCCCACGCCCGTGCGGTCGCGATGCGCAAGCGCCGTGAGCACGGCGATGGTCGCGTACATGCCGGTCATCAGGTCGGCGATCGCCACGCCCGCCTTCTGCGGGCCGCCGCCCGGCAGGCTGTCGCGCTCGCCGGTGATGCTCATGAAGCCGCCCATGCCTTGCACGATGAAGTCGTAGCCCGCGCGCGACGCATACGGGCCCGTCTGGCCGAAGCCCGTTACCGAGCAGTAGACGATATCGGGCTTCACTTCGCGCAGCGACTCGTAGTCGAGACCGTACTTCCTGAGCTGGCCAGCCTTGTAGTTCTCTAGCACGACGTCGCTCTGCGCGGCGAGTTCGCGCACAATGCGCTGGCCCTCCGGCGTGGCGATATCCACGGTCACGGAACGCTTGTTGCGGTTCGCGGCGAGGTAGTAGGCGGCTTCGGCCGTGTCCTGCCCGTCGGGCGTCTTCAGGTACGGGGGGCCCCAGTGGCGCGTGTCGTCGCCGGCGCCGGGGCGTTCCACCTTGATCACATCCGCGCCGAAGTCGGCGAGGGTCTGCGCGCACCACGGGCCGGCGAGCACGCGGGTGAGGTCGAGTACGCGGATATGGCTCAGAGCGCCCATACAGTGTCTTCCGATGTTGTTGTGCGGCTGGCCGCGAGGCGCGGCGCATTCACGGCATCTTAAGCGATTCGCGACAGGTATGCCAATTTTCGGTACGTTGTTTTGCCAGGCGGAACAGTAGAGTGATGCTTAGTCGGACAAGACGACGCGGTGGCGCGAATGCGCACGCGATGTCGCGCCTTCGCACACCGGGCGGAGCGCGCTGCCGCGAGCCTGCTTCGATCCCGTATAATCGGCCGATTCCCCAGCGAGCGATGCACGCGCGAACACGCCGTTTTGCGCCGGGTTAGCCGCTGATCGAAACCGCCAAGAACCCGCTACGAATCCGGTTGTTCCGGTTGGATGCCAACCGGAACAACCGGAATGCCCCTCTGGCCGCCACGTCGGCGCTTCATCGCGCCCGGCAGGCGGGCCCGAAGGCCGGGACATACGCACAGGACGCCCGCAAGCACGCCATGAAAGCCGCTGAAATCCGCGAGAAATTCCTCAAGTTCTTTGAATCGAAGGGCCACACGATCGTGCGCTCGTCGAGCCTCGTGCCGGGCAACGACCCGACGCTGCTCTTCACCAACTCCGGTATGGTGCAGTTCAAGGACGTGTTCCTCGGCACCGAATCGCGCCCGTACTCGCGCGCGACCACCGCGCAGCGCAGCGTGCGCGCCGGGGGCAAGCACAACGACCTCGAGAACGTCGGCTATACGGCGCGTCACCACACGTTCTTCGAGATGCTCGGCAACTTCTCGTTCGGCGACTACTTCAAGCGCGACGCGATCCACTACTGCTGGGAGCTGCTGACGAAGGTCTACAAGCTGCCGGCCGAGAAACTCACGGTGACCGTCTACAAGGAAGACGACGAAGCCTGGGAGATCTGGGCGAAGGAAATCGGCGTGCCGCCCGAGCGCATCATCCGCATCGGCGACAACAAGGGCGCGCGTTACGCTTCGGACAACTTCTGGCAGATGGCCGACACCGGCCCCTGCGGACCGTGCTCGGAAGTGTTCTACGACCACGGCCCGGAAATCTGGGGCGGCCCGCCGGGATCGCCCGAGGAAGATGGCGACCGCTTCATCGAGATCTGGAATCTCGTGTTCATGCAGTTCAACCGCGACGCCCAGGGCAACATGACGCCGCTGCCCAAGCAGTGCGTCGACACAGGCATGGGTCTCGAACGCCTTGCGGCCGTGCTGCAGCACGTGCACAGCAACTACGAGATCGACCTGTTCCAGACCCTCATCAAGGCCGCCGCACGCGAAACGCATACGCCTGACCTCGAGAACAACTCGCTGAAGGTCATTGCCGACCACATCCGCGCCTGCTCGTTCCTGATCGTCGACGGCGTGATTCCCGGCAACGAAGGCCGCGGCTACGTCCTGCGCCGTATCGTGCGCCGCGCGATTCGCCACGGCTACAAGCTCGGCCAGAAGAGCGCGTTCTTCCACAAGCTGGTGGCGGATCTCGTCGCGGAAATGGGCGCGGCCTATCCGGAACTGAAGGAAGCCGGGCAGCGCGTGACGGACGTGCTGCGCCAGGAAGAAGAGCGTTTCTTCGAAACCATCGAGCACGGCATGTCGATCCTCGAAGCCGCGCTCGCCGATCTGGAGCAGAAGGGCAGCAAGACGCTCGACGGCGAACTGGCGTTCAAGCTGCACGACACCTACGGCTTCCCGCTCGACCTCACGGCGGACGTCTGCCGCGAGCGCAACGTGACGGTGGACGAGCCCGCCTTCGACGACGCGATGGCGCGTCAGCGCGAGCAGGCGCGCGCGGCCGGCAAGTTCAGGATGGCGCAGGGCCTCGAGTACTCGGGCGCGAAGACCACGTTCCACGGCTACGAAGAGATCGTCTTCGACGACGCGAAGGTCGTCGCACTCTACGTGGACGGTGCATCGGTCAACGAAGTGACGGCCGGTCAGGACGCCGTGGTCGTGCTCGATCACACGCCGTTCTACGCGGAGTCGGGCGGCCAGGTGGGCGACCAGGGCGTGATCTCGAACGCGAACATCCGCTTCGCGGTGGCCGACACGCTCAAGGTCCAGGCCGACGTGGCGGGCCATCACGGCACGCTCGAGCAGGGCACGCTGAAGGTAGGCGACGTCGTGAAGGCGGAGATCGACGCGATCCGCCGCGCCCGCACGGCGCGCAACCACTCGGCCACGCACCTGATGCACAAGGCGCTGCGCGAAGTGCTCGGCACCCACGTGCAGCAGAAAGGCTCGCTCGTCGACGCCGACAAGACGCGCTTTGACTTCGCGCATAACGCGCCGATGACGGACGACGAAATCCGCCGTGTGGAAGCGATCGTCAATGCGGAAGTGCTCGCGAACGCGCCCGGCATCGTGCGCGTGATGCCGTTCGACGAAGCGGTCAAGGGTGGCGCGATGGCGCTCTTCGGCGAGAAGTACGGCGACGAAGTGCGTGTACTCGACCTCGGCTTCTCGCGCGAGCTGTGCGGCGGCACGCACGTCTCGCGCAGCGGCGACATCGGCCTCTTCAAGATCGTGATGGAAGGCGGCGTGGCGGCGGGCATCCGCCGCGTGGAAGCGATCACGGGCGACAACGCGGTGCGCTACGTGCAGGAGCTCGACGCACGCATCAACGCGGCCGCGGCGGCGCTCAAGGCGCAGCCCGCCGAGCTCGCGCAGCGCATCGCGCAGGTGCAGGAGCAGGTCAAGTCGCTTGAAAAGGAACTGGGCGCGCTGAAGTCGAAGCTGGCATCGAGCCAGGGCGACGAACTGGTGGGCCAGGCCATCGAGGTGAACGGCGTGCACGTGCTGGCCGCGACGCTCGAAGGCGCCGACGTGAAGACGCTGCGCGAGACCATGGACAAGCTCAAGGACAAGCTCAAGAGCGCGGCGATCGTGCTGGCGGCGGTCGAGGGCGGCAAGGTGAGCCTGATCGCGGGCGTGACGGCGGAGGCCAGCAAGAAGGTCAAGGCCGGCGAACTCGTGAATTTCGTCGCCCAGCAGGTAGGCGGCAAGGGCGGTGGCCGTCCCGACATGGCGCAGGCGGGCGGCACCGAGCCGGCTAACCTGCCGGCCGCGCTCGCTGGCGTGAAGGGGTGGGTCGAAGCGAAGCTGTAAGCGGGCGATACGCTCGTCAGGCTGGTTTGAAGAAGGGCTGTCCGCGAGGGCAGCCTTTTTTTGTGTCGGACGTTTTGCGAGGCGCGGCGGCGGCTGGCAGGCCCGGTGTCTCAAGCCGTCTGCAGCCCCCCGGTCGCGCACGCCGGTGCGCCGTGTTGCGGGTCCAGGGTGTGGCCTGCGTTTTCCAGCAGGGCACGCTTGAGCGCGTCGAGCGCGGGAGAAAAGTGTCCGCGCCGCCAGATGAGCAGCGTGTCGATGAGCCCGTGTTCCCCCAGCGAGTGCATCGCTATCTCGTCCACGCTGCGCTGCAACTCCAGCACCGAGCGCGGCGCGACGGCCACGCCCGCACCTGCCGCCACGCACGCGACGATCGCGTGATAGGAGCCGAGTTCGAGCACGCGCGTGGGCCGGATGCCGTATTCGAGATACCAGCGCTCGATATAGCTGCGATACGTGCAGCCGCGCTCGAACGCGACGAGCGTGGAGAGCGCCACGTCGCCGGGCTGGCGGATCGGCCGGTGGCCGCGCGGGGTCAGCATCACGAGTTCCTCGCGGTAGACCGGCACGTAGTCGAACAGCGCGGCATCGGGCGGCCCGGCCAACGGCATGGAGATCAGCGCCGCATCCACTTCGAATTCGCGCAGGCGCTCGATCAGGCGGCCGGTGGTGCCCGTCTCCAGTTCGAGCGTGACCTCGGGCCAGTCCTGGTGATAGCGCGCGAGCACGCCGGGCAGACGGCTTGCCGCCGTGCTTTCCATTGTGCCCAGGCGCAGCCGTCCCGACGGGCGGCCGGCCTTGAGCGCGTGGCGCGCCTCGTCGGCCAGCGCGAGCAGGCGCTCGGCGTAGGGCAGCAGCGTCTCGCCCGCGGGGGTCAGGACGAGCCGGCGCCCCTCGCGCGTGAAGAGCTCGGCTCCCAGCTGTTCCTCGAGCTGCTTGATGCGTGTGGTGACGCTCGACTGCACGCGGTTGAGCTTCGCCGCCGCGCGCGTCACGCCGTTCTCGCGGACTACGGCGCGAAAAATCGCCAGCGCGGCCAGGTCCATGATTCTCTCCTTGGAATGAATCCCTTCATCATAATTCATTTTCCGAGATTGATCGGATGGCCTACGATACGCAGACGTCGACTTGCGTCTTTCGCGCTCCTGCCCAACATGACCGATTTCGTCTCGCGTCCCGCCCCGTCTCCAGGCGTTGCTCCCGCCGAGCCGCGCACCGGTTCGCACAGCCCCGGCGCCGCGCGCCGGACCGCGCTCGCGTGCATGGTCACGCTCGCAGTGGCGCTGGGCGTCGGGCGCTTCGCGTTCACACCGCTCCTGCCTTTGATGCTGCATGGCGGCGGGCTGGATCTGCGCCACGGCGGCTGGCTGGCTTCACTCAACTACGCGGGGTATTTCGTCGGCGCGCTCAGTTGCGTGGCGCTGCGCCACGCTCATGCGACGATCGTCCGGGCGGGACTGGCTGCGACGGTGCTGCTGACCCTCGCCATGGGGCTGACGCAGCAGTTCTGGATTTGGGGCGTAGTGCGCTTCGTCGCGGGCGCGGTGAGCGCGTGGACCTTCGTGTTCGCGTCGCAATGGGGGCTGCGGCGGCTTGCCGAATTGAGCGCGCCCGAGTGGGGCGGCGTGATCTATACGGGCCCGGGCGTCGGTATCGTCGCAACCGGGCTCATCGTCAGCGCGGCGGGCGGGCTCGGGGCGCGCGCCGGCTGGATCGGCTTCGGGTTGATCGGCGCGTTGCTCGCCGCGCTCGTGTGGTCCACCTTCGGCGAGGACAGGGGCGCGCCGGCGCCTCGCGCGGCAGGGGCCTCCAGCGTCGGTGCCGGTGCCGGTGCCGGTGCCGGGGCAAATGCCGCCGCCGCACCCGACACGCGCCGTGCCGACGCCTTCTGGCTCGTCCTGCTCTACGGCGTGCCCGGCTTCGGCTACATCATCACGGCCACCTTTCTGCCCGTGATCGCGCGCCATGCGCTGCCGGGCTCCGTGTGGCCCGACCTGTTCTGGCCCATGTTCGGCGCGGCGCTGATCGTGGGCGCGCTGGCCGGCGCGCGCCTGCCGCTGCATTGGGACAATCGCCTCATGCTCGCGGGCTGCTACGTGCTCCAGGCCGTGGGTATCGCGCTGGGGATCGTCTGGCCCAATGCGGCGGGCTTCTCGTTCGGCAGCCTGCTGATCGGGCTGCCGTTCACGGCCATTACGCTGTTCGCGATGCGCGAGGCCCGCTTGCTGCGCGGCGAGCACGCGGCCGCGCTGATGGGCTATGCCACGGCCGCCTACGGGATCGGCCAGATCGCCGGGCCGCTCGTGGCGGCGCCGCTGGCGGCTACGACCGGCTCGTTCTCGACGTCGCTGTGGCTCGCCGCCGCGGCGCTCGTGGTCGGGGCGCTCGGCCTCGCCTGGCGGGCCCGCACGCGTGGCAGGATAGCGCACTAGAATAGTCGCTTTGCGTTCGCCGTGAGCGTGCCCGCCGGGCCGCGCGGCTACGCTGGGCGCGCCGCGCGCCCCCCGTCATCATGAGCGACTACCAGTTCTGTCCCCGCTGTGCCTCGCGTCTCACCGAACGCGCCGATCCCACCCATGAAGGTGGCCGTGTGCGCCTTGCCTGCCCCGATTTCACCTGCGGCTACGTTCATTGGAACAATCCGCTGCCCGTCGTTGCGGCGATCGTCGAATATGAGGGGCGCGTGCTGCTCGCTCGCAACGCCGCCTGGCCGGAGGGCATGTTCGCGCTCATCACCGGTTTCCTCGAAAACGGCGAGACGCCCGAAGAGGGCATCGCGCGCGAAGTGTTCGAAGAGACCGCGCTGCGCGCGCATAGCGTCGAACTCGTCGGCGTCTATGAATTCATCCGCAAGAACGAGCTCATCATCGCGTATCACGTCAAGGCAACGGGCACGATTTCGCTGTCGCCGGAACTGCTCGAATACCGGCTCGTCGAGCCCGCGAAGCTGCGGCCGTGGCGCGCGGGCACCGGCCAGGCGCTCGGCGAATGGATGCGCCGGCGCGGCCTGCCGTTCGAATTCGTCGAGCGGCCCGGGCAGTGACGCGCGCGCCCGCGAAGTTTCCCTGCTACTTTTCCCGTCCCGCCTTCCCAGGATCACGCCGATGAACCGACCCGTCACCGTCGCCCGCTCCGACTATCGCCACTTCCTGCCGATCGGCACACGCTGGATGGACAACGACGTCTACGGCCACGTGAACAATGTCGTCTACTACAGCTACTTCGACACCGTCGTGAACGAATATCTGATCCGCGCCGGCGCACTCGACATCGAGCACGGCGCGACGATCGGGCTGGTCGTTGAGACGCAGTGCAATTACTTCGCACCGCTCATGTTTCCCGAGCGCGTGGATGCGGGCTTGCGCGTGGCGCGCCTCGGCTCGTCGAGCGTGCGCTACGAGGTCGGGCTCTTTCGCGAGGGCGAGGCGACACCCGCGGCGCAGGGGCATTTCGTGCACGTCTACGTCGATCGCGCGACGCGCCGGCCCGTGAGCGCACTGCCCGACGCGCTGCGCGCAGCGCTCGAACCGCTCGTCGCGGCGTAAGCCGCTGCCAATTGCGCGCGCGGTTGAGCGGCACCGGGTTCGAATCAGGACGGTTGAGGGGGCGCGCTAGCGCGCGACGGCCACGCGCGCGAGTGCCGTCATTGGCCCGAGGCTTCTGAGCGCCTGCAATTGCGCCGCGTCGCGCACGAAGAACGAGCCTGCGAAGCCGAGCGCGTTGACGGAAATCGCTTCGGCGCACTCCTGCGAGCGCGGCACGGCCAGCATCCAGCGGCGCGTGACGAGCAGGTTGTACGGCGCGCCCTGGTGCGCGACGCCGCCCACGTAGATAACGGGGACGCCGGCTGCGTCGAGCAGTTCGCGGTAGCATCCGAGCGCTTCATGCGCGGCTTGCGTCACCGTGCCGCCCGCAAGGTCGAGGCGCTCGAACGCATGGCAGAACGGCAGATCAGGCACGGTGTCGACGGGCAGCGTGTCGTGCATGACGTGCGCGCGGTCGAATAGCGCCTCGATGGGCACTGGCGGCCCGCTGTCGCCAAGCGGCAGGGTCACCACCTGCAGGTGCTTGTGCGGCTGGCTCGCACCCGCCGCCGTTCCGCCGTTGTAGAAGCCGAGGCCATCGAGTTCGCGCAGCGCGACGACGAGCGCCGCAAAGTCGGCGGCGTCGAGCAGTGCCTCCTGCGGCTCGAAGGCGCGCGTCACGAGCAACAGGTGATGGCGGACCACGTTGAACTTGTTGAGCAACGCGACGTGCGTGGGCGAGAGATCGGCGACGAAAAGATCCGGATCGTAGGGCAGGAAGGGGTTGCGCGGTGCCTGGGTGTCCTGCGGTTTCTGCGCCGCGTCCTTGCGCACGAGATTGGCCGCCACGCGCACGGCGAAGCGCACGCCGTGGTCATCGAGCGACGTGAGCGCGGTCTCGATCGGCAGCAGTGCGCCGCATTGCAGTGCCAATGCCGTCTGGCGTTCGAGCGCGGCGTACAGATCGACGGATGTGTTCATCGACGCTCAGGCCTTGTAGCCGATCGCGCGCAGCAGGTCCTTGCGCCAGCGCACGTCGTCTTCCGTCTCGACGCCTAGCGGCGGGAAGCCGTCCACGACGCCGACGATGCCGCGCCCCTGGTCCGTCTCCGCTATCAGCACCTGGGTCGGGTTGGCGCTCGCGCAGAAGATGCGGCAGACCTCGGGAACCGCCTTGATCGCGTTGAGCATGTTGACGGGAAAGAAGCCGTCGCCGAGAAAAACGATAAAGCTGTGCCCCGCGCCGATGCGCTGGGCGTTGCCGGTCGCCATCTCGATGAGCGCTTCGTCGGTGCCTGAGCGGCGCACTAGCCGCTTGCCCGACGCCTCGCAGAACGCGAGTCCGAAACGGATGCCCGGCACGGCGCCGTAGATCGCCTCGTGCAGGTCTTCGACCGTTTTGATGAAATGCGACTGTCCGAGGACGAAATTGGTGGCCTCGGGCTTGACGATCTCTACCGTGGACAATTGCATGGCGGACCTCGCGCGTGGGCGTCACGAAGGGCGGCGGTTCCCGTCAGGACGGGGATTGCGGATCGGCTGACGACGCACGGAGCGTGAATGCCTTGCCGTCAAACCTATAGTAGTACGTCCCGTGGCTGCCGCTCTCATTGCGGCTTGCGCGCACGGCCAGCAGGCTAAAACGGCCGGCGCCCCAAGGGCAGCCGGCCGTCCGATCTTTCACGCGCGAGGCTGCGCGCCCCGCATGTCACTCAGGCCGCAGCCTTCTTCGCCCGTTTGCCTTCGACGTCGGGCAGGAGCACGGTAAGGATGCCGATCAGCGGCAGGAACGAGCAGACCTTGTAGACGAAGCCGATGCTCGTGGCGTCGGCGAGCTGGCCGAGCACGGCCGCGCCGATGCCGCCCAGGCCGAACGCGAAGCCGAAGAACAGGCCCGCCACCATGCCGACCTTGCCTGGAATCAGCTCCTGCGCGTAGACGAGGATGGCCGAGAACGCCGAGGCCAGCACGACGCCGATGATCACCGTCAGCACGCCGGTCCAGAACAGGTTCGCGTACGGCAGCAGCAGCGTGAAAGGCGCTACGCCGAGAATCGAGCCCCAGATCACGTACTTGCGGCCGATCCGGTCGCCCACCGGGCCGCCGATGATCGTGCCGGCGGCAACGGCGGCGAGGAACACGAACAGATGGATCTGCGCGCCCTGCACCGACAGATGGAAGCGGTCGATCAGATAGAACGTGAAGTAGCTGTTGATACTCGCAAGATAGAAGTACTTCGAGAACACGAGCAGCACGAGCACGCCGATGGCGCTCGCCACGCGAGCGCGCGAGAGCGTGACATGCGGCGCCTCGGCACGCTTTTTCTTCATGCCCGGGTGCGCCTTGTACCAGCGGCCGATCTGCGTGAGCACGAACATGGCGACGAGCGCGGCGACGGAGAACCACGCGATGCTGCGCTGGCCGTGCGGAATGATGATGGCCGCGGCGAGCAGCGGTCCGAGCGACGAGCCCGCATTGCCGCCCACCTGGAAGAGCGACTGCGCGAGGCCGTGGCGCCCGCCGGAGGCCATGCGCGCGACGCGCGAGGATTCCGGATGGAACACCGAGGAACCGCAGCCGACCAGCGCCGCCGCGACGAGCAGCACGGCGAAGCTGGGCGCCACCGACATCAGCAGCAGACCGCACAGCGTGAAGCCCATGCCGACGGGCAGCGAGTACGGCATCGGCCGCTTGTCGGTATAGATGCCGACGAGCGGCTGCAGCATCGACGCGGTGATCTGATAGGTGAGCGTGATGAGGCCGATCTGCGCAAACGACAGCGAGAAGTTGTCCTTCAGCATCGGATAGATGGCGAGGATCAACGACTGGATCATGTCGTTGAGCAGATGCGAAAAGCTGATCGCGCCGAGCACGGAGTACACGGTGCGCTGGGCGCCGGAGGCGCTCGGCGCCGACGCGGGGGCGGCGCCGGGCAGAGCGCGCTTGTCGAGGCTGGTTTCCATGGTGTCCAAGGGCTGAGAGCTTCACACGCACGCCGTATCCGGAAGATGCGGCAAATACGGCGATGATGTGAAAGGTTTGTGTATATGCGTTCTGAGACGGAGTGTAATGTGTCTCGCATGAACCGTCCGGACATAATTTGTCGAGAATCGGCCACCCATCCGGATGATGGCGGCCGGGCGTGCCGCGGCGCGCGCGCAACAGGCTGCGCCGTTTTATTGGCGCTGCTTTTTGGTCGTGTATAACCCGCCGGTGCGCGCGCCCACGAGGCGCGTCGCTAAGGGGCCGGAAAGCGGGGCCGGAATCCGGGACCGATACGGGCGCGACGTTAAAGATCGCGTGCGGATCTGCCGTTGACCGGGTTGTGGCGCGCTGTGCCGATTCGCCAGGGCGTCCGACAACAAGCAGGAGATCGTCAAAACATGAAAGCTGTATCGCAGGGCAGCCGGCACGCCGGTTTCGTGCCGCAGGAAACGGGGGCCGCGGGTGCGGCCCGGGCCTGCGCTCCAGCCGCCTGGCGTGGCGGTGGCAAATCGCTTTCGGTCAAGGCGACACTGCGCGTCGCGTTCGCGGTGCTTCTGATTGGCACACTTGCGATGGGCGTGTTTTCGCTCGCGCAGATCAGCCGGCTCAACGGCTCGACGCAATCGATCTATGAACAGGGCTACGTGGCGAGCCGCGCCGCCGAAGAGGCGCGCGCCCACATGCTGCGTGCGAGCCGCGCCCAGAAGATGCTGCTCACGGCCACTACGGCAAAGGAGCGCGACGAACTGGGCGACGACATCGACCACGATCTCGCTGCGCTCGGCAGCCAGATGGATCAATTGCAGCAGGACGCGCAGCGCTCGGGCGGCGCCGCGCTCGACCTGCAGAAGAAGCTGGCGGGTGCGAGTTCGACCTGGAACGGCCATCTGCGCGATTTCGTGACGCTCGTGAAGGCGCAGCCGCTCGACCTTTCGCAGATGAGCTGGCAGGTCGCGACTCAAGACGTCTCGCTGCTCGTCGAAACGGAAAAGCTCGAAACGCTCGTCGACCAGCTCGTCGAGCAGCGCGGCGCCGCGGCGAAAGCAACGATTTCGGCGGCGTCGTTCATCTTCAAGTCGTCGTTCGTGATGATCGCCGCGGCCACCGTCGCGCTCTTCGTGCTTGCATTCTTCGTGAGCGAGTGGGTCGTGCGGCGCATCGCGCGGCAGCTGGGTGGCGAACCCGCGGTGGCGAAGGCGATCGCGAGCCGCATTGCCGCGGGGGATCTCGCCCAACCGGTCAAGCTCGGCGCGCGCGACGCCGCGAGCATGCTAGGTGCGCTGCGCGATATGCAGGAAGGTCTTTCGAAGACGGTAGCCGAGATCGCGGCGAGCGCCGAGGCCATTGCGGCGGCCTCGGGCCAGATCTCCACCGGCAATCTCGATCTCTCGCAGCGTACCGAGGAACAGGCCGTCGCGCTCGAGCGCACGGCCAGCAGCATGGAGCAGCTCACCTCCACCGTGCGCCTGAACGCCGAGAACGCGGCGCAGGCAAGCACGCTGGCGGGCAATGCATCGGCGATCGCGGAGAAGGGCGGCGCCGTGGTGGGCCGCGTGGTCTCCACGATGAACGAGATCAATGACAGCGCGAAGAGCATTGCGGACATCATCGGCGTGATCGAAGGGATTGCATTCCAGACCAATATTCTCGCGCTCAATGCCGCCGTCGAGGCGGCGCGCGCGGGCGAGGAAGGGCGCGGCTTCTCGGTGGTCGCGGCAGAGGTGCGCAATCTCGCGCAGCGCAGCGCGACGGCTGCTAAGGAGATCAAGGCGCTTATCAGCGCGTCGGTCGAACGCGTGTCGAACGGTTCGTCGCTCGCGCAGGACGCCGGCCGCACGATGGACGAGGTCGTGAAGGCGGTGAAGCGCGTGAATGACATCATCGGCGAAATTTCCGCGGCATCGCACGAGCAGCGTGCGGGCATCGAGGAGATCGGCCGCTCGGTCACGCAAATGGACGCCGGCACGCAGCAGAACGCAGCGCTCGTGGAACAGGCGACCGCGGCCGCGCAGTCGCTCGACGATCAGGCGAGAGCGCTCAAGCGGCTGGTGGGAAAGTTCAGGCTGGCGTGAGTCCGAGGCCCACGACGAGAAACGCCGCCTTCGAGGCGGCGTTTCTCATTCTGCTGCGGGCCGGTGCGCGCACTTCGGCTTACTTCGCATCGCGCTCGATGATCCACTCGTGCGCGGGATCGTTGTGGAAGTGCCACTCGCGGCGCGGTCCGGCCATGACATTCAGGTAATACGAGTCGTAGCCGTAGGGCACCGTGACCGGATGATAGCCGCGCGGCACCATGACTACGTCGTGATCCTCCACGGCCATGGTTTCATCGAGGTCGCGCGCGTCGGTGTAGACGCGCTGGAACGCGAAGCCTTGCGGCGGGTTCAGCCGGTGATAGTAGGTCTCTTCCAGCGCGCTTTCCTGCGGCAGGCGGTCGGCGTCGTGCTTGTGCGGCGGATAGCTCGAAGAGTGCCCCGAGGGTGTGCGCACTTCCACCACGAGCAGCGATTCGGCGGCCTCGGTCTGCGGGAGGATGTCGCAGACGTAGCGCGTGTTGAGGCCCTTGCCGCGCGTCGAACGCTTCATCTGGGCGGGCTCGATGAGGCGCAGGGGCAGCGTGCCTTGCGCGGGCGCGCTCGCCACGCCCACCTCGGCCGCGCGCGCCGCGCGCACCGTCGCCTTGATGCCGGGCGGCACGTAGAGCGCGTAGGGCGCCGCGTCCTCGAACACGCTGTCGCGCGAGCCGAGGCCGGACCAGCGCTCGCCGCCCGCCTCGATATCTACCGAACCGGTTAGTACAACGATGCAGCTTTCGCGGCTCTTGTCGTACACATAGACCACGTCGCCTTCGTCGAGCCGGTGCGCGGCGAAACCCACATAGCGCCAGCCCGCGCTCACGGGCGTGACGCGCGCGATCGTCTGGCCTTCGCGCGCGGCCTTTACTAGCAGGGTCATGCTGCCTCCTTCGTAGCGGCGAGCGGTGCGTCGGCGAGCGCGCGCAGTGTGCGGTAACCCTTCTGCGCGTACGCATACGACGGCGCGATCACGGGATCCTGTTCGGCCTCGACCACGAGCCAGCCACGATAGCCGTGGCGCTTGAGGCGTTCGATGATCGTCGGGAAGTCGACGGCGCCGTCGCCGGGCACCGTGAACGCGCCGGCGAGCACGGCGTCGAGGAAGCTCCAGTTGCGATTGCGCGCGAGCTTGACGACGGCGGGACGCACGTCCTTGCAGTGGACGTGGCACACACGCGCGATGTGCTTGTCGAGCTCGGCGACAGGGTCGCCGCCCGCGAACGTGATGTGGCCGGCGTCGAACAGCAGGCCCACGGCGTCGCTCGTGCGTGCCATGAGCTTGTCGACGTCGGCCGGCGTTTCGACATAGGCGCCCATGTGATGGTGATAGGCGAGCCGCACGCCACGCGAGAGCGTGTGCCTCGCGAAGGCGTCCACGCGCGCGGCGTAGGCGTCCCATTGCGCCTCGCTGAAGAAACGCGGCCGCTGGTACAGCGGGCGCGGCACGCCCTGGATCGAATCGGCGACTTCGCCGTAGACCATCACCGTAGCGCCGTTCTGCGCGAGCAGCTCGAGATGCTTGTCCACGGCGGCGATCTCTTCCTCCACGCTACGGTGCGCCAGCATGCCCGAGTACCAGCCCGAGACGAGCGAAAGATCGTACTGGGCGAGCAGGGCCTTCAGGGCCTGTGGCTCACGCGGAAACTTGTTGCCGAGTTCGAAGCCTTCGTAGCCGATCTCGCGACCTTCGGTCAGCGCGACTTCGAGCGGCGTCTCCCCGCCCAGCGACGGCAGGTCGTCGTTCATCCACGAAAGCGGATTGATGCCGATGCGTACTTCAAATGCGCTCATAGGGGGTTCCTCAGGCTTGATCGTCATGGCTCGGCGTGGTGGCGTCCGCGCTCGCCGCATCGCCCTCCGTGCTCGCGGCCGCCGTGTCTTGCGGCTGCGCGGCGGGCTCTTCGCCGCGGCTGCGCGAGGTGAGGCGTTCGTCGTAGTGTTCGCGCGCTTCGCGCACGGCGGCGCGCGCCGAGACTTCGGGCACCGCCACTTCCCACCACCAGCCGCCGTCCGCGGTCGTGCGCGCGGGGTCGGTGTCGATGCTGATGAGGTAGGTGCGCATCGAGGCGCGGGCGCGCTGCATGGCGGCCTCGAGTTCGGCGACGTTCGCGACGTGCTCCGCCTGGGCGCCCAACGAGCGCGCATGCGAGGCGAAGTCGATGCGCGGCGCGCCGAGCGGGCCCTGCGCGCAGTCGTCGAACAGGTTGTTGAACGGCGCACCGCCGCAGGCCTGCTGCAGGCGGTTGATGCATCCATAGCCGCGGTTGTCGAGCACGACGATGATGAGTTTCGCGCCAAGCATCACCGAAGTGGCGATCTCGCTGTTCATCATCAGGTAGCTGCCGTCGCCCACCATCACGATCACTTCGCGCTCGGGCCGCGCGAGCTTCGCACCAAGGCCGCCCGCGATCTCGTAGCCCATGCACGAGTAGCCATATTCCACGTGATAGGCGCCGGGGCGCCCCGCACGCCAGAGCTTGTGCAGCTCGGCCGGCAGCGTGCCCGCCGCGCAGACGACGATGTCTTCGGTGGGCGAGCGGCTCGACGAGCGCTGCACGGCGCCGATCACGTCGGCGTCATACGGCAGGCAGTTGCGTTCCTGCGGCGCATGCGTGAGACGTTCGACGCGCTCGCGCCAGGCGCTTGCGAGGCTCAGGGCTTTGGCGGTCCAGCTGGCGTCGGCGCGCCACTCGCCGAGTTCTTCGCCGAGCACGGCGAGCGCGAGCTTCGCGTCGGCCTGCACGGTCCACGCGTTGTGCTTGATCGCGTCGAAGCCGTTGGCGTTCACGCTGATCACGTGCGCGTGCTGGAACAGCGAATTCGAGCCTGTCGTGAAGTCCTGCAGCCGCGTGCCGACGGCGAGGATGCAGTCGGCTTCGTGCGCGAGCGCGTTGGCGGCGGGCGAGCCGGTTACGCCGAGCGCGCCGGCATTGAGCGGATCGTCCCACGCGAGTGCGCCCTTGCCGGCCTGGGTTTCCGCCACGGGAATGCCGCGTGCTGCCGCGAGCGCCTGCAGCGTTTCCGCGGCGCGCGAGTACAGTACGCCGCCGCCCGCCACGATCAGCGGACGCTTCGCTCGCACAAGCTGGGTGAGCGCGCTGTCGATCTCGGCCTGTAGCGGGGCGCCCGCGTGAAAGGACACGAGGCGCGGCGTGAAGAAACTCACTGGGTAGTCCCAGGCAGTGGCCTGCACATCCTGCGGCAGCGCGAGCGTGACCGGACCGCATAGCGCCGCGTCGGTCAGCACGCGCATGGCGCGCGGCAGCGCGGTGAGCAGCTGCGCGGGATGCACGATGCGGTCGAAGTAGCGCGAGACCGGCTTGAGGGCGTCGTTGGCGGAGAGGCCGCCGTCATGCAGGTCTTCGATCTGCTGCAGCACCGGGTCGGGCTCGCGCGAGACGAAGATGTCGCCGGGCAGGAGCAGGAGCGGCAGACGGTTCACGTGCGCGAGCGCGGCGGCGGTGACGAGGTTGGTCGCGCCCGGTCCGATCGACGTGGTCACGGCCATCATGCGGCGGCGAAAATGCGCTTTCGCGTAGGCGATCGCGCTGTGCGCCATGGCCTGCTCGTTGTGCGCGCGCAGCGTCGGCAGTTCGTGACGCCACTGATAGAGCGCCTCGCCGAGGCCGGCCACGTTGCCGTGGCCGAAGATCGCGAATACGCCGCCAAACAGCGGCTCGGTCCGGCCCGAGCCGTCCTCGCTGGCGACGCGCTGCGCGGCGAGGTAGCGCACCAGCGCCTGGGCGGCGGTGAGGCGCACGGTCGGGCCGTGCGCGGCCTGCTGGGCGGCCGGGTGGCCGGGCTGGCCCTCCTGCGTGGCGGGAGCGATGCGCTGGTTCATGCTGCTTTCTCCTCGCGGCTGAGCGGCGCGCCTGCGGCGGCGGATTGGGGCTTCGCGCGCGAGGTGCGCGAGGCGCGCCAGGCGGCGATCAGCGTCTCGAACGTGCGGCGTATGCGGGCGATGAGTTCGTCGTCGCCGATCTCGCCCGCGAGCCAGGCGAGGCTCGGTTCGTAGAAGATCGTGCGGCCCACCGTAAAGCCGCGGCAGGTGGCCGACTGCGCCGCCGAGCGGAAGCCTTCCTCGAGCTGCTCGACCGGCGCCGAGAGCCCGAGCAGTACGACGCCGCGGCAATACGGGTCGCGCTCGGCGATCAGCGCGTCGACGGCGCGCCACTGTTCGGCGTCCATCGGCTCGAGCTTCCACCACTCGGGGTAGAGGCCGATGTTGTAGAGGCGCTTGAGCGCGCGGTAGACCGTATCGGGCGGGTTTGGCACACCGTCGCGCCTGGGCGGAATCACTTCCAGCAGCAGCTCGTGGCCGCTGGCCTGCACGGCGTCGTAGAGCGCGCGCAGTTGGGACTCCTGCTCGATGCGTTGCTCGACGGGGTCGTCGGGATGGTACTGCACGAGGCACTTCACCGTGTGCCCGATGGGCCAGGAGGCCAGCGTCGTGCCGATCGAGCGGCCGTGATCGAACACGAGCGGAATCGAGCCGGGCAGCTCGACCGGGCGGCCGATCCACCAGCCGCGTCCGGTGGCCGCGTTCAGCGCGTCCTGGCCGTAGCGGTCGTCGATCAGCACGCCGATGCGGCCCTGCAGGCCGAGTGTCTGCTCGGTCTGGGCAACGGCAGCGACGAACAGGTTCTTGAGCTGCGCAATGCGCGCTTCGTCGGCGCCCGTTTGCTGCGCGAGGTCGAAGAACTGGTTGCGATGGTCGAACGCGAATCCCAGCACCTCGTCGTGCTGCGTACGCGCGGGCGTGACGCGATGCAGGCGCGCGAGCGTCGCGTCGCGGTCGGGGCGGCGCATGCGCACCGGGTCGGCGGCGGCTTCACGCAGGAAGTAGTCGAGCTCGGCCGGCGTCGGCATGGCGGGCGCGCAGCCATGGCGCGACACGACCAGCGCGCCGCAGGCGTTCGCGGCGCGCGCGCAGTCTTCGAGCGGCGCATCGCGCAGCCAGCCCGAGAGGAAGCCCGAGGCGAACGCGTCGCCGGCGCCCAGCACGTTGAGCACTTCGACCTCCACGCCGCGCTGCATCGGCACGGTGTCGAGCGAGGCGGGCACGGCGTCCTCGATGATCTGGCAGCCCAGCGGGCCGCGCTTGACGAGCAGCGTGGCGCCGGTGACTTCGCGCACGCGTGCGAGCGCTTCGACCAGCGACTCCTTGCCGCCGGCAATGCGGAACTCTTCTTCCGTGCCGATCACGAGATCGAAGAGCGGCAGGATGCGCTGCAGATGCGTGGACACGCCTTCGCTCGCGACGAAGCGCGTTTCGCCGTCCGCTTTGCCGGTGAGGCCCCACAGCACCGGGCGATAGTCGATGTCGAGCACCGTGCGCACGTTGTTGCGCCGCGCGTGGTCGAGCGCCGCGAGGCTCGCGCGGTTCACCTGCGCGGTGGAGAAGTGCGTGCCGGTGATGAGCAGTGCTTTGGATGAGGCGATGAACGCCTCGTCGAAGTCGTGTTCATCGACGGCCATATCGGCGCAATTCTCGCGGTAGAAGATCAGCGGGAAGGTGTCGCGGTCTTTCAGGCCGAGCAGCACGAGCGCGGTCAAGCGCTCGTGGTCCACGCGCACGTGGCTCGTGTCGCAGCCTTCCTTCGTGAGCGTTTCAACCAGAAAGCGGCCCATGTGATCGTCGCCGACCCGCGTGAGCATGGCCGACTTCAGGCCTAGCCGCGCACAGCCGAACGCGATGTTGGCCGACGAGCCACCCAGGTACTTCGAGAAGGTCGAAACGTCTTCGAGCCGCGCGCCGACCTGCTGCGCGTAGAGATCCACGCCCAGGCGCCCGAGGCAGACGATGTCGCGCGTCTTGCCGGGCGCGAAGCGCGAGGCGGGGGAACGGGTGATTGCCATATGCATTCCTGTTGGATTCGATGCCGTCGTGCCGCGCGCTCAGATGGTCGCGCCGTCGAGCTCGGCGATCATCTTCTGCATTTCCGCGCCGCCCGCCATCATGTCGAGCACTTCGTTCTTGCTGATGGTCTCTTTCGTGTAGGTGCCGAGCGAGCGGCCGCGATTGAGCAGCGTGAACGAGTCGCCAATCGGGTAGGCGTGGTGCACGTTGTGCGTGATGAAAATGACCGAGATGCCCTTGGCGCGCGCGGTGTGGATCAGCTTGAGCACGTTGAAGCTCTGCTTGACGCCGAGCGCCGCCGTCGGTTCGTCGAGGATCAGCACGCGGGCGCCGAAGTGGATCGCGCGGGCGATCGCGAGGCACTGGCGCTCGCCGCCCGACATCGTGCCGATGGCCTGATGCGGGTCTCGCACGTGAATGCCCATCTCGGAGAGCCGGTCGCGGGCGATCGTCGCGCTCGAGTCGAGATCCATCACGTTGAGGAAACCGAACAGTTTTTTCTGCGGCTCGCGGCCCATGAAAAAGTTGCGCGCGACGGAAAGCAGCGGCACCAGCGCGAGATCCTGGTAGACCGTTGCGATGCCGAGGTCGAGCGCCTCCCTGGGCGAGTCGAACCGCACGGGCTTGCCGTCCACGAGATATTCGCCGGCGCTGGGCTGATGCACGCCCGCAAGCGTCTTGATGAGCGTGGACTTGCCGGCGCCGTTGTCGCCCAGCAGGCAGTGCACTTCGCCGCGTTTCAGGCGCAGCGTGACGCCGTTGAGCGCGATGACCTTGCCGAAGTACTTGCTGACGTTCTCGAGTGCGAGGATCGTGTCGGCGCCGTTGCCAGTGCCGTTGCCATTGTTGGTGTCGGACATGGAAGCCTCCGGATTACGACTGCGCGACGCGACGGCGCACGTAGTGGTTGAACAGCACGGCCATCAGCAGCATGAGGCCGAGGAACACGCGGAACCAGTCCGAATCGATGTTCGTGTAGGTGATGCCGATCTGCACGACCCCGAAGATCAGCGCGCCAAACGCGGAGCCGACCACCGAGCCGTAGCCGCCCGTGAGCAGCGTGCCGCCGATCACCGCGGCGATGATGGCTTCGAACTCCTTCTGCAGGCCACGGTCGGCGGCGGCGGAACCGATGTCGCACACCTGGAGCACGGCGAACAGGCACGAGCAGAACGCGGTGAGCATGAAGAGCGAGATCTTGACGCGCTTGACGGGCACGCCGACGTTCTTCGCGGCGTTGGCGTCGCCACCCACGGCGAGAATCCAGTTGCCGTAGCGCGTTTTCGCGAGGACGAAGGCACCGATGATCGTGAGCGCGAACCACCAGAGGATCACCTTCGGGATGCCCGGCACGAGCGGCTGGCCGTTGTCGAGCATCTTGCCGATGCCCATGTGGGCGAGCGTGATGAAGAGTCCCTTGAACGCCGTGCCGTGAAAGAGCAGGTTGCTGAGCGCGTCGGCATGAGCCACGTCGCCCACGCCGGAAACGATCGTGCGGTCGGCGAACATGATCGAGAGCGCGAGCGTGAGGCCGCGCAGGATGAACATGAACGCGAGCGTGACAATGAACGACGGCAGCCGCGTGCGCATGACGAGGTAGCCGTTGAGTGCGCCGAGGGCGGTGCAGCCCGCGAACGCGAACAGAATGGAAAGCGCGATGGGCCAGTGAAAGTACATGGTCGGGATGGCGACCATCATCCCGGCGAAGCCGATCATCGAGCCGATGGAAAGGTCGAATTCGCCGGCGATCATGAGCAGGCACGCGCCGACCGAAAGGATGCCCAGATAGGCCGCGACCTGCGACCAGTTCATGATGCCGTCGAGATCGAACATGCCCGAGCCGCCGGCGCCGATGGCGAACACGGCGAATACGAGCACGGTGCCGGAAATCGCGGCGAATTCGGGCCGGCCGAGCAGATGGCCGAAGCGCGATTCGCGGCGCACGCGCTCGTCCGCGGCCGGGGGCGTGGCGTCGGGGTTTTGCGCGCCGCCGTCCGGTGCATGCGAGGGGAAGTGTTTGCCGGCTACACCCATGATGTCTCCTTTGTCGACAGGCCTTGGCGCGTTGGCGCCGGATCCTGTCCCACGTAGAACGGTGGACCGGAGTTGGCGTTTTACGCTCGCTTCGGTCCCATGCAGTTGCTGATGCCCGGTACGCCACCCCGTGCGTGAAGCAACGAGGCGGAACACAAGGGCGACGTACCGGTGAAGAGCGCGCGGCGCGGTGAGCGAAGGGCGAAACGGGTATCGCGAGGGGCGAACCGTCGCCGCGCGGGGCTGACGAAAAACGGCTTTGCGACTACTGGACAGATCAGCGGTACTGGCCCGCGTACTTGATGACCTTGTCGATGTTCTCCTTCGTGATGAAGCCCGGACCCGAGCGGATGTTGCGCGGGCCGTACGACGGTTGCAGCCCGTAGGTTTCGAGGCGCTGCTGGAACTTCGGATTGGCCTCGAGGATCTGGCGGATCTTCGCGGGATCGGTGGTGTGATCCTTGTGCACGATCGCCAGCACGGCGACGGCGATATAGCCCTGCAGATACGGTTGCTGGTCGATCGCGAACTTGATCGTGCCGTCGCGAATCCCCTTGGCGATGTCGTCGGAGAAGTCGAAGGTGGCGAAGTAGATCTTGCCGGCCAGACCCATTTGCTGCACGGCCTTGAGCGCGCCCACCGCCGAAATCGGGCCGAGCGTGAGGATCGCACCCGTGTCCGGATGGTTACGCAGATAAGCGCTGGTCTTCGACTGGACTTCGACCGGGTCCTGGCCCGAGTCGATCGTCGAGCTCTTGTAGTCCACGCCGAGCGCATCGGCAAAGCCGCGGCAACGTTCGAACGAGAGCGGGTTGGTCGCGTAGTGGTTCACGCAGACGAACGACTTGACGCCCGCCGCCTTGGCCTTTTCGCCGGCGGCGCGGCCCGCCACGTATTCGGGCTGGCCGATGTGCATGATCGCGCCGAGCTGCGCGCTCTGTTCCTCTGTGCCGGAATTGATCGTCACGAGCGGGATATGCTTTTCCGTGACCTTGGCGATGGCGCTCTTCAGCACGTCGAAGTCGGCAATGGTGACGATCACGCCGTCGTAGTTGCGCGCGGCCGCCTGCTCGATCAGGCGCGCCATGTCGGCGATGTCGCCGTTGGGGGGATTGCGGTAGTCGGTCTCGACGTTCCAGTCCTCGTCGGCCTGCTTGATCGCGTTCTTGATCGTGTTCCACCACGAATCCGAATCGGGCGCGTGGCTGATCAGCACGAAGTGCGCGTCCGCGGCCTGGGCCGCCGGCATGGCCAGCGTGCCCAGTCCTGCGGCGAGCAGCAGCGTCGCGGCGAGCCGCGCAAGCATTGCCTTGCCCTTGCGTTGTGTCATTGTCTCCACCTTTCTCGGTCTGTCGTTTTTGGGATGAACCGGACGACCAGGCGAAATCATGTCGTCCCGCTCATCGACAAGATTAGGCGATCGTCGCACGGGATGCAACAGAAATTTCACCGCAAATAAAAATAGAAAATCTGTTCCATTCGAAGGCCGACCTTCCTATAATCGGCAACGTCGGTATGCCCCGAAAGCCGCGCCCGGCAAGGGTTTTGCGGCACTGCGGCAAAGAGCCAAGGAAAAAGATCATGGCGGATGAGACAAGCGACGTCGCGTCGGGCGTCGATGAATTGATGCAGCGCATCGCGCACGATTACGAAGCGCTGCCGCGGCAGTTGAAGAGCGTCGCGACCTATATCGAGCAGAACCGCGCGAGCGTGATGATGGACCGCACGAGTGACATCGCGGCCAGTTGCGGCGTGCACCCTTCGGCGGTGGTGCGCTTTGCGCAGCGCTTCGGCTTCTCGGGCTTTTCGGACCTGCAGGCGGTGTTCCGTCAGGCCTACGCGGGGCAGGGCGCATCGGCGACGAGTTACCAGCAACGCATTCGCCAGCTGATCGACGAAAAGGAAGGCAAGGCGAGCCCGGATCTGGGCGGCGCGGTGGCGCGCGAGTTCATCGGCGCGTGCCGCAGCGGTCTGGACGAGCTCGAGGCCGGTCTCGACGACACGCAGTTCGACGAGGCCGTGAAGATGCTCGAGCAGGCCGACAACATCTACGTGATCGGCGTGCGGCGCTCGTTTCCGGTGGCGAGCTACATTGTCTACGCGCTGCAGCATACGAGAAAGCGCGTGCATCTCGTCTCGGGCCTCGGCGGCATGTATCACGAGCAGATCCGCAGCGTGAAGAAGGGCGATGTGGTCATCGCGATCAGCTTCGCGCCCTACGGCAAGGAGACGCAGTACTGCTTGCGCGTCGCGCAGCAGCATCACGCGAAAACGCTCGTCATCACCGACAGCCAGCTCTCGCCGCTCGCACGCCATGCGAATGCCCTGCTTTGCGTGAAGGAGGGGAGCGCGTTCGCGTTCCGCTCGCTCACGAGCACTTTTTGCCTGTGCCAGGCGCTGTTCATCGCGCTTGCGTACCGGCTCGAACTGAACGTCGAAGAATCGACGGACCATGGAGGATACGATGACTGAAGCAGCAGGCAAGACGCTGAACGTTGCGGTGTTCGGCGCGGGCCGCATCGGGCGCATACATGCGGGCAATCTCGCGCGCCAGCCCGGCGTGCGCCTGAAGTACGTGATCGACGTGAACCGCGACGCCGCGGCCGCGCTCGCCGCACAGCACGGCGCCGAGGTGGCCGGCGTGGACGACGCGTTCGGCGACGCATCGATCGACGCCACCGTGATCTGTTCGAGTACCGATACGCACTCCGAACTGATTCTCAAGTCGGCGGCGGCGGGCAAGCATATCTTCTGCGAGAAGCCTGTCGATCTCACCATCGAGCGCGCGCGTGCCTGCGCCGAGGCGGTCGAGCGCGCGGGGGTGGTCGCCATGATCGGCTTTCAGCGCCGCTACGACCCCACCTTCGCGGCACTCAAAGCGCGCCTCGACGCGGGCGAGATCGGCACGCCGGAGATGCTCGTGGTGACGAGCCGCGATCCGGGCGCGCCGCCGGTCGAGTACATCAAGCACTCGGGGGGCATCTTCAAGGACATGCTGATCCACGACTTCGACATTTTCCGCTGGATCCTCGGCGACGAAGCCGACACGGTGCATGCGACGGGCAGTTGCCTGTCCGACCCGGCGATCGCCGAGGCGGGCGATATCGATTCGACGGCGGTCACGATCCGCACGAAGCGCGGGCGGCTGTGCCAGATCAATACCGCGCGGCGCGCGGCATACGGCTACGACCAGCGCTTCGAGATTCTCGGCAGCGAGGGCATGCTCCAGGCGGGCAACATGAAGCCGACGGAAGTGGTGGCATGGTCGAAGACGGCCGTCGCGCAGGACGTGCCCGAGGCGTTCTTCCTCGAGCGCTATCGCGCTGCTTATGCGAGCGAGATGGCGCACTTTTACGAAGCGGTGACGAAGGGCACGCCGGTACGCACGACGGTGGCGGACGGCCTGAAGGCGCTCGAACTGGCGGAGGCCGCTTCGCAGTCCTGGCGCGAAGGGCGCGTGGTGAAGCTCGGGGCGTAACCCGAGGCCAGGCAACGCCGCGCCACCCGCGCGGTGCATCGAGACACAGCAGGACTGACGGAGGCGCAGGATGCAGGAGACGGAAAGGATCAAGCAGCGGCCCCAGCTTTTGCGCGTGGGTGTGGCGGGGCTCGGGCGGCTCGGGCGGCGGCACGCCCAGAACCTCGCGTATCGCGTGCCGGGCGCGACGCTCGCGGCGGCGTGCAGCCCGCTGGAGGAAGATCTGGCGTGGGCGCGCGAGGCCTTGCCCGCGGCGCGCCTTTACGCGGACTACGCGGCCATGCTGGCCGACGACACGCTCGACGCGGTGTGGCTCGTCACGCCCTCCGCGCTGCACGCGCAGCAGATCGTCGACGCGCTGCGCGCGGGCAAGCACGTGTTCTGCGAGAAGCCGCTCTCGCTCGACGTCGCCGAATGCGAGCGTGTCGTGGCCGAAGCGCGCCGCTACGACGGCCAGCAGGTGACGATCGGCTTCATGCGGCGCTTCGACCCGAGCTATCAGGCAGCGCATGCGAAGGTGCTGGCGGGTGCGATCGGGCGGCCATTCCTCGTGCGCTCGCAGACCTGCGACCTCAACGATCCCGAAGGCTTCTTCGTGCGCTTCGCCCCCACCTCGGGCGGTATTTTCCTCGACTGCACGGTGCACGACATCGACGTCGCACGCTGGCTGCTTGGCAAGCCGCGCGCCACGCGCGTCTACGCGAGCGGCACGATCGCGCTGCACGAAGGCCTGCGCGCGGCGGGCGACGTGGACAACGGCGTGGCGATCTGCGAGTTCGAGGGCGGCGGTCTCGCCATGTTCTATGCATCGCGCACGATGGCGCACGGCAACGATACGTCGAGCGAGGTGATCGGCACGGCGGGTGCGCTCGCTATCGGACATATTCCGCGCGTGAACCGCGTCGAAATCTATGACGGGGGCGGCGTGCGCAGCGAATGCACGCCGACCTTCTTCGATCGCTTCGAAGAGGCGTTCCTGGTCGAGGCGCAGGCTTTCGTGGCGTCGGTGCACTCGCGCATGGTTGCCGGTGGCGGCGCAACCGGGGCGAGCGATGCGCTCGCGCAGGGCGCGACGCTGGAAGACGCGCTCGAGGCGACGCGCATTGGCCAGGCGCTGCGCCAGTCCTTGCAGACGGGGCAGGCGGTCACGCTCTGAGCGGCATCCGGGGGGCGGGGCGCGCCTGCGGTAGAATCGGCGCTATCAATATGTGCCATGCGCCGCATGAGGCACCTCACCCCGAAGGATCCAACCCCGATGCAAATTCAGGTTCACAAGGAAGTGGATGCGCGCGGGCTGAACTGCCCGCTGCCGATCCTGCGCGCCAAGAAGGCGCTGGCCGACATGGAAAGCGGCCAGATTCTCAAGGTGCTCGCAACCGATCCCGGCTCGCAGCGCGATTTCGCCGCGTTCGCGAAACAGACCGGCAACGAGATCGTCGAAAGTACGCAGCAGGACAAGACCTTCGTGTTCCTGATGCGCCGGCGCTGAAATCCGCACTGGCTGTGCCGCCTTCGCCCAGAGGGCGCGGACGAAAAAATGGCCCGCTGAATGGCGGGCCATTTCGTTGGCAGCGGTGCAAACCGCGAAGCCGCAGGCGGCTAGCCTTCCATCGTCGGCTTGCGCGTGTGCAGATACTCGGCGAATTCGCTGGCCACCTCGGGGTGACGCAGCGCGAACTCCACCGTCGCCTTCAGATACCCGAGCTTGCTGCCGCAGTCGAAGCGCGTGCCGTGGTATTTGTAGGCCAGCACCTGCTCGTCGGCCAGCAGCGACTGGATCGCGTCGGTGAGCTGCAGCTCGCCGCCCGCGCCCGGCTTGATCGAGCGCAGGTGCTCGAAGATGCGCGGCTTGAGCACGTAGCGGCCCACCACGCCCAGGTTCGACGGCGCGACTTCGGGCGCCGGCTTTTCGACGATGCCCGACAGCTTGACGATCGAGTCTTCCCATTCCTTGCCGTCGACGATGCCGTACGAGCGCGTTTCCGACGGCGGAATCTCTTCCACCCCAAGCACCGAGCTATGGTAGTGGTCGAACACCTCCACCATCTGCTGCATGACAGGCGGCGTGCCGTAGAGCAGGTCGTCGGCGAGGATCACGGCGAACGGGTTATCGCCCACGAGCTTTTCCGCGCACAGCACGGCGTGGCCGAGGCCGAGCGCTTCGGGCTGGCGCACGTAGAAGCAGTCGACGTGGGCCGGCTTGATGTTGCGGACCAGCTCGAGCAGTTTCGCCTTGCCGCGCGCCTCGAGCTCCGCCTCGATCTCGTAGGACTTGTCGAAATGGTCCTCGATGGCGCGCTTGCTGCGGCCGGTCACGAAGATCATCTCGGTGATCCCGGCCGCCACGGCTTCTTCGACGGCGTACTGAATCAGCGGCTTGTCGACGATCGGCAGCATTTCCTTCGGGCTGGCCTTGGTGGCCGGAAGGAAGCGCGTGCCGAGGCCCGCTACCGGAAATACCGCTTTTGTAACTTTTAGCATGTCCTTAGTCCTGGTCCTGCGGGTCGTACCGTCCTTGTTACCTTGCACGAACAACCCGCACTCTGGGTAGCATCCTGTTCGCCGGATCGTGCTTCAGGCCGGCAGCCGTTCCAGCTGCGCGGTCAGCTTGCCGAGCGTTGCCTGGAATTCTGCCAGCCTTTTCTGCTCCTGTTCAACGACAGCAGGCGGAGCTTTTGCGACAAAGCTGTCATTTCCGAGTTTGGCATTGCACTTCGTCACTTCGTTGTTCAGACGGGCGATCTCCTTCGAGAGCCGTTCCCGTTCGGCCGCAACGTCGATCTCGACCTTCAGCACCAGCTTGTCTGTTCCAACGATAGCAACTGGCGCGCCTGCCGAAGCGGCGTCGAGCGTGGCCTCGTCGGCGATGATCTGGACCTCCGAGAGCCTCGCCAGGGCCTGCGCATACGGCGCGAAGCTCGCGAGCCGCTCACTGTTGCCCGTGACGAGCAGCGGCACCTTGGTGGCGGGCGAGAGATTCATCTCGCCGCGCAGGTTGCGGCAGGCGTCGATCACGGCCTTCAGGTCGGCGGCCCAGCGCTCGGCGGCCTCGTCGATCTTCTTCGCATCGGCGACCGGGTAGGGCTGCACCATGATCGATGCCGCGCCCTCGGCTATGCCTTGTGGATACGCGTCGGTGAGCGGCGCCACCTTCTGCCACAACGCCTCCGTGATGAACGGAATCACGGGGTGCGCGAGGCGCAGCACCGTTTCCAGCACCCGCAGCAGCGTGCGGCGCGTGGCGCGTTGCTGCTCGGGCGTGCCGGTCTGAATCTGCACCTTCGCGAGTTCCAGATACCAGTCACAGTATTCGTCCCAAACGAACTTGTACAGGGCATTGGCCACATTGTCGAAGCGATAGTCCGCGAAGCCCTTCGCGACGTCGGCCTCCACGCGCTGCAGCAGCGAGACGATCCAGCGGTCGGCCTGCGAGAAGTCCGTGTAGCCGCCCGGGCCGCAGTCGCCGGGCTGGCAGTCGCCCGGCTTGCTGAAGCCGCAGTCGTGGCCTTCGCAGTTCATCAGCACGAAGCGCGTGGCGTTCCAGAGCTTGTTGCAGAAGTTGCGATAGCCCTCGCAGCGCGCGAGGTCGAAGTTCACGTTGCGGCCGAGCGTGGCCATCGAAGCCATCGTGAAGCGCAGCGCATCGGTGCCGAAGGCGGGGATGCCGTCCGGGAATTCCTTGCGCGTCTTCTTTTCGATGGTCGCGGCCTGCTTCGGATTCATCAGGCCCGTGGTGCGCTTGGCGACCAGCGTTTCGAGGTCGATGCCGTCCACGATATCGATCGGGTCGAGCGTATTGCCCTTGCTCTTCGACATCTTCTGGCCTTCGGCGTCGCGCACGAGGCCATGCACGTACACGGTCTCGAACGGCACCTTGCCGGTGAAGTGCGTGGTCATCATGACCATGCGCGCCACCCAGAAGAAGATGATGTCGAAGCCCGTCACGAGCACCGAGGAGGGCAGGAAGGCCTTGAGCTCCGGCGTTTGCTCCGGCCAGCCGAGCGACGAGAACGGCACCAGCGCCGACGAGAACCACGTGTCGAGCACGTCTTCGTCGCGCTTGAGCGCGCCCGTGTAGCCCTTCGCCTGGGCCTGCGCGCGTGCCTCGTCCTCGCTCTTCGCGACGAAGATTTCGCCGTTTTCGCCGTACCAGGCCGGGATCTGGTGGCCCCACCAGAGCTGGCGCGAGATGCACCAGTCCTGGATGTTCTCGAGCCACTGGTAGTAAGTGGTGGTCCAGTTTTCCGGCACGAGCTTGATCTGGCCGTTGCGCACCACGTCCAGCGCGACTTCGGCGATCGACTTGCCGGGGTTGAACGTGCCCTCGGGCGCCGGTTTGCTCATCGCCACGAACCACTGGTCGGTCAGCATCGGCTCGATCACGACGCCCGTGCGGTCGCCGCGCGGCACCATCAGCTTGTGCGGTTGCACCGATTCGAGCAGGCCCGCCGCCTCGAAGTCGGCCACCACCTGCTTGCGGGCCTCGAAGCGGTCGAGGCCGCGGTACTTGGCGGGCGCGTTTTCGTTGATCTTCGCGTCGAGCGTGAGGATCTCGATCATCGGCAGGCCGTGGCGCTGGCCCACCTGGTAGTCGTTGAAGTCGTGCGCGGGCGTGACCTTCACGACGCCCGTGCCGAACTCGCGGTCCACGTATTCGTCGGCGATGATGGGGATCTCGCGGTCCGTGAGCGGCAGCTTGACCATTTTGCCGATCAGGTGCGCGTAGCGCTCGTCTTCGGGGTGGACCATGACGGCCGTATCGCCGAGCATGGTTTCCGGGCGCGTGGTGGCCACGGTCAGGTGGCCCGAGCCGTCCGCGAGCGGGTAGCGCAGGTGCCAGAGGTTGCCGCTTTCCTCTTCGCTCGCCACTTCGAGGTCGGAGACGGCCGTCAGCAGCACCGGGTCCCAGTTCACGAGGCGCTTGCCGCGATAGATGAGGCCCTGTTCGTAGAGGCGCACGAACACGTCGCGCACGGCGGCCGACATTTTGTCGTCCATCGTGAAGTACTCGCGCGACCAGTCGATCGAAGCGCCCAGACGCCGGACCTGGCCCGTGATGGTCGAGCCCGATTTCTGCTTCCATTCCCAGACGCGCTCGACGAACTGCTCGCGGCCCAGGTCGTGGCGCGAGATCTTCTGCGCGTCGAGCTGGCGTTCGACCACGATCTGCGTGGCGATGCCGGCGTGGTCCGTGCCGGGCACCCACAGCGTGTTCTCGCCGAGCATGCGGTGATAGCGCGCGAGGCCATCCATGATCGTCTGGTTGAACGCGTGGCCCATGTGCAGCGTGCCGGTGACGTTGGGCGGCGGCAGCTGGATCGAGAAGTTGTTGCGGCCGGGCGTAAAGGTCGCGGCGGCGTAGCCGCGACGCTCCCATTCGGGGCCCCATTGGGCCTCGATGGTCTGGGGCTCGAAGCTTTTCGCTAGCGTGCTGTCGCTCATGGGTGGAATCTGCCGAAAAAAGGATGCGGAAACCTTCGATTATAAGGGGAAGTGCCGGCCCGGCCGCGCCGCTGCGGGGCAGCAGCGCAGCGAGGCGCGAGGGGCGACTTATAATGTCGGTCTGCCCATCGTCGGCGCGCCTTCGCGCGCCTTCCTGCTTCCTGCGTACTCCATGCCCGATCTGCTCGCGAACCTGAACCCCGAACAACTCGCCGCCGTCACCTTGCCGAACGAGCCGGCGCTCATCCTGGCCGGGGCCGGCAGCGGCAAGACGCGCGTGCTGATCACGCGCATCGCATGGCTGATCCAGCAGGGGCAGGCCTCGCCCGCCACGATCCTCGCCGTGACCTTCACGAACAAGGCCGCGCGCGAAATGATGGGCCGCCTGCAGGCGCTCTTGCCCATCGACACGCGCGGCATGTGGATCGGCACCTTCCACGGCCTGTGCAACCGCATGCTGCGCGCGCATTACCGCGACGCCGGCCTGCCGCAGACGTTCCAGATTCTCGATACGGCCGACCAGCTTTCGGCGCTCAAGCGCCTGATGAAGGGCCTGAACATCGACGACGAGAAATATCCGCCGAAGAACCTGCAGTACTTCATCAACAACGCGAAGGAGCAGGGCCTGCGGCCGAAGGACGTCGACGTCACCGACGACTTCAACCGCAAGTTCGTCGAGCTCTACGAGGCGTACGACCAGCAGTGCCAGCGCGAAGGCGTGGTCGATTTCGCGGAGCTGCTGCTGCGCTGCTACGAGCTGCTCGCGCACAATCCGCCGTTGCGCGCGCACTACCAGGCGCGCTTTCGCGACATCCTCGTCGACGAGTTCCAGGACACCAACAAGCTGCAGTACGCGTGGCTGAAACTGCTGGCGGGCGGCAGCAATGCGATCTTCGCGGTGGGCGACGACGACCAGTCGATCTATGCGTTCCGCGGCGCGAACGTGGGCAACATGCGCGACTTCGAACAGGAGTTCCGCGTGAAGCACCTGATCAAGCTCGAGCAGAACTACCGCTCGCACGGTCATATTCTCGACACAGCGAACCATCTCATCGCGCACAACTCGCGCCGCCTCGGCAAGAACCTGCGCACCGACGCGGGCCACGGCGAGCCCGTGCGCGTCTACGAGGCCGCCACCGATTCGCAGGAGGCGGGCTGGATCGTCGAAGAGATCCGCGCGCTCATCAACCAGGGCCTCGCGCGCAACGAGGTCGCGGTGCTCTATCGCAGCAATGCGCAGTCGCGCACGATCGAGCACACGCTCGTGAACGCGGGCATTCCGTACAAGGTGTACGGCGGCCTGCGCTTCTTCGAGCGCCAGGAAGTGAAGCACGCGCTCGCGTATCTGCGCGTGATCGACAACCCGAACGACGACACCGCGTTCGCGCGCGTCGTGAATTTTCCGGCGCGCGGTATCGGCGCGCGCTCGATCGAGCAGCTCGCCGACGCGGCGCGTCTCTACAACTGTTCGATGGCGGCGGCGATTCCCTACGTGACGGGCAAGGCCGGCACGAGTCTCGGGTCGTTTGCGAATCTGATCGCGAAGATGCGCGCCGAAACGGCGCAGCTGAGCCTGCCCGAGACCGTTGAGTACGCCGTGCGCATGAGCGGTCTCGCCGAGTTCTATCAGGGCGAGCGCGAAGGCCAGGACCGGCTGGAGAACCTGCAGGAACTCGTCAACGCGGCGACGGCGTTCGTGAGCGAGCAGGGCTATGGCCTCGACACCCCCGCGCGCTCGATTCCGCTGCGCCCGGGTGCGATCGCGGCGCCCGAGATCGTCGCGGACGACGGCGAGGTGCAGGTTCTCGACGCGCCCGCCATCACGGATCCCGCGCAGAATCCCGACCTCATGACGCCGCTTGCGGGCTTCCTCTCGCATGCCTCGCTGGAGGCCGGCGACAACCAGGCGCAGGCGGGCCAGGACGCGGTGCAGTTGATGACCGTGCACGCTGCGAAGGGTCTCGAATTCACGGCGGTGTTCATCACCGGCCTCGAAGAGGGCCTCTTCCCGCACGAGAACAGCGCGATGGAAGCCGATGGTCTCGAAGAGGAACGGCGCCTCATGTACGTGGCGATCACGCGCGCGAAGGAACGCCTCTATCTTTCGTTCGCGCAGAGCCGCCTGCTGCACGGCCAGACGCGCTACAACGTGCGCTCGCGCTTTTTCGACGAGCTGCCGCAGGAAACCCTCAAATGGCTCACGCCGAAGGCCGAAGCCGGCGCGCGCTGGGGCGGGCGCTCCGATAACGCGGGTTGGGGCCGCGACTGGTTCGGGCGCTCGGGTGGCGAAGGCGACCGAAGCGCAGGCCGCAGCGGCGGCCGCGAGCGCGACGCCTACGTGCCCGACACGGCGCCGTTGCCCTCGTTCGCCAACGAGCAGCGCGCGGCCGAGACGGGCTTTCGCGTGGGGCAGCAGGTCTTCCACACGAAATTCGGCGAAGGTACGATCACGGCACTCGAAGGCAGCGGCACCGACGCGAAGGCCCAGGTCCGCTTCAAGCGCCACGGCGAGAAGTGGTTGGCGCTCGCGGTGGCGAAGCTGCAAGCGGTGGAATGAACGCGCGCTACGCCTGGCCGGCCCCGCGGCACTAACCGGCTAGCCACCCTCACGGAAGAACTTCACGATGAACGACGTATCGTCCCGCGCCACCGCGCGCGTGCTCGGCGTGCTGGCCGCGCTGCCCGAAGAACTCGGCGACCTGCTCGCGACCATGCGCGTGGAGGCGGGCGTCACGACGCGCACGCTCGGTCAGCGCGACTATCACCTCGGCACCGTCCATGGCGTGCCCTGCGTCGTCACGCTCGCGCGCATCGGCAAGGTCGCGGCCGCCGCCACCGCGAGCGCGCTGATCCATGCGTTCGACGTCGAAGCGCTGGTGTTCACGGGCGTGGCGGGCGGCGTGGGGGAGTCGGTGCATATCGGCGACATCGTGGTGGGCGAGACTTTGCTCCAGCACGACATGAACGCCGAGCCGCTCTTTCCCCGCTTCGAGATTCCGCTGCTTGGCCGCGCGCGCTTCGCTGCAGACCCGGCGCTCTGCGCGACTCTGGCGCAAGCGTGCGAGCGCTTCGTGGCGCAAGAGGGCGCGGCGCTGGCCGCGCGCTTTCAGACCGGGCATCTGCCTCGCGTGCATCGCGGTCTCGTCATCAGCGGGGATCAATTCGTTGCGAGCCGCGAGGCCGTGGCCGGGTTGCGCGCGGCGCTTCCCGACGCGCTCGCGGTCGAGATGGAGGGTGCGGCCATTGCGCAGGTCTGCTACGAATACGGGCTGCCGTGCGCGGTGGTGCGCACGATCTCCGACACCGCCGACGAGCACGCCAGCACGTCGTTCGCCACCTTTCTCACCGATATCGCCGGCACGTATTCGAGTGGGATTCTGCGCCGCTTCCTTGCCGCATGGGCGGCGATGCCGCGCTAGGCGGCGTCGCCGCGGTTCGCCTCGGCCACCGCATCGCGCACGTGCTGTAGCGCCGCGGCGTCTTCGATGGTCGGCAGATCGCCGGGCTCGCGCCCTTGCGCGAGGGCGGCGATCGCGCGCCGCAGCAGCTTGCCGGAGCGCGTCTTCGGCAGCATGCCGACGAACAGCACGCGCGCGGGCCGGCCGATGGCGCCGAGCTGGCGGTCCACGGTCGCCGCAATCGACGCTTCGAGCTGCTGCGCGGCTGCCGGATCGGCCGCGGCCGCCGCGTCGCGCAGCACGACGAACGCCAGCGCCGCCTGCCCCTTCACTGCATCGTCCACACCCACCACGGCGACCTCGGCCACGGCCGCGTGCGACGAGATCGCCTCCTCGATTTCACGCGTGCCGAGCCGGTGTCCCGCGACGTTGATGACGTCGTCGGTGCGGCCGAGGATCGTGACGTAGCCGTTTTCGTCCTGCACGCCCCAGTCGAAGGTCGAGTACACCTGCTGGCCCGGCACGCTCTCCCAGTAGGTCTTCACGAAGCGCGCGTCGTCGCCCCAGACCGTTTGCATGCAGCCGGGCGGCAACGGGTAGCCGAGCGTGATGACGCCTTTCTCGCCCGGCGGGCAGGGCTCGCCCGTGTGCTCGTTGCGCAAGGTGAGGTCGTAGCCGTAGGCCGGCACGCCCGGCGAGCCGAGCTTCTGCGGCAGCGCCTCGACGCCGCGCTGGATCGCGAGCATCGGCCAGCCGGTCTCGGTTTGCCAGTAATTGTCGACCACAGGCTTGCCGAGCGCCTCCGAAATCCAGGCGGCGGTGGGCTCGTCGAGCGGCTCGCCGGCGAGGAACAGCGTGCGCAGGCTGGAGAGGTCGGCGGCGCGCAGCAGCGCCGGATCCTGCTTCTTGAGCACGCGGATCGCCGTGGGCGCCGTGAACATCAGGTTGATGCCGTATTGCTCGACGAGGCGCCACCAGATGCCGCCGTCGGGACGGATGGGCGTGCCCTCGTACATCACGGTTGTCATGCCGGCGATGAGCGGCGCGTAGATGATGTAGCTGTGTCCGACCACCCAGCCGATATCGGACGCCGTGAACATCGTGTCGCCCGCGCGGCCCTCGAAGATGTATTCCATCGACGCGGCGAGCGCCACCGCGTAGCCGCCCACGTCGCGCTGCACGCCCTTGGGCCGCCCGGTCGTGCCCGAGGTGTAGAGGACGTACGAGGGCTCGTTCGATTCGAGCCAGACGCACGGCACCTGCGCGCCGTAGTACTGCTCGCGCAGCGGCTCGTAGTCCACGAGGTAGCTCGCCGAGAGGCGTTCGGGCGCGAGTTGCCGGTCGATCAGCAACACCTTGGGCGGCGCGTGTTCGGCGCGCGCCATGGCTTCGTCCACGAGCGGCGTGTAGTCGATCACCTTGCCGCCGCGCGCGCCCGCGTCCGCGCTCACGATCAGCACGGGCTTCGCGTCGTCGATGCGCGCCGCGAGCGAGGGCGCCGCGAAACCACCGAACACGACCGAATGGATTGCGCCCAGGCGCGCGCACGCGAGCACCGCGAACACGGCCTCGGGGATCATCGGCAGATAAATCAGCACGCGCTCGCCGCGCGTGACGCCCAGCGACTGCATCACGGCGGCCATGCGGTTCACTTCGGCGTGCAGATCGGCATAGGTATAGCGGCGCTCGATGCCGGTCTCGGTCGAGACATAGACGAGCGCGCATTGCTGGGCGCGCTCGGCGAGGTGCCGGTCCACCGCGTTGAAGCACAGATTCGTGCGGCCGCCGCAGAACCACCGCGCGAATGGCGGATTCGAACGGTCGAGTACGGCGTCGAACGGCGTTTCCCAATGGATGCGCGAGGCTTCGCGGCGCCAGAAGTCTTCGGGGTGGTCGATCGATTCGCGGTGAAAGTCGCGGTAACGGCGCATGGAAACCATCCTCCGTGGCGGCCGGCCGTACGGGGGCCGGCAGGGTTGGGTCCGGCTCGGGCCGCGCGCGCTGGTTTCACGCGTCTCGTGCTCCGTTCGCCCATCGGGGCCGGATTCACCGCAGCATAGGGCAGTGCCGCGGATGCGGACAACGCGGGTTCTCCATGATGCCGCGCTTCGCTGCGCTTTGTCGCTGCTTTGTCGGCGCGTTGTCCCCGCGTTGTCCCCGCATTGTCCCGTCTGGCCACGCAACGCCGCGGCTCGGCGTCCGCTCTCTAGATGTCGAGTTCCGGGCCGCTGCCGGGCAGGCGTACGCCGCCTGGCGGGTGCGCCCGCGGCTGCGGGGCCGCGCGCCAACGGCGCAGCCAGCGGCAGGCCAGCGCGATGGCCGGGTCGAGTTGGGCGCTCACGGCAGGACTGAGATCGGCGCCGTAGGTATCGAGATCGAGCGGCTGCGCGCTGATCAGCACGATCTCGCGCGGCGCGCGGCCCTTGAGCTGGGCGTATGCGAGCACGTCGACGCAATCCATCTGATGCAGGCTGGCCCCGCGCGTACGCAGACGGCCGGAGGCGTCGTCGCCCGTGTGCACGTGCAGCGTGCCGGGCGCGTGGCCCAGGTCGACCGCGTTGAACACGATGAGCCGGCGCGCGGCTTCGAGCAGCGGCAGCAGCGAGAGCCCGCGTATACCGGCCTCGACGATCTCCACATGTGGGGCACATTGCCACTGCGCCCGGAAGCGTTCAACCGCGCGCACGCCGAAACCGGCGTCGGCCCACTGGATGTTGCCGACGCCGAGAACGACGATACTGCCGGGCGTTGGAGCTCTGGTGAGGTTCACGCTTGCGGTGCTATGGAGAGTTCAAAAGGCAGAATAATCCTGGGTTGTTCCGAATTATGATTTGATTAACATCAAGATCTCTGGTTTTTGACGTTTACAGCAGGTCGCCTTGCATAATATTGCGTTTGTCTGTCGGGGCATCGGGAAGCAGACGTAAAAAGAGCAGCTCAAGGCTGCTCTTTTTCTGACAATGCGCCGCTCGCTGCGTCGCGCGTCCGACGGGCGCGCTCAGGTTCCGGGCTTCACGACCACCGTACAGGTCGTGCCGGCGGCGAGAATCATGTCGTCGGGCACCTTGTCGATGCGAATGCGCACCGGCACGCGCTGCGCGAGGCGCACCCAGTTGAAGGTGGGGTTCACGTCGGCGAGCAGCTCGCGGCTTTGCGGATTGTCGCGGTCGTAGATGCCGCGCGAGATGCTCTCGACATGGCCTTGCAGCGTGCCGCCACTCATCAGCTTGATCTCGGCCTGGTTGCCGATCTTCACGTGCGGCAGCTTGGTCTCTTCGAAGTAGCCGTAGACCCAGAACGAGTGGCTGTCCACCACGGCCAGCTTGGCCTGGCCCGCGATCGCGTAGTCGCCCCTGAACACCTGCAGGTTCGTCACATAGCCGTCCACGGGCGAGACCACGCGCGTGCGCTCGAGATTCAGCTTCGCGGCGTCCAGCGCGGCCTGCGCCTGCTCGTACTCCGCTTGCGCCGAGCTCGCGGCGTGCGAGGCGTTGTCGCGGCTTTCCTGCGAGACGACGAGGCTGTCCACGTCGGCGCGGCGCTTCGCGTCGTCCTGGCGCATGGTCAGCTCGGCCTTGCGCGCGGCGACGGCGGCCTGGGCCTGTTCCACGGCGATCTGGTAGTGCGACGGGTCGATCTGCATGAGCAGATCGCCCTTGTGCACGAACTCGTTGTCGTGCACGGGCAGCTCGACCACGGCACCCGAGACGTCGGGCGCGATGTTGACCACGTCGGCGCGCACGCGGCCGTCGCGGGTCCACGGCTCGTCCATGTAGTGGACCCACAGCACGCGGCCGACCAGGATGGCGACGACGAAGATGATGGCCGTCGCGATAAAGCCAATGATGTTTCGCAGTGTCATGATGCTTCGAATCCGGTTCAACGATAGACGGCGAGGCCGAGCACGCAGCACACGACCACGAGCAGGCTCACGCGAAAGAGAGACGGGTGCCAGACGACCCGGTACAGGCCCGTGCGGGCCAGCAGCGAGTCGAGCACCCAGCTGATCGCCGCGCCCAGAATGAAGAGCAGCACGATCGCGGGAATGTAGGCGTCGAGAAACGCGACGTCACGAGGCATGGTGGGCTCCAGGGCTTGCGCCGGGATACGCACCCTCGCTCTTCGCCCAGCTCGCGAACGGCGACTGCGGGTCGATGAGGGCGGTACGGATGAAATGCAGATGGCTCAGGATGCGCTGCAAGGGATCGCGTTCTTCGCGCGGCGGCTCGAAGCTGCGCAGCGCCGCTTGGGCCGCCTCGATGGCGGCACGTGTGGCGGCGAGCGCGGCGGCATGGCGCGGCGCGGCAGGGCGGTCGAAGAGGGCGCTCACCGAGCGCAGCGTCGTATCGATCGCGTCGCGCCATGCGGTGCCTTTCGCATAGCGCGGATGTGCAGGCAGCGTCGCGAGTTCGTCGCGCAGATCGAGCGCGGCATTGCCGACTTCGAGCGTCGCGAACAGCCAGCGCAGCGTGTCGCGGCGTTGGGCCTGATCATTGCCGGCCAGTGCGCTCAGCTGGAATACGAGGTCGCGTGTGCCGCTCTCGAAGCGGTTGCGCACGCTCGTCAGTCCGGCTGGTCCGGTCTGGCGCGCGCGGCACGCCTGTACCGCCGCGCGGCGCAGGTCGCTCAGCAGGCGCTCGCGCAGCCAGCGCGTGGCAGGCGGCAGGAACACCGCGAACGCCGCGGCCGAGGCGGCCATCGACATGGCGAGCGCGAGCGCGTCGTTCATGTAGCTGTCGGGGTTGTACTGAATGACGTTGTCCGGGCCCGCGAGGAAGCACAGGAAGATGCAGTAGCCCACGCCGTAGCCCGCGTACTGCGGCCGCGTCGTGAGGAATACCCCGAAGGCGAGCGCCGGGGCGAGCGCGACGCACAGCATCGGGAAGCCGTCGATATGCGGATACACGCCGAACACGAGGATCATGCCGACCAGCGCCGCTAGCACCGTGCCGATCGCCATCTGGCTCGACATGCGTGCGGGCTGCGGCGAGGACGAGGCCAACGCGCAGGTGGCCGCCGCGGCAAGCACAAGCGTCGTGCCGTTCGGCCAGGCGCTGGCGATCCAGAATGCGCCGAGCAGTCCCGTGAGGATCGCTGCGCGCAGGCCCGCGACGACCGCCGCGATCCAGTTCGTCTTCGGCACGTAGCGCGCGAGCCACTTTTCGCGCGAGTGCGCGGCGACGGCGAGCGAGGCGTAGGTCGCCGTGTACTCGTTCATCTCGTGGATGAAGCGGTACAGGAGCTCCGCCGCGGTGTCGAAGTCGAGCAGGTTCGCCGTGTCGCCTGTGGCGTGGGGGGCCTGCGGCTGTGCTTCGCGCAGTTGCGTTTCGAGCCGCTCGCGGGTTGCACGCACGCGGCCGGGCAGCGTCGCGCGGTAGGCATCGAGCTGCTGGGCGACATGCGCCGCGTCGGCGGCCGTGAGCACCGGTTCGCCGGCTCTCGCGAAGAGCGGCGCGATTTCGCGGAAGTACGGTTCGAGCGCGTCGACCGTGGCCGAAGCGCCCTCGCTGCGCAGGCGGCTCATTAGCTGATGCAGCGCGTGAAAGCGCGTCGAGGCGCTCATGAACTCGGTGTTCAGGCGCGCGAGACGCGCCGAGCGCATGCGCGTGTCGGGCGTTTCGAACACCGCGGTGCTGCGGCTCGCTTCGAGGCCGACGATGTCGGTCACGAAGCGCAGGTTGGTTGCTTCGATCTGCGAACGATCCACGCGGCCCGCGAGCGCCGACGCTATGTAATCGACGAACGACGAAAAACGCCGGCGCACGGTCGAGCGCAGCAGCTCGCCCGTGTACTGCGGAAACACGACGGCGCTGACGAAGCCCGACGCGAGAATGCCGACCGAGATCTCGCAGACGCGCGTCATGGCCGACATGAATGCGCCGTCCGGATGTTGCGAAGCCGGGATGCCGATCAGCGCGGCCGTGTAGCCCGCGAGCACAAAGCCGTACGAACGGAAGTTGCGGTTGCGCGCGGCGCCCGCGGTACAGATGCCGACCCACAGCGCGGTCGAGGCGATGAAGAGCTCGGGCTGCTGCGCGAACAGGCCAATCAGCGCGAGCATCACGACCAGGCCGACGAGCGTGCCGCACAGGCGGTAGAAGCTCTTGGCGAACACCGGGCCGCTTTGCGGCTGCATCACGATGAAGACGGTCGTCATCGCCGTGCGTGGCTGCGGCAGATCGAGCTTCATCGCAATGGCGAGCGAGAGCAGCGCAGCGGCGATGGCCTTGAACAGGTAGATCCAGACGAGGCCGTCGGTGCGCGCCCAGTCGGCGAACGCGGCGACGAAGCGCTCGACGGCAGGCTGTGCGGGGGAAGAGGACGCTTGCATCGTGGCGCCTTAGTTGACGGCGGCGGCCGGACGGCCGGCGTTCGCGCCCCCGGTGGCCGACGAACGCGGTGCCAGCAGCGCGGCGGGTGCGAGCGGCACGTCGCGCGTCTTTCTGCCGTGCGCCGGCAGTTGCTCGGCGTCGGTGGGCGTGGCGACGGCGGGGTCGCTCGCCGCGTCGATTACGCCACCGCCCAGCGCCGCGACGAGCGTGGCTTGCGCGGTCAGACGCGCCGCCTGAATGCGGGCGACGCCTTCCTGCGCGCGCAGCAGCTGCGTTTGCGCGATCAGCACGTTCACGTAGTCGGTGAGGCCGCGCCGATAGCCTTCCTCGGCGAGATCGAAGTTGCGCTGGGCGACCGTGACCGAGCGGTGCGCATCGTCTTGCTGGGTGGCGAGCGAGCGCATGCGCACCACCTCGTCGGCGATCTCCTTGAGCGCGGTCACGATGGTCTGGTTGTACTGATCGACGGCGACGTCGTAGGCGGCCGATTGCGCACCGAGCTGCGCGCGCAGGCGTCCGCCGTCGAAGATCGGCAACGAAAGGGCCGGGCCCGCGGAGTAGCTGCCGCTCATCGACTTGAGGAACTGGAACAGCGGACCCGCGGCCGCATAGCCGCCCATCGAGACGAGCAGGTTCACGTTCGGATAGAAGTCGGCCCTGGCCACGTCGATGCCGCGCGCCTGCGCGGCCACCGTCCAGCGCGCGGCGACGATGTCCGGGCGATGGCCGATCAGCTCGGCGGGCAGCGCCGAGGGCAGGCCCGCCGGGCTCGCGAGCGAGAGCGCCGGGCGCGTGATCGCTTCGCCCGCGCCCGGTCCCTTGCCGGCAAGCGCGGCGAGCTGGTTCTTGCCGAGCGCAATGGCCTCGTCGAGCGCGTCGATCTGGCGCTCGTACTCGGGGATCGGCGTTTGCGCCTGACTCACGTCGAGCTGCGTACCGAGGCCGCCCGCGAGGCGCCGCTGCGCCAGCGTGAGCACCTTCTGCTGCTCGGCGAGCGTTTGCTTCGCGATGTCGAGCAGGGCGTAGTTCATCGAAAGCTCGATATACGCGCGCGTGACGTTCACTTCGAGTTCGAGCTGCGCGGCGCGCGCGTCCGCGGCGCTCGCATGCGCGAGGTCGAGCGCGCGCTCGGCATTGTTCTTGTCCTCGCCCCAGAGGTCGAGGTGATAAGAGAGGCCGAGCGCTGCCGTGTTGTTCCAGGTGTTCGCGTCGGCGAGCGGGCCGGGGCCGTAGAACACATTGTCGGGCCAGTGCTCGCGCTGGACCGACATGTTGCCGCTGATCTGGGGGAGGAGGCCCGCCTGCGCGACTCCTGCCATGGAACGTGCCTCGCGCACGCGGGCCTGGGCGGCCGCGAGCGACGGATTACCCGCGATCGAGGCTTCGATCCAGGCATCGAGCTGGGGGTCGTTGTAGCTCTTCCACCAGTCGCTGGCGGGCCACTGGGCGTCGGCATTGGCGGCCCGAATGGCCGATCCGGCATCGAGCTGCGCGGCGTCGGTCGGCTTTTCCTGCGGTGCGATGCCTCCGGTACTGGCACAGCCCGCGATTATCAATGAGAGCGTAAGAACCGAGAGTGCGGCGAGTCCTTTCGGTACCGGAGACTGCACGATTTACTCCTTTTCCTGGATATAGATTGACGTACGGCATTATATTTTTCGATCTATTCCTGAATAACCGGTAAAGGTGCAAGGCATTTTTACAAGATATGAGACAATCGGTTTTACGAAATATGTAACAATGCGTCCGTCGCAAAAAGGACAGCTATGGATACGCTCCAAAACATGCGGGTATTCGTGCGGGTGGTCGAGGCGGGCAGCTTCACGGGCGCCGCGCAACACCTGAATACAACGACGGCCTATGCCTCCCGCGCCGTGTCGGATCTGGAGGCGCATCTGCGCACGCGCCTCCTGAACCGCACGACGCGCCGCATCGCGCTCACCGAGGCGGGCGAGCGCTATCTGCAGCGCTGCGAGCAGATCCTCGCGTACGTGGAACAGGCGGAAGCGGAGGCCGGTGACGCCCACGCGCGCCCTTCGGGCAAGCTGAAGATCTACTCGATGACGAGCTTTGGCCAGCACTATGTGGTGCCGGCCGTGGGGCAGTACCAGCAGCGCTATCCCGAGGTGAGCGTCGAGTTGACGCTGGCCGCGCAGCGCATGCCGGACCTGCTCGACGAAGGCTACGACGTGGCGCTGATGCTCGCGACCGATCTGCCCGATTCGGGCTACATCTCGCAGCGCATTGCGAGCACGTTCAGCATCGCCTGCGCATCGCCTGCGTATCTGGAGCGCCACGGCGTGCCGCAAAAGCCCGCCGATCTGGCCAACCATGCGTGCATGCAGATGGTGACGCCGGTGTTTCCCGCGTCGCAGTGGCACTTCACCGGCCCGGAGGGCGACCAGACTATCGGCCTCGGCCCCACGACTTTTCAGGTGAACGTGGCGGAGGCGCTGGCCGTGGCCATGCGCGAGGGGATGGGGATCGGCGTGCTGCCGATCTATTCGGCCATCGGCGGGCTGCGCAGCGGCGAGCTCGTCTGGATCCTGCCCGAATACAAGTCGCAGGAAATGAACATCTATGCGATGTATCCGTCGCGCCAGTATCTCGACGCGAAGATCCGCACGTGGATCGAACTGCTGCGCGAGACCCTGCCGTCGACGTTGGCCACGGACCAGGCCGAACTGCGCCAGTTCGCGCGCACCTGACGGGGAGCGGGCGTGGCGGGCAGGGGGCTGTGACAGGCTGTTACACCTGAGGCCGCTCGCAACACTTCCTTACGCCCGGCTGCGCGGCGCTTTGCTAACGTAGCGAAACGCTTTTTCGCCAACGTTCAATTCGCCAGCACCCGAGGATTTCCATGGATACGCATTTGATGATCGGCATCGCCGTGATGATGGGCCTGATCGGCATCGCGGCATCGCGCGATCTGCTGCGCATGCGTCGCGCACAGCTTCAGCCGGTGTCGCTGCGCGCGCAGCGCGTCGCGCGCGCCGCCACGAACGCGCGCGACGGCCTGCGCTGAACACCCCGGCCGCTTCCGGTCCCGTTTCTGGTCCCGCTGCTGGCCTTGCCGCAGGCCCCGCGACCGGCGGCGTCAGTCTTCCAGCTCCACCACCTTGTCCCATGCGAACGCCGGGTTTTCCGGCGCGCCGCTGCGGCGATCACGGTAGCCGCGCGGATTGCAGACGACATGCGTGCCATTGACCGTGTAGTCGAAGCTCGTATGCGTGTGCCCATGCACCCATAGCGCAACGGGCGAGCGCACGAGCGTGTCGAGATCGTTCACGAAGCCCGCCGACGCCAGGTCGTTCGCGTAGCGCGCCGCGAGGCTCAGCCGGTGCGGCGCATGGTGCGTGACGACGATGGTTTTGCCCGCGAAGGGCCTCGCCAGCTCGCCCTCCAGCCACGCCAGCGCGTGGGCATGCAGCGCGAGCGAATCCTGCGGCGTGAAGTCCCGCGCCAGCGCTTCGGGACTGTCGGGCCAGGACACCTGAATCAGGCCGCGAAAGTCGAGCATTACGTGCTCCGCGGCGGCGATCGCGCGTTCGCGCGCGGCATCGTCGGCGCCGAAGAGCGCGAAGTCCGCCCACAGCGTCGTGCCGAGCACGCGCCAGCGCCCGGCCGGGTCGACCAGCACCGCATTGTTCAGGAAGTGCACGTTATCGAGCGCCGAGGCGGCGTCGTGCATCGCGGTCTCGAGAGCGCCGAATTCGCCGTCGTAGTACTCGTGATTGCCCGGCACGTAGACCACGCTCACCTGCGGATCGAAGGTTTCCGCCGCCCAGCGCAGGCCGAGCGCATGGTTGTGGATGTCGCCCGCGAGCACGACGAGATCGGCTTCGGCATGCGGGATCGTGTCCGGCTCGTCGCTTTCCAGATGCAGGTCGGACAGGACGCGGATCTTCACGCTGACGTCTCCCGCTGTGCCTGCTGTCCTGGCGGCGGGCGCAGCACCTTGCCCGGATTCATCAGGTTCAGCGGATCGAGCGCCGTCTTGATCGCCTGCATCAGCCTCAGTTCGACCGCGCTCTTGTAGTGCGCCGCTTCTTCCACTTTCAACTGCCCGAGGCCGTGCTCCGCGCTGATGGTGCCGCGGTGGCGATGCACGCTGTCGTACACGATGCGGTTCAGGGTCTTTTCATGGGCGGCGAGGAACTGCTCCGGATCGACGCCGGCGGGCGCCTGCACGTTGTAGTGCAGGTTGCCGTCGCCGAGATGACCGAACGTCACCATGCGCGCGCCCGGCACGGTGCGTGCGATTTCGGCGTCGGTTGCCTCGATGAAGTGGCCGATGCGCGAGATCGGCACGCCGATGTCATGCTTCACGTTGAGTCCTTCCTGGGCCTGCGCGAGCGGAATGTGCTCGCGCAGATTCCAGAACGCCTGCGACTGCGCGAGGCTTTCGGCCACCACGGCGTCTTCCACGAGGCCCTGGTCGAGTGCGGCTTCCATAAGGCGCTCGAACAGGCCGCGTGCGTGTGCTTCGCTCTCGTTGTCGGAGAGTTCGAGCAGCACGACCTGCGCGTGGTGCGTCTGGAACGGGTAGCGCAGCTGCGGGAAATGGCGTCCCACGAGCTGCATGCAGAAGTCCGACATCAGCTCGAAGCCGGTGAGGAGCGGTCCGGCATGGCGCTGCGCAAGCGCGAGAAAATCGAGCGCGGCATGCGCGGAGCCGAGCGCCGCGAGCGCCGTGACGCGCGCGGCCGGCTGCGGGTGCAGCTTCATCACGGCGGCCGTGATGACACCGAGCGTGCCTTCGGCACCGATGAAGAGGTCGCGCAGGTCGTAGCCCGTATTGTCTTTGCGCAGACCGCGCAGGCCATCCCAGACCTCGCCTTCGGGCGTGACGACTTCGAGGCCGAGGCACAGCTCGCGCGTGTTGCCGTAGCGCAGGACGCCGGTGCCGCCCGCATTCGTCGAGAGATTGCCGCCGATCGTGCAGCTGCCCTCGGCCGCGAGCGAGAGCGGGAACAGGCGTCCGGCCTCTGCCGCGCGCGCCTGGACTTCGGCGAGGATCACGCCGGCTTCCACGGTGATCGTGTTGTTGTGCGGATCGATCTCGCGTACGCGGTTCAGGCGGCGCAGGCTCAACACGGCCTCGCCGCCGGCGGGGTCGGGCGTCGCGCCGCCCGCGAGGCCAGTGTTGCCGCCCTGCGGCACGAGGGCGATGCGGTGGGCGTGCGCGAGCTTCACGACCGCGGCGACTTCGCGCGTGTCGGCCGGGCAGAGCACGGCGCGCGCGGCACCCTGATAGCGCTTGCGCCAGTCGGTGACGTAGGGCGCGGTGTCGTGTGTATCGGTGAGGACGTGCTGGGCGCCGAGCGCCTTTGCGCAGGCGTCGAGGAAGGCAGAAGGCGTATCGGTGTGAGCCTGACTCATGATCTTGTGGCTGTGCGCGCTCGCGGGGGGCGGCGGCGCCGTCGCGGGCTTTGGGTCTATCGGTTGGGTAGAAGGGTTCAGTGTGACACGGTGCGCGCGCCAGCGGTGCGCGGGCGGGCGGTCCGCCCGCGCGTCATACGGCTTCGCGTTTCGCCCGCCGTGCTGCGCGCTTGAATGGCGCGACATAGGCGAGCGCGCAGACGAAGAAGCCCAGCGCGAGCGCGACCTCGATCCAGCCCAGCCGGTTTCCCGGCGCCGGGTCGCTCATGCCGCGCACGATGCCCTCGGCGAAATAGAGCAGCACCAGCATCGACGCCCATTGCAGCGTGTAGATGCGGCGGCGCAGCACGCCGGGCAGCGCGATGAGGAGCGGCAGCGCTTTCAGCACGAGTGCGCTGCCGCCGGGCCGCAGCGGGGCGAGCCGCCATTCCCACGCGACGCAAAAGAGCGCGAGCGCGGCGAGCGTCACGAAGGCGCCGAGCGCGGCGGCGCGGCTGGTGGCGACAGGGCCGCAGGCGGGCCCGTTCACGGCCGCTCGCCGAGCGCCAGTGCCGTGCGCGCGAGCCGGGCGCCAAGCGCGATCGCCAGCGTCTTTTCTTCGGCGCTGAGACCGTGGCTGCGGCCGTCCGCGCGCGCGTGGTGCGACGCGCCGTAGGGCGTGCCGCCGCCGTCGGTGGTCGTGAGCGCGGTCTCGGTATAGGGGATGCCCACGAGCAGCATGCCGTGGTGCAGAAGCGGCAGCATCATCGAGAGCAGCGTGCTCTCCTGGCCGCCATGCAGGCTGCCCGTCGACGTGAAGACGCACGCGGGCTTGCCCGCCAGCGCGCCCGAAAGCCATTGCGGCGTCGTGCCGTCGAGGAAGTACTTGAGCGGGGCGGCCATGTTGCCGAAGCGCGTGGGCGAACCGAGCGCGAGGCCCGCGCATTCCTCGAGGTCGCGCAATTCGGCGTAGGGCGGTCCGTCGTTGGGGATGTCGGGCTGGGTCGCCTCGCAGACCGTCGATACGGCCGGCACGGTGCGCACGCGCGCCTCGGCGCCGGGGATGCTGTCGATGCCCTGGGCAATGGCGCGCGCAAGTGCGAGCGTCGCGCCGTGCCGGCTGTAATAGAGCACAAGAATGGGTTTCATCGGGCCTCGTCGGTTGACGGGATATTATAGGGGTTGGGTTAGCCGCTCCCGCTCGGGCGGCGCTTTGTTCGATGCTTTGATTCAGGTGCGCCGGCCGATGGACGTGTTGTCGACAATTCGTTTCGATCTGGATGTCGTGAAGCGCCTCGCGCGCTTTGCCGCGCGGCGCAGCCGCGAGGACCGCATTCCGCAGGTCGCGGGCAGTCTCACGTTCACGACGCTGCTTTCGCTCGTGCCGCTCGCAACGGTGGCCTTTGCGCTCTTCACGGCGTTCCCGATCTTCGCGTCGTTCCAGAGTTCGCTGCAGGGCTTTCTTGCCGACCACCTGATGCCCGCGCAGATCAACAGCCAGATCTTCATGTACCTCAACCAGTTCGCGTCGAAGGCCAAGGGCCTCACGACGATGGGCATGATCGTGCTGTTCGTCACCTCCGTGATGACGATGATGACGGTCGAATCCGCGTTCAACGTGATCTGGCGCGTGCGCAAGCCGCGGCCCTTCGCGCAGCGCGTGCTGGTTTACTGGGCGATCCTCACGCTCGGGCCGATCCTGATCGGCGTGAGCCTGTCGATGTCGTCGTATCTGTTCACGCATTCTTTCGGCGTGGCCACGGAGCAGCACGTTTCGATGATGCTCACCTGGGCGCTGGCGGGGGCGGCGCTGCCGTTCACCACGCTCGTGTTCACCATGCTCTACGTGTATCTGCCGAACTGCCGCGTGGAGTGGCGCGACGCGGTGGTGGGCGGCCTCACCGCCGCGATCGCGTTCGAGCTGGCCAAGCGCGGCTTCGGTTACTACGTGCGGCAAATTCCCACTTACACGGCCGTGTACGGTGCGTTCGCTGCCGGGCCGATGTTCCTGCTCTGGATGTATCTGAGCTGGTTCATCGCGCTCGTGGGCGCGATGATCACGTCGGCGTTGCCGGAGATCCGCACCGGGCGCTTCGACCGGCCGCGCTTTCCGGGCAGCGATCTGCTCGACGCGCTGGAATTGCTCGCACGGCTCGCCGAGGCGCGCGACGCCGGCCAGCCCGGCTGCACGGCGGAAGAGCTCGCGCAGCTGTTGCGGCGCGACCTCTGGACCGTGACGCGGCTCCTTGGCGGCATGGAAGAGGACGAACTCGTGGCCCGTCTGGAAAGCGACGGCGCCACCCCGCAGTTCCTGCTGATCGCGAATCCTGCGCGCATCACGGTGGCGAGCCTGTTCGGGCGCTTCGTGATCGACCGCAAGGAGCTGGCCTATCAGCTCAATCTGAAGACCAGCAGCATCGATGCGGTGATCCTGCTAGGCGCGCTCGACAACGACAAACTGTCGGTCTCGCTGGCCACCTTGCTGGCGGCGCGCGGCGCGCACGCGGACGCCGGCGAGGCGGCGGGGCAAACGCCCGCGCCGATGCCGCACCAGCCGGCGTAGCCGGTCGCAACAGGTCGCAACCGGCCTTCACAACACGGTTGCGTGCCTAGATCGAGATCTTTCCGCGGCAGATGTCCGAGAACATGACCCAGTCGCCCATCAGACTATAGAAGGGATGCCGGAAGGTGGCGGGGCGGTTCTTCTCGAAGGCGAAGTGGCCTATCCAGGCAAAGCCGTAGCCGCAGACGATGGCCAACGGCAGCCAGAGCCAGTTGCCGGTGGCGACGGCCATGGCGACACAGCCGATCACGCCGAGCGAACCGATGAAATGCAGCCGCCGCGACATCAGGTTCTGGTGCTCGCTCAGATAGAACGGATAGAACTCCGCAAAATTCGCGAAGTGTTCGGTGTGGGCCGCATGGTTCATTGTGTCCCCCTTTGCGCAATGACTTGCCTCGCGCGCTGTCCGGACGCCGCGCTTCGGGTCCGCGAACCCTTCCATTCTGCGGCGATCCGCGAGGCGCTGCAACCGGCCGGCTTGGCGCGGCGCGTGCGGTGCACGGCCCGCACGCGTCACGCAACGCAGCGGCGCTAGCGCCCCAGCGCGAACGCGTAGAGCGCGTCGAGCGTGGCGTCGGGCTGCTCGGTCATCAGCGCGTGGCCCGCGTCGAGCGTCACCGTATCGACCGGCACACCGGCCTGTTCCAGCGCGTCGGCGATCGCGCGCGCCGCGCGCGGCGGCGTCATGGCATCGCGGCGCCCCACCACCAGCCGGACCGGGCAACGCAGCTTCGCCGCGCTCGTCAGGCCGTCGGCGTACGCGTTGCAGGCCGCGAAGTCGGTGTGGAAGAGCTGCGGCTCGCCGCGCGCCGAGACCCGCTCCATCAGCCGCTGGTTGCCCCCGCGCAGCCAGAAGCCGGGGCCTGGGCTCGAGGGCTTGGGCGCGAGCGTCGAATGCGACCACTGGTTCACGAGCGCGATCGCTTCGGGTTCGCGCTCGCGTGCGGCTTCGAGCAAGGCGGGTGAGACCGTCATCGGGAAGGCCGTAGCCAGCAGCGCGACGCGCCGGGCGCGCGCCGGATGGCGCGCCGCGAATTCGAGCGCGACGAGCGAGCCCATGCTGTGTCCGGCGACGAACGCCTCCTGCACGCCGAGCGCGTCGAGCAACGCGGCCAGCCAGTCGGCAAGCGCGCCGATGCTCGTCAGGGCGGGACCCGCGCTGCGCATGTGGCCGGGCAGGTCGACCGCGAGCACGCTGAAGCCGTGATGCGCAAAGTAGCGCGACTGCAGACCCCAGACGCTGTGGTCGTGCTGGGCGCCGTGCACGAACACGGCCACCGGCCGTGCCGGATCGAACGGGCGGCCGCCCGTGTAGGCGTAGACCGGCTTGCCCTGAACGTCGACGATCATGACCCCTCCTTGCCGGCGGCCGGCTGGGAGAGCTGCCGCGACGCCTGCTGCGATGCTTTCAGCGCGCGCTTGAGATCGTCGATGAGATCGTCGGGATCTTCGAGCCCGATCGAGAGCCGGATGGTTCCTTCCGCGATGCCGGCGGCAGCGAGCGCGGCCGCATCCATGCGGAAGTGTGTCGTCGAGGCAGGGTGGATGACGAGCGAGCGCGCGTCGCCCACGTTCGCGAGATGCGAGAAGAGCGCAAGCGACTCGATGAAACGCTTGCCGGCTTCGCGGCCGCCGCGCAGGTTGAAGCTGAACACGGCGCCCGCGCCGCGCGGCAGCAGGCGCTGCGCGAGTGCATGATCGGGATGGTCGGGCAGTTCGGGATAAGCCACCGCTTCGACGGCGTCATTCGCCACGAGAAACTCGACGACACGCCGCGTGTTGGCGACATGGCGCTCCATGCGCAGCGGCAGCGTTTCGATGCCCTGCAGCAGTTGCCACGCGGCCTGCGGATGCAGGCACGCGCCGAAGTCGCGCAGGCCTTCGCGGCGCGCGCGCAGCAGGAACGGCGCGACCGTGCTTTCCTCGGCGAAGACCATGCCGTGAAAACCCGCGTAGGGCTCGGTGAACTCGGGAAAGCGCCCCGAGGCCTCGAAGTCGAAGGTGCCGCCGTCCACCAGCACACCGCCGATGGTCGTGCCATGGCCGCCGAGGAATTTCGTCGCCGAGTGATAGACGAAATCCGCGCCGTGCTCGAACGGGCGCAGCAGGTAGGGCGTGGTGAAGGTCGAATCGACGAGGAGCGGCACGCGGTGATCGTGCGCGATCTGTGCGACCGCGGCGATATCGAGGACGTCGAGCCCCGGATTGCCGAGCGTCTCGCCGAACAGGAGGCGCGTGTTCGGCCGCAGGGCGGCGCGCCAGGCGTCGAGCTTGCCAGGCTTGACGAAGGTTGTCTCGATGCCGAAACGCCGCAGCGTGTAATCGAGCAGATTGTGCGAGCCGCCATAGAGCGCCGCCGAAGCGACGATGTGCGCGCCCGCGCCCATCAGCGTCGCGATGGCCAGATGCAGCGCTGCCTGGCCGCTCGCGGTGCCGATCGCGCCCGCGCCGCCCTCGAGCGCGGCAACGCGCTCTTCGAAGACGGCGACGGTTGGGTTCGAGATGCGCGAATAGACATGTCCCGCCCGCTCCATATTGAAGAGGGCGGCCGCGTGGTCGGTGTCGCGGAAGCTGAACGAGGTGGTCTGGTAGATCGGCGTCGCGCGGGCGCCGGTGGCGGGGTCGGGGGCTGCGCCGGCATGCAGCGCGAGCGTGTCGAAACGGGTATCGGGCATGGTGGCGGCGCGGCCGGCGTCGAACCGGCGTCAGATCATGAGTCCGGCAATCGTATAACACCGTCCGCCGTCCGCGAAAGCGCCGGGGGCAGCCGGCATCCCCTTGTGCTCCTTGCGCCCGGCGCGGGCGATGGAACACAAGCGCGCTTTTTCGTGCCGGATGGCCGCGCCGCGCGGCTTTTCTTTCCGCACGGCTCTTTGATCCCGGCTTTCCCTGGTTGTCTTCCCGCAGTGGCTTTCGCTGGTTGCTTTCCGGGTTGCTTTCCGCGTTGCTTTCCTTTTGGCGGCCTTTCCGCTAGGATCGAAAACAGGTAGGCATCTTTCCAGCATCTTCCCCCATCTATACGGTATTTCAGGAGACACATCATGCGCGTGAGCGACATACTCAAGGTCAAGGGCAGTACGCTCTTCACCGTCACGCCCGACACCTCACTGCACGAGGCAGTCAACACCATGGCCGAGCACGACATCGGCTCGCTGGTCGTGATGGAGTACGGCGACCTCGTCGGCATGCTGACGTTCCGCGAAGTCATCCTGACGCTGCGCACGAACGGCGGCAGCGTCGGCACCTCGACGATCCGCAAGGTCATGGACGACCACCCCATCACCTGCACGCCCGAAACCGACGTCAACGAAGTGCGCCGCATGATGCTCGAGCATCACGTGCGTTATCTGCCCGTCATGGAAAGCCGCACGCTGATGGGCGTGATCTCGTTCTACGACGTCGCGAAGGCCGTCGTGGAAGAGCAGGGCTTCGAGAATCGCCTGCTGAAGGCCTATATTCGCGACTGGCCTGACGAGGAGCGTCAGCCGGCGCGCTAAGCGCGATCAAAGCGGGGTTCAGGCGCGGCCCATGTCCGCGAACCTTGCGTTCCGTCCAGGATGAAAAAGCGCGCGTCAGGCGCGCTTTTTCGCGTCTGGTCGCTATGCTTTTCGTCGCATCCAGTCCCACTCGATGAGCGATCGTCCGATGTCCGCTGTCCGTCATTCTCCGCGCGAGCGTGAGGGCCACGCCCCGCACTCGCAGTTCGCGCTGCTGCGCCAGCGCCGTTTCGCGCCGTTCTTCTGGACGCAGTTTCTGGGCGCGATGAACGACAATATCTTCAAGATCGGCTTCACGTCGCTCGTTACGTATCAGGCCGCGCGATTCTCCGGTGTCGATCCGAAGACCGTGGCGTTTCTGATCTCCGCCATCTTCATCGCGCCGTTCGTGCTGTTTTCCGCCACTTCGGGCCAGCTCGCCGACAAGTACGACAAGGCGATGATCACGCGTTGGGTCAAGACCTTCGAGATCGCCGTGATGCTGCTGGGCGCGGCGGCCTTCTGGCTGCATGACCTCATGCTGCTGTACACCTGCACTTTCCTGATGGGCGTGCATTCGACCGTGTTCGGTCCGGCCAAGCAAGCGTATCTGCCGCAGCAGCTCGGCACGGACGAACTGGTCGGCGGCAACGGGCTCGTCGAGATGGGCACGTTCGTGGCGATTCTGCTCGGGACGATAGTGGGCGGCGTGGCCGCCGCCTCGGGCGCGGCGGATGGTGCGACCCGCAGCGCGGCAGCGTCGGGTACCGTGTGGCTGGGCGGCATCTGTATCGCGGTGGCGCTCGCCGGGCGGCTCGCCTCGGCGTTCGTGCCGGCCTGTCCGTCGTTGCAGTCCGATCTGCGCGTCAACTGGAATCCGTTCTCCGAGACCTGGCGCAATCTGCGCCTCGCGCGCGCCAACCGGACCGTGTTCCTGAGCCTGCTCGGCATTTCGTGGCTCTGGTTCGTCGGCGCGACCTTTCTCGCTTCATTCTTCAACTTCGCCAAAGACGTTCTCTCGGGCGATCCCGATGTCGTTACCGTGCTGCTCGCCATGTTCTCGCTCGGCATCGGCATCGGCTCGCTGCTTTGCGACCGGCTTGGGCGGCGGCGCATCGAGATCGGGCTCGTGCCGCTCGGCTCCATCGGCATGAGCGTGTTCGGCATCGACCTGTTTTTCGCGAGCCACGCCTTGCCTGCCGCTTCGCATCTGCTGACGGTAGGCGAATTTCTGCGCGTGGGCGCGCACTGGCGCGTGCTGGCCGACCTGTTCCTGCTCGCGATGTTCGCCGGCTTCTACAGCGTGCCGCTCTACGCGTTGATCCAGAGCCGCAGCGAGCCGAGCCACCGCGCACGCATCATGGCCGCGAACAACATCCTCAACTCGCTATTCATGATCGTTTCCGCGCTGATGGCCATGGCGCTCAGCAAGGCAGGGGTGGGTATTCCGGGCATCTTTCTCACGACGGCGCTGCTCAATATCGTCGTCGCGGGCTACATCTACGCGCTCGTGCCGGAATTCCTGCTGCGTTTCGTCGCGTGGGTGCTCATGCGCACGGTCTATCGCATGCGGCTCGTGAATGTCGAGCGCATTCCCGCCGAAGGGCCGGCTGTACTGGTCTGCAATCACGTCAGCTATGTCGACGCGATCGTGATCATGGCGCAAAGCCCGCGGCCGATCCGTTTCGTGATGGACCACCGGATCTTCAGGCGTCCGATCTCCGGCTGGGTGTTCCGCCATGCGAAGGCGATTCCGATCGCCCCCGCGCACGAAGACGCCGCGTGCCTCGCGGCCGCCTACGATGCCTGCGCGAAGGCGCTGGCCGAGGGCGATCTCGTCTGCATCTTTCCGGAGGGCAAGCTCACGCGCACCGGCGAGATCAATCCGTTCCGCCATGGCGTGACCGAGATTCTCGAACGCGCGGCGGTGCCCGTGGTGCCGATGGCGCTGCGCGGGCTGTGGGGCAGCACGTTTTCGCGTCACGCGGATTCGGGGCAGGCGCGTCCCGTGCGCCGCGGACTCACGAGCCGGCTCACGCTCGCGGTAGGCGAGCCGCTCGCGCCCGGCGAGGTGACGCTGGACCGCTTGCAGGAGGTGGTGGCCGAACTGCGGGGGGCGCGGCGCTGAACCCGGGCGGGCGCCTCGGCGTCGCGCCCGGGGGCTTTCTGCCAGGGGCGGCGCGCTGGGCGGGGCGTCCCGTGGACTGGCATAATGACGGATTCCCCGCTTCACTTTGGACCACTGCCATGTCCGGCAACACGCTCGGTACGCTTTTCACCGTCACGACCTTCGGCGAATCCCACGGCCCCGCAATCGGCTGCGTCATCGACGGCTGCCCGCCCGGCATGGCGCTGACCGAAGCCGACATCCAGCTCGACCTGGACCGCCGCCGTCCCGGCACGTCGCGCCACGTCACCCAGCGCCAGGAAGAAGACAAGGTCGAGATCCTCTCGGGCGTGTTCGAAGGCACGACCACGGGCACGCCCATCGCGCTTTTGATCCGCAACACCGATCAGCGCAGCAAGGACTACGGCAATATCGTCGAGACCTTCCGTCCGGGCCACGCCGACTACACCTACTGGCAGAAGTACGGCATTCGCGACTATCGCGGCGGCGGCCGTTCGTCGGCGCGCCTGACCGCGCCGACCGTGGCGGCGGGCGCCGTGGCGAAGAAGTGGCTGCGCGAGCGCTTCGGTGTCGAGGTGCGTGGCTATATGGCGGCGCTGGGCGAAATCGACGTGCCCTTCGTCGACTGGCAGCATGTGCCGGAGAATCCCTTCTTCGCGCCGAACGCCGGGATCGTCCCCCAGCTCGAGGCCTATATGGACGCGTTGCGCCGTGACGGCGACTCGATCGGCGCGCGCATCAACGTGGTGGCCTCGGGCGTGCCGGTAGGCTGGGGCGAGCCGCTGTTCGACCGGCTCGACGCCGACATCGCGCACGCGATGATGGGCATCAATGCGGTGAAGGGTGTGGAGATCGGCGCGGGCTTTGCGAGCATCGCGCAGCGCGGCTCCGTGCACGGCGACGAACTGACGCCGAACGGCTTCCACGGCAATCATGCGGGCGGGGTGCTGGGCGGCATCTCGACGGGGCAGGACGTCACCGTGTCGATCGCCATCAAGCCGACGTCGAGCATCCGCACGCCGCGCCGCTCGATTGACAAGGCTGGCGAGCCGGCCACGGTCGAAACCTTTGGCCGTCACGATCCGTGCGTGGGCATCCGCGCGACGCCGATTGCCGAGGCCATGCTCGCGCTCGTGCTGATCGACCATGCGCTGCGCCATCGCGCGCAATGTGGCGACGTGGTGGTGGGCACGCCGAAGATTGCAGCGAGCGACGCCTGAGACGCTGACAAACGCCGCGGACACGCAACGATTTCGACGTGGCCGCTTGCAGCGTAAGGAGGGTAAAAAAAACGCCGCTTCGTGATGAAGCGGCGTTTTTTGCTGGTGTGCTGCGTTACATGTTCGGATAGTTCGGTCCACCGCCGCCTTCGGGCGTGACCCACACGATGTTCTGCGTCGGATCCTTGATGTCGCAGGTCTTGCAGTGTACGCAGTTCTGCGCGTTGATCTGCAGGCGATCGCTGCCGTCGTCGTTCTTCACGAACTCGTACACCGCCGCCGGGCAGAAGCGGCCTTCCGGGCCCGCATAGGTGCGCAGGTTCACGTTCACCGGCACGCTCGCGTCCTTCAGCGTCAGATGCGCGGGCTGGTTCTCCTCGTGGTTCGTGTTCGAGATGAACACCGACGAGAGACGGTCGAACGTCAGCTTGCCATCGGGCTTCGGATACTCGATCGGCTTGCACTGCGAGGCGGGCTTGAGCATCTCGTTGTCGCGATGCTGGTGATGCAGCGTCCACGGTACCTTGCCGCCAAAGAGCTTCTGCTCGATGCCCACCATCAGCGTGCCCAGAACCAGGCCCTTGCTCATCCACTGCTTGAAGTTGCGCGCCTTGTGCAGTTCCTCGTGCAGCCACGACTTCCTGAATGCTTCGGGGTAAGCCGTGAGTTCGTCGCTCTGGCGGCCCGCCTGCACCGCTTCAAACGCCGCCTCGGCGGCCAGCATCCCGGTCTTGATCGCCGCATGGCTGCCCTTGATGCGCGCCGCGTTCAGGAAGCCCGCGTTATCGCCCACCAGCGCGCCGCCCGGGAACACCAGCTTCGGCAGCGACATCAGGCCACCGGCCGTCATCGCGCGCGCACCATAGGAAACACGCTTGCCGCCATCGAGGAACTTGCGGATCTCCGGGTGCGTCTTGTAGCGCTGAAACTCCTCGAACGGCGAGAGGTACGGGTTCGTATAAGCGAGACCGACAACGAAGCCCACCATTACCTGGTTGTTGTCGATGTGGTAGAGGAACGAGCCGCCGTAGGTGTCGTTTTGCAGCGGCCAGCCGGCCGTGTGGATCACGAGACCCGGCTGGTGCTTCGCCGGATCGATCTCCCACAGCTCCTTGATGCCGATGCCGTAGACCTGCGGATCGGCGTCGTGGTCGAGCTTGAGCTTTTCGTTGAGTTGCCGGCCCAGGTGCCCGCGGCAGCCTTCGGCAAACAGCGTGTACTTCGCGTGCAGTTCCATGCCGAGCTGGAAATTCTCGGTAGGCTCGCCGTCGCGGCCGACGCCCATGTTGCCGGTGGCCACGCCCTTCACCGAGCCATCGTCGTTGAAGAGCACTTCGGCGGCCGGGAAGCCCGGGAAGATCTCCACGCCCAGCGCCTCGGCCTGCTGGCCCAGCCAGCGCGTGACGTTGGCCAGGCTGATGACGTAGTTGCCGTGGTTCTTGAAGTTATCGGGCAGCGCCCAGTTCGGCACCGATTTTGCGCCGGTTTCCGAAAGGAAAAGAAATTTATCTTCGGTGACGGGCACGTTCAGCGGCGCGCCCTGTTCTTTCCAGCCGGGGATCAGTTCATTGAGCGCACGCGGATCCATGACCGCACCCGAGAGGATATGCGCCCCGATCTCCGAGCCCTTTTCCAGTACGCACACGCCGATCTCGACGCCTTTCTCTGCCGCGAGCTGCTTCAGGCGGATCGCCGCGGACAGGCCCGCCGGGCCGCCGCCTACGATCACCACGTCGTATTCCATTGATTCGCGCGGGCCGTATTGCTCCAAAAGACTTGCGGGGGTCATCAAAGCTCCTCTTGCCATTAGAATACTTTTTCGGGTTCGTATTGTCGGGTAACGCTCCCCGACCCGCAAGCCAATGAGTCAAATTTAGCACGGTCGTTCTATTCTATGCCAGAATGCCTGGTCGGCCGGGGAAAATACGCTTAGGTGTTTCTTCATACTTGAACAGGAACCGCAAATGGGCCGTTCGATCAATCTGGAAGGCAAGGTGGCGATGATCACGGGCGCTTCGAGCGGGCTCGGCAAGCGCTTTGCCCATGTGCTCTCGCAGGCCGGCGCCAAGGTCGTGCTGGCGAGCCGGCGCGTGGAGCGCCTCAAGGAGCTGCGCGCCGAGATCGAGGCCGAAGGCGGGGCGGCGCACGTTGTTTCGCTGGACGTGACCGACTACCAAAGCATCCGTTCGGCCGTGGCCCACGCGGAAACCGAGGCGGGGACCATCGATATCCTCGTCAACAATTCGGGCGTTTCAACCACCCAGAAGCTCGTGGACGTCACGCCCGCCGACTTCGAGTATGTGTTCGACACCAATGCCCGCGGCGCCTTCTTCGTGGCCCAGGAAGTCGCGAAGCGCATGATCATGCGCGGCAATGGCGGCGGCCCGAAGCCTGCGTACCGGATCATCAATATCGCCTCGGTGGCGGGCCTGCGCGTGCTGCCGCAGATCGGCCTCTATGCGATCAGCAAGGCGGCGGTGGTGCACATGACCAAGTCGATGGCGCTCGAATGGGGCCGCTACGGCATCAACGTGAATGCCATCTGCCCAGGCTACATCGACACCGAGATCAACCATCACCACTGGGCGACCGAGCAGGGCCAGAAGCTCATCTCGATGCTGCCGCGCCATCGCGTCGGCACACCCGAAGATCTGGACGGCCTGCTGCTGTTGCTGGCCGCCGACGAGTCGGCATTCATGAACGGCTCGATCATCACCGCCGACGACGGTTTCGGGCTCGCCTGAGCGGCGCACCCGAAGCCCGACGCGGCGCCCGGCCTTTCCGCAAAAAAAGTGCAATGAGCGAATACCACCCCGTCTTCGAGATGACCATGCCGATCCGCTGGGGCGACATGGATGCCTTTGGCCACGTGAACAACACGGTCTATTTCCGCTACATGGAGCAGACGCGGATCTGCTGGTTCGAGCAACTGGGCGTGGCCGGCCGCAACGCCGAGGGGCAGGGGCCGGTGATCGTCAATGCGTCGATGGAGTTTCTCAGGCAGCTGCACTATCCGGGCGATATCGTCTGCACGCTGACGGTCAGCCAGCCGGGGCGCAGCAGCTTCGATACGGGTTTCGAGCTGCGCCGCGCCGACGATCCGGAAACCCTCTACGCGCGCGGCACTGCGCGCTGCGTCTGGATCGACTATGACGAAGGCAAATCCGTACCGATTCCCGACGCGTTGCGCGACACCCTCGAGCACGCGCCGCTCGCGAGAGCCGGCCGGGCGGGCTGATCCGGCGGGCAGCCTGGGCGCCGCAGCCGCGATGGGGCTGCGGCGGGGCTGCGATGGAGCCGCAACGGCGCCGCGCCCCGCGACCTTCCCGCGGCGCGTATACGACGCCCCAGCTCCCTCACTCTCCCAGCAGCCGCTGCAGCAGTTCCGTCGCGTTGCCCGTGTCGTACTTGCGCATGAGTCGCGCACGGTAGACGTCCACGGTGCGCGAGCTGATATCCAGAATCCGTCCGATCTGCTTGCTCGTTTTGCCCGTCACGAGCTGCGCGGCGATTTCGCGCTCGCGCGGCGTGAGTTCGACCGCCACGCGCCGTGTCGCGCTCAGATCCTCGAAGGTCCAGACGCCGGCCCCGTGGGGCGCCGCCCGGTCGAGCGAGCGGCCCGTCACGTGGCACCAGAACAGCTCGCCGTCGGCGCGCTTCATGATGCGGTCGTCGGCGTAGCTGCCGTGCGCCGTCATGATGGGCGGAATGCGCGTGCCGATGCGCTCGAACTCGTCCGCCGACGGGTACAGCACCTGAAACGACTGGCCGATCAGCGCCTCGCGCGCGCAGCGGAAGATGGCCGCCACCTGGTCGTTGCAGTCCTCGATGGTCCGTTCGCGCGCGAGCACGAGGCCGATGGGCGCAAGGTGGAAGGCGGTCTGGTAGTCGAGCGCGGCGGGCTCAAAGGGGGCGGACGGGGGTGGCATGGTGCGGTGCGGGTATTGCTTTATGTAGTTTTGCGTATTGTGCCGCATCGGGGCACGAGCGTACGCTTTGCACCCATCGGAAGGGCGGTTGCAGGGAGCGACCTGGCGGGCCGCAGGGGCCGGCGAGGGTGCAGCCGCGAGGCTACCGTCCCGCGCTCGATGCGCGTGGCAGATTCACGGCAACGCCACCCTTGCGTGGATAAAATGAGGCTTTCCCGGGTCGTGCTCGACGCCCGTGCGCCAAGGCCGGAAGAACCAGATTGACGGATTTCCATTCGAGGAAGGGACACACTGATGAACAAAGTCTATGCAAGCGCGGCCGCCGCGCTCGAAGGCATCGTCAAGGACGGCCAGACCTTCGCGGTCGGCGGCTTCGGGCTGTGCGGCATTCCCGAGGCGCTGATCGGCGCGCTGCGCGATTCGGGCGTGAAGGGTATTACCTGCATCAGCAATAACGCGGGCGTGGACGGCTTCGGCCTCGGTCTGCTGCTGGAAACGCGCCAGATCAAGAAGATGGTCTCGTCCTATGTGGGCGAGAACAAGGAATTCGAGCGCCAGTATCTCTCGGGCGAACTCGAGCTCGAATTCACGCCGCAGGGCACGCTCGCCGAAAAGCTGCGCGCAGGCGGCTCCGGCATCCCCGCGTTCTTTACGAACACGGGCTACGGCACGCTGATCGCCGAGGGCAAGGAAACGCGCCAGTTCGGCGAAAACCACTACGTGCTCGAACACTCCCTCACGGCTGACGTCGCGCTTGTGAAGGCGTGGAAGGCCGACAAGTCGGGCAACCTGATCTATCGCCGCACGGCGCGCAACTTCAACCCGATGTGCGCGATGGCGGGCAAGATCACGGTCGTGGAAGTGGAGGAGATCGTCGAGAACGGCGAACTCGATCCGGACGCGATCCATACGCCGGGTATCTTCGTGCAGCGCATCGTGCTCAATGCGCACCCGGAGAAACGCATCGAACAACGCACTGTGCGCGCTGGCAACTGAGAAAGGAGACCGACCATGGCATGGAATCGTGACGAAATGGCCGCGCGCGCAGCGAAGGAACTGCAGGACGGCTTCTACGTGAACCTCGGCATCGGCCTGCCGACGCTGGTGGCGAACCACGTGCCCGCGGGCGTGGAAGTGTGGCTGCAGTCGGAAAACGGCCTGCTCGGCATCGGCCCGTTCCCGACCGAAGACCAGGTAGACGCCGACATGATCAACGCCGGCAAGCAGACGGTGACGACTCTGGCGGGCTCGTCGATCTTCTCGTCGGCGGACTCGTTCGCGATGATTCGCGGCGGCCACATCAATCTCGCGATCCTCGGGGCGATGCAGGTCAGCGAAAAGGGTGACCTCGCGAACTGGATGATCCCGGGCAAGATGATCAAGGGCATGGGCGGCGCGATGGACCTGGTGGCAGGCGTCAAGCGCGTGGTCGTGCTCATGGAGCATGTGGCGAAGGGCGACCAGCACAAGATTCTCGAAGCGTGCACGCTGCCGCTCACGGGCGTGGGCGTGGTGGACCTGATCATCACCGACCTCGGCGTGATTGAAGTGACGGACTCGGGCATGAAGGTGACCGAGCTGGCGCCGGGTGTCACGGTGGATGAGATCCAGAAGAAGACGGGCGCGCCGCTCGACGTGAGCGCCGTGAGCTAAGCGCGCTCACCTGACGGTTGCGACATCGCTGCTGGCGGGCGGGACTTCGGTCTCGCCCGTTTCGCTTTGGGGCGTCCGCATGCTGCCGACGCGGTGCCGCGCCAGGCCATCCCGCGCCGCAAAGCCGTTTACAATCGGTCCACCGCCCTCAGCGAGGAACCAGCGATGAACGTACCGTCTTTGGCGCCGCGTCAAAATCACGTTCAGTGTCTCAGCCCCTTGGGGCTGCATCGCATCGCCTACACCGAGTGGGGCGACCCCGCCAATCCGCGCGTGCTCGTCTGCGTGCATGGGCTCACGCGATCGAGCCGTGATTTCGACCGGCTCGCCGTCGCGCTATCCGACACGTATCGTGTTGTATGCCCCGACGTCGTGGGCCGCGGGCTGTCGTCGTGGCTCATCGATCCGCGCGGCTATGGCGTGGCGCAATACCTTGCCGACATGGTGACGCTGATTGCGCGCACGGGCGCCGAGACGGTGGACTGGTTCGGCACGTCGATGGGCGGGCTGATCGGCATGGCGCTCGCCGGTCTGCCCGATGCGCCGGTCGGGCGCATGCTGCTCAACGACGTCGGTCCGCATCTCGAGCCTCAGGCGCTCGCCCGCATCGGCGAATACGTCGGCCGCGACGAGCGTTTTCCGTCGCTGCAGGCGGGCATCGATCAAGCCGCGCTGCTCGCGGCGTCGTTCGGTCCGCTCACGCCCGGGCAATGGCGCGAGATCAACACGCCGCTGCTGCACGAAGTGGATGGCGCGTGGCGTTTCCGCTACGACCCGCGTATCGCCGAGCCGATCAAAGCCGTGACGCCCGAGCAGACCGAGCAGGGCGAGCAGTTCCTGTGGCGCTCGCTGGCGGCGTTCAAGGGGCCGGTGCTGGTGGTGCGCGGCGCGCAGTCGGATCTGCTCTCGCGTGAAACGGTCGCGAAGATGGTCGAGCTTGGGCACGATGTGTCGAGCGTCGAAATCGCGGGCGTCGGTCACGCGCCGGCGTTTTTGTCGGCCGACCAGATCGAGGTGGCGCGGCGTTTCTTTGCCGGAGCCAACGCGGACGCGTCATAATATGAGATTGGCTGGCGCCGGCATGGCTTGAGCGCGCGGCGTACGCATTCAACTTCTACGGGATTTTTCATGGCAGTCATTCGTCACCACGTCGGTCCGCGTCTTTCGGAAACCGCCATTCACAACGGCACAGTTTATCTGGCAGGGCAGATCGCGGAAGACACGAAGCAGGACATCACGGGTCAGACGCGCGAGGTGCTCGGCCATATCGACCGTCTGCTTGGCGAAGCGAACAGCGACAAGTCGCTGTTGCTTTCGGTGCAGATCTATATCGCCGACATGAAGGACTTCCCGGGCATGAACGCCGTGTGGGACGGCTGGGTTGCGCAGGACGCGACGCCGCCGCGCGCGACGGTCGAAGCGAAGCTCGCGAATCCGGAATGCCTCGTCGAAATCGTCGTGGTGGCCGCGCAGCGCGACTGATCGCGCGCGTTAGCCGGTTCATTTTTGTTGGTTCGTTTTGCCGTAGCCCGTTTCCTTGCCGGGCGGGCACTGTCTCATGAGTAGTGATACCCTTCCGCCGCCACCTGCCGCGCTGCCGTCGATCGAAGACGCGCTTGCGTTCGTGCACGCGCACGCGGGTGACGCACGCCTGTCCACGGGCGAGCCGCTCGTCGAGCACGCGCGCGGCACCGCTGCGGTCATGGGGCGCCTGAATGTCGATCCGCCGGCGGTGCTGGCGGCGGCGCTCTTCAATCTCGCGGCGCACCTCGACGATCCGGAGACGACGCTCGAAGCGCGCTTCGGCCCGGAAGTGACGAGGCTGGTCTTCGACGTGCGCAAGCTGCTGCGGCTTGGCACCGTGAGCATGCGCGTGGCGCAGAACGCGGCGGCCGACACGGGTCGCGACGCACAGGCCGCGCGCCGGGCCCAGGTCGAGTCGCTGCGCAAGATGTTGCTTGCGTTCGCGCAGGACATCCGCGTCGTGCTGATCCGGCTCGCGTCGCGGCTGCAGTCGCTGCACTACTACGCCGCGGCGAAGATCACGCCCGCGCCCGAGGTGGCGCGCGAGACGCTCGAGATCTACGCGCCGCTCGCGAACCGGCTCGGTATCTGGCAACTGAAGTGGGAGCTCGAAGATCTCGCGTTCCGCTTCGAGGAGCCCGCCACCTACAAGCGCATCGCGAAGCTGCTCGACGAGAAGCGCGTCGAGCGCGAGAGCTATGTCGCCAACGCCATCTCGCGGCTTCAGCAGGAACTCGCGGCCGCGCACATCAAGGCCGAGGTGAGCGGACGGCCCAAGCATATCTACAGCATCTGGAAGAAGATGCGGGGCAAGGAGCTCGACTTCTCCGAGCTCTACGACGTGCGCGCGTTCCGCGTGATCGTGCCGGATATCAAGGATTGCTACACGGTGCTCGGCATCGTGCACAACCTCTGGCAGCCGGTGCCCAGGGAGTTCGACGACTACATCTCGCGGCCCAAGCCCAATGGCTATCGCTCGCTGCATACGGTCGTGATCGGCGACGACGGCCGCGCGTTCGAAGTGCAGATCCGCACCCAGGAGATGCATCAGTTCGCGGAGTACGGCGTCGCCGCGCACTGGCGTTACAAGGAAGCCGGATCGAAGGGGTACGGCGGCCAGTTCAGCGCGAGCGGCAGCTACGACGAGAAGATCGCGTGGCTGCGCCAGTTGCTCGCGTGGAAAGACGATGTCTCGGACAGCCGTCAGCCGTGGGAAGAGTTACGCAAGGCTTCGCTCGACGACGACCACATCTACGTGCTTACGCCGCAGGCGCGCGTGATCGCGCTGCCGCAGGGCGCGACGCCGCTCGACTTCGCGTACCACCTCCACAGCGAGCTTGGGCATCGTTGCCGCGGCGCGCGCGTGGACGGCGCGATGGTGACGCTCAACACGCCGTTGCAGAACGGCCAGACCGTCGAGATCGTCGCGGTGAAGGAGGGCGGTCCTTCGCGCGACTGGCTCAATCCGCAGCTAGGCTATCTGCAGAGTACGCGCGCACGGCAGAAGGTGCGCGCGTGGTTCAACGCGATCGACTCGCAGGAGAACATCGCGAACGGGCGCGCGATGGTCGAAAAGACCTTGCAGCGCGAAGGCCGGACTTCAGTGAATCTCGACCAGCTTGCGGCCAGGCTCGGCTTCAAGACGCCCGAAGAACTGTTCGCCGTGGTCGGCAAGGACGAGTTCAGTCTGCGCCATGTCGAGCAGGCGCTGCACGACGCGCCGGTGGCCGAGCCGCAAGACGAGGCGTCGCCCGAGCAGTTCACCAAGCGCGCGAGTGGCGCGAACGTGGCGCACGGCGCGTCGTCGGGTGTGCTCGTGGTGGGCGTGGATGCGCTCCTGACGCAGCTCGCGCGCTGCTGCCGCGCGGCGCCGCCGGACGACATCTGCGGCTTCGTCACACGCGGCAAGGGCATGTCGATTCACCGCAGCGACTGCCCGACCTTCCTGCGCATGGCGCGCCGCGCGCCCGAGCGCGTGCTGCACACCACCTGGTCGGCCGACGTGTTGGGCGGGCGCGGCCAGTCGGTCTATCCGGTCGATATCTCGATCGAGGCGAGCGACCGCCAGGGCCTCTTGCGCGACATCTCCGAAGTGTTCGCGCGCGAGAAGATGAACGTGATCGGCGTGAAGTCGCAATCGCGGCGTAACACGGCGTACATGCAGTTCACGGTGGAAGTGTCGAGCTCGGCCCAGATCCAGCGCGCGTGCGTGCTGCTTGGCGAGGTGGGCGGCGTGGTGAAGGCGGCGCGCAAGGGTTGAAGGCGCGCCGGCAGCGGGCGCGCGAAATGCCGCGCTGCAAAAAACGCTTGCCACGTCCGTTAAGACTTTATATACTCTCGTTTCTTCAGGCTCGTAGCTCAGCTGGTTAGAGCACCACCTTGACATGGTGGGGGTCGTTGGTTCGAGTCCAATCGAGCCTACCAACGAAATCGAAGTCGCGAGACGTAGTATCGTCGAGGCTTCAATGCAGTAAGGGTGCCTGGGCACCAAAAGGCGAATACGGTTATGACACCGCGAACGTTTACCGAAGTCACTTCGGAGCGACGCTAGTCGAGGACCTCTTTCGCCCCTGCAGTCTGGTTTGAAAAAGTGAATGCGGCCCCTCGAAAGCGGGGCCGCATTTTTTTTCGCCGCGAGGTTTTGCGCGGATCTGTTTTACGAACGATACGTCGTGCCGCCACGGCACGTCTGGAGAAAAACATGGTTGCGATACGTCTGCCCGATGGTTCGGTTCGACAGTACGATCATCCCGTCACGGTCGCCGAAGTGGCGGCTTCGATCGGCCCCGGTCTCGCCAAGGCGGCGCTCGGCGGCAAGCTCGACGGCGAACTGGTCGATACGTCGACGCTGATCGATCGCGACGCATCGCTCGCCATCGTCACGGACAAGGACGCCGACGGGCTCGACATCATCCGTCACTCCACGGCGCACTTGCTCGCCTATGCGGTGAAGGAGCTGTATCCGGAAGCGCAGGTGACGATCGGACCGGTCATCGACAACGGTTTCTACTACGACTTCGCCTATAACCGTCCCTTCACGCCCGAAGATCTCGAGAAGATCGAAAAGCGCATGCAGGAACTTGCGAAGAAGGACGAGCCGGTGTCGCGTCGGGTCGTCTCGCGCGGCGAGGCGGTGGACTACTTCAAGAGCATTGGCGAGAAGTACAAGGCCGAGCTCATCGAGTCGATTCCGGGCGCCGAGGAAATCAAGCTGTACTCGCACGGCGGCTTCACGGACCTGTGCCGCGGCCCGCACGTGCCGTCCACGGGCAAGCTGAAAGTCTTCAAGCTGATGAAGGTCGCGGGCGCGTACTGGCGCGGCGACGCGAAGAACGAGCAGCTGCAGCGCATCTACGGCACGGCCTGGACGAAGAAGGAAGACCAGGACCAGTACCTGCACATGCTCGAAGAGGCGGAAAAGCGCGATCACCGCAAGCTCGGCAAGCAGCTCGATCTGTTCCACATGCAGGACGAGTCGCCGGGCATGGTGTTCTGGCACCCGAAGGGCTGGACGCTCTGGCAGCAGGTCGAGCAGTACATGCGCGGGCGCCTGCGCGAAGCCGGCTACGACGAGATCAAGACGCCGATGATCATGGACCGCTCGCTCTGGGAAGCATCGGGCCACTGGCAGAACTATCGTGAAAACATGTTCACGACGGAGTCGGAAAAGCGCGACTACGCCATCAAGCCGATGAACTGCCCGGGCCACGTCCAGGTCTTCAATCACGGTCTGCGTTCGTACCGCGATCTGCCGTTGCGCTATGCCGAATTCGGCTCGTGCCACCGCAACGAGGCCTCGGGTGCGCTGCACGGTCTCATGCGCGTGCGCGGCTTCGTCCAGGACGACGCGCACATTTTCTGCACGGAAGACCAGATCATCAGCGAATCGATTGCCTTCAATACGCTGGCGATGAGCGTCTACAAGGATTTCGGGTTCGATCACATTGACATCAAGCTCTCGCTGCGCCCGGATTCGCGCGCGGGGACGGATGAAACGTGGGACCGCGCGGAGCAGGGCCTGCGCGAGGCGCTGACGGCCTGCGGCCTGCAGTGGGAAGAGCTGCCCGGCGAGGGCGCGTTCTACGGCCCGAAGGTCGAGTACCACATCAAGGACGCGCTCGGCCGCTCGTGGCAGTGCGGCACGCTGCAGCTCGACATGGTGCTGCCGGAGCGCCTTGACGCCGAGTACGTGGCCGAGGACAACAGCCGTCGCCGCCCGATCATGCTGCACCGGGCGATCCTCGGTTCGATGGAGCGTTTCCTCGGAATTCTGATCGAGCACCATGCCGGCGCGATGCCGCCGTGGCTCGCTCCCGTGCAGGCCGTTGTGATGAATATCGCCGAAAGTCAGGCCGAATATGCCGCCAATCTGGCCCAATCGTTGCAAAAACAAGGGGTTAGGGTGCAGGCCGATTTGCGCAATGAGAAAATTAGCTATAAAATACGCGAGCACACGCTCGAAAAGGTTCCCTACCTGCTTGTTGTAGGCGACAAGGAGCGTGAAGCGCAAACGGTAGCCGTGCGTGCCCGTGGCGGCGTCGATCTGGGTGTCATGCCCCTCGACGCGTTCTCGGAGCGTCTGCGCGAGGACGTGCAGACGTTCCGGTAAACCACCGGAGCAGCGCGGCTCGTTTTTTTAATCTTTAGAGGAAACGTAACATCGCTACTGATAAGTCGCATCGCATCAACGGTGAAATCACTGCACCCGAGGTGCGTCTCGTCGGAATCGACAACGAACCGCTCGGCATCGTAAAACTGCCTGAGGCGTTCCGCATGTCGGAACAACAGGACGTCGATCTGGTTGAAATTGCCCCGCAGGCGGTGCCTCCGGTCTGCCGTTTGATGGACTACGGCAAGTTCAAGTACCAGGAGGCGAAGAAGCAGCACGAGGCCAAGCTCAAGCAGAAGGTTATCCAGGTCAAGGAAGTCAAGTTCCGCCCGGGTACCGATGACGGCGATTACAACGTCAAGCTGCGCAATCTCGTCCGCTTCCTCGAAGACGGCGACAAGACGAAGATCACGTTGCGTTTCCGGGGCCGCGAAATGGCCCACCAGGAAATCGGCATGCGTATGCTCGAGCGTCTGCGCACCGACCTCGAAGAGGTGGGCCAGGTCGAGCAGATGCCGAAGATGGAAGGGCGCCAGATGATCATGGTGCTCGCTCCGAAGAAGAAGAAGTAAGCGCGCGTTGTGCCGCTCTTGCGGCACGGCGGGTGCAGGCAGTTGAAAGTGAAGTTGAGGTACGCCGCGGCGACATTTGCAGCCGTGGCGGGAAGCAGGTTCCGGAACGGCGTCCGCATGCAACGAGCGGGCGTTTTTCCTGAAAGCGGCGGCGAGCTTGTTTTTTTGAAGCCGGCCAGCTGCCAAAACAAGTGGAGTGGGTTTCGAAGGGCGGTCGAAGGGCAAGGTGCCGAGCACTGCGCCAACCGCACACCCATGTCCATCAAATAATGGAGTTTTTGTCATGCCCAAGATGAAGACCAAGAAGAGCGCCGCAAAGCGCTTCGTGGTTCGTCCGGGTGGTACCGTCAAGCGCGGTCAAGCCTTCAAGCGTCACATCCTGACCAAGAAGACCACCAAGAACAAGCGTCATCTGCGTGGTGCAACGGCCGTTCATGATGCCGATCTGAAGTCCGTTCGCGCGATGCTGCCGTTCGCGTAATCCTCAACCGACAACTCATAGGAGCTACTCATGCCTCGAGTCAAACGTGGGGTTACCGCACGGGCCCGCCACAAGAAGATCATCAAGCTGGCCAAGGGTTACCGCGGCCGTCGCAATAACGTCTATCGCATCGCCAAGCAGGCGGTCATGCGCGCAGGCCAGTACGCCTACCGCGATCGCCGCAACAAGAAGCGTGTGTTCCGCGCACTGTGGATCACGCGTATCAACGCGGCGGTGCGTCAGCACGACATGACCTACAGCGTGTTCATCAACGGCCTGAAGAAGGCGTCGATCGAACTCGACCGCAAGGTTCTGGCCGACATGGCAGTGTTCGACAAGCCTGCATTTGCTGCAATCGTCCAGCAAGTGAAGGCCGCCGTCGCTGCCTGATCATGACCTGCTCAGTTAGCTGAGCACCAGGTACTGCGCAGGTTCGTTGCAGCAGACATTCCGGTTGTTTCGGTGATGCTGCAACAAAAACGGGGCTCCTCACCGAGCCCCGTTTTTGTTGGTTAATACGCTTCATGCGCACGCCTCATGCTGTGCTTTGCCTGCTTCGCGAAGCGCGGCGCTAGACTCAAACACTGACGCTGAAAAGATGGGATCAATGGATCTGGACCAGATTGTCGCCGACGCGCAAAGCGCCTTCGCCGCCGCCCCTGACGTCAACACGCTCGAGAACGAAAAAGCGCGCTTTCTCGGCAAGTCGGGCGCGTTGACCGAACTGCTGAAGGGACTCGGCAAGCTCGATGCCGAGACGCGCAAGACCGAAGGCGCGCGCATCAACGCCGTGAAGCAGCAGGTCGAGGCCGCGCTGACGGCACGCCGCCAGGCATTGGCCGACGCACTGCTGAACCAGCGCCTCGCCGCCGAAGCGATCGACGTCACGCTGCCCGGCCGCGGCACCGGCACCGGCAGCCTGCATCCGGTGATGCAGACGTGGGAGCGTGTCGAGCAGATCTTCGGCTCGATTGGCTTCGACGTGGCCGACGGCCCCGAGATCGAGACCGACTGGTACAACTTCACCTCGCTCAACAGCCCCGAGAACCATCCGGCGCGCTCGATGCAGGACACGTTCTACGTGGACGGCAACGACGCCGAAGGCCGTCCGCTGCTCCTGCGCACGCACACGAGCCCGATGCAGGTGCGCTACGCGCGCACGCACACGCCGCCCATCAAGGTGATCGTACCGGGCCGCACGTACCGCGTGGACAGCGACGCCACCCACTCGCCGATGTTCAACCAGGTCGAAGGCCTCTGGATCGAGGAGAACATCAGCTTCGCAGACCTGAAGGGTGTCTACTCCGACTTCCTGAAGAAGTTCTTCGAGCGCGACGATATCAAGGTGCGCTTCCGTCCGTCGTACTTCCCGTTCACGGAGCCGTCCGCCGAAATCGACATGATGTTCGAAGAGGGCAAGAACGCGGGCAAGTGGCTCGAGATTTCGGGCTCGGGCCAGGTGCATCCGACCGTGATCCGCAACATGGGCCTCGACCCCGAGCGCTATATCGGCTTCGCGTTCGGCAGTGGCCTCGAACGTCTGACGATGCTGCGCTATGGCGTGCAGGATCTGCGCCTGTTCTTCGAAGGCGACCTGCGCTTTTTGCGCCAGTTCGCTTAAGGCGTACATAGGCGCCACGCATCCGCGGTTCGTGTAGCGGGCGCAGCACCAAAGTATGAGTGCGCGAGAACCTGCTACACGACGGTCTCAATCTGTCTGGAACGTAAAACGAAATGCTATTTCCCGAATCCTGGCTGAGAAGCTTTGTCGATCCGAAGCTCACGACCGAAGAACTGGCCCACGCGCTCACGATGTCGGGCCTCGAAGTCGAAGGCCTGCGTGCGGCCGCGCCGCCCACTTCGAAGATCGTTGTCGGCCGCGTGCTCGAAGTCGTCAAGCACCCGGACGCGGACAAGCTGAACGTGTGTCAGGTCGATGCCGGCACGGGCGCGACGCTGAACATCGTCTGCGGCGCGCCCAATGTGGCGCCCGGCATCAAGGTGCCGGTGGCGCTCGTCGGCGCGGAACTGCCGCCGGCTGAAGAGGGTGGCAAGCCGTTCGCGATCAAGCTTTCGAAGCTGCGCGGCGTGGAAAGCCAGGGCATGCTGTGCTCGGCGCGCGAGCTCAAGCTCTCCGAGGACCACAGCGGCCTCATGATCCTGCCGGAAGACACGCCTGTCGGACAGGACATTCGCGAAACGCTGAACCTCGACGACACCGTCTTCGAAATCAAACTCACACCGAACAAGGCCGACTGCCTTTCGGTGTACGGCGTCGCGCGCGAGACCGCCGCGATCACGGGCGCGCCGCTCGTGGCACCCGTGTTCCCCAAGGTCGACGTGAAGCTCGATGAAAAGCTGCCCGTGAAGATCTCGGCGCCGGACCTCTGCGGCCGCTTCTCGGGCCGCGTGATTCGCGGCGTGAACGCGTACGCGAAGGCGCCGCAATGGATGGTCCAGCGCCTCGAGCGTTCGGGCCAGCGCAGCATTTCCGCGCTCGTCGATATTTCGAACTACGTGATGCTCGAACTGGGCCGGCCGTCGCACGTGTTCGATCTCGACAAGATCCACGGCTCGATGGAGGTGCGCTGGGGCAAGAAGGGCGAATCGCTCAAGCTGCTCAACGGCAACACCGTCGAAGTCGACGAGACCGTGGGCGTGATCGCCGACGATCGCGAGATCGAAAGCCTTGCGGGCATCATGGGCGGTGACAGCACAGCTGTCTCGCTCGACACGAAGAACATCTATCTCGAGGCCGCTTTCTGGTGGCCCGACAGCATTCGCGGCCGCTCGCGCCGCTATAACTTCTCGACCGATGCGGGCCATCGCTTCGAGCGTGGCGTCGACTGGTCCACGACCGTCGAGCATCTCGAGCGGATCACGCAGCTGATCCTCGACATCTGCGGCGGCGAGGCCGGCCCGATCGACGATCAGACCGTCAACGTGCCCAGGCGCGAGCCGGTGAAGATGCGTGTCGCGCGTGCGACTCGCATCATTGGCGTGCAGATCGGCGCGGACGAGATCGCAGAGATCTTCACGCGCCTTGGCCTTGCTTTCGAACGTGACGCCGATACCTTCAGCGTGACGCCGCCGCCGTACCGTTTCGACATCGAGATCGAAGAAGACCTGATCGAGGAAGTCGCTCGTATCTACGGCTTCGAGAAGATCCCGGCGAACCCCCCGGTCGCACGCAGTGAAATGCGCGCAACCAATGAGACGCACCGCTCGATCCACGCGATCCGTCACGCGCTTGCTGCGCGCGACTATGCGGAGACGATCAACTTCAGCTTCGTCGATGCCGAGTGGGAGCAGGACTTCGCGGGCAACGACAAGCCGGTGCGTCTGTTGAACCCGATCGCGAGCCAGCTTTCGGTGATGCGCACGACGCTCTTCGGCAGCCTCATCAACGTGCTGCGCCATAACCTCAATCGCCGCGCAGACCGCGTGCGCGTGTTCGAGGCGGGCCGCGTGTTTCTGCACGATCCGTCGATCAAGGCCGGCGAGATGGCGGTGGAAGGCTTCGCGCAGCCGAAGATGATCGGCGCGCTCGCGTATGGTCCCGCGCTCGAGGAGCAGTGGGGCGCCCCCGCGCGCGGCGTGGACTTCTTCGACGTGAAGGGCGACCTCGAAGCGCTCTTTGCCCCACTGGGTCCGACAAGGGCGCCGCGTTTCGTGAAAGCGGCGCACCCGGCGCTGCACCCGGGCCGCAGCGCGCGCGTGGAAGTGGACGGCAAAGCCGTGGGCTGGATCGGCGAACTGCATCCGCGCTGGATGCAGAAGTACGACCTGCCGCACGCGCCGATCCTGTTCGAGATCGAGGCCGTGGCGCTGATGGCGCGCGAGTTGCCCACGCCTTCGGAAGTCTCGAAGTTTCCGCCGGTGCGACGCGATATCGCACTGGTCGTCGACCAGAACATCGAGGTGCAGGCGTTGCTGGACGAGTTCTACAAGGGCATGCAGGACGAGCCCTGCCGGATTGTCCAGAGGGTTGCGCTTTTCGATGAATTTCGTGCAAAATCAAATACTTCCGGACTTGGCGCGGACGAGAAAAGCCTTGCCTTCCGGGTGACCCTGCAAGATACTGGCGGGACCCTTCAGGACGAGACGGTCGATGCGGCCATCAAGTCCCTGGTGGATCGCCTGGCTCGAGTGTATGGCGCCCGACTGCGTGGCTGAGGCTTCGGCAGGATCTCAAGGCCTCTGAGGCTCACGCGTTCCGTTGACAGGCTTCCGGCATGCGACTTCGTTGCAACCGGAAGCGCGCCATTTCAAAGATAGATGAACGAAATGAACTCGAGTGATTTCGAAGCCCTCCTTGCGGCACAGCGTAGCGCCATGATTCGCGAAATTCCTGCCGCGTCGTCGAACACCACGACGGACACGCCCACGCTGACCAAGGCCGAACTGGCGGAGCTGCTGTTCGACAACGTGGGGCTCAACAAGCGCGAAGCAAAGGACATGGTTGAAGCGTTCTTCGAAGTGATCCGCGACGCGCTGGAAGGCGGTGACAGCGTGAAGCTGTCAGGCTTCGGCAATTTCCAGTTGCGCGACAAGCCACAACGTCCTGGCCGCAACCCCAAGACGGGCGAGGCGATTCCAATCGCCGCGCGCCGCGTGGTGACGTTTCATGCGAGCCAGAAATTGAAGGCGCTGGTGGAAAGCGGCGCCGAAGCAAGCTTTCCCCGTTAGAGCCGCAGGGGCGCTCCCGCCGCGGTGGCAGTGAGGCGGGGAGCATGACGAAGCGGCCACGCGATATTGCGCAACCACCACGACGGCAACCCGGCGATGACATCGACAAGCGAAAAGGTCGTCCTGCCTCCAATTCCCGCCAAGCGCTACTTCACGATAGGCGAAGTGAGCGAGCTATGTGGCGTGAAGCCCCATGTACTGCGCTACTGGGAGCAGGAGTTCACGCAGTTGAAGCCGGTGAAGCGGCGCGGCAACCGCCGCTATTACCAGCATCACGAGGTTCTGCTGATCCGGCGTATACGCGATCTGCTGTATGAGCAGGGTTTCACGATCAATGGCGCGCGCAACCGTCTGGATGCGCATGGCGGCATCGTCGAGGAGCCCGCGCAACCGGAGGCGGTGGAAGCGGCGGCAGGCGCGCAGGGGACGACGGCGATGGTCGATGTCGATCAGTTGCGCAAGGAGTTGCTGCACGTGCTCGACCTCCTTGGGCGATGAAGTGCCCGGCGCGAATTTTCGTGGGGGCAGTTCTAATTGGTCAAAAGGTTTGTTATACTGTTTAGCTCTTTCGGGGCGTAGCGCAGCCTGGTAGCGTACCTGCATGGGGTGCAGGTGGTCGGAGGTTCAAATCCTCTCGCCCCGACCAGAAAAAATCAAAGGGTTACAGATTTGCGTCTGTAACCCTTTGTTCGTTTGCGCCTTCGGTAGCCGGCCGGTGAACGATGCTGGGGATTGCCTCATATTCCATGCGCTGCACTTCCTTCGACGATTGGCCGTTCGGCCAGCTTCGCCACGTGTTCTTCCGCCTGTATCTTCGTGACACGTATCACGTATCGCGATCTGCCGGCCAGCCAGCGGTTGCACGGACCTCGCCGTGCATGGGCACTTAACCGGCACCCACGTAGTCCGGCAAAGGAGCCCCGCCATGCAGCCGCACGAAACCCCTAACAGCATCTTCGGCGACCCGATCCACGTCTATACGCGCGCACAAGCGATCGCAGACGGCAATCTGATCGACGTGACAGAAACCGCGCGCGAAGCGGGATTTCGCGTGCCCGTCGCCATTACGGCGGCGGCGTGGGCCGATTGCGTGGCGTGGAGCGCGCAAGACAACCGCCGGCAAACGACTCAGGACGAAGCCGGTCGTTTGTGGGATGTGCTCTGGATGGCATCGCTTGCCGCTCGCGGTGCCGGCGGGGCGCAGCAGCTTTTGTTTGCGCTGTATCGAATCCAGCGGGGCGGCCGCGGCGTTCGGCCAGCGCGTACGAAGCTGCGTCTGATCATCGGTCCTGGAGACGATGCGGCTGCGGTGATCACGATCCTGATGCACAACGAGGACTGAGCGGGTTGCGTTCCGGTTCGGCGCTTTCGCAACGCATAGACCTGGCAGTGCAGAACGTTCTGCCGCCGCCATGCGGCGTGGCCGGTCATCCGGCTGATAAAATCCGCGCACCATTTGCGCCAGGACTCGGGGGGAGGGCACCGTTTCGAACCACCGCTCGAATGAGTGAGCAAGAAGCGGCTGTTAATTTTTCTCACATATCGGTGAGAATCCTTCGTTATGAACCCTGTGCAGCGCGCCTTACGATATTGCGACGCGCCTGCCGCGTACACGCCCGCGTCCGGCCAGCCCTCTTCGAGCCCCCCGTCATGAATCCCGTCAATCTCGCGCAACTGCTCTTTCTCGCCGCCGTCTGGGGCGGTTCGTTCCTGTTCATCCGTGTCGGTGTGACCAGCTTTGGCGTGGCGCCGCTCATGGCGCTGCGCGTCGGCATTGGCGCGCTGTTTCTGCTGCTCGTGCTGTTTTCGCGCCGTAGCGCGCGCGAGGCGATCGGCACCCTGCGCGAGCGCGCCTGGCCGCTTCTCGTCGTCGGCATTCTCAATTCGGCGGCGCCGTTCTGTCTCTTCGCGTGGGCCGAGCTGACACTTTCGGCCGGTGTGACGTCGGTCATCAATGCCACCACGCCGCTTTGGGGCGCAGTCGTGGCCTGGCTGTGGCTCAAGGACCGCCTGAGCGGTTTGCGCGTAGCGGGGCTGGTGATCGGCTTCGCGGGTGTGCTTGCCCTGGTCGGCGACCAGATCTTCTCGCACGCGGGTGACGGCGCATCTTCGATGGCCACTGCGCTCGCGGCGCTCGCCGCGCTGGGTGCAGCACTGCTTTACGGCATTGCTGCGAGCTATACCAAGCGCCACCTTACCGGTGTCGATCCGCTGACCGTTGCTGCCGGCACCATGACCGGCGCGACGATCGTGCTTGTGCCGTTCGCCGTGGCGACCTGGCCCGCCGCGCCCATTTCGCTCGGCGCGTGGGGCTCGGTGCTCGGGCTCGGCGTCGTCTGTACGGGCGTCGCCTATCTGTTGTACTTCGGGCTGATCGCGGCCATCGGCCCCGCGCGCACGATCACCGTCACCTTCGTGATCCCGGTGTTCGGCATCCTGTGGGGCGCGCTCTTTCTCGGCGAGCGCGTATCGCTGGGGATGGTCGAGGCGTGTCTTGCGATTCTCGCCGGCACAGCGCTAGCAACAGGCTTCATCAAGCGCTTGCCGGGCATCGGTGCGCGCCGCAGCGAGGCTGGGGCGAAGCGATAGGCGCTTCGCCCCAACCGCCGTTTGATGGTCTCAAGGCGGCCTCAAGCTGCCACGTTTGCCACCGCGGCGGTCTCCTTCACGCGCCCGATCGGCAGCGTAGCGACGATCGCGGCGCCCAGCACGAGCAGCACGGCCGAGTAGATGAGTCCCGCCGCGTAGCTGTGGGTCGCATCCTTGAGCCAGCCCACCACGAGGGGGTTGGCCGCCGAGCTGAGATTGCCGATCGCATTGATCACTGCGAGCCCAATTGCGCGCGCTTGCGGTGTGAACGCCTGATCGGGTGTCGTCCAGAAGATCGACATCGCCGTGTACGAGCCTGCCGAGGCGAGACACACGCCCGTTAGCTGCACGATCGGCATGCCGCCTTGCGCGGTCAGCATGCAGCCCAGCCCGGAAAGCAGCATCGGCGCAATCAGGTGCCACTTGCGCTCCTGCCGGCGGTCCGAGCGCCGGCCCCACGCGATCATGGCGACAATCGTCGCGATCTGCGGAATCGTCGCGAGCAGGCCCACCGTCACGTTGCTCGCACCCGCGCTGAAGCCCTTCACGATCAGCGGAGCCCATAGGCCGACCATTGCCAGCGTGTTGACCAGACAGAAGTAGGCCACTGCATAACGGATCACGATCGGCGACCTGAGTTGCTGCCACAGGCCGGGCCGTTGCCCGGGCGCTGCGCTCTGGCTGCCTGCGAAACCTCCCGCTTCCGCGGCGGCGAGTTCGACATCGAGCGCGCGCTTTTCGGCGTCGCTGAGCCAGCGCGCGTCGCGCGGTGCATCGTCGAGATAGAAAAACGCCACACCGCCGAGTAGTGCTGCCGGCATCCCCTCGATCAGGAAGAGCCATTGCCAGCCCGCAAGTCCCGCGTGGCCGTCGAGCCTGAGGATGTAGCCCGACATGGCCGAGCCGAGTGCGGCCGTGACCGGCATCGCGATCATGAAGAGCGCATTGGCGCGTGCGCGCCAGGCGGGCGGGAACCAGCAGGCGAGATAGACCAGCATGCCAGGCAGGAAGCCCGCCTCGGTCACGCCGACGATCATGCGCAGACCATACAGCGAGGTGGCGCTGTGGGCGAACATCGTGGCGGTCGAGGCGAGCCCCCAGGCGACCATGATGAGGCTGATCCAGCGCCGTGCGCCAACGCGCGCGAGCGCGAGGTTGCTGGGGATGCCAAAGGCGATATAGGCCAGATAGAAGAGCGTGGTCGCGAGGCCGAACTGCGTGCTCGTCAGCCCGAGATCCTTCATCATGGTCAGGCCGGCGAAGCCGATGTTGATCCGGTCGAGGAACGACACGAGAAACAGCAGAAACAGGAAGCCGAGCAGGTGGCGCGACACCTTGCGCGTGACGGCGTGCGCGGGCGCCGCCTGGGATTGCGGGTACGGGCTCATGGGTCTCCTTCGGAGCTCAAGGGGTGATCCACAGCAAGTGTTCTTGTCTGATTCTTTGATGTGGATCACGGGGTTCCGGAGGATTATGCGAGGGCGGTTTTCGCTGTCTGTCCTCATATTGGGGATAGCGCTGGGGGCGCTACGGGAAAACCCGCATAAAAGCGCAGTTGGCGTTGCGACGCGCCTCAGCCACGCAGTATTTTCTTCGGATTAAATCTACGAAAAACCGGCATTTTTCGATCGACAAGCTGTGTGCTGCAATATACGCCTGTGCCGGTTTGTGTGAGGTAATCGGTAAATCGGAATGCAATCGATAATTTCACATGAAAGAACTACCTGAGAATGCTCGATTAATAGGCGATTCCCGATTTCGCAATATGTATTTGAAAGCAAATGGTCAGGCGCGGCTAATCGTTTCGTATGAATGCCGGCGCTGCGCGAGGCGCCACACGGGCCGGCCATGAGCATATTCGGGCGCGCTTTTGGGGATTCGCGTTTAAACTGCCTTAATGCGGTTGGGTTGGTGGCGTAATCCACGGCTTTACGCTGCGGCTTTTCGCAATGAGACGGGTAGCGCATAGTGCGCCAGCACTCATTGCGTAACGATGAATTGCGCTATTGAGGATTATTCGGGAACGGGAGAAGCGGTAGTTTTAGCGCCGCGCCGTGCAGGTGGACGCATTGTCCATGTGCGTGGCGCGAATGAGCAAGCTTGAGCCGACGCACGACGGGCCGCGATGCGGCGAGGCCTGAGCGGGCGTCGCGCCGACGTGCCAGGCGCGTGGTGGCCGGAGCGTCGGCGTCGCGCAGTCGACATTCGTATCGGGGACGTACATGACTGAAAACCACTCGGTCTGGCAGGGGCGTGTCGTGCGCGGCGCGCTGAGCACCCTGCTGGCGCTCGGAGCGGCGGGCGCGCGGGCTGACCAGTTCGGCATTCAACTGGCGCCCGGCGTGGCCGACCACGATGTGAAGAAGCTCGATCTCGGCCTCGTCTGGGATCCGGGGCTGCAGTGGTGGCATTTCGGCGGCTTCCATTTCACGGTGGTGGGCGAAGCCCATGTGGCCTATTGGGACCTGCAGGCGCAGGACGCCGTGCGCCCCAACATCTGGGAATTCGGCGCGACGCCGGTGTTCCGCATCATCAAGGACACGGGCTGGTTCCGGCCGTATTTCGAGGCCGGCGTGGGTGTGCGGCTGCTTTCTCACACGCGCTTGACGCCCGATCGGACGATGTCGACGTCGTTCCAGTTCGCCGACGTGGTGGGCATTGGCGCGCAATTCGGCGAGCATCAGAACTACCAGGCCGGGTTCCGCTTCCAGCACGTCTCGAACGCGGGCATCAAGCGGCCGAATCCTGGCGAGGATTTCAGCGAAATTTACATCCAGTACAATTTCTAGACGCGGGACGGGTTGCCGTACCCTGACTCTCGCGCGATCGCCCGCAGAGGAGCTTTCATGGCAACTGGCAGTCAACTCACGCTCTACGCGAGCCGTAGTCTGAAGCACGGTCACCATAGCGCGGTCGACTGGATTCTCGACACGGCCAGGGCCGCGGGCGTGCACGGCGCGACGGTGATGGAAGGCTCCGAGGGTGTCGATGCGCGGGGGCGCCTGCATGCCGCGCGCTTCTTTGAGCTGGCGGACGAGCCGGCCATGGTCGTGCTGGTCGCCGAGGACCCGGTCATCGACGGGTTGCTCGCCACGCTAGGGAAGGGCGGCGTGCCGCTCTTCTATACGCGCACTCCACTCGAGTTCGGACGCATCGGCGACGCGTGAGCGTCCGCCCGGCCCTGCGCAGCCCGCCGGCCCCTACCCGACGCGCGGAGTACCAGGCGCATCCCGCAACCCGCTAAACTGTCGGCTATTGACGCGGTGCAGCACGTGCAACACGTGAAATATGCACCGTATCGCCGGCATTCTGATACGCGATCGGCCGGCGTCGCAGACCAAGGAGCGAGAACGAGGATGGCAATCGAAACAGTAGGGATCGTAGGCGCGGGCACGATGGGTAACGGCATCGCGCAGGCCGTGGCGGTGGCGGGCCTGAGGGCGGTCATGATCGACGTGACCGACGCGGCGCTCGCCAAAGGCATGGCGACGCTCACGCACAGCATGGAGCGGCTCGTTTCGAAGGGCAAGCTCGATGCGGCCGTGCGCGACGCCGCGCTCGCGCGTGTCGAAACCTCCACCGACTATCAGCGCCTCGCCGCCGCGGATCTCGTGATCGAGGCCGCCACCGAGAACGCCGAGCTCAAGACGCGCATCCTCAAGCAGATCGAGACGGCCGCGCGGCCGGACGCGATCATCGCTTCGAACACCTCGTCGATCTCGATTACGGCGCTTGCCGCGACGCTCGCCGAACCGGCGCGTTTCATCGGCATGCACTTTTTCAACCCCGTGCCCATGATGCCGCTCGTCGAAGTGATCAGCGGTCTGCAAACGCGCAAGCAGGTGGCCGAAGACGTGCGGCAGCTCGCGCTGCGCCTCGAGAAAACGCCCATTGCCGTGAAGAACGCGCCGGGCTTCGTCGTGAACCGCATCCTCGTGCCGATGATCAACGAGGCGTTCTTCGTGCTCGCGGAAGGCATTGCGAGTCCCGAGGAGATCGATGCCGGCATGAAGCTCGGCGCGAATCAACCGATCGGGCCCCTCGCGCTGGCGGACCTGGTCGGCCTCGACGTCTGTCTTTCGGTGATGGACGTGTTCCTCAAGGACTTCGGCGATTCGAAGTATCGTGCCTGTCCGCTCTTGCGCGAACTGGTGAGCGCGGGCCATCTGGGCCGCAAGACCGGTCGCGGCGTGTATCAGTACGACAAATGACGCGTGAAGGGCACGGGCCGCGCCCGGTGCCGTCTTTGCCGTTCTTTCAGCCTCGCACGCCCACGCGGTACTGCGTAACCTGGCGGTAGGTCGCGCCCGGGCGCAGCACCGCGGCCTCACGTTCGGGCTCGCCCATGTTGATCTGGTTCGGAAAGCCGCCGGCCTCGAGGCACAGGCCCGCGTGTCGCACGCAGGCCGTGCCGTGGCGCCCCGGCGTGCCCTCCAGATAATTACCGGTGTAGCACTGCAGCCCGCACTGGTCGGTCGCGACGAAGAGCTCGCGACCGCTCGCGGGTTCGTAGACGCTCGCGACGCTGCGCAGCGCCGCTTCGCCGCCGGGCCGACGCAGCCGATAGCAATGGTCGAAGCCGCCCGCCCGCGCGAGCTGGGCGTGCGGCCAGTCGAGTCGCGCGCCCAGCGGCGCGCCATGACGGAAATCGAACGCGCTGCCCGAGACCTCCGTGATGCCGAGCGGGATCATCTGCGGATCGACTTCGAGGTAAGCGTCGGCGTCAATCGTAAGGACGTGGCCGCGGATATCGGAGCCGGGTTCCCCCGAAAGATTGAAGTACGGATGGCTCGTGAGATTGAGCGGCGTGGGCGCGTCGGTCAGCGCTTCGTACTCGAGTGTCAGGGTGCCGTCGTCGTCGAGTGTGTATCGCACTTCCACGCTCACGTTGCCCGGGAATCCCGCGTCGCCTTCGGGCGAGTCGAGCCGCAGCGTGAGGGTGCCGCGGTCGTCCACGACCTCCCAGATCGCGCGATGAAAGCCTTGCGCGCCGCCGTGCAGCAGATTGCCGTTTTCGTTGCGGTCGAGCGCGTAGTCGACGCCGTCGAGCGTGAAGTGCGCCCCGCCGATGCGGTTGGCCCAGCGGCCGATCAGGCCGCCCATATAGGTGCTGGCGGTGTAGTAGGCGGCGGGCGTGTCGTGGCCGAGCAGGATATCGGCGAGGCGCCCGGCGCGGTCGGGCGCGAACCACGAGACAAGCGTGGCGCCAAGGTCGCTGATCGTGACTTTCATGCCCTGCGCGTTGCGCAGCGTGTAGAGCCGGACGGGGTCGCCGCCGGGCAGGGTGCCCCAGGTTTCGGATGGCAGACGGGCGAGGCTGTTCATGAGGCGCGGTTCGGTTGAATTCGTGGGGGCCAGAGCGTAATCGGGCGCGGGCGTCAGGTTCGGGGCAACGCAGCCGGCGCTGGCGCGGCGCTGTCCTGGTACTCGCGCGGCGTGCAGCCCAGTTCGCGCTTGAAGACGGCATACATGTACTGCAGCGAGGTGAATCCGCAGCGGATCGCCACTTCGGCGCTCGACGCGTCGCGGCTTGCGAGCATGGCCTTCGCGGCGTCGAGCTTGTGGCGCAGGATTTCCTGATGCACGGTGCACTGGCGTTCGCGCCGGAAATACTCTTCCAGCGAGGAGCGCGAGATGCCGACGTAGTCGGCCACCTGTTCGGTCTTGATGCCCTGGCAGGCGTACTGGCGGATGAAGTGGCGCGCGCGCATGACGTGCGGGCTCGAGAGCGGCTCGTGCCGGGTCGATTCGAGCACGTTGATGCCAACCGGCGGCACCAGAATGCGGCGCCCCGGAAAGCGCGCGCCACGCAGCATCTGATGCAGCAGGTGGGCGGCGGTCTTGCCCATTTCCCCCGTGCCCTGGATCACGGACGAGAGCGGAATGCGCGTGAGCGTGCGGGTGAGCGGGTCGTTGTCGATGCCGAGGATCGCAACCTGCTCGGGCACCGCAATGCCGTGAATGAGGCAGGCCTGCAGCAGGTGGCGCGCCCGCGCGTCGGTGACGGCGATCACGCCCACGGGCTTGGGCAGGCTGTGCAGCCAGACGCTCAGTTGCTCGATGGCCTGGTTCCAGGAGGGCGCGCTCGTGGCGAGTCCGCGGTAGACGGGCGCATCGAGCCCCTCGTCGCGCGCGAGTTTCTGGAACGCGAGTTCGCGCTGCTGGGCCCAGCGGTTCTCCTCGGCGGCGGGCAGGCTGTACATCGCGAGATGCGGCAACCCCGCGCCGATCAGATGGGTCCACGCGAGCGAGACCAGCTTGGCGTTGTCGGTGGCGATGTAGGGCACGTCGGGCGGGTACTGCGCGGCGTCCTCGAATGAGGAGCCCACCGCGACCACCGGCAGCCGGCAGCCGGAAAGCGCGTCGGCCACCGCGGGGTCGTCGAAGTCCGCGATGATACCGTCGCCGTCGAAACGCTCGATGCCCACGAGGCGGCAGCGAAAATCCTCTTCCAGAAAGAGATCCCACGCGACGCGCGTAGAGCTGAGGTATTGGCCGATCCCCGCGATGATCTCGCGGTCATAGACCTTGTTCGCGTTGAACAGCAGCGCGATGCGGTGCGACGTCTGGGAAGCGGGGGCACGGTTCATGGTCGCGCGGATGGCGGGCGGCGCGGGAGCGTCTCGTCCGTTGTCTCCTGTTTTAAGCGTGCGGTTATTTTAGGCCGACATCGTGCGCGGCGTGCAAGGGGGGCGGCGCGTCCGGCAGGAAACATTATGGGTGTCCCGCAATTTCGCAATTGCCGCTCATCGCACGCGGCGGGCAGTATGGCGTCACACGTAAAGGCGCGCACCGCTGCGCCGCAACATGACTGGAGACGCCATGTCGTATTTCGAATCCATCCCCGCGATCCGCTACGAGGGGGCGCAGTCCGACAACCCGCTCGCATTTCATCACTACGACCGCACGAAGAAGGTGCTCGGCAAGACGATGGAAGAGCATCTGCGTATCGCGGTGTGCTACTGGCATACCTTCGTCTGGCCGGGCAATGACATCTTCGGGCAGGGCAGCTTCCAGCGCCCGTGGCACCAGCCCGGCGACGCCATGGAGCGGGCGCGCCAGAAGGCCGACGCGGCCTTCGAGTTCTTCTCGAAGCTCGGTACGCCGTTCTACACGTTTCATGACACCGATGTCGCGCCCGAAGGCAAGGACCTGAAGGACTACACGGAAAATTTCGCGCGCATGGTGGACTATCTCGGCGAGCGCCAGCAGGCGAGCGGCGTGAAGCTGCTATGGGGCACGGCGAACCTCTTTTCGAATCCGCGCTATGCGGCCGGCGCCGCGACCAACCCGAATCCCGAGGTGTTCGCGTACGCGGCGACCCAGGTGTGCCACGCGCTCGACGCCACGCGCAAGCTGGGCGGCGAGAACTACGTGCTGTGGGGCGGCCGCGAAGGCTACGAAACGTTGCTCAACACCGACCTTGTGCGCGAACGCGAGCAGTTCGCACGCTTCCTTTCGATGGTGGTGGAGCACAAGCATCGCACGGGCTTCACGGGCACGCTGCTGATCGAGCCGAAGCCGCAGGAGCCCACCAAGCACCAGTACGACTACGACGTCGCGACGGTGCACGGCTTTCTCGCGCAATACGGGCTGCAGAACGAAATCCGCGTCAACATCGAGGCGAACCACGCGACACTCGCCGGCCATTCGTTCCACCACGAAATCGCCACGGCGTATGCGCTCGGTGTGTTCGGCAGCGTCGACGCCAATCGCGGTGACCCGCAGAACGGCTGGGACACCGACCAGTTCCCGAACAGCGTGGAAGATCTGACGCTCGCGTTCTACGAAATCCTGCGCCACGGCGGCTTCACGACCGGTGGCATGAACTTCGACGCGAAGGTCCGGCGCCAGAGCGTCGATCCCGAAGACCTGTTCTACGGTCACGTCGGCGCGATCGACGTGCTCGCGCTGGCGCTCGAGCGGGCCGCCGTGCTGGTGGAGAACGAACGGCTCGATCAGTTGCGCAAGCAACGTTACGCGGGTTGGGACACCGAGTTCGGCCGCAAGATTCTGGCCGGCGGCTACTCACTCTCGTCGCTCGCCACCGATGCCGTCGCGCGTGGCGTGAATCCGCACCACGCGAGCGGTCAGCAGGAGCGCTTCGAGAACATCATCACCCAGGCGATCTACGGGCAGCGCTGAACCTTCGCGCGCCTTGCCATGACGGGCAGGGCGTGCGATGCGTACGCAACACCTGTCTGAGCGCGCGCAAACCGCTGCGAAAGCGGTCCGCGCGGCCGGCGCGCAGGTGTGCGAAAGACAAGGATGGAGACATGTTCATCGGAATCGACCTCGGCACGTCCGGCGTCAAGGCCGTGCTGCTGGACCGCGCGGGCGACGTGCTGGGCAGCGCGAGCGCGCCGCTCACGGCGAGCCGCCCGCAGCCGCGCTGGTCCGAACAGGCGCCGCAGGACTGGTGGCAGGCGGCACGCACGGCACTGCGCGCGCTGATTGCCGAAGCCGCGGGCGCGGGTATTGAAGCCACGCGTATCGAGGCTATCGGCCTCACCGGCCAGATGCACGGCGCCACGCTGCTCGACGCGAACGGCGACGTGTTGCGTCCGGCCATTCTGTGGAACGACGGTCGTTCGGACACCGAATGTATCGAACTCGAACGCGCAGTGCCTGAACTGCATGCTGTGGCGGGCAATCTGGCGATGCCGGGCTTCACGGCGCCCAAGCTGCTGTGGGTGCGCAAGCACGAGCCGGAAGTGTTCGCGCGCATCGCCCATGTGCTGCTGCCGAAGGACTACCTGCGCTACCTGCTGACGGGCGACTTCGCGACTGATGCCTCGGACGCCGCGGGGACGCTCTGGCTCGACATCGCGAAGCGCGATTACAGCGACGCCCTGCTCGCCGCCTGCGGGCTCACGCGCGAACAGATGCCGCGCGTTTTCGAAGGCAACCAGATCACCGGTACGCTGCGCCCGGAGCTGGCGCGCGAACTCGGCCTGCGAGAAGTACCGGTGGTGGCGGGCGGCGGCGACAACGCGGCGGGCGCGGTCGGCGTTGGCATCGTGCGTCCGGGCGACGCCATGCTTTCGCTGGGCACCTCGGGCGTCTATTTCGCGGTATCGGACGGCTTTCGCGCCAATCCCGATTCGGCTGTTCACAGTTTTTGCCACGCGTTGCCGCAGACCTGGCACCTGATGTCGGTGATGTTGAACGCGGCCAGCTGCCTCGACTTCACGGCGCGGTTGACGGGTTATGAGAGCGTGGCGGCCCTGCTCGCCGACGCCGAAGCGAATGCGAACCCGCAGACCGATGCGCGTCGTCCCTGGTTCCTGCCATATCTGAGTGGCGAGCGCACGCCGCACAACAATGTCAACGCCAAGGGCGTGTTCTACGGCATGACGCCGCAGACCAGCCGCGCCGATCTCGCGAACGCGACGCTTGAAGGCGTGGGCTTCGCGCTGCTTGACGGCATGGATGCGCTGCATGCGGCGGGTCTCGTGCCGGATTCGGTCACGGTGATCGGCGGCGGCTCGCGCAGCGCCTGGTGGTCGCAGATGCTCGCCGATATCAGCGGGCGCGCGCTCACCCTGCGCTCGGGCGGCGAAGTCGGGCCCGCGTTGGGCGCGGCGCGCCTCGCGCACCTCGCGCTCGAACCGGGCGCCGTGCTGGACGAGGTGTGTCCGCAGCCGCCCGTGATCGCCGTCCGCGAACCCGATGCCGTGCGCCACGCCTGGTATCGCGAAGCGCGCCGTCCCACCTTTGCCGTGCTCTATCGCGTGCTTGAACCGGTTTTTGCAACCGGCGCCTGATTCGTTGGGCGCCGGTGACGCAAAAAAGACGCGCGGCCAAAGCAGCCGCGTATGCCTGGCAGTCCTGTGGTCATGCCGTCGCGCTCAATTGTCCTGGCGCGTGCGTGCGTCCAACCACCAAAGCCGTGCCGTTTCCGCGCAGCGCGTGGGGATGGCCTTCGACCATCAAGAGGAGTGGAGACATGAAAAAATTCGCCAAACGCCGTTCGGTTCTGGGTTCGCTCGTATGCGGGGCTGTGCTCGCGAGCCTGTCGCTTGCGGCGCCGCTTGCGCACGCGAGCAAGGATCATCCGGAGATCGGCTTCTGTATCGATGACCTGCGCGTCGAGCGCTGGTCGCGCGATCGCGACTACTTCGTCGCGGCCGCGCAGAAGATGGGCGCAACGGTGTCGGTGCAATCCGCCGACGCCAGCGAGGAACGCCAGATCTCGCAGATCGAGAACCTGATCTCGCGTGGCGTCGACGTGATCGTGATCGTGCCGTTCAACTCGAAGACGCTGGGCAACGTGGTGGCCGAGGCGAGGAAGGCCGGCATCAAGGTCATCTCGTACGACCGCCTGATTCTCGATGCCGACATCGATGCCTACATTTCATTTGACAATGAAAAAGTAGGAGAACTACAGGCTCAAGGCGTCTATAACGTGAAGCCGAAGGGCAACTACTTCCTGCTGGGCGGCGCCCCGACCGACAACAACGCGAAGATGCTGCGCGCAGGCCAGCTGAAGGTGCTGCAACCGGCGATCGACCGCGGCGACATCAAGGTGGTCGGCCAGCAGTGGGTGCCGGAGTGGAGCGCATCGACCGCGCTGAGCATCATGGAGGATGCGCTCACCGCGAACAACAACAAGATCGATGCGGTCGTGGCCTCGAACGACGGCACGGCGGGCGGCGCGATCCAGGCACTTGCCGCGCAGCATCTCGCGGGCACGGTGCCGGTGTCGGGCCAGGACGCCGATCTCGCCGCCGTGAGGCGCGTGATCGCCGGTACGCAGACCATGACGGTCTACAAGCCGCTCAAGCTGATCGCCGGCGAAGCCGCGAAGCTCGCCGTCGAACTCGCGAAGGGTGAGAAGCCCGCGTACAACGCGCAGTACGACAACGGCAAGAAGAAGGTCGATACGGTCCTGTTGCAGCCGACGCTGCTCACGAAGAGCAACGTCGACGTCGTGATCAAGGACGGCTTCTATACGCAGCAACAACTGGCCAGCCAGTAACGGCAGCCCGGTCCGCATGCATGCGCCGCCCTGGGCGGCGGCATGCGTGCGGGCCTTCGCAGCGAGGCGTAAACCGTATGACTGAACCATTGCTGACGATGCGCGGCATCGTCAAGTCGTTTGCGGGCGTGAAGGCGCTCGACGGCATTGACCTCACCGTGCGGCCCGGCGAGTGCATGGGCCTGTGCGGCGAGAACGGCGCCGGCAAATCGACGCTCATGAAGGTGCTTTCGGGCGTCTATCCGCACGGCAGCTGGGAAGGCGAGATCCGCTGGGAAGGGGAGCCGCTCAAGGCAGCCAGCGTGCGCGACACGGAACGCGCGGGCATCGTCATCATCCATCAGGAACTGATGCTCGTGCCGGAGCTCTCCGTTGCCGAGAACATTTTCCTGGGCAACGAGATCACGTTACCAGGCGGCCGCATGAACTACGCGGCCATGTACCGGCGCGCGGACGAACTGCTGCGCGAGCTGAAGATCGACGCCATCAATGTGGCGCAGCCCGTGATGAACTATGGCGGCGGACATCAGCAGCTCATCGAGATCGCCAAGGCGCTCAACAAGCGCGCGAAGCTGCTGATTCTCGACGAGCCCTCTTCGTCGCTCACGGCCGCCGAAACGAAGATCCTGCTCGACATCGTGCGCGACCTCAAGCGCCGCGGCGTGGCCTGCGTGTACATCTCGCACAAGCTCGACGAGGTCGAGGCCGTGTGCGATACCGTCACGGTGATCCGCGACGGCCGGCACGTGGCCACCGAGCCGATGTCGACACTGAGCACGGACCGCATCATCGCGATGATGGTGGGACGCGAGATCCGCAACCTCTTTCCGCGCGAGCCGCACGAGATCGGCGAAGTGTTGTTCGAAGCGCGTAACGTCACCTGCTACGACGTGACGAATCCGCGCCGCAAGCGCGTGGACGACGTGTCGTTCACGGTGCGGCGCGGCGAGATCCTGGGCGTGGCCGGGCTGGTGGGCGCGGGGCGCACGGAGACGATGCAGGCCATCTTCGGCTCCTACGCCGGGACCTGCTCGGCGACGGTGCTGCTCGAAGGCAAGCCGCTGAAGATTCGCGCGCCGCTCGACGCGATTCGCGCGGGCATCGCGATGGTGCCCGAGGACCGCAAGCGTCACGGCATCGTCCCGCAGCTGGGCGTGGGCCACAACATCACGCTCTCGGTGCTCGAGCGCTATACGAAGGGTGGGCGTATCGACACGGCGGCCGAACTCGACACGATCCGTACGGAGATGCAGCGCCTCTCGGTGCGCGCGGCCAATCCGATGCTGTCGATCGCGAGTCTCTCGGGCGGTAACCAGCAGAAGGCGGTGCTCACGAAGATGCTGCTCACCAACCCGAAGGTGCTGATTCTCGACGAGCCCACGCGCGGCGTCGATGTCGGCGCGAAGTACGAGATCTACAAACTGATGTTCGAGCTCGCAAAGCGCGGCGTCGCCATTGTGATGGTGTCGTCGGAGTTGCCCGAGGTGCTCGGCGTCAGCGATCGCGTGCTCGTGATCGGCGAGGGCGAACTGCGCGGCGACTTCGTCAACGAGGGCCTGACCCAGGAACACATACTCGGCGCGGCGATCCAGAGCGCGCGCCGTTCATCCAACCGAGCGAGTGCAGCATGACCCCCGACGTCACTTCCCAACCCGCGCGCGAAGGTGCGCCGCACGGCGGCAGCGGCTTCGCCCTGCGTTTCCAGCAACTGTTCGCACGCTACAAGATCCTCGCGCTGCTCATCGCCGTGGCAGCGATCTGGACGTTCTTCTCGGTGCTCACGCACGGTGCGTTCGTCACGCCGCGCAACGTCTCTAACCTGCTGCGGCAGATGTCGATCACGGGCATGCTCGCATGCGGCATGGTGTTCGTGATCATCGCCGGCGAGATCGACCTCTCCGTGGGCTCGCTGCTGGGGCTGCTGGGCGGCGTGGCGGCCATTCTCGACGCCAATCGCGGCTGGCCGCTCGCGGCGACCGTGCCTGTCGTGCTCGCGCTTGGCGTGCTGGTCGGTCTCTTCAACGGCTGGTGGTCCACCTACCGGCGCGTCCCGTCGTTCATCGTGGGGCTGGGCGGCATGCTCGCGTATCGCGGCATACTGCTCGGCATCACCGGCGGCTCGACCATCGCGCCGGTCTCCGACAACTTCGTCTTCATCGGCCAGGGCTATCTGCCCCGCTTGGCGGGCGATCTGCTCGCGCTCGTGCTGTTCGTGCTGCTCGCGCTGTTGACAGTGCGCCAGCGCGCGAACCGGCGGCGCTATCAACTGCCGGTCGTGCCGCTCTGGCAGGACGGGGTGAAGATCGCAGGCGCGGGTGCGATCATCCTCGCGTTCGTCGTGACGCTCGACAGCTACGGCGGCATCCCGGTGCCCGTGCTGCTGCTGCTGGCGCTGCTCGGTATCTTCACGTGGATCGCGACGCAAACCGTGTTCGGCCGCCGCGTCTACGCGGTGGGCTCGAATCTCGAAGCGACGCGTCTTTCCGGGGTTAACACGAACCGCGTGAAGCTCATCATCTTCGCGCTCATGGGTCTGATGTGCGCGTTCGGCGGCATCATCAACACGGCCCGACTGGCGGCGGGCTCGCCTTCGGCGGGGACCATGGGCGAACTCGACGCGATTGCGGCGTGCTTCATCGGTGGCACTTCGATGCGCGGCGGCTCCGGCACCGTCTACGGCGCACTGATCGGCGCGCTTGTGATGGCAAGCCTCGACAACGGTATGTCGATGCTCGATGTCGACGCCTACTGGCAGATGATCGTGAAGGGCGGGATTCTGGTACTGGCCGTCTGGGTGGACGTGGTCTCGGGATCGAACCGGCGCTGATGGCACGATTGCAAACGAGATACCGATGAGGTATGGGCAAACGGGATGTTCGCTGGTTTGCGAATGGGCCCTTTCGTAACGTTCTGTGGCGCCCTGTAGCGGGTTGTTTGCGCAGCGGACGCGCAGTTGTTCTCCTCGCGTGCACCTGAACGCACGCTTTAGCGGCGGGACTTATGTCCCGCCGTTTCTTTTTGCACGGGCGGCAAACAGGAAACGCTGTCGCACATAGTGCGTGCGACACCGTTTCCTGCCGCAATATTTTTCACCTGTGCTGCCTGGCTCCAGCACGCGCGTAATCGCGCAGCCGGCACGGGGCCGGCCGATTTTCTCTACGACGATTTATTTCGCAAAACTGACGGATAAGACGGCGCACCGCTCAACCGATCTTCCACCAGCCAGGCAACAACGCGCGCACGTCGGGCCTGGCGAAGCGGTCGTCCAGCAAATGCACGACGCCACGATCCTGTTCCGTACGGATCACGCGACCCGCGGCCTGTACGACCTTGCGCAACCCCGGAATCAGATAGGTATAGTCGAAGCCTGCGCCGTAGAGCGCGTCCATGCGCTGGCGCATCGCCTCGTTGACGGGATTCACCTGTGGCATGCCGAGCGTGGCGATGAAGGTGCCGACGAGCCGTGTGCCGGGCAGGTCGATGCCCTCGCCGAACGCGCCGCCCAGCACCGCGAAGCCGATGCCGCGCCCGTCCTCCACGAAGCGTGCGACGAACGCCTGCTGCTCGCCTTCGTCCATGCTGCGCGACTGGCGCCAGGCGTCGATCTGCGGATGGCTGGCGGCGAACGCATCGGCGGCGAGCTGGAGGTAGTCGTAGCTGCTGAAAAAACAGAGGTAATTGCCAGGCTGCGCTTCGTACTGCCACGCAATGCGCTCGACGAGCACATCGAGCGAACGCATGCGGTCCTTGTAACGCGTGGAGATGTCGCGCGCGATATGGACGTCGAGCTGTGCCGCGCTGAAGGGCGTGCCGATTTCGAGGCTCACCGTATTCGCCGGCAGGCCGAGCATGTCGGCGTAATAGTGGGTGGGCGCGAGCGTCGCGGAGAACAGCGCGATGCTATGCGCAGCCGCGATGCGTGGGCGTAGCGCGCCGGCCGGGACCACGTTGCGCACGCACAGCGCGGAGCGCGGGCGGCGAGCGTTTTGCGCCGCGAGAGGCGTGATGTCGAACATCGACTGCTCATCGAAACGCTCCGCGATGCGCACGAAGTGCAGCGCGTCGAAGTAGAAGCGCTCGAGCTCGGGATCGCGCATGAGCGAGGGCTCGGCAAGCTGGTCGCCGAGTGCGGCTATCACTTCGCCGAGCGCTTGGGTCAGCCCTTCGGGCAGCGTGTCGCTGGCGCGCCAGCTGTCGGGCTGCACGGCGTTCTGCGCATTCCAGTGACGCTGCAGCCGCGCCAGTGCGCGCTTGAGCGGCGCGCCCGCACTGCGCCGTACCGTGTCGAGGCGCGTCTGTACGAGTTCGGCCGAATACATGGCCCGTGCGCGTTCGGGCAGATTGTGAGCTTCGTCGACGAGCACGCTCGCGCGCCACTGGTTGTGCGCCGCGAGCATGAACAACATGGCGCTCACGTCGAAGTAGTAGTTGTAATCGCCGACGATCACGTCGCACCAGCGCGCGAGCTCCTGGCCGAGGTAGTAGGGGCACACGGTGTGATCGCGCGCGACTTCCGGCACCGTTGCCCAGTCGAGCCGCACGCGGGCGAGCGCGGCGCTGCGTGCGGCGGGGAGGCGGTCGTAAAAGCCGCGCGCTAGCGGACACGATTCGCCGTGGCACACGAGGTCGGGATGTTCGCAGCTTTTCTCGCGCGCCACGAGTTCGAGGACGCGCAGCGGCAGCCGCGCGTGCGGGTCGGCCCGATCCTGGACAACGGCCAGCCGGTCGAGTGCATCGAGCGCAAGCTGTCGTCCGGAGCTTTTCGCGCTGAGAAAGAAGACCTTGTCGATGGCCGCCCGCGGGCAGGCCTTCAGTTGCGGAAACAACGTGCCGATGGTCTTGCCGATGCCGGTGGGCGCCTGGGCGAGCAGGCAGCGCCCCTGCGTCGCGGCGCGCCAGATGCCTTCGGCGAGATCGCGCTGCCCGAGTCGAAACGACGTGTGCGGCAGGCGCAGGTTTTCGAGCGCGGCGTCGCGCGCGCTACGGTGCGCGCTTTCCTGTTGGGCCCACGCGACGAAGCGCTCGCACTGGGCTTCGAAGGCCTCGCGCAGTTGCGCCGCGTTCGCCTGTTCGACGAGCGCGGTCTCGCGGCCCGAGGCGATGTCGTAATAGACGAGCGCGAGCTCGATGGTCTCGAGCTGGAGCGTCTCGCACATCAGCGCGCCATAGACACGCAGCTGCGCCCAATGCAGCGCGCGCTGGTTCTCGCGCATGGCGTCGAGGTCGCCGCGATAGGTCTTGAACTCTTCGAGGCGTCGCCGCGCCGGGTCGTAGCCATCGGCGCGACCGCGCACGCTCAGCGCGCCGTAGCGGCCGGCGAGCGCGATTTCGGTCTGGTAGCCCGCGGGGCGCCGGGCCGCGATGGCGGCGTGGCCGGCGCGGCCTTCGCTGGCGTCGGGCGACGGCGTGTAGCGCAGGTCGAGATCGCCGCGTTTCGAGGTGAATTCGCACAGCGTGCGCACGGCGACCGTATAGCTCATGGTGTGTCGCGCACAGGCGCAGGCGTGGCCGCCCAGCGCGCCTGCAACACCGTCACGGGCATCGCATGCGCGGCGCAGAAGGCGAGCCAGCGGCGCTGGTTGTCCTGCAGGCGATCGCCTGGGCCTTTCACTTCGATCAGTTCGTAGCGCCGCTCGCCGCGCCAGAAACGCACGAGATCGGGCAGGCCCGAGCGGTTCGCGGTGGGCTCGCGCAGCAGCCGCTCGAACCACAGCCGCAGATGCGCGGCCGGGAAACAGTCGAGCGCGAGCGCCAGCAACTCGTCGTTCAGCGCGGGCCAGGCGACGAACGGCGACTGGATGGCGGCCTTTTCGACATAGCGCTGCTCGATCGTCGTGCGGTACGTGCCACGATCGAGCTCGGCAAGGCACGCTGCGAACCGGTCGGCGCGGCGCGCGACGAAATCGGCGGCGTGCAGGTCGGCGGGGCCGCGCTGGAACGGGTGGAAGAAAGCGCCGGGTAGCGGCGCGAACAACGCGGGCCAGCAGAGCAGGCCGAACAGACTGTTGATCAGCGTGTTTTCGACGTAGAACACCGGCGCATCGTCCGTGGCCAACGCGAGGCGGGCCGCTTCCTCGACGCGCAGGCCCGCGCTCGCCGCCGGCAAAGTCATCTCGATGATGGTGCCGGCCTGCAGGCCTTCGCCTTCGCTGGCGCCCGATTTTGCCCGCGTGCCGCGCTGCCGTCGCAGGCGGCCCAGCGTGCGCGCCGCGCGCTGCGCTTCTTCTTCGCTCTCCGGGGCGATGGCGAGGGCTTCGGCCAGCGCCGCGGCCTCCTCGCGGCGGCCCAGTTGCTCGAGCACGCGCACGCGGCGGTAGCGCGCCTCGGGGTGTCCGCAATCCAGATACGCGCGCCAGGCGAGTTCGGGTTCGCGGGCGCGCTCGGCCGCCAGTCCCACTGCGTGGCGTAGCCTGTCGTGCCGCGCACGCAGCCACGCATTCGCCTGGGTGCGGGGCCCGAGTGCGTCAAGTGTCTCGAGTGTCGCCGCGAGGGTGGCGGACCCCGTTTCGAGTTGCTCGCGGCAGTCGCGCAGCGCGAGCCAGGTGTCGATGTCGTCGCGGCGATGAAAGGCGCGTGAGGCATCGTCGAAGGGGACGCTTTCGTAGCGGTGGACCCCGAGGTCGGCCAGCACGAACGCCGACCAGTCCTGCCGCAGGTTGCCGAAGAACATCAGTTGCAGCCGCTCGCACAGTGGCGCGGCGCTCAGTTGCAGCACCGTGTCGGCCGAGCCTGGGAACCAGGCCGGCCAGCTGCGCGGCGCGGGAGCGGTTTCCGCGAGGGCCGCGAGCGTCGCCGTACGGGTCGCGCGCGCGTCTATGGCAATGCCGAGCGTGGTGGCGAGCGTCTGCAGTTCGGCCTTCGTGACGAGCGCTGCCAGCGCGTCCAGCGCGAGCATGGGTGCTGCGTCGACCCAGCCTGCGGCGGCGAGCGGCGTTGCTGCCGCGCGCGGACAGCCGATCTCGTCGTAGGCCAGGCGGCTCGCGCGAAAGTTCGGGCCCCGGCGCATCAGCATGCGCACGAAGAGCGCGCGCGACGCGCGCGGCAGTTCGCCGAAGCGTTGTGCGAAGCGCGCTTCGGCGGCGTCGAACAGGTCCGCGCAGCGTGCCTGAAGCCAGCCGAGCGCGCGCTCGAAATTGGCGAGGTAATAGAACGGATCGGGGGAGTCGGGGAGCACGCGCGGCACTGTACGGATATACAGCCACGATGATAGCAGGCCTGCGCGCGGCGAAAACGCGCGGCCGTGCTGCAGGGCGTTGTGGCCCTTCGGCTACAATTGCGGCAGCCTGAAATGCGGAATAGCGATGAACAAACGGAAAGCTTGCTTCGTCGGCCTTGCGGCCGTTGCCACCCTGCTGGCGGGATGCGTTGCGCAATACCGCAACCCCAGCACGTGCGAAGACGAGATGCGGCACCGGCTTGCCGATACGTCGCTCGGCGAGCTTTCCGTGATCCACAGCGCGGTCGCTTATCGCGGCCAGCGCGTGGTGGTCGAGGGGCATCTCGAGAAGCCCCTGAAGCCGGCGCTCGAGGCCTCGGGTGCCGTGGCGGCATCGGCGGCCTCGGGTGCCTCCGCAGTGTTGGTTGCATCTGCGGCGTCGGGCGCTTCGGCGCCCACGGCGCAGCCCAAGCCCAGCACGCCGGTCGCGGCGCTCGTCCAGAAGCTTGGCATCAAGAAGCCCGTGCAAAAGGCCGCCGCAGCCGAATGCATGTTCAACGAATCCGGCCTCGTCTCGTTCCGCTGGCTCGCGCCCCCCGAGCTTGCCAAAACGACCCCCGACCCGCATGCCGACGACTGACGCTGCCTGAGGCCACATGAGCGCCTGCACGGCAATCAGAACGCGAAAAACGGTCCCGGCCCCGCCGGGGTTGCCTGTGCCTCGATCGCCGTGAACACGCGGCGTCCGTAGAAGAACGACAGGCCCCAGCCGAACATGCTGCCGTTGTAGCCGGCCAGGTCGTCGAAGGCCCAGTTGCCGGTCGCGATCAGCGCTGCCTCGCTCGCCACGGTAAACGAAGCCGGAGCGGTCGTGCCGTCGGTTCCCTGAATCGTTGCCGACAGGCTTTGCGGCGAACTCGGGCAGTACCAGACGCCGCAGCTCGTGAGAGTCGAACTGGCGAAGAAATAAGCGTTCGAGCCACTGTCCAGATAGCTCTGCGGATAGACCGTGCCGTCGGAAGTCGTGGTGGTCACAAAGCCATTGGACATATTGGTGCGCAGCACCGTTGCCGAACCTAGCCCGTTATTCGCCTGGCTGCCGATGCCGAAAGTGAGCGTGCCGTTGACCGAAGCGGCGCCGTTCGAGCCGATCGCGGGCAGGTCGATCACGACGCCGTTGTTGTCCGTAGCGAAGGCGGCTACGGGATTGCCGACTTGCTGCGCGAGCGGCTGGATGGTCGCCGTGCAGGTGCCCGATGCGCAGGCGTAGTACCACGGTGAGAGGGCCAGGCGCGCGCAGCCCGCGCCGCAGTCGGCGCTGAAGAGTCCGATCCCGAGGATGCCATTGGCGCGCAGCGTGGTCGCGCTGTTCATCGGCAGGCCGCTGTCGCTGCAGCTCTCGGGCGCGGCGGGCAGGGCGGAGTCGGCGATGACCTGGATCGGCAGCGAGGCCGCCGTTTCGCCCGCGAGATGCACGTCCGCCAGGCGCACGGCGCCCCACGTGTAACCGGTGCCGAAGACCGCGCACTCGCCGGCCGGCGCGGTGCCCGAGCCGCCCGAACCCGGCGGCACGGCCGGCAGGGCGAACCCCGCCGGCAGCGCCGAGGCAAGCAGGCGCAGACCCTGCGAGCCCGTGTCGACCTGCACGTTATCGATGGTCGCGCAGGTGCTCGTGCCGGGCACGCAGACCGTGACGCTCGCCATCAGCATGTTGCGCGTCGCGGTGGACGACAGGGAGACGCTCACCGGCACGACATTCGGCGTCGTCGACTGCACGACGGCAGGCATGCTGGTGCTGGATGCTGCGGAGGCGGGGGCAGGCGAACTCGCCGCCGTGACCGGCGTGGCCGTTGTGCCGCTGGCCGCGTTGCTACCCGAACTGCCGCCGCCGCAGGCCGAGAGCAGCGCGCAGAGCGCAAACGCGGCCCACTGTGCGCAAAGGGACGAGCGTGGTCCACTCATCGCAGGTCTCCTTCGCTCACGCCAGCGGGAAGCGCGCCAGGCAGCCAGGCGCGGCCCAGGTAGCTGCGCATCTGTCCGCCGGTCTCGACCACGACGGCGGGTTGATCGACGCGCGCCGCATGCAGGTCGCCGCGCTGGGCGACGAGCAAGGCGGCGGCGCCGCTGCGGTAGGCGGCGACGTAGGGGCCCAGCAGCGCCTGAAGGTTGGGCATCGTCGGCCCTTGCCACGTGTACGCGAAGATCTTGCCGTTCGCGGTGGCGACGTATTCGTTGATCGTCGTGCCGCCGGCATCGACATAGCTGACTTCGCTCGCGGCGCCGCTCGCCAGCGTGTGGGTGCTCGCGCCGGCAACGGCTGCGGCGGTGTCCCCCAGCGCGGCGTGGGCGCTGGCCGCTAACCACGGGCTTGCGGCGGCGAGACAGGCGAGGGCCGCCAGGCGCCTTGTGCGCCGGGATCGATGGGTGGTCATGGGCTGCGCTCTCCGGACTGCTCTGCTTATCGGTTTGTTTTGAGATAGTGGCCGAAGTTAGCATCGGCACCGGTCACGCAAGAGGGCCTTTCGCTGTATACCGAAACGCGCAAAACAGGGCACCGCCTGCTCGTCTCTTTAATGCATTGAAATAAAAAGAAAAAATCTCTGTGAGAGGAGCGCTGAACACGCTTTTTAAATGTTGAGAAACGTTAAAATGACCGGCTTCGCCTCCGCCGGAGGCGTTTGACAGGCCTGTCGATGCCGCGCTGCACCGCGGTTTTTGCACAGGGCGCCTCTTGCCCGGTAAAATGGCTGGTTGATCCACGGAAACTGGCCGTGGCGTAAGCCTAGGGACTACCCGAACATGAGTGATTTTCATCAACGTCTTGCCATCCGTGCTGTCGCGCTCCTGATGGCGGGCGGGCTGGTCGCCGGCTGCAGCACGCCGTCGCCGACCAAGATCGATTACCGCAGTGACCAGAAGGCGAAGGAGTCGTCGCTGGCCGTGCCGCCGAACCTGCTCGACGAAGCGCCCGACCAGCGCTCGATGGCTCCGCAGGGCGGCGAAACCTCGCTCTCCTCGCTCAAGCAGACCCAGACCAACGCGCCGCCGTCGGACGTGAACCAGGTGCTGCCGCAGGTGCCGGGCATGCATATCCAGCGTGACGGCACGGAAAGCTGGCTCGTCATCGACAACAAGGCGCCCGGCCAGGTCTGGCCCCAGGTGCGCCGCTTCTGGCAGGAGCAGGGCTTCCTGCTGGTGGTCGACCAGCGTGACAAGGGCCTGATGGAAACCGACTGGAACGAAACGCGTCCGAAGATCTCCGACGGCATCATTCGCAACTCGCTCTCGTGGGCCATGGGCAACTCGTACGTCGGCGCGGAACGCAACAAGTACCGCACGCGTCTCGAAACGTCGCCGGCCGGCGGCACCTATATCTTCATCAGCCAGAAGGGCCTCGCCGAGCAAATCACCGGCACCGACAACGACAGCAGCAAGTGGGTGCCGAGGCCCAACGATCCCGCGCTCGAAACCGAGTACCTGAAGCGTCTCATGCTGGCGCTCTCGCGCGCGACGCCGGGCGTGGCCGACGTGCAGATTGCCGACGCGGCGGATGCGAAGGCCCAAAGCAATGCGGCCGGCGCGGTCGGGGCGGCGTCGAAGGGATCGGATTCGGCTGCGGCCGCCGTCGCCGCGCAGAACGTGGCGGCAGCGGGCCAGCAGGCGGGCACCGGTCAGCAGTCGGCTCAGCCCGGCGGTGCCCAGGCGCAGGCCGCCGAGGCCGTCGGCCCAGGCGGGCACTACACGTCCACCGAGCTCACGCTCGGCGAGCCTTATGACAGTGCCTGGCTGCGCGTGGGTCATGCGCTCGACCGTGCGAACTTCACGGTGGACGACCGTGACCGCAACAAGGGCATCTACTACATTCGCTACGTTGATCCGAGGGACATGTCGTCCGACGAGCAAGGCTTCTGGAACCAGGTGTTCCATGGCCGCAAGGAGAAGGAAGCGAAGCAGTACAAGCTGAACGTGCGTGCCGTGACGGAGAACCAGACCCATGTGGCCGTGGTCGACGACGACGGTAAGGTCGACACCTCGCGCCCCGCTCAGGAGATCATGGGCCTCGTGGTTTCGGAACTGCAGTAAGAAGGTTTCGGGCCCGGGCCCGCGAAGCCCGCCTGCGCGATGCGCAGGCGGGCTTTTTTACGCCCTGCGCCAAGGATTCGCCGCGCGCTCAGTGCGGGATCATCCACGTGAACACGTACTGCTGCAGCCACACGAGGATGCCGAGCAGCACCGTCAGCAGTATCGAGTGCTTGAACGTGCGGGCGAACACATGGCCTTCCTTGCCCTTGAGGTCGGTGGTGGCCACGCCCGTCGAGATGTTCTGCGGCGAAATCATCTTGCCCATCACGCCGCCCGACGAGTTGGTCGCGGCCATCAGCACGGGGCTCAGGTTGAGCTGATGCGCGGCGACCACCTGCAGGTTGCCAAAGAGCGCGTTGCCCGAGGTGTCGCTGCCCGAGAGGAACACGGCCACCCAGCCGAGGAACGCCGAGACGAGCGGGAACAACGCACCCACCGAGGCGGCGCCGAGACCGAGCGTATAGGTGAGCCCCGAGTAGTTCATCAGATACGCGAGTCCGACGATCGTCGCGACGGTCAGGATGGCGATGCGCGTCTGCACCCAGGTATCGACGATCGCGGCGCCGAAGTCGGCCGCCTTGAGGCGCACGACGAACGCCGTGATGATGGCTGCCACGAGGATCGCCGTGCCGGTGGCGAGCGGCTGGAAGTCCCAGACCGCGCCGTAGGGCACCTTGTAGAGCGTGATGTACACCGCCTTGTCGAGGCCAGGCCAGTGGAGCTTCAGGTCGCCGATCGTGAAGACCTTCGCGATGGTCCAGAGAATCACGACCACCGCCACGATCAGCCACGGATACCAGCCGTGTGCGCCCGGCACGCTGCCGCGCACTTCCTTCGAGCGGTCGACACGGATCTCGAACTGCGGGTCGGGTGCGGGCTTCCACACGCGCAGGAACGCGATCGTGACGATCAGCGAGACGAGCGACGAGAGCACGTCGGTCAGGCTGTAGTTGACGTAGTTCGAGGTCACGAACTGCGTGAGGGAGAAACTGCCGCCGGCCACGAGCAGCACCGGCCAGATGCGCAGCATGCCGCCGACGCCCGCGTAGATCGCGATCACATAGAACGGCAGCAGCAGCGCGAAGAACGGCAGCTGGCGGCCGACCATCTGTCCGAGCACGTCGGCGGGTAGGTGCGTGACGGCGCCGAGCACGGTGATCGGCACGCCGAGCGCGCCGAACGCCACGGGCGCCGTATTGAAGATCAGCGTGAAGGTGAGCGCCTCGAGCGTCGGGAAGCCGAGCATGATGAGAAGCGAGCTTGTGATCGCGACGGGGGTGCCGAAGCCGGAAATGCCTTCGAACAGCGCCCCGAACGAGAAGCCGACCACCACGAGCACGATGCGCCGGTCGTTGGGCAGATTATCGAGCAGCCACATGCGAAAGGCGGCGAAGCGCCCCGAGCGCAGCGCGATGTTGTAGAGCAGGATCGCGGTGACCACGATCCACATGACCGGCCACAACGCGAACACGATGCCGGCGGCCACGGAGTCGAAGGCGAGGCCGGCCGGGAACTGCCAGCCGAAGATCGCGACCACGAGTCCGACCACGAGTCCGGCGAGCGAGGCCTGCCACGCAGGCCGCCGCGCCCAGCCAAGCAGGACGAGCACGGTGATGATGGGTAGTGCGGCGACGATGAACGAAGGGAGTAGCGAATTGCCGATGGGAGTCAACAGCTGGTGAAACATGGCGTCTCCTTTATGCTGTCTGGAATCGGCGCGTTCGATGCTGCTCAGTGCGCCGGGGCGCTGGCGAAGATGGGCGTTAAGTAAGGCAGTGTTTCAATCCCCGATGCCCACGTGGAGCATAGAAAATGCGGGTGGGGTGTCAAGCAGGGAAAGTACGGTCCGGGACGGGCGAGGGCGTGGGGGGGGGCGGCCCTGGCTGTCTTGTTGCGCCGCCGGAAGCGCTTGTTGCAGCTCGTTGCCGCTTCTTGCCGCCCGTTGCGCGCTATGGCCAGTCCGGAATGAAACGCGGCGCATCCCGTGACCGGGTATGCGCCGCGTTGCCTCTCTGATTGCCGTTACTGCCTGTCGTTGTAATGATATTGCTGGGTTGGCCGTCGGCCTGCATCCGAAGCGCAGGCTACGGCGCCGATATACCCATCCTATCGGTCGATCCCGTATCTGGTTGTTCGCGTTTGTCAGCGAGCCGTTGGAATCGTAAAAGAGTGTTTCCAGGCGGGTTTTCGCCCATGGAAAGGGCGGCGGGCGCGGATGGCTTCACCCGCTTCACACCCGCCGCCCATGCGCCGCGCCCGGGGGCGCGTTACTGGCGCTGGTAGATCTCGCCGCCTTGTTTGATGAACTCGACGGCCTTCACTTCCATGCCCTTCTTCAGGGCTTCATCGTCGCTCACACCCTGCTTGGCCGCGAAGTCGCGCACGTCCTGGGTGATTTTCATCGAGCAGAAGTGCGGGCCGCACATCGAGCAGAAGTGCGCGACCTTGGCCGAGTCCTTGGGCAGCGTCTCGTCGTGGAATTCACGCGCCTTGTCGGGGTCGAGGCCAAGGTTGAACTGGTCTTCCCAGCGGAACTCGAAGCGCGCCTTCGAAAGCGCGTTGTCGCGCACCTGCGCGCCCGGATGGCCCTTCGCGAGGTCGGCCGCATGCGCCGCGAGCTTGTACGTGATGATGCCTTCCTTCACGTCGTCCTTGTTCGGCAGGCCCAGGTGTTCCTTCGGCGTGACGTAGCAGAGCATCGCCGTGCCGAACCAGCCGATCATCGCGGCGCCGATACCCGAGGTGATGTGGTCGTAGCCTGGCGCGATGTCGGTGGTGAGCGGCCCGAGCGTGTAGAAGGGCGCTTCCTTGCACCAGTCGAGCTGCAGGTCCATGTTCTCCTTGATGAGCTGCATCGGCACATGGCCCGGACCCTCGATCATCACCTGCACGTCGTGCTTCCACGCGATCTGGGTGAGCTCGCCCAGCGTCTTCAGCTCGCCCAGCTGCGCTTCGTCGTTGGCGTCGTAGATCGAGCCGGGACGCAGGCCGTCGCCGAGCGAGAAGCTCACGTCGTAGGCCTTCATGATCTCGCAGATATCTTCGAAGTGCTCGTAAAGGAAGGACTCCTTGTGATGGGCGAGGCACCACTTGGCCATGATCGAGCCGCCGCGCGAGACGATGCCGGTCATGCGGTTCGCGGTGAGCGGCACGTACTGCAGGCGCACGCCCGCGTGAATCGTGAAGTAGTCGACGCCTTGCTCGGCTTGTTCGATGAGCGTGTCGCGGAAGATTTCCCACGTGAGGTCCTCGGCCTTGCCGTTGACCTTTTCGAGCGCCTGGTAGATCGGCACGGTGCCGATGGGCACCGGCGAATTGCGGATGATCCACTCGCGCGTCTCGTGGATGTGCTTGCCCGTGGAGAGGTCCATGACGGTGTCGCCGCCCCAGCGGATCGCCCACGTCATCTTGTCCACTTCCTCGCCGATCGACGAGGTCACCGCCGAATTACCGATATTCGCGTTGATCTTCACGAGGAAGTTGCGGCCGATGATCATCGGCTCGCTTTCCGGGTGGTTGATGTTCGCGGGGATGATCGCTCGGCCGCGCGCGATTTCCTCGCGCACGAACTCGGGCGTGATTTGCTGGAGCGCATTCGCGCCGAACGCGGCGGCGCCAAATGCCTGGCCCGCATGCTGGCGGCCCATCATGGCGGCGAGCTTCGCGCCGTTCGGACCGCTCGCCTTGAGGCTCTCCAGATACTCGGCGCGGCGCTGGTTCTCGCGGATCGCGATGAACTCCATCTCGGGCGTGACGATGCCCTGGCGCGCATAGTGCATCTGCGTCACGTTTTTGCCGGCCAGCGCGCGGCGCGGCGTGCGATGCAGCCCCGGAAAGCGCAGCTCGGCCGTGGCCGGGTCGGCGGCACGCTCGCGGCCGTATTGCGACGAGAGACCGGGCAGCGATGCGGTGTCGCCGCGCGCTTCGATCCAGCGCTGGCGCAGTGCGGGCAGGCCCGCGCGAATATCGATTTTCGCTTCGGGATCGGTGTACGGGCCCGAGGTGTCGTAGACGTAGATCGGCGGATTCTGCTCGCCGCCGAAGCCCGTGGGTGTGTCCGCCTGGGTGATCTCGCGCATCGGCACGCGGATGTCCGGCTGCGAGCCAGTCACGTAGATCTTGCGGGAATTGGGCAGCGGCGCGACCGCGGCTTCGTCGACGTGTGCGTTGGCGGAAACGAACTTCGGGTTCGCGTTCATGTATCTCTCTCCGGTGTCGACCGCAGTTGGCGCATTGACGCTTACTGCGATCCCATGCAAAGCAATGTGGGAACGGCAGCTTCGCAGGAGACGAGACGGAACGTGGACGGACTTCGCTGTAATGAGGTGTGTAGCGAGGCTGCAAAGTCCGGACGCTTCCCTGCGCTGGCATTATCCAGATCAGGTTCAAAGGGTATTTCTCACCCGCGCGATACGCTGCTCGACTTTCGTTCGTAGCGACGCATGACGCAGGACCCCCGCGTAAGCAGGCCAAACGATACACCGCGCTGCGACGATCTGGCAAGTGTCCGGCGGTGCAATTCGCGGTATAGGCGCTGCACACGAAATGTATGAAGTGACGAATTGTCGGCTGGATTACGGCGTGAAATCGTCTGACGCTTCGGGCTGATACAGGATGCGGTCGATCTTCAGCGTTTGCTGTGCACCGCGGGCCGCCGTCTTGCGCCAGCCCATAGCCGCCGCGCATAAAGCGGTGAGCGGAGGACCATGGCCGGTCGGCTTGTTGCATAATTCGGGGCGCCCGGCTTACGGTTGCCCAACCGTCGCCGCCGCACCCGTCTGCCGCCGCATGGGTATTTTCGTGCCGGAACAACACCCGGCCGGCACCGGCCGCTGCCGCTAGCGGGTGCGTACTACCGTTTCTTCGCCATTCCATCATGCCGTCGAGTTCCACCCGCCTCGCAGCCTGCCTGCCGGGCTCCAAGGTGTGTGCGTCGCGCTCTCTTGCGACGCCATGACCACGCCTCCCCGTTTGCCTTCCCGGCCTTTGCTGTGGGCAGCCGCTGCGCTGTGGCGGCTGTGCCGTTCCGTGCGACTGCCGCAGTCACGCGGCGGCCGCGTCGCGCTTTCGCTGGCCGTCGTCTATTTCGTGTGGGGGTCGACCTACCTCGGCGTGCACGTGGCGCTCGGCTCGTTTCCGCCGCTCCTGCTTTCGGGCCTGCGCAACCTGCTGGCCGGCATCGGTCTCTTCGTGTTCGCGATGCGCCGCCGCCCCGCCATGCCGACGCTCATGGAGGTCCGCAATGCCGGCATCGTCGGGACGACGCTCGTGGGGCTCTCGAGCGGGATGCTCGCCTACGGCATGCGCACCGTGGGCACTGGCACTGCCGCCGTGATGGTCGCCACGGTGCCGCTCTTCGCGACCATGATCGCGGCCGGCACGGGCCGGCGCGTGGCGCGGGTGGAGTGGCTGGCCGTCGCGCTGGGCCTTGCCGGCATCGCGATCCTGAGCCACGGCGGCGGGGCCTCGGGGACTGCGGGCGGCTGTCTCGCGATTCTCGCCGGCGCACTTTTCTGGGCGATCGGTGCGCATCTCGCCGGGCGGCTCAAGCTGCCTTCCGATCTGTTTCTTGCCACAGCGCTGCAGATCGGCCTGGGCGGCGCGGTCTCGACACTCATCGCGTTGATCAGCGGCGAACGCATGATGCCGCTGCATTTTCTGCCGGCCGTCGCGTTCCTCTATCTCATGCTGATCGGCACGATGGCGGCTTATGTCGCCTACGGCTATCTGATCCGCCATACGAGTCCGCTCGTCGCGAGTAGCTGCATGTACGTGAATCCGGTCGTGGCCGTCGCGCTGGGTGCGCTGCTGCTGGGCGAGCCCGTGACCACCGGCACGATCGTGGCGACCGTGCTGATACTTGGCAGCGTTGGGCTCTCGTTCGTGTTCGACGACCGCCGTCGCGGAGCCTGAGGGGCCTCACGCAGGCCTCACGCTCGCAGGTGTGCGGCGTCGATCATAGAGGCCAAAGGTTCTGGCGGCCGCCATGGCGCACGGCACACGCCGGCCAGGTGGCAACGGCGTGGCCGTGCAGCGGATGTCGCACGCGTCACTTCGCCTGCTCGGCGCTGTTCGTGATGGCGTGGCCGCCCGCGGACACATCTTCGCCCGCACCCGCAACGGTATTGCATGCGGCAAGCGCCCCCACCGACGCGGCAACGAGTAACAGGGCAATCAGGCGTTTCATGAGCAATCTCCACCGTGGTCAAGAGATTGCCTGTAGCGCATGCGGCGTGCCCGGGCATTTTTGCCTGGTCGGCCGCTCGGCGCGCCTTAGGTAGCTGCCGCGCTTTGCCCGGCGCGCGGGCGCGTGCTGGCGTGAATCCAGCCGGCCAGCGCGGTAAACGCGAGGCCGGCCACGCACACGCCAATCCAGCCGAACGCGTGCCACGTGGCCGCACCGACGGCGGAGCCGGTCGCGCCGCCGATGAAATACGCGACCATGTAGACGGTGTTGACGCGGCTGCGCGCTTCCGGTCGCAGCGCGTAGATGCGCGACTGGTTGGAAATCTGCGCGGCCTGCACGCCGATGTCGAGCACCACTACGCCGATCACCAGCCCGATGAGGCTCTTGCCCGAAAACGCGAAGACCACGAATGCGAGCGCAATGAGCGCGATCGACAGCGTGATGACGGCGCGCGGGCCGCGCCGGTCCGCGGAGCGCCCCGCCCAGGGCGCGGCCATGGCGCCCGCCGCGCCGACGATGCCGAAGAGGCCCGCCGCCTGCGGCCCGAGGTGAAACGGCGCACCCGCGAGCAGCAGCGTGAGCACGGGCCAGAACAGGCTGAACGCGCCGAACAGGCAGGCCCCCGTCAGCGCCGCTTCGCGCAGTCCGCGCAGTTCGAGGGTGAGGTGCCACATTGAGGCGAGCAGCCGCCCGTAGCTGAGCGAGGAGGTGGGCTGGCTGCGCGGCAGTTTGAGCACGACGAGCACGGCCAGCGCGAGCAGCGCGACGATCGAGGCGCCGAACACGGCGCGCCAGCCGAAGTACTCGCCAACGAAGCCTGCTGCCGTGCGCGCGAGCAGGATACCGATCAGCAGCCCGCTCATGACGGTGCCGACGGCGTGGCCGCGCGCTTCAGGTGGCGCGAGTTCGGCGGCGAAGGGCACGGCCTGCTGCGCGATGGTCGCGAGCACGCCGATCGCCAGACTCGCGCCGATCAGCACGCCGAGCGTGGGAGCCATGGCCGCGAAGCCGAGCGCGATGCAGGCGCCGGCGGTCTGCAGCAGGATCAGGAAGCGGCGGTCGTGGCGGTCGCCGAGTGGGGCGAGCAGCAACATGCCGGCGGCGTAGCCAAGCTGGGTCGCGGCGGGTACGACGCCGATCCAGGCTGCCCCCGAGGGGAACGACTGGCGGAAGTCGTCGAGGAGCGGCTGGTTGTAGTAGATATTCGCGACCGCGACGCCGGCGATGGTCGCGAGCAGAAGCAGCAGGCCGCGCAGCGACGGGCTGTCGGCCGCGGCGGTGGTGGAATCGGGTGTGGACATAGGCAGGAGCGGGCGGTGCCCGGCAAGACGCAAGGGCAACATCAGACAGCATTCGAGCGAGCCGATCATACCGGAGCGCGTCTGATCGCGCTGACGCCCGACCGTTGCGCGCCGGCGTCCGTCGGCAGACTCGGGGCACCCTGGGCGGGCTGGGTGTCAGGCGATGAGACTGCCCGAGGGTTCCTGGAATGGATATGGGCCGTCCGATTCGTCGACGTACGCGTGATGCGTGACGAGTCCGCCGCGCGGGTCGTAATGATGCAGCGCGAACGCGGGCGGCTCGAGCGTGAAGCTGGCGGGCGCGCCGGGCGCGAAATCGAGCGTGACCTGATGCACGGGCGCCGGCACCGCCGAAGCGATCGTGCCGCCGAAGCGCACGAACATGGAGCGGTGCACGTGGCCGCACATGACGCGCTCGACGTTGCTGTGCTGCGCGATGAGCGCTTCGAGCGCCAGGGCTGCTTGTGGATCGAGGCGGATCGCATCCATATGGCCGACGCCGCTATCGAACGGCGGGTGGTGTAGCGCGACGATCACGGGGCGCTGGCGCGCGGCATCGAGCTGCTGGGCGAGCCATGCCAGCCGCGCCGCGCACAGCGTCCCCGCGCTCTGGCCCGGCTCCGTGGAGTCGAGCGCAATGAGGCGCAGTGGACCGATATCGACGGCATAGTGCACGAACTGGCCGCCTGCGTGCAGTTCGGCGCGCTCGGGAAAAACCTCGCGCAAGGCCCCGCGCGCGTCGTGATTGCCGATCAGGAGCCAGTACGGCATGTCGAGCGCGGCGAGTAGCGACTTGAGGTGCAGGTACTCGTCGGCCGAGCCGCGGTCCACGAGATCGCCCGTGACGATCGCGGCTGCCGGGCGCGGCACGAGGGCATTCAGCCGCGCGATCGTCTGCGCAAGACGCGCAGCGGTATCGACGCGCCGGTACGCCAGCGCGCCTGGTTGCTTGATATGCAGGTCGCTGATCTGGGCGAGCAGCATGGGGGGCTCCCGGTTGGGCGACGGGTGGTGACGCAGCCTATGTTACGCGTGCGCGCGGTGCCTGACGGCGGGGTCACGGGAGTTCGAATTCGCCGTCTTCGTGCGGCAGCCGCGCAGCGCCGAGGGCATGGGTGGTATCGGCAAGCGGCGCGCTGGCGATGGCTGCGATCGTGTCGCCCTCGCGCAGCGTGTGCGGCAGCACCAGCCCAGGCGCCGTGGCCGCACCCTCGCTGCCGATCCGCGCCAACAGCCGTTGCCAGGCCGTTCGGCCGATTTCGCGATGCGGCGCACCGACGCTCGCGAGCGTCGGCGCGACCAACGCGCCCATCGCGAGGCCGTCGAAGCCGAGCATCGACATGTCCTGCGGCACGCGCACGCGATTCCCGCGCAGGCCGCGCATGACCACCATCGCGAACAGATCGTTGCTGCAGAAGAGGGCGGTGGGACGCGTCGGACCACTCGTGAGACGCGCGAGCACCGGGGGCGCCAGTTCACCGGCGCTGAAGTCGATTTCGAGCACGGGCTCCGGGGCGAGCCCCGCCTGCTGCATGGCGTGCACGTAGCCGGCATGGCGCTGGCGGGCACGGTCCGATGCGGCGGCACGCGTGCCCGTTAGCATCAGGATGCGGCGGTGGCCGTGGGCGATCAGCATGCGCACGCCGTCGCGGGCCGCCTCGCGGTTATCCACCGAAACCGCGGGGCGGCGCTGCGTGTCGTTGTGCATCAGCACGTAGGGCGGACCGTCGGCGTCGAGCTGGTCGAGTAGCGGATGGGTGTCGGCATCGGCCACGGTGAGAAGCAAGCCCTCGACTCGTTGTGAGCGCAACGTATCGATGGCGCGGCGCTCGCGCTCGCTGTCGTACTGCGTGGTTGTGAGCATGAGCCGGAAGCCCTCGGCGGCGGCCAGCTCCTCGATGCCCTGCAGACATTCGGCGTAGACGGGGTGCGCGAGCGTTGGCAGTACCACGCCGACGAGCCGCGTGCGCTCGCCGCGCAGCTGGCGCCCGAGCGGGCTTGGGCGGAACCTGAGCGCATCGACAGCTTCGCGCACCTTCGCCAGCGTGACCGGATTGACGCTGTGCGGCGCGTTGATCGCTCGAGAAACGGTGGCGATCGAGAAACCGGCGTGCGCGGCGACATCCTTGATGGTTGACGTCATAGTGGCGGCCCCGAACGTTGTAAACGTTTTCGACCGGCCGATTATGGGAAGCGCGTATGACCGTGCGATGACCGGGGGACGCTTGGGGAGGGGGCGGGGCAATGGTAGAATCCGCTCCGCCCTTGCCGGGGTGATGAAATTGGTAAACATAGCGGACTTGAAGAAAGATTGAGTGCCCGACCGGAAACGGCCGGTGCAGAACCCCTCAAATTCGGCGAACCCCCTGGGCCGCGCGTGCGCGGCGCCGAGGCAACGCCGAGCCAAGCCTGCTGCTGCGCGACGTGCGGCGGCATGGAAGGTGTAGAGACTAGACGGGGGGCGCCTGGGGCTGCGCGCGGCGTGTAACGCGGTGTGTCGCTACGGCGAAGGCATAGTCCAGCGCACGAACGCGCACATCGCCTTGCGTGATGCGCGCGGCGTCGAAAGACGTAGTGTGACGAAAATCCGCCGCCTCACGGCTTGCCGGTTCGAGTCCGGTCCCCGGCACCATCAGCGTCTCCGATAACCTCCGAAGTTGTCCGAAACCCCGTGTGGATCCCTGATTACACGGGGGCTTTTGTTTTTCTTCGCCGTTCTTCGTCCGATGCCGTCCGATTAAATCCGCAGGGTCATGCCTTGCGTTGTGACAGCTCCCGCCGGATCAGAACTTCCAGCGTTTCGCGCCGTCCCGTCGGGTGTTCATTTTTTCCGGCTGAACTCCTTCAGGCCGTCGATCACTGAGCAACCGCTTGGCAATCAGGCGCTTGAGCCGCTCGTCTTCCGATTCAAGCGCTTTTCGACTCAGGTCATCGTCGTCTCGACTTCAGCCGTTCCGGTTCCTTTGATGTCTGCAACGAGTCTTTTAGGCGGCCACCGATGCCGTATCGATGGCGGTCGTGAGCTAGCCTTCAGAAGGAGCCCTGAGGCAAACGGGGCTTCCTGGTCGGGCTATTGCCCTGCCTCGCAGACGTGACCCCGCAAGACGAGCTGACAAACGTACTGAAATCGCTACACCTGCGCGCCCGCTGGCCCGGCGCCCGTGCCTGATACGTATGTTTTGCTACGTAACTGCTACTCGTATTCGTGGTTCCGATGCTTCATAGTGCGTCACACTTCAACCAGCTAAAGCCATCAATGCGCTTTGGAAAACGCTGTGTGACACGCAAGCATCGGTTACGAGTTGCATTCGATAAGTATCGTGACGAGGCATTGTCTATCGCCATTGCGTTGTCGTCATTTGTTTTGCTGGCGACGAGTCTGATTCTGATTGCAGATGCTGCTATACGAGCCGCGGTCCTGACTGCTTGCGCTTGCGTATCGCTTCTGGTTCACTTCCTGTCCCCGAATGTGCGGTTGCGGCGCGCGGTGCGCGCCGGCCTCCGCCGTGGTGAATTTCATGTCGTCTACCAGCCGATCATCGATACGCGCACGCAACGCTGCGTAGGCGTGGAAGCCCTGCTTCGATGGCGTAACGCCAAATTCGCAACCGGTGGGCCGGGCGTATTCATTGCAAAGCTCGAGGGCACGCGCTGGGTTGGCGTGTTGACGCGTTTCGTACTTTTAGAAGCAACCCGAGTGCTTGCTTCAGCGACGTTTGCCACAGACTGGCATCTTTCGGTGAATATCTGCGCCCGGCATCTGATGGAGGAAGGCTTTGTCGAGGACATTCGCGAGTCTGCGGGTCCACTGCTCGGGCGCCTGGTACTGGAGCTCACCGAGCGCAGCTGCGTTGACCCTACGCCGCGTGTCTTGATGGCGCTTGGCCGGTTGAGGGAACTCAACGTGCGTTTATCGCTCGATGATTTCGGCACAGGATTCAGCAATCTGGACCTGCTAGGGGATTTCCGCTTCGACCTGGTCAAAATCGACAGGCAGTTCCTGAAACAACGCGCCGAAGTTCGCGCGACGTTTCTTGAGACGGTAGCAGCACTGGTTCATACGCTCGGGGCAAAAGTTGTCGCGGAAGGCGTGGAGAGTGCCGCAGACCACGATATGGTAGAGCGCTCGGGTATCGACCTGGCGCAAGGATACTGGTACGGCGAGCCGATGACCATCAGGGAGTTGGGTCGGTTTGCGTCGGCCAGCACGCCGACCGTCGACGGGCGAAGCGGAACGCAGACGAGGCATCGAGCGTGAAACATGAGTGCATTGTGAGTGCGGATCAGTGCTATTTGCCGTTAAGCAAAGACGACGAGTACCTTGAGCGTGTGAGCAGAATCGCTGCGCGTGCGCTGAATGTGCCGGTTTCCGCCGTGTTTCTCGATAACATGGGCCAATTGGACGTCATGGCGGCAAGTGGTCGAGACAGGGACGTCCCGCGAGACCTGCGTACCTTCTATTGTCATACGCTTCAAAGTCACGGTCCATTCGTCGTTCGCGACGCGCGATTGAATCCGCAGCTTTTGCAGACCCCAGCAGTTACCGGCGACCCGGGTATCCGTTTTTTTGCGGGTGTGGCGCTGCGCCTTTCCTGCCGCAAGCCCATTGGCATGCTGTGTGCGATCCACACAAAGCCGCGACGCGTCACACGAGAACAGCGTCAGATGCTGGTAGACCTGGGACGAATGATTGAACATGAAGTCCGGCAGCGGCAGCTAGACAATCCGGACCGCATGCAAGTGCTTGACACCATCGAGCGGCTTCAGGCCCAGCACGCGTTGTACTTCGAGACTTTCTATCGAACGCCAGTAGCTATTGCGCACGTTGGAAGGGACTGGGAGTGGAAACGCATGAACGACGCCTGCGTCAGGTTTTTCGCCCACTCCCGTGCTCCGTTGGCGAAGACAAATATCCGCGACTTGCTCGATCCGAACGATCGGACTCGCCTTGAGCGGATCGTACAGGCGCTCGATCGGGGGCGCGGTGTCAAGGTCTCGACGCTCGACGTAACATTCCGGTTGCGCAAGAGGAAGTTCAGGCCGGCACGCTTGCAGGTCGCATTGGAGCCAGCGACACCGGGCAGCGATGGAGACTGGCTGTTCGTCATCCACGACATACAGGCGCAGCAACATGAAAGAGCGACGCGCGACGCCCGAGAGGCTGCATTGCACCGTGCGGCACAGGAGGCTAACGAGGATCTGCTCAAATCGCGTGAGCAATTGACCAGTGCCGAGCGGCAACTTGGCGCGACGCGCGTAGACTTGCGCGCCATTGCCGACAACCTGCCGGTCCTTGTTGCTTATGTGGACGCTGAGCGAAGGTTCCAGTTTGTCAACTCAACCTATCGTGAATGGTTCGGACTTGACCCGGAGCTGATTACCGGACGGCTCACCCATGAGGTGCTGGACGCAGACTATGCAGCGGCCGTTGAACCGTACGTTCAACGTGTGCTCAATGGGGAAAGGGTTGAATATGAGGTTGGGGCAAGGCTCAACGGCACGCAACGGACCCTGCGTGGCGTATTGGTACCACGGCGCACGGACGACGACCTGTCAGCCAGTGGGTACTATCTGCTCGTACAGGATGTGACGGAACGAAAGGCGTTGCTCGATGGTATGCGGCATCAGGCTTTCCACGACGCGCTCACCGGTCTACCTAACCGTCGCGCATTTCTGGACAGGCTCGAACAGGAATGCGCGGCTGGCGGCGACAATTTGGCAGGTATCCTGTTTATTGACCTTGATGGCTTCAAGGCAGTCAATGATACATACGGCCATCAATCTGGCGACGAGGTCCTGGTTGAAGTTGCCCGCCGGATTGCGAGTCGTGTGCGCGCCGACGATATCGTTGCGCGTCTGGCCGGCGATGAGTTCACCGTGCTGCTGACTGGCTCAACAGTCGACCATGGTGCATTGCAGAAAATTGCACATTCGATTCTGCTGACCTTGAGTCAGCCGATCGAACTCCCTGCCGCTGTCGTTCAGCTGTCCGCCAGTATCGGCATGCTGCAATGTGACCAGGCGTCGTCGTTGAGTGGCGAATCGATACTGCGTTCCGCCGATGCCGCAATGTACCGAGCGAAGGTAGCGGGTAAGGCGCGTATCGTCGTGCACAAGGTTAGCGAAAGAGGCGCCCCAATGACGCCGCCCGATGGTCACGGCGGTGCGACCGGGCCGGCCAGCGCCACCGCGCAGCGTGATTCGTCGACGCACAGCGCGCCGAGCGTCGCGACCGCCTTTTCGAGTTGCGCCGACCACGGGTATCCATAGTTCAAACGCACACGGTGCCGGAAGCCGCCGTCCGCAGAAAAAATAGGCCCGGGTGCCACGCTGATATCACTCTGGGAGGCAGCAAGGAAAAGGCGTATTGAGTCGATGTGATCTGGCAGTGCGACCCACGTGAAATAGCCGCCGTCGGCCCTTGTGGCCATCGTATCTGGAGGAAAGTAACGGCTGATGGCATCGAGCATCTGCGATTGCTGTCGGGACAGTTGGCCGCGGAGTTTGTGCAGGAAACGGTCGAATCCGCCGTGCTCCAGATAGTCGGCTATTGCCCGCTGTGCCGGTACGCTGGCCGAGAGCGTCGTCATCCACTTCGCACGCTCCAGTGCGCCAGCGAACCGCCCGCCCGCAGCCCAGCCGACGCGGTATCCGGGCGCAAGACACTTCGCGAACGATCCGCAATGAATAACAAGACCTTGCCGATCAAAGAATTTGGCCGGCCGCACCGGCGCAGGGCCGAAATGCAGTTCGCTGTACACATCGTCTTCAATGAGCGGAACGTTATGTTTGGCAAGAAGCTCCACCAACGCTTCCTTCCGGGAGTCGTCTAGCGTAACTCCGGTCGGATTGTGAAATGAAGTCATGAACCAGCAGGCGCGAACCTGGTGCTGCTCAAGAGCCCGAGTAAGAGCAGCGAGGTCATGTCCTTCCACAGGGTCAACAGGGATCTCCACAACCTTCAACCTCAGACGCTGGATGGCCTGCAGCGCTGCGTAAAAGGTTGGCTTTTCAATCGCGATTACATCGCCGGGCGCCACGAGCAACTGAAGGCTTAGCGTCAGGGCCTCGAGCGCCCCGTTCGTGATGATGATCTCGTCAACGGGAACCGCTAATCCCGCCATTAAGTAGCGTAAAGAAATCTGCTGGCGCAACCCGTCGTTCCCCGGTGGCAGCCCGGCGACCATCGTCGCCAGATCGGTTGAACGGTTGACAGCCGCGCATGACTTTCCGACACGTGCCATGGGCAGTAGCGTGGGATCCACGAATGCCGATCCGAGTCCGACGGTTTTCGCCTGTTTGATCGAGTGAAGGACTTCAAAAACAAGATCGCTGATATTCACGGAGTTCGTCGCCGCTTCCTGCGGAGACGACCGGGACCGCTGCCGCATTGTCTTTTTGGCCGCTTCCGAGACGAAATAGCCTGAACGTGGAAGGGCTTTGATAAGCCCCCTGTTTTCCAGCAGGTAGTACGCCCGAAAAACGGTAGCTGCACTCACGCCCCACGCCTTGCAGGCTGCACGTATTGACGGAATCCGCGCGCCGGCCGGCAGGTCGCCGCGGTCGATGAGTTCGCTGAGTTGGTTGGCGAGCCGCTCGTAACGTTTCAAACCGGTCTCCCATTAGATAGGGGCGCGACGAAGGCGACCGCTACTCTGCTTGCAAGTTACTAGCATGCGCTCACACTGCGCGGCTTGGGTCAACTGATACGGCGTTTCTTTTGCAATCTGCTTCTATTTCGCGCGCGCGTGTGCTGGCAAAGTGCGCCAGCAGTTGCAGTTCGTCCGATGTTTCGCCAGCACATAGCGCGAAATGACGGTTAGGCCACCTTTTTTTGATGATCCATGGCATTCAGGGCTCCCATACCGATCGCAGCACCAGAATTGCGCGCGCAGACCGCGCTGTTTTATCTTTGGCGACGGGCGATTGTCATGTTGATTGTCACCGTTTTGAGCGCTGCAGTAGCGCGTGCCGATACTGCCGTCGACAGTGAATTTCGCCGCGATACCGTGGACGAAAGCAACCCCTGGCAACAGTTAGCGAACTGGTTTGCTGGCCCTCCCGCGCCACCTCTGCGCTTCGGCACTGTCTGCGAGCAAGTTGTGCAGTCGTCGACTATTCCGGCCGTGCTTTCCGGACCGGTTGCCGGACCGATACCAACGGCGCTTATCAGATGCGATGCGCTGGCCGACACCCGGTCCGATCGCGCTTCAACTACAACCGTCCGGGCGCCGGAACTCGTGATGTTGCTCAGGGAACTGCCGTGGCGAATGGGTGACCACGGGACGGCGAGCGCGCAGGGTTTCACGCCTGACGACGCGCTGACGAGCGCTGACTTCGTGTCGCGCGAGGAAGTCGCGCAAGCGACACGGGAACCGATTCCCATGTCGATCGAGGATTGCTCACAGGTCGCGGATTGCGAAGCACGAGCGGATGCTCGCGCGAACCTCTCCCAAGCAGCTTCCTTGGTGCAGTACGCTCCGGGCCGGACAGCCGGGCGTTCGTCAACGCCGGTGATATTGGGCTTCCTGGGGGCGGCTCTACTGCTGTTCCTGCTAGGCCTGGTCTTTGCTGTCGCCTGGGTCCTGAAAAGGTGCCTCAGGTACGACAGGTTGATGCTGCGCGCGGCGCGCGCTGGGCTGCGTCGAGGCGAGTTTCATGTTGAGTATCAACCTGTCGTTGGTGTCAGGCGGGCACGGTGTGTCGGCGTCGAAGCCCTGATTCGATGGGACAACCCGAAGTATGGCGCGCTGGGTCCTGGCCACTACATGCCGGTCATTGAGAGCAGCAGTCTGATCGGGCCGTTGACCCGCTTCGTGATGTCACGTGCGGCTCAGGAACTGCGTGAAATCGGCGCTCCGAAATCGCTTTACCTCGGCGTTTCTGCCCCTTCGTCCTACCTGCTCAGTTCTGGTTTCATCGCAGACCTTGAGGATCTTGGGTCATCCGGCCTCCCACCTCTGATGCTGAAAATTGAGGTGAGCAGCGCAAGGAAGTTCAGCAATCGTCTGATCCCGATGATGAAGGTGGTGCGTCAGAAACAGGTGCGTTTCGCGTTGTCGGGTGTGCGCCCAGCGGACCATGCGTTCGAACCGCCCCAAGACATGAGCTTCGAGATGGTTAAGGTGGACCGGGAAGTGTTTGGCCTCGATCCAGATGAGCGTGCCGGTCATCTGAATGCGTTGACGGGAATGGGACATGACCTGGGCGCGGTGGTCGTGGTCGAAGGCGTCGAGAATCTGACGCATCACAACATAGCGCGGTCGAGCCGCGCCGAATTTGGTCAGGGATTTTTCTACAGCCGCGCACTTGGCGCAAGCCGTCTTAAAGACTTTCTCGAAACTACCAACGCACCGCGTTCGAGTACGGGCGGAACTGCAACCATGCTCGGCTGGCGCGTCCGAAACTACTGATCCGGGCATGTAATGCGTAACAAAGCGATTCGGGGCCAGCACCACGTCGGATCGATAAGCATTCCATAATAATGAAGCGCTATATGCAACTGGCAGCGCAACTCGAGCAAATGATTGCCAACGGAACATTGGAGCCAGGGATGCGGTTGCCGTCGGTACGGCAGGCGAGCAGTTCGTATCACGTTAGCGCCTCAACGGTCTTCCAGGCTTACTACATGCTGGAACGGCGCGGTCTGATTGTCGCTCGACCTCGGTCGGGTTATTTCGTCGCGCGGCGCACCGCGTTAGCGCGATTTCAATCTGTCGCTTCCAGGCGTGTCATCGACGATTCTGAGGGGGGCGACGACCTGGTTGTCCGCTTCATGCAAGCGCAGCGCCAGTGTGCATACCCAGGACTTGGCTGTTCGGAACCAGCTGCTGAATTGTTCCCATTCGGCCACCTTTCGCGCTCATTGATTGCAGCGACCCGAAAGATGGCGCGCTGCTCAAGCGCGTTGTCGGCGCGGAAGGCGGAAGCAGATCTGCGCAGGCAAATCGCGCTGCGCTATATCGTTACAGGGGTTTCAGTTCCAGTCGATGAAGTCGTCGTAACGAGCGGGGCATTCGACGCATTGACGCTGTGCCTGCAGGCGCTCACACAACCGGGTGACACTATTGCGATAGAGCGGCCAGCTTTCCATACGGTACAAGGGGCGATTCAGCGCCTTCATCTTCGGGCAATTGAAATTCCTGTCGATCCACATAACGGGCTTGACCTCGTTGCGCTGGCGGACGCGCTGACACGCCATCCTGTGCGAGCCTGCTGGTTTTCGACGACCTTGCACCAGCCTACCGGGGCGACGCTTTCCGATCAGGGGAAGAAGTCCCTTGTGAATCTTCTGGCAAGACATCGGGTACCGCTGATCGAGGTCGACGTGTTCCGAGAACTGCATTTTGGCTCGGCCCCTGCATGTCCGGCCAAGCAATTCGATACGACCGGCCTCGTACTGCACTGTGGCTCCTTCTCCAAATGTCTCGCACCTGGATTGCGCATCGGCTGGGTCGCGGCGGGGCGATACGCGTCGAAGATAGAGGCGGCCCGTTGGCTGACCCGACCATCCGCTTCAGTGCCCGCTCAATGGGCCATAGCCGACTATCTCGAGCACGGGGACTACGACAGGCTTCTGCGCAAGTTGCGCCGTGAGTTGGCGTCTCTGCAGTCACAGATGTTCAGCGCCGTATTGCGATACTTCCCGGAGGGCACATCGGTGTTCAGGCCGGCAGGCGGATTCTTTCTGTGGGTCAAGCTTCCAGATAGCGTCGATGCGATGCGGCTATTCGAAATAGCCGAGGCGCATGACATTGGAATTGCTCCGGGCGTCATCTTTTCACGCAGTCCGGAATTTCGCCACCACCTACGGCTCAACTATGGCCGTCGTTGGACGTCAAACGTTGAGCAAGAGGTGTGCACCTTGGGAACACTTGCGAGGCGCGCAGCAATCGAACGACCAGCGCCCTAGAACGCTAGCCGCGAAGGCTCCTCCGTTGACTACCACGAAAAACGGGGGCATAACAGTGCATCCAGGGAGCAGGTCATGAAATCCAGCGTTTCGATGAAAGTGTTGGCGGTCGCGGTGCTCGGGGTCGCCCTGCTTGTCTGGCTCAAATATCGCGCCTCCTGGCTCGATTCCCATAACGTCGCGATCGAGGCCGGAAGCACCTACGCCCTGTCGTCGGCGATCCTGGCCTGCCCCACGGGAGTTCAGGCCGCCGTGCCGTCCGCCCATGCCCAGGGCGCTTCGGCGGCTCAGAGTCCCGGCGCGTGCCTGACATTGCAAGCTGGTACGCGTATCAAGGTTTTGCGGATCGACGCAGCCGGCAACGGCGCGAGAGCCGTCGTCTTCAATCTGCCGGATGCGCCAGATCAAGGCGAGCTTTGGTCTACGGATGCCCCGGTCGTAAAATAGCCACCCGCAGCCGCGTTCGCTATGCGAACCGGCTTGAGGAGGGCGGCTATCAATCCGTCAACGGCTGCCGATCTGTCCGGTGCGCGGATTGATCAACTTCGCGAAGCCGAAGAGGGCCGCGATACCGAACGGGCACGCAATGAAGAATGCGGTCAACATGATCCGTACCATGGAAAGACGTAACAAAATGTATCGTCAGTTTAGTACGGTCATGCGAAATGGATACTGGGGAGAACGACAACAAACTATTTCGCGAGACCGGCAAAAGGGCCGTTGCGGGCGCCGCCAGTGCGGTTTCCATGCATTCGACTCAGATACAGTCGAATACAACCTCTACTGTCTGAGGCGTCACGCCACGTAGCCCTTCGCTGTGCACCTCGACGGTGTGCAGTTCCTTGCGCCGCTTGCGGCAATAGGCTTGCGCCTCCTTGAGGCCGGCGTTCCGGACGCGGTTCCAGGAAACCATGTCCCAGCGCGCACGGCTCGTGACCATCAGGTGTCCATCCTGTGTTGAATTTACGTCGGTGACCGACGTGCATGCCGCCAGCACACTGAGCCCTGCCCACAGGATGCGTCTCTTCATGAAGTCCCCCCGGATACCGGGAGCATTGTCGCCGCCTCCCGGCGCCATTGGCAACCGGAAAGAAAGCTGGATGCGTGCTGTCAGTAAGGAGCGGCACGGGTCGCCGGCCAGTTTCAGGATAGGCACGGATGTGGTTTATTGCGGCGCCGGCGGCTGCTTGACGGTCACGAAGGCCGCGGTCTCGTACGGCACCGTCACCGAATCCTGGGCGCATAGCGTCGGCTCCGCCTCGATTAACGCTCGCACCTGCGCCTCGATTCGAGCCTGCTCCTCGGCTGGCAGCGCGGCGATGAAGCTGGTCGATTTCACGCGCGCAACGATGACGTCCTCCGGTGAGCCGGTATGGCCGACCGAGAAGTGTTGCTCGTGCAGCTGGCCGAATCCGGGAAGCGGGAAGGCTGTGCGCCACCTGCCGGTGTAGTAGCGCGGTGTGTCGCCTTCCACGCGATTGACGATGGCGTCGAGACGCGCTACCCAGTCCACGCGCGCGTCGCGCAAATTCCAGATCAGACCGAGTCGTCCGCCGGGCTTCAGCACGCGGTGGATTTCGGCCAGCGAGGCGGCATTCGCGAACCAGTGAAATGCCTGGGCGCAGACTACGGCGTCGACGCTCGCATCGGCGAGCGGCAGGGCCTCGGCGGCGCCATCGCGCACGTCTGCGAGGGAAGCGGCGGCCGCGAGCTTTACACGCATGGCGGCAACGGGCTCGACGGCGATGACGCGGGCGCCGGTATCGAGGAGTCGGCGCGTGAACTTGCCGGTGCCCGCGCCCAGATCGACGACGGTCTGCCCGGCGCGCAGGCCGAGTGTGTCGCGCAACCAGGTTGTCACTTCGGGCGGATAATCGGGGCGGCCGCGCACGTAGTGGTCGGCGGCGGTGGGAGAGTAGCCTTCGGCGGCGCTCCGGTGGACGGTGCGCGAGCCATCCTGGTCGGTCATGGAGCGCTCCTGCTGGCAATGAAGAGCGCGAGCATAGCACTGCCGGGCGACGGCCAGGCGCGCAAGGGCAACCGGCACCGCTGCCGGCTGGCGAAATGCCTGGAGCAAGCTACCCTGCGTGGCGCGCAACGCGCCACGCAAGGCGGATCCTCAGGCTGGGCGGAACTTAGTCGTGGGCGGTGTGATCGCCGACCTGGCCCTGACCGGAAACGAGGCAGTTCGACATGAAGTTTTCACCCTGGCTGCGCGCGCCCAACTCGGTGAAGCCGCGTGCCAGCGCTTCCGCTTTCACGAGCAGAGAGCCCTGAGCGCAGGTGAGGGACCTGCCGCTGTGCGCCTCTACGCGGGTGATGACCCGGTTCGCGACCAGGAGAGCAAGGATGATGACGACGCCGACATTGAATGCTTGTCTCATGATTTCGTCTCCTTTAGCAGTCAGACTAGCTCACACACGCCGCGCGTGAATCCAGGAGTTTCCCGGCGATGCAGCGCAGCACATGCGGCGCGAAAACAGCCCGTTAAATGCGTACTGCGTAATGCTTCGGTACCCTGAGCATAGGGAGCGCGGCGGATGACGCCTTTACTGGTGCGGCGCTGCGCCGTGCGGTCCTCGCGAGAGGGTAGGCATTGCATCGCAGCAATGCCGCGTCGCGTCACATGGTACGTCAGCAAACAACTGTAGCTTTGCTGTGCTAAATCGGGGAGGAGAAAAAGCGCGACAGATCGACACGGCGCCCGGCAGGGCGCAATTTGGGTTCGGAGTGCTGGCGAATTGGCAAGGTGGCAAGGTGGGGAGTCACTCCGGCTCGAGTGCGAATGTCTCGGACTACCGACGACGTCGGCATCCGGATTACGCAGCGAGGCGATTGGCCGGTTGCCGCGCGCCAGCACAGACTATCGCGCCGATAGTCGCGACCTCATGCCAGCCCGCTGCGTCGATTATTCGCCTGTGGCGACAAGTGACTTCACATCTGAGGTATTTATCGACGGGGGTGGCGTTCATAAAATGGCATTCATCGAAATGCCATGGCGATCCGCGGGAAGCGATGGCGAGTAGCAGGAGCCATCATGAAATCCTTCATCGAACGACAGCTTTATCAACCTGTGTGGGTACTGCCAATGGTGGACCTGATGCAGATGATGGTTGCGGTCGACTTCAACCTGAGCCAGGTGGGTTTGCTGGTCGCGACGCGCGGCGCGCGTGCCGCATTGCAGCGTTCGCGCGAGTTGCTCACGTGCGCCCAGGGCGAGTGCATCCACTGAATCCCTTCGTTTCCGGGACGAAACATCGGAAGAAACCGTAACAGACCGCCCGCCATACACCGCACTGTACCGGTCCCCCGACGCGCGGCAGCATGGCGTTTGCTGTTGTGACGTCACCCTGTGAGCCGTCTCGCTTTGCGGGACGGCTCTTTTTTTCTGGTTTCCGATTAGCAACCGTAGCCCGCTGGCGACCGGGATCCAGCGGACCGGTTCGCACAGTCTTGCCGCGATGGCGGCGTAAGATGGCGCGAGAGGGTTGGCAGTGGGACGAAGCGCGGATGGCGCAGCGCCAGCAAGCCGCGACTTCACGACTTCACGCCGGCACGAAGGAGAGGTGGCATGGCACAAGGTTTCGACGCGATCGTGATCGGCACCGGGCAGAGCGGTCCGCCTCTCGCGGTGCGGCTCGGCAAGCGCGGGCGCAAGACGGCCGTGATCGAGCGCTCGGCGTTTGGCGGGACCTGCGTGAATGTCGGCTGCACGCCGACGAAGGCTTACGTCGCGTGCGCACGTGCCGCGCATGTCGCGCGTCATGCGGCCGCATATGGCGTGTCGGTGGATGGCGCCAAGACCCCAGGCGACGTGCGCGTCGATCTCGCTTTCGTGAAGGCGCGCAAGGACGGCATCATCGGCGCGTCGCGCGCCGGCGTCGAGCAGTGGCTGCGGACGGCACCCAACGTGACGGTGTTCCAGGGCCAGGCCCGCTTCGTCGGGCCGCACACGGTGCGCGTCGAGGCGGCGGACGGACAGGTGGCGGAACTGGAAGCAGCGGAGATTTTTATCAATACCGGCACGCGCGCTCTGGTGCCATCGATTCCGGGTATCGAGCGTATCCGCTACGAAACGAATTCCACGCTCCTCGCGCTGGACACACTGCCGCCGCACCTCGCGATCGTGGGCAGTAGCTACATTGCGCTCGAATTCGCGCAGATTTTCCGGCGTTTCGGCAGTCGGGTCACCGTCCTCGCCCGCGGTGCCCGGGTGCTCTCGCGCGAGGACGACGATGTGGCGCGCGCGGTGCAGGAGGTGCTCGCGAGGGAAGGCGTGGAATTCCGCTTCGGCGCCGAGCCGCGCCGTGTCGAGCCGCTCGCCGGCGGCGGCGTGCGCATCGCGCTCGACGGTGGTTCGCTCGATGCCTCGCATCTGCTGTGTGCCACGGGCCGTATTCCAAACACCGATGACCTCGGCCTGGATGCGGCCGGCATCGCGCACGACAGGCACGGTCTGATTCCCGTGGACGGACAGTTGCGCACGAATGTCGATGGCGTCTGGGCACTCGGCGACGTGAATGGACGCGGTGCGTTTACGCACACCTCATACGACGATTTCCAGATCGTTGCCGCTAACCTGCTGGACGGTGCGAGGCGCAGCGCCGACACGCGCATTCCGGCCTACGCGGTTTTTGTCGATCCGCCGCTGGCGCGCGTGGGGCTCAGCGAGCGCGAGGTGCGTGAGCGCAAGCTTGCGGCGTTGATTGCGACCATGCCGATGTCGCGCGTTGGCCGCGCGCGCGAGCGCGGCGAGACGGATGGCTTCATGAAGGTGCTCGTGGATGCGCAGACAAAGCGCATCCTGGGTGCGTCGATCGTCGGCATCGAGGGCGACGAAGCCATCCACACCTTCATCGACACCATGACCGCCGACGCGCCGTACACCACGCTGCAGTTCGCGATGCACGTCCATCCCACCGTGAGCGAGCTGGTGCCTACGCTGTTCGATGGTTTGAAGCCGTTGCAATGAGCGCGATCGATGGCCGCGGGTTCGGTAACCTGTTTGCTGCCGTCGATCGCGCGGCGGGCACGGAGCGTGCCGAGCCACTGCTCGCGCGCAGTGGCGTCGTGATCGAGCGCATTGTTTCGACGGGGCAGACGAGCCCCGCGGGATTCTGGTACGACGATCCGCGTGACGAATGGGTGGTGTTGCTGGCCGGCGCCGCTGCGCTGCAGTTCGAGTCGGCGGGCGGTGCCACACGACGCTTGCTGCCCGGCGACTACGTGCATATACCGGCGCATTGCCGACATCGGGTGGCGTGGACCGACCCGTCTGCGCCGACGATCTGGCTCGCGGTGTATTTCGGTGGAGCAGGGGAGGCCACCTGACGCCGCGCCGCAGGTTTCCGAACGGGCAACGCGAGCGACAAAAATTGCCGATCGGCACATGGGGCCGAACGCCGTCGGCGATAATCATGCACGTGTGTCCAACCGTTTCGTCTTGCGTTCCAACCTCGCATGTCCTCACGAAATCCGCTTCGCGTCGCTCTCGTTTCCGATACGCACAATCTGCTGCGCCCGGAACTGCTGCGCTTTGTCGAAGGCTGCGACGCGATCGTTCACGCCGGCGATGTCTGCGATCAAGCCGTTCTTGATGCGCTCGCCGCCGTCGCGCCGCTGACCATCGTGCGTGGCAACAACGATCGCGGCGCCTGGGCGCAAGCGCTGCCGGTGCAAACCGCGCTCGAGATCGGCGGCGTCAAGATCGCAGTCGTGCACGAGTTGCCCGACTTGCGCGGCGATCCGGTGCGCGACGGGCTTGCGCTCGTCGTGAGCGGCCATTCCCACCAGCCGTCGTGCGAGACGCGTGATGGCGTGATCTACGTGAATCCGGGCAGCGCGGGGCCGCGGCGGTTCAGATTGCCGGTGACGGCGGCGATGTTGACGATCGGAAACCCCGGCGGTCCGCACATCGAGCACACTCACCTGATCTGAGCGCCAGCAACACCCGCTGCCGGAAATGAAAAAGGCCAGCGCGAGGCTGGCCTTCGTTGCGAGCGCCAATGGCGCGCTAATCGCACGCTAAAGGGCGGGGCATCAGACCCGCACGACGGCGCCCAGGTACTGCTCCTCGTCGTCGAGTTCGCGGGCAAGGCGCGCGCCGCGCAACACCGCGTGTGCTTCGGCCTTCGTCCCCACGCTCGGCGCCGACCCCGGCAGCGGGCGACGCGCGGTTTCGTGCAGCGCGAGGACCGCGACAATGCCGATCACGGCCGCGCCCATCAGGTAGTACGCCGGCATCATCAGGTTGTGCGTGCTGTCCACGAGCCAGGCGGCCACGAGCGGCGTGGTCCCGCCGAACAGCGACACGGACACGTTGAAGCCGATGGCAAGCGCGCCATAGCGGATCGGCGTGGGGAACAGCGCGGGCAGCGCCGAGGGCATCACGCCCGTGAAGCACGACAGCAGCGCGCCGAGAATCAGGAGTCCGCAGAACACGGGCAGCACCGCCGCCGTCTGGATCAGCATGAGCGCGGGGATCGAGAGTACGATGAGCCCGACGCAGCCCACGAGCATCACCGGCTTGCGGCCGATCGTGTCGGAGAGGCGGCCGGCTGCGAGCGTCATCGGCATCATCAGGACCATCACGACCAGCACGAGGGAGAGGCCCCAGGTCTCGCTAAAGTGCAGCGTGGCCGACAGATAGCTCGGCAGATACGAGAGTGCCATGTAGTCGGTCACGTTGAAGATCAGCACGAGGCCCACGCACAGCAGGAAGGGGCGCAGATGCTGCTTCAGGAGCGAGGCGAGCGTCATCTTCGGGCGCGCTTTTTCGTCCGCTTCGCGGGCCTCGGCCTCGCGCTTGAATGCAGGCGTCTCTTCGAGCTTCATGCGGATGTAGAGGCCCACCAGCCCGAGCGGGCCCGCGATCAGGAACGGGATGCGCCAGCCCCAGTCGAGGAGCGCCGCGTGGGAGAGCGTGGCGGTGAGCAGGGCCACCGTGCCCGCGCCGAACACATAGCCGATCAGCGTGCCGAACTCGAGGAAGCTGCCCATGAAGCCACGGCGCTTGTCGGTGGCGAATTCGGCGATGAAGGTGGCTGCGCCGCCGTACTCGCCGCCCGTCGAAAAGCCCTGCACGAGACGCGCCGCCAGCAGCAGCACCGGCGCCGCGATGCCGATCGACGCGTACGAGGGGATCAAGCCGATCGCGAAGGTGCCGCAGGCCATCAGGATCATGGTCATCGCCAGCACGCGCTGGCGGCCGATACGGTCGCCGAGCGGCCCGAACACCATGCCGCCGATCGGCCGCACGAGGAAGGCGGCAGCGAACGTGCCGAAGGTCGCGATAAGCTGTGCCGAAGGGCTGCTCGAGGGGAAGAACACCTGGCCGAGCGTCACGGCGATGTAGCTGTAGACGCCGAAATCGAACCATTCCATGGCGTTGCCGAGGGCCATGGCGCCGACGGCGCGCTTGAGAAGATTTTTATCGACGATCGTGATGTCGTCGAGCTGGAGTTCGGATGAGGCTGCTGATCCGGAGGTGGAAGCGGTCACGGTGTGCATCTCCAATGACTGCGGGGGACGCACGAGGGGTCCGCCACGGTTGCCGGGAGAGTGCGGTTTCGCGAAAGGGCGTGCCTTCCCGCGACGCGTGCTACGGCGTGATGGGGACAGGCGTGCCGATGCGTCGCGAAACGACACTCGGTCGAATTGTGCTTAAGCGTTGCACCTGCGTGGCCTGGTAGGGGGGCAGGATGCCTGAGGACACTGGACGGGCACGGGCGTGCCTGTGAAGCGCCGCTGAAACGAAAAAGAACGGCCGCGCAGCGGTCCGGACTTTTTGTGGGAAGCGTTCAATCCGCTCGCGCAAGTCGCGCGTTGAATTAAACGCAATTGATGGCCAAAGCCTGTTGAACGAAGCGACATGATAGCACGATGACGGGAGATCGCGCAAATACCCTGAATGTCGCGGGCCCGGCGGCACGCTGCAGGCCCCGCGTGGCGGGGGATTGCGCCCGTTTCGCGGGTTCGTCGCAATGGCGTAAACGCATAAAAAAATCCGCGCACCTGGCGCGGATTGCTTGTGTGCTGCGGCGGTCCGTGAAGGACGCCGCGAGGGGCGAATCAGCCCTCGGTCGGCGGCACGTAGCCGGAGGCCTGATCTGCGCCTTCGCCGAAGAAGAACTTTTCGGTCTGCTTCATGAGGTACTGGCGCGCGCGCGGGTCGGCCATGTTCAGGCGGTTCTCGTTGATCAGCATGGTCTGCTGCTTCAGCCAGAGCTGCCAGGCTTCTTTCGAGACGTTTTCGTAGATGCGCTTGCCGAGTTCGCCCGGCAGCGGCGGAAAGTCGAGACCTTCGGCTTCCTTGCCGAGCTTCGCGCATTGAATCATTCGGGCCATGCTGTGCTTCTCCTGTGTCGTATGGGGTGGCGTAGCGCTCAAGCTGCTTCGCTCAGAGCTGCTTCATCAGCACGAGCGATTTGCGCTGCCAGTTATAGAGTCGGCGGCGATCTTCAGGCAGGTCGTCGACCGTCACCTTGACGAAGCCGCGCTTGAGGAACCAGTGCTCGGTGCGGGTCGTCAGCACGAAAATGCGCGTGAGGCCGCGCGCGCGGGCGCGCTGCTCGACCCGGCGCAACAGCCGCTCGCCGTCGCCGGAGCCTTGCGCTTCCGGCGAGACGGTCAGGCATGCCATCTCGCCAATACGTTCCTGCGGATACGCGTAGAGCGCCACGCAGCCGAACAGCACGCCATCGTGCTCGATCACCGAGAAATGGTCGATGTCGCGCTCGATCTGGTGGCGGCCGCGCCGCACGAGCGTGCCGTCCACTTCGAGCGGCTCGATCAGCGTGAGGATGCCGCCGACGTCGTCGGGCGTCGCCTCGCGCAGGCTCTCGAGGTTCTCATAGGAAATCATCGTGCCGACGCCGTCGTGCAGGAACAGTTCCAGCAGCATGCTGCCGTCGAGCGCGTACGGAATGATGTGCGCACGGCCCACGCCGCCGCGGCAGGCGCGGATCGAGTGCTTCAGGTAGAACCCCGCGTCGCCGAGTACGGTGCCGCCTTCGTGCAGCTTGTAGGCGTCGTCGAGCGACATTTCGCGGACCAGTTCGCCGTCCTCGTCGAACAAGCCCGGTGTTTCCGTGAGGAAAATGATTTTGTCGGCGCGCAGCGCGATGGCCGCCGCCGAGGCCACGTCTTCCATCGAGAGATTGAACGCTTCGCCCGTCGGCGAGAAGCCGAGCGGCGAGAGCAGCACGAGCTTGCGGCTCGCGAGCGAATGACGGATCGAGTCGGCGTCGATCTTGCGCACGACGCCCGTGTGCTGGAAGTCCACGCCGTCGAGGATGCCCACCGGCCGCGCCGTCACGAAATTGCCGGAGACGACGCTGATGTGCGCGTGCGCCATCGGCGTGTTCGGCAGACCCTGGCTGATCGCGGCCTCGATGTCGAGGCGCACTTCACCGGCCGCCTCCTTGGCGGACTCGAGCGCGCGGGCATTCGTGATGCGCATGCCGTGCGAGAACTCGGACTCCACGCCGTGCAGGCTCATCTGTTCTTCGACCTGCGGGCGCGAGCCGTGCACCAGCACGATCTGGATGCCCATGGCCTGCAGCAGCGCGATGTCGGCGACGAGCGCGTTGAGCAGATTCTGGTGCACGACCTCGCCACCGAAACCGACGACGAACGTCTTGCCCTGGAAGGCATGGATGTAGGGCGCGACCGATCGCATCCAGTCGACGAACTGCGCGTGCTGTGCGAGGGTATCCGCAGCCGCGAGTGAAGCCGGCGAGCCTGCGGGCGAGGGGACGAGGTCGGTTTGGGAATTCATGCCCGGGATTATAATGCGCCCCCATGTCGAATGTACCCAAAAGACCTGCGTCGGCGCAGGGCAGCAACACGCGCGGCGAGTCCGGCGCGGCGCATGGCGGCGCGTCGGAAAAAAACGCCGCTCAGAAGTACGGCGAGGCCCGCAAACCGGCGTCGGCCGAGCGGCTTGCCGCACTCGTGAGCGGCGGCGCCCGTGCGCAGGATCCGCACGCGCAACAGGTGGCGCAGGCGCCGCGCACGGCGAAGGAAGAGAAAGCGGTTACGCCGGTGCCCGCGCGCGGCGAGCGACATCCCGAACGTGCCGCGCGCGCCGACGATCAGCGCCCGGCGCGCGGTGAGCGTCCCGCGCGCCGCGTGATCGAGCCCAATCCGGTTCCGCCGGTCACGTTTCCCGAAGCGCTGCCCGTTTCCGGTCGCCGCGAGGAAATCGCGCGCGCGATCGCACAAAACCAGGTCGTGATCGTGAGCGGCGAGACCGGCTCGGGCAAGACCACCCAGTTGCCGAAAATCGCGCTTGCGCTTGGGCGCGGCCTCGGCGCAGGCGGCTCGGGGCTGATCGGCCACACGCAGCCACGCCGCATTGCTGCCTCCGCCACGGGGCGCCGGATTGCCGAAGAGCTCGGCACGCCGTTCGGCGAAGTCGTGGGCTACAAGGTGCGCTTCACGGACAACCTCTCGCCGGGCGCGTCGGTCAAGCTCATGACCGACGGTATCCTGCTGGCCGAAACGCAGACCGATCCGCTGCTCAAGGCCTACGACACGATCATCATCGACGAGGCTCACGAACGCAGCCTGAACATCGATTTCCTGCTCGGCTATCTGAAGGAAATCCTGCCGCGCCGGCCCGACCTCAAGCTGATCGTGACCTCCGCAACCATCGACGCCGACCGCTTCGCGCGCCACTTCGGCAGCGACGAGAAGCCGGCACCGGTGATCGAGGTGAGCGGACGGCTGTACCCCGTGGAAGTGCGCTATCGCCCGGTGCAGGAAGACAGTCCTGCCGTGAAGGCCGCGCAGGGGACGACGGGCCGCGAAAAAGGCAAATCGCAGCGGGACACGGATCGCGATCTGATGGACGCCATCGTCGATGCGGTGGACGAGTTGTGCCGCGAAGGCTCCGGCGACGTGCTCGTGTTCCTGCCCGGCGAGCGCGAGATTCGCGATGCGGCCGAGGCGCTGCGCAAGCACCATCCGCCGCACACGGAAATCCTGCCGCTGTTCGCGCGGCTCTCCGCGCAGGAGCAGGAGCGCGTGTTCAAGTCCTCGAACGCGCGCCGCATCGTGCTGGCTACCAACGTGGCGGAGACCTCGCTGACGGTGCCGGGCATCCGCTACGTGGTCGACACGGGACTCGCGCGCGTAAAGCGCTACTCGTACCGCAACAAGGTCGAGCAGTTGCAGATCGAGTCGATTTCGCAGGCCGCCGCCAACCAGCGCGCGGGACGCTGCGGCCGCGTGGCGGACGGCATCTGCATCCGGCTTTACGAAGAGCAGGATTTCCTCTCGCGGCCCAAATTTTCCGATCCGGAAATTTTGCGTTCGTCGCTGGCGGCCGTCATTCTGCGCATGAAGTCGCTGCACCTCACGGCGATTGAAACGTTTCCGTTCATCGAGCCGCCGCCGGGCCGCGCGATCGCCGACGGCTATCAGTTGCTCAACGAACTCGGCGCCGTGGACGACGACAACGCGCTCACGCCGCTCGGCCGCGAACTTGCGCGCCTGCCGCTCGATCCGCGCGTGGGCCGCATGATCCTCGGCGCGCGCGACGAACAGTCGTTGCGCGAGGTGCTCATCATCGCCAGCGCGCTCTCGGTGCAGGATCCGCGCGACAGGCCGATCGAGGCGCAGGAGCAGGCCGATCAGGCGCACCGACGCTTTGCGGACGAACGTTCCGAGTTCCTCCAGTGGCTGAAGATCTGGGCGTGGTTCGAAGAAGCCGTGGCGCACAAGAAGTCGAACCGGCAACTCGTGGACGCCTGCCGGGCGAACTTCCTCTCGCATCTGCGGCTGCGCGAATGGCGCGACGTCCACTCGCAACTGCTCACGGTCGTGCGCGAGCATGGCTGGCGGCTGAACGAATCGGAAGCGACCTACGAGCAGATCCATCACGCGCTGCTCACGGGCCTGCTCGGCAATATCGGCCTGAAAGCCGACGACGAACCGCATTACCTCGGCGCGCGCGGCATCAAGTTCCATCTGTGGCCCGGGTCGGCCCTCGTGAAGAAGGCCGGGCGCTGGGTCGTGGCCGCCGAACTCGTCGAGACGAGCCGCCTTTACGCGCGCTGCATCGCGAAGATCGAGCCGGAGTGGCTCGAAAAGGTCGGCGCGCATCTGTTGCGCAAGTCGCTTTCCGAGCCGCATTGGGAAAAGCGTGCGGCACAGGTGAGCGCGTTCGAGCGCGGCGTGCTGTACGGCCTGCCGGTCTATCAGCGTCGCCGCGTAGCGTTCGGCAGGCAGGATCCGGCGCGCGCGCGCGAACTCTTCATCCGGGGCGCGCTCGTGGAGGGCGAGTTCGACACGAAGCTCGCGTTCTTCGCGCACAACCGCAAGCTGCTCGCGGAGATCGAGCAACTCGAGCACAAGTCGCGGCGCCAGGACGTGCTCGTGGACGACGAACTGATCTATGCGTTCTACGATCAGGCGCTGCCCGACGGGATCTACTCGGGCGCATCGTTCGAGCGCTGGTATCGCGACGAGGTGAAGAAGAGCGGCCAGCCCGAGGACAAGCTGCGCCTCCTGTACCTCTCGCGCGACGACTTGATGCGCCACGAGGCGGCGGGCGTCACGACTGAGCTGTTTCCGAAGCGCGTGACGATGTCGGGTGTCGCGATGGCGCTCACCTATCACTTCGAGCCGGGCTCGCCGCGCGACGGCGTGACGCTCGCGGTGCCGCTCTATGCGCTCAACCAGGTCGATGCGCGGCGTTGCGAATGGCTCGTGCCGGGCATGGTCAAGGAGAAGGCGCAGTTGCTGCTCAAGTCGCTGCCGCAGAAGCTGCGTCGCCACTGCGTGCCGCTGCCCGAGTACGCGGCCGGTTTCGTCGAGCGCATGGGCGGCGAGCGCTTCGGCGCGGGCGGCCTGCTCGAGGCGCTGATCGCCGACGTGCGCGAGCAGACCCAGGTCGCGCTGAAGTCGTCCGATTTCAAGCTCGAGACGCTGCCCGCGCACCTGTTCATGAACTTCAAGGTGATCGACGAGCACGGACGCCAGCTCGCGATGGGGCGCAATCTCGCGCAGCTGCGCGCGGAGCTGGGTGCGCAGGCGCAGCAGCAGTTCCAGAAGCTCGCCAGCGCCACGGCGCTGGCGGCGCTCGAAACGCGTGGCCAGCAAGGCGCGCAAGGGCCCGGCGGTGGCGCGCCGGCGCAGCCGGCGGCCAAGGGTAAGGGCAATGCGCCCCAGACGCCACAAACGCCCCAGGCATCGCCTGGCGCCGAAGGATCGCCTGCAACGGCGCTCTACGAAAACCTCACGACCTGGAATTTCGGCAAGCTGCCGGAACTGCTCGAGATCCGCCGCGGCGGACAGACCTTGTACGGTTATCCGGCGCTGGTGGATCGCGGCAGCCACTGCGACGTGGAAGTATTCGATTCGCCCGAAGAAGCGGCGCGCATCCATCGGGCGGGATTGCGGCGCCTGTTCGCGCTGCAACTGCGCGAGCCGGTGCGCTACCTCGAGAAGAATCTGCCGGGCCTGCGCGAGATGGCGATGCATTTCATGGCGCGCGCCACCCAGGAAGAGCTGCGCGATCAGCTCATCGAGCTGACGCTCGACCGCGCCTGCCTGCAGGACCCTTTGCCCGACGATGATGTGAGCTTCCACGCGCGCCGCGACGAAGGGCGCGGGCGGCTCTCGCTGCTCGCCCAGGAGATCGCGCGGCTCGTCGGCCAGATCCTCGCTGAATACGCGACGGTGGCGAAGAAGCTCGTTCAGGCGAAGGCGTTCGGGCCGGCGGCGCTCGACATGCAGGCGCAGCTGGACGCGCTGCTCGGCAAGCGTTTCGTCGTCGACACACCGTACGCGCAACTCGTGCATTTCCCGCGCTATCTGAAGGGCATTGCGCTGCGCATCGACAAGCTGCGCGCCGACACATCACGTGACGCGCGCCTTGCCGCCGAATTGCTGCCCCTGCAGCAGCAGTATCAGCGCGCACTGTCGCAGCGCGGCGGCGTGTTCGATCCCCGACTCGGCGAATTCCGTTGGCTGCTGGAGGAACTGCGCATCTCGCTATTCGCGCAGGAGCTGCGCACACCGATGCCGGTATCGGTCAAGCGCCTCCACAAGGTGTGGGAATCGATGCAGCGTTAGGGTGGGCGTGACAGGAGGCGCCCCCGTAAGCGATGGCTGACGCATCATCTGTGGTTTTCTGACGCACGCCCTTTATTTCACAGGGCCTACGTCAACCTTGCTAAAGGCTGGACGTTTTACAATCACCCCTCCCCCCGGAAGTGAGTTCCCAATGCGTCCATCCGAATTTCGCCGCTCCGTCGGTCGTCTTGCCGCGGCCGGCGCGCTGGTTTGCGCCACGCTCGTTTCCCCTGTCGCGCACGCGAACAACGTCAACAGCGTCATCGTGCTGAATTCCGGCGAGGCCACGCTCAGCCTGATCGACCCGCAAACCCAGCAGGTCGTTGGTACCGTGCCCACCGGCAAGGAGCCGCACCACCTCTTGCCCACGCCGGACAACCAATCGCTGATCGTCGCGAATTCGGTCTCGAACAACCTCTTGTTCGTCGATCCGAAAACCGGCAAGCCGCAGCACTGGGTTGAGAACATCGAAGATCCGTATCAACTGGGCTTCTCGCCGGACAACAAGTGGTTCGTCACCACGGGCCTGCGCCTCGACCGGCTCGATATCTATCACTACGGCGGCGGCAGCGACATCGCGCTCGCGAAGCGCCTGCCGCTCTCGGCCATGCCCAGCCACATGGCGTTCACGAAGGACAGCCGCATCGTGTTCGTTTCGCTGCAGGTCTCGGGCGAGCTCGCGGCCGTGGATTTGCCCACGCAGAAGCTGCTCTGGAAGATGAAGGTCGGGCCGGCGCCGGCGGGCCTCTGGCTCACGCCCGGCGACAAATACCTGCTGGTCGGCATGACGGGCGCGGACTACGTCGCGGTGGTGGACTGGCGCACCCAGAAAGTCGTCAAGCAGATCCAGGTGGGCAAGGCGGCGCACAACTTCCGCTCGCTCGTGGACGGCCGGCACGTGCTGGTGTCGAGCCGCGTGTCGAACACCATCAGCATCATCGACGAAGAGACGCTCGAAAAGACGGGTGAGATCAGCGGCCTGATGCCGGGTCCGGACGACATGGAGCTCACGGCTGACAAGCGCTACCTGTGGGTCACGTTCCGTTTCGCGAAGCACGTGGGCATTGTCGACATGCAGACGAAGAAGCTCGTCAAGACCATTCCCGTGGGCCGCTCGCCGCACGGCATCTACTTCTACGACCGCGCGCCGGTGATGGCGCCCAACGGCGCGTAAGCGGGGTTCCGGGCGGTTCCAGGCGTTTCGAGGCTTTTCGCGCGGCAGGAACTGCAGGCGGCTGCAGCGGCCGCCTGCGCGGTGGTTTATGCTTGCGGCTGTAGCCGCCGTTGCTGCGGCGTTTGCATTCGCCACCGTACTGCCATGCCGACCATGGCAGCTAACGTACTCCTGAAGCCCGCATGAATGATCTGCTGCGCTCGTTCGGACGCGCATTCGCCAGCGTGTTCCATCCCGTCATGTTGTTCCTCACGTTCCTGCCTTTCCTGGTGGCGGCACTCGTGTGGGGCGCGCTGCTCTATGTCTTCTGGCAGCCCTTGATCGACACAGCCCACGTCTGGCTCGAAAGCTGGTCGTTCACGGCCACGCTCTATCATTTATTCGACTGGGTGGGCCTTGGCGCGATGCGCGCAGTGATCGCGCCGCTCATCGTGATCGCCGTGGCGATTCCGCTCATCGTCGTGAGCGTGCTGCTGCTGATCGTTGCGCTTGCCATGCCGCGGGTGATCCGTTATCTGTCGAGCCGGCAATACGCGTCGCTGGAAATGCGGCGCGGCGGCAGCTGGTACGGCAGCCTCGCGTACTCGCTGGTGACGACGCTCGTCTGTCTCCTGCTGATGGCCGCGGCCTTGCCGGTCTGTCTGATCGTGCCGCCGTTCTTCGCGCTGATCCCGCCGCTTCTGTGGGGCTGGCTCACGTATCGCGTGATGACCTACGACGCGCTCGCGCTGCACGCGAGCGCCGAGGAGCGCCGCGCGCTCGTGCGCCGCTATCGGCTGCCTTTGCTGACGATCGGAATCGTGAGCGGGCTGCTTGGTTCGCTGCCCACGGCGATCTGGATCTCGTCGGCGTGGCTCGTGGTGCTCTTTCCGGTGGTCGCCGCGCTGACCATCTGGATCTACGCGTTTATTCTCGTGTTCACGGCGCTATGGTTTGGCAACTACTGCCTGCGCGCGCTCCAGCGCATGCGCGCCGAAGTGGCGCACAGCGTGGTGGCCGCGCCCTGACACTCTCCATCCGGCCCATCATCTGGCCGATACAACAACGAGGCGACACATGGCATTTGGCGTCATCATCATCGGCGACGAGATTCTCTCGGGCCGCCGTCAGGACAAGCATCTGCCGAAGGTGATCGAGCTGCTCGGCGCGCGCGGGCTCGCGCTCGAGTGGGCCGAGTACGTCGGCGACGACCCGAAGCGGATCACCGACACGCTGCGCCGCAGCTTCGCGTCGGGCGACGTCGTGTTCTCGACCGGCGGCATCGGCGCGACACCGGACGACCATACGCGCCAATGCGCGGCGGCGGCGCTCTCCGTGCCGCTCGCGCTGCATCCGGACGCCGAGGCGGCGATTCGCGAGCGCATTCGCGACATGCATACGGGCAGCGCTCCCGTCGATTTCGGCTCGCCCGAGAACCAGCACCGGTTCCAGATGGGCACGTTCCCGGTGGGCTGCGAAATCATCCCCAACGGCTACAACAAGATTCCCGGCTTCTCGATTCGCGAGCATTACTTCGTGCCGGGCTTTCCGGTGATGGCCTGGCCGATGATCGAATGGGTCCTCGACACGAAGTACGCGCACCTGCATCACCAGACGCCGCGTGCCGAGAAGTCGCTGCTCGTGTTCGAGTTGCCGGAATCGACGCTCACGCCGCTCATGGAGCGCATCGAGCAGGACTTCCCGGGGGTGCGCGTGTTCAGCCTGCCCAGCGTCGGCGACGCCGAGCGCGGCGGCATCTACGCGCGGCGGCATATCGATCTGGGTGTGAAGGGCGAGCCCGAGGCGGTCGCGGCGGCCTTCGTGAAGTTGCGCGAAGGCGTGCACCTGCTGGGCGGCGATGTCGTGGAGCCGCCGGCGAGCGCCTGAGCGGCGCAGCGCACATCGGCCTGTCACATACGTCGCTCAAAGTGGCCAGGCAGCTTGAGCCCAAGGCGGGGCGCAGGGCGCGGCGCGGCGGGCGCGGATCTGGCCAGCTTCAGCCTGGCCAGATCAGGCGCCGATCCAGGGCAGGCCGCGGAAGCACCAGCCCGTGACGGTCTTGCGATGGCCCTGGCTGTCCTTGTCGCCCTCGAAACCTTCGAGCAGATCGTAGGCGCGCGTGTAACCGGCCTTGGCGGCTTCCACGGCGGCGAGCTTCGAGCGCGCAGCGCTGCGGCACAGGAACAGTACTGGCGCGTCCGGATCGACGGCGTCGCGCAGTTGGCCGAGAAACTCGGCGTTTGGCACGGCGCCGGGATAGCGGGTCCATTCGATGTGGGCGTACTGCCCGTCGCCTACAACGGGGCGGCCCACCCAGTCGAGCTCGGCGCGCGTACGCACGTCGACGAGGCGAGCGCGCGGATCGAGTTGCAGAAGCTCGAACGCTTCGGCGGGCGATACCGCGCCTGCGTAGGGCAGGTGATTCTCGACGCGGCGCTTGTCGGCCTGCGCATACAACTGATCGAGCGTACTCATGACAGCGGATCTCCTGTTTCGTTTGGCGTTGGACCAGAAGATCATTCTAGCGCGACACTTCGGCGGGGCTGGGGCGCCAGGCAAGACGCCTCGGAAGGGGGAATTGCCCCAAAGGCACCGGCGCATCCGGATGGTGCATTTTCGGTGGCTTGCACCATAATGGCGTAAATGAAACGCGCCAATTTCGGGATTGCACGGAATTGGTGCCTTGCGCGGGCCCGCACAGGCCGCCGGGCGACGAAGAGGTCAGACGTTTTCACTCTAACTGCGCGTCGCCAAAAGGAATTGCGCCAGCTTGGCGCATGGGTGGCACGGAAGCTGCTTTATACGTCGCGATCGATTCGTAGCCGGCCTGCCGATCGCGTGGCAAGGGCGGCGCCGGCGAGGATCAACAGCATCGGGATGGCGACACGGGTCGCCGAAATCATCAATCAGGAGAATAGGTTATGAGTAAATCCGTGGCCGACGTCATGCAACTCGTCAAGGACGAAGACGTCAAGTTTGTCGACTTCCGCTTCACCGACACGCGCGGCAAGGAGCAGCACGTCTCGGTGCCGGTTTCGGCATTTGATGAAGACAAGTTCGAGAGCGGCCATGCGTTTGACGGTTCGTCGATTGCCGGCTGGAAGGGCATCGAGGCGTCGGACATGCTGCTCGTGCCGGATTCCAACACTGCCTTCATTGACCCGTTCTACGAAGAATCGACGCTCGTGCTGACCTGCGACGTGGTCGAGCCGGCCGACGGCAAGGGCTACGAGCGCGACCCGCGCTCGCTCGCCAAGCGCGCGGAAGCGTACCTGAAGAGCACGGGCCTCGGCGACACGGCATTCTTCGGCCCGGAGCCGGAATTCTTCATTTTCGATTCGATCCAGTGGAACACGGACCAGTCGGGCTGCTTCGTCAAGATCGGCTCGGAAGAAGCGCCGTGGTCGTCGGGCAAAGAATTCGAAGGTGGCAACACGGGTCACCGTCCGGGCACGAAGGGCGGCTACTTCCCGGTCGCACCGGTCGATTCGTTCCAGGATATTCGCTCGGAAATGTGTCTGCTGCTCGAGCAGATCGGCATTCCGGTTGAAGTGCACCACCACGAAGTGGCGGGCCAGGGCCAGAACGAAATCGGCACGAAGTTCTCCACGCTCGTGCAGCGCGCGGACTGGACGCAGCAACTCAAGTACATCGTGCACAACGTTGCGCACACGTACGGCAAGACGGCGACGTTCATGCCGAAGCCCGTGGTTGGCGACAACGGCTCGGGCATGCACGTTCACCAGTCGATCTGGAAGGACGGCCAGAACCTGTTCGCAGGTAACGGCTATGCCGGTCTGTCGGAATTCGCGCTGTTCTACATCGGCGGCATCATCAAGCACGCCCGCGCGCTGAATGCCATCACGAACCCGGGTACGAACTCGTACAAGCGTCTCGTGCCGCACTTCGAAGCACCGGTCAAGCTCGCCTACTCGGCGCGTAACCGTTCGGCATCGATCCGCATTCCGCACGTCGCGAACCCGAAGGGTCGCCGCATCGAAACGCGCTTCCCGGATCCGCTGGCCAATCCGTACCTGTGCTTCTCGGCGCTGATGATGGCGGGTCTGGACGGCGTGCAGAACAAGATCCACCCGGGCGAAGCCGCCGACAAGAACCTGTACGACCTGCCGCCGGAAGAGGATGCAAAGATCCCGACCGTCTGCGCGGGCCTCGACCAGGCGCTGGAAGCGCTCGACAAGGATCGCGAGTTCCTGACGCGCGGTGGCGTGTTCACCGACGGCATGATCGACGCGTACCTCGAGCTGAAGGAAGCCGAGCTGCAGCGTGTGCGCATGACCACGCACCCGGTCGAGTTCGAGCTGTACTACTCGCTGTAAATCGACGATGGCGCTTCGCTCGCTATCACGCGGCGAAGCGCTTCTTCAGTCTGTTTACCGCGCGCGATCATCGCGACCGGTCACGAAGGGACGGCGGCGCCGTCCCTTTTTCGTTGCGCCGCCGGGCACAGCCCGAGGTGGCGCAAGACCCGCGCGAGCGCCGCTGCGCTCAGCGCTCGATATCGATATTGCCGGCGTGCCGCACGGCGCCCGGCTGGATACATGGTGCTCAAGAATCTGATCAAGGCCAGGAAGGGCCACGCGGAACTGCTCTCGGACGACGCGCCGCTCGTCGCTTCGGGTCTGCTGCCCGGCTTCGAGGCGCTGCCGACGGTCGTGCTCGTGCTCGACAAGCGCACGCTGCGGGTGGCGTTCGCCAATCCGTCGGCCGAGGCCATGCTCGATCTGTCGCGTCGGCAGCTCGCGCAGATGGCATGGTCCGATCTGTTCAGCAATGCCGACGAACTGGTCGCGACGATCGCTTCGATCGCCGAACACCGGTTTCACGCCACGCGCCTCGACGCGACACTCGAACGTCCGGCCCGCGAGCCGCTGCATGTGCATGCGATCGTCGGGTTTCTGGAGAGCGCGCCCGACTACGTGCTGCTCGAACTGTTCGAGAACGAGCGGCATCTCCGGAGCGACCGCGAGGAGCGCATCCAGGACCTCACGGCCGTCAACAAGCATCTGATCCGCAATCTCGCGCACGAGATCAAGAACCCGCTGGGCGGCATCCGCGGCGCCGCGCAGTTGCTCGAATTCGAGCTCGGCGCGCTGCAACGCGACGAGCTGCGCGAGTACACGCAGGTTGTTATCAAGGAATCCGACCGCCTGCAGACGCTCGTCGACCGGTTGCTCGAGCCGCACCGGCATCCCCACATCGTCGGCGACGTGAACATCCACGAGGTCTGCGAGCGCGTGCGCGCGGTGATCCTCGCCGAATTTCCGAGAGGCCTCACGATCGAGCGCGACTATGACGTTAGCGTGCCGGACCTGCGCGGCGACAAGGAGCAACTGATCCAGGCACTGCTCAACATCGTGCGCAATGCGGCGCAGGCGCTGCGCGAACGCATCTCGCAGGGCGACGCGCGCATCGAACTGCGCACGCGCATCGCCCGCAAGGTCACGATTTCAAAACGCCTGTGCAAGCTGGCACTGGACTTGCATATCATCGACAACGGCCCCGGGATTCCGGAGGATATCCGTGACCGCATCTTCTATCCGCTCGTGTCGGGGCGTGAGGATGGTAGCGGTCTCGGGCTCACGCTGGCTCAGACCTTCGTGCAGCAGCACGACGGCCTGATCGAGGTGGACAGCCGTCCTGGACACACCGAGTTTCAGATCCTCCTGCCGCTCGACTGCTGACACGCGCACGCCAACAAGACTTCTGACCGACCATATGAAGCCGATCTGGATAGTAGACGACGACCAATCGATACGCTGGGTGCTAGAAAAGGCACTCGCACGCGAGAATTTCGCGACCCGCAGCTTTTCGAACGTGCGCGAGGCCGCGGGCGCACTCGAACACGACAGTCCGCAGGTGCTGGTGTCCGATATCCGGATGCCGGGCGGTTCTGGGCTCGAGCTGCTGCAGACCGTGCGCGAACGCGTGCCGGGGCTGCCCGTCATCATCATGACCGCGTTCTCCGACCTCGATAGCGCGGTGGCCGCATTCCAGGGTGGCGCGTTCGAATATCTCGCGAAGCCCTTCGACGTCGACAAGGCCGTCGAGCTGATCCGCCGCGCGGTGGACGAGAGCGTGCGCGGCGAGCATCCGTGGGACGACCGGCCGGCCGAGGCGCCCGAGATGCTTGGCCAGGCGCCAGCCATGCAGGATATGTTCCGCGCGATCGGGCGGCTTTCGCATTCGGCGGCGACGGTGCTCATCACGGGCGAGTCGGGCACCGGAAAGGAGCTCGTGGCACGCGCGCTGCACCGCCATAGCCCACGCGCGAACGGCCCGTTCATCGCACTCAATACCGCCGCCATCCCGAAGGATCTTCTGGAATCCGAACTGTTCGGCCACGAGCGTGGGGCGTTCACGGGCGCGCAGGCCATGCGCCAGGGCCGCTTCGAGCAGGCCGAGAACGGCACGCTCTTTCTCGACGAAATCGGCGACATGCCGTTCGATCTGCAGACGCGTTTGCTGCGCGTGCTTTCGGACGGACAGTTCTACCGCGTCGGCGGGCACAATCCGCTGCGCGCGAACGTGCGCGTGATCGCGGCGACGCACCAGAACCTGGAGACGCGCGTGCGGCAGGGGCTGTTCCGCGAGGATCTCTATCACCGCCTCAACGTGATCCGTCTGCGCCTGCCCGCGCTGCGCGAGCGCAGCGAAGACATTCCGCTGCTCACGCGCCACTTCCTGCAGAAGAGTGCACGCGAGCTGGGTGTCGAACCCAAGCGTGTCTCCGACGAAGCCCTGGCGTACCTCTCGTCGCTGCCGTTCCCGGGCAACGTGCGCCAGCTCGAGAATCTCGCGAACTGGCTGACCGTCATGGCGCCCGCACAGACCATCGAGGCCAAGGACTTGCCGCCGGACCTCGTGCCGGCCCAGGGCGCGCCGGTCGAAGCCGGTGCCGTGGCAGCGAACGCGGAGGCATCTGGCGCGCCGGGTTCCGCCAGCATGGGGTCCGGCATCGCGGGTGCGAGCGTTGGTTTTGCTGGCGCGCAACCGGCGGGTAGCCCCGTGGCCGGGGCGGCGGCGCTGGCGCTGTGGGAGGCCGGTTTGCGGACCGAGGTCGCGCGCCTCCTGCGTGAGAACAGCGCCGACGTCATGGACGAGCTTTCGCGTCGCTTCGAAGCCGCGGTGATCCGCGAGGCGCTCGACTTCACGCGCGGCCGCAAGGTCGAGGCGGCCGAGCGCCTCGGCATCGGCCGCAACACCATCACGCGCAAGATCCAGGAGCTAAATCTGGAGTAGCGAGCGCGCCGCGCGCGCCTCGCGAAGGCAGGCGCGCGCGTACAGGGCATAATCGACGCTGTTTCCTGCAAGCAATCGACTATGCCCTTGCCTTCCCCCTGGCCCGCCGAGGCCGATCCCTTCCTCCCTCTCGAATCGCTGGATGACCCGGCCGCAAGCGCCTGGGTCGAGGCGCAGAACGTCCGCACGCGTGCCGCGTGGCAGGGCGGGGCGCGCTTCGAGGCGTTGCAGAAGTGCCTGGCACAGGCGTACCTGCCGCGCGAGCGCCCGGTGATTCCGAGCCGCTGGCAACAGTGGGCCTACGATCTCTGGGAGGACGAGGACAATCCGAAGGGCATCTGGCGCCGCGCGTTGTGGGCCGACTGGCGCGCGCATCGTGCGCAGTGGCAGACGCTGATCGACTTCGACGCGCTCGGCAAGGCCGAGGGCGTGCCCTGGGTATGCGCGGGCATCGACATCCTCTATCCGGACGGCGATCGCGCATTGATCCAGCTTTCGGACGGCGGTGCCGATGCGGTGACGGTGCGCGAATTCGACCTCGAGCGGCGCGTATTCGTGGACGACGGATTCGCCATTGCGAAGGAAGGCAAGCACACGGTTTCATGGATCGACCGCGACACCGTCTATGCGGGCTGGGACAACGGCCGCCGCTCGCTCACACGTTCGGGCTACCCGCGCGAGGTGCGGCGCTGGACGCGCGGTGCGCGGCTTGCCGATGCGCCCGTGGTGTTTCGCGGCGAATTCGGCGATATCAGCGTCGAAGCCGATTACGATCCTGTCGAGCGGCGCCACGACCTGGTGCGCAGCGTCGACTTCTTCGATGCGTGCAACTACTGGCTCGACGACAAGGGGGCATGGCAGCAGTACGACCTGCCGGCGCACGTCGCGGTCGGGGCATGGCAGGGCTGGCTGCTGCTGGAGCCGCGCCTCGACTGGACCTGCGCCGGTGTCACGCATGCGGGCGGCACGCTCCTCGCGATTCGCGAGGACGCCTTCCTCGCCGGCGGGCGCACCATGACGGCGCTCTTCACGCCGACACCGGTGACATCCGCGTGCGACTGGACCAATACGAAGCATTATCTCGTGGTCTCTTGGCTCGACGACGTGCAGAGCCGCACGATGCTGTGGCAGTCGCAGTGCGAGGATGACGTGTGGAGTTGGTGCGCGCGCGCGTTTCCTGGGCGTGCGAGCTCGCAGGTGGAGGTGTCGCCTGTCGAGGACACGCTCGATGACGAAGTGTTCGTCGATGTCGACGACTATCTGCAGCCGCCCGAGTACTGGCTCGCGGATCTGGCGCAAGCTGATCTTCAGGACTGGGAACTGCTTGACCGCTGGCCCACGCAATTCGATGCGAGCTCGCTTACGGTGATGCGTCTCTACGCGCGCTCCGCGGACGGCACGCGCGTGCCCTTCACCGTGATCGGCCCCCGTGCGGCGCTCGAGGCCGAGGTCCGCAAGCCATTGCCGTGTCTCCTCACAGCCTATGGCGGATTCGCGATTGCGCTGACGCCGCAGTATCTCGTGAGCTCGGGTATTGGCTGGCTGGAGCAGGGTGGCATCGTCGCGGTGGCGCATATTCGCGGCGGTGGCGAGTACGGCACCGCATGGCACGTACAAGCGCAGTGCGAGCATCGGCAACGCTCGTTCGACGACTTCATCGCCGTTGCGCAGCAACTCGTGGCCGAGGGCTGCACGACGGCCGCGCAACTCGGCATCAAGGGCGGCAGCAACGGCGGCCTGCTCGTCGCCGCGTGCATGGTGCAGCGGCCTGATTTGTTCGGGGCGGTGGTGTGCGAAGTGCCGCTGCTCGACATGCAGCGCTACCCGTTACTGCATGCGGGCGCTTCGTGGCTCGACGAATACGGCGATCCCGACGATCCGGTGCAGGGACGAGCGCTGGCCGACTGGTCGCCGTATCAATGCGTGCGGGCAGGGGTGCCGTATCCGCCTTCGCTCTTCACCACCTCCACGAGCGACGACCGTGTGCATCCCGGTCATGCGCGCAAGATGGTTGCGCGCATGCAGGAGCAGGGCCACGCCAACGTCTGGTACCTCGAGAACACCGAGGGCGGCCACGGGCCGGGCAGCGATGCACTGGAGCGCGCGGAGTATGACGCGCTCGTGTTTCGCTTCCTGTGGACCACGCTCACTGGGGTGTGGTGACACCGATGGGATTGCGCGTTGCCTGGCGTGTCAACGCGCAATCCCGGTGAAGGCTTTTTTTCGAAAAAAATACTCGACCCGAAGCCGAACGATTTTTTCCGGATTTCCACACTTCTTTTCAATTTTCTATTCGTATCCGTCAGCGCGTGGATTGAATTTCCCGCGATCGCTTCGGCGGTTGAAATCACTAATAGGATTTTTCTGATTGGTTCGCCCGGTGGGTTGCCAATAAACTCTGCGTGACCAAAGTGAGCATGGCATCCGTAACCGGGCTAAGTTTCGCTTAAAAAAATTCTGCGCAAGGGATATTCATGACGGGACTCAATTCTTCATTCATAAAAACAAGCTGATTTGCAAACAGCGGCGATGCTGCCATAAGTCTTGACGTTGTCGAACCGGAGTCCGAGTTTTCTCGGTATCCGTCGTCAATTAAATTGGGTGCGGGAATTTTAGCAACGCGCCCATGCCAGTTGCGCATTCCTCTTTTCTGTCAAATCAATTTTCATCTTCGTTTGCCCGCGTGTCTGAGAGCTTGCGACGATTTCCATTTCCGGTCTTTTCGCGATTTATAGATTTTTCCATGAGCGACGTTCTGATTGAACGGGTCAGCAAGGCGTACCGGCTCGACAATGTCCGGATAGACGGCGTTGTCGACCTGAGCCTGTGCATTGCCCCTGACCGGATCACGGTTCTCAGCGGCCCCTCCGGCAGCGGCAAGACGACGTTGCTGAACCTGATTGGCTGTATCGACAGGCCAGATAACGGGCGCATCGTGATTGCGGGTCAAGATCCTGCGCATCTCTCCGATGATGCGCTGTCCGATTTCCGCGCGCGTCATATCGGTTACGTATTCCAGACCTTCAATCTGCTGCCGGTGCTGTCAGCCTGCGAGAACGTCGAATATCCGCTTGCGATGGCGGGCTTGCCGCGGGACGCGCGCCGGCGGCGCGCGATGGAACTGCTCGAACAGGTGGGCATCGCCGACAAGGCCGGGCATCGTCCTGGGCAACTCTCCGGCGGCCAGCGCCAGCGTGTGGCCATTGCGCGCTCGCTCGCCGCGCGGCCCGCCTGGGTGCTCGCGGACGAACCCACGGCGAGCCTCGACAGTCAGACCGGCGCTGCGATCATTGCCCTCATGCGCAGCCTGCAGCGCGAGCAGCATGTGTCGTTCATCATTTCCTCGCACGATCCACTTGTCATGGATGCAGCAGACGAGATCGTGCGCATCCGCGACGGCCGTGTCGTCGATCACACGCGTGTTTCGCAGGAGGGCACGGCATGATGTCCACGGCAACTCTCGCTTTGCGCAACCTGCAACGTAACCGGCGCCGCTCCATCACGACGCTCCTCGCGATGGTCGTGGGCGTCTGCGCAATCTTGCTGTTCGGCGGCTTCAGCAAGGACATCACGCTCGGGATGCAGACCGACATCGTGCGCCACAGCGGTCACCTGCAGGTCCAGCGCCGCGGCTTTTACCTCTACGGCAGCGGCAATTCGCGTGCGTATGGCATTCGTGACTATCAGCGTATCGTCGCCGCGCTTGAAAACGACCCGGTGTTGCGCCCCATGCTGAGCGTCGTCACGCCCGAACTGCAACTAGGCGGGGTGGCAGGCAATTTCGATGCGGGCGTGACGCGCACGGTAATGGTCGAGGGCACGGTACCTGACGACCAGACCCGCATGCTGCAATGGAACGACTACGGATTTCCTTCCGGTTCCGCCACGCCGGACGTCGCGTCGCTCGCCGGCACGAGCGGCGACGCCGCCGTGACCGGTGTCGGGCTTGCCCGCGTGCTGCAGTTGTGCGCGCCCCTGCATCTTGCCGAGTGCGAAGCGAATGACGTGATCGTCGATCACCCAGTGGGCGCCTCGGCTAGCACCGCGCCCGCCGACGTGCTCGCACTCGCGGCTGCCGAAGCGCCGGCCAGGCCCGCGGCGCAACAGGCGCGCATTGATGTGCTGGCCGCCGCGGCGAGCGGCGCTCCCAACGTGGGCAGCTTCAACGTCGTGAAGGCCGAACGGCAGGGCGTCAAGGAATTTGACGACATCTATGTGGCCGTGCATCTCGAACGCGCGCAGCGCCTCGTCTACGGCGCCGACGCGCCGCGTGTGACGGCCATCGAAGTGCAGTTGCACCATTCCTCGCAACTCGAAGCGGCGCGGGCACGTATCCAGCAGATCCTTGCGGCGCAGTTTGCGGACCAGTCGCTCGAAGTGCCGGATTTCGCCACGCTCAATCCGTTCTACGGCCAGACCAACGGCATGTTCGACGTCATCTTCGGTTTCATGTTCGTACTGATCAGTGTGATCGCGCTGTTCGTGGTGGGCAACACGATGAGTACGGCCATCGTCGAGCGCACCGTGGAGATCGGCACGCTGCGCGCGATGGGCATGCGCCGTGGCGGCATCCAGACGCTGTTCGTGCTCGAAGGCCTGCTGCTTGGCGTGGTGGGGGCAGCGTCCGGGGTCATCGTGTCGCTAGTCCTCGCCCTCGTGATCAACCACGCCGGCCTCGCCTGGACGCCACCGGCACGCGTCGATTCGGTGCCGCTCACGGTGCGCGTATGGGGGCAGTGGCAGCAGATCGGCGCCACTTTCTGCGTGCTCGCGTTGGCGGCGGCCCTGTCCGCCTGGTGGCCGGCGCGCCGCGCGGCTCACATGTCGGTTGTCGACGCATTGCGTCACGTTTGAAACAAGTCCGGGCGAACCGGTATTGCGGGAGGTTTTTATGCGGCGCTGGCTGCTTGCTTCACTGTGTTTAGTTCAACTATTCGTTGGTTTTGCTCATTCCGCGGGGACGCCGGATGCGCAGCAGCTTCTCACGCAGAGTGACGCGATCCGCATTCCCGCGCGCTCGTTCGTGCTCAACGCGGCACTTACCGAGTATCGCTCCGGCAAGGAAGTGGACAGCAATACGCTGGCCATCTATACGAAGCCGGATGCGATGGGCGGAACGTTTCGTACGCTGGTGCGCTTTCTCGCGCCAGCGCGTGACGCCGGCAAGCTGATGCTCAAGAGCGGCGACGACCTGTGGTTCTACGATCCGACCAACCAGGCGAGCGTGCGTATTTCGCCGGACCAGCGGCTGCTCGGCCGCGAGTCCAACGGCGACGTCGTGACGGCCAATTTTTCGCATGACTACACGGCCTCACTGGCGGGAGAGGAGGACGTGATGGACGGCGATCGCCAGCAGCGCCATTGCTACCGGCTCTCGCTCGTCGGCAAGACGCCGGGTCTCGTCTACAGCCGCATCGAGATGTGGCTGGACGCGACGGACAGCAAGCCTGTGAAGGCGAAGTTCTATGTCGATAGCGGCCGGCTGCTGAAGACCGCGTTCTATCGCCGCTATACGACGGAACTGGGTGCCGCGCGGCCGACCGAGTTCGTCATTATCGACGGGCTGGATCCGAGCTGGGTCACGATCATGCGCTTCGACAACTACGCGTGGCTGGACATTCCGGACGCCTGGATGCAGCGTGACTATCTCCCGCGATTCCGGGCCGAATGAACCCGCTCAGGACCCGGGCGATCGCGTCGGCGGCGCTGGTTTGCGTGGCGTCGCTGTGCTCGCGTGCCGTCCAGGCGGCCGACGGGGACGGTGGCGGTGGTACGTCAGACGAGGCGATCGACGCGGCGCTGCGCATTGCGGACCAGGCCGGTGCGGGCAGCCCTGCGGGCAAGGATGCCGGCGCGCCCGACACAGGAGCCGCGAACGCGCAGGACGCAGTGTCCAATACGTCGGCGCCCACTGCGGCGCCCGCTCCGGGCTCTGCTGACAATGCCGTGGCACAGGGCAACGGCGGTGCTGCGGAGCTTGCGCCGGATCTGCCCGCGCCCGCTTCGCCTGCCGCGTCGCCGTCCGTGTCGCGCAGTCAGGATCTCGCCCTGAGCGTTCAGGACGCCATGCGCTACTCCGATATGCGCAACGGCGAACAGGAGGGGCGCAATCAGGCTTCGCTCGACCTGCGCTACGAGAAAACGCTGGCGACCCAGTTCGACGTTCATGCGTCGTGGCGACTCGACCGCTTCGACCCGATGTCGTCGAATGCGCCGGCCGGCTACACCGAAAGCCTCACGCGCGAAGCCTACGCGAGCTGGCGCCCGGGCATGCTCTCGACGCTCGAAGCCGGGCGCATGAATCAACGTGTCGGTGTGGCTTTCGGCTACAACCCGACGGACTTCTTCAAGGCGGGTGCGGTCGATCTCGACGTCTCTCCCGATCCGCAGAGCCGCCGCACCAACCGTCTCGGCACGGTCGCCGTGCGCGGTCAGCAGGTGTGGGACTCGGGCTCGGCGACGCTGCTTTATTCGCCGCACCTCGCGAGCCGGATGGCGCCTGGCGATCCGGCGGCGTCGGGCGAACTGCAGCGTACCAACAGTGTCGGTCGCTGGATGTTCGTTGGCAGCCAGCGCATTGGCGCGTCGCTGCAGCCGCAGTTCGTGGCGTTCGGAGAAGAAGGCGAATCGCCCCAGTTCGGCCTCAACCTGACTGCGCTGTTCGGCAATGCCGTGGTTGGCTACACGGAAATCGAGGCGGGCCGGCGGCCCTCGCTGATTGCGCGCACGACGGGGCTGAACAACGACACGGCCTTTCGCGCCAGTTCGGCAAGCGGCTTTACGTGGACTTTGCCGACCACAAATCTCTCGCTCACCCTGGAACTGCAGACGAACGGGGCGGGGGCGAGTCCGGCGCAGTGGCGCACGCTCGCGGCGACGAATCCGATGGCGTGGGGCCGCGCGGTGCAGGCGTCCGTTTCCGCCCAGGAACTGCCGACGCGCTATGGGGCGTTTGCGATGGCGACGTGGCGGGATGTGTTCGTGCGCAGGCTGGATGCGTCGGCATTCGGCCAGTTCGACGAAGGGGGCGGGGGGCAGGGGTGGCTCGAGCTGCGTCGGCATTTTGACCGCTTCGATGTGGCAGTGCAGTTGCAGACGCAATACGGTCCGGCGTGGGATCGCTACGGGGCGATGCCGGAACGCAGCAGTGTGCAGGTCCTCGCGCAATTTTTCCGGTAACGGGCGTGGCGCGGCAGCAGGTGTGGCCTTCCCGGGTGTATCGGACGGGGCCGACGGAATTGACGAATTCGTTAGTATGGGAAATTAAATAAAATGCGCGATATTGCAGTAGTTGGCATGGCATGCCGATTGCCCGGGGGGCTCGACAATCTCGAGCTGTTGCTTGAAGGCCTGCGTGCTCGCACGGTGACGGCCGGACCCGTGCCGGCGGACCGCTGGGACTCGGCGCGCTACTACTCCAGCGATGAAAGCGCGAAGGGCCGGGCCTATGTCGACCGCGCGAATTTCCTCAAGCAGGACGTCCGCACGATGGACGGCGACTTCTTCGACTTGCCGCCGCGCGTAGCGGAAAACATCGATCCGCAGCAGCGCCTGCTGCTCGAGCTGATCTGGGAAGCGTTCGAAAACGCGGGGCTCGATCTGAACGCCCATGCGGGGCGCGATGTCGGTGTCTACGTGGGCGGCTTCATGCTCGACCACATGATCACGCTGATGCAGAACGCGAATCGCTCGCGGCACAACGCGAATACCGCGGCGGGCATGATGATGACGATGCTCTCGAACCGGCTTTCGCACGCGTTCGATCTGCGTGGGCCGAGTTTGTCCATCGACACGGCATGTTCGTCGTCGCTCGTCGCATTCAGCTATGCCTGCCGCGATATCTGGTCGGGCCTGTGTGACATGGCGGTGGTGGGCGGCGCGAACGTGATGACGCGGCCCGAGTACGCAATCGGCATGTGCAAGGGGCAGTTCCTGTCGCGCGACGGCCAGTGCAAGTCGTTCGATGCGCGCGGCGACGGCTATGGCCGGGGCGAAGGCGGCGGTATTGTGCTGCTCAAAACGCTCGAGAGGGCGCTTGCCGACGGCGATACGATTCTCGCAACGGTGGCGGGCGCGGGCGTGAACTTCGACGGGCGTACCCCCGGCATCTCCATGCCGAGCGCCGAGGCGCAAAGCACGCTGATTCGTGAGGTCTGCGAACGGCATCGGATCGATCCTGCGCAAGTGCGCTATGTGGAGTGCCACGGTACGGGTACGGCGGTGGGCGACCCCATCGAGGCGGAGTCGATCGGCAGCGTCTACGGGGTGGGCCGCAGTGGCGACGAGCGTGTCGTCATCGGCTCGGTCAAGAGCAATATCGGGCACCTCGAGGCGGCCGCCGGCGTGGTGGGCATCATCAAGGCGGTGCTCACGCTCCAGCATCGCGAAGTGTTCCCGCTTGGCAATCTGCAGACGCCGCATCCCGGCATCCGTTTCGAGGAGCTCGGTGTGCGCCTCGCCGACGCCAGTTCGGCGCTCGCCCGCGAAGACGAGCCGTGCCTCGTCGCCGTCAATTCGTTCGGCTACGGCGGAACCAATGCGCACGTCGTGCTGCGCGCCGCACCCGTCCAGGCAGACCAGCGCGCACAGGCGGTAGAACCGCGCCGTGACGGCTTCCCGCTTTATTTGCCGCTGTCCACGCGCAACCCCGCGGCGCTGCGCGAACTCGCCAAACAGTATGGCGAGCGGTTGGCTCAGCCCGGCACCGACATCGTCGACGTACTTCATTCGGCAGCGTATCGGCGCGCCGCGCTGAGCCATCGCGCAGTGGTCATCGGCGAGGACATCGGCGCGTTGCGCGAGGGGCTCGATGCACTCGCCCGTGGCGAGAAGTCCGAGCGTGTCGTCACCGGGCAGAAGGCGGCCATTGGCCGTGACCAGGCCGTATGGGTCTTCACGGGCATGGGGCCGCAGTGGTGGGCCATGGGGCAGGAGCTCTACCGCGACGAACCGGTCTATCGCAAGGCCGTCGATGAGGCCGACGCGATCTTCCAGCGCCTCGCCGGTTTTTCGATCCTGGCGGAAATGCTCAAGGACGAAGCATCCTCGCAGATCGTGCGCACGCAGTACGCGCAACCCGCCAACTTCATCGTGCAGTGGGGCCTCGTGGCGATGCTGCGCGCCGCCGGTGCGGTGCCGGGTGCTGTCGTGGGGCATAGCGTGGGTGAAGTGACGTCGGCCTGCGTGAGCGGTGCGCTGAGCCTTGAAGACGCCCTGAGCGTGAGCTACACGCGCAGCCGTCTGCAGGCCCGGCTTGCGGGTACCGGCAGCATGCTAGCGGTGGGCCTCGGCGCAGCGGAGATCGGGCCGATGCTCGAACCGTTTGGCGGACGGGTGGAAATCGCCGCCATCAACGGTCCGGGTACGCTCACGCTCGCGGGCGACACGCTCGCCGTCAAGCAACTCGCGTCGCAGCTTGCCGAGCGTGAGGTGTTCAACCGTCTGCTGACCGTCGAGGTGCCGTACCACAGCCATCTGATGGACCCGATCCTCGGCGAGCTCGAAGCGGAGCTTGGCGCCATCGTCGCACGCGAGCCGCAGGTGCCGGTCTGGTCGACGGTCACGGGCAAGCAGGCGAGCGGACCCTCGTTCGGCGCAGACTACTGGCCGCGCAACGTACGCGAACCGGTCGCGTTCATGGCCGCCATCGACTCGCTGATCGACGAGGGATACACGACATTCGTCGAGATCGGCCCGCATCCCGTGCTGGCGAGTGCCATTCGTGATTGCGCAAGGGCGCGCGCGAAGGAAGTGCGGCTCGTCGAGACGCTGCGCCGCCAGGAACCGGAGCGCACGCGCGCGCAGCGCGCCGTGGCCCAGATCTTCGCAAGCGGTTGCGCCTTCGACTGGCGCGTGCTCAACGGCGCAGGTCGCTTCGTCAGTCTGCCGAACTATCCCTGGCAGCGCGAGCATGCCTGGCTGGAGACGGAACGCGCCGCGTATCAGCGTACCAGTCCTACCGACCGCCCGCTCCTCGGCTGCGAATACTATCCGGCCACCCATGTCTGGCTCAACGACCTCGAGCACCAGGCGCTTGGCTGGCTCAAGGACCACGTGGTTTCCGGCACTTCGATCATGCCGGCGGCCGGCTTTATCGAAACGCTGCTGGAGGCGGCTGCGACGCTCCACCCGGATGCTCCTGGCTGGCGCCTGAGCAACATGTCGATTCTGGCGCCGCTCGTGCTTGCCCGGGATCGCGCGATCGACTACGTCGCAGCCTTCGAGCCCGGCACGCATGCGATCAGCGTGCGCAGCATCGAGAGCGGCACGAACGGTGTGGGCCAGGTGCATCTCACCGGTACGGTCGACAGACTCGCCGCGCCCGAGAGCGAACGCGTGGACCTGGCGGCGCTGCGCGGGCAGTGCGAGCAGACGCGCGAGCCTGCTGACTTCTACCGCGATCTCGCACGACTTGGGCTCGAGTACGGCCCCGCGTTCCAGAGCGTTCGCGCACTTCATCTGGGCGCGAAGGACGCCGGCGTGCTGGCATGCCTCGAGATGCCGCAAGGTCTCACGACCGAGCGCTATCGCATGCATCCGTCCATGCTCGACGGCTGCTTCCAGGTGCTGGTGGGCATGCTTGGCGAGACCGATACGACCTGGCTGCCTACCGGGCTGAAGGAGCTGCGCCTGCTTACGGATGCGATGCCCGCGCGCTACTGGTGTCATGCGTGGCAGGTGAGCCGCGGCGCACGCCACATCGATTCAGACCTGCAAATCATCGCTGAGGACGGCAGCGTATTGGCTGTCATACGTGGCTTGCGTGTCACGGCGGCGGCGGCCAAGCCGCAACGTATCGACCGCTTCGGCGATCCGGTCAAGCTGCAGATGGTGCGTTATCAGTGGTTCGACGCGGGCCGTCGCGGCGAGCCGCAACGCGCCGGTCAATGGCTCGTCGTGGAGGACGGCGAAGGCAGTTTCGGTGAGCGGGTCGCCCGCGGGCTGGAGGCATTCGGCGCGTTCGGCACCGCGCGCCTCTACCCGGCGGCGGCGGCTGCGGGCCCCGGCCGCTTCGGCGTGCGCGCGAACGTGCCGGCGGATCTCGACGCCGCGCTCGACGCGATCGGCGCCGTGGATGGGGTGGTTTTCGCGAACGGCTCGAATGCACGGCTCGACGGCGACGATCCCGCCGGAACCGAGACTTTGCTCCTTATGCTGGAGGTGACCCGGCGTCTGGCACAGCGACCGCTCGCCGACCGGCCACGTGCCTATGTCCTTACCCAGGGGGCGTTCGACGTGCTTGGAGAGCAGACGCCGGTCGAACCGGCGCAGACCGCGCTCAATGGTTTCGCACGCGTCGCCTTCAGCGAGATCGAGGGCATGCGGTTCAGTACGATTGACATGCCGCCGGCAGCCACCGACGAAGAGTTCGACTCGGCCATGCTCGAACTGCTCTGTGACGCACCCGAGGACGAAGTCGCGATCCGCCGCGACCAGCGCTACTTCAGCCAGCTCACCAACAATCTTGCGCTCACGGAGCCGCACACGGAGCCGGCAGCGTTGACGGCGCAGCGGCGTGTGATCGTACGCAATCTCACTGCGAGCGAACACGGCCCGGGCACGGTGAAGCTCATCGAGTTGCCGCGCCGTGCGCTGGCAACCGATGAAGTCGATCTGCGTGTCGAGCAGGTCGCGTTGACGATCCGGCAGCTCAACGCATCGACCACCGAGGCATTCGACGGGGACTTCGTCGAAGCGATCGGTACGGTATGCGAAGTGGGCTCGGACGTGACGGATCTGCATGTCGGTATGCGCGTCTACGGTCTCGTGCCGGCGGACTTCGCAAGCCATATACGCGGTCGGCGCGATGATTTCCACGTCGTCGAGGCGGCGGGCAATCTGGGTGGCGGCGCATTGCTGTTCACCGGCGTACGGGAAGCCGTGGCCGAGCGTCTTGCCGAGCAAACCGAGCTTGGCAGCGGCGCGAGCGCACTGGTCGAGGCCGACGAGATGGGCGTCGCGATCGCGTCGGCACTGCGCCGGCGCGATGTCGCGGTGACGCTGGTGGCGCCGGAAGGGGCCGCGGCCACGAAAGAGGCCACCACCCCCGCGACATCGGCAGCGCTGGAGTCGGCTGTGGCGGCAAAGACAGCCGGCAAGGGCTTCGATGCGATCGTCGCGCCGCTCGCGCAATGGGACGCGCGCACCGGTTGGCGTGCGCTCGCCGAGGGCGGCGTTCTCGTCGACACGGCGCGCAGCGCGCAGCCGTTCGTGGCACCCCCGGCGGCTTCTTCCGTGCTGCGAGCGGATCTGGCTGTCGTGACGAGCCGCCGTGCGCGCTTTGCCTCCACGCTGCGGCGGGCGGTCGAGCGTGTGGGACGCGGCGAGCTCGTCGCCGCCGACGTGCTGCCCGTTTCGATCGTCGATCTGGCGAGCCGCAAGCTGGCCATGCCCGACGTGGATGTCCCGCTCATCGTCATGTTTGACGACGAGCATGCCGAGCTGCCTGTGCAGGTCCACGAGGCTGTGGCATTCCGCCCGGACGCGACCTATCTCGTGACGGGGGGCTTCGGCGGCTTTGGGCAGAAGACTGCGGAGTGGCTCGTCGATCATGGTGCTCGCCATCTCGTACTCGCGGGCCGTAGCGGCGCTGACACAGCGGAGCGGCGTGCCTTTGTCGAAGGGTTGACAGCACGCGGCGCCGACCTGGTCTGCGTGAAATGCGACTTGTCCGATGCTGCCGCCGTGAAGAGCCTGTTCGCGTCGATTGCGGCGACCGGCCTGCCGCTGCGCGGCGTGTTCCATTCGGCTGCCGTGATCATCGACGAGGCGATCAGCGAGCTCCCGCCGGCGATATTCCGGGCGGTCATGGGTGCGAAGGCGGAAAGCGCACGTTTGATCGACGCGCAGACACGGGAGCTGGAGCTCGACCACTTCGTTCTTTATTCGTCGATTGCCGTCACCGGCGGCAACAATCGGCAGGCGGCCTACGTGGCGGCCAACAGCTTCCTCGACGGCCTGGCCTGGCACCGCCGGGCGCTCGGCCTGCCGGCCACCACCATCAACTGGGGCGCTATCCAGGATGTGGGCGTGATCGCACGCGACGAGAAGCTCGAACAGTTCATGCGCTACATGGGCCTGCGCGGCATGCAGACGGCCGAGGCGCTGCGCTGGCTCGAACGTGCGCTCTTGCGCGACGTGCTGCAGCTCGGCGTGACGCTGATCACTAACTGGGCTGAGTGGGGCCGCTTCGAAGCGCTCGGCAGCCAGTCGCCGCGCTACGCGGCGCTGATCGCGGCGGACTCGTCGGCCGACGGCGGAAGCGCGCGCGAGCGTCTGCGCCTCGAGCTGGAGGAACTCGAGCCAGCGGAGCGTTTCGCGGCGCTCGCGGGCCTCGTGGCCTCGCTGATCGCCGACGCGCTCGAGACGGCGGTCGAGAGCCTCTCGATAGACCGTCCGATTCTGGACTACGGCGTGGACTCGTTGATGGCGACGGAGATCCAGTTGCAGCTTGATCGTGATCTGGGCATCTCCGTAGCAGTCCTCGAGATTCTCGACGGTCTCACCGTACGCGCGATCGTCGATCGCACACTGGCCGGGTTCGGCTGGAACGACGCACCGGCCTATACGGCCGAGCACAAGGCGGCCTGACGCCGTCTGATGCAAAAGGAAGGAATAGAAAATGGCACTTGAAACACACATCGAAAAATTGCGCTCGCGGATGCTGGGGTTGCGTCGCGAGCCGGTCGGCGGGGCCGTGTCGTCGCCGGCACCGACGCTGGCGGCCCGGGCAGCCAAGGTCAAGGTACGACCCGAGCATTACGACTTCGCACAGTTCCCGGAACTGCGCGAATATACCAACACGCGCTGGTATTACGACAACCAGGGCTACGAGTGGAACATGTTCCGCGAGCACGTGGGCATGGCCACGGCGGAACTCGAGGTGGCCGGCCGGCGCATGGTCAACTTCTCGTCGTTCAACTATCTCGATCTGTCCGGGGATGAACGGGTCACGGCGGCGGCGAAGCAGGCCATCGACGACTTTGGCATGGCGACGGGATCGGGCCGCATCATCATGGGCGAGATTTCGCTGTTCCGCCAGTTCGAGCAGGAACTGGCCGAAGCGCTCGGCGTGGAAGATGCGGTATTGGGCGTAAGCGGCTACGGCACCAATGTGGCTGCCATTGGCTATCTGATGCGCAAGCAGGATCTGATCGTCTACGACGAGCTCGTCCACAACAGCATGCTCACCGGGGCGCAACTGAGTGGCGCGCGGCGCTTCTCGTTTCCGCACAACGATCTGGAGGCGCTGGAGCGGTTGCTCTCGGAGCACCGGGGCAGCTACGAGCGCGTGCTGATCATGACCGAAGGCGTGTTCAGCATGGACGGCGATATTCCCGATATCCCGCGCCTGATCGATATCAAGAAGCGTTATCACGCACTCCTGATGGTTGACGAAGCGCACTCGATAGGCGTGATCGGGTCACGCGGGATGGGCGTGGTCGATCATTTCGGCGTCGATCCGAAGGATATCGACATTCACTATGCTTCGATGAGCAAATCTTTCGGGACCATCGGCGGCTACATCGCCGGACGCAAGGAAATGATCACGCTGCTCAAGCACTATTCGCCGGGGCTTGGTCTCTATATCGCGTCGCCGCCGCCGGCCAACGCGGCGGCCGGCTTGACGGCGTTGCGCATCATGCGCGCGGAGCCCGAGCGGGCGCATCGCGTCATCGCGAACGCCGACTATTTCCGCGCGCGCGCACAGGCAGCCGGGCTCGATACGGGCCCGAGCGCCGGCTCCGGCGTGGTGCCGGTGATGCTGCGCGACTCGGAACTGGCGCTGTGGCTGGCCGTGAAGATGTTCGAGAACAACATCTTTACGTTCCCGATGCTGTTCCCGGTCGTGCCGCGCAACGCGGCGCGCCTGCGCTTCTTCCTTTCCTGCGTTCATACGCGCGAGCACATCGACCACGCGATCGACATGCTCGTGAAACTGAAGGCCGAAGCGCCTGCCAGCAAGGGACTTTTTTGAAACAGATCCGCTTTGAAACGTTCGGCGCGCCGCAGCAGGTTGCACGCTGCGCGGAGGTCGCCGATCCGGGGGCACCCTCGGCATGGGAGGTGGTGGTCGAGATCGAGGCGAGCGCCATCAATCCGGCCGACATGGCGCGGCTTGCCGGGCGCTATGGCGAGTTGCCCACGCTGCCGGCCACGGCCGGGCTGGATGCGGTGGGCCGTGTGGCGAACTGCGGCAGTGCGGTGCGCGACATCGCACCGGGCGATCGCGTGCTGCTGCTCGCCAACGACAACTGGTGCCAACGCCGGCGCATCGGTATCTCTCACGTGTTCAAGGTGGATGCGGAACTCGATGTGTTGCAGCTCGCGGCGCTCAAGGTGGGTGCCTGCTCGGCGCTCGAACTGGTGCGCCGGCAGGTGGCGCTCGCGCGCGGCGACTGGCTCGTGCAGACGGCACCGCTTTCCAGCGTCGGACGCGCGGTAATGCAGATCGCACGCCATGACGGCTTGCGCACGCTCAACGTGGTGCGTCGCCCGGAGGCTGTGGCCGAAGTACTCGAGGCCGGCGGCGATGCGGCGATTCTCGATGGAGCCAATCTGCTTGACGAGGCCAAGGCGGCGACGGGCGGTGCTGCCATCGCGCTGGGTCTCGACGGCGTGGGTGGCGAGGAGGCGGGCCGCCTTGCCACACTGCTCAAGCCGGGCGGCGTGCTCGTGAACTACGGCATGCTCTCCGGTCAGCCGATGCACATCGACTGCTTCCAGACGATCTTCCGCAACCTCACCATCAAGGGCTTTTGGCTCACCGACCGGCTCGCCCGGATGCTGCAGGCCGAGCGTCACGCGCTGATTGGCGAGGCGGTGGACCTGCTTGCGCAAGGCGTGCTGCGCAACCCCGTGGCGGCTACCTACGGCCTCGATGAGATCGGCCCCGCCTTGCGGCGCGCGCTGGAAGCGGGCCGGCACGGCAAGGTGTTCCTGTTGCCGAACGGGCCGCTCGAAGCAGCGCCGCAACTCGCGGTCTGAGAGAGGGGCAAGGCCCGCGGCTTGGGCCTATCTCGAAGACGGAATTGACGAGAGAGGGAGGCAGTGATGCGTAAGGGGATGGTACGGATAGGGGTGGCTGCGGTTTTGGCGTTGGGAGTGGCCGGCGCCTGGGCGCAGGCCGATGCGGGTGCGTCGACGGTACCGCCTGTGGTGAGCGCGGCCGAGGCGGGACACCTGCCACCGGACCAGCAGGCGAGCTGGCTGCGCCGCGCCGCTGGCAGTGGCGCGCTGGAACGGATGGACGATGCACAGCTGGTTACGCTGTTCCAGTCGCTTGACCCGGCCACACTGCCGCGTTACATCGAAGCGGGTCCCAACGGCTTCGGCTCCTACGAATTTACGATGTGGCGCAAGGAGCGCATCGGCGGTAAATGGCCGGACAAGGCGGACCATATGCAAGTCCGCATCGAGCACGATCCGCTGCGCGTCTACGCGAAATGGCTGCCCGACGGTGCGCATGCGGGGCAGGAAGTGCTGTACGACGAGTCGAAACGCCCCGGCGAGATGTATGGGCACCTGGGCGGCATGTTCGGCATGGTGTCGATCTGGTCGGCGGTGGACGGCTCGCTCGCGAAGGCGCAATCGAACCATTCGGTGCGCGAGCTCGGCACGGAGTACTCGGCCAGGCTCTTTCTTGCCCAAGGCCCCAGGTTCGCGCAGGCGGGCATCACAAGGCCGGCAAAGATCGAAGTGCGCACGCTCGACGGCGTACGGGTGGTGGCGTTCACGTTCGAAGCACCGGCCGGCGGCACGGGGTTCTACGCGCACCAGGTGACACTTGGGCTGGATCTCAGGCACCCGTGGTTCCGCAGCGTGGAAGCGAGGGCCGACGATGGCGCGCAACTCGAGCAGATCGTCATCGAACGCATCGAGCCGCGAAGCTTCGATAGCGCAACGTTCGACCCGAAGAACCCCGACTATCGCTTCTAGCGCAACCTGACCCGGGGGCTCAGCCAGCGGCCCCCAGTTCGGCGACGACCGGCGTGTGGTCCGAGGGCTGTTCCCACTTGCGCGGCGTCTTGTCGACCTCGCACGACACGAGCTGCGGCGCAAGCGCGGGCGACAGCAGGATATGGTCGATGCGCAGCCCCGCGTTGCGGCGGAACGCGAACATGCGGTAGTCCCACCACGTGAAGGTCTTCTCGGGCTGCTCGAACTGCCGGAAGGCATCGACGAAACCGAGTTCGATGAGCCGCGCGAACTGCGCGCGCTCTTCGGGCGAGACGAGGTTCTGCCCTTCCCAGGCCTTGGGATCGTGGACGTCGCGATCTTCGGGCGCGATGTTGTAGTCGCCGAGCAGCGCCAGCTTCGGGTAGCGCTGCATTTCCTGCGCGAGCCAGTCGTGCAGCGCGTTCAGCCACTGCTGCTTGTAGGCGAACTTGTCGGTGCCCGGGGCCTGGCCGTTGGGAAAGTAGGCGCTTACGATGCGCGTATCGCCGACCGTGGCGGCGATCACGCGCTGCTGCGGGTCTTCGAACGCGGGAATGTTGCGCACGACCGTGGCTTCGTCCACGAAGACGCCGTCGCGCACCAGAATGCCCACCCCGTTATAGGTCTTCTGGCCCGCGAACCAGCTACGGTAGCCGTGCGCTTCGAGTTCGGCGCGTGGGAACTTCTCGTTGGGGAGCTTCAGTTCCTGGAGGCACAGCACATCGGTCTGGCTTTCGGTGAGCCAGTCCATGACGTGCTGCAGGCGGACTTTCAGGGAATTGACGTTCCAGGTGGCGATTTTCATGTGAGGCTCGGTCGGCTGACGGCGGTGAATCACGATGCGCTCCGCGCATGGCGGGCGCGCGACGCGCCATTATGAACCGCTTCAGCCAGCCGGAGCGAGCCGCCTCACCACTCCTCGAGCCAGGGCCGCAGGTCGAGTTCGTGCGTCCATGCGTCTTTGGGCTGCTGGTGCAGCATCCAGTAGGCGTCGGCGATATGGTCCGGGTTCAGGATGCCGTCGCGCTCCTTGAGCTTGTAGCGCTCGGGAAAGTTCTCGCGGATGAATTCCGTGTCGATCGCGCCGTCCACGATCAGTTGCGCGACGTGGATACCCTGCGGCCCAAGCTCGCGCGCCATGGACTGCGCGAGCGCGCGCAGCGCATGCTTGGCCCCCGCGAACGCGCTGTAGCCCGCACGCCCGCGCAGGCTTGCCGTGGCGCCGGTGAAGAAGATCGAGCCGTGGCCGCGCGACAGCATGACCTTCGCCGCCTCGCGGCCCATCAGAAAGCCCGCGAAGCAGGCCATTTCCCAGACCTTGTGGTAGACGCGCGCCGTTGTTTCGGTAACCGTGAAGTGCACGTTCGCGCCGATGTTGAAGACCGCCGCCTCGATCGGCGCGATCTTCGTTTCGATCTCGTTGAAGAGTGCGATCACATCCTCTTCCTTGCGCGCGTCCGAGCCGAAGGCGTGGGCCACGCCGCCGTCTGCCTCAATTTGCGCGACGAGCGGCGCGAGCTTGTCGGCGTTGCGGCGTGTGACGCATGCGATGTAGCCCTCGCGCGCGAAACGGCGTGCGATCGCGCCGCCGGTGGCGTCGCCCGCGCCGATCACGAGCACTGCTTTCTTTGAGGTCATGGTGGGACTGTCTCCTGTGTCAGTTTGGACTGCATTGCGGAATAAGAGACTGCATATCGGTTTCAGTATCGTGGAGTGCCGGGGGCAAGTCAAATAATTATCGTGGAGTTGGAGGGATTCATCGGTTGCCGTAAGAACTGCATACCGGTATATTGATCTGCATTGCAGAACACGATCTGATGCGGAGACAGAAAGCGTGACTACTGATGCGAGCACCCTGGCGGGCCCGGATCTCGCCGGCACGGACGAAACGACGAGCGAAGGCGGCGTCGACCGTCATTTCGTGACGGCGCTTGCGCGCGGCCTCGAGGTACTGAGCTGCTTTCGCGGCGGCGACAGTTTTCTCTCCAATCACGAGATCGCGGCGCGCTGCGGCCTGCCGCGGTCGACGATCACGCGGCTCACCTACACGCTGACCAAACTCGGCTACCTGCATCTCGTGCCCGAAACAGGGCAGTACCGGCTCGGCACCGCAACCGTTGGCCTTGGCAGCGCCATGCTCGGGAACCTCGACGTGCGCGAAGTGGCGCAGCCGCTCATGCAGTCGCTCGCGAACGAAACAGGAGGCGTGGTCGCGCTGGCTACGCGCGACGGTCTCGCGATGTTGTACCTCGAATGCTGCCGCAGCGACGCGATCGTCACGCTGAGTCTGGGCGTGGGCTCGCGCATTCCGCTCGGCACCTCGGCGGCCGGGCGGGCGCTGCTCGCGGGCCTGCCGGTGCCCGAGCGCGCCGAACTGATGGAGCGCCTGCGCGCCCTCGACGAAGGCGCGTGGCCGAAGGTCCGGCGCGGCATCGATGCGGCGGTGAGCGAATGCGCCGCGAGCGGCTGTGCGCAGTCGCTGGGCGACTGGGTGCGCGAGGTGCACGGCATTGCGATGCCGTTCCGCCCGGGGCGGGGCCTGCCGCTCATGACGATCAGCGTCGCGGGCGCGGCCCAGGACTTTCCACGTGCGCGCATGGAAGAAGTCGTGCGCGCGCGTCTGGTGGAGACGGTGCGCCAGGTCGAGCGCTGCCTCGGCCAGCGCGGACCGGGCGAGTAAGCGGCGCGGCTCGCGCCGCAGCGGACGAATCAAGGAGGAGACACGATGAGCAACGTGAAAGTGGAGTTTCTGTTCGATTTTGGCAGTCCTAACGCTTACCTGAGTCACAAGGTGATCGCACAGATCGAGGCGCGCCAGGGCGTGCGCTTCGAGTATGTGCCGATCCTGCTGGGCGGGCTCTTCAAGCTGAGCGGGAATCGCTCGCCGGCGGAGGCGTTTGCGGGCATCGAGAACAAGCAGAAGTACATGACGGTGGAGATGCAGCGCTTCATGGCACGGCATGGACTCACTGCGTATCGGCACAATCCGCATTTTCCCGTGAATACGCTGCAACTCATGCGCGGCGCGATCGCGGCGCAGCGTAACGGAACCTTCGAGCGCTACGTCGACTGCATGTTCGCGCACATGTGGGAAGACGGCCTCAAGATGGACGATCCCGCGGTGCTGCGCGCGACGCTCGAAGCCGACGGCTTCGACAGCGCGGCATTCGAGGCCGCCATTGGCGATCCGGAAGTGAAGGGCGCCTTGCTCGCGAATACGCAGGCCGCGTTCGACCGCGGGGCGTTCGGCTCGCCGACGTTCTTCGTCGGGGACGAGATGTTCTTCGGCAAGGACCAGCTGCGGGACGTGGAGGAAGAGATCGCGCGCGTCAAGGCGCTGCAGGGTTGAACGCGAAGCCGGCGCGCGGTGGGTGCGCGCCGGCTTCGTGGGCACGGGCAGGCGGGAGACGGCCACACCTGCCTCGCTCCGAGGGCTCTGAGTATCGGCCTTGGGGTCGCGTGCCGCTTAGGCTTCTGCCGTTTCGGCAACGACGCCGAGTCGCGCGCGTGCGGCCTCGTATTCGCGCTTCAGGCGCGCGATCAGGTCGGCGGCAGGCAAGATGCTCTTGACCGCGCCGATGCCTTGGCCCGATCCCCAGATATCCTTCCAGGGCTTCGCTCGCGTGGAGCCGAAATTCATCGCCGACGGATCCGATTCGGGAAGCGCATCCGGATCGAGGCCGCTCGCCACGATGCTCTGGCGCAGGTAGTTGCCGTGCACGCCCGTGAAGAGATTCGAGTAGACGATGTCGCCCGCGCTGCCTTCGACGATCATCTGCTTGTACGCATCGACCGCATTGGCCTCGTTTGTCGCGATGAACGCCGAGCCGACATAAGCGAGATCGGCGCCTGCCGCCTGCGCGGCGAGAATCGCATTGCCGTTGCCAATCGCGCCCGAGAGCAGCAGCGGGCCGTCGAACCATTCGCGGATCTCGTGGATCAGCGCGAACGGCGAGAGCGTGCCGGCATGGCCGCCCGCGCCCGCGGCGACGGCGATCAGGCCGTCGGCGCCTTTCTCGATGGCCTTTTTCGCAAACTTATTGTTGATGATGTCGTGCAGCACGATGCCGCCCCACGCATGCACGGCGCTATTCACTTCCTCGCGCGCGCCGAGCGACGTGATGACGATCGGCACCTTGTACTGCGCGCACACGCCGAGGTCGTGCTCGAGACGGTCATTCGACTTGTGCACGATCTGGTTCACCGCAAACGGCGCGGCCGGATTGCCGGGATGCTTCGCGTTGTATTCGCCGAGCTCGGTCGTGATGCGGTCCAGCCACTCGCCGAGCACGTGCTCGGGCCGGGCGTTCAGTGCGGGGAAGGAGCCGACTACGCCCGCCTTGCACTGCGCGATGACGAGATCGGGATTCGAAATGATGAAAAGCGGGGAGCCTACGACCGGAATCGACAGGCCGCGGCGCAGCACGGCGGGGAGGGACATCCAGATCTCCTGATGGGGACGGAGCCGCCCGGATTCGAGGCGGCCGCCGTCGCAGTCTTCGTTGCGTCTCAATGGCACCGAAACCGCGGCGTGACGCACGTGCCGTGGCTCGACAGAGCTAAACATAGCAAAGTCGCGGACACTATGCAACTGGTTGCATAGTGTCCGCTCTCAACTTGATTTAGGGTCGGCGTGGCTGGGGCGGTGGTTTAGAATCGCCGCATGTCGACCCCCCACGCCATCCTGATCGCTCTGCTCGAGAAGCCGTCCAGCGGCTATGACCTTGCGCGGCGCTTCGACCGCGCGATCGCCTATTTCTGGCAGGCCACCCATCAGCAGATTTACCGCGAACTCGGCCGCATGGTCGAGGCGGGATGGGTCGCTGTAATCGAGAACGAGGTGCCTGCCGCGACGCGCCGGAAGGTCTATTCCGTGCTGCCGGTGGGGCGCGAGGAGGTGATTCGCTGGGCGCGCGAGACGCTGCTCGGGCCGGATGACCGCTACGTGTTTCTGCTGAAGCTGCGCGCCGACGCGGTGATCGGGCCGTTGGGCCTGGGCGAAGAGCTGCTACGGATGATCGCCGATAACCAGGCGCGGCTGGATCTGTATCGGGAAATCGAGCAACGCGACTTCGGCGCGCCGTCACTCACGCGCGCCCAGCAGGTGCAATACGCGATTCTCAAGGCGGGGATACGGACGCAACAGATGTGGCTTGAATGGGCCGAGGACGTGCGGCCGTTGCTGGGTGTGTAGTGGCGAGGCAGCTTGATCTGGAATCCTGATTAATGGGGATCGTGGCCGGCGGCCGTTTTCCGGCATCGGACGGCCGTCATGCCACACCTGTTATTGGCGTTCTATCCCGCATTCGGCTGGGTTCAAGAAAAATGTTTGACGTGGCGGCGGCGAAGCCCTATAATTTTTTCTTCGACGGACGCGGGGTGGAGCAGTCTGGCAGCTCGTCGGGCTCATAACCCGAAGGTCGTAGGTTCAAATCCTACCCCCGCAACCAAGTGCAGCAAGGCTTCTAGCCGGTTTGTGTATCCGTTCGAATCGCCCTGAATTCACCGTTAGGGCAAACTGAGGGCAAAACGTGCGCATTTTATGCGAAATTGTCCGAAATCAGAAACCCGCCCCGAGCGGGTTTTTTGTTGTCCGTTTGATTCAGAACACCCCACCGTTACCCCGCACCAGACGCCGCCGCGCGTCCCCCGCCGTTTTCCCCCGATCGCCTTTTACGCCCGATGCGTATGGACTTTTCATGTGCCTTGCATAATCTCTCCCGGCACTTTTTACCGCAGTTGCAAAAATATCTTAAAAATATCTTACGCTGCGATAATGCCCGTTATGCATTTTCGGGCAGGTGCGCAAAAAAGCCGATGACGTTTTCGAGTAGCGACGTTTTCAGTAACTGCGTCGCCACCATTACCGAAATCGTATGTACGCCCGGTTCGGTGACTGCGAGCATTGGCCCGCGTGCGACTTCTACCGTAGCGGTGCGCCATTGCCCGGCCGTGCTACCGGCTTCGCGTGCGAGGTAGCGGAACCGGTCGGCCCACGCGGGCACCGAGAGACGCGGCGGCGGTGTCAGCCCGCGACGGGCGGCCCGGCGCAGCGCGTCAAGTTTCTCTGCGCTCGAACGTGTATTGAGGCTCACCGAGGCCCGCTAACTGATCGTGGACGTGTGCCGCAAGCACCGTAGCGAGCCGGTCCACGTCTTCGAAATCGAGGTCGGCCGCAATCAGCGGCGCAACGCGCGCGGGCCAGTTAAGCCATGCGTCACGTATGCCCCGGAATACATCGAATATGGTTTGTTCGGCTGCGGCGAGGTCGATTACCGCGCCCGCCTTGATCGAATATTCTAGTTGCCGCAACAGGGCTAAATAGTTCTCTTTGATGCGCAGCGCGTCCGCGTAAGTCGCGCCGTTTAGCACGCGCTCCGTGACGGCGGCGGCCTGTTGCTCGAACAGGCGCAGGGCTTCGTCTACGCTCGCGGCGGTGCCCGCCTTCGCATGCGTGGCCTTGTCATGCGTAGCCTTCGCATCGGCGGGGCGCTTGCCGGCGTGTTTGCTCCCCTCGGCCGGACTCGCCTCGCGTGTGGTATTGCCTTTGCGCCATGCCGTTCCGACCAGGGCTTTATCGAGCGAGTCATCGGCCAGAACGGGCAAGCGGCCTTCGCTGATGGCTTGCCTGACGCGTCCTTCCGAGCACCGATCAAGGCGCGCAAAGTCGCGCCGGGAGATACCGAGCTTGTAGGCGCGGGCGATCATGCGTAGAGCTTCAAAGGGTATTGGCTAGACGGAAATCGCGCGTCTTCGCGCCCGCATAGCGCTTTCTTTCGCGGAAGTACCTTTTGTGAGTAAAAGCAACCATTCCGCGCAAAGAGATTGCTTTCTTGCACAGAAGGGGCCGAAGCGCGCCAGAGCATGATGCAGATCAACGGCAGCTATACTTCGCCCGTCCGGGCGCTCTGTGCGGTACGGGCGTGCTTTACATTCTGCGTTGCCACCGAAACACGGGGGCCGGGTTTTAGCAGACCCGAACCGCAGTACCCCGCACGCCCGAAAGGGTGTGCGGCTGTCTTTGCACGTCTGTAGCTTTTCAATGGGCGGGCCTTGGCGGGGAGACCTTTGGGTCTGCCGGGTTTGGTACTGCGTCCGGTCTGCTAACCCTGTCATGTGCCCGCTCACCCCTCACATTGCGGGCACTTTCACAAGGAAGGCACGCAATGACCCAACATCAGCAAGTCAAAGCCGCTCACTCGCAGCAGCGCATTTTTCCAACCGATTACAGCCGCGACGGACTACTCGCCGAGCTGGTTACGGTCGGTGCCGAAAACTACGATCAGGCCGTGCAGATCGAAGCGCTAACCCGCCGCGTGCGTGAGCTGGAGACGCGCCGCGCGCAACGCGTTAGCGCTTCGTGGCAAGCCAGGCGAGTTCATGCGCGAGGATCGCGGGATACCTGCTCGCGATTTGCTGCGCTGGCGCCTTTTGCACGGCGTCGCTAGCGAGAGAATCGGGAATCGAAGGCCCGTACAGCTCTTTGATCGGAAGGCCGCTCATATACGAGCGGTCTTTTTTCGTTACGCGCTTGTGGCCCGAGCCTTCGCGCACGAACACCCCTCTATGACCGTTCGGCATGGTTGCGATAAACGCGTGCCTTAGCGTCTTGCGGCCGTTCTTCACGCGCACCGAAACGCCTTTCTTCGTCTGCGTCGCGCCGTAGTTGATGAGCGGCACGGGCGCACCGGTTGCGCGCAGCGTCACCGCGAGGCGCGACGGCGTGGCGCGTTCGATCGTGAATGATCGTTTGATGGCGCTTGCCTTGATGTTGTAGCCAGAATCACGGACTGCACGCGACGCACCTGTGCGCGCCTGGGCAGCGGTCTTGTTGAGCGCCCGCACGATCGCGCGGATTTCATCTTTCGGGTTCGGGCTCGCGCCCGCCGTGATTTCGCGCGTTGTCGCGCGTAACGAGAGGCCCGCCACGTTACGCCGCCCGCGCTGTTGCGTCATTCGCCGCTTCGCGCTGCGTGTCGGCCACGATGCCCGCCTCGCGCAAGAGCGCGTCTATGCGCTCGCTCGCGTGATCGAAGCGGCCCTGTACGTGTCGATTCCCAACTAACTCCGCTTCGATGATTGCAACGTGAGCGGCCACGGTGAGCCGATGCACGCCGCAACGCTCCGCTAGGCTCACCGCCGTTTCTTTCGTGCGCGTGAGCACGTTAGCCACGATCGCGCGGTGTAGCCGCGCATTCGCTGCTTTGCCAGTGAGCAACGGCGCGACGTGCGCGAGCGTTACGCGCATGGCGTCTTCCCATTCGGGATTGGGATAGCTGCCCGCGCAGCAACGCGCCCCGCACGAACACTTGAGCGAGCGCGGCGCGTAGGCGATGACGAGCAGCGCACGCGGTAGCGGCGCGAGGCGATCAGCGTGGCGGCCGATGGCACCCCCTGATGGAGCACGCCGAGCGAAGACATGCCGCCCCTTTCGACGGCATGGCGTAGCGCGTCGCGAAGTGCAGCGGCGGGACTCGAATAGACGTATCGCACGGGAGCGGAGAAAACCGGGGCCAGAAATGCAAAAACCCGCTGGCGCGAGTTTCGTGGAGCCGGGGCAGATTTCGACCATCCCGATTGAGGCCCATATTAGCCAGTTTCTGGCGGAAGTCAAAAATTGATAAGTCGAGCCAATACGCATTGATCTGCGCCTATTTTTGGCATTTGTCTGATTGTATCTCTGAAGAAATTAGGGAACGCTTTCAATATGGGCGTGGTGTATCCGCGCCGATCGTGTAACGGTCTAACCCGCGCCACTGGCGCGCTCTATAGGACTAAGGAATGGCAGAGTTTGATCCAGTACGCCGGGGTATTACGGGACGCCAGGCATATTTCCTGGATGTGCCCGGAACGGGCACTGCGGCGGCGCTTTCGGTCGTGTCGTTTGAGGCAACCGAGAAGATGGGCGCACCGACCGAAGTACGCATCGAGTTGACGCATCCGCTACAGCTTGCACGTGCCGATTATCTGAACCTTGATGCGACCTTTACCATCGTGCCTGACGATGGCCTGCCCCGAAAATTTTCGGGATTCATAGCGCGCTTTTCGACGGTGCAAACCACGAAGGACTATACGAAGTACGAAGTTGTCCTGCGGTCGCATTTTGCGCGGCTGGAAGCCGTGACGCGCAACAAGATATTTCAGCACCTGAGCACGCCAGACATTATCGCGGCGATCCTCCGCAGTCACGGACTGAGGGAGCATCAATTCCGGTTCCGTCTGCGCGGGCAGTACCCCAAGCACCTGTTCCGCATGCAGTACCGCATGACCGACCTAGCCTATGTCCATATGCTGATGGAAAAGGCTGGCATCTATAGCTACATCGTGGAGGGCGAGCACGGCGACGAAGTTGTATTCGGCGATGATATCGACCATTACGTTTACGACGAGCCGCAACGCATTGTGCCGTACCGCGAAGCGGCGGGACTTGACGCGGGCGGCGTCGAGGCGGTCACGTCGATCAAGACCCATGCCGTGACTGTGCCGCAATCGTTCATCGTAGCGGACTATAACCCGGCCCAGGCATGGGAGCGTTTTCGCGACGAAGCCAACGTCGCGCCGCAGGACGAAACCACATACGGCCAGGCGTATGTCTATGGAACGCACCACCTGGACCAGGCGGGCGCGAAATGGGAAGCGCAGCTACGTCACGAAGCGGCCATTGCCCGCCAGGTTGTCTATGAAGGCGAAAGCAACGTCCTGGCGTTGCAGTGTGCGAGCGTGCTGGAGATGGACACCACCCTGCCCGATGCGCCTAAAGGCCAGGTGATTGTCGAGGTCACGCACACTGGCGCACGCGATGCGTCCTATTCGAACAGCTACAAGGCCATTCCTGCCGACCGGCGCTTCCGGCTCGCACTGAAGCCCGAAACCTGGGCCAAAGTGAGTGGCACCCTTTCGGCACGCGTCACAAGCCCGGACAGCTATACCTACGCGTACATCAACGCGGACGGCCACTATACCGTCCGCTTTGATTCGGACTTCGAGACGTGGCCCAATGGCGGTGAGAGCGTACCGCTACGCCTGGCGAAGCCGTTCGCGGGCAAGCTGCAAACGGGCATGCACTTCCCGGCGCTGGACGATGCCGAAGCCGTGATTACCTGCCGTGACGGCGATCCGGACAAGCCAGAAATCAGCTCCTTCCACCACCATAGCCAGGCGCGCGACCTGGTGACGAGCGACCGGCGCTGGCTCTCGCGCAACATGATCCGCACGCAGAAAAATAACAAGCTGCGCTTTGAGGACTGGACGGGCCAGGAAGGAGCCAAGCCTAGCACGGAGCATTCGGGCAAGTCGCAACTGAATCTCGGCTACCTGGTTAACAACAAGCTGGAATACAGGGGCGAAGGCTTTGAAGTCCGCACGTCCGGTTACGGCGTGAACCGCGCGGGCAAGGGCATGATGTTCACGGCCTACGATCGCCCAGGCGCGACCGGCCAGCAACTCGACATGCAGGACCATCGCGCAACTGGAAAGCGCACTGGGGCTTGCGAAGGCGCTCGCCGCATCGGCGCAAAGCGCCAAGGCCGAACCTGCCGACACTGCCGCACAGCAGCAGATGAAGGAAGACCTGGACGGCCTGAAGAAGCCGGGCCTGTTGATGAGTACGCCTGCATCAGCGGCGCTTGTCGCTGGCGGCGGCATGCAGTTCGCGGCGCAGGACAACATCAACGCCGTCGCGGGGAAGAGCGTCGACTGGAGTGTGCTGAAACGTTTCACGGTCGCGGCCGGTGAAAAGATATCGTTGTTCGCGCGGAACGGCTTGAAGATTTTCGCAGGCAAAGGCCCTGTTGATGTGCAGGCCCAGAATGGCCCGATGTCGCTGGCCGCAGACAAGGATGTATCGGTTGCGAGTGTCAACGGAAAAGTGAGTGTCGTCGCGAGGAAGGAACTAATTCTTGAGTGTGGTGGCGCGTTCATCCAGATCAAGGATGGCAGTATCACCCTGGGCGGCCCGTTCGACCTGTTCCTCAAGACCATCACGATCCAGCAGAAAGGCAAGGAGTCGTTGCATATTCCCGTGCCGGACCTCCCGCACGGTGATTTTGGGCCATTCAGCCAGAGGCTCACATTTCGCGACCTGGCTGACGGCTCGCGCACGTCCAACGTGCCCTACAAGCTGTTTACCCGAGGCGAGGATGCCGCGCCATTCGTTCTCGCCAGCCAGGGCGACAGCACGGCTGGCGGGTCAAAACGCACAACAAACCCGGATAGCTGCGATACGGCAGAGTCACTTCTTGGACAGGGCGAGTGGGGAATCGTCTCGGATTCCGACATTGACCATGACCCGCAGCCGACCGACGACACGGAAAGCGATGATGCAAATGACAACTCGGAGCAGGCGTAATGGAATACGACAACTATGTAGTAGCGCCGGGCGACACGCTCAGCAAGATCGCACAGGCGCATGGCACCGACTCGGACAAGTTGGCAAGCCTTAATGGCATACGCGAACCGAATTACATCTATCCTGGGCAAAAACTAAAGATTCCAAAACAGCCCGTACCTCAAGAGGATAGCGACGATTTTTATAGCGAATTCTGGATTCGGTTTGTAGACGCGGTGGGCAAGCCCATCGTAGACCTTGCTACGCGAGTTGTGACCGCGAGCGGTGAATACCACTTCACCACGGACGACATGGGTCTCATTCCACCTGTCCAGGCGCAGGACAAGGGTGATAACCCGCATATCTTCGTTTCAAAGATGGGCGGCGGAGAAAAAAAGTCGCGACGCTCAAGTCCAATCCCGGAGTTCACCAACACACCTTGAGAAGTCCAAAGATCAAGATCAGCGTCCCGCTTCGCAAGCATGACGGCCTGCCGGATCATGATCCAAGCAAACCCGTCAAGCTGGAGCGGGGAGAAGTCCAGCATAGTCGAGACCTTGACGGTCATCCGATTCTCAACGTTGGTATGGAATGTCCGAACAAGGAAAACCTTCGACTTGACGCAAACTACAAATATAGGGATTTCGTCATCGGCGCTGCTGCTCGTGCAGGTGTGGAACCGCAGGCAGTTGCTGCGATTATGAACGCCGAAGCAGCGAAGCTTTCAGAAGTACAAACTCGGCCCGTGTTCGCCAAGGGAAAACCTGTTAAGAATAAGGACGGGTCTCCCAAAATGAAGACCGTTCGCGTGAGTACGGGGGAATGGGATCCAAAATCAGCGTCAAGCAAGTCGTCGGCGCGCGGAATGACGCAATTCTTGGACGGCACTTGGGTCGGCATGGCGGTGACTCAAGGGACGTTCTTAAATCAAAAAGCCACGGAGAACGGTTTCATAGCCAAGGACGCTGCGGGCAATGATGTGTTCAAATTCCAAGACGGCAAGACTGAGGCCCTTACATCAAAAAATGTCATGCGCCGTGTGGTTGGACGCGCTCAGGCGAACGATAGTAATGTCCAAGCCCTTCTCGATTTGCGATACGATGCGAAGACGGCAATATACACAGCGGTTGATTACGCATCGCAAAACATCGCATCCCTTAAAAAAAGAGGTTTCCAAATAGATTCTCTAAATTCATCAGAAAAGGCGAAGATGATGTATGCCAGCCATCATTTGGGCCCTGGTGATGTCTCTGATTTTATTCTTGAAAATATCTCGGAATCGCATGCGACTACGCTATTAGAGGCACAAATCGGCAGTGCAAAATCTTCTGAGCGTGCTAAAGCGGAGGGTAACTCATATGTGACTGCACATCGACATTGGTTAGACGGCTTTGTCGAGGAGAAAATTACACCTAAGGCTTTTGCGTGCGATCCAAGTCGAATTGAGTGTAGTCGGTCGCTATTGGAAATAACAAAAAAACTCAAGGATGGGGAGAAATGAATATTTCAGTCCGCGCATTTACAGCCGCAATTTGTTGCTCTACTGCGTTCGTAACGGCCGCGCATGCTGAGGACGAGAAGTGGGTATGCTCCATAAAGAAGGATGGGGTGACACACAATCTTACTGTTAGTGTGGTTGATAATAAAATTTCTGGTTTTGACTATCTCGCTATCACACAGAGCGAAGCCGGCAAAAATAGTTGCTCCGTTCATCCAGAAACAAAGGATAAAGAGCAATCCGATAGGAATGCAATAGTGTTCAAATTAATTGATTCGGACACTGCGGTTATTAAAATGGTAGGCAATGTTGTAAATCTTGATCTTTCGAATGTCAGTTTGATGAATTACTGCGGACAATCCGCAACCATTGCATCGGAGATTCGCCTTAAAAAGGGAGTTCGGCACTGCCTTTCTGTTATAAATCAGTAGGCATTGAACAGGTGTGGTAAGCCACCCCTGTTCAACGCACGCATGTTTGGCGCAAAGAGATTCCTGAAGCGATCAAGGAAAGAAGGTGGTACAACTAAACATGAATCAATTGGAAAATTCCATGTTGTTCGTCGTTGCATTGGAAAAAGGTGAGGGGAAATTGAAGTCGTCGCCTTCTGTCATGGTCTGAACATGCCCGTTGATAGCCATAGCGGAAAGGTCACGGGCACACGTAAGCACGCGCCGATGATGATTGAAAAAGAATTCGATGCGGTCTCACCGTATCTATATAAGGCGGTCGCGAAGGGGCAAACACTGAAATCGGCTGAACTGAGGTGGTATCGAATCAACGATGCCGGGAGAGAAGAAGTCTATTTCACAATGTTTCTGGAAGGCGTAAAAGTTGTTGGCGTGAATCCGGGTATGGCGAACATCAAATCAGACAACACTGGAATGAATCACTTCGAATCTGTGTCGCTGATGTATGAGCGTATCACCTGGCATTACGCGGACGGCAATATTAAATTCACTGACGCATGGGAAGAAAGGTAAATCCATGTCCGTTTTTTGCACATTCAACTTAAACGGTCGCGCGACTTCGCCCCTTGTCTGTTCCGGCTTCGGTTCGGTTCCCGCCTATTCGGGACATGGAAGCGGCTTGAACAATCCTCAAGCCGTCGCCAATGTGGGCGTTGGTGCTATACCGCCCGGAACGTACTACATTGTTGACCGGCATTCGGGGCGTTTCTTTGGCTGGATTCTTGACGACTTCGGGCCGATGTTCGGAACGACTGACCGGCGAAAGTGGTTCATGCTATGGAACCCACTTACAGGTGACGCTACGATGGTTCACGGAGTCAAGCGCGGTCTTTTCGGTCTTCACCCGGACGGCCCGCAGCATGAAAGCGACGGCTGTATCACGCTCAAGAGTGAGGCCGACTTCGAAAGGCTTCATGATTATCTGAAAGCCAAGGGCGCAACAATACCGATACCGGGAACCGACATGAAAGCTTATGGCCGGGTTGACGTTAGATGAAACGCCTTACCCTTTTCGCGTGGTGGGTCGCGACGTTTTTCGTCAGTGTTTTACTGTCGATTCCGATATCGCGCTTCACTTTCTCACACTACTTTGAAGCGCCAGAATGGTTCAAGTCTTCAATTAGATGGGTCGCTTATCTCCTGTTCGCTTCGGACAGTAACCCGGAATCAATGGACATATATGATGCAAGTGACTTGGTTCTAATCATTCTAGTCATACTGTTCGCATCGGTGTTTGTCATTCCGGCAAGCGCTTTTGCATGGCGGCGTTTCATAGGCAAGCGAAACTAGATAATTTGGAGTTTAAATTTCGAATGACATTTTCCTGAAAATCAAAGTATCAACGGCGAATCGCAAGATGCGACGCACGCTAATGAAATTGATGTAATTGACTGGAATTGGACAGATATGCGGGCAATCCCACCAGTGCCGGACGCCACCCCGCACCTTTTGCCAAAGAAATGGCCAGGATGAACCGTGGTAACGCACAGGCGACGGTATAAGCCATAAGTGCCTTTCGCCACACTATCGTTCGATTGCTTGCCACGCTCATTTTTTCCCCGTCTGTTTCGATGCGTTAGAGCCCAGCCCGAAACCGGGCCGACCGTGGCGAACACCCAGGTTTGTTCCGTGGCTGCGCATCGCCGGCAAGTGGCTTGAACAGGCCGGCTTCGATCCCGGCCAGCGCGTGAGGATCGAGGTCCAGCACGCGCGTTTCTCCCGCTTTTCCCACTGCTGTTGCCGGTTCCTCGACTGCGATGAACATTCCCCGCAGACAATTGAACACAAGCCGGTGGTTGTTCTTGTTCACGCGCGCAATTCGGTATGCCGTTTGTAATGCGCCGTAATCTATCTTTACATTTCCTGGCTGGGTGGCGGCATAGCGGCAGGAACAACGCTGAGGGTCAAATCGGAGTCATCTGATCGCGTCGCGCGCACAAATTTGGTATCTCCTGCGGGCGAAAAAAAGCCGCATTGCGCGGGCTTCAGAGACTTGCCTTAGGGGAGCGGATCTCGATGACTCTTCAGCTTCCTGTCGCCCAATCCACCGCCGCCTGTGCGTGCAGCGCGGTGGTATCGAACACCGGCAACACCGAATCGCCCGCGCCGATCAGCAGCGTGATCTCCGTACATCCCAGAATGACCGCCTGTGCGCCGTGCGCCTTGAGATCGTCGATCACGCGCTGATAAACGCGTCGTGACTCGTCCTTGACGATGCCGTGGCAAAGCTCGTCGTAAATGATGCGATGCACGTCCTCGCGATCGCGCTCGCCGGGCACGACCGCTTCAATGCCGTGCCGCTCGCGCAGCCTTCCCACGTAGAAGTCCAGTTCCATCGTATAGCGCGTGCCGAGCAGCCCCGCGCGCGTTACGCCTGCCGCCTTTAGCGCGGCGCCGGTCGGATCGGTGATGTGCAGAAAGGGCACCGCAATGGCCGCTTCGATCGCCGCGCAGACGCGATGCATCGTATTCGTCGCGAGCAGGACGATCCCGGCACCGCCGCGTTCGAGCTGCATGGAGGCTTCGGCCATCTGCGCGCCCAGCGCGTCCCAGGCACCCGCGCGCTGCAGCGCCTCGACGCCCGCGAAGTCCACCGTCACCATGAGGCTGCGCGCGTTGTGATGGCCGCCAAGGCGCGCCTTGGCATAGCGGTTCAGCAAGCAGTAATACTCCGCCGACGACTCCCAGCTCATGCCGCCTATCACGCCTATCGTTTTCATGGTCATGGTGCTGTCCGTAGCGGGTTGGAGAGGTTGGAGCGCACGAGTATAGGCGGGCGCGCGTCCGCGTACAGGTACGGCGATGCCTCTCCGTGGCGATACAGAGAGGGGACAGATCGAAGGCAGTTCTCTTGAAAATGATACTGTGTTTTTGTACAGTAGCGGTACCGTGAACGCGCCATCTTTCGCCCCGCCAGTGCCGGCCGCGAGCAGTGCCACGCGCAAGATCATCCATTGCGATTGCGACTGCTTCTACGCATCGGTCGAAATGCGCGACGATCCGTCGTTGCGTGGGCGTCCGCTCGCCGTCGGCGGGCGGCCCGACCAGCGCGGCGTCATCGCCACCTGCAACTACGAGGCGCGGCGCTACGGCATTCATTCGGCCATGTCGTCGGCGCTCGCCATGCGCAAGTGCCCCGAGTTGCTGATCCTGCCTTCGGCGATGGAGAAGTACCGCATCGCGTCGCGGCAGATCATGGCGATCTATCGCGACTACACGCCCGACGTCGAGCCGCTTTCGCTCGACGAAGCCTATCTCGACGTCACGCACGCGACGCGCTGCAAGGGCAGCGCCACGCTGATCGCGAAGGAGATCCGCGAGCGCGTGCGCGCGACGGTGGGGGTGACGGTGTCGGCGGGCGTCGCGCCGAACAAGTTCATCGCCAAGATCGCCTCCGACTGGAACAAGCCCGATGGCCTCTTCGTCGTGCGCCCGGAGGAGGTCGATGCATTCGTCGCCGCGCTGCCGGTGCGCAAGATTCACGGCGTGGGCAAGGTCACGGCCGCGAAGCTCGAAAAGCTGGGGCTGACGACCTGCGCGCAGATGCGCACGTGGTCGCTGATCGACCTGCATCGCCAGTTCGGCGTGTTCGGCAAGCGGCTGCATGAACTGTCGCGGGGCTTCGACGAGCGGCCCGTGTGTGCGGACCAGGAGCGCAAGTCGGTGAGCGTCGAGACGACTTACGTGAACGATCTGCTCACGCTCGAAGCCTGTAGCGAAGAGCTCAAGCCGCTCGCGGCGCAGCTCGACGCGCGCATCGAGCGCGCGGGTTGCGCGCACGCGGTGCGCAAGCTCTACGTGAAGATCCGCTTCGCCAACTTCCAGCGCACGACGGTCGAGTGCGTGCGCGATGCGCCTGATCTGCCGACGTTTCTCGCGCTGCTCGAAAAGGGACTCGCGCGGCGCAAGCTGGGCGTGCGGCTTCTTGGCGTGGGCGTGCGGCTCGAAGAGGACAACCCGGCGCTGCGCGGTCAGTTCGCGCTCTTCGACGAAGATCCCGAAGACGATCAACGCGTGCCAGGCGTCTGAGCGCCGCGCTGGCGCGGCTTTTCTGGCGCCGATAGAATCGGCGCAACGAGGAGGAGCCGCTCATGGATCTGATCATCCGCCACGCCGTGATCGCGCACGCGCATCCCGCCGGCCATGCCACGGTCGACATCGGCATTGAAGCCGGGCGCATTGCGGCAGTCGAGCCGCATATCGTGGCGCCGGCGCGCGAGGAGATCGACGCGGCCGGCTCGCTCGTCACCGCGCCGTTCGTCGATGCGCATTTCCACATGGATGCGACGCTCTCGTACGGTCTGCCGCGCGTGAACGCCTCGGGCACGCTGCTCGAAGGCATCGCGTTGTGGGGCGAGCTCAAGCCTCATCTCACGCAGGAGGCGCTCGTCGAGCGCGCATTGCAGTACTGCGACTGGGCCGTCGCGCGCGGGTTGCTCGCCATTCGCAGTCACGTCGACGTATGCGACGAGCGGCTGCTGGCGGTCGAGGCGCTGCTCGAAGTGAAGCGTCGCGTCGCGCCCTGGCTCGATCTGCAACTGGTGGCGTTCCCGCAGGACGGTGTGCTGCGCAGCCCCGGCGCGTTCGAGAATCTCAAGCGCGCGATTGCGATGGGCGTGGACGTGGTGGGTGGCATTCCGCACTTCGAGCGCACGATGGCCGATGGCGCGGAATCGGTGCGGCTGCTCTGCGAGTTCGCGGCAGAGCAAGGCCTGCGCGTGGACATGCACTGCGACGAGTCCGACGATCCGCTCTCGCGCCACATCGAGACGCTGGCGGCGCAAACGCACCGGCTCGGTCTGCAAGGCCGCGTGGCGGGCTCGCATCTCACGTCCATGCATTCGATGGATAACTACTACGTGAGCAAGCTGCTGCCGCTGATGCGCGAGGCGGGTGTGGCGGCCATCGCGAATCCGCTCATCAACATCACGCTGCAAGGTCGTTCGGACACCTATCCGAAGCGGCGCGGCATGACGCGCGTGCCTGAGCTGATGGCGGCGGGCATCGACGTCGCGTTCGGTCACGATTGCGTGATGGATCCGTGGTACAGCTTCGGGTCCGGCGACATGCTCGACGTCGCGCACATGGGGTTACACGTCGCGCAGATGACCGGCGTGGCGGCCTCGCGCGCGTGCTTCGACGCGGTGACGGTGAATCCGGCGAAGATCCTTGGCCTCGAAGGCTACGGCCTCGCGCCGGGCTGCGTGGCGAACTGCGTGGTCCTCGACGCGCGCGATCCCATCGAGGCGATCCGCTTGCGCGCGTCGCGGCTTGCGGTGGTGAGCCGCGGCAGGGTGGTGAGCCGGCAGCCCGCACAGCGCGCGGCGCTGATGCTGGATGGGCGGCCCGGCAGCGTCGATTTCAGGCTGCACCGCTAGCGGCAAAAAAAACGCGCACGGGACAGATCCCCGTGCGCGGTTTTCGCAGCGCAGGTTACGGCGCTCGCGCTCAATGCTGCGCCGGCGGCTGCTCCATGCCGTTGTGGCGCAGCAGGGCGTCGATATTCGGTTCGCGGCCGCGGAATGCCTTGAACGATTCCATCGCCGGGCGGCTGCCGCCCACCTCCAGAATTTCCTTGCGATAGCGGGTGCCCGTCGCCGCGTCGAGGACGCTCGACTGCGCGGCCTGGGCCGCTTCCTCGAATGCCGCGTAGGCGTCGGCGGAAAGCACCTCGGCCCATTTGTAGCTGTAGTAGCCCGCTGCATAGCCGCCGGCGAAGATGTGGCTGAAGGTGTTCGGCCAGCGCGAGAACGAGGCTTGCGGAATCACGTGATAACGCTCGTTGATCTCGCGCGCGAGGTCGTTGACGCTCTTGCCCGCCGATGCTTCGAAGTCCACGTGCAGCGCCATGTCGAACATCGAGAACACGATCTGGCGCAGCGTGCCAAGGCCGCTCTGGAAGTTCTTCGCGGCGAGCATCTTGTCGAAGAGTTCGCGCGGCAGCGGCTTCGCCGTATCGACGTGCGAGCTCATGTCGCGCAGCACGTCCCACTCCCAGCAGAAGTTCTCCATGAACTGCGAGGGCAGTTCGACCGCATCCCATTCGACGCCATTGATGCCCGATACCGCGAGCTCATCCACGCGCGTGAGCATGTGGTGCAGGCCGTGGCCGAACTCGTGGAACAGCGTGATGACTTCGTCGTGCGTGAAGCACGCGGGCTTGCCACCCACCGGCGCCGAGAAGTTGCAGGTGAGGTAGGCCACGGGCGTCTGCACGTGCTTGTCGTCGAGCTTGTGGCGCGAGCGCGCGTCGTCCATCCATGCGCCGCCGCGCTTGCCTTCGCGGGCGTAGAGGTCGAGATAGAACTGCGCGACGAGCGTGCCGTCGGCGTTCTCCACGCGGAAGAAGCGCACCTCCGGATTCCACACGGGCGCGCTGTCCTTGCGGATGCGCACGCCGAAGAGCGTCTCGGTCACCTTGAAGAGGCCGGGCAGCACGAAATCTTCGGGGAAATACTGCTTCACCTCGTTTTCGGAGAACGCGTAGCGCTGCTGACGCAGGCGCTCCGACGCGAAGGCCATGTCCCACGGTTCGAGCTGCGCGAGGCCCAGCTCCTTCGCGGCAAAGTCACGCAGCGCTTCCCAGTCCTTTTCGGCGTGCGGACGGGCACGCGTGGCGAGGTCTTCGAGGAAGCTCATCACCTGCTGCGGCGACTCGGCCATCTTCGGCGCGAGCGACACTTCGGCGAAGTTGTTGTAGCCGAGCATTTTCGCTTCCTCGGCGCGCAGCTTGAGCTGGTCGACGATGATCTCCGTGTTGTCCCATTCCGCCTTGCCGCCGCCATAGACGGAGCCCAGTTCCGAAGCGCGCGTGACGTACGCGCGGTACATCGTCTCGCGCATCGCGCGGTTTTCCGCGTACTGCAGCACCGGGAAGTAGGACGGGAAATGCAGCGTGAACTTCCAGCCTTGCTTGTTTTCGCGCTCGGCCGCTTCGCGGGCCGCGGCGATCACGTCTTCGGGCAGGCCGGCGAGTTCCGCTTCAGTCGTCGCGTAGTACGCATAGCCGTTGGTCGCGTCGAGCACGTGGTCGGAGAACGCCTTGGCAAGCGCGGCCTGGCGCTCCTGCAGTTCGGCGAAGCGCGGCTTCTGGTCTTCGGGCAGCTCGGCGCCCGAAAGGCGGAAGTCGCGCAGCGCGTTGTCGAGGATCTTTTTGCGTTCGCCCGAGAGCAGCTCGAACGAGTTGTGCGTGGCAATCGCCTTGTACTTTTCGTAGAGCGCGAGGTTCTGGCCGACACTCGCCCAGAACTCGGTCACGCGCGGCAGGTTCTCGCCATAGACGGCGCGCAGTTCCGGCGTGTCGGCCACGGCGTTCAGGTGGCCGACCACGCCCCAGGCGCGTGCGAGCGGCTCGGTGGCGCGCTCGACCGGATCGACCACGTCGCTCCACTGCGCGGGCGTCATGGGCTGGGCGGCGCGGTCCACGGCCGCTTTCGCGTTGGCGAGCAGCACGTCGAGCGCGGGCGTCACGTGTTCGGGGCGGATCTCGCCGAAACGCGGCAGGCCGGAGAAGTCGAGCAGCGGATTGTCGGAGGGAGTAGTAGCCATGGTGCGTCCTGTTCCTGTCTGTCGCGGTTCACGGGGGGATGGGGTCCGGGGGCATGCCCCGACATATCGAGTATTGGGGCGCGGTGCGGGCTTCTCAACGGGCCGATGTCTGCAAATTATCAGATGTCGGCGCCCGCGGGCGAAACGGTGCCGCATGCCGCGCCCGTCATATGGAAGGGATGCTACTGCATCGCGAAGCGCGCCGCGCGTGATGGAGGCACAAAAGCAAAGCGGCCCGCAAGGGGCCGCCCGGAACTGGAAGCGCGTTTTCGACGTGCCTTGGTTGGCGTACCTCAGGCGGCGTTCGCCGCGGCCCGCTCGGCCGCTTCGATCGTATTGACGAGCAGCATCGTAATGGTCATCGGACCGACGCCGCCGGGCACCGGCGTGATGTAGCCGGCCACCTCCTTCAGGCCCGCGAAATCGACGTCGCCGCACAGCTTGCCGTTCTCGTCGCGGTTCATGCCCACGTCGATCACGGTGACGCCGGGCTTCACCATGTCGGCGGTGAGGATGTTGCGCTTGCCCACCGCCGCGACGACGATGTCGGCCTCGCGCGTATGTGCGGCGAGATCACGCGTCTTGCTGTGGCAGATCGTGACGGTGGCGCCCGCTTCGAGCAGCAGCATGGCCATTGGCTTGCCGACGATGTTCGAGCGGCCGATCACGACGGCGTTCGCGCCAGTCAGCGCAATCTTGTAAGCCTCGAACATCTTCATGACGCCATAGGGCGTACATGGGCGGAACAGCGGCTGGCCCGTCATCAGCGCCCCCGCGTTGGCGACGTGAAAGCCGTCCACGTCCTTCTCCGGCGCGATGGCCTCGATGACCTTGTGGCTGTCGATATGCTTCGGCAGCGGCAGCTGCACGAGAATGCCGTGGATCTTCGGGTCGCGGTTGAGTTCGTCGATGCGCTTGAGCAGGTCCGCTTCGGAGAGCGTGGCCGGGTAGCGGTCGTAGGACGAATGGAGGCCGTTGTCCTCGCAGGCCTTGACCTTGTTGCGCACGTAGACTTCACTGGCCGGGTTGTCGCCGACCAGCACGACGGCGAGGCCCGGCTGGTGGCCGCGGGCGGTGAGGGCGGCGGCGCGTGCGGCGACGTCGGTGCGCAGTTGCCTGGAGAGGGCGTTGCCGTCGATGAGGGTGGCTGTCATGGTCGGTCGAGCTCGAGAGTGGGCGATGCGGGAAGCCGGGCGCGCTCGCGGGTGTGGCAAGGCTGCCGGACCGCGGGGCCTGTGCGAAGGCCGACATTATACCGTTGCGGCGCGGCCGTTTCGGCGTGCCCGGCCGACAAGGAGAGGCGGCGCAAAGGGGAGCGCAAGCGCCGCGTCCCGCGAGCCCGTGTGCCGCGAAAGGCGGCCGGCGCGCGGGACGAAGAGGGCAGCGCGGCCGCTTACTGTTGCTGCTGCTGCGGCTTGTTGGAGAGTGCGAGACGCAGCAGGTCGGCGACCGTGTTGACGTTGAGCTTCTCCATGATGTTCGCGCGATGCGCTTCGACCGTCTTGATGCTGATGCCCAGATCGTCGGCGATCTGCTTGTTCAGGCGCCCCGCGATGATGCGTTCGAGCACCTGATGCTCGCGCGCCGTGAGCTTGCCAAGGCGTTCGGCCGCGGCGCGCTGCTGCTGCACGTTGGAGCTCTCGCTGCGCGCCTTGTCGAGCATGCGCTCGACGAGCTTGCGCAGTTCGGCTTCGTCGAATGGCTTTTCGATGAAGTCCATCGCGCCCTTCTTCATGGTCGAGACGGCCATCGGCACGTCGCCGTGGCCCGTCACGAAGATGATCGGCAGCAGGTTGTTATCGGCAATCAGGCGCTCCTGAAGCTCGAGCCCGCTCATGCCCGACATGCGCACGTCCAGAATAAGGCAGGCGATCTGCCCGGCTTGCTGGGCCGGCTGGTACCCCTCGAGGAATTCCTCCGCGCTCATGAAGCATTGCACGCGGTAGCCGTTCGCTTCGAGCAGCCAGCGCAGGGAGTCTCGTACTGCCTCATCGTCATCGACGACAAAGACGGTTTCCTGGGTGGTGACTGGGCTGTTCATGACTCTCCCGTAACGGTTGTTGGAGTCGGCTCGCCGGAGCCGTCGCGAGACGGCGTATCCGCTTCGCCTATCGGCAGACTGCAATGGAACGTGGCGCCGCTGATGTGGCCGTCGGCTTCGACGTTGTTGACCACCCAGAGGCGCCCTCGGTGCGATTCGATGATCGAGCGGCAAATATTCAGCCCCATGCCCATGCCGTCGGACTTGGTGCTGTAGAACGGTTCGAAGAGGCGCTCGGCGGTGGCTTCGTCCACACCCGGGCCCTGATCCACGACGCTGATGCACACATTGCCGCCTTCGCGTTTCACGAGCACGCGGATCACGGGATCCACGCCCGCATCCGCCAGGTTCGGGCGGGCGTCGGCCATGGCCTCGGCGGCATTCTTCAGCAGATTGACGAGCACCTGCTCGATCAGCACAGGGTCGACGTAGATCACGGGCATGCGCGAGCGCATGTCGGTCACGATGCGGATGCGGCGCTTGCGCGCCTCGATTTCGGCGAGGCCCACGGCGTCGGCGACGATGTCGGCCACGCGCGTGGCCTGGCGCTTGGGCTCGCTGCGCTTCACGAACTCGCGGATGCGCTTGATGATCATGCCCGCGCGCACGGCCTGCTGCGCGGTCTTCTCGAGCACGGGCAGCAGGGTGTCGGGCGCGGCCCGGCCCGACTTCACGAGCGCCACGGTGCCCGACGCATAGTTGTTGATCGCCGCGAGCGGCTGGTTCAGCTCGTGAGCGAGCGAGGAGGCCATTTCGCCCATCGTCATCAGGCGGCTCGTGAACTGCAGCTTTTCGTCCTGCTGGCGGGCCAGCTCCTGGGCCTGCTTGCGAGTCGTGATGTCGGTCGCGATCTGCATCTGCGCGAGGTGGCCGTCCACCCACTGGATGTATTGGCGCCGCACCTCAAACCACTTCTGGATGCTCTCGACGTAGACCTCCTGCGCGTCCGCCGTGCTCTCGGTGAGCGCCGTGGCCGGCAGGCCGGCGAACGCGTCGACCATGTCGATCGAATCGGACGAGGCGTTCGCGGAGTCGAAGCCGCCGCCGCCCGCGAGTTCCAGGTGGCCGTCGGGGCGGATGCCGAAGAGGTGCCGGTAGTAACGGTTCGCAAACAACAGTTCGGCTTCGTCGGCGGCCAGCACGGACACCGCGGCGTCGAGGCTTTCCAGCACCGTGGTGAAGCGCTCGTGCGCGGCGGCGAGTTCCTCGCGCGCACGCCTCGGTTCGGTGATGTCGGTCATCGAAGACATCCAGCCCGTCTGACGGCCCGAGCTGTCGATGAGTGGCGAGACATAGAGGCGCGCGTGGAACTGCGAGCCGTCCTTGCGGCGCACGCGCAGCTCGAAGCCCGAGGAGGGCGCCTTGCCGCGCAGCGTCATGTCGAGCTGGCGCTGCATTTCCGGGTAGGCGTCGCGCGGCCAGTAGGGGAACGGCGCGTTCTTGCCGACGAGGTCGCTTTCGTCCCAGCCGGTCATGCGGCAGAACGCGGGGTTGACGTGGGTGATACGGCCGTGCATGTCGAGCACACGCATGCCGATCAGCACCGAGTTCTCCATCGCGCGGCGGAAGAACGCCTCGGCGTAGAGCGCCTGTTGCGCCTCGAAGCGCTGGCGCGTGTGCTTCCACAGGCTCCAGAGGCTCCACAGCACGAAGCACGAAAGCCCCGCGACCAGCCACACGAGCGTATTGTTCGTGAAGTTGGTCATCTGCGGATACGAGTACACGCGCACCGAAACGCCCTGGCCCGGCGGATCGAGCGGCAGGTCGTAGTAGACGTCGCGCGGCAGGCGCGGGCGCGTCGAGGTGGTGGCGAGTTCGCGGTCGTTCGCGTCGAGGATCGAGATCTTGTACTTGGCCGAGAGCTCGGGCGGAATGTCGTGCTTCAGGATGCCTTCGACCGAGAACACGGCCGCGATCGAGCCAAGAAATTCACGGTCGCGGTATACCGGTGTTTGCAGCGTGATATAGCCGTTGCCGAGGTCGTCGTAAATGAGCGGCGAATAGGCCTGGCGGCGCGTGTCGCGCGCCTCGGTGAAGGCGGCCTTGACGGCCTCGTCCATCTGCTCGTCATTGGGCTTGGCGAGGCGCTGGCCGAACACGGGCATGGCGGTATTGGGCCAGCGCGGTTCCTGCGCGCTCGTATACCAGTTGAGATAGAGGATCTCGGGATGCCCCTGCATGATGTCCGTGGTGGACGTCTGGAACGACTGCGGGTCCGCGTGGCCGGCGGCGAGATCGCGCGCGAGCGCCTGCAGCTGCTCCTGCGCCCCCGTCATCGACAGGCGGATTTGCTGCTGGGCCCATGCCACATTGCGGTACAGCGTGTCTTCCTGCTGCTGCTGTTCGCGGCGGTTCAGGCTCCACAAGATCAGGCTCATGACGATCAGGAATACGAGGATCGACAGGAGCGGCGTCAGCAAATAGGAATTGGACCACCAGGGTCCGTGGTGCCAGCGGGACGGCGACGAGTCGCCAGGCGTACCGGGCGGCCGCGCCGAGCGTGCGAAAAGCCGTTCGGTCAACATGGCAAGGATTGTAGCGCAGCGTAAGACACGGAATTGCCGCGAAAAAAACGGTAAATCGCCGATAAACGGGCGCAAACTGACCGTTATCGCCACAAGGGCGCGATCGATTAAGCGTGCGCTGCAGCAATTTTCCACATTATAAAATTCAATCTCGCTATTCGAAAATTTTGTTGCCGAGGTCCCAGGGGGTCATTACAATCGCCCGAAAGATGCTGCGGTCGGCCTGGCTCGTCCCGAACCCGTCGTCCGCATGGTCCGTTCAACAGCGTTCCCCAATCAGGAGACGAGCATGTCCGCAGTACCCGACGAAGTCCTGAAGTACGTAGCCGCCGACAAGGACGAAGATCCGCAGGAAACCGCCGAATGGCTTGAAGCGCTGGACGGCGTCATCTCGACAGTCGGTCCCGACCGCGCCCATTACCTGATCGAGAAGCAGATCGAGTTCGCCCGCGTGCATGGCGAACATCTACCGTTCTCGGCGAACACGCCGTACATCAACACGATCCCCGTCGCCAACCAGGCGAAAAATCCCGGCGACCAGGACATCGAACACCGCATCCGCTCGTACACGCGCTGGAACGCCATGGCCATGGTGCTGCGCGCGGGCAAGCACACCAATGTGGGCGGCCACATTGCCTCGTTTGCTTCGGCCGCCACGCTCTACGACGTCGGTTACAACCACTTCTGGCATGCGCCTTCCGCCGAGCATGGCGGCGACCTCGTGTTCGTGCAGGGCCACTCGTCGCCGGGCGTCTACTCGCGCGCGTTCCTGCTGGGCCGACTCTCTGAGAACCAGCTCGACAACTTCCGCCAGGAAGTGGGCGGCCAGGGCATTTCGTCGTATCCGCACCCGTGGCTGATGCCGGACTTCTGGCAGTTCCCGACCGTCTCGATGGGTCTGGGCCCGATCATGGCGATCTACCAGGCGCGCTTCATGAAGTACCTGCAGTCGCGCGGCATCGCGAAGACCGAGGGCCGCAAGGTCTGGGCCTTCCTGGGTGACGGCGAAACCGACGAACCGGAATCGCTCGGCGCGATCGGCATGGCCGGCCGCGAGCGTCTGGACAACCTCGTGTTCGTCATCAACTGCAACCTGCAGCGTCTGGACGGCCCGGTGCGCGGCAACGGCAAGATCATCCAGGAACTCGAAAGCGAGTTCCGCGGCGCCGGCTGGAACGTCGTCAAGGTCATCTGGGGCAGCCGCTGGGACGCGCTGTTCGCGCGTGACAAGTCGGGCGCCCTGATGCGCCGCATGATGGAAGTGGTGGACGGCGAGTACCAGACCTACAAGTCGGAGTCGGGCGCGTACGTTCGCGAACACTTCTTCAACACGCCGGAACTGAAGGCATTGGTTGCCGACTGGTCCGACGAGGACATCTGGAACCTGAACCGCGGCGGCCACGACCCGCACAAGATCTACGCGGCGTTCCATGAGGCTTCGAACTCGAAGGGCCAGCCCACCGTTATCCTCGCGAAGACGATCAAGGGCTACGGCATGGGCGAAGCCGGCCAGGCGATGAACATCACCCACCAGCAGAAGAAGATGCAGGTGGATCAGCTCAAGAAGTTCCGCGACCAGTTCCGTCTGCCGATCACCGACGAGCAGATCGTCGACGTGCCGTACCTCACGTTCGAGGAAGGCTCGAAGGAGCTCGAATACATGCGCCAGAAGCGCATGGACCTCGGTGGCTACCTGCCGGCGCGCCGCCAGAAGGCCGAGTCGCTGCCGGTGCCGGCGCTCGAGGTGTTCGAGCCGCTGCTCAAGGGCACGGGCGAAGGCCGTGAGATCTCCACGACGATGGCGTTCGTGCGGATCCTGAACATCCTGCTGAAGGACAAGGCGCTCGGCAAGCGCGTCGTGCCGATCGTGCCGGACGAGTCGCGCACCTTCGGCATGGAAGGCCTGTTCCGCCAGATCGGCATCTGGAACCAGGACGGCCAGAAGTACGTGCCGGAAGATTCCGATCAGCTGATGTTCTACAAGGAATCGCAGACCGGCCAGATCCTGCAGGAAGGCATCAACGAAGCCGGCGGCATGTGCGACTGGATCGCCGCCGCGACGTCGTACTCGACGCACGGCGAGATCATGGTGCCGTTCTACATCTTCTACTCGATGTTCGGCATGCAGCGCATCGGCGACCTCGTGTGGGCCGCGGGCGACATGCGTTCGCGCGGCTTCCTGCTGGGCGGCACGGCGGGCCGCACGACGCTGAACGGCGAAGGCCTGCAGCACGAAGACGGCCACTCGCTCCTGTGGGCCGCTTCGGTGCCGAACTGCCTGAGCTACGATCCGACCTTCGGCTACGAGCTCGCGGTGATCATGCAGGACGGCCTGCGCCGCATGGTGCAGGACCAGGAGGACGTGTTCTATTACATCACGGTGATGAACGAGAACTACGAGCACCCGGCGATTCCGCAGGGCGAGCATGTGGCGGCCGACATCATCAAGGGCATGTACGCCTTCCGCAAGGGCGACGCGAATGCGAAGGCGCCGCGCGTGCAGCTGATGGGCGCGGGCACGATCTTCAACGAAGTGATCGCCGCCGCCGACCTGCTGAAGAACGACTGGGGCGTGGAAGCCGACCTCTGGAGCGTGCCGAGTTTCACGGAACTCGCCCGCGAAGGCCACGAAGTCGAGCGCTGGAACCTGCTGCACCCGAGCGAGCCGCGCCGCGAATCGCACGTCGAGAAGCTGCTCAAGGACACGCAAGGCCCGATCATCGCGTCCACGGATTACGTGCGCGCGCTGGTCGACCAGATCCGCGGCCTCGTTCCGCGCAAATTCGTGGTGCTCGGCACCGACGGTTTCGGCCGCTCGGACACGCGTGAAAAGCTGCGTCACTTCTTCGAAGTCGATCGTTACTGGACGACGGTTGCGGCGCTCAACGCGCTGGCTGACGAAGGCAAGATCGAGCGCAAGGTCGTCGGCGACGCCCTCGCGAAGTACAACCTCGATCCGTCCAAACCCAACCCGATGACCGTCTAACGCATCACCCCTGTGCATGGCATGCGCGCCTCCCCGAAGCGGGGAGGCGCTTTGTATGCGGCCCCGGAGACACTAACAATGAGTCAAGCGATCGAAGTCAAGGTGCCGGACATCGGCGATTACAAGGACATTCCTGTGATCGAGGTGCTGGTGAAGGCGGGTGACACCGTCGAAAAAGAGCAGTCGCTCATCACGCTGGAGTCGGACAAGGCGACGATGGATGTGCCGAGCCCGGCGTCGGGCACGGTGAAGGAAGTGAAGGTCAAGGTGGGCGACAACGTGTCGGAAGGCTCACTCGTGCTCGTGCTGGATGGCGCGGGCGCCGCCGCGGCGCCCGCTGCCGCGCCTGCGGCCGCTGAAAAGGCCGCCGCGCCCGCGCCGGCAGCCGCGCCGGCACCGGCCCAGGCCGCACCAGAGGCCGCACCCGCGGCCGGCGGTGGCGCGCAAAGCGTCAAGGTTCCCGACATCGGCGACTACAAGGACGTGCCGGTCATCGAAGTCGGCGTGAAGGTGGGCGACCGCGTCGAGAAGGAGCAGTCGCTCGTCACGCTCGAGTCCGACAAGGCGACCATGGACGTGCCGAGCCCGGTGGCCGGTGTCGTCATGGAGGTGAAGGTCAAGGTGGGCGACGCGGTCTCCGAAGGCACCGAGATCTTCGTCATCGAAGCCGAAGGCGCCGCCGCGCCGGCCGCCGCACCCGCGCAAAAGGCGCCGGTCGAAGTGCCGTCGGACGCGCCCGTATCCGCCGCGCCGGCCAAGGCCGCGCCGGCGGTCCCGTCCGCGCTCGCGCAGGCGCCGAGCATCCACGCCGGCGAAGGCGGCGCGCGCCGTCCGAGCCACGCTTCGCCCTCGGTGCGCAAGTTCGCGCGCGAACTGGGTGTCGACGTGGCGCGCGTCACGGGCACGGGTCCCAAGGGCCGCATCACCCAGGACGACGTCACGGCGTTCGTGAAGGGCGTGATGACGGGCGCGCTGGCCGCGCCGGCGGCCGCTGCGGCGCCGGCTGGCGGCACGGGCGGCGAGCTGAACCTGCTGCCCTGGCCGAAGGTCGATTTCACGAAGTTCGGCCCCATCGATTCGAAGCCGCTCTCGCGCATCAAGAAGATCTCGGGCGCGAACCTGCACCGCAACTGGGTCATGATCCCGCACGTCACGAACAACGACGAAGCGGACATCACCGATCTCGAAGCGCTGCGCGTGCAGCTGAACAAGGAAAACGAGAAGGCGGGCGTGAAGTTCACGATGCTCGCGTTCGTGATCAAGGCCTGCGTCGCGGCATTGAAGAAGTTCCCGACCTTCAATGCGAGCCTCGACGGCGACAACCTCGTCTTCAAGCAGTACTACCACATCGGTTTCGCCGCCGACACACCCAACGGCCTCGTCGTGCCGGTGATCCGCGACGCGGACAAGAAGGGTCTCGTCGACATCGCGAAGGAAATGGCCGAGCTCTCGAAGCTCGCGCGCGACGGCAAGCTCAAGCCCGACCAGATGCAGGGTGGCTGCTTCTCGATCTCGTCGCTGGGCGGCATTGGCGGCACGCACTTCACGCCGATCATCAACGCGCCGGAAGTGGCGATCCTCGGCCTGTCGAAGAGCGCGATGAAGCCGGTGTGGGACGGCAAGCAATTCGTGCCGCGCCTCACGCTGCCGCTGTCGCTCTCGTACGACCACCGCGTGATCGACGGGGCAGCAGCCGCACGCTTTAACGCGTACCTCGCCTCGATCCTCGGCGATTTCCGCCGCGTCATTCTCTGATCGGCTAACGCCGCCACGTCCCGCGTGCACGCCTGTTCCGGGCGATGCGCGCGGCGGCGCGGCGGCGGCCGATCGCTCCAATAGGGGACACCATGAGTCTCGTCGAAGTGAAAGTGCCGGATATCGGCGACTTCAAGGACATCGACGTCATCGAAGTCAACATCAAGGCTGGCGACGTCATCGAAAAGGAGCAGACCCTGCTCTCGCTCGAGTCGGACAAGGCCACGATGGAAGTGCCGAGCGACGTTGCGGGCACTGTCAAGGAAGTGAAGATCAAGGCGGGCGACAAGGCTTCGCAAGGCACCGTGATCGCACTTGTCGAAGTATCGGCGGGCGCCGCGGCACCGGCTCCAGCGCCGAAGGCCGAAGCACCGAAGGCCGCAGAAGCGCCCAAGGCCGCCGAAGCTTCCGCAACGGCCGCTGCGCAAGCCGGCAGCTACGGCGGCAGCGCCGATATCGAGTGCGACATGCTCGTGCTCGGCGCCGGGCCCGGCGGTTACTCGGCTGCGTTCCGCTCCGCCGACCTCGGCATGAAGACCGTGCTGGTCGAGCGCTACTCGACGCTGGGCGGCGTGTGCCTGAACGTCGGCTGCATTCCATCGAAGGCGCTGCTGCACACGGCGCTCGTCGTCGAAGAGGCCGAAGCGCTCGCCGCGCACGGCATCTCGTTCGGCAAGCCGCAAGTCGATCTCGACAAGCTGCGCGACTTCAAGTCGAGCGTCGTCAAGAAGCTGACGGGCGGTCTTGCGGGCATGGCGAAGGCGCGCAAGGTGGAAGTCGTGACGGGCGTCGGCGCGTTTGTCGATCCGCATCACATGGAAGTGACGGGCGAGGGCGGCAAAAAGGTCGTCAAGTTCAAACAGGCGATCATCGCGGCGGGTTCGCAGGCCGTGAAGCTGCCGTTCATGCCTGAAGACCCGCGGGTAGTCGACTCCACGGGTGCGCTCGAACTGCGCCAGATCCCGCAGAAGATGCTCGTGATCGGCGGCGGCATCATCGGCCTCGAAATGGCGACCGTCTACGCGACGCTGGGCGCGCAGATCGACGTCGTGGAAATGCTCGACGGCCTGATGGCCGGCGCGGACCGCGATCTCGTAAAGGTCTGGGAGAAGTACAACGCGAAGCGCTTCGCGAACATCATGCTGAAGACGAAGACCACCAAGGCCGAAGCGAAGGAAGACGGCATCTACGTGAGCTTCGAAGGCGAGAAGGCCCCCGCCGGGCCGCAGCGCTACGACCTCGTGCTGGTCGCCGTGGGCCGCTCGCCCAACGGCAAGAAGATCGGCGCGGACAAGGCCGGAGTGGCGGTGACCGATCGCGGCTTCATCGAGGTCGACAAGCAGCTGCGCACGAATGTGCCGCACATCTTCGCGATTGGCGACGTGGTCGGCCAGCCCATGCTCGCGCACAAAGCCGTGCACGAAGCTCACGTGGCGGCGGAAGTTGCGCACGGCGAGAAGGCCTACTTCGACGCGCTGCAGATTCCGTCGGTGGCCTACACCGACCCGGAAGTGGCGTGGGCCGGCAAGACCGAAGACCAGTGCAAGGCCGAAGGCATCAAGTACGGCAAGGCGGTGTTCCCGTGGGCCGCTTCGGGCCGCGCGATCGCCAACGGCCGCGACGAAGGCTTCACGAAGCTGATCTTCGACGAAGAGACGCATCGCGTGATCGGCGGCGGCATTGTCGGCCTGAATGCGGGCGACCTCATCAGCGAAGTGTGCCTCGCCGTCGAAATGGGCGCGGACGCGACCGACATCGGCAAGACGATCCATCCGCACCCGACGCTGGGCGAATCGATCGGTATGGCTGCCGAACTGTACGAAGGCGTCTGTACGGATCTGCCGCCGCAAAAGAAGAAGTAAGCGGCGCGTTTGCGCGCGATGCTTTGTGCGAAAAGCAAACGGCGCACCCCGCGAGGGGTGCGCCGTTTTTCATTGGGGACTGCGAGAGGCGCCGGAGCGTAAAAAAATCCCGGTCGGAGCGACCGGGCGAGCGGCGTGCCCGCGAGGGGCACGTCGGAGCGTCAGGTCCGGCTAGCGGGTAAAGCAGGCTAAAACGCGGGTACGCGTCACGCGAGGCGCGTACCCCTAGCCGCTACTGGGCGCTTAGACCGCCTTCTTGGCCGAAGCGGCAGCAGCCGAGCGCGAAGCTTGCGCAGCGGCCTTGCTTGCAGCAGCGGTAGCGGCGTTGAAGTTGCTTTCCGCCATTTCGACGGCTTGCTTCGTGGCCTTTTGCACCGTTTCGTAGGTCGTGTTAGCGGCGTTGATGGCCGACTTGAGCACGGCAACGGCCGTTTCCGAACCGGCCGGGGCGTTCTTGGCGACATTGTCGACGAGCGACTGCACCTTGCGGTTCTGCTCTTCGAGGTGCGCTTCAGCGACCTTCGCGAACTCGGCTTGCGTGGCCGAAGCGATTTCATACACATGACGGCCGTACGACAGCAGCTTTTCTGCGAGCGGCTGGGCATAGCTCGTTTGCAGGGCCAGCAGTTCCTGCGCGTCCTTCACGGACAGGGCGCGTTGGGCGTGCTCTTGCGATTCCGCCAGATTCGAGCGGACGGCCTGAAGATTCAATTCGACGAGCTTTTCCACGCTCTCGAACGCTTTGCCGGTAAGACCGAAGAGGGTTTCGAGGTTGGATTTCTGGGCGGCGACGAATTGCTCAGGGGTCAGCAGACTCATGTTTACGCTCCTGGATGTATGACGGATCGTCTGATGCGGTCCGTATAAATAAGTGGCAACACTCGGGGTGATCTGCCGGGCGTTTGTGCGTCGCAGCATTGACATCGATTTTAGGATGGCTTGACGCAAAGTCAAGCTCTATTTGTGCGTCGCACAATGTCGATAAATTGTTATTAAACAGGCGCTTATGCCCGCTGGTTAGGGACATAACGCCGCGCCTGCGCCGCCATCTGCACGGCCTGATCAGGCGGCGGCGGCCCATGTCGGGCGGGGCGGCGGGCAAATCCAGCGCGCATATGGCAAGATTCGGATCGTGGAATCTGACGTTCCTATGGGAGTTAATGAATATCTGCGCAGGAGGGATCCGAGTCGGTCCACCGAAATCGCCTGGGGAACGTTAAAGACTCACCGTAGTCGAATGCGCGTTCCGTTCATGATCGCTCCCCCGGCATTCCCCTATCAAGTTTGACTGGATTCGGGCCGTAATCTCCGTGCAGACGCGGTTGCCGCCGTGTCGGGCGTGCGGGAGCCAGTGCTTCGATGGTCACGCCCTATCGGAAACGTGCTGTTTATCGGCGAATGTAATCGAAGATCAGACTTCGGTTTAATGTCTGTCGATAAGTGCTTAAATTTGCGAAATTTTCGTTGTTTTACTACACTTGGCGAACGATCCCGCCGCTTCATCCAGAACACCAATGAAATCCGACAAGCTCCTGTCGTTCAAACTGATGCACGGTGCCATGGTCAGCACCGCGCTGTCGGTGGCTGTTTCCGTAGCCATCAGTGCGACGATTGCCATACCCGCCAGCGCCTTCGCTGCATCGCAAGACGACGCGACTTCGTCCGCGCCGGCCAAAGCGAAGGCAAAGAAGGCAAGCAGAAAGGTCAGCAAACCCGCTGACGCATCGGCCAAGGTTGCGCAGAAGTCGTCGAAGGCGGCCCGCACCGTCGCGACCAGCGACGATTCCCACCCCGTCGTGAAGAGAAAGCGGGTCACCTATACGATGAACGGCCACCACCGCACCGTGGTGAGCCGGGTCGCGTATGAGCCGCGTCAGCCGAGCGTGGGCCAGGCCTTCGGCCTGCACGACACGCCGGACGCGCTGATGCTGCGCTCGAGCGTGGCTTTCGTCGTCGATCAGAACACCCTCGAACCGCTTTTCGACAAGAACTCGCACGCCGTCGTGCCGATCGCCTCGATCTCAAAGCTGATGACGGCGATGGTCGTGCTCGATTCGAAGGCGTCGCTTTCCGAGCAGATTGAAGTCACCGACGAAGACCGCGACTACGAGAAGAACACGGGCTCGCGCCTTTCGGTAGGCTCGGTGCTGTCGCGTGAAGACATGCTGCACATCGCGCTGATGGCTTCCGAAAACCGTGCCGCGGCGGCGCTCTCGCGCTACTACCCGGGCGGCCGTCCGGCGTTCATCGCGGCGATGAATGCGAAGGCGAAGCAGCTCGGCATGACCGACACGCATTTCGAGAATTCGACGGGTCTGTCGAGCCAGAACGTATCGAGCGCACGTGACCTCGTGAAGATGGTCAATGCGGCCTATCAGTACCCGCTGATCCGCCAGTTCTCGACCGATCACAGCTACACGGTGTATACGGGCAAGCGCGACATCGCCTACAACAGTACGAACGCGCTGATCCGCAACCCGTCTTGGGACATCGGCCTGCAGAAGACCGGCTTCATCAACGAAGCGGGCGAATGTCTCGTGATGCAGGCCACCATCCACGACCGCCCGGTCATCATCGTGTTGCTCGATTCGAGCGGCAAGTATTCGCGCTTTGCCGACGCGACGCGCGTGCGCGCGTGGCTCGACAACGGCGGCGCCGATCAGCAGCCGCGCATCACGAGCGCGGACGCCGGCGGCGCAGGGACCTGAGCGTTCGTCGCGCATCTGAGCGACTCATGAAAAACGCCGCCTGAAAGGCGGCGTTTTGCTTCTGGCGTGAAAGCCGGCGTGAAAGCGGATGAAGAGGGGCGTCAGGCCGGCTGCACGCTGCCCTCGGCGGGCTGCGCATGGTAGCCCAGCGACTCCGAGATCACGAGCGCCGTCTTGCTCAGCTGGCCCAGCCACGAGTCCTGCAGACGGTCGGCCGGTGCGGAGAGCGACAGCCCGGCAACCAGCTTGCCTGTGTCGTCGTAAATGCCGGCCGCGATGCAGCGCACACCCAGTTCCAGTTCCTCGTTGTCGCGCGCGCAGGACTGCTGGCGCACGTGCGCGAGTTCGCGCTCGAGGCGGGTAAGGTCGGTGATGCTGTTGCGCGTATGGCCGGAAAGACCCGTACGCGTGGCATAGGCGCGCACGCGGTTCGATTCGTCGGCGGCGAGGAACAGTTTGCCGACCGAAGTGAGGTGCAGCGGCGCCCGGCCGCCGATCGCGCGCACCACCTGCATGCCCGAGCGTTCCGAGTAGGCCCGTTCGATATAGACGATTTCGTCGCCCTGGCGAACCGAGAGGTTCACGGTCTGGCCAGTGAGGCGGTGCAGCTCGCGCATGGGCGTGAGCGCCGCGTCGCGCACCGAAAGGCGCGCCTTCACGAGATTGCCCAGTTCGAGCAGACGCATGCCGAGCCGGTAGGTGCCTGGGTCGGAGCGGTCGACGAGCCGGCAGCTCACCATGTCGTTCAGAATGCGGTGCGCCGTGGACGGATGGAGTTCGGTGCGCTGGGCCAGCTCCTTGAGGCTGACAGGGTCGCTGTGCGCGGCGAGCGCGTCCAGCAGGCGCATCATGCGCTCGATCACCTGAATCGAGGTCTTCGGATCTGGCGTGCTTCCACTTTCGCTCATGGTTCAGATTGGCTTGGCGCGTAAGGCGGATAGCGCATTGTATCTCGTATTGTGAAAAAAGTAAGCGGCTGGCGGGATGGCTTGCCGCGCTGCGTCATCGTCGCCGCGTGCCGGCGCGTGCCAGTGTCCAGGCGGCGACGCATTGGTGCTCGGCGGGAAACATCGGATAATCGGGGACGGTTTTTCGGAGGAGTCCCCATGCGAGTCGGTTTGTTCGTGACCTGCCTCATAGATGCGATGCGCCCCGAAATCGGGTTTTCGGCGCTCAAGCTGCTGGAGCAGGCGGGCTACGAGGTAGACGTGCCGCCGGCGCAGACCTGCTGCGGGCAGCCGGCGTACAACTCGGGCGAGCGCGGGCTCGCGCGCGACCTTGCGGAAAAGACCCTGCGCGAGTTCGAGCAGTACGACTATCTGGTGGTGCCGTCGGGCTCGTGCGGCGGCATGATCCGCGTGCATTACGGCGACCTGTTCCGAGACGACCCCGAACTGATGCGCCACTACGGCCTGTTGCGCGAGCGCGTGTACGAACTCACCGACTTCCTCGTCAATATCGCGAAAGTTTCGCTGCCCCCCGGCGAATTCCGCGGGCCGGTCGCCTATCACGACGCCTGCTCGGGGCTGCGCGAGCTCGGCGTCAAGGCGCAGCCGCGTGCGCTGCTCGCGCAGCGCGGCGTCGAGCTGCGCGAGATGAAGGACTGCGAGCATTGTTGCGGTTTCGGCGGCACCTTCGCGGTGAAGTATGGCGCGATCTCGACCGCGATTGCCGACGAGAAATGCGCGAACGTGCGCGCGAGCGGCACCGGCGCCGTGGTGCTGGGCGACCTGGGCTGCATGCTCAACATCGAAGGGCGCCTGCGCCGCACCGGCGACATCGCCACGCGCGTACTGCACGTGGCCCAGGTGCTGGCCGGCGACGTCTGACGCGCGCCCGCGCTCGTTTGGCCGCGCTTGCCCGCTTAGTCCCACTGCGTTCAGCAGTCCTTCGCCCCCAGGATCCCGGAACCATGCAAGTCCAGTCGATGCACTTCAAGGCGCGCGCCGGCCAGAAGCTGGCCGACCAGCGCCTCCAGCAGAACCTCACGAAGCTCTCGACCAAATTCGTTTCGGCGCGCGCCGAGGCGATGACCGCGATCGATTTCCCGGCCACGCGCACCGCGCTCAAGGAGCGCCGCAACCGCGCGCTGGACAACCTCGACGTCTGGCTCGAGCAGTTCGAGGCCGAGGCCACGCGTCGCGGCGTGACGGTGCTCTATGCGCAAACGGCGCGCGACGCGGCGAAGCTGGTCGCGGAAATCGCGCGCCGCCACGACGTGCGCAAGGTCATCAAGACGAAGTCAATGGTCTCCGAGGAGATGCAGCTGAACACGGTGCTCGAAGGGATGGGCGTGCAGTCGATCGAGACCGACCTCGGCGAGTACATCCTCCAGATCAACGGCAACGAGCCGCCGAGCCACATCATCGCGCCCGTCGTTCACAAGGACAAGGACGAGATCGCCGATCTCTTCGCGAAGACGCATCACAAGCCGCGCCTGACCGAAATTCCCGATATGACGCGCGAGGCGCGCGAGACGCTGCGCCCGCACTTCCTTTCGGCGGATATGGGGGTGACGGGCGGCAACTTCCTCGTGGCGGAAACCGGCTCGGTCGTGCTGGTGACGAACGAGGGCAACGAGGGCATGTGCACGGTCATGCCGCGCGTCCACGTGGCGGTGACCGGCATCGAAAAAGTGCTGCCGACGCTCGAAGACCTCGCGACGGCCATGCGCCTCTTGCCGCGCTCCGCAACGGGGCAGGCCACCTCGAACTATTTTTCGATGCTGACGGGGCCGCGCGGCAAGGACGACGTCGACGGACCCGAGCATATGTACGTCGTGCTCGTGGACGGTGGCCGTACGGGGCTCATCGGCGGGGAGTTCCAGGAGATGCTGCGCTGCATCCGTTGCGGCGCGTGCATGAACCATTGCCCCGTCTATCAGAAGGTGGGCGGCCACGCTTACGGCTGGGTCTATCCGGGGCCGATGGGCTCCGTGCTGACGCCGAGCTACGTGGGCCTTGACCTGGCGCTCGACCTGCCGCAGGCGGCCACGCTCTGCGGCGAGTGCAACAGCGTCTGCCCGGTCGGCATCCCGCTCTCGGACCTGCTGCGCAAGCTGCGCGAGAAACAGACCGAACGCCATCTGCGACCCTGGCGCGAGAGGACCGCGCTGGCCGTGTGGGGCTGGTTCGCGTTGCATCCGGCTGCCTATGCCTTGCTGACGAAGCTGGGCGTGCGCGTGCTGGAGCGTCTGGGTGGGCAGGCGCGGCTCATCCGCAAACTGCCGCTGGCGCGCGGCTGGACCGAGGGCCGCGACATGCCCGCGCCGGTCGGGCGCACCTTTCGCGAACTCTACGCAGCGCAGCGCACGCATCTGGATACGACGCGCCGGCAAGCGAATGCTGGCTGAGCGGCTGTCAAGCCGATCCCGTCCACTGTTTAACCTGCAGCAACAGTGTGTTCGGTGTTGCCGGGTTTTTCCTGATTGCGGATGTCTATATCATTTCGACTGGCGATAGTGCGTCCCGCACTCGTCGCCCCAAGTCGAGAGAGTCCGCATCATGAAAAAGAAAATATCGGTGTACTGGCCGCTGGCGCTGATCGTGCCGTGCGCGGCCATCGCGTGGGCCCATGCATGGAATACGACGCAGCAGCAGATGCCGCTGGCCGCCGACCAACTGAGCGCCGAACTGGCGCGCGCCGTATCGTACGGCCTCGTTGGCAGCGAAGGCCCGACGCCCGTCAAGGCCCCCGTCAAAGTTATCGGCTCCAGCCAGCCGTTGCCGCCCTCGCATGTTCTGTGAGTGCCCGGCGCGGTTGCGCCGTGCTTTGTATAATTAACAGTTTGGCCCGCCCTTAGCGACTGTCGATTCGATGAAAAAGGTCTCCGTCTGTTTTGTCTGCCTCGGCAACATTTGTCGCTCGCCCACGGCCGAAGCCGTGATGCGGCACATGGTCGGGCAGGCGGGGCTGGGCGAGCGTATCGACGTCGATTCGGCGGGCACGGGCGACTGGCACGTGGGCGAGGCGCCGGACGAGCGCGCCCAGCGCGCCGGCCAGCGCCGCGGCTACGATCTCGCACCATTGCGTGCCCGCCAGATCGGCGCGGGCGACTTCGAGCGCTTCGACTTCGTGGTCGCCATGGACGATGCGAACGTCACGGCACTGCAGAAAGTGGCGTCGACCGCGGCGCGCGAGAAGATTCGCCTTCTGATGGAGTTCGCGCCGCAACTCGAGACGCGTGTTGTCGCCGACCCTTATTTTGGCGGCGAGGCGGGCTTCGAAACGGTACTCGACCAGTGCGAAGCGGCCTGTGCAGGTTTGCTGGCGGCCATGCGCACGCAGTTGGCCGACTAATGCGATGGCCGGCGCAAACCACGATGCACGGTTTGCGTTGTTTTTTGGCCGCGCCGGGTCGCTGGTGGCTATTCGCAAGCTGCCTAATAACCCGCATGCCGGCGCGGATACTTGACTAAACTACTCATGTATTTATACTTGACGAAAATTGTCGAGAATTGCGGTTCCCCTACATCATGAGACTCACCACGAAAGGCCGTTTCGCCGTCACGGCGATGATCGACCTGGCGCTGCGCCAGGAGCAGGGCCCGGTGACGCTTGCGGGTATCAGCCAGCGCCAGCACATCTCGCTGTCGTACCTCGAACAGCTGTTCGGCAAGCTGCGCCGTCATGAAATCGTCGAATCGGTCCGCGGGCCGGGTGGCGGCTACAACCTTGCGCGCCGCGCGGAGGAAGTCACCGTCGCGGACATCATCATTGCCGTGGACGAGCCGCTCGATGCCACCCAGTGCGGCGGCAAGGGCGCCTGCGAGGGCACGAAGCAGCACGACGGCCACTGCATGACGCACGAACTCTGGTCCACGCTGAACCAGAAGATGGTCGAGTACCTCGATTCGGTCTCGCTGAAGGATCTGGTGGACAAGCAGCGCGCCCGCGAAGGCGCCGCGCCCACGGTCCTGCGCGATCGCCGCGCCGAGACGCCGGCCGTCGAGCCGGTGCGCACGGTGCCGCTGGGGCCGAACTCCATATTCAACATGGCCGGCTCCTGATCGCGGACCACGGCCAGCGCAATACACAGAGCAGCAGACAGATTCCCCGGAGCGATAGATGAATAACGACATTCCCCACCTGCCCATTTACATGGATTACAGCGCGACGACGCCTGTGGATCCGCGCGTGGTGGACAAGATGATTCCGTACCTGCGCGAGCAGTTCGGCAATCCGGCGTCGCGCAGCCACGCCTACGGCTGGGACGCGGAGCGTGCCGTCGAGGAAGCGCGCGAAAACGTCGCCGCGCTCGTCAACGCCGATCCGCGCGAGATCATCTGGACCTCCGGCGCCACCGAATCGGACAACCTCGCGATCAAGGGCGCCGCGCACTTCTACAAGAGCCGTGGCAAGCACATCATCACGGTGAAGACCGAGCACAAGGCCGTGCTCGACACTTGCCGCGAGCTTGAGCGCGAAGGTTACGAAGTCACGTATCTGAACGTGAAGGACGACGGTCTGATCGACCTCGACGACTTCAAGGCCGCGATCCGTCCCGACACGATCCTCGTTTCCGTCATGCACGTGAACAACGAGATCGGCGTGATCCAGGACATCGAGGCGATCGGCGAGATCTGCCGCGAGAAGGGCATCATCTTCCACGTGGACGCCGCGCAGTCGACGGGCAAGGCGCCCATCGACCTGCAGAAGCTCAAGGTCGACCTGATGTCGTTCTCGGCGCACAAGACCTACGGTCCGAAGGGCATCGGCGCGCTGTACGTGCGCCGCAAGCCGCGCGTGCGCATCGAGGCGCAGATGCACGGCGGCGGCCACGAGCGCGGCATGCGTTCGGGCACGCTGGCCACGCACCAGATCGTGGGCATGGGCGAAGCGTTCCGTATCGCACGCGAAGAAATGGCCACCGAGAACGAACGTATCCGCATGCTGCGCGACAAGCTGCTGCGCGGACTCTCGGAGATCGAAGAGACCTATGTGAACGGTGACATGGAACAGCGTGTCCCGCACAACCTGAACATCAGCTTCAACTTTGTCGAAGGCGAGTCGCTGATCATGGCGGTCAAGGACGTCGCGGTCTCGTCGGGCTCGGCCTGCACGTCCGCGTCGCTCGAGCCGTCGTACGTGCTGCGCGCGCTCGGCCGCAACGACGAACTGGCGCACAGCTCGATCCGTTTCACGGTGGGCCGCTTCACGACCGAGCAGGACGTGGACTACGTGGTCAACCTGCTCAAGTCGAAGATCGCCAAGCTGCGCGAGCTGTCGCCGCTGTGGGAGATGTACAAGGACGGCGTCGATATTTCGACCATTCAGTGGGCAGCGCACTGAGCAAGCCCGGCACGATAGCGGACATCGACCCGGCCGCAGCGCAACTGGCAGTCAACTGCGTGCAGCGCGGCCAACGAATTGAAGGAGTGTGATCATGGCATATAGCGAAAAGGTTCTGGACCATTACGAAAATCCGCGCAACGTCGGCTCGTTCGCGAAAGACGACGACACGGTGGGCACCGGCATGGTCGGCGCGCCGGCCTGCGGCGACGTCATGAAGCTGCAGATCCGCGTGGGCGCGGACGGCGTTATCGAAGACGCGAAGTTCAAGACCTACGGTTGCGGCTCGGCGATCGCTTCGAGTTCGCTCGTGACCGAATGGGTGAAGGGCAAGACGCTCGACGAGGCGCTCTCCATCAAGAACACGCATATCGCGGAAGAGCTCGCGCTGCCGCCGGTGAAGATCCACTGCTCGATCCTCGCGGAAGACGCGATCAAGGCGGCCGTGGCCGATTATCGTCAGCGCCACACGACGGAAGCGAAGGCCGAAGTCTGAGCGCGGGCGAGGCAGGAGCACAGCGCCTGGCGAGGCCAGGCGCTGCGGGATTAACGACTTTGAATGCAGGCAGGGTTGCGCTACGGCGTAACGAAAACGCTATGGCAATTACGTTGACGGAAAAAGCGGCACAGCACGTGCAGAAGTATTTGACCCGCCGCGGCAAGGGCGTGGGTCTGCGTCTTGGCGTGCGTACGACGGGCTGCTCGGGGCTGGCCTACAAGCTCGAATACGTGGACGAGCTCGCCCCCGAAGACAACGTCTTCGAAAGCCATGGCGTGAAAGTCATCGTCGATCCGAAGAGCCTTGCCTATATCGACGGCACCCAGCTCGACTTCGTGCGCGAAGGGCTCAACGAAGGCTTCCGGTTCAATAATCCGAACGTGAAGGACGAGTGCGGCTGCGGCGAGTCGTTCCGCGTTTGAGCCCGTGCGATGCGGTGAAAAGGCGGCCTGTGCCGCCTTTTTGACTTTTCATGGATGCGCGCGGCGCACCCGCCACGCCTCTTGAAAGCCCGCCCTGGGCGGCACAATTCGACGACCACGAGATGACCTCGCTTTCTTCGCTCACCTCTTCGCTCACCGATAGCCACTTCGCTCTCTTCGGCCTGCCGGAGCAGTTCGAGGTCGACTCAGACGCGCTCGACCACGCCTACCGCACGGTGCAGGCGCAGGTGCACCCCGACCGCTTCGCCGCGGCCGGCGATGCGCAAAAGCGCGTCGCGATGCAATGGGCCACGCGCACGAACGAGGCGTACCAGACGCTGCGCGATCCGCTCAAGCGCGCGAAGTACCTGCTGCACCTGCGCGGGATCGACGTCGGCGCGGAGAACAACACGGCGATGGAGCCCGCGTTCCTGATGCAGCAGATGGAATGGCGCGAAGCGATCGAGGACGCGGTGGGCGCGAAGAACGTCGATGCGCTCGATGCGCTCGCAGCCGATCTGCGCGACGACGAGCGCGCGCGGCTTGCGAAGCTCGCGGCGCTGATCGGCAGCGGCTCGAATCAGGCGGCTGCCGAGGCCGTGCGTCAGCTGATGTTCATCGAGCGCGTGGCAAGCGAGATCGACGCGCAGATCGAGCGTCTGGAAGACTGAAGGGGGCTGGCGCCGGCCCGCGCAGCGGGCAGGGCGCGAGCCGGAACGGACAAGAGGAGCAGGGGCCCCAAAGACCCCTGACCTGCACAAGATCACACAGATGGCACTATTGCAAATCTCCGAACCCGGCATGGCGCCGGCGCCGCACCAGCGGCGGCTCGCGGTCGGCATCGACCTCGGCACGACGAACTCGCTGGTCGCCGCGGTGCGCAGCGGCGTGCCCGACGTGTTGCCCGACGAAGAAGGCCACGTGCTGTTGCCGTCCGTCGTGCGCTATCTCGCGGGCGGCGGCCGCCGTATCGGCCGCACCGCGAAAGCCGAGGCAGCCACCGATCCGCGCAACACGATCGTCTCCGTCAAACGCTTCATGGGCCGCGGCAAGACCGACGTCGAGGGCGCCGCGAACGCGCCGTACGAATTCGTCGACGCGCCGGGCATGGTACAGATCCGCACCGTGGATGGCGTGAAGAGTCCGGTCGAGGTTTCGGCAGAGATTCTCGCGACGCTGCGCCAGCGCGCCGAAGACACGCTCGGCGACGACCTCGTCGGCGCGGTCATCACGGTGCCCGCGTATTTCGACGAAGCGCAGCGCCAGGCGACCAAGGACGCGGCGCGCCTCGCGGGCCTGAACGTGCTGCGCCTGCTGAACGAGCCGACGGCGGCGGCGATCGCCTACGGGCTCGACAACGCTGCCGAAGGCCTCTACGCGGTGTACGACCTCGGCGGCGGCACCTTCGACCTGTCGATCCTCAAGCTCACCAAGGGCGTGTTCGAAGTGCTCGCGGCGGGCGGCGATTCGGCGCTTGGCGGTGACGACTTCGACCACGCGGTCTGGCGCTACGTGCTCGAGCAGGCCGGACTCGACGCGGCAGCGCTCGCGCCCGAAGACGTGCGTCTCCTGCTGGACCGCGCACGCGAGGCGAAAGAGGCGCTGTCCTCGGCACCTGAGGCAAGCATCGACGTCACGCTGTCGAACGGACAGCGGATCGCTGTGACGATCGACGCTGCGCGTTTCGAGGCGCTGACACAAGCGCTCGTACAACGCACGCTCACGCCGACGAAGAAGGCCCTGCGCGACGCGAAGGTCGAGCCGAAAGACGTGAAGGGCGTGGTGCTCGTGGGCGGCGCGACGCGCATGCCGGTGATTCGCCGCGCCGTGGAGCAGCACTTCGGGCAGGCGCCGCTCACGAATCTGGATCCGGACCAGGTGGTCGCGCTTGGCGCGGCGATCCAGGCCGACCTGCTCGCGGGCAACCGCAGCGGCGAAGACGACTGGCTGCTGCTCGACGTGATTCCGCTCTCGCTCGGCGTCGAGACGATGGGCGGTCTCGTCGAGAAGATCATTCCGCGTAATTCGACCATTCCCGTCGCACGCGCGCAGGACTTCACGACGTTCAAGGACGGACAGACGGCGATGGCGATCCACGTCGTCCAGGGCGAGCGCGAGCTCGTTTCCGACTGCCGCTCGCTCGCACGCTTCGAGCTGCGCGGCATTCCGCCGATGGTGGCGGGGGCGGCGCGCATTCGCGTGACCTACCAGGTGGACGCGGACGGCCTGCTCTCGGTGTTCGCGCGCGAGCAGCATTCGGGGGTGGAGGCGTCGGTGGTGGTGAAGCCGTCATATGGTCTTGCCGACGACGAAATCGCCAGGATGCTCGAAGACAGCTTCAAGACGGCCGAGGTGGACATGCGCGCCCGTGCGCTGCGCGAGGCGCAGGTGGAAGGCGAGCGCGTCGTCGAGGCGACGCTGGCCGCGCTCGCCGTCGACGGCGAGCTGCTCGATGCCGACGAACGCAAGGCAGTCGGTGCACTCGTGGACGCGCTGCGCAGCGTCGTAGCGGGCGAAGATACCGAGGCCATCGAGACGGCAACGAAGGCGCTCTCCGCGGGCACCGATGAATTCGCCGCGCGCCGCATGGACAAGGGCATCAAGCGCGCGCTGGCCGGCAAGCGTCTCGACGAAATCGGCTGACGCCCCACGCGTGGCGTCACGCGAAATGCGCGATGGAAGCGGCGCGCGGACCATTCCCGCGCCGCAGCGCCTGCGTGCTTTCCCGATGCAGGAAAGCGCGCGGCGCCAGTAAAATGGGCTCAGGCCGCCGTCGAGGACGGGGCACTGCGCCCGAGACGAACGTTATTGGATACGGAATTCACAATGCCTCAAATCGTGGTGCTGCCCCATGTCGAACTGTGCCCGGAGGGCGCGGTGATCGAAGCGAAGCCGGGCGAGAGTGTGTGCGATGCGCTGCTCGAGCACGGCATCGAAATCGAGCACGCCTGCGAGAAGTCGTGCGCGTGCACGACCTGTCACGTGATCGTGCGTGAAGGCTTCAACGCGCTCGAGCCGTCCGAGGAAGCCGAGGACGATCTGCTCGACAAGGCGTGGGGTCTGGAGCCCACCTCGCGGCTGTCCTGCCAGGCCTTGGTGCCGGAAAGCGACGACCTGGTGGTCGAGATTCCGCGTTACTCGATCAACCACGCGAAGGAAAACCACTAAGCCCAAAGAGGAGCGTGCAGCCATGAAATGGACCGATGTGCAGGACATCGCGGTGGCACTGACGGACACTCACCCGGAGGTCGATCCGCAATACGTACGCTTCACCGATCTGCATCGCTGGATCATGGAGCTCGAGGGTTTCGACGACGATCCCGAGCGTTCGAACGAGAAAATCCTGGAGGCGATCCAGGCGGCATGGATCGAGGACGCCGATTACTGAGCCTTCGACCGGCTCACGCCGTTGCAGGACATGAAAAAGGCGATTCGCCCCGATGGGCGAATCGCCTTTTTGTTTGCGGATTTGCGGATTTGCGCTCGTCAGGACGCGACGAGCGTGCCGTTCTCCACGCGCACGTGCTCGCCTTGCTGGAACGGCGGCGCTTCGTGGTACGTGAAGTAGCGGGTCTTGCCGTTCTCCATATGCACGCGCACCGAGTAGCTAGTCGTGCTGCGGATGTGCTTTTCGACCGAGTTGCCGGCGAAGCCGCCGCCGACCGCGCCGAGCACGGTCATCGCCGCACGTCCGGTGCCGGCGCCGAACTGGTTGCCGATCAGGCCGCCCGCCACGGCGCCGCCCACGGCGCCGATGCCGGTGCCGTGGCCCTCATGCTTGACTTCGGAAATGGCCACCACCGTGCCGCACGATTCGCATGGAGCTTGCGCAGGCGGCGCTTCCTGCGCGGATTGCTGGGGCTGCTGGCCGTATTGCGGCGGCGGCGCGGCCGCGGCGCCCGGTGCAGGCTCGGCGGCTTGCGGCTGCGCGGGGACCGACACGACCTGGGGCGTTTCGTTCTGCGCCACCTGGGCATTCTGCGCGGCGGGTGCCGGTTGCGTCGAATCGACAACCGGTTGAGAGGCCGTCATGGCCGTCGTGCCAGTCTGCGTTTGCGCATTCTGTTCGGCGCTGCTCGAGGCCTTCGGGAAGACGCCGGTGATGGCCGCAGTGGCCGCGAGGCTTGCGACGATGACAGCCGCCGCCGCCGCGGCGATGAGGGGATGAAGGCGTTTGCGTGAGGTGTTCGGATCGGGTTGGTTCATGACAAGCTCCGTCTTCTAGCAGAGTTGGTTTTTATGAGACTCATTTATGAGACATAGTCTGAGCCAGAACGATTCCCGCCGGGTTTCAATTTGTAACCCAAGCCTGGCGGGCTTCCAGTGGACCGGGGCCACAGGCTTCGGCGAGGCGCTTGCGCACGCGTTGGCAGAAGGGCGGCGCTGATCTCCGCGGGTTTTGACCCCGAAAGCTTTTACCGATGGTTACAAACCGCCGCCGGTAAAACAAAGGGCGCATGCGGCATGAACCGCATGCGCCCTCAGGCTTTCCGGCCAAGGCGGCCGACGATCAGTCTTCGCGGCGCAGGTGCGGGAACAGGATGACGTCGCGAATGCTCGGGCTGTCGGTCAGCAGCATCACGAGACGGTCGATACCGATGCCACAGCCGCCCGTCGGGGGCATGCCGTATTCGAGTGCGCGGATATAGTCGGCGTCGTAGAACATCGCTTCCTCGTCGCCGGCGTCCTTCTGCTCGACCTGCTTCTTGAAGCGGGCGGCCTGGTCTTCCGGATCGTTCAGCTCCGAGAAGCCGTTGGCGATCTCGCGGCCCGTGATGAAGAGCTCGAAGCGCTCCGTGACGCCTGGCTGCGTGTCCGAGGCGCGCGCGAGCGGCGACACTTCGACCGGGTAGTCGATGATGTAGGTCGGCTCCCACAGCTGCGATTCGGCGGTCTCCTCGAACAGCGCGAGTTGCAGCGCGCCAACGCCGGCATTGAGGAACGCGGGCTGGTTCGGGTCCACGCCGAACTTTTTCAGTTCGGTGCGCAGGAAGGCGGCGTCGGCAAGCTGTGCGTCGGTGTACTGCGGCGCGTACTTCTGGATGGCTTGCGTGATCGTGAGGCGGTGGAACGGCTTGCTGAGGTCCAGCTCGCGTCCCTGATAGGTGAGCACGGCGCTGCCTTGCGCGTCGATGGCGGCCTGGCGGATCAGCGCCTCGGTGAAGTCCATCAGCCACGTGTAGTCGGTGAACGCGGCGTAGAACTCCATCATCGTGAACTCCGGATTGTGGCGCGGCGAGACGCCCTCGTTACGGAAGTTCCGGTTGATCTCGAACACGCGCTCGAAGCCGCCCACCACAAGGCGCTTCAGATAGAGCTCCGGCGCGATGCGCATGAACATCTGCATGTCGAGCGCATTGTGGTGCGTGACGAAGGGCTTGGCCGCCGCGCCGCCCGGGATCGGGTGCAGCATCGGCGTTTCGACTTCCATGAAATCGGCTTCGGCCATGAAGCGGCGCACCGACGAGATCGCCTTGGTGCGCGCGACGAAGGTCTTGCGCGCCTCGGGCGTGACGATCAGGTCGACGTAGCGTTGGCGATAGCGCATTTCCTGGTCGGCGAGGCCGTGGAACTTGTCCGGCAGCGGGCGCAGCGCCTTCGAGAGCAGGCGCAGTTGCGTGCAGCGTACCGAGAGCTCGCCCTTGTTGGTGCGGAACAGCACGCCGCGCGCGGCCACGATGTCACCCAGGTCCCACTTCTTGAACGCGTCGTAGGTGGCCTCGCCCACGTCGGCGGGCGTGATGAAAAACTGGATCTGGCCCGAGCCGTCGCGCACGGTCGCGAAGCTCGCCTTGCCCATCACGCGCTTGAGCATCATGCGGCCCGCGATCGACACTTCCAGGGCCTGCGCTTCGAGTGCGTCCTTGTCGGTGTCGGCGTAGTCGCGCTGCAGGTCGGCGGCGTGGTGGGTGGGACGGAAGTCGTTGGGGTAGGCGACGCCCGCTTCGCGCAGCGCGCGCAGCTTCTCGCGGCGCTCGGCGATGATCTGGTTGTCGTCCAGGTCGGGCGCGGCGCTGGCCGCAGTCGGCTGGGTCGGTTCGGTCATGTTGGCTCGGGTTCGGTGATACAGATTCGATGGTCCGCGCGGGGCGCGCCGTGCTGCGTGGGCGTGCCGGGCGGCGATGCTTTCGGGATGCTAGCGCGATTTTGCCCCGGACTCAGCCGGGTTGCGGCGAACGCGGTGCGTTCGCCGCCTGGTCCCGGTGAAGGCGCTCTTGCGCGCCGCCACGCGGGGGAGCGGCCTCATTGTTGCCACGAGGCCGCGGCGGCTCAAATGCCCTGTTTCAGGCTCGCGCTGATGAAAGCGTCGAGATCGCCGTCGAGCACGGCCTTGGTGTTGCTGATTTCGACGTTGGTGCGCAGATCCTTGATACGGCTGTTATCGAGCACGTAGGAGCGGATCTGGTGACCCCAGCCCACGTCCGACTTGCCCGCTTCGAGCTTGTCCTGCTCCGACTGGCGCTTGCGCATTTCGGCTTCGTACAGGCGCGATTTGAGCATGGCCATGGCTTCGGCGCGGTTGCGGTGCTGCGAGCGGTCGTTCTGGCACTGCACGACGATGCCCGACGGCAAGTGCGTAATCCGCACGGCGGAGTCGGTCTTGTTGATGTGCTGGCCGCCCGCGCCCGAAGCGCGGTACGTGTCGATGCGCAGATCGGCCGGGTTGACTTCGATCTCGAACGAATCGTCGATCTCGGGATACACGAACACCGACGAGAACGACGTATGACGCCCGCCCGACGAGTCGAACGGCGACTTGCGCACGAGACGGTGAATGCCGGTTTCGGTGCGCAGGAAGCCGTAGGCGTACTCGCCCTCGACCTTGATCGTCGCGCTTTTGATGCCGGCGACGTCGCCTTCGGACTCTTCGAGCACTTCGGTCTTGAAGCCCTTGCGCTCACAGTAGCGCACGTACTGGCGCAGCAGCATCGAGGCCCAGTCGCAGGCCTCGGTGCCGCCGGCGCCGGCCTGGATGTCGATGAACGCGTTGTTGGGGTCGGCCGGGTTCGAGAACATGCGGCGGAACTCGACGTCGGCCACGCGCAGCTCAATCGCCGCGGCGTCGGCTTCGCAGGCGACGAGCGTATCGTCGTCGCTTTCCTCGCGCGCCATCTCGAAGAGATCCTGGGTATCGCGCACGTCGTTCTCGATGCCTTCGAGCACGTGCACCACGCCTTCAAGCAGCTTTTTTTCCCTGCCGAGTTCCTGGGCGTGCTTCGCGTCGTTCCAGACGTTCGGGTCTTCGAGTTCGCGGTTGACTTCGATCAGTCGCGTGGACTTGGCATCGTAGTCAAAGATACCCCCGTAGCTCGCCCGCGCGCGTGCGCAGGTCCGCCAGAGAGGCTTCGATCGCGTTGAGACGTTCCGCTTCCATTTGTGTCGTGATCCGGGGCGTAAAACCTTGAATTATAGCCGATCGGACCTGCATCAAGGGCACAGCGGCCCCGCCGCGGCATCGCTATTGCCCCGAATCTCTCCCCTCAATCGAGCGCATGCTCCACGACGAGCTGCACGCGCGAAACACCGTTCCAGGTGTCGCGCACAAGCCGATAGGCGACGGTGGTGTGCTGCGGCAGCGGTTCGGTGTGATTGAACCAGATCGCGTTGAAGCGCTGGCGGCCGCGCAGAAGCTGCAGCTTCAGGTGCTTGTCCTTCACGAGCGCCTGCGAGGCCACTTCGAATTCGCCCGCGAACACGGGCGCCGGGAAGCCCTGACCCCAAACGGCCGCGTCGAGCATTGCGACGAAATCGGGCGTGAAGTAGGCGTCTTCGAGATCGCCGTCGGTTTCCACGGTGCGCGCGAGCGCCTCCGCCGAGAGCCAGGCGCGGCCCACGCGTTCGAAGGCGTCGGCGAAGCGCGGCACGTCGGCGGCGGCGATCGTGAGACCCGCCGCCATCGCGTGGCCGCCGAACTTGTGGATGAGGCCGGGTTCGCGCTTGGCGATCAGATCGACCGCGTCGCGCAGATGGAAACCGGGGATCGAGCGGCCCGAGCCCTTCACGAGTTCGCCGCTTTCGTCGGCGAGCGCGAACGTGAACGAGGGGCGATGGAATTTCTCCTTCAGCCGCCCGGCCACGATACCGATCACGCCCTGATGCCAGCCCGGATTGAACAGCGTGAGCGTGGCCTTGCCTTCGGGATCGATGTCGGCGAGATCGGCGAGCGCCTGCTGTTGCATGCCGGCTTCGATCTCGCGACGCTCGCGGTTCATCGTGTCGAGCTGCTGCGCGAGGGCCCAGGCGCGGCCCACGTCGTCGGTGGTCAGGCACTCGATACCGAGCGACATGTCCGAGAGGCGTCCCGCCGCATTGAGGCGCGGGCCGAGCGCGAAGCCGAGGTCGAAGCCCGATGCGCTGCGCGCTTCACGTCCGGCGGCGCGAAAGAGCGCGGCGATGCCCGGCTGCATGCGGCCGTTGCGGATGCGCTGCAGCCCTTGCGCGACCAGCACGCGGTTGTTGCAGTCCAGCTTGACGACGTCGGCCACCGTGCCCAGCGCCACGAGGTCGAGCAGCCCGTCCAGACGCGGCTCGGGCCGGCCGTCTCCGAACGCGCCGCGGCTGCGCAGTTCGGCGCGCAGCGCGAGCAGCACGTAGAACATGACGCCCACGCCGGCGATGCACTTGCTCTCGAACCCACAGTCCGCCTGATTCGGGTTCACGATCGCGCGCGCGGCGGGGAGGGTGTCGCCGGGCAGGTGGTGGTCGGTCACGAGCACGTCGATGCCGAGCGCGTTCGCGGCTTCCACCCCCTCGACGCTGGCGATGCCGTTATCGACCGTGATCAGCAGGTCGGGCTGGCCGCCGGGCCGCCGCGCGGCCAGCGCGACGATCTCAGGCGTGAGCCCATAGCCATATTCGAAGCGATTCGGCACGAGATAGTCGATCTGCGCGCCGAGCATGCGCAGCCCGCGCACGGCGACCGCGCAGGCGGTGGCGCCGTCGCAGTCGTAGTCGGCGACGACGAGCATGCGCCGCTTCGCTTCGAGCGCGTCGGCGAGGAGCGTCGCGGCGGCCTCGAGTCCCTTCATGGCGGCGGGCGGCAGGAGGCGCGCGAGGCCGGTTTCGATTTCGTCGGGCTGCGAGACGCCGCGCGACGCGTACAGACGCGCCAGCACCGGATGAAGGCCGTGACGGACGAGAGCTTCGGCGTCGGCGGGGGAGCAGGCGCGGGTGACGATTCGGGTCATGCGGGACGGCTTCTGTAGGTGGGTTTATTCGATGAAGAGCGACGCGAACGCGCGGCGCCGCCAGAATTTGCGCAGGTCGCCGCGCGTGATCGAGAGATCGACCGAGCCGGTATCGCCGCACAGCGTGAGGCCGAGCGCGCTGAGTTCGCCTGCCTCGAGCGCGGCGAGCGCCGGGGCGAGCCAGTCGCGCTCGAGCGCGGCGAACGCGGCGTTCCAGCTTCCCCAATCCTGCTGGATGTAGGGCGCGGAAAACGGGTCGAGTTCGACGAGCGTGGCGGCGGATCCGTTGCTCGACGCGGCGCGTGGCTCCGATCTGGTTTGCGCGGCCCATGCGGCGAACGAAGCGGGCACGGCATCCACGGCGACGCCCGCCGCTATGGCAAGGCCGCGCGTGGCGGCAGCGTCCGAGCGTACGCGCACAAAGGGACTTTGCACCGGGCGCAGCGTGCCTTGTGCGTGGAACCAGATCGAATTCACGGCGGGCAGGCCGCGCGCTTCGCGCGCTTCGTTGACGGGATGCTCGAACCAGGCCATCTGCACTTCGTTCTGCACCTTCATCCATGCGCGCGAGCGTTGGCCCGAGCCCGCCTCGTGCGGCAGCCAGATCTCGATGTTGCGGCCGCTCGCACGCAGCGGCGAGGCCGCGGCGAGGCTGCCGAAGACGTCGCTCGAGAAATACCAGCGCGTGGGCACCGGTGCCTCGACGCGCACGCCCAGTTCCTCGATCAGCGGTTTCGCGACGGCATAGAGCGCGGTGGCGTCGGCATGGTCGAGTTCGAGCGAGGCCGGATCGATCAGCACCAGATGGTCGTGCGCGATGCGCACGTGTACGGGCTGCACGCAGGCCCAGGTCGCGTCGCCGGGAGTGCCGCCATCGGCCAGCAGCATGTAGGGGGCGAGCGGGGCTTCGTCCTCGGGTGTGGTCGGCGAGCCGGCCGCACTCGAGCCGGCCGCGCCAAAGCGCTTCGCGACCCACCGTTCATGCGGCAGCGTGCGCTGGAAATCCTCGCCGATCACGGTTTCGCCGGCCGTGGCGCGGGCCACCAGCTTGTCGAGTGCCGGGGTGGCGAGGCCGGCAAGGGCCGTCGAGGCCGCCGCGGCGGACGGCAACGCGAACGGAACGAGAAGATGGAGTCGGTCGGCGGGCATGATGGGCCGAATTGTACTTCGCGGCTTGAACCGGCGGGGCGCCCGGGGTGTGAGCCGCGCGCGGGCCGGTGGCGCGAAAGTCCTCACGGGCCGCCAGTGTGGCAAACTTCGCGCTTGATCGCCGCCGCGATGCCGCCCTGTTGTCTGACAGGGCGCACCCATGGCGGTGCTCGGCACACGGCACGCAGACAAGGACACGCTTGAAACTTCCCTACGAATGGCAGATAGGCTGGCGCTACACGCGCGCCGGCAAGCGCACGACCGGCAACGGTTTCATCTCGTTCATCGCGCTCATTTCGATGTCGGGCATCGCGCTCGGCGTCGCGGCGCTGATCGTGGTGCTCTCGGTGATGAACGGCTTCCAGCGCGACGTGCGCGACCGCATGCTCTCCGTGCTCGCGCACATCGAGATTTTCTCGCCTACCGGTTCGATGCCCGACTGGCAACTGACGGCCAAGGAGGCGAAGACGAACCGCGAGGTGATCGGCGCGGCGCCCTACGTCGACGCCCAGGCGTTGCTCACGCGCGGTGACAGCCTGAGCGGCGTCGCGCTGCGCGGCATCGAGCCCTCCGAAGAACCGCAGGTCTCCGACATCGACAAGGAGATGAGGGCGGGCAGTCTCAACGACCTCACGCCGGGCAGCTGGAACATCGTGCTGGGCGCCGATCTCGCGTCGAGCCTTGGCGTGCAGGTGGGCGACAAGGTCACACTCGTCGCGCCCGAGGGCTCGATCACGCCTGCCGGCATGCTGCCGCGCCTCAAGCAGTTCACGGTGGTGGGCATGTTCGAGTCGGGGCACTACGAATACGACAGCACGCTCGCGCTCATCAATATCCACGACGCCGAAATCCTCTATCGGCTGCCGGCGCCCAGCGGCGTACGGCTGCGCCTGAAGGACATGCAGCGCGCGCCGGCAGTCGCGCGCCAGCTCGTGCATACACTCTCGGGCGACCTCTATATCCGCGACTGGACCCAGCAGAACAAGACCTGGTTCTCGGCCGTGCAGATCGAAAAGCGCATGATGTTCATCATCCTCACGCTCATCATCGCGGTCGCGGCGTTCAACCTCGTCTCCTCGCTCGTGATGACCGTCACCAACAAGCAGGCCGACATCGCCATCCTGCGCACGCTGGGCGCACAGCCCGGCTCGATCATGAAGATCTTCGTCGTGCAGGGCGTGACGATCGGCTTCGTCGGTACCGGCATCGGCGTCGCGCTCGGTTGCCTGATCGCCTGGAGCATTCCGTGGAGTGTGCCGATGATCGAGCATCTGTTCGGCGTGCAGTTCTTGCCGCCGTCCGTCTATTTCATCAGCGAGCTGCCTTCGGAGCTGGTCGCCTCCGACGTGATCCGTATCGGCTTGATCGCATTCGTGCTGTCCGCGCTCGCCACGCTCTATCCGAGCTGGCGCGCGGCCAAGGTTCGTCCCGCGGAGGCGCTGCGCTATGAATGACCGTCAATCGCTGCTCGCTGCCGCGGGCGACTATCCCTACGTACTCGAAGCGCATGGCGTTTCCAAGACCTTCGGCCAGGGCGGCCTTCAGGTCGAGGTGCTCCGCTACACCGAACTGAAGGTGCGACGCGGCGAAAAGCTCGCGATCGTGGGCGCTTCGGGCTCGGGCAAGAGCACGCTCCTGCACGTGCTGGGGGGCCTCGACGAGCCCGGTGCGGGCAAGGTCTCAGTGCTCGGCAAGCCGTTCACCGAGCTTTCCGAGCGCGAACGCAACGACCTGCGCAACCGCGCGCTCGGCTTCGTCTATCAGTTCCACCACCTGCTGCCGGAGTTCTCGGCGGTCGATAACGTCGCGATGCCGCTGCGCATCCGTCGCCTGTCGCAGGAAGCGGCGCGCAGTGAGGCGCTGGCGATGCTCGATCGCGTGGGGCTCGCGCATCGCGCGAAGCACCGCCCGGGCGAGCTTTCGGGCGGCGAGCGTCAGCGTGTGGCGGTCGCGCGGGCACTCGTGACGAAGCCGGCGTGCGTGCTCGCCGACGAGCCCACCGGCAACCTCGACGGCAGCACGGCCGAGACCGTGTTCAACCTGATGCTCGAACTGTCCGACTCGTTCGACACAAGCTTCGTGATCGTCACCCACGACCCCGACCTCGCCGCACGCTGCGACCGCATCGTGCGCCTGCGTGACGGCACGCTGCACGAGGAGCCGGTCGTTCCGGTGTGAGCGCGCCATGTGGATCGACACGCACTGCCATCTCGACGCCGCCGAATTCAACGCGGACCGCGACGCGGTCGTGTCGGCAGCGCGTGCGGCGGGCGTGTCGCGCATCGTCATTCCGGCGGTGGCGCGCGAGAATTTCGCGACGGTGCGCACGCTCGCGCATCGCGTGGAGGGCGCGGTGTACGCGCTGGGCATCCATCCGCTGTATACCCCTCAGGCTCGCGACGACGACCTCGACGTGCTGCGTCATGAGATCGAGGCGAGCCTCGCCGATCCGCACTTTATCGGTATCGGTGAGATCGGGCTCGACTACTTTGTCCCGGGACTCGACGACGCGCGTCAGCAGCACTTCTACGACGCGCAACTGAAGCTCGCACGCGAATTCGGCTTGCCGGCGATCTGCCACGTGCGCAAGTCGCAGGACCAGGTGCTCAAGGGCCTGCGCCGCAACGGCGTGCATCGCGGCATCGCGCATGCGTTCAACGGCAGCTTTCAGCAGGCGCGCGCCTTCATCGATCACGGGATGCATCTGGGCTTCGGCGGCAACGTCACGTTCGAGCGGGCGCTGCAGATTCGGCGACTTGCGGAGCAATTGCCGCTGGACGCAATCGTCATGGAAACCGACGCGCCCGACATCTCCCCCGCATGGCTTTACCGCGAGCGCAACACGCCGGACCAGGTGCCACGCATCGGCGCTGTGCTGGCGGGTTTGCGCGGCCTCGCTCCCGACGAACTCGCCCTTGGCACAACGGCTAACGCTGCGGCGGCGTTGCCGCGGCTCGCACTTTCGTCTGCATAATCGGTTCGAAGGCGGTGAGAAGGCAGCCTGCTGCGCGGGGTGGATGCGCGGCGTGCGTTCGCGTCGCGGGTTATGGCCGGGCGCTGCGCTTTCGTCGCGCCTGTGGCGCCCATTACGCCCGTTACGTCGCCTCGACTGCGAGGAGGGACGATGCGGGCGGTATGGGGTGGATTCGCGCTGGGCGTGTGGTGGTTGCAGCAGCAGGCAGCACTGCCTGGGTGGGGCGGCTGGCTCGTGCTTGTCGTGACGATAGCCGGCGCCGCAGGCTGGGCAGGATGGGTGCTTACGAGCGGGGCGGGAGGGGACGGCTATACCGCGGATGACTCTTTCGCTTCTCTCCCGGTGGACGAAGCTCGGCCGGGTGGCGCTCATATGGTCGATGGCGGAGGCGGCCTGTGCCGTCGGCTTCGCGGTGCGCGACGCGCGAGCGGCTGGCTGGCCGTGTGGCTGGCAGCGGCGTGCGCGGGCTTCGGCTATGCCGCGTGGCGCGCGGAAGTGCGGCTTGCCGAAGCGTTGCCCGATAGCTGGCAGTCGCGTGACATCGAAGTCAGTGGTTACGTCGCGGGATTGCCGGTTTACGGCCAGGACAGCGTGCGCTTTCCTTTCGAGGTTCAGACCTGGCACGCGCCGGCGGCGAGCGGCCAACTACCGCACCGGATCCAACTAACATGGGCGGCCCGCGATACGCCGCTTCCGGTGCTCGAGCCCGGGGCGCGCTGGCACCTTACGGTGCGCCTCAAGCGTCCTCACGGCGAAGGTAATTTCGGTTTGCGCAATGCGGCGCTGGCCATGCTCGAACGCGGCATCCGCGCGACGGGCTACGTGAGCGACGTAACGCACGCACGGCGCCTGTCCGGCGAGGTGCACGGCATCGGGCTCGCCTTCGCGCGCTGGCGCGCGGCGCTGCGAGCGCGTATCGATACGGTGCTTGCCGACGCCCCGCATCGCGGCATCGTCGTCGCGCTCGCAACCGGTGCGCAGGACGCCGTGAGCGACGCAGACTGGCGCCTCATGCGCAGCACCGGCACGAGCCATCTGGTCGCCATTTCCGGGCTGCATCTCGCGTTCGTCGCGGGGCTGGCGGGCTGGCTGGCGGGCGCGCTCTGGCGGCGCGCCCGCTGGCGAGGCGTGGAGGCGCCGCTCGTGATGCCGGCGCAGAAGGTGACGGTGCTCGGCGCGGCGTGCGCGGCCGCTGTCCATGCGGCGCTGGCGGGTTTCAACGTGCCGGTGCAGCGCGCACTCTGGATGCTGGGCGTGGCGGCCGTGGCGCGGCTTGGCGGGCGCAACCTGGCGAGATCGCAGGTGCTGGCGTGGGCGCTTGGGCTCGTGCTGATTCGCGATCCCTGGGCGGTGACCGCGGCGGGCTTCTGGCTCTCGTTCTGCGCCGTCGCGGCGATACTCTTTGCGACCTCAGGCGTGCCCAGCGTGCACAGCCCGGCACCGTTCGACGATGGGTCCGCAGCGAGCGATCCGATGAGCGACGCGGGCACCGCGGGCGTGCCGGAGGCGCGACAAGGACGGCGCCTGCGCGACATCGCGCGCCGCTTTGGCGCGAAGCTCGCGGACGGCGCGCGCGTTCAATGGGCCGTCACCATAGCGCTCGCACCGCTGAGCGCGTACTGGTTCGCGCAGATTCCCCTGATCGGACCGTTCGCGAACGCCTTGGCCATTCCATTCGTGAGTATGCTCGTCACGCCGACCGTGCTCATGAGCGTGGCGCTGCCCGCGCCGCTCGACGCCTGGGCGCTGCACCTCGCGCATGCCATGCTCGACCAGCTAGCCGCCGTGCTCGCATGGTTTTCCGGCATCCCGTGGGCGATGCTGCGCCTGCCGCAGCCGAACGCCTGGTCATTGGCCTGCGCGGCACTGGGCGTCGGATGGTGCCTTGCGCCGCGTGGCTGGCCGCTGCGCTGGATCGCGCCTTTCCTGTGGCTGCCGCTCCTGCTGCCCGCGCCCGTGGGGCCGCCGCCCGGCGCCTTTCGCCTGACGGCGCTCGACATCGGCCAAGGGACCTCGGTGCTCGTGCAGACGTCGCGCCATGCGCTGCTCTTCGACGCCGGACCAGGGCCGGAATCGACGCACGCAGGCGAGCGCATCGTCGTTCCGTATCTGCAGGCGCAGGGCATTTTGCGTCTGGACACCCTGATGGTGAGCCACGACGACTCCGATCACTCCGGTGGCGCGCCGGCCGTGCTCGACGAAATCGGCGTCGGCGACTTCGTCGCGGGCATCCTGCCGCCGCATCCGCTGTGGGCGCGCGCACGCGCGGCCGGTGCCCGGACGGTCCTGTGTGCCGCCGGCCAGCACTGGCACTGGGATGGCGTCGATTTCGAAGTGCTCTGGCCGGATCCCGGGCCACTCGTCGGCAAGCCGAACGCGCATTGCTGCGTGCTGCGCGTCCGGACGGCGGGGCAGGGCGCCGCGACCACCGCGCTCCTCGCCGCCGACATCGAGGCGCCGGTCGAACGCACGCTCGTCGCCCGGGCGCGCGCGGGCGACGAGCGTGCTTCGCTGCATGCCGAGATCCTCGTCGTGCCGCACCACGGCAGCCGCACTTCGTCGACCGAGCCGTTCCTCGACTCTGTCGCCCCGCGCGTCGCCGTATTTCAGGTAGGCTATTTGAATCGCTTTCGTCACCCGAATCCGGGCGTGTTCGCGCGTTACCAGGCTCGGCACATCGTCCTCGCGCGCAGCGACGCGGACGGCGCCGTGCGCATCGAGGCGCAACGTGGCGGGCTCACGGTCGAGCGCTACGGCGATACGCAGCGTCGGTACTGGATGGACGCTTCGGACGAGTGACGCAACGGCGGCCTGCGCACAAGTGCGGGCGTCCGAAAGAAGACCTGGATACGAAGAGGAGACCAGAAAACTTTGAAGAACGTCATCCACTTTTCGCACGCGAACGGTTTTCCCGCCTCGACATACCGGACGTTTTTCGCCGAACTCGGCGACAGCTATGAACTGCGCTACATCGAGCGCATTGGTCACGATACGCGCTTTCCGGTTACGCGCGACTGGCCGCATCTCGTCGAGCAACTGCTGGAAGACATCGGCGGCAGCTACGAGCAACCCGTGTGGCTGGTCGGCCATTCGCTGGGCGGCTACCTCTCGCTGATGGCGGCGCTGAGGAAGCCGCAGTGGGTGCGCGGCGTCGTGATGCTCGACTCGCCGGTGATAGCAGGCTGGCGCAGCGGCATGCTGAGGATGTCGCAGTGGACCGGTCTCGACGAGCATCTTTCGCCGGCCGCCGCCACGCGTACACGCCGCACTTCATGGGCGAATCGGGACGAAGCCTGGCGGCACTTCCGTTCGAAGGCCGCCTTCGCGCGCTGGGACGAACGCGTCCTCTCCGACTACGTCGACTTCGGCATTCCTCAGACGTCGGCCGACGGCACGCGTACGCTCGCCTTCGACCGCCGCACCGAGTATCTGATCTACCGCACGCTGCCGCATACGTTCGGCACGCGCCTCGTGCACGGCTCGCCCGTGCCGGTCAGCTTCATTGCAGGCACGCAGTCAAAGGAAGTCCGTCAGGTGGGGCTCACGGCGACGCGGCGCCTGGCGGGTGAGCGGTTCGAATGGATCGAAGGCAGTCATCTGTACCCGATGGAGCGGCCCATTGAAACGGCGCGCGCGGTCCAGCGCCTGCTCTACGCGATGGACAACGTCGCCTGAGGACGCGCCAGGCCATCGCCGCAATGCCCTTGCCAGCATGCCTGTAGCATCGAACGGACGTGCGGCGTCCTGTCGCCGCCGGTGCAAACGGGCACGTGCAAAAAGCAGGGTTAGCCCTTGCTTTACGGTATAATCCGTTTTTCCCGCGAGCATTCAGCGATGACCAAATATGTTTTCGTCACCGGCGGCGTAGTTTCGTCCCTGGGCAAGGGTATTGCCGCCGCCTCCCTCGCCGCGATCCTCGAATCGCGCGGTCTGAAAGTCACCCTCCTCAAGCTCGATCCCTACATCAACGTCGACCCCGGCACGATGAGCCCGTTTCAGCACGGCGAAGTGTTCGTGACGGAAGACGGGGCGGAAACCGATCTCGACCTCGGCCACTATGAGCGCTTCATCAGCACGAAGATGCGCAAGGCCAACAACTTCACCACGGGCCAGATTTACGAGTCGGTGATCCGCAAGGAGCGCCGCGGCGACTATCTCGGCAAGACCGTGCAGGTCATCCCGCACATCACGAACGAAATCCAGGCGTTCATCGAGCGCGGCGCGGCATCCGCGACGTGCGGTGAACCGGATGTGGCGATCGTCGAAGTGGGCGGCACGGTGGGCGACATCGAATCGCTGCCGTTCCTCGAGGCCGCGCGTCAGATGAGCCTGCGCCTTGGACGCAACAGCGCATGCTTCGTGCATCTGACGCTGGTTCCGTTCATCGCCACGGCTGGCGAGCTCAAGACCAAGCCCACGCAACACAGCGTACAGAAGCTGCGCGAAATCGGTATCTATCCGAACGTGCTGCTGTGCCGCGCCGACCGTCGCATTCCCGACGACGAGCGCTCGAAGATCTCGATGTTCTCGAACGTGCCCGAAGACGCCGTGATCTCGGTGTGGGACGCGGACAGCATCTACAAGATTCCGCAGATGCTGCACGATCAGGGCCTCGACTCGATCGTCTGCGACGAACTGAAGCTTTCCGCCAGGCCCGCCGACCTCTCGATGTGGTCGGAGATGGTCGAGAAGCTCGAGCACCCGAAGCACGAAGTCACGATCGGCATGGTCGGCAAGTACGTCGATCTGACCGAGTCGTACAAGTCGCTCATCGAAGCGCTGCGCCATGCGTCGATCAAGACCTCGACGAAGGTGAACATCGAGTACATCGACTCGGAGCAGGTCGACGAAGAGGGCGTGGACAGCCTCAGGCATCTCGACGCGATTCTCGTGCCGGGCGGCTTCGGCCGTCGCGGCACCGAAGGCAAGATCAAGGCGATCAAGTATGCGCGCGAAGCGAAGGTGCCGTACCTCGGCATCTGCCTCGGCATGCAGCTCGCCGTCATCGAATTCGCGCGCGACGTCGTGGGGCTGAGGCAGGCGAACAGCACCGAATTCGATCCGGACACGCCGGACCGGGTGGTCGCACTGATCACCGAATGGGCCGACCGCGAAGGCCGGGTCGAGAAGCGCGACGCAGACTCGGACCTCGGTGGCACGATGCGCCTCGGTTCGCAGCGTTGCCCGATCAAGCCCGGCACGCTCGCGGCAGAGATCTATGGCAAAGACGTGAACGAGCGCCATCGCCACCGTTATGAGGTCAATAACGGCTACGTGCCCCAGCTCGAAGCAGGCGGCCTTATCATCAGCGCCCGTACGCCTACCGAAGACCTGCCGGAAATGATGGAGCTGCCGCGCGACATGCATCCGTGGTTCGTCGGCGTTCAGTTCCACCCGGAATTCACGTCCACGCCGCGTGACGGCCATCCGCTCTTCAAGGCGTATGTCGAAGCGGCGCTCGCGCACCAGCTCTCGCGCGCCGAGGAGAAAGCATGAACCTGTGCGGTTTCGAGGTTGGCCTCGACAAGCCGTTCTTCCTGATCGCGGGCACCTGTGTCGTCGAATCGGAGCAGATGACGATCGACGTGGCGGGCCGCCTGAAGGAAATCACCGCGAAGCTCGGTATTCCGTTCATCTACAAGTCCTCCTACGACAAGGCCAATCGCTCGAGCGGCAAGTCGTTTCGCGGCCTCGGGATGGACGAGGGCCTGCGCATCCTCTCCGAGGTGAAGCGCCAGCTCGGTCTGCCCGTGCTGACCGACGTGCACTCGGAAGAGGAGATCGGGGCCGTGGCTTCGGTCGTGGACGTCCTGCAGACGCCTGCGTTCCTGTGCCGCCAGACCGACTTCATCCACGCGTGCGCGCGTTCGGGCAAGCCGGTCAACATCAAGAAAGGCCAGTTCCTCGCGCCGCACGACATGAAGAACGTGATCGACAAGGCGCGCGACGCGGCGCGTGAGGCGGGTCTCTCCGAAGACCGCTTCATGGCCTGCGAGCGCGGTGTCTCGTTCGGTTACAACAACCTCGTTTCGGACATGCGCTCGCTCGCGATCATGCGCGAGACCGGCGCGCCGGTCGTGTTCGACGCGACCCACTCGGTGCAACTGCCGGGCGGGCAGGGCACGAGCTCGGGCGGCCAGCGCGAATTCGTGCCGGTGCTCGCGCGCGCCGCCGTGGCCACGGGCATCGCGGGCGTCTTCATGGAGACGCACCCGAAGCCCGCCGAGGCGAAGTCCGACGGTCCGAACGCCGTGCCGCTGAACCGCATGGCGGACCTGCTCGAAACGCTCGTGACGCTGGACCAGGCGGTCAAGCGCGCGCCGTTCCTGGAGAACGACTTCAATTAATCGTATGTGCGCGCCGCTTTCGTTGCACGAGCGGCGCGATGGAGGAGTCACGCGGCGCGCGGGCCCAGGGTCTGGGTCCGTGCGCCGCGCGCAGTATGCAAGGGAGCATGGCAGTGCCGCGGTTGCGCGATGAGCGCGAACGAGGCGCTGCGCAAAGTTGAACCCGACGACCGCGCCGCCTGTCCCAGATGACGTGTACCCGGACGAAGTATCCCGGACGGTGTACCCCGTGCGTGCGCACAGGCGCAACAGCCAGGTGGAAGTAGATGGCGCGAGCGTTATTGTCGGCAAGAGTTACTGTCATTTCCTGAGGAAACCATGAGTGCAATCGTAGATATCATCGGTCGCGAGATCCTGGATTCGCGCGGCAATCCCACCGTCGAATGCGACGTGCTGCTCGAGTCGGGCACGATGGGCCGCGCGGCAGTGCCGTCGGGCGCGTCGACGGGCTCGCGCGAAGCGATCGAACTGCGCGACGGCGAAGCCGGCCGCTACAACGGCAAGGGCGTGCTGAAGGCCGTCGAGCACATCAACACCGAAATCTCCGAGGCGATCATGGGCCTCGACGCGTCGGAACAGGCCTTCCTCGACAAGACCCTGCTCGAACTCGACGGCACCGACAACAAGTCGCGCCTCGGCGCAAACGCGATGCTGGCCGTTTCGATGGCCGTCGCGAAGGCCGCCGCTGAAGAAGCGGGCCTGCCGCTGTACCGCTACTTCGGCGGCTCGGGCGCGATGCAGCTGCCGGTGCCGATGATGAACATCGTCAACGGTGGCGCGCACGCGAACAACAGCCTCGACATCCAGGAATTCATGATCGTGCCGGTGAGCCAGCCGACCTTCCGCGAAGCGCTGCGTTGCGGCGCGGAAGTGTTCCACGCGCTCAAGAAGATCCTCTCGGATCGCGGCATGAGCACGGCCGTGGGCGACGAAGGCGGCTTCGCGCCGAACTTCGGCAGCAACGACGAGTGCCTCTCGACCATCCTGCAAGCCATCGAGAAGGCCGGCTACCGTGCCGGTGAAGATGTGCTGCTCGCGCTCGACTGCGCGGCGAGCGAGTTCTATCACGACGGCAAGTACCAGCTCGCGGGCGAAGGCCTGCAGCTGTCGTCGGCGGAATTCGCCGACTACCTCGCGACGCTTGCCGACAAGTTCCCGATCGTCTCGATCGAAGACGGCATGCACGAGTCCGACTGGGCCGGCTGGAAGCTGCTCACCGACAAGCTCGGCAAGAAGGTCCAGCTCGTCGGCGACGACCTGTTCGTGACGAACACGCGCATCCTGAAGGAAGGCATCGAGAAGGGCATCGCGAACTCGATCCTGATCAAGATCAACCAGATCGGTACGCTGACGGAAACCTTCGCAGCCATCGAAATGGCCAAGCGCGCGGGCTATACGGCTGTCATCTCGCACCGCTCGGGCGAAACCGAAGACTCGACGATCGCGGATATCGCCGTCGGCCTCAACGCCGGCCAGATCAAGACCGGCTCGCTCTCGCGCAGCGACCGCATCTCGAAGTACAACCAGCTGCTGCGTATCGAGGAAGATCTCGGCGATATCGCCAGCTACCCGGGCAAGTCGGCGTTCTACAATCTGCGCTGATTCTGCGTTGATCGGTAGCAACCGTCGGCAACAGCCTTGCTGACCCTCTTCGATTCCGTTCTCCGCCGCCCTGCGTTTTGCGCAGGGCGGCGTGTATTTATCCGGCACTCTTCATGCGGCTCGTCACTGTCGTTTTGATCATCCTGCTGGCGCTGATCCAGTATCCGCTCTGGTGGGGCCACGGCGGCTGGCTGCGCGTGCACGAACTGCAAGGGCAGCTTGCCCGCCAACTCAAGCAGAACGACGACGAGAAAGCGCGTAATGATCGCGTCGCCGGCGAGGTGCAGGATCTGCAGAGCGGTACGGACGCCGTCGAGGAGCGCGCGCGCTACGAGATGGGCATGGTGAAGGACGGCGAGGTGTTCGTGCAGTTCGTCTCGCCGAACCAGCCGCTGCCGACGCCGGCTGGCTCGTCGAATACGTCGACGCGTGGTGTGATGTCGGATGCGCCCGTGAAGGTCGTGCCGAATCCGGTGTCGCGCGTGCCCGAGAAGAAGCACGCGCATGCGAAGGAAGAGAAGAAGAAGGCGGGGTGACCCTGCTGCGTCACCAGCCCCAACCCCAGCCGGGATAGCCAACGCCGATCCCCGTACCCCATCCGCGGCCCCAGCCGCCGCTGTAATAGCTGCCGTAGACCGTAACGGGCGGCGCGTAGTAGCGCGACCAGGCAGCGGCGGCCGCTTCGGCTGTCATGGCGCGGTCCTGGTCGGCCAGCACCTCGCGGTCAATGGCATCGTAGCGTGCGCGCTCCTCAGGCGTGAGCTGCCCCGCGCTCGTTGGGAGGCCTGACTGGTCCGCGGGCAGCCGGCTGTAGATCGGCGATGGCCCGGGCGGGTCCAGCGTACAGCCGCCCATTAGCGCAACGCCCGCGCTCAGGACAGCCAGCATCGTGACCGCCGCCAGGCGCGCCTGCGTGGCGCGCGACCGCATGGTGAAGCTTTGTTCTTTCTTCATACTTCTCTCGAATCTGTCGGATTCCTAAGTAACTGGGGGCGGCCGGTGGGGTGCTGAACGGCGCAACAGCGTCCGGGATGCTGCTAACCCCCCATGCCAGGATCAGGCGCCGCCGCGTGCGCAGCGGCGCCGACCGCGCTCAATGACGCCGGTCTGCCGCCGGGGCGACACCTTCTGAGAGCCCCGGCGCCGCGAAAAGTTGCGCCACATCCACGGGGTCGAACTCATAGCGCTGGTTGCAGTAGTCGCAGTGAATCTCGACGTGGCCGCGCTCCTCGATGACGCCTTCCACTTCGTCGCGGCCCAGCATCTTCAGCATCGAACCGACCTTTTCGCGCGAGCAGGTGCACTGGAACCGCGTCTGCGCCGGTTCGAAATGGCGCACGTTCTCTTGCCAGAAGAGGCGGCGAAACAGGGTTTGGGGCTCCTGTTCGAGCAGTTCTTCGCGCGACAAGGTTCCGCCCAGCGTGCATACGCGCTCCCACGTATCGGCGTCGTGCTCGCCGCCGTGCGGCACGATGCCGCCGTCGCCCGGCAGCTTCTGCAGCAGCATGCCGACGGCGCGATCGCCGTTGGCCGCGAGCCACAGCCGCGTGTCGAGCTGTTCCGAGTGGCGCATGTAGTGCTCCAGCACGTCGGCGATCGATTCGAGCGGACCCGCCTCGCCGTTCAGCGGCACGATGCCCTGGTACGGCTGCTGGCCCGCCTGCTTGTTGGCCGGATCGAGCGTGATCACGCAGCGGCCCTTGCCGCCCTCGTTGACGAGTGTGGCGAGCGTCATGTCGGCGAGCCGGGCCTCTGCTTCCTCGCCCGAGACGCCATCCGCGAGCCGCGCAGTCGCGCGCATCGAGAGGTCCGAGCCGCATTGCACCACCAGCATCCGCACGGGGCCGTCGCCGAAGATCTGCATGATCAGCGTGCCGTCGAACTTGAGGTTGGCCGAGAGCAGGGCGCACGCGGCCATCATCTCGCCGAGCACGGTCTGCACCGGCGCGGGGTACTGGCGGCGCGTCAGCACCTCCTGCCACGTGCTGCGCAAGGAGACGATCTCGCCGCGCACCGGAGCGGCGCTGAACAGGAATTTCTGCAACTGGTCGTTCACTATCTTTTCCTTCGTTTCGAATCGCGCGGCGCAGCCCGTCGGTCAGGCGCCCTGCAGGCCCTTAGCCGATCCGCACGAGCTGCGCCTTGAAAAACTCGCGACGCTGCGCATAGACATCCGCGTTGCGCTTGAGGCCCGCGATGTCGGCCTCGGTCAGTTCGCGCACCACTTTCGCCGGCGCGCCAAGAATCAGCGAGTTGTCGGGGAACACCTTGCCTTCGGTCACCACCGCGCCCGCGCCAACCAGACAGTTGCGGCCGATGACCGCACCATTCAAGACCACGGCCTGAATGCCGATCAGCGAGCCTTCCTTCACCGTGCAGCCGTGCAGCATGGCCTGGTGGCCAATCGTCACGTTGGCTTCCACCGTGAGCGGGCAGCCCGGGTCCGTATGCAGGACCGCGCCTTCCTGGACATTGCTGCGCTCGCCGATCCTGATCGGCTCGTTGTCGCCGCGCAGCGTCGCGCCGAACCAGACGCTCGAATCCTGCGCGAGCGTCACGTTGCCGATGATGGTCGCGTTGTCGGCGACGAACACGCTCTCGTGAATGTTGGGTGCGGCTTCGCCAAGCTTGTAGATGGTCACGGTGCTGCGTCTCCTGTGATGTGCTGTCGTTGGGGCGGCTGCGGCGCGCGGCGCCTGGGCGCCGCGCCACGAGTCGTTCGGCAGGTGAATCGCGTATTGTAAACGGTTGCGCGAGGACGGCCCGCCGTGTCGTGCCGCGCCTGCGCCGGCTTTCGTTTCCGTTTTCCATTCGTTTCCGATGAATTTCGTTGCTGACCGTGACTCCCCGCCGGCCGACAAGGCGCCGCGCGAGCCCGAAAACTGGCGTCTGTGTGCGCTCGCGGCGCTGCGCGAGCGCGACCCCGCCGCCAAGGCCGGCGCCGTGCAGGCGCTGCAGGCACGCGCGAGGGACGGCGCGGCCCGCGGTGCGCCATGCTGGGACCCGCCGCGCCGGATCGTGGCGCCCGCCGATCTCCCGGGACGGCCTGCACGCCCCGAACTGGTCGAGCCGCGCCTGTTGCAGCGGCGCAGCATGAGCAAGCCGCAAGGCCGCGTGGTGCTGCTCCACGCACTCGCGCATATCGAGTTCAACGCCATCAATCTCGCGCTCGACGCCGTCTGGCGTTTTCCGGACCTGCCCGATGCGTTCTACGCCGACTGGCTGAAAGTAGCGGCCGAGGAGGCGTATCACTTCTCGCTGTTGCGCGCGCGTCTGGCCGACTATGGGCACACCTATGGCGATTTCCCGGCCCACAACGGACTTTGGGAGATGTGCGAGCGCACCCGGGGCGACGTTCTCGCGCGCATGGCGCTCGTGCCGCGCGTGCTGGAAGCGCGCGGGCTGGACGCTTCGCCGCCGATCCGTGCACGCCTTGTGCAGGCGGGCGACGACGAGTCGGCGGCGATCCTCGACGTGATCCTGCGCGACGAGGTGGGGCACGTGCGGATCGGCAACCACTGGTTTCGACATCTCTGCGACGCGCGCGGGCTCGATCCGCACGCCGCCTGGCTGGCGCTGGCCCGACAGTACGACGCGCCGAAAATGCGCGGGCCGTTCAATCTGGAGGCACGCCGCTCGGCCGGCTTCGACGAGACCGAACTCGATGCGCTCGCCGCGCAGGATGCGGCCGAGCTGGCGGCAGCCGCTGCCGGCAGACCGCCCGGCGACGGCGAAAAATAACGGCCAGCGTCTGACAGCGTCGCCCGATATAATCGAACGACCATTCTTTTTCGCGCGTAAGCATGAACGTCTCCCGCTCCGAATTCGCCGACGTCAACGGCATCCGTCTGCACGTGCGCCGCTGGGGTGCCGAGGACGCCCCCATCCTGTTCATGCTGCACGGCTGGATGGATGTGGCCGCTTCGTTCCAGTTCGTTGTCGACGCGCTGGGCGGCAACTGGCAGGTGATCGCGCCCGACATGCGCGGCTTCGGTCTCTCCGACTGGCCGGCGGCCCGGCAGGGCGGCGGCAGCTACTGGTTCTACGACTACCTCGCCGACCTGGACGGGCTGCTCGCACGCTATGCACCCGATGGCGAGGTCAATCTGGTGGGCCACAGCATGGGCGCGAACATCTCTTGCCTCTACGCAGGCGTGCGGCCGGAGCGCGTGCGCCGGGTGGTCGATCTCGAAGGGTTTGGCATGCCGGCCGCCTCGCCCGTCCAGGCGCCGAAGCGGGTGCGCGCGTGGCTCGACGAACTGCGCGAGCCGCCGCGACTGCGCCACTATGCGTCGCTCGATGAGGTGGCCGCGCGCCTCGTGAAGACGAATCCCCGCCTGAGCGCGGCGCGCTCGAGCTTTCTCGCGCAGCACTGGTCCAGGCCCGACGGGCAGGGCGGCTACATGCTGCTTGCCGACGCGGCACACAAAATGCGCAGCCCGCTCTTGTACCGGCTCGACGAGATAATGGCGATCTGGTCCCAGGTGCGCGCGAAGGTCCTGCACGTCGAGGCGGCGGGGTCGCAGACGCTGGCGCGGCTGGCGGGCGAGGTGCCGATCGCGCAGTTCAAGGCACGTTTCGATGCGTTCCCTGACTGGCGCGAACGCATCATTGACGACGCTGGACACATGATCCACCACGACCAGCCGGAAGTCGTCGCGCAACTGATCGAGGCGTTCTGCGCGTAGCAGCCGGATCAGCCACGAGCGCTATCTGGCACGACTTTTTGCGCATAACAGCGGGAGGAAGACCGCGGTGGCTGGGGCGGCTGTTCGCGCCCGGACGGCCTCATTGCATTGCAGTAAAATAAGAGGTTGATTCTTGACTGGATAGCGATGAACGCCGATCTGCACTGTCACTCCACCGTCTCGGACGGCCAACTGGCCCCTGCCGCCGTCGCACGACTGGCGCACGCGGGCGGGGTGACGCTGTGGTCGCTCACCGATCACGACGAAGTGGGTGGCCAGCACGAGGCGCGTGAGGCCGCTGCGGCGCTCGGCATGCGCTATCTGTGCGGCGTCGAAATCTCCGTGACGTGGGCGTCGCGCACGGTGCATATCGTCGGGCTCAACGTCGATCCCGGCAGCACGTTGCTGCTGGAAGGGCTCGCACGTACGCGCAACGGCCGCGCCGCGCGTGCCGAGGCGATCGGCGAGCGGCTCCGCGAGCTTGGCATCCCCGACGCCTACGAAGGCGCACTGCGCTACGTCTCCAATCCGGACCTCATCTCGCGTACCCATTTCGCACGCCACCTCGTCGAATCGGGCCGCGCGCAGAACACCCAGGATGCGTTTTCGCGCTGGCTCGGCGAAGGCAAGCCGGGCTACATCTCGCACCGCTGGGCCAAGCTTGCCGACGCCGTCGGCTGGATCAGGGCGGCGGGCGGCGAGGCGATCGTCGCGCATCCGGGCCGCTATCGCTATACGCCGCTCGAATTCGACACGTTCTTCGGCGAGTTCATCGACCTCGGGGGCAAGGCCATCGAGGTGGTAACCGGCAGCCATTCGCCTGACCAATACGGCGAGTATGCCGCCGTCGCGCGCCGCTTCGGCTTCGAGGCGTCGCGCGGTTCGGACTTTCACGCCCCGGGCCCGGATGTCATCGTGCCCGGCAGCCTGCCGCCCCTGCCTTCCGACCTCAAGCCTGTCTGGGAACGGTGGACGTAGGCCGCGCGGTCCGCGTGGCTCGCTGTTCCGTGCCTCTTGCAGCCTTCGCCGCACCCTTGATCGCGCCCCGCCGTACTGTGTCGCCGGACACGCTTTGAAGTACGCGCTTTGAAGTACGATCAAACGGCCCATTGTCCCCATTCGCTCCCCGTTAGCTGATCATTGCCATGTCCCAGTACTTTCGGCTTCACTGCGAAAACCCGCAGCCGCGCCTGGTCAAGCAGGCGGCGCAGATCGTCCGCGAAGGCGGCGTGATCGCGCTGCCGACCGATTCGAGCTATGCGCTCGCGGCGCGCATCGACGACAAGCAGGCCGCCGAGCGCCTGCGCCGTATCCGCGGACTCGACGAGAAGGCGCTGCTTTCGCTGATGGTGCGCGACCTCTCGGAGCTGGCGAACTTTGCGATGGTGGACAACCAGCAGTACCGGCTCATCAGGTCGGTGACGCCGGGCCCTTATGTGTTCGTGCTGCAGGCGACGAAAGAGGTGCCGCGCCGGCTCTCGCATCCGTCGCGCAAGACCATCGGGCTGCGGGTGCCGGGCCATGCGATTCCGCTCGCGATTCTCGAGGAGCTCGGCGAACCGCTGCTCGCGACCACGCTGATCCTGCCGCCCGACACCGAGGCGCTCAATGATCCCGAAGAGATCCGTGAACGCCTCGAAAAGCAGCTCGACCTCGTGATCGATGGCGGCGCGTGTCCGCGCGAGTCTTCGACGATTATCGACCTCACGGGCAGCGAGCCGGTGCTCGTGCGCGCCGGGCGCGGCAGCCTCGCGCCCTTCGGCCTCGAAGCAGAAGAGGCGTGAGCCGCCACCGGCGCGCCGACCGCGCGCCGGCGCATTGATACAATACCGCGCCATGGATGATTCCCTGATACAGACGATCGCCGTCTACGCCCTCCCGGTTATCTTCGCCATCACGCTGCACGAGGCCGCGCACGGCTACGTGGCACGCGCGCTCGGCGACAATACCGCCTATGTGCTCGGCCGCGTGTCGTTCAACCCGATGCGCCATATCGATCCGATCGGCACGATCGCGATGCCGCTGATCCTCTATTTCCTCACGAACGGTGCGTTCGTGTTCGGCTACGCCAAGCCCGTGCCGATCTCGTTCGGCAGCCTGCGCAATCCGCGCTGGGGCACGCTCTGGGTGGCGGCGGCAGGCCCGGCCTGCAATTTCGTCCAGGCGATCGTGTGGGGCGTGTTCGGCGTCGCGCTGGCGGTGCTTGGCATCGACGAGCCGTTCTTCACGCGCATGGCCGCGGCCGGCGTCGGCGTGAACCTCGTGCTCGGCGTGCTCAACCTCTTTCCGCTGCCGCCGCTCGACGGCGGCCGCGTGCTCGCGGCACTCCTGCCCACGCGCGCGAGCATTGCGCTCTCGCGCCTCGAGCCCTATGGTTTCATCATCGTGATGGCGCTGCTCGTGAGCGGCATCTTCACCCGATTCTGGCTGCGCCCGCTCGTCTCCCTCGGTTACGACGCGGTCACGGCCCTCCTTACCCCACTCGTATCGCTCTTTTCATAACATCATGTTCCCTGACCGTATCTTCTCCGGCATGCGGCCCACCGGGTCGCTGCACCTCGGCCACTACCACGGCGTGCTGAAAAACTGGGTGCGGCTCCAGTCGGAGTACCCGTGTTTCTTCTGCGTGGTCGACTGGCATGCGCTCACCACGCACTATGAAACGCCCGAGGTCATCGAAAAGAACGTCTGGGAGGTCTTGATCGACTGGCTCGCGTCCGGCATCGATCCGAACCAGGCCACGCTCTTCATCCAGAGCCGCGTGCCCGAGCACGCGGAGCTCGCGCTGCTGCTCGGCATGAGCACGCCGCTTAGCTGGCTCGAGCGGGTGCCCACCTACAAGGAGCAGATCGAGAAGCTGCGCGACAAGGATCTCGGCACCTACGGCTTCCTCGGCTATCCGGTGCTGATGGCCGCCGACATCCTGCTGTATCGTGCCTCGCTCGTGCCGGTGGGCGAGGACCAGGTTCCGCACGTCGAGATGGCGCGCGAAATGGCGCGACGCTTCAACTACATGTATGGCCGCGAACCGGGCTTCGAGGAGAAGGCCAACGAGGCCGCGAAGAAGCTCGGCGGCAAGCGCTCGAAGCTCTATCACGAGCTGCGCAACGCGTACCAGCAGGAGGGCAACGACGAGGCGCTCGAACAGGCGCGCGCCATGCTTTCGGAGTCGCAGAGCCTCTCGATGAGCGATCGCGAGCGTCTCTTCGGCTACCTCGAAGGCTCGCGCAAGATCATCCTGCCGGAGCCGCAGGTGCTGCTCACCGAGGCCTCGCGCATGCCGGGCCTCGACGGCCAGAAGATGTCGAAGTCCTACGGCAACACGATCGGTCTGCGCGAGGACGCGCAGACGATCGAGAAGAAGGTCCGCACCATGCCGACCGACCCGGCGCGCGTGCGCCGCACCGACCCGGGTGACCCGGACAAGTGCCCGGTCTGGCAGCTGCACCAGGTCTATACCGACGAAGCGACGCACGACTGGGCGCAAAAGGGCTGCCGTTCTGCGGGCATCGGCTGTCTCGAATGCAAGCAGCCGGTGATCGAAGGCATCCTGCGCGAGCAGCAGCCGATGCTCGAGCGCGCCCAGAAGTACATGGACGACCCGTCGCTGCTGCGTGCGATCGTCGCGGACGGCTGCGACAAGGCTCGCAAGTTCGCGAACGAGACCATGCGCGATGTGCGCGAGGTCATGGGCCTGTCGTACAACTGAGGGCGTTCGCGTTGAGCCCGATGCCCGCAGCCAGTGCCGACGTGTCCCACGGCACGCTCCCCGAGCCGTCGCGCTGGGTGCGCCGCTGGGCGCATCTCGTCGAGCCGGGCGGCGCGGTGCTCGACGTTGCGTCCGGTGCGGGGCGCCATGCGCGGTTTTTCGCGCAGCGCGGCCATCGGGTGACGGCGCTCGATCGCGACGCGGCGGCGCTCGCGACCATGCAGGAGGTGGCGGGCATCGAGACGCTCGAATGCGACCTCGAAGGCGCGCCCTGGCCGCTCGCGCCCCAACGGCGCTTTGCGGCCGTCATCGTGACGAACTACCTGCACCGGCCGTTGATGCCGCGGCTGATCGACGCAATCGCGCCGGGCGGCGTGCTGATCTACGAAACCTTCGCGCAGGGCAACGAGACGGTCGGCAAGCCGTCCAATCCCGCCTTTCTGCTCGCCGCGGGCGAGTTGCTCGCGGTCTGCGCTCCCGCGCTGCGCGTGATCGCCTATCAAGACGGATTTCTCCCACAACCGCGTGAGGCGTTCGTCCAGCGGATCTGTGCGGTGCGCGAAAGACCTCCCCGGCAGGCGCCGGATGCCTCCGAAAAGGACGGTAATGGAGGTGCGACTCAGGTACTACCCGTACCGCGTTACGATCTGACCAGTTAATCCGCTACAATCGCGGTTTAACGTACTCATTTCTTTGACGTTTCATGGCTAACGGCATTCAGGACGGCATCACGCTACGCGGCAGCATTCCCGCGATCGTCACCCCCATGCACGAAGACGGCAGTCTCGATCTGCCGGCATTCCGCAAACTGGTCGACTGGCACGTGGAAGAGGGGACGGATGCGCTCGTCGTGGTCGGCACGAGCGGCGAATCCGCCACCCTGAACGTCGAAGAGCACATCCTGATGGTCCGCACGGCGGTCGAGCAGGCCGCAGGCCGCATGCCGATCATCGCCGGCGCGGGTGGCAATTCCACCGCCGAGGCCATCGAGCTCACGAAGCATGCGAAGGAAGTCGGTGCGCAAGCATCGCTCCAGGTCGTGCCCTATTACAACAAGCCGACCCAGGAAGGCATGTACCGCCACTTCGCGAAGATCGCGGAAGCGGTGGACCTGCCGGTCGTCCTGTACAACGTGCCGGGCCGCACGGTTGCGGACATGTCGAACGAGACGATCCTGCGCCTCGCGCAGGTGCCGGGCATCGTCGGCGTGAAGGAAGCGACGGGCAATATCGACCGCGCCGCGCACCTGATCAAGCACGCGCCGGAAGGCTTCAAGATCTTCAGCGGCGACGATCCCACCGCGATCGCGCTGATGCTGCTGGGCGGCCACGGTAATATCTCGGTGACCGCGAACGTCGCGCCGCGCCAGATGAGCGAGTTGTGCCGCGCCGCGCTGGAAGGCGACGCGAAGACGGCGCGCGCGATTCATCTGAACTTGCTGTCGCTGCACAAGAATCTGTTCATCGAGTCGAACCCGATTCCGGTGAAGTGGGCACTGCAGGAACTCGGCCGCATCGGTAGCGGCATTCGCCTGCCGCTCACGCCGCTCGACGAGCGCTACCACGATGTGGTGCGCACGGCGATGCGCGAGGCCGGCCTGATCGGCTGATCGGACCCTGATCCATTCCGATCCGTCATACAGCGCCCGATTTTTCCACCCGACGCCGCTCCTGCCCGAATCCACGACTGATCCCGGCTTTGCGTTCCCGTATCACGAAGGTCCCCATGAAACGTTCTGCTCTCTCTCACAACGCAACCCGCCTGGCGGTGCTGGCTCTGGCCATCGGCTCGCTCGCAGGCTGCGAGTCGCTGAACGACATGTTCGCGTCGGACAAGGTCAACTACAAGGACACCGCGAGCGCGCCGCCGCTGGCCGTGCCGCAGGATCTCTCGGCCGCTCCGGGCGACCAGAAGTTCGTTGCGCCGCCGTCGTCGCTGGCGTTGGGCGGCGCGCCCAAGGGCACGGCGACGGTCGCGGGCAATACGACGCTCGGCAGCCCTTCCGCGCAGGATCCGTTCGGCATGCACGTCGAGCGCGACGGCGACCGCCGCTGGCTCGTCGTCGACGGCCGCACGCCCGATGACCTCTGGCCGATCCTGCAGAGCTTCTGGCAGGACAACGGCTTTACGCTGTCCACCGACTCGCCGGACACGGGCATCATGGTCACCGACTGGGCCGAGAATCGCGCCAACATCCCGGACGACTGGTTCCGCCGCACGATTGGCCGCGTGATCGACTTCGCGTACTCCTCGGGCACGCGCGACCGCTTCAGCACGCTCGTGACCCGCGGTGCGGGCGGACAGACCGATATCTCGATCACGCAGAGCTCGCTGGAAGAAGTGCTGACGGGACAGGACAAGACGTCGTCGAAGTGGGTCGAGCGTCCGCGCGATCCGGCCCTCGAGGCGGAGTTCCTCGCGAAGGTCATGCAGAAGTTCGGTCTGACCGACGCGCAATCGAAGCAGTTGCTGACCGACGCGCGTCCGTCCGGCGCCGTCGCCCAGATCGACCATACGGCCGACGGGACCACGCTCAACCTGTCCGAATCGTTCGACAGCGCCTGGCTGCGTGTGGGCCTTGCGCTCGACCGTACCAACTTCACGGTTGACAACCGCGATCGCGAGAAGGGCATCTACTACGTCCGCTACGCGGATACGATGCAGGAGCTCAAGGGCGACGGCCTCTTCGGCAAGCTGTTCTACAACCCGAAGACGGCTGCGAAGAATCAGGGGCCGGAATACATGGTCGCCGTGCGTCCGAAGGGCGATGCCCAGACGCAGGTTGCCGTGGTGGATCAGAGCGGCCAGATCGATACCTCCTCGGACGCGCAGCGCATCGTGACTGCGCTCCACTCGCAGCTCAACTGACGCGGCCGTGCGTTTCGCGAGCCTCGGTAGCGGCAGCGAGGGCAACGCACTGGTCGTGGAAGCAGGCGGCGGCGCGCGTCCAACGCGCGTGCTGCTGGATTGCGGATTCTCGGCGAAGGAAGTCGAGCGGCGTCTCGCGCGGGCCGGTCTCGAGGCCGGCAGCCTGGACGCTATCCTTATCACGCACGAACATAGCGATCACATCGGCAGCGCGCTCACGCTCGCGCGCCGCTGGTCGATCCCGGTCTACATGAGCTGGGGTACGGCGCGGGCCGTGGGTGCCGACGACGCCGGCGTCGAGCTGAACGTGCTCTGGGGCGACGAGACGGTCGAAATCGGGGCGCTCGGCGTGCTGCCCTACACCGTGCCGCACGACGCCCGCGAGCCGCTCCAGTTCGTTTTCAGCGACGGAGCGAGCCGCCTCGGCGTGCTAACCGACGTCGGCGAATCGACGCCGCATATCGGCACGGTGCTCGGCGGCTGCGACGCGCTCGTCCTCGAATGCAATCATGATCTGGCGATGCTTGCGGCCAGCCGCTACCCACCATCGCTGAAGGCGCGCGTCGGCGGCTCGCACGGCCATCTGAACAACGAGGCGGCGGCCGGGATTCTTGCGGCGCTCGACCGTTCGAAACTGCGGCACCTGATCGCCGCCCATCTGAGTCAGCAGAACAACACGCCAGAGTTGGCGCGTGCGGCGATGGCGGGGGCCCTCGGCAACGCGCCGACGGAAATCGGCATCGCGTCGCAGGACGAGGGATTCGACTGGCTCGTGCTGTGATCTGCGATTCGCCGGCGGTCCGGGCCGCTTGGCGCCAGACGAAAAAAAGCCCATGACAGGAAAGTCATGGGCTTTTTTGTGCCCGCCGCAGCGGGACTTGACCCTCTTAGTTGCGGTTGCCGCCGAAGATGCCGAGCAGCGCGAGCAGGTTCGTGAACACGTTGTAGAGGTCCAGATAAATCGCGAGGGTGGCCGAGATGTAATTGGTCTCGCCGCCGTTTACGACACGCTGCACGTCGAACAGCATGTACGCCGAGAAGATCAGGATGGCCAGCACCGAGACGGTGAGCATCAGCGCGGGGAGTTGCAGGAAGATGTTCGCGACGCCGGCCAGCAGAATCACGATCACGCCCATGAACAGCCACTTGCCGAGGCCCGAAAAGTCGCGCTTGCTGACCGTGGCGACCGTGGCCATGGCGGCGAAGATGATGCCGGTGCCGCCGAAGGCGAGCATGATCAGCGACGGGCCGTTCGAGAAGCCGAGGATGAACGACAGCAGGCGCGAGAGCATCAGGCCCATGAAGAACGTGAAGCCGAGCAGCACGAACACCCCAACCGAGCTGTTCTTGGTGCGCTCGATGGCGAACATGAAGCCGATGGCGATCGCGAAGAAAGCGAGCAGGCTCATCGCCGGGCTCGTGGCCGCGAACAGCGAGAAGCCGGTGGCGACACCCACCCACGCGCCAAGCACCGTCGGCACCATCGACAGCGCGAGCAGCCAGTAGGTGTTGCGCAGTACGCGGTTGCGGGTCTCGGCCGTGGTGACGGTGCCGCCGCGGCCGAAGTTATAGGGGTACTCGTTCATGCTTTCTCCTTGCGTGAAACGCGTGGTTGGCGGTGCGCGGCAGGTGCGCGGTCCGCTCTTCCTAAGATATGCGCGGCGGCCCGGAGTTTCAACGGGATGCCATACGCTTGCCGTATTGTCATGGAGCCTAAGCCGCCAATCTTAAGCCTTGCTGAAGCCCGGTGGCGCAGCGCCGTATCGGATCCTCTGTGCGGCTCCTTACCCGGTTGGCCGGGTTTGCCGGCCTAAGAGGGTTCAATCGCAATCATACATTGGAACATGCTACAATTGACGATTCGTTTGGATTTGTAACCTCTTAATTTTCTGGAGTTTTTATGGCGATCGAACGCACCCTGTCGATTATCAAGCCGGACGCAGTGGCGAAGAACGTGATCGGCCAGATCTACAGCCGCTTCGAAAACGCTGGCCTGAAGATCATTGCCGCCCGCATGGCTCACCTCTCGCGCGCCGACGCCGAGAAGTTCTATGCTGTCCACGCTGCACGCCCGTTCTTCAAGGACCTCGTCGACTTCATGATCTCGGGTCCGGTGATGATCCAGGTGCTGGAAGGTGAGAACGCTATCCTGAAGAATCGCGACCTGATGGGCGCGACCGACCCGAAGAAGGCCGAGAAGGGCACGATCCGCGCCGACTTCGCCGACAGCATCGACGCGAACGCCGTGCACGGCTCGGACGCTCCGGAAACGGCTGCTGTGGAAGTCGCGTTCTTCTTCCCGCAAGTCAACGTCTACTCGCGTTAAGCGGGCGACGTCAGTAGCATCCAGGTCGCGAACGGCAATGGCGTTCACCGTCCGTTACAAGGCTCGCACGAGCCGGGTGTCCGGGCGGTGAACCCGCGGATTTGCCCGCGTGGGGTTGTCCGCGGGCTTGAACGCGGGTTTGGCCGAGGTTTGGCCGTTCCGCACTGAAATGGCAGGATTGATCATGACGAGCAGTTCCACCGTCAACCTTCTCGATCTCGACGCCGAGGGCCTCGTCGCGTACTGCGAAAGCCTTGGCGAGAAGCCGTTTCGCGCCAAACAGCTGCAACGCTGGATCCATCAGTACAACGCCGCCGACTTCGACGGCATGACGGATCTGGCGAAATCGCTGCGCGAAAAGCTCAAGGGGCGCGCCACGATCGGCATGCCCGACATCCTCAGCGATCACGTCTCCACCGACGGCACGCGCAAGTGGCTCGTCGACGTGGGCAACGGCAATGCCGTTGAAACCGTGTTCATCCCCGAAGAGACGCGCGGCACGCTGTGCGTGTCCTCGCAGGCGGGATGCGCGGTCAACTGCCGGTTCTGTTCCACCGGCAAGCAAGGATTTTCACGCAATCTCACGACCGCCGAGATCATCGGCCAGCTGCGCATGGCGGAGTTCGCGCTGCGTGCCTCGCTTCTTGGGGAGGCGGGTGGCCGCGCGACCGGCGGTGAGGGCAAGGGCGAACGCGTCATCACGAACGTCGTGATGATGGGCATGGGCGAGCCGCTGCTGAACTACGACGCGGTCGTGCCGGCCATGCGCCTGATGCTCGACGACAACGCCTACGGCCTGTCGCGCCGGCGCGTCACGCTTTCGACCTCGGGCGTCGTGCCGATGATGGACCGCCTGGGCGCCGAGTTGCCCGTGGCGCTGGCCGTTTCGCTGCACGCGCCGAACGACGCGCTGCGCGACGAACTCGTGCCGCTCAACCGCAAGTACCCGCTGCGTGAGCTGATGGCGGCATGCCAGCGCTATCTGGAGGTGGCGCCACGCGACTTCATCACGTTCGAGTACTGCATGCTCGACGGCGTGAACGACACGGAAAAGCACGCACGCGAGCTGCTTGCCGTGACGCGTGACGTTCCGTGCAAATTCAATTTGATCCCGTTCAATCCATTCCCGGAATCGGGTCTGTTGCGCTCGAAACCGGATGCGATCAAGCGTTTCGCGCAGATTCTGATGGATGCGGGCGTCGTGACGACTGTGCGCAAGACGCGCGGCGACGACATCGATGCGGCCTGCGGGCAGCTCGCAGGCGAGGTGAAGGACCGCACGCGCCTTGCCGAGCGCAGCGCGCGCAAGGTCATAGAAGTGAGGCCGGTGCAGCATTGACCGCGCCGCCAGTCGGGGAGCCGGGGCGAACGCACGGGGGACGCGTCGTCATCGGTTGTATTGAAGAGAAAGTTGCAGAAGCGATCGGAAGCGGCACAGACGCCGCGCATTTTGTTATAAACGGTCTGCGAATCGGAGCGGGGCGCCAGAACTGGCCCAGGCCCGCCCGGTTCCAGGATTGAAAAGAATCGACGCAAGGATTTAGGGATGAGCGAGCCGCAGCACCCTTTCGGTACAGACACCAACGCAGGTCGTCCGGCGCCAGGTGGCGCGCCGTCGCCGGTGCATCCGGTGCCCGACACGCTGGCCGCGGCGGGCGCGCGCCTCGCGCAGCTGCGCGAGGCAAAGGGGTGGTCGGTCGAGGACGTCTCGGCGCGGCTGAAGGTGGCGGTACACAAGCTGCGTGCGCTCGAGGCGGGCGATCTGTCCCATCTGCCCGATACGACCTTCGCGCTCGGCGTGGTGCGTAGCTACGCGAGAATGCTGGGCACCGATCCCGCACCGTTTTCGCAGGCGCTGCGCCGCGAGCGCGGCGTGCCGCAGCCCGATCTGTCGATGCCGGCTTCGGCCGGCGCAGACCTGCCGCGCGGCGGTCGTGTCTCGCTCACGCTCGGCGGCAACGGGACGCCGCGCCGCCGCTCGTGGCTGTGGGGCCTGGCGACGGTGATCGTCGCGGTGATCGCGCTGGGCATGTGGCATACGAACAGCGGCGAATCGTCGGCATGGTTCGCGCGCCTGAAGGCGCTGGCCAATGGCGCGAGCGCCCAGCCCAATGCGGCGTCCGCCACTGTGACAGAGGGTCAGACGGCGGGTGCGCAGGCGGCGTCGGCGGCCCAGGGCGATCAGTCGGCGGCGCCAGCCGACCAGGCGGCGAGCGACGCAACGGCTTCGGGCACTGAAACGACGGCTCCGTCCGATGTCGCTCCGGCGGCAGCAGGTAGCGCGCCGACGGCCACCCTGAGCGCGCCGGCCGTGACGGCGCCTGCCAGTGTGCCTGCCGCGGCGAGTGCAGCGCGTGCGGCGCAACCGGCAGAGGCAAGTACGCCGGCGGTGGCAACGGCGGCGGCCGCTGCGCAATCCGCTTCGTCGGTCGATGCGACGGGTGCCGACACCTCGACGTTCGCGATCCGTGTGACGCAGGATACCTGGGTCAACGTGCGCCAGAAGGACGGCAAGGAAGTGTTTTCCGGCTTGATCCACGGCAGTGATGCGCGCGAGGTTACGGGTATCGAACCGCTTAAGATTACGGTGGGCAACAAGGCCGGCATCGAGTCGATGACCATCGACGGTCAGCCGGTGGACGCTTCGAAGTACGCGTCGGCGCGCGGCAGCGTTGCGCGCTTCGTGCTGCCCTGATCAAGACATGGGCATGTGTCGCGGCCGGAATCTGCCGGCCGCGACGCTTTTTCAATTCGCGCGGTGCAGAAGGCGCAGGCCTGCTGCGGCGCGCGAGGCGTAAATGGGTTTTTCGATGCAAACCGATCAGCAATCTTCGTCCCGCATCAGCCAGATCTGTTCGACTGAACCGGTTCTCGGCGGCCACGCGCCGCGCCGCAAATCGCAAGGCGTGCATGTCCGCTGGGGCGGCAATCTCGTCACGATCGGCGGCGACGCGCCCGTGCGCGTGCAGTCGATGACGAATACCGACACGGCCGACGCGATCGGCACCGCCATCCAGATCAAGGAACTTGCCCAGGCCGGTTCCGAGCTGGTCCGTATCACCGTTAATACGCCGGAAGCGGCGGCGGCGGTGCCGGCGATTCGCGAGCAGCTCGACCGCATGGGCGTGACCGTGCCGCTCGTCGGCGATTTCCACTACAACGGCCATCTGCTGCTGCGCGACTATCCGGGCTGCGCCGAGTCGCTCTCGAAGTACCGCATCAACCCGGGTAACGTCGGCCAGGGCGCCAAGCGCGACACGCAGTTCGCGCAGATGATCGAAGCGGCCGTCAAGTACGACAAGCCCGTGCGCATCGGCGTGAACTGGGGCAGCCTCGACCAGGACCTGCTCGCGAGGATGATGGACGAGAACGGCGCGCGCAGCGAGCCGTGGCAAGCGCAGAGCGTGATGTACGAGGCGCTGATCCAGTCGGCGATCGGCTCGGCCGAGCGCGCCGTCGAACTGGGCCTTGGCCGCGACAAGATCATCCTGTCGTGCAAGGTGAGCGGCGTGCAGGACCTGATCGCCGTCTACCGGGAGCTCGCGAAGCGCTGCGACTTTGCGCTGCACCTCGGCCTCACGGAAGCGGGTATGGGCTCGAAGGGCATCGTCGCTTCGACGGCGGCGCTTTCCGTGCTGCTGCAGCAGGGTATCGGCGACACGATCCGCATTTCGCTCACGCCGGAGCCCGGCGCCTCGCGCACGGGCGAAGTCGTGGTCGGCCAGGAGATCCTGCAGACCATGGGCCTGCGCTCGTTCACGCCGATGGTCATCGCGTGCCCAGGCTGTGGCCGCACCACCAGCACGCTGTTCCAGGAGCTGGCTTCGCAGATCCAGAACTACCTGCGTGCGCAAATGCCTGTATGGCGCGAGGAGTACCCGGGCGTCGAGACGATGAACGTGGCTGTGATGGGCTGCATCGTGAACGGCCCCGGAGAATCGAAGCACGCGAACATCGGCATCAGCCTGCCGGGCTCGGGCGAAAACCCGGCCGCTCCCGTTTTCATCGACGGCGAGAAGGTCAAGACGCTGCGCGGCGAACATATCGCCCAGGAATTCCAGCAGATCGTGAGCGACTACGTCGCACGCAAGTACGGCAAGGTAGCCGCCACGGCGTAAGCGGCCCGACGCACCGTACGCACAACCGAACATCGTCTATCGCAACCAGATGACTGAACAGAAAAGAAAGCCCGAAAAGCTCAGCGGCGTGAAGGGCATGAACGACGTCCTGCCGCAGGACGCAGGGCTGTGGGACTTCTTCGAAACCACGGCGAAGTCGATGCTCCGTTCGTACGGATACCAGAACATTCGCACGCCGATCGTGGAGCACACGCAGCTCTTCACGCGCGGCATCGGCGAAGTGACGGACATCGTCGAAAAGGAAATGTACAGCTTCACGGACGCACTCAACGGCGAGAACCTCACCCTGCGTCCGGAAGGCACGGCCGCGGCCGTGCGCGCATCGATCGAGCACAACCTGCTCTATGACGGCCCGAAGCGCTTGTGGTACGTCGGGCCGATGTTCCGCCACGAGCGTCCGCAACGCGGCCGCTATCGCCAGTTCCATCAGGTTGGCGTCGAGGCGCTCGGCTTCGCGGGCCCCGACGCAGATGCGGAAATCATCCTGATGTGCCAGCGCCTGTGGGACGATCTCGGCCTCACCGGCATCAAGCTCGAGCTCAATACGCTGGGCGTGGCCGAGGAGCGCGCCGCGCATCGCGTGGAACTGATCAAATACCTCGAACTGCACATCGACGCGCTGGACGAGGACGGCAAGCGCCGTCTCTACACGAACCCGCTGCGCGTGCTCGACACGAAAAACCCTGCGCTGCAGGAGATCGCGAACAACGCGCCGAAGCTGATCGACTTCCTCGGCGAGGAGTCGCGCGCCCACTTCGAGGGGCTGCAGCGCATCCTCAAATCGAACAACATTCCGTTCACGATCAATCCACGTCTCGTGCGCGGTCTCGACTACTACAATCTGACCGTGTTCGAATGGGTCACCGACAAGCTTGGCGCGCAGGGCACGGTCGCCGCGGGTGGCCGCTACGATCCGCTGATCGAGCAGCTGGGCGGCAAGCCGACGGCTGCGTGCGGCTGGGCGATGGGCATCGAGCGCATTCTCGAGCTTCTGAAGGAAGAGGACCTCGTGCCCGAGGACGAAGGTTGCGACGTCTACGTTGTCCACCAGGGCGAAGCCGCACGCGAACAGGCTTTCATCGTGGCGGAGCGTCTGCGCGATACGGGCCTCGACGTGATCCTGCACTGTAGCGCCGACGGCCAGGCGGCCAGCTTCAAGTCGCAGATGAAGCGTGCGGACGCAAGCGGCGCGGCGTTTGCCGTGGTCCTCGGCGAGGACGAAGTGGCACGGGGCGTGGTGGGCGTGAAGCCTCTGCGCGGCGTAGCCGCCGAGGCGCGCAGCGAGCAGCAGACCGTGCCGCTCGAGGACTTGACCGAATATCTGATCAATGCGATGGTTGCATCCGCCGAAGACGGCGACGACTGAGGGGGCCGCCTAGGTGGGGCCGCCCAGGTGGGGCCGCCCAGGTAGGGCGCCTAATTGGCGCGCCTGAGCAGCACCACCCAGGTCACCGCCGGTTTTGAACGACATCTGCGGCAAGCTTCACCCGAGGCGCGGCCGCTGACAGGCTAGATAAAGCAAAGAACAAGGAATCGCTTCGCGATGAGTTACCACGACGAACAGGAATCGATCGAGAGCTTCAAGGCATGGTGGGCGCAGTGGGGTAATGCCACTACCTGGATCGTGCTGATTGCCTTGCTCGCCCTTGCGGGGTGGAACGGCTGGAATTACTGGCAACGCCATCAGGCCGCCGAAGCCGCGGTGCTGTACGACCAGGTGCAGCAGGCCGCGAACGGCGGCGACAAGGCGCTGCTCACGCGTATCGCCTCCGACATGGAGGACCGCTTCGGCAGCACGGCCTACGCCCAGATGACAGCGCTCGGCGTCGCGAAGGCGCTCTACATGGCCGGCGACGAAGCGGGCGCGAAGGCCCAGTTGCAATGGGCCGCCGACCACGCGAAGGACGACGAATTCCGCCAGATCGCGAAGCTGCGGCTCGCTTCGCTGCTGCTCGACGAGAAGGCTTACGACCAGGGCCTTGCACTGATTCCGCAACCCGACTCGGGTCCGTTCAAGGGCATCGTGGCCGATGGCCGCGGCGACCTGCTGGCTGCCGCCGGCAAGCGCGACGACGCGCGTGCGGCCTACCAGCTCGCGCTCGACAGCCTGCCGAAGAGCGATGCGTCCGAGCGTCAGTTGATCCAGTTCAAGCTGGACGCGCTGGGCGGCTAATGCGCATGCGCCAGGCGAACTCTCATTATTCCCACCCATTCATGCTTCGCTCACCGATGAATCTGCTGAAACGATACGTTGTGCCCGTCGCCTGTGCGATGACTGTCCTCGCGCTCGCGGCCTGCTCGTCGAGCAAGGACGAGCGCCGCGATCCGGTGCCGCTCACCGAGTTCAAGCCGGTGCTCAACGTCCAGCAGGTATGGAAGGCGAGCGTTGGCAAGGCCGGCCGCTACCTGTTCTCGCCGATCGCCGTGGGCGACGCCGTCTATGCGGCGGGCGCGAACGGCTCGGTCGCGAAGTTCGACGCGCAGACCGGCAAGGAAATCTGGAAGGTCAAGCTCAAGGACGACCTCTCGGCGGGCGTGGGCAGCGACGGCAACCTGACCGCCGTGGGCGGCCTGAAGGGCCAGGTCGATGTCCTTGACAGCAACGGCAAGCTGCTGTGGCAGGCCACCGCGCCAGGCGAGATCATTTCGCCGCCGCTCGTCGGCAACGGTCTCGTGATCGTGCGCACGATCGACGGTCAGGTTGTCGCGTTCAACGCCCAGACCGCCGAACAGAAATGGGTGTACCGCAACCGCGCGGTGCCGCTCAACCTGCGCGTGTCGGCCGGTATGACGTTCGCGGGCGATCAGGCCGTACTGGCTGGCTTCCCGGGTGGTGCGTTCTCGGCGATCAACCTGCAGACGGGCGACGCGTTCTGGGAAACGCCGGTGTCCTATCCGAAGGGCGTGACCGAGGTCGAGCGTCTCAATGACGTAAGCGGTCCGCCCACGCTGGTCGGCGCGACGACCTGCGCGGTCACGTTTCAGGGTCAGCTCGGCTGCTTCGATGCGAATTCGGGCCGTGCGATGTGGGAGAAGCCGTTCTCGAGCGTGAGTGGCATTGCCCAGGACGACGTCGCTGTGGTCGGCGCTGACGACTGGTCGGTCGTGCACGCCTATAACGTGGCGAACGGCTCGGAAGTATGGAGCTCGGACAAGCTCAAGAACCGCGACCTCAGCGTGCCGGTACTGCTCGGTCATGCCGTCGTGATGGGAGACTATCAAGGCTACGTGCACTTCCTTTCGCTTGACGACGGCAGCTTCGTCTCGCGCGTGAAGACCGACGGTAGCCCGATCATCGCGGCCCCGGTGCTGGCCGGCAACACGCTCGTCGTGCAGACGAAGGACGGTGACCTGTACGGTCTGCGTCCGCAGCAGTAAGCGACGTTCGAGGCGACGCCCGGCCTGTGGCCCGGCGTTCGTCGCGCAAGCGGCCTCCGGGCGGCTTGCCGAAACTCCGAAGCGAAGGGGCACGCCGGCAACGCCGTGCGTTGCCGACCGGGGCCGGCTCAAGCCGGCCGCACGCTTTTTGAACCGGCACAACAGCCGTGGCGGCGATCTCGCCCCATCCGCTTCCCGGGCAAGGGCCTTGGCAGCGTGCCTCGCGAACCGTACGCCGGGCTCGGGCATCGTGCCCGTTTCGTGATAATTTGCAACTGATGCCACCCTGCAGGCGCGGGGCGTTGCTGCGCAGCGCACTGGACTTTCCGGTGCCGCGCCTTACCGTAGAAAAGATCAGATGAAACCCGTAATCGCCCTCGTCGGGCGCCCCAATGTGGGGAAATCCACGCTGTTCAACCGGCTCACACGCTCGCGCGACGCGCTGGTGGCCGATCTGCCGGGCCTCACGCGCGATCGCCACTATGGCGAGGGGCGAGTGGGCGATCGTCCGTACCTCGTGGTCGATACCGGTGGCTTCGAGCCTGTCGCCAAGGACGGCATCCTGCACGAGATGGCACGCCAGACGCGCCAGGCCGTCGAAGAGTCCGACATCGTCGTGTTCATCTGTGACGGGCGCAACGGTCTCGCGCCCCAGGACAAGCATATCGCCGACTACCTGCGCAAAACGGGCCGGCCGATCTATCTCGTGGTGAACAAGGCCGAAGGCATGAAGTACTCGGCGGTCGCGGCGGACTTCTACGAACTGGGCCTTGGCGACCCGCGCGCGATTTCGGCGGCGCACGGCGACGGCGTGACCGAGATGATCAATGAGGCGCTCGATCAGGCCTACGCCGACCAGCCCGAGGAAAGTGAAGAGGACGCCGAAAAGCACGGCGTCAAGATCGCCATCGTGGGTCGTCCGAACGTCGGCAAGTCCACGCTCGTGAACACGCTGCTCGGCGAAGATCGCGTGATCGCGTTCGACATGCCGGGCACGACGCGCGACTCGATCTACATCGACTTCGAGCGCGGCGGCAAGAAGTACACGCTCATCGACACGGCCGGCTTGCGCCGTCGCGGCAAGGTGTTCGAGGCGATCGAAAAGTTTTCGGTGGTGAAGACGCTGCAGTCGATCGCGGATGCCAACGTCGTGATCCTGATGCTGGACGCGCATCAGGAGATCTCCGACCAGGACGCCCACATCGCGGGCTTCGTGGTGGAGCAGGGCCGTGCGCTCGTGGTTGCCGTGAACAAATGGGATGGCCTCGACGAGCATGCGCGCGAGCAGATCAAGCACCACTTGCTGCGCAAGCTGAAGTTCCTCGAATTCGCGAAGTTCCACTTCATTTCGGCAACGGAGAAGTTCGGCATCGGCGCGCTGATGCGCTCGGTCGATGCCGCCTATGCCGCTGCGATGGCCAAGCTGCCTACGCCCAAGCTCACGCGCGCGCTCATCGACGCCGTGGAATTCCAGCAGCCGCGCCGCCGCGGTCCGGTGCGGCCGAAGCTGCGCTACGCGCACCAGGGGGGGCAGAATCCGCCCATCATCGTGATCCACGGCAACGCGCTCGATGCGGTCACGGAGACCTACAAACGCTATCTGGAGAACCGTTTCCGGGAAACTTTCTCGCTGACGGGGACTCCATTGCGCATAGAGTTTCGTTCCTCGACGAATCCCTACGCTGACAAAAGCTGAGTTCTGTACGGTGGCGCGCATCGCCGTCCTGGCCGGACGGGCGGGATGCGCGCCAGCCTGTGAGAATCGGCTATAGTGTAGCGATTGGGTGCCGGATTTCTTTTTCTTCGACCCCAATCCAAGTTAAACCTGCAAAAAAATACGGAGTTTGCTATGAGCAACAAAGGGCAATTGTTACAAGACCCGTTTTTGAACGCGCTGCGCAAGGAGCACGTGCCTGTTTCGATCTATCTGGTCAACGGCATCAAGCTTCAAGGGAACATTGAATCCTTCGACCAGTACGTCGTGTTGCTCCGTAATACGGTTACGCAGATGGTCTACAAGCACGCTATCTCCACGGTCGTGCCCGCCCGTCCGGTGAATTTCCACCCGGACACGGAAGCGTCCTGACCCACGGTACGGCCGGTCCGGGGCGCCGCAAGGGCGAGCCGGACCGGCCGTTTTCATTTTGATATCCGCTAATTTGACCAACGCCGCACTTGTCGGCATCGACTTCGGCAAGACCGATTTCGACGCCAGCCTCGAAGAACTCAGCCTGCTCGCACAGAGTGCGGGCGCCAATCCCGCCGTCACACTCACCGGTCGACGCTCGAGCCCCGATGCCGCCATGTTCATCGGCAGCGGCAAGGCCGATGAACTGCGTCTTGCCTGCGAGGCGAACGACGTCGAAATCGTCATCTTCAATCACTCGCTCTCGCCAGCCCAGCAACGCAATCTGGAACGCACGCTGAACCGCCGCGTGGTGGACCGCACGAGCCTGATCCTCGACATCTTCGCGCAACGCGCCCGCAGCCACGAAGGCAAGCTGCAGGTCGAGCTCGCGCAACTGCAGTATCTCGCGACGCGGCTCGTGCGAGCGTGGACCCACCTCGAGCGTCAGAAGGGCGGTATCGGCCTGCGCGGCCCCGGCGAAACGCAGCTCGAAACCGACCGCCGCCTGATCGGCGAGCGTATCAAGATGCTGCAGGGGCGGCTTGGCAAACTGCGCCGTCAGCACGGCACGCAGCGGCGCCAGCGTCAGCGCAACCAGACCATGTCGGTATCGCTCGTCGGCTATACGAACGCGGGCAAGTCAACACTCTTCAATGCGCTCACGAAGGCGCAGGCGTACGCCGCCGACCAGCTGTTCGCGACGCTCGACACCACCTCCCGGCGCCTTTGGCTCGGTGGCGAGGTCGGGCAGATCGTGCTTTCGGATACGGTCGGTTTCATCCGCGAACTGCCGCACCAGCTCGTCGCGGCGTTTCGCGCGACGCTTGAAGAAACCGTGCAGGCAGATCTTTTGCTGCACGTGGTGGATGCGTCGAGTTCCGTGCGTCTCGATCAGATCGATCAGGTGAACGCGGTACTGCACGAGATCGGCGCAGATACGATCCGTCAGGTGCTGGTTTTCAACAAGATCGACGCGGTACCCGAACTGGCGGCCCGCGGCGGGACAGTCGAGCGGGACGAGTATGGTAATATTTCGCGCGTCTTTTTGAGCGCGCGCACGGGCGTTGGACTGGATGCGCTGCGCGCCGCCATCGCCGAAATCGCGACTGCCGAACCGATTGCCGACGCGTCGCGACCGCTCGCCGCCGACTGGAATGCGGTGCCCCACGAACCTCGCAGGGAACCGGAACACGGCCAGTGATGCCGTGCCCGGCGCTGTCCGGGACGTGTAGCCCGTGCGGCTCGCGTCTGAGCGCCGGCTTCGTTGGGTGCGCCCGCCGCTGCAGGCGGGCGTGACCCGCACGCTTTGATCCGCTGTCTACTCTGGTGAACGAACACAGGTGAACGATTACAACAAGCGGTCTGGCTGGCAGCGCACGCGCGCCATCTTCTCGCTGAACGACCCGCGTTGGGGCCGCGGCGACGGCGATGGCCAGCGCAAGGATGAATCGCGTCGACCCCCCGGCAAGAATGGCAATGACGACGGTCCGCCCGACCTCGACGAGATGTGGCGCGATTTCAACCGTCGTCTTGCGGGCTTCTTCGGCCGCAAGGGCAAGGGGCCAGGCGGCCTCGGGCCGCGTCCCGATAGCGGCAACGGTGCGCGCATCGGCGTCGGCATCGTGATCGGCGTGCTCATCGCGATCTATGTGGGCAGCGGCGTCTATGTCATCCAGGAAGGGCAGGCCGGGGTCGTGCTGCAGTTCGGCCAGTACCGCCAGACGGTCGGCGAGGGCGTCCACTGGCGGCTGCCGTATCCGTTCCAGACTCATGAAGTGGTGAACGTCGGGCAGATCCGTTCGGTCGAGATCGGCCGCAGCAATCTGGTGCGCCCGGCCAACGTCAAGGACGCGTCCGTCCTCACGCACGACGGCGACATGCTCGATGTCCGCTTCACCGTGCAGTACCAGGTGAAGCAGCCTACCGATTACCTGTTTCAGAGCGTCGATCCGGACCTTGCCGTCACGCAGGCTGCCCAGGCGGCGGTGCGCACGGTGGTGGGCGCGCGCAGCACGAACGACCTGCTGTACGCCGACCGCGAACCGATCCGCGCGCAGCTTGCCGACGCGATCCAGCACTCGCTCGACGAGGCGAAGACCGGGCTTGCCGTGACCGGCGTCACGATCCAGAGCGTGCAGGCGCCCGACCAGGTGCAGGCCGCCTTCGACGATGCCGCCAAGGCGCACCAGGACAGCGAGCGCGCGAAGCGCGACGCGCAGGCCTACGCCGACGAACTGCTGCCGCGCGCGCAGGCGGACGGCGCCCGTCTGGTCGACGACGCGAAGGCGTATAGCGAACGCGTAGTCGCCGAAGCCCAGGGCGACGCAGACCGCTTCCTGCAGGTCTACGCACAGTACGCGAAGGCACCGGCCGTGATTCGCGAGCGCATGTATCTGGAGACCATGCAGCATATCTATTCGAATACGACGAAGGTGTTCGTCGACAGCAAGTCGGGCAACAACGTGATCTATCTGCCGCTCGACAAGATCGTCGACGCAACGCGCCAGCGCGCCGCGGCGGCCGTCGCGGCGTCGGGTCCTGCCGCGGCCGCTTCCGACGCGGCGCCGGCTGCGGCGCCCGCCTCGAGCGACGCGCAGCAGCAAGGCGCCCAGGATGGCGCGCAGCAGGGAACACAGCAGGGCGCTGCGCAACCGGGCGCCGCCGCCTCCGCGCCCTCGGCCAGCGACGCCGCCGCGGCCGCGAGCGATGCACTGCGTTCGCGTGATGCGTTCCGCAGCCGCACGCGCGAAGACGACGTGCAATAACGGAGCGCTATCTATGAACCGAATCATTGCGCTCGTCGTTGTCGTGGTCGTGGCCGCGCTCGTCGCGTCGTCGTCGGTGTTCGTCGTCGATCCGCGTCACGTTGCCGTCGTTTCGTCCTCGGGCGGCAGTCCGGCGACGCTTGCGGGCCCGGGCCTGCACGTGAAGCTGCCGCCGCCGTTCCAGACCGCGACGTATATCGATACACGCGTCCAGGCTTTCGACGCGCCCGACGCGGACCGCTACTCGACGTCCGACAAGACCGAACTGCTCGTGAACCCGGTGATCCGCTATCGCATCGCCGACCCGCTGAAGCTTTTCGCCGCGACCAAGGGCGACCCGCAGACGCTGGCCGACCGGCTTGCCTCGCTATCGCGCGACGCGCTCTCCGACGCCTTCTCGAAGGTCACGCTGAGCGCTGCGCTCGCGCAGCAGGAAGCCGTCGCCAACGGCGCGCGCGACGCGCTGCGCGAGGCGGTCGCGCCGCTCGGCATCGACGTGATCGATATCGAGCTCACGCGCCTCGACTATCCGCCTGAACTCGCGGATGTCGTCTACAAGCGCATGAGCGCTGCACGCGAGCAGGCCGCCGCAGAGGAACGCGCGCAGGGTGCCGCCGCGGCGCAGCAGATCAAGGACGACGCCGATCGCAAGCAGCAGGGCGTGCTGGCGGATGCCTATGCGCAGGCCCAGACCATCAAGGGCGAAGGCGACGGCAAGGCCGCCGCGATCGCCGCCGATGCCTTTGGCCGCGACCCGCAGTTCTACCAGTTCTATCAGAGCATGCAGGCGCTGCGCGACAGCTTCAAACCTGGCGACGTCGTCGTAGTCGATTCGTCGAGCGACTTTTTCCGCTTCATGCGCGGTCCGAACGGCGGCGATACCGCGCCGGCAACGGCTCCTGTGCATAAACACTAAACGAGACACCGCGCGCACGGCGCGTTCCCTGGCATGGACTTGGCTGGTTCCCTGTTGCTCGCAATCGCGTTGATGCTGATTATCGAGGGTATGTTCCCGTTCGTTTTCCCGACGGCCTGGCGCGAGACGTTTCGCAGGATCGCCGACCGGCCGCCGCATCACATCCGGATCGGCGGCTTGATTGTGATGGGCCTGGGGCTCGTGATCCTGATGCTCGCAACCTGATTGCAAACGAATGCACGCGCGGCGCAGGCCGTGCGATGCGGTTCCGCGGTCCGCGCTCCACACCTCGCGCACCGCCTTCATAGTGGTAGGACTCAACCGATGTCGACCTGGTTACTTCCCGAGAATATTGCGGACGTGTTGCCGTCCGAGGCGCGCAAGATCGAAGAATTGCGCCGCCGCCTGCTGGACCGCTTCCGCGCGTACGGCTACGAGATGGTCATGCCGCCGCTGCTCGAGTATCTCGAATCGCTGCTCACGGGCAGCGGGCGCGACCTGAACCTGCGCACCTTCAAGCTCGTCGACCAGTTGTCGGGCCGCACGCTCGGCCTGCGCGCGGATATCACGCCGCAGGTGGCGCGCATCGACGCGCACTTGCTGAACCGCCAGGGCGTGACGCGCTTGTGCTACGCGGGCAATGTGCTGCATACGCGGCCGCGCGGCCTGCACGCCACGCGCGAGCAGATCCAGATCGGTGCCGAAATCTATGGCCATGCCGGGCTCGAAGCCGATCTCGAGATCCAGCAATTGATGCTCGACGCGCTGCGTCTCGCGGGGCTGGCCAAGGTGCGGCTCGACCTGTGCCATGCCGGCGTGCTCGCGGCACTCATCGAAGCCGATCCGGCAGCCGCGGCGCTCGGAGATGCGCTTTACGAAGCGCTCGCGGGCAAGGACGTGCCGCGCCTTGCCGAACTGACCGAGGGGCTCGCGCCGCTCACGCGTGACGCGCTCCGGGCGCTGCCCTCGCTCTACGGCGACGCCAGCGTGCTGGAAGAGGCGCGCACGCGCCTGCCGGCGCTGCCCGGCATCGCGCGTGCACTGGACGATCTGGCGTTCCTCGTGGGCGAGATCGGCGGTGCGGAACTGATGATCGATCTCGCCGATCTGGGCGGTTACGCCTATCACAGCGGCGTGATGTTCTCGGCCTACGTGGATGGCGTACCGAACGCGGTGGCGCGCGGCGGGCGTTACGACAAGGTGGGTGAGGCGTATGGCCGCGCGCGTGCCGCAACGGGCTTCTCGCTCGACCTGCGCGAAGTGGCCCGCATTTCGCCTGTCGAGGCGCGCAGCAGCGCGGTTCTCGCCCCCTGGGGCCATGACGAGGCCCTGCGCACCGCCGTGGCGGCGCTGCGCGACGCGGGCGAGGTCGTGATCCAGGCCCTGCCGGGCCACGAACACGATATGGACGAGTTTGCATGCGACCGCGTGCTGGTCGAGCGCAACGGCGCGTGGGTGGTCGAAGCGCGCGCGTGAGCGTGCGCCTTAAGCGTTCGAGTGCGCCCAGGCCGTTGAGTGCAAAGGATAATTCCCGCTATTTCGGCAAAAAAAGCGGACTCGCGCCCGAACCCAGGTAAAATACGTTTTTAACCAGCTAACGAAACACCATGTCTGCCAGCGCAGTGAATGTAACCCCGGGACGCAATGTCGTCGTCGTGGGCACCCAGTGGGGAGATGAAGGCAAGGGCAAGATCGTCGACTGGCTGACGGACCACGCCGCAGGCGTCGTGCGCTTCCAGGGCGGTCACAACGCCGGCCACACACTCATCATCGGCGGCAAGAAGACCATTCTTCGCCTCATCCCGTCGGGCATCATGCGCGCGGGTGTTGCGTGCTACATCGGCAACGGCGTGGTGTTGTCGCCCGAGGCGCTCTTCAAGGAGATCGGCGAGCTCGAGAGCGCGGGCATCGACGTCCAGAAGCGCCTCTTCATTTCCGAAGCGACCACGCTGATTCTGCCGTATCACATCGCGATCGACCAGGGACGCGAAGCGCGTCGCGGCGCCGCGAAGATCGGCACGACCGGCCGCGGCATCGGTCCGGCGTACGAGGACAAGGTCGCGCGCCGCGGCCTGCGCGTGCAAGACCTGTTCGAGCCGGAAGCATTCGCCGAACGCCTGCGCGAGAACCTCGACTATCACAACTTCGTGCTCACGCAGTACCTGGGCGCGGCCCCCGTGGACTTCCAGCAGACCCTCGAAACGATGCTCGGCTACGCCGACCGTCTGAAGCCGATGGTAACGGACGTGTCGCGTCGCCTGTACGACGTCAACCGTTCGGGCGGCAGCCTGCTGTTCGAAGGCGCGCAGGGCACGCTGCTCGACGTCGACCACGGCACCTATCCGTTCGTCACGTCGAGCAACTGCGTGGCAGGTGCGGCGTCGGCCGGCGCGGGCGTCGGCCCGCAGCAGCTCTCGTACATCCTCGGCATCACGAAGGCGTACTGCACGCGGGTCGGCTCCGGCCCGTTCCCGAGCGAACTCTACGACGCGGACAATCCACAGCGCCAGGAGCAGGTGGGTGTCACGCTCGCGAACGTGGGCAAGGAATTCGGTTCGGTCACGGGCCGTCCGCGCCGCACGGGCTGGCTCGATGCCGCCGCACTGCGCCGCTCGATCCAGATCAACGGCGTGACGGGTCTGTGCATCACGAAGCTCGACGTGCTCGACGGCCTCGACGAAGTGAAGCTCTGCGTCGGCTACAAGGTGAACGGCCAGGATGTCGACATCCTGCCGCGCGGCGCCTCGCAGGTCGCCGAGTGCGAACCGGTCTACGAGACCTTCGCGGGCTGGAAGGAAAGCACGATCGGCATCACGCAGTGGGACGCGCTGCCCAAGAGCGCGCAGGCCTACCTCACGCGCGTGCAGGAAGTGGCGGGCGTGCCGATCGACATGGTGTCGACCGGCCCGGATCGCGACGAGACGATTCTGCTGCGTCACCCGTTCAAGGCGTAAGAGGGTCCCGCACGATGATTCAGATGACGGACCCGCGCAATGACGAGAAGAACCTGTGGGTTGGCTGGGACGAGTATCACCGGCTGATCGAGCTGCTCGCGCTCGCAGTGCACGATTCACGCTGGAAGTTTGACCAGATCCTGTGTCTCGCGCGCGGCGGTCTGCGCGTGGGCGATCAGCTCTCGCGCATCTACGACCTGCCGCTCGCGATCCTCGCGACCAGCTCGTATCGCGAAGCCGCCGGCACGCAGCAGGGCGATCTCGACATCGCGCAGTACATCACGATGACGCGCGGCGAACTGGCTGGCAACGTGCTGCTCGTCGACGATCTCGTCGATTCGGGCGTCACGCTCGCGCGCGTGCAGCAGCACCTCAGGGACCGCTATCCGGCGGTGACGGGCGTGCGTTCGGCGGTGCTTTGGTACAAGGGCTGCTCGAAGGTGAAGCCCGACTACTTCGTGCAGCATCTGCCGACCAATCCGTGGATTCACCAGCCGTTCGAGGAGTGGGACACGGTGCGTCCACACAACCTGGGCGCGTGGATCAAGCGCGGGCTGCAGCAGGCGAACGGGGGCGAATCGCAGTCCTGACGGCGTTTGGCAGGGGTTTGTTGTGAATGCCCCCAATCAACCCGCCGTACCACCCGTGAAAAGCGGAGCCTTTCGAGGCTCCGTTTTTTTTGCATGACGTTTTCATGTCGGGGCGAAGCAACGGCCCGCACGGAGATCCTGGGACACATGGTGGCGGACGGCAGGGGGGCCAATGCTACACTTCGCCGGAACGGACGACGTGGCATGGCCACAACGGGCGCGTCGTTGGGGTCACGTCCCCGGTTTAGAATAGCGGTCGCTTTTTCTTTCCGCCTCGAAAACGGATCTCCGCGTAAATGACAACTAGCACACACGTGGCAAAGCAGCCTCTGCCGGCGCTGGCCGTTGCGGCAATCGGCGTCGTGTTCGGCGATATCGGCACGAGCCCGCTCTATTCGCTGAAAGAAGCATTCAGCCCGGACCACGGCATTCCGCTCAACGACACCTCCATTCTCGGCGTCATCTCGCTGCTCTTCTGGGCGATCATCATCGTCGTGAGCGTCAAATACGTGCTGTTCGTCATGCGCGCCGACAACAACGGCGAGGGCGGCGTGCTCGCGCTGATGGCGCTGGCGCTGCGCACGTTCAAGCGCACGAGCCGCGCCGCGTTGGTCCTCACGAGCCTCGGCATCTTCGGCGCATGCATGTTCTATGGGGACGCGGTGATCACGCCGGCGATTTCGGTGATTTCCGCGGTGGAGGGGCTCGAAATCGCGGCGCCCAAGCTCTCCGAGCTCGTCGTGCCGCTCACCATCGTGATCCTGATCGCGCTTTTCTGGATCCAGCGTCACGGCACCGCGCTCGTCGGACGCCTGTTCGGGCCGATCATGGTGCTGTGGTTCGTGACCATCGGCATCCTGGGCCTCTCGCGTATCGTGCAGGCGCCCGGTGTCATCGCTGCGCTCAACCCATACTACGCGGTCAGCTTCATGGGTGCGCACATGCTGCAGGCCTACGTCGTGCTCGGCTCGGTCGTGCTGGTGCTGACCGGTGCGGAGGCACTCTACGCGGACATGGGCCACTTCGGCGCCAAGCCCATCCGCGTGGCCTGGTATGTGCTCGTGATGCCCTCGCTGGTGCTGAACTACTTCGGCCAGGGCGCGCTCCTGATGCAGGACCACAAGGCGATCGAGAACCCGTTCTTCCTGCTCGCGCCCGACTGGGCCCTGGTGCCGCTCGTCGTGCTTTCGACGGTGGCGACCGTGATTGCTTCGCAGGCCGTGATTTCGGGCGCGTATTCGCTGACGAGCCAGGCGATCCTGCTCGGCTACGTGCCGCGCATGAAGGTGCTGCACACGTCCGACCTCGCGATTGGGCAGATCTATGTGCCGTTGGTGAACTGGCTGTTGCTCTTCATCATCCTGTGCATCGTGATCGGCTTCAAGAGCTCGGACAATCTGGCTGCGGCCTACGGCATTGCCGTCACCGCGACGATGGTTATCACCACGGTGCTCCTGAGTGTCGTGATGATCGAGATCTGGAAGTGGAACAAGGCGCTGGTCGCGTTGATCATCGGCATCTTCCTCGCGGTGGACCTCGGTTTCTTCGGTGCGAACCTGTTGAAGGTCGAAGAGGGCGGCTGGCTGCCGCTCGGCATCGGCGCGCTGCTGTTCTTCCTCCTCATGACCTGGTACAAGGGGCGCATGATCGTGAAGGAGCGCACGGCGGCCGATGGCATCCCGCTGATGCCCTTCCTGCAGGGTCTGCTGGCGCATCCGCCGCATCGCGTCTCGGGCACGGCGATCTATCTCACCGGCAGCAACACGCTGGTGCCGGTGAGCCTGCTGCACAATCTCAAGCACAACAAGGTGCTGCACGAGCGCACGCTCTTCCTGACCTTCGTGATCCGCGACATCCCCTATGTGCCCGATGCCGAGCGCCTGAGCGTGAAGGACATCGGCGGCGGACTCTATCTCGTGAAGGCCGACTACGGTTTCAACGAGACGCCGGACGTGAAGGCAGTGCTGCAGGAAGTGGGCCGCGAGCACGACATGACTTTCGAGATGATGGACACATCGTTCTTTATCGCTCGCGAGACGGTGGTGCCCACCCAGCTGCCCGGCATGTCGATCTTCCGCGAGCGTGTGTTCGCGTGGATGCATCAGAACGCGGCGAAGCCCACGGACTTTTTCAGCATTCCTGCCAACCGCGTGGTGGAACTGGGGACGAAGATCGAGATTTGACGCTCGACATTCGCGGAGACAAAAAAACGGCACCTCGGTGCCGTTTTTTTCTGGGGGGCTCGCGCCTTAACGCTGCTTGAGCTTCGCGAACGCCGCTGCCATTGCGCCGGCCGGCTCGGGATCGCGCGAACGCTGCGGGCGGCCTGTATTGCCGCCGCCGCTGCCACCGCCACCGCCATTGCGGCCGGCCGAGCCAGTGCCCGCGCCGCCGCTGCGCTGGGCGGCGCTCGCAGGATCGTCGTCGAGGCGCATCGTGAGCGCGATGCGCTGGCGCTTCACGTCCACATCGAGCACCTTCACCTTGACGACCTGGCCGGCCTTCACGACTTCGTGCGGGTCCTTGATGAATTTCGTGGACATCGCGGAGACGTGCACGAGGCCGTCCTGGTGCACACCGACGTCGACGAACGCGCCGAACGCGGCCACGTTCGTCACGACGCCTTCAAGCAGCATGCCGGGCACGAGATCAGAGACCTTCTCGACGCCGTCGCGGAAGGTGGCTGTCTTGAACTCGGGGCGCGGATCGCGGCCCGGCTTTTCGAGTTCGGAGAGGATATCGCGCACGGTTGGCAGCCCGAAGCGTTCATTGACGAACTCGGCGGGCGAGAGGCCCGAGAGCGCCTCGCGGTTGCCTAGCACATCGCCGATCGAGCGCTTGATCTTCGCGAGCATGCGCTCGACGACGGGATACGCCTCGGGGTGCACCGAGGAGCGGTCAAGCGGATTTTCGCCGGCGTTGATGCGCAGGAAGCCCGCAGCCTGTTCGAAGGTCTTGTCGCCGAGCCGCGGCACCTTGCGCAGATGCTCGCGCGAGGGGAAGGGGCCGTTGGCGTCGCGGTAATCGACGATATTGCGCGCGAGCGTCGCGTTGAGTCCGGACACGCGCGCGAGCAGCGCGACCGACGCCGTGTTCGCATCCACACCCACGGCGTTCACACAGTCCTCGACCACGGCGTCGAGCGAGCGCGCGAGCTCGCGCTGGTTCACGTCGTGCTGGTACTGGCCGACACCGATAGCCTTCGGCTCGATCTTCACGAGCTCGGCAAGCGGGTCCTGCAGGCGGCGTGCAATCGAAACGGCGCCGCGCAGCGACACGTCGAGATCGGGGAACTCCTTCGCTGCCAGTTCGGAGGCCGAATAAACCGACGCACCTGCTTCGGACACGACGATCTTCTGCAGTTTGAGCTCCGGATGGCGCGAGATCAGCTCGCTCGCGAGCTTGTCGGTTTCGCGCGAGGCCGTGCCGTTGCCGATGCTGATCAGCTCGGCCTGGGTCTGCGCGGCAATGCGCGCGAGCTTCGCGAGCGAGCCGTCCCAGTCGCGGCGCGGCTCGTGCGGATAGATCGTGTCGGTGGCGAGCAGCTTGCCCGTGCGGTCCACCACCGCGACCTTGACGCCCGTACGCAGGCCCGGATCCAGGCCGATCACGGCCTTCGGGCCGGCCGGCGCGGCGAGCAGCAGATCCTTGAGATTGCGCGCGAACACGCGGATCGCTTCAGTTTCGGCCAGCTCGCGCAGGCCCGTCAGCAGTTCGCTTTCGAGGTGCGGCTGCACCTTCACGCGCCAGCACCAGCGGCACACATCGGAGAGCCATTTGTCGGCGGGGCGCCGCAGGTTCGCGACGCCGAAATGGCGCGCGATCCGTGCTTCGCCCGGATGCGGTACGAGTGCGTCCTGCTCGGTGCCAAGGCCGAGCTTCACCGTCAGCACGCCTGCATTGCGGCCCCGGAACAGCGCGAGGGCGCGGTGCGAGGGCACGGTCTTGATGGTTTCGGAATACTCGTAGTAGTCGCGGAATTTCTCGCCTTCTTCGCCTTCCTTGCCTTCTACCACGCTCGAACTCACCAGGCCCTCGTTGTAGAGCCAGTCGCGCAGCTTGCCGAGCAGCTCGGCCGTCTCGCCAAACTGCTCCGAGAGGATGTCGCGCGCGCCGTCGAGGGCGGCCTTCACGTCGGCGACGCCCTTCTCCGCATCGACGTATTGAGCGGCCTCCGTTTGCGGATCGAGCAGCGGATTCGCGAGCAGCGCATCGGCGAGCGGCTGCAGGCCCGCTTCGCGCGCGATCTGCGCACGCGTGCGGCGTTTGGGCTTGTACGGCAGATAGAGGTCTTCCAGGACCTGCTTGCTGTCCGCGGCTTCGATCGCCGTGCGCAGTTCGTCGGTCAGCTTGCCTTGCTCTTCGATGCTCGCGAGGATCGCGGCGCGGCGCTCTTCGAGTTCGCGCAGATAGAGGAGCCGCTCTTCGAGCGTGCGCAGTTGCGTATCGTCGAGATTGTCCGTGACCTCTTTACGGTAGCGGGCGATGAACGGAACGGTCGCGCCTTCGTCGAGCAGCTGCACGGCGGCGGCCACCTGGCGAGGCTGTACGGTCAGTTCGGCGGCGATACGCCGGACGATCTTGAGTGCTACGGTTTCCGTCATAGGGTCTGGGTATTCCTGTAGGGCCTGCAATGCTTGCGCGAGCAGGCTTCGGGATCAGGTTGCACTTGCGCGGTCAAACGGGACAGGCCCTTGGGGCCGGCCCGACAGCCGGTGGAGCGGGGCATTTTGCCATAAATGCCGGGGCGCTCAACCCAGGGGGTGTTAGAATTTAAGGCATGTCCCGCAGCCATCAGAAGACGTTGACGATCTCCCGCTTGCTTCCCGGTTTGCCCTCCGGCTTGAACCCTGCGACCCCCCGATCGCGCACACGCGCCCAGTGGCTTACCGCCGCCCGTATCACTGGTGTCGCAGCTTGCGCCGTTGCGCTATGCGCCGCCGCGAGCCGGCCGGTCGAGGCGCAGGAAGACGTGGCGTCCGGTACGGCGGCCTCGGTCGGGAACGCGCAGGCGGCGAGTGCCGCGATGCCGTCCGCCGCGCAACGGGAGGGTAACCCTGCTGCACCTTGGGTGGCCTCGGGATCGGGCGTCACGGTGCGGCCGCTGGGCGCGGCGTCGGCGGCTCAGGAGCCAGGCGGCGAACAGGATAGCGTGCAGGCCGGCTTCGATGCTCGCCAGAAGGTGCTGGACCGCCGCACAGCGGAGAACAATTATCAGTATGCAGTCGCGCAGCACGACTGCTACAGCACGTTTTTCGTGAATCACTGCCTCGGCAAGGCGCGCGACCAGATGCGGACCGTGCAGGCGGACATTCGCGGCGAGCAGCTGAAGCTCGACGCAGAAGAGCGTACGGAGCGCGCGCGGCGCCGCGACGAGCAGGCTGCGCTGCAGCGCGCCCAGGATGAAGCCGATGCGCCGCAGCGCGCCGCCAACGAGGCGGCGAGCGCCCAGGCGTACCAGCAGAAGCAGCAGCAGCACGCGCTGGATCAGGCGCAACGCGCGGCCGAAGCCCCGCAGCGCGCGGCGAACGAGCAGGCGTACCAGCAGAAGCAGCAGCAACACGCGCTGGATCAGGCGCAGCACGAGGGCGAGCAGTCGCAGGCCCAGCGCGCGGCGAACCAGGCGGCTTACGACCAGAAGCAGTCCGACTATCAGCAGAAGCTGGATGAGGCCCGCCAGCAGGGCCAGGAGAAGGCGCAGGAGCGGCAACAGAAAGCCGAGCACTTCCAGCAGAAGCAGGAAGACGCGGCGAAGCACAAGGCTGACGTAGAAGAGCGTCAGAAGCAGGCGGCCGAGAAAGCGCAGCAAAAGCAGCAACAGCAACAAGAGCAGCAGCGAGAGCAACAACAGCAGCAGAAGCAGGAGCAGGACCAGTAGCACGTTTTTTTGGCCTGACAGCAACCTCAGGCGCGCCGACTGACTGACAAGTGCGCGCCGCTCAAGACGAGGAGGCGAGCATGCGCGAGCAACGTGAAGTCAAGTCCACGGTCCTTCAGGACCGGATACTCCAGCTGGAGTCCGAGCACGGCGATCTGGACCGTCTGATCGACCGGATGGCCGAGACGCCGGGCTGCGACGAGCTGGAATTGCAGAAGCTCAAGAAGCGCAAGCTCAAGGTCAAGGACAACATCATCCTGCTGCAATTGCAGCTGGACCCCGATTTAACGAAGACTTCGGACGGGCACGGCTGAGTCCGGGCTCCGGCAGGCGCCGGAGCGCGGCACGAGCAGTGCCGCGCCCGCCGGAAAGAGCAGGAACCGCTTGCCTTGAATTCAACGAACGTTTCGCAATCCAGGCCTGCGCCCGAAGACGGCGCGCCGGATGCTGACGCACGCCCGTCGTCGCGTGCCGCGGCCCCGGCGGCACTGACCGCGCGCCGCGCAGCCGAACTCGAAGACTTGTTCGCCGCCGACGGGTTGCTTGCCCGCGAGATCGACGGCTATCGTTCGCGTGCGTCGCAGATCGAAATGGCGCGAGCCGTGGCCGCGGCCATGGAGGCGGCAGCGCGAGGGCTGCCCGAGCCGGAGATGTTCGAACTGAAGGCGCGTCCTGCGCGGCGTCAACCGGGCAGCGGCGATGCCGCCGCGCAGGAGCGCACCGACGAAGCCGCGCAAGCCATGACCGAGGCCGGTGACAACACGCTGATCGTCGAGGCCGGCACGGGTACCGGCAAGACCTACGCCTACCTTGTGCCGGCCATGCTCTGGGGCGGCAAGGTGATTGTTTCGACGGGAACGAAGCACCTCCAGGACCAGCTTTTCCAGCGCGACATCCCCACGGTGCGCGACGCGCTGGCGGTGCCCGTGAGCGTCGCGATGCTCAAGGGCCGCTCCAACTACCTGTGCCACTACTATCTGCAGCGCACGGCTGACAACGGCCGGTTGCCGTCGCGTCAGGAAACGTCCTACCTGCAGGAGATCGTGCGCTTCGCGAAGATCACGCGCTCCGGCGACAAGGCCGAGCTCGCGAGTGTGCCGGAGACGGCGGCGGTCTGGTCGATGGTGACTTCCACGCGCGATAACTGTCTTGGCCAGGAGTGTCCGCACTACAAGGACTGCTTCGTGATGCAAGCGCGTCGCGAGGCGCAGCAGGCTGACATCGTGGTCGTGAATCACCACCTGTTCTTCGCGGACATCATGCTGCGCGACACGGGCATGGCCGAGCTGCTGCCAAGCGCGAACACAATCATCTTCGACGAGGCGCATCAACTACCGGAAACGGCGACGCTGTTCTTCGGCGAGACCCTCTCGACCTCGCAGTTCCTCGAACTCGCGCGCGACTGCGTGGCCGAGGGCCTGAGCCATGCGCGCGACGCCGTCGAATGGGTCAAGCTGGGCGCGGCGCTGGAGCGCGCCGCGCGCGACGTGCGGCTCGCGTTCAAGGAGGACTCGCTGCGGCTGTCGATCACCCAGCTTCCCGAGGACCATCCGCTCTTCGACGCGCTCGATACGCTGCAGACCGAGCTCGCTGCGCTCGCGACGGCGCTCGCGGGGCAGGCGGAACGCGCGGAGTCGCTCGGCACATGCCTGCGCCGGGCGCGTGAGCTGCAAGGCGTGCTTACGGGCTGGACGGCGCCGCAAGCGGGCGGCGCGCCCACCCGGGAGACCAGCGGACCGGAAACGAGCGGGCAACGCGAGGACGCGCACGCCAATGCGGATGAAAAAGTCCGCTGGGTCGAAGTTTTTTCGCATACGGTGCAACTACACGAGACACCACTCTCGGTCGCACCGATTTTCGCCAAGCAGCGCGCGGGCGTGCCGCGCACATGGATCTTCACGTCGGCGACGCTCTCGGTGCGCGGCGACTTCACGCATTACGCGGCGCAGATGGGCCTGAACTCGCGCCGCTCGATGACGCTGCCGAGCCCGTTCGATTACCCCCAGCAGGGTCTGCTCTACGTGCCGCGCAACATGCCGCAGCCGTCGTCGCCGCAGTTCACCGACGCCGTGTTCGAGGCGGCGCTGCCGGCCATCGAAGCCTCGGGCGGAGGCGTCTTCATGCTGTGCACGACGCTGCGCGCGGTGGACCGGATTGCCGCGAAGCTGCGCGACACGATCGAGGCGCGCGGCTGGAGCACGCCGCTGCTCGTGCAGGGCGATGCGAGCCGCACGGAACTGCTGGAGCGCTTTCGCGCCTATGGCAATGCGATCCTCGTGGGCAGCCAGAGCTTCTGGGAAGGCGTGGACGTGCGCGGCGACGCGCTCTCGCTCGTCGTGATCGACAAGCTGCCGTTCGCGCCGCCCGACGATCCGGTGCTAGCAGCGCGGCTCGATGCACTCACGAAAAAGGGTCTGAGTCCATTCGCGGTGCATCAACTGCCACAGGCGGTGATTACGCTCAAGCAGGGCGCAGGCCGTCTCATCCGCGCGGAGACCGACCGCGGCGTGCTGATGATCTGCGACACGCGCCTCGTCGACAAGCCCTACGGCCGACGCATCTGGCAGAGTCTGCCGCCGTTCAAGCGGACGCGCGAGATCGAGGTGGTGAAGGCCTTCTTCGACGGGGAAGGAGAAGGTACTGCGGATTGAGTGCTGCGGCGCGCGCTGCCTGCTTGTCCGGCATTGGCGCGTTGCCACCGCATTCTATGCAGGGCGAATAGCAAAAAAGCCACGAACTTTCGTTCGTGGCTTTTTTGCTTGCCCGCTGCGCATCGGGCGGGGACGCCCAGAATGCACAGCGGTTCGCAGCAAGACCCGCCGCAGCAGAGCTTCGTACGGGTATCGCGCGAGTGCTTAGTTGCTTGCGCCCGAAGCCGGAGCAGCAGCCGAAGCAGCGGCGCCTGCGTCCGAAGCGGCAGCACCTGCGTCCGAAGCAGCGGCAGCAGCCGAAGCACCAGCATCGCTCGCAGCAGCAGCAGCGCCCGAAGCAGCGGCGGCAGCGTCCGAAGCAGCAGCAGCCGGTGCCGAAGCAGCGGTTGCGTCGCTAGCCGGCGCAGCGGCCTGATCGCTGCTCTTGTTGCACGCAGCCAGTGCAACAGCTGCCAGCAGGGATGCTACGAGGAGGGATTTCTTCATGATCACGTCCTTTTATGGTTAAAGGTAAGCAACAGCGCAAAATAATACCGGTAAATGTGCCCCAACACCGACCTGAGCCGCTGGTGGAGACGCACTGCAAGAGCGTGAATCTTCCCTACGGCCTGGCCGGGAATTATAGGCACTTTCGTATCGACCGTCGACAAATCCGGGGACAATACGTTGTCTTTCTCATACAAGCACTATATTAGTACGGTATAACAGTCCGGCGCGCTTAGGCAAGCATTCCGACCCGTATCCAGCCCGCACAATACCATTCGTGCAGCAACGCTGTCACCGACGAATCGTGTGAGAGTGTTACAAAGCGTTTCCCGTCCATCAAGCGGTTGTCGGCCAAGGCCGGCAGCCACTTTCTCGCCTCTCTGAGCAAGTACTGTTCCCCGTTCAGGTAGTACGATCGCGCATCGTAAAGCAGGATTGTCCGGCGGTCGAGAGCCAATCCGCTTTTTGCGACACGGGCGGCGAATCTGGCCTCGTCGAGGGGCCTGTCCGGCGCGTCGAAGACGACGTTCGGCTTCGGTTCGCTCAACCACGAGCCAACGAAGGAAGATACATCAGCTTCGCTCCAGCGTACTCTGCCAAGCACATTCCCAACCTTGGACACCAGCGCGGGCGGCAATTGCGCCGGCTGTGCGACGGCCGGCTGGTCCGGGTCGCGGTAAAGCGCGGAGGTTGCCGGCGCGCGTTCCGTGCCACGCTCGGCCAGCCAGTACAGAAACTGGTTCGTGAGCTCCGAGGTGGAAGGCGAACGAAAGCCGATCGAACAGGTCATGCACTCGCCGACTGCCACGCCGTCGTGGGCGATATGCGGGGGCAGATAGAGCATGTCGCCGGGCTCGAGCACCCATTCCTCTTCCGGCTCGAAGTTTGCGAGGACCTTCAGCGGCAGGCCTTCCTGCAAGCTGAGGTCGCGCTGCGCGCCGATGCGCCAGCGTCGCTTGCCGTGCACCTGCAGCAGGAAGACGTCGTACGAATCGAAGTGCGGACCGACTCCCCCGCCGTCCGTGGCGTAAGAGATCATCAGGTCGTCGAGGCGGGCGTCCGGTGCAAAGCGGAAGCGTTCCAGCAGCGCGCGGGCCCGGTCGTCGTGCAGATCGGCGCCCTGTACGAGCAGCGTCCACTGGCGCGCGTTGGGAGAGGGGAGTTCCTGCGGCGAGAACGGCCCGTGTTCGAGTGCCCAGCGGCGACGGAAATGCGTGATGAGGCGCGACTCGACGTCGTCGCTGTCGGCGAGCGCGAAGAGTTCGTCGCGCGTGAGCGGAGCCTCCATGCCGGGCATCGCCTGGCGGATCAGGAGCGGCTTTTTCTGCCAGTATCGCTTCATGAACTGCGCCGGCGTGAGGCCACCAAGGAGTGGTGTGGCTTCGTCGGGCGCAGGACGTGCCGGAGTGGACGGGGCGCGCGGCTTGCTGCCGCTCACCGCGTGGTCAGGGGACCGCTTGGGCATCGTATAATGTGGTCTGTATTCTGGAGGAACGAATGAAAATCGCAAAGGACACCGTCGTGTCGGTCGCTTACAAGCTATCGGATGCGCAGGGCAATCTGATTGAGGAGAGCGACGAGCCGATGGTCTATCTGCACGGCGGCTATGATGGCACGTTCCCCAAGATCGAGGAAGCGCTGGACGGCAAGGAACCGGGCTTCGAGACGCAGCTCCAGCTCGACCCGCAGGACGCGTTTGGCGAGTACGATCCCGAGCTCGTCAAGGTCGAGCCGCGTAGCCGTTTTCCGGAGCCGCTCGAAGTCGGCATGCAGTTCGAAGGAACGCCCGAAGAGGGCGACGAAGACCTCGACGCGCTCATCTACACCGTCACGGACGTTGCCGAGGACAAGGTCGTGCTCGACGGCAATCATCCGCTCGCCGGCATGGCGCTGCGTTTTGCACTGACCGTCAAGGAAGTGCGCGAGGCGACCGAGGACGAGATCGAACACGAGCACGCGCACGGTGCGGACGGTCTTGAAGTCGTCGACGAGGACGACGAAGAGGAAGACGACGGCGCAGCCGGTTCGAAGCCGACGCTTCACTGATCTGCAGTCGCCGGCAAGTTGCCGGCGCGCCATCTATCGCCGGGCGCGGCAACATGCCCGCACCTGTCGGCGAGATCTACTGATTCCAGGGCGGGGACGGAGCGCTTGGCTGCGGGCCGGGCACGGTGCCCGGCGCGGCCGGCGCCCGCATGGGCGTCACGCCGCTTGCGGCGGAGGCGCTGTCTTGCGGGACCACGTCTGGCGCCTGTGGCATGCCGGGAATCGTCGTGACATCGGGCATCGACGAGACCTCGGGCATCTCCGGGAACTGCCCCGGCTGGCTGCCTTCGGGCAGAAGTGGCGGCAGCTGCGGCAGATGCTTCGGAACGTCGCGCACGCTCACGCGCAACGGTGCGCCGCGTGTCATGTCGGCATCGATCTGCAGCCATTGCGTGAGCGGATCGCGCAAGTCGAATTCAATGCGCGTCACGTTCGCAATTCTCACACCTTTTTCATTGTGTAACGGTTGGTCGATCGCGAAGCCGTGGACGAGTTTCGCGTGAGTGGGGTGGATCAGTACGACCGGACCGTGGAATGTTTCGGCCAGCTTCGTCAGGCTGCGTCTGAATTCTTCATAGCCGTCGCGCGGATGGTGGCCGAAGCGCAGCCACGCGAAGTGATCGGATCGCTCCTCGTGCTCGGGTACGGGATCACCTTCGATGAAGACGACCATGGCGCGCGCGTTGCGGCGCTTCGCGAATTCGGCTGCGTGTTCGAGCCAGAAGCCGTTGGCGATCACGCGGTCTTCGAATTCGCCGTTGCGGCCGCCCGCGTACAGGTAGTGGTTGTTTCCGTCCGGCACGTTGAGTGCCACGAACACCGTGTCGCCTAACTGCCAGCGCACATTTTCCCGATACGGTCGAAAGCGCGACACTTCGCTTTCGCGCGTGACGGGCAGAGGGTTCTGCCCGAGCGTCGTTGGGTCGGAGAAGAAAGTCTGGCGCAGCAGATCGAGCCGCTCCACCGGATCCCACGCGCCCGATCCGTTTGCGCCGCAACCGGCCCAGTCGTGTTCGCCAGGTACGAAGACGAGTGCCGGGCGCGAGGTCTCCAGCACCGCGCGACGCCGGTCGAAGAGCGCATCCGCGCAGGTCTCGCCGGCGCCTTTGAGGTTACCGTCGTAGACCACGAACGAGTTCTGCGGATCGCGGCCGATCGCGTCGATGAGCCGCTGCGTGGCGGGTTCATCAGCCGGCGACCGGAGGACGTTCGCGATGACCGCGAAAGCGTAGCGCGGCGCTTGTGCTCGCACGGGCGCAGTGAAAGTCAGCGCGAAAGCGACGGCGACAGCGGCCGCGGCACCGGGCGAGATACGACGGCGGCACAAGCCCGCGTCGCCGCGGCACGTGGGCCGCGGCGACGCACCCGGCGTCGTGTGGCGACGCTCAGCGTTTGGCGTCCGGCGCCGTGGCCAGCTCATGCAGTTCGTACAGCAGATCAAGCGCTTCGCGCGGGCGCAACTCGTTCGGATCGAGCGCGCGCAGCCGTTCGGCCAGCAGGGTCGCGGCCGGATCCGGTCTGGCGGGGGCGTCTTCGGCCTCGACCGGCTCGTCGTTGGCGAGCGCGGCTGCGAAGAGGTCAAGCTGCGGCGTGGGCTGTCCCGCCGAGAGCTGCTCCAGATAGACGAGATGCTTGCGCGCCGCGCGGATCACAGGCGCAGGCACACCCGCGAGCTGGGCGACCTGCAGGCCATAGCTCTGGTTGGCCGGTCCCTCCTGAACGGCATGGAGGAACACGATGCCATGCCCATGCTCCACCGCCGAGAGATGCACGTTCGCGGCCTGCGGAAATTCGGCAGGCAGCTGGGTGAGCTCGAAGTAATGCGTGGCGAAGAGCGTATGGCAGCCGTTGCTCGCGAGCAGATGGCGCGCGATGGCCCACGCCAGCGCGAGACCGTCGAAGGTCGAGGTGCCGCGCCCGATTTCGTCCATGAGCACGAGGCTCTGCGGCGTGGCGTCGTTGAGGATTGCTGCTGCTTCGGTCATCTCGACCATGAAGGTCGAGCGGCCGCCCGCGAGGTCGTCGGCCGCGCCAATACGCGTGAAGATGCGGTCGATCGGGCCGAAACGCGTACGCTTCGCCGGAACGTAGCTGCCCACGTAGGCGAGTAGCGCGATCAGTGCGGTCTGGCGCATGAACGTCGATTTACCGCCCATGTTCGGGCCGGTGATGAGGAGCAGCTTGCGCTCGGCCCCGAGCAGGCAGTCATTGGCGATGAACTGCTCGACCTGCGCCTCCACGACCGGATGGCGGCCCTGCTCGATCTCGATGCCCGGCTCCGGCGAGAATGCCGGCGCACACCAGTCCAGTGCGCGGGCGCGCTCTGCGAAGGCCGCGAGCACGTCGAGTTCGGCGAGCGCCGCGGCCACGCGCTGGCAATCGGGGATGAACGGTAGCAGCGACTGCAGCAGCGCGTCATAGAGCGCGCGCTCGCGCGAGAGTGCGCGTTCCTGTGCGGAAAGGGCCTTATCCTCGAACGTCTTCAGCTCGGGCGTGATATAGCGCTCGGCGTTCTTGAGCGTCTGGCGCCGGCGATAGTCGTCGGGCACCTTGTCGGTCTGGCCGCGCGTGACCTCGATATAGAAGCCGTGCACCTTGTTGTACTCGACACGCAGATTGCCGATGCCCGTGCGTGCGCGCTCGCGCGTCTCGAGGTCGAGCAGGAACTGGCCGCAGTTCTCCGACATGTCGCGCAGCTCATCGAGCCCGGCGTCGTAGCCGCGCGCGATCACGCCGCCGTCACGCACCATGGCTGCCGGTTCCGGCGCAACCGCGCGCTGCAGCAGCTCTGCACACGCTGCCGGCGGCTCCAGCGCCTCGACGATGCGCGCGAGCAAGGCCGCGGCGTTCGAGCCACCGGCGCAGGCCGCCACCTGCTCGCGCAGGGCGGGCAGCGCCGCGAACGTGTCGCGCAGGCTCGACAGGTCGCGCGGGCGTGCCGAGAGTAGCGCGAGGCGCCCGGTGATGCGTTCGACGTCGGCGATCTGGCGCAAGGTGGCGCGTAGCGCGTCGACGCCGGCGGCTGGCGGCGCTTCGAGCAACGCGCCGATGGCCTGCTGGCGCAGCTGCGCAATCGAGGCGTCGCGCGGCGGATGATGGAGCCAGTGGCGCAACAGGCGGCTGCCCATCGCCGTGCTGCAGGTGTCGAGCAGCGAGCAGAGCGTGGGCGACTCGGTGCCGCGCAGCGTTTCGGTGAGCTCGAGGTTGCGGCGCGTGGCCGGATCGAGGCCGATGTATTCCGACTCGACTTCGACCTTCAGGCTGCGCACGTGGCGCAACTGCTGGCCTTGGGTCGCTGCCGCGTAGAGCAGCAGTGCACCGGCGGCGCCGCACGCGCTCGTGAGCGCCTGCGCGCCGAAGCCGTCGAGGCCCGCGACGTCGAGCTGGTCGCACAGGCGCTGTTTGCCCGAGGTGACGTCGAAGTGCCAGGCGGGCACGCGCGTGAGCGCACCCGAATTTGAGCCGGAAGCGGCGGGCGGCGCCCAGCCGGCCGATTCCGTGGGCAGTTCGGCGACCAGGATTTCCGCGGGGCGGATCCGCTCGAAGGCGGCGGCGGCCTGCTCGGGCGCGATTTCCGCGAGGCGCAGCGCGCCGCTCGCGAGGTTGAGCCAGGCGAGGCCCACGTTGACCGTCACGCCGCGCCGGTTGTGACCGGGACAGACCGCCATCAGATAAACGTCGCTCTTGTCGGAGAGCAGGGCCGCGTCGGTCAGCGTGCCGGGCGTGACGACACGCACGACCTTGCGCTCGACGGGCCCCTTCGAGGTAGCGGGATCGCCGATCTGCTCGCAGATCGCCACCGACTCGCCGAGCTTCACTAGCTTGGCGAGATATTGCTCCACGGCATGATGCGGGACGCCCGCCATCTTGATGGGCTTGCCCGCCGAGGCGCCGCGCTGCGTGAGCGTGAGGTCGAGCAGGCGCGCGGCCTTTTCGGCGTCTTCGAAGAAGAGCTCGTAGAAGTCGCCCATCCGGTAAAACACGAGCGTGCCCGGATGGTCGGCCTTGATGCTTAGGTACTGGCGCATCATGGGCGTGTGCTGTGCGATGTCGCCTTCGGTGTGTGTAGCCATCCTCGGAGTCTTGCTTGGGGTTCAGGGCGTGAGTTTAACCCGCGCGGCCCGCATGTAAAGCTGGCCGGATGGCCAGCGTCCGGCGCGGCCGCTGCTCACTCGTCCACGAGCGCGCGCAGATCCACTGTGCGCGCGTTTGCGGCGCTTCGCCGCATGGCGAGCCCGATCATCGCGGCGATGAAAGTACCGAACACGACGATGATCCACTGCGCCGGCATCTTCGCCGTGAGCAGCAGCGCATAGGCGCCCAGCATCAGCAGCACGGCGAGATTCTGGTTGAAATTCTGTACCGCGATCGAGTGGCCCGCGGAGAGCAGCGTCGCGCCCCGGTGCTGCAGCAGCGCGTTCATCGGCACGATGAAGAAGCCGGCGAGCGTGCCGAGCAGCACCATCAGCGGGTACGCGAACAGCAGATAGAAAGGCAGCACGAAGGAGTGGCCGATCCGCAGGCCTTCGCCGGGCGGGAAAAGCCCCTTGTTGTAGAACGCCATCCCTACTGCAACGACGCCGCACAGCACGCCCACGGGCAGCACGCGCAGCGACGCGCGCAGCGAGACCCACGAGGCGGCCGCCCCGGCGCCGAGCGCGATGCCAAGCCCGGTCACGCCCTGCAACACGGCAGCCTTCGAGAGCGAAAGGCCGAGGTTGACGTCGGCCCACTTGAGCACGAGCAACTGCAGCGTGACAGCGGCGCCCCACATCAGTGTCGTGACCCACAGCGCGATCTGCGCGAGCTTGTCGACCCAGAGCACGTCGAAGCAGTGTACGAAATCGGCGACGAGGCGCCGTGGTTCCTTCAGACGGTTCTCGTAGCGCGCACCGGTATCGGGAATGCCGAAGTTGATGAGGGCGGCGATGGCGTAAGTGAGCATCACGGCGAACATCGCAAGATGCGCCGACGAGTGGATCATCGGCAGCGCGTGGTGGGCGACGAACCGGTCGGCGTAGGTGCTGACGAGCGCGCCGCCGAGCATCGTGCCGACGATCGTGGAGAGCACGGTTGCCGATTCGAGCCACGCATTCGCTGCAATGAGCTTGTCGGCCGGCAGCAGTTCGGTAAGGATTCCGTACTTTGCGGGCGAGTACGCCGCCGCGCCGAAACCGACTACGCCATAGGCGATCATCGGATGCACGCCGCCGATCATCAGCAGGCAGCCGAGCGCCTTGAGCGCGTTCGAGGCGAACATGACGTGGCGCTTTTGCAGGGCGTCGGCGAACGCGCCGACGAAGGGCGCGAGCACCACATAGGACACCGTGAAGAAGATCTGCAAGAGCGGCGTCACCCAGGCGGGTGAGGCGATCACCGTGAGCAGCGCGATCGCCGCGATCAGCAGCGCGTTGTCGGCGAGCGACGAGACGAACTGCGCCGCGATGATCGTGTAGAAGCCCTTTTTCATCGGATGCGTTAGCGGTGGCTGATGGGCAAAGAGCAGAGCGAAACAAAAAAGCGGCCGAAGCCGCTCGAGCGCGCCGCGCCGCGCAGGGGCCGCGAGGGTTCGCGCCGCACGGGTTCCGGTCTCTTACGCTGCGTTGACGCGCGTGTACTTCGAGAGGATCGGCACCATCTGCGCGTACACCTTCGGATTGCCCGCGACCACTTCGCCGACGTGCAGGAAGTTCGAATCGCCCGTGTAGTTGCCGATCAGGCCGCCCGCTTCGGTCACGAGCAGGCCGCCCGCCGCGACGTCCCACGGATTGAGGCCCTGCTCGAAGAAGCCGTCCATGCGGCCGGCGGCGACGTTCGCCAGATCGAGCGCCGCCGCGCCCGGACGGCGCAGGCCTGCGCAGGCACGCGTCATTTCGGCGAACAGGTCGGTGTAGCGCTCGAGGCCGTCCTTTTCGCGGAACGGGAAACCCGTGCCGATCAGCGAGTCGGCCAGCCGGTCGCGGCGGCCCACGCGGATGCGGCGGTCGTTCAGGAACGCGCCGCGGCCGCGCGAGGCGGTGAAGAGGTCGTTGCGCGTCGGGTCGTAGACCACGGCCTGCGTGACGATGCCCTTGTGCGCCAGCGCGATCGAGATGCAGTAGTACTGGAAGCCGTGGATGAAGTTCGTGGTGCCGTCGAGCGGGTCGATGATCCACTGGTATTCGGATTCGTTTTCCGAAAGGCCCGACTCTTCGGCGAGAATGGCGTGGTCCGGATAGGCGGTCTTCAGCGTGTCGATGATGGCCGCTTCCGATGCCTTGTCGACCTCCGTGACGAAATCGTTGTGCTGCTTCTTCGAGACCTGGACGAGGTCGAGATCGAGCGACGCGCGGTTGATGATCTGTCCGGCGCGGCGCGCGGCCTTGACAGCGATGTTGAGCATGGGATGCATGGGGGCCTGGATCCTTTTTATCCGGCGCGTTCGCACAAGGCGCGATGAGCCGGGCAAGATTAAAGCGTCCGACGATGGACAGGGCGCCTGAGGTGCGAACCTGTCCCGCCAACGGAGACGAATTGAATAAGAGCGGGGCGCGGCGGGCCATCGGCCCTCGATCGGGCCAAACGCCTTTGCGGGCGCCTGGCGCGACGCCACCGGGGTAAAACCGCGCGCGAATCCCGCATTTTACCCGAGTCCGGGTTCTTGTTGCTGGCGGCGTGGCCAATCCCGCCTGCATGCGGGGCGCGCACGCGTGCGTGGGCCTTCCCGCGTAACATACGGGTTTCACTTCCCTGTCGTTCGAGATTCCTCTTCGTGCACCCTGATCCTCATACCGCCTCCGGCGAAACCCACGAGCCGCTACGCGGCGGTTTCACGTCCACGCGTTTCGTGCTCGTCGAGCCGAGCCACCCCGGCAACGTTGGCGCGGCGGCGCGGGCGCTCAAGACGATGGGCTTCTCGCGGCTCGTGCTGGTGGCACCGCGGGTGCCGCAGGTGCAGCGCGATCCCGAGGCCATCGCCATGGCAAGCGGCGCCGACGACGTGCTGGCCGCGGCCCACATCGTGCCGACGCTGGCCGACGCGCTGGCCGGCACGCAATGGTCGCTCGCGCTCACGGCGCGCACGCGCGAGTACGGGCCGCCACCCGGCGCGCCGCGCGAGGCGGTGCGCGACGCCTGCCGTCAGGTGTCGGCGCACGGCGACATCGCGCTCGTGTTCGGCAACGAGCGCACGGGCCTCTCGAACGACGACGTCGAGCGCTGCAGCGCGCTCGCGCACATCCCGGCGAATCCCGCCTACAGCTCGCTCAATCTGGCTCAGGCCGTGCAGGTGCTCGCCTACGAATTGCGCCTCGCGTATCTCGCCGGCGGCCAAGCGGGCGCTTCGCCGTCCGCCGTGGGGGCGGTCGCGGCGGGCTCCCCGCTCGCCACGAGCGACGATATCGAACGCATGTATGTCCACCTCGAGCACGCGTTGGTCACGCTCGGCTTTCTCGATCCGGCGAATCCGAAGAAGCTGATGTCGCGGCTGCGGCGGCTCTTCGCGCGCTCGGGGCTGGAGCCCGAGGAGGTCAACATCGTGCGGGGCATCGCCAAGCACATCCTGCTACTGAAGGGCAAGGACGGCGGCGGCAATAGCCCTTGAAGTGGCATGGAACAGGCGCCGGCCCCGATGGGCTCCTGGCTGACCTTGACGCTGTAGGGGTCATCCCGGCGCGCCGCAGGTTGTCGCCTAGAATCAACTGCACATCATAAGCAAATCAGCGTGCGTGCTTTGCGTGGGCGCGCGCTGCCGTGCGGCGCCGACGCGCTGCCGCACGACTTCCCCATGACAGCCTGACAGCCATGTTCAAGAGACTTCGCGAAGACATCGCCACGATCCGCGAGCGCGATCCCGCCGCCCGGAGCGCGTGGGAGGTTCTGACCTGTTATCCGGGCCTGCATGCGCTCGTGCTGCATCGCGCGGCACACGCGTGCTGGCTCGCGAAGCGCCGCTGGCTGGCGCGCTATATCTCGCAGGTCGCGCGTTTTCTGACCGGCATCGAGATCCATCCGGGCGCGACGCTTGGCCGGCGCGTCTTCATCGACCACGGCATGGGCGTCGTGATCGGCGAGACCGCCGAGGTCGGCGACGACTGCACGATCTACCAGGGTGTGACGCTGGGCGGCACCTCGCTCACGCGTGGCGCCAAGCGCCATCCCACGCTCGGCGCTGGCGTGATCGTCGGCGCGGGGGCGAAGGTGCTGGGCGGTTTCACGGTGGGTGCGCTGGCGAAGATCGGCTCGAACGCCGTGGTCGTGAAGCCGGTGCCGGCGGGCGCGACGGCGGTCGGCAATCCGGCGCGCATCGTCGCGCCGGCGAAGGCCGCGCAGCCGCCGGTGCAGGGGAAGTCCGCGCGCGAGGCGTTCTGCGCGTATGGCGTCACGCCGAATGCCGACGATCCGGTCTCGCTCGCGATCCACGGGCTGGTCGATCATGCGGCGAGGCAGACGCAACGCGTCGACGCGATCGTCGATGCGCTCGAGCGGCTCGGCACGCGTCTCGAGGCGCTGCACGGCGCCGACGCGGCGTTGATCGATCTACGCCGTCTGTCGGCGAGCCTCGAGGGTGGGGCGGCCGGGCGCGAAGCCGTGGAGGCGGATCGTGTCGAAGCGGAGCAAGCGCCCATCTAGGCGCCGATGAGCGGTCGAAGGGCCGCTCAATCGTGCGGCATCATCCTGAAACCTTCTGCGTCGACCCGCAGATAGCCGCCGCGCGGCTTGCCGTGATCGAGTTCCCAGTCGGGCAGCACCCAGCGCACGCCACCGGGCTCCTGATGGCGCGCGGGACGGTGCGTGTGGCCGTGGACGATCGTGCCAGCGCGGCTGCGCCTGAAGAGCGCCGCGACACCGCGCGCGGTCACGTCGTAGCGCGGCGAGACCGGCCGCTCGCGACCCGCTTGGCTCTTCTTGCGCATGTTCTCCGCAAGCGCGCGCCGCCACCGGAACGGCCACGCGAGAAACAGCCATTGCACGAGGGTATTGCGTGCGAATCGGCGAAAGACCTGGTAGCCGCGATCTTCAGTGCAGAGCGCGTCGCCGTGCGCGAGCGCGATGCGCGTGCCGAAAGCCGTGATCGCGATGGGGTCGGGCAGCCAGATCGCGCCCGCCGCTTTCATGAAGCGCTTGCCCATCAGGAAGTCGCGGTTGCCGTGCATGATGTAAAGCGCGATGCCGCGTTCGGAGAGCGTGTGCATCAGCGCCGCCATGCGCGCGACGAAGGGGTCGGCGAGCATGTCGTCGCCGATCCAGTATTCGAAGAGGTCGCCGAGTATGAACACCGAGTCGGCCTGGTCGGCGGTGACACGGATGAAATGCTCGAACGCGGCGACCGTGCGCGGAATCGCTTCGCTCAGGTGCAGGTCCGAAATGAACAGAAACGGGCGTGCCGCGTGCGGGCGCTTGCCCTCGCCGGGCACGCCCGCAGCGGCGTGTCGAAGTGCCTTTTCCTGCAGCATGAACGTAGCGTGCGCCTAGGTAGTGACGGTGATCCGGCCGTTATTCGACGACGACAGCCTTCTCGATCACGACGTCGTCCATGGGCACGTCCTGATGGAAGCCCTTCGAGCCCGTGCGGACCTTCTTGATCTTGTCCACCACGTCGAGGCCGTCGACGACCTTGCCGAACACAGCGTAGCCCCAGCCTTGCGGCGTCGGCGACGTGTGGTTCAGGAAGTCGTTGTCGGCGACGTTGATGAAGAACTGCGCGCTCGCCGAGTGCGGGTCGTTGGTGCGGGCCATCGCGATCGAGCCACGCTCGTTCTTCAGGCCGTTATTCGCTTCGTTTTCGATGGTCGCGTCGGTGGGCTTCTGCTTCATGCCGGCTTCGAAGCCGCCGCCCTGGATCATGAAGCCGTCGATCACGCGGTGGAAGACGGTGCCGTCATAGTGACCTTTCTTCACGTACTCGAGAAAGTTCGCGACGGTCTTGGGCGCTTTTTCGGCGTCGAGTTCGAGCTTGATGACGCCGTGGTTCGTATGCAGTTCGACCATGATGGAATCCTTTGCTGTAGCAGGGGGTGAAAGGACGGCGCGGCACCGTCACGAGGCGGGGTCTAGCCCCTCGCGTGTAACGATGCCGCGCCGTGCGACGAATGGAGGTTTACTTGCCGACGACAGTCGCCGACTCGATCACGATTTCCTGTTGCGGTACGTCGGACATCGCGCCGCGCGTGGTGGTGGGGGTCGCTTCGATCTTCTTCACGACATCCATGCCCTGGACGACCTTGCCAAACACGGCATAGCCGTTGCCGTCCGGATTCGGATAATCGAGGCCCGCATTATCCACGGTGTTGATGAAGAACTGCGCCGTCGCCGAATCCGGGTCGCTCGTGCGCGCCATGGCAATCGTGCCGACGGCGTTCTTCAGGCCGTTCTTGCTTTCGAGCGGGATCGGCGCTCGCGTGGGCTTCTCGACATAGCTCGTCGTGTAACCGCCGCCCTGAATCATGAAGCCGCGGATCACGCGATGGAAGATCGTACCGCTGTACTGGCCGGACTTCACGTACTGGAGGAAGTTGTCGACGGTTTTGGGCGCCTTCTCCGGATAGAGTTCGACGCGGAAGTCGCCTTGGCTGGTCTTGAAGAGCACCTGCGGATGCGCGGCGGCAGAGGCCGATTGCGCAAAGGCGGGCGCGTTCGCGATCAGGGCGGCGCTGCCGAGCGCCAACATCAACCATTTCATGAGTATCCTCGGAATAGCGAAAAACAAGCGGGGAAACGTCGTGCGCCGCGCCGCCGTGCGTCGGGCCGCGCGGCACGGCTTACTGCGATGGCGCCACGAACGGCGGCATCGCGAGCGACCCGGACGGGCCGCCGAACTGGAACGAGGGATTGCTCAGCACAGGCGGGGTAGCGTAGCCCTCGCTCACCGGACTCGCGGCTTCGGCACGCGCCTTCTTCTCCGCGGCGGGCGGCGAAACGATTTTCTGGAGGTCGGCGAGGCGTTGCTGCGTCGTGCCGCTCGCATGGCCGAGCGCCGTTGCGCGCCGGTATGACGCGTCGGCGAGACGCAGGTACAGGTCGCCGAGGTTCTCCCATGCGAGGCCGTAGGACGGATTCGCCTTCACGGCCGCTTCGAGCGCGGCACGCGCGTCGTCGTAGCGGCCCTCCTTCGCGTAGAGCGCCGCGAGGTTGTTATAGGGTTCGGGCAGCTCGGGGTAGGTCTGCGTGAGTTCGGTGAACGCGTCGATCGCTTCCTGGTCGCGGTTCAGGCGCGCAAGGATGGTGGCGCGCTTGAACCTCGCCTGCACGTCGTGCGGGTTGGTCTTGATCCGCGCGTCGAGTGCGTCGAGCGCGGCTGCCCAGTTGTGCTGCGCGATCGCGTTGTCCGCCTGGGGGGTATTGTCGACTGCCGCGGGGGGCGCCGCGACAGCGGCGCGCACGCCGCCAAGGACGAGCGCGGCGCTCGCAAGCGCCGCTGCGGCAAGGGTCGCAGCGCGGGGCGCGCGGCCGCTGGAAGGTTTCATAGGGTGAGGTCGCGGTGTTATACTCCGAGCCATTCTAACAAAAGGTCTGTGCGTTTTCGCCGCGTGCTTGTTCCGGCACGGCCCTGCAGAATTTGCGGGTTGCTGCCGTTATCCTCAGATTCAGGGCGCGCCGCACGAAATGCCAGGCTGTCTTCGCCACTCGTGGCCGTCTCCGCCCTGCTCGCATGAGCGCCGCGGTTCGACGCACCGCCCGGCCGCGGTCGCTGCCGTCGCGGAATTTCTTCGGCCCACGTATCCTCGTCCTTATGGAAGCACTGCGCATCTACAACACGCTCGCGCGTGACAAGCAAGTTTTCGTGCCGCTTCAGCCCGGCGTCGTACGGATGTACGTCTGCGGCATGACGGTGTACGACTACTGTCACGTCGGCCATGCGCGTGCGATGGTGGTGTTTGACATAGTGCAACGATGGCTGCGCACGCTCGGCTACAACGTGACCTACGTGCGCAACATCACCGACATCGACGACAAGATCATCCGTCGCGCCGTGGAGAACGGTGAGACGATCAAGGCGCTTACCGACCGCTTCATCGACGCGCTTCACGAAGACGCGGATGCGCTCGGTGTCGTGCGTCCGGACCACGAGCCGCGCGCGACGCAGTACATCCCGCAGATGCTCGACATGATCGGTACGCTCGAGCGCAACGGTTACGCGTATCAGGGTGCGGACGGCGACGTGAACTACGCCGTGCGCAAGTTCGCGAACTATGGCGCGCTTTCCGGCAAGTCGATCGAGGACCTGCGTGCTGGCGAACGTGTGGCGGCGAACGAGGCCAAACAGGATCCGCTTGACTTCGTGCTCTGGAAACAAGCCAAGCCGGAAGAGCCCGCAGACACGAGCTGGGATTCGAAATATGGGCGCGGACGTCCAGGCTGGCACATCGAATGCTCGGCCATGGGCTGCACGCTGCTCGGCGAGCACTTCGACATTCACGGCGGCGGCCAGGATCTGCAGTTTCCGCACCACGAAAACGAAATTGCGCAGAGCGAAGCGGCGACTGGGCAGAAGTATGTCAACTACTGGATGCACAACGGCTTCGTGAATATCGACAACGAGAAGATGTCGAAGTCGCTCGGTAACTTCTTCACGATCCGCGAAGTGCTCGCGAAGTACGATGCCGAAGTCGTGCGCTTCTTCATGGCGCGCGCGCACTATCGTTCGCCGTTGAATTACAGCGACGTGCACCTCGACGATGCACGCAACGCGCTCACACGTCTTTACACGGCGCTCAAGGACGTGACGCCCGATGCAGGCGAGCTCGACTGGAACGAGCCGTACGCGCAGCGTTTCCAGGCGGCGATGAACGATGACTTCAACACGCCGGTGGCGATCGCCGTGCTGTTCGAACTGGCGACCGAAGTGAACCGCACGCGTGACGCCGTGCTCGCGCGGCAGTTGCAGCAGCTCGCGCGCGTGATCGGGCTGCTCGTGCGTGAGCCGCGCGTGTTCCTGCAGAAGGGTGCAGGCGCGCAGGATGCCGGTGCGCTCGACGCGGCCGCGATCGAAGCGAAGATCGCCGCGCGCGCGGCGGCCAAAGAGGCCAGGCAGTATGCGGAGGCGGACCAGATCCGGGCCGAGCTGCTCGAGGCCGGTATCGCGCTCGAAGACAAACCGGGCGGATTGACCGAGTGGCGCCGCGTTTGAGCGGGTAGTCCAAACCACTGATCGATTCGCGAGGCAGGAGGCAGGATGGCAATGGCCACGAAGACGCAGGCCAGGCGGTCTGCGTCGCTAACGGGCGAGGCAGCGAAGCGCGCCATGCGCGGCACCGGTGCCGCCAAAGCCGCAAGCGCAGCCAACGCAGCAAAGGACGGGCTCGACGGCAAGACAGCGCCGGCGAGAAAGGCGGCCGCGAAAGACGCCACGGGCGTGGCGCGAGGCGTGCCCAATGGTGCGGCGAAGTCGGCTTCGAAGACCGCGGCTTCGAAGACCGCAGCCTCGAAAACGGCGGGCGCGAAGTCCGCGCGCATGAAGGCCAATGGCGCGAACGTTGCGCTCGACGCGCAAGCGTTGCACGCGGTACCCGCCGTGCAGCCCGACGGCGCGGCTGCGTTCGATTTGCCCGAGGTGGCCGCGGCGTCGCCAGCGGGCGCGCACGAATTCGACCTGCAACGTCCCGACTACTGGGACCGCGCCTGCGCCGACCTCGTCAAGCGCGATCGCATTCTCAAGAAACTGATCCCGAGGTTTGGCCCCGTGCACCTCTTGAGCCGCGACGATCCCTTCGTCACGCTCGCGCGCTCGGTGGTCGGCCAGCAGATCTCCACGGACGCGGCGCAGGCGCTTTGGCGGCGGGTGGAAGAGGTGTGCCCGAAGCTGGTGCCGCAGCAGTTTCTCAAGCTCGGCCACGAGAAGCTCGCGGCATGCGGTCTCTCCAAGCGCAAGACGGAATACATACTCGATCTGGCGCAGCACTTCGTTTCAGGCGCGCTGCACGTCGGCAAGTGGACCTCGATGGACGACGAGGCCGTGATTGCGGAGCTCACGCAGATTCGCGGCATCGGCCGCTGGACCGCGGAGATGTTCCTGATCTTCAACCTCGCGCGTCCGAACGTCCTGCCGCTCGACGACCTCGGCCTGATCCGCGCGATCAGCGTCAACTACTTCAGCGGCGAACCGGTTACGCGCAGCGAGGCGCGCGAAGTCGCGGCCAACTGGGAGCCGTGGCGTACGGTCGCAACGTGGTACATGTGGCGCAGCCTCGAGCCGGCCTGACCGGCTCAGCGGCCCGATCTCCAGCAATCGACCAAGAATTTAACTATCGCAATCTTGTGATAGATAGTTCAGAGCCAACTTCGACGCTGTCAGTCGCGGTTAGAATACGCGCTGCCGGCAAGTCCAAGGATTCCACCACATGAAAACCACGTTTCTGGATTTCGAGCAGCCGATCGCTGAACTCGAAGCGAAGATTGAAGAACTGCGCTTCGTTCAGGACGATTCGGCCGTCGATATTTCGGAAGAGATCGATCGGCTCTCGAAGAAGAGCCAGCAACTGACGAAAGATCTTTATGCGAACCTGAGCCCGTGGCAGGTGTCGCAGATCGCGCGCCATCCTCAGCGCCCCTATACGCTCGACTACGTCCACGAGCTCTTCACCGACTTTCACGAGCTGCACGGCGACCGCTCGTTCGCGGACGACCTGTCGATCGTCGGTGGCCTCGCGCGTTTCAACGGCCAGGCCTGCATGGTGATCGGCCAGCAGAAGGGCCGCGACACGAAGGAGCGCGCCGCGCGCAACTTCGGCATGCCGCGCCCCGAAGGCTATCGCAAGGCCGAGCGCCTGATGCGTCTCGCGGAGAAGTTCGGTCTGCCGATTTTCACCTTCGTTGACACGCCGGGCGCCTACCCGGGCATCGGCGCGGAAGAGCGCGGCCAGTCGGAGGCGATCGGCCGCAATCTCTACGTGATGGCTGAGCTGAAGACGCCGATCATCACGACGATCATCGGCGAAGGCGGTTCGGGCGGCGCGCTCGCGATCGCCGTGGCCGATACCGTGCTCATGCTGCAGTTCTCGACTTATTCGGTGATCTCGCCGGAGGGTTGCGCATCGATCCTGTGGAAGAGCGCCGCGAAGGCCCCCGAAGCGGCGGAAGCCCTCGGCCTCACCGCGCACCGCCTGAAGGCACTGGGTCTCATCGACAAGATCGTCAACGAGCCGCTGGGCGGCGCGCATCGCGATCCGAAGGGCATGGCCGCGTTGCTGCGCCGCGCGCTTTCCGATTCGCTGCGCCAGTTCCAGGGCATGAGTGTCGCCGACCTGAAGGAGCGCCGCTACGAGCGTCTGATGGCTTACGGCAAGTTCAAGGAAACGACGCCGGGCGCGTAAGGCCCGGTGCCCGCTCCAGCGGCGCGCGAACGCCTTCAAGGCTGTGACCGCCCAATCTCCCTCCGACGCCGGACGCATCGTACTCGATGCGCTCGGCGTTGTGCTTTCCGCGCTCCCTGACGATAGCCGCATCGCGATTGCGTACAGCGGCGGGCTCGACTCGTCGGTGCTGCTCGACGCCGCCGTGCGAACAGCGGGGGCGTCGCGCTGCGTCGCGCTGCATGTCCATCACGGTCTGAGTCCAAACGCCGACGCGTGGCTCCTGCACGGCGCGGCGACGGCGCACGCGCTCGGCGTGGCATTCGACGCACGCCGCGTACAAGTGGCGCGAGACGATGCCGCGGGCGTGGAGGCGGCTGCGCGCGCGGCGCGCTACCGTGCGCTGGACGAGATGTGCGCCGCGCACGGCGCGGATGTCCTGTGGCTTGCTCAGCACGCCGACGATCAGGCCGAGACCGTGCTGCTGCAATTGCTGCGCGGGGCGGGGCTGGCGGGGCTGGCCGCAATGGCGCCGATGCGTACGCCAGCCGCAGGGGTGCCGCGTATGCGGCCGCTGCTGCACCTGTTGCGCGCACAACTCGAGCAGTATGCGAATGCCCTCGGCCTGCACTGGATCGACGACGAATCCAACGCCGATACACGCTACGCGCGCAATGCCTTGCGTCACGATGTGATGCCGGCGCTGAGCGCGCATTTTCCCGGATTTCGCGAGACGCTGGCGCGCGCGGCGGCGCATGCGGCTTCGGCCCAGCGGCTGCTCGACGATCTCGCGCAGATCGACCTCGCCGCGATCGCGGCGGCCGACGATGGCAGGTCGCTCGCTCACGACGGGCTCGTCGCGCTCGCCGATGAGCGCGCGCTCAACGTCATGCGCTACTGGATGCGCAGCCTTGGCTTGCCGGCAGCTCCGTCGGCGCGTCTGGCCGACGCATTGCGCCAGCTGCGCGAGATCGTGCGCGACGCCGGCACGCGGGGTGACCACGGATTGCACCTCGATCATGCGGGTTGGCGCCTGCGCTGCTATCGCGGCACGATCTTCTGGGAGAAGCGACGCGCGACCGAAGCGCCTCATGTCGTGCACGACACGGAGAAACTGGCCTGGCGCGGCGAAGAGGTCTGGCGCCTGCCGCAATGGCGCGGCACCTTCGTATTCGCCCTCAGCGACGCGAGCGATCCCGATGCGGTGCCCGAAGCGCTGCTGACGGGCAAGCCGCTCGTCGCCCGCGAACGTTCAGGCGGCGAGCGCGTGCGCGATGCGGCGGCGGGCGTGAGCCGCACGCTCAAGCATCTGTTCCAGGCGCGTGGTGTTCCCGCTTGGGAGCGTGACGTCCCGCTGCTGTTTAGCGGCGAAACGCTGCTGTTCGTCCCGCGCGTCGGCGTGAATCGTGCGGCGTTTCCCGGTTGGGAAGCGATGGCGGGTGGCGATCCTGGGCAGCGATGGCGCCGCATCGAATGGCGCGGGGATCTGCTGATCGCGTGATGGCCCTAATTAAAGTCGGGCTCAGAGATCATTCGATAAAAAAGGGCGCCATCAATGTCGCCAATCGCCGCAAATCCTTGCTGCACAAGCGTTTTTCGCCCGCGATCCTCGAATTTCGGCTTGTAATTTTGGCCTTGATCGGGTAGGGTATTTCGTTTGTCCAGCCCGCTCTTTGCGTTCGTGGCGCCGTCAAAAGCGGTGCCGGGGCGCAGTGTCCGCAGTGTCAAGGCACAAAGAGCCGAGTCCATCGCGGCGGCATGCGGGCGAGTGGAGGGTAGCGCCTGGTCCAACCTGAGCGCCTTCACCCCGGGCAAATTCCGCGCGTGCTGCACGCGCTGCAGAGAAGCCGCCGCCGTGGCCCCCGAGCCTTTCGGCGGCGCTGTCGTCAGTGCGCCAGCGCGGTAACATCTCCAGTTCAGAACGACAATGGCACTCATCGTACACAAATACGGCGGCACCTCGATGGGCTCGGTCGAGCGCATCAAGAACGTTGCCAAGCGCGTTGCCAAATGGCACAAGGCCGGCCACAAGATGGTCGTCGTGCCTTCGGCAATGTCCGGCGAAACCAACCGGCTGCTCGGCCTCGCGAAAGAGATCTCGCCCCAGCCGAACCCGCGCGAACTCGACATGATCGCGTCGACCGGCGAGCAGGTCAGCGTTGGCCTGCTGTCGATCGCGCTGCAGGAAGCCGGCGTCGACGCCATCAGCTATACCGGTTGGCAGGTCCCCGTGAAGACCGACAGCGCATTCACGAAAGCGCGCATCAACGAAATCGACGGCGAGCGCGTGCTCGCCGACCTCGACGCAGGCAAGGTGGTCGTGATCACCGGCTTCCAGGGCATCGACCCGGAAGGCCACATCACGACGCTCGGCCGCGGCGGTTCGGATACCTCGGCCGTTGCGGTGGCCGCGGCGCTCGAGGCCGACGAATGCCTCATCTATACGGACGTCGACGGCGTCTACACGACCGATCCGCGCGTCGTGGACGACGCGCGCCGGCTCGACCGCATCACCTTCGAAGAGATGCTGGAAATGGCCAGCCTCGGCTCGAAAGTGCTGCAGATCCGCTCGGTGGAATTCGCGGGCAAGTATCAGGTGAAGACGCGCGTGCTCTCCAGCCTGACCGACCCGATGATGGATCTCGCCGCAGAGATGAAGTCGGGCACCCTGATTACCTTTGAAGAAGACGACACCATGGAAAAAGCAGTCATCTCGGGTATCGCGTTCCAGCGCGACGAGGCCCGCATCGCCGTGATGGGTGTGCCCGACAAGCCGGGCATCGCCTATCAGATTCTCGGCCCGGTGGCGGACGCGAACATCGATGTCGACATGATCATCCAGAACCAGAGCGTGGCCGGCAAGACCGACTTCACGTTCACGGTGCCCCGCGGCGACTATCAGCGCGCCATGGACGTCCTCAACAACCAGGTGAAGGGTCACGTGAGCGCCGAGCAGGTGCTGGGCGATCCGAAGGTGTCGAAGGTTTCCGTGGTGGGCGTGGGCATGCGCTCGCACGTGGGCGTTGCGAGCAAGATGTTCCGCACGCTCTCGGAAGAGGGCATCAACATCCAGATGATTTCGACGTCCGAAATCAAGATCTCGGTGCTGATCGACGAGAAGTACATGGAGTTAGCGGTGCGCGCGCTGCACAAGGCGTTCGATCTCGAGCACGCCTGAAGCGTGACCGGTGCGTGACGTGACAGGTTTGACGGGCTTTGGGGCGTAGCGCGCGGCGTTCGTCGCGTGTGTGCAGAAAAATCTGCAAAAAGTGCGTCCCAAAAATTGACCTGAACGCGCGAACCCGCTATTATCTTTGCTTCGTCGCGCTGCCTCCCTGGCGCGAGCGAAGGTTCGGGAGACGTGGCCGAGAGGTCGAAGGCACTCCCCTGCTAAGGGAGCATCTGGGCCAAAACCTGGATCGAGGGTTCGAATCCCTCCGTCTCCGCCAGTAATGGCGGCGAAACCCCGCAAGTTTCACGACTTGCGGGGTTTTTGTTTTTCGCGGTGGCCGTCCCCTACCTGTGCATGCTGGCGATTTCGCAAACCGCTCAGGACTGCATATCAATTGAAGACTTTCGTCCGGATACGGTCGTGGTGTCGCGCGTCATGTTTCCGCCGTTCATGAGATGCCTGGCGCAAACGTTGCAATACTCACCACCCGAGCCACGCTGTCGATGCTATGCTCCCGAGCGCTGCAGTAGCCGGCTACACGCAGGCCCGCCGTCGCGCGGATCGCGCTTCAAGGGGCGTGCTGGCAGGCGACTGTGACGGGGCTCCGTGTAACGAGACGTAACCAGGGGGCACCCGAAGCGGGTTTGTGCATCAGTTATTACAATCGTGAAATATCTGGCACACGACCCTGCGTTATATTGAATGCAACAAAATCATTCGTAAAAAGGTGAGTCCATGAAGTTCGCTCGTGTTCTTGCAATGCTCGTCGGGGGCCTGACCATTGGTGCGTCGAGCGCCGCCATGGCGGGCGTGAGCGTTGGCGTCAACATCGGTATTCCGGCCCCGGTTTATGTCGCACCGGCGCCTGTCTATGCACCGCCGCCGCCTCCGCCGGTGGTTTATCAGCCCGCACCGGTCTATGCCGCGCCGGCGATCTATATCGGCTGGCACGGCGATCGCTACTGGGACGGTCGCCGCTACTGGAACCGTAACGACTGGAATCGCTATCACGGTGGTCCGGGCTATCACGGCGGCTATCACGACGGTCCGCCGCCGGGGCACGGTGGCTGGCACTAAGCCGGCTTCCCAGTCACAGGCGTAGCCGCCATGAAAATAGCCGCCCCGAGGGGCGGCTATTTTTTTGGTGCCGTTGCCCGCGCAACGAGGCGCGTGAACGGCTACCGTCGAGTGCTTACTCGCCGATGCCGGCCATGCCGCCAACCACGGCATTGAAGCCCGCATCGACGTGCACGATCTCGGCGGTTACGCCGCCGGAGAGATCGGAGAGCAGGAACGCGGCCGTGTTGCCGACCTGCTCGATCGTGACGTTACGATGCAGCGGCGCGTTCTGCTCGACGAAGTCGAGGATCTTGCCGAAGCTTTTGATGCCGCTTGCCGCGAGCGTCTTGATCGGCCCGGCCGAGATGCCGTTCACACGCACGCCCTTGCTGCCCAGCGATACCGCGAGGTAACGCACGCTGGCTTCGAGCGAGGCCTTCGCGAGACCCATCGTGTTGTAGTTCGGAATGGCGCGCTCGGCACCGAGGTAGGTGAGGGTGAGCAGCGATGCGTTGTCGGCCAGCATCGGTTGGGCCGCCTTGGCGAGTGCCGGGAAGCTGTAGGCCGAGATGTCGTGCGCGATGCGGAAGTTCTCGCGCGTCATGCCTTCGAGGAAGTCGCCGGCAATCGCTTCGCGCGGCGCGAAGCCGATCGAGTGGACGAGGCCGTCGAGCGTGTCCCAGTGCTGCTTGAGATCGGCGAAGAGTGCGTCGATCTGCGCGTCGTCGGCCACATCGCAGGGGAACACGAGATTGCTGCCGAATTCGGTGGCGAATTCGGTGATGCGGTCCTTGAAGCGGTCGCCGACGTACGTGAACGCCAATTCCGCCCCTTCGCGTTTGCAGGCCTGCGCAATGCCGTATGCGATCGAACGGTTAGACAGCAGCCCGGTCAGCAGGATGCGTTTGCCAGCGAGGAAGCCCATGGATTCTCCTAATCAGATCAATGCGTCGCGCGCTTGACAATGCGGCGCTGCGCGGTTTGGGTAGAATTCTCTCACAATTGACACGGCTCACCGGACAAATCCCTTTCCATGACGACAAGCACGCTTGGCAGGGCAGCGCGCGCGGGGCGCGTACACTCGGTTGCGGCGCGGCGCTTTGCATGGGCGCGCGCGTGGCGGCGAGTGGGTGTGGTATGCGGCGTGGCGTGCGTACTGACGCTGGCGGCGATGCCGGCCGCGCACGCTGTCTACGCGATCGCGCAATACGGCGAACCGAAGTATCCGGCGAACTTCACGCATTTCGACTATGTGAACCCGGACGCCCCGAAGGGTGGCACGCTGGTGCTGGCCAATCCGGACCGCCTCACGAGCTTCGACAAGTTCAACCCGTTCACGATGCGCGGCAACACCGCGCCGGGCCTCGGCATGATCTTCGAGAGCCTGACGACGGGCAGCATGGACGAGGTGGCGTCGGCGTATGGGCTGCTTGCCGACGACATTCGCATCGCGCCTGACGGTCTTTCGGTGACGTTCCACCTGAATCCGCGTGCGCGCTTTTCGAACGGCGATCCCGTGACCGCCGCCGACGTCAAGTTCTCGCTCGATACGCTCAAGAGTGCGCAAGCCTCGCCATCGATGCAGGCCTATTTCGCCGACATCACGCGCGCGGTGGTGGTCGATGCCGCGACGATCCGCTTCGAGTTTCACAGCCACAGCCGCGAGCTGCCGTTCATCGCGGGCGGCATGCCGGTGTTCTCTCACAAGTGGGGATTGCGCCCGGATGGTAGCCGGATTCCGTTCGACCAGCTCGCCTTCGAGGAACCGATCGGCAGCGGGCCCTACGTGATCGAGAGCTACTCGAACGGCCGCACGATCACGTACAACCTCGATCCGAACTATTGGGGCAAGGCGCTGCCGGTACGCGTGGGCTCGAACAACTTCGAGCGCGTCACCTACAAGCTCTATTCCGACGACGTCGCGCGCCTCGAGGCGTTCAAGGCGGGCGAGTACGACGCCCTCGTCGAATCGGTCGCGCGCAACTGGGTGCGGCGCGACGTGGGCAAGCGCTTCGACAGCGGCGAGCTGATCAAGCGCGAGTTTCCCCAGCATAACGGCACGGGCATGCAGGGTTTCGTCCTGAATGTGCGCAAGCCGATGTTCCAGGACGTGCGCGTGCGCCGCGCGCTCGACCTCGCGCTCGACTTCCAGTGGCTCAACCGCATGCTGTTCTACAGCCAGTACACGCGGCTCGACAGCTGGTTCGCGAATACGGACTTTCAGGCCAGGGGCTTGCCTTCGCCGGGCGAGCACGCGCTGCTCGATGCGTGGCGCAAGGAACTCGATCCCGCGGTGTTCGGGCCGCTGCCGGTGCAGCCGGACACGGATCCGCCCAACTCGCTGCGGGCGAACCTGCTTGAGGCGCGCGCGCTGCTGGAGCAAGCCGGCTGGACCTACCGCAACGGCGCGCTGCGCAATGCGCAGGGTCAGCCCTTCGTCTTCGAGGTGCTCGACGACACGAGCGCCTCCGCGCAGTGGGCGCCGATCATGGCGCAGTACACGCATGCGCTCGCGCGGCTCGGCATCCGCGTGAATTATCGGGCGGTCGATTTCGCGCTCTACCAGAAGCGTCTCGATGCCTTCGACTTCGACGTGACGACGATCCGCTTTCCCGACGTGCAGGTGCCGGGCACCGAAGAAATCGACCGCTTCGGCAGCAAGGCGGCCGACGAACCCGGCTCGGGCAATCTGATCGGCGTGAAGTCGCCGGCTGTCGATGCGATCCTGACAGCGCTGACGCAGGCTCAGACGCTGCCGCAGTTGCTCGACGCCACGCACGCGCTCGACCGGGTACTGATGCACGGCTACTATGTGGTGCCGCAGTGGTACAGCTCGACACACCGCGTCGCGTACCGCAGCACGCTGGCTTATCCGGCGAAGCTGCCGCTGTACTATGGCGCCATCGACTGGATTCTCTCGACGTGGTGGTTCAAGCCTCAGCCCGACGCGCAGCATTGATGCACGCCGCCGCGGCCTTGCCCCGCAGTCCCAACCTACGGACTTCAAGACCATGTGGAGCTATATCGTCAAACGTCTGCTGCTGATGATCCCGACGCTGTTCGGCGTGCTCACGCTGACCTTCGTCGTGATCCAGTTCGTGCCGGGCGGCCCGGTCGAGCAGGCCGTGCGCGAGTTGCGCCGCGGCGCGGAGCAGGGCATGCCGTTCGGCATGCGCACGCATACGGGCGTGGACGCGCAGCAGATCGCGCAACTGAGGGCGCTCTACGGCTTCGACAAGCCGCCGCTGCAGCGCTACTTCCTCATGCTGAACCGCTTCGCGCGCTTCGACCTCGGCCAGAGCTACTTCCACCACCAGAGCGTCTGGTCGCTGATCGTCTCGAAGCTGCCGGTGTCGATCAGCATCGGCCTGTGGACATTCTTTCTCACGTACCTGATATCGGTGCCGTTGGGTATCGCGAAAGCGGTGCGCAACGGCTCGCGCTTCGACCTCGTGACGAGTCTGATCGTACTCATCGGCTATGCGATTCCAGGCTTCGTGCTCGGCGTGCTGCTGCTCGTGCTGTTTGGCGGCGGCACCTTCCTGCAGATCTTCCCGCTGCGCAATCTCACCTCCGACGACTGGGACACGTTCTCGTGGGGCCACAAGATCCTCGATTATCTGTGGCATATCACGCTGCCCGTCACGGCATCGGTGGTGGGCAGCTTCGCCGTGACGACGATGCTCACGAAGAATGCCTTTCTCGACGAGATCCGCAAGCAGTACGTGCTGACCGCGCGCGCAAAGGGCCTTTCCGAGCGCACCGTGCTCTGGAAGCACGTGTTTCGCAACGCGCTGCTGCCGCTCGTGGTGGGTTTTCCCGCGGCCTTCATCGGCGCGTTCTTCACGGGGAGCCTGCTGATCGAGACGCTCTTTTCGCTCGATGGCCTCGGGCTGCTCTCGTACGAATCGGTCGTGCGCCGCGACTATCCGGTCGTGCTCGGCACGCTCTATCTCTTCACATTGATCGGACTGCTGACGAAGCTCATCTCCGACTTGTGCTATGTGTGGGTCGATCCCCGCATCCAATTCGAACAAATGGAGCGCTGATTTGAACCGAGCCCGTGCTGGCGCCGAGCCCGAACTGCGCACCGAGTCCGTTGCGGCATTCAAATCTCCCACGCCTGCGCGCCGCGTGTGGGCGCGCTTCAAGCAGCAGCGGCTGGGCTACTGGAGCCTGATCGTGTTTGTCGTCGCGTTCGCCGCGAGCCTCGCGGCCCCGCTCTGGTGCAACGACAAGCCGATTGTCGTGCGCTACGACGGACATCTGTATTTCCCGCTCTTCAAGGAGTATCCGGAGACGACATTCGGCGGCGACTTCCCGACGCCGGCCGACTACCTCGATCCGTATATCCGGCATCGCTTCGACACGCCCGGCAACTTCGCGATCTATCCGCCCAACCCGTACGACTACGACACGCTCAATTATTTCTCGAAGGTGCCGAACCCGGCGCCGCCGTCGCGGCAGAACTGGCTCGGCACCGACGCGAGCGGCCGTGACCTGTTCGCACGCCTGCTCTATGGCTTTCGCGTGTCGGTGGAGTTCGCACTCGTGCTGACCGCGATCGGCACGATACTCGGCGTGCTGGCGGGCGCCGTGCAGGGCTATTTCGGCGGCAAGACCGATATCCTCGGGCAGCGGCTCATCGAGATCTGGAGCGCGATGCCGGAACTCTATCTGCTCATCATCTTCGCTTCGATCTTCGAGCCGGGCTTCATCCTCCTGATCGTGCTGCTCTCGCTGTTCGGCTGGATCGGCCTCTCCGACTACGTGCGCGCCGAGTTCCTGCGCAATCGTCATCAGGACTACGTGCTTGCCGCGCGCGCCATGGGTCTCTCGAACCGGCAAATCATCTGGCGTCACGTCCTGCCCAACAGCCTCACGCCCGTCATTACCTTCCTGCCGTTCCGCATGAGCGGGGCGATTCTCGCGCTGACGAGCCTCGACTTTCTGGGGTTGGGCGTGCCGCCACCCACCCCGAGCCTTGGCGAACTGCTGGCCGAGGGCAAGGGCAATCTCGACGCGTGGTGGATTGCCATGTCGACCTTCGGCGTGCTGGTGGTGACGCTGCTGCTGCTCACGTTCATGGGCGATGCGCTACGCAACGCGCTCGATACGCGTATCTCCGACGCGATGAAGGCGGGAGGCAATCAATGAGTGCGCTGCCCGAACAGTTCGCGGCACCGTTGCTGTCCGTCGAACGGCTGTCCGTGCGTTTTGGCGAAACCCTCGCGGTGGACGACGTCACGCTCGCGATCGGGCGCGGCGAGCGCGTCGCGCTCGTGGGCGAGTCGGGTTCGGGGAAGACGGTGACGGCGCTCGCGATCCTGCGCTTGCTGAGCGACGCGCAACTGTCGGGCGCGATCCGCTTCGACGGCGAGGATCTGCTCGCCAAAAACGAGCGCGCGATGCGCGGGCTGCGCGGCAACGACATCGCGATGATCTTCCAGGAGCCGATGACGGCGCTCAATCCGCTCTACACGATCGGCGAGCAGATCGCCGAGACGATCGTGATGCACGACGGCGTGTCGAAGAAGGAGGCGTACGAACGCGCGGTCGGGCTGCTGGAGCGCACGGGCATTGCGGAGCCGCGCCGGCGTATCGGCAGCTATGCGCATCAGCTTTCGGGTGGCCAGCGCCAGCGCGCGATGATCGCGATGGCGCTCGCGTGCCGCCCGCGCCTCCTGCTCGCCGACGAGCCCACGACGGCACTCGACGTGACGATCCGTGGCCAGATCGTCGAGCTGCTGCTCGAACTGCAGCGCGAGGAAGCGGCCCAGCAGGCCGGCCGGGGCATGTCGGTTCTGCTCATCACGCACGACCTGAATCTCGTGCGCCGCTTCGCGCAGCGCGTGGCGGTAATGGAGAAGGGCAAGCTGGTGGAGAGCGGAACCGTGCAGCAGATCTTCGAGGCGCCGCAGCACGCCTACACGCAGCGGCTGATCGCCAGCCGTCCCGAGCGCAACGTGCTGCCGGTGCTCCCGCTCGCGCCGGTGCTGCTGGAGGCGAAGGACGTCGTGGTCGATTTTGCGACGAAGCTGCCAGGCTTTCGGGGCTGGTGGCTCAAGGGGCGATTTCGTGCCGTCAACGACGCGAGCGTTTCGGTGCGGCAGGGCGAGACGCTCGGCATCGTCGGCGAATCCGGATCGGGGAAATCGACGCTCGCGCTGGCCATGTTGGGTCTGCAACGAACCTGGGGCGGCCAGGTCGAGTTCCAGGGCAGGCCGCTCGCGAGCTATCAGGGGCACGACAAGCTGACGTTGCGCTCGCATCTGCAGGTCGTCTTTCAGGATCCGTTCAGTTCGCTTTCGCCGCGGCAAACCATCGAGCGCATCGTCGGCGAGGGGCTCGCGCTGCATCGACCGGACCTCGGTGGCGAGGAGCGCAGGAAGCGCATTGTTGCGACCCTGCGCGAGGTCGGGCTTGATCGCACGGCGCTGCAGCGTTATCCGCACGAGTTTTCGGGCGGGCAGCGTCAGCGTATCGCGATTGCCCGTACGCTCGTGCTGGAGCCGCGCGTGATCGTCCTCGATGAACCGACCAGCGCGCTGGACGTCTCCATTCAACAACAAGTGTTGCGATTATTGACGGAGTTGCAACGAAAATACAACCTGGCCTACGTGTTCATCAGCCACGATCTCGAGGTGATTGGCGCCATGGCACATCGCGTCGCGGTCATGCAGAACGGGGCCATTGTCGAGGCGGGGGACGTCGCGAAAGTCTTCGACGAGCCGACACATCCTTACACACGCAAGCTGTTGAAAGCCGCGCTGGCTCGATGACAGTCACCAAACCTTCACCAATGGTGTGCGTATCGCGATTGTATTTTTCTATTTGTTTTGACACACAAATACTTACTGGCTAGTATCGTCCAAACTTTTCACTAACCCCCTGATTCGCGGGCAATTTTACCGACCAATGCAGCACCGATATCTGACCCAGGCTTGTACGCGCGTCGTCGCCGGGATGTTCATCGGCGTACTGATGGCCGCGGCTCCCGGCGCGTTCGCCGACGAAGTAAGCAGCTTTAACCAGAATGCCTCATTTTCGCCGAGCAACACGGCGAATCCTCCCGCCGCGCAAGCGCTCTCCACTGCCGCCCAGACCAACGCACAGGCCGTTTCACAGGCCAGCCTTCAGGCGCCCCCGGCTCCGGCCGACGGCGGCGCCAAGTCGTTCCTTTCCGGCATGGCGGGGAAGGCCGGCGACGTCGTTGTGGGCGCCCTCAACATGATTGGCGTGCGTTACCGCTGGGGCGGCAACACGCCGGATTCCGGCCTCGACTGCAGTGGCTTCGTGCGCTACGTGTTCCAGGACACGCTGGGTCTCTCGCTGCCGCGCCGCGCCGAGGAAATGAGCCGGGTGGGCGAGAAGGTCAGCTTGAGCAACCTCAAGCCGGGCGACCTCGTATTCTTCAATACGATGCGCCGCACGTTCTCGCACGTTGGCATTTATATCGGCGACAACAAGTTCGTGCATTCGCCGTCCACGGGCAGCACGATCCGCGTCGACGACCTCGACGATGGCTACTGGGAAAAGCGCTTCACGGGTGCCCGCCGCGTCGAGACGTCGTTTACGCCGCAACAGCAGCAGGACCTCAAGCAGCGCGTGAGCGTGCAGTTTGACGGCAACTCCGGCAATGACGGCAGCAATTGAGCGCTGACTAACTGTCGCTCGCGTTTCTCGCGTTCTTCGGGCCGGGATAAAAAGCCTGCTTCGTTCGAAGCAGGCTTTTTTCATTGCGCGGCCGGGTGGGACCGCGCAGTCATTCAGACCGCTGCGACGCGCGCCGCGGCCAGCTTGCGTTCGAGCTCGGGCATCAGCTTCGCGACGGCTTCCTCACCCGCGAGGATCGCCGCGTTGCGCTGACCGAAGTCGCTCCCCGCCATCGCGTTCAGGTTCGGTCGAATCACGACGTCGGCATATTTCTCGAGCTCGTAGGTCTTGATCGACTGGCCCATGATCGTGAAGGTCTGCATCAGCACGTCGAACTGGGTCAGCGTCGGGGCCGACTCCGGACGCGCCGAGATATCCACCGCAATCACGAAGTCGGCCCCCATCTTGCGCGCGAAGGCGGCGGGCACGGGACTCACGAGGCCGCCGTCCACGTACTCGTGGCCCGCTATCGTGACCGGGTCGAAGATCGAAGGCAGGCTGCACGACGCGCGCACGGCGATGCCGGTATTGCCGCGCTGGAACAGGATCGGCTGGCCGCTGTGAAGGTCGGTGGCGACGATGCCAAGCGGTCTCGCCATTTTCTCGATCGGCCGGCCGTGTAGCGTGGTGTTCAGGTAGTTCTGCAACGCCACCCCGTGAAGAAAGCCGCGCGTGGCGAACGGCATGGCCCAGTCGCTGATGGACGCTTCGTCCATCGTCAGCGCGAGCTTGTTGATGTCGAAGCCGTTCATGCCCGACGCGTAGAGCGCCGCGACCACCGAGCCCGCGCTCGTTCCCGAGACGAGGTCGATGTGGACATTGCGGGCTTCCAGCGCCTTGATCACGCCGATGTGCGCGAAGCCGCGCGCCGCGCCGCCACCGAGGGCGAGGCCGACGCGCACGGGGCGCGGGGGTTTCGTGACAGGCGCAGACGCAACGGTGTTCGCCGTCACGGGCGCGACCGGTTTCGCGCTTTCGGTGCCTGCGGTCGTGCAGGCGGCAAGGACGGTGGAGGCCGCTGCCAGCGAAAAGCTGCGGCGGCTCAAAGAGGGTGATGACGGCTTCGATGACGGGTTCAAACGAGGTTCTCCATGCGGCGCGCCGACATCATAAGGCAAAGCCGGTCGCGGATTCGAAACGTGCGTGTAACGCCATGTGTCCGTACGTTTCGCGACCGCCAGTGGCGATGCCGACGCCGCGCGGACCGCCTGCCGGTCCCGCCCGGCCGGGACTGAACACGCGTGCGGCGGTTATAATCCCGTCTCTCTTTTCCCGGTTTTCCCGTTCGCGCCGCGCTGGCACGCAGCTCAAAATGCTGCGTGCCGGCGCGTGCCAGGCCGCGAACTTCCTGCCGCCCGTCGCCGATCGCGCGTCGCCCGGCGGCACCGCTTTCGAGTAATCGCCCATGACCACGACTGTCGTCCGTACCCGCTTTGCGCCGAGCCCGACCGGCTTCATCCACCTTGGCAACATCCGCTCCGCGCTGTATCCCTGGGCGTTCGCGCGCCGTAACGGCGGTGTGTTCGTGCTGCGGATCGAGGACACCGACGTCGAGCGCTCGACGTCCGAAGCGGTCGACGCGATCCTTGAAGGCATGCAGTGGCTCGGCCTCGATTTCGACGAGGGTCCGTTCTACCAGATGCAGCGCATGGACCGTTACCGCGAAGTGCTCAAGGAGATGGTCCAGCAGGGCCTCGCGTACCCGTGCTACATGTCGACCGAAGAGCTCGATGCGCTGCGCGAGCGTCAACGCGCCGCGGGCGAAAAGCCGCGCTATGACGGTACGTGGCGCCCGGAGCAGGGCAAGGTTCTGCCGACGCCGCCGGCCGGCGTGGAGCCCGTGCTGCGCTTTCGCAATCCGCTGACGGGCGTGGTCGCCTGGGAAGACGCCGTGAAGGGCCGCGTCGAGATCTCGAACGAAGAACTCGATGACCTCGTCATCGCGCGCCCGGACGGCACGCCGACATACAACTTTTGTGTGGTGGTGGACGATCTCGACATGAAGATCACGCACGTGATCCGCGGTGACGACCATGTGAACAACACGCCGCGCCAGATCAACATCCTGCGTGCGCTCGGCGGCGAGCCGCCCGTGTATGCGCACTTGCCGACCGTGCTGAACGAGCAGGGCGAAAAGATGAGCAAGCGCCACGGCGCGATGAGCGTGATGGGCTATCGCGATGCAGGTTATCTGCCGGAGGCGGTGCTGAACTATCTCGCACGTCTTGGCTGGTCGCACGGCGATGCCGAGGTGTTCACCCGCGAGCAATTCGTCGAGTGGTTCGATCTCGAGCACCTCGGCAAGTCGCCGGCGCAGTACGACCAGAACAAGCTCGACTGGCTCAATAACCACTACCTGAAGGAAGTGGACAACGCACGGCTTGCCGGGCTCGCCAAGCCTTTCTTTGCTGCGCTCGGCATCGACGAGGCGGCGCTCGCGAAGGGGCCGTCGCTCGAGGGCGTCGTGGCGCTCTACAAGGATCGCGCGAACACGATCAAGGACATTGCGCAAAACGCGCAGATTTTCTATCGCGAGCCGCAGCCCGAAGCCGAGGCGCTGGCCCAGCACGTGACCGACGCCGTGCGTCCGGCGCTTGCCGAACTCGCTACGGCGTTCAAGGGCGCGGAGTGGACGAAGGAGGGCATTTCGGCGGCACTCAAGGCGACCCTCGCGGCACACAAGCTGAAGATGCCGCAACTCGCAATGCCGGTACGCCTCTTCATTGCGGGTACCACGCATACCCCGGCCATCGACGCGGTGCTCGCGCTGTTCGATCGCGATGCGGTGGTGAGCCGCATCGAGCAGGGTCTCGCGAAAGTCGCATGACCTTTTTTTGAAGATTTTTTGCCCCGCCTCTAGCGGCGGGGCAAGAGATCCTGTAGTATTCGGGCTCCGTTGAAAACGGTGCGCGAGCAAGTAGTCAGGCTCACGCAGGAGCCGATGGATCCAGCAACGAAGTTTCAAGAATGTTGCAAAAAACGATCCAAAAGCTCTTTACAAAGGCGAGTTTGCTGTTTATAATCTCGCTTCTGTTCTGCAAGGGGGTATAGCTCAGCTGGGAGAGCGCTTGCATGGCATGCAAGAGGTCAGCGGTTCGATCCCGCTTACCTCCACCAACAGAGCAGAAAGAAGTTTCTCCGCGAAAGCGGAAGTGAAGAAGAAAATAATTCTTCACAAAATGCAGCAAAGAAGTTAAAATCTTGTTCTTCGCTGTTGACCGAAATTAGCGGCGAAAGAAAACAAGAGGCGGCAGTAGAAAACGCAGTAAAGTGTAGCAAGGCATTATCTGAAAAGATTATGTCCCCTTCGTCTAGAGGCCTAGGACATCACCCTTTCACGGTGAGTACAGGGGTTCGAATCCCCTAGGGGACGCCAGACATGAGCGTCGTCAATGAGATTGGCGAGGCAGCAGTTGGGAATCAGCCAGCGCCCAGCTGCCTATGTCGAATTGGAGCGGTAGTTCAGTTGGTTAGAATACCGGCCTGTCACGCCGGGGGTCGCGGGTTCGAGTCCCGTCCGCTCCGCCAGATGAAGCCCGTTCAGGCTATAACTTGAGCGGGCTTTTTAGTTAAAGCAGTAAAGGCGTAAGCCTGTGTTGTCCCCTTCGTCTAGAGGCCTAGGACATCACCCTTTCACGGTGAGTACAGGGGTTCGAATCCCCTAGGGGACGCCAAAGACAACTGCGGCGCCAAACGTAGTATGGCGACGCCGCCAGCGGGAATCGACCGACGCCCGCCGGTGCAAGCAGGACTGGAGCGGTAGTTCAGTCGGTTAGAATACCGGCCTGTCACGCCGGGGGTCGCGGGTTCGAGTCCCGTCCGCTCCGCCAGATGAACGAAGCCCGCTGGAATTTCCAGCGGGCTTTTTTCTTGTCTGCTTCTTTTTGTTTCTGGCTTTGGGAGTCTTCGTGCACCCGCCATACGGACAAACTGCCATTGCTGCTACGCTCGCGCTATCGTAGCGTAGTCGAGACTTTCGCTTGTGCGCCGGCCGCCCCCATGTTCGCACCGAACGACATTCCATCGCGCTTCCAGTTGCGTCACGCCAGCATGGAGGACTTCGAGTTCGCCGAGGCGCTCACGCGCAACAACATGGGCGGCTACTATCAGCGCCATCATCTCGTCTGGCGCGGCGATCTTTTCCTCGCCAGTTATCGGGAGTCGGAGAATTTCATTCTCGAACTCGACGGGCGCGCAATAGGCGTTCTGCGTGTTACCCAGGAGGGCGAATCGTTGCACATCCGCGACGTGCAGATCGCCGAGGGTTATCGCGGCCATGGCGCCGGAACCTTTCTGCTCGACATCTCCCATCGCTGGGCGCGTGAGCGGGGTCTACGCGAATTGCAACTGCGCGTATTCGTCGACAATCCCGCGGCGCGGCTCTACTTGCGCATGGGCTATCGTGTGGCGGGGCCGAGGCTCGCGAGACTGGGATCGATACGGCACATGACGCGCCCCGTGTGAAGCCGCGCGCCACTCCTCCCGTCATTCACTTCGGCAGACCCTGGGCGCTTTCGCGGAACGCCTCGTTCGCTTCGCTCAACACCGAATCTTCGCTCGCATCGTCGTCACGATCGTCCGCGCCGCGCCCGATGAACGCCCGCGGACTCTCGCCGAATGCGCGCCGGAACATCGCCGAAAAGGCGCTTTGGCTCTGATAGCCGAGCTCCTGCGCGACGATCGCCATCGGGCGTCCCTGATTGAGCAGCGGAATCGCGCGTGCAAGGATGGCCTGCTGGCGCCATTGCGAAAAGCTCACCCCCAGCTCCTGCCGAAAGAGCCGCGCGATGGTGCGCGTGCTGGCGCCCACGTGCTCGGCCCAGTATTCGAGCGAGCCGGGATTCGCGGGATCGGCCAGCAGCGCCTCGCAGAGCGAGCGCAGACGCTTCTCCTCGGGCATCGGCACCGCAAGCGGCAGCGGTGCCGAGCGCGTGATTTCGTCGAGCGCCAGCGAGGCGAGGAGCCGCTCGCGCGCGGGCCCGATGCCGCGTTCATCGAGCGCCGCGATGGTTTCGCGCAACAGGCCCGAAACCTCGACCACGCGGCAGTCGCCGAGCCCCGGCGGGAGCACCGACTGGTCCACGTACAGCGTGCGCAGGAACGCGTCCTCGACGATCGCGACCTCGTGCGTCACGAGCGGTGGAACCCAGATGGCGCGCGAGGGCGGCACCATCCAGGTGGTACCGGGTGTGGTCATGCGTAGCACGCCGCGCGAGGCGTACGCGAGCTGCGCCCAGGCGTGCGTGTGCAGCGCGATGCGCACGCCGGCCGCCATGGGCCGCGAGCGCACGCGCACGGGATGCGCGGGCGTGGGCTCGAACTCGGGCGGGATGTCGATAAATTCCGCGGGCGGCGGCGGGGCAGGTGGCATGGACGATCGTGGCGTTGACGGCTTGCGGCCATTGTAGGCGCAAGCCGCCACGCTTGCGGCCCACCCATGAAGGGACGCGGGGCGGTGCGCGCTGCGCATTATGGACAGGCATAATGCTGCCGGTTCATCACAGCATGAGGGAGACATCATGACATTCGCCACCGCCGACCTTTGCGACGCGCACGAAGACCGGCTCGCAGCCGGCACGCTGCGCGTGCTCGACCCTGTGTTCCGCTGGTTCGGTCGGGCGCCTGGCTTTGGCGGTCCCGCGCTCACGTTGAAAGTCTTCGAGGACAACTCGCTCGTTCGTGCCACGCTCGAGACGCCGGGCGAGGGCCGCGTGCTGGTCGTGGACGGCGGTGGCAGCCTGCGCTGCGCCCTGGTGGGCGGCAAGCTTGGCGAGCTGGCGCAGGACAACGGCTGGGCCGGTGTCGTGGTGAACGGCTGCGTGCGCGATACGCTCGAACTCGATGCGCTGAACGTGGGCATCGTCGCGCTGGCCACGCATCCGCAGCGCAGCTTCCGGCGCGGAGTCGGCGAGCGCGATGTGCCGGTGCGCATGCCGGGCGCGACCGTGCGCACGGGCGAATGGATCTACGCGGATATCGACGGCGTGCTCGTCTCGAGCGAGCCGCTGGCGATCTGAGCCGCCAGCTGCCTCCGGCAGCTGGCATCGCCAGGTTAGCTGCAGGGGACGAGCCGGCGAGTGCCGGGCAAGACCCGCCACGTGTCGCGTGGCTGAAAACACGAAGGCCCGGCGGACTCGCGTCCTCCGGGCCTTCGTCGCTTTGTCGTCGCTGCGCCGTCAGCTGTGCGCGGCGCGCGTGCTCACGCGGGCATCAGATCTCTTCGTAGAGCGGCAGCGTCAGGAAATCGACGAAGTTCTCCGACGTCGACATCTGTTCGAAGATCTGCGCGGCGCGATCGTACGGCTTCGTGTTGCCGCCCACGGCGGCCTTCACCTTGTCGAGCTCCTGTGCGATCAGTTCGCGCACGAGTTCGGCCGTGACCTTGCGGCCGTCGTCGAGCTTGCCCTTCGGCGAGCGGATCCACTGCCACACCTGCGAGCGCGAGATTTCGGCCGTCGCGGCGTCTTCCATGAGGTTGTGGATCGGCACGCAGCCGTTGCCGTCGAGCCACGAGCCGAGGTAGTGGATGCCCACGTTGATGTTGTTGCGCAGGCCCGCTTCGGTGATCGGCGCTTCCGGACGGAAGTCGAGCAGATCCTTGCCCGCCACGTTGACGTCCGTGCGCTGCTTGGCGATCTGGTTCGGCTTGTCGCCGAGCACCTTCACGAACTCTTCCATTGCGATCGGCACGAGGCCCGGGTGTGCCACCCAGCCGCCGTCGTAGCCGTCGGTGGCGTCGCGGTTCTTGTCCGAGCGTACGCCGGCCATCGCCTTGTCGTTGGCTGCGGCATCGTTCTTGATCGGGATGAGTGCGCTCATGCCGCCGATCGCCGGCGCGTTGCGGCGGTGGCAGGTCTTGAGCAGCTGGAGGGCGTAGGCGCGCATGAACGGCACGGTCATCGTGATCTGCGAGCGATCCGCGAGGCAGAAGTCCTTGTCGTTCTTGAACTTCTTGATCGCCGAGAAGATGTAGTCCCAGCGGCCCGCGTTCAGGCCCGCGCTGTGCTCGCGCAGTTCATAAAGGATCTCGTCCATTTCGAACGCGGCGAGGATCGTCTCGATCAGCACCGTCGCGCGGATCGTGCCGCGCGCAATGCCCACGCTTTCCTGGGCGGCGACGAAGATCTCGTTCCACAGGCGCGCTTCAAGATGGCTCTCCATCTTCGGCAGATAGAAGTAGGGGCCCGTGCCGCGTGCGAGCAGTTCCTTCGCGTTGTGGAAGAGATACAGCGCGAAGTCGAAGATGCCGCCCGAAACGCGTTGGCCGTCCACGCTCACGTGCTTCTCGTCGAGGTGCCAGCCGCGCGGACGCACGATCAGCGTGGCGACCTTGTCGTTGAGCTTGTACGATTTGCCGTTCTGTTCCAGCGAAATCGTGCGGCGCACCGCGTCCTTGAGGTTGATCTGGCCGGTGATCTGGTTATCCCAGTTCGGCGCGTTCGAATCCTCGAAGTCGGTCATGTAGGAGTCCGCACCGGAATTCAGCGCGTTGATGATCATCTTGCGCTCGACCGGGCCCGTGATCTCCACGCGGCGGCACTCGAGGTCCTTCGGCAGCGCCGCGATTTTCCAGTCGCCTTCGCGGATCGACTTCGTCTCTGCGAGGAAGTCCGGGCGCTCGCCGGCGTCGAGGCGCTTCGTGCGCTCGCCACGCGCCTTCAGCAACTCCTGACGGCGCGGCTCGAATGCGCGGTGCAGCTTCGCGACGAGTTCGAGCGCCTCGGGAGTGAGGATCGTTTCGAAGCCCGGCTTGATTTCCGCCGAGATCTGCATGCCTTGCGGCAGTTGCAACGTGTTCGACATGATTGCTCCTTGGTCGGTCAGTTCGTGTAGGTGTGGGGTGTGGGGTGTAGGTAAGCGCGACGTTTGGCGAATTCGTCACGCGGCTGGGCTTGAGCGGGCTCGGGCCGGGGTCCGTTCAGGCGGCGCTGCGGTTTCGAGAAAGGCGGCGAGTTCTGCCATGCCGCCGCCGGTGCCGGTGGGCGGTATGCCGAGTTCCTCTGCCGGCAAGCGCTGGCGGTTGATCCAGAAAGTGGTATAGCCGAACCAGCCGGCGCCTGCGGCGTCCCAGCCATTCGACGAGACGAACACGATGTCGCGCGGCACCACGCCGAACGCAGCCGTGCCGAGCCCATAGGCCGCGGCGGCGGGCTTGTAGGCGCGCACCGCATCGACGGACAGCACGTGATCGAAGAGGCCGCTCATGCCTGCGCTCTTCACGGCGATGTCGAGCATTTGCGGATTGCCGTTCGAGAGGATCGCGAGGCCGGGGCGCGAGCCGTCGTCGCGGAGTTCGCGCAAACGTCGCAGCACGGGCAACACATCGGGAAACGCGGAAAGACACGCGTATTCGTCCATCAGGCGCTTTTCGCCTGCGCCCGTCAAGGCGAGATTCAGGCGGCGCGCAGCATAGCGCAGCGCGTCGAGCGTGACGTCCCAGAACGGGCGGTAGCGCGCGCCAGCCGGATCGGAGAGGCTGCGCAGCTGCGTGTATTCGATCTGCTTGAGGCGCCAAAGCTGCGACAGCGCATCGCCGTGGCCGGGGAACATCTGCTCCGCGGCGGCGACGACCGAGTGCACGTCGAACAACGTGCCGTACGCGTCGAATATCACTGCCTTGGGAAATTTTGCCGTTATGGCCGACATCGCCTTGCACTCCATCTTCAGAGGTCGGGATGAATTGTATTCATGAGTTACATCATTGAAAAAGGTCGCATTGATCACTTGATCTTTTACTTTTACCAACCTAATCTGGCGATCTACGTGATCTTTGCCACCTATTACTGTCGTCATTGCTGCGCGACCGTCTGAATGGACCGTTTCAAACAGATCGAGACCTTCGTCGCCGTGGCGGCCAAAGGTAGTCTTTCCGCTGCCGCTCAGGCCGAAGGCGTTGCACCCGCCATTATTGGACGGCGTATTGACGCGCTCGAAGAGCGGCTCGGCGTGAAGCTCTTCGTGCGCACCACGCGCCGTATCACGCTCACCTATGAAGGCTCGGCGTTCCTCGAAGACTGCCAGCGCATCATCCACGACATGCAGAATGCGGAAGGGAGTGTGTCGGCGGGCGGGGTGAAGGCGAGCGGGCACTTGCGCGTGTCCGCGCCGGCGGGCTTCGGGCGCAGGCACGTCGCGCCGCTCGTGCCGGCGTTCACGGTTGCGCACCCGGACGTCTCGATCACGCTCGATCTCTCCGACCGGCTCGTCGATCTCGTCAACGAAGGCTTCGACTGCGCCGTGCGTCTGGGCGAGCTGCCCGACTCGTCGCTCGTCTCGCTCAAGCTCGGCGAGAACCGCCGGGTGTGCGTGGCCTCGCCCGGCTACCTTTCGCGCCGCGGCGCGCCCGAAACGCTCGCCGATCTTGCGCGCCACAACTGTCTTGCGCTCGGCGCGAGCAGCGCGAACCAGCAGCGCGGCTGGACCTTCCAGCAGGACGAGAAGGTGGTGTCGATCCGCGTGGCGGGCACGATGGAGTGCTCGGACGGCGCCGTGCTGCACGAATGGTGTCTGGACGGACACGGGCTCGCGTGGCGCTCGTGGTGGGAAGTCGGCGAGGACATCGCGGCGGGGCGGCTCGTCAGCGTGCTCGACGCGTTCGCGGCGCCGCCCATCGGCATCCATGCGGTGTTTCCGCAGCGCCGCCATTTGCCGTTGCGCGTGCGCCTCTTTCTCGACTTTCTCAAACATACTTACGGTCATCCGGGGTACTGGGGCCAGGACTGACGGCATCGGCGCATGATGGTTTCCGATATGGGGATACACCCGCATGCGGGCCTTGCACCGATTTTCGGCGCACTAAAATCGTCTTGACGGCATCCGGGCGCATCTCGCCAGGATCGCCGCGACCTGCCGGTGCCGACAACGGAGGGCGCCATGTTCAAGCATATCCTCGTTCCGACCGACGGCTCGGAGCTGTCGAAAAAGGCGGTCGACGGCGCAATCGACCTTGCGCGCACGGTAGGCGCGCGCGTCACTGCTTATGCCTGTCTTCCGCAATATCCGTACTCGGCATTCTCGGACGTCGTGATCGAGCCGCCCGGCGACTTTCAGACCCGCAGCGAGCGGGAGGCGCGCCTGCATCTGCAGGAAGTCGAGCAGGCGGCGCTAAGCGCCGGCGTGACCTGCGAGAGCCGCACGAGCGTGCATCCGTCGCCGTATCTCGGCATCATCGAAGCCGCCGAAACGCTCGGCTGCGATGTGATTTTCATGGCTTCGCACGGGCGGCGCGGACTCGGCAGCCTGCTGATCGGCAGTGAGACACAGCGTGTGCTCACCCATACGAAAATTCCGGTGATCGTGTACCGCTAGCTTCTCTGTGCCGGGCTTCGGGACCTCAGTCGGCGCATGAGCATGTACTGCGGATGCCCATGCGCCTTCCGTGGCTGGCTGTCTTGTGGTCGGCTGTTTGCCGCTTCTTGCTCCAAGGCCGCCCGTTCCGGCGGGTGGCCGGAAAACCGGGGCGGGCCGGATCGTGTCCGGCCGCGCGCGGCCTTGTGCCTCTCCTCCCGATGGGTTTGCGCTGCGCCACGCCAGAGCGGCGCGCGCCTGTGGCAACCGCAACTGCCGACGCCGGCGGCCGGCGAGCCCCGCCAGGGACGCGCATGCCGGCCGGCGGCGCCGATGCGCGGCGCCGGTGCTACGGGTGGTCTTACGCCACCTTCTTGTCGAAGAACTGCTCGTCTTCTGTCGAACCGTGCAGGGCGGTGGTCGAAGCATTGCGTTCGACCGTCTGCGTGACGGCGTCGAAGTAACCCGTGCCCACTTCGCGTTGGTGCTTGACTGCGGTGAAGCCCTTTTCGGCGGCGGCGAACTCGGCCTGCTGCAGTTCGACGAACGCGCTCATGTTCTGGCGCGCATAGCCGTGCGCGAGGTTGAACATCGAGTAGTTCAGCGAGTGGAAGCCTGCAAGCGTGATGAACTGGAACTTGTAGCCCATCGCGCCCAGTTCGCGCTGGAACCTGGCGATCGTCGCGTCGTCCAGGTTCTTCTTCCAGTTGAACGACGGCGAGCAGTTATACGAGAGCAGCTTGCCCGGGAACTCCTTGTGGATCGCTTCCGCGAACTTCTTCGCGAATTCGAGATCCGGCTTGCCCGTTTCGCACCAGATCATGTCGGCATACGGCGCGTAGGCGAGGCCGCGCGAGATCGACTGATCGAGGCCGTTGCGCGTGCGGAAGAAGCCTTCCACCGTGCGCTCGCCCGTGAGGAACGGCTTGTCGTTGTCGTCGATGTCCGAGGTGACGAGATCGGCGGCTTCAGCGTCGGTGCGGGCGAGCAGCACGGTCGGCACACCGCAGACGTCGGCGGCCAGACGCGCGGCCGTCAGCTTGGCGATGTTCTCGCGCGTCGGCACGAGCACCTTGCCACCCATGTGGCCGCACTTCTTCACCGAAGCAAGCTGGTCTTCGAAGTGCACGCCCGCGGCGCCCGCTTCAATCATCGCCTTCATCAGTTCGAATGCGTTCAGCACGCCGCCGAAACCCGCTTCAGCGTCGGCCACGATCGGCTGGAAGAAGTCCACGTAGCCTTCGTCGCCGGGATTCTTGCCTTCGGACCACTGGATCTGGTCGGCCCGCGTGAGCGTGTTGTTGATGCGCTTGACCACCTGCGGCACCGAGTTGGCCGGGTAGAGCGACTGGTCCGGGTACATTTCGCCGGCGAGGTTGGCGTCGCCCGCAACTTGCCAGCCCGAGAGGTAGATCGCCTTGAGGCCTGCTTTCACCTGCTGCATGGCCTGGTTGCCCGTGAGCGCGCCGAGTGCGTTGATGAACGGCTCGCTGTTCACACCCTTCCAGAGCTTTTCCGCGCCGTTTTTCGCGAGCGTGTGCTCCGGCTGGATCGAGCCGCGCAGGCGCACCACGTCTTCAGCCGTGTAGTTGCGCTTGATACCCTTCCAGCGCGGATCGATCTCCCATTGCTGTTGAAGTTGCTTGGCTTGTTCCTGACGGGTCGACATGATGAACTCCTTCGTTTGCCTGATTGGGAGAACCGCTGAAAGTCGGTGACTTCTCCGGGTGCTTCGGGTCGTGAAGTCTTATATAAGAGTCTAGGCAAATCACTGCCGCTGGGACAGGCATCCAAAGGTCTTTTTTCTTGATTTTTAATTCAATAAAATCAATGCATTACAATCTATATTTCATGATGAGAAACGTCGTTTTCCCTGCTGCAATAGGGCCTGTTGTGCCACGCAGCACGATTTTTTACGAGGCAGAAAAATTTTTCATATCGTGAAATGTGCGCGGAGACAAAAAAAGACCGGTGACGGAGTTCTTCCCCCCAACCAAAAATACATAGTTGTGGGTTCACAGGAAGAGTTAGCGCTTAGAGTTCGTCTGACACCCCTTTGGAAGGGGTGTTTTTTTGTCCCTTGGATTTGAAGTTACTCCTTAATCTGACATCGTATGCATCAGGCAGCAGTCGAGTAGCCGTCTTTCTTTGAAAGACGAGTAGCAGCCTTTTTGCTCTTTACAAGTCGAATTGTTCAGACTTATGATTGCTCCCGGCTGTTGAGTCGAGGGTAGTACCAGCACTGTTCGAGGCTCCCTTTGGGAGTACGGTGAAGGCCCCCTGTAGTCGCGACACTTCAGCTACGTTGTACCGTCTGACTTGCGCCCACAATTCGAACCTGGGCGACTCTCAAGCCGGGCGAATCCCTTTGTTTTTGTCTCATAAAGGAGATTCGCTTTGGCACGTCCATCTTCCGCAGAACTTATCCGCTTACGCGAAGTTAAAGCTGTCGTCGCACTTGCTGCGCTGGCCGCCTATGCAAAGCGTGACACCACGTTCGTCCCCAACAAATCCGCCGGTACAGAGCGCTGGCACGCGGCCGTCGATACCTTCCAGTTTGAGCTGTTGCTCAACGGCCCGAGATTTTTCGACACGCGAGCGAAGGCGGGAGGAGGTGGAGCAATTGACCTCGCTATCCATCTTCACCGTCTTAGCTTCAACGACGCTATCAGACTGCTCCGCGAGCGAGGTGTCTGATGTTCGTTTCCATACCCGCCAAGGTATTCACCGACGCCACCGGCGTTTATACCGAAATACCAGCGCTGCTGACGCCCGTCGGGGTTCTTGAGCCACTGCTCGACTATTGCCTGTCGCGAAGCCACGACCGAAGCCTGGCATGGATGACGAAGGTAACCCGCTCGGCTCAGATATTCCTCGAGTATCTGCAGAGCAACCCGGCCGAACGGGATACGTATCGCCTCTTCCAAAACTTCGCCCAACGGCTCTACACCGGAACGTTCGACCGGACGACTGGGCTTGACCCCAGCAGTTTGTGCTGGGCACCACGCTCACCTCAGGATGCCTCGAACGTCGTCACCCACCTTTCGGACTTTTTCGACTGGCTGGGCGAGATGCGGCCCGAGGCGGCCAAAGTCAATCCGCGCTATTCGGGAGGAGCGTTCGACCGACAGACTGACGAAGCTGCATACCAATACCGACGCAATAAAGCCTTCTTAGGGCACACTTGGGCCGCGAATGCGTCCACCGTAAACACTGGGCACCGTGTGCGTGCTCGACGCCTTCCACGAGTCGAACAAGGCGAGCCGCCCGCCTTCCCGGACGAGCGCTTCGAGGAACTGCTGTTCAGGGGATTCTGTGCGGCTGGTCGCAACGACTACCGCGGAATGCTCATCACTTTACTGCTGCATGGGGCGGGCTTTCGTGAATCGGAGCCCTTGCATCTCTACATCCACGATGTCTTTCCGGACCCCGCCAATCCGCGTCAGGCGAAGGTGCTCATTCACCACCCGAGCTACGGCGCCGCACCCGCAGACTGGCGTGACGAGCGGGGCAGACCACGGAAAGGCAACCGGGCGGAGTACCTCTCCCACCAGTTCGGTCTCGTACCCCGCACCGACCTGATGGGTGGCCGGCATGCTGGCTGGAAGGGGGGGACGCACGACGCCGCGTTTTACAAACAAGCGTATTGGTTCGTCCCAAAATATGGCGAATGGTTCCTGCAGCTCTGGCACCGATACCTCGAGCAGGTTGCGTGTGTCGAGCGCAAGCATCCGTTCGCCTTTATCAACCTGAGCCGCGAGCCCGTCGGCGCCGTGTACAAGCTCGCTCAGTACAACAAGGCGCATGCCGCAGCCTGTGAGCGCATCGGGCTCAAGGTGAGCAAGGAGTTGGGAACGACGCCGCACGGACATCGCCACGCGTATGGCCGGCGGCTTCGCAAGGCCGCTGTCGACAAAGCCCACATCCGTCGATTTATGCACCATGCGTCCTTGGAAAGCCAAGAGGTGTACACCCAGCCCAACAATCGTGAATCCATCGCGGAGCTAGTGGCAGCCGCCCAGCGGCTTCGAGACACGCACGCTGAAATGCCTTCAGCGGCAGGTGATTTGCCAAGCAACTTCAAAATCAATTGCTAGTAGCGACCCATATGACTGAAAAAAATATATCGGCACACACTGAAGCCTCCGCGACCAATGTTCGCAGGAGAAAAGGACTGGAGCGCCGCGATTCGGACAAGACCCTCGCATGGGTCAAGCGTGAGCTTCCGCAGCTCGAGGCATGGCGCGTCTTGGCGACGGACTGGTTAAAAGGAGAAACACGCGGTGTCGATGGAAGGCTCAAAGGCTTGTCTGCCTTCTTCGAGCGCTACATTGCACAACTAGGACTGCCTTCGGAGCCGGCTGAATTCTTGCGTCGCGGCACCGTGCTCCCCGACTTCTACAAAACGGCGTGCCCAGATTCGCTGGGAGGCATCGGTATGAACAACGCCGTCCACGAATTTCTGAACTTCGTGCTGATGCGCGAGTTCAGCGAAGAAACCGACGACGGCCAGCCAGTGGTAGTGTCGGCCTTCCGCAATCCAGTACCCCGAGTGTCGAGGGGGTCAATGCCAAGGCCCACCGAAAGCGTGCATTCGCCGCTGCCATACGGTTACATCGACGAACTTCGACGCATGCTTGCGGAGGGGGCGGACTTTCGCGACTGGCAGTGGGCGCAGAGTACCCTCGGTGTCGAAATAGGGAAGATAGGATTTGCTGCTCCCGACTGGTTCGAGGTGTCGGAAGAGCAAATTGACCGCAGCGACCCAGATTGTGTGTGGCGCATTCGGAAGCGAGTTAGGCGGGGGCCGGGTGGTGGCCCAGTGTTGCAAATGTGGAGTCCGGTGCGGTGGGTGGCCCTACTCGTGAAGCTCCTTTTGCCGCTGCGCACGTTTCAGGTTCGCATGCTCGACTCAGGCGAAGCTGACACGTGGCGCTATGCGCGCGGCGCTTGGGCACTGAATCCGAGTCGACTCGCGCAGGGCACTGGACGGCGCGTCAGACAGCAGGGGGTGTTTCGCCGTAGCAGCCTGTCGGCGGACGGCGAGGCCCTTTCGACCTTGCTGTACATCACTACCAACAAGACGGCCGACATCGCCAAGTCCGGTCCCGAAAAGGGTTACGTCATGCCGTGGTCCTCCGGCGGCCCTGCGCATCAGGACGTGTATTACTGGCTTGAAAAATTGCGCAACTGGCAGGAGCGTTATAACCCCATCTCGCGGCTCACCCCGTGGGCAGAACTAGACGGCCGCCACGTCACCGGCAAGAGCGACGTGCAACTGGCAAGTTATCCGGACACCTGCTTCTTGTTCCGCTTGCCGGAAGCAAAAGAAGACGAGCGCCATCTGCCCTTTGGTCATAGGATGCTCGACCATCCTTGGTTCTCGTTGCTCGAAAGGCTGGAACTTAGGCTTGCCGCCCGCGGTGAAACCCATGGCAATGGCATGCCGATTCGCTTTCTGCCGCCACTGGAAGAGCAAAACAATGGGATGACAACGCTCTTCCCGTTGCACAGCCTGCGCGTTTCCCTCATTACCGCGTTGGCGCTCGAAGGCCAAGTGCCGTTCCCCGTGCTGCAAAAGCTCGTGGGCCACAGTCGACTGTTGATGACTCTCTATTACACCAAGCCCGGTGCGACCCACATCCGCGACGCTCTGCGCGGCGCCGAGGAGCGGCTGGAGGCCAGCAAGGAAGCGAGCATCCAGAATTTCCTGCTCGACACGGAGCACGACGAACTCCTGAAAAAGGCCATATGCAACAGCGTACCTAGTCTCGCAGCCGCGATGCCGCAACATCCCTCCGCGCGCAACCAGGTAGGCTGGATGCCGTTGCACCACGGCCTGTGTTTGGTCGGGGGAAACACCAGCGAGGTCGAGGAAAACGGCAAGGTGGGTGGTTGCTACAACGGCGGCCCGATGATTGGGCCGCCGTCAGCCGGCAAGTACGGACCTGTTCCGGGCGGCAGCCGGAACTGCGTGCGCTGCCGCTGGTTCGTGACCAAGTCGCACTACTTGCCGGCGCTTGCTGCTCACTTCAACACACTTGCCTACCACTTCGACGAGGCGCGCAACGGCTGCCTTGCTCAAGAGAACGCCCTCCAAGACCTCAAAAAGCAGAAGGCGGATGCCGAGAACGCTGGTCAACCATTCGCCATGATGGACAGCTATCGGCAGGCTGAGCGACTGTGGGAGAACGCGATGAAGCGCTTCAGTGACCTCGCCGAAGACCTCGTAGCCTGCTGGCGTCTCGTCGAGCGCTGCAAGGCAGCGCTGAAAGGCCCGCAGGGCGACGGTACTCAGTTGGTGGCCGTCGGCACAGAGAGTGACGTGCATATCGCCTTCGAGGAGACGGAGTCTGAATTGCTTCAGCTCGCCGGTGTGTGCGAAAACGTTGAGGTCTATCCTGACCTCGAACCGGGCAAAGCAGTGTTCCGCCGCAGTCAGTTGCTCGATGCGGCGCTCTACCGCGACGACCTGCCACCTGTGTTTATGCTGCTGAGCGAAGACGAGCAGCTTCGCATCGGCAACGCCTTCATGCGGAGCCTCGCGCAAAAGATGAATCCGGCGAATCTCGCGCTGGGCAACCGGGAAGTGATTCGCCTGATGGACGCAGGCATGAGTCTCAGCCAGCACTTCGACATGGACCTCTCCTCGCTGCTGCCCACTGTACATCGTCCTTTGGCGTTTTCTACCGGTCGCCAAGCGCTCGCAGGAGCTGGAGCATGAATGGCACAACGGATATCCACCCCGACGCCGTCTTGGAGTCGTTGCTCACCAAGGGCGGACGCTCGAACCGGCGCGCAAACTTGGCGAAGCTGCATGACGTTTGCCGCCGACAGTATGAATCTGGCTCACGCGACTTCTTGCTGCCGGCCATCGGCCGCCTGGTCGAAGCCGAGAGCATCATGAAGGGGCGCGCGCTCTACAACTCCCAGTCTGCAGACTATCGGGCGCTCATCGAAGCCTGGGCAGCGTACGCAGGGCCCCCCACGCCCAAGTCGCCGAAAACGCTCGCGACCCACGAATACCTGCTGCGCATTGAGGACCCCGCCATCCGCTCCATCATGCAGGCCGTCATCGTCGAGCGCGACAAGCTCAAGGCTCAGCTTAACGTCCTGAAGGCCAATACACAGGTGACCGTGGACCGGCGGCCGCTTGGTGCAACCGTCGCAGCTACATCTGGCGCGCAACCGGTGACCGTGCTCGCTATGGCAGCGCAGCTTACGCCTTCTGAGAAGGATGCCTTGCGGAAGTCTGTCGAGGCAGCCTACCTAGACGAGCGGGGGCTGAAGGAAGGAAGCCACGGAGAAATCGTAAGTGACCGTGGCAGGACGCTGTTCGAGGTTGGCTTCGCTCGCGCGATACGCAAGGTCCTGGGAGTGTGACCGATGAAACAAAAGGGCCGGTGTCTCCACCGGCCCTTCGAGTTTCGATGCATTGCGATGCATTAGTGCATCGTACGCATTTACGAGGCAAACGTCGCTACTACAAGACTTCCGCGCGGGCGCTCCGTCAACTATGTACCGTTACGGTATAAGAGCGTGGGCACCGGTCTTTCGTGTCTTGCGGCAGGCGCGGGGCGGAAGAAGTGCCGCCGCGCGCCCTTAGCCGCTCAACTTGCGAGCGAGGATCAGCTGTCGCGACGCACGCGCGGGCCGTCGTTGCGGCGCGCGCCGAAGCCTTCGCGCGGGCGGCCGTAGCTGTCGCCGCGCGGCTGGCCGAAGCCGCCGCGGTTGCCGCCTTCGCCGCGCGAAGCGCCATAGCCTTCACGCGAGCCATAGCCGCCGTCCCGTGACTGGCCACCACGAGCGCCTTCCGACTTGCCTTGGTAGCCGCTATTGCCGCCATTGCCACCGTTACCGCTGCGGTTGCCGTAACCACCCGGCTTGCCGCCGCCGTTGCCGAAGCGTCGGCCGTTGCCACCGCCACCGCCATTGCCACCCGGACGGCCGCGGCCGCCAAAGCCGCGATTGGCCGGCGGCGCCTTGCGCGGCTCGAACCCTTCGATCACGTTGACCGGCAGCGGCGAGCGCACGAAACGCTCGATACGCTTGAGCGCACCTTGTTCGGCGTGATGCACGAGGCTCACGGCGACGCCCGAACGGCCCGCGCGGCCCGTGCGGCCGATACGGTGCACGTAGTCTTCCGCGAACTTCGGCAGGTCGTAGTTGAAGACGTGCGTGATGCCGGGGATGTCGATGCCACGCGCGGCCACGTCGGTCGCCACGAGCACGCGCACGCGGCGCTCGCGCAGCGCACGGATCGTGCGGTTACGCGCGCCCTGCGGCAGGTCGCCGTGCAGCGCGGCGCTTTCGAAGCCCGCGTCGGCGAGCTTGCCGGCCAGCTGGTCCGCGTCCAGCTTGGTGGCTGTGAACACGACGGCCTGGTCGAGACTCTCGTCGCGCAGCAGGTGGTCGAGCAGGCGATCCTTGTGATCGCGGTCATCCACGTAATGCACGGTCTGCGCGATGTTCGAGTTCGCTTCGACCTTGCGGACGATCTCGATGCGCTCCGGATCCTTGAGCAGGCGGCCGGTGATCGAGGCGATCTTGCCGTCGAGCGTGGCCGAGAACAGCATCGTTTGACGCGATGCCGGCGTGGCGGCGACGATGGTCTCGATGTCGTCGATGAAGCCCATGTCCAGCATGCGGTCGGCCTCGTCGAGGACGAGTATCTTCAGTTCCGAGAGGTCGATGCGGCCGCGCTCGAGGTGATCCAGCAGACGGCCCGGCGTCGCGACGAGGATCTCGGGGTTCTTGGCGAGCAGCATCAGCTGCTGGCCGTAGGCCACGCCGCCGAGGATGCTCACCGTACGCAGACGGCGCAGGTGCTTGCCATACGTCGACGCCGCGGTGGTCACCTGCATGGCGAGTTCGCGCGTCGGCGTGAGGACGAGAAGGCCGGGGCGCGCGACCGGTTGCGGGCGACGCTGGCGGCGATCGCCCTGGGCTTGTTCACCTTGCGGGCGCGGCTCGCGCGGCTGGGCGGCTTGAGCCTTCTGGATCTGCGCGAAGCGTTCGATCGCGGGCAGCATGAAGGCAGCGGTCTTGCCCGAACCGGTCGGGCTGGAAACGAGGAGGTCGCGGCCGGCGATCGCAGCAGGGATGGCGCGTTCCTGCACCGGCGTCGGCGCTTGATAGCCCGCAGCCGTCAGCGCGGAGACGATCTCCGGCGACAGGCCGAGCGACGCAAACGTCGGGCCCTCGGGGGTGCCGACAGCGGGCGCTGGTGCGTCAGCGGCGTCGAGACCGAGTGCTTCGTTGGCGATTGCGTCGAGAGGGCTTTGGGTAATGCTCGAAGTCATGAAAATCCTTGGAAAACAGGAAATAGAACGTCGGCGCCAATCGGCATACCCAAGTCGTCGGATTTTGCAAACAAATCGAAAAACGGGGGCAATCCGCTACTGCAGCGGATTTTCGTTAGAAGCTGTTTCGAATGCGGCGCACCGAAATTGGCTTGCCGCCAGCCTGAGACATGACAGCCCGGAGGGCCAAGGCAGGAGGGGACAGGTTCTAAACTGGATTGGAGCTTAACGCTACGTGGCGCCTTGCCGGCCCGCCTCAGCGTGGCTGAGGGGCGCAAAACCTGGCGCAGCGCGCATTATAGCGGGTTTTGTTGCGCTGCGCCAGAGCTATATGCGCAAAGTCCTTGCGCGCCATGATGAACGGTGGCAAGCGGCTCGTCGGTAGCGGCGCGCCGCCCCGCCCAGCATGGTCCTCAGCTTGCCGTGCCGTTCTTGAGGGATTCGACGAGCTCGGCGTACTGGGCTTTCGCGACGTCCTGCGCGGTGCCTTGCAGCGCGCTCCAGGCGTCGTACTTGTATTTGCCGACGATATCGGTGAAGCCGGGCTTGTCGCCGTGGACATCGCCTTCGGTCGCCTGCTTGAAAAGGGCATAGAGACGCAGCAGCGTCAGGTTGCCGGGCCGTTCCGGCAGTTGCTGCACATCGGCCTGGGCTTGCTCGAAACGGGCGCTTACGTCGCTCATTGTTTTTTTCCTCCACTGATTTCTTGAACGGGAACCGCGCGCCGATGGTAGCAGTGCATTGCGCGGGCTGGCTGGAGCGATTCCTCCAGAGATTGACGGGAACCCATGATGCAGCGGGGCGATCGCGCCCAGCGAGGCGTGGCGGGTCCGCACGGATCGTGCCTGGCCTGGGAGAGCAGAGGGGCGCGGCATTACAATAGCGGTCATGACCGACATCGTCTTGCTTGCCCTCGATACCTCGACCGAATTCTGCTCGGTCGCGCTGTTGCACGCCGCTGCCCCGGGCGACGGCAACCGCCTTTCCGATTCCTGCGCCGAAGTCGCGGTGTGGGTGCGCCATGAGGCCACCGGTGCCGTGTCGAGCACGCGTCTTTTGCCGGCGATCGGCGAAGTGCTGGCCGAAGCCGGCCTCGCGCTCGCAGACTGCGATGCGATTGCCTTCGGCTCGGGCCCGGGCTCGTTCACCGGGCTTCGCACGGCGACTGGCGTCGCGCAGGGGCTCGCCTTCGGGCTCAATATTCCCGTGGTGCCGGTGGGCACGCTGCTCGTGTGCGCCGAGAGCGCGCGGCTGCGCGATCCCGCGGCAACGCGCGTGCTCGCCGCGCTCGACGCCCGCATGGACGAGGCCTACTGGGCTGACTATGAATGGGACGCGGCCCAAAGTGACTGGCGTACCCTGCAGGCCGCCGCGCTCGACGCGCCGGAGCGCATCGCCGCGCCCGCCGCGCCGTTCACGCTGGCGGGCAATGCCGCGGCGGCATTCGGCACGCGTCTTCCAGCCGCGGCCGCGGCCCGCGTGGTGGACGCCGAGGCGCTGCCCCACGCGCTGCCGCTCGCCCATGTCGCGCTGCGCGCGTTTCGCGCGGGCCGCACGCTGCGCGCCGACGAGGCCGCCCCCGAGTACGTGCGCAACAAGGTCGCGCAAACCACGGCCGAGCGGCTGGCCGCGCAGGCGGCCTCCGCAAAGGCGGCCTCCGCAAAGGCGGCCTCCGCAAAGGCGGCCTCCGCAAAGGCACTGGGCGAGGGTGGTCGATGAGCGGTGTGCTGATGACCGACCGCTATCTGTCGCCGATGACCGAGAGCGATCTCGACGAGGTCGCCGCCATAGAAAAGTCCGCCTACGAGTTTCCGTGGACCCGTGGCAACTTCGCAGATTCGTTGCGCAACGGCTATTTCGGCGTGTGCATGCGCCACGTGACGGGCACGCTGATCGGCTATTGCGTGTTGATGCCGGTGGTGGACGAAATGCACCTGCTGAACCTGTGCGTCGCGCCCGCCGCGCAGGGCGCCGGAGCCGGCCTGGCGCTCCTGCGCGAGGCCGTACGGATCGCGCGGGGGGAGCGGCTGGAAGGGCTGCTGCTCGAAGTGCGGCCTTCGAACCATCGGGCGATACGGCTGTACGAGCAATTCGGTTTCGTGACCATCGGGCGCCGCAAGAACTACTATCCTGCCCGGCATCACAACCGCGAGGACGCGATGGTGATGCGTTTTTCTTTTGCAGAGGAGGGCGCGGATGGCGCTCGATGAGTTCGCGCTGGAAGAACTGGGACTGGCGCCGCGCTGGGTAAGCAAGGGCGCGCGCGTGACGGCCGGCGTGATGTCTGCGCTCGGCGACGGGACTTTGCCGGCGGCCCCGGCGACCCGCCTGCCCGTCGAGCCGGCGCAGCCGGAGATTCGGTCCGAACCGGTCGCCCCGTCACAGCCGCACGTCGCGGCATCCGCCCGGCCCGAGCTTCCGACTCGGGAGCGGGTGCCGCCACAGGACACCGCCGTCGAGGCTCGCGAGCCGGCCGCGCCGCCCGCCGACGCTCGCGCCGCGCCGGCTGCCCGGACGCCGGACGAGCCGCCGCCACTCACCGAAGACGATTTCGCCTGGTTCGACGCCGCGCCCGTAGCGGCCGAGGCGCCCGTCCTGTCCCCCACGTCCAGCGACGACGTGGCGACGCTCGACTGGGACGCACTGGCCGAACGCGTCGCCGGCTGCACACGCTGCCGGCTGTGCGAAAAGCGCACGAACACGGTGTTTGGCGTCGGCAATCGCGAGGCCGACTGGATGGTGATAGGCGAAGCGCCCGGCGAGAACGAGGATCGCCAGGGCGAGCCATTCGTGGGGCAGGCGGGCAAGCTGCTCGACAACATGCTGCGCGCGCTTTCGCTCTCGCGTGTCGAGACCGTCTATATCGCGAACGTGCTCAAGTGCCGCCCGCCCGGCAACCGCAATCCCGAGCCGGACGAAGTCGCGCGCTGCGAGCCTTACCTCAGGCGTCAGGTGGCGCTCGTCAGGCCGAAGATCATCATCGCCATGGGCCGTTTCGCGGCGCAGAGCCTGCTGAAGTCGGAGGGCAGCATCGCCTCGATGCGCGGGCGCGTGCACGAATACGAAGGCGTTCCCGTGATCGTGACCTACCATCCCGCGTATCTGTTGCGCAGCTTGCAGGACAAATCGAAGGCATGGGCCGATCTCTGCCTCGCGCGCGATAGCTGGCGCGCGGCCGGCGGCGGGCAGTGAACCTTTCGCTGCCCGCGCAAGGGGCCGGCAGCCTTGTCGCCGGCCGTCTCGACGGGCTGCGCGACCCGGCAGTGCGCGACCTCGCGTGGCTGCTCTTCAGTCCCGGTCTGCTGCGCGAACAACTTCCGCTCGCGCCGCTCGCCACCCCCTGGGCGCATGCCGACGAGGCACTCGAGGCGGCGCGCTGGCTCGTCGGGCTCGACCGCGATCCGACGCCGTTGCACGACGTGCTCGAGCGCACCCATCCGACTCGCCTTGGCCGCTATGCCGAAACCCTGCTCGGCTGGTTCCTGGCATTCGGCCCGGCGTCGCGGCTCGTAGCGGCGAATGTGCCGCTGCGGCAAGCGGGGCGCACGCTCGGCGAGTGTGACTTTCTTCTCTCGAACTCGGAGGGCAGGCGCCTGCACTGGGAGCTGGCGGTCAAGTGCTATCTGCATACGGGCAGTGGTAGCGCGACGCTCGCGGACTTCGTCGGTCCCAATCTGCGCGACCGCTTCGATCGCAAGCGCGCGCATCTCGTGAATCGCCAGATGCGGCTCAGTGCCAGCGAGGAATTCGCATCGCTTGGCTACGCCGGGCCGTGGCTTGCGCAGATGTTCGTGAAGGGCTGGCTCTTCTATCGTGCCGGCGCGGGCGCGCAGACTGCGCTGGTTGAACCATCCGAACTTGCGCCGGACCATGGGCGCGGGTGGTGGGTCACCCGCTCGGACTGGCCGTCATTCGCGGCCCAACAAGGTGCCGCCGGTTGGAGCGTGCTGCCACGCCTCGCCTGGCTCGCACCGCGATGGCTTGCAGCGGGATGGGGCGGCTTGGCCCAAGGGCCCGGCGTGAGCCCGAACGCGGACGGGGTGTCTGCCGGCGAGCGCGGGCGGCTGGTCATTGCGCCGCCCGTCGCTCCCGATGTCCTGCTCGATCAACTGCTGCGTCGCGAAGAGCCCGAGATGGTCGCAGCCCTGGTCGCCGATGGCGCGCACGGCTATATCGAGCAGTCGCGTGGCTTCGTCGTTCCCGACGACTGGCCCGCGCGTGCACAGGCCTTTGCGTACGACTAGCCACGGGCGGCGCGTTGCGCGCCGCCGCTCACCACCAGCGATAGAAGTGATGCACGGGCCCGACGCCGTGACCGACGTCGAGCCGCTCGCTCGCTTCGATCGCCCCGGTGAGGTACTGCTTGGCATCGGCGACAGCCTCGGCCAGACTCGAGCGCTGCGGCCACAGGGCCGCGATCGCGGAAGACAGCGTGCAGCCGGTGCCGTGCGTATTGGTCACCGGCACGCGCGCGCCGGCGAGGCGCAGCGTGCCGCTTTCCTCGATAAGCCAGTCGGGGCTGTCCGCACCGCCCAGATGCCCGCCTTTCATGAGCACGGCTCGCGCGCCTGACGCGCGCAGGGCCTCGCCTTGCTCGACCATCGTTACCTCGTCCGTTGCCGGCGCCACGCCAAGCAGCGCCGCGGCCTCCGGCAGGTTCGGCGTCACGAGGCCCGCGAGCGGCAGCAATTCCTCGCGCAGCGCCGCCACGGCTTCGGGCGCGAGCAGCGCGTGGTTGCTCTTCGAGATCATGACCGTGTCGAGCACGATGCGCGCCGGCCGATGGCGGCGCAGCGCGTCGGCCACGGCGCGCACGATCGGTGCGTTGGCCAGCATGCCGATCTTCACGGCGTCGATGCGGATGTCTTCGAAGACAGCGTCGAGTTGGGCCGTGACGAACGACGGATCCGGTGCGTGGATCGCCGTGACGCCGCGCGTATTTTGCGCGGTGAGCGCGGTGATGACGCTCGCGCCATAGGCGCCGAGCGCCGAGAACGCCTTGAGGTCGGCCTGGATGCCCGCGCCGCCGCCCGAATCGGAGCCGGCGATCGTCAGGACGTTGGGAATCGATGAGGTCATGGCAGCGTGAAAGACAGGCAGGGCGCGCGCCAAGGGTCACGCGCGCGCAATGGACGAATCGGGTAGCCCGGGCGAATCAGTGCCCGTGATTTTCGCCGATCAGCGCGACCGAGTCGAACGCGCGCTGGTTGGCCTGATGGCGGCGCATCACGAGCCACATCATGAGGCAGACGAAGGTGCCGAACAGCACGATTACGATGGTCACCGGCACGTCGAGCCAGACAAGCACGGCATAGAGGCACAGCATGACGAGCACCGAGAGGTTCTCGTTGAAGTTCTGCACGGCGATGGAGTGCCCGGCGGAAAGCAGGACGTGACCGCGGTGCTGAAGGAGCGCGTTCATCGGCACGACGAAATAGCCGGAAAGACCGCCGACGATCATCAGGAACAGATAGGCGAAGAGCAGGTAGCCGGATACGTGCAGATGGCCCAGACGCAGGCCCCAGTGTGCCGGAAAGAGGTTGCGCGTGTAGAAGGCCATGAGCATGACGGCGAAGCCCATGATGATGCCGACGGGCAGCACCGAAAGCGACTTCTTGAGCGGCACGCGCGAGGCGGCGATCACCGCTCCCACGGCGACGCCCGCAGCGACGACGGCCTGCAGGATCGCGCCCTCCGAGAGCGACATGCCAAGCGATACCTCGGCCCATTTGAGCACGATGAACTGCAGCGTGGCACCCGCGCCCCAGAAGAGCGTGGTGACGGCGAGCGAAATCTGGCCGAGCTTGTCGTGCCAGAGGATCTGGAAGCAGTCGGCGAAATCGGTGATGAGGCGGATGGGGCCGTGTTCCTGGCGCGGATAGCGGGCGCCGGTGTCGGGAATGCGCAGATTGAAGAGGGCGGCGATGACATAGATGCCCATGATGACGAGCATCGCGGCTTCGGCGGGGGTGTTGATCGAGGCGGGCGTATGGCGCATCACATGCGAGGCGATGTGAGGGCTGATGAGCGCCCCCCCGAGGACCGTGCCAAGGATGATCGAGCCGACAGTCGTTCCCTCGATCCAGCCATTGGCGGCCACGAGGCGCTCGGGCGGTAGCAGTTCAGTGAGAATGCCGTATTTGGCCGGCGAATACGCTGCGGCGCCGAAGCCCACTACGCCATAAGCGAACAGCGGGTGCGTCCCTGCCAGCATCATGCCGCAGCCCACGACCTTGATCGTGTTCGTGATGAACATCACCCGGCCCTTGGGGCGCGAGTCGGCAAAGGCGCCGACGAACGCGGCGAGAACGACGTAGGAAAGGACGAAGAACAGCTTGAGCAGCGGCGTCATCCAGTTCGGGGCCTGGAGATCTTTTAGCAGTGCAATTGCAGCGATCAGGAGCGCATTGTCGGCCAACGACGAAAAAAACTGCGCGGCCATGATGGTGTAAAAGCCTTTTTTCATCTGTTGCGATGCTGTCCTCGCTGCGGTCCGTCCGCCCCGGACGGGTGGGAGGCATCCGGGCTTATTACGTTCGAAATGGGTTGTGCGCAGGGCTTTATATCATGAAAATAGCTGGCTTCGGACTAGCAGATTCCTTGACGGCCCCGCGCGCCGGCCTGAGAGGCGTTGAAATCTCGCTGTAAGATCCTGATTCAAAAGCGTCTTTACGAAAATCTCCCATGCCTCGCCCCCTTTCCGCCACGATTCACACCACCGCCCTGGCCAACAATCTCGCAGTCGCCCGCCGGTACGCGCCGAAGTCGAAAATCTGGGCCGTGGTCAAGGCCAATGCCTACGGGCACGGGCTTGCCCGCGCATTCCCGGGCCTGCGCGCCACGGACGGCTTCGGTCTGCTGGATCTGGAAGAAGCGGTGAAACTGCGCGAGCTGGGCTGGGCGGGGCCGATCCTGCTGCTGGAAGGGTTCTTCCGGCCGACCGACATCGACGTGATCGACCGCTATAGCCTCACCACGGTCGTGCATTCGGACGAGCAGATGCGGATGCTCGAAATGGCGCGTCTGTCCAAGCCGGTCAACATTCAGCTGAAGATGAACAGCGGCATGAACCGGCTTGGCTACACGCCGGAAAAGTATCGCGCGACGTGGGAGCGGGCGCGCGCTTGTCCCGGCATCGGTCAGATCACCCTGATGACGCACTTTGCCGATGCCGATACGCCGCGCGGCATCGCCGATCAAATGGCAACGTTCGAGCGCGGCGCGCAGGGGATTGCCGGCACGCGCAGCCTCGCGAACTCGGCGGCGACGCTCTGGCATCCGGCCGCGCATTTCGACTGGGTGCGGCCCGGCATCATTCTGTATGGCGCTTCGCCTTCGGGCATGGCGTCGGCCATCGAAGGCGTCGGCCTGCAGCCGGCCATGACGCTCGCCTCCGAGCTGATCGGCACGCAGAACATCGCCGAGGGCCAGGGCGTTGGCTACGGTTCGATCTTCAGGGCGCGCAAGCCGATGCGCATCGGAGTCGTCGCGTGCGGCTATGCCGACGGCTATCCGCGCATTGCGCCCGAAGGCACGCCCGTGATCGTGGAGGGCGTGAGCACGCGGGTGGTCGGGCGTGTCTCGATGGACATGCTCACCGTCGACCTGACGCCGGTGCCGAACGCGGGCGTTGGCGCGCGCGTCGAGCTCTGGGGGCCGAACCTGCCAATCGACGACGTCGCGCGGGCCTGCGGCACGATCGGCTACGAGCTGATGTGCGCGGTGGCGCCGCGTGTGCCGGTGCGGGCGGAATAAGCAGTGGCCACGCGGAACATGGCGAAGGTCAAGACACTGTATACATGCACGGAGTGCGGCGGGCAGGCGCCTAAATGGCAGGGGCAATGCCCCGCGTGCGGCGCCTGGAACACGCTCGTGGAGGGCGTTGCCGAGCCGGCCGGCGCACACCGCTATCAGTCGCTGGCGAAAAGCGCACCGGTGCGACGCCTGGCCGACATCGAGGCGTCCGACGTGCCGCGCTTCACCACCGGCGTCGGCGAGTTCGACCGGGTGCTGGGCGGTGGGCTCGTCGCGGGCGGCGTCGTGCTGATCGGCGGCGATCCGGGCATCGGCAAGTCGACGCTACTGCTGCAATCGCTCGCGCAGATCGCGGCCGAGCGCCGCGCGCTCTATGTGAGCGGCGAAGAGTCGGCGGCGCAGATTGCGTTGCGGGCGCAACGGCTCGCGCTGCTTGATCCCGGCTCCAGGGCGAGCGAACTGCAACTACTCGCCGAAATCCAGCTGGAGAAAATCCAGGCGACCATCGAGACCGAGAAGCCCGACGTCGCCGTGATCGACTCGATCCAGACCATCTATTCCGAGGCGCTGACTTCGGCGCCCGGCTCGGTCGCCCAGGTGCGCGAGTGCGCGGCGCAGCTCACGCGCATCGCGAAGCAGTCAGGCACGGCCATCATCATGGTCGGGCACGTCACCAAGGAGGGCAACCTCGCGGGGCCGCGCGTGCTCGAACATATCGTCGACACCGTGCTGTACTTCGAGGGTGACACGCACTCGTCGTTCCGCCTCGTGCGGGCCTTCAAGAACCGCTTCGGCGCGGTCAACGAACTCGGCGTGTTCGCCATGACCGAGCGCGGCTTGCGCGGCGTCGCGAATCCGTCGGCGCTATTTCTTTCGCAGCATGAGCAGAGTGTGCCGGGGTCGTGCGTACTCGTGACCCAGGAGGGCTCGCGGCCGCTGCTGGTCGAAGTGCAGGCCCTGGTGGATACTGCGCACGTGCCCAATCCGCGGCGTCTCGCGGTGGGCCTCGAGCAGAACCGGCTCGCGCTGCTGCTTGCCGTGCTGCATCGGCACGCGGGCGTCGCGTGCTTCGATCAGGATGTCTTTCTCAATGCAGTGGGCGGCGTCAAGATTACCGAACCGGCCGCCGACCTCGCCGTCCTGCTCGCGATCCACTCCTCGATGCGTAACAAGGCGTTGCCTAAGGGTCTGATCGTTTTCGGCGAAGTCGGCCTCGCGGGCGAGATCCGGCCCTCGCCGCGCGGGCAGGAGCGGCTCAAGGAAGCGGCCAAGCTCGGATTCTCGTGCGCGCTGATTCCGCGCGCCAATGCGCCCAAACAGCCGATTGACGGGTTACAGGTGCTTGCCGTCGAGCGTATCGAGGAAGCGATCGACAAGGTCCGCACGCTGGAGTGAGCGCGGGCCATTTGCCGTGAACTGGCGCGTAATCATTAGTAACAACCCTGGTACATACTGTAACCTGGTCGATTTGCGATTTGCCTATCCTTTGGCGCATGTTCAACCCGCGTCCAGCGGAAAGGATGGCGTCTTGAAACAGACTGAGATGATGTCCGCGGTCGATCATTCGATCGTCGTACGTGGCTGCCGGGTTTCCGAGCCGCTCTTGCAACCCTGGGGTAGCAGTTGCCGCATCGTCGAGTGGATCGACAGCGACGGGCGCATTTCGCGCCGGGTGGTGGCCGAAAACGTCACCGCTGCGCAGGTGCGCAATACCATCGCGCATCACGTGGAAGGCCGCAAGCACGTGCTCTATGACGACGAGCGCGCGCCGCGGCAAACCCTGCCGCGCCGCTAGCCAAAAAAATGGGCGCCCCGTGCGCCCATTTTCATTCTCATTTTCGCTGCTAATCCCGGCGCCTAGCCCCACGGGCCGTAGGTGAACGGCTTGTTGCCGTCCGGGCCGGCTGCGCTTGTGCCTGTCTGCCCATGCGCCGCACCTGCTGCTCTCTGGCCGATGCCGTTTTGCTGCGGCTTCGCCATGCCTGGGGGCAACGCCGCGTTCGCTGTTAGTGCCTGTTGCAGCACTTCGGAATTGAAGAGCGGATGCCTTGCCGCTTCGCCCGGCGTGAGAACCGGCGTGGCGCAGCAGTCGACCGGCTCGAGCCGGTCGATCCAGGTCTGTAACGGCTCCGCTTCGATGATTGCAGCGAGCTCGCGTGTGAGCGCCGCCGCATCGGCGCCACCGATCGCCTGCCCCAGACTCCAGTGCCGCTCCAGCCAGTCCTCCCGGCCGAGCGCCTTGCACAGCGCCTGCCAGAACTTCAGCTCGAGTGCGCCGATGGCCAGCCAGCGGCCGTCCCGGGTGCGGTAGAGGTTGTAGCAGGGCACCCCGCCGTTGAGCAGGCCACCGCCGGGCTGCAGGGCAGCCGCGTCGTCGTTGGCGAGTGCAACCTGGGCGACCACATTGTGCGCGTAGCTGGCATGCGCCATCGAGACGTCGATGAAGCGGCCGGCGCCGCCTCGCGCGACCTGCCAGAGCGCGGCGAGGATCTGCGTGAGCGCGTTGAGGGCGCCGCCCAGCAGGTCCGCGATCTGGAAGTTGGGCAGCGCGGGCGCACCGTCGCGTCCCGCCAGCTGGTCGAGCACGCCCGCGTAACCGATGTAGTTGAGGTCGTGGCCAGCACGGTCCGCAAACGGACTGGTGGCGCCGTAGCCGCTGATCGCGCAGTACACGAGCTTCGGGTTGATGGCGCTGAGCGCTTCGTAGCCGACGCCCAGGCGCGTCATGACGCCGGGCCGGAAACTCTCGACGAGCACGTCGGCATCGCGCGCGAGCGCGAGCAGCACCGCACGCCCGGCTTCGGACTTCAGGTCGAGCCGGGTCTCGCGCTTGCCGCGATTGACGAGACGGTAGAACGCGCCAGGGCGCGCCGCCACTTCGTCGGCGGCGCTCTGCATCATCGCGCGGGCGGCGTCGCCTGCGCCGGGCGGCTCGATCTTCAGCACGTCCGCGCCCATTTCGGCGAGCCGCAGCGTGGCGACCGGGCCGGGCAGCAGCATGGTCAGATCAAGAACGCGTAGGCCCTGCAATGCGGCGGGTGGCGACACTCATCTCTCCTTGGTGGGGCGCGGCACGCGCACGGCCGCTAACCGATCTGCTCCAGTTCTTCGTGCGCGTCGAGCCATTCGGCTTCGAGCGTATCGAGTCGCGACTGGACTTCGGCCTGGCGGCGGATTGCCTCGGTCAGACGCGTCTTCTGTTCCGGTTCGTAGCTGGCCGGATCGGCGACGAAGGCGTCCAGCGTAGCTTTTTCCGCGTTGAGCGCGTTCATTTCCTTTTCGATCTTGCCGATCCTTGCCTGCAGCGGCTTCTTCAGGTGCGAGAGCTTCTGGCGCGTTTCGGCTTCCTGGCGGCGCTGTTCCTTGCGGTTGACGCCCGCATCCACTGCCCCTTCGCCCGCCACGTCCTGCTTGAGCGCGGCGCGCTGTTCGGCAGCATGCTGGAGCAGCCAGTCGCGATAATCGTCGAGATCGCCATCGAAAGGTTGCAGGCGGTGCTTCGCGACCAGCATGAACTGGTCCGTGGTCGCGCGCAACAGATGCCGGTCGTGCGAGACGACGATCAGGGTACCTTCGAACTGCGCGAGCGCCATTGTCAGCGCATGGCGGGTCTCGAGGTCCAGGTGGTTGGTCGGTTCGTCGAGCAGCAGCAGGTTTGGCTTCTGCCAGATGATCAGTGCGAGCGCGAGTCGCGCCTTTTCGCCGCCCGAGAACGGCGCGATGGGCGCTGTCGCCATCTCGCCCGGGAAGTTGAAGCCGCCGAGAAAGTCGCGCAGTTCCTGCTCGCGCGTATCTGGCGCGAGCCGCGCGAGATGCTGGAGCGGTGAGTCGTCGGGGCGCAGCGTCTCGAGCTGGTGCTGCGCGAAATAGCCGATCTGCAGACCCTTGCCGGTGCGCAGCTCGCCCGAGAGCGGCGCGAGCGTGCCGGCCAGCGTTTTGATCAGCGTGGACTTGCCTTGGCCGTTGGCGCCGAGCAGGCCAATGCGCTGGCCATTCTGGATCGACAACGAGACCTGGTCGACGATTGGTGTCTCGCTGCCGTCGTCGGCGCGGTAGCCGCAGCGCACGTCTTCCATCACGAGCATCGGGTTCGGCGCGGAGTCGGGCGTGCGGAACTCGAAGGTGAATGGCGAGCTTGCGTGCGCCGGCGCGATCAGTTCCATCCTCTCCAGCGCCTTGACGCGGCTTTGCGCCTGGCGTGCCTTGGTGGCCTTCGCCTTGAAGCGGTCGATGAAGCTTTGCAGATGCGCGACCGTCTTGCGCTGCTTTTCGTAGGCGCTTTGCTGGAGCGCGAGCTGTTGCGCACGCAGGATTTCGAACTGCGAGTAGTTGCCGCCGTAACGCTTGACCTGCTGGTTTTCCAGATGGAGCGTCACGTTGCAGACCGAATCGAGAAATTCGCGGTCGTGCGAGATCACGACGAGCGTGCCCGGATAGCGATGCAGCCAGTCTTCGAGCCAGACGATTGCGTCGAGGTCGAGGTGGTTCGTGGGTTCGTCGAGCAGCAGCAGGTCGGAGCGGCACATCAGCGCCTGCGCGAGGTTCAGGCGCATGCGCCAGCCGCCCGAGAAGCTCGCGACGCTCGCCCGCGTTTGTTCCAGCGTGAAGCCGAGGCCGAGCAGCAGGGCTTCGGCGCGCGCCGGGGCCGTGTAGCCGTCGGCGTCCGCGAAGGCGGCGTGCGCTTCGGCTTCGGCGGCGCCGTCGTGCGCTGCGGCGGCCGAGGCGATGTGCGCCTCGATCTCGCGCAGCGCCGCGTCGCCGTCGAGCGCGTAGTCGAGCGCGCTGCGATCGACCGCCGGCGTTTCCTGTGCCACGTGGGCGATGCGCCAGGACGGCGGCAGCGAGAAGTCGCCGGCGTCGGCATGCAGTTCGCCGCGCAGCACGGCGAAGAGGGTTGATTTGCCCGCGCCGTTCGCGCCAACGAGGCCGGCCTTTTCGCCGGGGTTCAGCGTGAACGAGGTCTGGTCGAAAAGCGGCTTGGTGCCGCGGGCAAGACTGAATTGATTGAAGCGGATCACAGCGGCGCCAGCAGGGGGAAAAGCGCTATTTTAGACTGCATGGGCCGTGCGCCGGCATCGGCCGTCTGGCCAGGCTGTGTTGCGCTTCGTTTCTCACGTAGACTGGCGCTTTGCTACGGGAGACTACAGATGCCTTCGATCTATTCGTTTTCGGCCGAGCCGCTGGGCGGCGGCGCGCCGGTGAGCCTCGAAAGCTATACGGGCAAGGTACTGCTGATCGTGAACACGGCAAGCGAATGCGGATTCACACCGCAATACGCGGGGCTGCAGAAGCTCTACGACGACTACGGCGCGCGTGGGCTTGCGGTGCTGGGCTTTCCCTGCAACCAGTTCGGCAAGCAGGAACCCGGCGACGCTGTGCAGATCGGCAGTTTCTGCGAGAAGAACTACGGCGTCACGTTTCCGATGTTCGACAAGATCGACGTGAACGGGGCGAACGCGCATCCGCTCTATCGCTGGCTCACGGGCGAGGCGCCGGGCTTGCTCGGCCTCGAGGCAATCAAGTGGAATTTCACGAAGTTTCTCGTGGACCGCAACGGCAAGGTGGTGAAGCGCTACGCGCCGGTGACGAAGCCCGAGGCGATCGCGGCGGACATCGACAAGCTGCTGTAGCGCCTGGCAGGGCGCGCGCCCACTAGAGTATCGGCGCGAACAGGCGTGCGAGATGCATCGTGATCTTGCGCCACGCGGGCGCGTTACGGTACTCGCTGCGGTCGATCTCGACCGTCTGCGCGAAATCGCGCTGGAGCATTGCCTCCACCTTGGCGGCAAAGCCGCGATGAACCGTGAGCACCATGATCTCGAAGTTCAGGCGGAACGACCGGTTGTCCAGATTTGCGCTGCCGATCGCGGCGGCCACGTCGTCGATCAGCACCACCTTCTGGTGCAGGAAGCCTGGCTGGTAGCGGAAAATGCGGATTCCCGCGCGGATCGCGTCGTAGGCGTACAGCGTCGAAGCCTCGAACACCACGTAATGGTCGCGCCGGCTCGGAATCATGATGCGCACGTCCACGCCGCGCAGCGCGGCGAGCCGCAGGGCCGAGAGCACGGCTTCGTCGGGTATGAGGTAGGGCGTGGTGATCCAGAGGCGTCGTTGCGCGGCGTTGATCGCCTCGACGAAAAAGAGCGAGCAGGTTTCCTGCCGGTCAGCGGGGCCGGTCGGCATCACGAGGCAGGACATGTTGTCGTCCAGTGTCGCGACGGCCGGCGGTGCACAATCGGGCAGTTCCTGGGTGGCCCAGTACCAGTCTTCGGTGAAGACGGACTGAATGTTCGCCACGGCCGGGCCGCGCACTTCGATATGCGTGTCGCGCCACGGCGAGAGCGGCGGCTTCGCCCCCAGATATTCGACGCCCACGTTGTGCCCGCCCACGAACGCGCGTTCGCCGTCCACCACGACGATCTTGCGGTGATTGCGGAAGTTGAGCTGGAAACGGTTGACGAAGTGGCGCTTTGTCGAGAACGGATGCACGACCACGCCGGCCGCGCGCAGTTCGTTCACGTAGCTGGCGGGCAGATCGAAGCTGCCGATGCTGTCGTAGAGGAAGAAGGCGCGCACGCCGCGCGCCGCGCACTGGAGCAGCGTGTCCTTCAGCAGGTCACCGAGCGCGTCGTCGCGCACGATGAAGAACTGCACGATGACGTAGTGTTTCGCCTGTTCAATGGCGTCGAAGATCGCACCGAAGGTCGCTTCGCCGTTGACCAGCGTGCGCACCGAATTGCCGGGCACGAGCGGCATGCCGCCCAGGTGCGCCATCGTCCGTATCATGCGCGCGCCGGGCTCGTCGGCGGGCGAGACCCCTGGGGGCGCCGGTTTGCCCCGCTCTGGCGTGCGCGCGCGGGCGCGCAGGTTCTCGTTGCGCAGCCGCCGCGCATCGGCATACCCCTCGAACTTGCTGCGCCCTAGAAACAGATACGGGATCAGCGTCAGATACGGCATGGTCGCAAGCGAGACTGCCCACGCGATCGCACCCTGCGAGGTGCGCGTGTTCATGATGGCGTGGCACGCGGCGGCCAGTCCAAGCAGGTGGATGACGGCGAGCAGCGGGGCGAGTTGTGACCATTCGAATCGCATAGGGACACGTGACGCGAAGGACGTCGGAAGACGCTGAAGCGCGATAGCGGGGAAAGGCTCATCTTACCCAACCCGCCCAAGGCGAGGCGAGCTTGCGGCCCCGAGGCGGGTGCGTGCCGTCAGGCACGCTGCCCGCTCCCGGTGGCGCTCAGACCGGCAGATCGGCCGCCTGGATCAGGAACACCTGGTCGTCGCCGGCGCTCGTCGAGAGCCAGACGAGGTCGAGGCCGCCGAATGCCGCCTCGACGTTCGCCCGCTCGTTGCCGATCTCGACTACGAGCACGCCTTCGTCGGTCAGCCAGTTGCGCGCCTCGGAGATAATGCGGCGCACGATCTCCATGCCGTCCGCGCCGCCGGCCAGCGCCATTTCCGGCTCGTGACGGTATTCGGGCGGCAGCGCCTGCATCGATTCGGCGTTCACGTACGGCGGGTTCGTGATGATCACGTCGTACCTGCGCTCGGGCAGCGGCGCGAAGAGGTCGCCTTCGAAGAGCGCGATCTGATCGTCGAGGACGTGCTCCTGCACGTTGCGCCGCGCCACCTCGAGCGCGGGCGCCGAAAGGTCGACGGCGTCGATGTCGGCGTTCGGGAAGGCATGCGCGGCGAGGATCGCAAGGCTGGCCGAGCCCGTGCACAGCTCGAGCACCGCGCCCACCTGTTCGGGGTCCTCGACGTAGGGCTGCAGGCCGTCTGCGAGCAGCTCGCCAATGAACGAGCGCGGCACGATCACGCGTTCGTCCACGTAGAAGCGCAGGCCGTGCATCCACGCTTCCTTCGTGATGTAGGCGGCCGGCACGCGCTCGGTGGCGCGACGCTCGATCACGGCAAGCACGGTATCGACTTCCTCGTTCGTGAGCCGGGCGTCGAGAAACGGGTCCAGCAGATCGAGCGGCAGATGCAGCGTGTGCAGGATCAGGTAGGCGGCTTCGTCGTAGGCGTTGTTCGAGCCGTGGCCAAAGGCGAGCTGTGCGCTCGTGAAACGTGTCACGGCGTAGCGCAGCAGATCGCGCACGGTGGAGAAGGTGGACGTCAGCGGATGCGTCATGGCGGAAGGCTCCGGCGGGAGGTTTCAGGCGATCAGTTGTTCGAGCACGCGGCGGTACACGTTCTTGAGCGGCTCTACATATTTCACTTCGATATGCTCATCGATCTTGTGGATGCTGCCGTTGGGCGGCCCGAACTCCACGACCTGCGGGCAGATGCGCGCGATGAAGCGGCCGTCGGAGGTGCCCCCCGTCGTCGAGAGCTCGGTCGTGATGCCGGTTTCGTCGAGGATCGCTCGTTCCAGCGCGTTCGACAGGTTGCCGCGCGGCGTGAGGAACGGCAGGCCGCTCACGCTCCAGTGCAGCTCGTAGTCGAGGCCATGCTTGTCGAGGATCGCATGCACACGCTGCTGCAGGCCTTCCACCGTGCTCGCGGTCGAAAAGCGGAAGTTGAACTGCACGTCGGCGTGGCCAGGAATCACATTGCTCGCGCCGGTGCCGCTATGCAGGTTTGACACCTGCCACGTGGTGGGCGGGAAGTACTCGTTGCCGTCGTCCCATTTTTCTGCGACGAGCTCGGCGAGCACCGGCGCCAGCAGGTGCACCGGGTTCTTCGCGAGATGGGGATAGGCAATGTGCCCCTGCACGCCCTTGACGATGAGCTTGCCCGACATCGAGCCGCGGCGGCCGTTCTTCACGCAGTCGCCGAGCACGTGCGTGGAAGTCGGTTCGCCGACGATGCAGTAGTCGAGTTTCTCGCCGCGCTGCTGCAGTGCCTCGACGACCTTCACGGTGCCGTCGGTAGCGGGGCCTTCTTCGTCGCTCGTGATCAGGAACGCGATTGCCCCGCGATGCCGCGGGTGCGCCGCGACGAACTCCTCCGTCGCCACGACGAAGGCGGCGAGCGAGGTCTTCATGTCGGCGGCGCCGCGGCCGTAGAGCTTGCCGTCGCGATGGGTCGGCTCGAATGGCGGCGACTGCCATTGTTCGAGCGGGCCGGTCGGCACGACGTCGGTGTGGCCCGCGAACGCAAGCAGCGGGCCATTCGTGCCCGCGGCACCGCGCTTGACGGCCCACAGGTTGGTCACGCCGTGCGATTCGATGGTTTCGCACGTGAAGCCGAGCGGAGCGAGGCGCCCGGTCATGATGTGCTGGCAGTGCTGGTCGTCGGGCGTCACGGACGCGCGGGCGATCAGGGCTTCGGTAAGGGCGAGGGTGCCGGACATGGTTGGGCCACTTTCAATAAAAATGCCGGCGCCGCTGGTTCAAACGGGCGCCGGCAACAGCTTGTCATTTCGCCTGGCGGTCGTGCCTCAGGCGATTGAGCCTAGTCGAACAGCGTCGCGTACTGATCCTCGGAAAAGCCGAGCGTCTTCACACGACCGTTCACGACGACAACGGGCCGCTTGATGATGGATGGCTTGTGGATCATCAGCGCGATCGCGCCGACGGTCGTGTCGGCTTCGGCCTTGTGCACGTCGGACAAGCCGCGCCACGTCGTGCCGCGCTTGTTGATGAGCTGATCCAGCGGCACGTCCTTGAGCCAGTCCTGGAGCAGCGCATTGGACACGCCCGCCTTCTTGAAGTCGTGAAACTCGAACTCGACGCCGTGTTCTTCGAGCCACACGCGGGCCTTCTTCACGGTGTCGCAGTTCGGAATGCCGTAGACGACGGTCTTTGCGGCCTTGGCCATCAGTCGCCTCGCAGCAGCTCGTTCAGGCCGACCTTCGCACGCGTCTTCGCGTCCACCTTCTTGACGATCACGGCGCAATAGAGGCTGTGCGAGCCGTCCTTCGAGGGCAGGTTGCCGGCCACGACAACCGAGCCGGCCGGAATGCGGCCGTACGAGATTTCGCCCGTTTCGCGGTCGTAGATCTTGGTGCTCTGGCCGAGGTACACACCCATCGAGATGACCGAGTTCTCTTCCACGATCACGCCTTCCACCACTTCCGAGCGCGCGCCGATGAAGCAGTTGTCTTCGATGATGACGGGATTGGCCTGCAGCGGCTCCAGCACGCCGCCGATGCCGACGCCGCCCGAGAGGTGCACGTTCTTGCCGATCTGCGCGCACGAGCCGACCGTGGCCCAGGTGTCGACCATCGTGCCTTCGTCGACGTAGGCGCCGATGTTGGTGTACGACGGCATCAGCACGACGTTCTTCGCGATGAACGAGCCGCGGCGCGCGATGGCCGGCGGCACGACGCGAAAGCCGCCCGCGGCGAAGTCTTCGGCCGTGTAGTTCGCGAACTTCGACGGTACCTTGTCGTAGAACTGGCTGTAGCCGCCGGCCGGCATCGGCACGTTGTCTTCGAGGCGGAACGACAGCAGTACGGCTTTCTTGACCCACTGGTTGACGACCCAGTCGCCGCCCTGCTTCTCGGCGCAGCGCAGGGCGCCCTTGTCCAGTTCCGCGATCACGTGGGCGACTGCATCGCGCACGTCGTTCGGGGCGGACTTTGCCGAGAAGTCTGCACGGTTTTCCCAGGCGGTGTCGATGATCTGCTGAAGTTGTTGTGACATGGTGAGGGTTTCGTGTGAGTTCGGTAGAGAGTAACGGCAGCACGCGCGACGCGGCGCGCATGCGGCGATGAACTGGCTTACTGCTTGAGCGAGTGGCAGAAATCGACGATGCGCTGTGCGCCCTCGATGCACTCCTCGGCGTCGGCGACGAGCGCCATGCGGACGAAATCCTTGCCCGGATTCGCGCCGTGCGCGGTGCGGGCCAGATACGAGCCCGGCAGGACCGTCACATTATAGTCGGCGTAGAGGCGCTGGGCGAACGCGGTATCCGTGAGGCTGGTGCGCGCGACATTGGCCCAGAGATAGAACGCGGCGTCGGGCAGGCGCACGTCGAGCACCTCGGCCAGCATGGGTGTGACCGTTGCAAACTTCTGTACGTACTTCGCGCGATTTTCGCGCACGTGGGTCTCGTCGTTCCATGCGGCGATGCTGGCGGCCTGCCAGACCGGCGACAGCGCCGATCCGTGGTAGGTGCGGTAGAGCAGGAAGCGCTTGAGGAGCGCGGCGTCGCCCGCGACGAAGCCCGAGCGCATGCCCGGCGCATTCGAGCGCTTCGAGAGGCTCGAGAGCATGACGAGGCGCTCGAAACCGCGACCGAGCTGGTGGGCTGCTTCGAGGCCGCCGAGCGGCGGGTTCGCTTCGTCGAAATAGATTTCGGAGTAGCACTCGTCGGAGGCGATCACGAAGCCGTAGCGGTCCGAAAGCGCGAAGAGCTCGCGCCAGTCGTCGAGCGTCAGCACGGCGCCCGTCGGATTGCCGGGCGAGCACACATAGAGCAGTTGCGTGCGGGCCCAGACGTCCTCGGGCACCTGCGAGTAATCGCACGCGTAGTTGCGCGCAGGGTCGCTGTTCACGAAGTACGGCTCGGCGCCGGCGAGCAGCGCGGCGCCTTCGTAGATCTGGTAGAACGGATTGGGGCAAAGTACGATCGCTCGCCTGGCCGGATCCTTCACGCCCGCGGCCGGGTCGAGCACCGCCTGCGCGAGTGCGAAGAGCGCCTCGCGCGAGCCGCAGACCGGCAGGACTTCGGTGTTCGCGTCGACGGCGGGCAAGCCGTAGCGCGCCTTTACCCAGTTCGCGATCGATTCGCGCAGTGCCGGGTTGCCGGCCGTCGCGGGATAGACCGAGAGCCCGTCGAGCGAGGCTATAACCGCATCGCGGATCAGCGCGGGTGTGGGGTGTTTCGGCTCGCCGATCCCGAAGCTGATGGGGCGCAGGCCGGCTTTCGGCGTGACGTCCGCAAAGAGGGCGCGCAGCTTTTCGAAGGGGTAGGGCTGAAGGGTATCGAGTAACGGATTCACTTGGCGTCGGACGGGCGTGAGCGAAAGGCGGGCGGGCCGCGTTGGGTCCGCGCCGGCGGCAATCCGCTCGGGGTGAGCGCTTCGGCGCCGCGCGGCGGGCCTGCTGCAAGCGCTCAATTATAGCTTGGCAACGTTTGTGCGGTGCCGAGGGGCGCGGCGGGTGTGGCCGAGCCGGCACGTGACGGCGCCACGCCGCCCGACGCGACCTGGGAGGGTACGGGCGGCGATGCCCGCAGCGGCTCGCGCGCCACGCGGGATGGTGCCCGCGCGATGGTATGATTGCCGCTGATTCTCGCCCGACGGCGCACATGGAGAGTGTCGTGGGGCGAGCCGTGGCGGCTGCCTCGTGGGTCCCGCTGCCGTGCCGCACCGTGCCGCGTCGAGTCATCGCGCCGGCGCGCGGCATGCGCCACGGGCGGTCCCGTTCACTCTCCCTATTCCAACAGCGATATCGCCGTGCGTCTGACCTCGATTAAACTCGCTGGCTTCAAATCATTCGTCGATCCCACGCACTTCCAGGTCCCGGGCCAACTGGTCGGGGTGGTCGGGCCGAATGGCTGTGGCAAATCCAACATCATCGATGCAGTGCGCTGGGTGCTGGGCGAATCCCGGGCATCCGAGCTGCGCGGCGAATCGATGCAGGACGTCATCTTCAACGGTTCGACCGCGCGCAAGCCGGGCAGCCGCGCGAGCGTCGAACTGGTGTTCGACAACGCGGACGGCCGCGCGGCCGGGCAGTGGGGCCAGTATGGCGAGATCGCCGTCAAGCGCGTGCTGACGCGTGACGGCACGTCGAGCTACTACATCAACAACCTGCCGGCGCGCCGCCGCGATATCCAGGACATCTTCCTCGGCACGGGCCTTGGCCCGCGCGCCTACGCGATCATCGGCCAGGGCATGATCGCGCGCATCATCGAAGCGAAGCCCGAGGAGCTGCGCGTGTTCCTCGAAGAGGCAGCAGGCGTTTCGAAGTACAAGGAGCGCCGCCGCGAGACCGAGAACCGCCTGCACGACACGCGCGAGAATCTCACGCGCGTGGAGGACATCGTGCGCGAGCTCTCGACGAATCTCGAGAAGCTCGAGGGCCAGGCCGTCGTCGCAACGAAATTCCGCGAGCTGCAAGGCGAAGGCGAGGAAAAGCAGCGCCTGCTGTGGCTCTTGCGCAAGAACGAGGCGGCGGGCGAGCAGGAGCGCCAGCAGCGCGCCATCGAGCAGGCCCAGATCGATCTCGAGCGCCACACCGCGCAATTGCGTGAAGTGGAGGCGCAGCTCGAAACGCTGCGCGTCGCGAATTATTCGGCCAGCGACGCGATGCAAGGCGCGCAGGGCGCGCTCTACGAAGCGAATGCCGAGGTGAGCCGTCTCGAAGCCGAGATCAAGTTCATCGTCGAGTCGCGCAATCGGGTGCAGGCGCAGATCGCCGCGCTCACCGCGCAGCGCGAGCAGTGGCAGTCGCAGGCGCAGAAGTCGCAGGGCGACCTCGAGGAAGCCGAAGAGCACCTGGCGATCGCCGAAGAAAAGGCCGCCGTGGTCGAGGAAGAGGCGGCAGCGAAGCAGGAGGCGCTGCCTGCGCTCGAGACGCGCTGGCGCGACGGCCAAGGCCAGCTCAACGAAGAACGTGCGGGCATTGCGCGCACCGAGCAGGCGCTCAAGCTCGAGGCCGCGCATCAGCGCAACGCCGACCAGATGCTCCAGCAGCTTCAGCAGCGTCACGAGCGCCTGAAGGCCGAAGCGGGCGGACTCGACGCTCCGGACGAAGCGCAGCTCGAAGAGCAGCGCATGCAGCTCGCGGAGCAGGAGGAAGTCCTGCGCGACGCGCAGGATCGCCTCACCGAGGCCCAGGAGGCGCTGCCGCGTCTGGACGGCGAACGCCGCGCCGCGCAGGAGCGCGTGCAGGCCGAGAGTGCGCAGATTCACCAGCTCGAAGCGCGTCTCGCAGCGCTCAAGCAGCTGCAGGAGAACGTCCAGACCGAAGGCAAGATCCGGCCATGGCTCGACAAGCACGAGCTCGGCACGCTGCCGCGTTTGTGGAAGAAGCTGCATGTCGAGGCCGGGTGGGAAACCGCGCTCGAAGCGGTGCTGCGTGAGCGCCTGGCCGCGCTCGAAGTGTCGAACCTTGATTGGGTGAAGGCGTTTGCGAGCGATGCACCGCCTGCCAAGCTCGCGTTCTACGCGCCGCCGCCCGCGGGCCAGACGGCACCGGTACCGGCGGGCTTTACCGCGCTGCTTTCGCTCGTGCGCATCGACGATGCCGGCCTGCGCGCCGTGCTGAACGAGTGGCTCGGCTCGACATTCGTGGCGACGGATCTGGCCGAGGCGCTGGCGCAGCGCGCGCAGTTGCCGTCGGGCGGCGTCTTTGTCGTCAAGTCCGGCCATATGGTGACGCGCGTGGGTGTTCAGCTCTATGCCGCCGATTCCGAACAGGCCGGCATGCTGGCGCGCCAGCAGGAGATCGAGAATCTCGGGCGCCAGGTGCGTGCGCAGGCGCTGCTTGCGGACGAAGCGCGTACCGCTGCGATTCGCGCGGAAGCGGCACATACGCAAGCTTCGCAGGCGCTCGCCGAAGTGCGCCAGCAGGCCGAGCGCGCCACGCAGCGCGTGCACGCGCTGCAGATGGAGGTGCTGAAGCTCACGCAGGCGCACGAGCGCTATACGGCGCGCAGCACGCAGATTCGCGAGGAACTCGACGAGATCACTGCGCAGATCGACGAGCAGCGCGCGCTGCGCGCGGAGTCGGAAGCGAACTTCGAGCGCCACGACGCCGAGCTGGCCGAACTGCAGGCGCGTTTCGAGGACAATCAGCTCGCGTTCGAAGCGCTCGACGAGGAGCTGGGCACGGCGCGCAACGAGGCGCGCGAACTCGAACGCGCCGCGGGCGACGCGCGCTTTGCGGCGCGCAACATGGCGAACCGTATCGACGAGCTGCGCCGCAATATCCAGGTTGCGCACGACCAGAGCGAGCGCGTGGCGGTATCGCTGGAAGACGCCCGTGCAGAACTCGAGACAATCAACGAGCAGACGGCCCACACGGGGCTGCAGGACGCGCTGGAAGTGCGCGCGCAGAAGGAAGCGCTGCTGCGCGCGGCGCGCGCCGAACTGGACGACCTGACCGCGAAGCTGCGCCAGGCGGACGAGACCCGCCTCACCGCCGAGCGCGCGCTGCAGCCGCTGCGCGAGCGCATCACGGAGCTGCAGCTGAAGGAGCAGGCCGCGCGGATCAACGGCGAGCAGTTCGTCGAACAGCTGCAGGCGGCGGGCGTCGACGAAGCTGAACTGCAGGCGAAGCTCACGGCCGACATGAAGCCGTCCTACCTGCAAGGCGAAGTCACGCGCATCAACAACGCGATTGCGGCGCTCGGTCCGGTGAACATGGCCGCGCTCGACGAACTGGCCGCGGCAACGGAGCGCAAGACCTTCCTCGACGCGCAGTCCGCCGACCTCACGAGCGCCATCGAGACGCTCGAAGATGCGATCCGCAAGATCGACCAGGAAACGCGCACGCTGCTGCAAGGCACGTTCGACGAGGTGAACCGGCATTTCGGCGAGCTCTTCCCGCGGCTCTTTGGCGGCGGTCAGGCGAAACTCATCATGACCGGCGACGAGATTCTCGACGCAGGCGTGCAGGTGATGGCACAGCCGCCCGGCAAGAAGAACTCGACGATTCACCTGCTTTCGGGCGGCGAGAAGGCGCTTACCGCGACCGCGCTCGTGTTCGCGATGTTCCAGCTGAATCCGGCGCCGTTCTGTCTGCTCGACGAGGTGGACGCGCCGCTTGACGACGCGAATACGGAACGCTTCGCGAATCTCGTGCGCGCGATGTCGAACAAGACGCAGTTCCTGTTCATTTCGCATAACAAGATCGCAATGGAAATGGCCCAACAGCTGATCGGTGTGACGATGCAGGAGCAGGGGGTCTCGCGTATCGTCGCGGTCGACATGGAAACGGCTGCGGGATTCGCACAGAATACGGCTTGAACGAGGGCGCGCGACGCGCGGCCGCAGGCGCCGGAAGCGAGGGCAGCCGCGGTGCGCGTTGCGAACGCAACGCATGCGGTGCACGCTTTGCTCGCGCGCCGCTGAACAAGAATTGCTGATGGAGCATGCATGGACGAGTTGACTCTCGGGTTGGTCGGCGCGGGCGCCGTGGTGGTCGGGGGCGTGGTGGTCTATAACGCGTGGCAGGGCGCGCGGGTGCGCCGGCGCATGCCGCGCCCGATGCCCGAGGAAGCGGCCGATCTCCCGCCGCGCGACGACCTCGAGGAGCCCAGCCCGTTCATCGAGCCGGCGCGCGCGCCGTCGCGGCGCGAGCCCTCGCTCGCGGGTGGCGCGGCGGAAGCACGCGTCGAGCCGGGTTTCGGTACGGCCGCGCCTCTTGATACGCCGGCCGATATCCAGGCGGAGACCACGACGCCGAATGGCTTCCCTCAAGAGCAGCCGCAATCCGCCGCCGAAGGCGCGGAGCCGGCTGCCGGGGCCGATCAGGGTGATCAGGGTGATCAGGGCCAGCAGGGTGATCAGGCCGAACGCGTCGAGCCCGTTTTGCCTGCCGCCACGACGATCTCGGCGGCCCCGCCCGCAGTGGTCGATCGCCGTATTGACTGCATCGTGCCCATCCGGCCTGGCGCGCCGCTCGCCGGCGAGCGGGTCATACCGTACGCGCAGCGCCTGCGCCGCGCGGGTAGCAAGCCAGTGCACATCGAAGGCAAGCCCGAAAACGGCGATGGCTGGGAACTGCTGCAAAACGGCGTGCGCTATGAAGAGTTGCGCGCGGCGGCACAGCTCGCGAATCGCAACGGTCCGCTCAACGAGCTGGAGTTTTCGGAGTTCGTGACAGGCGTGCAGCAGTTCGCCGACGCGATCGACGCTGCGCCCGAGTTCCCGGACATGATGGAGACCGTCGCGATGGCGCGCGAGCTCGACGGCTTCGCTGCCCAATGCGACGCGCAACTGTCGATCAACGTGTTGTCGGATGGCGCGCCGTGGTCGGCGAACTACGTGCAGGCCGTGGCGGCGCAAGACGGCCTGCTGCTCTCGCGCGACGGCACGCGCTTCGTGAAGCTCGACGCAAAGCAGAGCCCGGTGTTCATGCTGCAGTTTGGCGACACCAACTTCCTGCGCGACGACCTCACGTACAAGGGCGGTCAGATGATCACCCTGGTTCTCGATGTGCCAGTGGCCGACGAGGACATTCTGCCCTTCCGGCTCATGTGCGATTACGCGAAGTCGCTGGCGGAGCGCATCGGCGGACGCGTGGTGGACGACCAGCGACGCCCGCTGCCGGAAGCGGTGCTGCAGTCCATCGACAAGCAACTCATGACCCTTTACGCGAAGCTCGAAGAGGCCGGGATTCCCGCGGGCTCCCCGGCCACGCGCCGGCTCTTCAGCCAGTAACGCGCGAGCGTGCCGCGCAGCGCCGCAAGGGCGTTGCGTGCACCGTGGGACGGTGGAACCGGCGCTTCGGCCGGTTTCGGTTCGGAGCGGGAAAGGCATGGCGGGAATGCTTCGTGCGCAATCGGGATGCGTCCACGGTCGCATTTCCGGCCGCGCGCCGTCAATGCCGCGAGCGCAACGTTCGCCATTCGGCCAGGATCGCCGTACAGGGCCGTGCGGCGGCGTACGAAGCTGGCCGTTCGGCCGATGCCACGCGCTGCGCTTCCTGCGATAATCTGACTCCGAATATTCCCCAGATCCGCACCAGCATGGCCCGAACGCCCGCCCGACATCCCGATGAATCGCCAGCGTCGCAACGTGTGGCGTGGTTGCGCGCCGAACTCGAGCGCGCCAATCACGCCTACTACGTGCTCGACCAGCCGGAGTTGCCCGACGCGGAGTACGACCGGCTGTTCAAGGAACTGCAGCAGCTCGAAGCCGATCATCCGGATCTCGTCATACCCGACTCCCCCACGCAGCGCGTAGGCGGCGAGGTCGCAGCCGGGTTCGATCCCGTCGTGCACGACGTGCCGATGCTCTCGCTCAACAACGGCTTCGAGGACCAGGACATCGTCGCGTTCGACAAGCGCGTCGCCGAAGCGCTCGGTAAGACGGATGTCGAATACGCGTGCGAACTCAAGTTCGACGGACTCGCCATTTCGCTGCGCTACGTCGACGGCGTGTTCGTCCAGGCTTCCACTCGCGGTGACGGCACGACCGGCGAAAACGTCACGGAAAACGTCCGCACGATCCGTTCGCTGCCGCTGCGCCTGAAGGGCCGGCGCGTACCGAAGGTGCTGGATGTGCGCGGCGAAGTACTGATGTTCCGCCGCGACTTCGAGCGCATGAACGAGCGTCAGCGCGAAGCCGGGCAGAAGGAGTTCGCCAATCCGCGCAACGCTGCGGCCGGCAGCCTGCGTCAGCTCGACTCCAGGATCACCGCCCAGCGGCCGCTCTCGTTCTTCGCTTACGGCATTGGCGTGCTGGAAGGCGAGCCGATGCCTGGCACGCATAGCGCGCTGCTCGACTGGTATGCCGAACTCGGGTTGCCCGTGAATAGCGAGCGCGCCGTCGTGACCGGAGCGCCGGGACTGCTCGCGTTTTTCCGCGCCGTGGGGGAAAAGCGTGACCGCCTTCCGTACGATATCGACGGTGTGGTCTACAAGGTCAACCGGCGCGACGAGCAGGACGCGCTCGGTTTCGTTTCTCGGGCCCCGCGCTTCGCGCTCGCCCATAAGTTCCCGGCTCAGGAAGCGCTGACGAAGCTCCTCGCCATCGACGTTCAGGTCGGGCGCACCGGGGCCATCACGCCGGTCGCGCGTCTCGAACCCGTGTTCGTCGGCGGGGCTACCGTCACGAACGCCACGCTGCATAACGAGGACGAGGTCCGGCGCAAGGACATCCGGATCGGCGACACCGTGATCGTGCGCCGCGCCGGCGACGTGATTCCTGAAGTGGTGAGCGCGCTGCTCGAGCGCCGGCCGGACGACGCGCACGAGTTCGTGATGCCAGCACACTGCCCGGTGTGCGGCTCACGCATCGAGCGCCTGCCCGACGAAGCCATCGCGCGCTGTACCGGGGGCCTCTTCTGCCCGGCGCAGCGCAAGCAGGCGCTCTGGCACTTCGCGCAGCGCCGCGCGCTCGACATCGACGGTCTCGGCGAAAAGATCATCGACCAGCTCGTCGATCAGAATCTCGTGCGCACGCCCGCCGACCTGTTCAACCTTGGTTTCGGCACGCTGGCCGCCCTCGACCGCATGGCCGACAAATCGGCGCAGAACCTGCTCGATTCGCTCGAGAAAGCCAAATCGACGACGTTGGCGCGCTTCATCTACGCGCTGGGTATCCGCCATGTCGGCGAATCCACCGCGAAGGATCTCGCAAAGCACTTCGGTTCGCTCGATGCGCTGATGAGCGCTTCGCAGGAGGCATTGCTCGAGGTGAACGACGTGGGTCCCATCGTGGCCGAATCCATTCATCAGTTCTTTGCCGAAGAACATAACCGCACGGTGATCGAGCAACTGCGCGCCCCGGGCAAGGTGAGATGGGTCGAGGGGCCGCCCGCGCCGAAGGCGCCGCAGGGCGTGCTGGCCGGCAAGACGGTGGTGCTCACCGGCACGCTGCCCACGCTCACGCGCGACGAGGCGAAGGAGCGGCTCGAGGCGGCCGGTGCGAAGGTGGCCGGCTCGGTGTCGAAGAAGACCGATTACGTGGTGGCCGGCGCCGACGCGGGCAGCAAACTCGCGAAAGCCGAGGAACTTGGCGTGCCGGTACTCGACGAAGATGGAATGCTCAAGCTCCTGGAGGGCCAAACAACATGATTCACGAAATTCTCAGGATGGGCGATCCGCGGCTGCTCGGCATCGCGCGGCCGGTCGATCATTTCGACACCCCCGAACTGCACGAACTGATCGCCGACATGTTCGATACCATGCACGCGGCGAACGGCGCAGGCCTTGCTGCGCCGCAGATCGGCGTGGATCTGCAGGTCGTCATTTTCGGCTTCGAGCACAACGCGCGTTATCCCGAAGCGCCCGAGGTGCCGCAGACGGTGCTCATCAATCCAGTCATCCATCCGCTCTCGCACGACATGGAAGAGGGCTGGGAGGGCTGTCTTTCGGTGCCGGGCATGCGCGGCGCCGTCAGCCGCTATTCGATGATCCGCTACAACGGCTTCGACCAGTACGGCACGCCCGTCGAACGGGTGGCCGAGGGCTTCCATGCGCGCGTGGTCCAGCACGAATGCGATCACCTGATCGGCAAGCTCTATCCGATGAGGATTACCGATTTTTCCAGGTTCGGCTTTACCGAAGTCCTGTTCCCGGATCTCGATCCGGGCAGTGACGAGTGAGTCGGTACGGCAAGAGAAACGAAAACGGGAGCCAGCGGCTCCCGTTTTCTCCTGGCGCTGTGCCCGATCAGAACGACTCGTCGACGCTCAGATAACGCCATTGGCCCTGCGGGAGCGCCCCCAGCAGGATCCGGCCCATGCGCACGCGCTTCAGGCCGACCACCTTCAGGCCGACCAGTTCGCACATGCGGCGGATCTGCCGCTTCTTGCCTTCACGCAGCACGAAACGCAGTTGCTCGCCGTTCTGCCAGCTCACCATCGCGGGCTTGAGCGGCACATCGTCGAGCGACAGGCCATGGCGCAGCTTCGCGAGGAGTTCTGCGGGGAAGTGCTGGTCGATGTCCGCTTCGTGATCGCCGTACGTCACGCGCACGAGGTATTCCTTGTCGATGTCCGATTGCTCGCCGATCAGCTGCTTTGCCACGCGGCCGTCCTGGGTCAGCACGAGGAGGCCCGTCGAGTCGATGTCGAGGCGGCCCGCCGGCGCGAGCGTGCGCAGGTGCTGCGTCGAGAAGCGCAGGCCCGAGCGGTCGCCTTCCCAGTGATTTTCCGCCGTGACGAGCGTGGCCGCCGGCGCGTAGCCGTCCTCGGCCTGGCCCGATACGTAGCCCACGGGCTTGTGCAGCAGGATCGTCACCTGGCGGGCCTGCGCGGCGCGCGCGTCCGGGTCGATCTCGATGCGCTGGTCGGGCGTGACCTTCGAGCCGAGCGTGTCGATGCGCTCGCCATCGACGAAAACCCAACCTTTCTCGATCCACTCGTCAGCTTCGCGGCGCGAGCATAGGCCCAGCTCCGACATGCGTTTCGAGAGGCGCAGCGAGCCGGGGACGTCTTCGCCTTCACGGGCGGCGCGGTGCGGCGCCGGTTCCCGAGCGACAGGTGCCCGGGTGTCCTGCTTCACGCGCGTCGCGATCTTGCGGGCCGGCGCCTCTTCGGCGCTGCGGCGCGGTCGCGGCGCCCCTTCGGGGCGATCTCCCGAGGGTCGGCGCTTCGCAGGCGCAGCGTCACGTTCGCCGTAGGGTGCTTTCGCCGGCCGTGCATAGCCGCGCTCGTCTGGCGTGCGGCGCAAGCCTTGCGGCGCGCCACGGTCATCGCGCGGGCGACGGCCCTCGGCGTTGCCGAATTCGCGGCGCGGGGCCGTGCCGGCCGGCTTGCGGTCGGCAAACGGACGCTTGCGTTCGTCGGCGCCGTCACCACGCGGGCGCGGCGGGCGGCGTTCTTCACTGGCACCTTCACTGCGGGGGCGCGGGGGGCGGCGTTCCTCACCGGAGCCTTCAGCGCGGGGGCGCGGCGGCCGGCGTTCCGCACCGGAACCTTCAGCGCGGGCGCGCGGCGGCCGGCGTTCCTCACCGGAACCTTCAGCGCGGGCGCGCGGCGGCCGGCGTTCCTCACCGGAACCTTCAGCACGGGCACGCGGCGGCCGGCGCTCATCCCCGTAGCCTTCGCTGCGCGGGCGAACCGGACGGCCTTCCGCGCGTCCACTCTCGCTGCGCGAACGCACCGGACGACGTTCGTCCTCGCCGCTTGCGCTACGCGCGCGAGCCGGCCGGTCGTCGTCCCGTGCCCAGGCCCGCGCCTGCCGCGGCGCGTCGCCGTCGCGCGTCGGAGCACTCCGGCGGCGTTCGGCCGTCTGGCGGTCCGTCTCAGTGCGCGGCGCACGGGCGCCAGCCGGCCTGGCGCCTGAAACGCCGCTGCGGCGCTCGCCATAGGCCGGTGCGGACGATCGTGCCGGACGCTCGCCCTGGGCGGCGCGCGGCGGGCGGCCCGTGCCGTCGCGGTCGCGCGGCGCCGCGGTCTTCGTGCCCGTGCTGTGGGGTGGCCGCTTCGCGCTTTGCTCGCCGGCGGGCTTCGCCGACTTCGTCGCGGCGGCAGGCGCGGCAGGCTTTACCGGCTTGCGCGCGGTCGTGCTGCCGCGGCGGACGGGGGCGCGCTCGGGCGTGGTCGGTCGTGGGTGTTTGGCTGTGAGTCGGGCTCGGGTAGACATGGTCGTTTCACACGGCTATCGCGCGCAGCAATTCCGTCTCGACACGGATCTGCAGCCGGTTATCGGACAAACCGGCGCCGTCGAGCAGGAATACGTCTTCGACGCGCTCGCCGAGCGTATTGATCCGCGCCGCGTGGACGCCGACCCGGTGCTCGGCCAGCACGCGCGCGATGGAATATAGGAGGCCTGGCCGGTCGTTCGCCGACACGGACAGGATGTAGTACTGGCCGCGCTCGTCGGCCCGCAGGTCGACACGCGGCGTCACGGGGAAGGTGCGCGAGAGGCGCGACAGACGGCCCTTCGCCGGTTCGGGCAGCGGGCTGTCGGTGGCGGTGAGGCGTGCCGCGAGCTCCTGCTCGACGAGGTTCGCGATGTCACGGTAATGCACGTCGCCCTCGGTGTGGGCAACGATGAAGTTGTCGAGCGCGTAGTCGTGGCGCGTCGTGCTCACGCGAGCGTCGAGCACTGAGAGACCGTTACGGTCGAAGTAGGCGCACATCGTCGCGAAGAGGTCGGGGCGGTCCTTCGCGTAGACAAGCACCTGCAGCGCCTCGCCGATCGGCGAGGGGCGCGCGCGCACGACGGGCGTCGGAGTCTGCACGTGCCGGTAGAGCACGCGCGTCTGCCAGGCGATATCGGCGGCGTCGTGGCGCAGGAAATAGCCGACGTCGAGTTGCTCCCAGAGCGCGGCGTGTGCATGCTCAGGCACCGTTTCCAGGCGCAGCAGCGCAAGTGCCTGTTCCTGACGCGTCTTCAGTTCGGAATGCGTGTCGGGCCGGGCGCCGCCGAGCACCGCGAGCGTCGAGCGGTAGAGGTCCTCGAGCAGCTTGCCCTTCCAGTTGTTCCAGACCTTCGGGCTGGTGCCGCGGATATCGGCGACCGTCAGCAGGTAGAGCGCCGTCAGGCGCCGCTCGGAACCGACCAGATCGGCGAAACGCTTGATGACTTCGGGATCGCTCGTGTCCTGCTTTTGCGCTACCTGGCTCATCGTCAGGTGGTGCTGCACGAGCCAGACGACCAGCGCCGCATCGTCGCCTTCGATATCGTGCTCGCGGCAAAAGCGCCGCGCGTCGGCCATGCCGAGCTCCGAGTGGTCGCCGCCGCGGCCCTTGGCAATGTCGTGGAACAGCGCCGCGACATAGAGCACCCACGGGCGCTCGAAGTTCGCGATCAGCTGGCTGCAGAACGGATACTCGTGCGCGTGTTCGGCTACCGCAAACCTACGCAAATTGCGCAGCACCATCAGGATGTGCTGATCGACCGTGTAGACGTGATAGAGGTCGTGCTGCATCTGCCCGACGATGCGCCGGAAGTTCAGCAGGTAGCGCCCGAGCACGCTCGTCTGGTTCATCAGGCGCATGGCGTGCGTGATGCCGGCAGGCTGCTTCAGGATCTCCATGAAGAGCCGCCGGTTCTCCGGATCGCGCCGCCAGTGCTGATCCATTTTCTCGCGCACGTTGTAGAGCGCGCGCAGCGTGCGCGCCGAAAGGCCCTTCACGCCCTGCACCTGCTCGTAGAGCAGGAAGGCTTCCAGAATGGCGTGCGGTTCGCGCTCGAATACGTCGTCGCTCGCGATCTCGATCATGCCCTGTTTTTCGACGAAATGATCCGAGAGCACGCGCGTGACCCCGCTGGTACTCGGGAACAGCTGTGCCTCGATGTTCTGGATCAGGATCGTCGCGAGCTGCGTGACCGCCTTCGCCGCCCAGTAGTAGCGGCGCATGAGTTGCTCGCTCGCACGGCGCGCGGCACTCGCCTTGAAGCCGAAGCTTTCGGCCACGGCCGTCTGCAGATCGAACACGAGAATGTCCTGGCGCCGTCCGGCGATGACGTGCAGGCGGGCGCGCAGCGCCTTGAGAAACCCCTCGTTGCGGCGCAGCTCGCGAGCTTCGCGGGTCGTGATCAGCCCGCGCTGCTCGAGCTCTTGCCAGCTGCTGCCGAACGCGGCCGCCTCCGTGATCCAGAGGATCAGCTGCAGATCACGCAGGCCGCCAGGGCTTTCCTTCACGTTCGGCTCGAGCGAGTAGGGCGTGTCCTGGAATTTGGCGTGACGCTGGCGCATTTCCAGCACCTTCGCCTGGAAGAACGCGCGCGGGTCCATCGCGTCGCGGTAGCGCTGGGTGAAGTCGCCGAAGAGTGTCGTGCTGCCGGTGATGCGGCGCGCTTCGAGTAGCGACGTGCGCACCGTGACGTCGTTGGCCGATTCCTCCAGGCACTGCGACACGCTACGCACGCTGCTGCCTATCTCGAGCCCGAGGTCCCACGCGAGCCCGATAAAGCGTTCGATGCGCGCTTCGAGCTGCGCGAGCGGCTCCTCGTCGGGCAGCAGCAGGAGGATGTCGACGTCGGAGTACGGAGCGAGCTCGCCCCGGCCGAAGCCGCCCACCGCGACGAGCGCAAGCGAGGCCGGCAGCTCGCACGCCTGCCAGGCACGGCGCAGCGTGTCGTCGGTGATGCGGGCCAAGGCCCGCATCGGCGCATCGACGTTGGCTGCGCTGCGAAAGCGCTCGAGCAGCTGGACCTTGGCGGCCTTGTAGTCGGACTTCAGCGACGACGTATCGGGAACGGCAACGGCGGTCACGCTCATGGGCTCGAGTTATCCGTGCGCGGTTTGGAAATCGGGCGGCCGGGACACGGTCCGGGCCGGATGTGCGGCGGGGCGACCATGATGGGCCGCGACACCGCGTGCCTTGGGGATGTCCCCGGCGCGCGGCGGTTAAGCGGCCGTGCCGGCTGCCTGGGCAACGATAGCGGGTTTGGCGGGCGTGGCCGCGGAGACCGTCAGCACTTCGTAACCGGTTTCGGTGACGAGCACCGTATGCTCCCACTGCGCCGAGAGGCTGCGGTCCTTGGTCTTGACGGTCCACTGGTCGGGCATCGTGCGGATCTCGCGGCGGCCGGCGTTGATCATCGGTTCGACGGTGAAGATCATGCCGGGCACGAGCTCGATCCCGGTGCCGGGGCGGCCGTAGTGCAGCACCTGCGGGTCTTCGTGGAACACGGTGCCGATGCCATGGCCGCAGTATTCGCGCACGACGCTGTAGCCTTGCGCTTCGGCATAGCGCTGGATCGCGTGGCCGATGTCGCCCAGATGGGCGCCCGGTCGCACCTGGTCAATGCCGAGCCACATGCATTCATAGGTGGTCTGGACGAGGCGCTTCACGAGAATCGAGCCTTCGCCGACGATGAACATGCGGCTCGTGTCGCCGAAATAGCCGTTCTTGATGACGGTGATGTCGATATTGAGTGCATCGCCGTTCTTGAGCGTCTTCTCGCCGGGAATGCCGTGACAGATCACGTCGTTGACCGAGATGCAGGTGGCCTTCGGGTACGGCGGGTAGCCGGGTGGCTGATAGTTCAGCGGCGCCGGGACCGTGCCCTGCACGTTGGTCATGTATTCGTGGCACAGGCGATCGAGCTCGCCGGTCGTGACGCCTGCAACGACAAACGGCGTGATGTAGTCGAGCACTTCGCTCGCCAGCCGGCAGGCGACGCGCATTTGCGCGACGTCTTCTTCGTTCTTGATCGAAATGGCCATAGCAGTCCAAGCCCCTTATATGGCGGGGCTTTCCGGGTGTTCGGGTGGTGCTGGAGGTGGAAATTCCCACACTCTTCCAGCCCATCTATCTGACACCGGAAAGCCGAAGCAAACGTTCATTTTACTCTATGGGGATAGAAGCCATGAGCCGCATCAAGAACAGGGCGGCGGATTGTAGATGACTGGCGGCAGGCCGGGATGGTGACGCGGTGCAACCCGCGAGGCTCGACGATGGGAGCTCTACCAGGTATCGACGTGCCAGCGTATCGATAGATCAGACAGCGGCCCGCCTGACAGATATGATGCGTAAAGAATTGAATCAGGAACATGGCCAGGCCGATGAGCCGGATCCGGGCAAAGAAGCCGCGCTTGACGCGATGCTCGATTGCTGAGTTGAGGTTTTTAAATTCAACGACCCCGCCACCCGTTCGATTCTCGAATTCGTATTTCGAGACTTGGTAAAGCGATTATCCACTCTACACCGTGATCCGCTCCCTTCTGTTGTTGGGAGTTGGCTGGAGTGAGCGATCAAGAGCGCTGTTTGCCGACAGTATCACCTCGATTGATCGTGTGTATATCTGCGGAACGGCAGAGAGAAAATCGCGACGATATTGTGTGCGCGCATAGCACTGTTGATTCACGCGCGTACGTCGAGTCCTGCAATTGATCTCCACACATGGACTTGAATGGCTTTTCGGGAGCCGTGCGCCGGACCCATGGAGTCGTCCCACACCCAGTCCTGGGCGGTCCGCCGCGCATGGAAGTGGTCGTAACCGGCGATCGAACGTCCGGCGCGACGGCGCCATGCCGCCATCAAGACAGGGGCGTAAAAGTCAGCGCGTGGCCCTCATCCATCAGGCACCCCGCTCGCTCGCGCTGCCTAAAGTAATCAGGCTTACGACCGTTAATAGTGTCGGAGCACCGCCATCCAGCATGCTTATGGACGTTTATATTTAGAAAAAGGTAGAGCATGGCCAAAAAATTTATTGTTTCCGTCGCTATTGGATTTTTTGCTTGTGGCGCACAAGCCTGTGTTGTTGATAATGCGATGCCAGACAGGCTACGCAGTATTGTTACGGAAAATGGCGGGTTTCCGGTTTCGGATGAGCAGTGCGCAATTCTGAAAAGAAATCATCTCGCCGTGGCGGTCGAGGGGGATGCAACTGTCCTGGGTGGCGTTAATATTGGCTGGGCCGTAGTGCGTCTGCAAGATTTCAAGTCCAATATTGTCAGCGATAAGTCTGCTTCATCGACCAACATCAATAAGGAGGAGGGGAGCCAGGATACGGCTAACGTGCAGTTTTACAAAGCCTTGAGCAGCGCTATCAATGAGCTGGACTGGAATGCCGCCGCGCAGGATGTAGCGAGATACCGCACTATCGCCAGATAAAGTCATCGCGTTGACCGAACGTTTTGTGCGGCCTGCAGTGCCGCGGCGAGGGCTTCGCGCACGCGTTCGGTCAACAGGTCATCCGGCAAGTCGTTCAGTGTGTAGGCATATTGAACGAAATGGCGGCAGAGCGGCCACGGTTGAACCGGCCCCGCGAAGTGGACGGTTCAAGAGGACAGGTCGTCAAGAATCAGTTTGTTACCGGTATGCCAGGATTGGCCTGCTTGGGCGTCGGCATGATCTGCTACGCCCGGTATGGTTTGCGTTTCATTGCGAGGCTCCCGCTCGCATTGGGAAAACTGCTCCGTAACGTCCGAAGCGTCCGAAGCATTGGCACTCGTTTCCGCCCAGGATTCCCGCAGCCGATCACGGCCGGTTCCCGGAGGGCCCGTCATTTCCGAGGGTAATAGCTGGCTTGAGCGAGGCGCGATTCGCGTGCTATAATCATCGGCTAAGTCGATCCCCGTATTCTTTCAAAATCTGGATGAATCGGGCTTGGCACAAGGGCAGGTTCGCTGCCGTCGCGACCTTGGTCGTGTCTGGTAGTGAGGCAGTAACAAGGCTGGGAGCGGATGAATTCCCGGTCCATGCAGTTGTAGTAGTCGTAGCAAGCAAGCGTAGCAAATCCGCGAGCCGGTGCATCCAGGGTGTCGGGCGCGCCAGAATTCTTTCGTGAAAAGGCGAGAGAGGGCGCAATCGATGCGGCAGCCGGCTTCAGACCCAAACCCTCATGGAGAATTACATGGCAGTTACCATGCGTCAAATGCTGGAAGCCGGTGTCCACTTTGGTCACCAGACCCGCTTCTGGAACCCCAAGATGGCCCCCTTCATCTTCGGCCATCGCAACAAGATTCACATCATCAACCTCGAAAAGACGCTGCCGATGTACAACGACGCGCTGAAGTACGTGCGTCAACTGGCAGCGAACCGCGGCACGATCCTGTTCGTCGGCACGAAGCGCCAGTCGCGTGACACGATCTCGGAAGAGGCAAACCGCGCTGGCATGCCGTTCGTGAACGCGCGCTGGCTCGGCGGCATGCTGACCAACTTCAAGACGCTGAAGGTCTCGATCAAGCGCCTGAAGGACATGGAAGCGGCCGTTGAAGCGGGTGAGCTCGAAAAGATGAGCAAGAAGGAAGCGCTCCTGTTCGAACGCGAAATCGCCAAGCTGCAAAAATCGATCGGCGGCGTGAAGGACATGGGCGGCGTTCCGGACGCGATCTTCGTGGTCGACGTCGGCTACCACAAGATTGCCGTGACGGAAGCGAACAAGCTGGGCATCCCCGTCATCGCCGTGGTCGACACGAACCACTCGCCGGAAGGCATCGACTATGTGATCCCGGGCAACGACGACGCGAGCAAGGCTGTCGCGCTGTACGCGCAGGGCGTGGCTGACGCGATCCTCGAAGGCCGTGCGAACGCGGTCAACGACGTGGTGACCGCCGTGCGCGGCAACGACGGCGACGACGAGTTCGTCGAGGTCAATCCGGAGGCGTAAGCCGCCCCGTGTCCGGCAAGAAAAGGGGGCTTCCATAGGCCCCTTTTTTTTAAGCCGTGGCCTTCGGGCCGCGCCCTGCGATTCGCGATATTCGCGTCATATGGGCGGCACGGCGAGACTGTAAAAAAGCATGTCTCGCGGAAACGAATTCCTGCCGGCCGCATCGAATGGCGGTCGGCGTGTACCAGACAGACTCAAGGAGCGAATGATGGCGGCAATTACCGCAAGCATGGTGGCAGAACTGCGCGCGAAGACCGACGCGCCGATGATGGAGTGCAAGAAGGCGCTGACGGAAGCCGACGGCGACATGGCGCGCGCTGAAGAGCTCCTGCGTGTGAAGCTCGGCAACAAGGCGAGCAAAGCGGCATCGCGCGTCACGGCCGAAGGCGTGATCGCATCGTTCATTTCGGGCAACGCCGGCGCCGTGGTCGAGCTGAACTGCGAAACCGACTTCGTCGCGAAGAACGACGACTTCCTCGCGTTCGCGAAAAAGGTGGCCGAGCTGGTCGCCGTGCAAAACCCGGCTGACGTGGCGGCCCTGTCGGCACTGCCGCTGGACGGCTCGACGGTCGACGCCGTGCGCCTCGCGCTCGTCGGCAAGATCGGCGAAAACCTCTCGATCCGCCGTTTCTCGCGCTTCGAAACCTCGAACAAGCTGGCTGCGTACCTGCACGGCACGCGTATCGGCGTGCTCGTCGAGTACACGGGCGCCGATGAGCAGGTGGGCAAGGACGTCGCGATGCACATCGCCGCGATGAAGCCGGTCTCGCTGTCGTCGGACGACGTGCCGGCCGATCTGATCGCCAAGGAGCGCAGCATCGCCGAGCAGAAGGCGGCCGAGTCGGGCAAGCCGGCCGAGATCGTCGCAAAGATGGTCGAAGGCTCGGTCCAGAAGTACCTGAAGGAAGTCTCGCTGCTGAACCAGCCGTTCGTGAAGAACGACAAGCAGACGATCGAGCAGATGCTGAAGGCCGCCGGTGCGTCGGTCCAGAAGTTCTCGCTGTTCGTGGTCGGCGAAGGCATCGAGAAGCGCCAGGACGACTTCGCTGCGGAAGTGGCCGCGCAAGTTGCTGCTGCAAAGCAGCAATAAGGTCCGCGTGCAGTAGCAGTACAGCAGCATCTGCAGTATTAGTCGTACCAGCAGCATTGCAGTAGCCGCGGCGGAGTGTTTCCGCCGCGGCGGGCAGCGTAGCGACGCCAGGGCGCGAGCCAGCCCCCGCCGCGCAAGGTGGTGCTCTGTCACCGCCATTTCTGGTGGCGCTTGCCCGAAGCCGTATTTCACCCCTACAGTTTCAAGTTATTGCCTTTCCGCGCGATCTGGATACCCCATGCCCACACCCGCCTATAAACGTGTCCTGCTCAAACTCTCCGGCGAAGCCCTGATGGGCGACGATGCCTTTGGCATTAATCGCGCCACGATTGAACGAATGGTCGCGGATGTGGCCGAGGTGGTGCGGCTCGGCACGCAGCTCGCGGTGGTGATCGGCGGCGGCAACATCTTCCGCGGGGTCGCGGGTGGCGCCGCCGGCATGGATCGGGCAACCGCCGACTACATGGGTATGCTCGCCACGATGATGAACGCGCTCGCCCTGCAGGACGCCATGCGTCACGCAGGCATCGAGGCGCGCGTGCAGTCGGCGCTGCGCATGGACCAGGTGGTCGAACCGTACATCCGCCCCCGCGCGATCCGCCAGCTCGAAGAGGGCAAGGTCGTGATCTTCGCGGCCGGCACCGGCAACCCGTTCTTCACGACCGATACGGCCGCCGCGCTGCGCGGCTCGGAAGTGGGCGCCGAGGTCGTGCTGAAGGCGACCAAGGTCGACGGCGTCTATTCGGCCGACCCGAAGAAGGACCCGGCCGCGACGCGCTACTCGACGATCAGCTTCGACGAGGCGATTGGCCGCAACCTGCAGGTCATGGACGCGACGGCGTTCGCGCTGTGCCGCGACCAGAAGCTGCCGATCCGTGTTTTTTCGATCGTCAAGCCGGGTGCGCTCAAGCGCATCATTCTGGGCGAAGACGAGGGCACGCTCGTCCACGTGTAAACTCTCGTCCTGCGAGAGGCTCGATTGCGGGCCGCTCCCGGAGCAAAGCCGGGGTTAGGGCGGACCCGTACCGTCAGGAAGTTTCGGAGGTTTCAAAATGGCTGTGGCTGACATCAAGAAGGGCGCCGAGCAGAAGATGCAGCGCTCGATCGAAGCGTTCAAGAGCGATCTGGCGAAGATCCGCACGGGCCGGGCGCACACCGGTCTGCTCGATCACATCCAGGTCGATTACTACGGCTCGCCCGTGCCAATCTCGCAGGTCGCCAACCTGACGCTCGTCGATGCGCGCACCATCGGTGTCCAGCCGTGGGAAAGGAAAATGGTTGGGGTCATCGAAAAGGCGATCCGCGAATCGGATCTGGGCCTGAACCCGGCCACCCACGGCGACCTGATCCGCGTGCCGATGCCCGCGCTGACCGAAGAGCGCCGCAAGGAGCTCACGAAGGTCGTCAAGAGCGAAGGCGAGACGGCCAAGGTGGCCGTGCGCAATCTGCGCCGCGACGCCAACGAGCAGCTCAAGAAGCTCGTGAAGGACAAGGAAATCTCGGAAGACGACGAGCGTCGCGCCAGCGACGACGTCCAGAAGCTGACCGATCGCTTCGTGGCCGAGATCGACAAGCTGGTCCAGACCAAGGAAGCCGAAATCATGACGGTCTGAGGCCGCGAGGCTTTCAGTCCCGCCAGGGTTTCTCCTTCCCAATCGTAGTTTGAGTCCGACGGCCATGACCTATACCAGCTCAACCGTTCGCGTGCCCGACGTGGCGGCCGTGCCGCGCCACATCGCGATCATCATGGACGGCAATGGCCGTTGGGCGACGCAGCGCCGCTTGCCGCGCGTCGCGGGGCATACGCGCGGCGTCGACGCCGTGCGCTCGGTCGTCGAGGCTTGTGTGGACCGCGGCGTCGAGTACCTGACGCTGTTCGCGTTCAGTTCCGAAAACTGGCGGCGCCCGACCGACGAAGTGTCGTTCCTGATGCGGCTGTTCGTCACGGCGCTCGAGCGCGAGATTGGGCGTCTGCACGCGAACGGCATCCGCCTGCGCGTGGTTGGCGACGCGTCGATGTTCAACGAGCGCATCCAGGACCTGATCCGCCGCGCCGAAACCAAGACGGCGCGCAATACGCGCCTCACCCTGACGATCGCCGCGAACTACGGCGGACGCTGGGACATTCTTCAGGCCACGCGCAAGCTGGTGGAGGAGAGCGTCCGCACGGGCCAGCCCGTGCCGGTGACCGAGGACACGCTCGGCCAGCATCTCGCGATGGCCTACGCGCCGGAGCCGGATCTCTTCATCCGCACCGGCGGGGAGCAGCGCGTCAGCAATTTTCTGCTGTGGCAGCTCGCCTATGCAGAATTTTATTTCACCGATACCTGGTGGCCCGACTTCGACGCCGCCGCACTCGGCCGCGCGATCGATTCATATGCGGAGCGCGAACGCCGTTTTGGCCGTACCAGCGCGCAGCTCGAAACCCGAACCCAAAACCAGAAGGCCGACTCGCTTTCATGCTAAAGACCCGTGTCATCACGGCGATCGTCCTGCTGGCCGTGTTCCTGCCGGTCACGCTGTTCGCGCCGGTGACGGCATTCGGCGCGCTGATTGGCGTCGTGGTCGTTTTCGCCGCCTGGGAATGGGCGAGGCTGCTCAAAGCCGGCACAGCGGGTTCGGTCGTCTATGCTGCCGTCGCCGCGCTGGCCCTGGCGGCGAGCACCCGGCTCGACGCACCGCGTCCGCTCTTTCAGGCGGCGGGCGTGTTCTGGATCGTCGTCGGCCCGTACGTGCTGCTGCGCAAGCCGGTACTCGCGGCCGGCGCATGGCGCGTATTCCTGCTTGCCGCGGGTCTCGTGACGTTCGCTGCCTGCTGGCAGGCGCTCGTGGCGGCGCGCGTGGCAGGCGTAGCCTTCGTGCTCTCGCTGCTGCTCGTCGTCTGGCTGGCCGATATCGGCGCATACTTTGCGGGAAAGGCATTCGGGCGCCACAAGCTCGCCAGCGCGATCAGCCCGGGCAAGACCTGGGAAGGCGCAGTGGGTGGCTGGGCGGCCGTGATGGTGGTTTCGGTGGCGGCAATCGCGCTGCACGCATTCGAACCGACGCTGTATTCGGCGCTGGCGCTCGAGGCGGGCACCGGTCGCGCGCTCTTCATGCTTACCGTGCTGGTCGCATTCAGCGTGGTCGGCGATCTGTTCGAGTCGATGTTGAAGCGCCAGGCCGGTGTGAAGGATTCGAGCGGCCTGTTGCCGGGCCACGGCGGTGTGCTCGATCGTATCGACGCGCTGCTGCCGGTGCTGCCGCTGGCGATGTTGCTGCTCGGCTAGAGAATTGGATATGCAAAAAAGACTGACATTGCTCGGGTCCACCGGCTCGATCGGAGACAGCACGCTCGACGTGGTCGCGCGTCATCCGGAACGCTTCTCGGTGTACGCGCTCACCGCGCACCGCAACGGCGACAAGCTCGTCGAACAATGCCTGCGTTTCAAGCCCGAAGTGGCCGTGGTCGGCGACGCCGAAACCGCGGCGCGCGTCGAGAAGAAACTGCGCGAGGCCGGCTGCCGTACCGTCGTCGTGTATGGCCAGCAGGCGCTCGTCGACGTCTCGAAGAGCGAGCACTGCGACACCGTGGTGGCGGCAATCGTCGGCGCGGCGGGCCTCACGCCTACGCTCGCGGCGGCGCAGGCCGGCAAGCGCATCCTGCTGGCGAACAAGGAAGCGCTCGTGATGTCGGGCGACATCTTCATGGACGCGGTGCGCGACCATGGCGCGATCCTCCTGCCGGTCGACAGCGAGCACAATGCCATTTTCCAGTGCTTGCCGCGCGACGCGTCTGCGCATGGCGGCGTCTCGAAGATCATCCTCACGGCGTCGGGCGGCCCGTTTCGCACGCGCGAGCCGGCTACGCTCGTCGATGTGACGCCCGAGCAGGCCTGCAAGCATCCGAACTGGTCGATGGGGCGCAAGATCTCTGTCGATTCGGCGACGATGATGAACAAGGGGCTTGAAGTCATCGAGGCTCACTATTTGTTCAATCTGCCCGGCGAGCGGATCGACGTGCTGATTCACCCGCAGAGCGTGATCCATTCCATGGTTTCGTACGCCGACGGTTCGGTGCTCGCGCAACTGGGCAATCCCGATATGCGCACGCCGATCGCGCACGCGCTGGCGTTTCCGGAGCGCGTCGACTCGGGCGTCGCGCAACTCGACCTCACGCAGGTCGCGACGCTCACGTTCGAGAAGCCCGATTACCAACGTTTCCCGTGCCTTGCGCTCGCCATGAAGGCGCTCGCGCAAGGCGGCGTCGCGAGTGCGACGCTCAACGCGGCCAACGAGGTCGCGGTGGAGGCGTTCCTCGACCGCCGCATCGGTTTCACGGCAATCGCGCAAACGGTCGACGCGGTGCTTAACGCGCTCGAGAATACGGGCGCGTCAAGCCTCGACGTCGTGCTGGCAGCCGACGCTGCGGCACGCCGTGCAGCGCATACCGTCATAGACAGCCTGCCGGTGCCGGCCTGAGGTTGCTTCAAGGCCGCTCCCGCGCTCGCACTGGACCAGCCAGGAGGCGCATATGAACCTGCTCACCGAACTGGTGGCTTTCGTCGTCGCGATCGGCGTGCTGGTCGTCGCCCACGAGTACGGGCACTACAGCGTCGCGCGCCTGTGTGGCGTGAAGGTTCTGCGCTTTTCGATCGGCTTTGGCAGGCCGTTGCTGCAGTGGGTCAGCAAGAAGAGCGGCACCGAGTGGACCATCGCGGCATTGCCGCTAGGCGGCTACGTCAAGATGCTCGACGAGCGCGAGTCGCCCGACGGCATCGCCACAAGCGATCTCCCGCACGCCTTCAACCGGCAGTCGGTCGTCAAGCGCATTGCCATCGTAGCGGCCGGTCCCATCGCGAATTTCGTGCTGGCGGTCGTACTCTTGTCGCTGGTCTTCGCGACCGGTGTGAGCGAGCCGACGGCGATCGTTGCCGCGCCGCCCGCGCAGTCCGCTGCGGCGAAGGCCGGCTTCCAGGGCGGCGAGAAGATCGTTTCGGTCAGCGATGCGAACGGCAACGAGACCGAGCCCGTGCGTTCGTGGTCGGATCTGCGCTGGAAACTGCTGAGCGCGGCGTTCGATCATGGCCGCGTCGTGCTGGCCGCACGCGACGGCAACAACACTTACGATTTCCCGCTCGATCTTTCGCAACTGTCCAGCAAGGATGTCGACGACGACTTCATGTCGCGTCTCGGCCTCGAGCCGGGTGGCGGCACGCTGCAGGTCGGCGGGGTGGAGCCGGGGAGCGCCGCGGAGCAGGCCGGGCTGCAGAAGGGCGATCGGCTGCGCGCCATCGACGGACGCCCGGTGGACAGCGCGAATACGTTCATCGAGTACGTGAAGGCGCACGCGGGCAAGCCGCTGCGGCTCGACGTGCAGCGTGGCGAGACGACCCAGGCTCTGGGACAACTCGTCAAGCTCACGGTGGTGCCGCAGGTCCAGCGCGACGATGAGACTGGCGAACAGGTGGGGCGTATTGGCGCGGCGCTAGAGGTGCAGGCGCCTTCGGTGGACGTGCGTTACGGGCCCGTGGAGAGCGTGCGGCTGGGTGCCTGGCGCACCTGGGATATCGCCACCTACTCGTTGCGCATGTTCGGCCGCATGATCACGGGCGAGGCATCGCTAAAAAATCTGTCGGGTCCTGTAACGATTGCTGACTATGCCGGCAAGAGTGCGCGTCTCGGTCCGTCGGCCTTCCTGTCCTTCCTCGCCCTTGTCAGCATTAGCCTGGGCGTGCTCAACCTGCTCCCAATTCCGGTATTGGATGGGGGGCATCTGTTATATTATCTGGTTGAAGCCGTTACGGGCAAAGCCGTATCGGAACGCTGGCAGCTCGTGCTGCAGCGAGCGGGGCTGGCCTGCATCGTCGCGCTGTCGGCGATCGCGTTATTCAACGATCTGGCTCGGTTAATCCATTTTTAAAGTGTCGGCGGCGTCCGGGGCGAGCCGCCCGAGCCGATGCAGCCTACACCATTTGGGGAAGCACGTTGTTTAGACCTTATCGTCTGGTTCCGAAGACCGTAGCGGCGGCTGCGGTGGCCACGCATGGACTCGTTGCTCACGCAGCGGGTACGCCTTTCGTGGTTCAGGATATCCGTATCGAAGGTCTGCAACGCATCGAGCCCGGTACGGTGTTCGCCTATCTGCCCATCAGGCAGGGCGATACCTTCACCGACGACAAGGCAACCGAGGCACTTCGCGCGCTCTATGCGACGGGTTTCTTCAACGACGTGAAGATCACCACCGAAGGCAGCGTGGTGGTGGTGCAGGTTGCGGAACGTAAGGCGATCGGCTCGATCGATTTCTCCGGCGTTCACGAATTCGACAGGGACGCGCTCACGAAGGCGCTGCGTTCGGTCGGTCTCTCGCAGGGGCGCTACTACGACAAGGCGCTCGTGGACCGCGCGGAGCAGGAGCTCAAGCGCCAGTACCTCACGCGCGGCTACTACGCGGCGGAGGTCACGACCACCGTTACGCCGATCGACGGCAGCCGCGTGAGCCTTTTCTTCTCGGTCGCGGAAGGGCCGAGTGCAAAGATCCGCCAGATCAACCTGATCGGCAATCACGCGTTCAGCGAAGGCACGCTGCTCGCCGAGATGCAGCTGTCCACGCCGAACTGGTTCTCGTGGTACACGAAGAGCGACCAGTACTCGAAGGACAAGCTCTCGGGCGATCTCGAAAACCTTCGTTCGTATTACCTGAACCACGGCTATCTCGAGTTCAACATCGACTCGACCCAGGTCTCCGTCTCGCCCGACCGCAAGGACATGTATCTCACGATCGGGATTCATGAGGGCGACCCCTACCGGATCACAGGCATCCACCTGGCTGGCGACCTGCTCGAGCGCGGGGACGAGCTCGAAAAGCTGGTCAAGATCCAGCCCGGCGAAACGTTCTCTGCCGCGAAGCTTGCGGACACCACGAAGGCGCTTATCGACAGGCTCGGCGAGTACGGCTATGCATTCGGCACCGTCAATGCGGCGCCGCAGGTCGACCAGCTGCATCACACCGTCGACATCACGCTGCAGGTCGATCCGGGTCGCCGCGTCTACGTGCGCCGCGTCAATGTGGTGGGCAATACGCGCACGCGCGACGAGGTCGTGCGTCGCGAAATGCGTCAGCTCGAGAGCGCGTGGTTCGACTCGAACCGCCTCGCGCTTTCGAAGGACCGCATCAGCCGCCTTGGCTATTTCACCGACGTGGACGTGACCACGGTGCCGGTGGAGGGCACCACGGACCAGGTCGACGTGAACGTGAAGGTCACCGAAAAGCCGACCGGCGCGCTTACGCTGGGCGCGGGCTTTTCGTCGACCGACAAGGTCGTGCTTTCGGCGGGCATTTCGCAGGACAACGTGTTCGGCACCGGCACATCGGTTTCCCTGAACGTCAATACCGCGAAGTCCTACCGCACGCTGTCCGTGACCCAGGTGGATCCGTACTTCACGGTGGACGGCATCAAGCGCATTACCGACGTCTACTACCGCACCACCCAGCCGCTGTACTACTCGACCGATTCGAACTTCCGCATCGTCAGCGCGGGCGGCGACCTGAAGTTCGGCATTCCGTTTTCGGAGGTCGACACGGTGTACTTCGGCGCGGGCTTCGAGCAGGACCGGCTCGACGTCGACACGAGCACGCCGCAGAGCTATATCGACTACGTGAACGACTTTGGCCGCGTGTCGAACAACGTGCCGGTCACCGTGGGTTGGTCCCGCGATGCGCGTGACAGTGCGATCGTGCCAAGCCGGGGCTATTTCACCCAGGCGAACGCCGAATACGGCACGGCCCTTGGCACCACGCAGTACTACAAGGCCGACGTCCAGGCGCAGTACTATTACTCGTTTGCGCGCGGCTTTGTGCTCGGACTGAATTTCCAGGGCGGTTACGGCAACGGCCTCGGCCGCAAGCCGTACCCGATCTTCAAGAACTACTACGCGGGCGGTATCGGTTCGGTGCGCGGCTATGAGCCGAGTTCGCTCGGTCCGCGTGATGCAAGTACCGGCGATCCGATCGGCGGCTCGAAGATGGTCGTCGGCAATGTCGAGCTGACATTCCCGCTGCCCGGCACGGGCTATGATCGCACGCTGCGCGTCTTCACGTTCCTCGATGGTGGTAATGTTTGGGGGACAGAAGGCAGCAGCATTGGCGCGAACGGTTTGCGTTACGGCTACGGCGTGGGTCTCACGTGGATCTCGCCGATCGGACCGCTCAAGTTGAGTCTCGGTTTCCCGCTCGTGAAGCACGAGGGCGACCAGTACCAGAAGTTCCAGTTTCAGGTCGGGACGGCATTCTGACGAACTGAACCGCGCGGGCGCGCGCGCATGGGGCACTCCGCAGGGAATAGCAGGCAGTGGGCAGTATAGAAACGGGTTTCCAGAGAAACGAGAGGATGACTTTGCTAACGGGTATGTTTTCAAGACGGGTGATCGGGGCCATGGCGCTGTCGCTGGCGGTGTTCGCTTTCGGCGCGGGCGCGGCCCAGGCGCAAGAAGCGAGAATCGCCGCGGTCAACTCCGACCGCATCCTGCGCGAATCTGCCCCGGCGAAGGCCGCGCAGACCAAGCTCGAAGCGGAATTCGCCAAGCGCGACAAGGATCTGCAGGACATGGCGCAGCGGCTGAAGGCAATGTCCGACGCGCTCGACAAGAACGGCACGACGATGTCACCGAGCGACCGCGCACAGAAGCAGCGCGATCTGTCGCAGCTCGATAGCGACTTCCAGCGCAAGCAACGTGAATTTCGCGAAGACCTGAACCAGCGCCGCAACGAGGAACTCGCGGCGGTGCTGGACAAGGCGAACAAGGTGATCAAACAGATCGCCGAACAGCAGCACTATGACCTGATCGTGCAGGAAGCGGTCTATGTGAGCCCGCGCATCGACATCACCGACCAGGTGCTGAAGGCCCTCGCGGCGGCAATCCCGGCCACGGCGGCTTCGGGTGCAAGCGGCAACTGACGCAAGAAAAACAAGGCAGGAGCAGCACAAGCATGGCTTTTACGCTTGAGGAACTCGCCGGGCGTTTCGGAGGCGTGGTGGTCGGCGACCCGGCGCAGCGCGTCGGCTCGCTCGCGCCGCTCGACCAGGCCGGTCCGCAGCAGCTGGCGTTTCTCGCCAATCCGAAGTACCTCGCGCAGGTCGGGACGACGCGTGCCGGGGCAGTCCTGATCAGCCCGGACGATCTCGACAAGCTCGCTTCGCGCGACGGGCGCAATTTCATCGTCACACCGAACCCGTATGCTTATTTCGCGCGCGTTGCACAGGCGTTCATCGACCTGGCCGCGCCGAAGCTGCAGCCCGGCATCCATCCGCGCGCGAGCGTCGACCCCACGGCGAAAGTGGCCGCGAGCGCGGTGCTCGGTCCGAATGTGACCGTCGAAGCCGGTGCCGTGATCGGCGAAAACGTGCGGCTCGACGCCAGCGTGTTCGTTGGCCGCGCCACGCAGATCGGCGCGGGCTCGCATCTGTATCCGGGTGTGACCGTTTATCATGGTTGCCGCATCGGCGAGCGTGCCATCGTGCACGCGGGCGCCGTGATCGGCTCGGACGGGTTCGGTTTTGCCCCCGATTTCCAGGGCGACGGCGAGGCGCGCACGGGTAGCTGGGTCAAGATTCCGCAGGTCGGTGGCGTGACGATCGGCGACGACGTCGAGATCGGCGCGAATACGACCATCGACCGCGGTGCGATGGCCGATACGGTCATCGAAACCTGCGTGAAGATCGATAACCTCGTGCAGATCGGACACAACTGCAGGATTGGTGCGTACACCGTGATCGCCGGTTGTGCCGGCATTGCGGGCAGCACCACGATCGGCAAGCATTGCATGATCGGCGGCGCCGTGGGCATTGCCGGCCACGTGACGCTTGCCGACTACGTGATCGTCACGGCGAAGTCGGGTGTCTCGAAGTCGCTGACGAAGGCGGGGATCTACACGAGTGCCTTCCCGGCCGTCGATCATGCCGACTGGAATAAGAGCGCCGCGCTGCTGCGCAACATCGACAAGCTGCGCGACCGCATCCGCGCGCTCGAGGCGGCGCTCGCCGAAAAGCCGCAAGGCACATAAAGAACAGGGACAACAGGACAACTCCGGTGCGCCGGCACGCTGATGCGGCCGCGCGCCCCGGGCAGATCCGCATGCCCGATTTCGTGTGCGTGGCGCATACTGCGCGTCAGCACGCGCCGTCGGCGTTGGTATTTGCAGTCATCTTCGCGCTATTCCTGCGTGAGCAGAAACACCATGAACATCGAAAAACTCAACTTCGACATCCACAAGATCCTCACGTTGCTGCCCCATCGCTACCCGTTCCTGATGGTCGACCGGGTCCTCGAACTGGAGCCGCACAAGAGCATCAAGGCGTTGAAGAACGTGACCGTCAACGAGCCGTTTTTCACGGGCCATTTCCCCACGCGCCCGGTGATGCCCGGCGTGATGATCCTCGAGGCGCTGGCGCAGACCGCAGCGCTACTCACGTTCTCGGAAGAGCAGCAGGACTTCACGAATACGCTGTACTACTTCGTCGGCATTGACGGTGCGCGTTTCAAGCGCGTGGTGGAGCCGGGCGACCAGCTGATCCTGAACGCCACGTTCGAACGCTACATGCGCGGCATCTGGAAGTTCAAGGCGCATGCCGAAGTGGACGGGGTCGTCGCCTGCGAAGCAGAGCTGATGTGCACCGTGAAGAAGAACGACGCACCCACGCAATAACGCGTGGCGTAGTGCATGCGCGTGCCACGGGGGCGCGCCGCACACAACTGAATTCGAAGCGAGGGCGAATGAGCAGGATTCATCCCACCGCGATCGTCGAAGCGGGCGCGCAAATCGACGAGACGGCCGAGATCGGCCCGTATGCCGTCGTCGGCGCCCATGTGAGCATCGGGGCGCGCACGGTCGTCGGCTCGCACAGCGTGCTCGAAGGGCACACGACGATCGGCGAAGACAACCGGATCGGCCATTACGCGTCGGTCGGCGGCCGTCCGCAGGACATGAAGTACAAGGACGAGCCGACGCGGCTCGTGATCGGCGACCGCAACATGATCCGTGAGTTCACGACGCTGCATACGGGCACGGTGCAGGACACCGGCGTCACGATCATCGGCGACGACAACTGGATCATGGCCTATGTGCACGTGGGTCATGACTGCCGTCTCGGCAGCAACGTGATCATGTCGAGCAATGCGCAGCTTGCGGGTCACGTGATCGTCGACGACTACGCGATCATCGGCGGCATGACGGGCGTGCATCAGTACGTGCGTATCGGCGCCCACTCGATGGTGGGCGGCGCATCGGCGCTCGTTCAGGACGTGCCGCCGTTCGTGATCGCGGCCGGTAACAAGGCGGTGCCGCACGGCATCAACGTCGAAGGTCTGCGCCGCCGCGGCTTCTCGCCCGACGCGATTTCGGCGCTGCGCGCGGCCTATCGCACGCTCTACAAGAACGGCCTCTCGCTCGAAGAAGCGAAGGGTCAGCTCGCGGAGCTGGCGAGTGCGGGCGGCGACGGCGACGTCCACGTGCAGGCGCTGATCGACTTCGTCGAGCAGTCGCAACGCGGCATCATCCGCTAACCGATGGCGCTCTCGACCCGTCCCTTGCGGCTGGCGATGGTGGCCGGCGAGCCCTCAGGCGATCTGCTGGCTGCCTCGCTGCTCAACGGTCTCGCGGATCGCTTGCCTGATACTACGCAGTACTATGGGATCGGCGGTCCGCGCATGGCGGCCACCGGCTTCGACGCGCACTGGCCGATGGACAAGCTCACGGTGCGCGGCTATGTCGAGGCGCTCAAGCACATCCCCGAGATCCTGCGCATTCGCGGCGAGCTCAAGCATCAGCTGCTCGCCGATCCGCCCGACGCGTTCGTTGGCGTCGATGCGCCGGACTTCAACTTCGGCCTCGAGCATGCGTTGCGCGCAGCCGGCATTCCGACCCTCCATTTCGTTTGTCCCTCGATCTGGGCGTGGCGCGGCGGGCGCATCAAGAAGATCCAGAAGTCCGTGGATCACATGCTTTGCGTCTTCCCGTTCGAAACGGCGATTCTCGAGAAGGCGGGGGTCGCGGCGTCGTATGTCGGGCATCCGCTCGCCGACGAGATTCCGCTCGAGCCCGACGTGCAGGGTGCGCGGCGCGCGCTTGGCCTGCCCGAGGGCGGCCCGGTGATCGCGGTGCTGCCGGGCAGCCGGCGCTCCGAGATCCAGCTGATCGGGCCGACGTTCTTCGACGCGATGCAGCTCATGCAGCAGCGTGAGCCAGGCTTGCGCTTCGTGATGCCGGCGGCGACGCCCGCAATCCATGCGCAACTGCAGGATCTTGCGAACGCGCATCAAGGGCTCGCGCTGACGATCATCGACGGCCAGTCGCAACTTGCGATGACGGCCGCCGACGCCATCCTCGTGAAGAGCGGCACGGTGACGCTCGAAGCGGCGCTGCTCAAGAAGCCGATGGTCATCTCGTATAAGGTGCCCTGGCTCACGGGCCAGATCATGCGCCGCCAGGGCTATCTGCCGTACGTGGGGCTGCCCAACATTCTCGCGGGCCGTTTCGTCGTTCCGGAAATCCTGCAGCACTTCGCGACGCCCGAGGCGCTCGCCGACGCTACGCTCACGCAGTTGCACGACGAAGCGAACCGGCGCACGCTGAAGGAAATTTTCACCGAGATGCATCTGGCGCTGCGCCAGAACACGTCGCAGCGTGCCGCGGAGGTGGTGGCGGGCATCGTGGAAAGCCGCAGAGGCCGGGCATGACGGGCGAGTCGATCAAGCGCGGGCGGGCGGCGGCGCCGAAGGCGGGCGCGGCCGGCAAGGCGGCTGCCAGCGCGCCTTCGAAAGCGGCCACGAAGCGCGCGACGCGCCATGCGCTTGCGCAGCAGGCAGGATTGCTGTTCGAGTCGCCCGACGATGTCGTGTGCGGCGTGGACGAAGCCGGGCGCGGCCCGCTGGCCGGGCCCGTGGTGGCGGCCGCCGTGATACTCGATCCGGCGCGTCCCATCGCGGGGCTCGACGACTCAAAGGCGCTGACCGCCAGGGCGCGCGATGCGCTCTACGATCTGATCGTCGAGCGCTCGCTCGCGTGGTGTGTGGCATCGGCGTCGGTCGAGGAAATCGACACGCTCAATATCCTGCATGCGACGATGCTGGCGATGCGGCGTGCCGTCGAGGGCCTGGCCGTGACGCCGACCCTCGCGAAGATCGACGGCAATCGCTGCCCGGTGCTGGCGGTGCGCAGCGAGGCCGTGATTGGCGGCGATGCGCTCGTGCCCAGTATTTCGGCCGCCTCCATCATCGCGAAGGTCACGCGCGACCGCATGCTGCTGGAACTGCACGAAGCGTTTCCGGTGTACGGTTTCGATGCGCATGCTGGCTACGGCACGCCGCAGCACCTGAGCGCGTTGCGCGATCATGGTCCCTGCGAGCATCATCGGCGCTCGTTCGCCCCCGTGCGCGAGGCGTATGCGCTGCACGGCAGCGTGCTCGCCGGTGCGGTGCCGGCGGCGAGCGATCTCGAGGGTTTCGAGTCCGACGACGCCTTCGCACCGGTCTGACACCTTTGTCTATGGTGGCGCCGCTGCGCGGCGACGCCAGTTTTCCCTTATCCCTGATTCAATCGCCAGGCCTGCCCGTGAAAGCCATTACCTCGCGCGACAATCCGCTCTACAAGCGCCTGAAGGCGCTGGCCGGCTCGACGCATCAACAACGCAAGAGCGGCCAGGCGTTGCTCGAAGGCTTCCATCTCGCCAGCGCGTGGCTCGACGGCGGCGGCCAGCCCGAATACTGCATCGTGACCGACGGCGCGCTTGCGCACGGCGAGGCGCAGGCGATCGTCGCCCGCGTCGACGAACGGCGCGTTTTGACGCTGCCCGACGCGCTCTTCGGTCAGCTTTCCAATGTCGTGCACGGCGTGGGTCTGTTGCTGCTCGTCGCGACGCCCGAAGTCGCGCTGCCACGCCGCGTGCAGTCCACCTGCCTCGTGCTCGACGGCGTTCAGGACGCGGGCAATGTCGGTTCGATTCTGCGCAGTGCGGCGGCGGCCGGCATCGACAAGGTGTTCTGCACGCCGGGGACGGCTTACGTCTGGTCGTCGAAGGTGCTGCGTTCGGCCATGGGCGCGCACTTCCTGCTGGAGGTGTTCGAGAACATCGAGCCGGAGACGTTGAAGGAACTGCTCGCCGTGCCGGTCGTCATCACTGACTCGCACGGCGCGCAGCCGCTCGACGAATGCGATCTGACTGGCCAGGTCGCATGGGTGTTCGGCAACGAAGGGGCAGGGGTTTCGCAACTCTGGCGCGACGCGGCCGCGCATCGCGTGACGATCCCGCAGCCGGGCGGCATGGAGTCGCTCAACGTCGCCGCGGCGGCGGCGGTGTGTCTGTTCGAGCAGTGTCGTCAGCAGCGCCGCGCGCGTTGAGCGCTTGCGTGCCGCACCACGAAAAACGCCTGCTTGAAGCAGGCGTTTTTGCATGGCGTCCGCGCCTGCCGTGTCTCAATAGGAGGGCTTGTCGATGCGGATTTCCTGCAGGATCGTCGTGGCGATTTCCTCGATCGACTTGTGCGTGGACGACAGCCACTTGATGCCTTCGCGCCGCATCATCGCTTCCGCCTCGTTGACTTCGTAGCGGCAGTTTTCCAGCGCCGCATACTTGCTGCCCGGGCGCCGCTCGTTACGAATTTCAGTGAGGCGCTGCGGATCGATCGAGAGGCCGAAGATTTTCGAGCGGTGCGACAGCAGCGAATTGGGCAGCTTGCCGCGCTCGAAATCGTCGGGGATCAGCGGATAGTTCGCCGCCTTCACGCCGTACTGCATCGCGAGATAAAGGCTCGTCGGTGTCTTGCCGCTGCGTGAGACGCCCACGAGGATCACGTCGGCGTCGGCGAGATTGCGGTCCGACTGACCGTCGTCGTGCGCGAGCGAGAAGTTGATCGCTTCGATGCGGTTCTTGTACTCGGCGGTGTCGGCGTTCTGGTGGCCGCGGCCCATGGCGTGGCTCGACTTGAGCTCCAGCTCCTGCTCGAGCGGCTCGACGAAGGTCTGGAACATGTCCAGCACGAGCGCATTCGCGCGCTTGACGATCTCGTTCGAATTACTGTCCACCAGCGTCGTGAACACGATCGGACGGCGGCCTTCGTGCACGGCGGCTTCGTTGATCTTTTCGGCCGTGGCATAGGCTTTGTCGGTCGAGTCGATGAACGGAACCCGCACGAGGCGGAATTTCTGGTCGAACTGGGAGAGGATCGAATGCGCGAAGGTTTCGGCAGTGATCCCGGTACCGTCGGAGACGATGAATACGGTGGGCGGCATCGATTGAAGCTGGGTACGTGCGCTGCTACAGGCGCTTGAGGACAGGCCGGGCGCCCGGGCGCTGCGTGAGCAACGCCTGAGCAAACCAGGCCGGAACGTGATTCTTGCCGACCGGCACATTTTCCAGAGTCGGCACGGTAGAATAGCGGCAACCTGTTGGATAAGCAATTGCAGCGCAACCGCGTCAATCCGCAGCCCATCGTGGCTCATTCTGGCGTCAACCTGCAGCGATTCCGTCTAACGTCGCGTAATCGTGCGCATCTTCGTGCTTTTCCTTTTAATGGATGCGAGCCTCGAAGATGGCGGCGATGTATCGGCGATTGCTTTTCCAACAGGTTGCGCAAGACGCGGCACCGCTTCCTGATTTTGCAGATCCGTTTGCAAAATCGGGGCGGCCGCGTTCAAGCCCACTTGCGCAATCGTGGATTTTTTTCACACTTAGGGGCTTGTATGACTAACACCGTTGCCAAGGACCAGGCGTATGTAGTGCCTTTCGAGCAGTTGCGGATGACCGATGTCGAGATCGTGGGCGGCAAGAACGCCTCGCTCGGCGAAATGATCAGCCAGCTGGCTGAGGCTGGTGTGCGCGTACCCACTGGGTTCGCGACGACGGCGCTTGCTTTCCGTGACTTCCTGAAACACAACAACCTGACTGAGCGGATCGCCGCTCGTCTGGAAACGCTCGACGTCGACGACGTCAAGGCGCTGGCCGAAGCGGGCAAGGAAATCCGTCAATGGATCGCCGACGCGCCGCTGCAGCCCAAGCTCGAAGCGGACATCCGTGCGGGCTTTGAAACGCTGCAGAACGGTTCGCCGGCTGAGCTCTCGTTCGCCGTGCGGTCGTCGGCCACAGCCGAAGACCTGCCCGACGCTTCGTTTGCCGGCCAGCAGGAAAGCTACCTGAACGTGGTGGGGATCGAGGACGTGCTCGATCGCCTCAAGCACGTGTTCGCGTCGCTCTACAACGACCGCGCCATCTCCTATCGCGTGCACAAGGGCTTCACGCATGCCGAAGTCGCGCTTTCGGCCGGCGTGCAGCGCATGGTCCGCTCGGACTGCGGCGCTGCGGGGGTGATGTTCACGCTCGACACGGAATCGGGCTTCAAGGACGCCGTGTTCATCACCTCGAGCTACGGCCTCGGCGAGACCGTGGTGCAGGGTGCCGTGAATCCGGACGAGTTCTACGTCTTCAAGACCACGCTCGCCCAGGGCAAGGCCCCGATCATTCGCCGCTCGATCGGCTCGAAGCTCATCAAGATGGAATTCACGCAGCCGGGCGAGCCGGGCCGCGTGAAGACGGTCGACGTTTCGCACGAAATGCGCAACCGCTTCTCGATCACCGACGAAGACGTGATCGAACTCGCGAAGTACGCCGTCATCATCGAGAAGCACTACCAGCGTCCGATGGACATCGAGTGGGGCAAGGACGGTCGTGACGGCAAGATCTTCATTCTCCAGGCACGTCCGGAGACGGTGAAGAGCCAGGCGCACGGCAAGGTCGAGCAGCGCTTCAAGCTCAAGGGCCAGTCGCAGGTGCTGGCCACGGGCCGCGCGATCGGCCAGAAGATTGGCGCGGGCCGCGTGAAGGTGATTCACGACCCGTCCGAAATGGAACGCGTGCAGCCGGGCGACGTGCTGGTTGCCGACATGACCGACCCGAACTGGGAACCGGTGATGAAGCGCGCCGCGGCGATCGTCACGAACCGTGGCGGCCGTACCTGCCACGCGGCAATCATTGCGCGCGAGCTGGGTGTGCCGGCCGTGGTGGGTTGCGGCGACGCGACCGACGTGCTGAAGGACGGCGCGCTCGTGACCGTGTCGTGCGCGGAAGGCGACGAAGGCCGCATCTATGACGGTCTGCTCGAAACCGAAGTCAGTGAAGTCCAGCGTGGCGAGCTGCCGCCGGTGCCGGTCAAGATCATGATGAACGTCGGCAACCCGCAGCTCGCATTCGACTTCTCGCAATTGCCGAACGCCGGCGTGGGTCTTGCACGTCTCGAGTTCATCATCAACAACAACATCGGCGTGCACCCGAAGGCGATCCTTGAGTACCCGAACGTCGATGCCGACCTGAAGAAGGCCGTCGAGAGCGTCGCGCGTGGCCACGCTTCGCCGCGTGCGTTCTACGTCGACAAGCTGACCGAAGGCATCGCGACGATCGCGGCGGCGTTCTATCCGAAGCCCGTGATCGTGCGTCTGTCGGACTTCAAGTCGAACGAGTACAAGAAGCTGATCGGCGGTTCGCGCTACGAGCCGGACGAGGAGAACCCGATGCTCGGCTTCCGCGGCGCGTCGCGTTATATCGCCGAGGACTTCGCTCAGGCATTCGAGATGGAGTGCCTCGCGCTCAAGCGCGTGCGTGAAGACATGGGCCTCACGAACGTCGAGATCATGGTGCCGTTCGTGCGCACGCTCAAGCAGGCGGAGCGCGTGGTGGGCCTGCTCGAGAAGTTCGGCCTGAAGCGCGGCGTGAACGGCCTGCGCCTCATCATGATGTGCGAAGTGCCGTCGAACGCGATTCTCGCCGAAGAGTTCCTGCAGTTCTTCGACGGCTTCTCGATCGGTTCGAACGACCTCACGCAGCTCACCCTGGGTCTGGACCGCGACTCGGGCATGGAACTGCTGGCCGTCGATTTCGACGAGCGCGACCCGGCCGTGAAGTTCATGCTCAAGCGCGCGATCGAAACCTGCCTGCGCCTGAACAAGTACGTCGGCATCTGCGGTCAGGGCCCGTCCGATCATCCGGACTTCGCACAGTGGCTGGCGGAAGAGGGGATTGCGTCGATCTCGCTGAACCCGGACACTGTCATCGACACGTGGCAGGCGCTGGCGCAGGCGCAGGTGCGCGCGAAATAAGCACCGTGCATCGTCGCCTCGACGAAGCTTGAGGCGGCCCCTGCAAACGCCCGCAACACTTCGGCGCCGCACGAAAAAAAGTGTCAGCTTCGTGCTATAACACCCCGGTCAAGCCGGGGTGTTTTACTTTGGGAGACTGACGTGGGTCCACATGGTTTGTTCTGGTGGGTCGGCGCGGGCGTGCTAATCGTTGCCGAACTGATGACGGGCACGTTCTACCTGCTGATGATCGCGCTTGGCTTCTTCGCAGGGGCGCTTGCCTGGGAGTTTGGCGTGCCGCTCGACTTGCAGCTCGCCATCGCGGCGGTGGTCGGTCTGGTTGCTGTGATTGCGCTGCGTCGCTCGCGTTTCGGGCGGCGCCGGCGCGGCAACGATGCGTCGCGCGATCCCGGCGTGAATCTCGATATCGGCGAATCGCTCAGTGTTGCGTCCTGGCACGATCGGCGTGCGCGCGCGATGTACCGCGGCGCCGAATGGGATGTCGAACTCGCTCCCGGCGAGCCCGAGGATGCGCGTCTCTACGAGATCAAGGCGGTACGCGGCAGCTGCCTCATTGTCGGCGTGCGGCGCCACGCGGCGCCCGACGGCGCGCGTCATGCCTGAGTTCTGCCGAGCGGCGAGGCACGTTGTCCGGGCCTTTTCGCGAGGTCTTTGCATCGCATACACCGAATACATCGAAGAGAAGGGAGGCCATCCATGCAAGTTCCAGTCGTGGGCGTGATTCTGTTCGTAATCGTCATCGTGCTGATCGCCCAGACGATCAAGATCGTGCCGCAACAGCACGCATGGGTTGTCGAGCGGCTCGGCCGCTATCACGCCACGCTCACGCCGGGGCTCTCTATCGTGCTGCCATTCATGGACCGCGTGGCGTATAAGCACGTGCTCAAGGAGATCCCGCTCGAGGTGCCGAGCCAGGTCTGCATCACGCGCGACAACACGCAGTTGCAGGTGGACGGCGTGCTGTACTTCCAGGTCACCGACCCGATGAAGGCGTCATACGGATCGAGCAACTACGTCTTCGCGATCACGCAGCTCTCGCAGACCACGCTGCGCTCGGTGATCGGCCGGCTCGAACTCGACAAGACCTTCGAAGAGCGCGACTTCATCAATCACAGCGTCGTTTCGGCGCTCGATGAGGCGGCTTCGAACTGGGGTGTGAAAGTGCTGCGCTACGAGATCAAGGACCTCACGCCGCCGAAGGAGATCCTCCATGCCATGCAGGCGCAGATCACCGCCGAGCGCGAGAAGCGCGCGCTGATCGCCGCTTCGGAGGGCCGCAAGCAGGAGCAGATCAATCTTGCCTCGGGCGGGCGCGAGGCGGCGATCCAGAAGTCGGAGGGCGAAAGGCAGGCCGCGATCAACCAGGCGCAGGGGCAGGCCGCGGCGATCCTCGCGGTGGCCGAGGCCAATGCTCAGGCGATACAGAAGATCGGCGCATCGATCCAGACCCAGGGCGGCATGGATGCGGTGAACCTCAAGGTCGCGGAGCAGTACGTCAACGCGTTCTCGAATCTCGCGAAGCAGGGCAATACGCTGATCGTGCCGGGCGACATGGGCGACCTGAGCACGATGATTGCTTCGGCGCTGACCATCGTGAATCGCAGCGGCATGCGCGAGCAGCAGGTAAAGGGCGCCTGAGCGGCGCGGGTCGCCGTCTGCCCAAATGAAAACGGGCCGCATCCATGCGGCCCGTTTGCTTTGCGTGAATCGCGGTGACTCGTTGACCTGACTCAGGTAGGTGTGCGCATCAGCCGCGCCTTTTCGCGCTCCCAGTCGCGCTTCTTCTCGGTCTCGCGCTTGTCGTGCTGCTTCTTGCCCTTCGCGAGACCGATCTCACACTTCACGCGGCCCTCCTTGTAATGGAAGTTCAGCGGCACGAGCGTATAGCCGCGCTGCTCCACCTTGCCGATCAGCTTGTCGATCTGGTCGCGGTGCAGGAGCAGCTTGCGCGTGCGGACCGGGTCAGGATTGATGTGCGTGGAGGCCTCCGGCAGCGGGCTGATATGCGTACCGATCAGGAACAGCTCGCCTTCCTTGATCACGACGTAGCCTTCCTTGATCTGGCCGCGTCCCGCGCGCAGGGCTTTGACCTCCCATCCTTCGAGCACGAGCCCTGCCTCGTGGCGCTCTTCGATGAAGTAGTCGAAGAAGGCTTTTCTGTTGTCGATGATGCTCATAGGAAATGGAAAAGGCCCAACTCGTTTAAAATTGCAATTTTAGCAAAGCGTGCCTGGGAATTCGCAAAGCGGGCCCGCGAACGCTTTCCCTACCTTTGCCACGCGTTGCCCCTTATGGCGGATGTCCAGAAAACCGTGTTGATTCGCCATTCGGCGGAGCAGATGTTCGACCTCGTCACCGACGTGGCCGACTACCCCAACTTCCTGCCGTGGTGCGGCGGCGTCGAGATTCGCCGTCAGGACGAAAACGGCGTGGAGGCGAAGATCGACATCCATTTCAAGGGCATCAAGCAGCACTTTGCCACGCGCAACACGCAAACGCGCCCGGAGCGCATCGACATGGAGTTCGCTGACGGGCCGTTTCGCAAGTTCACGGGCTACTGGCGCTTCACGCCGCTACGCGCGGACGCCTGCAAGATCGAGTTCGCGCTGCACTACGAGTTTTCAAACATCATTCTGGAAAAGCTGATCGGCCCGGTGTTCCACCATATCGCGAACACCTTCGTCGATTCGTTCGTGAAGCGCGCCGACCAGCGCTACGGCAAGTCATGACGACCGCGAAACTCTCCATCGACGTCTGCTATGCGCTGCCCGACACACAGACGCTCGTTTCCGTCGAACTGGCGCCGGGCGCAACGGTCCAGCAGGCCATCGACGCAAGCGGGCTCCTCGCGCGGTACCCCGAAATCGACCTCTCGAAGCTCAAGGTGGGCGTTTACGGCAAGCTCAGGCCGCTCGGCGCCGTGCTGACCGATCACGACCGCGTGGAGATCTATCGTCCGCTGATCGTGGACCCGAAGGCCGCGCGCCAGCGGCGCGTGGACAAGAGCCGCAAGTCGGGATCGATCGAAGGGCGCAAGTGGCTGCCCAAGGATTCGCGCTGATCCTTTATTGCGCCGCAGTTTTACGGCGTTCGTCGGGGCCCTCGCTGCCCTCGCTGCCCTCGCTGCCCTCGCTGCCGATGCCCGGCAGGTCGCCCGCCGGCACGATGCCGTCGCCGTGCGCCGTATCTTCCGGTCCACCCGAATGCTGGCGCACCGACCAGCTGACGCCGGCCACGAGCAGCACGATGGCCGCGACTTCGAGCACGCGCGGCAGCCGGTGGTCATAGACGAAACCATAGAGCAGGGCGAACAGCGTCTCGAACACGATCATCTGGCCGGAGAGCGTGAGCGGCAGACGTTTGGCCGCTGCGTTCCAGAGCCCGTTACCGAGCCACGACGCGCCGATCGCGAGCACGAGATTCAGCTGCCAGAACGTCGTCCAGCGCGCTGCGCTGACGCTTTCCTGGAGCATGCCGGCGGGCAACGCGAGAATCGCGAGCCACAACGCACCGCCAAGCGCACCCGTCACCACGCCCCACAGCACCGACCATTCGTTGCCGCTGAAATGCGCGTTGCGATGCAGATAGCGCGCGTTTTCGACGGCGAACCACGTCCAGCAGACGAGTGCACCCACGGCGCAGCCGATGCCCGCGATCTTCGTGAGCGTGCTGGCGCTGCCGCTGCTGGCGGCCGTGAAAACGTCGATGTTGATGCAGGCGATGCCGGCCGCGATCATCGCGAGCGGCCAGACGAGGCGCGCGAGCGGCACGGCGCCATGATCGCTGCGCCCGAGCAGCGTCACCGTCACGGGCAGCACGCCGACGATCAGCGAGGCGGGCGCGATGCCGACGAGATGGATCGCCGTGGCGAGAAAGAGGTAGTAGAGCAGGTTGCCCATCAAGGCGAGCTTGACGAGCGCGACGAGGTCGGCGCGCGTGACGCGCGGCCAGACGCGGCGCAGCATCGGCAGCAGCGCGGCCAGCGAGACGAGGCCATACATCGCGTAGCGCCCCGCGCTCAGGAGCAGCGGCGAGAAGTCCGGCAGCTGGCGGGGGACGACAAACACCGTTCCCCACAACGCCCCGGCGAGCACGCCGTACAACACACCTCGCTGCATGTTCAAAAGCTCCGCTTCGATCTGACTGGCCGCGAAGCTTAACCGGTCGCCACCCGCATGTCTTGTTCAATCCTGCAGCACGAGCGGTTCGCCGTCGCAGGGATGGTGATCGCGCGAAGCTTTAAGGGGCGGAACGTTTTGGGCTGGAATGCCCTGGCCCGCGTGCGGCGGATTTTCCCGAAATCGCCGCTAACCTACTGTTGATACTGATGATTTCCAGGGCGCTATCCCGTATAATCTGCTTTTGCGCCTATAGGATTTGCCATGCGTCTGATCCAGAAAGCACTCACGTTCGATGACGTGCTCCTCGTTCCCGCCTTTTCCGACGTTCTCCCGCGCGACACCAGCCTGAAGACCCGGCTGACCCGCAATATCTCCCTGAACATTCCGCTCGTTTCGGCCGCCATGGATACGGTGACCGAAGGCCGTCTCGCGATCGCCATGGCGCAGCAGGGCGGTGTGGGCATCGTCCACAAGAACCTCACGCCCGCCGAGCAGGCGCGCGAAGTGGCGAAGGTGAAGCGGTTCGAGTCGGGTGTGGTGCGCGATCCGATCACGATTCCGCCGCAGATGAAGGTGCGCGACGTGATCGCGCTGTCGCAGCAGCATGGCATTTCCGGCTTTCCCGTGGTCGAGGGCGCGCAGCTGATCGGTATTGTCACGAACCGCGACCTGCGCTTCGAAACGCGTCTGGATGAGCCCGTGCGCACCATCATGACGCCGCGCGAGCGCCTCGTGACCGTCAAGGAAGGCACGCCGCTCAACGAGGCCAAGGCGCTCATGCATAGCCACCGCCTCGAGCGCGTGCTGGTCGTCAACGACGCGTTCGAGCTGCGCGGCCTGATGACCGTGAAGGACATCACCAAGCAGACCGAACACCCGGCCGCCTGCAAGGACGAGCATGGCAAGCTGCGCGCGGGCGCGGCCGTCGGCGTCGGTCCGGACAACGAAGAGCGCGTCGAGCTGCTGGTGCAGGCCGGCGTGGACGTGATCGTCGTCGATACGGCGCATGGCCACAGCAAGGGCGTGCTCGAGCGCGTGCGCTGGGTCAAGAAGAATTTCCCGCACGTCGAGGTGATTGGCGGCAACATCGCCACGGCCGACGCGGCGCGCGCGCTCGTGGAGTACGGCGCGGACGGCGTGAAGGTCGGCATCGGCCCGGGCTCGATCTGCACGACGCGTATCGTGGCGGGCGTGGGCGTGCCGCAGATCAGCGCGATCGCGAACGTTTCGGATGCCCTCAAGGGCACCGGCGTGCCGTGCATCGCCGACGGCGGCGTGCGCTATTCGGGCGACGTTTCCAAGGCGCTCGCGGCGGGCGCGAACGCGGTGATGATGGGCAGCATGTTCGCGGGCACCGAAGAGTCGCCGGGCGACGTGTTCCTCTACCAGGGCCGCCAGTACAAGTCGTATCGCGGCATGGGCTCGGTCGGCGCGATGAAGGACGGCGCCGCGGACCGCTACTTCCAGGACAACTCGGCGAACATCGACAAGCTCGTGCCGGAAGGCATTGAGGGCCGCGTTGCCTACAAGGGTTCGGTCAATGCCATCCTGTTCCAGCTGATCGGCGGCGTGCGCGCCTCGATGGGCTACTGCGGCTGCAGCACGATCGACGAGCTGCATGACAAGGCTGCGTTCGTCGAGATCACGTCGGCCGGCATGCGCGAGTCGCACGTCCACGACGTCCAGATCACGAAGGAAGCGCCCAACTACCACGTGGACTGATCGCCCATGAAGCCATTGCTGCGCGTTGTCCTGATTGTCGATGCGTTGATGTTGCTGGGCTTCGGAGTGCTGTTCCTGCTTACTCCGTGGGCCTCGCTGTACAACGCCTTGCAACTGGTGCAGCCGCAGCCGGCGCTCGTCGGGCAAGTGTTCGGCGTCGTGCTGCTGGGGTTCACATGGCTCGCGGCGCGCGCGGCGTTCGACGGCGCGATGACCGCGCCAGTCGGCCGGGTGGCCGGCCACGTCAACTGGATCGCCGGCGTGCTGATGCTGGTCTGGCTGATCGGGCTGCATACGCCGCGGCTCACGGGCTTCGGCCAACTGGTGGCCGGCGGTGTGGGCGTCTGGCTGATCCTGCTCGGCTTCGGTGTCGCGCGGCTCGCCGGCGCGGTCCGGCGGCGCGAGAAGGTGCTGGCGGCCGAAGCCGCCGCGGCGCAGCGCGAAGCGCGCAACGCGGCGAAACGCGAGCCGCGCCCGGCGCCGGTGACGTACACGGAGCCGGCGTTCGCGGGCGCAGGGCCACTGGTGACGCCGGCGGTGGTGCCCGTGGTGGTGCCTGCTGAGCCGGTGCAGCACGAACCGGCGCCGACGCAGCCGGTGGCGCATGCGCAGTCCGCTCAGGCGCAAGCCGCGGCCGACAGCGAAGAGGCGCGTCTCGCCGCCCGCGACGAGGCCGCCGACCCGCCGAGGCCGCCGCTTCATGGATGAACGGCGCGAGGCATCCAGCCAGCCGGTCGTCCCAGCCGCATTGGGCCTGAACACTGTGTCCGCTTCCCCCATTCACGCCGCGCGCGAAAAGCGTGCGGCTTTACGTATCCGTTCTTCTTAGGTCTCGTCCGCTGCCATGCACGACAAAATCCTGATTCTCGACTTCGGTTCTCAAGTCACCCAGCTCATCGCGCGCCGTGTGCGCGAAGCGCACGTCTATTCGGAAGTGCATCCCTATGACGTCGACGATGCCTTCATCCGCGAATTCGCGCCGAAGGGCGTCATCCTCTCGGGCGGCCCGAACTCCGTCACCACTTCGGACACGCCGCGCGCGCCGCAAGCCGTGTTCGAACTGGGCGTGCCGGTGCTCGGCATCTGTTACGGCATGCAGACGATGGCCGAGCAGCTGGGCGGCAAGGTCGACAACGGCCACCTGCGCGAATTCGGCTACGCCGAAGTGCGCGCCCGCAATCACACGAGCCTGCTCGAAGGCATCCAGGACTTCCAGACACCGGAAGGCCACGGCATGCTGAAGGTCTGGATGAGCCACGGCGACAAGGTCACTGAACTGCCGGAAGGCTTCAAGCTGATGGCCTCGACCGAATCGTGCCCGATCGCCGCGATGGCCGACGAAGCGCGCCACTTCTACGGCCTGCAATGGCACCCGGAAGTCACGCACACGGTCCAGGGCCGCGCGATGCTCGAACGCTTCGTGCTCGGCATCTGCGGCGCCAGGGCCGACTGGGAGATGGGCCATTACATCGACGAGGCCGTCGAAACGATCCGCAAGCAGGTCGGCAACGAGCACGTCATTCTGGGTCTTTCGGGCGGCGTGGATTCTTCGGTGGCGGCGGCGCTGCTGCATCGCGCGATCGGCGACCAGCTGACCTGCGTGTTCGTCGATCACGGCCTGCTGCGCCTGAACGAAGCCGAGCAGGTGATGGCGACGTTCGCCGAGAACCTCGGCGTGAAGGTGATCCACGTCGACGCCAGCGAGGCGTTCCTCTCGAAGCTCGCGGGCGTGACCGATCCTGAGGCGAAGCGCAAGATCATCGGCGCGGAATTCGTCGAAGTGTTCCAGGCCGAAGCGGGCAAGCTGACCGACGCGAAGTGGCTCGCCCAGGGCACGATCTATCCGGACGTGATCGAATCGGCGGGCAAGGGCAAGAAGGCGGCACACACGATCAAGAGCCACCACAACGTGGGTGGCCTGCCGGAGACGTTGAACCTCAAGCTGCTCGAGCCGCTGCGCGAACTCTTCAAGGACGAGGTGCGCGAGCTGGGCGTGAAGCTCGGCCTGCCGCACGAGATGGTCTATCGCCATCCGTTCCCGGGCCCGGGCCTCGGCGTGCGGATTCTCGGCGAGGTGAAGCGCGAGTTCGCCGATTTGCTGCGCCGCGCCGACGCGATTTTCATCGAGTCGCTGCGCAACACCATCGACAAGGAAACCGGCAAGTCGTGGTACGACCTGACGAGCCAGGCATTCGCGGTGTTCCTGCCGGTGAAGAGCGTGGGCGTGATGGGCGACGGCCGCACCTATGAGTACGTCGTCGCGCTGCGCGCCGTGCAGACCCAGGACTTCATGACGGCGCATTGGGCGCATCTGCCGCACGAGCTGCTAGGCCACGTGTCGAACCGCATCATTAACGAAGTGCGCGGGATCAATCGTGTGGTGTACGACATTTCGGGCAAGCCGCCGGCGACGATTGAGTGGGAGTAGGAGGAAGGAGTTTTCCCATATAAATCAACATCGTGGAAAATCACCCGAAGATAGTTAACGAGAATGTGATTCTTCTAAGCTGTTTAACGAAGCTGACGGTAGATTTGACGGGTCGCGCAAGCTCTTTCTGCTAAGCCAAGCTCGTGCCTCCATCGAACTACCGTCTTGGACGGTAGTTCTTTCTCTTGGAAATCAGGATTTATGCGGGCTCGCAAGGGTATGCAGGTCTCGTGATAGGTGACGGCAATCGGCCGTTTCGATCAGGAGATTATTTCCCGTGCTTGCAGACCTTGCTCTGCGAAACTTGAAACCTCGCGCGACCCTAACAAGGTCGCCGATCGCGATGGCATGTACGCCGTCGTTTCGCCGAAAGGCACTATTCCTTCCGATACGACTACCGGATCATTGGCCGACGAGACCCGCGCGCTCTGTGCATGCGCGTGAAAGCGCGCGGCGCTCCAGCCACCGCCGTTCAAATCGACTTTGCAGCGCGTCGAGGCGGGGGATCCGGGCGTGAGTATCGGCATCTACGCGGCCGTGCTACAGGAGCTTGGGCTTCTGGATGGACTACAGGAGGTTGCCGACGCCGCCCGGGATACCGTAGGGCGGTCGCTGGCAACCGCTGCATTGCCGCAGCGTGTCCGGATGCCTCGTGGTGGCGGAGGGAAGGGTGGCCATGGCTGATGTCGAGGAATAGGTGAACTGCATTATCTGCTGGGCGTAGCGGATGAAACGCGCCTGGGCGCACTGCGATTCCGCTGGAGCGGAGCAGATGAATTCCAGGCGCCCGTGCCCGCCGGTGTCCCCGCGCTGATCGAATTGGGGCGGCTGCTTCAAATGACCGAGCGCATCCTGCAGAGGCTCGGGCCACCATCCGGGAGGTGGCCGATGTCACCCGGACGTGGCAGGCAGTGGCTCAGGAGGTTGGTTGAAGGCGCGCGGAGATAGCGCGCATGGCAAGCGCCTTCGAGCGCGACGATCTTGGTGCGGCATTGCAGTTGTGATGGTATCGAGGGCCGCGTTCGAACGAGCCCGGCGGTATCGGCGACGATATACGAGGCAAAGGGTGCTGGACGTCGAGGGACGGCGGCTCATGGATTTGAGGGTCTGAATCAGCGTCGCCCAGAGGGAGCCCATCAATCCGCGTGTGGATCTTGAGACATCGATACCGAAGCGCAAGGCGCGCGGAACCGATGTCTGATGGCACGGTTCGTTGTTGAGTTCGTCCCTGAGGCGGTGCAGCAACTCGAGCAACAGGAGGAGTACCTTGCCGAACAAGGTTCGCTCCGTGTTGCCGGCGCCTATGTCGATGCGATCGTAGCCTTCTGCGCCGCTCATTCGTCCAGCGGCATCGCACTCGTCCCCTTGAGCTCGTCCAGGCACACGATCGACTGCACGCTGTTCACGCCGGGCGCGCGCATCAGCGTGTCGAGCAGGAATTCGGACAGTGCCTTAAGATTGCGCGCCACGACCTTCAGCACGTAGTCGATATCGCCGGTCACGGAGTAGCACTCCTGCACCTGCGGCAGCTTCGCTACGAGCTCCTTGAACTTGACCAGCTCGCGCATATGGCCGCGTTCCATCGTCACCTGAATGAACGCTACTACGCCAAAGCCGAGGCTCTCGGCATCGAGCCGCGTCTCGTAGCGGCGGATTACGCCAAGTTCTTCGAGCCGTCGATGTCGTCGCAAAGTCTGCGCGGGAGACAGCTTGATGATCTGCGCCAGTTCGAGGTTCGAGGCGCGGCCGTTTTCCTGCAGCGCGGCGAGCAGACGCAGATCGATGGGGTCCAGAGCGGGGCTGTGCACTTTTCTTGCCTGATTGGTGATCGTTGGGAGAGGAAATTGTATCAATCAGGGTTTGCCAGCGTGCCAGATGAAATCATATTTTTCGGGACAGCCTATACACTGGGCGCACCTGATGTGGCTGTCAGGCCCGCCGTGCGAGCCGGCCGGTTGTCTGGCGCGGTTCGTTGCACACGCAATTTTATTTCGTGAGAGCGGTCGGATTCGCGCGACCGCCCCGCGGCAAAGAGTAGACAGGAAGAGACATGGTTTCAAACGATAAGAGCGGCCAGCTCAGGCGTGGCCTCAAGAATCGCCACATCCAGCTGATCGCGCTGGGCGGCGCGATCGGCACAGGCCTGTTCCTCGGCATCGCCCAAACGATCCAGACTGCCGGCCCCTCGGTGCTGCTCGGCTATGGCATTGCCGGCATCATCGCGTTCTTCATCATGCGGCAGCTGGGCGAAATGGTCGTGGACGAGCCCGTCGCCGGTTCATTCAGCTACTTCGCCGACAAGTACTTCGGTCCCTTCGCCGGCTTCCTCTCGGGCTGGAACTACTGGGTGCTCTACATCCTCGTGAGCATGGCGGAGCTTTCCGCCGTCGGCATCTACATGCATTACTGGTGGCCGAACCTGCCCACATGGATCTCGGCGCTCGCGTTCTTCGTCATCATCAACGGCATCAATCTGTCGAGCGTGAAGTCGTACGGCGAGCTCGAGTTCTGGTTCGCCATCATCAAGGTGCTCGCGATCGTGGGCATGATCTTGTTCGGCGGCTGGCTGCTCGCGTCGGGCCATGCAGGCCCCGAGGCCGGTATCGCCAACCTCTGGCAGCACGGCGGCTTCTTCCCGCACGGTGTGAGCGGCCTCGTGATGGCGATGGCCGTCGTGATGTTCTCGTTCGGCGGTCTCGAGCTGGTCGGCATCACCGCCGCCGAAGCCGACGATCCCTCGCACACCATCCCGCGCGCCACCAACCAGGTCATCTACCGCATCCTGATTTTCTATGTGGGTGCGCTCGGGGTGCTGCTTTCGCTCTATCCGTGGCAAAAGGTGGTGAGCGGCGGCAGCCCGTTCGTGCTGATCTTCCACGCGATGAACAGCGACATCGTCGCCAACGTGCTCAACGTCGTCGTGCTCACGGCCGCGCTGTCCGTCTACAACAGCGGCGTGTACTGCAACAGCCGCATGCTCTACGGCCTCGCGCAGCAGGGCAACGCGCCGAAGTCGCTGCTCAAGGTGAACCGGCGCGGCATTCCGCTCGTGGCGCTTGGCGTTTCGGCGGTGTCGACGCTCGTCTGTGTGGCCGTCAACTATTTCATGCCGGGCAAGGCGTTCGAACTGCTGATGGGCCTCGTGGTGTCGGCACTCATCATCAACTGGGCGATGATCAGTCTCATTCATCTGAAGTTCCGCCGCGAAAAGGCGCGCGCGCATCAGACCACGTCGTTCAGGAGCCTCGGCTATCCGCTCACGAACTATGTGTGTCTCGCGTTCCTCGCAGGCGTTCTCGTTGTAATGTATCTGATTCCGGATCTGCGCCTTTCCGTGTACCTGATTCCGGTGTGGCTGGCCGTGCTCGGCGTGGCTTATCGCTTGTGGAAACGCAATGCGGCCCCGGCGCTGCAGGGCGGCGTCACGGCGCGCTGAGTACCTCCGGCCCGAATTTTCGTCCTGAACCGCCCTTTACCGCCCTCACGCAAACATCATGTTCGAACATATCGACGCCTACCCCGGCGACCCGATCCTCTCGCTCAACGAGAACTTCCAGAAGGATCCGCGCCAGAACAAGGTCAATCTGAGCATCGGCATCTACTTCGACGACGAGGGCCGCCTGCCGGTCATGCGGGCCGTCCACTCGGCCGAAGCCGCGATTCTGGAAGAGCCGGGTCCGAAGCCGTATCTGCCGATGGCCGGCTTCGCGCAGTACCGTGATGCGGTGCAGGCGCTGGTGTTTGGCGCGCAGTGCCCGTCACGGGCGGCGGGACGCATTGCGACCGTGCAGACGCTGGGCGGTTCGGGCGCGCTCAAGGTGGGCGCGGACTTCATCAAGCGCTATTTCCCGACCAGCCAGGTGTGGGTGAGCGATCCCACGTGGGAAAACCACCGCTTCATCTTCGAGCGTGCGGGCTTCACGGTGAATACCTACCCGTACTACGACGAGGCGACGGGCGGCCTGAAGTTCGAGGCGATGCTCTCGGCCATCGACGCGCTGCCGCCGAAGAGCGTCGTGCTGCTGCACGCGTGCTGCCATAACCCGACGGGCGTCGACCTGAACGAGGCCCAGTGGATGCAGCTGATCGACGTGCTGCAAAAGCGCGATCTGCTGCCGTTCGTCGATATGGCGTACCAGGGCTTCGGCGCGGGTCTCGACGCCGACGCCTTCGCGGTGCGCGAGATCGCGCGCCGCGGAGTGCCTGCGCTGGTGGCGAATTCGTTTTCGAAGAACTTCTCGCTCTACGGCGAGCGCTGCGGTGGCCTGCACGTGATCTGCGAAGACGCTGCGGCGGCCGATCGCGTGCTGGGGCAGCTGACGGGCTCGGTGCGTTCGAACTACAGCAATCCGCCGACCCATGGCGCGAAGATCGTCACGCGCGTGCTGACCACGCCTGAGCTGAAGGCGTCGTGGGAGACCGAGCTGGCGGCAATGTGCGAGCGCATCGCACGCATGCGCGTGGCGATTCACGAGGGCCTGCGTGCGCATGTGAACGGCGAGGCGCTCGAGCGCTACATACGTCAGCGCGGCATGTTCACGTACACGGGGCTTGCCGCGGAGCAGGTCGAGCGGTTGCGCGAGGAGCATGGCGTCTACATCCTGCGCTCGGGCCGGATGTGCGTGGCGGGGCTCAACGAAAAGAACGTGGGGATCGTGGTGGGCGCGATCGCGCAGGTGCTCTCGCACTGAGTTTGCCGGCGAAAGCGGCTCGCCGCTGACCAGCCGGCTGCCCGGCGGCGCCGGCGGCCCGCTCGTCAGAAGCGGATGCCCGTGCCGCAACCGGCGGCTACGCCGCCGCCGCTGCCGCCGGCCGCCCCGCAGAATACGCCGCAGCCGGTGAGGCTGACGGCGAGGGCAAGCATGGCGGCCGCAAGAGCCGCGCGCCGCGGTAACGACATTGCCGGCGTGTCGGTGACGAGGGTGCCGGGATGTTTAGTGGGGACAGGCTCGGTTCGCAATTCGGGTTTCATGCTTGCAGGGGCGGGTTCTGACGCGGTGGCCGTCGTCGGGTGACGGCGGCCCGTTCAAACTACTCCGAATTTCCCACTTCCTTCAATCGGACGATTCCAGGTTTCGGCTATTCATTCAGCATTGATTCAGGCGCCTGTCAAGCCGTCGGATGCTGATGTCAGACACGACAGAAGCGGACGGTCTTCCAGGTCTTACCCTGATAGAATGCGTGAGCCGCAACGTAGTGGACTGCCGATGAAATTGCTTGATGCCCTCGTCGAACAACGGATTGCCGCCGCCGCCAAGCGTGGCGACTTTGCCGATCTGCCGGGCGCGGGGTCGCCTCTCGAACTCGACGACGACCTGCTCGTACCCGAGGAAGTGCGGGTTGCGAACCGCATCCTGAAGAACGCCGGGTTCGTGCCGCCTGCGGTGGAACAACTGCGCGCGTTGCGCGATCTCGAAGCGGAGCTCGCGAAGGTGAGCGACAAGGCGGCCCAGTGCCGCCTGCGGGCGCGCCTGCTCGCGCTTGACATGGCGCTCGAGTCGCTGCGTGGCGGCCCGATGGTCATGCCGCACGAGTACCGTCGCCGCATTGCCGAACGGCTCTCTGAACGCGCGGCGGTCGACGAGGCTGTCGCGGGCGCACAGTGAGCGCGTTTCCGCAGACCTCCGCTGGCGCCGCCGCAGGTTCGCCGCAGTCGGGCGATGCCGCTGCCGTGGTGCCTGCCGTGCCTGATCCCGATCCCTGTCCCGTCACCGAGCGCGACCGCCATTTCATGCGGCTGGCGCAGGCTGCCGCCGAAGAGGCCCGCGCGGCGGGCGAAGTACCGGTCGGTGCCGTGCTGGTGCGCGGCGACGAAGTGATCGCAACGGGATTCAACCATCCGATCGGCGCGCACGATCCATCCGCGCATGCCGAGATGGCGGCACTGCGCGCCGGCGCGCACGCGTTGGGAAACTACCGATTGCCGGGCTGCGAGCTCTATGTGACCCTGGAACCCTGCCTGATGTGCGCCGGCGCGATCATGCATGCGCGGATCGCGCGCGTGGTCTACGGCGCCCGTGACCCGAAGACGGGCGCGTGCGGCAGTGTCGTCGATGCGTTCGCGAACCCGCAGCTCAACCACCATACGAACGTGGTGGGCGGCGTGCTCGAAACCGAATGCGGCGATGCGCTGCGTTCGTTCTTCGCGGAACGCCGCCGTGCCAGCCGGGCAAGGCGGGCGGCGGCGGCAGGCGAGGCTCAGCCGGCGCAGGACCCGGCCGGCTGCGGGGACGACACCTCATCACCATCGATATGAGCACGCATCGCACCATCGAACTGATTGCGCCATCGGGCTGTCCGCAGGATCCCGCCGCGGTTCACCGGGCGCTGGAGCGCTTGCATGCCCAAGGGCATCGCGTGGAAGGCATCCAGGCGACCGAGCGGCGTTACCAGCGCTTCGCGGGCACCGACGGCCAGCGCGCCGCCGAACTCAACCGTTTCGCCGATCCGTCGCGCAAGTTGCCGGACATCGCGCTCGCCGTGCGCGGCGGCTACGGCGCCGTGCGGATCCTGCACGGGCTCGACTACGACGGCCTGCAAAAGCGCCTCGCCGGCCAGCCGATCGCATTCTGCGGCCACAGCGACTTCACGGCGATACAGCTTGCGCTGCTGGCTCGCGCAGGGCTGACCACATTCGGAGGCCCGATGCTCGTGAGCGATTTCGGCGCCGACGAGCTGAGCGCCTTCACGATGCATCACTTCTGGAACGCGCTTTCGCAACCCGAATTCACGCTCAAGGTGAACGCCCCGCAGGCGCAAGCCACGGACGTCTCGGGCACGCTCTGGGGCGGCAATCTGGCGGTGCTGACCTCGCTGATCGGCACGCCGTACCTGCCGTCGGTGGAGGGCGGCATCCTGTTCGTCGAGGACGTGAACGAACAGCCTTTTCGCATCGAGCGAATGATTTATCAACTGCACCTCTCGGGCATCCTTGCGCGGCAGCAGGCGCTCGTGCTGGGCGAATTTTCGGGTGGCAAGCCGTTCGACGTCGACAACGGCTACGACCTGAAGGAGATGGTCGAGCAGGTGCGCGCGGTGGTCGGCATCCCGGTGATTACGGGTCTGCCGTTCGGGCACGTTCCGGACATGGTGACGTTGCCAGTGGGTGCGCAAGCGGATCTGCACGCGACCACGCACGGCTTCGAGCTGGCCGTGAGCGGTTATCCGCATCTTGGCTGACGCAAAAACATGGCGAGCGCCTTCGGGCGCTTTTTTTGCCGATAAACACGCAACTAACGGTCTGACTCAATCGGCTCCCTCAAATGCGGCGGCGACTGCGCGCCATAAAAATTGTTGACAAAAAATCGTGTTAATCAGATGAGGGAATCACTATGTGTGTGCATGAAGCCCAATATTGATGCGGGTTTCACCCGAAATGTGCGTACTAAAACAGCTGTGGCCTGGGTGATTTCCCGAGGTTGATCGACAAAATTGTTGACAATCTTTATGTCCAATCTAGGATACCAACCATAGAGGCGATAGACATGCGAAAGAGCGATATCGACGCCGAGACGACTGGCACCAAACCCGAGACGATCGCCGCGTGCATCCGCGCCGCGATTCTGGAACACCGTCTCCCGCCCGGTGCCAAGTTGACCGAGGCGCAGCTGTGCGAAGTGTTCGGCGTGAAGCGCGGACCGATACGCCAGGCATTGGCGCTCCTCGCCACCGACCACCTCGTCGACCTGGAGCCCAACCGTGGTGCGTTCGTCGCGAGCCCGTCGCTGCAGGAGGTGCACGAGGTGTTCGAAATGCGGCGAATCATCGAGCTGGCCGTCGTCGAGCGCATCTGCACTGCGCAGCACGGCCACCGGCGCTTGAAAAGCATCGGCGAGTCGATCCGGCGCGAGCGCAAGGCGTTCGAAGCCCGCGATTTCCCGACCTGGATTCGTCTTTCGGGCGAGTTTCACACGGCGCTCGCGACGCTCACCGGCAACACGGTGCTGTGCGACTGCCTGAACGGGCTGGTTGCGCGCTCGACGCTCATTTCCGCCCTCTACGAGTCGCCCGGGCGCAGTCCGTGTTCGTTCGACGACCACGAGGCGATCGTTGCGGCGCTGGAGAGCGGGCAGGCCAGCGCGGCGGCCGAATTGATGACGCGCCACCTGCAGGGCGTCGAGCTGCGCATGCTCGACCGGCCGGCTGGCGTAGCGGTGGACCTGCAGGACGTGTTCGGCGTGCGCGAGGCGGCGGCTTCGGCACGGTGATCGGCCCTCGGTCGAGCGGGACAGGATTGCGGTGACGTGTGGCGAGCGCGCGAGGCGTCTCGCCGCACGGGATCAGGGATGAAGGTGGCGGCGCGCGCGTGTGCGCAGTCGCCGGGGCGGCAGGGTGGAGCAGGGCGCGCAATCGCGGCGACCGGCACCTTGCGCGGACCCGGCGGGCCAGCCGGCAGCGGCTCGATGCCTTTGCCGGGCTGGGCAGGCCATACGAGCGTGTTTTCCGTTGGTGTCTTCATCCCCAGGAGTGAGTCATGGCTCAGTTCAGTGCATCACCCGGCAGTCCCGCAATGCCCACCTACGATCACAGCGAGAGCGGCGAGACGGACAGCGTCCGCCTGCCGGCCGGCTACAGCGAGCGGCTCTACAACGAAGATCTCGCGCCGCTGCGCGAGCAGACCTGGGGCGCCTACAACATCTTCGCGTTCTGGATGTCCGACGTGCACAGCGTCGGCGGCTACGTGTTCGCGGGCAGCCTCTTCGCGCTCGGGCTCACGAGCTGGCAGGTGCTGCTCGTGCTCATCATCGGCATCTCGATCGTCAACGTACTCTGCAACCTGATCGCGCGTCCCAGCCAGCGCCATGGCGTGCCCTATCCGGTCGCCTGCCGTGCCACCTTCGGCGTGCTGGGGGCGAACATTCCCGCCGTGATCCGCGGTCTGATCGCGGTGGCGTGGTACGGCATCCAGACTTACCTGGCTTCTAGCGCGCTCGTGATCGTCGTGCTCAAGTTCTTTCCGCAACTCCTGCCCTATGCCGACGTGCACAAGCACGGCATGTTCGGTCTTTCGACCATGGGCTGGGCCGGCTTCATGACGCTCTGGGTACTGCAGGCCCTGGTGTTCTGGAACGGCATGGAGACCATCAAGAAGTTCATCGACTTCGCGGGGCCGGCCGTCTATGTCGTGATGTTCGCGCTGGCGGGCTACATGGTGTACCGCGCAGGCTGGCACAACATCGGCCTGAATCTCGGCGGCGTGAAGTATCACGGTGCCGAAGTCGTGCCGGTCATGATCACGGCGATCTCGCTCGTGGTCTCGTACTTCTCGGGCCCGATGCTGAATTTCGGCGACTTCTCGCGCTACGGCAAGTCGCTCAGGAGCGTGCACCGCGGCAACTTCTGGGGCTTGCCGGTCAACTTCCTCGCGTTCTCGATCGTCACGGTCATCACGACTTCGGCCACGCTGCCAGTGTTCGGACAACTGATTACCGATCCGGTCGAAACGGTCGGTCGCATCGATCATCCGACCGCCGTGATTCTCGGCGCGCTCACGTTCACGATCGCGACCATCGGCATCAACATCGTTGCGAACTTCGTTTCGCCTGCGTTCGACTTCTCCAACGTCGCGCCTCGCCTGATCAGCTGGCGCGCGGGCGGCATGCTGGCGGCCGTCGCCTCGATCTTCATCACGCCGTGGAACCTGTTCAACAACCCGGCCGTGATTCACTACACGCTCGACGTGCTCGGCGCATTCATCGGGCCTTTGTATGGTGTCCTGCTGGTTGACTTCTATCTGATCAAGCGCGGCCGTCTCGCCGTCGACGAGCTCTATACCGTTTCGCCCGCCGGCGCCTACTGGTATCGCAACGGCGTGAACCGCCGCGCCGTGATGGCGCTCCTGCCCGCGGCGCTGATCGCGATCCTCTGCGTGATGGTGCCGAGCCTCGGTGGCGCTGCGAACTTCTCGTGGTTCATCGGTGCCGCGCTCGGCGCGTTGTTTTATCGTGCGCTCACGCTCGGTATGCGTGCGCGTGGCTGACCCCGGAACATGGCAAGAGCAGGAGATATCATGCGCATCAAGCTGATCAACCCGAACACGACCCAGCGGATGACCACCGCAATGGGCGAGTGCGCACGCGCCGTGGTCGCGGCGGGGACGGAGGTGGTGGCGGTGAGTCCGACAATGGGCCCGCCGTCGATCGAGGGGTACTACGACGAGGCGCTCGCGACACCGGGCCTGCTGGCCGAAGTGGAAGCGGGCGAGCGCGAGGGCTTCGACGGCTACGTGATCGCATGCTTCGGCGACCCGGGCCTGTACGCGGCACGCGAACTCGCCCGTGGGCCGGTGCTGGGGATTGCCGAAGCCGCCATGCATGCGGCGAGCGTGCTTGCACCGGGCTTTTCGGTCGTGACGACACTTTCCCGTACCCGCGCGATGGCCTGGCATCTCGCGGAGCGCTACGGCATGACGCGTTTTTGCCGCAACGTGCGGGCGATCGACGTGGCCGTGCTCGAACTCGACGAGCCGGGGTCGGCGGCGCGGCGCGCGATTGTCGACGAGTGCCGCCGCGCGCTCGACGAGGACGGCGCCGACGCCATCGTGCTAGGTTGTGCGGGCATGACCAGCCTCTGCGCGCAGGTGGAGGACGCGCTCGCCGTGCCGGTGGTGGACGGCGTGACGGCGGCCGTGAAATGGGTCGAGGCGCTTGTCGCGCTGCGCCTCGCCACGGCCAAGCGCGGCGACTTCGCCCGGCCGCTGGCAAAGCGCTACGACGGCGACTTCGCGCGGTTTAGTCCGGGCGTCGCTACGTCGGGCGTCGCTACGTCGGGTGCGGCGACGCCCGGCGCTCCGGTGGCGGGCGACACGGGCTCGCGGCCGCTGCGCTACGGGTAAACACGCAACGCGCACTGGAGAGGGGCAGGCGCGGTGCGGTGCCGGTCATACACCTCGCTTGACCCGTACTATCTGAGCGCGCGTATGGGCGCGCCGGGATGATTTGGATACACTGATTCGGTCCTGAAAGCGGGTCGCAACGCCGTCCCGCCGCACTCGTGAACCGCGCTCGCGACACGTCCGATGCCCCCGCTTTCCGTCGGTTTACGTTTCGTCGGATTACGCTCATCCATCACCTTTCGATTGATTCGTCCAGCATGGCACTCGATCCCCAATATCCTCGCGATCTGATCGGCTATGGCCGCCATCCGGTTCAGGCCAACTGGCCGGGCAAGGCCCGCGTCGCGGTGCAGTTCGTCCTCAACTATGAAGAGGGCGGCGAAAACTGCGTGTTGCACGGCGACCGCGCGTCCGAGCAGTTCCTCTCCGAAATCGTCGGTGCCGCTGCCTATCCGGCGCGCCACATGAGCATGGAGTCGATCTACGAGTACGGTTCGCGCGTCGGCGTCTGGCGCATCCTGCGCGAGTTCGAGAAGCGCGGCCTGCCGCTCACGGTGTTCGGTGTCGGCATGGCGATCGAGCGCCATCCCGAGGCCGCGCGCGCCTTCGTCGAGCTTGGGCACGAGATCGCATGCCACGGCTATCGCTGGATCCACTATCAGGACGCGACGCCCGAACTGGAAGCCGAGCACATGAAGCTCGGCATGGAGGCGATCGAGCGCGTGACGGGCGTGCGTCCGCTTGGCTGGTACACAGGTCGTGACAGCCCCAACACGCACCGCCTCGTCGCGGAGCATGGCGGCTTTCTCTACGACTCGGATTATTACGGCGACGACCTGCCGTTCTGGATGGACGTGGCCGTCACGGGCGGCAAGACCACGCCGCAGCTGATCGTGCCGTACACGCTCGACACCAACGACATGCGCTTCGCGACGCCCCAGGGCTTCAACACGGCGGATCACTTCTTCACCTACCTGCGCGACGCGTTCGACGTGCTCTACGAAGAAGGCGAGGAAGCGCCGAAGATGTTGTCGATCGGCATGCATTGCCGTCTGCTGGGCCGCCCGGGGCGCTTGCGTGCGCTGCAGCGCTTCCTCGATCACATCGAGAAACACGATCGCGTGTGGGTCACCCGCCGTGTCGACATCGCACGCCACTGGCGCGAGCACCATCCCTATCAACCGCAGCAAAACGATCACCGCGGGGCCGCCGCATGAAGGCAATGCACTACACCCTCGAGCAGTTGAACAACGCCTCGACCGAAGCCTTCGTGGCTGCACTCTCGGGCATCTTCGAGCACTCCCCCTGGGTGGCCGAGGTGGCGGCGGGGCAGCGCCCGTTCGCGAGCATCGAGGCGCTGCATCGCACCATGTCGGGCGCGGTGGAGACCGCCGGCGAGGCGAAGCAGCTCGCGCTCATCAACGCTCACCCGGAACTCGCGGGCAAGGCGGCAGTGCGCGGCGAGCTGACGGCGGAATCGACGCGCGAGCAAAGCGGCGCCGGCCTGAACCTGTGCACGCAGGAAGAGTTCGACAAACTGCAGTCGCTCAACCACGCGTATCGCGAGAAGTTCGGTTTCCCGTTCATCCTCGCGGTGCGTGGCTATGACCGCCACGGCATCATCGCGAACTTCGAATCGCGCGTGAGCAACAGCCGCGCCGACGAGATGCGGGCGAGCCTCGACCAGATTTATCGCATTGCGCGCTTGCGGCTCGACGAGCTGATTGACGCATGATGCAGCGCGCGCCCGGCCGGCGCGCTGCCTTTTCCGTATCACCGAACAGACACGAAGGAAGACAAAGATGGCACTCCCGACTCTCGATCCCAATGCGCCGGAATTCACGCGCCGCTATGTGAACCTCGCGGACCCGCGTCTGGGCGCGCAGGCGCTCGAGGCGAGCGACGACTTCTTCGCGCCGAAGGAGCGCATGCTCAATCCGGAGCCGGCCGTCTTCATCCCCGGCAAATACGACGACCACGGCAAGTGGATGGACGGCTGGGAAACGCGCCGCAAGCGCACGACCGGCTACGACTGGTGCATCGTCAAGCTTGCGCGTCCGGGCGTGATCAAGGGCCTCGACCTCGACACGAGCCACTTCACGGGCAACTATCCGCCGGCCGCATCGGTGGAAGGCGCCTGGGTGCCGGATGGCGCGCCGGGCGCCGCCACGCAGTGGACCGAGATCGTGCCGTCCACGTCGCTGCAGGGCAATAGCCACCATTACGTGGATGTCACGAGCGACAAGCCGTATACGCACCTGCGCGTGAACATCTATCCCGATGGCGGCATCGCCCGCCTGCGCGTCTACGGCCAGCCCCAGGTGGACTGGAACGGCGCGAGCCGCACCGAGCTCTTCGACCTCGCGGCGATGGAGAATGGCGCGTACCTCGTCGCAGCGAACAACCAGCACTTTGGCGTTGCCTCGAACATCCTTATGCCGGGCCGCGGCGTAAACATGGGCGATGGCTGGGAAACGCGCCGCCGCCGCGAGCCGGGCAACGACTGGGCGATCATCGCGCTCGCCCAGCCGGGCATCATCAAGAAGATCGAAGTCGATACGGCACACTTCAAGGGCAACTATCCGGACCGCTGCTCGATCCAGGCGGCGCGCGTGACGGGCGGCACGGACAGCTCGCTCGTCACCCAGGCGATGTTCTGGCCCGTGCTGCTCGGCGAGCAGAAGCTGCAGATGGACAAGCAGCACTACTTCGAAAGCGAGCTGGCTTCGATCGGCCCGGTCACCCACGTGCGCTTGAATATCATCCCGGACGGCGGCGTGTCGCGTCTGCGTCTGTGGGGCACGCTGGCTTGAGAGCCGGCAGCGAGGCCATCATGAGCGATACCAGAACGACGCTGACCATCGAACCGCTCACGCGCGAAGCCTTCGCGCCGTTTGGCGACGTGATCGAACTCGAAGGCGCGAAGCAGATTCCGATCAACCTCGGCACGACGATCCGCTATCACGATCTCGCCAACGTGGACGTGACGGACGAAGGCGGCCGCACGCTCGTCAATCTGTTCCGGGGGCAGCCGCGCGTGCTGCCGTTCGAAGTGAAGATGCTGGAGCGCCATCCGCTTGGCAGCCAGGCGTTCGTACCGCTCAACGATCGGCCGTATCTCGTGGTCGTCGCGCCGGCAGGCGATCTGGACGTCACCAGGATCCGAGCGTTCGTCACGCATGGCTGGCAGGGCGTGAACTATGCGAAGGGCGTCTGGCACCATCCGTTGATCGCATTGGACGAAGTCAGCGACTTCGTCGTCGTCGACCGCGGTGGCGATGGACTCAATCTGAACGAGCAGGATCTGCCGGAGTCGCTCTGGCTGACCGAAGCAGCGATGCGCGCGGCGCAGCGCTAATTACCCCCGCGTTGCGCGAGGGCGAAGCAAAAAAAAGCCACGGCCTGTGAGCCGTGGCTTTTTTGCATCTGGCGTGCGCGCATGCTGCCGTGCACGCCGGGAGCCTGGTCGGGCTTCGGCAGGGCGCCGAAGCCCGATGACCGCGAGCTTAGAACTCGTAGCCCACTTGAGCGCGAACCGCCGCCGTGCCGGTGCTCGTCACGGAAACACCGCCGTTCACGAGCCAGCGCATGTTTTGCGAGCGATAGGTTGCGCCGACTGCTGCTGCGCTGCCACCCATGTAGTAGCCGCCGCCTGCTGCGACCACCACGCGGCCCGGACCCGACGGGGTCAGGTTCGGCATCGCCATCGCCGCCGCCACGCCAGCATACGCGTTCTTCGAAACCGTATTGATCGAGTTCTGAAGACCGGTGATCTGCTGGTTGAACGTATTCGATTGCTGCGTCATCGCGTCGTTCAACTGGTTCAGATTCACTGCGTCCGTGCCCGACGTGCCGGCCGCCACGTTGACGATCTGGCGCTCGGAGCCTTCGGCGCCGACCGACACCGCGTCGGCGCGGTTGGCGATCGAGTTCGCGCCGATTGCCACCGAGTTGTCGGCCGAAGCGTTCGCCTTGTCGCCAATCGCGGTCGCGTTGATGCCCGTTGCCACCGCGCCGCCACCCACGGCAACCGACTGCGTGCCGGAGGCTGCAGCCGCGCCGCTCGTCGTGTTGGTCGCAACAGCCGTCGAACCCGAGGTGCTGATGTTTTGCACGGCCTGGGTCAGGCTGGTGACCTGCTGGCTGGTCGACGAGAGCTGCTGGTTCGTCGCGTAGAGCTGCTGGCCAGTCACGGCGTCGGTGCTATCGGCACTGAGGTTCGCATTCGTCAGGCCCGTGAGCTTGGCGTTGCTGAGCGTGATCGAGTCATGAGCCGACGAGTCATAGTGCACAGCGTCAGCGTCTGTCGTGCTGGCGCTATCCGACACGCCAACCTGGCTGGCCGCCAGTCTGACCGCGCCGCTGGACTGGACCGGCGACTGGGTCGAGGACGCGCTCGAACCGCCTTGAAGCGACGCGATGGCAGCGGTGTTTTGGGTCACACGCGAATCGAGATTCGTGATCGCCGCGCTCACCGTGTTGACCGTCGTGCCGCCAACCACGAACGTCGGTGCCGTAATCGAACCGTCGGCATTGACCGCAGCACCGCCGCCGATTGCGTTCAGCGCGCCTCTGAGCTGCGAGACGTTGACGGCGTCGGTGTCGTCCTGGCCGGCCGCCATGTTGACGATACGGCGCGTATTGGCCTGGTTCTGGACCGTGTACGCGTTGCCGTTGCTGTCATAGGCGGTGTAGGAGGCAGTGCCGTCGTTGCCGACCGACACGGTGTTGGCCTTGTCCGCCACCGATCCGGAGCCAAGCGCGACGGCGTCGTTGGCCGACGTATAGGCTTGCACGCCCACCGCTACGCCGTTGATGCCCGGCGTGTACGCGTTCGAGCCGATGGCGATCGAACCGGCGCCAGCTGCGCGCGCCATGTCGGACGGTCCATTCAGGCCGTCATTGTCGCCGAGGCCCGAGACTTGCGAATAGTATGCCGCAGTCCGATAGGACGTCGTCAGTCCGGACGAATCGACGCCCGAGCCGGCATCCGGCGCAGCGCTCGCCACGACGTGGGCGGCAAACAGCGAGGGGCCGCCGGTCGCCGAGGCGATCATGCTGGCCACCTGGCCGACGTTGGCCGCGTCGGTGTTCTGAATGCCGTCATGCACGTTGCTGATGATCGTGCCCGCCGGCAGGTAGCCGGCCGAGCGGTCGCCGTTCACGAAATACGCGCTGTTGCCTTGACCTGGATCGAGCACGATCTGCGCGTTCGCGGTACCGACGGTATTCGGTACGTAGAGAACCGCTGGATTGCTGACTTTGCCATTGGCGTCGGTGATGAACCCACCGTAGGTGAAGCCAGCCGGATTCGACGAACTCGCCTGCGCACCCCAACCAGCCGTGGTCAGCGTGTTGTGGATATTGGTGATGTCGTTGCCGAAGTTCTGGGTCACGTCGTACAGCTGCCCGGCGTTCACCGCGTCCGTGCTGCCCTCCACGATGTTGCCGTTCGCCACGTTGTGCAGTGCAACCGGTGCGCTCGATCCCGTGCCGCCGAGCGTCAGCGCGGCGTGCGCCGAGCTGTCGTACAACACGGCGTCCGAAACCGTGCCCTGCAGGTTCGTGATGGTCTGGTTGGTCGCGAAGAGTTGCGCACCGTTCACGGCGTCCGTGCTGTTCGCGCTCAGCTCGCCAGCAGCCACGTTATGCAGTGCCACCGGCGTGGTCGAGCCCACGCCGCCAAACGTCACCGAACCCTTCGACGAGTCGTCGTAGGCCACGAACGCGTTCGTCACGTTGCCCGACGTATCGACGTTCAGGCCTGCTGCTTCGAGCTGCGCGAGGTTCACTGCGTCGTTGTTCGACGTCGCGTTGGCCACGTTATGCAGCGCCACCGGTGCGCTCGCATTCGTGCCACCCAGCGTCACAGACGTATGTGCCGTCGAGTCGTACTGGACCGCATCGCCGCTGGATGCCGTCTGCTCGACCGCAGCCAGCGCCGAGCCTACATCGCTATAGGTGCCGTTGCCGACGACGTAGCTCGGCGCGCTGATCGAACCGTCCTTGTTCACCGTGGTGTTGCCACCCAGTGCCTGCGCCGCGCTCGATGCCAGACCGTAGAGCTGCGAACCGTTCACCGCGTCGTTGCTCGTCAGGCTCACCGCGCCTGCTGCGACATTATGCAGTGCCACCGGTGTGGACGAACCCACGCCGCCCAGCGTCACCGAGCCCTTGGACGAGTCGTCATAGGCCACGAATGCGTTCGTCACGTTGCCCGACGTATCGACGTTCAGGCCCGCCGCTTCGAGCTGCGCGAGGTTCACTGCGTCGTTGTTCGACGTCGCGTTGGCCACGTTGTGCAGCGCCACCGGTGCGCTTGCATCCGTACCACCCAGCGTCACCGAATCGTGCGCCGAGCTGTCATACGCCACGGCGTCAGCCAGCTTGCCGTTGATGTTCGTGATGTCGCCCGCGATGTTCGTCACCGAGCCTGCGAGATCCGACACGTTCTGGTTGGTCGCGTACAGCTGCGCACCGTTCACGGCGTCCGTGCTGTTCGCGCTCAGCTCGCCAGCAGCCACGTTATGCAGTGCCACCGGCGTGGACGAACCGACACCGCCCAGCGTCACCGAACCCTTCGACGAGTCGTCGTAGGCCACGAACGCGTTCGTCACGTTGCCCGACGTATCGACGTTCAGGCCTGCCGCTTCGAGCTGCGCGAGGTTCACTGCGTCGTTGTTCGACGTCGCGTTGGCCACGTTGTGCAGCGCTACCGGTGCGCTTGCATCCGTACCACCCAGCGTCACCGAATCGTGCGCCGAGCTGTCATACGCCACGGCGTCGGCCAGCTTGCCGTTGATGTTCGTGATGTCGCCCGCGATGTTCGTCACCGAGCCTGCGAGATCCGACACGTTCTGGTTGGTCGCGTACAGCTGCGCACCGTTCACGGCGTCCGTGCTGTTCGCGCTCAGCTCGCCAGCAGCGACGTTGTGCAGTGCCACCGGCGTGGTCGAGCCCACGCCGCCAAACGTCACCGAACCCTTCGACGAGTCGTCGTAGGCCACGAATGCGTTCGTCACGTTGCCCGACGTATCGACGTTCAGGCCTGCCGCTTCGAGCTGTGCGAGGTTCACTGCGTCGTTGTTCGACGTCGCGTTGGCCACGTTGTGCAGCGCTACCGGTGCGCTTGCATCCGTACCACCCAGCGTCACCGAATCGTGCGCCGAGCTGTCATATGCCACGGCGTCGGCCAGCTTGCCGTTGATGTTCGTGATGTCGCCGGCGATGTTCGTCACCGAGCCTGCGAGATCCGACACGTTCTGGTTGGTCGCGTACAGCTGCGCACCGTTCACGGCGTCCGTGCTGTTCGCGCTCAGCTCGCCAGCAGCCACGTTATGCAGTGCCACCGGCGTGGACGAACCGACACCGCCCAGCGTCACCGAACCCTTCGACGAGTCGTCGTAGGCCACGAACGCGTTCGTCACGTTGCCCGACGTATCGACGTTCAGGCCTGCCGCTTCGAGCTGCGCGAGGTTCACTGCGTCGTTGTTCGACGTCGCGTTGGCCACGTTGTGCAGCGCTACCGGTGCGCTTGCATCCGTACCACCCAGCGTCACCGAATCGTGCGCCGAGCTGTCATACGCCACGGCGTCGGCCAGCTTGCCGTTGATGTTCGTGATGTCGCCGGCGATGTTCGTCACCGAGCCTGCGAGATCCGACACGTTCTGGTTGGTCGCGTACAGCTGCGCACCGTTCACGGCGTCCGTGCTGTTCGCGCTCAGCTCGCCAGCAGCCACGTTATGCAGTGCCACCGGCGTGGACGAGCCCGCACCGCCCAGCGTCACCGAACCCTTGGACGAGTCGTCGTAGGCCACGAATGCGTTCGTCACGTTGCCCGACGTATCGACGTTCAGGCCTGCCGCTTCGAGCTGTGCGAGGTTCACTGCGTCGTTGTTCGACGTCGCGTTGGCCACGTTGTGCAGCGCTACCGGTGCGCTTGCATCCGTACCACCCAGCGTCACCGAATCGTGCGCCGAGCTGTCATACGCCACGGCGTCGGCCAGCTTGCCGTTGATGTTCGTGATGTCGCCCGCGATGTTCGTCACCGAGCCTGCGAGATCCGACACATGCTGGTTGGTCGCGTACAGCTGCGCACCGTTCACGGCATCCGTGCTCGCGGGGGAGAGAGCTCCCGCTGCGACGTTATGCAGTGCCACCGGTGTGGACGAACCCACGCCGCCGAGTGTCAGTGCATTGTGTGCCGGCGTGTCATACGTGACGGCGTCAACCGTGCCGTTGATGATCGCCGAGTAGAGCTGCGAGCCGTTGACGGCTTCGGTGCTCGTGGCCGAGACGAGGCCCGGCGCCAACTGGACGATCTTCTGGTTGCTCATCGTGACGACGTTGTTGAACGTCGTCGGACCGTACACCATGATGCTCGCGCCACCGATATAGAGCGTGCCGTTCTGATAGCCGGAGATCCGCGCGGTGGACGCGCCAAAGCCGTAGCCGCCCTTGGCGTCGGCGGCGTTGTTCAGCGAGAAGGCGAGGCCATCGGTCGTGCCTTTGCCGTCCACTGAGCAATCGATCGCCTCGCTGCCACCCGAGTTGCCCCAGGAGTAGCCCGAGGCGCCCGAGCAAATTTCGAGACCGCCCGCACCCACGGTGCCGGGGGTAGCCGCGAAGCTCGCGGCCGGCGCGATACCCGCCATGACGCCAACGGCGCCGGTAGCGATCACGGCGAGCCGGCGCGAAGATTTGCCGCGGGTTGCGGCGGTTTCAGGTGCGGCGACCCAGGTCTGGTCTACTTCGCTCCAGACCGAGCGATACGTTTTGTTCATCGAAACACCCCATAGACGAGGAAAGGCGGTTGTTATCTACGTTCGCGGCAACGGAGCCGCAAATCGCACGGCGACTTTAGGAGAGGGGTGAATCGAGACGGAATACCAATAGTCTTAAATGACGTAGATATCTCACCAAACTTAATTTTCTTCGAGAAAATGTGTTGCTTTTCTGAGTGGCGATAGATGTAATCGGAGCGCCGTCTGAAAGAATAACTCTACGGGTGGATCCGCGGCGATATTGGGGTGGAAGTTTCGACGCGGCACTATTCGTTGAAAAGTGTGTAGAGGCGTGAAGAAGTGTCAAGTTACGTTGATCGCGGGGGTTTTGCCGATTAGTATGGCGTCGCCGTTGCGCTAATGGCATGACGGTGAATTCAATTCCTAGACCTCAGAAGGATAGAAACATGCAAAAGATCGATCGTAACCAACTCGCTAACGCCAAGATCGCAGGTGGTTGCTGTGATTCGACGGGCTGTGACAAGGACAGCTCGAGCAGCACGCCGGTTCCGCGTTAATCGCGCGTCGTACCTGGTATGACGAAAGAGAGGGCGTTATCGCCCTCTCCAGTTTGTTTCGTAATCCTGTTAAATTAATGCTGGCGCTAGCGGAGTTGCGCCGTTCGCCATGAAGTTTTCTCTTCGTACTGTACGCAAGGCATTTGCCGCTGCAGCCGACCGCGTTAGAGCGGTGCGCCGCCGCACGCGCCGTGCGGTGCTGGCACGAATTTCGTTTGCTGCGCTCGAGTATGTCGCGATGGCGAGCTGGCTAATCCGGGCAATATTCAATGGCCGTTCGCGCGCGGCAGGAGCTGCCCGATATCAGCTGGGACGCGCGGACGTCGGGCTCACACGTCGTGACGCGTTGCGCACGATGAGTGGCGGCGTGCTCGAAGCCCTGATCGACGAGCGATTCTATGCGGTGCGCGAGCGCGACATGTATGTATGGCATGAGCTGAGGGCGGCTGCCGGGGAGTTGGCGAGACGCATCCGCCAGATCCAGGCAGAAGATCCGGGGCGGGTCGTCATTCTTTCGCCGTTTCACTATCTGTCTCAGTACGCAAACGTTTGTGTTATCGAGGAACTGCGTCTCGCGCTCGGTCTCGAAACAATCTCGGTTGTCTCGGGGGTGGCGCGCGACATTTACGGCAACGATGCGGCGATGGTCCCATCGTTTCGCGTCTTGCACACCTACGACAAGGATGGCGCAGAGAGTCGCAATGCGATTGGTCTGCGTGTCGTGCGCGCGCTGCGCCGCGACGGCGTTGCAGTGTTGTTCGCGGACGTTCCGCCGTTCACATTTGCAAAGTTCCCGATGGAGACAATAGGTGTCTCGATGGGAGGGCGCAACGCGCGCGTGCATCGCGGCGTGTTTCGCCTCGGAGCACCGCTTAACGCGTTGCTGCTGCCGTGCTACGTGCGCTTCGAAAAGGGGCACTTCGGCATACGGATCTTCGAACCCATTGCGCTCGCCGAGGCCGACGCGCCGCAGCGCCTTGCCGACGCGATCGTCACGGCGCGCAACGAAAATTTTCCGCACTGGCTCTACGCAGACCATCCGTGCGTCTATCACTTCGCAACGACCCGCTAGGCCGGAACCGGCGCGGGCCGCGTATACCACACGTCTTGCCGGCAGGGCCGGTAACGGGGATTGCAACAAGTCATGGAACCGCTCTATCTCCCGGAGTTCAGGGATATACGCTGGCGCTGGATCGCTTATGGCGCGACGGCGACGGTCCTGCTGGGCACCATATTCGCCTTCTGTCGCGAGGTCGAACTGAAGCAGGACGTTCCCTGCGAAATCGTCTCGCCCGCGGAAGTCAAGGTGCAGGGCGAACGCGGGCTCGTCTCCGCGATCTATGTGCAGGCTCCCGCGCACGTGAACGCGGGCCAGCCGCTCTTCAAGCTCGAACGCGACATCACGCTCGCCAGTGACGGGACGCGTCGCGACACGTTCGACGCCCAGGTGCGCGACGAGCAGCGCCGTGCCGCCGACGCCCAGTATGCGCAAAAGCGTGTCGACCTGGAGACGCAGCTGGCCACGGCCCGTGCGGCCGAAGCGAGCCGGAATGCGGAGCTTGCCGAACTGCAGGCACAGAGCGCGCAGAGCCAGCAACTGGTGGAAGAAGCGGAAAAGAAAGTGGCGCGGCTCCAGACGGTATCGGACTACGTGGTCGCCGATCGAATCGAACAGGCGTCCGCCGATCTGCATCAGAGCCGCATCGCGCTGGCACAAGTGGCCGCGCGGCGGCAGCAGACGCTCGCGGACATTGCGGATGCGCGCAACTCACAAACGGCGCTCGCCGCGCAACTCAAGCAGCTGGACGCGGGCCGTACGCGGGATCTTCAGGATGCCGATGCGCGCTACGAGCAAAGCCGTGGCGACGCGACGATTTCGGCGCCCAAAGCAGGTGTGGTGACCTTTTCGCGACTCGTGCAAGGCAGCACGCTGCAGAACTCGGACGTCGCGATGGTGATCGTTACCGACCCTACGCTGCCGTTGCGAGCCGAGCTGCGAATTCCGTCGCGCCAGCGCGGTTTCGTGCGTCCCGGTCAAACGGTGCACCTGAAATTCGACGCGTTTCCCTATGCCAAATTTGGCACCTACGAGGCGCGCATCGATTCGATTTCGCGCACCACGGTGAGCCCGGGCGACCCGGCTGCGGCCGCGGCGGCGGGCGACGCCGGCATACGCGGCGACGACTATATTGCCTGGGTCACGCTGCGGGGACATACATTTAACTACGGTAAAGAACGCTTCGACATCCTGCCGGGCATGACGGCAAGTGCGAGCATCGTGATCGAGCGGCGAACCATTGCCGAATGGGTGCTCGAGCCGTTGTACAAGATCTTGCGGGGCTGACATGCGGGTGATTCACCAGAACGAAGTGGCGGAATGCGGTTACGCTTGTCTTGCCATGGTGCTGACGCATTTCGGGCGCGGGACCGAAGTGCGGGAACTGTCGACCTATCGGCCGATCTCGGCGAACGGTCTGACGCTGATGGACCTCTACGACGTCGCTACGGATTTCGGTCTCGAGGTGCAGGCGTTCCGCTTCGAAGCCGCGCAGGTAGGGGAAATCAAGCGCGGCTCGATCGTGCATTTCGGCGGTGCGCACTTTGTGGTGTTCGAAAGCTGCACGCGCAACTATGTCAAGCTGATCGATCCCGCGATGGGACGCCGTCGCATTGCGATGGACGCCTTTCTTGCGAACGTTTCCGGTTATCTGATCGAATGCGCGCCCACCCCGCAGTTGCCGCGCATCTCACGCCGCCTTCGCGTGCCGGCGGCGCTGGAGCGGCTGCGGCAGCTGAACCCGCAGATGCGCAGCCAGATCGTCAAGATCCTGTTCGTTGCGATCGGCAGCCAGTTCGCCATTCTTGCGCTGCCGTATCTCGGCGCCTTCATGCTCGACAACGTGGTCGCGCAGGACAACCTGAACCTGCTGAATGTTCTGGTGATCACCTTCGCGGGGATCTTCGCGGTCGGCGCGATCAGCCAGTACGCACAGGGTACGCTGGTCGAACTGCTGTATGCGCTCGCGAGCGTGAATTCGACGAACGGGTTGCTCTCGCATCTGCTGCGGGTGCCGATCTCGTACTTCGAGAAGCGTCACGTGGGCGACGTGTTCGCGCGCGTCAAGGCGCAGGACGAGATCAACGGCTTTGCGTCGCGCTCGGCTGTGACGCTCTATATCGACCTTGCCGTCGGCTTGCTTTCGCTGGCGCTGATGTTTATCCAGAGCGCGCCGCTTTCGTGCGTCGTGCTACTTCTTTTCATGCTGTACATCATCGTTTCCGCGCTGATGTTTGCGGCCATGCAGGAGACGCACATGCGCGTGTTCCGGGAGGGCGCGCGCTGCGACGACTCGCTCATCGAAACCGTGCGTGCGGCCTCGCTCATCAAGCTGTCGCAGGGCGAGACCCGGCGCGTATCGAGGCACATGGCGCAATTTCGCGTCTACGCGTCGGCGGCGCTGCGTGGCAAGCGGCTTGGCACTACGCGCGACGCCGTGCTCAAGATCCTCGTGAATGTCGAAACGCTGGCCATCACCTGGCTTGCCGCAAAGCTGATGCTGGGCGGCCAGCTCTCGGTCGGCGTGTTCTATTCGTTCATGATCTACAAGACGCTGTTCTCCGAGCGGATCGCCAACTGTATCAACACGGGCTTTTCTTACTTCATGCTGAGCGTGCCGGTTTCGCGCGTGGAAGACATCACCGAGTGCGAGGTCGAGCGTTACACACCCCAGGAGGACGTGCACAAGACGGTGGAGGCGCGAGACTTCGACACTATCCGCGTGCGTGACGTCACGTTCTCGTATGGCGCGTCGGACCAGCCGGTCCTCAAGGGCGCGAACATCGATATCGCTCGCGGCGACAAGATCGTGATCACCGGCCCGTCAGGTACCGGGAAGTCGACCTTGTTCAAGCTGCTCTCGGCCCAGGAGCGGCCGCAGTCCGGCGAGATCACGCTAAACGGCATTGCGTGGCCCAACCTGGCCGTCGACGAAATCCGCCGTCACGCGGCACATATGCGCCAGGGCGACATCATCCTGCTCGGCACGATCGCGGAAAACGTCACGCTGTTCGAGGGCAATGCCGACGAAGAGCGCGTCCACGCGGTGCTCGGCCAGGTCGGCCTGCTCGACGACATCATGCGGCTGCCCATGCGTACGCGCACGCTGATCAGCGACTCGGCGGCGAACATTTCGGCGGGGCAGCGCCAACGGCTTCTGCTCGCGCGTGCGCTATACCAGCGCCGCGAACTCCTGCTGCTGGACGAACCCACTTCGAATCTGGATCCTGAAGCCGTGCAAAAAATCGCGGCATTGCTGCAGCAGCTCGATTGCACCGTGGTCGTGATCACGCATGATCCTTCGATGGCTGGTGTATTCGACAAGCACTACCATCTGGTCGACGGCGCCTTCGTGCAGGCCGACGCGGTGGCGGAGGCCACTGCATGAAAACGCGCTTCGCGCTGAGTACGCTGGCGCTGGCCGCCGCGCTGCATGTCGTCGACGCGCAGGCTGCCGACCTGCTCGATGTCGTGCAGGACACGCTCGATTACGATGCGACGCTTGCCGCGGCACGCGATGCCTATCGCGCGGCCGCGCAGGCGGTGCCGAAGGCGCGCGCAGGGCTGCTGCCGCAGATTACGGGCGGCTGGGGGCGCCAGTACAACGGCCTCGTGGTGGCGAACTACCCCGCGCAGCATTACTGGCAAAACGGCTGGACCGTGATGCTCACGCAGCCGATCTTCGACTGGTCACGCTGGACCGCGTACCGCCAGGCGGACTACGTGGTGGCGCGTGGCAAACTCGAAGCAGCGAGTGCCGGCCAGGATGCGATCCTGCGGGCCGCGCAGGCCTATTTCAACGTGCTCGCGGCGGCGGACGAACAAGCACGGGCCGATGATTATCTTCGAGCGCTCGACACTCATCTCGCGCTGCTGCGTCGCGCGAAGGCGGCCGGGGAGGTAACGCTGGTGGATATTAAGGATGCCGAATCAAATCGTTCGCAGGCCGTGGTGCAGCAACTCGAGGCCCGCAACCAGCTACAACTGGCGCAGGCGGCGCTCGAAACGCTGACCGGCAAGCCGGTCGATACGCTGGCGACGCTGCCGGAGCGTACCTCTATGCCGGCGCTCGAGCCCGCGGATGCGCAAGCCTGGGTGACGCAGGCGCAGGCGCACGGCTTTCCGGTGCAGATCCACGAGATGGCGCTCGAGGTCGCGAAGCTCGAGACGGAGAAGGCGCGCGCGGGCCACTATCCGACGGTCGATCTGCAGGTGACGCATACGCCTGCGGGTGTGGGTGGCGGCTACGCACTGGCGACGACGACAACGACGGCACTGCTCGCGGTGACGATCCCCGTGTTTTCGGGCGGGGCAACGACGGCGGCGCAGCACGAGGCGAGTGCGCTCGAAGACAAGGCGCGTGACGAACTGGACGCGGCCGTACGCGACGCGGGAGGCGCGGCGCGCGACGACTGGTTGAAAGTGACGTCGGGAGAGTCACGCATCGCGGCGATGGCGACGCTCGTGCACAACGCGCAGGCTTCGCTGGAAGCCACGAAGATAGGGTTCGGCGTAGGCAGCCGTTCGAGTACCGATGTACTGCGTGCGACGGACACGCTCTACGCGAGCCGGCGCGACCTGATCCGCGCGCGTTACGAAACCGTGCTCGCGCTGCTCAGGCTGCAGGCCGATGCGGCGAGTTTGAACCTGGACGAAGTGGGGCTCATCAATACGCAGCTCTACCTGGCGCACGGGGCCGGCGCCGGGGAGGGGCAGAACACGCCCGCGCAAGTGCCGGCGGTACGCTGACCGGGCGAGGCAGGGGAGCGCGGCCGACGCAACAAAAAGGCCCGAAGCGCGGCGTGCGCTTCGGGCCTTTTTTTCGTGCGGCGCGTGCGGGAAGTCTCACGCGCCGTCCGACGTTTTACTTCGCCGCGCCGGCCTGGAACCAGGCAGCGATCTTCTGCCGCTCGTCGTCGGTCATGTGCGTGACGTTGCCAAGCGGCATCGCCTTCATCTGCACGGCCTGCTGGTAAATGCGCTGGGCGTTCTGCGAGATTTCGTCGGGCGTATCGAGCATCACGCCGGCGGGCGCCGCGCCCATCAGCGTCGGGTGGGCCGAGTGGCACGCCGCGCAGCGGGCCTGCAGGATCGGCTGGATGTCGCCGACCTTCAGTGTCGGGGCATTCGCGGCTTCGGCCTGCGGCACCACGGGGCGCGGCAGCGTCCAGACCAGCGCGACGAACATCAGTGCGACACCGCCGAGCGGCAGATACCAGAGCACGTGGCCACGGTGGCGCATGACGAAGAACTGGCGGATCAGCGCGCCGGCCAGCATGATCACGACGAGAATGGCCCAGTTGTATTCGTGCGCATAGGTCATGGCGTAGTGGTTCGACAGCATCGCGAACACCACCGGCAGCGTGAAGTAGGTGTTGTGCACCGAGCGCTGCTTGCCGCGCTTGCCGTAGATCGGGTTCGGTTCCTGACCCTTGAGCATCGCGTCGACCATCTCGCGTTGGCCAGGGATGATGACGAAGAACACGTTCGCCGACATGATCGTCGCGAGCATCGCGCCCATGATCAGGTACGCGGCGCGGCCCGAGAAGATGTGGCAGGCCAGGTACGCGGCGATCACCACGTAGAGGCCGACACATACGCCGAGCAGCTTGTCTTTCGTGCCCAGCAGGCGGCACAGCGAGTCGTACACGATCCAGCCGGCGGCGAGGAAGCCGAGCGCCGAGAAGACCGCGACGACCGGGCCCATGTCGAGCACGCTCTTGTCGATCAGGTAGGTGTTCGGCGCGAACAGGTAGAGCACCGTGAAGAGGCTCGCGCCGGAGAGCCACGTCGTATAGGAGGGCCACTTCGACCAGTGCAGGTCATCGGGCATTTCGGGCGGTGCGACGGTGTACTTCTGCATGTTGTAGAAGCCGCCGCCGTGCACGTGCCACAGCTCGCCGAACACGCCGCGGCGGCGCTGGTTCGGGTCCGTAGGCGGTTTGAGGCTGTTGTCGAGCGCGACGAAATAAAACGATTCGCCAATCCAGGCGATCGCGGCGATGACGTGGAACCAGCGCAATGCGAGGTTCAGCCAGTCGGTGATAAAGCCTTCCATGAAACTCCTCCACTCCTGAATCGTTGCGCGCGCGGGCCTGAGGCGCTACGCGCGGACTGCGGGGTCCGGCACCCCGTTCAAAGGCGCCGCCGGTCCTGAAAGTCCGGGATTTATTGTTGGTTGTGCTGGCGTTGCGGGCTCAGCTGCCGCGGTAGGTGCTGTACGACCACGGCGAGACCAGCAGCGGCACGTGGTAGTGTGCGGCCGTGTCGGCAATGCCGAAGCGCAGCACCACGCGGTCGACAAAGCGCGGCTCGGGCACCTTGGTACCGAGTGAGGCGAAATAGTCGCCCGCATGGAACACGAGTTCGTATTCGCCGGTGGCGAGTGCCGTGCCTTCGAGCAGAGGCTCGTCGCAGCGTCCGTCGTGGTTCGTCGTGACGGTTTTCAGCGCACGGCGCGTATCGCCCGAGAGCGCAAAGAGTTCGACCTTGATGGCCGCGCCGGGACGACCGTTGGCGGTGTCGAGCACATGGGTAGTGAGCTTGCCCATTCGCAGTTTCCTTGTGTCTTGCTTGTGATAAATGCGCGAAATTTCAGCGGTAGCCCGATCCCATGAAGCATGGCGGCGGATCGAGGCTCCACATCAGCAGTGGCTACATACCCGTCGGCGGATCGAAGCGAGCGCCGTGACCGCATTTTAAGAACGATCGGGGCACAAGCGAGCGACCGATAAGAAAGATAATGTCCTCAGCATGAGAGCCGCGCTGCCGCGGCGTTTCCGGCCCGATCCGGGCGAGGGTTCGCCCTGGTTTTGCGACGCCGAAAAGCGGCTTTCGTCATCGTACCGGTACAAAAATTCGACCTTTATATGATTACGCTGAATCCGGGTATCGCGTCGGCATGAATTGTCAGCGAAATTTTGGCCTGGGAAGGTAGCGCCCATGCGCAGCGCGTGCTGCGCGTCCCGAAGACGGCGGTCATGCCGGGTAACCGGGCCAGCGGCGTCCATGTTCGGGACGCGTCGGCACCCGGGCGCCCGGAATGCCGGCGTGTGCGGCACGGACGTCTGATTCACATGCGGCGGGCAGATTTTGCACCGCGGCACGAATACGTACGAATTACGGAGCGAACAGACACGATGGAACGCACACTCGAGAAAAGCCGCGGCAGGACGCTGCTGGTGAAGAACGCCGATGTGCTGGTGACCATGGACGGCCAGCGGCGCGAGATCCGCGGCGGCGGCCTCTATGTGGAGGACAACCGGATCGTCGCCGTCGGTACGGCGGACGAGTTGCCCGACACGGCCGACGAGGTGCTCGACCTGAGCGGGCATCTCGTGATGCCGGGACTCGTCAACACGCACCACCACATGTACCAGAGCCTCACGCGCGCCGTGCCGGCCGCGCAGGACGCCGAGCTGTTCGGCTGGCTCACGAATCTTTACAAGGTCTGGGCGAACCTCACGCCCGAGATGATCGAGGTCTCGACGCTCACGGCCATGGCCGAGCTGCTGCTTTCGGGCTGCACGACCTCCAGCGACCACCTCTACATCTATCCGAACGGCAGCCGTCTCGACGACAGCATCCGCGCCGCGCGGCAGATCGGCATGCGCTTTCACGCGGCGCGCGGCAGCATGAGCGTCGGACAGAAGGACGGCGGCCTGCCGCCCGATTCGGTCGTCGAGAGCGAGGAGGCGATTCTCGCCGACACCCAGCGCCTCATCGAGACGTATCACGACGAAGGACGCTACGCGATGCTGCGCGTGGTGGTGGCGCCGTGTTCGCCGTTTTCGGTGAGCCGCGATCTGATGCGCGAATCGGCGACGCTTGCGCGCCACTATGGCGTCTCCATGCATACGCACCTCGCGGAGAACGTCAACGACATCGCCTACAGCCGCGAGAAGTTCGGGATGACGCCGGCGCAATATGCGGAGGACCTGGGCTGGGTGGGCCGCGACGTCTGGCATGCGCACTGCGTCCAGCTCGACGAGCACGGTATCGGTCTCTTCGGGCGTACCGGCACGGGCGTCGCGCATTGCCCGTGCTCGAACATGCGGCTCGCTTCGGGCATCGCGCCCGTCAAGAAGATGCGGCTTGCGGGTGTGCCGGTGGGGCTCGGCGTGGACGGTTCGGCGTCGAACGATGGCGCACAGATGGTGGCGGAGGCGCGCCAGGCGATGCTGCTCGCGCGCGTGGGCTTCGGGCCCGACGCGATGACGGCGCGCGAAGCGCTCGAGATCGCGACGCTAGGCGGCGCTCAGGTGCTGGGCCGGGACGACATCGGTGCGCTCGCTCCGGGCATGGCGGCGGACTTTATCGCGTTCGATCTGCGCCAGCCGCTGTTCGCGGGGGCGCTGCACGATCCCGTGGCGGCGCTCGTGTTCTGTGCGCCGTCGCAGGTTGCGCTTTCGGTGATCGACGGGCGGGTCGTGGTGAAGGAGGGCGTGCTGCAGACGGTCGAACTCGGGCCCGTCATCGAGCGGCATAACCGGCTCTCGGCGCAACTCGTACAGTCGGCGCGTTAAGTCGAATTCGCGCCATGAGAAAGGGCGGCCGGCGGCGTTGCCGCCCGGCCGCACGAAGGTCAGGGTTTGTTGATCAGCGTCTTGGTCGCTTCGGCGACGAGACTGCGCAACCAGCGTACTTCGTCCGAGTAATGACAACGTTCGTGCCACAACTGGTAGTACTGCATCGGCGGGAAATCGAGCGGCGCGGGCACGACCGTGAGCGGCAGGAAGCGCGCGTAGTGGTCGGCGAAGAGGCGCGTCGTCGTGAACACGAGATCCGACTTGACGAGCACGTAGGGCGCCAGATTGAAGTACGGCAGCGTGACGACCACGTGGCGCTTGAGGCGCTCGCGGGCGAGATGCACGTCGATGGCGCCGCGCTGGCCGACCGAGTAGGGCGTCGGCGCGAGGTGCGGCGCGTTCAGGTACTGGTCGAGCGTGAGCCCGCCGCGCTTGGCGAACGGGTGCGTGTTGCTCATCAGGCAGACGATCTGGTCGACGAACAGGTTCGAGAGGTGCAGTTGCTCGGGCGGCTCGGGCCAGTTGCCGATGACGATGTCGAGCTTGCCTTCTTCGAGCGCGAGTTCATAGTCGAAGGCGGGGCCCAGCGAATGGAACTCGAGCGTCGCGTTGGGAGCGGCCTGGCGGAAGCGCTCCACCACGGTCGGCACGAACAGGACGTTCAGGTAGTCGGGGCAGCCGATGCGGTAGCAGCGGATCGACGTCGCGGGATCGAAATTGTGTTGCTGGAAGCGGATGCGCTCGATTTCGCGCAGCGCGTTCTGCACCGGCTCGAGCAGGCGCAGGCCGTATTCGGTTGGCACCATGCCGGACTTGCCGCGCACCAGCAGCGGGTCGCCGGTGATGTCGCGCAGGCGCCGCAGCGCCGCGCTGATGGCGGGTTGCGACTGATTGAGCTTGACGGCCGCGCGCGTCACGCTGCGTTCCATCAAGAGGGTGTGCAAGACGCGCAATAAGTACGTGTCGATCGCCTCGCGTTGCTGACTCATGAACTCTCCGGATTATATGTTCTGGCTGATCGTGGGGCTTCGTGGGTATATGGTTTTTAATATGAACTGTCAGGCCCGTCAAGGGAGGCTTTCCCGAGAAGCGCCGTGCGGCGCGGCCCCGGAGGATTTTTGTCGGCTCGACGGACGCGCGGCTTACGGGTTATCGTCACCCCGCGCGGTGGCCGCCATGCGGCGCACCATGAGCGCCTTGTAACGCTGGGCGCGGATGCAGAACACGTAACACCCATAACGTACTACGGCGGAACCGCAATGGGCGAATCTTCTAGAGGACAAACGACGGGGCAAACGGCTGGGCAAACGGCGGGCCATGCTGCGGGTGCGGGCACGGTGGTGCCGCGCCTTGCGCTCTCGGGCATCACGAAGCAATACCCGGCCGTGCGCGCGAACGACGACGTCACGCTCACAGTCGCCCCCGGCGAGATTCACGCGCTGCTCGGCGAGAACGGCGCGGGCAAGAGCACGCTCATGAAGATCGTCTATGGCGCGGTCCGCCCCGACGCCGGCGAGATCCGCTGGGAGGGTCAGCCGGTCGAGATCGCGAGCCCGGCGGCAGCGCGCAAGCTCGGCATCGGCATGGTGTTTCAGCACTTCTCGCTGTTCGAGACGCTCACCGTGGGCGAAAACATTGCGCTCTCGCTCGACGAGTCGTTCGACCTGAAGGCACTCGGCAAACGTATCCGCGAGGTCTCGGCGCAGTATGGCCTCGACGTCGATCCGCAGCGTCACGTGCACAGCCTCACGGTGGGCGAGCGCCAGCGCGTGGAGATCGTGCGCTGCCTGCTGCAGAACCCGCGCCTCCTGATCATGGACGAGCCCACTTCGGTGCTCACGCCGCAGGCCGTGCGCAAGCTGTTCGGCACGCTGCGCCGGCTCGCTTCGGAAGGTTGCAGCATTCTGTATATCAGCCACAAGCTCGATGAAATCCAGGAGCTTTGCGACACGGCCACGGTGCTGCGCGGCGGCAAGGTGACCGGCAACGTGACCCCGCGCGAGGAGACCCATGCGTCGCTTGCGCGTCTGATGGTGGGGCACGAACTGCCCGACTACACGCGCCGCACGCATCAGCCCGGCGACGTGCTGCTCGAGGTGAAGCATCTTTCGATGCCGAGCGACGACCCGTTCGGCACGTCGCTGACCGATGTGTCGTTCGGCGTGCATGCGGGCGAGATCTTCGGCATTGCCGGCGTGTCGGGCAACGGCCAGGCGGAGCTGCTCGCCGCGCTCTCGGGCGAGGCGCAGACCGCCCGCCACGGTGTGGCCGCCGACGCCGTGATGATCTGCGGCAAGCCCGCGGGCCGCCTCTCGGCCGCGGCACGGCGCGCGCTCGGCTTCGCGTTCGTGCCCGAAGAACGCCTCGGGCGCGGCGCGGTGCCGGCCATGTCGCTCTCGGAGAATGCCTTGCTCACCGCGTATCGCGAGGGCATGGTGCGCTCGGGCTGGCTCAGGACGGGCGCGATGCGCGCGTTCGCCGAGCGCTGCATCGACGCGTTCGACGTGCGCTGCGGTGGTCCCGACGCGCTCGCGCAGAGCCTCTCGGGCGGGAACCTGCAGAAGTTCATCGTCGGCCGCGAGATCCTGCAGGCGCCGAAGGTGCTCGTGGTCGCGCAGCCCACCTGGGGCGTGGACGTCGGCGCGGCCGGGTTCATTCGCCAGCAACTACTCGATCTTTCGGCGCGCGGCGTGGCGATCCTCGTGATCTCCGAGGAACTGGAGGAACTCTTCGACATCTGCGACCGCATCGCGGTGCTCGCGGGCGGCCGGCTCTCACCCGCGCGGCTCACCGGCGAGACCAATGCCGAGGAGATCGGACGCTGGATGGCCGGGCTCTTCGGCGAACGCGCGGCGCAGGCGGGTGGTGGCGAGCCCCCGCCCGAGGCGGCGCCAGGACCCGCGGCCCACGTCTGACGCCAGCGCTTCATCGCGCAGCGAGCGGTGCCGCGAAGGCGCGAGATGCGCGGCGCAGGACACGACCAAACGGACGATGAACACCACAACGACGCATCGGCAACCCCGAACCACGCTACCCGGATCGACCACACCATCATGATTTTTCCGTACCGACTCGAAGCCCGCACGGCGCCGTCCCGCACGGTGCGCATTGCCGTGCCGCTGATCGCCGCGCTGCTCACGCTCGCGATCGGCTTCCTGATCTTCGGCCTCGTCGGGCGCGATCCCATGCAGGCCATGTACGCGTTCTTCGTCGAGCCGCTATCGACCGTCAACGGCTGGTCCGAGCTGCTGCTCAAGGCCTCGCCGCTGTGCCTCATCGCACTCGGCCTCGCGGCCGGCTACCGCGCGAACATCTGGAACATCGGCGCCGAAGGGCAGATGGTGCTCGGCGGCATTGCGGCAAGCGGCGTGGCGATCTACTTCGACCAGTCCACGGGCTGGTGGATCCTGTTCCTCATGATGCTCGCGGGCGTGCTGGGCGGCATGGCGTGGGCCGCGATTCCCGCGTGGCTCAAGAGCCGCTTCAACACCAACGAAATCCTCACGAGCCTGATGCTCACCTACGTCGCCACGCAGCTCCTGATCTGGCTCGTGAGCGGCCCGTGGCGCGATCCGAACGGCATGAACTTTCCGCTTTCGGAGATGTTCAGCGGCGACGCGCTCTATCCGACCTTTGGCGGCGACTGGCGCATCCACTGGCTGCGCGGCACGCGCCTGAACGCATCGATCTTCCTCACGCTCGCGGCCATTCCGCTCGTCTGGCTCTTCATGCGCCGCAGCTTCGCGGGCTACCGCATGAACGTGGGCGGTCTTGCGCCGCTCGCCGCGCGCTACGCCGGCTTCTCCGAGAAGAAGACGATCTGGATCTCGCTGCTCGTTTCCGGCGGCCTCGCAGGACTGGCCGGCATGGGCGAGATCGCGGGCCCGATCGGCCAGCTCCAGGCGACGTGGTCACCGGGATACGGCTTCACGGCCATCATCGTCGCGTTCGTGGGGCGCCTGCATCCGTTCGGCATCGTGCTGGCCAGCCTCCTGATGGCGCTGCTCTATCTGGGCGGCGAAGCGGTGCAGACCTCGCTGCAGCTGCCGCAGGCGCTTTCGGGGGTGTTCCAGGGCCTGCTGCTGTTCTGTCTGCTCGGCGCCGACCTCTTCGTGAACCATCGCGTGCGCCGCCGTCATGCGGCCGCGGCGGGCCACTGACTCACGACGATTTCAGGATTCAACAAACGACATGGATATCCAGCAAGCCAGTTCGCTCGCCTCGAGCGCCGTCACCGCCGCCATCCCGCTCATGTTCGCGGGCGTGGGCGAACTCGTCACCGAAAAGTCGGGCGTGCTCAACCTCGGCGTGGAAGGGATGATGCTGATGGGCGCCGTCTCCGGCTACGCCGTCACGACGATTACGGGCAATCCGTGGCTTGGCCTCGTCGCGGGGATCGCGGCAGGCATGGCGATGGCGCTGCTGTTCGGCTTTCTCACGCTGACGATGCTCGCCAACCAGGTCGCCACCGGGCTCTCGCTCACGATCTTCGGCGTTGGCCTCTCGGCGTATGTCGGCAAGCCTTACACCTCGGCGGCCAACGCGGCGACCATTCCGGCGTGGCCGATTCCCGGGCTCTCGCAGCTGCCCGTGCTCGGCCCCGCGCTCTTCAGCAATACGCCCGTCGATTACCTCGCATTCCTCATGTTTGCGTTCGTCGGCTGGTTCCTCTATCGCACGCGTGCGGGGCTCGTGCTGCGCTCCGTAGGGGAGTCGCCGCAGGTCGCGCACTCGGTGGGCTTTCCCGTGATCGGTGTGCGTTACGGCGCGACGCTCTTTGGCGGCGCCATGTCGGGGCTGGCCGGCGGCTACTACTCGATCGTGCAGCTGCATCTCTGGCAGGAGCAGCTCACGGCCGGGCGCGGCTGGATCGCGCTCGCGCTCGTCGTGTTCGCGACGTGGCGGCCGGGGCGCCTCCTGATCGGCGCGCTGCTGTTCGGCGCGGTCACGGGCCTGCAGTTCTATGCGCAGGCCGTGGGCGTGCCGGTGCCGACGCAGTTCCTCGCCATGCTGCCGTACGTGGCGACCGTCGTCGTGCTCGTGCTCATCTCGCGCAATCCGAACACGATCCGGCTCAATGCGCCGGCCTCGCTCGGCAAGGCGTTCTTCGGGGCCGCCTGAGAAGGTGCTCCGACGGCCGGTCTGTTCCAGACGTCAACAAAAAACCGCAGTCTTTCCATCCACGACAGGAGATCCACGATGCAAAAAACCATCCTGACCGCCTTCGCCGTTGCCGCCGCGTGCGCCTCGGCTGCGCTCGTCGCGCCGGCGCAGGCCGCCGACGTGCCGGGCGTCGCGTTCGTCTATCTCGGCAATCCGGGCGATGCCGGCTGGACCTACGCGCACGATCAGGGCTCGAAGATGGCCGAGGCGAAGTTCGGCGACAAGATCAAGATCACGCGGATCGAGAACGTGCCCGAGTCGGCCGACTCCGAGCGCGTGTTCCGCGATCTCGCGAGCAAGGGCAACAAGATCATCTTTGGCACGAGCTTCGGCTACCAGGATTTCGAACTGAAGGTCGCGAAGGACTTCCCGGATACCGTGTTCCTGCACGCGACCGGCTACAAGAAGGCGCCGAACTTCGGCACCTATGACGTGCGCATGTATCAGGGCGCGTATCTCGCGGGCGTCGCGGCGGGCTACGCGACGAAGACGAACACGCTCGGCTTCGTGGCTTCGGTGCCGATTCCCGAGGTGGTGCGCAACATCAACGCGTACACGCTCGGCGCGCGTTCGGTGAATCCGAAGGTCCACACCAAGGTCATCTGGATCAACAGCTGGTTCGATCCGGGCAAGGAAAAGCAGGCGGCCGAAACGCTGATCGGTCAGGGTGCCGACGTGCTGCTGCAGAACACCGACTCGAGCGCGACGCTCGCGACGGCTGAAGAGAAGCATGTTCACGCATTCGGCTGGGACTCGAACATGCAGAAGTTCGGCCCGCACGCGCATCTGGGCTCGGTTGAGGGGAACTGGGGCGTGTACTACGTCGCCGCGATCCAGCAGGTGCTGGACGGCAAGTGGAAGAACGACCCGGTGTGGTGGGGCATTCCGCAGAAGGCCGTCGATCTGGGCGACGTGAACACGTCCGAACTGCCCCCCGAGGCGGTGAAGGCCGTTGACGCGAAGCGCGACGCGATCGCGAGCGGCAAGTGGGATGTCTTCACGGGCCCGATCAAGGACCAGACGGGCGCCGTCAAGGTACCGGCGGGCAAAGCGCTGACCGATCCGGAACTGCAACGCCTGAACTGGTACGTGGAAGGCGTGGACGGTTCGCTGCCGAAGTAAGCATCGCGAACGCCGATGTGCAGGGCGCGGCCGCGCGGAGCCTTTTGGCCCGCGCGGCCGTTTCTTTTGGTTGCCGGCTATCGTGCGAACGCAGCCGGGACGGGCCGCCGCACGCTCAATCGTCGATGCGCAGCCCAACCTTGATCGTGACCTGCCAGCGTGTGATCTTGTCGTCCTCGACCAGGCCGCGCGTTTCCGTCACTTCGAACCAGTGCAGATGGCGCAGCGTCTTCGAGGCGCGCGCGATCGCGCAGCGAACGGCATCGTCGCTCGATTCCGTGGACGATCCGGTGAGCTCGATCTGCTTGTAGACGTGGTCGTTCATGGCGGTGTCTCCTCGCGGTTGATTAAGTTGGGTATCAGTCGAGTATAGGCAATCGCGGGCCGGTATCATGGCGCTCCGACCTGCAGGCAGGGGGACGACAAACTGGGGACGTCAGGAAGATGGACAGGCAGGAACTGGGATTTTGCGGACCGGGGCTGATGGGCGTGCCCATGATCCGTCATTTGCTGCGCGCGGGCCACGCGGTGCGCGTGTGGAACCGCACACCCGCGAAGGCGCAGGCGCTCGTTGCCGACGGTGCGCAGGTCGCGGCCACACCCCGCGAGATGGCGCAGGGCGCCGACGTCATCCTGCTGTGCGTGGCCGATGCCGCGGCGGTCGAATCCGTAGTGTTCGGCGCAGGCGGACTGCTCGACGAGCGTGCCGACCCGGGCCGCCGCCCGCGCGTGCGCTGCATCGTCGACCATTCGAGTATTGCGCCGGACGCCACGCGCGCGCTTGCGGCCCGGGCCGCGGCGCTCGGCGTGGGCTGGGTCGATGCGCCGGTCTCCGGCGGCGTGGGCGGAGCGCAGGCCGGCACCCTCGCGGTCATGGCGGGCGGCGCGGATGCCGACGTCGCCTGGGTGGCGCCGATCCTCGCGGCGTACGCGGCGCGCGTGACCCACATGGGCGCGGTGGGCGCGGGTCAGACGACCAAGCTCTGCAACCAGGCGATCGTCACGGCGACGGTGGCCGCCATCGCCGAGGCCGTGAGCCTTGCGCGCCGCAGCGGCATCGACGCCGCGAAGCTGCCCGAGGCGCTCGCGGGCGGTTGGGCCGATTCGGTCCTGCTGCGCACCTTCGTGCCCCGTATGACCCTGGATGGCCTCGCGCCGATCGGCGCATTGAAAACGTTCCAGAAGGACGTCGACACGGTCGCCGCCGCCGCTCAGCAGACCGGCACGCCGATGCCGGTCGCGGGCACGGTCCAGCAGCTCTTGCGGCTCGGCGCGGCGATGGGGCTGGGAGCGGCGGATCTGTCGGGCTTCATCGACGTGTTGCAGACGCAGCGTGTCGGCTAGCTCAGGCTGGCCGCAGCCCGCTGGAGGCGGCAGCGCACCCGTGAGCGTCCAATGCAGGCAGGTATGAAATTGCCCCGCGATCCGTCCCCAGACCCACCCACCCCGGGCGCCCGTTACCACCTGGCGCTCGCCCGCGAACTGACATAACCTGCTAAAATTACAGGTTTTTCTCGCTCTACTTTCCGGGACGCGCTGTGCTCTCTACCGCCAATATCACCATGCAATTCGGGCCGAAGCCCTTGTTCGAGAACATCTCGGTCAAATTCGGCGAGGGCAACCGCTATGGCCTGATCGGCGCGAACGGTTGCGGCAAGTCCACTTTCATGAAGATTCTGGGCGGCGACCTCGAGCAGAGCTCGGGCACGGTCGTGCTGGAGCCGAACGTGCGCCTCGGCAAGCTGCGCCAGGACCAGTTCGCGTATGAGGACGTGCGCGTGCTCGACGTGGTCATGATGGGCCACACGGAAATGTGGGCCGCGATGAGCGAGCGCGACGCGATCTACGCGAACCCCGAGGCCACTGACGACGACTACATGCACGCCGCCGATCTCGAAGCGAAGTTCGCCGAGTACGACGGCTACACGGCCGAATCGCGTGCGGGCGAGCTGCTGCTCGGCATCGGCATCGGTACGGAATTCCACAACGGTCCGATGAGCGCGGTGGCGCCGGGCTGGAAGCTGCGCGTGCTGCTCGCACAGGCGCTGTTCTCGAAGCCGGACGTGCTGTTGCTCGACGAGCCGACCAACAACCTCGACATTAACTCGATCCGCTGGCTGGAAGATGTGCTCAACGAGTACAACTCCACCATGATCATCATCTCCCACGATCGACACTTCCTGAACCAGGTCTGCACGCACATGGCGGACATGGACTACGGCACGCTGAAGGTCTGGCCGGGCAACTACGACGATTACATGCTGGCGTCGGCGCAGGCGCGCGAGCGTCAGCAGGCCGCGAACCAGAAGGCGAAGGAGCGCGTGGCCGACCTGCAGGACTTCGTGCGCCGCTTCTCGGCGAACAAGTCGAAGGCGCGCCAGGCCACCAGCCGCCTGAAGATGATCGACAAGATCAAGATCGAGGAATTCAAGCCCTCGTCGCGCCAGAACCCGTTCATCCGCTTCGAGTTCGAGAAAAAGCTGCACAACATCGTCGTGGTCGCGGAAGAGATCACGAAGAAGTACGAGCGCACCATCTTCAGCAAATTCGGCATCAGCGTGCAGCCGGGCGAGCGTATCGCGATCATCGGCGAGAACGGCGCGGGCAAGACCACGCTGCTGCGCTCGCTGCTCGGTAACCTCGCGCTGGACGGCGGTTCGGTGAAGTGGGCCGAGAACGCGAACGTCGGCTACATGCCGCAGGACACCTACGAGGAGTTTCCGGCCGACGTCACACTGATGGACTGGATCGACCAGTATCGCCAGGAAGGCGACGACGAGCAGTCGGTGCGCGGTACGCTGGGCCGTCTGCTCTTCAACGCCGACGACATCAGAAAGTCGGTGAAGGTGCTCTCGGGCGGCGAGAAGGGCCGCATGATCTGGGGCAAGCTGATGCTCGGGCGCCACAACGTGCTGCTGATGGACGAGCCGACCAACCACATGGACATGGAATCGATCGAGTCGCTGCAGATCGCGCTCGAAAAGTTCGAGGGCACGCTGGTTTTCGTGTCCCACGACCGTGAATTCGTCAACGGCCTCGCCAACCGCATCATCGAGGTGAAGAGCGACGGCACGATCAACGACTACAGCGGCAACTACGAGGACTTCCTCGCGAGCCAGGGGCTGCATTGAGCATTGGCTGAGCGGCAGTTGGCGATAGTCGGCGGCAGTCGGCGGCAGTCGGCGATAACGGGCGGGCGGCGCGGATGCGTCGCCCGTTTTGTTTTGGCGCCGGTGCCGCCCGGGTCATCCGGGCAGCGGCCTGAATGTGCTTTCCGCTTACGTCAAGCGCGTTAGAATGCAGGACCACCGCGAACGCCATCCCGCAGTTCGCGCCGCACAATACGTGAGACAGGAGGAACGCCCATGAAACAGTACGACCAGCTCTACATCAACGGCCGTTGGGTTGCACCGCACGGCAAGGGCACGATCGACGTCTACGACTCGGGCACCGAGGCCGTCATGGGCCGCATCCCCGAAGGCAGCGAGGCCGACGCCGAAGCGGCCATCGCCGCCGCGCGCGCCGCTTTCGACGGCTGGGCGGCGACCCCCGCCGTGGAGCGGGGCGCAATCCTGCAAAGGATCGCCGACAACCTCAAGGCCCGCACCGACGAGCTGGCACAGCTGATCGCGGGCGAAGTGGGCATGCCGCTTAAGCTTGCGCGCGCGATCCAGGTGGGCGGGCCCGTCTATAACTGGGGCGCCTATGCAAAGCTCGCGAGCGAATTCCAGTACGAGGAACGCGTGGGCAATTCGCTCGTCGTGCGCGAGCCGGTGGGCGTGGTCGCGGCCATCACGCCGTGGAACTATCCCCTCAACCAGATCACGCTGAAAGTGGCGGCCGCGCTCGCGGCCGGCTGCACGGTCGTGCTCAAGCCCTCGGAGATCGCGCCGCTCAATGCCTTCGTGCTCGCCGAGGCGATCCACGAAGCGGGCCTGCCCGCCGGCGTGTTCAATCTCGTGACCGGCTACGGCCCGGTGGTCGGCGAGCTGTTGGCGCGCCACCCGCAGGTCGACATGGTCTCGTTCACGGGCTCGACGCGCGCGGGCAAGCGCGTATCCGAAGTGGCTTCCGCGACGGTCAAGCGCGTGGCGCTCGAACTGGGCGGCAAGTCGGCTTCGGTCGTGCTCGACGACGCCGACCTCGCGGCGGCGGTGAAGGGCACCGTGGGCGCGTGCTTCCTGAATTCGGGGCAGACCTGCTCGGCGCACACGCGCCTGATCGTGCCGGAGTCGCGTTACGAGGAAGCGCGCGCGCTCGCGAAGGAAGCGGTGGAAGCGTACACGGTGGGCGATCCGCGCGACGAGAAGGCGAAACTCGGCCCGCTCGCCTCGGCCGCGCAGCAGCAGCGCGTGCAGCAGTACATCGCGCGCGGCATCGCCGACGGCGCCGACCTCGTGACCGGCGGTCCCGGCCTGCCCGAAGGCGTGACGAAGGGCTTCTTCGTGAAGCCGACCGTGTTCGGCCGCGTGCCGCGCGACGCGGCCATCGCGCAGGAGGAGATCTTCGGACCGGTGCTCACGATCCTCACGGCGAAGGACGAAGACGACGCGGTCGCCATCGCCAACGATTCGCTCTACGGACTCGGCGGCGCGGTCTGGGCGGGCAGCGACGAGCGCGCGATGCGGGTGGCGCGGCGCATCCGTACAGGCCAGATCGACATCAACGGTGGCACCTGGAACATGGCGGCGCCGTTTGGCGGCTACAAGCAGTCGGGGCACGGCCGCGAGAACGGCGTGTATGGGCTCGAAGAATATCTCGAATACAAATCGATGCAGTTCAAGGCGCCGAAAGGCTAGCCCGAACGAACTGGCGCAGCGCCGCAAATAATTTGCGCTGCGCGTTGATTAGTGTCAAGAATGCGGTCGCCTTCACGGGCGACCGCATTTTTTGTTGATGTAACGCAAAGTCCTCGGCCGCCGGCGCGCGAACATTGACCTTTTGCAACCAACAACGCGGGTCACCATGTTTCCAGCTCATTCGTTCGCGCCGCTCGAGATTCGAGGCCGTCGGCTCCTGCCTGTGGTACAGGGCGGCATGGGCGTCGGTATCTCCGCGCATCGCCTTGCAGGCAGCGTCGCCCGCGAAGGCGCGCTCGGCACCATCGCGAGCATCGATCTGCGCCACCATCATGCGGACCTGATCGAAGCGTGCCGCGCCAATCCCGATCACGATACGCTCGCGCACGCGAACCTCACTGCGCTCGCCCGCGAGATTGCCGCGGCGCGCAAGCTGAGCGGCGGGAACGGCATGATTGCGGTCAATGTCATGAAGGCGGTCAGCGCGCACGCCGACTATGTCCGCGTCGCCTGCGAGCAGGGCGCCGATGCCATCGTGATGGGCGCCGGACTGCCGCTCGATCTGCCGGACCTCACGCAGGGCGTCGACATCGCACTGGTTCCCATCCTCTCGGATGCGCGCGGCGTGGCGCTCGTCCTCAAGAAGTGGATGAAGAAGGGCCGCTTGCCCGATGCCATCGTTATCGAGCATCCGGCGCATGCGGGCGGCCACCTGGGCGTGACCGACATTGGCGACATGGGCAGCGCGCGCTTTTCGTTCGAAACCATCTTCGCCGAACTCGAAGGCGTCTACGCGTCGCTCGGCATCAGCCGGGCAGAGGTTCCGCTCATCGTGGCCGGCGGCATCAACAGCCACGAGACCGTGCGCAGATGGCTGGAGGCCGGTGCGAACGGTGTACAGGTGGGCACGCCGTTCGCCGTGACGGAGGAGGGCGATGCGCATCCGGACTTCAAGCGCGTGCTTGCCGACGCGAAGCCCGAGGACATCGTCGAATTCGTGAGCGTGACGGGGCTGCCCGCACGCGCGGTGAAGACACCGTGGCTCGAGCGATACCTGCGCAACGAGTCGCGCGTGCGCGCGAAGATCGGTTCGCTCAAGCTCGCATGTCCTACGAGCCTCGAATGCCTGTCCGTGTGCGGCCTGCGGGACGGCATCGAGAAATTCGGGCATTTCTGCATCGATACGCGTCTGGCCGCGGCACTGCGAGGCGATATCGCGAATGGGCTTTTTTTCCGCGGTCGCGAAGCGCTACCTTTTGGCGATGCCATTCGCAGCGTGAGGGATCTTCTGGAACTGCTCCTGACCGGTGTGACGCGGCCGGCAGTCGCCCGCCGGGCAGCTTTCGCCCTCAGTTGACTGGCGGTACCCCTGCGGCGGAACTATCGCTCGGCGGTTCGTAGATGTTGCGAACCGCGGTTTTGGGGTGCCAGCCCGGAAGAAGACGCCGGTTTGTCGCGAACCGGCGTTTGCTTTTGGCGCGGCGAAATCAGGCGCGGTCTTTCTGGAAGCGCATGGCCGTGCCTTCGCGTTCGATGCGCGTCCAGACCGCGCGTTTTTCCTCTTCGCTCAGGAAGACCCAGTTGGAGACTTCCATGGCGGTACGGCCACAGCCTTTGCAGATGTCGTCGAAGAGCGTCGAGCACACGCCGATGCATGGGCTGTCGGGGAGGTCGTGGAGATTGGATGCCATCGATTGAGCCTTGGGGCGCGGCAGCGGTCAGTCACGCCACCTGCGGATAAAAACCCCGCTATGTTAGCCCATCCTGCCGATCCTTCCAGTCGATCCGACTGCCTTTGCGTGGCTGACAGGGTGTGCAGCCAGGCAGGCCTGCTGATGGAACAAGCGGCGGCAGATCCGCTGCCCGGCTCCTCCGCGCTGTAAGGTTTTGGTAGGGAATGCGGCCAGCTGCGCACCGGTCCGGTAACCGGACTCCCGGTTCCGACCGTCCCGTGGCGGGCCGCCGCAGCGGGCGTCGCACGAAAACAGCACGCAGGGTTTTTTTGGTGGACACGCGCGCAGAACCGGCTAAAATTGCGCGCGATTTGTCGTCGGACAACAACGGCCCGACTTGTCCCGTTTGCGCGACAGGCTGGCGTTTTTTTTGTCGTCTGAGATGATTGATGGTAGGTTTCGAAAAGTTTGGGGGAGCCGCGCGGCGCGCGGCATGTCACGAGACAGGCGGACGGCCGGACCGGCCACGACGGAGAACGGGATGAAGAAGAAGGTGGTGGCGCGACTGGCCGCGCTGGTGCTCTGCGCAGCGCCGTGGGTGGCGTCGGTGGCGAAAGACACGCAACTGAACGTCTACAACTGGTCCGATTACATCGCCTCCGACACGATTCCGAACTTCACGAAGCAGACCGGTATCAAGGTCAAGTACGACAACTACGACAGCGACGACACGCTGCAGGCCAAGCTTCTCGCGGGCAACTCGGGCTACGACATCGTCGTGCCGACCAGCAACTACGCGGGCAAGCAGATCGCCGCCGGCATTTTCGCGCCGCTCGACAAGTCTAAACTCCCCAATCTCAAGTATCTCGATCCGCAGCTGATGTCGCTCATCGCCGGCGCGGATCCGGGCAACAAGTTCGTGGTGCCCTGGGCCTACGGCACGACCGGCCTCGCGTACAACGTGACGAAGGCGCAGCAGCTGCTCGGCAAGGACGTGCCGCTCGACAACTGGGACATTCTCTTCAAGCCCGAGTACCTCTCGAAGCTGAAGACCTGCGGCGTCTCGGTGCTCGACGCGCCGGACCAGATGTTCGCGGCCGCGCTGCACTATATCGGCAAGGATCCGATGTCGACGAACCCGGACGATTATCGCGCCGCGCTCACGATGATGAAGAAGATCCGTCCGTACATCACGCAGTTCAACTCGTCGGGTTACATCAATGACCTCGCCGGTGGCGATATCTGCTTCGCCTACGGCTGGTCGGGCGACGTCGTAATCGCCAAGCACCGCGCGATGGACGCGAAGAAGCCCTACAGGATCGAGTACTACATCCCGAAGGGCGGCGCGCCGATCTGGTTCGACGTGATGGCGATTCCGAAGGATGCGCCGGACAAGGAAGCGGCCCTCGAGTGGATCAACTACATCGAGACGCCGCAGGTTCACGCGGCGATCACGAATGCCGTCTACTACCCGAGCGCCAACGCGGAAGCGCGCAAGTACGTGAGCAAGGACATCGCGAACGACCCGGCCGTCTATCCGCCGCCCGAGGTTCTGAAGACGCTGTTCCTGCTCAAGCCGCTGCCGCCTGAAATCCAGCGCCTGCAGACGCGCCTGTGGACCGAGTTCAAGTCGGGCCGCTAAAACAGGTGGCGCAGGACTGATGCATTACCCCGAGCCCCCGGCAGCTTGCCGGGGGCTTTGTTCGTCAACCCCGTCCATCGACCAGGCAGGGCAGAGAGAATCATGAGTGACCAGTCGAGTGCACCGGTAGCTGCCGGCGTACCGCCTTCGGGCTTTTCCGCGTTCGGCGACGCCGCCGACAATTTCGTGCAGGTGATCGACGTCGTCAAGAAATTCGGCGAGACGACGGCCGTCAAGGGCGTCAACCTGTCGGTCAAAAAGGGCGAGCTGTTTGCGCTGCTCGGCAGCTCGGGCTGCGGCAAGTCCACGCTGTTGCGTATGCTTGCCGGCCTCGAATCCGTCACGTCGGGCAAGATCCTGATCGACGGCGAAGACCTCGCCACGTTGCCGCCGTATCGCCGGCCGGTCAACATGATGTTCCAGTCGTATGCGCTGTTTCCACACATGACGGTCGAGTCGAATGTCGGCTTCGGGTTGCGTCAGGAAGGGGTGAAAAAGGCCGAACTGCAGGAGCGTGTGGCCGCGGTGCTCGAACTCGTGCAGATGTCGCGTTACGCGAAGCGCAAGCCGCATCAGCTTTCGGGCGGCCAGCAGCAGCGCGTCGCGCTCGCGCGCTCGCTCGTCAAGCGCCCGAAGCTGCTGCTGCTCGACGAGCCCATGTCGGCGCTCGACAAGCAGATTCGCCAGCGCACGCAGATCGAGCTCGTCAACATTCTCGACAAGGTCGGCGTCACCTGCATGATGGTCACGCACGACCAGGAAGAGGCGATGACGATGGCGGGCCGCCTCGCTGTGATGAGCGAAGGCGAGATCGTCCAGCTCGGCACGCCGAACGAGGTGTACGAGTATCCGAACACCCGTTTCTCGGCGGAATTCATCGGCTCAACTAACCTGTTCGACGGCGCCGTCGTTGAAGACGAGCCCGATCACGTCTATGTCGAATCGCCGGACCTTTCCGTACGTCTCTACGTGAGCCACGGCATCAGCGGGCCGCTCGGCATGCCCGTCACGATTTCGGTGCGGCCCGAGCGCATCGCGCTCACGCGCAAGCCGCCCGAGGGCGCGTTCAACTGGGGCCACGGCGTGATCATGAACGTCGCCTACATGGGCGGCTACTCGCTCTATCACGTCAAGCTCGATTCGGGGAAGACCGTGGTCGCGAATGTCTCGAGCCTTGCGATCTCCGAAATCGACTCGCCGGGGTGGGGCGACGAAGTGTATGTGCGCTGGAGCGCGTCGGCCGGCGTGGTGCTGACCTCATGAGCGCGACGCTGAAAAAAATCGCGAACTGGCCGGTCAAGCGCTTCAACCTGACTGGCAGCACGGCGGTGGTGGCGGGGCCGTTTGTCTGGCTCTTGCTGTTCTTCCTCGTGCCGTTCATCCTGGTCGTCAAGATCAGCTTCGCGGACCAGCAGCTCGGCATTCCGCCCTACACGGAGCTCGTGTCGATTGCCGACGGCGTCGTGCACATCGCGCTCGACATCTCGCACTACGCGTTCCTGTTCCAGGACAGCCTGTACTTCGCGACCTACGTGAACTCGGTGGTCGTGGCGGCGATCTCGACACTGCTGTGTCTCCTGATCGGCTATCCGATGGCGTATTACATCGCACGCTCGAATCCGGCCACGCGCAACATCCTCATGATGGGCGTGATGCTGCCGTTCTGGACCTCGTTCCTGATCCGCGTCTACGCCTGGATCGGCATTCTCAAGAACAACGGACTGCTCAATAACTTCCTGATGTCGACCGGGCTCATCCACTCGCCCATCGAGCTCTATCACACGAATACGGCCGTCTATATCGGCATGGTCTATTCATACCTGCCGTTCCTCGTGATGCCGCTCTATGCGCACCTCGTGAAGATGGACCTGACGCTGCTCGAAGCGGCGTACGACCTCGGCGCGAAGCCCTGGCGCGCATTTCTGGAGATCACGCTGCCGCTCTCGAAGAACGGCATCATCGCCGGTTGCCTGCTCGTGTTCATCCCGGCGGTGGGCGAGTACGTGATTCCGGAACTACTGGGCGGCGCGAACACGCTGATGATCGGCCGCGTCATGTGGAACGAGTTCTTCGACAATGCCGACTGGCCGATGGCCTCCGCCGTGACCTGCGCCATGGTGTTGTTGCTGCTCGTGCCGATGGCGCTGTTCCAGCATTTCCAGGCCAAGGAACTGGAGGGCCGCGGACGATGAAACCCAACCGCGTTCTGCAGTTCATCGCGCTGGGCCTCGGCTTTGCGTTCCTCTATATTCCGATCGTCAGCCTGATCGTCTACTCGTTCAACGAGTCGCAGCTCGTGACCATCTGGACGCGCTTCTCGACGAAGTGGTATCAGGCACTCCTCACCGACGACGAGCTCATTACGGCCGCCTGGCTTTCACTGCGCATCGGTCTGATGACGGCGTTTGCCTCGGTCGTGATCGGCACGTGGGCGGGCTTCGTGCTCGCGCGCATGGGGCGCTTTCGCGGCTTCACGCTGTACACGGGCATGATCAACGCGCCGCTCGTGATTCCCGAAGTGATCCAGGGCATCTCGCTGCTGCTGCTGTTTGTGGAAATGGGCAAGCTGCTCGGCTGGCCGGCCGGCCGCGGCGTGTTCACGATCTGGATCGGACACGTGATGCTCTGTATCTCGTACGTCGCGATCATCGTGCAGTCGCGCGTGCGCGAACTCAATCCGTCGCTCGAAGAGGCTGCGCTCGACCTGGGCGCGACGCCGCTCAAGGTGTTCTTCACGATCACGCTGCCGCTCATTTCGCAGGCGCTCGCCGCCGGCTGGCTGCTCTCGTTCACGCTTTCGATCGACGATCTCGTGCTTTCGGCGTTCCTCTCGGGCCCCGGCTCGACGACGCTGCCACTCGTCGTGTTCTCGCGCGTGCGTCTTGGCCTGAATCCGGAGATGAACGCGCTCGCGACGCTCTTCATCCTCGTGGTGACGATCGGCGTGGTGTTCGGCAACTACTTCATGCAGCGCGCCGAGCGCAAGCGTATGGCCATGGCTGTGTGAGCGGCGGCGCTTCTGCGGGGTCGCGAAACGGCGCGCGGGCAGTCTCTGCCGCGCGCCGTTTGCTTTGCTGCTAAAGGCTTGTTGTGCGACTCAGAGCCGGTAGCCCATGCGCAAACCGCCCCAATGCCGGCCGTTGACGAAGATCGGCGCGGAGGCGTCCTTCATCAGCGCGAACTGGCCGCCGCCCATGTCGCGGCGGTACGTCTGAAGGAGAAAGGGCTTGGTATGCGAGCCCGCGCCGATGCCGGTGCGGTCGCCGAAAATGCGGCGATTGCGGCAGTGGGCGGCGTTCCAGACCGGGTCGTCGCCCTGCGGCTGGGAGAACTTGCGGTTATGGGTCGGAATGTAGCCGCGCGGATCGATCGCTACGCAAAACGCCACCCGTTCGTCGAAGCCCAGCAGCGGCTCGATGATCGCCGGCAGTACGCGGTCGGTGAAAGTCGTGAAGCGCGTCATGTGTTGCTGCGGGTTGCTATTCGGCACGGGCACGTAGGTGCTGTCGAACAGGTCGGCTTCGCCGATGTCGCCACGCGCGAGGGCCGTCTCGAACAGCTTGCCGACCTGCGATGCGGCACGCTGCACGGCCGTGATGAAGCGCGTGTCCTCGGTCTCGACACCCGTTTCGGCGCTCAGCTCGATCAGCGTCTCCGAGACGTTGAGCAGGCGCCCCAGCTGATCCTTTGCCTGGGCGAAATTGCGGCTCGAATCCTCGACGCCGTCGGCCATCTGCTGCACCTGGGTCTCGAGCCCGTCGCATTTCGCCTCGATCTCTCCGGTCAGCTGGGCGATCTGGCCGGCGTGTTCGTCGAGCTGCGTGATCGCCGCGCCGGTGCTCTGCACGGCGGCGCCGATCGTGCGCGTGCCTTCGCGCACGCGGTGCGCGCGCGCGGTGTTCGCCGCGCCTTCGACAATGAGCCGCTCGGTCTGCTGCGTGAGTTGCGCGAGTGTCTGTTCGATCTGTCCCGTGGCCTGCGCCGTCTTCGCGGAGAGATTCTTCACTTCGGAGGCCACGACCGCGAAGCTCTTGCCCGATTCACCTGCGCGCGCGGCCTCGATGGCGGCGTTCAGCGCAAGCAGCTGGGTCTGGCGCGCGATCAGCGAGATCTCCTCCGAAACCCTCGAAACATGCGCGAGGGCGGTCTTGAGCGCGCCGATCTGGCTTTCGATCACGGTGACGCCTTCCACGAGGCCGTGGATGTCGGCGAGCGACGCGTCAATGGTCTGTTGGGACGACTGCACGGTGGCCGCCGTGCCGGTGCTGACCTCGCGCATCGCGCGGGCCGCGGCGGCGATCTGGTGATTGCCCGCGAGCGTGTGCGCGGCCGACTCGCGTAGCGCATGACAGACCGTCGCCTGATGCTCGACGCGGGCAGCGACTTCGTCCACATGGCCGGACACGTCGCAGATTTCCATGCCGAGGCGGCCAGCATGCGCCGCGATGGCGCCGATGGTACCGGCCGACTTGCCCGCCCGGCGCGGGCCGCACAGGCGCAAACGCAAACGCAAACGTGACATCGGTTGTCTCCTTGTGTCTCGGGCCCGGTCTGGTGTGCGAAAGCCGGCCTCTCAGTGGCTATTAACGGCGCGTAATGTTTGGACTTGAGTTTGGACTTGAGTTTGGACTTGAGCGCGCCCGGGTTCCGGGCGCTATGATCGGGCAACGCGGGCCGCGCGAGGGCCGCTATGGGAGTCTGATGATCGAACGCATGCTGGACGAGAGCACCACCGCATCGCTCTGGCAGCAACTGGTGCTGCTATGGGAGCTGATCGTGATGGTTTGCCGCTTTTTGTGGGGGCTGCTGCGGCTGCTTGGGGGCGGGTAGCGTTGCGAGCGGCGGCGCGTCACGCTCCGAACTCATAGTCGCTCTCACGTATGCGCCGCGTCCTGCGCCGGAAGTCGAAGGTGAAGCCCGGCCATAGCGATGTGTTCTTGCCGTGCCGGGTCTGATACCAGCTATGGCAACCCGACTGCCAGACGGTGCGCGCGAGCATTTGCTGCAGCGTTGCGTTGAACTCGCGCTGCACCTCCGCCCGCAAGCTCATCGTGCGCGCCCCGCGGCGTTGCAGCGCGCGGACACAGTCGGCGATATAGCGCACCTGCGACTCGATCATGTAAATCATCGAGTTGTGTCCGAGCCCCGTGTTGGGGCCGACGATCAGGAAGAGATTCGGAAAGCCCGCGACGCTCACGCCAAGGTAGGCCTGCGGCCCGTCGCGCCGCCACGCCTCGCCGAGATTCGCGCCGCCGACGCCGGTCACGCGAAACGGCGCATCGACGTCGTTGACCTGAAAGCCCGTGCCGCAGATGATCGCGTCGAGCTTGCGGTGCGTGCCGTCGGCTGTGACGACGCCGTCGGCGACCACTTCGCGGATCGCGTCGGTGACGAGTTCGACGTTGGGCTGCGAAATCGCGGGGTAGTAGTCGGACGAGAGCAGCACGCGCTTGCAGCCGAGCAGATAGTCCGGCGTGAGCTTGGCGCGCAGGTTAGCGTCTTCGACCTTGCGCGCGAGATAGCCGCGCGCGAATTTCATGGGCCGCTCGAGCAGCCGCAGATTGACGACGAAACCGAGCGCCCGCACTTCGTGCTGGCAGTACGCCGCGGCGCGCGCAATGCGCTGTGCGGTGGGCACGCGGCGGTAAAGCGCACGCTTGCGCGGGCTGATCGTGTGGTCGCGGCGCGGCATGATCCACGGCGGCGTGCGTTGAAACACCGCGAGCTGTGCGACGCGAGGCTGGATCTGCGGCACGAACTGAATCGTGCTCGCGCCGGTGCCGATCACGCCCACGCGCTTGCCGTGGAGGTCGTAGCCGTGGTCCCAGCGCGCCGAATGAAAGAGGGCGCCTTCGAAGCGATCAAGCCCCACGAGATCGGGGAGTGCCGGGCGCGAAAGCGCGCCGTTCGCGGCGATCAGCAGATCGGCGGTGATCATGCGCGTCGAACCGTCGCGCTCAATTTCGATGCGCCATACGCCGCGCGTTTCGTCGAAGCGCGCCGCGCGCACGCGCGAACGATATTCGATGAAACGCTCGATGTCGTACTTGCGTGCACAGTGGCGCAGATAGTCGAGAATCTCCTGCTGCGGTGCGAACGCGCGCGTCCAGTTCGGGTTGGGTTCGAAGGAAAACGAATAGAGGTGCGAAGGAATATCGCAGGCGGCCCCCGGGTAGGCGTTGTCGCGCCAGGTGCCACCAAGATCTTCTGCCGCCTCATAGATCGTAAATGACGCGATGCCCATGCGCCGCAGGCGGATTGCCATGCCAAGCCCGGCAAAGCCGCTGCCGACGATCGCGATATGTGGCACGGGCGGCGCCACGCCAACCTGAGGAATCATGTGCCGCTTCCTTGGGGGAGCCGCGCGCACTGCGCGCCGCGCCTGGATACAAAACGGGCCCCGTGTGGAGCCCGTGGTCAGGAGTGCCGTTGTGCGCCTTCAGATGGGGTGGGCGCAACGAACGCTCAGGAATTGCTCCAGTCGTCGGAGCCGTCGTTGCTGCCGAGGTCGACGCCGCCGCCGCCGGAACCGTCGTCCCAGTCGTTGGAGCCCTGGCCGAAGTCAATGCCGTTACCACCGCCATTGCCACCACCGTCGCGCGGGATCCGGCGGCCGTCGTCGTCCACGTACACATCGCGCTCGATCACGCGGTCACGCCCCTGGTTCAGCGCTTCGCCAAGCAGGACGCCGGTCAGCAGCCCGCCCATGCCTCCCATGCCACCGCCGCCTTGCTGCACGATGACTTGCGGCGGCTGTTGAGGCGGATAAGGCATCTGCGGCTGACGGCCGAAGGCGGTGTCGGCTTCGCGCGCATAGGCCGAGTCGCCGCCGCTGTAGCCGTAGGGCGAGGCTGCGGCAGCTTGTGCGTTCGGGTCGGGGCGACCTTCGGCGCGCGCCTTGAGGCTGGCGAACTGACGCTCGAGATCCTCGACCTGATACGGCGCCACGGGATTCGCGCTGTTCGAGAGCGTTTCGACGAGGCTGCGCAACTGCGCTTCAAGCCCTTCGACTTCCTTTTCGAGCACATCATGGCCCGGCGCCGTCGAGAGCTTGACGTCGAGCTTTAGCGAGCGCACCGCGTTGAGCAGGTCGGTTGCGCGCTTGAGTTGATCGCGGCGATCGTCGCCGGCCTTCGTGTCTTCGTTCGACTTCGCGCGCCGCAGTGTCCAGCGCAGCACGAGCGCGATGCCGACGAGCACGATCGCAATGCCGATCCACGCGCCCATGCCCGGACCGTGGCGCTGCGGCAGCGGCGCCACCGCCTGGGTCTGCTGCGCGAACGGATTGTCGGCACGGCTGGTCGTGGTGGCGCCGGCGCGCGCTGCATCGGCGCGGATCTTTGCCTCGACCTGGGCGAAGTTTTGCGGCGCGGTGAAGCGTAATTGCGGGTCGAGCGACCTGGCCTGCTCGACCTGGGCGAGCGCGTCGGCGTAGCGGCCTTCGCGGTCCAGCACCTGCGCATAGAGGTAGTGCGCGTGCGCGCTGTTCGGGTGCGCCTGCAGGACCTCGACGAGGCCGGCATCCGCGCGTTGCCAGTCGCCTTGCGACATGGCGGATTCGATCTGCTGGGCGCTCGGTGCCGCGAAGGCGGCGCCGCTCACGAGCGCGAGCGAGGCGAGGGCTGCGACGAGATACTTTTTCATGTTGCAAGCCGGGCGGATTGACGCCCGTCTCCATGGCGATCGGAACGAGGATGCGGCGCGCGCGGTATGCACAAGCATGACACGCGGCCGCTTCCGGCCACGCTGGCGCGTTATTGCGCCGGCGGGTTCAACTGTTTCTTCAACGCTTCGAGGCGCTCGTCCACGGAAGGCCCCTTGTTCAGCGCGGCGAGCTTGTCTTCGAGCGCCTTGCCGCTGGCCGTATCGGCCGAATTCAGGCGCGCGTCCGAGCGGGCGTTCGAGAGCGAGACCTTGTCCTCGAGCTTGTCGAAGTCGGCGGAGAGGTTCTTGCCACCGATGCCGCCGAGCGCCGTGGCCGCAACATCCTTGGCCTGCGCGATCTGCTGCTTGGCCTGCAGGATGTTCGAGCGGGCGTTCAGGTCGTTGCGGCGCTGGCGCATGTCGTCGATCTGCTGCTTCAGTTGATCGACCGACGGCTCGAGCTTCGCGAGTTCGCCGGCGAGCGCGTCGCGCTCCGCTTCGGCCGTGGCCTGTGCGCCGAGCGCCTCGCGCGCGAGCGCTTCGTCGCCCGACTGCAGCGCGCGCTTCGCGCCGTCTTCATACTTCTTTGCCTTGTCGGCGGCCACATCGCGCTTGCTTTGCTGCGTTGCGACCTGTGCCTGAATCTCGACGAGTGCGTTCTCCGCTTTCGCGATGCTGCCGTCGAGCTCGCGCACGATCTGGCGGGCATCCCGCGACGGGTCCTGCACCGAATCGGCGGCGTCGTTCAAGAGACCCTTGAGCGTGCGCGAAATGGAGTCAAAAAGCGACATGAATTCCTCCGTGAATTGAAATCGGCCGCAACAGGCCGAGGTGCACGCATGCGTATTTGCCTCGAGCGGCGTGGACGGTTCCGCAGTTGCCTGCGGGCGCCGCCTGTGCTGTTTCCAGTGCCTTTTTCAGCGCTGTTTCCAGCTTACGCCGCTTTGCGCACACCGCGCATGCAGCGCGCAAATCGGGGCGCCTTTGCGGATTGCAAGTGGGCAATCGAAACGGGCGAGGCGATTACAGGAATTCCGACAAGCGCCGCCCGGCGCCATTGCCCGCGGATATTACACCAGGGGTCACTTAAAAGGGACTTAAAGGTTCGGGGGGGCGGCGCGGCGCCGGGGAACTGGCTGTGCGCTGCCTGTGCCTGCTTGTGTCCGTTACGGACGTCACGCAAATTTACCGTCCTCGGGTGCGCCGCCGTTTTGTCCGTCGTGGCGAGCGTCGGCATCACCGTGCGGATGCGTCGTACGCGCGAATGGCGACGCGCCACCTAGCGACTGCATGGGCTCGTCGTCCTCGAAGGCGGCGGCGTCGGCAAGCGGTGCTTCGACGTCCTCCGCGCCGGCGGCCAGTCGTGCGATGGCCTGGCCAATTTCGCGTGCGGCGTTGCCTCGCTGCGCCTCTAAGGTCGCTACCGCGGATGCTTCGACGGATGCTTGCGGCGCGGCACCGTTGGCCGCATGGAGCAGTGGGTTGGCATCGTGCACGGTCCCGTCTTGCGCGCAGACTTGCGTCGCGGCTTCCTCGTCTTCGTGCGTAGCCAGCGGCGCGGCATCGTGCGCCGGTGCGGGAGCGGCACGCTGCGGGCCGCCGCGGCCAGAGCGCAGCGGTCTTGCCGCCCGGCGCAGCACCTGCGCGAGCGCATCGGGTGCGCGTGGCGCGTTCAGGCGGTCCACGATGCTCGCGGCCTTCACCTGGTCGCCGGTCGCGCTGAAAGCGATCACGGCCCGGCGCATCAGTTCGCTGACGCTGATGCCCAGTTCATCGGCCGTAGCCGAGATGGCGCGCTTCTGCGCGGGCGTGACGAAAACGACGATGCGTTCGCTGGGCTTGTTCATGATCGGCTGGCTCTTGGGGTCGGCAACGGGTGACCTCGGGTCCCGTCCGGGCGGCGGCCATACGGTCGCTCGCGCGTGACTCTTTCATGACGGCCGCGTGTCGCGTATCGGGGCCGGGCGGGGCGTGCAGCAGTTGTCCATCATACGGCCAAGCGCGGCGTGCGCAACGACCTGTGCGCACGCGCATGAGCCACGCCGCGCAAGAATATGCCAGGCTCACTGGACTCGTTTCTGCTTTCTGGTATGTCCGGCCGCACCGGCGCGACAGCTTGTGCGACGAAGGTCGAAATTGGCGCAAAGAGGCGTCTTTTGTGCGCGAAAGGGCGGCAGGCAACGTACGGAAAGCCATTCGAAAGTCCGCATCGAGGAATTTTTTACAAAAAAACCTCGTCCTGCTACGTGCGGAATTAATTAGAATGCGCTGTTACTTTGCGCGATGGTGCGCTGCACCGCGCGTCGCGCGACCGGACGGGGGCGTTGCCGGTCGCGTTGCGACGGCCGGCGCGAGCCTGTCCTGCCGCTTGCCGCACTGGCGCCATGACGCCATGATCACGATCCTTGCGCGCGGCTGCGCGCGCAGCCGGGTGCGCGGTAGACGCGCCAATCATTCCAGTCATGCCTATCATTAAACGACCGTCTTCCCCACAATACCCGAGCAACGATCGGGAACCTTCCTTCGGCAACGGATCCCCCCCGCGCGGGCCCGACCAGCCGGACCGTCACGACTCGCCGCGCGACGGCGGCAGGCGGCGCCGCTCGATCTTCGGCTCGATCGTGCTGGGGTTCTTCGGCCTGATTGCGACGCTCCTCGTCGTCGGCGCGCTGATCGTCGGCTATGGGCTGGTCGTGATGGAGCCGCAACTGCCTTCGCTGGACGCGCTCACCAACTATCAGCCGAAGGTGCCGCTGCGCATCTACACGGCCGACCACGTGCTGATCGGCGAATTCGGCGAGGAGCGCCGGCAGCTCGTGCGCTTCCAGGACATCCCCGACGTGCAGAAGAAGGCCGTTCTCGCGATCGAGGACTACCGCTTCTACGAGCACGGCGGCGTGGACTTCATCGGCATCCTGCGCGCGGGCTTCGCCGACCTGATGCATGGCGGCGCCTCGCAGGGTGCGAGCACGATCACGATGCAGGTGGCGCGCAACTTCTTCCTCTCGAGCGAGAAAACCTATACGCGCAAGATCTACGAGATGCTGCTCGCGTACAAGATCGAGCGCGCGCTCACGAAGGATCAGATCCTCGAGCTGTACATGAACCAGATCTATCTGGGCGAGCGCGCCTATGGCTTTTCGGCAGCGGCGCGCGTGTACTTCGGCAAGGACCTGAAGGACATCACGCTTGCGGAGGCGGCGATGCTCGCGGGCCTGCCAAAGGCGCCTTCGGCGTATAACCCGATCGTCAATCCGCACCGCGCGAAGATCCGCCAGGATTACATCCTCAAGCGCATGCTTGATCTCGGCTACATCACCCAGGCCCAGTACGATGAAGCGATCAAGGAACCGCTGCGCACGCGGACGGCCGGCAACGAGTACAGCGTGCACGCCGAGTACATCGCCGAAATGGTGCGTCAGATGATGTACGCGCAGTACAAGGACGAAACCTATACGCGCGGCCTCACGGTGACGACCACGATCGATTCGGCGGACCAGGAGGCGGCTTATGACGCGGTGCGCAAGGGCGTGATGGCCTACGAGCGGCGTCACGGCTATCGCGGGCCGGAAGGCTTCGTGCAGTTGCCGCCCGAAGGCGACGACCGCGACCAGGCCATCGACGACGCGCTCACGGACCACCCCGACAACGGCGAGATCGTCGCCGCGGTCGTCACCGATGCGAACCCGAAGGCCGTCAAGGCGCAGCTGCTCGACGGCACCACGATCACGGTGAGCGGCGACGGGCTGCGCTTCGTGGCGGCCGCGCTGTCGCCGCGCGCGTCGCAGACGCTGCGCGTTCGTGAGGGCTCGATCGTGCGCGTGGTCGAAGACGCGAAGGGCAACTGGGAGATCACGCAACTGCCGCAGGTGGAAGGTGCGCTCGTTTCGCTCACACCGCAGGACGGTGCGATCCGCGCGCTCGTGGGCGGCTTCGACTTCAACAAGAACAAGTTCAACCACGTCACGCAGGCCTGGCGCCAGCCGGGTTCGAGCTTCAAGCCGTTCATCTATTCGGCTTCGCTGGAGAAGGGTCTCGGGCCGGCGACCATCATCAACGACGCGCCGCTGTACTTCCCGCCCAGCACGCCGGGCGGCGATGCGTGGGAGCCGAAGGACGACGACCAGCCCGACGGTCCGATGCCGATGCGTGTCGCGCTCGAGAAGTCGAAGAACCTCGTATCGATCCGCATTCTTTCGTACATCGGCACGAAGTACGCACAGGACTACGTGACGCAGCGCTTCGGCTTCGATGCGGACAAGACGCCGCCGTACCTGCCGATGGCGCTCGGCGCGGGTCTCGTCACGCCACTGCAGTCGGCGAGCGCCTATAGCGTGTTCGCCAACGGCGGCTATCGCATCAATCCTTACCTGATCGCCGAGGTCGACGACGCACGCGGCCAGCCGGTCCTGCGTGCGCAGCCGCTCGTCGCGGGCCAGAACGCGCCGCAGACGATCCCGGCGCGCAACGCTTACGTCATGAACAGCCTGCTGCATTCGGTGGCGACGTCGGGTACGGGCGCGGGCACCAACGTCCTGCATCGCGATGACCTGCAAGGCAAGACCGGTACGACCAACGATGCGAAAGACGGCTGGTTCGCAGGCTATCAGCGCTCGCTCGTCGCCGTGGCATGGATGGGCTACGACCAGCCGAAGAGCCTCGGCAGCCGCGAATTCGGTGCGCAGCTCGCGCTGCCGATCTGGGTGGACTACATGGGCCGGGCGCTGCAAGGCGTGCCGCAGCAGGAGCCGTCGATGCCCGACGGCCTGACGACGATCGGCGACGAGCTGTACTACAGCGACATGACGCCGGGTAACGGCTTCGTGGCGAGCATCGGCCTCGATTCGGCGAGCGCGCCGGGCGGCGCGAGCAACGCGAGCGATGCCGTGGGCGGTGTGGGGGCAGGCGGGATGACGCCGCCCGATGTGAGCTCGAGCGAGAAGCAGCAGATCATGAATCTGTTCGAGTCGAACAAGTAGTGAGGCTGCGCTGCCGATTCGGCGCTTGATACAACACGGCGCGCCCCGAGGGGCGCGCCGTGTTGCTTTGGGCGGCACGTTTGGCCGAGCCGCCGGCGCAGGTCAATCGACTGAACGAGCGTCAGGCTTCGCGGCCGGCTGCGGGGTAGTCCCTGAGGTGGCCCCTGAGGCGGCAGCCGTACTCGCCCCCGGCGCCGTCGGCGGATTGCCCATCGCCTGGAACAGCGCGGCCGTATCCGAGAGGCGCTGTCCGCGATAGCGGATTTCGTCGAGGCGTGCATTGCGCCATTGCTGCTCGCTCTGCCGCACGGCGTAGTAAGGCACGGCGCCGAGCCGGTAGCGGGCGTTGGTCTCCTCGTACACGCCCTCCGAGGTACGCGCAGAGAGGCTGGCCGAATCGAGCGCCTGAGCGTCGTGCTCGAGCGAAGCCAACTGGTCGGCGACGTTCTGGAACGCCGCGAGCACCGTCTGGCGGTACGAGGCGTTGGCGGCGTCATACGACTGCAGCGCCGCGCGTCGCTGCGCGACGAGCTGGCCGCCGTGGAAGATCGGCTGCGTGAGCGACGCACCGATGGCCCACAACGCGCCGACGCCCGACGTCGCCATCGGCCACGAAAATCCGGCCTGGCCGAGTCCGGCCGAGAGCGTGATGCTCGGGAACATCTGCGCCGTCGCGGCGCCCACGTCGGCGGCGGCGGCCCGCAGCGTCGCGTCGGCGGCTTCGATATCGGGCCGTGACTTCAGCAGATCCGAGGGCACCACGACCGGCACTTGCGCAGGCAGGGTCAAGCTCGCGAGGTCGAGCTCGGGCGGCGCCGCATCGGGCGTGCGCCCGAGCAGCACCGCGAGCGCATGGCGCGTCGTGCTCAGCTGCTGTTGCAGCACCGGCAGATTGGTCGCGATCGACGCCGCGCTTTGCTGCGCGTTCAGCAGGTCGGTGTGCGAGACCGCGCCAAGCGCGTAACGCTTCGCCATATCGTCGGCCTGTGCGTTGGCGAGCGCGACGAGCTGCCCGGTCGTGTCGATCTGCGCGTGCAGCGTGGCCGCGGCTAGCGCCGCCGCGACGATGTTCGCGGCGAGCGCGCGTTGTGCCGCCTCGAACTGGAACGCCTGCACGTTCACGCGCGAGGCCTGCGCCACGTTGTTCAGCCGCGTTGCACCGAACAGATCGAACGAATAGCGGACCTCGACGAGGCCCGCGAAGATGTCGTACTGCAGCTTGTCGACGCCGAGCTGCGGGATGCCGGGCGAGCGCTGGCGCTGCGCCGTGCCGAGCGCATCGACGGTGGGCAGCATCGAGCTGCCGATCTGGCCGCGCAATTGTTCGCGCGCGGCCTGCAGGCTGTGGTCGGCGGCGGCGAGATTCGGGCTGTTGCGCAGACCTTCATCGACGAGGTCGTTCAGCGCGTCGGAGTTGTAGAGTTTCCACCACTGCGGCACCGGCTCGGCGCCCACGACGAACTGTTGCGCCACACCTTGCGCGGCCACGGTCTGCGCCGGCTGCGGGTCCGCACCGTAGTGCGCGGGCTGCGGCATCGCAGGCGCTTCGCCGCTCGGCCCCCATGCACAGCCGGCGAGGCTCAGTGCTGCGAGCGCGGTCATCCACGTGCAGGCGTGCAATTTGTGCGATTTGAGCGGCGGCGTCGCGCTACGGTCGATCTGCATGGCTAACGGGTTCATGACGCTCATGGTGCATGCTCCGCATTGGGGCCCGTCCCGCCGGTTTCGTTGGTGCGCACCCGGAACGCGGCGGCATAGAGCGCCGGCAGATAGAACAGGGTGAGCACGGTGGCGCTCGTGATACCGCCCATGAGCGCGGTGGCCATCGGCCCGAAGAAGTTCGAGCGCAATAGCGGAATCAGCGCGAGCACGGCGGCCGCGGCCGTCAGCGTGATGGGCCTGAAGCGCCGCACCGTCGCGCCGACGATGGCGTCGAAGCGCTGGTGCCCTGCGCGGATGTCCTGCTCGATCTGGTCAACGAGTATGACTGAGTTGCGCATGATGATGCCGAACATCGCAATCACGCCGAGCATTGCGACGAAGCCGAACGGCTCGCGAAACAGCAGCAGCGTGAGCACCACGCCGATCAGTCCGAGCGGCGCGGTCAGCACGACCATCATCACGCGCGAGAAGCTCTGCAGCTGGATCATCAAGAGCGTGAGCACGGCGATGGCGAGGATCGGCAACTGAACGAAGATCGACGTCTGACCTTTCGCGCTTTCCTCCACGGAGCCGCCGACCTCGATGCGGTAGCCCGTGGGCAGCGAGGCGCGGATCGGCGCAAGCCGTTTTTCGACTTCGTGCGTCACGTCGATGCCCTGCGCGCCGGCTTTCACGTCGGACTGGACGGTGAGGGTGGGCTGCCGGTCGCGCGACCAGATCACGCCATACTCGAGGTCGTTCGCGAGATGACCGAGCGAGCCGAGCGGCACCGGACCGTTGGGCGTCGGCATGGCGAGCGTCAGCAGGCGCGCGGGATCGACGCGCTCGGCGGCGGGCGCGCGCAGATCGACGCTGATGAGCTTGTCGCGCTCGCGGTACTGCGTGACGGTATAGCCCGAGAGCATCATCTGCAGGAAGTTGGCGACGTCCTGCGACGAGACGTTCAGCGCGCGCGCTTTCTGCTGGTCGATTTCGAAGTGGAGCGACCGTTCGGCGGGCTCGTCCCAGTCGAAGCTGACGTTGTCGGCGCGCGGGTCGGCGCGCACCGTCGCAGCGACGCGCTCCGCGATGGCGCGCACCGTGGCGATGTCGTCGCCGCTCACGCGGAACTGCACGGGATAGCCGACGGGCGGCCCGTTCTCGAGGCGCGACAGGCGCGTGCGCACGGCCGGGAAGTCGTTGCGCAGCTTGGTCTCGAGCCAGCTGGCGAGCTTTTCGCGGTCGTCGACCGACTTCGCCGTGATCGACGAACTGCGCGAAGTTCGGCTGCTGCAGCTGCTGGTCGAGCGGCAGATAGAAGCGCGGCGCGCCGGTCCCGACGAAGTCGATCGCATGATCGATCTCGGGGCGGCCCTTGAGCGCGGCTTCGAGGCGCCTGACCTCGCGCAGCGTGGCGTCGAACGAGGCGCCCTCGGGCAGACGCACGTCCACGAGCAGCTCGGGCCGGTCCGAGCTCGGGAAGAACTGCTGCGGCACGAGCGTGAAGCCGAGCAGGGCGACGAGGAAGAGGGCGATCGTGAGTGCGAGCACGACGAAGCGATACTCGACGCACCAGCCGATCCAGCGCCGCAGCCGGTGATAGAAGCGCGTGTCGTAGATGTCGTGCTCGTGAGCGCCGGGCTCGTGCTCCGCGCGTTCGCGCTCGGGCAGGAGCCGGTAGCCGAGCAGCGGGATCAGGACGACGGCGGCGAACCAGGAGGCGATCAGCGCGATCGCGGAGACCTGGAAGATCGAGCGTGTGTATTCGCCGGTGCTCGATTTCGCGAGCACGATCGGCAAGAAGCCTGAGACGGTGACGAGCGTGCCGGTGAGCATCGGGAACGCGGTGCTCGTGTACGCGAAGGCGGCGGCGCGCGTGCGGGTCCAGCCCTGCGCGAGCTTCACGGCCATCATCTCGACGGAGATGATGGCGTCGTCCACGAGCAGGCCGAGCGCGAGCACGAGCGTGCCGAGCGAGACCTTGTGCAGACCGATGCCGAAGAGATACATCACGAGCGAGGTGACGGCGAGCACGATGGGGATCGTGATGACGACCACCATGCCGGTGCGCACGCCCAGCGAGACGAGGCTCACGAGCAGCACGATGCCGACCGCTTCGGCCACGGCCTCGACGAAGTCGTCCACCGAATGCGAGACCGCGTTGGGCATGCTCGACACTTCGACGAGCCTCAGGCCCAGCGGCAGCTGGGCGCGCAGCTGCGCGACGCGCGCGTCCAGCGCCTTGCCGAGCCGGACCACGTCGCCGCCGGGCTGCATCGTCAGGCCGATGCCGAGCACGGCCTTGCCCTCGAAGCGCATCTGCGTGGCGGGCGGGTCGTCGTAGCCGCGCCGGATCGTCGCGATGTCGCCCAGGCGGAAGCTGTGGCCGTTCACGCGGATCAGCGTGTCGGCGAGGGCCTGCAGGTTCTCGAACTGGCCGCTCGGGCGCACGAAGACGCGGTCGTCGGCCGTGGTCAGCGTGCCCGCTGGCGAGACGCTGTTCTGCGCGCCGATGATCTGGCCGATCTGCGTGCGGCGAAATGCCGAGGCGGGTGAGCTGCGTGTTCGGGATCTCGATGTAGATGCGCTGATTCGGGTCGCCGAAATAATCGACCTTGCCGACGTCGGGCACGCGCAGCAGCTCTTCGCGCAGCTTGTCGGCGTAGTCGTGCAACTGGGCCGGCGAGAAGCCATCACCTTCGAGCGCATAGATATTGGTGTAGACGTCGCCGAACTCGTCGTTGAAGAACGGCCCCTGGACACCGGGCGGCAGCGTGGCGGCGATGTCGCCCACTTTCTTGCGCACCTGGTACCACGTCGGCTGCACCTCGCTCACGGGCGCCGAGTCTTTCATCGTGAAGAACAAGAGCGACTCGCCGGGGCGCGAGTAGCTGCGCAAGAAGTCGATATAAGGCGTCTCCTGCAGCTTGCGGCCGATACGGGTCGGTCACCTCGTCCTCGACCTGGCGTGCGGTCGCGCCGGGCCAGAAGGTCTGGATCACCATCACGCGGAACGTGAACGGCGGATCTTCGGACTGCGAAAGACGCGTATAGGAGAGGGCGCCGAAGATCGTCGCGAGGGCAATGATGAAGATCAGCAGCGCCTGATGGCGCAACGCCCATGCCGACAGATTGAAGCGTCCCTCTTCGTGATCGGAGCCCGGAGCCTGGCTCATGACGCGAAATCCTCGGGATGGAGCGGCGCCACCGGGTGGACTTTTTCACCCGTCGTGACGGTATGCACGCCTTGCAGCACGATCTGGTCGGCGTCGGCGAGGCCGCTCGTTACGGTGATCGTGCGCGCGTCGTAGCGCGAGACGATCACGCGCCGCAGCTGCAGCACGTTGTCGGGCTGGTGGATGATCCAGAGCGCCGGTGCGTTGCCGTCGTGGAAGAGCGCGGTGGCCGGGATCGTAAAGGTGCTGCCCGCGGCCGCGTGGCTGGGCGCGATCGCGACGTTCGCCGTCATGCCGAGGCGCACGGCGGCATCCGGTTGGGCGAGCGTGAATTTCACGCGCCAGGTGCGGCTCTGCGGATCGGCGGCGGCCGCGATTTCGCGGACCTGCGCCGTGTACGGTTTGCCCGGCAGCGCCGGCAGGCTCACCTGCGCGCGCTGGCCGACCGCGAGGCCGGCGACGGCCGTTTCCGGCAGATCGCAGACCACGTCGACGTCGCCCGACCACGCAAGCTGATAGACGGCTTGACCGGACTGCACGTTCTGGCCCGTGTCGGCGCTTTCGGCGGTGATGACGCCCGCGTGATCGGCGACGAGCTGCGTGTAGCGGCGCTGGTCAACGGCCAGCGCGAGTTGCTGCTGCGCCTGGTCGCGCTGCGCGACTGCGGAGGCATAGGCGTTCTGCGTCTGCTCGAACTGCGCGTGGGCAATCAGGTTCGCCTCGGCTTGCGCCGTGTCGCGATCGAGCTGCTGTTTCGCGTAGGCGTAGTTGTGCTGGGCGGCCGCGAGTTGCGCAGCGGCGCTGGCCGCGTTCTTCTCGAAGTCGGATGGATCGAGGCGCGCGACAATCTGGCCGGGTTTGACGACGTCGCCCAGGTGCGCGCTGCGTTCAATGATCTTGCCGGCCACGCGGAACGAGAGCGGCGTCGAATAGCGGGCTTCGATATCGCCCGGGTAGGTGGCCGCGATGCCGGCGCTGTCGGGATGGACGGTCAGGGCGACGACGGGACGCGGCGCTTCGGGCGGTGGCGGCGCCTTGCCGCACGCAGCGAGCGCGGCGGCGCCGCACAGGGAGAGGAGCGCGGCAACGCGGCGCCAACGCGCGTGCCCCGATGACCCACTAGACTGCCTGCGCATCCCGCCCGACGCGCCACGACCGCAACGATTCACATGGACCTCGATTTGCCTGGGGCGCACGCGGGATTCACTGACAGCATGCGTGCAAGAAAACTACAGATGACGTGGTGAATTCTAATGCAAGGTTGTATCTGGATGCAAAGTTGAATTCGAGGAATGTTTCAGTGCTAGACTTTCGCCATGAACGCCACCCGACTAACCCGTGAACAGAGCCGTGACCAGACGCGCGAGCGCCTGCTCGACGCGGCGCACGCCCTCTTCACGAAAAAAGGTTTCGTGGGAGCGAGCGTGGAAGACATCGCGCTCGCGGCAGGCTACACGCGCGGGGCGTTCTATTCGAACTTCGGCAGCAAGGCCGAACTGCTCGTGGAACTGCTGCGGCGCGACCACGAGGCGATGCAGGCCGACCTGCGCGCGATCTTCGAGACCGAGAGTTCGCGCGAGGAAATGGAGGCGCGCGTGATGGCGTACTACAGCCGCATGGTGCAGGACAACAGGACCTTCCTGCTGTGGGTGGAAGCGAAGCTGCTGGCCGCGCGCGATGCGCGCTTTCGCACGCGCTTCACGGCGTTCATGAAGGAAAAACGCGAGCAGCTTGCCGCGTACATCGAGGAATTTGCGGCCCGCGCCGGCACGCCGATGCCGCTTGCGCCCGAACTGCTCGTGATCGGTCTGATCGGTCTGTGCGACGGCGTGCAGTTTCTCGCCACCGCCGATCCGCAACACGTCACACCACCCGTGGTCGAGGCGGTGCTGACCCGATTCTTTGCGCGCGTGGTGTTCGGACGCGACGCCTGATCTGCGCCGCAGGGCGCGGATCAGCCGCCGATCCCCGGGCTGTAGTTGCTGCTGATCAGCCGCGTGACCGAAGCAACGTCCTGGTAGTCCTGTTCCGGCATTCCGTCGAGGATCGCGAGCACTTCGTTGCTCGCCCCCGCGTCGCGCGCGGCGTCCACGAGGCCGTCCTTGTTGGCGGGCCAGTTGACCTCGCGCAGGACGTCGGTCAATTGCAGATCGATCGGCTCTTCGGGAATGGGGGTGGCTGGCATGCAGGGCGTCCTTTGCGCGACCGTCAGGTCTAGGTCTGCTGGTGCAGTTCCGGAGTTAGCGTCTTGTCGAGCTGTCGCGACTTCGGCAGCGTGATGTACTCCCAGTGCTGCGCATTGCCAGCGGTGGGGACGGGTACGTCGGGGGCAGGCGGGGCGACCGGGGCATCATTGAGGCGCTGCTGCGGTGCCGCACCGCCGTAATCGGCCAGGGTTTCCCGCGCGGTGTGAGCCGGGGCGGCGAAGCAGGACGCCGAGAGCAGCACGGTGGCCATGACTGTCGAGGTTTTCATCGCTCGACCTCCTCTTTCATGCGGCCCGAGGGCCGCAGCAAGCACCGTGCCGCGCCCGGACGGACACCGTACGGCAACCGCGCCGGCCACGCTGGGACGGCGCGCCGCATCGGCTTCGCGCGGATGCGGCGGCTGCTGCCGTGCGGCTGCGCGTGAAGCTACGCGATGTATCCATAATGGCAGGAAATGGGCCGACGCGTCTCGAACGCGTGTGCTATTTTTTTGGCCGCGCCAAACCGGACCTGGCAACGGCAACGCCGCTTCAGCCGCCCGCACGCAGCCCGCCGAAGCGGGTCCAGGGCCAGGACGGGCGGTCGCGCATATAGCCGTTGAGCCAGTTCCACTGCGGATGGCGCTCCATGAATGCCTGGGCGTCAAACGGCCGGCCGCACGGGTGACCCCAGCGCGCCCAGAAGGCCAGCTCGCGTGCCATCTCGCTGTCCACGACCTTGCCGTCGTTCGCGCCCCACGGATTGAACGGTCCCTGATCGGAGCCCCCGAAGCGTGCGTCGTCGAGCTCGAGGTGGCCGCAGATCGTGCGCGAGCAGGGGTTGTCGTCGCGCTCGAGGTACACGTCCTGATGGTCGGCGATCATCGCCTTGGTCAGCTCCACGTCGATGCTGCCGTGGTGGCGTTCGGCGAGCTGCATGAAGCGCAGGCGCCGCGCGCCGTTGCGGCGCACGTCGGTGTAGTCGTCGCCTTCGCCGACGCATTCCTGGTTGCGGATGCCGAGGTCGGTCGCCGCGTTGAAGCCGCTGAAGAAACCGTCCTTCGTGCTCTCGAAGCCCGTGTGCTGCAGGCCCAGTTCGTAGCGCGCGATCTCGCCTGTCTTGATGTCGCCAAGCAGCCAGCTGTTCGCGTAGCCGCCGTTGTTCGCCGCTGCGAACATCTCGCACCATTGCGCGATGCTCGTCGCGTATTGCGTGGCGTGGCGCGAGCGGTAGAACTCGGGCGCACCGTTCGCGCGGTAGCCGACGAAGTTCGAGATGGTCGTCTCCGTCACCATCAGGCCGGCCGAAGTGATCCAGAAGTCCGTGAGGCTCGAGATGCAGCCGGGCAGGCCCTGCATGAGAATGCGGTGGCCCGCGTCGGGCACGATGTCGAACACCACGTTGAACGCGTCGCCCGCCGCGTAGCGGTCCCACGAGTTGTGCGCCATGACGATGCGGCCGTCACGCGTCGCGCTGCCGGTCGCGATGAAGGCGCTGCAGTGATGGCCGCGCCGCCCGCGCCATGGCCGCGCGCCCGGTTGCGGCGCTCCCGCCGCCGCGTGCGTCGGCCACCAGCCCTGCAGCAGATCCATGTAGCCGTTCCACGCCAGCACTTCGGCGAACGGCAGCTTCGCGCCGTCGGCGATGCCCTGGATTTCGTCGGCGAATTCGTTGTCGAGCCGCGGCGCGAATTGCGCGACGGCGGCGTTCACGAAGGTATTGAAGTCCTCGCCTGTGTCCCATTTCGCGAGATAGCGCGCCGTGCGGATCGCGTTGTGGATCTCGTTGGCGAGCAACTGGCCGTGCTGCTCGCCACGATCGTATGGCTCGCCTTCGAGATGAACGAAGATCCAGCCCGCATGATCGCGGCGCACGGCATCGAGGGACGGTTCGCTCATCTTCGCTCCGGTTTGGCCGCCTTTTGCCCCGCCTCGTGGCCCGCCTTTTGGCCGCGCGTTTTACCGCGCGTTCGTTCACGCGTATCGCCGCGCGCCTGGCCGCACATTCGGCCGCGCTGAAGCGGTGCGCACACGTGGCGCGCGGCTCGAAAACGAGCAGGAACGAGGCTCGCGGCCCGATTTCATTGTAGAAAATCCGCCGCGCTTTGACAGGCCGTCCGCGTGGGTTCGTATCGCTTCGTGCGCACGGCGACGCGCGGTACGGCGAGACAGACCACGCGCCCCCGAGGTCCGGGAGCCGCGTGTTAGCGATCGGGCGACAGCCGCTGATAGGCGTCGAGGAGCGAGGTCTTGTAGACGACGCCGGCGAGCGTGGGCTGCTGTGCGCTCTCGATCACGGGCAGCCGCTCGCCGCGAAAGGCCATGAAGTGCTGCAGTCCGGCCGCGAGCGACATGTCGGGCGTGAGCACATCGAACGGCATCTGCACGTAGTCGGCGGCGCGCTTGTCCGAGGTGTCGCGCTTTTGCAGCAGGTCCGACGTGATGTCGGCGAGCGCCACCGCGCCGAGAAAGCGTCCCGCGTCGTCGGTGACATAGAGGTACTTCACCGGATACTCGAGGAACACGCGGGTCATCTCGGGCACGGTCGCGCTGGCGTCCACGACCGTGTTGGCGGGCTGGATCAGCGCGCGCATCTGCGTCGCGCGCAGCCGCATGCGCTCCTCTTCCTCGCGGTTGCGATGCAGCGTGATCTCGTACATCGACGCCTTGCCCGTCGCGCGCGCCACGAAGTACGCGACTATGCACGAGAGCATGAGGGGCAGCACGACTTCGTAGCTGAGCGTCATTTCGAAGATCATGAGGATCGCCATCAGCGGGGCCTGGGTTGCGCCCGTGAGGAACGCGCCCATGCCCACCATCGCGTAGGCGAACGGCGCCGACGTGCCGTGCGGCCACAGCGCATGCATGCCCTGGCCGAACAGGCAGCCGAGCACGGCGCCCACGAAGAGCGTCGGCGTGAACACGCCGCCGACTGCGCCCGAGCCGACGGTCGCCGCCGTCGCGATGAGCTTGAAAACGAGCACGGTGGCGAGCGCGGTCCAGGTCCACGGCGAATGGAGGATCGAGTTGACGACGCTGTAGCCGTTGCCCCAGACCTCGGGCGTCCAGACCGACAGCGTGCCGCAGACGAGCCCGCCCAGCGCGAGCTTTACCGGAAGCGGCGCCTTCAGGCGTCCGAAGGACGACTTCGTAACATCGATCAGGCTCAGAAACTGTGGCGCGAGCACCCCGCAGAGCAGGCCGAGCGCCACGAAGAGCAGGACCTCGAGACCCGTGACGGGCGGAAACACGGGCATTTGATACGGCGGCCGGTAGCCCGCGAACTCGCGCATGGTGATGTTCGCCACGACCGAGGCGACCACGAGCGGCCCGAAGCTCTCCATGGCGATCGAGCCGAGCACGATTTCGGTGACGAAGAACGCGCCGGCGATCGGCGCGTTATAGGCCGAGGTGATACCGGCTGCCGCGCCACACGCGACGAGCAGGCGCAGGCGCTGCGGATCGAAGTGGACCCAGCGGCCGATCAGCGACGCCGCGAGCGCGGCGAGTTGCACCATCGGGCCTTCGCGGCCGATCGAGCCGCCGCTCGCGATCGTGAAGAGCGACGAGATGCTGCGCCAGAGACTCTTGCCGACCGGCATTACGCCGTTGCCGATCGCGACGGCCTCGACATAGTCGGTGTGAATGGGGCGGCTACCTTCGCCGGGCGTCTTGCGGTTGGCGACGAGCAGCAGGCAGCCCGCGATGAAGCCCCCCGCGGCGGGCAGCCAGAGGCGGGTGTGCCAGGGCAGATTCCTGGCCATTTCGACGAGGCTGCCGTGGCTGCCGGAGAACACGATCTGCAACAGGGCGATGCCCTTGCGGAACAGGACGGTCGCAAACGCGCCCGCCACGCCGACGACGACCGCCCACACGAGCATCGTGTGGGCGTCAGACAGACGAAAGAGATCGCGGGCGCGGGTGCGCAGTTTCAGCAGGAATGACAGCACGGCGAGCAGGTCGTTGTTGGGGGGTGAGCGGCGCCGTGCGCAAGCATAGCATTGCGCGCGGCGGGGAAAGCTGGCGCGGCGGGTAGTGGCGGGGGGCACGCCGGGGGGGCGTGCTCACGGCTCAGCGCACGGCGAAGTCGAGTTCCGGGTAGTGTCGGAAGATGCCGGTTTCGTTGAACGGCAGCCGGCGCGGCGAGGCGAGATAGGCGCCGATGTTGGGGCGCTTCGCCACGGCGTCGTGCAGCGCCACGACGTGCGGCACTTCGCCGGCGTAATGCTTCATCGCCTTCGGAAACGCGTAGCGCAGACCGGCGACGATCTGGAAGATCGAGAGATCGACGTAGGTCAGCGCGTTGCCGACCATGTATTTCGGGCCGGCCGGATTCTGTGCGAGCACCCGCTCGAAGTAGTCGAGGAACTTCGGCATGCGGTGGGCGAGGAAGTCGCCGGTGCGCGACAGCGCTTCTTTTTTCTGATCCTCGTAGTAGAGGCCGCTTGCGATCGGGTGATGCGTGTCGTGGACCTCGGTCACGAGATCGGCGATCGTCAGCTGTAGCCCGTTCGCGATGTAGCGCAGCCCTTCGTCCTGCGGCGCGAGCCCGAGCTTCGGTCCGAGATAGAACAGGATGTTCGCCGTCTGCGGCACGATCAGGTCGCCGTCCTTCAGAAACGGCGGCGCGAACGGCGGATACGCCGTCGTGCGGCTCTCGAGTTGCGCCATCATCGCGCCGATACCGTGTCCCTGCGCTTTCGCGCCGCGCGCCACATCCACGTACTCGGCCCGCGCCTCTTCCAGCGCGAGCCGCACGAATTCGCCACGGCCTGGCAGGCCGTCCCAGTAATACAGTTCGTATGCCATCGGTTGCCCCTTTGCCATGACGCGCGCGGCCCACGGAGCGGGCTGCACGCGACAGTATCGCGCGCATGGCGCGCGCCCGCGCGCGGCGTGCCGGTGCATAGGGGAGCCGGCAAACCGGGCGGCGGGCGAGGCGACGAGCGGCGCGCGCTGAAACGCAAAAAGCCCCGCGTGCGGCGGGGCGGGGCACCGGCTTCGCCGGGACACGGCGACGGGATGGAGGTGGGGCCGGCATGCGTGTCGGCCCGGATGGCTCAGGCAAAGAGACGCTCCACCCCCCAGGTGATCGCGAGGCCACCGCCGAGCAGCCACACATACAGAATGAGTCCGGTGGTCAACGCGCGCGGCCCGGCCTGGCGAATCTGCGAAAAGCGCGTCTCGATGCCGAGGGCCGTCATCGCCATGGTCAGCGCGAAGGTGTCGAGCAGGTTGACTGTCTGCGTGACCTGAGCCGGCAGCACGTGCAGCGAGTTCACGACCACGCACGCCAGAAAACCGAGTGCGAACCAGGGCACCGCGAGCTTGCGGGCACCCTCGCCAGCCTGCGCGCCATGGGCACGGCGCGACGAACGGTTGAGCCACACGCCGATCACCAGCAGTACGGGCACGAGCAGCATCACCCGGGTCATCTTGACGATGGTGGCGACGTGCGTGGCTTCGGGGCTCACGTTGCTCGCCGCGCCGACAACCTGCGCGACCTCGTGGATCGTGCCACCGAAGAACAGACCGGCCCCCAGGGTGTCGAGATGGAGCCAGCCCGCGCGATAGAGCACCGGGTAGAGGAACATCGAGAGCGTGCCGAACAGCACGACGCTGCCCACGGCCATGGCGCTCTTGTGCGGCTTGGACTGCAGCGTCGACTCGAAGGCGAGCACGGCGGCCGCGCCGCAGATCGCGCTGCCGGCGGCGGTGAGGAGGGCCGTGTCGCGGTCGAGCTTCATGATCTTCATGCCGGCCCAGGTCCCGATAGTGAGCGTGCTCACGACGATCACGACCGACTCGACGAGCCCCGGCAAGCCGACCTGGGCGATCTCCTGCAGGCTTACGCGCAGCCCGAAGAAGGCGACAGCGATGCGCAGCAGCTTGCGCGCCGAGAAGTTGACGCCGGCGGCCCAGCTTTCGGGCATGCCGTCGCGCAGCGCGTTGCCGTAGACCGCGCCGGCGACGATGCCGACGATCAGCGGGCTGAGGCCCAGACCGGCGATGGCGGGGAAAGCGGCGATCCGCGTGAGCGCGGCGGCGAACAGCGCGACGAACAGCACGCCGTTGAGCTTGCCGAGCGTGGATGACGGTTGATGCGCAAAGGTCGTTGACGGCGTGGTGGACATGATCGGCTCTGAACCAGGTAACGAACGAATGCGCTAATCCTAATTTACATATATCGATATGAAAAATCGTGATTTGTGACGTAATATATAAGCTAACCCGATATTTCATCACCATGACCCCGGAACAACTGATAACCTTTGCCGCGGTGGCCGATCACCGCAACATCAGCCGGGCGGCCGAGGCGCTGCATCTCTCGCAGCCCGCGGTGTCGGGCCAGTTGCGCCTGCTGCAGGAAGAATTCGGCGAGGCACTCTATCTGCGCGATGGCCGCGGCGTGCGCCTCACACCCACGGGCGAGCAGCTCGCCGCCTACGCCGTGCGTGTGCGCGACAGCTGGCGCGAGGCCTACGCGTTTCGCGACGCGCTGCGCGGCCTCGAGCGCGGCACGCTGCGAATCGGCGCCAGCACGACACCGGCGAGCTATCTGCTGCCGTATCTGATGGCGGCGTTTCATCGGCGCTATCCCGACATCAAGATCGAAACCACGAGCGGCAACACGTCCGATGTGGTCGGCATGCTTGGGGGGCTCGATATCGCCCTGATCGAGGGGCCGATCGGCGAGCCCTTGCCGCCCGACACCGTCGTCAGGCCCTGGCACGAGGACGAGATCGTGGCGATCGCGCCGCGCACGCATCCGCTCGCCCGGCTGGCGTTTGACTCGGCAATCGGGAAAAAAGCCGGGGAAAAAGCCGGGCAAGAAATCGCACAGGACGGGACGCCCGGGGGCCGCATGGCGCTTGCGGCGCTTGGCGAATATCCGCTGGTGCTGCGCGAGGATGGTTCGGGGGTGCGTCAGATCGTCGAGCGCGCGTTCGCACGCGCAGCGGTCCCCATGCGCATTGCGCTGGAGATCGCCGGGGTGGAGGGGGTGAAGGAAGCCGTGCGCGCGGGGATGGGTATCGGCTTCGTTTCGGCCATGTCGATGCGCCACGAAGACGGCGCGCTATGCCAGATTCCGCTTGGGCCGCAGCCGCTCGCGCGGCGCTTTTCGATTCTCGTTCCGCATGCGGCGGCGGCCTCGCGCGTCGCCCAACGCTTTCTTGACGAGTGCCTTGCCGGGTTGCCCGGCGAGGGCGAGGGTGACGGACGGTTGACCCAGGGCTAACCAGAATGGCAAGGGGGCGTCGTGCGGCGCACCATTCGCGCATCAATCGGGCGCGGCGGCGCTTTTTTTCGGGTTCAAGCTGGAACCGGTTCCAGTTATCCGGCCACGCTTTACATCGAATCGCGGCGCGCTGCGTGGGACTCGCAGTGAAGCGCAGCGCGCCCCGAAGAGAGGCTACGCAGCACGACTGCATGGAAAATCACGGACATGACACAGACCATCGTTGCTTACAAGAATTTGCCCGCCGACGTGACCGAGTATCTGCACGAGCAGGCGCGGGTCGTCTTCGTCGATCCCGACACACCGGGTGCGCTCGCCGAAGCGCTCGCCAACGCCGACGGCGCGATCGGTGCGAGCGTGACGATCACGCCGGCGATGCTCGAAGGCTCGCGCGTGCGGGCGCTCTCGACGATCTCGGTGGGCTACGACCAGTTCGACGTGGCCGATCTCACGCGGCGCGGCATCGTGCTCGCGCACACGCCCGACGTGCTGACCGAGTCGACGGCCGACACCGTGTTCGCGCTCATACTCGCGAGTGCGCGCCGCGTGGTCGAGCTGGCCGACTGGGTCAAGGCAGGCCAGTGGCGATCGAGCATCGGTTCCGCGCAATACGGTGTGGACGTGCAGGGCAAGACACTCGGCATCGTGGGGCTCGGGCGCATTGGCGGGGCGGTGGCGCGGCGCGCGGCGCTCGGCTTCAACATGAAGGTGCTGTACACGAACCGCAACCCGAACCCGGCCGCGGAACGCGACTACGGCGCGCGCCGCGTCGCGCTCGACGAACTGCTTGGGGCCTCGGACTTCGTCTGCCTGCAGGTGCCGCTCACGCCGGCGACGCAGCACCTGATCGGCGCCGCGCAGCTCGCGAAGATGAAGCCGGGCGCTATCCTGATCAATGCGTCGCGCGGCGCGACCGTCGACGAAGCGGCGCTGATCGCCGCGCTCGAGGCGGGCACGATCCGCGGCGCGGGGCTCGATGTGTTCGAGCGTGAGCCGCTCGACCCGGCTTCGCCGCTCTTGCGCCTGCCCAACGTCGTGGCGTTGCCGCACATCGGCTCGGCCACGCACGAGACGCGTCACGCGATGGCGCGCTGCGCCGCCGAAAATCTCGTCGCCGCGCTCGCGGGCACGCTCGATCGCAACATCGTCAACCGCGAGGTGCTCGCGCGATGAGCAGCCCGGTCACAACCGCGCGGCGCGCGACCATCAGCGATGTCGCACGGGAGGCCGGCACCGGCAAGACCAGCATCTCGCGCTATCTGAACGGCGAACTCTCGGTGCTCTCGCCGGATCTGCGCGCGCGCATCGAGGCCGCCATCGAACGGCTGGACTACCGGCCGAACCAGATGGCGCGCGGTCTCAAGCGTGGGCGCAACCGCCTGATCGGCCTGTTGCTCGCCGATCTTGCGAATCCGTATTCCGTCGAGGTGCTGCAGGGCGTGGAAGCCGCGTGCCATGCGCTCGGCTACATGCCGCTTATCTGCCACGCCGCGAACGAAGTGGACATGGAACGCCGCTATCTGCAACTGCTCACGACGTATCGCGTGGAAGGCGTGATCGTCAACGCGCTCGGCGTGCGCGAGGCGATGCTCAAGCCCGTGGGCAGCGGCGGCATACCGGCCGTGCTGATCGACCGCACCGTGGACGGGCTCGACGCCGACATGGTGGGGCTCGACAACGCGGCGGCGGTGCGTCGGGGCGTCGGGCATCTGCTCGAGCGCGGTTACGACGACATCGTGTTCGTCGTCCAGCCGTTCGAGCACGTGAGCTCGCGGCGGGAGCGCGAAGCGGCGTTTCGCGAGGCGCTTCGCGATGCGCACGGGGTGCGCGGTGTGACGCGCGTGCTCGATTCTCATGATGCGGCGGCGGCGGACGCGGCCCTCGCCGCTCTCGACGCGTACCTTGAAGAATCCGCGCGGCGTGGGGCACGCTGCGCGCTCTTTGCGGCGAATGCGCCCGTGGCGCTTCGTCTTGCGCTGCATCTGAAGGCGCGGCTTGGCGCGCAGTGGCAGCAGCGCGTCGCGCTCATTGCGATCGACGATCCGGACTGGGCGGAGCTCGCGGGCATCACGACAATACGCCAGCCTACTCGCGATATCGGCTATCGCGCTGTGGAGTTCCTGCACGAGCGCATCGAGGGCACGGCGGCAGCCACGCGCGCCGCTGCATTCGAAGGCGAACTCGTCGTGCGCGAGTCCACGCGCGGTATCGGGGATTAGCGGTGGGATTAGCGGTGGCAGGCGAGCCACACGAAAACCCCTTGCGCTACCCACGCCGCGCAAGGCTGCGCGTGCTGGCCGTTATCTGCGATCATTCGGGCTGCGGTGGGCGAGTGGCGCGCACCGGACGTCATCAGGACCCCCATGACCGTAGCCCCGATCACTTTGCTGTGCCTGACGCTTGCGACGCTCTTTGTCGCCGCCTTGCCTGTGCTGCTATACCGGAGGCTCTCCCGTCGGTATGCGCTCGACTGGCGCGACACGATCTCGGGCATTGCGGTGTTCGCGCTGTTTGCAACGGTGATCGAGCGTGCGCTCAACGGCTATGTGCTGCACGACAATCCCGCGACCGCTCAATGGCTTGCCGAGCCGGTCGCATTTGTCGTGTACGGGGCGTTCGCGGCCGGCGTATGCGAGGAGGTGGGGCGCTACCTCGCGATGCGGATGCTCGCGCGCCGCGCGAACCGCGCGGCCACGGCCCCGGAAGATAGTGTGGGCATCGGCTATGGCATCGGGCACGGCGGCGCGGAGGCCTGGCTGGTCGGCGTGCTCGTGCAACTGCAGTGGATCGTGTTCGCGGTGCTTGCCAATCGCGGCGAACTCGACGAGCATCTCAGTAATCTCACGCTGGACGCCGTGCTGCGCGTCCACCTCATTCTCGAGAATCTTTCGCCGCTGTTGGCCGGCGTGTTTGCTATCGAACGCACGGCCGCATTCGTGTTTCAGATCGGTTTTTCCGTACTCATGTGGCGCGGCGTACGGGCCGGATGGCGGGGTATCCTGCCGCTGACCATCGTGGTCCACGCGCTGATCGACATGCCGGCCGCCATGTACCAGGCACGCCTGCTGCCGCTTCTGGTGGCGGACGGCACTTACGCGGTGCTCGCGATCGCGGTCGCCATCGTGCTGTGGCGCGTGTGCCATTCGAAGCGAGTGGCGGCGCCAGCGGCGTAAGCCGATCCTGGTTGGCGCGTTGCTTACCCTGTGTTTTCCTGTTCTTTTACTGGCATCGATGGAAGCCTATCTGTTTGAATGCGCGAGTCCCGACTTCGAGGAACTCGCCCGCGTGATCGCCGACCTGTTCCCCGAGCAGACGCGCTTTGCCGAGCAGGCCGCCGACAATGGCGCGCCGCTCCTGACCGTGCATTGGGTAGCGATGCGTTTCGCCTCGGTGGCGCGCCGCATGACGCTGACGATTGCGATTGCGCCGGCCGCGCTCGCGCGCTATCGCGCGTTGCCCGCGCGCCTGCGCGCCCGCAGCTTTGCGGTGCTGCGGGCTTATGTGGAGGCGACGATAGGCTCGCTCGAAGAGCAGCATGCCAAAGGCGAGAGCGTCTCGCGCGACGTGACGCTTGAGCTGGACGAAGAGTTTGCCTGAAGCGCAGGCTATGCCGGGGGGCGCACTCGAAGGGGTACGCTCAGTTGCTGTTCAGCCGGTATTCAATCGGCCAAACGATAGACCTTGGCGAAACGCTCAGCCTTCACGACGCCGTAGTCGCCGGGCGCGTACTGCATGACCCAGTCGCCCGCCGCACCGGTGAGACGGTCGCCACCCGCCGAGCGTACGATCGTGAACGGTTCATCGATGCGCCTGGCCAGCACGACGGTGGGGCGGTTGCGGTAGGCGCCGGGCTCGCCGTGTGTGAGGGCCGCGTCGGCGGGGAAGTACTTCGCGTCGAAGCGCTCGCGTGAGACCACCCAGCGCTCGCCGGTTGCGCCCGTGACTAGCGCGTCGCCGCGCGCATAGCGGTTGGGGCCTTCGAGGCTCATGAGTTCGCCGGCTTGCGCGGCGAACGCCACGGCGACGGTTTCGTCCTTGACGACGCGCTGGGCTGCGGCGTCGCCGCGCAGGTCGAGTTGAGTCAGTTCAATCATGGTGGCGGCAGCGGCCCAGGTTTGGGAATCGTATTGCACAAACAACGACGGCCGGGCAATTGTGCCCGGCCGTCGCGCGGTCGAGAAGCGTACCTCGATTCGGGCCGCGATGCACGCCTTATTGAGCGTCCGGAGCGCTCGCGGCGTCGGCCGGCGCGGCCTTCGGCTTGCTCTTGTGCTTCGGATGGGCCGGGCCCTTGCCGCCAGTCGGCGCGCCGTGACGGAAGGTCTTGTCGGCCAGCGCCTTCTGGTCGGGCGAGAAGCTGTTGTAGAGCGGCTCGAACGCCGTGACGAGCTTCTGCATGTCTTCCGCGTGGGCTTGCGTGATCTGCGCGTACTGCTTCATGTCGTCAAGCGCATTGCGCGTGCTTTCACCTTCCACGCGCTGCTTGTAGAGATCGGCCATGGTCTGGCCGTTGCTGCGCATCTGGTCGGCAAAGGTCTTCCACAGCGGCTCTTGCTCGGCGGTGATCTTCAGCGACGAGTGCAGGTAGGCGATGCGTTCCTCGATGCGTTGCTCGTGCTGCGCGGCGCGCGCCTCGACGGCGGCCGAGGACGGGGTGGCCGACGAGGCAGCCGTTTGCGCGAAGGCGCCGCTCATCGACAGCGCGGCAGCAAGGACGACGAAAGCTTTCTTCATTGTTGCTCCTTGGATTGTTTCGTAGCGAGTAGGGCGCAGTGCCGTATCGGTTGCAGCCGATATTAGTACCACGTTAACACTGCATTGCGGCTGTCGTGCGACATCTGCTTACAAGTGAAACGCAAGGAAACCGTCCGGAACGCGCTGAAATAGACGACGCCCACGGTGACCGCATTGCACTGCGGGTCGGGTCGCGGGTCTCGTTACGGATGTCGGCGGGGCCCGGCCGCGGGCGATAATGGCGCCACTTCCCGATTACGAGATATGTCCCATCGATGAGACCTCCGCGCCTTGACCAACTCGACGACCTCGACCGCAACCTCGTCGCCTTGCTGCAGGAGAACGCGCGCGAGAGCGTCGCGAACCTCGCGCGCCGGCTGGGCGTGGCGCGCACGACGGTGCTCGCGCGCATCGCGCGGCTCGAGCGCTCGCAGGTGATTGCGGGGTATGGCGTGCGGCTCGGCCAGGACGTGCTCGACGCGAGCCTGCAGGCGTGGGTGGGGCTCATCATCGCGCCCAGGCACGGTCCCGACGTGCAGAAGCGTCTTGGCAGGATGCCGGAGGTGCAACTGCTGTGCGCGGTGAGCGGAGAGTACGACTATGTTGCATGGGTCCGCGCCGAAACGCCCGATCGCCTCAATGACCTGCTCGACCAGATCGGCGGCATGCCGGGCGTCGAGCGCACCACGACCTCCATCGTCCTCGCGCGCAAGATCGACCGCGGTTCGGTCATGGGTTAGTGCGGGGGGCGCGCGGATTCGCCGCGCCTGATTCGAGCCGGCTTCGGGCGTGATGCGACGAAATGACAGATTGCATCGTCAAATCGTCGAAAATGCTGGTCGAAATGCAGCATTTTGTGTCTATAAACCGTCTTTGCATCTCCCTAGACTTTGGGTAACGGACGCCGCCGGCCTCCCGCACCATAAAACCAAGGAGATGCAAGATGAAAGTCGCGATTGCAGGCGCCGGCCTGATCGGCCACACCATTGCTCACATGCTGCGCGAGACCGGGGACTATGAAGTGGTGGCGTTCGACCGCGACGCCCGGGCGCTCGAGAAAATCGCTGCCAATGGCATCGCCGTCGAGCGCGTCGACTCGGCGGACGCCGCCGCGTTGCGCGGCGCACTGGCCGGTTTCGACGTGCTCGTCAATGCGTTGCCTTATTACCTCGCGGTGAGCGTGGCGTCGGCGGCGAAGGGCGCGGGCGTGCATTACTTCGACCTCACCGAGGACGTACGCGCGACCCAGGCGATCCGCACGCTCGCCGAGGGCGCCGACCATGTGTTCATGCCGCAATGCGGCCTCGCGCCCGGCTTCATCGGCATCGCCGCGCATGCGCTCGCGAGCCGCTTTAGCGAGATCCGCGACGTCAAGATGCGGGTCGGCGCGCTGCCGCAGTTTCCGACCAATGCGCTCAAGTACAACCTCACGTGGAGCGTGGACGGCCTCATCAACGAGTACTGCCAGCCCTGCGAGGCGATTCGCGACGGCCGCGCGCAATGGCTTCAGCCGCTCGAAGGCCTCGAGCACTTTTCGCTCGACGGCGTGGAGTACGAGGCGTTCAACACGTCGGGCGGCCTCGGCACGCTCTGTGAGACGCTCGCGGGCCGCGTGGAATCGCTCGACTACAAGTCGGTGCGCTATCCGGGCCATCGCGAGCTCATGCAGTTCCTGCTGGAAGACCTGCGCCTCGCCACCGACCGCGATACGCTCAAGTCCATGCTGCGACGTGCCGTGCCGGCCACCGAGCAGGATGTCGTGCTGATCTTCATGACCGTGACGGGCATGCGCGACGGCCAACTCGTGCAGGAGGTATTCACGCGCAAGATCTTCGCGAAGACCGTGTGCGGCATGCCGATGAGCGCGATCCAGATCACCACGGCGGGCGCGATGTGCGCGGTGCTCGACCTGTTCCAGGAAAAGAAGCTGCCGCAGAAGGGCTTCGTGCGCCAGGAGCAGGTCTCGCTGGAGCAGTTCCTGTCTAACCGCTTCGGGCAGGTGTATGAGGGCGCGGCGCTCGATGCGCGTACGCTCGCGCAAGCCGCCGCGGCCTGACGTAATCTGGCAGCGAACCCGCAATGACAAACACGAAATCAACGAAGAGGGCCGTGGGTGCCGCCGGCTTCAGGCTGGCGGCGTTTCGTTTGCGATGTGCTTGAGCAACGCGTCGAAGTCGGCTTCGGTGGGCGCGGTGTTGTCGAACACGACCACACCTTCCAACTGGGCGGCGGACGGTACGAAGCGGCGCTGCCGGTAGTCGTCCCAATGCGCGAGCTTATAGGCGTCGCCCGGATGGGCGCGCGCAACGATGCGGCGTTTCGCCGTGATTTCCTCGGTCTGCACCCAGACCACCGTCAACGCCACGTCGGGGCCGATGCCAAGCCAGGCGCGCTCGAACAGCCGTCGTTCGCGGATCTCGCGCGAAAGCGGGCCCACGGCGAGTACGCTCACGCCGAGTTCGAGGTTTTCACGCGCGGTATCGATCAGCCCCAGGTACTCCGGGTCGCGTAGATGCTGAAGGAAGACGGGACTGTCGCGATCGTTGGGGTTCTGCGTGAGCGCCGCCATGGCGGCCGAGCCGGTGCGGCCGTACAGCGTGTCCTTGTCGAGCAGGCAGAACGGCTCGCCCGTGGCGTGACGAAGCGGGCCGATCAGGCGTTTCGCGAGCGAGGTCTTGCCGGTGCCCGCGTGGCCGCAGAAGAAGACGAGCCTTGTCACGTGCGCCGGGTCGGAGCCTCACCGGCCGACGCGTCGTTACCGTGGCCATTGGTGAACTTGCCATAGGCATCGAGCCACATCACATTGATGATGCCGAAGCCGAGTGCCACGCCGATACCGAGAATCCACGAGAAGTACCACATCGCCTTCGTCTCCTGTCGATCCGGAGTTAGCGCTTCAGCGCTTACTCCGGTCCCATGCAAAGCTGTCGATCCGGAGTTAGCGCTTTAGCGCTTACTCTGGTCCCATGCAAAGCTGTCCGTCCAGGATGGTTGCAGTCGCGAGCCAGGAGGAACGACCGCCGCCGGACCCTCGAAGCATATACCATGCATGAACGCCGCAGCGTACGCGAGGCCGTTGCAATGCAGCACGCAACGAAGGCACGGCATGGTCCGCGCGTATCATGAGCAAGCCGGTTGCGAAGCCGCGCGAGGGCTGCCTGCCGCCACCCGCGGCCTCAATCGAAAGCAAAGCCAAAGCCAAAGCCACAACGACACAGACAGGGGAAGCTTCCATGCCGTCGCGCGAGTTCCATGCCTGGCTCAAAGTGCCCGCGCTTGCCGCCGGCGTCATCCTCGCCTTTGCACTCGCGCTCGCGCTTGGGAGCTGTGCTGAGACCCCTGAACCGCCCATGCCGTTCAAGCCCGTTCCCACCGGGCGCATCTTGCTGCCGGCGTACACGCAGCCGGGCGAAGGGCTGGTCGCCGTGGACGTGCGGCGCGAGCGCGCCAGCAACGTGATCGTGCGGTTTCGCGACGCGCCCGTCTACGTCGACGGCCAGCGCGTCACCGACCTGATGAACGGCGAGTACGTCGTGTTCTACCTGAGTCCGGGCGTCCACCGGATTGGCGTGAGCACCCAGTTCGATCCCGTGGTCGAGATTCGCTTCGCGGTCGATCCGCGCTATGCGAACCGCGCGAGCGTTGCGTTCGACAAGGATCACCGCATTCTGATCCGCCGGGTGGCACAGTAGCGGCTGCGCGCCTGGCGGCATGCCAGGTGCTGCGGAACACGGGCCTATCCGGCGCAGTAGCCTGGCGCCTGGGTGCCGCCCCGCAATGAATACCGCCACGAGGACGAATACGACATGCTGATCAATTGCGCCGCTTACGAAGGCGGCAGGAAACTGGGCGACATCGACCTGAAGGACATCAGCGACTATCTCGCCCGGCCCGAGTGCTTCGTCTGGGTCGCGCTCAAGGATCCCGACGCCGGCGAGATGGAGGCGATGAAGGAGGAGTTCGGTCTGCACGCGCTCGCCATCGAAGACGTCATGAACGGCAACCAGCGGCCGAAGATCGAGGAGTATGGCGACACGCTGTTCGCCGTGTTCCACACCATCGAGAGCGGCGAGGACGCTGAGCTCGTGATGGGCCAGGTCAACGTGTTCGCCGGGCAGAACTTCGTGCTTTCGGTGCGCCATCGCGCGCAGCAGGGCTTCAAGGACGTGCGTGCGCGCTGCGAGCGCGAGCCGGAGCTGCTCAGGGAGGGCGCGGGCTTTGTGCTCTATGCGCTCATCGACAGTGTGGTGGACCGTTACATGCCGGTGCTGGACGAGCTCTCGGGCGAGATCGAGGAGCTGGAAGACCGCATCTTCGACAAACATGGCGTCGCTGCCTCGCGCGCCATCATCGAGGATCTCTATTCGCTCAAGCGCCGTCTCGTGATCTTCCAGCACCACGTCTCGCCGCTCCTGGAGGCCGTGGGCAAGCTCGTTGGCGGGCGCATTCCGCCCCTGTGCGTCGGCATGCAGGCGTACTACCGCGACGTCTACGACCATCTCGTGCGCGTGTCCAACCTTGTCGATGCGCGCCGCGAAATGATCGTCACCGCCATCCAGGTGAATCTCGGCATGATCTCGCTCGCCGAGAGCGAGGTGACCAAGCGACTCGGCTCGTTCGCCGCGCTCTTCGCCGTGCCGACGATGATTGCGGGTATCTACGGAATGAACTTCCAGGAGATCCCGGAGCTACATTACCGCTACGGCTATCCGATCTGCCTTGGCGTCATGGCGAGCGTCGACGTGATCCTGTATTTCCTGTTCCGGCGCGCGGGCTGGCTCTGAGCGCGCCCCGGGCCGGGCGCGGCGGCCTGGCCGCGGCAGGCGGGCGGCGCCGGGGGAGCACGCACCAGCACGCACGAGCGCACGCAAGCGCAGAATGAAGCAGCCGCTCAAGAAACGCGCCGGGCGGCCGTTATTCGTAGGGTGAAGGCGGCGAGATCGACCCGCAGGGCAGGTAAGGCCCGACGCTTGCGATTTCGCGGCACCATACAAAACGCCGCGCATGCCGGCGGCGCGGGCCTGCCAGGTAGCGGGCGCCGCGGCGCCGGCCGGCCCTTGCCACGCGCGGCGAGGCTCGCGACTACAGGATCGTGATGGATGCAAGTGCCCCCGACGTGACTTCCGCCGCCCACGAGGTGTTCGCGGTAACGGGCGTCGGCAAAACCTATGAGCAGCCGGTGCTCGCCGACGTCAGCCTCGCCCTGCATGCGGGCGAGGTATTGGCGCTGACGGGCGAGAACGGCGCGGGCAAGAGCACGCTCTCGAAGATCATAGGCGGCCTCACGTCGCCGAGCACCGGCAGCATGACGCTGCTGGGCCGCCCGTACGCACCCGCGAGCCGCCGCGAGGCGGAGGCGCTGGGCGTGCGCATGGTGATGCAGGAGCTGAATCTGCTGCCGACGCTTTCGGTGGCGGAGAACCTCTTTCTCAACCGTTTGCCCCAGGCGGGCCCGCTGCGCGTCGGCTGGATCGACCGCCGGCGGCTCGCTGCCGACGCGCGTGCCGCCATGGCGCAGGTGGGGCTGGAGGCGATCGATCCCGACACGCCGGTCGGGGAGCTCGGCATCGGCCACCAGCAGCTGGTGGAGATCGCGCGCAACCTGATCGGCGAGACCCGCGTGCTGATCCTCGACGAACCCACGGCCATGCTGACCGGCCGCGAGGTCGACCTGCTGTTCGAGCAGATCGCGCGGCTCAAGGCGCGCGGCGTGGCGCTCGTCTACATCTCGCACCGGCTCGAGGAGCTCGAGCAGATCGCGCAGCGCGTCGCGGTGCTGCGCGACGGGCGCCTCGTGCGCGCGGACGACATGGCGAATCTCACGCCCGAGCGCATCGTCGCGCTGATGGTGGGCCGCGAGCTCGGCGAGCACATCGATCTGGGCGAGCGGCGCATCGGCGCGCCGCTCTTGAAGGTCGAGGGCCTTGGCCGCGAGAACGCCGTGCGCGACGTTTCGTTCGAGGTGCGCGCGGGCGAGATTTTCGGCGTGTCCGGGCTGATTGGCGCCGGACGCACCGAGCTGATGCGCCTCATCTACGGCGCCGACCCGAAGGAGCGCGGCACGGTCGCGCTCGCGCCGCAGCCGGGCGCGGCGCCCGTGCCGGTGAAGATCGACGCGCCGGCCGACGCCGTGCGGCTCGGCATTGCGCTCATCACCGAGGACCGCAAGGGCGAGGGCCTGCTGCTGCCGCTGCCGGTGGCGGCAAACGTGACGCTCGGCAACCTCGGTGCGGTGTCGCGCTACGGCGTGATCGACGGCGCGCGGGAGCAGGCGCTCGCCCGCGAGCAGATCGACGCGTTGCACATTCGCGCGGCGGGGCCGCGTCAGCCCGTCGGCGAGCTTTCGGGCGGTAACCAGCAGAAGGTGGTGATCGGGCGGTGGCTCGCGCGCGGCATCACCGCCGACGTGCGCGTGCTGCTGTTCGACGAGCCCACGCGCGGTATCGACGTGGGGGCGCGCTTCGAGATCTACGCGCTGATGGGCGCGCTCGCGCGCGAGGGCCGCGCGCTCGTCGTGGTGTCGAGCGACCTGCGCGAGCTGATGCTGATCTGCGACCGTATCGGCGTGATGTCGGCGGGCAGGATGACGGCGATCTTCGAGCGCGGGCAGTGGTCGCAGGACGCGCTACTCGGCGCGGCCTTCGCGGGCTACCGCGCCGAGGAGGCACTGCTTGCCGATGCCGCCGATCTGCCGCAAGCGCCGGCGAACGAGCCGCAAGACAGCGAACGGCGCGGTGAAGCCGGCCGTAACGCGGGCCATGAAGCGGGCCATGAAGCGGGCCATGAAGCGGGCGACGATCCACACGAGGGCGGGACACCATGACGAATCAACCGTTGCGCGGGCAACCGGAGGGCGACCCCGCCGCCGTGGCGGCGCACGCGGGTGCGAGGCCGGCGGGCAGGCGTTCCGGGCTCTCGAACTATCTGGGACTGGCGCTCGCGCTCGTCGCAATGATCGTGCTGTTCTCGCTTTTGAGCTCGCACTTCCTCACCTACGACACGTTCAGCACGATCGCGAACCAGATTCCCGATCTCGTTGTGATGTCGGTGGGTATGACCTTCGTGCTGATCATCGCGGGCATCGATCTTTCGGTGGGCTCGGTGCTCGCGCTCGGTGCTTCCGTGGTGAGCGTCGCGGCGCTCAAGTGGGGCTGGGGCGCGTTGCCGTCCGCGCTGCTGGGTCTCGCGGCCGCCGCCGCGACGGGCACGGTCACCGGCGGGGTCACGGTGGGCTGGCGCATCCCCTCATTCATCGTCTCGCTGGGCGTGCTCGAAGCGGCGCGCGGGCTCGCCTATCAGATGACGAACTCGCGCACGGCCTATATTGGCGACGCGTTCGACTTCCTCTCGAACCCGATCGCGCTTGGCATTTCGCCGGCGTTCCTGATCGCCGTCGCCGTGATGGTGATCGCGCAGCTCGTGCTCACGCGCACGGTGTTCGGCCGCTACCTGATCGGCATCGGCACGAACGAGGAGGCGGTGCGGCTCGCGGGTGTCGATCCGCGCCCCTACAAGGTGATCGTGTTCGCGCTGATGGGCGCGCTCTCGGGTCTTGCCGCGCTCTTTCAGATCTCGCGGCTCGAAGCAGCGGATCCGAACGCGGGCGACGGGCTCGAGCTGCAGGTCATCGCGGCGGTCGTGATCGGCGGCACGAGTCTGATGGGCGGCAGAGGTTCGGTGATCAGCACGTTCTTCGGCGTGTTGATTATCTCGGTGTTGGCGGCGGGGCTCGCGCAGATCGGCGCGAACGAGCCGACCAAACGCATCATCACCGGTGCGGTGATCGTGGTGGCGGTCGTGCTCGATACGTACCGCAGCCGCAAAGGCAGGCGCAGGACATAACAATCGATAGAGAGGGCGCGGCCCGCTCGGGGGCGGGTTGTCGAGGGCTTTAGCCGCGGTGCGGCGCTCGCATGGGCCTGGCGAGCGCGGAAACAGCAAGGCGGCTGCAACTGGCAGTGAACAAGGCAGGAGCAACAGAAAAAATGGCGACGATCAAAGATGTGGCCGCCGTGGCGGGGGTGTCGTTCACGACGGTGTCGCATGTGGTCAACAATTCGCGGCCCGTGTCGGCCGATGTGCGAGCCAAGGTGGAACGCGCGATCCGCGAGCTGAACTACGTGCCTTCGGCGGTGGCGCGATCGCTCAAGGCGCGCGCGACGGCGACCGTCGGGCTGCTGGTGCCGAACGGTACGAATCCGTACTTCGCGGAGCTCGCGCGCGGTGTCGAGGACTGCTGCGCGAAGAAGGGCTATTGCGTGTTCTTCTGCAATTCCGACGACGACCCGGACAAGCAGCGCAGCTATCTGCGCGTGCTGCAGGAAAAACGCATTGACGGGCTGATCGTGGCTTCGGCAGGGGACGACGCCGTGCTCGCCAGCACGCTCGCCGACATGCGCGAGCCGCTCGTGGTTGTGGACCGCAACATCGAGGGGCTCAACGCCGACCTCGTGCAGATCGATCACGAGCGCGGCGCGTGGCTGGCCACGCGGCACCTGATCGAGCTCGGGCATTCGCGTATCGGTTGCATCACGGGGCCGGTGACCACGGCGGTAAGCGCGATGCGCGTGCATGGCTTTTTGCGCGCGATGGCCGAGCGCGGCATCGAAGTCCCGCCGGGCGGGATCGTCGAGAGCGACTTCTCGGGCACCGGCGGCTATCGCGCGGCGGCCCGCCTGCTTGACGGCGCGCGGCCGACGGCGATCTTTGCGTGCAACGACATGATGGGCATCGGTGCGTTGCGGGCGGCTGCCGAGCGCGGCCTGTCGGTGCCCGGCGACTGCTCGATCATCGGCTTCGACGACATTCAGTTCGGTCATTTCACCTGGCCCACGCTCTCGACGGTCGGCCAGTCGGTGCGGGCGCTGGGCGAACTCGCGGCGCTCACGCTGATCGAGCGGATTACCGGCGGGGCGCCGGCGCAACCCGCGCCGAGCCGCCGCCGCGTGATGGCGCCACGCTTGATCGTTCGCGAGTCGACGGCGCCGCTGGGCGGCGCGGCGGCCGTGTCGTGGCTGGCGGCCTGAAACTGGAGCCAGACGACCGGGGGCCCCGGGCAACCGGACGCCCTCCCACCGGAACGCCGACGTCGGCATTTTGTAATTTTTCCCCATGCCGCAGGGCACTTTCATCAGACCATTTACTTTTTTCAAGTCTCCTCAAACGTTTGCCGTAAACAACTTTTAGAGCTTGGGCTCGAATTGTGGCGATCACGCTTTCGCCATCACGGCATGCATGGGGAGGGTCATGAATAAAGGCATCAGTATCAAGGCGCGCATCGGTCTGACGATGACATTTCTGGCGGCGCTCGTCGCCATCATCAGCGTACTGGGCCTGCTCGGCCTCAGACGGGCCAACGAAGCGTACCTCGACACCTACGCCAACCAGATGCCGAGCGCCCGTGCCATCAACGTGTCCGAGATCTACGCGGCGCGCGAGCGGCTCGCGCTCGACCGCGCGGGCTTCGAGATCGGCACGCCCGACGCCGCGCCTACGCTCGAGCGCGCACGCACGATGCGTAGCGTCTCCGACGACTGGTGGAAAAAATATCTCGCTCTGCCGCGCGACGCAGAAGAAGACCGGCTCGCGCAGGAGGTGAGCGCGCGGCGCGATGCGCTGCATCAGAGCGCGGACGCCTTCGCGGCCGTCATCGCGGGCGGCGACCAGACGAAGCTCATCGAGGGGGCGAAGAGCATGCAGGCCGCCTACGAGGACCTGTCCAAGGCCGACGAGGCGCTCGACAAGTTTCAGAGCATGCAGGCGCAGCAGGGCTACGATGACGCCCGCGAGGCACATCAGGAGTTGCGCATTGCGAGCGTCATTGCGCTGCTCGTGGGCATCGGGGCGGCGGTGTTCTCGTTCTTTACGTTGCGCCGCGCGATTGCCGAGCCGCTGGCGGAGGCGCTCGGCCACTTCGAGGCGATCGCCGCCGGCGACCTGCGCCGTTCGGTAAGCGTGAGCCGGCGCGACGAAATGGGCGATCTGCTCAACGGCGTCGCGAAGATGCAGCGCAGCCTGATCGACACGGTGCGCACCGTGCGCGAGGGCACCGAGTCGATCGCCACCGCCACGCGCCAGATCGCGGCGGGCAACATCGACCTCTCGTCGCGAACCGAGGAACAGGCCTCGGCCCTGCAGGAAACCGCCTCGAGCATGGAGCAGCTCACGGGAACCGTGAAGCAGAACGCGGACAATGCCCGCCAGGCCAGCGCGCTCGCGTCCAATGCGTCGGAGATCGCCAACAAGGGCAATACCGTCGTAAGCCAGGTAGTGGGCACGATGGGCGACATCAACCAGAGTTCGGCAAAGATCGCGGAGATCATCACCATCATCGAAGGCATCGCCTTCCAGACCAACATCCTCGCGTTGAACGCGGCGGTCGAGGCGGCGCGCGCGGGCGAGGAGGGGCGCGGCTTCGCGGTGGTCGCGGGCGAGGTGCGCAGCCTCGCGCAGCGCTCGTCGGCGGCGGCCAAGGAGATCAAGGCGCTCATCGACAGCTCGGTCGAGCGCGTGCAGACCGGCTCGGCGCTCGTGGACGAGGCTGGCCGCACGATGGGCGAGATCATCGCGGCCGTGCAGCGCGTGACCGACATCATGGGCGAGATCGCGGCCGCCTCGCAGGAGCAGTCGGGCGGCATTGACCAGGTGGCGCGCGCGGTCACCCAGATGGACGAGGTGACGCAGCAGAACGCCGCGCTGGTGGAGGAGGCGGCCGCCGCCGCGCAGTCGCTCGAGGACCAGGCGAGCCGGCTGCGCGGCGCCGTCGCCGTGTTCAGCCTCGACGACGCGGGTCACGATGTCAGCTTTGGCGCGGCGGTGAAGCCGGCGGCGCTCCGCAGCGTGGCACCCGCGGCTGCGGTCGCGGCGAAACCGGCCGCCCAGGCCCGTCCCGCTGCCTCCACGGCTGCCGCCGTGTCACAGCCCGCAGCGCGCCCGGCTGGCCGCCCAGCCCGTTCCGCGGCGCGCGCTACCTCCGCTGCTGCGGCGCCGGTGACGGCGGCAACGCCGGCCACTGCCGGCGGCAATGACGACTGGGAAACCTTCTAGGGGCGCGGGGCGCCCCGGACAGGACCTCCGAACGCCGCTGCGCCCGCAGCGGCGTTTTTCGTTCCATAAGGGGTGACGCACACGCTGGGCGCTTGCCGTTACGGTAAATTGGTGGGCGATGTAACGAACGCGGCCCGTGAGCCGGGGTACACTGCGCCCTTGCGCGCGGCCGGGGGAATCCTTTGCGGCGCTCGCAATGCCTGACTTCGCCGACGCTTTCGACCCGAGATCCCATAGAGCGCGCGTACGCAAAACGACCTCGAACAATCCCTGACCACCCGTAACGACGTCCGCCGCGCCGGCACCGCCCCGGCCGTGCGTGACAGCGCAAGAGGACCCAGACATGACGCACGACGATCTCGCGCAGCGCCTCGTGAATGCGCGCCGCCAGCACCAACTGATCGAGACGGTGGCGCCTGAGCGCCTGCCACCCGATGCCGCCACGGCCTATGCGATCCAGCAGGCGGTGATCGCCGGCCTCGGCACCGTGACGGGTGGCTGGAAGATCGGCGCAAAGGCCCCCGGTGCTTCCGCCTCGGGCGCGCCGATCCCGGCGTTGCTCGTCTACGCTTCGCCGGTACGCCTCGAGCGTCAGGCGTTTTTCCGCGTGCTGGTGGAGCTCGAGATCGCGTTCCGTTTTGCCGAGCCGATCGCGCCGCGCGCCGAAGCCTACGCCCGCGATGAGGTGCTCGCCCGGGTGGGACAGATCCTGCCGGCCATCGAGATCGTCGATAGCCGCTACGCGCAATGGCCCAACGTCGCGCCGCTCGCGCAGCTTGCCGACGCGCAGAACAACGGCGCGCTCGTGACGGGGCATGCCCGGCCCTACGGCGCGCTCGCGCGCGCGCTGGACTTCGTCGCGCCCGAACTCGAACTCTCGTTCGACGGCGAGTCGCTCGTGCCCGAAGCGCCCGGCAACCCGGCCGGCGACCCGCGCGAGTTGCTCGTGTGGTTCGTCAACCATTGCGCCGCCATGGGCATTACGATCGAACCCGAATGGACGGTGACCACGGGCACCTATGTCGGTGCGCATCGCATCGACCGGCCCGGTCTGCTGCATGGCCACATCGACGGGCTTGGCGAAGTGGAGATCGAGTTCGTCTGAGGAGGGGGCGGCGGCGCTGAACGCCGCGATATCGGACCTGAAGCCGTCGGCGCTGTGCGCGACGGCTTTTTTTTCATGCTGGAGGGATGGTTGGCCTGCTGACGCAGCGGGTCATTTCTGCCAGCGATACGTGGCGAATCTACTACTGCCGGACTGGGCAGAGGAGAGGGGCAACGCACCGCCCTATGCTCTGTATGTGACGACCCGAGCGACCACCCAACGCGACCACCAATGCGACCGCGTAATGCGCGGCAGCGTGCGGACACGGGCCGATTCGACGCGCGAAAATGAAGCAGAGACGTTGCCGGTCCGGATTTTGCACAGGTCGGGAAGTTCATTGTAAGACGGACCTGGCCCCGCTCCAAGCCGGAATGTGCTCCCGCCGCATCCGGTGCGATTTCTCTGTGAAAAAAAAACCAAAAGGGTTTAGGATGAATTCGAGCGATGTCGTTTCCGATGAGCGCGCCGCGCACGACATCGGTCGCAGATCTAGCGAGGAGGTAGCATGGATATCTACAGCAGCTTCGCGAACCGCTTCGAAAAAACGCGAGAGGAAGAGTTCTCGCTTGAGGAGTATCTCGCGCTCTGCAAGGACAATCCCAGTGCGTATGCCACGGCTGGCGAACGCATGCTGGCTGCAATCGGCGAACCCGAACAGATCGACACAAGAAACGACCCGCGCCTGTCGCGTATCTTCGCGAACAAGGTCATCAAGGTGTATCCCGCGTTTCGCGAATTCTATGGCATGGAGGACGTGATCGAGCAGGTGGTCGCGTACTTCCGCCACGCCGCGCAAGGCCTCGAAGAAAAGAAGCAGATTCTCTATTTGCTGGGTCCGGTGGGCGGCGGCAAGTCCTCCATCGCCGAGCGTCTGAAGCAGCTCATGGAGCGCGTGCCGTTCTATGCGATCAAGGGATCGCCCGTGAACGAATCGCCGCTCGGCCTGTTCGACTACGACGAAGACGGCCCCATACTCGAAGAGCAATACGGCATTCCGCGCCGCTATCTGCGCAGCATTCTCAGTCCGTGGGCCGTCAAGCGCCTGCACGAGTACAACGGCGACATCCGCAAGTTCCGCGTGGTGCGCCGCTATCCGTCGATCCTGCGCCAGATCGGCATTGCGAAGACGGAGCCGGGCGACGAGAACAATCAGGACATCTCCTCGCTGGTGGGCAAGGTCGATATCCGCAAGCTCGAACAGTACGCGCAGGACGACGCCGATGCGTACAGCTACTCCGGCGGCCTGTGCCTCGCGAATCAGGGCTTGCTAGAGTTCGTCGAAATGTTCAAGGCGCCGATCAAGGTGCTGCACCCGCTGCTCACGGCAACCCAGGAAGGTAATTTCAAGGGCACCGAAGGATTCGGCGCGATCCCCTTCAACGGCATCATCCTCGCGCACTCGAACGAGTCGGAGTGGAAGGCGTTCCGCAATAACCGCAACAATGAAGCACTGCTCGACCGGATTTTTGTGGTGAAGGTGCCTTATTGCCTGCGCTATTCGGAGGAGATGAAGATCTACGAGAAGCTCCTGCGCAATTCGTCGCTGGCCGCCGCCGTGTGCGCGCCGGGCACGCTCAAGATGATGGCGCAGATGTCGGTGCTCACGCGGCTGCAGGAGCCGGAAAATTCCAGCCTCTTTTCGAAGATGCAGGTGTACGACGGCGAAAACCTCAAGGACACCGATCCGAAGGCAAAGTCGTATCAGGAATACCGCGACTTCGCGGGCGTCGACGAAGGCATGAACGGGGTGTCCACGCGTTTCGCGTTCAAGATCCTCTCGCGCGTGTTCAACTTCGACTCCACCGAAGTGGCCGCGAACCCGGTGCACCTGATGTACGTGCTCGAGCAGCAGATCGAGCGCGAGCAGTTCCCGCCGGAAACCGAGCAGAAGTATCTGTCGTTCGTGAAGGATGTGCTTGCGTCGCGTTATGCCGAGTTCATCGGCAAGGAGATCCAGACCGCTTACCTCGAATCGTATTCGGAATACGGGCAGAACATTTTCGACCGCTACGTCACCTACGCCGACTTCTGGATTCAGGACCAGGAGTTCCGTGATCATGACACGGGCGAAAGCTTCGACCGCGCGGCGCTCAACGCCGAACTGGAGAAGATCGAGAAGCCCGCGGGCATCAGCAATCCCAAGGACTTCCGCAACGAGATCGTCAACTTCGTGCTGCGCGCGCGTGCGGCCAACGCCGGCAAGAATCCGGCCTGGATCAGCTATGAGAAGCTGCGTGTCGTAATCGAAAAGAAGATGTTCTCGAATACGGAAGAACTTCTGCCGGTCATCTCGTTCAATGCGAAAGGATCGGCGGAAGAGCAGCGCAAGCACGAAGACTTCGTCAACCGCATGGTGGCGAAGGGCTATACGCCGAAGCAGGTGCGTTTGCTGTGCGACTGGTACCTGCGCGTGCGCAAGTCGTCATGAGGAATGGCTGTCGACCGCGAGAAAGGCGGCCTGCTCGATGCTCCGGAGAATGAGGAGCGGGTTGCGGATCGAGGGGGATGGCGCAGTTGGGTCTGTCGCAACGCGCCGTTCCAACCCGGTGTAAGCCCAGGGTTATTTCAAAGAGACAAGCTATATGATGACTGCCGCCACGTATTGAACGACGGAACGACGACTGACCAAGGTGAATTCGGCCTACTCGTAGGAGGGTCAATGCTTCATCAAATCATCGACCGCAGGCTGGCCGGCAAGAATAAAAGCATTGCAAACCGCGAGCGCTTCTTGCGCCGCGTGAAAAACTATATTCGTCACGCCGTCTCGGAGGCGGTGCGTGACCGCAGTATCAAGGACATACAGAAAAACCAGAGCATCACGATCCCGCGCAAGGACATTGCCGAGCCGTCGTTCCGTCACGGCCCGGGCGGGCGTCGCGAGATGGTTCATCCGGGCAACGAAGACTACATTCGCGGCGACCGCATTCCGCGCCCGCAGGGCGGCGGAGGCGGGGGCGGCAGCCAGGCGAGCAACGAGGGCGAAGGTCAGGATGACTTCGTGTTCGAGCTCTCGCGCGAAGAGTTCATGCAGTACTTCTTCGACGACCTCGAACTGCCGCGTCTCGTGAAGACCCACCTGATGGCCGTGCCGACGTGGAAGAGCATCCGCGCGGGCTGGGCCGCCGAGGGCACCCCCAACAACATCGACGTCGTCCGTTCGCTGCGCAGCGCGCTAGGGCGCCGTATCGCGCTGGGCGCGCCGCTCGTCAACGGGCTGCACGAACTCGAAGAGCAGCTGGAGGCGCTCAAGGCGGACCCCGCCGACCGGCGCGAAGAGATTCGCCTGCTCGAGGAAGAGATCCATCATCTGAAAGGCCGCATCTGGCGCATTCCCTTCATCGACCCGTTCGACCTGCGTTATGTGAATCGCGTGAAGCAGCCGCAGCCATCGAGCCAGGCCGTGATGTTTTGTCTGATGGATGTGTCGGGTTCCATGGACGAGCAGCGCAAGGATCTCTCCAAGCGCTTTTTCATCCTGCTGTATCTGTTCCTCAAGCGCAATTACGAGCGTATCGAGGTGGTGTTCATCCGCCATCACACGCGTGCAGAGGAAGTGGACGAGGACACTTTCTTCCACTCCACGGAAAGCGGCGGCACGGTCGTTTCGAGCGCGCTGGAGCTGATGAAGCAGGTGATCGAGGACCGTTATTCGCCGACCGACTGGAACATTTACGGCGCCCAGGCCTCGGACGGCGACAACTGGACCGATGACTCGCCGAAGTGCCGCAAGATCCTCGCGGATGACATCCTGCCGAAGGTGCGCTATTTTGCGTATATTCAGGTGACGCCGGAAGAGCAGAACCTCTGGCTCGAATATGCACAGCTGGCGCTCACCGAACCGCATCTGGCGATGAAGAAAGTCGACACCGCGGCCGATATCTACCCGGTATTCCGGGAGCTTTTCGAAAAGCAGGTGGAACGATCATGACGACACGTCACCTGCACAACGAGGCGCGCGGCTATCAGCCGGAGCGCCGCAAGACCGGTGGCCACCATAAAGGGCACCATGGCGTGCAGGAGGACGCCGCGAAGCCTGCCGCCGGAGAACGGGGTCATGTTGCCGAGCCTGGTCAAGAAACGGAGCCCGGACTCCGCAAGCCTTGGGAAGCGCCTATGAACGTAGCCGACAGACGGCCTCTGCCGTGCCCATCCGACTGGACCTTCGAGCTGATCGAGGAGTACGACACGCACATTTCCCATGTTGCGGAGCAATATGAACTGGACGTCTATCCGATCCAGCTCGAGCTGATCAGCGCCGAGCAGATGATGGACGCCTATGCTTCCGTCGGCATGCCGGTGAACTATCGCCACTGGTCGTTCGGCAAGCATTTCCTCTCCACGGAAAAGAGCTATCGCCGGGGCCAGATGGGGCTCGCGTACGAAATCGTCATCAATTCGAACCCCTGTATCGCGTATCTCATGGAAGAGAACACCATGACGATGCAGGCGTTGGTCATTGCGCACGCGGCATACGGGCACAACTCGTTCTTCAAGGGCAACTATCTGTTCCGTCTCTGGACGGATGCGCACGCCATCATCGACTACCTCGTCTACGCGAAGAACTACATCGCCGAATGCGAGGAACGCTATGGTCTCGATCGCGTGGAGGAGTTGCTCGACTCGTGCCATGCACTCATGAACTACGGCGTGGATCGCTACAAGCGGCCGCAGAAGCTCTCGCTCGAGCGCGAGGCGGCGTTGCGCCGCGACCGCGAGGCCTATCTGCAGTCGCAGGTCAACGAGCTGTGGCGCACGCTGCCGGCGCGACATCAACCGCTCGCGGAGGAAGTCGAGGAGCGCTTCCCGCCCGAGCCGCAGGAAAACCTGCTGTATTTCGCCGAGAAGAACGCGCCGCTGCTCGAAGCGTGGGAGCGCGAGGTGATTCGCATCGTGCGCAAGATCGGTCAGTACTTCTATCCGCAACGGCAGACCCAGGTGATGAACGAGGGCTGGGCCACCTTCTGGCATTACACGCTGCTCAACACGCTCTATGCGCAAGGCAAGCTGGAAGACGGCTTCATGATGGAGTTCCTGCACTCGCATAGCAACGTGGTCTACCAGCCGCCGGTGACGAAGCCGTATTACAGCGGCATCAATCCGTACGCGCTGGGCTTTTCGATGATGAGCGACATCCGGCGCATCTGCGAGAACCCCACCGACGAAGACCGCAAGTGGTTCCCGGAGCTTGCCGGCAGCCCGTGGCTCAAGGCGCTGCACTATGCGATGCGCAACTTCAAGGACGAGAGTTTCGTCGCGCAGTATCTCTCGCCGCATCTGATCCGCGAAATGCGGCTCTTTTCGGTGCTCGACGACGACATGCGCGATGCGCTGGAAGTCTCCGCGATCCACGACGAGAGCGGCTATCAGTACGTGCGCCAGGCGCTCTCGCGGCAGTACGACATGCATCATCGCGAGCCGAATATCCAGGTGTGGTCGGTCAACACACGCGGCGACCGCAGCCTCACGTTGCGGCACTTCATGAGCGACAACCGGCACCTGTCCGGCGACTCGGACGAGGTGCTGCGGCACATGGCGCGGCTCTGGCAGTTCGACGTGTATCTGGAGAGCGTCGACGAGAACGGCACGGTACGCAAGCGCTACGAGTGCCGCTATATGCCGCCGCCAGTGCGGGTATAGGGGCAACGGCGGCGCGCCGTCGCGCGCCTTGCCGTGCAGTTCGAGGCCAGCCTGCGGGCTGGCCTTTTTCTTGGTCCGTGCCGATGTTTCGGCGCTCGAACGCAGGCGCGCGCTAACATAGGCGGTCATACCCACCCACGAAGGAGCGCAAGCGGATGCAGGCATCGAAAGGAAGGCGTCATGGCATTTGAACCGTTCAAGGCCGTGCGGCCGCTCACGCGCGCGTCGGCGTTACGCGATTCCCTGGCGGGCCTGCAGCTCGCCTCGATGAACATCCCCCAGTTGCTCGGCTACGCGCGCATCGCAGGCATGCCCGCCGTCACCGGCCTCTACACGGGCTTTCTGCCGCTCGTCGCGTTTGCGTTGTTCGGCTCGTCGCGCCACCTCGTGGTGGCCGCCGATTCCGCCACGGCCACGATCTTCTCCAGTCGCCTCGCGACAATGGCCACGCCCGCCAGCGCCGAATACGTTGCGCTCGCAGGCATGACGGCCTTGCTCACGGCGCTGATGCTGCTGATCGCGCGCGTGTTCCGCCTCGGCTTTCTCGCCGACTTTCTCTCCCGCACGGTGCTCGTCGGCTTCCTCACGGGCGTGGGCATACAGGTGGGCATTGCGATGCTTGGCGATATGCTCGGCGTCAACGTGAGCTCGCGGCGCACTGTCCAGCAGGTGGGGCAGATCGCGGAGCAGCTCGGGCACATCAGCTGGCCGACGCTCGGCCTCGCCGTGCTCGTCACCGGCGTCATCCTCGTTTTCAAGTATCTGCGGCCACGCTGGCCCGTGCCGCTCGTCGCCGTGGTCGGGAGCATCGCGTGCAGCGCCTCGCTGAATTTCGCCGCTCACGGCATCTCCGTCATGGGGCCGGTGGCGGCCGGGCTGCCGCCCATCCGCTTTCCGGCCGTGGGCTGGTTCCAGGTGATGGACCTGCTGCAGATCTCGGCCTCGTGCTTCGTCATCATCGTCGCGCAGAGCGCCGCCACGAGCCGCGCATTCGCCACGAAATACGGCGAAACCGCCGACGAGGACGCGAACCTGCTCGGCCTTGCCGCCGCGAACGTGACCGCCGGTCTGTCCGGTGCATTCGTCGTGAACGGCAGCCCCACGCAGACCGCCATGGGCGATTCGGCGGGCGCGCGCAGCCAGTTCGCGCAGCTTGCGTTCGCGCTCGTCGTGCTGCTCGTGCTGCTGTTCGCGAGCCGCTGGCTCCAGTACCTGCCGCACTGCGTGCTCGCTGCCATCGTGTTCACGATCGCGGTGGGGCTCGTGAACCTGCGCCAGCTGATCGACATCCGCCGCGAGAGCCCCGGCGAATTCAGGCTCGCCGTGACGACGGCGCTCGCCGTGGTGGTGATCGGCGTGGAGAACGGCATCCTGATCGCGATCGGGCTTTCGCTGCTGCGGCATGTGCGCCACAGCTACCGCCCGCACACCATGGTGCTCGCCCCCGGCAGCGACGGCCGCTGGCAACCCGAGCCCTCGCAGCCCGGCATGCAGACCGCGCCGGGACTGATCGTCTTTCGCTTCGGCGCCGATCTGTTCTATGCGAACGACCATCTGTTCGTGGACGAAGTGGAGCGGCTGGTCGACAGCGCGCCCGCGCCGGTGCACTGCGTCGTGGTCGATGCGGCCGCAATCACCGATCTCGACTACTCGGCGGGGCGGTCGGTGAGCGCGCTGTGCACGACGCTCGCGCAGCGCGGCGTCAAGGTCGTGTTCGGGCGCGTGAACCGCTATCTGCACGCGGACATGGACCGGCACGGCATCACCCCGGTCGTGGGGGCGCAGAATATCTATCCGACGCTGCACGAGGCGCTGGCCGCCGTGCGCCCGGACCTGCCGATTCATACGGAGACCTGAACGGCGAGCCGAACGCGGCGCGGGCGTCGAAACACCGCCCGGCCGTTCCGGCCGTCCGCGCAAGATCCTCACGGGGTTTGCGCGGTCCGCTCCAGACAAACCCTGATTGTCCTGCCGATTTCGCGGCTGCTATCGTGCGCCAGAAGCGTGTGGAAGCGCTTCCACTCCACTTCCGCCACGCCACCTGTCATTCCCGTTCCGGCCGCCGCATGCGCCCGGCCGCCCCTTACGCGCAGGAGCTTTCGTGACCTACGATACCGCCGCTTCGCCGCCATCCGCTGTTAGTGCCACGCTGGACGACGACCCGTTTACCCCACCGGCCGACTCGGCCCTTTGGCGCCGCGACTTCCTGCTCGGCGCGGCTACCGCGTCGTACCAGATCGAGGGCGCTGTCGGCGAGGACGGCCGCCTGGCGTCGATCTGGGACACCTTCAGCGCCACGCCGGGCAAGGTGCTCGCGGGCGACACGGGCGCGGTGGCCTGCGACCACTACCATCGCTGGGAAGAGGACCTCGATCTGCTGACGGGCCTCAATTTCGAGGCCTACCGTTTTTCGATCGCCTGGCCGCGCGTCATGGATACCTCAGGGCGCCCGAACGCCAAAGGCATCGCGTTCTACAAGAAGTTGCTGGAGCGCCTGAAGCAGAAGGGCATCCGCACTTTCGCGACGCTCTACCACTGGGATCTGCCGCAGCACCTGGAGGATCGTGGCGGCTGGCTCAACCGCGACACCGCATTCCGTTTCGCCGACTACGCCGACCTCATGAGCCGCGAGCTCAAGGGCCTCGTCGACGGCTGGATGACGCTCAACGAACCGTGGTGCTCCGCGTATCTGGGCTATGGCAACGGCCATCACGCACCGGGCCTCGCGAACGGGCGCTACGCGACCCAGGCCATGCACCATCTGCTGCTGGGGCATGGGCTCGCGATTCCCGTGCTGCGGTCGAACGATCCGGCCTCGGCGAAGGGCATCGTCGCCAACGTGGGCCGCGGCACGCCCAATTCGTCCGCTGCCGCCGACGTGCGCGCGGCGCATTTGTTCGAGGTGCAGCACAACGCGTGGATTCTCGACCCGCTGCTCAAGGGCGCTTATCCGCAGGATCTGTTCGAGCTGTGGCCGGGCACCGAGCCGCTCGTGCTCGAAGGCGACATGCGCACGATCTCGGCGCCCCTCGACTTCCTCGGCATCAACTATTATTTCCGCACCAACGTGAAGAGCGACGGTGCGCACGGTTTCGTCGAAGTGCCGCCCGAAGGCGTCGAGCGCACGCAGATGGGCTGGGAAGTGTATCCGCAGGGCCTGCGCGATCTGCTGACCGGCTTTCATCGCGACTACGCCGGCCTGCCGCCCATCTACATCACCGAGAACGGCATGGCCTCGGACGACCGCGTGGTCGACGGCCAGGTCGAGGATACGCAGCGCATCGCCTTTCTGAGGCGCCACCTCGCCGCCGTCGATGCGGCGATCAAGGCCGGCGTGGATGTGCGCGGCTACTTCGTGTGGTCGCTGCTGGACAACTTCGAATGGGCGTTTGGTTACGAGCGGCGCTTTGGCGTTGTGCATGTCGACTACGCCAGCCAAAAGCGCACGCCCAAGCGCAGCGCCGGGCTGATCGCTCGCTTCATCGCCGACCGGCGCGCGCACGGCGCCGGCTAGCGCCCCGGGGGGCCGCACCGGAACCGGCGAGGCGTGCAATGCGCCTCGCTGCGGCAACGTAGTGACCGCTTATGCAGATCAACCCGGCAAATAACCCGGCACGACCGGAGGAGACGCAATGAAGCACAACGTACCTGTCCTGCGCGGCGTAGTGGCTGCGCTGACGCTGGCCGGCGCCCTGGCGGCCCATGCCGCCGAGCCGCTCAAGGCCAACGTGATTCACTGGTGGACCTCGGGCGGCGAATCGGCCGCGATCAAGCAGTTCGCGCTTGCCTACGACCAGGCGGGCGGCCAGTGGGTCGACAACGCGATTGCCGGCGCCGACCAGGCGCGCTCCACGGCGATCAACCGCATCGTCGGCGGCGATCCGCCCACGGCGGCGCAGTTCAACACGTCCAAGCAGTTCCACGATCTCATCGACCAGGGACTCCTGAACAATGTCGATGCGGTCGCGGCGAAGGAAAACTGGAACGCGATCTTCCCGCCGTCGATTCTCAACTCGATCAAGGTCAACGGGCACTTCTACGCGGCGCCCGTCGACATTCACATGCAGGACTGGTTCTTCTACTCGAAGCCAGCCTTCGCCAAGGCCGGTATCCAGGGCGAGCCGCAGAGCTTCGACCAACTCTTCGCCGATCTCGACAAGCTGAAGGCGGCAGGCATCATTGCGCTCGCACTGGGCGGCCAGGCGTGGCAGGAGAAGATCACCTTCGATGCGATCTTCGCGGATATGAATCGCGACCTGTACCTGAAGGTCTATCGTGACCGGGATGTGAACGCCGTCAACTCGCCGGAGTTCCGCAACGTGCTCGCGACCTTCAAGCGGCTGCACAACTACGTCGATCCGGGTTCGCCCGGCCGCAACTGGAACGATGCGACAGCGCTCGTGATTTCGGGCAAGGCCGGCATGCAGATCATGGGCGACTGGGCGAAGGGCGAATTTTCGGCGGCGAAGCAGGTGGCCGGCAAGGACTTCGGCTGCTTCCCGGGCTTTGGGCCGAAGTCGCCGTATATGGTGGCGGGCGACGTGTTCGTGTTCCCGAAGACCGACAACCCGGAGCAGGTCCAGGCCCAGCAGCTGCTGGCGACGGTCATGACCTCGCCGTCGGCGCAGGCGGCCTTCAACCAGCGCAAGGGTGCGATTCCGATCCGCCCCGACGTGGATGAGTCGGGCTTCGACATCTGCGCGAAGGAGGGCATGGCGATCATGAAGGACAAGTCGCGGCAGCTGCCTAACCCGGAGATGCTGATCTCGCCTGACGTGCAAGGCGCGCTGCAGGACGTCATCACGAACTTCTGGAACAAGAACCAGTCGGTCGATGACGCCCAGAAGGCCTTTGCGACGGCGATCAAGAGCTAGGCCGGACCATGTACGCCCTCAAGCTCACCCACGCGCGCCGCCAGGCGAAGCCGCACCCGCTCGCGCGGCGGCGCCTGTCCATCGCCGCGTGGGTCGCGCTCGTGCCGATGGCCGTGACGGTCGTGTTCGCGTATCTGGGCACGATCCTCTGGACCGCGCGCGTTTCGATGAGCTATTCGCGTTCGCTGCCCACGAACACGTTCGCGGGCGTCACGCAGTATGTGCGGCTCTTCGAAAACGACCGCTGGATCGTCTCGCTGCAGAATCTCGCGATCTACGGCGTGTGCTTCGTCACCGCCTGCCTCGTGATCGGACTTTTGCTCGCGATCTTCATCGACCAGCGCGTCGTGGCCGAGGGCGCCTTGCGCACGGTATTCCTGTATCCGTACGCGATGTCGTTCGTGGCCACGGGGCTGGTCTGGCAGTGGATGCTCAATCCCGAACTCGGCGTGCAGGCCGTGCTCCAGCATCTGGGCTTCACGCACGCGCGCTTCGACTGGATCGTCTCGCAACGCTTTGCGATCTATACGCTCGTGATCGCGACCGTGTGGCAGGCGTCCGGTCTCGTGATGGCGCTCATGCTGGCCGGCCTGCGCGGCATCGACGACGAGATCTGGAAAGCCGCGCGCCTCGACGGGATTCCACGCTGGAGAGTCTATGCGAGCATCGTCGTGCCGATGCTCAGGACCTCGCTCTCGACGGCGTTCGTGCTGCTCTTCGTGATGGTCGTGAAGCTCTACGACGCGGTCGTCGCGATGACCCAGGGCGGACCGGGCACCGCGAGCGAGGTGCCGGCCAAGTTCATCATGGATTATCTGTTCAATCGCGCCAACATTGGCCTGGCGTCGGCGGCGTCGATCGTCCTGCTGGCCACGGTGCTTGCCATCCTCGCGCCGGTTTTCTACGCACGCAGTCGCGCAGTCCGGAAGGAGGCACGTCGATGAGCACGCTGTCAGGTCGCACACTGAATGGGTCCACGCCTGCAAAGCGTGGTCCAAAGCAGGGTCCAAAGCGGCGCACGCGCTTCACGCCGGCGCGCCTCGGCATCTACGCGTTTCTCCTCACGGCCGCCTTGTTCTTCCTGTTGCCGCTCTATGTGATGCTCATCACCTCGGTCAAGCCGATGGCCGAGATCCGCCTTGGCAACCTGCTGGCGCTGCCCGTGCATTTCACGCTCGCGCCGTGGCGCGACGCCTGGGCCACGGCGTGCACGGGGCTGGACTGCGGTGGCATACGCGTGGGCTTCTGGAACTCGGTGCGCATCGTCGTGCCCAGCACGATGCTTTCGATCGCCGTGGGCGCCGTGAACGGCTATGCGCTCTCGTTCTGGAAACCGCGCGGCGCGGGCCTGCTGTTCGGCATCCTGCTCGCTGGCGCGTTCATCCCTGTGCAGGTCATGGTCTATCCGCTCGTACGCGTGCTGGCCTTCGTGCATCTGTTCAGCTCGCTGCCGGGCATCGTCGTGATTCATACCATCTTCGGCATGCCCGTCATGACGTTGTTGTTCCGCAACTACTACGCGTCGCTGCCGCAGGAGCTGTTCAAGGCCGCACGCATCGACGGCGGTGGCTTCTGGCGCATCTTTCTCCAGCTGATGCTGCCGATGTCGGCGCCGATCATCGTGGTCGCGATCATCATGCAGGTCACGGGTATCTGGAACGACTTCATTCTCGGCCTCGTGTTTGCCGGCGCGAAGAACCTGCCGATGACCGTGCAGCTGAACAACATCATCAACACGACCACCGGCGAGCGGCTCTACAACGTGAACATGGCGGCGACCATTCTCACCTCGCTCGTGCCGCTCGCGATCTACTTCGTGTCGGGACGCTGGTTCGTGCGTGGCATCGCGTCGGGTGCCGTAAAAGGATAGGGGAACCAGGCAATGGCGAATCTGGCGAACGTGGCGGTGCGTAATCTGCGCATCGATCTGGGTGCGAACACCGTGATCGAGGAACTCGATCTCGACGTGCGTGCCGGCGAATTCGTGGTGCTGCTCGGCCCCTCGGGCTGCGGCAAGTCCACGCTGCTGCACAGCATCGCAGGACTGATCGAGGTGGCCGACGGCAGCATCGAGATCGGCGGCGAGGACATGACGTGGGCCGACCCGAAGGACCGCGGCGTCGCGCTCGTGTTCCAGTCGTACGCGCTCTATCCGACCATGAACGTCGAGCGCAATCTGTCGTTTGCCTTGCGCATCAACGGCACGCCGAAGGCCGAGATCGAGCGGCGCGTGAAGCGCGCGGCCGACATGCTGCAGCTCGGGCCGTTGCTGACACGCAAGCCCGCGCAGCTCTCGGGCGGCCAGCGTCAGCGCGTGGCGATCGGGCGGGCGCTTGTGCGCGAGGCCGATGTGTTCCTCTTCGACGAACCGCTCTCGAACCTCGACGCCAAGCTGCGCACGGAGCTGCGCCGCGAGCTCAAGCAGTTGCATCAGCAGCTGGGCGCGACGATGATCTACGTGACGCACGACCAGGTGGAAGCGATGACGCTCGCCACCCGCATGGCCGTCATGAAGGGTGGCGTGATCCAGCAGTTCGGCACGCCCGCCGAGGTCTACGCGCGACCCGACAATCTGTTCGTCGCGACCTTCCTTGGCACCCCGCCGATGAACCTCCTGCGCGGCACGCTGGAGGCGGCCGAGGGCAAGCTGTGGTTCCGCACGCCGTATCTCGCGGTGGATGTCACGCAGTATGCCTTGCGCGGCGCGCCCGACTTCGGCCGCGCGTGCGTGCTGGGCGTGCGGCCCGAGGACGTACACGCGGCGGGTGCGGCGCGCGCGGGTGAAACTGCCTCTGAGGGGCGCCTCACGCTGATCGAGCCGATGGGCAATCACCGCGTACTCTGGCTCGATTATCATGGCGTGCAGATCGCGTCGATCGATCAGGACAAGACGCCGCTCGTGAGCGGTGCCGAGGTGCCGTTCAGCCTGGATGGCGCGCACGCGTCGCTGTTCGACGAGGAGACGGGCGCGAGACTCTGAACGGGCCGATCAAAGAAAGCATGGGACCAGACCGGGTGCGCTGCATGGGTCCGGAGTCAGTGCTGAACCACTCACTCCGGGCGACAGCTAAAGCGCCAGCGCTGGTCGATATGAGGGGATGAAACGTGGCGGCGACCTTGAAAGACGTGGCGGTACTGGCGGGCGTGGGCCTTTCTACCGCGTCGCGGGCCATTTCGGGGAAGGGGCCGGTGTCGGCCGAGGCGGCGGCGCGGGTGCAGGCCGCGATCGATCAGCTCGGCTTTCGACCGTCGTCGATCGGCCGCGCGATGGCCACGCAGTCGCTTGGCATCATCGGCATTTTCGTGCCCACGTTCTTCGGTTCGTACTACGGGACGATCCTCAAGGAGACCGACACGCAGTTGCGTGCCGTGCATCGCCACGTGGTGGTGGCGACCGGCTGCGGGGAGGCGTCGCCGCGCGAACAGGCGATCGAGGCCGTGCGCTTTCTGATCGGCCGTGATTGCGATGGCGTGGTGGTGATCAGCCACGACCTGCACGACGAGGACCTGGCGATGCTGCATGGCCTGCATCCGCGCATGGCGTTCCTGAACCGCGCGTTCGACCAGTTGCCCGAGGCATCGTTCTGCGCCGATCACGGCAGGGGTGGCGAGCTTGCGGCCCGTACGCTCCTCGAGCACCGACACCGCGACATTGCGGTGATTGGCGGGCCCGCTTCTTCGTCGGACAACGAAGCGCGTTTGAACGGCTTTTTTGCCGAACTCGAGCGCCACGGCATTCCTCGCGAAACGGTTACGCACATCGAGTCGGACTTTTCGCCCGAGGGCGGCGATGCCGCCGCGCAGGCCTTGCTCGACACCAAGCGGCGCTTCACGGGCCTCTTCTGCGCAAACGACACGATGGCCATGAGCGCGCTCGCGCGCTTGCAGAAGGCAGGACTGGTCGTGCCGCGCGACGTCTCGGTGATCGGCTACGACGATGATTATTCCGCCGCCTACATGGCGCCCGCGCTCACTTCGGTGCACATTCCGACCGCCGAGCTCACGCGCAATGCGGTGCGCTGGCTCATCAACCAGTGCTACGGCACGAGCTGGCCGATCGAGCGGACCTTTCCGGTGAGCGTCACGATGCGTGCGTCGGTGGCGCGCGCGGCGTGATTTCGGGGCGTCACAGCGGCAAATAACGGCGGGTCGGCCGGTGCCGGGCTGGGCAGCTGGCCGTGCGAGCGCAGCACATCGCGTAAAATTCAGGCGTCCCCAACAGCCAGCCTGGGCCCGAAATGTCCGCGGAAAATCCGGTCCGTAAAGAAGAAGGTGTCGCCGTCATTGACCGCGCGTGTGCGATCCTGTTCGCCTTCCGTCCCGAAGACCAGGCGCTCACGCTCGCCGAACTGGCGGCGCGCACGGGTCTCTACAAGAGCACGCTGCTGCGGCTCGCGGGCGCGCTGATCCAGCACCGGCTGCTGCTGCGGCTCGACGACGGCCGCTACCAGCTCGGGCCGGCGACGTTCATGCTTGGCGCGCTCTACCAGCGCAGCCTCAATCTGGGCGACATCCTTTTGCCCATCATGCGCGAGCTCGCGCAGGCGAGCGGCGAGGGCGCCTCGTTCTACGTGCGCGACAATGCGGTGCGCGTGTGTCTGCACCGCGTCGATTCGAGCCATATGGTGCGCTACCACGTGCGCGAGGGCGACGTGCTGCCGCTCGAGAGCGGCTCGGGCGGCCTGGCACTGCTTGCGTTCAGTGGCGAGGCAGGCCAGGCGTTCGAGCAGATCCGCCGCGACTACTACTGCATTTCGATCGGCGAACGCGAGCGCGAAACGGCCGGCGTCTCAATGCCGGTATTCGGCGTGCGCGACACGCTGCGCGGCGTGCTCACGCTCGCGGGGCCGAGCTCGCGCGTGGATCGCACGTTCATCGAGCGGCACCTCGACACCCTGTTCGACTGCGCGGCGCGGGCGACCGACGCGCTTGGCGGCGATTCGCACGCGCTGCGCACCGCACGGCGCGAGTACGCGGCGCGCGCGCAGCAGAACGCCTGAAAAGGCGCGCTACGGGTTCAGGGCAGCGGCTGTGGCGCAAGCCTCCCGTTTGCCTCACTCGCTGTCGAGATGGCGCTCGGGCGCGCCAGTATAGGCGTACGGGATCTGGCGCGGCATCGGCCCCTTGTTGCGCTCGTGGCGGCCACGCTGCTCCCACGCATGCGCAAGAATGCCCACCGCGCGCGAGAGGCAGAAGATCCCGCGCGCGAGTTCCGGCGCAAAGCCGAGTTCCGCATAGATCACGGCCGTCACGCCGTCGATGTTCATCGGCACCGGCTTGTCCTTGCGTTGCCTGAGCAGCGCCTCTACGCCGCGCGCGATGGCGGCGTAGCGCCCGGAAATCGCGCCGGCGCTCACCTGTTCGTCGACGAGCGCAAGCAGCCGTCCCGCGCGCGGATCGACCGGATGAAAGCGGTGGCCGAAGCCGGGCAGATACTTGCCGTGGGTCGCGATGAACGTATCCACGCCGGCCTCGACCGACGCTTCGAGCGTGGCGCCAGCATCGATGCGTTCGGCAATCGCCGCGTACAGTTCGACGGCCTGCTGCCCCGCGCCGCCATGCACGTCGTCGAGCGCGTTGAGCGCGGAAGCCATCGCGCCGTTGAGCGGCAACCCGCAGCTCGTGGCGATGCGAGAGATCGCGATGGAGGGCGCGTGCGGCCCATGGTCGACGGAGGCGACGAGCGCGGCTTCGAGCAATGCCGCTTCGCCCTGACCGGGCAGCTCGCCGCGCAGCATCAGCCAGATCATCTGCGGGAAGCTCACGCGGCCGATCAGCTCTTCGATCGGATAGCCGCGCACCTTGATCGAACCGGGATGGATGTCGATGATCGACGTGCTCCAATAGTCGGCGCAGAGCGCGGCGAGGTCCATGTTCGTCGTCGCCATGATCAGATCACCCCTTCTTCGTGAAGCGCGTCGATTTGCGCTGTGGCATAGCCGAGTTGTGCCAGCGTTTCGCGCGTATGGGCGCCCAGCGGTGGAGCGGGTCTGGCGGGCGCCGCGTCGGCGCCCGAAATGCGCAGCCCCGCGCGCGTCACGCGTTGCGGCGCCTCGCCGGCCCCCCCTGCGAAGGTGCGCAGGAAACCGCGCGACGCGAGGTGCGGATGCGCGAGGATTTGCGGCACCGTCAGCACCCGACCCACCGGCACGCCGCGTTCTAGCAACTGCGCCTCCCAGTGCTCGGCGCTGTGGGCGGCGAGCGCGGCTTCGATTTCCGCCTTCAGTGCTTCGCGGTGCAGCTTGCGGGTATGGCGCGCGGCATAGCGCTCGTCTTTCGGCAGATCCGGCCGTCCAATCACCTCGCACAGGCTTTCGAACTGCCGTGTCTCGTTCGCCGCGATATTGAGCAGGCCGTCACCCGTGCGGAACGTGCCCGAAGGCGCCGCCGTGAAATTCTCGTTGCCCATCGGCGTGGGTTCGACACCGGCGTTCAGGTAGTTCGACACGACCCAGCCCATGGTGGCCAGCGTCGCTTCGAGCATCGATACGTCGAGCCGCCGCCCGTGCCCGCTCGTGCGCGCATCGACGAGCGCCGCGCAGATGCCGAACGCCGCCGTGAGGCCGCCGACCGTATCGGAAACCGGGTAGCCCACGCGCAGCGGTGCGCTGCTGGCGTCGCCCGTCACGCTCATCACGCCGGCCATGCCCTGGATGATCTGGTCATAAGCGGGTCGCCGCGACAGCTCGCCGTCTTCGCCGAAGCCCGAGATCGCACAGTAGACGAGCCGAGGGTTCGCTGCGTTGAGCTGGGTGTAGCCCAGCCCCAGCCGGTCCATCACGCCTGGGCGGAAGTTCTCGATCAGCACGTCGGCGTCTTTCACGAGATCGAGCAGGATGGCCTTGCCGCGAGGATCCTTGAGGTTCAGCGTGATCGAGCGTTTGCCGGCGTTCACGGCGACGAAGGAGGCGCCCATGTTGCGCGCGGCGGCGTCCTTGTCGGCGCCGAGGCGGCGCGCGAGATCGCCGCCTTCGGGGTGCTCGACCTTGGTGACGTCGGCGCCGAAGAGCGCGAGCTGATAGGCACAGAACGGACCCGCGAGCACATTCGACAGATCCAGGACGCGGACGCCTTCGAGGGGCAGCATGGTGACTCCGGTCATACGTGAAAAGCCATTCAATGAGAAATATCGTCGAGCGGACGGTTGTTGGTGCGCGGACCGAACAGGCCGATCGCGCCCATCACCACGACCATCGCGCCGCTGATCAGCGCGAACACGCCAGGCACGCCGAAGTGGCGCAGCGCGAAGGCGATCATGAAGCCCGAGAACATCGCGGAAAGCCGCGACATCGAATACACGAAGCCCACGGCCGTGGCGCGCATGCGGGTGGGGAAGAGCTCGACCTGGTACGCGTGGTAGCCCACGGAGAGGAGCGTGCCGCCCAGCGTGATCAGGATGCCTAAGGTCATCAGCATGGCCGCCGAAGTCTGCGTGGCGAACAGCGAGCCGAACACCGCGATGGCGAGCGCCGAAAGCACGATGAGTGTCTTGCGCTCGATGCGGTCGGCAATGGCCATGCCGAAGAGCGGGCCGAACGGATTCGACGCCGCAATCACGAACGAGTAGAGCAGACTGTGGGTGATCGTGACGCCCCTCGAGACGAGCAGCGTGGGCACCCACGAGGCGAAGCCATAAAAGCCGATCGACTGGAACAGGTTGAAGACGAGCAGCGTGATGGTGCGGCTACGATAAGGCGGCTGCCAGATCTCGGCGAAGCGCGCTTTCTCCGCGACAGGTGCGGGTGCGCCAACCACGGCGGGCGGCAACGGCCGGCCGATTTCTTTCTCGACCTTCGCCTCGAGTTTCGCCAGCACGCGCGCCGCCCTTTCGAGGTGACCGCGTTGCGCGAGCCAACGCACGCTTTCGGGCACGCGCAGGCGGATCCCCCACGCGATGAGCGCGCCGGCGGAGCCGAATATCACGACCCAGCGCCAGCCCGCGAAGCCGAACGGTGCGCGCGGCACGAACCACCAGGCGAGCAGCGCCACGGTGGGCACGGCGGTGTACTGCACGAGGTGCACGAAGGCGAAGGCCCGGCCGCGCATGTGCTTGGGTACGAGCTCGCTCACGTAGGTATCGATGGTCACGAGCTCGATACCCACGCCGATGCCTGCAATCAGGCGCCAGAGATTGATCCCGCCCGCGCTGGTCTGCATTGCCATCACGAAAGTCGCGGCCGAATACCAGAGGAGCGAGGCGGTAAACATCGTGCGGCGGCCATAACGGTCGGCGAGACCCGTGAGAAAGAACGTGCCGATGAAAAGTCCCGCGAACGACGCGGCGACGAAGGCGCCCAGCCCGGAGACGCCGAAAAACGACGCAGTCGTCGTCGAATAGAGGCCGCTCTTCACAAGGCCGGGGCCGACATAGGCCGTGAAAAACAGATCGTAGAACTCGAACCAGCCCCCCGTGGCGAGCAGGAGGACGAGCACCCAGATCGTTCGGGTGGCCGGCAGGCGGTCGATGCGGGCATTGATCAGCGCGGCATGCGCCGAACTCGCGCCGCCCCGTGGCGGCTCGTGGGGCGCATCGACTGGCAGGCTGGACATGGGCTCCTCCTGGGCTACGGAGCGTACGTTCTGTCTAACAGAACGACATTCTGAAAAGATGAACCGATCTTAACTGAGCGTGGCACGGCACAGGACCAGGGGTTGTACCGAGCGTGAATCCGGCGGACGTCGCTGTGCGCGGCGCGAGCCTTGCGCGGCAAGCATCGAATCGTCATGCAGTGAAATGGCATGGCAGGCGGCGACGTGGCGTATCCCGGTGACGACACGCGTGCTGGCTGATAAGCTCGACGGCACGCAGCGCACTGGGCTCGCAATGGGCTCGAACAGGTTGCGCTGACCACGGCTGTCCTCGTGCCCGGGTCTACGTCACGACTTCTGCGTGACGCGCGATACAGCGGTTCGAGGCCTCTCTGGAAGGAGAAGCTATGACGAGAAGAGTCTTCCGTGTTTCGCTAGCCGTTTCGTTCTCAACGGCCCTTGCCTTCGCGGGCTGTGCGCATCCCACTGGCGGCAGGCACGGGCAGGCGCAGTCGAACGTGCCTTCGCCGCTGGTCGATCTCGGCAGCGACGCGAGTGAAGCGAATGGCGCGGCGGCCGCCAGTGCGCCAGCCGCCGCGCCACCGGCCGCACCGCCCGCCGTCGATCCGCGCGCTACAGCGGCGCTCGACAGCATGGGCACGTACCTGCGCTCGCTGCACGCCTTCGAAGTGGACGCGGACACGTCCACCGACGTCGTGCTCGACAACGGCCAGAACGCCGCGCTCGTGCGGCACGCCCAGCTCAAGGTGAAGCGCCCCGACCGCCTGCGCGCGGAAATCAGCGGTAATGGCAACGTGCGCGGGATGGTCTACGACGGCCGCGTATTCACGATCTTCAACCAGAAGAAGGGCTTCTACGCGCGCACCGATGCGCCGCCGACCCTCGACGGTCTCGCCCGCGAACTCGCGAATACCTGGCATATCGAATTACCGCTCGCGGATCTGTTCTATTGGGGCTTCGACAAGGCAGACGACCTCGCGCTGACTTCGGCACAGGAACTTCAGCTCGAGAAGGTGGACGGACGCTGGTGCACGCACTATGCGCTCCAGCAGCAGGGCGCGGACTGGGAGCTCTGGATCGCGCAGGGCCGTCGGCCGCTGCCGTGCCGCATGATCATCACCGACACCACGCAGCCTTCACGGCCGCGCCATGAGGTGACCTATCACTGGCGGCTCAATGTGGCTTTCCCTGCCTCGACCTTCGCGTTTCATCCGCAGGCCGGCGCGAAAGAGATCGAGATGAAGCCGGCGAATCAACCTCCGTTCCAGGAGGCCGAATGATGAGGCGCACTCAACGAGCCATGGTGGCCGGCCTGGTCGTGTCGCTGGCATTCGCCTCGCCCGCGGCGCTCGCGTTCAGAGGCATGGCGCGGACCAGCATCCATCCGATGGGCGGGAATCTCGGGGGTGGCGGGTTCCATGGCGGCCAGGGCCCCAATGGGGGCGGGCAGTTTCACGGCGGCCCGCCGCCGGGGCCGGGGCCTCATCCGCCCGGGCCAGGACCTGGCCCCGGGCCCAGCCCGCAGCCGCCGGGACCGCCGCCTGGGCCCGGACCAGGTCCGCATCCTCCGGGACCCCCACCAGGCCCCGGCCCACATCCGCCGGGGCCGCCGCCTGGGCCCGGTCCTCATCCGCCAGGACCGCCGCCTCCGGGCTACTGGGGTGGAGGCTGGTATGTCGATCCGGTTGCCGCGGCCGTGACCGTCGGCGTGACGGCGGCCGTGGTTGGCTCGATGGTCGCGACGCTGCCGCCGTCGTGCAGCACCGTCATGATTGGCGGCGCGACTTATGAGCAGTGCGGGCCGACGTGGTATCAGCCGCAGTACGTCGGCACGCAGGTTCAGTACGTGGTGGTCGAGCCGCCCAGATAGCGGGCGCGGGCCAGGCCAGCTACATCGGGCCAGCGACGCTGGCCCGAACGCATGGCGCGAGAACTGGCGCTCTCACCGGTGCGCATCGCCGTGCCCAAGGGGGCGCCGAATGGCGTGCTGCCGGGCTCGGCCCAGGCCGCGGCCGTGCGCGACATTCCCTTTAGGTGCACCGGCACGGACGACCTGCGTGAACTCGATGTGCTCGCACCGTCCGATGTGACCTCGGGACTCGGCGGCGTCTATGCGACCAACCTCGCGGGTATCGGCTTCCGGATCTGGCGACGACATCCGTGTATGGCTCGAAACCTGTGCTGCTTGTCGATCCACCGCCGCCGCCGCCGGAGAAACACTGGGCACTCGACAAGGCGGGCACCGCCGGCGTGGTCGTGCGCCCCCAGACCGATACCAATGGCGTGAGGCCGCCACCGCCAAAAGACCCGAAGCCCGACACCGAGGAAGGCAGCAGTACCCAACCCCAGTACGGAGCCACGTGGTCCGGCAGCGGTGCCGGTAACGGTACCGCGGGCAATACGGGGAACGGCTTCGGTCCGCGACGCTAGCTCCCGCTACTCCGGTGCGCGCCGCGGGCCGGCAGGGCGTGGCGTTGCCGCCTCAATGGCCGGAAGCCGGGTCGGACGCTTCGATGCTTGCAACCGCAACATGCTGGACCGGCGCGGAGAAGGTGCGGCCGTCGACGTCCGTCAAGGTCAGGCGTACCACCTTCGCCGTATCGCCAGTGGTGCCGGCCGGCAGCATCATCGTGATGTACGAGGCCGCGCCCATGGGCGCACGCAGGCCGAAGGGCCCCGGGCCAAAGCGGTTGTACGCGTAATCGTTCGCGAAGGCCGACTTCGGAAGGTGTGAGAGTGCGTCGGCATCCCACTGCACGAGCGGCGCGTTGTTGGCGTCGAGCAGCGCGGCGCGCACGATATGAAGCGGCGCCTCCGGCGTGCCCGCATCGAGCGTGGCATGGAAGTGCAGTTTGCCTTCGGCGTCGAGCGTCGCGTCGCTTACCGTCACGTGATGCGCGGTCGGGCTTACCGGACCACTATGGAAAGGCGAGAACACCGACCCGCGATAGTAGCTATAGGTGCCGACGTCGAACACCACCACGAAGGCCAGCACGACGAGCGCGAGCTTGCGGAAGCTGACCTCGGCCAGCGGCAGGGGCAGGGAGCCCGAGACCCAGCGGAACAGGCCGCTGTCCGCGCGCTGGGGCTTGTTGCGAAGCAGGGCATTGTCGAGCGCGTAGGCGCCGCCCCCACCGAGGAACAGTGTTGCGCCCATGGCGAGATTGCAGGCGGCCATGGTCCATTCGTCGATGCAGGTCGCCCCCTGCCAGCCGAACATCAGCATCAGCAGCACGGAAAAGCCCATCGAAACCAGGGCCGCGGCCCGCGTGTAGAGCCCCGTCATCAGCATCAGGCCGACGATCAGTTCGGCTGCGCTGAAGAGAATCACCCCGGCGTAAAGCAGTACGAAGTGATGCAGCATATAGCTGATCACGTGACTCATGCCGAGTATGGCGCCGGGCATGGCCGTCTGGAACTTGTTGGCCATCCAGTGGGGAGCATTCGGGTCCAGCTTGCTCGGCGCGTAGATGAAGCGGCGCGAACCGCCGCCCCAGTAAACGAATCCCTGGATCGCGCGCACCGAAATCAGCGCGAGTCCGGCAGCGCGCGCCGCGTAATCGTTGAGCCCCGGCGCGGCATGGCTTGCCGTTGCGCTCTTGTCCGAGGCGCGTTCGTAGGCGATCGAATTCATTGGCGATATCCGTGAAACAGTGACGTGGGTTATGAAGGCATCCCTTATCGAGGGAGGTCCGCCCTTGCTCGAGCAGTTGCCGACAGCATATCGGCCGGGGCCGGAGCATAAAAATACCTTGATGGCATACGCGGGATGCCTTTTTGGTATCCGGCCCCGTCAGTCTTACGATTTGCCTGCCATGCATGCAAGTCATGGCCAGGATGCCATCATGGTATTTTTCGGGGCGTGAACGGTTCCTTACACTGCGGATCAAGCGGTCACGAGACGCTCCGCTACCCAGTGCAAGGAATCAACACGATCATGAGCAACGTCGAACAGCAAACCGTCCTGTCCGTGAAGCATTGGACCGATACGCTTTTCAGCTTTACCTGCACGCGCAATACCTCATTTCGCTTCGAAAATGGCCAGTTCACGATGGTCGGCATGGAAGTGGAGGGCCGGCCGCTCATGCGGGCCTACAGCATCGCCAGCGCCAATTACGAAGAGGATCTCGAGTTCTTCAGCATCAAGGTCCCCAACGGTCCGCTGACCTCGCGCCTGCAGCATCTGAAGGAAGGCGATCCCATCCTGGTCGGCAGGCGCCCGAGCGGCACGCTCATCGTCGACAACCTGCTGCCCGGCAAGACGCTATGGATGCTCTCGACCGGCACGGGCCTCGCTCCTTTTCTGAGCGTGATCCGCGACCCGTCGGTCTACGAGCGCTACGAGCGCATCGTGCTCACGCATACCTGCCGCCATGTCCGCGAACTGGCCTATCGCGACCACATTACCGAGGCGCTGCCGCAGCACGAGTTCCTCGGCGAGTCCGTGCGCGACAAGCTCATCTACTATCCAAGCGTCACGCGCGAAGATTTTCCGAACCGCGGACGCATCACCGAGCTGATCGCGTCGGGCAAGCTGTTCGACGATCTCGGCGTCGCACCGTTTGCGCCGGAAAGCGACCGGCTGATGCTGTGCGGCAGCGCGCAGATGCTGAAGGACACTCGCGTGCTGCTCGAGGCGCGCGGGTTCGAGGAAGGCAGCCAGGCGTCGCCGGGGCATTACGTCGTCGAGCGCGCGTTTGCCTCCTGAGTCGTCCGGTCACCTTCGCCACGCTCAATCCACGGAAATTCTCATGAAAGTCATCAAGTCACTCGCCGCCGCCACCCTGATCGCCGCCGCGGGGCTGTCGTTCGCGGCGCATGCGCAGCAGGCCGAACCGCAAGGCTTCTGGACCACGCCCACGATTCAGGGCTACGGCGCCATCCATTTCCTTCCCGATGCGGCGTTCAAGCCGGAAGCGGACCACACCTACAAGATCGTTTTCGCGCTCACTCAGGCTTCGAAGTCGCCCGATGCCGTCAATCCGGCGCTGGACCGGGTGGCGAGGACCGTCAATCTCTACGTTGCTGCCGGCGTGCCGCTCTCGCATCTGAAGCTGGTGGCGGTTGCGTACGGCGCCGCTACGCCGATCGCGCTCGACGACACGCATTACCGTGTGGCCTTTGGCGTACCGAATCCGAACCTGCCGCTGATCGCGGAGCTGAAGAAGGCGGGCGTGACGGTGGCCGTGTGCGGTCAGGCGGTTGCCGAGCATCACTTCAGCTACGACTCGATCGCCGCCGACGTCACGCTCGCGCTCTCCGGCCTGACGACGGTCACCACGCTCGAATCCCAGGGCTACGCCCTGATGCCGCTTTGACCCTGCCGTTACGGATGCCGATCATGCCTTCCATCAACACGATCCTGTGCGCGTCGGTTATCGCCGCGCTTGGCGCATTCGGCACACCGCTGGCCCATGCCGCCGCTGCCGCCAATGTCGCGGCAGCGGGCGCGCTGCCCGCGTCGCAAAGCGTGTCGCCGCCGTGGCAACACGGCGAGAACGATGACGCGACCCGGCGCGGACTGGAGTTCACCGAGCCCGATGCGGACAACCTCGCCGACTTCCACGGCGACCCGCTGCATCCCGCGCTGGCCCTGTTCGTGGGCGGCAACTATTTCTTCGCGATGGCTCCGCTCGTGCATGCGTTCGAGGACAAGTATCCCGAGTACCGCGGCCACGTGTACTGGGAAACGATTCCGCCGGGCCTGCTCGTCAAGCAGATGGAGCAGGGCGGCACGGTGAGCGTTGGCAACATGACGTGGACCGTGAAGCCCGACGTGTATCTCGCGGGCCTGAAGGCGGTGCAGCAGCAGATCGAAATCGGCAACGTCGAGGCGCCGGCGGTGCCCTATGTCACGAACACGCTGACGATCATGGTGCCGAAGGACAACCCGGCGCACATCGCGGGGCTCGCCGACCTCGGCAGGCCCGACGTGCGGCTCGCGATGCCGAACCCCGCGTTCGAGGGGATCGCGCGGCAGATCAAGGCTTCGCTCGCGAAGGCGGGCGGCGACACGCTGGTCGACGCGGTGTATGGCAGCAAGGTGAACGACGGCACGACGCTCCTGACGCATATCCACCACCGGCAGACGCCGCTCTGGATCATGCAGGGCAAGGTGCAGGCGGGCTTGACCTGGCAGTCCGAAGCGATGTTCCAGGAGCAGGCAGGACACGCGATCAGCCACGTCGACATCCCGGCCGCGCAGAACACGACGGCGATCTATGCGGGCGGGGTGGCGGCCCACGCACCGCACCCCGAGGCGGCGCAGCGCTGGCTGGCGTTCATCCGCTCGCCGCAAGGTCTGAAGATCTTCGAGCAGTATGGCTTCAGGCCCTACACAGGCGCCGCGGAGTAAGCGCGAGCAAAGCCTTGAGCACAAGAGCAAGCAAAGACCGTGTCGCGCCCCCGTGCGCGACACGGCGTTGATGGAGCGAACCATGTACCAATACGATCAGTACGACCAGACCATCGTCGACGAGCGCGTCGCGCAGTACCGCGACCAGGTTCGCCGGCGCCTCTCGGGCGAATTGAGCGAAGAAGAGTTCCGCCCGCTGCGCCTGCAGAACGGTCTGTATATGCAGCGCCACGCCTACATGCACCGCATCGCGATTCCGTACGGCAACCTGCGCAGCGACCAGTTGCGCATGCTCGGCCAGATCGCGCGCGAGCACGACCGTGGCTATGGCCACTTTTCCACGCGCTCGAACATCCAGTACAACTGGATCAAGCTCGAAGAAACTCCCGAGATCCTCGCCAAGCTCGCCTCGGTGCAGATGCACGGCATCCAGACCTCGGGCAACTGCATCCGCAACATCACGGCCGACCAGTTCGCGGGCGTGGCGCCCGACGAAGTCGTCGATCCGCGCCCCTGGGCCGAGATCCTGCGCCAGTGGTCGACCTTCCACCCCGAGTTCGCCTGGCTGCCGCGCAAGTTCAAGATCGCTGTCTCGGGCTCGAAGGAAGACCGCGCGGCCGTGCAGATCCACGACCTGGGCGTGTACCTCGACCGTAACGAGCAGGGCGAGATCGTCGCGAGCATTCTGGCGGGCGGCGGCCTGGGCCGCACGCCGATCGTCGGCGCCATCATCAAGCGCGATCTGCCGTGGCAGCACCTGCTGACCTACTGCGAAGCCGTGCTGCGCGTGTACAACCGCTACGGCCGGCGCGACAACCTCTACAAGGCGCGCATCAAGATCCTCGTGAAGGCGCTCTCGCCCGCGAAGTTCGCGCAGCAGGTGGAAGAGGAGTGGCAGCACCTGAAGGACGGCCCCTCGACGCTCACGCAGGCCGAAGTCGAGCGCGTTTCGCAGTACTTCGCGCCGCCCGCGTATGAAAAGCTGGCCGACACCGATACGTCGTACGAAAAGCATCTGCTCGAAGACCGCGCCTTCGCGCGCTGGGTGGAGCGCAACGTGCGTCCGCACCGCGTGGCGGGCTACGCTTCGGTGACGCTCTCGCTCAAGCCGCGCAATATCTCGCCGGGCGACGCCACCGACGCGCAGATGGAAGCCGTGGCCGACTGGGCCGATGCGTACTCGTTCGGCCAGATCCGCGTCTCGCACGAGCAGAACCTGATTCTCGCCGACGTCAAGAAGCGCGACCTCCACGCGCTCTGGGAAAAGGCGAAGGCGCAGGGCTTTGCGACGGCCAACATCGGTCTGCTAACCGACATCATCGCGTGCCCGGGCGGCGACTTCTGCTCGCTCGCGAATGCGAAGTCGATCCCCATCGCGCTCGCGATCCAGGCGCGCTTCGAGAACCTCGACTTCGTCTACGACCTCGGCGACCTGTCGTTCAACATCTCGGGTTGCATGAACTCGTGCGGTCACCATCACGTGGGCAACATCGGCGTGCTGGGCGTGGACAAGGACGGCTCGGAGTGGTACCAGGTGTCGCTCGGCGGCGAGCAGGGCAACGGCGCGAACGGCGCGCGGCTGGGCCGCGTGATCGGCCCGTCGTTCTCGGCCGAAGAGATGCCGGACGTGGTGCAGAAGGTGATCGACACGTTCGTCGAGCACCGCATCGAGGGCGAGCGCTTCATCGACACGTACGACCGCATCGGCATCACGCCCTTCAAGGAGCGCGTGTACGCCTCGCGCCAGCCGGCGCACGCCTGAACCGCACGCAACGAGGATTGAGTTTCATGACGCAGATAATCAAGAACCGCGCGATCGTCGAGGACAGCTGGAGCGTGGTGCGCGCGGCTGAAGACGGCACGCTGCCACACGCGGCGGCGCTGCCCGCGGGCAAGGTCATCGTGCCGCTGGCGCTGTGGCAGTCGCAGCGCGATGCGCTGGTGGCCTCGCGCAGCCGGGACGAACTGGGCGTGTGGCTGGCGCCCGAGAGCGAACCGGCCGACCTCGTGGCGGACTTCGGGCAGCTCGCGCTGATTGCGGTCGATTTCCCGGTGTTCCGTGATGGCCGCGGCTATTCGACGGCGCGTCTGCTGCGCGAACGCTATGGCTACCAGGGCGAGCTGCGCGCGATCGGCGACGTGCTGCGCGACCAGCTGCGCTTCTACGAGCGCTGCGGTTTCGATGCGTACGCACTGCGCGCGGACAAGGACATCGAGGACGCGCTCAAGGCGTTCACGGAGTTCACGGTGCAGTATCAGGGCGCGTTCGACGAGCCTGCGCCGCTGTTTCGCAGACGGCGCGCAGCGTAACCGGCAAAACAATGCGCGATGTGCTGACTGCCCGATCCGCGGCCCATTGCTGAGGTATGCAGAGGAACCGGAATGCTGATGCAAAGCGCAGGACTTGCCTAGGGCGCTTTGCGAGCGGTCTTGCTCGCCGTAGTTTTGCGTGGGCGTGCCCGCTTCGGTGTCTGCGCTTGCGGTGCGGGTGTCGCGCTCGACGGGTTTTGCGCCGTCATCTCGACGACGAGATCGAACAGCGCCTGGTTGCTGGGCGAAAGCGAACGGCCCTTGTTCCAGACCATGTGGAGCGGCCGTTCGATACGCAGATCCTCGACTTCGATGATCGTCAGCTCGCCGCGGCGCAGTTCGTTACTGACGCTCAGAACCGAAACATAGGCGAGCGCATGCTGGGCCAGCAGCATGCGCTTGATGGCCTCGGTGTCGCTCACCGACATGAGCGGCTCGATGCGCAGCCCCGCGCGGGCATACGCTTCTTCGACGATGGCCCGCGTGCCCGAACCCGGCTCGCGCATCAGGACCACCTGATCGACCAGCTCCTGCGCGGTGAGGCGCGCGCCCGCACAGGGATGGCCCGCAGCCGCCACGACCGCGACTTCGTCGAAGCCGATGCATCGAGCGTGCAGGAGCGTGGCGTCAAACGGCCCTTCGACGAACCCCAGCGTAAACGCGAGGTCGCGCAGCCCGGCTTCGACGCGTTCCGTGTTGGTCACCGTGAGGTCGATCGCCACGCGCGGCCAGGTCGCGTTGAAGCGTGCGAGGACATCGGGCACGAAGTACACGCCGAGCGTGGCACTCGCACCGATCATCATGTGGCCGGCGCCGAGCCCCGCCAGCTCTCTCAACTGGCTTTGCGCGCCGTCCGCCAGCGCGAAGATGCGCTCCGCGTAGTCGAACAGTGTCTTGCCGGCCTCGGTCAGCGCGACGCCGCGCGGCAGGCGATCGAACAGGATCAGGCCGACCCGGTCTTCCAGCTCGCGTATCTCGCGTGTCACGGCCGGCTGGCTCACGTGCAGCCGTTCGGCGCCGGCACTAATGCTGCCGACGCGGGCGACTTCATAGAAGGCAAGGAGGTGGGTGAAGTTCATGTCAGGCCTGGCTTCGGTACTCAGCCTGCCCGCTTCGCGCGACGGCGCGGGGCGGCAGGGCGCCGGCGCTCGACGCGCATCCGGTATTGAAAGTTGCCGCCGCAGAAGTACAGGTATTCGAAATCGAGCGGCTTGCCATCGCTGTCTTGCGTAAGCCGTTCGATGCGCAACAGCGGGGCGTTGGTTCTGGTTTCCAGCGCGCGAGCGATCGCGCTCTCGGCCGCCACGGCGTCGATGCTCAAGTCGGCGCCGCCCAGCGCGATCCCGCAGTCGTTCTCCAGAATCAGAAAAATGTCGCGGCTCGCGAGATCGGCGCGTTGCAGGCGTTTGCCGATCGCTTCCGGGACGAACGTGATTTCATAGGAGACCGGCTGTCGCGCAAGCAGTCGCACGCGATGGATTTCCGCCACGGTCGTCTGCGCTTCGAGGTCGAGTTGCTCCGCCACATAGTCCGGCGCCGGCACGAAGCGGAACTGCACGACGCGATTGACGATCTCGTGCCCGTGGGCGGACATCGCTTCGGCAAAGCCCTGCAGCGACGTGACATCCTGGAACGCCTTCGGCTGCGCGACGAACGAGCCTTTGCCGTGGACCGTGAAGATCAGTCCTTCTCGTTGCAGGTCGCCAAGCGCCTGGCGGATCGTGATGCGGCTGACCTCGAACATCGCCTGCAGTTCGCTCTCCGAAGGCATACGGCTCATCGGCGGGTAGGTTCCGTCGAGAACGCCGGTGCGCAGCGCGTTCTTGACCTGGACGTAGAGCGGAACCGGCGTATCGACTTCGAAGGCGGGGTGGCTGGAAGTCATGGTCGAGGAGGGGGCAAAGCGGTGATCGTTGGCTTGCGCGGTCTGGAGTACGGCGATTATACGCTGCGCTTGTGCGGGCGCTTCCGGCGATCCGACCGGAGCCTGGCCCGCAACGGGCCGGTTGACTCGATCGACAAATCAGCGACTACGATGGGTCTTCGTCGCCGTGCTCGTCGTGGTTGCCCTGCAGATGTTCCTGCAGGGTTGCAATGCAGCCGGCAGCGCGGCCGTCACTTGAAAATCCCCGTGCGCTGCGTCGCTTCCGGGAACTGTCGCGTTTCGCACACCGAAAGCGGATGCCACAGACGCGCACCGCCTTCTATGCCACGTTCGTTCGAAACGACGGCCACGTTCGGTGGCAGATCGAACCGCAGACGCGCCGCGTTCCCACCGCCAATCCACAGCTTGTCGTAATGCACGAGCGAATCGAGAATGCCGATGATCTTCTCCACGCGCCGGTTCCAGCGCTTGTTGCCGGCCTTGCGACGCGCTGCATCGCCGATGTATTCATCGTATGCGTGCTTCTTGCTAACCGGGTGATGCGCGAGTTCGAGATGCGGCATTAGTTCGCCGTCGCGAAACAGGGCCGTGCCCGCGCCGGTGCCGAGCGTCAGCACGAATTCCAGGCCGTGTCCTTCGATGGCCGCGAGGCCCTGCATTTCCGCGTCGTTGATCATGCGCACGGACGGATTACCGAGCCGCTCGCCGAGCATCTGCGCAAGCGGCACGTCGCTCCAGTCTTCGATGCCGAGATGGGGCGCAGTCAGCACGCGATTGTTGCGCACGAAACCGGGAAAGCCGATCGACACGTGCGTCGGCGGGTATTGTTTGACCAGCGGCTCGACCAGCGTGTAAAGCGTTTCGACGAGCAGGGCCGGCGGGCAGGGATGCGGCGTTGCCACGCGCACGCGCTCGGTGCGCATGTTCCCCTGTGTGTCGATGATCGCGGCCTTCAGGCCGGTCCCGCCGATATCGATAGCGAGAATATTTTCGATCGGCATCACGCCTGTCGGGCGCTTTTTCGTGCTGCCCGACGTGTTGCCCGCGTTGCCCGTGTTGCTGCGTGTCTTGCTGCTTGTGTTACTGCTTGTTCTGGCCACGCGGTCCTCCATTGATCGTATGAGCGCTGTTCAGCCTTGTGTCCGGTTCGCCCGGTTCACTTCGTGTCCGGCCCGGGCGGCGTTAGTGTGTGCCACGCGCGGCCGTCGCCCGCAAGCAGCGCATCCGCTTGTGCCGGGCCTTCGCTGCCGGCGGCGTAGTCATGCACCGGAATCGTGACACCGCGCTGCGGATGCAGGACATCGTTCACTGCGGCCCACGTTGCCTCAATACTGTCGGCGCGCTGGAAGAGCGTTTCGTCGCCGAGCATGCAGTCGTACAGGAGCGTTTCGTAGCCGACATTGGCCGATTCGCGGAAGAACGTGTCGTAGTCGAACGACGATTGCACCGCGCCGATCTGCATGACCGGCCCCGGGGCCTTGACGTTGAGCGCGAAGGTCGTGCCGTGCGAGGGATCGATACGCAGCGTCATGACGTTGGGCGTGAGCGCTTCGACGGGCGTATCGCGAAAGAGCCGAAACGGCACGCGTTTCAGTTGCACCGAAATCTCCGTGCGCCGCGCGGCAAGCCGCTTGCCGGTGCGCAGATAGAACGGCACACCCGCCCAGCGCCAGTTGTCGATCTGCACGCGGGCGGCGGCATAGGTTTCGGTCTGGCTGTCCTTCGCCACGTTCGGCTCGTCGCGGTAGGACACGCCCGCCGGCCCTTTGCCGTACTGCCCGAGCACGACGTCCTGCGGCGTGAGCGGCTTGAGGGCGTCGAAGATTTCGGCTTTCTTGTCGCGCACCGCTTCGGCCGAGAACGAATTGGGCGGTTCCATCGCGACCATGCCGAGCAGCTGGAACAGGTGATTCGGCACCATGTCGCGGAACGCGCCGGTTTGCTCGTAAAAGCTGCCGCGCCCCTCCACGCCGATCACTTCCGATGCCGTGATCTGCACGCTGTCGATGTACTCGCGCCGCCAGACCGGCTCGAACAACGCGTTGGCGAAGCGCACGGCCAGAATGCTCTGCACGGTGTCCTTGCCGAGAAAGTGGTCGATGCGATAGATCTGCGACTCCTTCGCGAAGCTCAGCAGATGCCGGTTCAGATCGCGCGCCGAAGCGAGATCGGTGCCGAACGGCTTCTCGATCACCACGCGGCGAAACGGCCCGTGGCCGCCTTCGTGTTCCTTCAGCAAGCCGGCCTTGCCCAGATGTTCGACGATCGGCTTGAAGAAGTGCGCACCCACTGCGAGGTAGAACACGACGTTGCCTTGCGCCTCTTTGCCGAGTTGCTGTGCGAGGCGCTGGTACGTGCCTTCGTCCTCGAAGTCACCGCCCAGATAGGAGAGACGCTGCGCGACCCAGTTCCACGCGTGGTCGTCCAGCTTGCCTGCGTGAAAGGTGCTGGCCTTGTCGGCGGCGAACTGCTGGAGCGCGCTGTGCAGGTCGTCACGCCATGCCTGCGTCGCGCGGTCGCCGTGATTGACGCCGATGATCTGCATGCCGTCGTCGAGCAGACCGTCGACGGCGAGGTTGTAGAGCGCCGGCATCAGCAGGCGTTTGGTCAGATCGCCGCCGGCGCCAAAGATCACGAGCGTGCAGGGCGGCGCCGGATGCTTGCCGGCCGGCGAAGCGGGCGTGCCATGCGGATGCGAGGGCACTTTGGCGCTGGCCGGCTCGGGGGGGGAATCGGAGGAACCGGAGGAATCGCGGGGGGACGGATTGGGCGACATGATTTCTGTACAGTTGGCCTAAATGATTCCCAGGAGCAATCGTCGTGCCTGGAAGGACGGTTCCAGGTTGCAAGCCGCGGAGCGCCGGCGATCTGCGCTCGCAGGACAGCCTGGACGCAAGCCGTGTGCAAGGTTCGTCTTTGCAGGGAATGTTATGGCATAAGCCATCAGGCCGCCACAACGCAACGCCGCTGCCGATGCGGGTGCTGCGCGCTCATTGGGGCGGCGTCGAAATGGTCGAATGGCCGCAGGTTAAAGGGGGCGGTTAAAGGGGGCGAGTGGCGTGAACGCGCCGTCTGGCACCGATAACAGGCCCGGCATGCAGCCGGTTACGTTCCTGTCGAATCCCGCTGAACGAGGGCCGCGCGCAGGATGCCGGGCGGCAAGGTCCGTGGGCTCTCGCCGTCGATCAATGCGATGAGCCGGTGCGCCGCGGCGCGCCCGAGGGCGTCGCCGGGAAGCGCCACGCTGGTGAGGGGGGGCGAGGTCACGCACGAGGCCGGCAGATCGTCGAAGCCCGCCACCGCGAGATCGTCGGGTACCTGGATCCCTTGCTGGGCGCAGGCGGCAAGCACGCCGTGCGCAAGCGTGTCCGCACAGGCGACGACCGCCGTAACGCCCGCGGCGCGCCAGTCAGGAAACACCTGGCGAAATGCGGCGGCTGCGGCGCGCAAGTCCGGCCCGCTGCGCGCCTCCTCGCCGCCAACCACGGTCATGCCGTTCTGCTCCGCCACTTCCTGCAAGCGCTTGCGGCGTAAAACGTAGGTGGTGGATGGGGTGGTACTGTCGAGATAGCCGATCTTTTTGTGGCCGCGCGCCGCCAGATGGCTGACGAGCGCCTCGATGCCCGGCCCGATGTCGTAGTTGACCGTGACCGCCCGTTTCTCCATCCCCGGCGCATCGAGCAGTACCACGGGCGTCCCCGCGGGAAACCGGTCCATGAACTTCGGTGCCGGGGCCGCGACCAGCAGACCGGCCGGGCGCAGCGCGGAGAGCCGCAGGATATCCGCGCCGGTGGGCAAGGCGCCGCGCGCCGCGGCGGAAAGCAGGAGCTGGAAGCGGTTCCCCAGTTCCTCCTGAATGCCCTGGATCACCTGGCCGAAGAACGGATTCGAGAGGTCGGGGGCGAGCATCACAACAATATTGCTGGTGCCGCGCGCCAATGCGCTGGCCGTGCCGTCCACCACATAGCCCAGTTCCCGCACTGCCGCCAGCACGCGCGCGGTGTTCTCCTCCGAGACCCGTCCCTGCGTTTTGCCGTTGATCACGAGCGATACCGTCGCGACGCTCGTGCCGGCGCGACGTGCGACCATGGCGGCGGTAACGCGTTGCGCACTGTCTGCGGACGCGGGCGTGGGCTGCTTGAGGACGGCAGAGCCGCGCGAGCCTCGCGAATCAGGCTGACGTTTCATGAGGTCTTTGGCGAGAAAACAGGGAGTTGGAGCTGAGGCTCGGCCCTGCGCAAGGGCCATTCGAATTTGAGCAGCATGAATCCATCATAACCGATTGGGGTTTGCGAGTGTTTCACGTCAAGCGCTTTACGCCTAGGATGTCAAGCGCTTAACGTCAATTGGGCCAATCGAAAAGGAGGCAACATGGCGGAGACGATTATCCTCGACTGCGATCCGGGGCATGACGATGCGATTGCGATCATGCTGGCTCATGGCAACCCGAACATCAATCTGGCGGCGGTCACGACCGTCGCCGGCAATCAGACGCTGGAGAAGGTGACGCGCAATGCCCTTGGCGTGGCGCGCATGGCGGGAATCGTCGGCGTGCCGTTTGCCGCCGGGGCCGACCGGCCCCTCGTGCGCGAGGTGGAGACGGCGCCCGCCATCCATGGGGAGACGGGCATGGACGGCCCGCAGCTGCCGGCGCCGGCTTTCGATCTCGACCCACGCCACGCAGTCGACCTGATCGTGGAAATGGTGATGGCGAGCGAGCCCGGCACGATCACCCTCGTGCCGACCGGCGCGCTCACCAACATCGCCCTCGCGGTGCGCAAGGAGCCGCGCATCGTCGAGCGGGTGAAGCAGGTGGTGCTGATGGGCGGCGCAGTCCACGCCGGCAACTGGAGCCCGGTGGCGGAGTTCAACGTCTTCATCGACCCGGAGGCGGCCGATATCGTGTTTCGCGCCGGCTGGAAGGTGGTCATGGTCGGACTCGACGCCACCCATCAGGCTTTGGCCACGCCGGAAGTCGCGCAGCGGATTGCCGCGATCGGCACCGCGCCGGCGCGCTTCGTGGGGGAGTTGCTCGAGTACTTCGGGCAGACCTACTCCGATGTGATGGGGTTCGACAACCCGCCGGTCCACGATCCCTGCGCGGTCGCACACGTGATCGACCCGACCATCGTGCGCGCCGTGCGCGTACCGATCGCCGTGGAACTGCGGGGGGAGTTCACCACCGGCATGACCGTGGCCGACTTTCGCCGTGCCGCTCCTCAGGATTGCAAAACGTGGGCGGCGATGGAACTGGATAGCGACCGCTTCTGGGGGCTCGTGATCGACGCGCTGGAGCGCATCGGCGAGCCCGAAGGAGCGGCGGCATGAGCGCCCGGACCTCCTCGAGCGTCTCGTCCGGACGGCCGGCGCGCATTGCCGGACTGACGGCAGCCCTGCTGGCCGCCTGCATTGCGTTCCAGCTCAATGCCAGCATGCTCAGTCCCGTGCTGGTCACGATGGCGCATGAGCTGCGCACCGACGAAGCGACCATCGGTCTTTCGCAGACGCTGTTCTTCGCGGTTGCCGCGCTCTTCTCCTTGTTCCTGCCGCGGCTGAGCGACATCGTCGGACGCAAGCGCGTGCTGCTCGGCATGCTCGTCGTGATGCTGGTGGGCAGCGTCGTCGCGGCACTCGCGACGAATGTGGCAACGCTCTTTGCTGGCCGCATCATCCAGGGCGTCACAGGCCCGGTGGTGCCGATCTGCTTGCTGATGCTGCGCGCCGAGATCGACGATCCGCGCAAATACGGCGTGGCCATGGGCGTACTCACCGCCGTCAACGGTGGCATCGCCGGGGTGGACGCCATCGCGGGCGGCTGGCTCGCCGGCGCCTTCGGATTCCGCTCTGTATTCCTGACCATTGCGGTCGTTACTGTCATTGCGGTGCTCATGCTCATGGCATGGGGTGTGGAGTCGCGGCCGTCCCAAGGTGTGCGAATGGACTGGAAGGGCGTCTTCCCGCTCGTGGTCACCCTTGCCGCACTGCTGCTCGGACTCAACGAAGCGGGCAAGCTCGCTGCGGCGAACTGGGTTCTCGTCGGCGTCTCGTTCTGTGTGGCCGTTGCCGCTTTCGCCATCTTCTGGAGCGTCGAGAACCGCGTGGCCGAACCGCTCATTCCCACGCCGATGCTGCGACGCCGGGAGACCTGGGCGCTCCTCCTGACGACACTGCTGACGATGACGGGCGTTTTCGCCGTGGCGAACGGTCTGGTTCCCTCGATCGCGCAGAATGCCAGTGCGGGCTTTGGCATGGCGCCGGCAGCGACGTCGCTCGCGTTTCTGGTGCCGTACGCGCTGTTCGGCTGGGCGATGGGGCCGCTCGCGGGCCGCTTCGCGCCGACCTTCGGCTATCGCCGGATCCTGCGGCTCGGGCTGGCCGGGAGCGTGGCGGCGCTGGTCGTGATGGCATTCGCCGGCGTGCACTCCGTTGTCGTACTGATCGCCATGACCGTGCTCCTTGGGATCATGTACGCGGGCACCGCCAACATCATGCTCAACGGCTTGGGCATCGTCCTCTCGCCGCCACAGAATCCCGGCTTCCTGCCGGGCCTGAACGCCGGCGCGTTCAATCTGGGTGCCGGCCTGAGCTTTGCTGCGCTGCCGGCCATCCAGGTCGCCGTCAAGGCGCCTGCCACTTCAACGGCGGGCTATTCTTCCGGCATGTTGCTGGGCGCCGCCATCACTGGCGCGGCGCTGCTGGCCTCGTTCGCCATTGCGCGTCCACTCTCCGGTGAGCTCGAGCGAAGCGCGGCTTAAGCTTGACGCCGGGAGCGACAGGCGAAGGGCCAGTTGGCGCCGCCGCGCGCGACCGCTTCGCGCCATGCGACGCAATAGCGAGCCAGCTGCGGCTGCGAGGCAACGAAGCGCTAGAGCGACGTCTCGATGTCGTAGAAGTCGATGCTCGCGACAATACCGTAGATGGCTGCGTCGGTACTCACCGGGCGCTCGCCGAACAGGAAACCGTTCTCGGGAACGAGTCGCGCGATGGCCTGAAGATCGGCGATGCCGCGCACGTAGACCTCGCCGGGCGTATAGCGCCCGATGCCCTGGTAGTGGTAGCGCTTGACGTTGTTATCGCGCGCGCCTTCGAGCGCCTGCACATCGAGTTGCAGCTGCTGCGCGAGCAGCGCGTCGCGAAACGTGGGCCAATAGCGATCGCCGCTCCAGCGCGAGTAAGACACCACCCCGTACAGGTCGTCGAGCGTTCGCCGCAGCAGGTCGAGGTTGCGCTGCGTGTCCGTGGGCGCGTCGTCGACGGGCAGCGCGTAACGGCGCTTGAGCCAGACCACGATCGCATCGCTGTCGCCGATCGTGGCATCCGCCTCGATCAGATACGGAAACTGGCCGCGCGGCGCGGCCTGCGTGTCGAGCACGTGCCGATGCTCGAACGGAAAGCCGCCAGTGCGCTCCCCGCGTGCCGCCCGAAATCGCCCGGTTCGTACGGGCGCGAGACCGCTGAACGGCCCTGGCCTTACTGCCATGTAACAAAAGAAGTTCTGGCCACTGCGTTTATCCAGCCGAGGCCGGACCGTATAGTCACTCGCGATGGCCGGGGTTGCTGCTGGACAAGGGCCGTGTGAGGTCCATTCAGCCGCACTTTCGCCGAGGTGATTGACGATGGCGCGATTACTCGTACCTTACGACATTCGCCACGGAAGGCAACTGCGTTTCTGACGACGTGCTTGCACGCCATGCTTCGTAGACGCTGTCTTACCTTTTAAGCGAGCAAAATGAAATTGATTTATGTTGGCGATCCCATGTGTTCGTGGTGCTATGGATTTGGCAAGGAGCTTTCGGCGGTTGCCGCGCGCGTGCCGGACCTGAAACTGGAAATTGTCGTGGGCGGCATTCGGGCCGGCGCGACCGATGTACTCGACATGGCCGGAAAGCGCTTGCGCTTGCAGCACTGGCAGCGCGTTGAGGCGCTGAGCGGTTTGCCGTTCAACCGGGAAGCGTTCGTGGCGCGAGAGGGGTTTGTCTACGATACCGAGCCGGTCTGTCGGGCAGTCGTCGCGGCGCGCAGGTTCGCCGGTGAAGAGGGCTTGCTTTCGGTCTTCCGCGCGCTTCAAAACGGCTTTTACGCGCAAGGCCGTGATACGACCGATGGTCATGTGTTGAGCGACATCGCCGTAGAGGCGCTGCGTGCCATAGGCGTTGAAGTTAGCGTCGACGAGTTCTATCGGACATGGTCAGCGGCGGCAACCAAAGAGGAGACGCAGCGCGATTTCGCCCGCGCGAGAGCGCTTGGGGTGGCGTCATTCCCCACCTTGCTGGTCGAGGCACAAGGCCGAACCTTCGTCTTGCATTCGGGGTACGCGAGCGCCGACGATCTCGAAGCCAGGCTGCGCGAGTTTAGCGGCTCCTTCGCCTGATCGATAACGGGCGCCGCAAACCATTGCGTCGCCCATCCTCAACAAGCCGAGCCAAAGCGATCATGACTCAGGAGTGCTATGCAATGAGCGATAGTGACGAAATCACCGAACTCGTCCAACGCTATTTCGATGCGACCTGGCGAGGCGACGTGGCGCAGCTGAAAACGGTGTTCGACCCGCGCGCCATCGTAGTCGGCGAGGTGAACGGTCAGCCTTACTACAAGTCTATCGACGAGTATCTGGCTGGCGTGGCGAACAGAAAATCGCCTGAGGAACTGGGCGAGAAGGTCGAGATGAAACTCGTGATGCACGACGTTCAGCAGAACATCGCGACGGCGAAATTGCACGTACGCATGCTCGGCTTCAATTACTACAATTATTTTTCGATCGTGCGCCAGCACGACACATGGCTCGTCATTGCCAAGACGCTGACCAACGTGCCGTGAGCAGGTTACACGTGGGAACAATTCATATTCCACGTACCCGGATGATCTTGCGGCCGATGTTGCGCAGAATATCAGTCAGGCACCGGGTGTGAGCGAATCAGGCCGGTGCAGGTGAATGTCGTTGCATCAACAATGCGTGCCCTCTGGCTGGGCGCGCCTGGCCGGTAGACGACGTGACGTTTCAATGCGCCCGGCGCTCGGCGTGCCGGGCCAGGCTCAACCGATATGGACTGGTGTGTCATGCTGAACCCATCTCCCGACGCCTCGCCGCGTAACAATTCCGGCTTTTCGCGCATGTTCGCGCGCAGCCGGCTAACCCTCGGGCTTCTGTTTGCGATCGAAGCGTATCCAGGCGATGCGCCCACCATGCGCAATCAGATCGCGCTTGCCCGCCGGGCCGAGCGCGCCGGTTTCGCAGCGCTTGGCGTGCGTGACGTGCCACTGCGCGATCCGCAATTCGGCGATCTGGGGCAAATCTACGATCCATGGACCTGGCTTGGATACGTCGCGGGGCAAACCGAATCCATCGCGCTGTTTACGGCAGCGATCGTATTGCCGTTGCGGCATCCGCTGCATACCGCGAAAGCGGCGGCGAGTATCGACCAGTTGACTGGCGGCAGATTTGTGCTCGGTGTCGCATCGGGCGACCGGGCTGTCGAGTTTCCGGCCTTCGCGGTCGATCGTGAGCAACGCGGCGCGATGTTTCGCGAGCAGGTCGAGTATCTGAAGCATGTGTGGGGCGAAACGATGCCGGCGCTCAAGAGTCGCTACGGTGTACTGAACGGCGCGGATCTCGTGCCCAAGCCGGTTGCGGCCCGGGTGCCGCTCGTCGTCACGGGCAACAGCCAGCAGTCGATCGAATGGATCGCGGAACACGCCGACGGTTGGATTACCTATCAACGCTCGCTCGAGCGCCAGGTGGAAATGATCAAACATTGGCATGCTACGGTGAAGGCGGTCGCACCCGGTAGCTTCAAACCATTTGCGCAGCCGTGGCACATCGATCTGGCTGCCAATCCGGACGAGGCGCCCACGCTTATTCACAACGGCCATCGTCTTGGCCGCAACTGGCTGATGCGGATGCTGGAGACGCTCGAGCACGCGGGGGCCAATCACGTGCTGTTCAATCTCAAGTACGGCACCCGGCCAGCCAGCGAGGTCGTCGAGGAACTGGCGACCCATGTCGTACCGAGATTCCCGGCGCTTGATACGGTGGAGTCCCTCGCGTGAGTGCTTGCATGGAACCCATGCGAGCTACTCGCCATAGAGTTCGATGAGCTTTTTCTGGACCGACTCCACAAAAACCGTCGCGCCACGTCTGATGTGGCGGTGATTGGGAAAAACGGCGCACAGATTGGTGGGTGCGGAGCGATACTGATCGAGCACCGGCACGAGGCGACCTTCGTCGATATCCCGCTTTACGATTGCGTCCTGCAGCAAAGCGATACCAAGGCCCTCGACCGCCGCCTGCCTGACCGGAGTGGATGCACTCGCAAGAAAGCGGCTGCGCACCTGAACCTCGACACGCCCCTCCGGGCCGTTCAGATACCACGTCTGGGGGCCGGTGCTTCGCGACACGATCAAACAATCGTGTTGCCTCAACTCGTCGAGACTCGCGGGCGTTGCGCAGGCCTCGAGGTATTTCGGCGAGGCGACGAGGCGTCGGCTGCGCTTTCTCAGGACACGACGCGTCGCATTTTCGTCGAGCAGCGATTCGGGCCGTAGCGCGAGATCGACGCCGCTCGCCATCAGATCGAGGTAGGCATTGTCGATGACGAGTTCGAGGCTGATACCGGGGTAGCGCGCAAGAAACTCCGTAAAAAAAGAAATCGGCAGGATTTCAAAGAAATCGGCCGACAAGGCGACGCGCAGCGCACCGGTGGGCTCCGGATGCGTGTCGGCGGCCTGCTGCCCGGCGAGCACGAGCTCTTCGATGTTCTGCGCGCATTGATCGTAGAACGTTTGTCCGATGGCGGTCAGCTGCAATTTTCTCGTGCTGCGGAGAATCAGCTGGCTCTTGAGTGCGCTTTCAAGTTGCTGAACGCGACGGCTGATCGTATTCGCCGGCATCCCGACGCGTCGCGCCGCTTCGGCGAAACTTCCGGCCCGGACTACCTCGACGAATAAATAGACTTCGTTCAGGTCGAGCATGCATTCCTCACAAATCTGGATGAGTCCCCGCCACGCCGACCGTCTAGTGGTCAGCTCAAAGGCGGTCTAAGCTAGCGACGAAATCGCAGATTAGACCACTTTTACGGGCGTTCGTGATCCTGCAGTCGGCCAGCCGTTCAGGGCTGCGCTGTCGATGCCGCAGTGTTCGTTGAATCATCGCGTCGAGGAGCCCCGTCTCTCTCGACGGCCCTCGCTCGTCCGCAGGATCGTGAATGAACCTCTCTCTGAAGCGCGGGCGCGATGACGCCCGACGCCGGGTCAAACCCAATCGAAGCCGCTTGCGTGGGTGCCTTGCCGCCTCGATGGCTTTCCTGATCGCCGGCTGTGCAGTCGGTCCGGATTACAAGAAACCGGTCGTGGCAATTCCCGACCACTTCAAGGAAGGCGTCGACTGGCAGCGCGCGAGCGCGAACCCACAAGCGGCCCTGTCGAGCACGTGGTGGCGCGACTATCACGACGACACGCTGACTCATCTGATCGAGCAGGCGCAGAGCGCGAATCCGTCGATCGCGCAGGCCGAAGCCGCCTGGCAGCTCGCGCAGGCCGACGTTGCCGCGAACGTGGCGAGTCTCTTTCCTGTTGTCGGCGCCGACGTGCCGGCTGCCCGCTATGGGGCAGGCGCGGCAGGCGCGACCGACGCAGCGGGCACGCCGTTGCAGTCCGGTGTGCACAACGCCGTCTCGGCGAACCTGGCGGCGAGCTGGGAGCTCGACCTGTGGGGCGGCATCCGGCGGCAGGTCGAGTCGAGCAAGGCTAGCGCGCAGGCGAGCGATGCGCAGCTTGCCGGCGTTCGTCTGTCGATCGAGGTGAGCGTCGCGAGCGATTATTTCCAACTGCGCCGCAGCGATGTCGATATCGGCCTCCTCGAACAGCAGTATCGGATCGACACTCGCATCCTGGACATGGTGCGAGCGAGCTATGCGCAAGGAGAAGCGTCGAACGACAGCGTGCTCGCCGCACAGGACAACCTCGAACTCGTGATTGCCGACCTTCAGACCACCAGGGCGGCACGCGAGCAGTATGAGCACGCGCTAGCGGTGCTGACCGGCGTACCGCCCGCCAGCCTTTCCATCGCGCCGGTATCGCAGTACCCGTTCGTCGTGCCTGCCGTACCGCTCGCCTTGCCTTCGCAGCTACTCGAACGACGTTACGACGTCGTCAGCGCGGAACGCAACGCCGCGGCGGCGAACGCGAGAATCGGCGTCGCCGAAGCGGCATTCTTCCCGACGCTGACCTTGTCCGCGCAGGGCGGGTTCCAGCACAACGCGCTCGCGAGCCTGTTTTCCGTGCCTTACCGGTACTGGACGCTCGGCCCCGAACTCGCGGCGACGATCTTCGACGGCGGAGCCCGCACGGCCGCCGTGCGCGAGGCGCGCGCCACCTACGACGGCAAGGTCGCCGCCTATCGGCAAGCCGTGTTGAGCGCGTTCCAGAGCGTCGAGGACAACCTGTCGTCGTGGAATCATCTGACGCAGCAGGCCCGGGCGTACACCGACATCTATCAGCGCAACCGGCAGCTCTTCGAGAGCACGCACGCGCAGTACGAGTTCGGCACCGCAAGCGAGCAGGGGCTGCTGACCCAGCAGCTCACCTTGTTGCTCGCGCAACAGAATTTGTCGGACACCCAGGCGGCGCTGACGCTCGCCAGCGTCGCGCTGGTCAGAAACCTGGGCGGCGGCTGGCGATGGGGCACAACGGGCGGCGCGGACCGCGCGCACGAGACTCCAGCCGGTATCGCGTCATCCGGCAACAGTCGCTAGGCACGGACTCGTCTCCCGCGTTTTCTCCTTCTTTCTTGCAGACCCTCTTCCCAATGAAGTCCATGCTCCTTCGCATCTCTGTCCTGTCCCTCGCTGTCCCGGCGCTCTTCGGTTGCGGCAAGAGTGACCCGCCACCGCCTGCGCCACCGCCTCAGGTCGCCGTGCTGGACGCCGAACCGCAGGACGTTCCGCTGACTCGCAGCTTCGTGGGACGGTTGTCGGCCCACTACAGCGCGAATGTCGCGGCGCGCGTGTCCGGCGTGCTGACGAAGCGTCTCTATCAGGAAGGCAGCGCAGTGAAGGCCGGTCAGGTGCTGTTCGAGATCGATCCCACGTGGTATCGAACGGTGTTGAACAACGCCATGGCGATGCTGGCGCAGGATCAGGCGAGCTGGATCAACGATCGCGTGACAGCCGGGCGTTACCACAAGTTGCTGCCGGTCGGCGCTGTTTCCCAGCAGACGGTCGACGACGCCGATGCGGTCGAACGCAGCGCCGCGGCGAAGGTCCAGGCGGACAAGGCGGCAGTCGATGGCGCGCGCGTGAATCTCGGCTATACGAAGGTGATCTCGCCGATCGACGGCATCGCCGGACAGCAGCAGGTGACCGCCGGCGCCGTGGTCGGCAATGGCACCAACGATGCAGGCTCTGGCGGCACGCTGCTCACCACTGTCGAGCAGATCGATCCGCTCTACGTGAATTTCACCATCAGCGCCGCCGATCTGATCGCCCTGCGCGAGGCGCAGCACGCCGGCGACGTCGCGCTTGCGAGTCCGGACAAGACCATGGTTCAGGTCGTGCTGCCCGGCGGCAAACCCTACGATCACCCCGGCACGCTGGACTTCTCGGACGTCGTCGTGAACGCGACCACCGGTGCGGTCAATCTGCGCGCGCAGATACCGAACCCGCAGCATCTGCTGCTGCCGGGCATGTACGTGTCGCTCAGTGTCGATCTCGGACAACGCAAGGGCGTATTCGCGATTCCGCAGCAGGCAATACAGCGTGACACCGCGGGTTCCTACGCGATGGTCGTCGACCAGGACGGCAAGGCGGTGCGCAAACCGGTCGAGGCAAACGACAGCTACCAGAACGACTGGCTCGTCACGAACGGCCTCTCGGCCGGCGACCGCGTGATCGTCTCCGGTGCGCAGACGGTGCGGGAAGGCACGCTCGTGGCCGCCACGCGCTGGGCCGCCCCTGGCGACGCCACGACGCTGTCGCAGACCGGCGCCGCCCATGGCGCGCCCAATTCGCCTGCCGGCAGCAAGTCGTAGGAGCTCGCCTCATGCCACGTTTCTTTATCGACCGGCCCGTCTTCGCATGGGTCATTCCGATTCTGATCTGCCTGTTCGGCGCGATCTCGCTCACGCGCCTGGGGATCGCCTCGTATCCGGACATCGCGCCGCCGCAGGTGAGCGTGACCGCGACCTATCCGGGCGCGAGCGCCGCCACGATGGAGTCGACCGTCACGCAGGTGATCGAGCAGCAGCTCACCGGCATCGACAATCTGCTGTATTTCACCTCGGCCTCGAACTCGAATGGCACGGCGACGATCACGCTGACGTTCGCTACCGGAACGAACCCCGACATCGCGGAAGTGCAGGTTCAGAACAAGGTCGCGCTCGCGCAGCCGCTGCTGCCTGCCGAAGCGACCCAGCAAGGCGTCGTGGTCGCAAAGTCGAGCCCCGACATCCTGATGTTCGTCGGCCTCGAATCCAGCAACCCGTCCGTCGACACGGCGCGCCTGAGCGATATCATCGCGTCGCAGATCCAGCCGGTCATCGGCCGCATCAACGGTGTCGGCAATACCTTCATGCTCGGTTCGGAATACGCCGTGCGCATCTGGCTCGATCCGGACAAGCTACAGGGCTATGGCATGTCGACGACGCAGGTGCAAAACGCGATCGAGGCGCAGAACGCCGAGTTTGCCACCGGTTCGCTTGGTGCCGACCCGGCCGTCAAGGGCCACGTCTTCACGGCGACGGTATCGGGCGACACGCTGTTCTCCTCGATCCAGCAGTTCCATGACATCATCCTGCGCACCAGCAACGATGGCAGCGTGGTTCGTCTTGGCGACGTCGCGCGCATCGACTTCGGGGCGCAAAGCTACGGCACAGCGGCCGCACACAACGGCAAAGCGGCCGGCGGCCTCGGCGTATTCCTGCTGCCGGGCGCGAACGCGCTCGACGTCGCGAAGGCCGTCAAGGCGCAGATGGCCGTGCTCGCGCGCAGCTTCCCGCCAGGCGTCACGTGGACCGTGCCATACGATACGACGCCGTTCATCACCGCGTCGATCACGGACGTCGTGCATACCTTGATCGAGGCGATTGTCGTCGTGTTCTTCGTTATGCTGATCTTCCTGCAGAACGTGCGCGCGACGATCATCCCGACACTCGTGATTCCGGTTGCGCTGCTCGGCACCCTCATCGGCCTCTCGGCGCTGCACTTCACGCTGAACCAGCTCGACCTGTTCGGCATGGTGCTGGCGATCGGGATCGTCGTCGACGACGCAATCGTCGTGATCGAGAACGTCGAACGCATCATGCGCGAGGAGGGCCTGAGTCCGAAAGAAGCGACACGCAAGGCAATGCGCCAGATCTCCGGCGCGATCGTCGCGATCACGGTGGTGCTGACCGCGGTGTTCGTGCCATCCGCGCTGCAGCCGGGGGCCACCGGCATCGTCTATTCGCAGTTCGCGCTGACGATCGCCGTGTCGATGGTGTTCTCCGCGTTTCTGGCGCTGTCGTTCACGCCGTCGCTGTGCGCAACGCTTTTGAAGCCATCGCATCATGGCGGCGACAACGCCGTGTTTCGTGGCTTCAACCGCGGCTTCGACCGGCTCAGCCACACGTATGTCGGCCAGGTCGCCGGCGCGGTGCGGCGCCTGCCGCGCTGGATAGGCGTGTTCGTCGCGCTCGCCGCGCTCGCCGGCGTGCTGTACGTGCATTTGCCAACCTCGTTCGTGCCGGACGAAGATCAGGGCTTCATGCTCGCGATCGTGAACTTGCCGTCGGGGACGTCGGTCTCGCGCACGGATGCGGTCATGACGAAGATCAGCGATACGCTCAAGCATAGCCCGCTCGGTCAGTACATCGACGGCACCTTCGCCGTGGAGGGCTACAGCTACGTCGGCCAGAGCGAGAACGTCGGGATGGTCTTCATCAAGCTCACCGACTGGGGCAAGCGCTCCCGCTCCGCGATGCAGTTGATCCCCCAGGCGAACAAGCTGCTGCACGGCATTGCCGACGCGCGGACTTTCGTGACCAACTTGCCAACGATCCGCGGGATGAGCCAGTTTTCCGGCGTCGACATGTACCTGCAGGCGCGCACGGGACAGTCGCGCGACCAGCTCGCCCAGGCGCAGGCGACACTCCTTGCGCAGGCGAACCATGACCCCAGGCTATTCGGTATCCGTCCCAACTCGCTGCCGCCGGCGCGTCAGCTCAAGCTTGCCGTCGATCGCGTTCAGGCACAGAGCATGGGACTGTCGCTGACCGACGTGTACAACACGATACGAATGGACCTGGCGCCGGTCTATGTGAACGAATTCACGTACGGCGGCCGGGTGAAGCGCGTGTTCCTGCAGGCCGACGCGCCTTTCCGCATGGGGCTCGACGCGCTGGAGCACATGTATGTCCCAAGCGGCCTGAAGAGCACGACGGGCACAGCGGGCGCGGGCAGCAATGCAGTGGGGACGTCGGCTGCCGGCGCGCCGAGCCCGGTGGATCCGTCCGCCGGCAACAGCACGATCAGCCCGTACAACATGGTGCCGCTATCGAGTGTCGTCGACGCGACCTGGAGTGACGGGCCGCAATCGCTCCCTCGCTACAACGGCTACCCGGCGGTAGAAATCGTCGGCACACCGGCACCCGGATACTCGAGCGGGCAGGCCATGCAGGCGCTGAACAACGTCGTCGCGAAGCTGCCGGCCGGCTATGCATCCGACTGGATCGGGCAGTCCTATCAGGAGGTCCTCGCCGGGAACTCGGCGACCATGCTCATGGTGCTGTCGATCATCGTCGTATTCCTGTGCCTCGCCGCGCTCTACGAGAGCTGGTCGGTGCCCGTCGCCGTGTTGCTTGCCGTGCCGCTCGGCTTGCTCGGGATGGCCGCGTTCTGCCACCTGTTCCATGTACCGAACGACATCTACTTCAAGATCAGCATGGTCACGGTGATCGGGCTCGCGGCGAAGAACGCGATCCTGATCGTCGAGTTCGCGATCGACGGGCAGGCACGGGGCATGACGCTGTTCGAGGCCGTCGTGAGTGCGGCGCGGCTGCGGTTTCGGCCCATCCTGATGACGTCGCTGGCATTCATCGTCGGCGCCTTGCCGCTCGTGACGTCAAGCGGCGCCGGCGCGGTATCGCGCCACGAGATCGGCACTGGCGTGATCGGCGGGATGCTGTTCGCGACGATCTTCGGGGTGCTCCTGATACCGGTGTTCTATGTAGCGGTGCGGCGCGTGCTAGGCGACAGGCTCGACGAGATTGCGCAGCAGCGCGTGCGTCCTGAAAGTGGCCAGGAGCAGGTCAATGCCTGATGATGCGCCGGTGACACCGAGGTTGCGAAGCCATGCGTGTCCGGCGCAAAGTCGGCACGCAGCGGCGGGCGCTGGATCCAAAGCGGTGCGCCGGCGCCGGTCTAGCGCACCGGCTTGCGCCGTGTCTTGCGTAGCCCGAGCGCACGGCACGCGATCTGGACCAGTTCCGGCACGATCACGTCGACGTCGAGCCTTCCGTCCGGGCTGTACCACGTGTACAGGAAGCCCGACACGCTGCACGCGGCCTGCGCGGTGACGCGCGTTTCGTTGAAATCGAACCAGCCGTCATCGCGGCCCTGTTCCAGCAGCGCGCACAGGCGCGCATAGAAATGCTCCGCGAGCTGATGCTGTTTCTCCAGGTATTCGGGGCGATAGGCCTGCGGTTCGCGCGCCGGGAAAAATGAACTCGGGTAGTGCTCGATAGTTGCGCGGATCAGCTGCTCGATGCCGGCTATGACCTTTTCGTGTGCCGCACGCGGATCGTCATCGGCGAAATCCAGCACGGTAAAGCAGGCGAGTGCCGGTCGCCACGACAGCGTCTCGAAGATCTCCTGCTTGCTGCTGAAGTAGTAGTACACGAACGGCTTGGTCACGCCGAGCGCCTGGACGATCTGGTCGACGGTCGTGCTGGCGTAGCCCTGCGCGGCGAACAGTCGTTCCGCCGCATCGAGGATGCGTTCGCGTTTTTCGTCTGTGCCCTGCGTTGCAACACGCTGACGGCCCGATTTCAGGGGAGGGGGCGGCGATTTTTTCATACTCGCTAGTATAGGAATAATACTGACTGGTATATATTAGGGGCTGCCGCTACGATCGGTGCATGCCGGTGTGACGCCGTTGCGCTTGCCGGCACAATCGCCGGCACAATCAGGAGACGACACGATGGTCGATGCTGCCCCGCATGCCCAGCCGCTGCACGAAACCCTGCGTCATCACGCGCGCACCATGCCGTCGCGCGCGGCGCTGATCTGGTACGGACGAACCATCACATGGGCGGAGCTCGACGCGATGAGCGACGCGTTCGCAGCCCGGCTGCAGGTGCTTGGCGTCGCGAAGGGCGAGCCGGTCGCGTTGTTCATGAACAACTGTCCGCAATACCTGGTTGCCCACTACGGGATCCAGAAGATCGGCGCGGTGGTTTGCCCATGCGGGCCGTTGAACAAGGAGCACGAACTGGCCTATCAGCTTGGCGACCTGCGCGCGCGCGTGATCGTTGCGGCCGACGTGCTGCTGCCCGTGGTCGACAAGGTTCGCAGCCAGACGCAGTTGCAGCATGTGTTCGTGGTCCGCTACGGCGACCTGCTGCCGGACGAGCCCGAAATTCCGGTGTTCCCCGAATTGCTCGAACTGCGCGCGCGGGCGGCGCCGGTACCGGCGGGCTGCGAGGATCTTATCGAGGTTGCCCGCTCGGGAGCGCGGCCGAGCCCCGTTGACGTTGGTCTGGACGACGTCGCGCTGATGACCTATACGTCCGGTTCGACCGGCCTGCCGAAGGGTGCGATGCTGACTCACGGCAACACGCAGTTCAAGATTTCCTCCGCGGCGAAGCTCAACGGGACCGGGCCCGACGATGTGATGCTCGCGGTCGCGCCACTCTACCATATCGCAGGCATGAACAATGGCGTCTACACGCCGGTCTGCACCGGTGCGACGGCGGTGCTGATGTACCGCTTCGAGCCGGCCGCCGTCGCGCTCGCGCTGGAGCGCTATCGCATCACCTGGTGGTACAGCATTGCGCCGATGAACGTTGCGTTGATGCAGTTGCCCGACGCGCGCGAGCGCGACTGGAGTGCGCTGCGCCGCAATCCGGTGACGAGCTTTGGCATCGCGTATACGGAAGCGCTGGCGAAGCAGTGGCACGAATTCACCCCGAACTGCATCTCCGCGGAGGCCGCCTACGGCCTGAGCGAAACGCATACGTGCGACACCGCAATGCCGCCCGATGCGATTCGCTGGGGCACGCACGGCAAGCCGCTGCCCGGCAACGAGATCCGCATTATCGATCCGGCCAGCGGCGCCGCGCTGCCGGCGGGCGTGACCGGCGAGATCACGATTCGCGGGCCCGGCAACTTCAAGGGCTACCTGAACAAGCCGGAAGCGACCGCCGCGACGCTGCGTGACGGCTGGGTCCATACCGGCGACATGGGCCGCTTCGATGCCGACGGCTATCTGACCTTCCTCGGCCGCTTCAAGGAAATGATCAAGGTGTCGGGCTACAGCGTGTTTCCCGAGGAAGTCGAGGTCATCCTGATCAAGCATCCGGCGGTCGAGCAGGCGGCGGTGATCGCGAAGCCGGACCCGGAGAAGGGCGAGGTGGTTTGTGCGTTCATCGTCAGGAAGCCGGGGGCCGACCTTGCGGCCGAGGCGCTGATCGCGTGGGCGCGCGAGAACATGGCCGCCTACAAGGTGCCGCGCGAGGTGCGCTTTATCGAAGCGTTGCCCGCCACGGGCGCCGGAAAGGTGCTGCGGCGCATGCTGAAAGATCTGCTCTGACTGTTTTCTCTTCTTTGATTCTGCCGTCATGACTCGAGCCCTGTTCAAGAAAGTCCTCGTCGCGAACCGCGGCGAGGTGGCCCTGCGGATCGTGCGCGCATTGCGCGAACTCGAGATCGCAAGCGTCGCCGTGTACGCCGACGACGACGCGCAGGCCCCGCATGTGCGCACGGCCGACGCCGCAGCCGCGCTCGGCGCCGCCGGCCCTGCCGCGTATCTGGATGGTGCGCGCCTGATCGCGATCGCGCGCGAGCACGGCTGCGACGCTGTACATCCGGGTTACGGCTTCCTGAGTGAGCGCGCCGACTTCGCGTCGGCGTGCGCGGCGGCCGGGCTGCGCTTCATCGGACCCGCGCCTGAACAACTCGCGTTGTTCGGCGACAAGGCGCACTCACGCGCGCTCGCGCAGCGCTGCGGCGTGCCCGTGATGCCAGGCAGCCAGCAGGCGGTCACGCTCGAAGAGGCTCAGGCGTTCTTCACCGCCCAGCGTGGCGCCGGCGTGATGGTCAAGGCGATCGGCGGCGGCGGTGGGCGCGGGATGCGCGCCGTGACCTCGCTCGACGAACTGCCGGCCGCCTATGAGCGTTGCCGCAGCGAGGCGAAGGCGGCGTTCGGCGTCGACGGCGTCTATGTCGAGCGGCTGATGATCGGCGCGCGCCACATCGAGATCCAGGTCGTCGGTGACGGCCATGCGGCGCTCTCGCTCGGCGAGCGCGAATGCACGCTGCAGCGGCGCTTCCAGAAGCTCGTCGAGATCGCGCCAAGCCCGTCGCTGTCCGACGCGCTGCGGCGCAAGATCGTCGCCGACGCGCTCGGGATGGCACGCGAGGTCCGCTATGAAGGGCTCGGCACGTTCGAGTTCCTCGTCGACGAGGCGTCGGACGATCTGCCCTACGTATTCATCGAGGCGAATCCGCGGCTGCAGGTCGAGCATACGATTACCGAAGAAGTGACGGGCGTCGATCTGGTGCAGACGCAGATCACCATTGCGGCCGGCGGCCGGCTGGCCGATGTCGGTCTCGATCCCGGCGCGCCGCCAGCGCCGCGCGGTTTTGCGATCCAATGGCGGATCAACGCCGAGACGCTCGACGCGCAGGGCAATGCGCAGCCCGGCAGCGGCACGCTCACGCGCTTCGACCTGCCGGCCGGACCCGGCATCCGCGTCGATACGCATGGTGTTGCCGGCGGCTCGCCGTCGCCGCATTACGACACACTGCTCGCGAAGCTCATCGTGCATACGCGCGGCCCGTCGTTCGACGCGGCACTGCGCCGCTCGCAGCGCGCGCTGGCCGAATTCCGCATCGACGGTGTGGCGACCAATCTGCCGCTACTGCGCGCGCTGGCTGCCCAGCCGGAGATGGCGAGTCAGCAGGTTCACACGCGCTGGCTCGAAGCGGCGCTGCCGGGGCTCGTCGACGCCGCGCGCGCGCACGTGGACCGCGCGGACGATCGCGAACGCGCGACGGCGTCTGCCTCGCGCGACGGCCATCCGCCGGCGCCCGAGCATGCGGTGCTCGCGCCAATGCCGGCACGCGTCGTGCAACTTTCGGTGTCCGAAGGAGATGGGGTGGCCGCCGGTGCGGAGCTGGGCGTGCTCGAAGCGATGAAGATGGAGCATCTGTTGAGCGCACCGCGTGCAGGCCGCGTGATGTCGATTCTCGCCGCGCCCGGAGACTATCTCGCGCAAGGGCAAGCGCTGCTGGTGCTGGAGCCCGTCGATGCCGCCGAGGCGGAAACGGCCGAAACCAATGTCGGGCACGATCCGGACCGGATCCGCCCCGATCTGCAGAGCATGATTGAGCGGCATGCATTGACGCTCGACGCCGCCCGCCCGGAAGCGATCGCGAAGCGTCACGCCCGCGGCGCTCGCACGGCGCGCGAGAACATCGCGGATCTGTGCGACGAAGGCAGCTTCATCGAATACGGCGCGCTCGCGATCGCGGCGCAGCGCGGCCGCCGCGAGCTCGACGACCTGATCGCCAACACGCCGGCGGACGGGATCGTCACCGGCATCGGCAGCGTAAACGGCGCGCTGTTCGGCGCGGAGCGCTCGCGCACGACGGTGATGTCTTACGACGCGACCGTGCTGGCCGGCACCCAGGGCTATTTCAACCACGCCAAGACGGACCGGCTGCTCGAACTGTCACTCAAGCAGAAGCTGCCGGTCGTGCTGTTCGCCGAAGGCGGCGGCGGCCGGCCCGGCGACGAATCGATGCGCGGACCCGGGCTCGACGTCGGCACGTTTGCAAGCTACGCCTTGCTTTCGGGGCAGGTGCCGGTGGTCGGCATCGCGGCCGGGCGCTGCTTCGCGGGTAACGCGGCGTTGCTGGGCTGCAGCGACGTGATCATCGCGACGCGCACCAGCAACATCGGGATGGGCGGGCCCGCCATGATCGAGGGCGGCGGCCTTGGCGTGTACACGCCGGAGCAGGTCGGGCCGAGCCAGGTGCAGCACGCGAACGGCGTGATCGACGTGCTGGTCGAGGACGAACGCGAGGCGGTTGCCGTCACGCGTCGCTACCTCGCCTTCTTCCAGGGGGCGACGCAGGGCTGGCGCGCGCCCGATCAGCGCATTCTGCGGCATGTGGTGCCCGAGAACCGGCTGCGCGTCTACGATACGCGCGCGGCCATGACGGGCCTTGTCGACGAGGGCAGCCTGCTGATGCTGCGCACGGGCTTCGGCACCGGGATCCACACGGCGCTCGCGCGCATCGAGGGGTGCCCGGTCGGGCTGATCGCGAATAATCCCTTGCACCTGGGCGGCGCGATTGACGCGGACGCGGCAGACAAGGCCGCGCGTTTCATGCAGTTGTGCAACGCGTACGGACTGCCGATCGTGAGCCTCGTCGACACCCCGGGCTTCATGGTCGGACCGGACGCCGAGCAGACCGCCCAGGTGCGGCACGTGAGCCGGCTGTTCGTGACCGCCTCGCATCTGCGCGTACCGGTCTTCGCCGTGGTGTTGCGCAAGGGCTATGGCCTTGGTGCGATGGGCATGACGGCGGGCGGCTTTCACGGGGCCATGTTCACGATCAGCTGGCCGACCGGCGAATTCGGCGGGATGGGTCTGGAAGGGGCGGTGCGGCTGGGTTACCGCAAGGAGCTCGAGGCGCTGCCGGCCGGGCCCGAACGCGACGCGCTGTTCGACAAGCTGCTCGCGCGGCAGTACGAGCGCGGCGCGGCGCTGAGCATGGGGATGACGCTCGAGATCGACGCGGTCGTCGATCCGGCTGAAACACGCGCGTGGCTCGTGCGCGGGCTCGCGTCGGCGAAGGTCGGCGAGCAGATCGTGCCGTTCGTCGATACCTGGTAATGGCCCGGGACGCGCTGGTGGCGTCGCAGGCGTGGTTGGGCGGGGCGGGCGATCCGCCCGGGCCCCCGGGACCTCACGCCAGGCCGAGCGAGCGCGCCTCTGTGTCGTAGTGCGGATACGAGGCCTTCATGACGGCGCTGTTCAGGATCATTTCCGCGACCAGCGGCCGCTCGCTGCTCGCTTCGTACACGCGCGTCTTGATCCACACGGATTCGGTACGGGCACTTTCGCTGAGCGCGACGATTTCGCGTTCCAGTTCGTAGACCTGACCGACGAACAGCGGCCCGCGAATCCGGCGGATCTGCTGGCCGGCGAACAGGCCGACCGCAGGCCTGCGGCCGGACAGTCCGGCCTGCGCGATCGTGCTGCCTAGCAGCACGCTGATCATTTCGGTCGGAATCACCGGGCGTCCCCACGGCGAGGCGGCGCCTTGCGCGGACGAGTACCACGTACAGGGCTCGGTGATGACCGCGAGCTTGTCGTTCAGCGTGAACGGATAGTAGTCGCCCATGTGATCGTCGAAGCCCATGCTGATCTTCTCGATCGCGGCGCCACGCTGGCCGACCTGCAGGTCGCGATTGATCACGAGACCGGCCGGGGGCCGCAACCGCGCGATGCGTTGCTCCAGTTCGTGCGGCGGCAGGCCTTCCGGGTCGCCAACCGATGCGCTGCCGGTCAGGACCGGCGTACCGTCCTTCTTCTCGGCGCGGATGCGCACGTAGCGGGCTTCCGGCACGGCCGGCAGTTCGACGAACGCGCGGACTTCCTCGCCCTCTACCACCATGTTCTGGTAGTGCGCGCTGATGCAGCCTGTTTCGAACCAAGCGCGGCCGAACTGCCGGTACAGCAGCGGATCGAACTGACTGAAGTGCGTCGGCCCTTCGATAGGCCCGGCGCGCAGGCCGAGGTTTTCGGCTGTGGTGTCGTCGTGTATGGAACGGTGGCCGTCGTAGGTCTGGTTGGCGAGCATCTGGCGAGGGCTGCGCAGTGGGCCGCACAATTCGGCGGCCGCAGGGGCGAACGGCGATGCCTCAGGTCGGGTCGGGGGCGAGATGGTGGACATGGGTGGGCATCCTACTGATAAGTATAACGATTGTACTCACGGGGTCAGGCAACGTCATCCCGACGAACCCTTAGCGGCGGGCGTATCAGGCGGAATTCGCACAAACTGGGCAAGCCGGCCCCTGCCGGGGACGCTTACCTGAGGTTTGTACCAAGTAGTACCATCATTGTACTGATTGGTATATTCGGCGTTGTTGCGACAAACCCCAAGCGAGGAGTGTGCAATGACATCAGTGGCAACGTCGGTGCCGGTCCGGACCGTTCCCGAGTCCGCGGGCGACAAAGCGATGTTCTCAAAGATCATCTGGCGGCTGATGCCGTTGCTGCTCGTCGCATATGGCGTGAACTACGTCGATCGCATCAACATTGGCTTCGCCAAGCTGCAGATGGCGCAACGGCTGGGGTGGGGCGATACGGTATTCGGCATCGGCGCGGGGATCTTCTTCATCGGCTACCTGGTGTTCGAAATCCCGAGCAATCTGCTGCTCGACAAGATCGGCGCGCGCAAGACGCTGCTGCGGATCATGTTCTGCTGGGGCATCGCAGAGAGCGCGCTGATGTTCGTGCGTACGCCAGCGCAGTTCTACATCGTGCGCTTCGTGCTGGGCTCGTTCGAGGCGGGCTTCTTTCCCGGCGTGATGTTGTATCTGACCTACTGGTTTCCGGCCGCGCGGCGCGCACGTATCATTTCCTTATTCATGATCGCGATGCCGGTCGCCGGCATACTCGCCGGGCCGCTCTCGGGCGCGACGCTGAAGTTCCTCGACGGCGTCGGCGGCTGGCAGGGCTGGCAGTGGATGTTTCTGGCGCAGGGCGTGCCGGCATCGATACTTGGCGTGCTGATCTTCGTATTCCTGATCGATCGACCCGAAGACGCACCGTGGCTTGCGCCGGCGCAGAAGCAGCGGCTGCGCGAACTGCTCGACGAGGACCGTCCGGATGCCGCCGCGCTGACGCAGGGTTCGCCGTTGCGCGTGCTTCGCGACCCGACGGTCTGGGCGTTCACCATCACCTACTTCCTGATGCTCTCCGGCAGCTACACACTGGCCTTCATGTTGCCGAGCATCGTCAAGAGCTGGGGCATTCCGGATCCGTTCATGGTCGGCCTCTGCTCGGTCGCGCCCTATGTCATGACCGTGATCGCGCTCGTGGTGTTCGGGCGCAGCTCCGACCATTTTCACGAGCGCCGCTGGCACTTCACGCTGATCATGCTGATCTCGGTGAGCGGCTCGCTCACGGTCCTGGCGGCGCAGGGCCATGTCATCGTCCAGTTGAGCGCGCTTTGTGCCGCCGTGCCCGCCACGATTGTCAATGCGGTACTGCTGTTCGCGCTGGCCACCGAACGGCTGCCCAGGCGCGATGCCGCCGCCGGGATTGCCATGATCAGCTGCTTCGGCAATCTCGGCTCGGCCGTGGCGCCGGTCATCACGGGCCGGATCGTCGAAATCACCGGCAAGCCGATGAGCAGTCTCTATTTCATGATTGCGGTGTATCTTGTCGCGGTGGTCTGGCTGATGCGGATGGTGCCGGCACGAGCACGACAGCGCTGACGACCCGGGGTGGGTCCGAGGCCCGTGTCCTGCAGGTCAACCGGGCGCCGCGGCGGTGAGCCCGAACGACGAACGATAGAGACACAGGAGTATTTTCGTGAAGACCGTCATTACGGAAATGTTGGGTATCGAGCATCCCGTCATTCAAGGCGGCATGCACTGGGTTGGCTTTGCCGAAATGGCTGCGGCGGTATCGAATGCCGGGGGGCTTGGGATCATCACGGCGCTCACGCAACGCACACCGCAGGATCTGGCGAACGAAATCGCTCGTTGCCGCGAAATGACCAGCAAGCCTTTTGGCGTGAACCTGACCTTTCTGCCATCCGTCACGCCCCCCGATTACCCCGGGTACGTGAAGGCGATCATCGATGGCGGTGTCAGGATTGTCGAGACGGCAGGCAATAATCCGAAAAAATGGCTGCCCGCCCTCAAGGAGGCTGGCATCAAGGTCATCCACAAGTGCACCTCCGTTCGGCACGCGCTGAGCGCCCAGGCCGCGGGCGTCGACGCGTTGAGCATCGATGGATTCGAATGCGCCGGTCATCCCGGCGAAGACGACGTCCCCAACATGATTCTCCTGCCGCTGGCTGCGCGGAAATTGACGGTACCGTTCGTGGCGTCGGGTGGCATAGGCACGGGATCCCAACTGGTTGCCGCCCTTGCGCTGGGTGCCGAAGGCATCAACATGGGGACGCGCTTCATCGCGACGAAAGAAGCGCCGGTGCATGAGAACGTCAAGCGTGCGATTCTGGCCGCTACGGAACTCGATACGCGCCTGATCATGCGGCCGCTGCGCAACACCGAGCGCGTGCTGACGAACGCGGGTGTCGAGCGCCTGCTGGAGAAGGAGAAGGCGCTGGGGTCGACGATCCGGTTCGAGGACATCATTCCTGAAGTGGCTGGCGTCTATCCCAAGGTCATGCGGGACGGCGAGGTCGACGCGGGCGCATGGTCGTGCGGCCTCGTCGCTTCGTTGATCGACGACATTCCCACCGCGCAGGAACTGATAGATCGCATCATGGGCGAGGCCGAACGGCTTATCCGTGATCGGCTCACCGGCTTGCTGGATGCCGACAAGATGCCGGCTGGCACGCTGGCTTGAGGACATGGCGATGTCCGAATATGTGAAGACCGAAATTGCAGATGGCGTGATGACGTTGACGCTGCAACGGGCCAGCAAAAAGAACGCGCTCACCGCTGCGATGTATGACGCTCTGTCGAGCGGGCTGGATCAGGCCGAAACGGATTCTTCTATCCGGGTTGTGCTGTTCCAGGCTGATGGCGATAGCTTCACGGCAGGCAACGACATTGGCGATTTCGCCGCGCGCTCGCACAGCGACAGCACGGAGCCCGGCGCTGGCCATCGCTTCATCACGGCGCTCGGCCGTGCGAGCAAGCCGCTGATTGCGGCGGTGCAGGGCAATGCCGTGGGCATCGGCACCACGCTGCTGCTGCATTGCGATCTGGTCTATCTTGCCGAAAATGCACGCTTGGTGACGCCTTTCGTCAATCTCGCCCTGGTCCCGGAGGCTGCGTCGAGTCTGTTGTTGCCGCTGCGGATTGGACATGCGCGAGCCTACGCGATGTTCGCGTTGGGTCAGCCGATGGATGCCCAGACCGCCGTCGCCTGCGGATTGGCGAACGAGGTGGTCCCGCAAGCGCAATTGCATAGGCATGCCAGGGAAGCCGCGATCGCGCTGACCCGACGACCGGCCGGCGCGCTCAGCGCCACCAAGCGCCTGATGCGCGATCAGGAGCGAAATTTCTGGCGGCCGCGAAACGCGCGGGCCGCGATGAAGAAGGACTTGTCCCTTTTGTTCTCGATAGTCCGCGCGGGCCAGGATAAAACAATGGCCGAGGTCTTTAACCAAAAGCTAAAGACCTCGGCCAACAAGGCAAAGCTGCGGGCGGATCAACGAGCGTGGCTACGCAATTCTCGCAACGCGTGTGCGGATAAAGCGTGCCTGCTGCGGAGCTATCAGCTCCGCGTCGCTGAACTCAAGCGGACGCAGCCGTGACGATGTAATGGTCGTCATCGGTGGTGTTGGCGCCTCATACCTTGCGTGCACGAAGGTATTTGAAGAACTCCGCACCTTCTTGCAGGCGCCGCTTCATCATCTCCCAACTCATCAGCATCTCGCGGACGATTTCCCAGATTTTCGACGGCCGGAAATAGAAGCGCTTGTAGAACTCCTCGACGCCAAGGTAGATCTCTTCGCGCGAAAGGTGCGGATAGCCGATCGTGGAAGCCTGGGTGCCCGCGGAATTGACGAGGGTGATGACCTTGGTGTCATTCAGCCATCCATTTTCGACGGCCTGCTTGTGAAGGACCGTACCCGGATAGGGCGCAGCGAGCGACACCTGGATCGTGTGGGGATTGATCTCTTTCGCGTACTTGATCGTCTTTTGTATCGTTTCGTGCGTCTCGCCAGGCAGGCCGAGGATGAACGTACCGTGAATCTTGATACCCAGCTTGCGGCAATCTTCACTGAACTGGCGCGCCATATCGGTGCGCAGGCCCTTTTTGACATTCACGAGAATCTGGTCGTCGCCGGATTCATAGCCGACGAGCAGGAGCCGCAAGCCGTTCTCTTTCATCACCTTGAGGGTGGAGTAGGGCACATTCGCCTTCGCATTGCACGACCACGTCACGCCTAACTTGCCAAGTCCGCGAGCGATCTCCTCAGCTCTTGGTCTGAGATCCGTGAAGGTGTCGTCGTCGAACATGATCTCCTTGATCTCGGGCATGTTGTCCCGGATCCATTTCACTTCCTCGACGACGTTTTCGACCGAGCGCGTGCGATAGCGATGGCCGCCAACCGTATGCGGCCAGAGGCAGAAGGTGCACCTGGATTTGCAACCGCGCCCCGTATAGAGCGACAGATACGGATGCTTGAGGTAGCCGCTGAAGTAATGCTCCGGCGTCAGGTCGCGCTTGTAGATGGGCGAGACGAACGGCAACTGGTCCATGTCTTCGAGAATGGGCCGGGCGTCGTTGTGCATGATCCCGCCGTCAGGCAGGCGATAGCTCAGGCCGAGAATCGATTCGAACGGGAGCCCCTGCGCAATCTCGCGACATGTGAAATCGAATTCTTCACGACATACGAAATCGAGCGCATTGCTTGCGCTAAGCGAACCGTGAGGGTCGACGGCCACTTTCGCGCCGATCATCCCGATGAGGATGGCGGGTTTGCGTTGCTTTAAGTGTTCTGCGAATTGAACGTCGCTCTGGAACGACGGTGAACTCGTATGAATGATGACAAGTTCATATTCCTGTGCAATGTCGAGCGTCGCTTCGATCGACAGATCATCGGCGGGGGCATCCACGACACGGCTTCCCTCGACCAGCGCAGCGGGCTGGACGAGCCACGTTGGATACCAGAACGATTTGATCTCGCGCTTCGTCTGGAAGCGGGAACCTGCGCCGCCATCGAAGCCTTCATAGGAAGGCGCCTGCAGAAACAACGTTTTCATGAATCCCCTCGAAGAAAATTGTCCGTGCGGGCGAAATCAGTTGCCCGTAGGGACTCACCATGCACTGGCGATGTTCACGAATTATTTCGAAGCCTTCAAAAACATGAATCTATCGGGACGCGTGGCGGTGCCACATCAGCATCCTTTCCAGGCCGCACGACAGATCACGCGAGTTGGCGCGGCAGTGGTTGTCACCGGGGAGCAAGCGGACGATCAAGAATACTACGACTTGCGGTCTCGGCAAGGCGAAAAATATGAACGTGTTCGCTCGCCGCTTGTGACAGGGAGATGACTTCGAATGCTGAGGCCAGTATTAACCCGATGTCGAACGTGTCGCCTTTTCTTTGGCGGGCGCAATTCTTTCCGGACTATATTTTGCTGAATTAGCTGTCCACCGCCGTGCAGGTCTGGCAAAGTGATCTCCTCCATGCGGCGTGCAGCGCCGCGCGCAGCAACCCGGATTACGGGGAATCCCTTACGGTAATGACACGGCGCGTGCGTTCGCGGCGCTCGGCGTCCCAGAGCGGGAGGCGATATATGGCGCTGGATCACGGCAATGCGGACGGGGTGCCGGTTGGCAATGGCCGGCATATCAGCCCGGCCGAGTTCTTGCTGATGGCGGGCTTTTTAACGTACCGGGCATCGCTCGCGCCGATCGACGCCCGCGTGGCAGCCCGGCGCGTTCTGGACGCCGTGCTCGGCGCGGCCGCGGCCCACGGATTCGCGCATGGGGACGCACTCGAATCGATGATGGCGAGCGCCGAAAAATCAGCGCGAGTACGCAGGCTCGCGGAGCAGGCAACGGCTGCCGTCGGCGATACGGTCGCTTATCTGCAGGTGATTCGCGATGCCGGCATAACGCTGGAGGTGGACGCCTGAACGTGGGCGTCGGCGACCGTACGCGCATGAAGGCGGCTCGTTCGGCACGCGTGGCCCGGCGCGCCGTCGAACGGCATCGGGTCGATGCGTGCGTGGTCGTGAAACCACTCGATGTACACGAACCGGCGCACGCCACATGCGGATGCAGCGCCGGGTTTGTGGCGGCCGGTCAGCTACGGGCGCGACTCAAAGGCGGACATCTGTAAATAGCCAGAACACGACGTTAGGACGTAGCCCCTACAATTATGTCAAAGCCATTTTCAGATGTCCGCTTCCCCGCCAAGTTCAAATGTCCGCTTTAGCGGGGTTTAGGGTTTGTCTTTCACGGGTTGTAGCTCACGCAGCGTCGAAGATCGGGTCATGAACGGGCAGGGCATTTACGTCTGTTCCATTCACGCCTGCTGATCGATGACCTGGTTTGCGCAGAGCCTGCGAAGGCTGCTTTTGCTGGGCCAGGTCGACGATCACCTGCTCGATGTCGGCCTGTGTGAATTGGCGTTGCTTCTTCTTGCGCGCATGGCTTTGCTTGCGCTCCGTTCGGGTCGAGTCCCCACGGTGCGTTCGGGAAGGGGCTTTACCAATCCGCTCGTTATCGCGTTGCGCCTGAATCACCTGGGAGACCTGAAGTGCGTGACTCAGCCGCTTGTGCTCAACCACCGCGCCCTGGTCCACCTCGGTGAGCCGGTCATACTCGCGGTACGGCACCACCCGGCCATCCGTCCGCAGTTCGATGCGTCCGTCCGGATACTCCCAGACCTCGATATACCGATCGATCAGCTTGCGGTTCTCAGGCGTATCGTCCAGCAGGTACATCACGCGGTCATACTGCACCGTCAGCGACTTCTTGACCTTTCGCCGTTCGCGCCACGTGAGCACCAGATCAAGACTCTCATCGGTCCGCAGCGGTCGGTGCGCGTCGAAATCGCTCTTTGGCGGCTTGGCAAAGCGCGCGTTGTAGGCCGCCATGAAGGAGGGCGCCCAGGCATTGGCTTCGGCCAGCGTGCTGATGCCGCGCAGCCGCAGTTCCTTCACCAGGCGGTCCTGCAGCGTCAGGTGTGCGCGCTCCACACGCCCCTTGGCCTGGCTCGAGTTCGCGCAGAACGTGTCGATGTTCAATTCGTACATCGCGCGCCCAAACGGCGTTGTACTGCGCCCAGTCCGCCCGGCGTCGGTGCTGCGGAATACGCTGTACTTGTCGCTATAAAACGCACCCGGCTTGCCGTGACGTTCGATGTACGCGCGCGTCGCCTCGAAGTAGCTGAACGTCGATTCCGTCTGCGTGAAGTGCAGTTCCATCAGCCGGCTCGTCGCGTCGTCCACGTACACCAACAGCGTGCATTGCGGCGCCCGGTCCTCGAACCAGGCGTGCTCGCTGCCGTCGATCTGGATCAGTTCGCCCAGGCACGCGCGACGTGCCCGTGGCTGATAGACCTTCGGAGGCCGCTGCCGTCGCGGTACCCACAGTCCTGCGTCCATCATCAGCTTGCGCAGCGACTCCTTCGCCATCCGGATGCCGTGACATTCCCGGAGCTTCTCGCAGGCCAGCGTGGGCCCGAAATCGGCGTATCGCTCACGGACGATCGATAGCGCCCGGTCTGCCGTTACGCGGTCCAGCCGGTTATTGCTGGGCTTAGAACGCCGTCGCGACACGAGGCCTTGCGGTCCGTGCTCACGAAACCGGCCAACCAACCGGCGAATCTGCCGGGTCGTCAACCCGAGCCGCTCCGCGGCGCGCAGCGGCTTGAGCCGTCCGTCCACCACGTCCTGGATGATCTTCAATCTGTCCAGCTCGCGCATCGTCATGGTTATCCGTTCTGTTGCCGCCATCGAACCTCCCGACACCGGATATCCGGCCGTCGATCAGCGTACGATGGGCTCAAAAGCGGACATTTGAGCTTGGCTAAAAGCGGACATTACAACTTAGCCGTTACACATTAAAAATTCGATAATTTGTATTATGTTAAATATAGACTAAGGCTCGGGCGAGCGATTTCGATCTCGCCCGCCCTTAGTGCTCGTACGTAAAGTTCTCATGTAAGGCTACCTTATCGCGTCCGGTTTCTGACACTCCGCTGTTTTCTTGCCTGGCGCACGGCATTTCGTCAGCATTTCCTTGATGCCGGTAGCGGCCCGTGCCTGGCCGGCCATATTCGTCAGCTGGCTGCGATCGTTGCCAACGTTGGTGACCTCGTGTGCGACGATCAGATGATGCTTGTCATCAACGGCCGTCTGAACGTTACAGCCAACCATTCCCGTTCCCCGACCACTGGTAGCCATTGAGCGCGCGTCTGGATCGGTCAGGGAGAACTGTCCATCTGGCGACTCGCGCAATCGCTGCTCCATCGCCTTGAGGTCCTGCATCTGCTGCCTGAGCTTGCTGATCTTGTCGCTGATCCGGCTCGTCTTCGCCTCGGCAGCATCGGACTGAGTCCGGTCTGCAGTCTCCATCGCGCAAAGATATCGGGCGATGCTCTCATCGATCTGCTGCGGGCGCGCCTTGACCTTCGCGCTCGTGAAGTTGCGATCGCGATTGTTGACGGCTTTGAACTTGCTGCCGTCGATCGCCACTATCGACTTTGAGAAGAGGTCCAGGTTACGGCAAAGCACGATGAACTGGCTGCAGACATTGCGGATTGCCTTGCCGTTGCTGCGGCGGAAGTCGGCGATGGTCTTGAAGTTCGGCGAAAGGCGGCCCGTTAGCCACATAAGCTCAATATTGCGTTGAGTCTCACGCTCCACACGCCGACTGGATTGAATGTGATTCAGGTAGCCGTAGATATAAATCTTTAGCAGTACAGATGGATAATACGAAGGCCGTCCCGTTACTGCGGGCCCGGTTCCGTCGAAGCCGAGATCACTTCAGCGCGCGCGCCTGACGGTCCATCGACTGCGCCGCAGCGGCGGCCTGCTCGACGAGTGCAGCGTTCTGCTGCGTCACCTGGTCCATCTGGCTCACGGCTGCGTCGATCTGATCGATGCCACGGCTCTGCTCGTCCGACGCCGCCGTTATTTCCCCAACCAGATTGGAGACATGTCTGATCGCCCGCTTCACCTCGTCCATGTTGCGCCCAACTTCGTCGGCACCGCGAACACCGTCGCGGACAGTTTCCACCGAGGTCTCGATCAACGCCTTGATTTCCTTCGCAGCAGCCGAAGAGCGCTGCGCAAGGCTGCGCACTTCGCTCGCGACCACCGCGAATCCACGCCCCTGGTCGTCGGCGCGCGCTGCTTCCACTGCGGCATTGAGCGCCAGAATATTCGTCTGGAAGGCAATACTGTCGATCAACGCGATGATGTCGGCAATCGTGAATGCCGGCTGAAATCTGTGCAGCTGCGATGGCGATCGCGTCGGTGCCGCTGCGCAACTACGCGACCACCCGCACCAGTGCGTCATTCATCGTCCTCACCGCGGCCATCAACTGCGAGATCTCGTCCTTGCCGGAGGCTGTGGTGTGGGCGGCCGCGAAATCCGCACTGAAATCGCCCTCCGCAATACTCGTGGCCCTGTGCGCCACCGCATCGAGACCCTGGGTGATGTGCCTGAGCATCAGGTGCATGGCGAGGGCGAAGAGGACGAGCATGGCTGTATCGCCGGCCCTTGGCGGCATCGGTTCGTCCGCCGCGCGAAAGTCCCAGTAAATGCGGTCATGATTGAGCGGCCGCGGCTTCTTCCCGGCCCGAATCGCCAGAATTTCGTTGTTTTCCTGCTCCCATTTGGCGTCGCCCGTCGCAGCATAGGTTCGCAAGCCGCATCAAGTCGTCAGAACTACGACGCAATTCATTGGCAAGCTCAGTTGAGACATAGCGATTCTGGTAGGCATTCGCGACGCCTTCATTGGCAGCATTGAGCTGCCATTGGAAAACCGTAATCGTCAGCATTGCGAAGATCAGCATGCCGAGCAGACACGCCAGTTGCCTACGCGGTGGCAGGTTGCTTAAGAATTGCACGAATTTCCCCGCAATTTGAACGCCCCAGACTCGGCGCGGAGCGGGCTCCACGTCACGGCAAGGAGCCGCGTTGCTGCAAAAGACGGCAGATCTTTTCGTGTTGGACGAAGTCCGATCGCTTGCGTTCGGCATCGGCACCCGAACGTCGGGTTAGTTACCTAGTGCCCCGGATGCGTCGTGATCGGTTGGGGCGAAATCGGTGTGCCGCGTAAGGGACCGGTGGGTGGCTATGCACCGTCGTTGTGTCCTTTGGGCGGCAAGCCGACACAGAATGTGTACATCGAATGCCACTCCCCTCGCAGCGGCCTGCGCACTGCTCGGGGCCGATGGGCGATGTGGTTAGCTAAACCTTCATCGCAGTGGACCTGCACCACTGACTCCTTGACGGCCTCGCGGCGCACTCAGAACTGGTGGCGAATCCCGAGATCGACGGCCGTAGTCGCCGAGCCCGGTGCAACGAGTTCGCCATACGCAATCATTTGGCTCATGTCGCCGCGGTTATTCACGTGCCCCAACTCGGCATAGAGCAACGTCGATTTCGACAGGCCGTATTCGGCTCCGATTGCCTCCATCGTTGACTTATTGATTGAGTTATTGCGGTCCTTCAGGAAATAAACGCCGCTCGTCACCTTGAATGCCGGCGTGAACTGGTAGCCGAGACCCGCCGAATACATGTCAATGTCGACGAGGTTCGTATGGGCCGGATTCTTGCCGTTGCTGTATGAACCCGACACCGAGAAATTCGCGATATCGTAGAGTGCGCCGAAATAGATCATCCGGTTGTTGTCGACTCCCGTCGCTGTGGCCGTGAGCGGAACCGGATTGGTATCGTGGCCGTTGTAATACAGTGCCGCGAGGTGAAGCCCGTAGTTCGAATACTGCAGCACGGCCGACTCGCGCGTGTTGCCCTGAAAACTCCCCGCCACTCCTCCTGGTGCGTATTCGAACGAACCGGTTACTCCGTAGAAGGTCGGCGACTTGTACACGATCGCATTGCTTTCATACAGCGCCCCGATCGGCGCGTTCGTACTGCCGCCGCTCCAACCGGCCGCGCTGTTCATGCCAATCCACGAAATCAGAATGCTGCCAAAGTATTCGCCGCTGCGCGCGTCCGTGTCCTTCATGGCCCATGCCATAGGTGCAATCTGACGACCGAGCGTCAGCGTGCCGAAAGGAGCAGAAATGCCGACATACGACATCTGATTGAAGATCGAACTGCCGGGTGCGCTGTTGTCGCCGAGGCCGAACGCGCCGTTCGTGCTGTTGAACGCCCCTTGCATCCGGAACAGAACGCGATAGTTATCCCCCAGGTCCTCGGTACCTGCGATTCCCCAGGCGCTCGGGTAAAGTCCCGCGTCCTTGAGTGCGACCAGGCTGCCCTTGTCGGGCGCTGTCGCTTTGAACGAGGTGGCCGAGGTCGACTGATACATGAGACCGGTATCGACGGCGCCGTATAGCGTCACCGAGGATTGGGCGTGGCTCGCGACGCCCACGCAAGCTACCGTGGCAGCGACTAAAGTCTGTCGCAGGACGCGTCCTGGCTTTCTTTGCGCGAATGAAATTTCCATAGGTCTCCTTTTTAATTGAACAAAAAAATTGAAATCAGACAGTAGTCCGTTGCGCGATTCTCATGGCCGATCGTTCGGGATTGAGCGCCATGGAACCCGCCAGCGTCACGACCGCAAGCAGCAAACCAACCGCGAGCAGTCCTCGCTCGAAGCCGATGGCTATGTTGTTATCCGTTGCGCGGATCATCCACCCGACGATAGGGGGAGCAACGATGCCGGCGAGCCATGCTACCGAATACTCGATGCCGAGTATCGCGCCGCGCTGTACAGGCGGTACGATTTCGGCCACCATGGCCGGCCCAAGCGCCGAGATGACGGGCATCGCCGAAACGGCCAGTGCGATGAGCGCGACCTTCGCTCCCGCATCGAGTGGCAGCGTCACGGCTGCGACAAGCAACACTGCCGCCGCACCAAGACAACCGCAGATGAACCGGCCTCGTGCGACGCGCGACGACACCCCGCGCAACATCATGCGTTGCGAGCAGGTCGCGAGGATAAGACCAACCGGAGCACTAACGGCGATCGTCGCCGAGAACAGTGCCCCGGCCAATCGCGGGGGGTAACCAAGCCCCTGGTTAAGGTAGACCGGCAACCATGTCAGCGCGAGTGAGAGCAACAGGTACGACACGAAATGCAGCGCAATGGTAAAGACAATGGTCTGGTCGGTAAGCAGCACGCGGTAGCTGATCGCGGCGCCTGTCGCGGCATGGCTCGCCTGCCGGCTTTTCGCGCTCCCCTGGCTGTCAACCGAACCCTCGCGCCCCATGCACAGCCACAGGACCGCCCATGCAAGTCCAAGCCCTGCCAGCAACAGGAAGTTGGTGCGCCATCCCCAGCGCATGCTGACGAGGGGCACGAGGAAGCCGGCCAGCACGGTCCCGCAGACTGCACCCTGCTGAAACACCGCAACCGGCAGATTGCGGCGCTCGTCAACAAACCATTTGTAGCAGGCGTGAAGGGCCACCGGCTGCGCCGGTCCTTCGCTTGCACCGAGCAACATGCGACCCACGACTAGCGCCACCAGCGACGAACCGTAGATGATCGGAAGCTGCGCGAGCGCCCACAGAATCGACATGCCCAGCAATAGCCATCGAGTCGGAACACGGTTCGCAACGAAGCCGCCGACGACGCCCGTGACACCGAAGAGCAGAAAGAAGCTACCGGCCAGCGTGCCATATTGCGCGGCCGAGAGATTGAGTTCGTGCATCAGCGGTACGGCGACCAGCCCCAGCACGACCTTGTCGAGAAAATTCACGACCATCAGGATGAAGAGCATCACGACAATGAACCACGCGCGCGTCGGTTGATTCCTCGATTGCATAAAAGCGATGTCCGTTGACGGTAAAACAAGCTGGAAGCGGTAATTCCGCGGCGATTTCGAACTGTGCGGATCAATCAAACACGAGTGCCTGCGCGCTCCTGCTTCGACGCAGGTTCGGGCGTCTGCGACCCCTTGCGCGCCGCTGTATCTGCCACCTCGGCACCGAAATAAAATCGCAATACGAGGCGGTGAGCCCAGCGGCCATACGGCGGATGAAACAACTCGATCGGAAACCAGCGATGCTCCGCGAACACACTTTTGGCATGCGACAACTCGCGGAACCCTTCAACGCCGTGATACGAGCCCATACCCGACGTGCCTGATCCACCGAAGGGCAAATCGTGATTCAGCACATGCCACCCCCAGTCGTTCATCGTCACGCCGCCCGAATGCGTTTCGCGCAAGAGCCGCGTGCTTTCACGGGAATCGGAGCCGAACCAGTAGAGCGCAAGAGGCCGGCTGCCGTGCCGGATATGGTCGATGGCGTCGTCTATCGTGTCGTAGGGAATGACAGGCAGAATGGGGCCGAAGATTTCCTCCCGTGCCAGCCGCATTTCGGGCTTCACGTCCGTTACGATCGACAACGGAAACTGCCGCGTTCCTGGCATGAGCCCGCCGAGGCGGATGACGTTGGCGTCCCGTTCATGGGCGTCATCGAGAAGTGCGTTCATCCGCTCGTACGCGCGCTCGTGAATCATCCACGTACGCTGTGCGGCGTTCCCCTCAAACTCCCGATACGCTGCTGCTGCCGCCGCGATGAACTTCGCAACGTCCTCCTTTGGTACGAGCGCATAGTCCGGCGACACGCAGATCTGGCCGCCATTGGCCACCTTGCCGTGAACGATCCGGCGCGCAGCTTTGGCAAGATCCGCCGAGCGCGACACGATCGCCGGCGACTTGCCGCCGAGTTCGAGCGTAACGGGCGTGAGGTTGTCGGCCGCCGCTCGCATGACGTGCCGGCCGACCGCGGACGACCCCGTAAATACAATGTGATCAAATGGCAGCGAGCAGAAATGCATCGCGCATCTGGCATCGCCTTCGACCACTGCGACGGTCGTTTCGTCGAACGCTTCTGCTAGCAGTTCACGCATTGCCCGGGAAGCGTTCGGTGCATACTCCGACGTTTTAACGAGGCACCGGTTGCCAGCCGCAATTGCCGTCGCGAGCGGGCCAAACGTCAGATAAAAAGGGGCATTCCACGATGCAACGATGCCCACGACACCCTTCGGTTGATAGTGGACCGAAGCGCGATTGGTCCTGAACAGCAACTCCGTATGCCGTCGTGACGGCTTCATCCAGCGTCGCAGGTTTCGCAAGAGGTGGTCGATGTGCAGCAGCGAAGGCATCAACTCGAGCAGCATGGTTTCGGCGCTCGCTCGCACGCCGAAGTCGGCCTCGGCTGCTTCGGCGCAACGCATGGCGCCCGACCGGATGACATTCCTCAACCTGCGCAACGCCGAGCGGCGCACTTCGAGATCAGCATAAGGGGCTGCGTCGAACGCCTTGCGTTGCGCAGAGAACAACGTATCAACGCGTTCATTGCCAGGCATTGCATCCCCCGAAGATGCGGTGTTTGGACGGAAGGAGGTCATGGAATCTGCCTATCAATTTGCATTACTAACAGAATTAAGTGCGTATCGCGGACGCGACTGGGTCTTTTCCCATCCGAAGCGGCGTCTACGAGGCGTGGAGAGCTCATATCTGGCGATCGTTTCGAACCCGATTCCAGAGTTACCACGGTACGACGCTGGGATCTCGCATAGATAACGCGGGTTACCTATTAAAAAAGATAGTATGTGATACCATTTCCGCAGTCAACTGCGGGTTTTCCCATGCAACATCAAGAACAGGAACCAAGCCTTTCCGAAGCCCTCGAAGGTCAGGCGGGCTTTGTCGCGCCGCGCTACCGAAGCGGTCAGCGTTCGGCCGACGCGCTGCTGGAAGCCGGGCGTTCGTTGCTTACTCGTATCAGCTACGAGGGCTTGAATGTGCGGGAGCTGTGCAAGGAGGCGAATTTGACTACAGGAGCGTTTTATCGGCGCTTCGAAAGCAAAGAAGCCTTCTTCCTGGCGCTTCAACGCCTCGCAGTGGATGACGCAGACCGAGTGAAAGCAATGCTTCTTTCGAAACTCGACTCTGGCGTTGAAGAGCCAGTTTCACTTCGGGAGTACGCCAACGTTGTGCTGGATGCGATGTGTAGCTGGTTCGCGCAACATCAAGGAGTTTTGCGCGCGTCAATCCAGCATCACGAGCGTACCTCTAACGACTGGCAGCCGTTCATGGAACTTCGCGAGAGCATGTTTTCCGATCTCTCAATCCGCATGGCACACCTCACCGAATTGCGTGCGCGAAACAACGCACTAGCCCATCTCAAGATTGCATTTCAGATCGTCAATGGTGCGATGGTCAACGCGGCGTTGAACGATCCGGGCCCGCTTACGCTCACCGACCCAGCTTTTCCGAAAGCGCTGGCAAAGATGTTTGCGGCGTACATGTTTACTGACGACTGAGCGGTTCTACTGCTTATGAACCCGGACATAATCCCCGAAGGCTGGCGTCTTGTTCCGGCTCCGGTTTATCAGACTAGCGCAAGCAGTTCTGGGACAAGCGTGAACAGATCGCCCACGAGGCCGTAATCGGCCACGCTGAAGATCGGCGCTTCTTCGTCCTTGTTGATCGCCACGATCACCTTGGAGTCCTTCATGCCGGCCAGATGCTGGATCGCGCCCGAAATGCCCACCGCGATGTACAGCTGTGGCGCCACGATCTTGCCGGTTTGACCGACCTGGAAGTCGTTCGGGACGTAGCCCGCATCGACTGCGGCACGCGAGGCGCCCAGCGCCGCGTTCAGCTTGTCCGCCAGAGGCTCCAGCACCTTCGTGTAGTTCTCGCCGCTGCCCAGACCGCGGCCGCCCGAAACGATGATCTTCGCGCTCGTCAGTTCCGGACGATCGAGCTTCGTCACCTCGCGGCTCACGAACTGCGAGAGGCCACTGTCTGCTGCGGCTTCGAGCTTCTCGACAGCTGCGCTGCCGCCTTCGGCCGCCACTGCGTCGAAGCCGGTCGTACGGACCGTGATCACCTTGATCGGGTCGCTCGACTGCACCGTCGCGATCGCATTGCCTGCGTAGATCGGGCGTTCGAACGTATCGGGCGAGTCAACCGCCGTGATGTCCGAGATCTGCGCCACGTCCAGCTTCGCTGCAATGCGCGGTGCCACGTTCTTGCCCGCAGCCGTCGCCGGCGCGAGAATGTGCGAGTAGTTCTTCGCAATGCTCAGGACCGTCGCTTCGACGTTTTCCGCCAGGCCCTGCTCCAGTTGCGGCGCATCGGCCAGCAGCACCTTCGCGACACCAGCGATCTTCGCCGCGGCATCGGCCGCCGCCTGTGCGTTGTGACCCGCGATCAGCACGTGTACATCGCCACCAACGAGTTCGCCAACTGCGTGCGCAGCAGCCACGGTATTCAGCGTCGCGGCCTTGATGGACGCGTTGTCGTGTTCGGCAATAACCAGAATCGTCATTTCGTTGTGCTTCCTGAACCCTTAGATGACCTTCGCTTCGGTCTTCAGCTTCTCGACCAGCGTCTTCACATCCGGCACCTTCATGCCGGCGCTACGCCTGGGCGGCTCGGCCACCTTCAGCGTCTTCAGACGCGGCGTGACGTCCACACCGAGGTCCTCGGGCTTGATCGTCTCCAGCGGCTTCTTCTTCGCCTTCATGATGTTCGGCAGCGTGACGTAGCGCGGCTCGTTCAGGCGTAGATCGGTCGTGACCACGGCAGGAAGCTTGAGCGACAGGGTTTCGGCACCGCCGTCCACTTCACGCGCCACCGTCGCACGGCCGTCCGCAACCGTGACCTTCGAAGCGAAGGTGGCTTGCGGCAGGTTCGCCAGCGCGCCGAGCATCTGGCCCGTCTGGTTCGAATCGTCGTCGATGGCCTGCTTGCCGAGGATGACGAGCTGCGGCTGCTCCTTGTCCACGAGCACCTTGAGGATCTTCGCCACGGAGAGCGGCTCGACGCTGTTGTCCGCCTCGACGAGGATCGCACGGTCCGCGCCGATCGCCAGCGCCGTGCGCAGCGTTTCCTGCGCCTGCGCCACGCCCACCGACACGGCCACGACTTCAGTCGCCACGCCCGCTTCCTTCAGGCGCACCGCTTCTTCCACGGCGATTTCGTCGAACGGGTTCATCGACATCTTCACATTGGCGATATCGACACCTGTGCCGTCCGACTTCACACGGACCTTGACGTTGTAGTCGACCACACGCTTGACCGCCACCAGTATCTTCATGACTTCTCCTGTACTGCTATGGTTTTCCTGAACGCGATGCGATTCAATACGCGATCTGCCACATACCAGGCCTATCGGATACCTCGAAAGCCGACACTGTTTCATGCAGCGCACCGGCCTGCTCCGCCATCGACTGTGCCGCTGCCGAAGCCTGTTCAACCAACGCTGCGTTTTGCTGTGTCACTTCGTCCATCTGTCCCACGGCCACATTGACCTGATCGATACCCGTGCTCTGTTCATGCGACATTGACGATATTTCCTCGATCTCCACTGCGACCAGTCGCACCGCCCGAACAATCTCGCCCATCACCTCGCCTGCGCCTTGCACCAGCTGTGCCCCGGCTTCGACGCGACAGCTCGACCGCCCGACCAATACTTTGATCTCCCTGGCGGCGCTCGCGCTGCGCTGGGCAAGTGCCCTCACCTCGCTCGCCACAACCGCAAAACTGCGTCCCTGGTCACCTGCACGCGCCGCCTCCACCGCGGCGTTCAGCGCAAGAATGTTGGTCTGAAACGCAATGCCCTCAATTACGCCGATGATGTCGACTACCTTCGACGAGCTCTCGGAGATACCCATCATCATCTCGACCACTTGTGCTATCACCTCACCGCCTCGCAAAGCGGTTTCGTTGGCCTGCGCCGCCAGTTTCGAAGCCCGGAGTGCGTGATCCGCGTTCTGCCGCACCGCGGTCGTCAGCTGCTCCATGCTGGCCGCCGTTTCCTGTAGCGCCGCCGCCTGTTCTTCGGTGCGTGATGAAAAATTCAGGTTGCCGGTAGCAATCTGTGAACTCGCCGTGGCAACGGCATGTGCATTTCGCCGCACGCTGCTGACCACGTCGCCGAGGCTGCCTTGCATATCTTTGAGGGCCCGCAGCAGGCCGGAGATTTCGTCGCTGCCACGCGCGTCGATATCGTTTATCAGGTTGCCGAGCGCAACGGTCCGTGCAACATCTACGGCCCGTTGCAGCGGCCGCGTGATCGAGCGACTGAACACGATTGCGCCCCCGAGCCCCGCACCAAATGTAACGAACATCAACACGATGCTTACCATAAGGGACTTCATCGCATCGATCGCAGTCCGTATCGACATTGCCACGCTGGTCGCCTGGATGCGTTTCACGGCGTCGCCCAGAATCTGCGTCGGCTCCTGTCCGATTGCGGCAACGACGGCGTTACTGCCAGTCGCATCCAACCCCGCATCCTTGAACACTTCAAAATTTTTCTGGTAGTCGACCGACATGCTCGCATGACGTTGGACAAACCGCAGCAGCAGCGAGCGGCTTTGCTCATCCGTGAGTCTTACGAGCAGGGCTCGTGCCTGGGCATTGACCGCATGCTCCTGCTCGACGAACCTGGCCCAATCCTGCTGCAATTTTGGCGATTTCGCACCACTAAGCAAAAGCGCCTGCCAGGCTTGCCCTTCTGCCTCGAACGACTCCAGAAGACTCGCGGCAGCACGCTCATTCATCACGCTTTCGCGGACTACCGTGTTGTACGCCGTGATTGAGTGACTCAGCGAGAGCAGACCATACATAGCACCCAAACACATCAGCAGAAGCGAAACGGCAAAAGCGAGAGGAAGTTTGATCGACAGTTTCATGACGAAAATGTGCTTTAAAGCGCGGGTTCCGCCGCCGCGTGCGATCCCATCGCGAAACCAGTCAAAAGGCTGGTCGCACTACCCGTGCGCTCAGCCCAGTAGTGGCTTGAAGCGCGGAGCAACCGCACTCCACGTCACCCCGCTCTGCTCTACGCGATAGGTGCCGCGCGCCACGTTGTGCGGATGCGCAGCCGCTTCCGCTACGCTCAGGACAGGCGCGAAGCACACGTCCGTGCCTTCAAGCAGATCGCACCAGTAAGCGCGTGGTCGGCCCGCAAAAAGCGTTGTTAACCGCGCCTTGAGAGAGGGCCACACGGCGACGTCGTACTGCTCTGCCGGATCAACGTCTGCAAGACCGAGCCTGTCCAGCAGCAACGCGTAGAACTGCGGCTCCAGCGCGCCCAGCGTGACGAAGCCACCATCCGAGCACCTGTAGACGTCGTAGAACGGCGACTCGTGGAACGGACTCGGCGTGAGTGCGTCGATCTGGCCGTTCGCGCGCAACATCAGCGCAATACGTCCGAGCATGGCGAGCACGTCGATGATGGCGCCGTCCACGATGCGCCCCACTCCACTCCCTCGTGCTTCGAGCAACGCGCAAATGATGCCGAACGCCAACCCCAGCGCACCGACCGAATCGCCTGCGACTGTGGGAGGTACGATTGGGCGCTCCCCCTGATGTGACGAAAGCGACAACAGGCCCGAGAGCGCCACGTAGTTGAGGTCATGGCCGGCGGCATGGGCGAGTGGTCCATCCTGGCCCCAGCCGGTCATCCGGCCGTATACAAGCCTTGAATTGCGCGTAGCGCAGTCCGCGGGCCCGAGGCCCAGCCTCTCCATCACGCCGGGCCGGCTCCCTTCGATCAGGACATCGGCACCTGCAATGAGGGAAAAGGCGCATTCGACATCAGCAGCCTGTTTGAGATCGAGCGTCACTACCTTCTTCCCGCGACGCAGCGGATCTCCCGCTGCGCCGCCGAGACGTTCGCTCACGGCACCTCGTTGCGGCCGCACGATCACGGTGACTTCGGCCCCCATGTCCGCGAGCATCTGACCTGCAAGGGGCCCTGGGCCGATGCCCTCGAATTCGACTACACGAACTCCGGTGAGCGGCGGCATCATGCTTCGAGTCTCCGCGCGATCAGCTCTTTCATAATCTCGTTGGCCCCGCCATAGATGCGCTGCACGCGCGAATCGGCGTAGAGCCGCGCAATCGGATATTCGGCCATATAGCCGTAGCCGCCGAACAGTTGCATGCATTCGTCGACAACCTTGCACTGCTGCTCCGTGCACCACCATTTCGCCATATAGGCCGCGGTATCGTCGAGCGTACCCTCGGTGAGTCTCTGGATACAGTCGTTGACGAAACTGCGCACGACATGAGCCAGCGTGGCACATTCCGCGATCTTGAAGCGCGTATTCTGGAAGTCATACAGACGTTGCCCAAACGCCTTGCGCTGCTGGGTATAGTCGATCGTTAGTTCGACCGCGCGATCGATGACCGCGGCGGCAGGCACTGCGATCAGCGTGCGCTCATACGGCAACTGGCTCATCAACTGCAAGAAGCCCTTGCCTTCCTCGCCGCCGATCAGATGGTCCGCCGGCACGCGCACGCCGTCGAAGAACAGTTCGGCCGTATCGGACGCATGCTGGCCAAGCTTCTCCAGGCGGCGCCCCACACGAAAGCCCGCCAGGTTTTCCGTTTCCATGACGAGCAGCGATACGCCGCGCCCCCCGGCCTCCCCCGTACGCACGGCAACGACCAGCAGGTTCGCCGTATAGCCGTTGGTGATGAACGTCTTCGCTCCGTCGACCACATACTCGTTGCCGTCACGGCGTGCGCGCGTGCGCATCGACTGGAGGTCGGAACCGCAGCCGGGCTCGGTGAGCGCGATGCCAGCCAACATCTCGCCGCTCGCGAGCTTCGGCAGCCAGCGCCGCTTCTGCTCTTCGGTACCGTAATCAAGGAGGTAGTGCGCCGCAATCGAGTGCACCGCGGTGTTCGCGGGCATCTCGGCGCGAGCCAGTTCGTCCTGGATCACGCACTGATACGCAAGGCTTGCACCCGCGCCACCGTATGCCTCGTCGACCTCGGGCAACAGGAAGCCCATCGCTGCGAACGGCACCCACGTTTCGCGCGGAATGTAGCCTTGACGGCGCCAGTCTTCAAGGTGGGGGACCATCTCGTTGGCAATGTAGCGCCGCGCCTGATCGCGATACGCGCCGATTTCCTCGTCCATCCAGGGATGGCGCAACAATTCCGGCATCATGATTTAGATCCCCGTGAGGCCGCCGCTGCACAGCAGCGTCTGACCGCTTACGTAATCCGACTCCGGGATGCAGAGCAGGTACACTGCGCCCGCGGCTTCCTCGGGCGTGCCGCCGCGGCCTAGCGGGATGGTCTTTTCCATCATTGCCAGCAGATCAGAATTCACACCAACCTTGATCTCGCGGCCCTCGATGTTGGCGGTGCCGCCGTCCCCGGCGGCCGTCGACGTGAGCCGCGTCTTGATCAATCCGTAGGCGACGCAGTTGACCGCGACGTTCATGCGGCCCCACTCCTTCGCAAGCGTCTGCGTCATGCCGACGACGCCTGCCTTCGCGGCCGAATAGTTCACCTGTCCCGCGTTGCCAAAGAGCCCCGCCACCGACGATATGTTCACCACCTTCCGCACGACCCGCTGGCCGGCTTCCGTCTCGGCCTTCACGAGCCCGCGAATCACTGGCTGGGCGGCGCGCAGGACGCGGAAGGGAGCGGTCAGGTGACAGTCGAGCATCGCATACCACTGCTCGTCGGTCATCTTCTGCAGCACGCTGTCCCACGTGTAGCCCGCATTGTTGACGATGATGTCGAGACCCCTGAACGCGTTCCATGCCGTGCCGACGAAGCGTTCCGCGAAATCCGGTGCGGTGACATTGCCCACACAGACTGCCGCCTCGCCACCCGCGTCGCGAATAGCCTGTGCGGTCTCCTGGGCCGGCGCGTCGTCGAGATCGTTGACGACGATGCGCGCCCCTTCGCTTGCGAGCTTCAGCGCGATCGAGCGGCCAATGCCGCGACCAGAGCCGGTAATCAAGGCAACTTTGCCTTCGAGTTTGCGTGTCATGGGTACGCCTCTTCTGGTATGGGTTCAGCCGAGCGCGACGAGCGCTTCTCCGGCGATCTTCGTTTCGCCAAACTGATTGGTGGTTTTGATTTCGACGAGTGCACAGCGCTCGCCGGCTATTTCCTGTTTTGCGGTCACCCGACCGCTGCACGCGATCACATGGCCCAGCTGCGTAATGCCCTGAAAACGCACGGTGAAACGGCGCAACTGTGCCTGTGGTGCCCACCCGGTCAGCAGCCGGCCAAGCCAGGCCATGCCCAGCATGCCGTGCGCGAAGACGTCCGGCATGCCCGCGCGACGCGCGAAGTCCAGATCGATGTGGATGGGGTTGTGATCGCCCGACGCGCCCGCAAACAATGCGAGCGTCGTGCGGTTCACAGGCGGAAGGGTCAGGGTGGGCAGCATGTCGCCGATCTGCACCGAATCGAATTCCGGAAATGTCATATCCGCTCCTTTTCGCTCGCCATCAATTGCGCACGACCGTCACGTTGCGCAGCCGCGCCACTAGCGTGCCGTGCTGGTTGAGCGCCTGCGACTCCGTTTCGATGAACTCGAGTGCACCGTTCTTCTTATCGTAGATGTCCTTGATACGCGAGTTGACCGTCACCGTGTCGCCGGCCACGACCGGACCGAAATACTCGAAGCTCTGCTCGCCGTGCAGCAGCCTTTCGAGCGGCACGCCAAGCAGTTCAAGCAAGTCGAACATCGCGCCCGAATCCAGTTCGGCCGCGAACAGGAATGTTGGCGGAGCCGGCAGATCCGCATAGCCGGCACCGCGCGCGGCGGTCACATCCGTGTAGACCGGGTTGGTTTCGCCGATTGCCCTGGCGAAGAACCGGAGGCGGCTATGCTCGATGGGCAACACCGAACTACCGATCTCATGCCCGATCCATTTCGTGTCGATCATCTTCACACCTTTTCATACAGGGTCACGACGCACGCACCGCCGAGCCCGAGGTTGTGCTGAAGCGCCAGTCGCGCCCCATCCACCTGCCGTGCTCCGGCTGCGCCACGCAATTGCCCGACAAGTTCCGTGCACTGCGCCAGCCCGGTCGCGCCGAGCGGATGCCCCTTTGAGAGCAGCCCGCCGGACGGGTTGGTCACGATCTTGCCGCCATACGTGTTGTCGCCGTCCTCCACGAACTTCTCGGCACCGCCTGTCGGGCACAGACCCAAGCCCTCATAGGTAATCAGTTCGTTGTGCGCAAAACAGTCATGCAACTCCACCACGTCGATGTCCTCGGGACCGATGCCCGCCGCTGCATAGACCTGTGCAGCCGCGCTGCGCGTCATACCGGCGCCGACCACTTCCCGCATGTCGCGTGCGGCGAAGACGGCCGGCGTATCGGTCACCATCGACTGGGCTCGAATGCGCACCGTCGTGTCGATACCGTGACGCTTCGCGAACGCCTCCGACACAAGCACCGCGGCCGCCGCGCCGCAGGTCGGGGGGCACGCCATCAGGCGCGTCATCACGCCGGGCCACATCGTGGGGGACGCCATCACCTCCTCGGCCGTCACGACATTGCGGAACAACGCCAGCGGATTATTGACGGCATGACGGCTGGCCTTGGCGCGAATCTTCGCGAAGGTTTCCACCTTCGTGCCAAATTCCTCCATGTGCGCGAGACCGGCGCCACCGAAATAACGCAGCGCAAGCGGCAGTTCCACGTCAACCAGCTCTTTGGCAAGCAGATCGAAATGCTCGAACGGGCTCGGCCGGTCGTTGAACACCGTGCCGAGCGCGCCAGGTGCCATGTGCTCGAAGCCCAGCGCCAACACGCAGTCGGCCGCGCCGCTTTGGACTACCTGGCGAGCCAGATACAGCGCAGTCGAACCGGTCGAGCAGTTGTTGTTGACGTTGACGACCGGAATGCCCGTCATGCCGACTTCATAGAGTGCACGCTGACCACACGTCGAGTCGCCATAGACATACCCCGCGTAGGCCTGCTGCACCTGGCCGTATTCGATGTGCGCGTCGGCCAGCGCCGCACACACCGCGGCGGCCGCCATCCTGGGGTACGGTTCGTTGGCTCCCGGTTTGGTGAATGGAATCATGCCGACACCAGCCACGATCACGGATGTAGTCATCATTTCTCCTTGGGTTTGCGTGGTTCAGCTGACCTGGCGTTTCTGGTCGCTCCAGAAAGGCTTGCGCAGTTCGGTTTTCAAAATCTTTCCCGCGCCGGAGAGCGGAAGCGCATCACGGAACTCCACGCTGCGAGGGCATTTGTAGCCGGCGATGAGCGACTTGCAATGCTCCACCAGTTCTTCGGCCGAAGGCGACGTCCCGGCTGCCGGCACGACGACCGCATGCACCGCTTCGCCCCATTCCGTGTGCGGGATGCCGACCACCGCGCACATCGCGACCGCCGGATGCCTCGCGAGCGCATTCTCGACCTCAGCGGAATAGATGTTTTCGCCGCCGCTGATGATCATGTCCTTGAGCCGGTCGACGATGAACACGAAGCCGTCGTCGTCCATGTAGCCGCCGTCGCCCGTATGCATCCACCCGTCGCGCATCGCTGCAGCGGTCAGCTCCGGCTTGTTCCAGTAACCGAGCATGACGTTGGGTCCGCGCACGACCACTTCGCCCACCGTGCCGCGCTGCACCTCGTGGTTGGCGTCGTCGACGACGCGCACCTCGCAGCAGTAGCCAGCCCGGCCGGCCGCGTGATGCTTGCCAAGTTGACGTCCCTCCGGCCTGTGGGCCCAAGCCGGGCTGATGGTCCCGAGCGCCGAGAGTTCCGTCATCCCGTAGCCCTGGACGAAATCCACGCCGGGGAAAGCAGCCATCGCGCGATCGAGCAGCGCTTCGGACATCGGCGACGCGCCGTAGATGATCGTGCGCAGTGCGCTGAGATCGCGCGGCACCTTCATCGACGGGTGATCGATCATCATCTGGATCATTGTCGGAACGAGGATCGTATGCGTGACCCGTTCATGTGCCAACGCATCGAGCGCTACATCGGGCTTGAACGCCGGCAGCACGACATGCGTGTTGCCCGTCGCCCACGCCGCTGTCCCGACACTGAAATCAGCAAGGTGAAACATGGGGGCTGCATGAAGATAGGTGCCGCCGGACGGCGCGAGTCCGTCCACGCACAGCGCAAGCGCAGCGCTGCACAGATTGGTGTGGCTCAGCATCGCACCTTTCGGAAAGCCTGTCGTGCCACCGGTGTAAAAGATGCCCAGCAGGTCATCGCCACGACGCATGGCATCGTCCACCGGCTCGGTGCCCGCCACGAGCGCCTCGTAGGCGTGCATGCCATCCGGCACGTCTGCGTCACCGCAATAGATCACTTCGCGCAGGGAGGCCGACTCCGGGCGAAAGCGCTCGACGAGCGGACGGAACGTCTCGTCGACCAGCAGGATCGAGGATCCCGAATCGTCGAGTGCGTAGAGCAACTCTGTCGCAGACAAGCGCGTGTTGCACGGGTTAAGCACACCGCCGCCCCACGGCACCGCCATCAGGTATTCAAGGTAGCGATCGGAATTGAGCGAAAGCATCGCAACCCGGTCGCCCGTGCGCATTCCAAGCGCCTGGAGCGCGCCTGCGAGACGCGCCACGCGGTCGGCCAAGGAACGAAACGTCCGGCTGCGCTCGCCGCAGCGCACGGCAATGCGACCAGGATGCTGTTGCACCGCGCGATGCAGCGCTTGGGTCAAGTACATTAGTTGTCTCCGTGTTTGCCCGCGTTCGTCGCAGGTTTCGTTCGGCACAAGGAAAGACGTCCGGTCTGCGCGTCTCAGTTCGCCGCTTATGCCGGGACCGCCCTGATTGGTACCCGGTCGGTCCGGCGCAGTTATAGAGCCAGTGAACACGCGAGAATGAAACGGAATGCAAAGCCATCAGAAGCGACTGGCCCCGCACAGGAGAGGAGCCGTTCAGACCGGCTTGTCGCCAATGATCGTTGCCCGTAGCATGCGACGGCGTGCAGGGAAGTAATCCTGGATGGCGTAATGCTGCGTCGCGCGGTTGTCCCAGAACGCGATGGTGTGCGGACGCCACTTCAGGCGCATCTGGTATTCCGGCGCCTGAGCCTGGCGGAAAAGGTACTGCAGCAAATCCATCTCCGAGAGCTTGAAATCGAAACCAAAGCGGATTTCGTTCTTCTCGACGTAGTTAGCAAAGTGCGTCGTAAACGCTTCGTTGATGTACAGAATTTTCTCGCCCGTCTCCGGATGCGTGCGGACCACCGGATGCACAACCGGGGGAAATGCTGTGCGGCGCGCTTCGCGCTCTTCCGCCGTCATACGCGTGCCAAACGCGGGCAACAGATCGTGCACGGCATACAGGCCGTCGAGAGACTCGCGGATAGTCTGCGGCAGGCGCGCATAGGCGGCTGCCATGTTCACCCAGATCGTGTCACCACCCACCGCCGGGCATTCGATGCAGCGCAGAATTGATCCCATGGACGGCAGCAACCGCCAGCTCACATCGGTGTGGTAGATGTTTTCGCGTGCGGCTTGCTGATTGTCCCCGCCGAGTACCACCAGTTCCGGATGATCCGGGTGATGAGGAAAAACCGGATGCGACTCGAGCTCACCGAATCGGCGGCCGAGTGCCACCTGCTGCGCCGCCGTGATGTCCTGATCGCGAAAGACCAGCACCTTGTATTGAAGCAGCGCCTCGCGCAGCGCGGTGTAGAGGTCATCGTCGAGCGGCTGGCTCAGATCGATATGGCCGATCTCCGCACCAATGGTTGGAGAAAAAGGCTCGACAGTGAAAGATGTGTGCCGCGCGGCGGCGCGAACTACGGCGGGACTAGCTGGTTGGGTCGTGGCTGGAATATCGCTCATGCTCTCGCTCTTGAGTTCCTGCAGCAGCCACTGCAATCGGATCGAAGGGGCCGCCGGATGAATTGGTAACGATAGATATCTTTTAAAAAGATAATAGTCGTCACCATTCTTTCAGTCAAGCGAGGGTTTTCCATGCCAGACCACATCGCCCCCGCGTCAATCCGACCATCCCGCAGACTGGGTTGTGCGCCGATCGCCCCTATGAGCGCACAACAAAGTGTGCGGAAAAAATGGCTGGAAACCGTCCGAGATCCCGCTTGCTGTTCGTACTCGCGTGCGCATCGTCGACGAAGTCAAGAATCGCTATTTCGAATGGACCGGACCAGCCCGGCGAGATGGATGGACTGGCCGCGTTAGCGAGTTGTGCGGGCGGCCGTTAGAGGACTACGTGCGTGTTGATTTCGACCTGCGCCCGCGTCAGCGCCGGCAACGTCTCGCGGAACTCGTGGCAATCCGCGACCTCATCGTCATTCCTGACGATCCGACTTGTGAGCCGGATGCCGTCGGTCGCGCGCCCGCCTCCGTCAAGGTGTGCGATCCTGTGGCGAGAACCTGAAGTCATCGTAGACCAGCAACTCCCGCCCGCCGCGTGCCTCCTAACGGAGGTGCCAGCGGGCCATTCTCTTGATGCCGGGAACGCCTAGGTATTCGCAGACCATCCTGTGCACATATCGATGACGCACGCAGGCAACTGCGCGATCCATAGCAGTGCGCGTGCAAAAAGCGGGGTGATCGATTTTTTTAGGATTTTCTAGTCTGTGGGATGGTTGCGCACGTCACAGATCTGCTCACCGATGACAGCGAACCCAATCATCGATCCAGATCACGTCAACGCGAGTCGGCCAGACCGGCCAAAATGTCCTGGACAGCAACGCCATCGTTCTCGAAGAGTACGCATGGGCCAACAGGGCCACCGCCACCTCTGTAGCCCCTGCTCAACATTCGAGCAGGGCGTTCAGTCATACGAAAGAATATTCGGCTATCCGATCAGTACTTCAGCGGGGATATGCAAGTCTCGACTCAGGCGGCGAATCATGGCCAGGCTCAGCCCGCGTTTTCGATTGAGCACTTCGTAGACTCGGTTCAGATTGCCGAGATACGGCTGCATGTCGCTGGCAGACAGTCCAGCCTGCTCCATGCGGAATTTGATGGCCTCGATAGGATCGGGAAGATCGAGAGGAAAGTGCTCAGCCTCGTAGCGCTCGACCAAGGTTGCCAAGACTTCCAGGCGGTCCCCTTCTGGCGTGCCCGGAGCCGGGTCGGCATCAACCAGACCCGATACGATCTGCAACGTTTCGTGGTAGTCGCGTTCATTGTGAATTGGGCGGATTTCCATCTTCGCTACTCCAGTTCTACAGTCTCAGCATCGATCCTGTCGTACTCGCCATGCGTTCCGACGAACCTGATGTAGACGACGCCGATGCGGTAAGCGACTGCAACGACCAGTCGGTAGTCGTTACCCTTGATGTTGAACACCACCCGGTTTCGCCCGACGAAGCTCGCGGTCGAATATCTGGCTTTAATGTCTTGCGGTGTCATCCACACGGCCTTAACAGCTTCCTCATGCCATGCCAGTATCGACTGCCGTGCGACCGGATGCTTGTCGCAGAATCCCAGGCGGACTTTTTTTCGATGACTCTCATCTGGACAGTTTAGTCCCATTTTGGGACTAAATCGAGCGTGGAAAACAGCCCTGCGATCACCGCAACTCCCACACGGCCGTGACACGGCGTAGGCAGGCACGCGAGCAGCCAAGTGATACAGGACCCGCGTGGGGCAGCTACGAGTCGATGTTGACAGAGAAGCCCGGGCGGGCACGATTATTTAGGGCTGGATTTAAATTATGCCGACCGCCCAACTTGCACCGGTGCAAGAAAACTCAACGAACGAATCGATCGCGTTTCGAATGTGACTTTCGAAATCGAGCGGGCCGCTACTGGACAAAGCCGACGCCCGAACGTCTGACCGCCGATGCATGTGAACGGCGGGTTGTGGCCGACACCGGCTGTTCGACGACCGTCTGCCGGCAAGCAAGTGGGTTGCCCCCGACAGCTTCGAACTGGGCCGGGCCGACATTGCCGTGTTGCAGGTGCACAACGGAGCTACGGCGGTTATCTGGCGGCATGGTGACATAATTAACGTCGCGCCGGTGATGCTTTTGATACGGTCTACGATTACCCTGATAGATTTGCATCGTTGACGTTTCTATCGGCTTTTTGCGTATGTTAAAAATGAACGTAAAATAAATAGTCAGATATTCACTTTTTGCCGATACTGAGATTGGACGTTAAAGCGCACAGGGTCTGTTAAATCGCATTTTTTCGTACGAGCACTTTCGATTCTTACCGCGACAAAACCCTTAACCGAGCACCGAACAGGACCGGCCGATCTCCGGAATCAAGCAACGCCACGGGCAGGAACACTTCGTTCGACTTCATGCTCTTTGGGGCGATGACCAAGAACCGTCTCGACAATACGGATGGCCTCTTCGCCCGTGGTTCCGCGCCATGCGACGATCTGGTCCGGACGGATGAGCACAAGCGGCGCTTCGTAAAGGTCGAACACTTCGGCGTCGGGAATGTGCACGACCCGCAAATCCACATTGACCTGGTTCATCGCTAATGTGAATGAAGTCGTATCCGGGGCAGTGTCCCCTAACACGAGAAGCGTCCAGTCAAATCCGAACGAATCAAAGAGCGACGAGCCGTCTTTCAACCACGCGTGAGGTGGCCGCCCGCCTGGGCAAGCCGTAGGCGTGTAGACGTTTGCAGCATCCGCCGGCGCAGGCGTACCGTCGTGAACAATAGCTGGCGAGCCATCGTATCGTCCGCCGAACGTGATACCTGGAATATTGAATTCAGCGCGTCCGTGCTCCTTAAGGTACGTTCCGGCTTCTGTCCGGACCACCTCGCCCTGGAGACTGTCCTCTTCGATTTCCGCCGCTGGCGTATACAAGCCCAAAGAATCAGCAAATGCCCGGGCAAAGCCAGTATTTCTCACGGCGAGCGGTCGACGCTCGAGCTCGTACGTCTCGAGCAATGCAACTCCGGCCTTCCCCTGCAGCACCGAGGCCAGCTTCCACCCTAGATTGACAGCGTCTTCCACCGCAGTGTTGTACCCCAGGCCGCCAGTCGGTGTGAACAGGTGGACGGCGTCGCCTCCAAGAAATATGCGCCCCCGTTGAAAGTGCTCGGACACCAGCGAATGGCCCGCGGTCCAGCCACCCTTCGAAAGTATCTCCACATCGAGATCGAGGCCTACCGCCGCCCTAAACATAGCGCGCGCGTCCTCTTCGGTGATCCTGTCTTCCTTTTCATGTGCCCTCAACTGCGTGTGAAAGGCGAACTCCCCCTTTCCGTCCACCGCTGCCATAAACGCACGACGATCCTGATTGACAGTCACGTTCATCCACGCAGGAGCATGAGATACGCGACGGTAGAAGTCTGGGCACCGCAGGTAAACAGCAAACATCCGGCCCCCCATGAAGTCACGGGAGACGCCTGTCTCTCCCGTATATCGGAATCCTAACCGCTCGCGGATAAAACTCCGGGGACCATCCGCCCCTACAAGATATCGGCTTGCTACAACGAAGGTCTTTTCATCGTGCCGGCTTTGGATCGTGGTCCGTACTTCGTCAGGATCCTCGCGAAAGTTGAGCACCCGATGTCCATACTGCACCCCGACTGTCGGCAACTGCTCGGCGTGACGTCTGAGCACCGCTTCAACGTACTTCTGTGATACTCGATGTGGCAATTCCGCAGCGCTCCACGAGCCCGTCTGTTCCCTGGCCTTATGCTTTGCGTCTTGCGCCGACGGTAGCCTGAAACGCGCGAGTTCGCGCCCGGCGTATCGAGTGAAGTACGCGATATCGGTAGGAAAATTTGCGGGCAATCCCAAGCTGCGAATCTCTTCCGAAAAGCCCAGTCGCCTGAAATATTCCATAGTTCGGGCTTGGGTGGCGTTCGCCTGGGGATTAAATGCCGTGCTGTCCTTTTCGTCCGCCAAAAACACGGAGACTCCGCGGCGACCAAGTTCATTGGCTAGCATAAGGCCGCAAGGGCCCCCGCCGCAGATCATCACATCGACTTCGATCGTTTCCATACCGGTACCTGCTATCTGGATTGAATGATTGGCTGAACGACTTGCATTTTTAGTAAGCCAGCCTGACTTGTTGCAATGGTAAGGTAGCCTGCCTAAATGTCGAATCCGCGTTTACCCTGAAGTCGGACGCAAAGATATACTCTCGGCTGTTAGCCGGGTGTGACGGACTTTGTTGGCACCCGGGCGAGGACCGCAACGACCATGACGGCTACACTCAAAACCACCCGCAGGCAACAGAAGATGACATTACGGATCACCGCACACGACGAGGCGTCGCTTCCCGCAGGAAGCGACGCGTGGCGAACCTCAAACATCGGAAGACTGCTCAACGTGGCAGCTCGCAGGTTCGAAGCAAGCGTGCTCGAGAAGATGGCGACGGCAGGTCATGGCGAATGCACGCTCAGCCATATGAACGTGACCCGGAATCTTGACCTTCATGGAACCCGCGCCACGGAGCTTGCGCGCAGGGCATCAATGACCAAACAGTCGATTGGCGAGCTCGTCGCTCAGCTTGAAGCTCTTGGCATCGTAAAGAGGGAGCAGGATCCCACCGATGCACGCGCCAAGGTTGTACTTTTCACTGAGCGGGGCCGGGCCTGGCTCGAACTGTTTCACGCGGCGCTCGAGCAGACCGAGGCGGAAATGGAAAGTGAGTTCGGCCCTACTGGCTATAAGTCCTTGAAGAGAGGGCTTATAAGGTATGCGCGAGGCGTGGCTTGCTGACTCGGACTGGTTTGGAAGTGGGCAATTTGTGTGATTCACAGACATCGTTTTAACTGTATTAGCCGGGACTTGATCTGACAGGTAATCGGGCCGATAGAGAGGAAGCGATCATTGCGCGTGGACGCAAGCGCGTGTTGGCCACACACCGGTGACCGGCGTGAAGCCATGCACGCGCTGTTCGCGCGACGCAGTTACGCAATCAATACCCTGACCCGATCTCCGCCGCGTATTGGCGGCAGTGCTCCAGATACGCAACCTCGTGACTGCCGACGAGTTCGACGACGCTGCTCCACAGCCACGACGGCGCGTCGATGGCCTTCTGGTGCGCCCTCCGCAATTCCTTGCGCCACGCAGCTCGCACATCGCGATCGATCTGGCGCGCGTGCGCCTTGCCAACCACTTGTGCGAGATAGCGCGCCACCTCCATCGCTTCAGATTGACTGAGTTGATCGACATCGAGCTTGATATCCTGCGGGAGCAATTCCCGGATCACTACCGACCGGTCCTGAATACGGGCTGCGCGCATTCTCTCACCCAGCGATGGCGACAGATGGCATGCGCCCTCCACCACCCGGGCGGCATTGTCCCTGGGCATGCCTGCACCCGCATACCACGGCGCCGCCGCTTTCGTGCCCTCCTTGATGTCCATCAGGCACAGGTCATCGCCCTCCACCACCCCGCCGTCGACATCGAGAAGCACGGCATAACGCAGGCGGCCAAGTGAGCTACATCCTTTTACCCAGTACGCGGCATCAAGGACCGACACCGTGCCGTCATCGTTTCGTCCCCGCAAGCTCGTGGCCAGCCTGATGATTGCCTCATTGTCGAACAGCTTCGATATCTCGATCTTTTCCTCTTCCACGAGCGGCCAAAACCGCTTGCCCAGCGGTATCGTGGGCGCAGTGTCTTCGAGGCGTTCGACCGCCAGATGCTTCCACGAACGGCGAACCGCTTCTCTCATCACCACCCGAATGGTCTCAGGCTTCTTTGCGAGTCCGCCCTCACGGCTCTGCGGGTCCCACTCGAGCGCACTTTCGTAGCCCGCAGCAAGCGCTTCCATCATGTGAACCGTCGTCAACCCCGAGAGGTCCGATCCCCGCGCCGCCATCGCGAGCGACAAGCCAAGCCGGATCAGATCGTGCGCCGGGTTGCCGATGACTGTCTGGTCCAGGTCACGAATCTGGATCTCCACGCGCCCCTCGGAGTCAGCAACGGGACCCAGGTTGCCCGTATGGCAGTCACCACAGATCCACAACGGCGGCCCCTCCGGCAAAGCCTCGCCGCCGCGTGCTTCGAGCCACTCATAGAACTGCGTTGTGTTACCGCGGACATAGGCGTGCGCTGACCCGGCCATCTTCGCCATGCGCAGTGCAGTCAGCACGGCCTGTCGACTTTCGAAGTCGGGCAGTTTCACATCGTTGCGACGCTTTCTGCTCATGTCACTTCTCCCCGAGTTGTCGACGTCCGAGCTAACGGGTCGGCGACGCACGAATCGCAGCCGACCTCACGATCGGCAGTCAAACCGCCATAAGTACGAACATTGCCGCTACGGCAACGCCCATCACCCCGGTTGCAAGCCAGCCGACCACCCGGACGCTGCCAGCAATGGTGAGTTCCCCCATCACGCCCGGATGTGCCGCCATCTTCATCACGAGCACCATGATCGGGACCGACGTCACGCCGTTGATGACGGCACTCCAGAACAGCGCCTTGATCGGGTCGATTGACGTGAAGCCCAGCGCCAGGCCCACGACGGTCGCTAGCACGATGACCCCGTAGAACCGCTTCGCAAGACGCGGTTCCAGTTCCAGACTGTTTTTCCACCGGAAAGCGCCGGCCATCGCATAGGCGGCCGAGCCGGCGAGAACCGGCAATGCAAGCAGCCCCGTGCCGATGATGCCCAGGCTGAAGAGCAGGAATGCGAACTGTCCTGCGATCGGTTTGAGTGCGGTCGCGGCCTGTGCGGAGGTCTGAATATCGGTCACGTTGTGGGCGTGGAGGGTCGCGGCGGTCGTCAGTATGATGAAGAATGCGATCAGGTTCGACAAACCCATGCCGAGCCATGTATCGGATCCGATGCGCCTCAGATTCGTCAAAGCCAGCCAGGGCGCCTTCTTGAGCGCATGTTGCCCGGCGGCAGCTTCCAGATCCTCGACCTCCTGGGAGGCCTGCCAGAAAAACAGGTAGGGGCTGATGGTCGTGCCGAACACCGCGACGATAGTCGTCGCATAGGCGTTACTCCATGTCGGCTGGGGGAGCACGGTTCGCACCGCTACGGTTATCCACGGAATTTTCACGACGAATACGATGCCCACGTAGGCGAACAGTGCGAGCGTCAGCCATTTGAGCACCTTCACGTAGCTTTTGTAGGGGACGAAAACCTGCAGGACGAGCGAAAACAGGGCAAGCCCGACCGTGTAAAGGCGTCTGGGTCCGCCTATGACCAGATCGACGGCCGCGCCCATGGCGGACAGGTCGGCGGCAATGTTGATCGTATTGGCGACCAGCAGCAGCACTACCGCGCCATAGAGAAGGGACACCGGATAGTGATGCCGGATATTCGTTGCGAGCCCGTGGCCGCTGACCCGCCCGATACGGGCGCTGATGATCTGGATGGCAACCATTAGCGGATACGTGAGCGGGATCGTCCACAGGATGTTGTAGCCGAATGCCGCGCCGGCCTGCGAATACGTGGCAATACCGCTCGGGTCATCGTCGGCTGCGCCTGTAATGACGCCGGGACCGATTTTCTCGTGCCACGGGCTGGCCGGGGGCACCTGTGATGACGAGGAAGTGAGGTGAGTTGTCACGCGAACTCCGCTACCGGGGTCTGCCGGCAATGCACATCAATCATGTGTGCCGCCCGCACCGTGCGGGGTGCGGGTGGACGGTCGCGACATTGACCCGCGCTCACGGCGTCCGTGCTGCCGGTGGCGTCCCGCAATACGCATGCCCGACCCGGCGATCGCCGTGATCGCGTCGAAGCCGGCCCGGCCCGTTGCGCAAGGCCGGGATTCGTCCCACCGGCATGCTCGGAGCTAAACAGGCTCCAACCGCTATAAAACAACGAAAAGGCTAAACGTTTCCCGCGGGAATAGTTGTTGCGAAGTGCAGACCGACGCGTGCGCACTGCCTTGCCGGCCTTCTACCCGAAGGATCAGGATGAACCATTCGCCCGCGCACACGCAGCCCGCGTCCGTGCCTGGGCGCAGCGACAGAAAAAAAGAGGGCGAAAAATGGAAATGAAGAAAGGGAAATTGAAGGGAGCGGCCAGCGCCGCCTATCGGCGGCTTTATATGGCCGAGCTCGCGCGCGGAGGTTCATACATTGCCAGCACCCTCTCCGACGCCAGCGAGCGAGCCGCCGTCCTTGACGTCATGAGGGAATTCAGCGATCGGCACGGAAATAAGGATCTCGCCGTATTTATGGAGTTACTGGCTCAAAGACTCGAAGAACGAAACCGCCCAGCCGCCGCGAGCGTCGTACGCCGCCTCGTGGCGGATACGAAACTTCAGTCCATTAGCGCGCGCTAGATCCTGGTCTTGCCGTCCAGCATGCAGAGGACTTTCGCGCCAGTGCAACGGGTTTTGCGCGACCACCTGCTCAATTGGCCGTCAGCGTCATCAGAACGTCGGCATACCACGCGTGATTGAGACCCAGGCTGTCGTCGACGTCTTTATCGCGTGCTCCCATGTCGACGGTAGACGAATGAATCCCCAGCAGTATCCACGGAAGCGAAGACGCCACCCCGTGCGCCTGCATCGACACGGCACTCGCCACCACAGGCGCGCCGCTCGTCCCTCGATGCGTTCGCGCGTCGGTGATGAAACAGCCCTTGCCGTCGAACCGCAGTCCGAACGCGGACGCAATGGAGCCCTGCCTGACGATGGGCAGATGATGCAGCGAATCATGAAAGCCCAGCGGAAAGCCGACGATCAGCACGGACGCGCCAGCGGGCATCGTGTAGCCAGCTGCGGGCAGATGTTCCGGGCCAAAGGCGTCGAAGACAGTGCCCGGCGGCAGTCGGTCTTTCCAGACTTCCAGCACCGCGACGTCGATATCGCCGCCGTCGTCCGAGGCCTGACGCCAAAGACTCTTCCCCCCTGAGTAAAGAGGCAGGGAAAACCATGCTGAAGCGCCGAGGTTGTCACGATCGATGTGGAGTTCCACCTCGATACGATCGGGAAAATGCTGACTGGGCGAGTCGATCAGAACGTGACGACTGGTAACGACAAAAAGGCGATCGTTGCGGGCGAAAAAGAAGCCGCTCGCGTTCGTCATGTGACGCGACTGTGCAAACGTGCGCACGCGGGCAACGCTTAGCAGAAGTGCTTCAGCAGCGGGTTGGTGTTGGTTGCCTGTGGTAGTTGCGGGAGGTGATGACGGTGCGGTTTCGCGCCGGGCCTCGCCGGACGCCGTTCGTGTGAGCAGTTCCTGCAATGCGTCGTACTGCGGGCCCCTTTGCCCTGATTGTCCCGCTGCAAGAAATGCTTCGACGTCCACGTCCGTGACGCGTCCACCCGACGCGGCGTTTGGCACGTGCCGTATCACAGCCGCCTTGTTCGCACGGTCGCAAAACAGCCATTTGTCGCCGTTCGGACTGCAATAGAGCTCGATCGTGGCCATTGCGATTCCCGCCTCTCTTGCGATGTCGACAGGCGCTGCGAAAGCTGCATCGAAGCACGAGCCGCCTCAGCGCGTGCCGTTCAGTCATTGAAGAGCAGCAGTCGGATTCCTGAGTTCGTGGTCCAAGCTACGCACCACGCCCGGTACGGTCAAGACATTTCTCGTAACAGCGGCGAACCGAGTGTGGTGGCGCGCGGGAATCTTGCACTCAATATTCTGGATTTCTAATCATATGAGCAAGAGGATGAAATTCCTCACCACCAAGCCGGATTGCCTCGCGCCTCGTGGGCCGTGGTGCTCGCGGGCGTTATTTTCTCGCTCATCACCTACCTCATTCCAGCGGCAGCCCTGAGCGTGCCATCGGGCCCTGAGTCAAGCCGTACAGTGGACCAGGCTCCGCCGGGTACGCGCGATGCTCTGTTCATGAGGCAGGCTGCACACTACCTACCCGTACTGGAGGACATCATGCCTTACCTGATTGGCTGGCTTCTAGGCGTACCACTCGTCGTACTGGTCGTCCTATATCTGATCTTTCATTGAGCAGGAATCGGGTGCATTGCTGCCGAGGCGGCTCGTGCAACTCGCTTCTATTGCGCACATCGTCGACCAGCAGCCGTCCCGACGAGGAGGGCTGCTGGTCGCTCAAGGCGCCATGGGGTTATGTCCGGGCACTGCACCGCCCTGAGACACGTCGAACGGCGCCCGCGCTATTCGTCCATCATCCGGACCTTGACCTTCTTGCCCTTCACCTTGCCCGCGCTGAGCCGGCGCAACGCCTCCCGTGCGATGCTGCGATCGACCGCCACATAGGTTGAAAAGTCGGTCACATTGATCTTGCCGATCTGCGAACCGCTGAAGCCCGCATCACCGGTCAGCGCGCCCAGCACATCACCGGGACGAATTTTCTCTTTACGTCCACCGAGGATCTGCAGCGTTTCCATTGGCGGCAACAGCGGCTCCTTGCTGGCAGAAGTCAGATCGGCCAGCCTGTGCCATTCGACGTCCTGCTTCTGTGCCTGCTCGATGCTGCCGACACGCCCCATCTCGTCCATACTGGCGAGGCTCAATGCCCAGCCGTCCTGATCCGCGCGCCCTGTGCGTCCGATGCGGTGGACATGCACATCCGGATCGGGCGTCACGTCGACGTTGATGACGGCCTCGAGTTGCGCAATGTCGAGGCCCCGCGCGGCCACGTCGGTCGCAACGAGTACCGAGCAGCTGCGGTTCGCGAACTGGATCAGTACCTGATCGCGCTCGCGCTGCTCCAGTTCGCCGTGCAACGCCAGCGCGTGAAAGCCCTGCGCGCGCAACACCTCGAGCAGATCGCGGCATTGCTGCTTCGTGTTGCAGAACGCAAGCGTGCTCACCGGGCGATAGTGATTGAGCAGCATGCCGACCGCGTGCAACCGCTCATCCTCGGTCACCTCGTAAAAGCGCTGCCGGATCTTGCTGCTGTCATGACGCTCTTCGAGCTTCACCTCCTTCGGATTGCGCAGGAATTGCCGGCTCAGTTTGGCGATACCGTCCGGGTAGGTTGCGGAAAACAGCAAGGTCTGGCGCTCTTTGGGGCATTGACCTGCGACCGTCGCGATGTCGTCGAAGAAGCCCATGTCGAGCATCCGGTCCGCCTCGTCGAGCACGAGCGTATTCAATGCGCCGACGTCGAGGCTGCCGCGCGACAGGTGGTCCATGATCCGGCCCGGTGTGCCGACCACGACGTGTGCACCGTGTTCGAGACTCGCAGTCTGGGGCGCCATCGGCGTGCCGCCGCACAGCGTCAGCACCTTGATGTTCTGCTCCGCGCGCGCGAGGCGGCGGATTTCCTGGGCGGCCTGATCGGCCAGTTCGCGCGTCGGGCACAGGACCATCGCCTGAACGGCGAAACGCTGGGTATCGAGGCGTGCGAGCAACGCCAGGGAAAATGCCGCCGTCTTGCCGCTACCGGTCTTCGCCTGTGCAATCAGGTCGTGCCCGGCCAACGCAAAGGGCAGGCTCGCCGCCTGAATCGGCGTCATGGCCGTGTAGCCAAGCTGGGCGAGATTGGCGAGCACGGCGGGAGCAAGCGCAAGCTCGCTAAAGGATCGGACGAGGTCTTTTTCTGGCATTTCTTGATGTTCCATGGATTGAATGACGCGCCGCACGCTGTACGCGGCGCGCGTCGTGACCGGAATGGCTGCGAATCTCAGTCGTTAGCGCGAGGCGGCTTGCCGTAACGTGCGAGGAATCGGTCAAGCTGGCCGGCAAATGCCTTGCTGTCACGCGTGCTGAAGGGGGCCGGACCACCGGTATCGATACCGGCACTGCGCAGTTGATCCATCACGTCACGTACCGTCAGGCGTTCCTGGATATTTTCGTGTGTGAACCAGTTTCCGCGCGGGTCGAGCGCGTGTGCCCCCTTTTCGAGTACCGCGGCGGCGAGCGGAATGTCCGCCGTGATCACCAGATCGCCCGACGCGACCAGTTCAACGATACGGGCATCGGCCGCATCGAAACCGGCTGGTACCTGAATCGACGCGATGAAGGCAGACGGCGGCGTGCGCAAATACTGGTTCGCGACGAGCGTCACCCGGACTTCCGCCCGTCGCGCGGCCCGGTACAACATTTCCTTGATGACCACGGGACAGGCGTCGGCATCGACAAGCACTTGCATGGGGTAATTCCACTACGTTAAAGCGCGATCATATATCAAGGTGCCTTTCGTCGAGTCCCATTTCACGACGCAGCAGCATGGTGTTCGGGCACTCTGCGCCCGATCTAACGGTCAATGCTATGCAGGTGCCGGGGCGCCCGTGCGAGCGTCGCGTCGCACCGCCTGGGGCGGCAGGCCAAACCCGCGCATGAACACCTCGCGCATATGGCGGCGATCGCGAAAGCCGGTTTCTTTCGCAATGACCTCGAGCGGATGGCGGCTTTGCTCGATCATGAGCCGCGCCGCCTCGAGCCGCAGTCTCTCGACGGCCTTCGCCGGCGACTGTCCCGTTTCCAGCGTGAATACACGGCTGAACTGACGCGGGCTCATGTGCACCGTTTCGGCCAGTTCCTCCACGGTCAGCGAGCGGTTCAGGTTCTGGCGCGCATAGGTCAGCGCGTTCTGGATTCGATCGGTTTTCGGGGCGAGTTCCAGCATTTCGGAGTGTTGCGACTGGCCGCCCGCGCGACGCTGATGCATCACGAGCTTGTGCGCCACCGAACGCGCCACCTCGGCGCCCAGATCCTTTTCCACCATCGCCAGCGCCAGATCGAGCCCCGCCGTCATGCCGGCGGACGTCCAGATCGGCCCGTCGACGATATAGATCCGGTCCTCTTCCATGAGTACATCCGGGAACAGACGCTGCATGTCGCGCCCGAACGCCCAGTGCGTCGTCACGCGCCGCTGTGCGAGCAAGCCCGCTTCGGCAAGCACGAATCCCCCCGTGCAAATGCCGGCAATGCGCCTCGCACGCCGGCTCGCCCGGCGCAGGAACGCCAGCGCCCTCTCGGGCGCCGGCTGGCTGAGCGGGTCGTTCACGCCGGCCACCATCCAGGTATCCACCGCACCCGCCGCGCGCAACGGCCGCGTGCCCACGGCGATGCCGAGCGACGAACGGACCTCGCCGCCGTCGGGCGAGAAATTGTCCAGCGTGTAGAACGGCTCGCCCGCCACGCGGTTCGCGAACTCGAACACCGACTGCGGCGCGAGCGCCATGATCTGGAAGCCGTCACTCAGTAAAAAGCCAATGCGGTGCATGTCTTGTTCCCGTCGAGCGATGTCCTGAATCATAACCCTATATGTCATTTATGTCGTGACGCAATCCGGTCAGAATGCTCTCACGGTTTCACCAACCACTGTCCGAACGGAATGACATCATGACTAATACGTATCGCGGTACTGCCCTCATTACCGGTGCGTCGTCGGGTATCGGCGCGGTCTACGCCGACCGGCTCGCGCGGCGCGGCTATGACCTCATCCTCGTGGCGCGCAACCGCGACCGGCTTGCCGCGCTCGCGCAGCGCATCACCAACGAAACGCAGCGGAGCGTCGAAATCATCGACACGGATCTCAACGACCGTGCAGCCCTTGCCGGCGTCGAAGCCAAGCTGAAGCAGGACGCGAGCATCACGCTGCTGGTCAACAACGCGGGAGTAGGCACCCACAAGCCGCTGCTCGACAGCGACGTCGACGCGATGACGCGACTGATCGACCTGAATGTCACCGCGCTCACCCGCCTGACGTATGCAGCGGTGCCGGGTTTCGTCGCACGCGGTGCGGGCGCGGTGATCAACATCGCGTCGATCGTGGCGATCTCGCCGGAGACGCTGAACGGCGTATACGGCGGCAGCAAAGCCTTCGTGCTCGCGTTCAGCCAGTCGCTGCACCACGAGCTGGCCGGCAAGGCGGTCCAGGTGCAGGCCGTGCTGCCCGGTGCAACCGCCACGGACTTCTGGCAGACCGGTGGCCTGCCGATCGAGCACTTGCCGGCAAGCATCGTCATGTCGGCCGAAGCGATGGTTGATGCCGCCTTGACGGGCTTCGACCGCAATGAGCTCGTGACGATCCCCTCCTTGCATGCCGCTGAAGAATGGGAGGCCTACGAAGGCGCGAGGCGGACGATGGCTCCGCATCTGTCAAGCGATCGTCCGGCCGCCCGTTACGTAACGACGCCATAAATCCCGGCTATCCGGTCCACATCTGGTTCACCATGTCATGGTAAGGATTGCTTATCATGATTTCGAGGTCATGATCATGAAATCGCTTCTCAAGGCCGCCGTGCTTGCGCTCGCCGTCACCACCCCGCTCGTCTCGTTCGCTCAGACAGCGCAACCCTTGACGCGAGCCGAAGTGCGTGCGGATCTGGTGCGCGCCGAGCAGGCCGGCTACAACCCGAACGACTGGCTGCACTTCCCGGAAAACCTCCAGGCCGCGCAAGCGCGCATCGACGCACACAATGACAACACGGCGTATGGCACTGGCACGAACGGCTCCTCGCAGACGGGCCAACGCGCCGAAGTGACCGTGAGCCCCTATTCGCCGCCCGTCGAAGTCACGGGGCACTGAGCCCGTGGCGCTGAGCAGGAGGCGAGCTTCGTCAGCGCGGAGGCCTGCACAATGCGCTGTAGTACGCCGCCCTGCTGCGCCTGCCGCTCGGGCCACCTCACTGCTGCACTTCGACCACGGTTACCGCCGCCGAAAACACGTACCCTTCATTGCGCAGCGTCTTGATGTAGCGCGGCTCGCGTGGCTCATCGCGCAGGCGCTGGCGCAGGCGGCTCACGAGCAGGTCGATGGAGCGGTCGAACGGATCGGCCTGGCGGCCCTGGGTGAGATTGAGCAACTGGTCGCGCGTGAGCACGCGCTGGGGATGGTCGAGAAACACGCGCAGCAGCCGGTATTCCGCGCCGCTCAGCGCGACGACCGTGCCAGCAGAGTCGAGCAGATGCCGCGCCGTCGTGTCGAGCCGCCAGTCGCCGAATGCAAGCAACTGCGCCACTTCCGTTACCTGCATGCCGGGCGGCAGCATGCGGGTGCGTCGCAGCACGGAGCGGATCCGTGCGAGCAGCTCGCGAACGGCGAACGGCTTGGGCAGATAGTCATCGGCGCCCATTTCGAGGCCCACGATGCGGTCCGTCTCCTCGTTGCGCGCCGTGAGCATCAACACGGGCACCGTGCGGAATTTCCCCGCGCGCAGATCCCGGCACAGCACCAGTCCATCTTCACCCGGCAGCATGAGGTCGAGCACGATCAGATCGGGCGCACCGCTCTCGAGCACGGCGCGCATCTCGCGGCCGTTGCCGGCCAACGAGACGCGCATGCCGTTCTTCTCGAGGTAGTTACCCACCAGCTCGCGTATGCCCCGGTCGTCGTCGACGATCAGCACGTGATCCAGCCTTTCAGCCATTGGTTCGTTGCTCCTTGCGCGGGGCGCGCCAGCTGCTTTGCGCGATGCATGAACAGTACACCGGGCGCACGATTTCGGTTGCTAGACCGCCTGCCGCGAACAGCAGGATCGCCAGCAGCCGCATCAGGCGTCCTCGACCACAAGCTGAGCGCATCGTGTTCTCCGTTTGCATGACCTCTGCTTTATAACGCAGGCGCAGCGCCGCTCTGTATCACCGTGTATCTGCCCTTCGCCGGGACACAAGATATTGCAATCGGGGCCTTCGCGCGACACATGCGGGATACGGTGCGCACTTCAAATAGCGCCATGCCAGTCAACCGGAGCCCCATCATGCATGGACCGATCGAACCGCTGCTCGCGCTGCTTGCGGGCATTTTCACCATCGCCTCGCCCTGCGTTCTCCCCATCATGCCGATCGTGCTCGGCACCTCGGTCGAGCAGCCGGAGCGCACGCGACCGCTCTTCATCATCGCCGGATTCATCGTGACGTTCGCTGCGCTGGCGCTCACGCTGGGGGCCGTCTCCGCCGTGGCGCACATTGCGCAGCATACGTTACGCGATACCGCCACCGCCCTGCTCGCGATTTTCGGTCTGCTACGCCTGTGGCCCGCTCCGTTCGACTGGCTCGTCGCGCGCCTGCCCGTGCCCGCTTTCGGCGGCGTTGGTGGCGAATCCGCCGCGAGCGGCAGCGCTGGCGGCTTCATGCTCGGCATGTCGCTCGGTGCGGTCTGGACACCCTGCGCCGGTCCGGTGCTCGCCTCCATCCTCGTGCTGGTGGTGAAGGCACAGAATCTCGAATGGTCCGCCTTGCTGCTCGGACTCTACGCGCTGGGCGCCGCTTTGCCGATGCTCGCGATCATCTATGGCGGGCAATACGCCATCCGCCAGTCACGCAGTATTGCCCGCATCGCGCCGCGAATGCAGCAGGTGTTCGGCCTCTTCATCGTCCTGAGCGCTGCCGCGATTTACTTCCAGGACGACACGCTCGCCTTTGCCGCCCTTTCCGCGCACTTCCCCACCTTCACAGGAGTTTGAGATGCTCAACCGTATCAAGGCCCTCTCCGTCCTCGCCTTCTTTGCCGCGGCCGCGGCGTTCGGCCTGGCCACCCGTTCCGTCACGCCGGCCATGGCCCAATCCGTGGGCGTGTCTGCGAACCAGAGCGCGCCGGAGTTCACCGGCATCGACAACTGGCTCAACAGCCAGCCGCTTACCCTGCAGCAGTTGCGCGGCAAGGTCGTGCTGGTCGACTTCTGGACCTATAGCTGCATCAACTGCATTCATACGCTGCCGCACGTCGAGAACTGGTACGGGAAGTACAAGGACCAGGGCCTGACCGTCATCGGCGTGCATACCCCCGAGTATCCGTTCGAACGCGACACGAAAAACGTGAAGAGCGCCATCGCCCGCTTCGGGATCCGTTATCCGGTCGCTCAGGACAACAGCTATGCGACCTGGAACGCGTGGGGCAACGAATACTGGCCTGCGGTCTACCTGATCGACCGGCACGGCCACGTCGTTTACTCCCACTTCGGCGAAGGCGATTATGAGCAGACCGAAGCGGCTATCCAGCATGCGCTGGCGGACAAGAGCTAAGCCGTCAAGCTCTCGCCGCCCGGTTCTGCGGGCACGGGGACGAATCCCGAGCAACTGCTCGTTCGGCTTGGGTCGATTTCGACCTTGGTGACGTGTCGAAGCGAAAAGGTATTTTTCCGCATCCCGCTTTCCCGAACCCGCGGCCCCTCCTAAACTTCACCGTGGGCTTCAAACAGCAATCACGCATTTCAACCTTGAGGAATTCGGAATGACCGCAAAACCGCTTACCCTTGGTATCGATCATGTCGGACTCACCGTTCGTGACCTGAATACCACCCGTGATTTCTTTGTGCAATGCCTGGGCTGGACCCAGATAGGCGAAAGACCGAATTACCCGGCAGCGTTTGTCTCGGACGGCCACGTCATGCTGACCCTCTGGCAAGTCACCAATCCAGCCGGGCCGGTGGAATTCGACCGCAAGACCAACGTCGGCCTGCATCATCTTGCCCTGCGCGTCGGCAGCGAAGAGGCCTTTGCCGAGGTCTTCTCGCGCGTGTCCAACTGGCCCGGCGTGAAGGTTGAATTCGCGCCCGAAAACCTTGGCGCTGGACCGAAGCGTCACACCATGGTGTACGAACCCGGTGGGATCCGACTCGAGTTCGACTTCGATCCGCGCTGAACATGTCGTGACAAGGCCGCCTGCTACGCCGCACGATTGAAGGCTTCGGCTGGCGGTCCACCCCATCGCGGTCGGCGAACCATGCTGGAGCGGCACGTTCTGCTGGTGCCGCCCGGGACGCTGCAGCGCAACGCAGGCGCTTTCGATCGGTTTGAAAAGTGCGAACTGCTCTCTGCGGACCCAGAATCCAGACTATTGAATGCCTGGGTGCTTCGCCGCAAAGCGCGCTTCAGGACCCACCTTGGCGAGGAGTCCCATCAATTCCTTGACGGACCGCTTTTCCAGCGTGGAAACCAGATCGATGATCTGCCCTCTGAGCGTTTCGTCTGCATATTGCTCGCTTAGCCAGTTGAACTTCTCGACCGTGCGCTCCCAACTGAGCGGATTGTCGAGGCCGCCTTCGAAGCCCGCATGTTCCTTCGAGTACATCTGGCCGTCCCGGCACCGGATCGTCACCCGCGTGTTCAGCGCATGCGGGTATTGGGCCGTGAAAGCGGGATCCGGCCGGATCGACACACGGCGCAGCAACGCCTGCGCGTCAGCCGCCTGGATCCGCTGCGGCTCGAGTTGCGCGGGACCGACCTGATCGTCGAGCAAGGCGGCGGCAATCAGATACTTGAGATTGTAATCGGCCTGCTCCTTCGTCTGCGGCTCGTCCTTTGGGCCGAAGCCGCCGCCACCGGCAATGTCGTAACCGGTCTGGAAGATGTCGCAAAGTACCTCATCGATATCCTCACTCTTCACGCCGTGCTGCCGCTTGAGTGCAAGCGTCGCTTCGAGTACGGGCTGACCGTGAATCAGCGAGCAGTACTTCTTCATGACCGTCTGCTGCACGACTTCCAGGCCAAGATCATCCCAATCGACGTCGAGCGGCTGATCGAACATGCGCACGAGCCCGTTGGGTCCCTCGAAGAGACGCAGCGGCCCGGTAAAGCCACGCTTCGCAAGCGACGCCGAGTAGACCGCCCGCATACCGGTGATCCCGGGTGAGAATCCCTTCCATTGCGAAACCGGCTCCGAGTGCACGCACGAGAGCGATATGTTGTCGACAGTCGCGATGGCAATCGCGTGCGCGATCTGTTCGGCATTCAGCCCCAGCAGCTTGCCCGATCCCGCTGCGGCGGATATCGCCAGCTGAATCGCGTGATTAAAGCCCTTGGCCATGACGGGTACGATAGCCGTAATACGGCACCCGATTTCATAAGCAACCGCCAGTGCAAGCATGAAATCCTCGCCACTGGCAGACACATGGTCGGCCGCGGCGAGGATGGTGCCAAAGTTGTCACTTGGGTGACAAAGACCACCCGGCGACATATAGCTGTCCAGAAGATCCACGTAACGAACCAGCCCGGAATTGTACAAAGCGGCCTGGTCCGGTGAGGTGGTACCGCCCCCGATCAACGTGCACGACCCCGAACCGCGGTATTCGTCGAACTGCTCGCGCAACGCCTTGAACGGCTTGCCCGGCAATGCCGCTATCGCGCAGCCGAGACTGTCGAGTATGTTTCGCTTGAACACCTCGCGGGTGCGTGCAGCGAGCGCGTCGGCTCGCGCGTCGAAGGCGAACTTGCCGATGCGCTGGGTGGTGGTCAGCGGGCTCATTTGACGTCACTCTCCAGAATGTCGGTGGATATCGACAGCGGCTCCCACACGTCGATTTCCCTCGTCAGCGTAGACAACCTCTCCCGAACGACATGCACCGCATCCCTGCCAAGCAGCAGATGCCGAGGCGGGTCGTCCTGCTCGACCAACTCCAGCAGCACCTGCGCAGCGCTTTCCGGATCGCCGCGCTGCCTGCCGTCCTTGGCGCGGCGAGCCGCGCGCACAGGCTCGAACACGGCATCGTAGTCGGCAATCGAACGTTCCGTGCGCACCATCGAACGCCCCGCCCAATCGGTTCGAAACGAACCGGGTGCGATGGCCGTTACCTTGACGCCAAAATCCCTCACTTCCTGGGCGAGCGTCTCCGAAATGCCTTCGAGCGCGAACTTGCTGCCCGCGTAGTAGGCGATCCCGGGAAAGGCCACGAACCCCGCCATCGAGGTGATGTTGAAGATGTGGCCGGTGCGCCTGCTGCGCATCGACGGGAGCACCGCCTTGATCATGGCCACCGCGCCAAACACGTTGACGTTGAACTGCTTCACGAGATCCTCGAGCGGCGACTCTTCGAGCGTGCCTTCGTGACCATATCCCGCGTTGTTGACCAGCACATCGACCGGCCCTACACGCTCGGTCACGGCTCGCACCGCCGCTTCGACCCGATCGAAGTCGGTCACGTCCAACACCACGCCGCACGCGCGAACCGGGTCCAGCGATTCAAACTCCGCTCTCGCGGCCTCACTCCTCACGGTGCCAATCACCGTGTTTCCGGCGGCCAGCGCCGCCTTTGCAAACGCACGACCAAATCCGGAATTCACTCCGGTGATCAAGAACACCCTATGGGCCGGCGGGTTCATTTTCTCTCACTCCTTTTGCTTACCTGATAGACCCGCCCATGTTCACTTTGACCGAACCCCGGAGCAACGGATTGACGGGAAAAACACTCTTTACATGGAGGAAACACTCCCCCGGGTGAAGCCTGCCCAGCCTCGCTGATTTGTTCCTGCGATTAAAAAGTGTTTGACCACGCCGGGTATGCGAATTCGAGGCAAAGGCGCATAGATTTGGCATCCATCGGCGCAGCAGCGCCCGATACGATTCAACCAACTTCGAGGTTCAACATGAGCAACTCCCCCAAAGTCATCGTCGTCACCGGTGCATCGCAAGGCATTGGCGCCGAAACGGTCAAGGCATTCCGCAAGCTGGGCCACAATGTGGTCGCGACCTCACGCAGCATCCAGCCGTCCGACGACGCCCATATCGCAACCGTGGCCGGCGATATTGCCGATCCGGCCGTCGCCCGCCGTATCATCGAGACCGCCGTCTCGCGCTTCGGCCGGGTCGACACCCTCGTCAACAACGCGGGGATTTTTATCGCCAAGCCCTTCACGCAGTACACCGCCGAAGACTACGCCGCGATCACGGGCACGAATCTGGCCGGCTTCTTCTACGTCACGCAGCTTGCCGTGGCCGAAATGGAAAAGCATTCGAGCGGCCACGTGGTCAACATCACGACGACCCTGGCGGATTATGCGATCGACGGCGTGCCGTCGGTGCTGGCCTCGCTGACCAAGGGCGGCGTCGCCTCTGCCACGCGCTCGCTCGCGATCGAGTACGCGAAGCGCGGTATTCGCGCGAACGCGGTGGCGCCTGGCATCATCAAGTCGCCGATGCATGCGCCTGAAACGCACGCCGCCCTCGGCGCGCTGCATCCGATGGGTCACATGGGCGAAATGAGCGATATCGTGAACGCCATTGTGTATCTCGACTCCGCCCCCTTCGTCACGGGCGAGATCCTGCACGTCGACGGCGGTCAGATCGCCGGCCATTGAACCTGCGGCGCAGGTCCGGAGCGCCGGGTGCCGGCGCTCCGTGATGCCAGGCCGTGAGCGGCAGATCGAACCAGGCATGCAGCACTGGCTGGACATGCGGGCGCTCGACGGTCGGCCCCGGATCAGGGAGCGGTTCTCACACCGGTACCCTCCCCGCTTTCAAAGGCCAACTTCAGAAGGTTGGCCACTTTCGCATTGGGCACATTCGTGCGACAGGCCACCTTGAGGCCAATATCGGGGACGTTTCCCTGAACATCGACGTAGACCACGCCCTCCACCTGGATCCGCGTGACGGCCGCGGGCACCATCGAAACGCCGAACCCTGCGGCCACGAAATTGATCACCGAAGCAAGCTGCGGCGCCTGTTGCCCCAGTAGCGGCTCGAAGCCCGCTTCGCGGCACGCGCCAACGATCCGGTCATACAGGCTTGGACTGGCGTCGCGCGGTATCAGCACGAATGGTTCAGCCGCGAGCGCGATGAGGGGCAGCTTGCGCTTGCGCGACAAGGCATGCGTTGCCGGGAGCACGAGCTTCATCGGTTCGATCGCAAGCGGATGAAACTCGATGCCAGTCGGCGCGCTGCCTCCAGGCCTCACAAATGCCACATCGAGCCGCCCCTCATCGAGTAGCGCAAGCAGATAGGCCGTGTTTCCCTCTGTCAGCGTGAGCTGAACGTTGGGGAACGACTGGCGAAACAGTCGTATGAGCCGGGGCACCATCGGGTTGAAGGCTGCCGAACCGGTAAACCCGATGTTCAGATGCCCGACCTCGCCGCGTCCGGCGCGCTGTGCGTTGCGCACGGCCCCCTGCACGTCGCCCAGCAGGCGCCTCGCGTCGTCGGCAAAGGCGGCTCCCGCCTCGGTCAACGCCACACCATGCCCCGTGCGCCGAAACAGCTGAACCCCAAGCTCGCGTTCGAGCGCGTGCAGCTGCTGGCTGAGCGGCGGCTGCCCTATGCCGAGCTTATCGGCGGCCCGTGTCACGTTGCGCTCCTCGGCAACGGCGAGGAAATACCGAAGGTGACGCAGCTCCACGCGATGTTCTCCTGAACCGATGTTCTCTAAAACAGATATCAGATAGACGTATCAGATATTGGACAGAATATCAAGCAGGAGTAAGAATGCAGCCTGGAAAGATTCCACCGGAATGCCGGTTTCATGGAAGGGGAGACTGATATGGCAGAAGCCGCAAAAAAACCGAGGCCGGAATACCGGAACATCGGGCTTGGGCAGATCTTGTTCGCATACCGCCTGCCGCTTGCCGGCCGCGTATCGATCGGCCACCGCGTCAGCGGGGCGCTGTTGTTCATCTTCCTGCCCTTCCTGTTGTACCTGTTCGACCAGAGCCTCACCTCCGAGCTGAGCTTCCAGGTCTTCCAGGCGTTCCTCTCCAACATCATCGTCAAGCTCGTCGTGCTGGTGCTCGGCTGGGCCTTCCTGTTTCACTTCTGCGCGGGCGTGCGCCACCTGTTCATGGACTTCAGCCATGACCTCGCGAGCAAGGAAAAAGGCAAGTCGACTTCCCTCGTCGTCGTGATCGTCTCCTCGGTCCTCACGATCGCCTTCGCGGCGAAACTCTTCGGAGCCTTCTAAAACATGTCTGCCAAAAACGGAATCGGTCCGAAGCGCCTCGTCGTCGGCGCTCACTACGGCCTGCGCGACTGGATCGCCCAGCGCGCCACCGCCGTCATCATGGCCATCTACACGGTCGTGCTGCTCGCCCTGTTCTTCGGCGCGCACGACTTTTCGTATGACGGCTGGGCCTCGATCTTCGCCGCGCAGTGGATGAAGCTCGCCACCTTCGTCACGCTGGTCGCGCTGTTCTATCACGCCTGGATCGGCGTGCGCGACATCTGGATGGACTACATCAAGCCGGTCGGCCTGCGCATCACGCTGGACGTCCTCACGATCGCATGGCTGCTGGGCAGCCTCGGCTACGCCGCTCAGATTCTCTGGAGAGTGTAAAAGAATGGCTGCAATCAAGAATGGTCTGCCGCGTCGCAAGTTCGACGTGGTCATCGTCGGCGCGGGTGGCTCGGGGATGCGCGCTTCGCTGCAACTCGCGCGTGCCGGCCTCTCGGTGTGCGTGCTCTCGAAGGTGTTCCCCACGCGCTCGCACACGGTCGCCGCGCAAGGCGGCATCGGCGCCTCGCTGGGCAACATGAGCGAAGACAACTGGCACTACCACTTCTACGACACGATCAAGGGCTCCGACTGGCTCGGCGACCAGGACGCGATCGAGTTCATGTGCCGCGAAGCGCCCAACGCCGTGTACGAACTCGAACACATGGGCATGCCGTTCGACCGCAACGCCGACGGCACGATCTACCAGCGCCCGTTCGGCGGCCACACGGCCAACTACGGCGAGAAGCCGGTCCAGCGCGCCTGCGCGGCGGCTGACCGTACCGGTCACGCGCTGCTGCACACGCTGTACCAGCAGAACGTCGCGGCCAAGACCACGTTCTTCGTCGAATGGATGGCGCTGGACCTGATCCGCGACGCCGAAGGCGACGTGCTCGGCGTGACCGCGCTCGAAATGGAAACGGGCGACGTCTACATCCTCGAAGGCAAGACCACCCTGTTCGCCACGGGCGGCGCGGGCCGCATCTTCGCGGCCTCGACCAACGCGTTCATCAACACCGGCGACGGCCTGGGCATGGCGGCGCGCTCGGGCATCGCGCTGCAGGACATGGAGTTCTGGCAGTTCCACCCGACCGGCGTGGCCGGCGCGGGCGTGCTGATCACCGAAGGCGTGCGCGGCGAAGGCGGTATCCTGCGCAACGCCAATGGCGAGCGCTTCATGGAGCGCTACGCGCCGACGCTGAAGGACCTCGCGCCGCGCGACTTCGTCTCGCGCTCGATGGACCAGGAAATCAAGGAAGGCCGGGGCGTGGGTCCGCACAAGGACCACGTGCTGCTCGACCTCTCGCACATCGGCGCCGAGACGATCATGAAGCGTCTGCCGTCGATCCGCGAAATCGCGCTGAAGTTCGCCAACGTCGACTGCATCAAGGAGCCGATCCCGGTCGTGCCGACCATCCACTACCAGATGGGCGGCATCCCCACCAACATCAACGGTCAGGTCGTCGGCACGCCTAAGGGTCACGAGGAAGTCGTCAACGGCTTCTACGCCGTGGGCGAATGCTCGTGCGTCTCGGTGCACGGCGCGAACCGGCTGGGCACGAACTCGCTGCTCGACCTCGTGGTGTTCGGCCGCGCGGCGGGCAACCACATCGTCAAGCACGTGAAGGAGCTCAAGGAGCACAAGCCGCTGCCGGCCGACGCGGGCGACTTCTCGCTGGCGCGTCTTGCCGCGCTCGACAGCTCGAGCTCGGGCGAGTACGCGCAGAGCGTGGCGAACGACATTCGCGGCTCGATGCAGAAGCACGCGGGCGTGTTCCGCACCTCGAAGCTGCTGGAAGAGGGTGTGAAGGACATCGCGCAGATTACCGAGCGCGCGAAGCACATCCACCTGAAGGACAAGTCGAAGGTGTTCAACACGGCGCGCGTGGAAGCGCTCGAAGTGGCGAACCTGATCGAAGTGGCCCGCGCGACGATGGTCTCGGCCGAAGCGCGCAAGGAAAGCCGCGGCGCGCACGCGCAGAGCGACTACGAGCACCGCGACGACGAAAACTGGCTGCGCCACACGCTGTGGTTCAGCGAAGGCGACCGACTCGATTACAAGCCGGTTCACATGCAACCGCTGACCGTCGAATCGGTGCCGCCGAAGGCGCGTACGTTCTAAGGCAAGAGCCAGTCAAAAGGAATCGGAAATGGCCAAACGAATTTTTGAAGTCTACCGCTACGATCCGGACAAGGACGCGGCGCCGCGCATGCAGACGTACGAGCTGGAACTCACGCACGAGCGCATGCTGCTCGACGCGCTGGTCAAGCTCAAGGAAGTGGATGAGACGCTGTCGTTCCGCCGCTCGTGCCGCGAAGGCGTGTGCGGTTCGGACGCGATGAACATCAACGGCAAGAACGGCCTGGCGTGCCTGACGAACCTGAACGAGCTGCCGCAGAAGATCGTGCTGCGTCCGCTGCCGGGGCTGCCGGTGGTGCGCGACCTGATCTGCGACTTCACGCAGTTCTTCAACCAGTACCACTCGATCAAGCCGTACCTGATCAACGACACGCCGCCGCCGGAGAAGGAGCGTCTGCAGTCGCCCGAGCAGCGTGACGAACTGGACGGCCTGTACGAGTGTATTCTGTGTGCGAGCTGCTCGACGTCGTGCCCGAGCTTCTGGTGGAACCCGGACAAGTTCGTGGGCCCGGCGGGGCTGCTGCAGGCTTACCGCTTTATCGCGGACAGCCGCGACGAGGCCACCGGCGAGCGTCTGGACAACCTGGAAGACCCGTATCGACTGTTCCGTTGCCATACGATCATGAACTGCGTCGACGTCTGCCCGAAGGGTCTGAACCCGACGAAGGCGATCGGCAAGATCAAGGAACTGATGGTTCGCCGCGCGGTTTGAGGCGGTACTTTCAACCTGCCCGCCGGGCCCCGTTACGGCGGCGCCCGGCGCGACGAGCGCCAGGCGCCGCGCAGCTGCCCGCAAAGGCGACACAGGTCCACAAACGCCCAACGGTACGCGCGAGCCCCGCGTTACCCGTGCCAGCACAGCAGGTAGACCGATAACCGCTCTGCCCGCTGCTTCGCTGCTGCAATCCGCGCCGCAATCCGTTTGACCTCCTGAACGTTGCCACCCAATCCCCAGACGCGTCCGACGCCGAAAAAGGCCCTCGCTGCGAACAGCGACGTGCGCCGGTCAGGAATGCCCATTGCGCGGTCATGTTGGCGCAATTGGCGCTGACAACCGGAGAACGAGCATGAACAAGGACCATGTGAAGGGCGAAGCGGAAAAGCTTAAAGGGAAGGCTAACGAAATTGCCGGCAAGGTTACCGGAGACAAGGCCCAGGAAATCAAGGGCGACCTGCAGCAGGGGGCTGGCGAACTGCGCAAGAAGGTCGGCGACGCGAAGGATGCTGCAAAGCATGCGAGCGACGATGCCGGCAAGCATCGCCATTAAAACGTTGCCTGCATGCAGATAGCGGAAGCGAGCACCGGACGCCCGCTTCCGCTAACCAACGCCGCTTAGCGCCATTTAAGGCCACCTAACGTCACCTAACGCCGCCGCGACTCTCTCGCCCGTTCGGCAGGGGGTACGGCGTCTCCTTCTTCCAGCGGCTCACCAGCCGCGCGGCGCTTGTCGGACTGCGCGATTGCCGGCTCCGGGGGCTCGAAGCCGCCCTCGGCGTTGACCTGTGCCTCGGCACGTCCCCAGTATTCGTCGGCGCGGCCCTCGGGCGAGCCGTCGTCCTGCCAAAGCCGGTATGCGCGCTCCCGGATTCGATCTTCCCTTTCTTCCCTTTCTTCCCTTTGCTGATCCATGTGAGTCTCCTTCCAGACTGAGTGAATGCCGATCGCTACGGCGAGGCTGGACTGCGCGCCGCCGCGCAGCTTTCGCATAACGCGTACCTGAGAATGCGCCTTCCTCTGGACGCCGCGCCGTGCGCGGCACGGTTTCTGCTCCCTGTGACTGACCGAACCGACCGCGCGATGCAGTACGCGCCCAAGCCCGCGTGTGCCCACCGCCGTCCCCGCGGCAGTCACACGCCCATGCGGAACACTCGCCGCCATGAACAAAACCACTACCCGCATTACAGAAGGCCAGCCCTACCCGCTCGGCGCCACCTGGACCGGCAATGGCGTCAATTTCGCGCTGTTTTCCGCCTACGCGACCCAGGTCGAACTCTGCCTCTTCGATGCCGCCGGCAGACGCGAAGTCGAGCGCATCGTCCTGCCCGAATACACCGATGAAATCTGGCACGTATTCGTGCCCGACCTGAAACCGGGCACCGTATACGGCTATCGCGTGCACGGCCCCTACGAACCGCTCGCCGGCCATCGCTTCAATCCGCACAAGCTGCTGCTCGACCCTTACGCCAAGGCGCACGTGGGCTCGCTCAAATGGCACCCTGCCGTGTTCGGCTACACGCTCGGCAGTCGCGATGGCGATCTCTCGTTCGACAAGCGCGACAGCGCGCCCTATGTACCGCGCTGCCGCGTCGTCGACCAGACCTTCGCGTGGCATCACCCGATGCGCGAGCGCGTCCCGCGCGAACGCGTGATCCTCTACGAAGCACACGTGCGCGGCTACACGATCCGGCACCCCGAGGTGCCCGACCACGAGCGTGGCACTTTCGCGGGCATGGCCAATCCGCAGGTAATCGACACCATCCGCCGACTCGGCGTGACCTCGGTCGAACTGATGCCGATCCACACCTTCGTGGACGATTCGCATCTGCTCGAGCGCGGCCTCACGAACTACTGGGGCTACAACACGATCGGCTTTTTCGCGCCCGATCCGCGCTACTCGGTGGGCGGCCAGGCGTCCATCGACGAGTTCAAGGGCATGGTGGACCGCTTCCACGAGAACGGCCTGGAAGTGATTCTCGACGTGGTCTACAACCATACGGCCGAGGGCAGCGAACTCGGGCCGACGCTCTCGTTTCGCGGCATCGACAACGCGTCGTGGTACCGCCTGCTGCCCGACGAGCCGCGCTATCACATCAACGACACTGGCACGGGCAACACGCTCAACCTCTCGCATCCACGCGTGCTTCAGATGGTCATGGACAGCCTGCGCTACTGGGTGCTCGAAATGGGCATCGACGGTTTTCGCTTCGACCTCGCGACGATCCTTGGACGCGAGCCGTATGGCTTCGACGAAGGTGGCGGCTTTCTCGACAGCTGCCGGCAGGATCCGATTCTCTCGAGCGTGAAGCTGATCGCCGAGCCGTGGGACTGCGGGCCAGGTGGCTATCAGGTGGGTGGCTTCCCGCCGGGTTGGGCCGAATGGAACGACCGCTTTCGCGACACCGTCCGCGCATGGTGGAAAGGCGACGAAGCCACGGCCGCGGATCTCGCCACGCGCCTGTGCGGCTCGGGCGACCGCTTCAACCGGCGCGGGCGCCGCCCGTGGGCAAGCGTGAACTTCGTGACGGCGCACGACGGCTTCACGCTGCACGATCTCGTCTCATACAACGACCGCCACAACGAGGCCAACGGCGAGAACAACGCCGACGGCCACAGCGACAATCACGCATGGAACTGCGGCGCCGAAGGCCCCACCGACGACACCGAAATCCGCGCGCTGCGCGAGCGTCAAAAGCGCAACTTCCTCGCCACACTGCTGCTCTCGCAGGGCACGCCGATGCTGCTTGCCGGCGACGAGTTCGGCCGCACCCAGCAGGGCAACAACAATGCGTACTGCCAGGACAACGAGATCAGCTGGGTCGACTGGGACGGCATCGACGACGACGGCCGCGCGCTCGCCGAATTCGTACGCAAGCTCACGACGTTGCGTCACGCCTTGCCGGTGCTGCGCCGCAATCGCTTCCTGACTGGCGAGCACAACGACAAGCTCGACGTCACCGATGTCGAATGGCTCTCGCCCGCAGGCGTGCCGCTCGCGCACGAGCAGTGGGGAGATCCACAGATGCGTTGCTTCGGCATGCTGATCGATGGGCGGTCGCAAACGAGCGGCATCATGCGCCTCGCTTCCGACGCGACCTTGCTCATCGTGCTCAACGCGTATCACGACGTGGTCGACTTCACGCTGCCTTCGGTCCCCGGCAACGACCAGTGGAGATGCCTCATCGACACCAACATGCCCGTGCGCGAGGAGTTGCCGGAGTTCGAGGCCGGCGATGTGTATCAGGTCACGGGACGCTCGTTGCTGCTGTTCGCGCTGCATGCGCGTGGCGCGACGGAGCGCGTATTCGCGCGGCTCGAAACCGATCTGACCCAGTCATCGTGATGCGTGGCACGCGCGGCCCAGTGCACCGGACCGCGCGCGACCACCCTCAGGCGCCGGTTTCGGTGATCGCGCTGTAGACCATCGTGCGCAACTGGCGACGCACCGGGTGGGCGCTCGACGGCAGCAACTGCGTGAGGAACAACACGATCAGATCCTCGCGCGGATCGACCCAGAAGAAGGTACTGGCCGCACCGCCCCAGAAGAAGTCACCCACGCTGCCCGGAATGAGCGTGGCCGCAGGTGTCATGGTCGTCGCGAAGCCAAGGCCGAAGCCGACCCCTTCGTAGCTGGCCTCGCTGAACATGGAGCGCGACAAGCGCGGCAGATCGAGGCCGCCTGGCAGATGGTTGGCGGTCATCAGCGCCAGGGTCTTCGGCCCCAGCAGCCGCACGCCATCCAGTTCGCCCCCCTGCAGCAGCATGCGCGCGAAGCGCATATAGTCGGCGGCTGTCGAGACCAGACCGCCACCGCCGGAAATGAAGCTGGGCGGCTTGAGATAGGGGCTCGTGCGCGGATCGTCCTGCAGCGTCGGCCCTCGCCCGGAGACGACCTTCGAACCAAGCGCGCCGATCGCATAGCAGGCGCAAAAGCGCGATACCTTCTCTTGCGGCACATAAAATGCCGTGTCGACCATGCCCAGCGGATCGAAGATCCGTTCTTTCAGGAAGACCTCGAACGGCACGCCGCTCACCTTGCCGACGATATAGCCGAGCACGTCCGTGGATACGGAATAATTCCACGCGTCGCCCGGCGAAAATTCGAGCGGCAACGTGGCCAGTTTCTCGATCATCTCATCCAGCGTTCCCTCGACCCCAAGGTCGCCCACCTTCACCCTGCGATAGGCGGCGTCGACATTGGTGTTCTGCTGAAAGCCGTAAGTCAGGCCCGAGGTATGACGCAGCAGGTCGACCACGAGCATCGGCCGCGCGGGCGCACGGGTCTGGAAGCTGTCCATGAAGCCGCCGGCATGCACGCCAAGCTTTTCCCATGCCGGGATGTACTTGCTGACGGGATCGTCCAGCGCGATCTTGCACTCCTCCACCAGCATCATGACCGCCACCGACGTGATGGGTTTGGTCATCGAGTAGATGCGGAAGATCGAATCCTCGGCCATCGGCACCTCGCGCTCGCGGTCAGCCACGCCTTGCACCGAGTTCAGCGCGAGTGCGCCGCGCCGCCATACCTGGGTGACGGCGCCGGCCAGTTTGCCGTTGGCGATATAGTTCTCGTCGAGGAAACGTTCGATCCGCGCGAGGCGTTCGCACGACATCCCCTGCTTTTCCTGGCTTCCCATCCCCATGTTCTCTCCTTTGCTGAGCGTGGCGGCTAGCTGGCTGGATCCATCTGGCCGAGTTCGTCCACAGTATCCGTGAATTTTGCCGGGCGAGCAAAAGCCGTCTACAACAAGCAGGAACAGGCACACATCAACCGGAGAGACAGCGCCGTGAACGCCGCGCCGTGCCCGATCTGCGTTCAGTGCCGGCACAGGCGTGGCGCGGCCGGGATGCCGCGCGCGAAAGGCTAAAATAGCGGGCTGCGCGCCGCCGGGCCAGGCCCGGAGCCCGCGCGCCTTCCCCCAATCCGCAATGTCACGACGTCATGGCCCGTATTCAGCTGCAGTTTCCCGAAGACCAGTATTACTATTCGACGCACCTCACCGTACGCGTCACCGACATCAACGGGGCCAACCACCTCGCGAACGATTCGATGATCTCGATGATCTCGGAGGCGCGTGCGCGCTTCCTGTTCGACGCGGGCATCGAAGACATGAAGGAAGCCCACACGAGCATCATCGTCACGGACCTCGCGACCACCTACCGCGCCGAAGCGTACGCGCGCGACCAGTTGTGCTTCGAGGTCGGCATCATGGATTTCAACAAGTACGGCGGCGACATCATCTTCCGCATCACGCGCCCGGCCGACGGCACCCTGATCGCAATGGCCAAATCGGGCTTCGTATTCTTCGATTACGAGGCGAAGACGGTCGTGCCGATGCCAGAAGCGTTCCGCGCCAGATTCCCGCACGTCAACGCGGCCGGCTGAGGCCCGTTCTGCGCGTCTAGCGCGGCTGGAAGGCGATCAGCGCCATCCCTGCCAGCGTGAGCGCCATGCCGGCCCAGTCCCAAGCGCTGGGCCGGATTGCCTCGACGGCCCAGAGCCAGATGATTGCCACCGAGACGTAGACGCCGCCATAGGCCGCATAGGTGCGGCCGGCCGCGCTGGGGTGCAGCGTGAGCAACCACGCGAACAGCGCAAGCGAGGCGGCGGCGGGCACGAGCCACCACGCGCTCGCGCCTTCGCGCAGCCAGCGGTACGGCAGATAGCAGCCGAGGATTTCGGCCAGCGCGGTCAGCACGAACAGCAGGAATGTGGCCATCATGAAGCGGTATCGCGATCGGGCGCTTATGGTACCGCGGCCGAAGTGCGCCGGCACGCAACCCCTCGCCCAGGAAAATCGCAAACATTTTCCGAAAAACAGCTTTCGCGTGTTTCGGATTTTTGAACGAATATCGGGATCATTTCAATTTGCGCTGAGCCCGGTGCAAATAAACCGGCCTGACGGGGCTATACCGAAATAATTTGGCCCTGACACGGGCTCCCGGGCTGCCACGCGCAGAGATTTATTTCCACGGCGCATGAAAAATACGCCGGGCGCGCATATAAATTGCACACCCCCAGTTAACTTCTCCGAAAATTCGTTAATAATGATTTCCGCATTGGCCGTTTCCGATAATCCGATTTTCCAGCGCCGGAGGAAATCAAACATGCAGAACCTTATTCGTCAAAAATCGCCTGCCAGCCGGCGCGCATGGAGCGGTCTCGTCGCCGCCACGTTGATCGTCGCGGCGGCTGCCTTCCATGCGCCGTCCGTGTGCGCACAGGACAGCTCACAGGCCCCCGCCAACCTGCCACGTGTGGCCGTGCTCGCCACGGGCGGCACCATCGCGGGTCAAGCCGACACGCGCGCCGCAAACGCCTACAACGCCGGCGCCGTGAGTGCGCAGCAGCTCGTGCAGGCGGTACCAGGCATCGAAAAGCTGGCACACCTGTCCACGGAACAGATCGCCTCGATCGGCTCGCAGGACATGAACGACAAGGTCTGGTTCGCGCTCGCGCGCCGCATCCAGGAGATCTTCGACCGCAACGAGGCCGACGCCGTCGTCATCACCCACGGCACCGACACCCTCGAAGAAACCGCGTTCTTCCTCGACAACGTGCTGCATACCGACAAGCCTGTCGTGCTGGTCGGCTCGATGCGCCCGTCCACGGCCACGAGCGCGGATGGCCCGAGCAATCTGTATGAAGCCGTCGAGGTCGCGGCCAGTCCGTCCGCGCGCGGGCGCGGCGTGCTCGTCGTGTTGAACGACACGATCGAGTCGGCGCGCGGCACCACGAAGACCAACTCCACGAGCGTGCAGACCTTTGTCTCGCCGAACTCGGGCCCGGTCGGCTATGTCGATCCGGCGAGCGTGCGCTTCCTCACGCCGGCCTTCCAGCCCGACCCCCACAAGTACCCGCTGCCTTCCGGTGACGCGCTGCCACGCGTCGATATCGTGTACGCGCACGCGAACATGGACGCCATGCCGATCGACAACGCCATCGCGAACAAGGCGAAAGGCATCGTGCTCGCAGGCGTTGGCGACGGCAACACCTCGAAGTCGGCCATCGAGGCATTGCAGCGCGCGGCAAAACAAGGGATCGTGGTGGTGCGGGCCACGCGCGTGGGCTCGGGCTTCGTCAACCGCAACGTTGAAGTCAACGACGACACGAGCGGCTTCGTGGTCTCGCTCGACCTCAATCCGCAGAAGGCGCGCATCCTCACGCAGATCCTGATCGCGAACGGCATCACGCAGCCGGCGCAGGTGCAAAAGGCATTCGCCGCGACCTGGTAAGCGCCGGGCTGCAGACGAAAAAAGCGCGCCTCGCGCCCTGTGCGCAGGCGCGCCCGAAGAACGCCGTTGCACGACGCGGTGCCTTACGGACGCTCGCCGCGCGCCAGCCGGTTTTCGATCTCGCTCACCACCGGCAGCAGATCGGCCACGCTGTCGATCACGTAGTGGGCGCCCGCGGCGCGCAGGCGCGCCACCGCGGCTTCGCGGCGGCGCGCGAATTCGTCGAGCGGGAGCGTGCGCACGGCCTCCTCGGTCATGCCGAACGCGTTGCCGCTCACGGCCACACCCACGGCCCACGTGCCGCCGTTGATCCCCTCCTCGATGCCGACCTCGGTGTCGTCCACCTTGATCGCATCGCGCGCGAGCCACACGCCGAGTTGCGGCAGCGTGCGATAGATCATGTACGGCGACGGCCGGCCTTCGGGCGTGTCGCCGGTGCAGACAATGCTGTCGGGCTCGAAGCCCTGCGCGGCCGCGCCCGGCACGATCTGGTCGATGATCTCGCGCGTGTAGCCCGTGGTCGAGCCAATCCGCACGCCTTCGGCACGCAGCGCGGCGGTCACGGCGGCCACGCCCGGGATCACGTCGCTGTACTGCGCGGCGACCGCCACATTCTTCGGCACGAACACGTCGTAGACGGCGTCGATATCGGCGTCGTCCGGCATCCGGCCGTAGTGGCTCTTCCAGGCTGACGCCACGCGCGGCAGCGCCATCAGCGCCGCGATATGCGGCCGCTTGGCCATGCCCATCGGGCCGCGTGCCTCGTCGATCGTGATCGGCACGCCGAATTCTTCGAAGGTTTCGACGAATGCGCCCATCGGCGCGCGCGAACCGAAGTCCACTACCGTGCCGGCCCAGTCGAAGATCACTGCCTTAACGTGTTTCATTGCCTTAAGTCCTGCGAAATACCTGCGTGGAGAGTGCTTGCCTGGCCAGGCGGCCTTTCATGCCGCGAGCGCCTCGCGCGCGCCAAGCATGGCAAGGTCCGGCGCACCATGGGTCATGCCCAGCACGCGCAGCGCCGCGTCGCACGCCCTTACGACACGCCGCATCACCGTTTCGTCCAGCGCCCCGATGCAGCCAATGCGGAAGCTCTCGACGGCGGTCAGCTTGCCCGGATAGATGATGAAACCCTGTGCCTTCATGAGCGCGTAGAAGCGCTCGAAATCGAAGGCCGGATCGGCGGGGGAGAAAAACGTCACGATAATCGGCGAGCGCCACGCTTCGGTCAGGAGCGGCTCGAAACCGAGCGAATGCATGCCCGCGACCAGCACGTCGCGGTTACGCGCATAGCGGGCGAGCCGGCCGGGCTGGCCGCCTTCGAGTGCATGCAGGCGCAGCGCCTCGATGAATGCGGCGACGCTATGGGTCGGCGGCGTGAAGCGCCACTGGCCCGTGCGGTTCATCACGTCCCATTGATCGTGAATGTCGAGCGAGAGCGAGTGGCTGTTGCCCTTCGCGTCGCGCAGCACGTCCCGCTTCGCGATCACGAAGCCGAAGCCCGGCACGCCTTCGATGCACTTGTTGGCCGACGAAACGAACGCGTCGCAAGGCAGCCTGCGCACGTCGAGCGGCACGGCGCCGAACGCGCTCATCGAGTCGATCAGAAGACGCCGGCCCAGGCGCGCGGTGACGGCGGCGATTTCCTCGATCGGGTTCAGGATGCCGGAACTGGTCTCGCAGTGGACCACCACGACATGCGTGATGTCGGCGTGGGCGCTGAGGATGCGTTCGACATCGGCCGCGCGCGGCGGCAGGTAGTCGCCCGTGTCGTGCAAGGTGTGGCGGCGGCCCAGATAGCCCAGCGTCGTCGCGATGCGCTTGCCATAAGCGCCGTTCGCAAGCACGAGCGCGTGGCCGTCGCGCGGCACGAAGCTGCCGAGCATGGCCTCCACGCAATAGCTGCCGCTGCCCTGCAGCGGCACGCAGTCCCAGGCGCCCTCGGTGTCGCCCGCGATCGCCAGCAGGCTGCGGCGCAGTTGGGCCGTCATGGCCCGGAACTCGCTGTCCCACGAACCCCAGTCGCGCAGCATCGCCTCCTTCGTGGAGGCGGCCGTGGTGAGCGGCCCGGGGGTCAGCAGATAGGGTTCGGCGGGGGTGGTCATGCGGCGACTCCGGTCGGGTTCAGCATCGAATGCCGCCACAGTACTGGAAGGCCGGGCATCGGTAAAATCGATATAATCGATGCTCGTATAAGATCAGCTTATCGGACCCGGATCGCCATGCAGTACGCCCAGTTACGCGCCTTTCACGCCGTTGCCGAACACGGCGGCTTCTCGCGCGCCGCGCAGGCCCTCTCGCTCACCCAGCCCGCCATCTCGGACCACGTGAGACGGCTCGAGCAGGACTTCGGGGTCAAGCTCTTCGAGCGTGCGCCGCGCGGCGTCGAGCTGACCGAGCTTGGCCGGCGGCTCTTCGCGGTCACGCGGCAGATGGTGGGCTGCGAGCGCGACGCCCGGCGGCTGCTGGAGGCGGCGGGCGCGCTGGAGTCGGGCGAGCTGTCCCTGATCGCCGACGCGCCCGACCTCGCGATCAAGCTGATCGGCGCATTCCGGCGCCGTTATCCGGGTGTGGTGGTGAAACTGTCGATCGCGAACGCGACCGAATGCCTGCGCCGCGTGTTGGCTAGCGAGGTGGACGCGGCGATCACGGCGGCGCGCCAGGTGCACAGCCGCCTGCAGACGCGCGTGCTGCGCGAGGAGCCACTCGTGGCGGTCGTGCCGGCCCACGGCCTCGCCGCGAAGAAGCGCCGCATGAGCTACGAGGAACTCGTGCGCGAGCCGATGGTCTTTCGCGAGGCGCAGTCGGTCACGCAGCAACTGCTCGAAGCCGAACTGGTGCGCAAGGGCTTGCAGGTGCAGCCGGTGCTCTACGTGGATGGGCGCGAGGCTTTGCAGACGGCCATCGCGCAGGGCGTGGGCGTCGGCGTGATCGCGCATGCGGAATTCGGCGAGTCGCGCCGCATCCGCATGGTCCCGCTCGTGGATTGCCAGGTGCGCATGGTCGAGTCGCTCACGCGGCTCGCGGACCAGCCGTCGTCGAACCTGCTCGATGCCCTGTTCGCCACCGAACCAGACTGAGTGAGACTGAGTGCGCCCGGCTCAGGCGCCCCCGGCTCAGGCCACGACGATATTCGTGCCCACGGCGTTAAGCAGGTCGCGCAGCGTCTCCGCCTCCTCCATGCGCGCCCCGCTACGAAGATGAATGCGCAAGGCGCGGCCGGCAATGCCGTCCACCGGCCGCGACAGCCACAACTCCACCGCAAGCCCCAAACCCTCGGGGCGATCCACGGCAACCGGTTCGACGACGCGCGGCTTGAAACAGGCGGATTCGGACATGGTCTGGACCTCGTCGTGGGTGTGGTGTCCCTCCATCGTAACGACGGGGGGGCATGCGGCCAAACGACGAATGCGCGTTAGCAAATGACAATCGCGCGCGGCGCGGCGAAGGTTGCAATCTTCTGCACCCCTTTTCATTTCCCGCCCGGGGCTCGGCACTGCGTGGCACACTGGTCAGGTCGTTTCGCCCCGGAGCCGATCATGGAACGTCCGTTCACCGATCGCCGCGAAGCGGGCCGCCTGCTCGCCCAACACCTTGGCGCCTACGCTTCGCGACGCGACGTCGTCGTGCTCGCCCTGCCGCGCGGCGGCGTACCGGTCGCCTTCGAGGTCGCGGCCGCGCTGGGCGCGCCGCTCGACGTGCTGCCCGTGTGCAAGCTCGGCATGCCGTGGCAGCCGGAACTCGCGATGGGCGCGCTGTCGTCGAACGGCGCGCAGTTCGTGGACGAAGCGCTCGTGCGCGAAGCCGGCATAAGCACGGCGCAACTGCAGAGCGCGCTTGCCACTGCGCGTATCGAGCTGGCCCGGCGCGAAGCGCGCTATCGCGGCGAGCGAGCGCCGGTGCCCGTAGCCGGGCGCGTGGCGCTCGTGATCGACGACGGCATGGCGACGGGCGCGTCGCTCCAGGCTGCCGCGCGGGCGCTCGCAACGCTCGGCCCTGCGCGCATCGTCGCCGCGGTGCCGGTTGCGCCCGCACTCGCGCGCAACCGTCTGGGCAACGCCGTGGACGAACTCGTCAGCGTGCTTGCGCCGCAGCATTTCTACAGCGTCGGGCAGTTCTACCTCGACTTCGATCAGGTGGACGACGACACCGTGCGCGAGCTGCTCGACGAGGCGGCGCGCGGCGCGCACCCGGCCTGACGGCAAGGATCACACCACCATCAACGCACCGGGTTGGCCGCGCCCTCTCCCACGACCGTCTGCCAGGGCCGCACGCGCCAGTGACGGACCAGTCCCGCCATGACGTAGGGATCGGCGTGCGCGAACGCTTCGGCGGCTGCGGGGCTGTCGCCCTGGAACAGCAGGAGGGCGCTGTCCGCGGGATCGGCCAGCGCACCGGCGAGCAGCAGCTCGCCCCGCTGCGCCGCCGCCCACGCGAGGGCGAGATGGGCGCTGCGATGCTCGGCGCGGTGTTCGAGGTAGTTGTCGGCGAGTTCGTACATCAAGAGCCAGTGCATGGCGTTCTCCTACGGGTTCGGGTTCGGGTTCGGGTGCGCGTGCGGCACGACAAATCGCATTGTGCGGCATGCCGCCGTCAACCGCGGACATTGCCGCCCCGTTTTCACGAAGGCTTTGCCATAATGGTCGCCGCGAAAAAAAGACCGGAAGAACCGAAGCAGCCCGGATACGGGCACCATTCCGGGCCGCTCGCACGACTACCGACGACGTCGATATCCCATGGGAGTGAACAATGAAGATGCAATCCGTTATCGCTGCAATCGTGCTGGGCGGCGTGCTGGCCGCGCCGGCCTTCGCACAGACCCCCGCCTCCGCCGCCGCGCCGAACAGCCAGCAGCAGAAGATGAAGGCATGCAACGCGCAGGCCGCGGACAAGAAGGGCGACGACCGCAAGGCCTTCATGAAGCAGTGTCTTTCGGCCAGCGGCGTGCCGGCGCCGACGATGTCGCAGCAGGAACGGATGAAGGCCTGTAACACCCAGGCCGCCGACAAGAAGGGCGACGACCGCAAGGCTTTCATGAAGCAGTGCCTCTCGACGAAGAGCTAAGCCGTAGCACAACCAGGCAAACGCGCGGCCGCCAGGCGAGCCGCGCGTTTTTTTCACGCGTGCCACGCGCCGCTGGCTCCCGCGCCCGGCCCCCATCTTTCCCCACCGGGTTCCCGCACGCCTTCTCGCCGCGCCCTGACACCGTCTTCGAACCCGCCGTTTTTCTCCTATGATGGCTCCAACGGCGGTCCCATCCCGAACGACATAACGCCAACGCCATCGGGCCGCCGTTTCACGTTGATGCCAATGGCATCGAACGGAGGCATGGATGGCATGGAGACACAAAAACCGCTGGTTTCGCCGCTGGCTGCTCGTGATCGTGTTCTGGCTGGTGCCGGTGATGATCGTTGCCGTGCGCGAGGCTCAGGAGGAGATGGCCTACAACCGCGAGGATCTCCAGCGCGCGCTGACCACGTGGACCTTCACCGACGCCGAACGCAACGCCGGCTTGCCGCAGCGCTGCCAGGGCAGCGCCGGGGCGGCGCGTGCCGCCGGCTGTCCAGCCGACGTCCTCGCGCAGAACGCCGTGCGCTGGCAGGACGCCCGCGACGAATACGCCCTGCGCCGCGCCACCCTCTTTGGCTATCTCTGGCACGCGTTCGTCGGCTACTGGGTCGTGCCGGCGGCGACGCTGCTGGCCATCGGCGTGCTGCTCGGAGGCGTGCGGCGCGCGCTTCGGCGTCCGCCTGCCAAGCCGGCACCGAAAGCCGTGTCGGAGCCGTGACGCTGCCGCGCATCGCGGCGACGCCACGCAGCCGTTCATCCATCCCGCATTTCGCCGCATCGCCGGACACCTGGCCGACGCCGCGTTGCCACACGTCTCGAAACTTGCGGGCTGCGCTCGCTCAAGTAGGCCTGCGCAGTATCTATGCTATAACCGCTTCAGCCCGCACAACCGGCCCCTGGCCATTGCGGTGCGGTTTCCGGTCACCACAACGGAGAAGAAAATGCAAAAGTACGGCTTCCTTCTGAAGGCATCCGTGGCCATTGCAGTTGCCACGACCGCTCTCGCAGGCTGCACCACCACCGGCAATCAACCTCCCACCGCCATGTCGAACGATGCCCGCAAGCAATCGATCGACGCGAGCGTGGACGGTACACTCTCGCGCCTCTTCCAGACCGTGCCGGGCTCGCGTGAACTGGTGGGCAAGGCTCGTGGCATCCTCGTATTCCCGTCGGTCGTCCAGGCCGGCATCGGCCTTGGCGGCGAGCATGGCGACGGCGCGCTGCGCATTGGCGGCAGCACCGCCGGCTACTACGGCACGACGTCGGTATCGGTGGGTGCCACGCTCGGCATGCAGTCGAAGTCCGTCATTTATCTCTTCATGACGCAAGACGCCCTCGACCGTTTCCACAACTCGGAAGGCTGGTCGGTCGGCGGCGACGCCTCGGTCGCGATCGTGAAGGTTGGTGCGAACGGCAGCGTCGACACGACCACGGCCACGAAGCCCGTCGAAGTGTTCGTGATGACCAACAGCGGCCTGATCGGCGACCTGTCGCTTGAAAGCACGAAGATTTCGCGCCTCGACCTCTGACGTGCCGGCGTGAAGCGCGTTCCGCGAGCCGCTCAGCTCGCGGACGTATCGATTACCTTGAAGCGCGAGCGCCGGCTCGCGCGTATCACTGCCTGATACGCCTCCACGTACTGCTGCGCCATGCGGCGCGACGTGAAGCGTTCCTCGAAGCGGCGCCGCACGCCGGCGCGCGGCACGCGCGCAATACGGTTCACGGCCGCCACAGCGCCGATTTCGTCTTCGACGATAAAGCCCGTCACCCCGTCCTCCACGACTTCCGGCACCGCGCCACGGTTGAACGCGATCACGGGCGTGCCGCACGCCATCGCCTCGATCATTACCAGACCGAACGGCTCCGGCCAGTCGATGGGAAACAGCAGCGCGTGCGCGCCCGAGAGGAACTCGGCCTTCTGCGCATCCGATATCTCGCCGATGAACTCGACGCCTGGCAGTGCCAACAGTGGCCTGATCGTGCGCTCGAAGTATTCGCGGTCGGCCTCATCCACCTTCGCGGCGATCCGGATCGGCAGCCCGCAGCGGCTTGCGATGCCGATTGCCGTGTCCACGCGCTTTTCCGGCGAGATGCGGCCGAGGAAGGCCAGGTAGCGCTGCTCGACCGGCTGGGGCACATAGAGGCGCTCGGGCAGCCCGTGATAGACGGTGCTGAGCCATTTGGCCTGCGGCAGCGGCTGGCGCTGCGCGTTCGAGATCGAAATGACGGGTGCCGTGTTGAAGGTATCGAAAACCGGCTGCTGCTCGGGCAGATCGAGGCGGCCGTGCAGGGTCGTCACGAACGGCGTCTCCTGGCGCTTGAATACCGAGAACGAGTAGTAGTCCATATGGAAGTGCAGGACATCGAACTGATCGGCCTGGCGGCGCACCATCTCCATGAGCAGCATGTGCGGCGCGATGCGGTCGCGAATGGAGGGATCGAGGCGCAATGCGCGCGGCCAGACCGGTTCGAGCTTCGCGCGCGTGACCGAGTCGCCGCTCGCGAACAACGTGACCTCGTGGCCCAGGTCCACGAGCGCTTCGGTGATGTACGACACGGCGCGTTCCGTGCCGCCGTACAGCTTGGGGGGAACCGATTCGGTGAGCGGGGCGATCTGGGCGATTCTCATCGGGAGTCTCCGTCAGTCCGGTGCGCGTGTGCCCTCGGGTGGCGCCACGGCTTCTGATCTCATTGTAAGGCAAGGCGAAGGTAAGCCGAGCCGACACGCCCGCCACACAAATCCTTTACCGTTGCAAGCCGTGTACCCATTGCCCACGCTCTTGCCACTACGGCGGTCCTCACCGCGACGGCCATTTCCAGGGCGGCACGTCGAGCGCTTCGGCATCGGCCAGCGCGGTCGCACCCAGCTTGCGCTCCAGCACGATCGACCGGCTGCCCGCCTCGCGCTCCAGCGCCGCCACGAGACGCGTTGCATGCGACACCACGAGCACCTGCGAATGCCGCGACGCCCGCGCGATGAGGCGTGCAAGCGAAGCCAGCAGATCGGGGTGCAGGCTCGTCTCCGGCTCGTCGAGCACGAGAAGCGCTGGCGGCCGCGGACTCAGCAAAGCCGCCGCGAGCAGCAGGTAACGCAAGGTGCCGTCCGAAAGCTCCGCCCCGCGCAACGGCCGCAGCAGGCCTTGCTGACGCAGCGCCAGCTCGAAGCGCCCTTCGCGATTGACGATCTCGACCCGCGCACCGGGAAAGGCGTCGGCAACGGCCGTGTCGAGCGCTACGCCGTCGCCGATCTCCCGTATCGTCTGCAGCGCGGCGGCAAGATTCGCGCCGTCGTCGGAGAGCACCGGCGAATGGGTGCCGATCTGCACCTGGCGCGCGGGCGCCACTTCATCGGTGCGGAAGTGATCGTGAAAGCGCCACGAGCGGATCTGCTCGCGCACGGCGATCATCTCCGGCGCGCTGCGGGGGTCGGCGAACTCCGTCATCATGCTGTCGAAGCTCGCGACGGGCTGCGCGAGCGTGGTCCAGTCGCCCGCCTCGTCGCGGATGCGGATTGTCGGCCCCTTGCGATCGACCAGCAGTGCCGACGGCCGCAGGAGCGCTCCGCTCCAGATGCACTCGCGCTTGATCACCGGGTCGAGGGCGAACTGCGATGTCGACGGTGTCGGCAACCCCAGATCGATCGCATAGCCGAACGCCTCCCCCGCGAAGCCGAGACGCAAACTCACCGCGTCCTGGCGCACAGTGCCCTGGACCGGCTCGGCGCCCTCGAGCACCGCACGGGAGAAGCGTTCGGGGCCGGCCCAAAGCGTGGATTGCAGGCCGCCTTCGCGCGCGAGCGAGGGAATCACGCCACCTCGCGCGGTGAGCGCAAGCAGGCGCAGCGCACGGTAGAGATTTGACTTGCCGCTGCCATTCGGGCCGGTGATGACGTTGAGCGGCCCGAGCGGCACGATCAGTTCGCGCAGGGAGCGGTAGTTGGCAATGGCTAGCGTCGTAAGCATGCGGCGGTGAAGCAGGAGCGATCGCTGGATCATACGCAATCGCGCGCACACCGGACTGAAAGCTGACTCAAAGCAGGCCGCGAGCAACTCCGGGGCTGTGCCTCGCCGGACGCCCGGCAAGACCGCACGCGCGACTGGCGCCGGACGCTACCCGGAGGATTAGTGCTGCTGCCGGGGCACGCTGGCCAGATCCCTCAGGAAGCTGTCACGCCACACGCCCAGATCGTTGCGCCGCAGCGCCTCCATGTTGATCTCGTAGCGCGCCTGGCGCTCGGCAAGCGGCATCGACAAGGCGTCCTGCAGCGCCTCGGACATGCCGGCCGCATCGTGCGGATTCACGAGGAGCGCGCCCGTGAGCTCCGCGGCGGCACCCGCGAAAACCGAGAGCACGAGCACGCCCGGGTCGGCGGGATTCTGCGCCGCGACATACTCCTTCGCCACGAGGTTCATGCCGTCGTGCAACGGCGTCACGTAGCCCACCTGCGACTCGCGAAACAGCGACATCAGCTTCCAGCGGTCGTATTGCTGGCTCAGATAGCGGATCGGTGTGTAATCGAGTCCCGAGTAGCGGCCGTTGATGCGCCCAGCCTCCCGCTCGAGTTCCTCGCGAATCAGCCGGTAGCTTGCGACGTCCGAGCGCGTGGGCGGCGCGATCTGCACGAGCGTGACCTTGCCGCGCCACTCCGGCGCGTGCTCGAGCAGCTGCTCGAACGCGTGGAAGCGTTCGACCAGCCCTTTCGAATAATCGAGCCGGTCCACGCTCATGATGAGCTTGCGCCCTTCCAGGCTCTGCTTGAGGTCGAGCACGTGCTGGCGGCTCTCGTAGCGGGCCGCCTGTTCGGCGATCTCGTCGGGGAAGACGCCGATGCGGTAGACACCCGTGCGCAACTTGCGGCCGTACGCTTGCACCTCGCCTTTCTCGCCCTGCTCACGCACCTTGCCGCCGGCCTCGCGCACGATGTAGTCGTGGAACGCCTGCTGATCGTTGCGGGTCTGGAAGCCCAGCAGGTCGTAGCAGCACAAGGACCGCACGAGTTCGTCGTGTGGTGGAATCGTCTGCAGCACCTGGGGCGAGGGAAACGGAATATGCAGGAAAAAGCCGATGCGGTTCGCAAGACCCTCGGAACGCAGGGCTTCGGCGAACGGGATCAGGTGGTAATCGTGCACCCAGACGTTGTCGTCAGGCTCGACCAGTTTGACGAGCTTGTGCGCGAGCCAGGCGTTCACGCGGCGATACCCCGCGTACTCGTCGCGCTCGTAGCGCGAGAGGTCGTTGCGGTAGTGGAAGACGGGCCAGAGTGTGGCGTTGGAAAAGCCGCGGTAGTACTGGTCGTAGTCCTTGCGCGTGAGGCCGACGGTCGCGAAGGTGACGGGCCCCTCCTCGACGAGAACCGGTCCCGCGTTCGCCACGCTCTCGCTCACGACATCGCCGCTCCAGCCGAACCAGACGCCGCCCGCATCCTTGAGCGCGCCGAACACGCCCACGGCGAGACCGCCCGCGGAGCCCTTCGTCTCCGTCGGCGTTGCCACCCGATTCGACACGACGATCAATCTGCCCATCCCGGCTCCCTCCGCACGTTATGCCTCGACTCCGGGCCGCGTGCAGGAGCCATAGGCCGCCGGCGCATGTCTGCCAGGCGATCGTGCTCTCCGGCTAGCACGAGGCGTGCCGCGAAGGCCGCCATGAGGATCGCGGCGCGCGGGCCAGGCTGACCGGCCAGCTGCGCGGGTGCCGAAGACCGCTTCAGCGGCTCAGCCGCTGCCGGGCGCGCAAGGAAACGCCTTACCGAGGCCGAGCGAAATGGCGGTGCTGGCGTTGTAGCCCGCGACATTCGGGTTGTCGGCGATATATTTGCGCACTGCGTCAGTCAACTGCGCCGAGCGCGCGTCCGGCGGCAGGCAGAAGTACTGTCCCACGCGCGGCCCGGTCGTGCCCCCGATTGCATCGATGGTGTTGAAGATCCCGTCGGCGGCGCCTTCGATGTAGGCCGCGCATGCGCTACGCGAGGCCACATCGGTTTTTGTGCATAGCCGGTTCAGATCGCTGGCCGTGAAGGCGAATGCCGACAACGGCAAAACGAGCGCGCCGGCGCAAATCAGAGCCCGCAGCATGGTTCTCCTTTTTTCGTGACTGTGGTGCGGCGCCCTGCCGGGGGCGCCGCGTGGCCGCAGGTCGGTCCGGTCCTGCGGCAACTCCGTTATTTTGCACCGTTTTGCGGCGCCGCCGTATCCGCCGGTTGCGCGCCCTGCTGCGCCATGCGCGCGGAGAGGCCCTTGATCGCGTCCGGCGCCTTGTACTGTTTGGCGAAATCGAGCGCGTTCATGCCGATCTGGTTCTTCGCGTTGAGGTCCGCGCCGCTGTCGAGCAGCAGCTTGAGCGTCGAGATATGGTCGCCGCGCGCAGCCATCATGAGCGGCGTGGTGCCGTTGGGCGACGGAGCGTCGACATAGGCCGAGTAGCCGAGCAGCAGCTTGGCGATGTCGTCGTGGCCGTTGGCCGCCGCATAGTGCAGTGCGGTCCAGCCCTTTTTGTTGACTTCTGCGCCCTTCGCGATGAGCAGCTTGACGAGATCCGTGTCGCCGTTGAGCGAGGCCATCATCAGCGCGTTCTCGCCGGCGCCGTCCTCGACCTCGAGCTTCGTCTTCGGGTTGTCCAGCAGCACGGCGGCCACCTTGTTGGACTTCTCGCGCGCAGCCAGCACGAGGAGCGGGATGCCGTGGTCGTCGGTCGCGTTCGGGTCCATGCCCTTGGCGAGGTCTTCGGAGACGGCCTTGTCGTCGTCGAACTTGACAGCCTTCACAAGCGAGTCGATCGGCGCGGCATGCACGGGCGCGGCGGCCAGCAGAGCGGCGCTCATGCCGAAGGCAAGCGCGGCGGCCACGCGGCGCACGGACGCGGCACGGACGGGAGAGACAGCAGGCGAAAGCGAATTGAAGTTCATGTCAGACCTTAACGTTTTTCGGTATCTTGATGATAACAAACGGTATTGGCAGCTTCCTGACCAGCCATTCAAACCGCCGCCGGGATCTTGAAGAGCCGGAAGAAGTTCTGCGTGGTGGCCGCGCCGAGTTCGGCATCGGAGATCCCCCGTTGCTGCGCAATGAATCTTCCGACATGGCTGACGTACGCTGGTTCATTGGGCTTGCCCCGAAAAGGCACCGGCGCCAGGTACGGCGAGTCGGTTTCGATCAGCAAACGCTCGATCGGCACGCGGCGCGCCACCTCCTGCACGTCGGTGGCGCTCTTGAACGTGACGATGCCCGAGAGCGAAATATGGAAGTTCTGCGCGAGCGCCTGCTCGGCGATCGACCACGGCTCCGTGAAGCAGTGCATCACGCCGCCTGGCACGCCCGCCCGCTCCTCTTCCATCAGGCGCAGCGTGTCTTCGGAGGCGGCGCGCGTATGAACGATCAACGGCTTGTTGGTGGCGTGCGCCGCGCGGATATGGGTGCGAAAGCGCTCGCGCTGCCACTCCATGTCGGCGATGGTCCGATCGCCGAGGCGGTAGTAATCGAGCCCCGTTTCGCCGATCGCGACCACCTTCGGGTGTGCGGCCAGCTCGACGAGTTCGGCGACGTCGGGCTCCTGCGCATCCTCGTGGTCGGGGTGCACGCCCACCGAGGCGTAGACATTCTCGAAGCGGCTGGCGATGTCGAGCACCGAGGGCAGCGTCTCCAGATCGACCGAGACACACAGCGCATGCGTCACGGCGTTCGAGCGCATGTTCTCCAGCACTTGCGGCAAACGGTCGGCCAGGCCTTCGAAATTGATATGGCAATGCGAATCGACGAACATGGGCGGTCCTGCGCGGGTTCAGGCGGCAGGCGCGGTATCGAGCCGCTTGCCGAGGATAATGAGATCGCGCTCGACGCCGTCGAGCACGGCCACACGCGGGAGCGTTCCCCACGCCGTGAAGCCAAAGCCCTCGAAGAGCCGCATGCTCGGCGCGTTGTGGCCGAACACGAAGCCGAGCACGGTGTGGATATCGAGTTTCGGCGCGGCTTCGAGGGCGGCGACGAGAAGCTTGCGCCCAAGACCCTTGCCGCGTGCAGCTTCGTCGAGGTAGATGCTGACCTCGGAGGTGTGGCGGTAGGCCGGGCGCCCGTAGAAGTCGGAGAAGCTGAGCCACGCGATCACGCGGCCACCCTCTTCGACCACCCACAGCGGCCGCGTAGCCGGTCCGTGCGCGTGAAACCACGGCAGGCGGCTCGCCACGCTGACGGGCTCCAGATCCGCCGTGACCTGGCGCGACGGCACGGTCGAGTTGTAGATGGCGACAATGGCGGGCAGATCGTCGAGGGTGGCATCCCGGTAGGCAAGACTCATGGTGCTCTGTATCGGCTGGGGCTCGCCATGCGCGGCGCCCACTACGTTGGGCGTATCGGTCACGGCGGGCCGGGTCGGTAGGTCAGTTGGATTGGCGCCGGCGCGAAGGGTCAGTCGAACAATTCACGATAGCCGAGAAACAGTTCCTCGAACACGAGACGCGCATTCAGCGGATGGTTCTCGACCGCGCGCTGGCGCGTGACGGTTTTCAGGTAGCGCGCCAGCGCCGCTGCGTCGAGCCTGGCCGCGCAGCGCGCGAGCGCCGCGGCGGCCTGCGGGAAATAGCGCGGACGGCCGGCGGTACGCTGGGCGAGCAGGTCGTACGCCCAGCGCTGCAGCCAGCCCAGCACGAGCGGCACAGGCAGCTTCTGCAGCGTCTCGCCGCAGGCGAAGGCGTCGCAGGCCGATCCGGCCGAGAGCTGGGCGAGGGTCCAGTCGCGCAGCGTGCGGTTCTCGTCGTGAGCGAGCGCGAGCGCCGCGAGCGGCGCGCCGCCCGCCTCGGCGAGCAGCGCTTGCGCGTCGGCCACTCCTTGCGCCGCGAGCCAGGCCTGCGCGGCCTCGGGCGCCGGCGTGGCGAGCGGCCACTGGCGGCAACGGCTGATGATGGTGGGCAGCAGGCGGTCGATGCGCGCCGACACGAGCAGGAACACGACGCTCGAAGGCGGCTCCTCGAGCGTCTTCAGGAGCGCGTTGGCGGCGGCCACGTTGAGCGCCTCGGCCGGATACAGCACGACGACGCGCAAGCCGCCGCGATGCGACCCCACTGCCGTGAAGTCCAGCAGCGCGCGCACCTGCTCGATACGAATCTCCTTGCTCGGCGCGCGCCCCTTCTTGCCCTCCTCGCCTTCGCCCTTGTCGGCGGCCTTGTCGCCGTCTTCCGCAGCCACCGGGCCGACCTCGGCGGCCAGCGCCTCCGGCACGACGATGCGGTAATCGGGGTGGTTGCCCTGGACGAACCAGTTGCACGCGGGGCACGCGCCGCAGGGCTCGCCATTGGGCTGCGGCGACTCGCACAGGAGCCCTTGGGCCAGATGCCGGGCGAAATGCAGCTTGCCGATCCCGGCCTGGCCGTGCAGCAGCAGTGCGTGTGGCCAGTGGCCGCGCAGTTGCTGGAGGCGCTCCCAGTCGCCGGTTTGCCACGGATAGATCATTTTGAAATCAACCAGTTAGCCGAGAATATCAAAGCCCCGCGATCACCTGCCCGAGCTGGGCGCGGATCGCTTCGATGCTCTGCGTGGAATCGACGGTCACGAAGCGGTACGGCGCTTCCTGCGCGCGGCGCAGGTATTCGGCGCGCGTGCGCGTGAAGAACGTATCGGTCTCGCTCTCGAAGCGGTCCGGCTCGCGCGCCGCGCCGCGGCGCTCGCTCGCGGTGGCCGGCGGCACGTCGAACAGCACCGTCAGGTCGGGCTGGAAACCGCCTTGCACCCAGCGTTCCAACGTTTCCAGCTTGTCGCGCGGCAGCCCGCGCCCGCCGCCCTGGTAGGCGAAAGTGGCGTCGGTGAAGCGGTCGGAGAGCACCCAGTCGCCGCGCGCGAGCGCCGGCTCGATCACCTGGGCCAGATGTTCGCGGCGTGCCGCGAACATCAGCAGCGCTTCGGTTTCGAGATCCATCGGCTGATGCAGCAGGATTTCACGCAAACTTTCGCCAAGCGGCGTGCCGCCCGGCTCGCGCGTCATCACGACCTGGCGCCCGGCACCGGCCAGTTTGTCCGCAAGGCGGTCGCGAAACCAGGCGAGATGCGTGGTCTTGCCCGCGCCGTCGATGCCCTCGAACGTGATGAATCGGCCCCGCGCCATTTACTGCCCCCGAATGTATTTGTCGACTGCTTTGTTATGGTCGACAAGATTGTCCGAAAAAATGCTGCTGCCATCGCCGCGCGCCACGAAGTACAGCGCGGCCGTCGACGCCGGATTCAGCGCCGCCTGCAGCGAGGCCGCTCCCGGTAGTGCGATGGGGGTCGGCGGCAAACCGAGGCGCAGGTACGTATTGTAAAGAGTGTCGGTCTGCAGATCCTGCCGGTGCAGGCGGCCCTGGTATCGCTCGCCAAGCCCGTAGATCACCGCCGGGTCCGTCTGCAGCGGCATGCCCGCGCGCAGCCGGTTGGCGAACACGGCGGCCACGAGCGGCCGGTCGCCCGCACGGCCGGTCTCTTTTTCGATCAGCGACGCGAGCGTGAGCGCCTCATACGGCGAGTTGAGCGGCAGCCCCGGCGTACGCGCGGCCCAGGCCTCGGCGAGCCGCGTCTGCATCAGGTGATACGCGCGGCGATAGACGTCGAGATCGCTCGTGTCCTTGTCGAACAGATAGGTGTCGGGGAAAAACAGGCCTTCGGCGTTGCCCATCGGCGCGGCCGGCGCGCCGATCGCGGCGAGCAGCTGCGCTTCGCTCATGCCGGCGCTGTCGTGGCGCAGTGCCGGGTTGGCGTCGAGCTCGGCACGCATGCGCCCGAAAGTCCAACCTTCGATGATCGTCGCGACGTACTCGTTGACGTCCCCGAGCGCCATTTTCTGCAGCACTTCATAGGGCGTAATGCCGAGCTTGAACTCGTAGTTGCCGGACTTGAGCGAGCTTTGCAGCCCGAGCACACGCGTCATCAGCACGAACAGATCGGTCTGGACCGGCACGCCGCCACGGCGCAGCTGCGCGGTGACGCTGCGCACCGAACTGTGCGGCTTGACGGTCACGTCGAGCTGGGGGGAGACGAGTTCGACCGGGGTATTGGCCCAGTGCCAGATGCCGCCCACGGCGGCTGCGCCAAGCACGGCGAGCATAGCGCCGGCAACAAGGCATTTCTTGAAGAGGGACATGAAAACACGGCTCGGAACGAGCCTCCTATAATAACCGCTTGCCCTCGCTAAAGTCAGGATTGACTGTTCCCCGAATCCATGAATTCCCCGCTCGATTCCGCCACCACGCTCTCCGTCACCGCCGTCGAGGCGCCCGCCGCTCATGATTTCGAGGCCGTCCTCAAGGGCGGTGCTTACGCGATCCTGCCGCAGTTCGGCGTGATCGACGCGAATGGCGACGATGCAGCCAGCTTCCTGCACAGCCAGCTCACGAACGACATCCAGCATCTGGATGTGACCGGCGCCCGCCTGGCAGGCTACTGCTCGCCGAAGGGGCGCCTGCTCGCCTCATTTCTCGTCTGGAAGACCGGCGAAGCGATTCGCCTGCTGATCGCGAAGGACGTGCAGGCGAGCGTGCAGAAGCGGCTCTCGATGTTCGTGCTGCGCGCCAAGGCGAAGCTCGTCGACGACACCGAGAAGCTGCTCGTGGTGGGACTCGCAGGCGACGTGCGCGGCGCGCTGGCGGCGGAGTTCGACGCGCTGCCCGACGGCGTGCACGTGAAAGTGGACGATCCGGCCGGCACGCTGATCCGCCTGCCTGATGCGGCCGGGCGCCTGCGATATTTGTGGGTCGGCCCGAAGGCGGCCGTCGAGGCGCGTCTCGCGGCGCTCGCGGGCAAGCTCACGCGGGTGCCGGGCGCCGTGTGGGATTGGCTCGACATCCGCGCGGGCGAACCGCGCATCACCCACGCCGTCTCGGAACAGTTCGTGCCGCAGATGCTGAACTACGACGTGCTCGGCGGCGTGAACTTCAAGAAAGGTTGCTATCCGGGCCAGGAAATCGTCGCGCGCAGCCAGTATCGCGGCACGATCAAGCGCCGGACCGCGCTCGCCAGCGTCACCGCTGGGCTCGATGCCGCGCACGCGGGCGCCGAACTGTTTCACTCCGACGACCCCGGCCAGCCGTGCGGCATGATCGTCAACGCGGCACCCGCGCCCGAGGGCGGCGTCGATCTGCTCGCGGAGATCAAGCTCGCCGCGCTCGAATCGGGCACCATTCATCTGGGCGGCGCCGACGGCCCCGCCCTGCGCTTTATGCCGCTGCCCTACGCGCTGCCCGCCGAGGTCTGACGCGTTGGCCCCGCATCCGCGCGTCGCGCACCGCGCCCTGATCGCATCCGCCGTGCTTGTTGCATGGGCTACAGCGGCGCACGCCGGGGAGCCTGCGCCATGTGCCTGATCGTCTTCGACTGGCGCCCTGAGGCCACGGCAGGCGCCCTCTTCACGCTCGCCGCGAATCGTGACGAATTCCTGCGCCGCACGGCCGAGCCGCTGCACTGGTGGAACGACACCCCCCACCTGCTCGCCGGCCGCGATCTCGTGGGCGGAGGGACGTGGCTCGGCATGACGCGCGGCGGTCGCTTCGCCGCGCTCACCAACTACCGTGCGCCGCATGAAATGCGCCCTGACGCGCCCACGCGCGGCACGCTCGTCTCGGCCTGGCTTGCGGGCGGCGACGACCTGCCCGATACGCCGCTCGGCTATCTGGCCGAAGTGGCGCGCAACGGCAGCCTCTACAACGGCTTCAATCTGGTGGTGGGGGACTGGACGCGACGCGAGCTGGCCTGGTACTGCAATCGCGGCGATCTCGCGCCTGCGCTCCTGCCGCCCGGCACGCACGGCATTTCGAATGCCGTGCTGGACACGCCCTGGCCGAAGCTCGTGCGCAAGCGCGCAGCGCTCGCCGAGCTGGCTGGCCGCGCAGCGCCCGTCCCACTCGATCAGCTCGTCGCGATGATGCGCGATCCGCAGATTGCCCGCGACGACGAATTGCCGGCCACCGGCATCGCGCTCGAGCGCGAACGCGCACTCTCGGCGGCCTTCATCGAAACCCCCGATTACGGCACGCGTGGCACGACCGCGCTGCGCGTGAGTGCACACGGAGCGCGTATCGAGGTCGAAGTGGTCGAGCGCAGCGACGACAACGGCTCGCATCGCATCGCGCGCCCAGGCGATTTCGAGCGCCGCGAGCACTTTGTCGTCGAGACCCGCTGAGCGGGGCCGGCGGACCTGGCCGCAGGCGTGCCGTGCACGCTCAGTTGCCGCTCAGTTGCGGCTCAATCGCCGGTGCCGAACGCCTCGCGCAACGCCTGGGCGGCGTCGCCCTGGGCGCGCCGCGCGTCTTCGACGAAACCACCTAATTTGAAGAACTCGTGGATCATGCCGGGGTAGCGCACGAGCGTCACGGCGTTGTCCGCCTCGCGCAGCTTGTGCGCATAGGCCTCGCCCTCGTCCACCAGCGGATCGTACTCCGCCACGGCGATCCATGCGGGAGCGAGTCCCGCGAAGCCCGGCGCAGCGCGCTTGCCGTCGAGCGGCGCGAAGCGCCAATCCTCGCGGTCCCCGGCATCGCGCAAGTAGTGATTGAAGAACCACTGGATCGTCTGCGCCGTGAGCAGATGGCCCTCGGCCAGCCGCGCGTGCGACGGCGTATCCTGGTGGGCGCAAGTGGACGGATAGATCAGCAGTTGCAGCAGCGGCGCGATGCCTGCGTCGCGCGCGAGCACGGCGCACACGGCGGCGAGCGTGCCGCCGGCACTGTCGCCGCCCACCGCGAAACGTGCCGGGTCGAGCGCATATTCGGCTGCGTGCGCGTGCAGCCATGCGTAAGCGTCGAAGGCGTCGTGGACGGCGGTCGGGAAACGATACTCGGGCGCGAGCCGGTAGTCCACCGATAGGACCGCGCAGCATGCGTCGCGGGCGAACATGCGGCATAGCGCGTCGTGCGTATCCACGCTGCCGACCGTAAAGCCGCCGCCATGGCAATACACGAGCGCGGGCAGCGGTTGGGCCCAGTTCGGGGCGCCCGGATAGTAAAGGCGTGCGCGCACGGTCGAGCCATCGCGCACGCCTACCTGCAGATTCTCCACCGCATCCATCGGCGCGGCCGCAATCTCCAGCACGGACGCGCTCTTCTCATACGCCGCGCGCGCTTCCTGCGGCGTGAGCGTGTGATAGGGCGCAGGCTCCGCGCGGGCCACCATGTCGAGTACCAGCGCGATCTTCGGGTTCAGCGGCATCGCCGTGCCGCTCAGTCCGCCCGCTTCACTTCCGGCTTCAGCGAAAGCGGATCGGTGGGATTGCGCAACGTTTCGATGTCCTCATGACGCAGTTTCACCGAGGGCAGAATCTGCGGATGCGTGAGGATGTAGAAGCGGTTTTCGCGAATCGCGTCGAAGGTCTGCGTGGCCACGTCTTCCGGCGTGAGGCGCCCCGAGCGCACCGCGCGCTGCAGCTGCAGGTCGGCGGCCTGCTGCGAGCGCGTGGGCGGCGCATCGTTGCGCAGGTCGTCGGGACGGCTGCGCTCCGCGTTGGCGATGCCCGTGGGCACGAACGCCGGACACAGGACCGAGCACCCCACCGTCGCGCCGACGCTCTTGAGGTCGTGATAAAGCGTTTCGGTAAGCGACACCACCGCGTGCTTCGACGCGTTATAGACGGCCATCGCCGACGGCGACAGCAAGCCGGCCACCGAGGCCGTGTTGACGATGTGCGCGGGTTCACCCTGGGCCAGCATGATGGGCGTGAAGGCGCGCACGCCGTTCGCGACGCCCATCACGTTGACGCTGAACACCCATTCCCAGTCCTTCGCGCTGCTTTCCCAGACAAAGCCGCCCGTACCCACGCCCGCGTTGTTGAACAGCAGATGCACCTTGCCATAGGCATCGAGCGCGGCCTTCGCGAGCGCCTCGACTGCGGCCGGGTCGCGTACGTCGGTCTGCACACCAATGGCTTCGGCGCCGGCGGCGCGCAACGCCGCCACGGTCTCGTCGAGGAGCTGCTGGTCGACATCGGCGAGTACGAGCTTCATGCCGAGCGCGGCGCCCTTGTGGGCGAACGCGCGGCCAAAGCCGCTCGCCGCACCCGTGATGACGGCCACGCGGCCGTCGAACTGGAACGGATCAGGCATTGCGTATCCTGCGTTGGAATCGATGGGAAAGCCGGCGCGTGCGCGCCGGCCTGACATGAGGCATCAGATCAGCTTGACGAGCTGCTTGCCGAAATTTTGCCCCTTGAGCATGCCAAGGAACGCGGACGGCGCGTTCTCGAGGCCATCGGCCACGGTCTCGCGGTACACGAGCTGCTTCTGCGCGACGAGCGTGCCGAGCTCCTTAAGCGCCTGCGGCCACACGTCCATGTGCTCGCTCACGATGAAGCCCTGCACGAGCAGGCGCTGCGTGAGCAGCAGACCCGGATACTTGAGCGGCTGCGGATTGCCATCGTAGCCCGCGATCATGCCGCACAGCGCGACACGCCCGAACGCGTTCATGCGGGCGAGCGTGGCGTCGAGCACGTCGCCGCCGACGTTTTCGAAGTAGCCGTCCACGCCATTGGGCGTCGCGGCCTTGAGATCCTGATACAGATTGCCGGCCTTGTAGTCGACGCAGGCATCGAAGCCCAGCGTCTCCACGACATATCGGCATTTTTCCGCCCCGCCCGCAATCCCGACCGCGCGGCAGCCCGCGCGTTTCGCGAGCTGGCCCACCACGCTGCCCACCGCGCCGCTCGCGGCGCTCACGACCACCGTTTCGCCCGCCTTCGGCGCGATGATGCGGTTCAGGCCATACCAGGCGGTGACGCCTGGCATCCCTACCGGTCCGAGATAAGCGGAGAGCGGCACATGCGTCGTATCGACGGGCTGCATGCCCGAACCGTCCGAGGTGCCGAACTCCTGCCAGCCGAACATCCCCACCACCTTGTCGCCGGGCTTGTACTTCGGATTGCGCGATTCGACCACCTCGCCCACCGTGCCGCCGATCATCACTTCATCGAGCGGCTGCGGCGCCGCATAGGACTTGCTGTCGTTCATGCGGCCGCGCATGTACGGATCGAGCGAGAGGTAGTGGTTGCGCACGCGCACCTGCCCTTCCTGCAGCGGCGCGAGCAGCGTCTCGACGAGACGGAAATTGTCGACGCTCGCCGCGCCTTCCGGGCGCGACGCGAGCAGGATCTGACGATTCATTTGGGTCATGGCGTTCGCTCTGCGGCGCGTGGCCGCTTGGGTGAATGGCGTTGCGGGGACAGCGCGCCGCGATGCTCAGCCGTCGCTCGGTCCCGGTTTCGCCGAAGGATCGCTGCGCAGCCGCTGGCGCACGACGTCGCGCCCCACGGCAAGCCTGCGCATGTACTTGAATGTGCCGAGTGCTTTGGCGACGAAATGGCCTTCGCTGTCGCGCACTTCGCCTTCGCAATAGGCCATCGTGGTCGTGCGCGTGAGCACGCGCCCATAGGCGCGCAACTCGCCGCGGCCCGGCTGCATGAAGTTCACTTTCATTTCGACGGTGACGACACCCACGCCGTCGCCGGCCACGCTGCGCGCGGCCATGGCGAGGGCGATGTCGGCCAGCGTCATCGTCACGCCGCCGTGGGCAATGTCCCACGTGTTCAGATGCCGCTCGGCGAGCGGCAGGGCGACTTCGCTCGCACCGTCTCGCGCGCTCACGAGCTGGACACCGAGATGGTCCACGAACGGGCTTTCGATGGCCATTTGCTGGGTCTGCGGCGTCTGTGCTGCGCCGCCGTCTGGCATGTCCTGGTCACTCATGGCGGCAGATCAGATCACGTAGTCGACGCACTGGCGGCCTTCCGTCACCGCCTTGGCGAACTGCTTCACGACGAGGTGATCGGGATGGTCCTGATAGGCGTCGAGGGCGGCCTTGTCGGCGAAGTCGGAGACGAGCGCGATGTCGAAGGTCGACGCGAGGCCCGGCTCCGCCAGGCCGACTTCCAGATGCAGCGTACCGGGCACCAGGTCGCGACAGCCTTCGAGCAGCGCCTTGAACTTCACGAGGTTTTCCTCGCGTGTCGCGCCTTCGGCCGACGCCTTGAGCTGCCACATGACGATATGACGAATCAACGTGTTCACCTTTTCAGTCTGCGTTGAAGAGGCGCGACGCAAGCTGCGCCCCTAAATACGTCATGATACCCGCGCGGCCTGCCGCGCGAGGGGGGCCATTGCGAGCCGCGAGGCCGCGCTTTACGCCAGGCTTGCCTGGCCGGCCCCCGGACTCAGACGACTTCGAACAGACCGGCTGCGCCCTGGCCGCCGCCGATGCACATCGTCACCACGACGAACTTCGCGCCGCGGCGCTTGCCTTCGATCAGCGCGTGGCCCGTGAGGCGCGCGCCCGAAACGCCGTACGGATGGCCAACGGCGATCGCGCCGCCATTCACGTTCAGGCGGTCGGCCGGAATGCCGAGCTTGTCGCGGCAGTAGAGCACCTGCACGGCGAAGGCTTCATTCAGCTCCCACAGATCGATGTCCTCTACCTTGAGACCGGCCTGCTTGAGGAGCTTCGGCACGGCGAACACCGGGCCGATGCCCATTTCGTCGGGTTCACAGCCTGCCACGGCGAAACCGCGGAAGATGCCGAGCGGCGTGAGGCCCTCGCGCTCCGCGACCTTCGCGTTCATCACGACGCATGCGCTCGCGCCATCCGAGAACTGGCTCGCATTGCCCGCGGTGACGACGCCGCCCGGCATCGCCGTGCGGATCTTCGCCACGCCTTCGAGCGTGGTATCGGCGCGGATGCCTTCGTCGGCGGCGATCGTCACTTCCTTCGTCACCAACTGGCCCGTCGCCTTGTCGGCCACGCCGGCAAGCACCGTCATCGGCACGATTTCCGCATTGAAGAGGCCCGCGGCCTGCGCAGCGGCCGCGCGCAACTGCGACTGCACGCCGTATTCGTCCTGGCGCTCCTTGGAGATTTCGTAGCGCTTCGCGACGTTTTCGGCGGTCTGCAGCATGCTCCAGTAAATCTCGGGCTTGTTCTGCTTGAGCCAGCCTTCAAACGCCAGGTGGCGGTTCATCTCGTTCTGCACGCACGAGATCGACTCCACGCCGCCTGCGACGAACACGTCGCCCTCGCCCGCGATCACCCGTTGCGCGGCGAGCGCGATGGTCTGCAGTCCGGAAGAACAGAAGCGGTTCACCGTCATGCCCGGCACGGAAACCGGCAGCCCCGCGCGCAGTGCGATCTGGCGCGCGATGTTGCCGCCCGTCGCGCCTTCGGGGTTGGCGCAGCCCATGATCACGTCCTCGACGCGCGACGCCTCGATGCCGGCGCGCTCGACGGCGGCCTTCGTCACGTGTCCGCCCAAGGTCGCGCCGTGGGTCATGTTGAACGCGCCCTTCCAGGATTTGGCGAGGCCCGTGCGTGCGGTCGATACGATTACGGCTTCAGTCATGTGTGTCTCCAATCGATCGGACCTGCTTGATCCGATCCCATGCGAATGGGTTAATCCTGCGAGAATGTTCGGGGTTGGGCAAACCTGTACACGGGTTCCATTCAGGCGCCGCCGCTCAGTACCGCTACCGAGTGCGCGCGCGTCACGCCCGCCGCCAGCAGCTGTTGCCATGCAGCGTCGAGCGAACCGTTCAGGTCGATGGCGCGCGAAGCGTCCTCGACCAGTACCGCCTCGAAGCCGGCGGCACGCGCGTCGAGCGCGGTCCAGGCGACGCAGTAGTCGGTGGCGAGACCGCAGCAATACACGCGCTTCGCACCCGTTTCGCGCAGATAGCCGGCGAGCCCCGTGCGCGTCTTGCGGTCGGCCTCGAGAAAGGCCGAGTAGCTGTCGACGTCCGCGTGATGACCCTTGCGGATGACTGCGCGAGCGTGCGGCACGTCAAGCCCGCGATGCAGTTCGGCGCCTTCGCTACCCTGCACGCAATGCGTCGGCCACAGCACCTGCTCGCCGTACGGCAGCGTCATCGTCGCGAACGGCTGACGGCCCGCGTGGTTCGCCGCGAACGAAACGTGCTGCGCCGGGTGCCAGTCCTGCGTGAGCACGACGTGGCCAAAGCCCTGCGCGAGCCGGTTCACCACCGGCACGACTTCATCGCCATGCGCGACGGCAAGCGCCCCGCCCGGCATGAAGTCGTATTGCAGGTCGATGAGCAACAGCACGTCGTGCGCGCTTCTCATGGTGTCCGCCCGGTGAACGACTCAGTTGAAAGTGCCGCCCTTTTCGGCCAGCTCGGCCAGCGACGGCGCGATCTCCCATGCGTCGCCGTTGGGCTGCGCGGCGTAGCGGCGAATCGCGCGCGCCACGTTGTACAGGCCCGCGGTGTCGGCGTACAGCATCGGGCCGCCGCGCCACAGCGGGAAGCCGTAGCCCGTGAGATAGACCATGTCGATGTCCGACGCCTTCGAGGCAATACCCTCTTCGAGGATCTTCGCGCCTTCGTTGGCGAGCGCGTACACGAGACGCTCGACGATCTCCTGCTCGCCGATCTTGCGGCGCGTGATGCCCGCTTCCTTCGAGTAAGCGACGATCATGTCGTCCACGAGCGCCGAAGGCAGCGCATTGCGCTCGCCCGGCTTGTAGTCGTACCAGCCGGCGCCGGTCTTCTGGCCGAAGCGGCCTTGCTCGCACAGACGGTCGGCGATCTTCGAATACTTGAGGTCCGGCTTCTCCTGATAGCGGCGCTTGCGGATCGCCCAGCCGATATCGTTACCCGCGAGGTCGCTCATGCGGAACGGCCCCATCGCGAAACCGAACTTCTCGATCGCGCGGTCCACCTGCGCGGGCAGCGCCCCTTCTTCGAGCAGGTAGAGCGCCTGGCGCACATACTGCTCGATCATGCGGTTGCCGATGAAGCCGTCACACACGCCCGAGACCACGGCCGTCTTGCGGATCTTCTTCGCGACCTGCATGACCGTTGCGAGCACATCCTTCGCCGTATCCTTGCCGCGCACGACTTCGAGCAGCTTCATGACGTTGGCCGGGCTGAAGAAGTGCATGCCCACCACGTCCTGCGGACGCTTCGTGAAGGCGGCGATCTTGTCGACGTCGAGCGTCGAGGTATTCGAGGCGAGGATCGCGCCGGGCTTCGCCACTTCGTCGAGGCGCTTGAAGACCTGTTCCTTCACGCCGAGCTCTTCGAACACCGCTTCGATGATGAGGTCGGCCTGCTTGAGGTCGTCATAGGTCAGCGTGGGGCGGATCAGCGCCATGCGCGCTGCGAGCTTTTCGGCCGTGAGTTTGCCCTTCTTGACCTGGGCTTCGTAGTTCTTGCGGATCGTCGCGAGACCGCGGTCGAGCGCGTCCTGCTTCGTCTCGAGCAACGTGACGGGCACACCGGCGTTGAGGAAGTTCATCGTGATGCCGCCGCCCATCGTGCCCGCGCCAATCACGGCAACCTGCTGGATGTCGCGCGTGGGCGTGCTCGAAGGCACGTCGGGGATCTTGCTCGCGGCGCGCTCGCCGAAGAACGCGTGGCGCAGCGCGCGGCTTTCCGGCGTCTGCACGAGTTCCATGAAGCACTCGCGCTCGAACGCGAGACCCTTGTCGAAGCCGTTCGTCACACCCGCGGCGACGGCATCGACGCACTTCAACGGCGCCGGATAGTTCTTCGACATCGCCGCAACCGTGTTGCGCGCGAAGTACAGGAAGCCCTCGGCGTTGGGATGCTCGATCTTGCGGTTGCGCACGAGCGGGTGCGGGGCTGCCTTGTCGGAAGCCTTGCGCGCGAACGCCACCGCCTCGTCGAGCAGATCGCCTTGGGCAATGGCGTCGAAGAGGCCCGTGCCGGCCAGCTTCTCGGACAGCACCGGCGTGCCGGTCACGATCATGTTGAGCGAGGGCTCGAGGCCGAGTGCGCGCGGCAGGCGCTGCGTGCCGCCGGCGCCGGGCAGGATGCCGAGCTTCACCTCGGGCAGCGCGATCTGCGCGCCGGGCGCGGCGATGCGATAGTGCGCGCCGAGCGCGAGTTCGAGGCCACCGCCCATCGCGACGCTGTGAATCGCCGCGACGACGGGCTTGGCGCTCTTCTCGACTTCGTCGATGACGGTGTGGAGCGTGGGCTCCTGGGTCGCCTTCGGCGTGTTGAATTCGGTGATGTCCGCGCCACCCGAGAACGCCTTGCCGGCACCCGTGATCACGACGGCGACGACGGCCGGATCGCTATTGGCGCGCGCGAGGCCCTCGACGATGCCGGTCCGGGTGGAATGCCCGAGGCCGTTGACGGGCGGGTTGTTGAGCGTGATGACGGCGACGCCGTCGCGAGTCGTATAGTCCACTGCCATTTGCCTGCCTCCATGCTTGCGGGCCGCGTTGTGCGTCGCCGGCTTTCATTGTCCGACATTCCCGGTCAGCAAGCAGGATACACAAAAAAGAACGTTCGTTCAATTTTTGTCGATGCGGGCGGGGTCAGGGTTTCTACGGCCCCCGCTCAGGCGGGATCATGCCCCGCCGGCGTGTTGATGGGGCAGGACGCCTCGGCGGCTAGCGTCGTCGGCAGGACGTAATCGCGGAACTGCTCGCGCAGCTTGAGCTTGAGCAGCTTGCCGGTGGCCGTATGCGGCAGCGCTTCGACGAACACGACGTCGTCGGGCTGCCACCACTTCGCGACCTTGCCCGCATAAAAGGCCAGCAGTTCCTCGCGCGTGACCTCGGCGTCGGGCCGCTTCACGGCCACGATCAGCGGACGTTCGGTCCAGCGCGGATGCGCGCAGGCGATGCAGGCAGCCTCCGCGATGGCCGGATGCGCCACCGCAATGTTCTCGAGGTCGATCGAGCTGATCCACTCTCCGCCCGACTTGATCACGTCCTTGCTGCGGTCGGTGATATGCAGGAAGCCGTCGGGGTCGATGGTCGCCACGTCGCCGGTCGGGAACCAGCCATCGACGAGCGGCGAGCCCTCCTGGCGGAAATAGCGGTCGATGACCCACGGCCCGCGCACGTGCAGGTCGCCGAATGCGACACCATCCCAGGGCAGATCGCGCCCGTCCTCGCCAACGATCTTCATGTCGACGCCGAAAATCACGCGCCCCTGCTTTTCCAGCAGCGCGCGCTGCGCCTCGGGCGAGCGCTGCGACTGTTCCCAGTTCAGCTTCGAGAGCGTGCCGAGCGGCGACATCTCCGTCATGCCCCAGGCGTGAATCACCTGCACGCCGTAATCGTCTTCGTAGGTACGCAGCATGGCCGGCGGACACGCCGAGCCGCCAATCACCGTGCGCTTGAGCGCGGAAAACTTCACGCCTGCCTCGCGCATGTACGTGAGCAGGCCGAGCCAGACGGTCGGCACGCCCGCCGAGCAGGTCACGCCCTCCGCTTCCATGAGTTCGTAGAGCGACTTGCCGTCAAGCTCCTTGCCCGGCAGCACGAGCTTTGCGCCGTTCAGCGGCGCCGCGTGCGGAATGCCCCATGCGTTCACATGGAACATCGGCACCACGGGCAGGATCGCGTCACGCGAGGAAAGCGCCATCGCGTCGGGCAGCGACGCGCCGTAGGCGTGCAGCACAGACGAGCGGTGCGTGTAGAGCGCGCCCTTCGGATTGCCGGTCGTGCCGGACGTATAGCAGAGATTCGAAGCGCTGAGTTCGTCGAGCACCGGCCAGTCATAGTGGCCGTCCTGTGCGTCGAGCAGGGTCTCGTAGCAGAGCACCGGGGTACGCATGTCGGGCCGGTGCGACTCGGCGGCAAGCGCGATCCAGCCACGCACATTCGGGCACTGCGGCGCGAGCGCATCCACGAGCGGGGCGAACGTGGTGTCGAACAGGACATAGCGGTCGTCCGCGTGGTTGATGATCCAGGCGATCTGCTCGGGAAAGAGCCGCGGATTGATCGTATGGCAGACGGCGCCAAAACCCGTTACGCCGAAGTACGCTTCCAGATGCCGGTAGCCGTTCCAGGCGAGTGTGCCAACGCGCTCCCCGGGCGCGACGCCGAGCGCAATCAGCGCCTGCGAAAGCCGTTTGGCACGCGCCTCGCACTCGCGGTACGTGTAGCGATGCAGGTCGCCTTCGATACGACGCGACACGATCTGCGTGGCGCCGTGATGCCGCGCCGCGTGCGCGAGCAGCGACGATACGGTGAGCGGCACGTCCATCATCTGTCCCAGCAGCGGCGCAATCATCGTTGGTGGTCTCCTCGCCCTCTTGGTCCGTTTTTGCCTGTCATCGATGGTCTTTCGCGGCCGCCGAGGCCCGCCCCGGGGGCCGCGAGCGGCCGGCCAGCACGCCGGCTGGCGCGGACTTACAATATCGGCTATTCAAAAGGCGCTCAACATGTCGTTTTCACCAGGCCAAACCGATCCCGAGGCAGCCGTCGCTGCCTTGCCCGCATCGCGCTCCGACACCCATCCGGGCCGGCTCGCCGAGCTCGAACGCGAGCTCACCGCGCCGCGCGGCGAGGCGTTCTCCTCACTGGGCTCAGCATTCCTCACACGGCTGCCGGCGGCGCCGCTGCCCGAGCCTTACCTCATCGGCTGTTCGGCCGGCACTGCCGCGTCGCTCGGGCTCGATCCCGCCCTCGCCGCCGACCCGGCGTTTGCCGCATTCTTCGCCGGCAACACCACGCGCGAACGCGCGCGTGACGCGATGTCGTATGCGTCGGTCTATTCCGGGCACCAGTTCGGTGTGTGGGCGGGGCAACTCGGCGACGGCCGTGCGCTCGGCATGGGCGAACTCGAGCACGCCGGGCAGCGCTTCGAGCTCCAGCTCAAGGGCGCGGGCCGCACGCCTTACTCGCGCATGGGCGATGGCCGCGCGGTGCTGCGCTCGTCGATCCGCGAATTCCTCTGTTCGGAGGCCATGCATCATCTGGGCATTCCCACCACGCGCGCGCTCACGGTAGTCGGCTCCGACCTGCAGGTTCGGCGCGAGGAACTCGAGACGGCTGCCGTCGTCACGCGCGTCTCGCCCAGCTTCATACGCTTTGGCCACTTCGAGCATTTCTACGCGAACGACAACGTCGTCGCGCTGCAGGCGCTCGCCGATCATGTCATCACGCGTTTCTATCCGCAGCTGCGCGAAGCGGACGACCCGTATCTCGCGCTGCTCGACGAGGCCGTGCGCAGCACGGCGGCGCTCATGGTCGAGTGGCAGGCCGTGGGCTTCTGCCACGGCGTGATGAACACCGACAACATGTCGATCCTCGGCCTCACGATCGACTACGGCCCGTTCGGCTTCATCGACGGTTTCGACGCCAACCACATCTGCAATCATTCGGATTCGCAGGGCCGCTACGCGTACCGCATGCAGCCGCAGATCGCGTACTGGAATCTGTTCTGCCTCGCGCAGGCGCTGCTGCCGCTCTTCGGGCTGCAGCGTGAGGAATCCGACGAGAAAGCGCGCGGCGAACTCGCAGTGGCCGACGCGCAGGCCGTACTCGAGCGCTTCAAGGAGCACTTCTCGCCCGCACTGGAAGCGCGCATGCGCGCGAAGCTCGGACTGGAAACGACACGCGAAGGCGACGACGCGCTCTCGAACCGGCTCTTCGAAATCATGCACGCGAACCGGGCCGACTTCACGCTGACGTTTCGCCATCTTGCGGGCGTCTCGAAGCACGGCGCGCAACACGACGCAGCGGTACGCGACCTGTTCCTCGATCGCCCGGCCTTCGACGCCTGGGCGAACGATTACCGCGCCCGGCTTCAGGAGGAAGCGCGCAGCGACGAAGCGCGCGCCGAGGCGATGAACCGCGTGAATCCGAAGTTCGTGCTGCGCAACCACCTCGCGCAGACCGCGATCGAACGCGCGCAGCAGAAGGATTTCAGCGAAGTGGAGCGGCTTGCACGGGTGCTCTCGCGCCCGTTCGACGAGCAGCCCGAACACGCGGCTTACGCGGCGCTGCCGCCCGATTGGGCAGGCACGCTTTCGGTGAGCTGCTCCTCGTGAGCCGCCCCGGCCGCCTAACTGCCCAACGTCTTTTAGCGTTGCCTTTCACCAGACAGGAACCCCGACATGAGCCATGACGATCACAACTCCCCTGCCTACCCCGGACACAAGGACGACGAGGAGTGGCGCAAGCAGCTCTCGGGCATGGAATATCAGGTGACTCGCCACGCGGCCACTGAGCGCCCGTTCACGGGCCAGTACTGGGATCATTGGGACCGCGGCGTCTACGACTGCGTGTGCTGCGGCACGCCGCTGTTCGAATCGGATACGAAGTTCGACGCCGGCTGCGGCTGGCCGAGCTACTTCCGCCCGATCAACGGCGAAGTGATCGAGGAGCGCACCGACCGCACGCACGGCATGCTGCGCATCGAGGTGCGCTGCAAGAACTGCGGTGCGCATCTGGGCCACGTATTCGAAGACGGCCCCGCGCCGACCGGCCTCAGGTATTGCATCAATTCGGCTGCGCTACAATTCGAGCCCAAGTGACCGCGGCGCGCTGAGCGTCGCGCCCTCTTTTTTGCGGCTCTCTTGCGGCTCTCACTGCGCAAACCCGCAAACCACCAGGCCGATAATGAAATTTCTGTTTGATCTGTTTCCGATCATCCTCTTCTTCGTTGCCTTCAAGCTTTGGGGCATCTTCACGGCAACGGCCGTGGCCATCGTCGCGACGCTCGTGCAGATCGCCTGGGTGGCGTTCCGTCACCGCAAGGTGGACCCGATGCTGTGGCTCTCGCTCGCCATCGTCGTGGTGTTCGGCGGCGCGACGCTCGTGCTGCACGACGAAACCTTCATCAAGTGGAAACCCACGGTGCTCTACTGGGCCTTCTCGGTCGCGCTGCTAGGCGCGCAGCTGGGCTTCGGCAAGAACCTCATCGAGGCGATGATGGGCAAGCAGATCGCCCTGCCGCATCGCATCTGGACGCAGCTCAATCTGGTCTGGGCGCTCTTCTTTGCGCTGCTCGGCCTCTTGAACCTCTTCGTTGCGTTCCACTTCTCCACCGACGCGTGGGTCGATTTCAAGCTCTTTGGCGCAACGGGCATCCTCGTGGTGTTCATCGTCGGGCAAAGCCTGTGGCTCTCGCGCTACATCAAGGAAGAAGAATGAGCGACGTCTTCCTCAACGCGAGCCCGGCCGAACGCATGACGCTGATCGAATCGCGCCTCGCGGCAGCGCTGGCGCCCGTCGCTTCGATCGCCGTGCGCGACGACAGCGCGCAGCACGCGGGCCACGCCGGCGCCGCGGCGGGCGGCCATTACAGCGTAACGATCGTGGCCGCCGCATTCGCGGGGAAAGCCCGCGTAGCAAGGCATCGCATGGTGTATGATGCGCTGGCCGAGGCGATGCAGCGCGGCATTCACGCACTTGCGATCACGGCGCTCACGCCCGAAGAAGCCGCAGCGCTGCCCCGGTAACCCCGCTTTCCAGTTAGCCTTTTTTAGTTGCCCTTTGGGTTCGCCCCGTTAGGACTTTCCGATGACCTTGAAGAAAACCCGTCTCTGGGTGTTGCTGGCTGCTTGCGCGGCCGCTCCCGCATTCGCGCAGAACATCGCCGTCGTGAACGGCACGCCGATTCCCAAAGCACGTGCCGATGCGCTCGTCGAACAGCTCGTCCACCAAGGCCAGCAGGACTCCCCGCAACTGCAGTCGGCCGTGCGTGAAGAACTCGTGAACCGCGAGATCCTGATGCAGGAAGCGATCCGCGAAGGCATTCCGAACCAGCCGGACGTGAAGGCGCAAATCGCGGTGGCCCAGCAGACCGTGGTGCTGCGCGCGCTGATCGAGAACTTCGTGAAGAACAACCAGCCGAGCGACGCCGAGGTCAAGGCGCGTTACGACCAGTTGGCCACGGCCGCGGGCGGCAGCGAGTATCACCTGCATCACATCCTCGTGGACAACGAGCAGGAAGCGAAAGACCTGATCGCGAAGATCAAGGCCGGCGCCAGCTTCGAAGATCTCGCGAAGCAGTATTCGAAGGACCCGGGCTCGGCGAAGAACGGTGGCGACCTCGACTGGTCGGATCCGAAGGCCTACGTGCCCGAATTCGCCGACGCGGCGACGCATCTGCAGAAAGGCCAGATGACCGATACGCCGGTGCACACGCAGTTCGGCTGGCACATCATCCGCGTGGACGACATCCGCCCGATCACGCCGCCGCCGCTCGACCAGGTGCGCGCGCAGATCGTGCAGCAGTTGCAACAGGAGAAGCTGCAGGCATTCGAAGAGAATCTGCGCAAGCAGGCGAAGATTCAGTAACGCGCTTCGCGCTACGCTGCGATCAAAACCCGCGTCCCTCACCGGCGCGGGTTTTTTGTTGGCCATACCGATCCGCGCATAACAAAAAGCCGACCTCGCGGGTCGGCTTTTTCTACTGCGATTGCGCTCGAAGCGCCCCGCGCTTTACCCCACCCACTTGCGCGCGTTGCGGAACGCTCGCATCCACGGGCTCGCCTCGCCCCAGGACTCGGGATGCCAGCTCATCGTCACCGTGCGCTGCACGCGCTCCGTATGCGGCATCAGCACCGTGAAGCGGCCGTCGGGCGTCGTCACCGAAGTGATGCCCTGCGGCGAGCCGTTCGGGTTGAACGGATAGCCTTCCGTCGCCTGGCCACGGTGATCGACATAGCGCATCGCCACCGCCACCTTCGCAAGGTCGCCCTGCTGCGAGAAGTCCGCATAGCCTTCGCCGTGCGCCACGGCCACCGGAATACGCGAGCCTTCCATGCCGGCGAAGAAGATCGACGGCGAGCTCTGCACTTCCACGAGCGAGAAGCGCGCTTCGAACTGCTCCGACTTGTTGCGCGTGAACTTCGGCCAGGCGTCGGCGCCGGGGATCATCGAGGCGAGACTCGACAGCATCTGGCAGCCGTTGCAGATGCCAAGCGCGAACGTGTCCTGGCGCGCGAAGAATGCTGCGAACATGTCCGCGAGCTTCGCGTTGAAGCGGATCGTCTTGGCCCAGCCCTCGCCTGCGCCCAGCACATCGCCGTACGAGAAGCCGCCGCACGCCACCGCGCCCGCGAAGTCGGCAAGCGTCGCGCGGCCTTCCAGCAGATCGCTCATGTGGACGTCGTGCGCGTCGAAGCCGGCGCGGTCGAACGCGTAGGCCGTCTCGAGGTGCGAGTTGACGCCCTGCTCGCGCAGGATCGCCACGCGCGGGCGCACGCCGGTCGCGACGAACGGCGCGGCGATGTCGTCGGCCGGGTCGAAGCTGAGGTGCGGCTGCATGCCCGGATCGGCGGCGTCGAGCAGCGTGTCGTATTCGGCATCGGCACAGGCCGGGTTGTCGCGCAGCCGCGCGATACGCCAGCTCACTTCGCTCCATGCGCGTTGCAGTTCGGTACGCGGCGCTTCGTAGATGCGCTTGGCGTCGCGATAGATCTCGATTGCGTCGCGGTCGTTCAAGTGGCCGACCACGTGCGAGCAAGCCGAAAGACCATGCTGGCGCAGCACGCCAAACACCGCGTCGCGCTGTTGCGCCGGCACCTGGATCACGGCGCCGAGTTCCTCGGAGAACAGCGCGCGCAGCGTGCGGTCCTCGCGCCGGCCGCTCGTCTGCTTCGCCCAGTCCTTCGCGTCGCCGTAGTCGGATTCGTGGTCGGCGTCCAGCGTGAGCATGTCCACGTTCAGCGACACGCCCGTGTGGCCCGCAAACGCCATTTCGCAAGCGGTCGCCCAGAGGCCGCCGTCCGAGCGGTCGTGGTAGGCCAGCAACTGCTCGTTCGCGTTCAGTTGCTGGATCGCCGTGAAGAACTGCTTGAGGTCTTCGGCGCTGTCCACGTCGGGTACCGCGTCGCCCACCTGCTGCGTGACCTGCGCGAAGATGCTGCCGCCGAGCCGGTTCTTGCCGCGACCCAGGTCGATTGCGATCAGCACCGAGTCCACACTGCGGCCCGCTTCATCGACACGGCGCAGTTGCGGCGTGAGATGGCGGCGCACGTCCTCGACCGGCGCGAACGCCGAGATGATCAGCGAAACCGGCGCGACGACTTCCTTGGCGACCCCCTCATCGTTCCACTTGGTGCGCATCGAGAGCGAATCCTTGCCCACCGGAATGCCGATGCCGAGCGCCGGGCACAGTTCCATGCCGATCGCCTTCACGGTGTCGTAGAGCGCGGCATCCTCGCCCGGCGCACCGCACGCGGCCATCCAGTTCGCGGAAAGCTTGAGCTTGTCCAGTGAGGCGATCGGTGCGGAAGCGATGTTCGTGATCGCCTCGCCCACCGCCATGCGGCCCGATGCGGGCGCATCGATCACGGCGAGCGGCGTGCGCTCGGCCATCGTCATCGCCTCGCCCTTGTAGCCGGCGTAGTCGAGCGTCGTGATCGCGCAGTCGGCCACCGGCACCTGCCACGGACCGACCATCTGGTCGCGCACGCTCGTGCCGCCCACCGAACGGTCACCGATCGTGATGAGGAACGACTTGCTGCCGACGGTCGGATTGCGCAGCACGCGCCTGGCGACTTCGTCGAAGGCGATGCCGGTCACGTCGACGGGCACGAGTGGCGTGCTCGCGTGCGTGACGTCGCGGTGCATGCGCGGCGGCTTGCCGAGCAGGATGTCCATCGGCATGTCGACGGGCTGGTGGCCGCCATTGGCCGCGAGCGCCTTTTCGTCGGTGTCGATGAGCTTGAGCTCGCGCTCGGCCGTCGCCACGCCGATCACGGCGAACGGGCAGCGCTCGCGCACGCAGATCGCTTCGAACATCGGCAGGTCGACCGGCGCGATCGCGAGGACATAGCGCTCCTGCGACTCGTTCGACCAGATCTCGCGCGGCGAGAGGCCCGACTCTTCGAGCTGGACCTGGCGCAGCTCGAAACGCGCGCCCTTGTTGGCGCCGTCGACGAGTTCGGGGAACGCGTTCGAGAGGCCGCCCGCGCCCACGTCGTGAATGCTCAGGATCGGGTTGCCTTCGCCCAGTTGCCAGCACGCGTTGATGACTTCCTGCGCGCGGCGCTCGATTTCGGGGTTGCCGCGCTGGACCGAATCGAAGTCGAGCTCGGCCGTGTTCGTGCCGGTCGCCATCGAGCTGGCGGCGCCGCCGCCCATGCCGATGCGCATGCCCGGGCCGCCGATCTGGATCAGCAGCGAGCCTTCCGGCAGATCATTCTTGTGCGTGTGCTGCGCGCTGATATTGCCGATGCCGCCCGCGATCATGATCGGCTTGTGGTAACCACGCACGGTACCGGCGACGTTCTGCTCGTAGGTACGGAAGTAGCCGCCCAGGTTCGGGCGGCCGAATTCGTTGTTGAACGCAGCGCCGCCGAGCGGCCCGTCGATCATGATCTGCAGCGGCGAAGCGATGCGGTCGGGGCGGCCATAGGCCTCGGCCTGGTCGGCCGGATTGCGGTGCGCGAGCGGCATGGCCGCGTCGCGGGCGTTTTCCCACGCTTCGCGGGCTTCGGGCAGATCGAGGTTCGAAACCGAGAAGCCCGTGAGGCCAGCCTTCGGACGCGCGCCGCGGCCCGTCGCGCCTTCGTCGCGGATTTCGCCGCCCGCACCCGTCGCGGCGCCGGCGAACGGCGAGATCGCGGTCGGATGGTTGTGCGTTTCCACCTTCATCAGCGTGTGCGTGAGCTCGGTGTGGCGGCCGTACGGCTCACCCGGCACACCCGATGCATCCGCCTTGCGCGGGAACCAGCGCTCCGCCACCGCGCCTTCCATGATCGCCGAGTTGTCCGAATACGCGACGATCGTGCCCTGCGGATTCAGCTTTTCGGTATTACGGATCATCCCGAACAACGAGAGCTCCTGCTCCTTGCCGTCGATCGTCCAGGTCGCGTTGAAGATCTTGTGGCGGCAGTGTTCGCTGTTGGCCTGCGCAAACATCATCAGCTCGACGTCGGTGGGATTGCGCTCGAGCTTCGTGAACGCATTCACGAGATAGTCGATTTCGTCGTCGGCTAGCGCGAGGCCCAGTTCGCGGTTCGCCACGTCGAGTGCCTGGCGGCCGTGGCCCAGCACATCCACGGTCTGCATCAGTTTCGCGGGCAGCTCGTCGAACAGATGCAGCGCCGTGTCGCGCGAGGCCGCCACGCTTTCGGTCATGCGGTCGTGCAGCGCCGCGGCGACTGCTACGCGTGCTTCGTCGGAAAGCGTCTTTTTGCCGCCCAGCAGCCCCGACTTCAGTACCACCGTGTACTCGACGCCGCGCTCGATGCGGCGCACCTGCGTCAGGCCGCAGTGATGCGCGATGTCGGTGGCCTTGCTCGCCCACGGCGACACCGTGCCGAAGCGCGGCACGACGAGGAAGGTGATCGCGCCGCCGCGCTCCTGCGGCGCGGCGAACGGCGCGCCATAGTGCATCAGCGCCTCGATCTTCGCGCTGTCCTCAGCGGCGAGCGGCGTCGCCGAATTGACGAAATGCAGATACTGGCCGTGGACGCCGACAATCTGGGCGTCGATACGCTGGAGCGTTTCGAGCAGGCGGGTTTGACGGAAGTCGGAGAGGGCCGAAGCGCCGGGGAAACACGAGAAGTGGGCCATGGACTGGGGCGTTGCGTCGAAGTTACGTCGCGAGTTTGGGTCGCGAAGTTGGGTCGCGAAGTGCGTCGATTTTTACGTCGGCTTTTTACGTCGGCTTTTTACGTCGACAAATTGCATCGACCTTTTCGCCTCGCGCGGCGGCCATCGCGAAAATGGCGATGCGTCGCGCGTGGGGGCGGCATCAGGCGAAAGGGAGACCGCGATTATAACCCGGAAGGCCCGCTCCGGCCGACCCGCCGGACCCTTTCCAGCATCCCGCGCATGGCGGGGCGCCCCGTTTGGCTGCTATCATTGCGCGTTTCACCCGATCGGCGCGCAAACTCGTCAATCCGCGGCAAGCACCCGCGGCCCGCGCGCCGCACGCCCTACCCCGGCACGGCGCCGCCTTATCGTCACATCGGCGCAACGCCTGCCTGCAGATCGTATCGTCATGGATGTCATCGTCATTGGCGGCGGAATCGCCGGCGTCGCCACCGCCTACCAGCTGCGCGCGGCGGGCCATCGCGTCTGCGTGGTCGAGCGCCACGCCACGGTCGCGCAAGGCGCGACCTACGGCCATAGCGGCATCACGCTACCCACCCCGATCGACGTATGGTTCGGCCCGACCTTCCTGCGTGACGGCCGGCAGTCCGCGGGCGGCGTGATCTGCAAGACCGGCTTTGCCGGCCAGGCGCGCGCGTTCGTCAAGCGGCTCGGCGCCCTGCATGGCTCCGAGCCCTTCGAGGCCCGCTATGCGCTGCTGCGCCCGCTCATCGAATCGGCAGAGAACGCGCTAGCCGACGCCGAAGGCCGCTTCCAGCTCGAATACGAGCAGCGCGAGGGGCTCGTCTACCTCGTGCGCGGCAGCGACGAGTGGGCGCTGACGCAGCCCGCGCTGGAGCTGCTGCGCCGCTTCGAGGTGCCGCACCATGCGCTCAGTGCGGCCGAATGCCTCGCGCTCGAACCCAACTTGCCCGCCGACCCGCCGTTTGCAGGCGGAGTGCGCTTTGCGAACGGCCGGGTGGCGAACTGCCCTCTTTTCGTGAAGCAGCTCAAGCAGGTGCTCGATACGCTGGGCGGCGTACAGTTCCAGACCGGCCGCGCCGTCAGTGCGATCCGGCTGGAGAGCGGCCGCGCGGCCGTGGAGCTCGCGCCGCGCCTGCCCGCCGAGGCACGTGGGCGCGACGTCGAAGTGATTTCCGCCGACGCCGTGGTGGTTGCCGCCGGCGCACAAACCCCGCGCCTGCTCGCGCCGCTCGGGATCAAGCTGCCGCTGTATCCGCTGCGCGTGCACACGCTGAACGCGCCGGTCGCGCACGAAGAGTGCGTGCCGCACCACACGATCATCGACGCGGCCAGGCGCATTGCGATCACGCGCATGAACCACCGCCTGCGCATCTCGGGCGGCGCGGTGCTGCTGCACCCGCGCCAGGTCGACGAACCGCTGCCCGAAGCGCTGACCGAAGACGCGCTCGCCCTGCTCGGCGAGGCCTCGCGCGACTGGGCGCCCGGCGCGGCACGCATTTCTGCGGCGCTCGCCTGGGAAGGCATGAAGCTGCTTTCGGACGACGGCCTGCCCGCGGTCGGCAACGCTGGGCACCCGCGGCTCTTCGTCAACGCCGGGCACGGGCCTGCGGGCTGGGCCCTCGCGCTCGGCTCGGCCAGGCTGGTCGCGCAACAGGTCTCGGGCGTCGAGCCCGAATTACCGGCCGAAACGGTCGCTGCCCTGCGGCCTGCACGCGGCTAAAGACCCTGCTTGGCGCGCCGGCAGACGGTGGGGCGGCACCGCTCTCGCCCGGCCGGGACGGCTCGGGTATCGTTGCACTGTCGATACCCACCGCTTCGCCGCCGCCATGCCCGAGTCGCCGTTTTCCCCTTCGCCCGACCTCCCCGTCCTGCTCACGCCGCACGACAGGGCCGTGCCGCTCCTAACCGTCGCGCAACTGCGTGCCGTTGAAACGACTGCCCAGGTCCGGCTACCCGCCCATCAACTGATGGCGCGCGCCGGGGCCGCCGCCGCCCGCTTCCTGCTCGAACAGATGGCCCACGCGCCGTCGCCCGCGTCGGGCAAGCCCGTGTGGCTCGTTGCGGGGCCCGGCAACAATGGCGGCGATGCCCTCGTGGTCGCGAACGAACTGCATCGCGCCGGCGTGCCCGTCCAGGTCTGCATGCCCGTCGAGGTCAAGCCGGACGACGCCCGCTGGGCGCTGGCCGAAGCCCGCGCGGCCGGCCTGCCGATCAGCCCCGAAGCGCCCAAAACGTTTGGCGCCTACGGCTGGCTCGTCGACGGCATGTTCGGCATCGGGCTCGCGCGCGGCCTCGAGGGCGTCTTCGCCGATCTCGCCGTGCGCCTCTCGGCCCGGGCGCGCAGTGATGGCCATGTGCTCGCGCTCGATGTGCCGAGCGGCCTCGACAGCGACACCGGCAACGTCGTCGGCGCAGGCCCCGCGGTGCGCGCGACGCATACGGTCACGTTCATCGCGGCGAAGCCCGGCCTCTACACGGGCGCGGGCCGCGATTACGCCGGCGGCGTGACTGTCGCGCCCATCGGACTAACAGCCGGACTAACAGCCGGTCTAACGGACGGTCTAACGGCCGATCCAACACCCGGTCCAACAGCCGTCGCAGCCGGCATGGCAGCCGGCGTCGACACCCCGGACCGTGCGGGCCCGGCACGCCTGAACGCGCCATCGCTCTTCGCCGCGTCGCTGCCCGCGCGGGACTACTCGACCAACAAGGGCACATTTGGCACGCTGGCCGTGATCGGCGGCGACACTGGCATGTGCGGCGCACCCATCCTCGCCGCGCGCGCAGCGCTGCTGGCGGGCGCGGGCAAGGTGCACGTGGGCTTCATCGGCAACGACGCGCCCCCCTACGATCCGCCACACCCCGAACTGATGCTGCATGCGGCAGGCAAGCTCGCCCTGCAAACGCTCGATGCCGTTGCCGCGGGCTGCGGCATGGGCGGCAGCGCCTCGGCGCGCAATCTCGTCGACCGGATCCTGCAGCTCGACGCCCCAGTTCTCCTTGATGCCGATGCGCTCAATCTCGTCGCCCGCGACGAAGCCCTCGCGGTCCGCGCGGCGGCGCGCGCCACGCCTTGCGTGATCACGCCGCATCCGCTCGAAGCCGCGCGCCTGCTGGCCACCGATACGGCCTCGGTCCAGCGCGACCGGCTCGCCGCGGGGCGCGCGCTCGCGGTCCGTTTCCGCGCCGTGGCCGTGCTCAAGGGCAGCGGCACGGTGATTGCCGCACCCGACGGCCGCATCGCCGTCAACCCCACCGGCAATGCGGGACTCGCCACGGGCGGCACGGGCGACGTACTCGGCGGCCTGATCGGCGCCCTGCTCGCGCAGCGCCTGCCGCCGTTCGAGGCGGCGCTCGCGGGCGTCTGGCTGCACGGGCTCGCCGCCGACACGCTCAGTGCCGAAGGCAACGGTCCGGCAGGTCTGACGGCGGGCGAACTCGCGGGGGTGGTGCGGCGGCTGATGAACCGGCTGTTCTACCCGTCGCGCGACTGACGGGCTTGAACCGCACGACCGTGCGTAAGACACGCCGCGTGCAGGCGCGCGCGAGACCGCTATACTGATTCACCGCGCAGCCCGAAACCGAAACCCATTGGACGCGGGCTCGCATCCCCGCGGCGCGCGCCGCATTCGCCTGCCTGACTGTCATTGCGCGGTAAACGCGCGGCAATCATGCAGCGACCCCACGGCAACGCCGTGGCGACCACGCGCCCGCACCTTTCATTCGTTCTTCCCCGCCAGACGAACATGACGAATCCGCTCCCTGCATGGTCCGCGCTTCAGGCGCATTACGAACAGATCCGCGACGAACGCCTGCGTGACTGGTTCGCCCCCGCCAACGACCCCGCGCCCACTCGCGCCGAACGCTTCACCTACACGGGCGCCGGCCTCGCGGCCGACTTTTCGAAAAACCGCATCACCGACGCTACGCTGCAACTGCTCGTGCAGCTCGCGCGCGAGGCTGGCGTCGAAGCGCGCCGCGACGCGATGTTCGCCGGCGAGATCGTCAACCCGACCGAAGGCCGCGCGGCGCTGCACACGGCCCTGCGCGCAACGGAGCCCGATGCCCCGTTCCATGCGCAGATCCTGGCCGAAAAGGCGAAGATGGCCACATTCGCCGACGCCGTGCGCAGCGGCGCCCGGACCGGCTATACCGGCAAGCGGATCCGCCACGTCGTGAACATCGGCATTGGCGGTTCGGACCTCGGGCCGAAGATGGTCGTGCACGCGCTCAAGCACCTCGAGACCCCCGAGATCACGTCGCACTTCGTCTCCAATGTCGACGGTGCCGACCTGTGGCGCGTCATCGAAAAGATCAACCCGGAGGAAACGCTGGCGATCATCGTCTCGAAGACCTTCACGACGCTCGAAACCATGACGAACGCGCGCTCGATGCGCGACTGGTTCGTCAAGCACGGCTGCCCTGAAAGCGCGCTCGCGAAGCACTTCGTGGGCGTCTCGGCGAATCCGGCCGAGGTCGTTAAGTTCGGCATCGCGAAGGACAACGTGTTCGAGATGTGGGACTGGGTGGGTGGCCGCTACTCGCTGTGGTCGGCCGTCGGCCTCTCGATCATGATCGCGATCGGGCCGCAGCAGTTCGACGAACTGCTCGCCGGCGCGCACGAGATGGACAAGCACTTCCGCGAGACGCCGCTCGAGAAGAACCTGCCGGTGCTGCTGGGCATGATCGGCATCTGGTATCGCAACTTCTTCGGCTCGCAGAGCTATCTCGTCGCACCGTATTCCGAGGCGCTGCACTATCTGCCTTCCTACCTGCAGCAGCTCGAAATGGAGAGCAACGGCAAGTCGGCGCGGCTTGACGGCCGGTTCGTCGACTACCCCACCGCCGCCGTCACGTGGGGCGAGCCCGGCACCAACGGACAGCATGCCTTCTTCCAGATGCTGCACCAGGGCCCGACGATCGTGCCGATCGATTTCATCGCCGTGCTCACGCCCGAACATCCGCTCGGCGACCATCACGCCAAGCTGCTCGCCAACTGCTTCGCGCAGAGTGAGGCGTTGATGCTCGGGCGCACCGAGGAAGAAGCGCGCAAGGTGGCCGGTCCGGACAAGCCCGAACTCGTGCCGCACATTATGTTCCCCGGCAACCGGCCCACCACGACGCTCATCGTCGAGGCGCTCACGGCGCGCTCGCTTGGCGCGCTGATCGCGCTCTACGAGCACAAGGTGCTCGTGCAGGCTGCGGTGTGGGACATCAACCCGTTCGACCAGTGGGGCGTCGAGCTCGGCAAGATTCTGGGCAAGGTGGTCGACGCCGACCTCACGGCCGCGCCGGGCGATGTGAAGCCGCACGATTCGTCGACGGCCGCGCTGATCGCGCGGGCACGCGCCGCGCTCAAGCGCTAACGCCTGGGTACCGGGCGCGGCAGCGGGGCACAAGGCGGCGCCTTGTGCCTCGTTTCCTAACGGCCCGGGCCCGCTTCGACCCTGCCGGGTGTCTGCGCATCCGCGCCCAACGGCCCGGCCATCACGCGCCGGCCCGCGTCGATCGTCACCGTGGTATCGCAGCGGCGCGCAAGGTCGATGTCGTGCGTGACCAGCACGAGCGTCGCGCCGTTTGCGCGATTCATTTCGAACATCAGGTCGATAACGGCATGGCCCGTGGCGGCGTCGAGACTGCCTGTCGGTTCGTCGGCGAACAGCACCGACGGATGCGTGACGAACGCGCGAGCGAGCGCCACGCGCTGCTGCTCGCCGCCGGAAAGGAGCTTCGGGTAATGCCCGGTGCGCTGGCCGAGGCCGACGCGCTCGAGCAGCGTGCGGGCGCGCGTGCGGGCCTCGCGCGCGGACATGCCGCCTTGCAGTTCCAGCGGCAGCGCAACGTTCTCGAGCGCCGTGAGATGCGGCATCAGCTGGAACGACTGGAACACGAAGCCGACTGAGCCATTGCGCAGCGCTGCACGCTGGTCTTCGGCCATGCCGGTCAGCTCCTCGCCCAGCAACCGAACGGAGCCCTCGCTCGCGCTGTCCAATCCTGCTAGCAGGCCGAGCAGCGTAGACTTGCCCGAACCCGAAGCGCCGATGATCGCCACGCTGCTGCCGGCGGCGACGCTGAGGTCGATGCCGTCGAGGATCGTCAGCTCACCGGTGGCATCGGTGACCCGCTTGCACAATCCCCGCACTTCGATGACTGGATCGCTATTCATTCGCACATGATCAAGCACAGGTTAGCCGTCAAGGCGCTTCGCAGCGCATGGTCTTCCGCCCGCACCCGGCTCGCCGGATTCGGCACCGCGCTTTTGGCCAAATTTCTGGCCGAATTTCTGGTCACACCAACCGCCAAATCGGTCACCGCAACGATCACCGCATCGACGGCCGCACGGCTCGCTGCATGCGGCGTTGCCCTCGCCACCCAGGTAGCCAGCGCCGCCACGCCGCCGACCGCGGCCGCCACGGTGAAGCCCGTGATCGTCGTGCTCGGCGACAGCCTCTCCGCCGAGTACGGACTACCTCGCGACACCGGCTGGGTCGCGCTGATGCGCGAGCGGCTCGCCAGCGAGCGAATCGATTATAGCGTCGCGAACGCGAGCATCAGCGGCGACACCACGAGCGGCGGCCTCGCGCGCCTGCCGCTCGTGATGCAGCGCCTCAAGCCCGCCGTCGTGATCGTGGAACTGGGCGCCAACGACGCGCTGCGCGGCGTGCCGCTCACCACCACCGATAGCAACCTGCGCGCCATCATCGCCCAGATCCGCAAGGGCAACGCGAAGCCGATGCTCGTGGGCATGTACGTGCCGCCCAATTACGGCACCGACTACACTGAAAAATTCCATGGCCTGTACGGCCAGGTGTCGAAGGAGCTGGATGTGCCGCTGGTCCCCTTCCTGCTAGCCGGACTCGTCGACAAGCCCGAACTCTTCCAGCCCGACCAGATTCACCCCACCCAGCAGGCACAACCATTGCTTCTCGACAATGTGTGGCCGACGCTGAAGCCGCTGCTGGAGCGCGGTGCCCGGCGCTAGCCGGAGCAGGACGTCGAAAGGCGCCTTGCGGTTCCGGGCCCAGCAAGTCGACCATGGAACCTTTGCCGGACGAGCGGCATGCGTCCGATTCCGATCGACCCTGACTGGAGGGATTCAAGCGTGAAATATTTACCTCTTATTGTCATAACGGCAGCACTCGGTGCCTGCGCGAACCAGCCGATGCCAAGCGGCACGCAGTCCGTCGGCACGAGCCAGCAGCCAGTGGGGGCCGTGGCGCAGTGTATCGCGCAAAAGTGGGCGGACCGCTCGCAACAACAGGTCGTGACACAAACGATCATCGCGAACAACCAGGCCGCAGACGTCTACATGCCGGGCCAGCAGCCTCCCGATGGCGGCGCCGCAATCGTTCGCCCGGCCTGGTCTTCGAGCGGCAAGACCTGGGTCGGCCTGCGCGCGGGTGCCGGCGCGGACAGCGGCGCCACGAGCGACATCAGCGCCTGCCTCTAACGAACGTTGCAGCGCATCTCGCACCGCAAGCCACCACAAAGACAAAGCCCCGCAGTTCGACTGCGGGGCTTTGTTTGTGCGTGCCAGCCTGTGACGGCTTACTGCCCGTCGCCGGACTGATCCGCCGAGCCGAGCGATCCGTAATACTTGACCTTCGAGCGGTCGCGCAACGCGTCGAGATAAGCCTGACCCTGCGACTGCCCGATCATCTGCGCGATCTGCTGCTGCGCGGCGGCAAGACGCGGGCCTTCCACAGCCGGCCCGTTCGTGATCGAGTTCACGCGATAGATCGCGTAACCGTCGGCGCCGAGGTCCACGCCGACGTAGGCCGGCAGCTTCTGGGAATCGGCCTTGAAGACGGCGGACAGCGCGGCAGGCGGCAATCCCTGCGCGTCGTTGCGCGAGACCTTCACCGCCGGCGAGAAGCCTTCGGTCGCCTTCGACTTCTGCAGTTCGGCGAGCTTTGCTTCGCCATCCTTGCGCGCGAGATCGGCTGCCTGCTGCGCCACCACCTTCTGGCGCACCGCATCCTTGACCGCGGCGAACGCGGGCGTGGCGGCGGGCTGGAAGCTCGCGACGTGCGCCGCGATCAGCGTGCTGTTGCCGACGTCGATTGCCTGGGTGTTGTTGTGCTGGTTCACCGAGTCGTTCCCGAACACCGCGTCGAGGAACTTCTGGTTGTTCAGCGGGCTGTCAGGCGGCAGCGCGGGATTCGGCTTCGGCGTCACCGTGGCCGTCTGGATCGTCAGCTTGTACTTGTCGGCGGCCGGTTGCAGGCTCTTCGACTGCTCGTAGACCAGCGAGCTGAAACCGTCGGAATCGTCGACGAGGCGCTTCGCGGCCTGCTGCGCCTTCACGTCGTTGACGACCGACGCTTTCACGTCGGCGAACGGCTTCGTCGTGGCGGGCTTGATGTCCGTGACCTTGACGATGTGATAGCCGAAGTCCGACTGAATCACGTCGCTGATCTCGTCCTGCTTGAGCTTGAACACCGCATCGTCGAACGCCTGGCCGCCCGCGATCATGCCGCGGCCGAAGTAGCCGAGGTCGCCGCCCTTCGCTGCCGAACCCGGGTCTTGCGATTCCTTCTGCGCAATCTGCGCGAACTGATCGGGATGCGCCTTCACTTCGGCCAAGATCGACTCGGCCTTCTGCTTTGCCGCATTGCGATCGGCCGCGCTCGCATCCTTCGGCACGGCGATCAGGATGTGGCTCGCGCGCACCTGTTCGTCGGTGCGGTAATGGGCGATGTTGTCGTTGTAGTACTGCTGGAGATCGGCGTCGGTTGGCTGCACGTTCGCCGCCACCGTCGCCGCCGAGAGCACCAGATACTGGATCTGCGCCGTGGCCGGCGTCGCAAAGTCGCTCTTGTGCCCGTCGTAATAGGCCTGCAGTTGCGCGTCGGTGGGCTGGACCCTGGCGGCGTAGTCGCTCGCATGGAACGCGAGACCTTGCACTTCGCGCTGCTGCTCCGAAAGCGCCATCAGATGCGCCGCAAGCGATTTGGGCGTGAACGCGCTGTCGATCATCGCACTTGGCAGCTGCTGCATCGCAAGGCTGTAGCGCACGCGCTCGTCGTACTGCTCGGGCGTCATGCCCTGCATCGCGAGCAGTTGCTTGTAGCGGTCGAGGTCCATCGTGCCGTCTGGCTTGCGCAGCGAAGCGATCACCGGGTCGGCGAGCAAGGTGCGACGCACGGCGTCGTCGGAGGCGCTCAGATGCAGACGCTGCGTTTCGTCGGCGAGCACGCGCTGCTGGATCAGGCCGTCGAGAATATCCTTGCGGTGCTGCGGCGTATCGAACAGGCTCGCGTCGAAGTTCGCGCCCATGACCTGGCGCGCCTGATCGAGCTGCTGGCGCGCCGCGCTGTCGTACTCCGCGCGCGTAATTTTGTGGCCGTTCACGCTGGCGACGTTCGCACTTTCGTCGAAAAAGCCGCGGAAACCTTGAATGCCGACGAAGCCAAGCCCTGGCAGGACTACCAGGAGCAGCATGAACATCATCAGCCGTTTGTGATTGCGGAAAAAGTCGAGCATGCGTGAAGGAGCAAAGGGAGCGCCAAAAACAGAACGCCCGATATTACCTCAGAGGACAATAAAAAAGGCGAACCGCAGTTTGCCTTCGGTTCGCCTTCTACTGATCTGGCGGAGCGGACGGGACTCGAACCCGCGACCCCCGGCGTGACAGGCCGGTATTCTAACCAACTGAACTACCGCTCCGTGCGGTGACTGTTGCACGCGCGGTTGACTTCACGTGCCTGCGAGATAACCGTCAGGCAACTACGCGGAAAACTGCGTGAAACTGGTGGGTGCTGAGAGGCTCGAACTCCCGACCTACGCCTTGTAAGGGCGCCGCTCTACCAACTGAGCTAAGCACCCAGCTTCACGATTCCTGTACTGTCCTGCGCGACTTCTCGCTCCGCCGGCCCGCGCATTCCGCCACGACACCTAGAAAGCGGAAGCACCGTCAACCAGCAAGCCAATTAGTTTAGCGCATCTTTCAGCGCTTTGCCAGGCCTGAATTTTGGAACCTTTGCCGCCTTGATCTTGATCGCATCGCCCGTGCGCGGATTGCGGCCCGTACGTGCCGTGCGCTTGCCAACGGCAAAGGTGCCGAAGCCGACCAGCGTGACCGATCCGCCTTTCTTGAGCGTGCCCTTGACGCCGCCGATCACGGCATCGAGCGCGCGGCCCGCTGCCGCTTTCGAGATGTCAGCCTGTTGTGCGATATGGTCGATCAATTCTGTTTTATTCATTCCAGCCCCCGAGAATGTGTTTGGGTAATCGTTTTGGCGCCTGTGGCGCCGGATATTGGAACAGACAGGAACAAGCAAAGAGACAAAAACTGGCATAGGCAGCCCGGCAGAACGCCAGGCCCCGCACATTTAACGAAGCCGAAAGGGCCGTGTCAAGCGGGGTTCCGCCTGATTCGGCGGCATATTGGAGGGAATCCTCGACTTCTGCCCCGGCCAGCGGCGGCGTGGACCGCGGCGCAGGCACGGCCATAAAAAAACCCGCGGACCAAGCCGCGGGTTTCGGTACCTTCGCTGCGCCACGGCCGCACCGGGGGTGCGGCGGGCCCAGAACAAACCGGTATCAGTGCTTGACCACTTCGGTCGTCGCGCCGGCTTCCTTCGATTCGGCCACGGGGGCCTTGGCGTCCTCGGCCTTGACCTCTTCTTCCGGCAGCGCCTGCGGCACACGCTCGAGCGCGAGTTCGAGCACCTTGTCGATCCAGCGGACCGGCACGATTTCGATCGCGTTCTTCACGTTGTCGGGAATCTCGGCGAGATCCTTGACGTTCTCTTCCGGGATCAGCACGAGCTTGATGCCGCCGCGATGCGCTGCGAGCAGCTTCTCCTTCAGGCCGCCGATCGGCAGCACTTCGCCGCGCAGCGTGATCTCGCCTGTCATCGCGACATCGGCCCGCACCGGAATGCCCGTGAGCACGGACACCAACGCCGTCGTCATCGCGATACCGGCGGACGGGCCGTCCTTCGGCGTCGCGCCTTCCGGCACGTGGATGTGGATGTCCTGCTTCTCGAACGCCTCGTCCTTGATGCCCAGGCGACGCGAACGCGAACGCACCACCGAGCGAGCCGCCTCGACCGACTCCTTCATCACGTCGCCGAGCGATCCCGTGCGAATCACGTTGCCCTTGCCGGGCATGACCGCCGCTTCGATCGTCAGCAGATCGCCGCCGACTTCCGTCCATGCGAGACCCGTGACCTGACCGATCTGGTTTTCCTTCGCGGCAAGGCCAAAGTCGTATTTGCGCACGCCAAGGAAGGTGTCGAGGTTGCTGCTGTCCACCGTAACGGCCTTGTCGGCCTTCTTCAGCAGCAGCATCTTCACGACCTTGCGGCAGATCTTCGACACTTCGCGCTCGAGCGAGCGCACACCCGCTTCACGCGTGTAGTAGCGAATGATGTCGCGGATCGCGCCTTCGGTCACGTCGATCTCGCCCGGCTTCAGACCGTTGTTCTTCTTCTGCTTGGGCAGAAGATAACGCTGCGCGATGCTGACCTTCTCGTCTTCCGTGTAGCCCGAGAGACGGATGACTTCCATCCGGTCGAGCAGCGGCGGCGGGATGTTCAGCGAATTCGACGTGGCGACGAACATCACATCGGAGAGATCGAAATCGACTTCGATGTAGTGATCGGCGAACGTGTGGTTCTGCTCCGGATCGAGCACTTCGAGCAGCGCCGACGACGGATCGCCGCGGAAATCCATGCCCATCTTGTCGACTTCGTCGAGCAGGAAGAGCGGATTGCGCACGCCGACCTTGGCGAGGCTTTGCAGGATCTTGCCCGGCATCGAACCGATATACGTGCGGCGGTGGCCACGAATCTCGGCCTCGTCACGCACGCCGCCCAGCGCCATGCGCACGAACTTGCGATTCGTTGCACGCGCAATCGACTGGCCGAGCGAGGTCTTGCCGACGCCGGGGGGCCCGACGAGGCAGAGAATCGGCGCCTTGACCTTGTCCACGCGCTGCTGCACCGCGAGATACTCGAGAATGCGTTCCTTCACCTTCTCGAGACCGTAGTGGTCTTCGTCGAGCACGGCTTCGGCGTTCGAGAGGTCGTTGTTGACCTTGCTCTTCTTGCGCCACGGCAGGCCGATCAGCGTGTCGATGTAGTTGCGCACGACGGTGGCCTCCGCCGACATCGGCGACATCAGCTTGAGCTTCTTGAGCTCGGCGTCGGCCTTCTTCTTGGCTTCCTTCGGCATGCGCGCGGCCGTGATGCGCTTCTCGAGTTCTTCGAGATCGGCACCCTCTTCGCCTTCGCCCAGTTCCTTCTGGATCGCCTTGACCTGTTCGTTCAGGTAGTACTCGCGCTGGCTCTTCTCCATCTGGCGCTTCACGCGGCCGCGAATGCGCTTCTCCACCTGGAGAATGTCGATTTCGGCTTCGAGCTGGGCGAGCAGATGCTCCAGACGCTCCACGACCGGGAACATCTCGAGGATGTGCTGCTTCTGGTCGAGCTTGAGCGGCAGATGCGCGGCAATGGTGTCGGCAAGACGACCGGCCTCGTCGATGCCCGACAGCGACGTCAGGATCTCCGGCGGGATCTTCTTGTTGAGCTTTACGTACTGGTCGAACTGCGAGACGATCGCGCGGCGCAGCGCTTCGGTTTCAGCGCTGTCGGCGTGGTCGGGTTCGAGCGGCAGCACTTCGCAGGAGAACTGCGTTTCCTGCTCCTCGATCGAAAGCGTTTTCGCGCGCTGCAGGCCCTCGACCAGCACCTTCACCGTGCCGTCGGGCAGCTTGAGCATTTGCAGGATGTTTGCGATACATCCCACTTCGTACATGTCTTTTTCGGTCGGCTCATCCTTGGCGGCGGTCTTTTGTGCGACGAGCATGATGTGCTTGCCGCCCTCCATCGCCGCTTCGAGGGCCTTGATCGATTTCGGCCGGCCCACGAAGAGGGGAATCACCATATGCGGGAAAACTACGACGTCTCGCAGCGGCAGCAGCGGGAGCGTGGTGCGTTCCGGCGGAAGGAGTTGGGTTCCTGACATTTCATTTCCCCATGAGTGGAATCAATTGTTCGGTAAGTGAGGCCTGAGAAACCGATTACAAGCCTCGCGTGGGTGGGAAAAGTTCAGTGACTCCAAAAAGTGCGCCATCGACCACAAGATAAACGAAAAAGCCGTTCATCCGAATGTATGAACGGCTTTTTCCCGGAACTCTTTAGCCGATCACCACCATCAGTTCGACCCTGCGACCTTGGGAGCGTCCTCGTAAATCAGTAGCGGCTTGCCGTCGCCGTCGATCACGTTGTCGTCAATGATCACCTTGCTCACGCCCTTCATGGCGGGCAGCTCGTACATCACGTCGAGCAACGCCTGCTCCAGGATCGAGCGCAAACCACGGGCCCCGGTCTTGCGGCGGATCGCCTTGCGGGCGACGGCCTGCAGCGCGGCCGGGCGGATCTCCAGCTCCACACGCTCCATGTTGAAGAGCTTGTGGTACTGCTTGACGAGCGCGTTCTTCGGCTCGACCAGAATCTTCATGAGCGCGACTTCGTCGAGCTTGCCGAGCGTCGCCACCACCGGCAGACGGCCGATCAGCTCCGGAATCAGCCCGAACTTGATCAGGTCTTCCGGCTCCGTTTCGCGCAGCACTTCGCCCGTGTCGCGCTCCTGCTTGCTCTTCACGCTCGCGCCAAAGCCGATGCCGGTTTTTTCCGTCCGGTCGGTGATGACCTTTTCCAGACCGTCGAACGCACCACCGCAAATGAACAGAATATTGGTCGTGTCGACCTGGATGAAATCCTGGTTCGGATGCTTGCGGCCGCCCTGCGGCGGCACCGAGGCCATCGTGCCCTCGACGAGCTTGAGCAGCGCCTGCTGCACGCCCTCGCCCGAGACGTCGCGCGTGATCGAGGGGTTGTCCGACTTGCGGCTGATCTTGTCGATCTCGTCGATATAGACGATGCCGCGCTGGGCCTTGTCGACCTCGTAGTTGCAGTTCTGCAGCAGCTTCTGGATGATGTTCTCGACGTCTTCGCCCACGTAGCCGGCTTCGGTCAGCGTAGTGGCGTCGGCGATCACGAACGGCACGTTCAGAAGCCGTGCGAGCGTCTGCGCGAGCAGCGTCTTGCCCGAACCCGTGGGCCCGATCAGCAGGATGTTGCTCTTCGAGAGTTCGACATCGTCCTTCTTGTCGAGGTGCTTCAGACGCTTGTAGTGGTTGTACACCGCCACCGCGAGGATCTTCTTCGCGCGCTCCTGGCCGATCACGTACTGATCGAGGATGTCGCGGATCTCCTGCGGGCTCGGCAGGTCCGAGCGCGATAGCGCAGCGTCGACGCCCGCGCCCGCAGCTTCGTCGCGAATAATCTCGTTGCACAAGTCGATGCATTCATCGCAGATGAACACCGACGGCCCTGCAATCAGCTTCTTCACCTCATGCTGGCTTTTGCCGCAAAACGAGCAATACAACAGCTTCTCGCTGTTAGAACCTTTCTTGTCCGCCATGGATAGATGAGCCTCCGGACACTCTGTTACATGATACGCCGTTTCCCCCGGCCTCGCCGGGCGGGGGTCGCGTCAACCGCTTACTGTGACGGCGTGTGGGCCGCAGGCTGCGAGCGCGTATGCCGATTATTTCACACGGTCCGCGCGGCGGCGCCAATCCCTTTTTGCAAGGGGCCGAATCTGGCCCCCTTGCAGCGGGTGGCGCGCCTGATTAAATGATTGCTACTGCGTGAACACAACAGTTCGGCCCGGATCAGGGGCGCTTGTGCAGCACCTGATCCACGAGACCGTAGGCCTGCGCGTCGTCGCCCGACATGAAGTTGTCCCGGTCGGTGTCGCGCGCGATGCGCTCGACGGGCTGACCCGTGTGATGCGCGAGCAACTGGTTCAGCCGCTCCTTCAGGTACAGGATTTCGCGGGCCTGAATTTCGATGTCCGACGCCTGGCCGCGTGCGCCGCCAAGCGGCTGGTGAATCATGACACGCGAGTTCGGCAGCGCAAAACGCTTGCCTTTCGCGCCCGACGCCAGCAGGAACGCGCCCATGCTGGCCGCGAGGCCCATGCAAAGGGTCGAAACGTCGGGTTTGATGAACTGCATCGTGTCGTAGATCGCCATACCGGCCGACACTGAGCCGCCCGGACTGTTGATGTACAGGCTGATGTCCTTGTCGGGGTTCTCGCTTTCCAGGAACAGCAACTGGGCGACGACGAGGTTCGCGGTCTGGTCGTTCACTTCGCCGACCAGGAACACCACGCGCTCCTTCAGAAGCCGCGAGTAGATGTCGTAGGAACGCTCGCCGCGGCCGCTCGTTTCCACGACGATCGGCACAAGCCCGAGCGCCTGCGGGTCGAAGTCCCGCGACGCATGGGAGGTCAACGTATCCAGCGATTGAGCGCGAATGGTCATGCGGTGCATCCTTGTCTGGAAAAGTTCTTCTGAATAACCCGAATGGCGACGGACCCCGCAAAATTCAACCACACGGGCAGCATGGCCAAATTGCGCGGATACAAAAACGGCGTGCTTGCCGTCGGTCGCCCCGACAGCCGGCACGCCGAAGCACAGCGGCTTTAAGCCTGCGCCGTCGCGCTAGCCAGTTCCTCGAAGCTCACTTGCTTGTCCGTCACCTTCGCCTTGCCGAGCACGAAGTCCACGACGTTCGATTCGACGACATAGGCTTCCATTTCGGCGAGGCGCTGCTGGTTGGAATAATACCAGCGCACGACTTCCTTCGGGTCTTCGTAACTTTTCGCGAATTCGTCGACTTCGGCACGGATCTGCTCCGGCTTCGCTTCGAGCCCGTTCGCCTTCACGAGTTCGGCCAGCACGAGGCCCAGCTTCACGCGGCGCTCGGCTTGCTCCTTGAACATCTCGGCCGGAATCGGCGCGTCCTTCGCGTTGGGCACGCCACGCTGCGCGAGGTCGGCGCGCGCCATTTCGACGAGGCGCTCCTGGTCCTGCGCGACGAGCGCGTTCGGCACGTCGAGTTCGGCGATCTTCAGGAGCGCGTCCATGACCTGGTTCTTGACGATGGCCTGGGTGCGGCGCTTCGCTTCGCGCTCGAGGTTGTCCTTGATTTCGGCGCGCATCTTCACGAGGTCACCGTCGGCAATGCCGAGCGACTTCGCGAATTCCGCGTCGATTTCCGGCAGATGCGGCCACTCGACCTTATGCATCGTGATCGTGAACTTCGCGGTCTTGCCGGCGACGTCCTTGCCGTGGTAGTCCTCGGGGAACTTCAGTTCGAACTCGCGCGACTCGCCTTCCTTGAGGCCCGTTGCCGCCGTTTCGAATTCGGGCAGCATGCGGCCTTCGCCGAGCACGAACGCGAAACCCTCGGCGCTGCCGCCCGGGAAGGCGACGTCGTCGATCTTGCCGACGAAGTCCACCGTCACGCGGTCGCCACTCTTCGCCGCGGCGTCTGCGCCGCCGTCACCGTGCTCGCCCGCTTCGCCGCGTGCGTGGAAATGCACGCGTTGCTTGCGCAGGATGTCCAGGGTGCGGTCGATTTCTGCGTCGGTGATGGTCGTGGTCGTGCGCTCGATTTCGGCGCTGGCCACGTCGCCAATCGCGACTTCCGGATAGACCTCAAAGGTCGCGTCGAACGCGTAAGCACCTTCGGCTGCACCGGCGTTCGGCGCGAAGCTCGGCTGACCGGCCACGCGCAGGTTCTCGGCGCGGCTGATGTCGAAGAATTCCTTGCCGACCTTGTCGCTCAGCACTTCGGCTTCCACCTGGCCCGAGTACTGCTGGGTGACCATCTTGAGCGGCACCTTGCCCGGGCGGAAACCCGGCATGCGCACGTTCTTCGCGAGTTGGCGGATGCGCGAGTCCACTTCTTTCTGCACGGCATCCTTCGGCAGGGAAATCGTCACGCGGCGTTCGAGCTTGCCGAGGTTTTCTACAACGTTAGCCATGGCTTCAATCGTCCTAAAATTTATTCGAGCGAATCAGTAATCTTTGCTGTGCCGCGGTCCGCCATCCGTCGGGATGGCAGTTGAGGCCGGCTGCTTTTGCCCCTGCTTTTGTCCTGGCGGCACCTGCACCTCGTTGCTCCGCTTGCAGGTGCTCACAGGTACTGCTGCGCCCCTCGCTGGCAACGCCCGCGCCGCTTTGCCGCGCTTCTGCCACGTCCGCCACGTCATCATGCCGTCCGGCCCACCGGCTGGTGGGGCCCCGAGGGCGTGGCGCCGCGGAGGCCGTCCGCCCTTCACGCTCACAGGAAGCATTCAGGCGGCATGCGACACGGTTCCGTCAAAAGAGCCAAGTATTTTAGCAAACTATTTTCCCCGCAAAACGAATTTGCCGTCCGGATCCGCCCGGAATGCCGCAAAGGCGCGTCCAAACCCGCCAAAAGGCGGCCCAAAACGCCATTTTCGGGTCGGACTGACGTGTCAGACCCCGGCACCGCCGCGCGTCGAGCCACGCCTGTTTCGAGACAAACTCCAAACAAACGCGGCGACCAGGGCACGCGGCGCCATGCCGGGCGCCGATCCGCGCTATCGCAGACAGGGTATCCAGCGCCCGCGACCAGGCTGTTAAGCTTACGGACGAGCCGGATGCCCCGCCGGCCTCAGCCGACGCTTGAGACACGTCAACCCTTGCCAGCAGAGACATCATGCCTAACCCGTCATCCGACGCTCCTGTCGTCGTCATTGCTCCAGATTCTTTCAAAGGCTCGCTGAGTGCGGACGGGGTCGCCGCCGCGATCGCCGAAGGCATCCGCCGCGCCCGCCCCGACGCGCAAATCCACATCTGCCCGATGGCCGACGGCGGCGAAGGCACCCTCGACGCCATGCTGTCCGTCGGCGGCGAGCGCCGCGTCATGACCGTGCGCGGCGCCGCAGGGCCCGAGCGCCAGGCCGCCCTCGGCATCCTCCACGACGGCAGTGCGATCGTCGAAACGGCCGAAATCGTCGGCATCACCGACCCAGTGGGGATGGGCGTGCCGGTGGACGCGCGCAGCACGGTCGGCATGGGCGAGGCGATCCGCGCGCTGCTCGACGAAGGCGTGCGGCGCTTCTATATCGCGCTCGGCGGCAGCAGCACCAACGACGGCGGCGCCGGCCTGCTCGCGGGCCTCGGCCTGAAGCTCTTCGACGCGAACGGCGAGGCCCTCGCCGCCACCCCCGAGGCACTCGCACGCGTGGCGCGCGTGGACGTATCGGGACTCGACGCCCGTCTCGCTGAAACCTCATTCGTCGGCATGTCGGACGTCGACAATCCGCTCACCGGCGAGCACGGCGCGACGGCCGTATTCGGTCCGCAAAAGGGCGTAACGCCCGAAGAGGTCGCGCCGATCGACGCCGCGCTGGCGCGCTTCGCCGACCTCGTCGAAGCGGCGCTTGGCCGTCGGGCGCGCGACGAAGCCGGATCGGGCGCAGCGGGCGGCCTTGGCTTCGCGCTGCGCATGCTCGGCGCGAGCTTCGAGCCGGGAGCGGAGGTCGTGGCGCGGCAGATCGGTCTTGACGACGCGCTGCGGGGCGCGAACTGGCTGATCACGGGCGAAGGCCGCTCGGATGTGCAGACGCTGCATGGCAAGGCGCCGTTCATCGCCTGCCGCCACGCGCGCGCCGCGAACGTGCCCGCGACGCTGCTCTCGGGCGCCGTCGACCCGGCCGCGCTGCCGCGCCTGTCCGAACACTTCAACGGCTGCTTCTCGCCGGCCCCAGGACCGATCACGCTCGAGACGGCCATCCGCGATGCCGCGAAGCTGCTGACCAACGAAGCCGAGCAGCTTGCACGCCTCGCCTTCGGCTCGCGCTGACCAGCGCGACGCCATCAAGCAACAAGCGTTTCGCTTTCCTATTTAAGTGATTAAAAGGTGTGCGCGCCACGTTCGTTCGTGGCGCGCTCGATGCGTTACGAATTGACCCGCGCGCCGGTTGCGGCAACAATCACATCACGCGCGACACGATCGCGCCATCCTCACGCGACAGGACGACCATGAAGGCAAGCAAAGCCGGACTCGAGCAGTTTCTGACCTATCGGCTCCATGTCCTGAACAAGCTCTCCGAACGGGGCAGCAGCGAACGCTATCAGGCTAAACTCGGCATCACCCTGCCCGAGGCACGCCTGATTGCCGCGGTGGGCGCATTCGGCCCGTTCTCGGTCATGGAACTCGCGCGTCACGCGAATCTCGACAAAAGCCAGGCAAGCCGCGCGGCCGAGGCGCTGATGCGCCGCGGTCTCATGCGCCGCGACACGAGCGAGGAGGACGGGCGCCTGGTTCTCGTTTCGCTCACCCCCGACGGGCGCGAACTCTACCGCAAGGTGATGCCCATCGCCCGCAAATGGAATACCGACCTCTTCGCCTGTCTCGACGAGAAGGAGCGCGAGGCGTTGGATCGCGCACTCGACAAGGTCATCGCGTCGACGCAGGCGGAGATTTGAGCCCGCCCGCTTGAAGCGCTTGCGCGCCGGCATGCCAGAAGCAAAAGGGCCACCTACCTGACGGTACGTGGCCCTTCTTCTTGTGGTGCGTGAGGCCGGACTCGAACCGGCACACCCTTGCGGGCGTCAGGACCTAAACCTGGTGCGTCTACCAATTTCGCCACTCACGCGAATCTTTTGCCTGGCATCGTTCGCCTGGCCGGCAGGACCGCTGCGATCTCGCGTGCGAGTCAACCTGCTGCAAATCTCCGGCACCCGGCAGCACACGCCGGGCCCACGCCCAGCGCACCCTCGAGCGCCAAGCGCGAGATTCTAACCGATTGGATTGCACTTGTCTGCATGCGCGCGTGCGGCCATTCCGGACGCGATGCTAGAATCGCGCGTCTGCCGCCGCGGCCACGGCCACGGCCTGTTCTGGCCTGCGCCGGCGCACCTCCCCACCCTCTTGATGCCGCGAACTTCGGCCGTGAACTTCGACGACTACTGCCTGCAAAAGGCGGCCCCCCCCGGATCCAGTACGTACTATGCGCTGCGCCAGGCGAGCGCCGCGCGCCAGCCGCTGCTTGCCGCCCTTTTCGCACTGCGCCGCGAACTCGAGGAGACGGCAAGAGAAACGAGCGATCCCACTGTTGGCCGCACCAAGCTGGCCTGGTGGCAAAAGGAACTCGCCGCACTCGCCGAGGGCAAGGCGGCGCACCCGGTCACCCAGGCGCTCGCGGCGCATCTGAAGCAGGATGTGAAGGCAGCGTACCCGGCGCTTCAAGCGCTGCTCGCCGGCTACGAGATGGATTTCGAGCAGGCACGCTATCTCGACTTCCCGAACCTGAAACGCTATATCGAGGGCGTGGGCGGCACCTTCGCCACACTGATTGCGCGCGTGAGCGCACGCCATCCGGAGGCGGTCGCGCAATGGGCTGCGCCGCTGGGCAACGCGCTCGTTCTCGCGCAGTTCGTGGCGGAGATCGGCAACGATGCGCGCCATGGCCGCATCTACGTACCGATCGACGAACTGCAGCGCTATAACGTCACCGCCGCCGATCTCATCAATCGCCGCTACAGCGACGACTTCACCGAACTCATGCGGTTCCAGACGGCGCGCGCGCGCGAAGCCATCGACGCCGCCCTCGCCGCCATTCCCTCTGATGAACGCCGCGGCCAACGTACGTTGCGCGCACTCGCCGCGCTCTCGCTCGCGCTGCTTGCCGAGGTGGAGCGCGAGCGTTTTCAGGTACTGCATCAGCAGATCGTGCTCACGCCCATCCGCAAACTCTGGATTGCGTGGCGCGCCTGAGGCCGGCACCCCGGCAGGCGCGTCAGCGACCGTTGCGTCGAGCGGCGTTTCAGGCCCGCAGGATTGGCAGCGGTTGAAAGCGGTCCTGCAGCACCGCCTGCGCGTCGAGCCCCCACCACGGTCCGAGCACGGTCGCATAAATCTGACGGAAGTCGACGCCGACCGGCAGATTGCCGTTGCCGTCCAGGCGCGCCAACTGCGGCGCCTCGCCATACAGGCCACCGGCTACGCGGCCGCCCGCCACGAAGTGAGCCGACGCCGTGCCGTGGTCCGTGCCGCGGCTTTGGTTCTCGCGCACGCGCCGGCCGAACTCCGCATACGTGACGATCATCGTGCGATCCCAGCGGCCGAGCTCGCCAAGCGCGTCGCGTAGCGCCACCATTCCCGTCGCGAACTGATGCAGCAGGTCCGCGTGCCGGCCCGGCTGGTTCTCGTGCGTATCGAAGCCGTTGAGCGTGAGGCGGATCACGGCCACGCCCTTGCCCGGCACCGGCGCGCCATGAGAGGTGTCGCTCGACGCGAGCGCCTGCATCGCTGTCTTGATCGACGTGCCGAACGCGCCCGGAGGAAACGCTGTCTTCAGCACGTACTGCCCGGGCCGCGGACGCAACTGGTCGGCGGCATGCACGATGTCGTTCTCGACCTCGAGGATGTGTGCCAGTGCGGGGTTGCGCTCCTTCAACGAGACTGGAGTCACGAGCCTCGAGGCGCGCGCGAACTGCGCCGGATTGACGAGTGCGATCGCTCGGGCGCCGTTCGCCATGGGCCCCATCTCGGCGCTGCCGAGCACGAGTCCGTCCGCGACGAAACCCGTCGGGACCGGCGCGTTCGCGAAGGCGCGAGTGAGCCAGCCTTCACGCAGATATTGATCGGAGCGCGACGCCGTGTCCCAGATTTCGATCGAGCGGAAGTGCGAGAGGTTGGGCTGCGCGTAGGTCACGCCCTGCACGATCGCGAGCTGCCGGGCGCGCCACATCGGCAACAGTGGCGCGAGCGCCGGATGCAGTGCCGTGCGCTCGTCGAGCTGGATCGCCTGCTCGCGGCGCACTCCGATGTTCGCGCGGCAGCTGTAGTAGAGCGGATCCGCGAACGGCACGACGGTGTTCAGGCCGTCGTTGCCGCCCTTCAGCTCGATGAGAATCAGCAGATTGTCGTAGCCCGCGGCCGCGGCGCCGGGCGTCGCGCCGCCGCCCTCTGCCCGCACCGCGCCCGGCAGCCACAGCGACGTTCCCGCTGCCGCGGCCGCCGCCAGAAACTCGCGTCGTTTCATGCTCCGCCTCGCTCCTCGTCACGGCGGCCCGCGCCGCCCGGTTCGTCGAATCGGCTTGTCATTCCAACTATTTCAACTGGTAGACCGGATCCATCAGCAGTGCTTCAAGATAGGCACCTGCGTTGCTACCCGCCGCGATCGCGTCGACGGGTTCGAGCGGCAGTACCGCGTGCTGCATCTGCAGCTGCGCGGAAAGACCCGGCGTGTCGTCGGCGCTCACGTGAAAGCGTGCCAGCCAGCCGTCGAGATCGAAACGCATGCCGCCTTGCGCCACGCGTGCCGGACCGGGACCAGCGGCCAGGGAAGCCGCCGACGCCAACGCCTTCGGCGAAACCATCGAAGCCGCCGTTTTCATCATCGCGCCGCCCTTGTGCTGCTGCGCTACCCCAGTCGAACGAAACAGCTGCTCGACGAACTGCTTGCGCGCCAGCAGCGTCGAGCTGTTGATCCACGCGGTGCCGCCCGGCCAGCCCTTCACGTTCGGTGGATAGAACAGGTTCTCGCCTAACGACGCCGCCGTCCGTGCGAAGGGCATCGTATCGCCGTAAGCGACGTCGAAGCGCCTCAGCGTGCCGACGACGAACTCGACCGGCGAGCTCACCAGCGTGCCGCGATTGTCTTCGTCCCAGAAGGCGGCTGTGAGCAGCAGCGCGCGCAGACCCGTGCCGATGTCGTAGCCGCTCGCGCGGAACTGCTGCGCGACCGTTTCGAGCTGCGTATCGTCGGGGGCAGCTGACACGAACTCGCGCCAGAGCTTCGCCGCGACGAAGCGGGCGGTCTGCGGCTCTTCGAGCAGGATGTCGAGCACTTCGTCGCCATCGAATGCGCCGCTGCGGCCCAGCACGGTCTTCTCGCCGCCGTCGTGCTGCTCCGGCCTCCACACGTACTGCCAGGTATCCGGATCGACACCCCAGCCGGTGTAGGCGCGCGCCGCTTGCGCGACATCGCGCTGCGTGTACTGCCCTTCGCCGAGCGTAAACAGTTCCATCACCTCGCGCGCGAAGTTCTCGTTGGGCTTGCCCTTGCGATTGCTCGCGCCATCCAGATAGAGCAGCATCGCCGGATCCTTTGCGACGGCGTGCAGCATCGTGCCAAAACTGCCCAGCGCTTCGCGCCGCAGCAGCGCGTTTTGCGCCGCCATCAGTTGCGGCTGGGGCACCTTGTCCTGGCCGGACGTGAAGTGGTTGTGCCAGAAGAGCGTCATGCGCTCGGTGACGGGCGACGGTGTGACCAGCAGCTCCCACAACCACCAGGCACGTAGCTCGTCGTAGTGCTGGCCGCGCAGCTTGTCGGCGTCCCGGCGCTGGTCGGGCGTCCATGCTGCGCGCTGCGCGCGCGTGGGCGGCGCCTCGGCGGTCCAGTCGGGCAATGGGGTGATCGCCACGGTGCGGCCCGTCGCCAGCACGCGGTCGACGGCGTCGCCCCGCGAGAGGCCCACGTACGCCGCGACATCGGCTGCGGACGGGGCAAAGCCGGTACGCAGGAGCAGATGGCGGGCGTCGTCGGAGTCGAGCAGCAAGTCCTCGCCTGGCGCCGCCAAACGTGGCGGACGCTTGGGCCTGAGCGGATTCATATCGCCTCGGACAGGAGTACGCGCGCTTGCATCGGCTCGCGCAGGTTAAATGTATCGATTTAACGAGCGATCTGGAACGGATGTTGACGGCGCAATTGCTACGGAATTTTTCAGGACTGCATGGATACCGTGCACTGCCGGGCCGGCCCGAGCCGCGGCATCAACGCTTGTACAACTCGCGCACGGCGTCTTCGATATGCTGGCGCAGGAGGTGCCGCTCTTCGGGCGTCATATGGCCATCGCGGCGGCGTTGATCGAGATCAGGCGGCACGCCGGACGTCCGCATGCTGAGATCGGAAGCGGTGGTATCGGGTTCGTCGCTGCGAAAGCGCCGGGAGGATGGCTTGCTACCGGGTGTGTGGGGTGGGTGCGAAGGGGAGTGGGGAACTTCGAGGTGCTCGTCCGAAGGCTGGGAATGGGCTGCGACCGGGTTCAATGCCACCACGACGCCGCTGGCCAACGCCAGTGCAGTCACGGTGTGGCGCATTGTCGGCCCAACCCCTCCCTTCATTTTCTTCCCTTCGTGACGCGGCAAACGGCTACCTCGAAAACATATACGGACCCGCCCCGGCGCGGGTGGCGATGTAAAAATCGGTTGAAGTATCTACCGAACGGCCGCATTCAGTAAAGCAGTCTATCTGTCAGGGCTTGATGCCGTAGCACGTCCCCGGTAAATTTTGTAACTGACTGTTACCTGATAATTGGTGCAAACTCGCACCTGTATCCAATCGCGATAAGATGCCACGCATGGAAACCAAAAACCCATCGAAAATTCTCGTAGTTGACGACGACCCGCGCTTGCGCGACCTGCTGCGGCGCTATCTCGGCGAGCAAGGCTTCAATGTGTACGTTGCCGAAAACGCACCCGCCATGAACAAGCTGTGGGTGCGCGAGCGTTTCGATCTGCTCGTGCTGGACCTGATGCTGCCCGGCGAGGACGGCCTGTCGATCTGCCGCCGCCTGCGCGGCAGCAACGACCGCACGCCGATCATCATGCTGACGGCCAAGGGCGAGGACGTGGACCGCATCGTGGGCCTCGAAATGGGCGCCGACGACTATCTGCCGAAGCCGTTCAACCCGCGCGAACTGGTCGCGCGCATTCACGCGGTGCTGCGCCGCCAGGCGCCGTCGGAACTTCCCGGCGCGCCATCGGAAACCACCGAGGTGTTCGAATTCGGCGAGTTCGCGCTGAATCTCGCCACGCGCACGCTCACGAAGGCGGGCCAGGAAATTCCGCTCACCACGGGCGAATTCTCGGTGCTCAAGGTGTTCGCACGCCATCCGCGCCAGCCGCTGTCGCGTGAAAAGCTCATGGAGCTTGCGCGCGGGCGCGAATACGAGGTGTTCGACCGCAGTCTCGACGTGCAGATTTCGCGTCTGCGCAAGCTGATCGAGCCGGATCCGGGCAGCCCGCGTTTCATTCAGACAGTCTGGGGCCTCGGCTACGTGTTCATTCCGGACGGCGCAGCCTGATCCGGCTGGATGTCTGCCATTCCTCCGTCGACGGGAAGGTCTCATGCGGATTGACCGGCGTCTGCTGACGCTTGCGTTCGGCGACCTGTTCTGGCGCACCTTCCTGTTGATCGCGCTCCTCATCGCGGTCAGTCTCGCTGCGTGGTTCCAGAGCTTTCGTGTGATCGAACGGGAGCCACGCGCGCAGCGCGTGGCGCTCCAGCTCGTTGCCGTCGTCAAGCTCACGCGCACCGCGCTGCTCTATTCCGATCCCGATCTGCGCCGCGCGCTGCTGCAGGATCTCGAGAGCAACGAGGGCGTGCGCGTCTATCCGCGCGAAGCCACCGACAAGTACAAGCTCCAGCCCGACGAGTCGCTCAACCGGCTCATCGAGCACGACATCCGCGGGCGCCTGGGCGACGATACCGTGATCGCCCAGTCGGTGAACGACATTCCGGGCGTGTGGATCAGCTTCAAGATCGACGACGACGACTACTGGGTGGCACTCGACCGCGATCAGCTCGATAACGTCACGGGCCTGCAGTGGGTTGGCTGGGGTGTCTCGGCGCTCGCGCTCTCACTTTTTGGCGCGGCGTTCATCACGAGTCTCGTGAACCGGCCGTTCGCGCGGCTCGCGATGTCGGCGCGCATGCTGGGCTCCGGGCAGCCACCCGCGCCGCTGCCCGAAAGCGGCATGGGCGTGGCCGCCGAAACCAACCGCAGCTTCAACCAGATGGTGCGCGATCTGGAGCAGCTCGAGGCCGACCGTGCGCTGATGCTCGCCGGCATCTCGCACGATCTGCGAACACCGCTCGCGCGCCTGCGGCTCGAGACGGAGATGAGTCCGTCCGACCAGACCACCAAGGACGCGATGATCGACGACATCGAGCAGATGGATATGATCATCGGCCGTTTCCTCGACTATGCGCGACCGGTGCAGCGCATGCCCGAACGCGTCGATCTTTCGGTGATCGCGGGCGAGATGGCCGCGCGCATGGCGGGCGAAGACGGCGTGCGGCTCATCACGCGGCTCGCGCCCTCGGCCATGATCGAGGCCGACGACACCGACATGCGCCGCGTGGTGGGCAACCTGATCGAGAATGCGCGCAAATATGGTGCGAGCGACACGGACGGCATTCCGCACATCATGCTCGAGACGCGCGTGTCGCATTCGCGCGTGGAGCTTTCGGTCGTCGACGAAGGCCCCGGCATTCCCGAGGACCAGCTCGCGCTCGTCACGCGGCCGTTCTATCGCGTCGACAGCGCGCGCACCCAGGCCAACGGCACGGGCCTCGGGATGGCCATCGTGCAGCGGCTCGTGGGCCGCTATCGCGGTGCGCTGCGCCTGCGCAACCGTCAGCCCGGTCCGGGGCTCGAAGTGACAATCGAGTTTCCGCTCGCCAAGGGCGCCTAGAATCGCTCAAGGGGCTTAGGGCGCCTGGCGTGTGCCTCAGAGCGCCCCGGCCAACCCGGCACGGCCCCAGGACCGCACCTTCTCCGCCCTCGCCTGCACGTATGCGCCGCGCCGGCGCACGCTCGCGTCGCGCTGGCGCGCCGCCTGTCACAATCGGAGTCATCGGAGCAATCCGGCCCAGCACACCAGAGGAGCTGCCGCATGAAAACCGTGGGCGACAAACTCGAAGCCTTCACCGTCAACGCCGCAAAGCCCGGCTTCAACGAGCCCGAGGAGAACGGCGAATCGGCCTTCGTCGAAATCACCGAGCAGAGCTTCTCCACGAAGTGGAAAATCATCTACTTCTACCCGATGGATTTCACGACCGTCTGCCCGACCGAAATCGTCGCGTTCGCGCGCCTGCAAAAGGAGTTCGAGGACCGCGATGCCGTACTGCTTGGCGGCAGTTGCGACAACGAGTACGTGAAGCTCGCCTGGCGGCGCGAGAACAAGGACCTCGACCGGCTCAATCACTATTCCTTCGGCGACGTCAAGGGCGAGCTGATCGACCAGCTCGGCGTGCGCGACAAGGAGGCCGGCGTCGCGCTGCGTGCCACCTTCATCGTCGATCCCGACAACACGATCCAGCATGTCTCGGTCGACAACCTGGACGTCGGGCGCAGCCCCGACGAGGTTCTGCGCGTTCTCGACGCCCTTCAGACGGGCGCGCTGTGTCCGAGCGGACGCGCGATCGGCGGCCTGACACTCTAGCGCTCAGCCGTCGCGGGCGGCCGGGCCGGGTAACGTCCGGCCGCCCGCTCGACGCCGCACGGCATGCGGCGCCGGATGGCCGCCTGCAGCGGCCCCTTCCATTCCAGCACGCGCTTTTCGAGCAGCTGCCACGATAGATGCGCGAGCAACAATGCCAGCGCGAACTGCACGACGAGCGCTGGCGCCGCCTCGAGGCGCGGCGGCAGACCGAGGCGGGCATAGAGCGCGGGAGCTTCGCCCAGCTTCGACGGCACGAGATTATGGAAGAGGTAGAAGCCATAGCTGATCGTGCCGAGCCAGACCAGCGGCTTCAACTCCAGCACGGCGACGGGCGCCGAATCCGGGCGGCGTACGATCCAGAGCAGCAGCGCGCAAAGTGTCAGCGCGAGCCCGATGTCGAACACGCCCGGCAGCACCGACACCTCCGGTGTCGCGCCTCGCGCGCAATATGCCCGCGCCAGCGCACATGCCATCACCCCGGCGACGCCCGCCGCAAACCACGTCGCCCCCGCCATGCCGCGCGGCGGCGACACGTGCTGCCCCCCAATGGCGACCACGCCGCCCAACGCGATCACCGCGAAATTCCACGGCGAGAAAGCGTAAATCAGCGGTTCGCTCGCCGCGTGCAGGTAGAGCAGGCAATGCGCCAGCGCGGCCGCAACGACCGCGGCCGTGCAGAGCGCGAGATGGCGCGACGCACGTGTGAAAAGCAGTGCGAACGGCGCGACGAGATAGAACTGCTGCTCGACGGCGAGGCTCCAGAAATGGGAGACGGTGCCGGGCCAGCTGTCGTGTACCACACCAATCCAGTAATTCGAGAGGAATGCGAAATGCCAGCCGAGGCCAAGATCGACATCGCGCTGGTAAAAGCCCGCGTGGGCGATCGCGAGTGCGATCAGCAAGAGGTAATAGACCGGCCAGATGCGCAGCGCGCGCTTGACGAAGAACACACAAAGCACCGCGTCCCTGCGTGCCATGTGCTGCTCCACTCGCACGCGGTTACGATGCAATTCGCCGATGATCAGATAGCCACTGATCAGGAAAAACAGCCAGACGCCCAGTTGCCCTACGTCCACCGCTTCGACGTGCGCCTTGTGGGCAAGGAACACCATCACCACTGCCAGCGCGCGGAGACCGTCCAGACCTTTCACCCGCCTTTCGACCACCGTCATCGCTCTCCCCGCTTTACGCCATCGGGCCAGTATCGGGGCAAAAAAAAGCGGAAATAATTCGACAATAAAAAGCGGCCGACGAACGCCCAAGCCTTGGTCGACCGCTTTCTTTCGGGCGGGCATACGCTCCGCCCGCGCGCGCCGGGGCTCCGGCGGGCCGGTGCAAGTGCCGTGCCGCGCTTAGGTGCGCGTCAACAGCACGGCGGCCTGCGCTTCGATCCCTTCGCCGCGGCCAAGGTAGCCGAGCTTCTCGTTGGTCTTGGCCTTCACGTTCACGCGCTCGAGCGCAAGCCCGAGGTCTTCGGCAATATTCGCGCGCATCGCCTCGATATGCGGCGCGAGCTTCGGCGCCTGCGCGATCACGGTGCTGTCGACGTTCACGAGCGCAAAACCCGCCGCCTGCACGCGGCGCAGGCACTCGCGCAACAGCACGCGGCTGTTGGCGCCGTAAAACTCCTTGTCGGTATCGGGGAAGTGGCGGCCGATGTCGCCCAGCGCGGCCGCGCCGAACAGGGCGTCGGTGATCGCGTGCAGCAGCACGTCGGCGTCCGAGTGGCCGAGCAGCCCGCGTTCGTAGGGCACGGTCACGCCGCCGATCACGAGCGGGCGTCCTGGCACGAGGGCGTGCACGTCGTAGCCTTGTCCGATTCTGATGTCCATGGGGGAAGTTTTCCGTAGTGAAATGGCGTGCGCGGCGTTCAGTTCGCCGCGTGGCGGCCGAGAATGGCCTCGGCGAGCGCGAAGTCTTCGGGGTACGTCACCTTGAAATTGCGCAGGCTACCCTGCACGAGACGCGGCGCATGACCGAGCCATTCGATGGCGCTCGCTTCGTCGGTGAGATCGTGGCCATCCTGCTGCGCGCGCTCGATCGCGCTGCGCAGCATGCCGATGCGGAACATCTGCGGCGTCTGGGCCTGCCAGAGACCGTCGCGCGCTTCGGTGCGCGCGATCCTTGCGGGGGCGCCGGGCGCGACGCGCTTGAGCGTGTCCGCCACCGGCAGCGCCATGATGCCGCCAACGGGGTCGTCTTTGAGGGCCTCCACGAGCGAGCGGATCAGCGCGGGCGTAATGCCGGGGCGCGCCGCGTCATGGACGAGCACCCAGTCCTCGTCGCGCGCACCGAACTCGGCGAGACCGGCGAGACCGTTGTACACCGAGGCCTGGCGCGAAGCGCCGCCAAAGCGGCGCACGGCGAAGCGCAGGCCGCTGAAGCGGCGGGCGTCGAAATGGGCGTCGTCGGGGGCGATCACGACGAGGGTCTGGGTGAATTCGCTGCAGGCATCGAAGGCGGCGAGCGTGTAGTGCAGCAGGTCACGACCGCCGACGCTCCGGTATTGTTTGGGCATGGCGGAGCCCGAGCGGCTGCCGGTTCCGGCGCACGGGATCAGGGCGAAAAGGCGTGAGGTCACGTTGGTGCGAGCCGCATGAGTCAAAGTAAAGGACGGATTTTATAATACGTCCTTTGCCCGGTGCGTCCCGGCCCGCCGGAAGCACCCGCTGGATTCTCGTCTGCCGCCCGCCCTGCCCGTCTGGTCGTGCGTGGTTGGGCGGTACGGGACCGAAACCAGGCCTGAATCAGGCCCAAGCCAGGCCAACCTGTCGCCTATGTCCGATATCGCCGCTTCCCAGCAGTCACCGTCTCCGTCCCCCGTCGCCGTCGTCAAGCCGGGGCAGCGCTTCGCGTTCGACGGTACGCACGGCTCGTCCGACGCGCTCCTGATCGCCCGCTACCGCGAGGCGTCGCGCGCGAGCGCGCCGCTTGTCGCCGTGATCTGCGCGAGCGCCGTCGACGCGCAGCGGCTCGCCCAGGAAATCCCGTATTTCGCGCCCGACGCCCGCGTGCGCCTGCTGCCGGACTGGGAAACGCTGCCCTACGACACCTTTTCGCCCCACCAGGATCTCGTTTCCGAACGGCTCGCGACGCTGCACGACCTCGGCGAAGGGCGCTGCGACATCCTGCTCGTGCCCGCCACGACGGCGCTCTACCGCATGCCGCCGGCCGCGTTCCTCGCGGCCTACACGTTTTCGTTCTCACAGGGCGAACGGCTGGACGAAGCGAAGCTCAAGGCGCAGCTCACACTGGCCGGCTACGAGCACGTGAGCCAGGTGGTGCGGCCCGGCGAGTACTGCGTGCGCGGCTCGCTGATCGACCTGTTCCCGATGGGTTCGCCACTGCCCTACCGCATCGACCTGTTCGACGACCAGGTCGATTCGATCCGCGCGTTCGACCCGGACAGCCAGCGCAGCCTCTACCCGGTGAAGGACGTGCGCCTGCTGCCAGGCCGCGAGTTTCCGTTCGACGAGGCCGCGCGCGCCGCATTCCGCAGCCGCTGGCGCGAGGTTTTCGAGGGCGACCCGAGCCGCGCGACGGTCTACAAGGACATCGGCAGCGGCGTGCCGTCGGCGGGCATCGAGTACTACCTGCCGCTCTTCTTCGAAGAGACCGCCACGCTGTTTCACTACCTGCCAGCCAACGCGCAGCTGGTGTTCTCGGGCGACCTCGACGCTGCGATCCGACGCTTCTCGGCCGACACGAAGCAGCGTTACAACTTCCTTTCGCACGACCGCGAGCGGCCGATTCTGGAGCCGCAGCGCCTCTTTCTCTCCGAAGACGACTTCTTCACGCTCGCGAAGCCCTTCGCGCGCCTCGCGCTGCCTGCCGCGAGCGCGGGCGGCTGGGCCGCAGCGTTGCCGAACCTCGCGATCGACCGCCACGTGGACGAACCGCTCGCGGCGCTGCGTGCCTACCTCGAGACCACGAAGAACCGCGTGCTGTTCGCGGTGGAATCGGCGGGCCGCCGCGAGACGATCGCACAGCTCCTCGCCGACAACCAGCTGCGACCCGCAACGGCCGACAGCTACGAAGACTGGCTAACCTCCGACGAACGCTTCGTGCTGGGCGTCGCCCCGCTTTCCACGGGCTTCGCGTTGCCGGGCGAAGCGCTCGCCATCGTCACCGAAACGGAGCTCTACGGCCCACTCGCGCGCCGCGCCGGACGCCGCCGCCAGGAGCAGGCAAGCAACGTCGATTCGATGGTGCGCGACCTCTCGGAGCTCAAGGTGGGCGACCCCGTCGTGCACGCCCAGCACGGCATCGGCCGTTATCACGGCCTCGTGACGATGGACCTCGGCGAAGGCGACACCGAGTTCCTGCACCTCGAATACGCGAGCGGCGCCAAGCTCTACGTGCCGGTTTCGCAGCTGCATGTAATCTCGCGCTACAGCGGCGCCGATCCGGACAGCGCCCCGCTGCACGCGCTGGGCTCCGGACAGTGGGAGAAGGCGCGCCGCAAGGCCGCGCAACAGATCCGCGACACCGCGGCCGAACTGCTCAACCTCTACGCGCGCCGCGCCGCGCGCGAGGGCCACGCGTTCAAGCTCGATCCGCGCGACTACGTGAAGTTCGCCGAGAGTTTCGGCTTCGAGGAGACCCCCGACCAGGCCGCCGCGATCGCGGCCGTGATCGGCGACATGACGAGCGGCAAGCCGATGGACCGCCTCGTGTGCGGCGACGTGGGCTTCGGCAAGACCGAGGTGGCGTTGCGCGCGGCCTTCATCGCCGTGATGGGCGGCAAGCAGGTGGCGATCCTCTCGCCCACCACGCTGCTCGCGGAACAGCACACGCAGACCTTCACGGACCGCTTCGCCGACTGGCCGGTGCGGATCGCCGAACTCTCGCGCTTCAAGTCCGCCAGGGAAGTGGGCACGGCGATCCAGCAGATCAACGACGGCAGCGTCGACATCGTGATCGGCACGCACAAGCTGCTCTCCTCGGACGTGCAGTTCAAGCGGCTCGGGCTCGTGATCATCGACGAAGAGCACCGCTTCGGCGTGCGCCAGAAGGAAGCCTTGAAGGCGCTGCGCGCGGAAGTGGACGTGCTCACGCTCACCGCTACGCCGATTCCGCGCACGCTGGGCATGGCGCTAGAGGGCTTGCGCGACTTTTCCGTGATCGCGACCGCGCCGCAAAAGCGCCTGGCGATCAAGACCTTCGTGCGCCGCGAGGAAGACAGCGTGATCCGCGAGGCCATGCTGCGCGAACTCAAGCGCGGCGGCCAGGTGTACTTCCTGCATAACGAGGTCGAAACGATCGAGAACCGCCGCGCCATGCTCGAAGCGCTCGTGCCCGAGGCGCGCATTGCCGTGGCGCACGGGCAAATGCACGAGCGCGAGCTCGAATCCGTGATGCGCGACTTCGTGGCCCAGCGCGCGAACGTGCTGCTCTGTACCACGATCATCGAGACCGGCATCGACGTGCCGACCGCGAACACGATTCTCATTCATCGCTCCGACAAGTTCGGCCTGGCGCAATTGCACCAACTGCGCGGGCGCGTCGGGCGCTCGCACCACCAGGCCTACGCGTATCTGCTCGTGCACGATCCGCAAGGGCTCACGAAGCAGGCGCAACGGCGGCTGGAGGCGATCCAGCAGATGGAAGAGCTGGGTTCGGGCTTCTACCTCGCGATGCACGACCTCGAAATCCGCGGCACCGGCGAAGTGCTCGGCGACAAACAGTCGGGCGAGATCCAGGAGATCGGCTTCCAGCTCTACACGGACATGCTCGCCGACGCGGTGAAGGCACTCAAGGAAGGCCGCGAGCCCGACCTGAACGCGCCGCTCGCGGCGACCACCGAGATCAATCTGCACGCGCCCGCCATCCTGCCTGCCGACTACTGCGGCGACGTGCAGGAGCGCCTGTCGCTCTACAAGCGGCTGGCGAACTGTGAGCACGACGACTCGATCGACGGCATCCAGGAAGAGCTGATCGACCGCTTTGGCAAGATGCCGCCGCAGGCCCATGCGCTGATCGAGACGCACCGCCTGCGCCTTGCCGCGAAGCCGCTCGGCATCACCAAGATCGACGCGGGCGAAGCCGTGATCGGGCTGCAGTTCGTGCCGAATCCACCCATCGACGCGATGCGTATCATCGAAATGGTGCAGAAGCACAAGCACGTCAAGCTCGCCGGGCAGGACAAACTGCGCATCGAAACGCGCAGCCCCGACCTGGCGGTGCGCGTGGCCACGGTGAAGGAAACACTGCGCGCGCTCGGCGCGCCGGCACGCCCGCCCGCACGCTGATCCGGCGCAGGCGGGCGCGCTTCGGCACGCCCCCTGCTGCATTGCACAAGGGTATCCGCCGTGCGGCTAGCTTTGGCCGGGTTTATCCTTTTTGGGTAAGATTGACAGGACTAGCAAGCTGGAGCCCTGCCATGCCCGTCGCCGCTGAATCAGCGCAACCCAATCCGTCGGCCGCCGCCGCCCCCGCTTCCTCCGCCGCTCCCGTTTCGCTTCCCTGGGTCAGCCGGCTCGTGTCGATGGACACGGTCAGCCGCCATCCGAACCTCGGCCTGATCGAGACGGTACGCGACGAGCTGCGCTCCCGCGGCATCGAATCGACGCTCACCTACGGCCGCGACGGCAAGTGGGCCAACCTGTTTGCCACGCTGCCCGCTCACGACGGCGCGACGAACGGCGGCATCGTCCTCTCGGGTCACACCGACGTCGTGCCGGTGGATGGCCAGAAGTGGGACAGCGACCCGTTCAAACCCGAAGTTCGGGACGGGCTGCTCTATGGCCGCGGCACTTGCGACATGAAAGGCTTCATCGGCGCTGCGCTCGCCCTCGTGCCCGAGATGCAGCGCGTGAAGCTGTCGAAACCGCTCCATCTCGCACTCTCCTTCGACGAGGAAGTGGGCTGCGCGGGCGCGCCCCTCATGATCGAGGAACTCCTGAAGCGCGGTGTGAAACCGCAGGGCTGCATCGTCGGCGAGCCCACAGGTATGCGGCCCATCGTCGCCCACAAGGGTATCAATGCGTACCAGTGCTGCGTGCGCGGTCACGCGGCGCACTCGTCGCTCACGCCGCGCGGCCTGAACGCCATCGAATACGCCGCGCGCCTCATCTGCCATATCCGCGACCTGGCCGACGAGTTCCGCGCGCAAGGCCCGTTCGACGAGCTCTACGACGTGCCGTTCACGACCTCGCAGACGAGCACGATCGAAGGAGGCAACGCGATCAACACCGTGCCGGCCGAGTGCCGCTTCGTGTTCGAGTTCCGCAACTTGCCGTCGCTCGATCCCGAGGCGATTTTCGCGCGCATCGAACGTTACGCGCGCGAGACACTGTTGCCGCAGATGCGGCGCGAACACGCTTCGGCGGCGATCGAATTCACGAAGATCGCGGCGGCGCCGGGCCTCGACGCCGCGGAACAGGCCGCGATCACGCAACTCGTGCGCACGCTCACAGCCGACCAGGCGCAGCGCAAGGTGGCCTACGGCACCGAAGCGGGGCTCTTCGCGCGCGCCGGCATTCCGAGCGTGGTGTGCGGGCCCGGCGACATCGAGCAGGCGCACAAGGCCAACGAATTCGTCGCGCTCGAGCAACTGGTTGCGTGCGAAAGCTTCTTGCGCAAGCTGATCCACGGCATGTCGCTGGATACGCAACCCCAGTAATTGCGCGCCAACGCCTGGTTACCGCCATGTCCAGCAGCACGCCGCTCCCCACCGGCCACACGATCGACGGCGAGCCGATACCCTCGCTCGACGACATCGCCTCCCAGCACTTCACGCTCGCGCCCTGGGTGCTGCGCACGCCGGTGTTCGACCGCAACGACCTGCCTTCGCTAGAAGGCACGCTCGTCAACTTCAAGTTCGAACTGCTGCAAGCCAGCGGCAGCTTCAAGGTGCGCGGCGCGTTCACGCATCTGCTCGCACTCGACTCCGCGCAGCGCAGCGCCGGCGTGACCTGTGTGTCGGGCGGCAATCATGCGATCGCCGTGTCGTACGCGGCGATGCGGCTTGGCATCAGCGCCAAGGTCGTGCTGTTCAGTACCGCGAGCGCGGCACGCGTCGCGCAATGCCGGCGCTTCAAGGCCGAGATCGTCATGGCCGGCAACAGCAGCGAGGCCTTCGACATCGTCCGGCGCATCGAGTCCGAAGAAGGCCGCTACTTCGTGCATCCGTTCAACGGCTATCGCACGGTGCTCGGCACGGCGACGCTCGGCTACGAATGGGCCACCCAGGCTCCCGACCTCGACGCCGTGATCCTGCCCATTGGCGGCGGCGGCCTCGCCGCGGGCGTCGCGACCGCGCTGCGGCTCGCGAATCCGCGTGTACGCGTGTACGGCGTCGAGCCCGCAAGCGCCGACGCGATGAGCCGCAGCTTCGCCGCGAACCATACGGTACGCATCAGCCACATGCATTCGATCGCCGATTCGCTGATGGCCCCGCATACGGAGCAATACAGCTACGAACTGTGCCGCCGCCATCTCGAGCGGATCGTCACGGTATCGGACGACGAGCTGCGCACCGCGATGCGCCTGCTGTTCGACCAGTTGAAGCTGGCCGTGGAGCCCGCCTGCGCGGCTGCCACCGCGGGCCTCATCGGGCCGCTGCGCGACACTTTGCAGGGGCGGCGCGTCGGCGTCCTGCTGTGTGGGACCAATACCGACCCGGCGAGCCTCGCAGGCCAGCTCGCGCGCGCTCCCTAAGGCTCGAGCAGCCGGGCGGCTCCCCCGCCGCATGTTAGTAAGTGTCAAATCGCTACCGCATCATGGGCGCGTTCGCTATGATTGCGGCATTCACCTATAGTGTTCCGCCCCATCCCTCGGAGAGCCCGCCCATGAGCATCATCAAGGAGTTCAAGGAATTCGCCGTCAAAGGCAACGTGATGGACCTGGCCGTCGGTGTCATCATCGGCGGAGCCTTTTCCACCATTGTCAACTCGGTGGTGAAAGACCTGATCATGCCGGTCATCGGCGTCGTCACGGGCGGCCTCGACTTCTCGAACCAGTTCGTCCGGCTCGGGCACATTCCCGCAAGCTTCAAGGGCAACCCCGATTCGTACAAGGATCTGCAGACGGCGGGCGTGGCCGTGTTCGGCTACGGCTCGTTCATCACCGTGCTGATCAACTTCATCATCCTCGCGTTCATCATCTTCCTGATGGTGAAGTTCATCAACAACCTGCGCAAGCCGGAAGAAGCCGCGCCGGCAGCGCCGCCGCCCACGCCGGAAGATGTGCTCCTGCTGCGCGAGATCCGCGACGAGCTGAAGAGCAACCGGAGCTGAAGACCGCCCTCGTGGCGGCACGCAGAAAAGCCCGCGCCGGCGTAACGCCGCGCGGGCTTTTTTGCGTGCATCCTTGTTGCATGCCCGGCTCGGGCGATCGTCAGGAGGACGGACGATCCGCCACGCGCATCCCTGCGGCCTCTTCGATGAGCCGTTCGAGGTGCTCGAAATTGACCGGCTTCGTGAGGTGCGCCGTGAAACCCGCTTCGAGGCAGCGGCGCACATCGTCGTCGGTGCCGAAGCCCGTGAGCGCGATGGCAGGCGCGAACGAGTGCTTCCGGAACGCGTGAATGAAGTCGATGCCCGTGCCGTCGGGCAAGCCGATGTCGCTCAGCACGAGGTCGAAGTGGCCTTGTGACGCGAGAGCGAGCGCGCTCGCCACGCTGTCGGCCACCGTCACCTCGTGACCGAGCCCGCGTATCAGTTGCGACATCACCTCGGCCGTATCCTCGTGATCCTCGATCAGGAGAATATCGAGCGCGCCGGCCACGTGCGGGGCGCCCTCGTCTTCGGGGGTGGCCGCACCCGGCATCGGCGCGGCGGTGGGCAGCATGATTGAGAAGGTCGCGCCGCAATGCGCACCGGGACTTTGCGCCGTCACCTTGCCTCCGTGCGCCTCGGTCAGCGCCTTCGTGACCGCAAGCCCCAGACCGAGGCCGCCGAACTGCTGAGTCATGTTGTGACTGCCCTGTTCGAAGGCATTGAAAAGCTTGCCGATCTGCTCCGGCGCGATGCCGATACCCGTGTCCTCCACTTCGATCAGTACCTGCATGCGTTCGTCGCGCGTGCGCACGTAGATGTGGCCGCCGTCCGGGGTGAACTTCGCGGCGTTGCGCACGAGATTCCAGAACATCTGCTGCAGGCGCGCGCGATCGCCGCGTACGTAATGATGCTGCGCGCGCAGCTCGACGTGCACGTCCTGCTGCTTGACCTGAATCTCGCTGTGGAAAAGTTCGAGCACCGCGTCGATCACCTCGTGAACGTCAACGGTATCGAGCGCGAGGCTCAGTTTGCCGTTGGCCACGCGCGTGAGGTCGAGCAGATCATCGATCAGACGCGCCTCGAGTTCGATATTGCGGCGGATCATCAGCACGCCCGCGCGCACCGCCGCCGGCAGGTCGGGCATCTGTTCGATGAGCCGCGTGCCAGCCAGCACTGGCGTGAGCGGCGTGCGCAGCTCGTGCGAGAGCATCGCGAGGAAGCGGTCCTTGGCGCGGTTGGCCTCTTCGGCCGCCTGGCGCGCGGCCTGCTCGGAGGCGAACAGACGCTCGCGTTCTTTCGTCGACTCGCGCTGTACGTGGATATCGGTGCAGCTGCCGAACCATTTGTTGACGCCGCCGCGCGGATCGCGCATCGCAACGATACGGACATCGAACCAACGGTACGCGCCGTCGTGGCGGCGAATGCGCAGTTCGTGCCGGTAGTCGGTCGCACCGCTCGCCACCGCCTTGAGCCAGCTATGGCGAATCTCTTCGCGGTCGTCGGGATGCACGGCATCGAGCCATGCGAGACCGTACGAAGAGCGAGCATCGAGTCCCGTGTAGTCGAGCCACTGCTTCGAGAGGAAATCGCAGTTGCCGTCCGCGCCGCAGGTGAGGACGAGGTGCGGGAGTGCTTCCGAGAGGGTCCGGTAATGCTCTTCGCGATCGCGCAGCAGCAACGCTTCGTCGGAGGCGCGTTGCAGCGCCACCTGCGAGAGCACGCGCGCGACGGCTTCCGGCAGATAGCCGAGATAGTCGCCCGATTTCGGCACGACATCCGAAACGCCGGCACGCAGCGCCGCAATCACGCGCGACTCGTCCATGAAGCCGGTCACGAGAATCGCCGGCACGCGCACATCCTGGGCGCGCAGCCGGCGAAAGAGGTCGAGGCCGGTCTCCGCCCCGTCCAGCTGATAGTCGAGCACGAGCACGTCGGGCGTGCGGACGGCCAGCACCGCAAGCGCCTCATTTACGCTCGCGCAGGTATCCACGAGCGCGCCGGCGCGAGCAAGCGACTTGTGCGCGAGCCGCAGGATGCCTTCGTCGTCGTCGACGACCAGCACGTGTGCGCCCGCCAGCAGGGTGACTTCGTCGTTCATGCGCAGGACGTTCCTCCGGGAGTCAATATTGCGCAAGGGGTGGATGGTGCGTCGGTGGGCCAGGTGCCGCCTCGGGCGGTTTTGCGCCCTTGGCTTCACGCCATTAGCGCGCGTAGCGATGCCCCGGCGGCAGCTTCACGACCTGCAGGAAGAAGCCAAGCCGCCGCACGGCTTCGATGAACGCGTCATATTCGACCGGCTTCGTGATGTACACGTTGCAGCCCAGTTCGTAGCAACGTTCGATCTCGCGCGGGTCGTCGGTGGTGGTCAGCACGATCACCGGTACCGAGGCCGTGGCCGGATCGGCCTTCAGACGACGCAACACCTCGAAGCCGTCCACGCGCGGCATGCGCAGGTCCAGCAGCACGACGACATTCGCGAGATCCTCGCGCGACGGGGCGCCCGGCGCATCGGTGGCTCCGGCGGCTCCGGCGGGTCCGGCGGGTCCGGCGGGTCCGACAGCCAGCGGGGCCGCGAAGAAGTAGTCGAGCGCCTCCTGGCCGTCCGAAAAGCGCACGAAGCCATTCGAGATGCCCGAGCGCCGCAGGTTCCGCTCGACCAGCGTGGCGTGGCCGTCGTCGTCTTCGATCAGCACGATGCTGACCCGTTCCGCGTCCGTCATTTCATCTCCCTGATGGGCTGCGATTGAGCGCAGCGATTCGGGATACCCGTTCGTGGCCGTGCCCGCCTGGACGCGCCGGGACAATTCTTACCATAGCGCTCATGCAGTCCGCAAAGGTTGTTCGGGCAGCGCGACGAAGAATGTCGAGCCCACCCCTTCCGCCGACTCCACCCACATCTGCCCCCCATGCCGTTCCGCAATCCGGCGCGCGAGCGCGAGGCCGATACCCTCGCCGCCCGAGTGGCCGCCGTGCAGGCGCTGGAACGCGTGAAAGAGCTTCGGCTGCCAGGCCGCCGGGATGCCAACGCCATTGTCACGCACATAATAGGTTCGCGTACGCGGCACAGCAACACGCAGCGGCGCCGCGGCGGCAGCCCCTTCGGCCTGGGTCTCGAGCGCGCCGATCTCAATGCGTCCCGCCCGTTGCGGATCGAGATGGCGCAGCGCGTTCTCGACCAGATTGCCGAATATCTGCTCGATGGCTGCGGGATCGCCCCAGGCGGGTGGCAACTCGCGCACGTCGATGCGCGTTGCATCAGACACGGCGTCAAGGCCGACCAGCACGCGCTCGACGACGCGTCCCATGTTCACGCGCTGCCAGCGATATTCCAGCCGCCCGGCGCGCGAAATGCGCAGCAGCGCGTCGATGATTGCCGCGGCGCGCCCCACCGCCTGGCGCAGGAATTGCAAGGATTCGTCGACATCGCCTTCGAGCAGCTCGGTCACGCGGCGATGCTCTTCGGCAGGCAGGTCGGCTGCGTCGATCCTGGCGCGCAGGTCGTCGCACGAGACCTGCAGTTCCTTCGAAAACCCCTGCAGATTCACGAGCGGCGAGCGCAGATCGTGGGAGACGCTGTAGATGAACATCTCGTTGTCCTGGGTCTCCTGGCGCAGATGCTCGTTGGCGTGCGCGAGGTCGGCGGCGCGCGCCTGCAGCTGGTGCTTGAGCGCGACCTGCTCGCGCTCGGCGTCGACAAGACGCGTACTCGTTTCATGCAGCACCGCGTCGAGCGCGGCAATTTCGTCGTTGCCCGACAGCGCCGGAGCGAGGCTGACCCCGTCGCCCAACCGGCGCGCATTTTCACCTAGCGCGGCGAGGCGCGTGCCAACGTTGCGCGCGAACACCACCGCGGTGACGCCCCACACGAGCATCGAGCCGAGCACCGCCGCGATCAGCGCGTCCTGCAGGCGCGCCCGCGTCGTGCGCCACGACGCGCTGCGCCGCGCATCGAGCCGTGTCGCTTCCGCCATGAATTCAGCCAGTTCAGCGCGCACGATCTCGATCTCGGGCGGTAGCGTGGCGGCGGCAGCACGCGCCCAGGCGATGCTGCGTCCGGCGCGCAGCGCATCGGCAATGTCGCCGGTCTCGGCGCGCCATGCATAGGCCGCCGCGCGCATGTGGTCGACGCGTGCCAGTTGTTCCGGGTTGTCCGCGACCAGCTGCGAAAGCAAGGCGATGCGATCCGCAAACTCGGTCCAGACCGCGCGACGATCGACGAAGGAGGGATCTTCGAGCGCGATGCCCGTGCGCACGCGCGCGGCCTCGCGCAGCAGTGGGTCGACGAGGCTCGACGCCTGCCAGAGGATCTGCTTGCTGCTCTGCTCGCTTTGCGCCGCACGCACCGCCGCCTCCTGCGTATCGAACACGACGCCCAGCAGCACGAGTTCGATAACGCTCGGAATCGCGATCAGCAGCAACCCCTTGGTGAACAGTTTCATGACGGGTCTGGCGGCGTCTGGCAATGGACGGGATCAGCGCGGCACGGTGGCCCGCGCGACACCGGCGCCCGCGGGCATCAAAACCGAACTATTATCGGCGCGAAAATCGCGGATGACAACGGATGTGGCCCCTGCCACGCAGGCGCGAGAAAAGCCGGCTTTTTTACGAATGATGGCCACACCACGCGCGTCAGCAGGACTATTATTGAGACGGAGACGGAAAGAAGGGAAAAGGAGAGCCGGGATACCTACATCAGAGCGCAGCGAGCGGTCCGGCATGGCGACTGCGGACACCAGCGAGGGATCAGGCAAGCGCGAATCCTCGTGAATCCTGCAGGACCGTATGCTATAAAGGATCGACGTGCGGCGCGCAAAGCCGGGAGTGGTCGCATGGGACAGCTGCGTTTTTTGCAATCCTTTTTCAGGCGAGTTTTTATGTCCTTCCCGAAAAAGCGGAGACGCGTCAAGACGGACGCCGACGAGTCGTTCCTTGCCGTGCTCAGCCACTTCAAACCGTTCGGACAGCTCGATACCAAGATTGCGCGCGCCCGCGCGCAGGATGAGCCTGTACTGTACGCCCACGTCTTGCCAGGGCTCGACGTTCTGCTATGCAGCGTGCGTGGCGCGCAGCCGCCCTATCCCGCCACGAGCGAATTGCGGCGACGCTGCATCGAATCCATTGCGCACGCGCTGGAGCAGCCCATCGAAGGGCTGGAAAACGGCGGCTACTGGTATGAGGCAGACGGCTTCGGCTTCCTCGTCTTCGCCAGCCGCGCGCGCAACCGGATCCTGCCCGAATTCGGCGCGGCGCGCCCCACCCTGACTACGCGACGCGTCACGCGCCGCCAGGGCGCAACAGGCGATACCGTACCGCGTTCGCTGCGCTAGGACTCGCTACATCAAGGCCTGTACACCACGAGCAGCGCAGGCAACAGGCCCGACACCCACTCCCCGTTCAATCGCGGTTCGCACTCGCCGCGGGCTTCGCGGCGCCTGCGGGCGCACGCATCTTCTGGCCGGGCGGCGGCGCCACGGGCCGCTCGCGCATCTGCGCAAAGAGTTCGTTGCAGGGCAGCGGCTGATTGTTGCTCGGCGCGATCAGCGGAATAAGCGCGGCGAACGGATTGATCAGACCAAGCCCCACCATGGCTCCGGCACGCAGCGCGAGCGCCGTCGCATCCACGCCGACGTGAGGGTCCTTGAAGGTTCCCTTGGCGTAGAGCGGCGAGCGCAGCGAAAACACGCGAAATCCTTTGGTGTGCGGATGAATCTTCAGATCCAGCGATTCGTCGCGCAGATCGATCGGCCCGCTGATGTCGATCACCGCATCGTCGGTGTCTAGCGCGAATACGCGCGGATCGAGCACGCCGTTGGTCGCGACGAAATCCGTTGCGGCGCAATTGATCTTGACGTCGCGCGTGCCGAACAGCTTTTCGTACACCACGTTCGCCACGTTCAGGCCTGCCGCCTCCATTAGCAGGCGACTGATCGTCCCCTGCGTGACCAGCATCTTGACCTCGCCGTTCGAGGTTGCGGCCAGCGCGGCCGGTGAATTGCCGGTGGCCGAGAGCGAGGCGTCGCCGTTGACCTCGCCGAGCGCGGACTGCATCGAAGTGACGTTGGGGAACAGTTGCTTGAGCTTCAGGTGGCGCGCTTCGGCGTAGACGCGCGCCTTGAGCGGCACGCCGCTGCCGTCCAGCGTGAAACGCGTGGCGAGCGTGCCGCCCGCCACGCCGAAGCGCAGCGGGTCGAGTGACAGGACACCGTCCGTCATGACGACGTGCGCGTAGAGGTCGGAGATCGGCAGACTGCCCTGCTTGATGATGCGCCGCCCCGTGAACGTGACATCCGTATCGATCGCGCTCCAGCGGTCGGTGCGAAACGGCTCGACGGGAATGACGCGATCGGCGGGCTGCTTCGCGGTATCGCCGCGTTTCGCCTTGCTCGCATTGCTGTCGGCGCCGACGATGGGGGCGAGATCGGAGAACTGCAGCAGGTTCGATACCAATTCGCCCTTGAGCAGCGGACGCGGCGCGCGCTGCACATAGACGAGCGTGCCGTTCAGATCCGAACCGCCGACGCGCCCCGTGAAATTCTCGTAGCGGAACTCGCTCGCCCCGCGATGGAACTCGCCCACGAAGCGGCCTTCGGTGGCGTACGGCGGCGTCTCGGGCAGGGTCACACCGGTCAGGCTGTAAAGATGCGCCATGCTCTCGCCCTGCAACCACAGGCGCAGGTCGACAGCCGCCAGATGAGCGGGATCCGTGAGCGTGCCGACGAGTGCGATATGCATATCGCTGGCGCGCACGTCGGCTTGAACCGGGAACGGGCGCTTCGAGTCCTGCAGCGCGAGCACGCCACCCAGCTTGCCCGTTCCGGACACGGGCGCCTTGTTGTACGTGCCCTTGAGTGCCCAGCCGATGGCGTAGAACGGCTGGCCAGGCTTCTCGACGTTCGGCGTGCTAGCAGCGGACGTGGCGGAAGCCCCTGCCGCGGCGCTGGCCGGGACCGAAGCGGGCGCCGCAGCCACGGCGGCGCTGCCCCTCTCGCTTGCCGCACTGGCCGCAGTCGCTGCAGTCGCCGCCGCCGTTTCCGATGCCTGCTGGGCCTGCGCCTGCTGCGCGAGCCGGCGAGCACCGGCTGCACCGATCACCTGCGCCGACCCGCTGCGCGAAGCCGCCTCCTGTTGCGCCATCACGGCGCCGATCGGGATGCCGCGCCCGAGCAGATCGACTGTGATGTGCAGATCGGTCTTCGTTTGCTGATCGTCGACGGCGATAGTGCCGGAAGCGAAGGTGATGTCGTGCAAATCGAGCTTCCATGTGGAAGGACCGCTCGACGAAGCCAGCTTGAAGGTCCAGTTGTTGCGTCCGTCCGCGAGCCGCTCGACGTCGACGGATGGGTTCACGAGATTGATGGCCGGAATCACGATATCGCGCGCGAGGAGCGGCAGCACCATGACCTCGAAGTCGATCTCGTCGAGGGTGGCGAAATGCGGCGACTTCGTCCAGCCCGGATTGGCCACTTCGATGTGCGTGGCGGAAAAGCGCGGCCAGGGCACCCACGCGCGCCAGCCCGTTTCGCCAGCCGGCGCACGCCAGCCGACTTTCAGGTCGCCCTCGATGGCGAACGGCCGGCCGATAGCCTCGCTGACCTTGTCGTCGACCCAGGGTTTCGCGCGATTCCAGTCGAAGGTAAGCAGAAAAACCGCGAGGATCCCAACGAGGACGACCACAACGAGCGCAAGCCATGCGAAGATCCTGGCGACCATGTGGCCCATGCCACGCGTAGCCTTGGGTTGCGGTGACGTCATGCACTCTCCGTGATTCTGTGTCGTTCTTTTGAGGCAGGATGCCAGCAGGCGGCGTGCCTGGCTTGGTTCTGTCCGGCGCGCAATCATGCCGTATCCCGGCGAGGCACGCACTTTTTTTACAATCGTTTGCAATCCTTCGATGATCCGATCACCCGGTTCCAGCCAGCCAGACCCAGGTGGCGCCGAAAGGCGCGTCGCACTGGTCGAAGCCAGACAGATAGCGCGTCTTGCCAGACAGCGCGGCGAGTACCTGCTGCACCCAGCGGACTTCGCTTTGCATGCGGGCGAACGCGCCGTGCTGACGGGGCCATCCGGCTCGGGCAAGAGCGTGTTCCTGCGCGCCCTTGCGCTGCTCGATCCGCTTGACGGTGGCACCGTGCTGTGGCGTGGCGAACCGGTGCCACGCGCGAGCATCCCACGCTTTCGCGGACATATTGCCTACTTGCGACAACGGCCCGCGCTGTTCGACGGAACCGTCGAGGACAATCTGCGCTATCCCTATAGGCTCGCTGCCTGGCGTGACGCCGCGTTCGACGTCGCGCATAGCCGGTCGCTTCTCGACGCCGCACGACGTCCGGCGGATTTCCTCGGGCGCCACGCGTCCGAACTCTCGGGTGGCGAGGCGCAGATCGTCGCGCTCGTGCGCGTGCTTCAACTCGATCCCGATGCCCTGCTGCTCGACGAGCCCACAGCCTCGCTCGACCCCGATTCCGCGCGCGCGGTCGAAGCCCTCGTCGGCGCCTGGTTCGAGAGCCAACGCGCCGCGCGCGCCACCGTCTGGGTGTCCCACGATCCGGCTCAGGCCGCCCGCGTGGGCAGCCGGCACCTGACGATGAACGCGGGCGTTCTCGACACGGCCCACGAAGCCGCGCCCGATCCCGCTCGAGCGGCAGGAAGCACACGATGAATTCCGTCCTCCAGAACCTCGGCCTCGGCGACGTGGCGATCGCGGCGCTGCTCGTGTTCGTCAATGGGGCGGTGTCGGTGCTGCTCAAGCTCGACCTCGAACGCCAGCTCGCATGGGCCGCCGTGCGCACGGTGGTCCAGCTGCTCGCGATCGGCTATGTGCTCGGCTGGGTGTTCGCGTTCGACCGCTGGTACGTCGTGCTGCCGCTCATGGTGCTCATGACGCTGATTGCGGGCGTGGCCGGTTCGCAACGCGGCTCGCGCACCTATGCGGGTCAGCGCGTCGACAGCATCGCTTCGATCTGGGTCAGCACGTGGCTCGTCGCCGCCGTGGGGCTCTTCGTCGTGATCCGCATCCACCCGTGGTATGAGCCGCAATACGCGATCCCGATCCTCGGCATGATTCTCGGCAACACGCTGACGGGGGTGTCGCTCGGCGTCGAGCGGATGATGCAGGAGCTCACAGCGCGGCGCGATCGCGTCGAGACCGCGCTCGCGCTCGGCGCGACGCGCTGGGAAGCCGCCCAGGCGAGCGCGCGCGCAGCCGTGCGCGCCGGCATGATCCCGACGCTGAACCAGATGGCCGTGGTAGGTGTGGTGAGCCTGCCCGGCATGATGACGGGCCAGGTGCTCGCGGGGCAGCCGCCGCTGCAGGCCGTGCGCTATCAGATCGTGATCATGTTTCTGATCGCCGCATCGTCGGCGCTCGGCACCGTCGGCGCGGTCCTGCTGGCTTACCGGCGCGTGTTCTGCACCGAGCACCGCTTTCTCGCCTCACGCCTCGTCGAGCGAAGCGCGAATGCGAAATAGCAGATGGCCCGGCGCGCCGTGTCCCGCTAACGCAGTGCGGAAATCGCGATCTGGGTACCGTCGCCGAGCTTGATCGTCTTCACCGTGCCGTTGGTCGGCATCGAGAAGTGGACGACCTCGCTGTATGACACGACCGCGGGACAGGTGAGCGTCTTGCCGCCGGCCTGAACGCTGTGCGTGCCGTGCGGCGCCTGGGCACGAAAGCTCGCCTGCACATTGGCCGTGCCGTGCTCATCGACGATGGGCGCAAGGCGCAACTGCGTCTGCCGCATCATTGCGCCGTTCTCGTCGAGCGGCAGCGAGGCGTTGTCGGGACAACCATCGGGGGACGGCACCGCGCCGCCAGGAGGGGTGGTGCGCCAGGTGAAGTCGTCGGTGTCGCCCGAGCGCAGCGTGCGCGTTTCGCTGGAGTTACCGTACTGTTTCGAGGTGACCCGCACGGTGTAGCGGATCGGGCCATCCGTTGGCGTTTTCGAGGTCACGTTGATCGGCGTGCTGGCGAGCACGGGTAGCGCAAGCGCGCACGAGGCTGCGAGTGCGGCACGGACGAGCGCCGCGTGAGCGCGGCGCGAGCGGTGGCAATGCATGCGTCACCTCCTGACGAAAGCCGCCGCGTGCCGCCCGTCGCTCCTGCCTGCCTCGTCAACGGTGCACGCCGGATGGCGTGGGATCCTGCTCCAATATCCTAGTCTAGCTCGCCGCACGCGGCCTTGCGCCGAACCTTCCCCCTGCGCCGACCAGGTTTTATCCCGCTTGCCACGCCCTGAATTTTGCAGGCGCAACGAGCGGTGCTGCCTGCCACGCCTGGTTGCTGCTGGTCGCTTGCTGGTTGCTGCTGATCGCTGCTGGTTGCCGCGAGGCGCTATTTGCCGTGCAGTCTGCCGCGCTCTTCCAGCCCGATCGTGAGCTCGGGCGTGATCCGCTGCATGACGTTCGCATAGCCTGCCCACGGATCCGCGCGGGCCACGGCCGCTAGCCGCTCATCGATGTTATGCAGCGTCCACTGGGCGCCACCGGTGGTGCTTCCAAGTTCCTCCCACGCGATCGGCACCGATATCCCCATGCCGCTGCGCGCACGCACGCCGTACGCGAGCGCCGTGCTCGCGCCACGCGCGTTACGCAGGTAGTCGACGAAGATCCGCTTCCTGCGATGCTCGGGACCCATCGTCGCGGTGATCTGCGTCGGCGCGGTCGCGGCCAGATGCTGCGCGAGCGCGCGCGCGAACGCCTTGGCGTCTTCCCAATCCGCTTGCGGCACGAGCGGCACGACGATATGCAGCCCCTTGCCACCACTCGTCTTGCAGAACGATTCGAGCCCGAGATCGCGCAGCAGTGCACGCGTCATTTCGGCGACTTCGATCATCCGATCCCAGCCGAGCGCCGGATCCGGATCGAGGTCGAACACCACGCGGTCGGGCCGCTCAATGTCCGTGACCCGCGCGTTCCAGGTATGCAGTTCGATGACGTCCATCTGCACGGCGCCGATCAGCGCCTCGAGCGTATCGATCGTGATGACCGGAGGATGGCCCGGATCGAGGTCTTCGTGCCCGGTCACCCCTGGAATCGGCGGACGCCCGTTATGGCGCTGGAAGAACATTTCCCCAGTGAGGCCGCGAGGCGCACGGACGAGCGAGACTGGGCGCTCAACCAGATGCGGCAGCAGCCATCGCGCCACGCGGGCGTAGTAGAGCACGAGATCGAGCTTGCGTGTGCCGCTTTCGGGATCGATCACGCGCCGCTCGCTCGTGATCGCGATGCCGGCGATTTCGGTGCTGCCTCCGGCATGGTGCGCACGGGACGTCGAGCGCGGCCCGGAGTCGGTCCGCGAGACATCGGCTGCGGGTGCCGGGACAGCCTCCTCTACAGCCGGCCGCGGACGGCGCGCCGTTCGGACAGACGGCGTGTGCTGGCGGGTGTGAGCGTCCTCCATACCGGTTCCCCTGGCGCAGATTGGCACGTATAGCGCGCCGCGCGACGCGAGTCGCGGCGCGCGCGGTTGACATCGTGCGGCGGCGACCCCGTCGGACCGCCACGCTAGCTTTCATTGTGCAACGAATGCGCGCCTTCGTCCCGGAAAGCTGTGGGGACGGATCGCTTTCCGGCACGCCGATCCGCACAGGCCGGCACAAGCAGCGCCGGCATGCGGAGCCCGCCAGATGCCGTCTGCGAGCAGTTACAATGGCGTGATTTGCCGCGCATCCGGACGCGGCGCCCCGCCGCTGCTCATCCACACCACGCACGACATGAACCTCGTCATCCAGAGCCCCGCTCCCCTGCCCGCCGTCCACCACAAGCCGCTACTCGCGCTGGCACGCGGCAGCCGACTCGCGCCGATCGACGATTGCGCCCTGCGCATCGCCGACGCAGTGCCCGGCCAGCGCGCCGACATCGAGGTCTACTGCAGCACGCATCAGCTCGACTATGCGTTCGTGGAAGGCGAGCGCACGCTCGGCGACTTCGGTCTCCTCGCCATGGACATGGATTCGACGCTCATCACGATCGAGTGCATCGACGAAATCGCCGACTTCTGCGGCCTGAAGGCCGAGGTCGCAGCGATCACCGAAGCGTCGATGCGTGGTGAGATCAAGGACTTCAACGAGAGCCTCACGCGCCGCGTCGCGCTGCTCAAGGGACTCGACGCCAGCGCGCTCGAAAGGGTCTATGAAGAGCGCCTGCAACTCTCGCCCGGCGCCACGCAGATGCTGGCCGGCGCGAAGGCTGCGGGCCTGAAGACGCTGCTCGTTTCGGGAGGGTTCACTTTCTTTACCGAACGCCTGAAGGCACGCCTGAACCTCGATTACACGCACGCCAATACGCTGGAAATCGTGGACGGCAAGCTCACGGGCCGCGTGAGTGGCGAGATCGTCAATGCCGATGTGAAGGCGCGAACGCTGGTGCAAACCTGCGCGCAACTGGGCATCGAGCCAGGCCGGGCCATCGCGATGGGTGACGGCTCGAACGATCTGAAGATGATGGCCGCAGCGGGACTTTCGGTGGCGTTCCGTGCCAAGCCCGTGGTGCGCGAGGCAGCAAGCGTCGCATTCAACTTCGTGGGGCTCGACGGCTTGCTGCGGCTTTTCTGACCGAACCGCAGCCGTTGCTTCGCCTCGCGGCCGCCGCGCAAAACACGCGCCGCGGCCGTTTTCATTTGCGGGCCGTGGGGCCGGCCCTTGTGCGCGCTCAGGTGAGCGTGGCGAGGGCCTGCTCGATGTCGGCGCGCAAATCGGCTTCGTCTTCGAGGCCTACGTAGAAACGCACCAGCGTGCCGCGATGCGGCCAGCCCGCGGCCGTACGCATCGATTCGACGTGGTAAGGCATGACGAGACTGTGCGCTCCCCCCCAGCTCCAACCCAGCGCGAAGAGGTCGAGCGCTTCGCAGAACGTATCGATCTGCGAACCGCTGTAGCGCTCGTCGAACACCACGGAGAAGAGTCCGCCTGCACCCGTGAAGTCCCGCTTGAACGCGGCGTGCCCGGGACAGTCTTCAAACGCGGGATGCAGCATGGCCGCAATCTCGCCGCGCGTCTTGAGCCAGCTCGCGAGTGCAAACGCACTGCGGTCGTGTGCCTCGAAGCGCGCCTTCATGCTCGGCAACCCGCGCAGCACGAGCGCGCAATCGTCCGATGAAACGCCAATACCAAGGCGCATGCGTGCCTGCTTCAGCTTCAGATGCAAGGTGCGATCGCGCGTGATCGTCGCGCCCATCAGCACATCGCTGCCGCCCGACTGGTATTTCGTGAGCGCCTGCACGGAGATGTCGACGCCATGCTCGAACGGCTTGAACGCAAGACCGGCCGAATAGGTGTTGTCGATCGCCGTTACCACCTGGTGCGCGTGCGCCACGGCCGTGATCGCACGCACATCGGGCACCTCCATCGTGACCGAGCCCGGTGCCTCGATCCAGATCAGCTTCGTTTCGGGGCGGATGAGTTCCGCGATGCCGGCACCGATCAACGGATCGTAGAAACGCGCCGTGATGCCGAAGTCGCGCGCGAGCCATTCGCCGTGCTCGCGGTTCGGCGAATAGACGTTATCGGGAATCAACACGTCGTCGCCGGCCTTCAGGAGGCCGAAGTATACGTTCGAGATCGCGGAGAGGCCCGAAGGCTGCAGCAGCGCGTGCTCGCCGCCTTCGATGGCCGCAAGGCGCCCGGTCAGCATCGCGGAAGTCGGCGTCGCATGCAGGCCATAACGCCACTGCGAGTCGTCGCGCCAATCGAGCCCACGCACCGTGGCCAGATCGGGGAAGACCACGGTGGAGGCTCGCGTGACGGGCGCGGCAAACGATTCGAAGCCCGGCGTGATCTCGTCTTGCGAATGGATGATGCGCGTCTGCAATGTGCGGCTGGGGTCGGTTTTCTTCATTTTGGAAACGAATCAACAAACGGTGAAAGCCAGATCGACCGGCGGCAGGTCGGGGTCTATTCGCCGGTGCTCAGGTTGCTGACGCCACCGACCGGCTGGCTGCCGCCGGGCGCCGATGCGGAGACCGCCTGCCCCGGTTCGGACTGGGTCTGGGTTTGGGTCTGGGCCGCCGCGCGCGAATCCGCAGCGGACGGGACCGGCTGCCCGGCCGCGAGCGGCTTCAGCTCGAAATCGACCGGGTTCGAATCGTCCACTTCCATGCGTTCGCCCGAAAGCGTGCCATCGGGCGAGAACGTCCCCACCCAGTTGCCCGTGATGTGCGTGCCGTCGTTCGACTCCTCGGCTTCGAGCGTCGTGTTTTCGTGATCGCCGGCAATCAGAATGATTTCGCCCGTGTCGGTGAACTGATACTCGCCATGCACGCCGGTCGGATCGTCGGTTTTCGGCCCGAGGCGCATCACGATCTGCCGCTTGCCGAGCATGCCCACGTAACGCGGAAACTGCGCGAATTCGGGATTCGGCTTGAGCGGCAACTGGATCGCGGGCGGTGCGGCCAGCGCCTTCACCGGATCGGCGCTGCCCTGCGCCCAACCCGTGAGCGGCAGCGCCAGTGCCGCCACCGCGAGCGCGCATGCGCGCGCGGCACGGCGCACGCCGCGCGACGCGGCGCCCCGCTGCTTCAAGGTCGATACTTCCATCTGACTCCTTCCTTCGAGTACGCCGCGACCGAACATCACTGTGTGCCGGCGGATTTCAGATGCGCTCGAACACGGCCGCGATGCCCTGACCGCCGCCGATGCACATCGTCACGAGCGCATAACGGCCGCCGATACGCTTGAGCTCATAGAGCGCCTTGACCGTGATCAGCGCGCCGGTCGCACCGATCGGATGACCGAGCGAAATGCCCGAGCCATTCGGATTGACCTTCGCAGGGTCCAGGCCCAGTTCCTGGGAGACGGCACAGGCTTGCGCAGCGAATGCCTCGTTGGCCTCGATCACGTCGAGATCGGCCACCGTGAGGCCCGCGCGTTCGAGCGCCTTCTGCGTTGCCGGCACCGGACCGATGCCCATGTACGCCGGATCCACGCCGGCGTGCGCATACGAAACGAGGCGCGCGAGCGGTTTGATGCCGCGCTTTTCCGCAACGCTGCGCTCCATCAGCAGCACGGCCGCGGCCGCATCGTTGATGCCCGAGGCGTTGCCCGCCGTCACCGTGCCGTTCTCCTTCGCGAACACGGGCTTGAGCTTCGTGAAGTCATCTGCGCTCGCATCGTGACGCACGTGTTCGTCGCTATCGAACAGCACTTCGCCCTTCTTCGACTTGATCGCGATGGGCAGGATCTGGTCCTTGAAGCGCCCTTCGGCGATCGCGCGCGCAGCGCGGCGGTGCGACTCGAGCGCGAGCGCGTCCTGTGCCTCGCGCGTGATGCCGAACTTCTTCGCCACGTTCTCCGCCGTCACGCCCATGTGGATGGTCTGGAACGGATCGTGCAGCGCGCCGAGCATCATGTCGATCAGCTTGCCGTCACCCATGCGCTGACCAAAGCGCGCGGCTGGCACCGTGTACGGCGCGCGGCTCATGCTCTCCGCGCCGCCGCCGATCGCGATATCCGCGTCGCCCAGCAGGATGGTCTGCGCGGCCGAAACGATCGCCTGCAGGCCGGAGCCGCACAGGCGGTTCACGGTCAGCGCGGGCGCGTGCTGCGCGACGCCGCCGTCGATCGCCGCCACGCGCGCGAGGTACATATCCTTCGGTTCGGTGTGCACAACGTTGCCGAACACCACGTGGCCCACGGCATCGCCTTCCACGTTCGCACGCGAGAGCACCTCGCGCACGACGCGCGCGCCGAGATCGGTCGGCGCGAAATCCTTGAGGCTGCCGCCGAAATCGCCGATCGCGGTACGCACACCACTCACCACTACGACTTCTCGCTGCATTGCTTGCTCCTCGTCTGTCTGAATCAATGGAAAGGGTTTAGCGGTGGCCCGTGAAGCCGCGCGCTCAGCTGGCCAGCAGCCTTTCGACGGCCTCGCGCTGCGGAATCGGCGCAACGGCCCCATAACCGAGTGTCGAAAGTGCCGCCGCCGTGTTCGCGTAGCGGGCCGCCACGAACGGATCGTCGCCCGATACGAGGCGGGCCACGAACGCGCCGCCGAAGCAGTCACCCGCGCCGGTCGCATCGACCGCGGCGACAGCGCGGCCCGGCACGAGCCGGCGCGCGTCTGCCGTCGCCACGTAGGCGCCTTCCCTGCCGAGCTTCAACGCCACGACGCGCGGCCCGCGTGCGAGCAGCCAGTCGACGATCGCATCGCGCTCGTCCAGTCCTGTCAGTACCGTCACGTCGTCCCAGCTGGGCAGACAGATGTCGGTGGCGCACAGCACCTCGCTCATCACGGCCCGTGCGCGCGGCAGCGGCCAGAGCTTCAGGCGCAGGTTCGTATCGAAGCTGACCTGGCCGCCGTTGGCATGCACGTGGTCGATGGCGGCGAACGCCGCGTCGCAGGCCGTATTGCTGATCGCCACGCTGATCCCGGACAAATGCAGGACTTGTGCCGCCGCAAGCGCTTCACGCGGCAGATCGCGCGGCGCGTAGCGGCTCGCGGCCGATCCGGCGCGCAGATAATCGAACGCGTGACCATCGGGACCGTGCGAAACGAAATAGACGCCGGTGGGCGCCGTCGGATCCACACGCACCGTGGACGTATCGACACCTTCGCGGGCCCACAGGTCGAGCAGCAGGCTGCCGAACTGATCGCCGCCGACCGCCGAAACGAAGCCGGTGCGTACCCCCTGGCGCGCCGCCGCAATGCAGAAGTTCGACGTATCGCCGCCGAAGCCCTGCAGATACTCGGGCTTGCCGGGCGACGCCTGGTTGAATTCGACCATCGCCTCGCCGAACGCGAGAACCTGCGGGAAAGCGGCGCTCATGCGGCTCAGACCTCGCCCCAGAGATCGTGGCCGTCGGCGCCGGTGATCTTCACCGAGACGAAGTCACCGACCTTGTAGCGCTTCGACGCCTTCGTCGACGGCGCGACATAGACCACGCCGTCGATCTCCGGCGCGTCGGCGGCCGTGCGGCCGATGCCGCCATCGGTGTTGATTTCGTCGATCAGCACCTTGAGCGTCTTGCCGACCTTGCGCTGGATGCGCTTTGCCGACACGGCCTCGGCCACCTCCATGAAGCGCGCGCGGCGCGCCTCGCGCACCTCGTCGGGCAGCGCGCCGTCGAGCTCATTGGCGCTCGCGCCTTCGACGGGCGAATACGCGAAGCAGCCCACGCGATCGAGCTCCGCCTCGCGGATGAAATCGAGCAGCGTTTCGAACTGCTCTTCGGTCTCGCCCGGGAAGCCCGCGATGAACGTGCTGCGGATCGTGAGATCCGGGCAGATCGCGCGCCACGCCTTCACGCGCTCGAGCACCTTCTCCGCATTGGCGGGACGCTTCATGCGCTTGAGCACTTCGGGATGCGCGTGCTGGAACGGCACGTCGAGATACGGCAGGACATGACCCTTGAACGGGCCCTCGGCCATCATCGGAATGACTTCGTCGACGCTCGGATACGGATAGACGTAGTGCAGGCGCACCCATGCGCCGTACTGCGCGGCCAGTTCGCCCAGCGCGCCCACCAGCTCGGTCATGCGCGTCTTGAGCGGCCGGCCGTTCCAGAAGCCGGTGCGGTACTTCACATCCACGCCGTAGGCACTTGTGTCCTGCGAGATGACGAGCAGTTCCTTCACGCCCGACTTGAAGAGGTTCTCCGCTTCGAGCATCACCTCGGCAACGGGACGCGAAACGAGATCGCCACGCATCGACGGAATGATGCAGAACGTGCAGCGGTGATTGCACCCTTCGGAGATCTTCAGATACGCGTAATGACGCGGCGTGAGCTTCACGCCGGCGGGCGGCACGAGATCGACGAACGGATCGTGCGGCTTGGGCAGATGCGTGTGCACGACCTGCATGACTTCGCCCACGGCGTGCGGACCGGTCACGGCGAGCACCTTCGGGTGCACTTCCTCGATCAGGTTCGAACCGCTCGCGCTCTGTTTCGCGCCGAGGCAACCGGTGACGATCACCTTGCCGTTCTCGCTGAGCGCTTCGCCGATGGCGTCGAGGCTTTCCTGCACGGCTTCGTCGATGAAGCCGCAGGTGTTGACCACGACCAGGTCCGCGCCGTCATACGTGCCGGAGATCTCATATCCCTCCGCACGCAGTTGCGTGATGATCTGCTCGGAGTCGACGAGGGCCTTCGGGCAGCCGAGGGATACCATCCCGACACGCGGGGCAGAGTTGCGGGAGGTCGTTGATTCAACTGGGTTTTTCACGTGTACGTCCGGATATGGGGCGCGAAGCAAGCAATGCGCTGCGCGAGATCAAGCCAATCCGCCATTTTACCCGTATGTCATGGGGAGCGCCGCTGCGTTGCTGTCTGGTATCGGAAAAATCGGGCCGAATCGGAAGCTGGCAAGACGCGCTCCTTGACCCGCAGTACTACGGCGGGCTCGATCGGGCCGGTCTCTGGCCGTCGAGCGCTTACGCGAAGGCGAAATTCGACAACCGCCCGCGGCTTTCTCATCCGGCTGCGCGAAGCGGTGGAGTGTGAATCCGTAACGGGAACAGTTTCCGGCAGACCCGCTGAAGTCCATTCACGAGATGAGAGCGGGTGGGTGGCGCCGTCCATGCGCCGCCGCGCGATCACTTCGAGTGACCGTCCCGCTCGCTAAAGCGGGCCTTGATGCGTGAATGCGTTGGTCAAGCTGTTGGCCGGAGCCATCAGTCGTGCAGTGGCCCGCGCTTAAGACGGTGCCTCTTTGCACGGCGCACAAGCATATTCATGCCTTCGACAAATGCGGAGAATGCCATTGCCGCGTAGATATAGCCCTTCGGAACGTGCGAGCCGAATCCTTCGGCAATCAACGTCATACCGATCACCAGGAGAAAACTCAGCGCGAGCATCACAATGGTTGGATTGCGGTCGATGAAACGCGACAACGGACCGGCTGAAAACAGCATCGCCGCTACAGCCACAATCACAGCAACATACATAATTGCCACGTGATCGGTCATACCGACTGCCGTCACGATGCTATCGATGGAAAACACCAGATCAAGCATCAGGATCTGCGCAATGGCTGCTCGCTGGGTGAGTCCGGAAAGCCCGGCGCCACTCAGGTGATCATCCTCATCTCCGGAGACGTTGTGGTGAATTTCTCTCGTCGCCTTCCAGACAAGAAAGAGCCCCCCGCTTAGCAAAACGAGATCGCGCCAGGAAAAAGCATGGCCAAACAGCGAGAGCGCAGGCTGCGTTAGATGCGTAATCCATGCCACCGTCCCGAGCAACGCAAGGCGCATCACGAGGGCCAAGGCGATGCCGATCCGCTGTGCCCTCGAGCGCTGCTCCACCGGCAGCTTGTTGGTGAGAATCGAAATGAAGACAAGGTTGTCGATGCCAAGCACGACTTCCATGACCACAAGCGTCACCAGTGCAAGCCAGGCAGCGGGGTCGGAAATAAGGGTGGCGAGGGAGTCCATGCTTATGTAATTGAGCGAGATGAAAGATCCATTTGAGCACCTTGCCCTACCGACCTATGACCTCGCAGGCAGTTGACTATTCGTCATCTGCTACGCGCGAGCGCGTCCACGGCCCCAGGCATGAGGGGTTGCGCACTGGTCCAGCATGAAGTTGCGAAAGGAGTTGCTGCACGAGTCCAACTGCGGTCAGTTTGTATCCATCGTTCAGGAGTGCAGCGATGTCTCCGGTTAGCCATGACGTATTGTCACGCTTCGCTCCGCCGGCACGTCGCGTTCACCCGCGACGAGGTAAGGTTCGCGGCGGAAAGTTGATCGGTATACAAAATGCTGCTTATGTTGTCATTTCGCAGAATTGATCAGCGGCGGGCGGATGGGGTTGCGCGAGCACATTTCGCCTGTCCTTGGCAATCATGTTGTTCCGTACATCATAGCGGATCGTCCTATTGCAACGCCCGGTCGCGACGGCTGCAGGTCGAGCGGTTGCGGCCCGTCGAAATCGATCGTGGTGACAAGGCGCACCAGATCAGCGAGCGAGTTCGCCTTCATCTTCTCCATCACGCGTGCGCGATGAATCTTGATCGTTTTTTCCGCCGCACCCAGTTTATCGGCCACGAGTTTGTTCGGCCGGCCCGTCACGACGAGCGCCATGACCTCGCGCTCACGCGGAGTCAGTTTGTCCACGCGGCGCTGGATTTCCGCGCGCTGTTCGCGCTGCGTGTACAGGTGCCGTGCGCGTTCGAGCGCACGCGCCGTGGCCTCGAACAGCACGCTCGCATCGATCGGCTTCGTCAGGAAATCCGTCGCGCCCGCCTTCATCGCCTGCACCGCAGTGCTCAGTTCGCCATGCGCGGAAATAAAGACGATCGGCACGATGCCGTCCAGCCGCCGCTGCAATTCGATCCCGCTGAAGTCGGGCAACTGGAGATCGAGCAGCAGGCAGGCAGGCGTGCCCGTCAAGTCTGCGCCTTGCATGAAAGCGCTTGAACTTTCAAAGGATTGCGCGACATAGCCGTTCGAACGCAGCAACCGGCACAGCGCATTGCGTACGTGCTCGTCATCGTCCACGACGAACACGTTGGGAGTGGGCGTATTCATTGTCATAAACGCGCAGCCGTCTGCACGGCAGCGCTCTCCGCGGGAAGTTCGATATGGAACGTCATGCCGCGATCGGCGTTGCGCTCGGCCCATAACTGACCGCCATGCGCCATGATGATGGTGCGGCTGATCGAGAGGCCAAGACCCAGACCCTGCGGCTTGGAAGTCACGAATGGCTTGAACAGCGTGCCGAACTGCTCGGCGTCGACACCTGGCCCTGAGTCGCGCACGTCAAGGCATACCTTGCCGCGATCAGCGGCCGCGCTGACGGCAACGCAAACCCGGCGGTCCTGCGCTCGGCAATCGTGCACTGCGTCGAGCGCATTCAACAGCAGATTCACAAGTACCTGCTGCAGTTGAACGGCATCGCCGCGCAACTGCGGCAGCCCGTCTTCGATCCGCGCCCCCACTGCCGCGCCGCAAGCCTGTGTCTCGCGGCGCAACTGGCGAATGACGTCGCGCACGAGGCTGCCGACATCGACCGGACTCATCTCCCCCGCCTCCGACCGGGCGGGCTGGCGCATCTTGCGAATGATTGCATGCGCACGCGTGCTGTCGGAAACAACTTCGCCGAGCAGTTCGCACAAGTCGCCCATGGCCGGCGGATTCTGCGCGAGAAAGCGCTGCGCGGCCTGGGCATTGCTGAGAATGGCAGTGAGCGGCTGGTCGACTTCGTGGGCGAGCGCTGCAGCCATGTCGCCGATCTCCGACACCCGTTCCCGATGCAAACGGCGTTGTTCGTTGTCGGGTGCCGTGCCCACCGCGTCGTCGGCGACCGGCTCGATGACGACCACGATGCGCGCCGCCGGCCCCATCGCCAGCGACGCCGAAGCCGTGACGTGCGCCGCCAGGCTCGCGCCATTCTTGGTACGCGCAACGGCCACGCGCGTGACGCTGTGCAGTTGACCTTCCGCAGGCTTCACCGCTGCGAACGATATGGGACGTTCGTCGCTTCGCGAAGGAACGAGCACGGCTTCGACAGGCATCCCCATCATCTCGCCGAGTGCATAGCCAAGCACCCGGGTTGCCCGGCCATTCGCCCAGGCAATGTTTCCCGCTGCGTCGAGCACCAATGCGACCGCAGGCATGACTTCCAGAATGCTGTGCAGGCTCTGCGCAATGCCGTCCGCGACATGCCCCCACGCCACCCCGGCTTGGGAGACCTCAAATGCCTGTGCGTGCGGCGAACCATGCGTCTTGATCCTGTCGAGCCACGACATCAGGCTGGTCGCTGCCAGCCCTCCTCTCGAACGCTCCCGCTTGAGCTTTTCGATCCCCATATTTGCCCTGATCACGGTGTTCTCCGAAAATGCTGCCACATTCCGGCCTGAGATCGTTGCGGACGCTTGAGCGCCGAACGGGACGGCTTTGACATACACGATAATTTCGGCCGAGCGCGGGTCCAGGTTGCACCCCAATACTGACTGCCGCCTGCTACCGGATCTACTGGATTTCTGGGGATGCTCCGACATCCCCGGAGGGTGAACAGGTCAATGAGGAAAATGGATGTCTGCAATCGACGCTGCAGGTCGTTCCGGCCGCCTTGTTTGTCGGCTAGCGCAAGACCCGTCCATCACGTCCTGACCGTGCGCCACCTCCGCAGTAAAGTATATGAAATAAATTCCTGATCATAGAATTTCATCGCATCCATTTCGATATTTTTTCGCCCTTTACCGTTTCAATTTCGTGAAATGCCATCATGATTTCCACTTAAACACTAAATAAACTTTCAATTTCCCTGCAATATTTGCGAACGTATATTTCGGGCGAGTAACGGCGTTGTTCCGTAGTGCCCCATGGAAATCGGATTTTTATGAAAAGAATATTCGATGTGCATATCGCGATTTCCGGCAAATCCGGGAACCTCTCAGGCGCCTCGCTCAGCGCGAAGAGGCCGGCGAAGGCGCCGCAGCACTCGCCCCTTGATGTGGCGAAGGCGTCTGGTTTTTCGAATGGCTGGTGCGCGCTTTCTGCTCGGCTTTGCGCTGCACATCCCGCATCTGCTGCGTTCCTGGCGCGCCCGTTTGCGCAGATGTATTTGATACGAAAAGCGGTACGGAAAGCATGAATGCGATCACGCACCGCGTAGTAAAACGCATTTTCATTTCATCTCCTGATTTCGAAGCTCCCCGGCAGAAACGCATTTCGAGCCAGAGCAGCCAGATTCGTAGCGGTATCGATCCGGTGTCAATAGGACTCTGGTCCGATTGCCAGAAAAGAGGGCTAACCCGACTATACGCGTGGGCCTTCTCGCCGGGCGACTCCAGAAAACGAATCGACGCCCCCGGCGGTCCGCTAACGGTGCAGTGCGCTCGTCCCTTCACGTGGCCGCTATCCGTCTCGCAGCCCGGCTGAGCGGACGAATGGAAGGAACGACCATGACTTCATGGATCAAACAACACTCGTACACAGTTTGCCTGCTCGTGCTCGCGTTACAGTTCGCAGGCGCTCATCCGGTACCGGCGCAGGAGGCGGTGCAGCCCGCGCCGCAATCCGCGCCGCAGCCCGCTGCCTATAAACCGGAAGAACTGGAGGCGCTCGTCGCGCCCATTGCGCTCTATCCCGACTCGGTGCTGGCCCAGGTTCTGATGGCTTCGACCTACCCGCTGGAAATCGTGCACGCGGCGCGCTGGGTCAAGGAGCATCCGAAAGAGAAAGGCGATGCGGCCGTGAAAGCTGTACAGGATCAGACGTGGGACACGAGCGTGAAATCGCTCGTCGCCTTCCCGCAAATCCTCGAACCGATGAGCGACAAGCTCGACTGGACGCAAAAGCTCGGCGACGCGTTCCTCGCCCAGGAAAGGGATGTGCTCGACGCCGTGCAGCGATTGCGTGCGCGCGCGCAGGAGAAAGGAAACCTCAAGTCGAATGAGCAGCAGAATGTCGTCGTCGAGCCGGCGCCTACGCAAGGCGGCCAAACCATCGTAAAAATCGAGCCGGCGAACCCCGAGGTGATCTACGTGCCTGCGTACAACCCAACGGTCGTGTACGGCGGATGGCCCGCTCCGGCCTACCCGCCTTATTACTGGCCGCCTTACCCGGCGTACTACCCCGGCGGCGCGTTGATGACTGGCTTTGCCTGGGGTGTCGGCCTCGCCGCAGCGGGCGCGATCTTCAGCAACTGCAACTGGGGCGGCGGCGACGTCAACATCAACGTCGACAAGGCCGCGAACATCAACCGCAACTTCGACCGAACGAAGGCACAGGGCGGCAAGTGGCAGCACGATGCGAGCCACCGCCAGGGCGTGGCGTACCGAGACAACGCCACACGGCAGAAGTTCGCCAATAACGCACCGGGCGCCGCAGGGCGTGGCGACTATCGCGGCCGCCAGGGACAGGGAGGCGCCAATGTCGCCGACCGGGCGGGCAACCGCGGCGGCGTGGGTAACAATGGCGGCGTGGGCAATCGCGGCGGCATAGGCAACAACGGCGGCATAGGCAACAACGGTGGCGCAGGCAACAACGGCGGCGCGGGCAATCGCGCGAACGTGGGCAACAACGCCGGCGTAAGCAATCGCGCCAGCAGCGGAGCGGGCGGCGGCGGTTACTCGGGTGGCGGCCGCGACAGCGCGTTCCAGGGCGTTGGCGGTGGCGGGGCCAGCCAGCGCGATGCGAGCCGTGGACGCTCGAGCGTGCAGTCCTCGGGATTCAATCGGCCAAGCGGCGGAGGTGGAGCGCGGGGCGGGGGTGGAATGCGCGGCGGTGGCGGCAGGCGCTAGGGAGAACGGCCATGACAAGACGATTGTTCCTCCATCCGGTTGCATCGGCGGCACTCGCGGCGGCCATGACGATCGCGCTCGCCGCGCAGCCTTGCGCTGCCGCCGGGAAAAGCTACTTCGGCACACCCGACGAGGCCATGACCGCGTTCGGCACCGCCGTCGCCAACAACGACGATCCCGAGCTGAAGAATCTGTTCGGGGCCGACTACCGCCAACTTGTGCCGCCAGTTGGCGCGCAGATCCGCCAGAAGTTCCTGAGCGAATGGGACGTCTCCCATACCATTCAGGCGAGCGATACCAATCACGCGCGTATCGCCGTGGGCAATGACGGCTGGACTTTCCCGATCCCGCTCGTCAAGACTGCTCAAGGCTGGCATTTCGATATGCGCGCGGGCCTGGAGGAAATGCGCGTGCGGCGCATCGGCCGCGACGAGCTGGCCGTGATGCAGACGATGCTCGCGATCTACGATGCGCAGCGCGAATACGCATCGACCTACCACGACAGCAACGACATGCTCGTCTATGCCAGCAAGCTCGCGAGTTCGCCTGGCAAGCAGGACGGCCTCTACTGGCCAACCGGCCCCGACGAAGCACCTAGCCCTCTCGGCGTTGCGTTCGCCACGGCCGGTGCGCGCAACACCGAAAATGCCGGCTACTACGGCTACCACTACAAGCTGCTGACCTCCCAAGGCCCGCATGCACCGGGCGGCGCATACAACTACATGGTCCGCAACAAGCTGTTCGGCGGCTTCGGCGTGATCGCCTGGCCGGTGCGCTACGGCGACACCGGCATCAAGACGTTCATCGTGAGTCACGACGGCCAGGTCTACGAGCGCGATCTCGGCCCGGATAGCGCGGCGAAAGCCGCAGCCATCACCTCCTTCGATCCGGGCCCCGGGTGGTCGAAGTCCTCGCCGTGACACGACAGGCGCCGCCAACGCGTAGCACCGCCGTCGCGGGCGGCCGCACAAGGGCCGCAGTCAATGCGCCTGCATAGCGCCAGAGGCCGGCGTTTGCTGGTGTTCGTCGGCTCCGGGCGTGTAGAGCAGCAGTGTTCAGCCGCCATCGCGTTGCCAACAGGCCGTCATTAATCCGTCGCTGCGCCGCCCGATGGGTGGTCCGCGCGGATCGCCGCGGCAATATCTTCGCTGATCGCGGCGAGCGCCCGGTCGTGTGCGTCGACGAGTGCGCCGTAGTCGTGGCTGGCAACCGGTTCGTGCGCCACCGTGTGGCCCAGCGCCAGCGCGCGGTGACCGGGCGGACGCACGACCCATTGTGCCTCGATCGTGACCGAGTCGCCCGGCACGGTGTCGAAGCGCATGATGTCCACTCGCACGCGCCAGACTGGCGGCGTGGTCGCCCCCAGATCGACGGTGGACACCCGCGCCGTGCCGAGCCGCAGTGCGAGGTCCGCGGCAATGACGCGCCCGACGTCCGCTTTCAGCGGCGCGGCCCAGCGGGCGAACTCGTTCATCTCGATCGTGTTGTCGGGGTTGCGCGTCACGATCTGCGGCCGGTCGACCATGTCAGGCACGCTGACAGGACCGACGACGACGTCCATTGTCGCGGCGTCGGGCATGTCGCCAGGTTTGGCGCCAGCCAGATCGCCGCCCGCATCCTTGGCGCGCAGAGCGTAAAACGTTGGTGACGGCGACGAGCACCCGGCCAGGTTCACGAAGGCGCAGATCGCCGCCACCGAGGCGGCAGCGAGAGTACGTAAGGTCACGATCCGTTTCACTGCTTGCCCCCCGGTTTGCCCTGAATCACGGCCTCAGGATGACGCTCGAGATAATCCGCGAGGTAGCGCATCGATGCCGCCGTGCGCGCCAGCTCACGCATGGCGTCGCTCGTGTTCTGCTGCAACTGCGAGTCGGGCTGCAAGGCGTCGTTGACCGAGTCGAGCGCCGACTGCGCGGCAGAGAGCGTATCGTGCGCCTGCGGCACGACATCGGTGCCAAGGCGCGCCATCACATTGTTTGCGTTCTCCAGCGTGCGCTGCGCATTCGTGCCGATCGCATCGAAGGGAATGCCGTTGAGCTTCGCGAGCAGCCGCGTCAGCGAATCCTGCAACGACTGCAGCGTGCGCGGCACCGTGGGCATCTCGGGCGGCGTGCGCGACCAGTCGATTTTCGCTTTCGCCGCGTCCGGGAAGACATCGAACGCGACATAGAGCTGCCCGGTCAACGGATTGCCCGAGCGCAGCTGAAACCGGAAGCCGTTCGCTATGAGGAAATCGGCAAGCTGATGCGGCCTTCCGCTGATGCGGCCGCCGGGTTGTCCGTCATCATCTTGCTGATAGCGCGACGTAAATCGCTCCGGATACAGGTTGATTTCCACAGGAATGCTGAACTGCTTCTTCACCGGATCGAAGCGTGTATAGATGCGCGTCACCTCGCCGACCACCACGCCGCGGAAATCGACGGGCGCGCCGACGGTCAGCCCGCGTACGGAATCGAAGAAGGTCACGATATAGGTATCGACAATCTTGTCGTGCATCTTCAACGAATCGGCATGCGTTGAGTAGAGCTGGAATGTCCTGTCGGCCTCGGCTTCGTCTGGTTCGTCGGCGCTGTCGGGCGTGTCGAACGCCACACCGCCGATGAGCATCGACACCACCGACTGGGTGTTGATCTGCACGCCGTCCGGGCTCAGCGACACATCGATTCCGCTCGCGTGCCAGAAGCGCGTGTCGTTGCGCACGAAGCGATCATAGGGGGCGTTCACGAATACGCGCAGCGTCACGCCCTTGCCGTTCGGGTCCATCTCGTACGACGCAATCTGCCCCACCTGAAGACGGCGGAAGAACACCGGCGAGCCCACGTCCAGCGAGCCCATGTCACTGCTTTTCAGCACGAACTGGCGCCCCGGAATGTCGCTCGGGAATACCGGCGGCACTTCGAGGCCCACGAAATCGCGGCGCGCTTTGCCTGAGCTCCCCTCGTCCATGCCAACATAAGAGCCCGAAAGCAGCGTGCCAAGGCCGGACACCGTGCCGCCCGAAATGCGCGGGCGCACCACCCAGAAGCGCGTGTTATCCGCCAACATGCTCGTTGCGTCTTTCACGAGTTCGCCCGTCGCGATCACGCGCTTGTGATCGGGCGAAAGCGTGACAGACTTCACCACGCCGATATCGACGTCCTTGTACTTGATTTTGGTCTTGCCGGCCTCGAGACCGTCGCCGGTCTTGAAGCTGATCGTGATGGTCGGCCCCTCCTCGAGAATCGCCTTCACCGCGAGCCAGCCGCCTATGAGGATCGCGACGATCGGCACGAGCCACACGATCTGCATGCGCCAGCGCGAGCCCTGCACCGGCTTCGCCTCGGGCAGCTCCGGCAGCCCGCTGCTGTTACCCGGATCAGCCATCATCGCGCTCCATGGCGTCCCAGATGAGACGCGGATCGAACATGTTCGCTGCGAACATCGTGAGGACCACGACCGCGCCGAACGCAATCGCGGCGGGCCCCGCCTTGATCGTCGCGAGCGCCTTGAACTGCACCAGCGCCACGAGCATCGTAATGACGTAGATGTCGAGCATCGACCAACGGCCAATCAGCTCGATCATCCGGTAGATGCGGGTGCGCTGATCCGGCAGCCATTGCGAGCGGCGCTGCGTGGACAAGGCCAGATACGAAAGCCCGAGAATCTTCACCATGGGCACGGCAATACTGGCGATGAACACGAGCAGCGCAAGCGGCCAGGACCCCGACACCCACAGGTACACCACGCCGCTCATGATGGTGTCCTTTTGCGTGCCGAACAGCGAACTCGTGTCCATGACCGGCAGCACGTTCGCGGGGATGTACAGGACGATCGCCGCCGTGAGAAATGCCCACGTGCGCGAGAGGCTGGCGACCTTGCGCAGATGCAGCGCGCTGCCGCAGCGCGGGCAGGCCATCGCGTGCGCGCCTGCCGGCATACGCGCGAGCAGCCCGCAGGCGTGGCAACGTGCGATGCCGCATGCCGCGCCCGTGAGGGCGCCTGGCGTGCGAGCGCTTCTCTGCCCGGCCGCCCCGGATGCCTGCGGCACGTCGGTCAGCAGTTGCGAGCGTCCCACGCGCGCCCAGAACTGCCGGACGTCGAAGGCCGCGCTCGCGCCTGCCAGCACCAGCATCAGCGCGCCAAACGACCACAGCCCGACGCCCGCGACAACGCTCGCGATATGGGCGAGCTTCACGAGCGCGACCAGCAGCCCGAGGATCAGCACCTCGGTCATGCCCCAGGGCCGCGCGGCGTACAACATGCGGAACAGCAGCGGCGCCTGCCAGGGCGCGCGCTCCAGCGCCAGCGGCACCAGCAGGGCGAGCAGGCAGAAGATCTGCAGGGCCGGCATGAGGATCGTGGTGGCGAACACGAGCATGGCGATGGGCCACATGCCGTCGAGATAGAGGATTTCGACGGCATTCCATAGCGTCGTGCGCACAATATTGCCGTTAACCGCGAGCCCAACGATCGGATACAGATTGGCAATGACGAAGAGCACCAGCGCCCCCAGCGCGAAAGCGAGGGCGCGGCCAAGGCTCTCCGGATAGTCGCGCTCCAGCTCGGCGCCGCAACGCAGGCAGCGCAGCACACCGCCGGGCGGGCACGCTCCGCCCCGCTGCATGAGATCGCAGTCGTGGCAAACGAAAACCTCGGCGCGTTTCATCGCGGAGCCTCCACCGCGGCGGCGGTGTTGTCCGTCACACGCTGCTGGGCGACCGGTGTAGCCGATGCGGGCTGCACCGGCGCGGGCAAGGTCATGCGCTCGGCCTGTGTTAGCCATCCTCCGCCCGTTGCCTTGTAGAGGCTCACGTAATACGCGAGCACCGCGGCTTGCGTCTGCGTATAGGTGAGCTGGCCGTTGAAGAGGCTGCGCTCCGCGTCGAGCACCTCGATGTAGCTCGTATAGCCGCCTTCGTAACGCTTGCGAGCCAGCGTCGCGTAGATCTGGAGCGCTTCGATCTGCCTCGCCTGCGCGACGAGCGACACCTGGCTCTTCTGCAACGCGATAAGCGAGTCTTCAACTTGCTGGAACGCCGTCTGCACTGTTTCGAGGTACGTGTAGAGCGCTTCCTGTTCCTGCGCCTCGGCCACGTGTACCTGCCCGGTAATGTTGCCGCCCGTGAAGAGCGGCTGCACGACCGAGCCGCCGATAGACCACATGAGCGCCGGTCCGGTGAACAGGCTGGAAAACACCGTACTCGCCGAGCCGAACAGGCCCGCGATCGAGAGCGACGGGAAGTACAGTGCGCGCGCCGCGCCTATCAGGGCATTCTGCGCGATGAGATTCTGCTCGGCCTGCAGTACGTCGGGCCGCCGCACGAGCAGGTCGGAGGGCGCGGCGGCCGGCACGGCCGGCAGCGTCAGCGCCTGAAGCTCGCGGCCGCGCACGATGGGGCCCGGATTCTGGCCGAGCAGTACGGAAAGCGCGTCTTCCTGCTGGGCGATCTGCATCTCCAGAGTAGGAATCGTCGAGAGCGCTGCTTCGTACTCCGATTGGCTTTGCGCCAGTTCCATCTGCGAAACTTCTCCGCCCTTGAAGCGCAACGTGAAAACGCGTACCGATTCCGCACGGCTGTCCGCGGTCGCTTTGGCGATTTCGAGCTGCCGGTCGAGGCTGCGCAGATCGATGTACGAGGTCGCCACGGAAGTCACGAGGTTGAGTATCGTCTCGCGCCGTCCTTCCTCGCTCGCCGCGAGATTGGCCCGCGCCGCCTCGGTTTGCCGGCGCGTGCGCCCGAACAGGTCGATATCGAGCGAGGCGGAAACGCTCGGCGAGAACAGGTTATAGACGGGGTCCACGCCCGCCGGCAACGGGATACCGCTGCTCCTCGACACGCGCTGGCGCGAGGCGTCGAAGCCGGCGCTCACCTGCGGGAAGAACGCCGAACGCGCGATCATCAGTTGACCGGCCGCCTCGTTGATGCGTGCCGCGGCAATCTTGACGTCGCGATTCTGTTCGAGTGCCACCTGGATCAACTGGTCCAGCACCGGGTCCTGAAACTGCTCCCACCACAGCGTATTGGCCACGTCGACCACTTCGCCCTGCGAGAAGCGGAACGTGGCCGGCACTTCCACGTTGGGGCGCACGTAGTCCGGACCCAACAGGCATCCATTCAAGGCCAGAACGAAGAGCGAGACGATCAGCGGTGCGGAAATCGAGGCACGCATCTTAGCTGTCCTCGCGCGGCGCGGAAGGCGTGCCTGTTGGCTCGCCAGGCGCACCGCCTACGCCGCGCTCCCCGCCTGCGCCGCCCGACGGACCGCCGCCGCCTTCCGGCTTCGCCGAGCCTTTGCCGGAACGCGATGACATCGTTTCCAGCAGGTAGTAGAACATCGGGATGAAGAACACGGCGATCGCCGTCGCCCCGAGCATGCCGCCAATCACGCCCGTACCGATCGAATGCCGGCTGTTGGCCGAAGCGCCGGTGGCGATGGCGAGCGGCACGCAGCCGAGAATGAACGCGAGCGAGGTCATCACGATAGGCCGCAGCCGCTCTTCCGAGGCGACGATGGTTGCGTCGAGCACGGTCGCGCCGCCCTCCCGGTTCATCACTGCGAACTCGAAGATCAGGATGGCGTTTTTCGCCGCGAGCGCGACGAGCATCGTAAGCCCGATCTGGAAGTAGATGTCGTTTTCGAGGCCACGCAGGAGAATCGCCAGCAACGCGCCGAAGAGCGCGAACGGCACGGCCATCAGCACGCCAACCGGCAGCGACCACTTCTCGTACTGCGCCGCGAGAATCAGAAACACCATCACCAGACCGAACACGAACACCGCGCCCGAGGTGCCGCCCGACTTGCGCGCTTCATACGCCTCGCCACTCCACGCCAGGCCGAAACCCGAGGGCATCTGCGCGCCGATCTCTTCCAGCGCGTTGATGGCCTGACCCGAACTGAAGCCGGGCGCGGCATTGGCGGTAATGAGCACTGCGGGGAAATTGTTGAAGCGCGTGAGCAGATCGGGGCCCGTCACGTAGCGGTAGTTCGCCACCGCGCGCAGCGGAATCATCGAACCGTTCTTGCTGCGCACGTAGATGCGGTCCAGGTCGTCCGGCCTCAGGCGGTACGACGGGTCGGCCTGGAGGATCACCTGCCAGAGGCGGCTCGCGCGATTGAACTGCGAAACGTAGAGCGAGCCGAACATGGTCTGCATCGCGCTGTAGACGTCCTCCACCGGCACGCCGAGCGTTTCCGCGCGTTCGCGGTCCACATCCACAAGCAGTTGTTGCGAGTTCGGGTTGAACGTGGTCGTGATGCGTGCCAATTCCGGTCGCTGGCGTGCACGCTCCACGAACTGCCGCACCACTTCACCGAGCTGCGCGATGCTCGCGTCTCCCTTGCTCTGGATCCACACCTCCGTGCCGCCCGTGGTGCCGAGGCCCGGAATCGACGGCGGATTGACAGGAATGACAATACCTTCCTTGATCTGCGAGAGCGTCTTATATGCCTCGATCAGCACGGCGCGCGCATTCTGCGTGCGAATGTTGGCCCACGTGTAGCGCTCGTCGAAACTCTTGAGACCCACGAAGAACGTGCTCGCGTTGTTCTTGTTCTGCACGTCGAGCAGGCTGTAGCCATCCACGGTCGCTATGCCGTTCACTGCGCCCTGCTTCATGAAGTACGCGGCCACCTGGTCCGAGACGTCGGCGGTGCGATCCAGGCTTGCCGCGTCGGGCATGGTGATCGCACCGAGCAGATAGCCCTGGTCTTCGGGCGGAAGAAACCCGGAAGGGATCGACTTCACCATCACGACCGATAGCACGATCATCCCCGCGAACACAAGCAGGGCCAGCACGAAACGCCGGATGATAAAACTCACGGCGCCGATATACCCCTTCGTCATGCGCGTGAACGACTTCTCGAACCAGCGGAAAAAGCCCTTCTTCTCGTGATGTGAACTCTTGAGCAGCAGCGAAGCGAGCGCCGGCGACAACGTGAGCGCCACGATGCCCGAGATCACCACCGAAATGGCGATGGTGATGGCGAACTGCTTGTAGAGCTGGCCGGTAATGCCGCTCACGAAGGCCACCGGCACGAACACCGCGCACAGCACCAGCACGATCGCGACCACCGGTCCCGCCACCTCGTCCATGGCGCGCTTGGCCGCGTCCTTGGGGTTGAGCTTGTGGACCGTCATGTTGCGCTCGACGTTCTCGATCACGACAATCGCGTCGTCCACCACGATGCCAATGGCGAGCACCATGCCGAACAGCGTGAGCATGTTGATAGAGAACCCCAGCAGCGCCATGCCCATGCAGGTGCCCACGATCGACACCGGCACGGCCAGAACCGGGATCAGGGTCGCGCGCAGGCTTTGCAGGAACACGTAGACGACGATGACGACCAGTATGAGCGCCTCGAAGAACGTATGAATGACGTCGGAAATCGAAGCGCGCGTGAACTCGGTCGTGTCCATCGCGATCTGGTAGTCCATGCCCTCCGGAAACGACTGCTTCAATTCGGCCAGCGTTGCCTTCACCTGCTTCGCGACATCGAGCGCGTTCGCCCCCGGCTGCTGGTAGACGGCAATGATCGTTGCCGGCTTGCCCTGGTAGCGGCTGCGAATCGAGTAGTCCTTCTGCCCGAGCTCCGCGCGGCCCACGTCCTTGAGCCGCACCACCGCCGCACCTTCACTCGCCGCGCGCAGGATGATCTCGTCGAAATCCTGCGGCTCGGCAAGCCTCCCCGGCGTCGTCACCGCGAAAGACTGCTCGACGGGTGAGCCCGTTGGCGACTGCCCGATGCGTCCCACCGCGAACTGCTGGTTCTGGTTCGCCACCGCTCTTTGCACGTCGGCGGCCGTGATACCGAGCTGCGCCATGCGGTCCGGCTTTAGCCATATTCGCATCGCATAATCTGGAGTGCCAAATATACTCGACTGGTTCGCACCGGGAATGCGCTTGAGCGCGTCAAGTACGTAAATATTCGCGTAGTTGGCGATATAGGTGGCGTCGTAGCGCTCGTCCGGCGAATAGATCGCAATCACCATCATGAACGCGGACGACTTTTTCTGTACCTGCACGCCCTGCGCCTGCACCGACTGCGGCAACTGCGGTAGCGCGAGATTCACGCGGTTCTGCACGTCCACCTGGGCCAGCTGCGGGTTCGTGCCGATCTCGAAGAAAACGTTGATCGTCAGATTGCCGGTCGACGAACTCGACGAGTTCATGTAGATCATGTTGTCCGCGCCGTTGACCTGCTGCTCGATCGGCGCGGCGACATTATTGGTCACCACCTCGGCGCTTGCGCCTGGGTAGGAGGCCGAAACCGTGATTTGCGGCGGCGTGATGTCCGGATACTGGGCAACCGGCAGCGCGAGCATGGTCAGCGCACCACCCAGCGTGATGACGATCGATATGACCGATGCGAAGATCGGCCGGTCGATACAGAAGTGGGAAATGCTCATCGCCCGCGCCCATTACGCCTGATGCGTCCTTTGCGTCGCTTGCTTCCGTTGCGCCCTACTTCTCCTGCGTGCCCTGCCCCGCCGCGCTCGCAGCCGCGGCCGGCGGCGGCTTTTCAGCGGCCGCGTTGCCGGGCATGGGCCCCGCGGCGGCCCCCCCGGGTGCCCCGGGCGCTACACCTGGCGCCTCGTCGCTACTTTGGGTCGTGTCGGTCTGCGAGGGCGGTGGCGCCGCGACGATCTTGAGCGGCGCATTCGCCACGACGCGAATCGCGCCGTCGACCACCACGCGCTCACCGTCTTTCAGTCCGTCGAGAATGAACCAGTCGTTGCCATGCCACTCGCCCACTTCGACCACGCGCTGGCGCGCCTTTGAATCCTTGTCCACGACCCACACGAAGTGGGCTTTCGCGCCCTGCAGCACCGAGCGCTGCGGCACGAGGATCGCGTTGGGCCGGATGGCGCCCGACACGCGCGCGCGCACGAACTGGCCAGGCCTGAGCACCGCCTTCGGATTCGCGAAAACGGCTCGCACGAGGAACGTACCCGTTTCCGTGCTGAACGCCGGATTGGCGAAATCGATGCTGCCCTGCGCCGTGTACACGGTGCCGTCAGCCAGCAGCAACGAAACCGAAAACGCATTGTTCGCCGGGAACCGCAGGCGTCCGGAGGCGATCTGGTCGCGATAGCGCAGCGCTTCGTTTTCGGAGATGCTGAAATTCACCCACATGGGGTCGAGCTGATAGACGTAAGTCAGGAGCCCGTTCTGCGTTGCCGCGATATAGCTGCCGTCCTGTTGCCGTGCAAAGCTGGCGAGGCCATCAAGCGGCGACTTGATCGTCGTGTAGCTTAGATTGAGTGACGCTGTATAGACTTCGCCCTGCGCCGCGATCACGGCCGCCTGAGCTTCCTTCTCGTTGCCGACCGCGTCGTCGAGATCCTTCTTGCTCAACGCGTTTTCAGCGGCAAGGGGCTTGACACGCCCGAGGTTCAGTTGCGCCACTTCGAGCCTTGCTTCCTGCTGCGCCAGCTGGCCGCGTGCTGTCTGCAACGCCGCCTGAAACGGCTTGGGGTCCATCAGAAACATGGTCTGTCCCGTCTTGACCATCTGCCCTTCCACGTAGGTGCGCTGATCGAGAAAGCCATCCACGCGTGCGCGAATTTCCACCTCGCGCGAACTCTGCGTTTGCGCGGTGAACTCGAAGTCCACGGGGGTATCGCGCTGCGCGACCGTCATCACGGTCACTTCCGTCGCGGCCACAGGCGGCGCGGCCTCCTTCTTGCTGCAGGCCACGCAAAGCGCGAACAACACGAGCACGAGGGCATTCGTCAATACGCTCCACTCGCCCGTCGCACGGCGTAAAGCACGCAGCGGCGTTGCCAGTGCGTGAGCATCCAATCCGAAGCGAATGGCATCCATAGGCGAGGCTCACATCGCTTAACCCAACACAGAACGTCGCGCTTGCCGGTTGCACACGCCCGCGGCCACCAGCAAGCACGCACCGATTCAATGACGAGAAGTATGGCCATGCCTTTGCAGGCCAACAATCGGACTTTGGTCCGATAAGCACACAATGAAGATGAACGCGGCGTCAGGGCGGCGGAGGCACGCCCAGCACCGTATGGACCGCGCCAATCAGCGCCGAATCGTCGAACGGCTTGCGCAGATAGGCGACCGCGCCTGCCGCCTGGGCCTGCTCGCGCACGCGCGTATCGTCATGCGCCGTGATGACGATGCACTGGATGCGGGTGCCGCCCAACCGGCGTTGCACCTCGATACCGTTCAGGCCCGGCATCTGGATGTCGAGCACGACGCAGGCCGGCTCGTAAGGCGCCGCCGCCGCCAACGCATCGAGAAATTCCTCGCCGCTCGTGAACACGTCGGACTCGACGCCGACCGATCGTAACAGGCGCTGGATCGCTCGCCCGACCGACACCTCGTCGTCGACGACGGCCACGGATCGTGTCACGGTGTTCATAGGGCTCTACGACCGGTTTGCGATGAGGACGACATGGGCGCGCCTTGCGCGAGGCGAACGCCCCCCGCTCGCGCCGGGCGGCCTGCGCGGCGCGTGTGACCGCCGCCATGGGCGGCTACTTGTGTTGTGCGGGCTTGACGGATACGGCGAACGCTTCCGTATACACTGCCTCGACCTGATCGCCGACCTGCACGTTGGCAAGCTGCGCGGGATCCTCGACCTTCAGGTCCATCGTCCCGCCTTCGGGGCCCCGCAAGGTTACCGTTTTCGTCTTCTGATTGACGGCGACAACGTTCGCCGTGACCTTGACCTCGCGCCCCACCATGCCGCCGGGCTTCGCGCCGCTTGCCGCGCGCTCGACCGAAGGCGTCTCCTGCATCGAGGTCTCGCCACCGCCGCCCTTCTTCAGGCTCAGGGTGAGGGCCTCCTTGTAAGTCATCGTCACGACATCGCCAACCTTCAGTTGATCGAAGTTTTTGACTTCCGGCCCAAGTTCCACGTCGACCATCTTGCCGTCGGGGCGCTTGAGCGTGACAGTGCGCGTATCGGCATCGATTTTGTCGATAGTGGCCGTGGCCTTGTGCATGCCTGTTGCGGTCGCCCGGCCGGGCGCGCGCGTCACATTGACGTCCGTTTGCCCCTGTGCCGAGGCAAGCTGCGCCACGGCAACGAGCACTGCTGAGACAACCCATTTGACGTACGACATCGCCCCCTCCGTTCGGACACCGACGCCACGCCGATCTCTCGGCGGCCGCGACGGGCACGGCCGGGCGTCGCACGGTGCGGCATCGGACGATGCCGCCATTGCGCGTCACAAGTCGAGCTTGGTCACTTTCGTGCCGGCCAGCGATGCATCCGCCATCAGGCCGGCATTGGTCATCACGATCACCTCGACGGGCGCGGTTGCGGTTCTCGTATCGATGCTGCCGTTCGCGCCAACCTTGACGATCGAGACGGCGACATCGCCGCCCACCGACCAACCCGCTGAATTGCGGAATTTGTCGAACGCGTCCTGGGTCATGAAGAGGAAGATGATGGCGGTGGACTGGGCCCCTGCCTGAAAGCCGAACGACGCCGCCGCCGTGCTGTAGTAGCCGGCAGTCGTACCGCCCACGCGCAATGCGCCCTCGCCGTATGCGCCGCCCACGATGAAGGCCGCCTTTTTGACCGACGGGAACACGAGCACGCCTTGCGCCTTGGAAACCAGCTCATGCGAGCCGCCCACCGTCGAGAACAGCCTCGACATCACGCCATCCACCGATGCGTCGATCTCCTGCCGTTTCGACGCGTTGGTCGCGGCGCTCTCGCCAGTGCTCGTGGTCGTACTGCAGCCAGCGACGGCCAGAGTGGCCGCGGCGGCTGCCGTAAGCACAAAAATCCGTCGCTTCATTGTCGTCCTCCATTGAACTCACGAGCCAGGATCCGGCACTTTCGCAAGCTCACCAAAATATCAACGCATAACGAAATATCGCACGCTCATCCAGCCTGGCCGCTCACGCTCCAGCACCACGTTCGCCGCCAGCGCAACGGTCTTGCTCGTCGACGACGTCCGCGACGCTGCACCCGTGCACGACGCGATGCTTACCTTCTGGAACCATAGTGTCAGACGCAGCGAAAAGAAAAATCGGACCTTGGTCCTATGCCACTGCAAAGCGGCCTGATGTTTGCCTCGCGTTTGTCTTGGGTTTGCCTTGGACTTTGCCCTGGAAATGCTGCCGCGCTGCCCGCACCACCTCGGGTCCGGGCGCGTCCGGAGTTACTGGACAGTGTAGCCTCGCCCTTGCATGCACGCGGAAAAAGCACGGTTGAACGTATCCATCGCTCCCTGTGTCTGGTTCTGGGCGGCGGCCTGCTGGTTGCGCCGCGCCCGCGCCCCGCCCACCATCGTACCGCCGGCGGCACCGATCGCCGCGCCCTTGCCGGCATCGCCCGCGATCGCGCCAATCACGGCGCCCCCCGCGGCGCCACGCGCCGCCCCCTGAACGCGCTCCCCGCCTCCCACTGCTGGCCCCGAAGGCTGCTGTGACTGCGACGCAACCGCCGCCGGATCGACACCGGTGTTGCTCTTCGCCCACGAGTAGCAGGCGCCTTCATCCGTTTGCTGCTGATGTGCGCTCTGTCCCTTCGCAGGATAGACGACTGGCGTTGCCTGCACGGTAGCCGCGAACGCCAGCGCCGCGGCGAACAGCGCACCGGCCCGACTATTTATATAGGCATCCATATCACCTCCTCAGATGCACGCCATCGCGCGCCAATCATGCGTGTATCCATCGACGGGACGTTGGGAAACCACCGTCGTGCGGTCCGCATGGCACCCGGACGCCGGGCAGACGGCGCGCCAGCGCTGCCCGTGCGGCTGTCCTTTCAATCGTGCGGTACGTGCGCGATCACGACAATCGGACCATGGTCCTACCGAAAGCCACCCTTTTCGTAGACCGCTTTATTGCCGCTTTTCTGCGCATGTCCTAGACTCAAACCGCCGGGCCCATTCCTGCCCCCCTGATGACGGCCAGGATGGCAAAGTCGCCTTCCCGATTGCGGGGCCGTGGCACGAACCAGCGCAACGCCGACGGGCAGTGTCTCGTAGTACCCGGGTTCTGGCGACATCCTCGCCAGACAGCGAGTGGGGCCACGCATAGTCCAGCACTGGCTCTTTGGCAAGCCTGGTTTGCCGGCGGGCGTCACTCGCGGCAACCTGCGAGGAGACAATCAATGCAGCCCATGCGCGCTACACAAATCCAAAAGACGCAGTCGCGGGATTTGCTCGACGTCCTGATCCGTGCCGCGCTCATTGCCGTCCTGGCCATATTCTGTTTCCGCATTTTCGCCCCGTTCCTCGAGCTCATGGTCTGGGCAGTGATACTCGCAGTCACGCTCTATCCGCTACAGACCAGACTGGGGCACACGTTCGCGCACAAGGACGGCCTGATCGCCACACTTATTATCCTCGTGGCGTTCGGCGTCATTCTCGCGCCGACGTATCTGCTCGGCGTTGCCGTAGCCGATTCGATCGAACATGCTATGGCTATCGCGAAGGACGGCAGTATTCATATTCCACCACCCGCCGATTCGATCGCGAGCTGGCCACTGGTCGGTCAGCGCATCTATGACTTCTGGCTGCAGGCTTCGACCGATCTCGCCGGGGTCTTGCAGCGGTTCGCGCCGCAACTGAAAGCCGCCGGGCTCGGGCTGCTCGGCACGCTCACCGGTCTTGGCGCGGCGCTGCTGATTTTCTTCGTATCCCTGATCGTTTCGGGAATCCTCATGGCGTATGGCGAGAATGGGCGCCGCAGCGCAGTGTTGATCGCCTCGCGCATTTCGGGTCCGGAAAACGGCCCGCAAATCGCCGAACTCTGCACTGCCACCATTCGCGCCGTGGCGCAGGGCGTGGTTGGCATCGCCTTCATCCAGATGCTGTTGATCGGCATCGGCTTCATCATGATGGGCGTTCCCGGCGCCGGTCTGCTGGCGCTCGCCGTGCTGCTGGTCGGCATCATGCAACTGCCCGCCACGCTGATCACCGTGCCAGTCATCATCTTCGTGATCGTGACCCAAGGTGTGAGCACCGCGACCATCATATTCGCGATCTACGAGTTCGTCGCAGGACTTGCCGACAACGTGCTCAAGCCATTGCTGCTCGGCCGAGGGGTCGCGGTGCCAATGCCCGTAGTCCTGATCGGCGCGCTTGGCGGCATGGTCTCCGGCGGTGTGATCGGCCTTTTCATCGGCCCGGTGATGCTGGCTGTCGGCTATCAGCTATTTTGGCGGTGGGTGAAAGACCAGCCTCAAGCCGAACGTTCGCGAGAAGAGCAACAGGCTTGATGCCGCCGGGGCCGCCCCGTGTTTCTCCGCGAGCGCCCTCACTGGTTGCCGCTCGGCGCCTGCTGTCTCTGCACGTGCCTGAGCGCATGCATGCGGGTGGGCCCGGACTTCCAACCGCAGCACGAGAGCTGGAGCGAACACTGGAGCAGCCCGTCGCTCGATCAGGTCACGCAGATCGCGATCGAACCCGACGTGCGGCAATGGTGGCGGATTTTCGGCGATGAGAATCTCGACCAGTTGATTGCGGCAGCCGACGCGAACAACGGCGACCTGAAGATTGCCGCCTTGCGCGTCATCGAAGCGCGCGCCCAGTTGGGCATCGCGCTCGCCGGGAACTACCCGCAGGTGCAACAGATCAACGGCGATGTCCTGTACTCGGCGCGCAAGCGCTCGGACGGCTTCGACACGCGTTCTTCGGGCGCCTACTTCCAATACGGCCTCGGCTTCAGCATTGGCTGGGAACTGGACTTCTGGGGACGTTTCGCCCGCGCGATCGAGTCGGCCGACGCTTCGTTCTTCGCCGCGCAAGCCAACCGCGAGGACACGCTCGTACTGGTGCATGCCCAGGTCGCGGAGACCTATTTCACGCTGCGCACGACCGAGGCGCGCCTGCGCATTGCACGTGAAAATACCCAACTGCAAAAGCGCAGCTACGAGATCACGCAAAAGCTTTTCAAGAGCGGGGAAACCGATGAGCTCGATCTCCAGCAGGCAAAAACGCAATATCTCGGCACGCTGAGCACCATTCCCGTGTTCGAGAGCCAGATCGCCATCGCGCAGCACGCGCTCTGCATTCTGCTTGGCCGCCCGCCTGGACCGCTGCCCGAACTCGAGGTGCAACCCGGCAAGGCGGGTGTGGTACCGCTCGTGAATCAGGCCGTGTTGCAGGATGTGCCCGCCGACCTGTTGCTGCGACGCCCCGACGTACGCGCGGCAGAGGAACAGGCGGCCGCGCAGTCCGCGCGCATAGGGGTGGCGAAAGCCGACCTGTACCCGTCCATTTCGCTGGTCGGCTCGCTCGCATGGAGCGCCAGTTCGCTGACCGGCTCGCCCAATACGCTAGGACTCGGGCTCGGCCCGAGCGTCACGTGGAATGTGTTCGATCACGGCCTCATCACGAACAATGTCCGCGTGCAGGACGCCCGCCTGCAACAGCTGATCGTCGCCTACCAGGAAACCGTGCGCGAGGCGGCGAAAGAAGCCGACGACGACGCAACCGCACTGATCGCCGCGCTCCAGCGCGACACCATCCTGCACGACGCGGAAGGCGCGGCGCGGCGCTCGCTCACCCTCGCCAACACGATCTACCGCGAAGGGTACTCGGACTTCCAGCGCGTGCTCGATGCGCAGCGTGCGCTGTCCGCCCAGCAGGACGCCTATATCGTCAATCGCGGCGACGCCGTGAGCAGCCTGATTGCGCTTTACAAGGCCGTGGGCGGCGGCTGGTATTCCGATCAACCGCTCGTCGACCCTGCCACCCGCAAGCAAATGGAGCTCCGCACCGACTGGGGCGACCTGCTCGATGAGCCTGCCTCGTCCCCGGTCGCCCATGACCAACCGGAAGGTGCGGTGCAATGAGCAACCCTTCCGAACCTTCCGCCGCGGCTTTGCCGCCGCAAGCGCCTGACAAGGACCCTTCGCGCAACGCGCTCAAGTGGGTCGTGATCCTGATCGCCGTGAGCCTCCTCTGGTATCTCTTCGCCGATCGTTTCACGCCCTATACGCAACAGGCCCGCGTGCAGGCCTACGTCGTGCCCGTTGCCGCGGAAGTCTCGGGGCGCGTAACGCGTGTGCTCGTGCACAACAACCAGGAGGTCAATGCGGGCGACGTGCTGTTCGAGATCGACAGCGAGCAATACCGCATTGCCGCCGACCGAGCCCGCGCCGACCTCGAAACCACACGCCGGCAAATTGGCGCGAGCACGGCGGGCATCGAATCGGCGACGGCCTCATTGCGCGCGGCGATCGCCAACGAGGTCAAGGCGCGCCAGGACAGCGACCGCCTCGAAAAGCTATACGGCGAAGACGAGGGCACGGTATCGCTGCGGCGGCTCGAGGTGGCACGCGCGACCTACGTGCAAGCCCAGAGCCAGGTAGAAGCCGCGCAGGCCGAAGTGGAACGTGCGCGCGAGCAGCAAGGCGGCAACGAAGCGGAGAACGCGCAGTTGCGCAGCGCTGCCGGCGCACTGGCAAAGGCCGAACTCGATCTGGCCAACGCGCAGATCCGTGCTCGCTCGGCCGGCGTCATCACCGATCTGCGTACCGAAGTCGGCCAGTTCGCGGCCGCCGGCAATCCCGTCATGACGCTCATCGCCATCCACGATGTGTGGGTCAGCGCTGACATGACCGAAAACAATCTCGGTCATCTCAAGCCGGGCACGCCCGTCGCGATTGCGCTGGACGCCCTGCCCGGCGAAGTGTTCGAAGGGCGCGTGCGCAGCATCGGCTATGGGGTGAGCGTAGGCCAAGGCACGCCGCCCGGCACCCTGCCGACCGTCCAGAACAGCCGCGACTGGCTGCGGCCCGCACAGCGCTTTCCCGTGATCGTCGAGTTCGACAGCGACGAGCGCAAGCGCCTGCGCAATGTCCGCGTAGGCGGCCAGGCCGAGGTGATGGCGTTTCCAAGCCCCGGCAATCCGCTCAATGTGCTCGGCCGCGTGTTCCTGCGCATGATGAGCTGGCTCTCCTTCCTCTATTGAGCGACGCCCATGCCAACGAGACTTTCACGTCCCGGCCAGCGCGCGCTACGCGTTGCCACCGGCACGGCACTCGCGCTTGCCATCAGCTTTGCGCTCGACCTGCCGATTCCCGTGGTCGCACCGGTCTTCACCGTCTTCCTGCTGGCAACGCAGAGCCGGCCGCTGTCCCTCAAGGCGGCTCTCGCCCTCGCCGTGGTCGTGGCGTGCACCACGGGCAGCGGCCTGCTGCTCGTTCCCTTGCTGCGCTATTACCCATTCACCGGCGTGCTTCTGGTGGGCCTGAGTCTCTTCCTCGCATTTCGTTGCGGTCTTCGCGGCGGAAACAATCTGGTGGCAACTTTCCTCGCGGCAGGCCTGACGATGATTTCCGCAGCCGGCGTCGCCGACCAGCAACTGGCAGCAACGGTGGTAGGCGCCTTGGTGAAGGGTTTACTGCTCGCCGTGCTCGTCTCCATCGTGAGCCACGCGTTGTTTCCCGAGCCCGCGGCTGCCACCCCGCCACCCGCGGCGCGCGTGATGCCCGCCGACAAGGCCACGCGCATCGCGTTGCAGGCCGCGCTCGTGGTGATGCCCACCTGGTTGCTCGCGATGAGCGATCCAGCCAGCTACATGCCGGTCATCATGAAGTCCGTGAGCCTCGGGCGGCAAAGCTGCAGCACGTCGGCGCGCGGCGCGGCGCGTGAACTGCTTGGCTCCACCGCACTCGGCGGCCTGCTCGCGATCGCGTTCTGGTTCGCGCTGCGGCTTTTTGTGCACCTGTGGATGTTCTACCTGTGGATGCTCCTGTTCGGCTTGCTGGTCGGGCGCAAGCTCTATCGCGTCAGCCCGACGCGATACTCGCCCAGCTTCTGGCTGAACAGCCTCGTCACCATGATCATTCTGCTAGGTCAGTCGGTGCAGGACAGCGTGACCGGCAAGGACGTCTACCGCGCCTTCGTGGTGCGCATGGCGCTCTTTCTGGCCGTCACGGTCTACGCCTGTTTGATGCTCCAGATCTTCGAGCGGCGCACGCGGGGCGACGAGCAGACTCTCGAGGGGCACACGTCATGAACGATGCGGGAAAGAACGTGCCTGTTCGCCTCGGGGCACGGGAGATCTTGAGGGAATCGATCAGAACGATCTGGTATCTACGTCTGATCCTCGCTGCCCTCCTTGTTTGTTTCGCTTTCCTTACCATTCTCATGTTCTACTTCGGCGGCCCGGTCGAAACCTTGAACCGGACACCCTCGCCAATGGGCGAAACCGTGTATTTCTGCGCGATCACCGCGCTGACCATCGGTTACGGCGATGTCGTGCCGACCACGGCGCTCGGCAGGATAGATGCGGTACTGCTCGGCCTGATCGGCGTGGTGTTCACGGGTCTGATCATCGCCGCCGCCGTTCGGGGCGTACAGGAAGCCGCTCGCCAGGCGGGCGAACAGGGGTAGAGGCGTAGAGGTGTGGCGGGATCGAACATGACCAGTACGGCTACGCGAGGCGGGCGTACCGAAACTGGCCGCGGACTTCAAGATCGAGGCCTCGATGAGCCGGCGCGCCAATTGAAAGGCGGGCAGGCGGCGCCGTCCATGCGCCGCCGCGCGATCACTTCTTGTCGTCGCCCTCGGGCGTGCCTTGCGTCGGGGCAGCCGGCTTGAACGGGAAGGTGCTGAACATCGACTTCGCCTGGTTCTGCATCTGCTCCTGCATCTGCACGAACATGTTCTTCGACTGCTCGATGTAGCTCGTCATCATGCCCTGCATCATGGGCGCCTGCATGTTCATGAACTGCGTCCAGACCTCGGGATTCATCGCGTTGCCTTCGTAAAGGTTCTTCGACTGGTCCGTAAGCTTGTTCTGGATGTCGATGAAGGCCTGGATGTTCTTTTCGAGGTAAGTGCCCATCATCCCCTGCATCGCATGGCCGTAGAAGCGGATGATCTGCGACAGCATCGACGACGAGAACATCGGCAGGCCGCCGCTCTCCTCTTCCAGAATGATCTGCAGCAGAATACTGCGCGTCAGATCCTCATTGGTCTTCGCGTCGATGACCTTGAACTCCTCCTGATCGAGCACGAGCTGCTTCACGTCCGTCAACGTGATGTAGGTGCTTGTCTCCGTGTCGTAGAGCCGACGGTTCGGATACTTCTTGATCAGTCGCTCGGCGGTTTTCTTTGTAGTCGTCATGTGTCGCCCTTGTTCGTCCGGCGAACCCTGTGCGCCGGTCTAGCCAGGAAGCTGCGCCTGCCCCGGTGTGCAGCGAAGCGCGCCGCCCTTGTGGATCCCTGCGTGGGCCGCCCGTCCGGGTGGGACGCGCGGCGCAGCCGGATCAGCCCATGTGCAACCCGCCGTTCAGCGAGAAGTCCGCACCGGTTGAAAAGCCCGACTCGTCAGAGGCGAGCCAGGCGACAATCGACGCGATTTCTTCGGGCGCGCCGAGGCGTCGCACCGGAATCGTCGCGACGATCTTCTCCAGCACGTCAGGACGGATCGACTTCACCATGTCCGTGCCGATATAACCCGGCGAAACGGTATTGACCGTCACGCCCTTGGTGGCCACTTCCTGCGCGAGCGCCATCGTGAAGCCGTGAATGCCGGCCTTGGCCGTCGAGTAGTTGGTCTGCCCGAACTGGCCCTTCTGGCCGTTCACCGACGAGATATTGATGATGCGGCCCCAGCCGCGCTCGACCATGCCGTCGATCACCTGCTTTGTAACGTTGAAGAGGCTCGTGAGGTTCGTGTCGATCACGGCAGTCCAGTCTTCGCGCGTCATCTTGCGGAATACGACGTCGCGCGTGATGCCGGCATTGTTGACCAGCACATCGACCTCGCCAACTTCGGCCTTGACCTTGTCGAACGCCTGGCGCGTCGAATCCCAGTCGCCGACATTGCCTTCCGAGGCGATGAAGTCGAAGCCCAGCGCCTTCTGGTCTTCCAGCCACTTCACACGGCGCGGCGAATTCGGGCCGCAGCCGGCCACCACGGTGAAGCCCTGCTTGGCGAGGCGCTGGCAGATCCCTGTTCCGATGCCGCCCATCCCGCCCGTTACATACGCAATACGCTCTGACATAAACCCAACTCCATTATCGTTTTCCGGGATACCGAACGCCGGCCCCGGCCTCGCCCTCTCCTGTGTTCCCGACCGTGCTGCCGCGCCTCGCCGCAGGCACCTTTACGCGCCTGGCGATGGCCGGGCCATCGCCATTCTCCACGGGCGCGCGCCGCTTCTTCCAGCAACACAGCGGGCTGCACGGCAGCCCGCTGTGTTCGTCACGTCACGAACGCTCGAGCGCGAGCGCCACGCCCATGCCGCCGCCGATGCACAGCGAGGCCAGGCCCTTCTTCGCGTCGCGCTTTTGCATCTCGTACAGCAGCGTGACCAGAACGCGGCAGCCCGACGCGCCGATCGGGTGACCGATCGCAATCGCCCCGCCGTTCACGTTGATCTTCGACGTGTCCCAGCCCATCTGCTTGTTCACGGCCAGCGCCTGCGCCGCGAACGCCTCGTTGATCTCCATCAGATCGAGCTCCTGCGGCGTCCAGCCCGCGCGCTCCAGGCAGCGCTTCGACGCCGGCACCGGGCCCATGCCCATGATCTTCGGATCGAGCCCCGCGTTCGAGTACGCCTTGATGCGCGCAAGCGGCTTCAGTCCCAGCTCCTCGGCCTTCTTCGCCGACATCACCACCACCGCCGCCGCCCCGTCGTTCAGACCCGATGCGTTCGCCGCCGTCACCGTGCCCTCCTTGTTGAACGCCGGCTTCAGTCCTGCGAGCGACTCCGCCGTCACGCCATGGCGCACGAACTCGTCGGTCTTGAACTGCAGCGGCTCGCCCTTTCTCTGCGCAATTGCGACCGGCACGATTTCATCATCGAAGCGGCCCGCCTTCTGCGCGGCTTCCGCCTTGTTCTGCGAGAGCGCCGCGAACGCGTCCTGCTCCTCGCGCGTGATGCCGTATTCCTTCGCGACGTTTTCCGCCGTCACGCCCATGTGGTACTGGTTGTACACGTCCCACAGGCCGTCCACGATCATGCTGTCCACCAGCTTCGCATCGCCCATGCGGAAGCCGTCGCGCGAGCCCGGCAGCACATGCGGCGCCGCGCTCATGTTCTCCTGGCCACCCGCCACGACGATTTCCGCCTCGCCCGCGATGATCGCGTTGGCCGCGAGCATCACCGCCTTCAGGCCCGAGCCGCACACCTTGTTGATGGTCATGGCCGGCACCGAGGCGGGCAGCCCCGCCTTGATCGCCGCCTGGCGCGCCACGTTCTGCCCCGAGCCGGCCGTCAGCACCTGACCCATGATCACTTCGCTGACCTGCTCGGGCTTGATGCCGGCGCGCGCCAGCGCTTCCTTGATCACCACCGCGCCCAGCTCGGGCGCCGGAATCTTCGCCAGCGTGCCGCCGAATTTGCCCACCGCCGTACGGGCGGCCGATACGATCACAATGTCAGTCATTTTCAGTTCCTCCGGTCAGCACAACGTCGCGAGAGACGCTAACCCGTCAAGTTAAAAACCATTGCCGCAGCAGGACGCATCGATCCGCGTCACTCGCGCTGCTGCACGTAACGCCCCGGCGCCGGCTCGATCTCCGGAAACTCGGCCGATCCGGCCTGCGCGCGGGGCTTTACCTTCTTGCCGCCATACTGGTCGAGCCATTCGGCCCAGGTCGGCCACCAGCTGCCAGGCGTTTCCTGCGCCGCGTCGAACCATTCGTCGGCGTCCGCGGGCAGGTGCTTCGCCTCGGCTTCGAGGCTCCAGAAGCTGCGCTTGTTCTTCGAAGCCGGATTGATCACGCCCGCAATGTGGCCGGACGCCCCCAGTACGAAGCGCAGCGGCCCCGACAGCAGCGGCACCGACGCATACGCCGTGCGCCACGGCACGATGTGATCTTCGCGCGAACCGTAGATGAACGTGGGCACGTCGATGCGCGAGAGGTCCACCGCCTCGCCGCAGACCGTGAGCGCGCCAGGTTCGCGCAGCTTGTTCTCGAGATAGGTATGGCGCAGATACCACGTATACGCCGGGCCGGGGAAGCTCGTCGAATCGCTGTTCCAGAACAGCAGGTCGAACGGCGCGGGCGTGCGGCCCTTGAGGTAGTTGTCGACGACGTAGTTCCAGACCAGATCGTTCGGGCGCAGGAACGAGAACGTGTTGGCGAACTCGACGCCGCGCATGAGACCAGGTTGCGCGCCGTTCTTGCCGCCGATGGTCTGCTCGCGCATCTGCACGTGCGCCTCGTCGACGAACACGTCGAGCACGCCCGTATCCCCGAAGTCGAGCATCGCGGTCAGCAATGTCATCGACGAAGCCGGATGCTCGCCACGCGCCGCCGCAACGGCCAGCGCGGTGGCCAGCATCGTGCCGCCGATGCAGAAGCCGAGCGTGTTGATCTGCTCGCGGCCGCTGATGCTGCGCACGGTGTCGATGGCCTTGAGCACGCCATCTTCGACGTAGTCATCCCAGCCCTTGTCCACGATCGACGCGTCGCCGTTGTGCCAGGACACGAGGAACACCTGCTGGCCCTGCTCGAGCGCGTAGGCGACGAGCGAATTCTCGGGCTGCAGGTCGAGAATGTAGAACTTGTTGATGCAGGGCGGCACGATGAGCAGCGGCCGCTCGCGCACGGTGGCCGTGCGCGGCTTGTACTGGATCAGCTGGAACAGCGCGTTCTCGAACACCACCGAGCCTTCGGTCGTCGCGAGATTGCGTCCCACCACGAAACGTGACTCGTCGGTCTGCGAGATCTTGCCGCGCGTGAGGTCGCCGAGCAGGTTCATCACGCCCTGGCGCAGGCTCTCGCCTTGCGTCTCGAGCAGCGTGTTCTGCGCTTCCGGATTGAGCGCGAGGAAGTTGCTGGGCGACGCCGCGGCGGTCCATTGCTGGACCGCGAAGCGGATGCGCTCGCGCGTCTTCGGGTCGGTGTCGATGGCGTCGACGAGCTCGTGCAGGTAGCGCGCGTTCAGCAGGTACCAGGCGGCCGTGAAGGCATAAGCCGGTGTGGCCTTCCATGCGTCGGAACTGAAACGGCGGTCCTTCAGGTCGGGCGCTTTGGGCGTGGTGTCCGAAGCCTGGCGCAGCAGATCGATCGCGTCGCGCGAGTATTCGGCCTGGAGTTGCTGGAGACGCGCAGGTTCGACCGCGACGCCCGGCAGGCGGAACGCATCGAACGGCGCGTGCGTGCCGGCGCCGTTTGCGCCACTGAACGCGGGGGGCCACCAGTTGTTGCCTGACGGCATCTGCCGGGTCGCCGCCTCCTGGGCCTGCTGCGCGGCGTTCATGGCGTTGCGCCACGCTATCGTCCACGCGTCGAGTATCTGCTGCATTCCGGCGGCATCCGGAGTGAATTGCTGCGCACCGCTAGTTGAAGCGCCCATGCCCGGGGAATTCTTGGAACGTTCAGATGCCGTCATGCCTGCTTTTGACCGATGTGCCCCGAAGGACTGGTTGAGAGGCAGGTGGTACGCAGACGAAGCGCGCGTCGCGCCCAGTCACGTCCTGTCCCGTAGGTGAAGGACATTCTTGCTCCCCAGTGCGAAGCATGTCAATGCTTGTGCCCGATTTTGCCGCACTGCGATATTTTTTTTATTATCGTTTTCCCGATGTAAGCAACGGTTCAGACGCGGCCGTCTTACGCAATAAGGGATGCACGTAAAAAACCACCGTGGGACCAAGCGGTTGCAATGTCCTGTCCCGCGCGTTTGAGCGATCGGCATAGCATTGCGCGCCGCATTTCGCCACGCCCCGCCGCTTTCGATGCGGCGCAGCAAAAACGCGGCCCATGACGGCAGCAAGACAGCGAAATACGGCGCCAGATGTGTCAGTCAGCCAGCCAGACGAGCGCCGCCATGCGGCCAGTGGCCCGATCCCGCCGATACGAGTAGAAAGACTCGCGCTCGGTATATGTGCACCGGTCGCCGCCGCCGACACGCGCGATGCCCAGTGCCGCGAGCCGCAGGCGCGCGAGCGCATTGAGATCGGCGAGGTACTTGCCACTCGCCTCGGGCCTCGCGACGAATGCGGCGGCCGTGGCCTCGCGTTGTGCGCCACCGACACCGGCTGCGTGGGTCATGAACGCGTCACGCACGTCTGCGCCCACCTCGAAGGCCTTCGGGCCGATTGCCGGACCGAGCCAGGCGTGCAGATCGTGGGGGGAGCAGCCTGCGAGTGCAGCGACGCGCGCAGCCGTGCGTTCGATGACACCCGCCGCCAGTCCGCGCCAGCCCGCGTGCGCGGCCCCGACCGCGCGGCCCGCGCCATCGCAGAACAGCACCGGCATGCAGTCTGCGACCATCACCGTGCAGGCGATGCCCGGGCGGTCCGTCACGCTCGCGTCGGCGGCCAGCGGCTCGCCCGCGCGCGCGCAGGCAAGCGCCTCGGCGGCATCGACGACGTCGGCGCCGTGCACCTGACTGAGCCACGCCGCCGGCACGCCCGCATAAGCAAGAAGGCGCGCCCGGTTCGCTTCGACGTGCTCGAGTTCGTCGCCGCAAAGCCGGCCGAGATTCAGACCGCCCGGCAGGTCGCGCCCTTCCCCGTCTGCGCCATCGGCCGTCCAGCGACCGAACGGCGGCGCGCTCACGCCGCCATTGCGCGTCGTCACGAGCGCCCGAACGTTCGACGGCGCACGCCAGTCCGGCTGCAGCAGATCGGCGGAGTTCAGTTCAGGGGTCATGCTCATGCGCCGCGGTCCTCGCTGTCGTCGTGTTCGTCTTCTTCGTCGCTGTCTTCGTCACTGCCGATCACGTAGCCTTCATCCGTGTACGCGCTGTCGAACATTGCTTCGTCGAAGTCGAATTCTTCCTCGTCCGAGCCGAAGCCCAGTGCGGCGATCAGTTCGTCCATGTCGTCGGGCACGTCGGCACGCCACTGCATCGCCCGGCCGCTGACCGGATGGATGAGGCCAAGCCGCCACGCATGTAGCGCCTGCCGCGCGAAGCCGCCCGGCAATGCGGCTACCGAGCGCCGCCCGCGCGCGTGCCCATAGACGGGATCGCCCAGCAGCGGATGGCCAATATGCGCACAGTGCACGCGAATCTGATGGGTGCGCCCCGTTTCCAGATCGCAGTGAATCGCGCTCACCGGCTGGCCGTGCCACAGGGTCGAATCAACGCGCCGGAAGTGGGTGCGCGCGGGCTTCCCCGACGCGCCCCCGACGACGGCCATGCGCGTGCGCTCGCGCGAATCGCGGCCGATCGGCGCGTCGATCGTACCCTCGTCCGGCATGTTGCCCCACACGAGCGCCAGATAGCGGCGCTTCACCGTGCGCGCCTGCAGCTGGCGCACGAGGTCGGTTTGCGCCTCGAGGGTGCGCGCGACGACCATCAGCCCCGAAGTTTCCTTGTCGAGCCGGTGGACGATGCCCGCGCGCGGCAGGCCGGCGGCTGCCTCGCCGTAGCGGTGCAGGAGACCGTTGAGGATCGTCCCGCTCCAGTTGCCCGCGGCCGGATGCACGACGAGTCCCGCCGGCTTGTTGATGACCACGATGGCGTCGTCCTCATAGACCACCTCGAGTGGCACCGGCTCGGGTGTGAACGCCAGCTGCTCGGGCAGCAGGTCGGGCACGAGCTCGATCGTCGCGCCAAGCGGCACCGCCTGACGCACTTTGGCGGGCGCACCGTCCACCCGCACGCGCTGCGCTTCGATCCAGCTTTGTAGACGGTTGCGCGAAAATTCGGGAAAGACCTTCGCGAGCACCTTGTCGAGCCGCTCGCCGGCGAGCGCGTCGGGCACCTGGACGCGCCGCGGCGCCTCGTTGCGGCGCCCGGCACCTTGCTCGTCGCGCTTGCCTGCGAGGTTGCCTGCGAGGTCGCCAGACGAGCCGCCCGCAAGCGCCTCAGGGCTGAGATCGTCGTCAAACGCCTCACCGGCCGCTGCGTCATTGGGCACCGCGCCCAGGCTATAATGGTCGATGCTATTTTGGGCGCCGGGGGCGCCGCCTCCCGGAAGAACTGAACGGGTCATTGAGTCTGGGTCACCTGGGACCTGAAGCTGAACTGGAAAATGCGAGCCTTGAACACCATTACGAAACTGGCCCAACCTGCTATCGCTCTTGATGCGGCTCAAAGCGCGGCCCGGAATGCAGCGACCGGATCGACGATCCGCAAGATCGGCAACGTCGTTCGTATCGCCGCTTGCGGCGCCGCGCTCGCCGTAGTGGCGGCCTGCCACGGCCTGCCGGAGAAGACCGACGAAACGGCAACGTGGAACAACAACAAATTATATACGGAGGCCCAGGATGCGCTCTCGAGCGGCGACTGGAGCAAGTGCGCGAAGTACTTCGAATCGCTCGAAGGCCGTGATCCGTTCGGCCACTTCGCCCAGCAGGCGCAGATCAACGTAGCTTACTGCAGCTGGAAGGACGGCGAGAACGACGCCGCCGACGAGGCCATCGACCGCTTCATCCGCCTGCACCCGGATCACCCGGACATCGCCTACGCCTATTACCTCAAGGGCATGATCCACTTCAACGACGACCTGGGCCTGTTCGGCCGCTTTTCGGGTCAGGACATGAGCGAGCGCGATCCGAAATCGCTGCGTGAAGCTTATGACGCGTTCAAGCAAGTGGTGGACAAGTATCCGCAGAGCAAGTACGCACCGGATTCGGCGCAACGCATGCGCTATATCGTGAACGCACTGGCTTCGCACGAAGTTCACGTCGCCGACTATTACTACCGTCGCGGCGCCTATGTGGCAGCGATCAACCGCGCGCAGCTCACGATTACGGAATACAAGAGCGCGCCGGCCATCGAGGACGCGCTGCACATCATGATCCTCTCGTACCAGAAGCTGGATCAGCCGCAGCTCGCCGACGACACCCGCCGGGTGCTGGCGTCCACGTTCCCGGACAGCCCGTACCTCACGGGCCACGCGCGAGCGAGCAAGTACAGCAGCAGCAAGCCGTGGTGGCAACTCTGGTAAGACTGCCGCGCCGGGCCGGTGCCCGGCTGACGCCGCAAGAAAAAACCCGCCTCGGCGGGTTTTTTCATTCGTGCGCCGTGGCGGCAGCCGGCGCAAGCTGCCTCCGGCGTTCAGTCGCGCTCGAACAGGGCGATGGATTCGACGTGCGACGTGTGCGGGAACATGTTCACGACGCCGGCGCCCTTGAGCCGGTAGCCGGCCTCGTGCACAAGCAGGCCGGCGTCGCGCGCGAGCGTGGCCGGATTGCACGACACATAGACGATGCGTTTCGGCAATGGGCCCTCGCCGCTTTGCGCGATGTCCGCAAGCGCCTTCGACACCGCGAGCGCCCCTTCGCGCGGCGGATCGACGAGGAACTTGTCGAACGCGCCCAGCGCGCGCATGTCGTCGGCGGTCACTTCGAACAGGTTGCGGCACGCAAAGGACGTATGGCTGTCCACGCCGTTCGCACGCGCGTTATCGAGCGCGCGCGCCGTCAGCGTGTCACTGCCCTCGATGCCGACCACTTCGCGCGCCAGCCGCGCGAGCGGCAGCGTGAAATTGCCGATACCGCAGAACAGATCGAGCACGCGGTCGCCCGGCGCAGGCGCGAGCAGCCGCAGCGCGCGGCCAACCAGCACGCGATTGATCTGATGATTGACCTGCGTGAAGTCGGTGGGCTTGAACGGCATCCGGATATCGAACTCGGGCAGCGTGTAGTCGAGCGGTGCGTCGAGCGGATAGAACGGAAACACCGTATCCGGGCCCTTCGGCTGCAGCCAGAACTGCACCTTGTGCTCGTCGGCGAAGGCACGCAGGAGTGCTTCGTCGGCGCCCGTGAGCGGCTCGAGGATGCGCAGCACGAGCGCCGTCACGCTCGCACCCACGGCGAGCTCGATCTGCGGCATGCGATCACGAATCGACAGCCCTTCCACCAGCCTGCGCAGCGGCACCAGCATCGCCGAAACGTGCGGCGGCAGCACCTCGCAGCTCGTCATGTCCGCAACGTAGCTGCTCTTCCTTTCGTGGAAGCCGACCAGCACCCCGCCTTTCTTTGGCACGTTGCGCACGGTCAAGCGCGCCCGGTAGCGATAGCCCCACGACGGCCCGTGGATCGGCCGGAACAGCGTTTCGGCGCGCAGCTTCGCGAGATGCGCGAGGTTGTCTTCCAGCACGCGCTGCTTCACGGCGATCTGCGCGCGCACGTCCAGATGCTGCATCGAGCAACCGCCGCAGGTGCCGAAGAACGCGCATTGCGGCTTGGTGCGGATCACGCTTTCGCGCAGCACGTCCACCAGCTGCGCCTGCTCGAAACTCGGCTTTTTGCGATAGCTGGAATAAGTCACGCGTTCGCCAGGCAGCGCGCCTTCGACGAAGATCACTTTGCCGGGCTCCCCGGTTTCGGTGACGGTGCGGCCTACACCGCGCGCCTCCATGTCGAGCGATTCGATTTCAAGAATCGGGGCGTGAAGTACCGACGCGTCGGCGGCGGCGCGCCGCTCTGCCCGGCGCTCGCGCTTGCTGCGCTTCACGGGAGCGGCCGGCGCAGCCGCAGCAGTAGCGGCTTCTACGGGTTCGGCTTGAGGGTCGGGGACGGCTTGAGACACCAGCGGATTCCTGACAGACGGTGAGTGAAAAGTGGGCAAAGGCGAGATTGTAGACGAAGTCGGCGCCGCCGCCCCGCTCCGACCGTACCGGCCGCTGTTGCGGGCTGTCGCGCGTACGGCGCTTTAGTATCTGTCCTATGGCACTCGTCGCGGCCGCTAATTACCATACCTCATGTCCTGCAGCACGCTCGACCCGCACGAAGAGGGGTGCAGACCATGCGCAATCTCATTTCACTTCAGATCCTCCCGATTGTGTTGATCCTGTTTGGTGGCATCGTGGCGCTGATCGCGCCCGCGATCGAATCGTTCGCCTCGCCTGATATGGCACACAGCCGGAAAATCATGCTAGTGTTCGGCGGCCTCGCTGTACTCATCGCGCTGATGGGCACGCTGCTGGCCGTCCACATGCTGCTCGACTGACAGCATGCGCGCCCGTACGAACCTGACGCGCTGCCCCTGCGGGGCAGGCGTTTCTGCCTGATCGAATGGATCATACGTGGCTGGCGCGTGGATAGTTCCCCCTTCAATAGCAGGAATTGAATTGAGCAAGCTAACCTACTGCACCCTCGCCGCAGCGGCACTCCTCGGCCTCGCCGCATGCGCTTCGTCCGTCAAGCCCGAACAGGTGATCACCAAGGTCACGCCTGGTATGGCGCAAACGGAGGTCGTCCAACGCATCGGGCCGCCGGACCGCCAATATAGCTATGCCGGAAACGACTGCTTCCAGTATGCGCTGGGCGACAACGGCGGCACACCGTTTGCGGTGTACTTCGATAGCCAGCGTCGCGTCTCGTCCGCGCAGCGCGGCTCGTGCGCCGGCATGCTGCGCTGAGCGTAACCTCGCGGGCGGTACGTCGGTACGTCGGTCCGGCGCGAGGGGCAAAGAGGCGTTGCGTTGTCTGGATTGGAGCCGTGCGCTGTCTCTGCGGGTAGCCTATGAAACTGCTTAGCTGGAATGTCCAGTGGGGCCGCGACGCAGCGGGCGTCGTCGATCTGGCGCGCACTGTGCGCGAGGCGCAGCGGCTCGCCGACTTCGACGTCCTCTGTCTGCAGGAGCTCACGCGCGGCTTCGCAAGCCTGCCGGGCGGCCCCGCCGACGATCAGTTCGCCGAACTCGCGACGCTTCTGCCTGGCTACACCGTGCTCGAAGCCATCGGCGCCGATCTCCCGGCTGCGCGAGGCAGCTCCGGCGCGCGACGTCGCCAGTTCGGCAACGCCGTCGCCACGCGCCTGCCCGTGGCGCAGGTATTCCGCCACGCCCTGCCCTGGCCTGCCGACCCCGCCGCACCCTCCATGCAGCGCGTCGCGCTCGAAGCCGTGCTCGGTGGACCCGGCGTTGCGCTGCGGGTGCTGGTCACGCATCTGGAGTTCTATTCCGCGCGGCAGCGCCTCGCGCAGGTGGACGCGTTACGGCGCCTCCAGCAGGAAGCGGCGGAACATGCCGCGTTCCCCGCGCCCGGAGAGAACGAGACCGGGCCTTTTGCCCCCACGGGCCGCCCCGTCAGCGCGATCCTGTGCGGCGATTTCAACAGTGCATGGGGCAGCGAAACCTACGCGCGCATGCTCGAACCCATAGCGGGCAGTCCGCCATTCGTCGACGCGTGGACGACCCTGCACCCAGGCGCTACGCCACCGCCGACTGCGGGCGTCTACGACACCGAGCAATGGTCGTCAGGGCCGATCGCATGCGACTTCGTGTTCGTCACGGCGGATCTGCGCGGGCGCCTGAAGCGTTGCGAAATCGATGGCGCGACCCGGGCGTCGGACCATCAGCCGATCGTGCTGGAGCTGGACTGAAACGCGCGGGCCGGTTGACTGGGGCACCACTCAGGCACCGTTCAGACACCAAACGCCGCGAGATATTCGGCCCAGTGCGGCGCCGGCTCCATGGCAAGCGCGTTCTTGACGTGCGTGATTTCGTCTTCGTATTCGCGCTCGCTAAAGCCGCCGCGCATCATCTGAAAACGACAATAGAGCAGATACGTGTTGACCACGTCGGTTTCGCAGTAATTGCGGATCTCCTCGATGCGCCCGTCCTGGAACGCCGTCCAGACCTGCCCGCCATCCATGCCCAGCTTGCCCGGAAAGCCGCAGAGCTTCGCGAGCGCGTCGAGCGGCGCGTTGGCGCGCGCCTGATACATCGCCAGCACGTCCATCAGGTCGGTATGGCGCGAGTGATAGCGGCTAATGTAGTTGTTCCACTTGAAGTCGCGGTCGTCCTCGCCGAGATCCCAGTAGCGCGATGCACGTATGCCGTGCACGAGCGCCCGATAGTGGAGCACCGGCAGATCGAAACCGCCGCCGTTCCACGATACGAGTTGCGGCGTGTACTTCTCGATCGTGCGGTAAAACGACTGGATCAGCGCGGCTTCGCCGTCCTCGGGCGTGCCGAGCGAACGCACGCGAAAACCCTGGCCGTCGCGAAACACGCACGAGATCGCCGCGACGCGCTGCAAATGGTGCGGCAGGAAATCGCTGCCGGTCTTCGCGCGCCGCGCGGCGAATGCAGATTCGGCCACTTCGGCGTCGGTGAGCGAGGCGGGAAGGCCTTCGAGACGGCGAATGCCGTCGACATCGGGAATCGTCTCGATGTCGAATACGAGTACAGGTGTCATTCAGTCGAACTGCCGAATTGATGAAACGGAATGCGGAATTTACAGGACGGCGTCCTTGCGCACGCCGTTGGATGCGAAAAATCGCTTGAGCCGCACCAGCGCCTCCTGCTGGATCTGCCGCACGCGCTCGCGCGTCAGGCCCATTTCGTCGGCCAGCTCTTCGAGCGTCGCGGGCTCGATATGGTTCAGCCCGAAGCGCCGTTCGATGACGTGACGGTGCTTGTCCGAGAGGCGCCCGAGCCACGCGCGCGTGAGCGTTTCCAGCTCGCGATGCTGTACCTCGGCGTCAGGCGACTGGCTCTGGTCGTCGGAGAGCAGATCGAGCAGGCTGCTTGCGGGGTCGAGATCGAGCGGCGCGTCGAGCGACGCCGTGTGCTCGTTGAGCGCGAGGATGTCGGTGACTTCCTCGCTGGTCTTGCCGGTGAGGTAGGCAATGTCGTCGATGCTCGCGTCGCGCCGTTCGGATGCCGAATCGGCATTCAGCGAATTCTTCTCCAGATGGCGCTTCGCCCGTAGCACCTGGTTCAGCTCGCGGATCACATGCACCGGCAGCCGTACCGTACGCGCCTGATTCATGATCGCGCGCTCGATGCTCTGGCGGATCCACCACGTCGCATAGGTCGAGAAACGAAAGCCGCGCGACGGATCGAATTTCTCGATGGCGTGCATGAGGCCGAGGTTCCCCTCCTCGATCAGGTCGAGCAGCGGCACGCCGCGATTCAGATAGCCCTTCGCGATGCTGACCACGAGCCGCAGATTGCGCTCGATCATGACCTGGCGCGCCTCGAACTCACCCGCCTTCGCGAGACGCGAATAACGTTGCTCTTCCTCGACGGTGAGCAGCGGCTTCACGCTGATGCGGTTCAGGTAATGCTGGATGGTGTCGGCCGTCAGCTCGGCCTGCAGCAGTGCGCGAAAGTCGTCGGCGTCCGACGCCGGCTCAGCCGCTTCGCGGCCGCCGCCCTCTTCTTCCGCGGCCGCCTCGCGCTCCTCGAACTCGCGGCCATTGTCGAGTTCGGACAGCGCTTCGTCCTCGCCGGACGCAGCGCCGTCGTCGACCGAAACCGGCGCGGCCTTGCTGTCAGACTCGGTTTGCTGCAGACGACGCTTCGGTTTCGGCATGGTCGGCTCGCTATTATTGCGGCGGCAAGTACTGCAGTGGGTCGACGGGTTTGCCCTGACGGCGGACTTCGAAATGCAGCATCACACGGTCGGAATCGGTGTTCCCCATTTCGGCGATCTTCTGACCTTTGGTGACTGCATCCCCTTCTTTTACCATCAAAGCGCGATTGTGTGCATACGCCGTCAAATAGGTGGCGTCATGCTTGATGATAATGAGATTGCCGTATCCGCGCAGCCCGTTTCCGGCATAAACCACGCGGCCATCACCGGCGGCCTTGACGGGATCGCCCGCCGCACCACCAATATCGATGCCCTTGTTCTTCGCGTCGTCGAAGCCGGCGAGCACCGGGCCGTGCACCGGCCATGCCAGCGCGATAGTGCCGGCAGGCGCTGCCATGTCGCCAGCGCCTGGCTGCGGCGGCACGGTTGCAGCCGCGGTGCCGGCGCCGGAGCCAACGATCGGCGGCACTGCCGCAGACGGTCCCGGCGGCACGCTCGCCACGTCACCACCCGGCACCGGCGCCGTGACCACGCCCGGCGTCGACGCCGCCATGTTCGCGCCCGGCGGCACGACACGCAGCAGCTGATCCACTTCGATCTGATTCGGATTGGTGAGATTGTTCCAGGTCGCGATGTCGCGATAGTTCTGGCCGTTTTCGAGCGCAATCCTATAGAGCGTGTCGCCCGGTTTCACCCGGTAGTATCCCGGAGGCGGCGGCCCGAGCGGCACGGCCGGCGCGGCGGTCGTGCTGGCCGGCGCGGTGCGGTCGACGACAGGCGCCTGATCGAGCCTCGTCGCGCAGGCTGTCAGCAGACAGAGCGCGATGACTGAGGCGCTGCGCCGGGCTGCGGTGAGATCGACATTCAAGCGGTTTCTTTGCATCGCGCGCAACATACTCATCGGTTTCAGATCACTCCGGATTTTAAGGGGACAAAGAAAACGCGATCAAGCCGCGACTCCCGCCACTGCGCCGGCCCCGTACGCTCGACCACTGTCAGCACCTGGGCTGCCTGGGTCGCGTCGCTGCCGGGCGCACCGGCCGATGCCACCGGCGCCACGAGCCGTCCGCCTATCGCGAGTTGCTCGAGCAGCGCCTGCGGCACGTCGAGGCCCGCAGCCGCGATCACGATCGCGTCGAATGGCGCCGCCGACGGCAAGCCGAGCCGCCCGTCACCGTAATGCAGCCGGATATTCGGAATACGCAGCGGACGAAGATTGGTCTTCGCACGCTCGTACAGTGGCTTGATGCGCTCTATCGAATAAACATCGCGTGCGATGCGGCTCAACACGGCGGCCTGATAGCCGCAGCCGGTGCCGATCTCGAGCACCCGCTCGAGCGCGCGCCCGGCGCCCGCGAGTTCGAGCATGCGGGCAACCACCGAAGGCTTCGAGATCGTCTGCTGATGGCCGATTGGCAGCGCCGCATCTTCGTAGGCCTGGGTCGCGAGACCGGGATCGACGAACATGTGGCGCGGCACGGCCGCAAGCGCCTGCAGCACCCGCGGATCGGCAATGCCGTTCACACGCAGGCGTTCGACCATGCGCTCGCGAACCCGTTCCGAAGTCAGTGCGAGTGAGCCATTCAACGGTACACCGGGGGCACCGGAAGCCGGCACGGCGCCCGGACGCTGGCCGCTAGCGGCGCGCACCGCGCTCGAACGGTTTGCGGAAGTGGCTGGCGTAGCGGCTTGTGCGGTCCGCGGCGCATCGCTGCGGCGCGCTTCGCCTGCGCGCGCAGTAGTCGTCGATTTGAGCACCGATTTGATCGGCGACTTCGCCGGCGCCTCGCCGGGGCGCGTCGTGCGCGTGGCGCCGGCCCTGCCCAGGCCCCCGGAGCCAGCCGGGTTGACCGGGTTGACCTTCAGGCTCGTGCCGTTGCCGTGCGGCGCCTGCGCTGCCGCGCCCTTCGCCGTGGCAGGCTTGGCGCCGCTCGTGAGCGGCGCGCGCGCTTCGCCATGACGCGCATCGCGCTGGCGCGGCTCGCGCACGAGATCCTCGAGTCCGAGCGGAAAACGCCGGGTACGCTCGCCGGTCATGAAACGCCGCCGCCCCGGCGCACCCATGCGTGCGTCTCGGGCAACATCTGCGTGTGGGTCAGATCGAGTTGCAGCGGCGTAATCGACACATGGCCGTGCGAGACCGCATGAAAATCCGTGCCTTCGCTCGCGTCCCGCGCGTCGCCCGCGGGACCGATCCAGTAGATCGGCTCGCCGCGCGGGTTGGTCTGGCGGATCACGGGCTGCGAGGGGTGACGCTTGCCGAGGCGCGTCACGCGCCAATCGCCGAGTTCGTTGTAAGGCAGGTTCGGGATATTGACGTTCAGCAATGGATGCCCCGGCAACGGATGCGCGAGGTAGTGCGCGACAATCTCGGCCGCAACGCGCGCAGCCGAATCGAGGTGCACCCAGTCCTTGTCGACGAGCGAAAATGCGATGGCCGGCACGCCGAACATGATGCCTTCCGTGGCGGCCGCCACGGTGCCCGAATAGAGCGTGTCTTCGCCCATGTTCTGGCCGTTGTTGATGCCGGAGACCACGAGGTCGGGCTTGTGCTCCAGCATGCCGGTGAGCGCGATGTGGACCGAGTCCGTTGGCGTACCGTTCACGTAGTTAAAGCCCGTGGCCGCCGAGCGCAGTACCGACAGCGGACGCCACAGCGTCAGCGAGTTCGATGCGCCGCTGCAGTTCTGCTCCGGCGCCATCACGGTGACCTCGCCTAGCGGCTGGAGCGCGTCGTAGAGCGCCGCAAGGCCGGGGGCGAGATAACCGTCGTCGTTGCTGAGTAGTATTCGCATCAGTCGATTGTAACCGAGGAAAGAAGGCAGGCGAACGACAGCCTGGCGCCTCGCTCGCACTCGCGCGGGGCGCCGGCGAACCGCTCGCGTCAGCCTTGCAGCGCGCGCATTTCCGTGCAATTGAGCACGAATTTTCGACATCGGGATGGGTGCCGGATTGAATCGCACGATCGTTCGTAATTGCGCGATTTGCCGTACACTGTCCGCTTGTGCCGATTTCATGAACGACGCGACAGAACAGGAGACACGATGCGCGCCATCCGCTGCAACCAGTACGGTCCGCCCGATACGCTCACGCTCGAAGCACTGCCCGACCTCACGCCCGGCCCGGGCCAGGTCGTGATCGACGTGAAGGCCGCCGCCGTCAATTTTCCCGACGTGCTGATCATCGAAAACAAGTATCAGGTGAAGCCGCCGCTACCCTTCACGCCGGGCGCCGAAGTCGCGGGCATCGTGCGGGCGGCAGGCGTTGGCGTGAAGCTCGCGCCGGGCACGCGCGTCGTCGCCTACGTGGGCCAGGGCGGCTTCGCCGAGCAGGCAATCGCCAGTGCCGACGCCTGCGTGCCGCTGCCCGAAGACGCCGACTTCGCGACGGCCGCCGCCTTCACGCTCGCCTACGGCACCTCGCATCACGCGGTGGTCGATCGTGCGGCACTGCGCGCGGGCGAGACCATGCTCGTGCTGGGCGCCGCGGGCGGCGTCGGTCTGGCGGCGGTGGAAATCGGCAAGGTGCTGGGCGCGCGCGTCATCGCCGCGGCGTCGAGCGAAGAGAAGCTGGAGGTCTGCCGCCGCTTCGGCGCGGATGCCACGATCAACTACAACACCGAAGACTTGCGCGAGCGCATCAAGGCGTTCACCGACGGCAAAGGCCCCGACGTGATCTACGACCCGGTCGGCGGCGAGTACGCCGAACCGGCGTTCCGCAGCATCGGCTGGCGTGGCCGCTACCTCGTGGTCGGCTTCGCCAACGGCGAGATTCCGAAGCTGCCGCTCAATCTCGCGCTCCTCAAGGGCGCCAGTCTCGTCGGCGTGTTCTGGGGCGATTTCGCACGACGCGAGCCGCAGCACAACGCCGCGGCGTTCACGCAAATGATCGGCTGGATCGGCGAAGGCAAGCTCAAGCCCTACGTCTCGAAGCGCTACAAGCTAGCCGACACCGCGCAGGCTCTCAAGGACATGGCCTCACGCAAGGTGACCGGCAAGATCGTAATCGAGCCCTGAGCGTTGTTCCTCGAAACGGCGCGCTCGCTGCGCGCCGTTTGTCGTTCGGGCCGGCTTCACACGGCCAGTTGCAGACGGCCAGTTGCAGACGGCCTGTTTCAGACGGCCTGTTTCAGACGATTTGTTGCGCGTGCAACCGGGCTATCTGCTCCGGATCGTAACCCAGCGCCTTCAGGACTTCGTCCGTGTGCTCGCCCAGTTCGGGGCCGAGCCAGCGCGTTTCACCGGGCGTACCCGAGAGCCTGGGCGTCACGGCGGGCAGCGCCACGTCCACCTTCCCCTGCCAGCGGAACTGCTGGATCATCTGACGCGCGAGGAACTGCGGGTCGGTGAACATGTCCGCTACGCTGTAGATGCGCCCGACCGGCACATCGGCCGCGTTGAGCACGTCGAGCGCTTCGTCGATCGTGCGCGTCGACAGCCACGCGGCGATGGCGCCGTCGATCTCCGCGGTGCGCGGCACGCGGCCGTCGTTGTGCGCGAGAGCCGGATCGCTGGCGAGATCCTCGCGGTCGATCGCTGACATGAGGCGCTTGAAGATCGGGTCGCTGTTGCCACCGATCACAATGCTGCCGTCACGGCACGGATAAGTGTTCGAGGGCACGATGCCCGGCAGCGATGCGCCGGTGCGCTCGCGCACCATGCCATAGACGCCGTATTCGGGCACGACGCTCTCCATCATGTTGAAGACGGCCTCGTAGAGCGCGACGTCCACGATCTGGCCACTGCCGCCGTTCATGTTGCGGTGATGGAGTGCCATCAGCGCGCCGATCACACCGTGCAGCGCCGCAATCGAGTCGCCGATCGAAATGCCGATGCGCGGCGGCGGCAGGTCGGGATAGCCGGTGATATGGCGCAAGCCACCCATCGATTCGGCGATCGCGCCAAAGCCCGGCCGGTCGCGATACGGACCGGTCTGGCCATAGCCGGAAAGCCGCACCATGACGAGGCCGGGATTCTCCTTCGAAAGGACGTCGTAGCCGAGCCCGAGCTTTTCGAGCAGGCCAGGCCGGAAGTTCTCGACGACGATATCGGCTTCCCGCGCGAGGCGGCGCACGATCTCCTTGCCCTCCTCGGCCTTCAGGTTCACCGTCACCGACTTCTTGTTGCGCGCCTGAACGGCCCACCAGAGCGAAGTGCCACCCGCTTCGGGATAGAGCTTGCGCCATTTGCGCAGCGGATCGCCGCCCTTCGGGTCTTCGATCTTGATGACCTCGGCGCCGAATTCGCCGAGAAAACGCGCCGCGAACGGGCCGGCGATCAGCGTGCCGAGCTCGAGTACCTTCACGCCGGCGAGCGGGCCGGCCGGACGCTCGCCGGATGCGGATTCGTGCGAAGTGGCTGCGCTCATGAGTCTCCTTTTGTTTCCTTGATGCGCGCCGCGTAATGCGGCCCGGCCTGGGCGGGGGTGATGCGTACGGGCCGATGCGCGGGCTACATCGAGCGCCGGTCGATCATCGCGCGGGCAATCGTGCCCGCATCGACGTACTCGAGCTCACCGCCCACCGGCACACCGCGCGCGAGGCGCGTGACCGCCAGACCGCGCGCCTTCAGCGCCTGGCCGAGGTAGTGCGCGGTGGCCTCGCCTTCGTTCGTGAAGTTGGTCGCGAGCACGACCTCCTTGACGACACCGTCCGAGGCACGCTTGACGAGCCGGTCGAAATGAATCTCCTTGGGGCCGATGCCGTCGAGTGGGCTCAGATGCCCCATCAGCACGAAATACAGGCCGCGCCAGGTCATGGTCTGCTCCAGCATGATCTGGTCGGCGGGCGTCTCGACCACGCACAGCAGCGTGGGATCGCGTTCCTCGTCCAGGCATGTTTCGCAGACCTGAGCTTCGGTGAAGGTGTTGCACTTCTCGCAGTGCTTCAGATGTTCGGTCGCGAAGAGCAGCGCGCTGCCGAGCTTCTCCGCGCCTTCGCGGTCGTGCTGCATCAGGTGGTAGGCCATACGCTGCGCCGACTTCGGCCCGACGCCGGGCAACGCGCGCAGCGCCTCGACAAGCGCCGCGAGGGCGGAAGGTGGTTTCATGCGGATTCAGCGTGGCAAATCGGTATATCTTGCGCAGAGTATCCTGCAATCCCGCGATACAGGTGCTGCAGGCATGGCGTGCGGAGCGCGCCTGGCGGGCCGGCGCGTGGCGGCCCGCCGGCACGGCATCAGAAGGGCAGCTTGAAGCCCGGCGGCAGCGGCAGACCCGAGGTCATGCTGCCCATCTTCTCCTGCGACGTGGCTTCGGCCTTGCGCACCGCGTCGTTGAACGCCGCGGCGACGAGGTCCTCCAGCATGTCCTTGTCGTCGGCGAGCAGGCTTGGGTCGATCGAAACGCGGCGCACGTCGTTGCGGCACGTCATCGTCACCTTCACGAGACCGGCGCCCGCCTGACCCTCGACTTCGATCTGGGCAAGCTGCTCCTGCATCTTCTTCATGTTTTCCTGCATCTGCTGGGCTTGTTTCATCAGCCCGGCGAGTTGGCCCTTCATCATGATCGTGACTCCTTCTGGATCGTCTGTATTCGTAAAAAGCACGCGGCGCCGCGCAGACCGGGGCGCCGCGCGCCGCCAATCAATGCGCGGCCGGGCTTGAGCCCGCCGCGGCTTCGGGCGCGAGTGGCCGGATCGACCCCGGGACGATGCTCGCGCCGAATTCGCGTATCAGTTGCTGGACGAACGGATCGGCGCCGATCTCGCGTTCGGCGTCGCGCTGGCGTTCGGCGCGCGCGGCGGCGTCGAGCGCGGCGGCGGTGCGGCGCGCCGGGCCCACTTCCACCGTCACCTCCAGCGTCTTGCCGAGGCGCTCGGCCAGCGCCGCCTTCAGCTTCGCGACCTGCGAGGCTTCCGCGTACTGCGGCACCGGCACGCTCAGCTTGAGCAGCGTGCCGTCGAGCCCCGTCAGCTCGCTGTTGAACGCGAGCTGGTACGAGATGCCCTTGAGCGGCAGCGTTGCGGCAAGCGCGGGCCAGTCGCCCGCAAATCCAATCGCGTCGAGCGCGATGCCTGGCGGCAGCTTGCTCACGTCCACCACGGCTGCCGCAGGCGACGCGGCGGGCGTTGCTGCGCGCGCGGCGGTCGGCTCGCTGTCGAAAACCGGTACGAAACCGTCGTCGGGCGGCGCGAAGTAGGCGTCGTCGGCGCCTGGCGGCATATAGTCGTCCGGCGGAATGTCGTCCCACGGCGGCGCGGACGAAGCGTCCTGCGCCGGCTGGCTGCGTGCCGGACGGCGTGACGCGGCCTCCTCCACCGCCGCGGCGCGGCGCGCGGAATCGGGTGTCGGCACCTTCACTTCGGCGCGCGGCGCGGCAGGCTTCGGCGCTGCGACGGGCGGCGCGGCTGATGCGCCGGCGCCACGGGCGCCGCGCTCGGTAGAGACGCGCATGCCCTTGCTGCGCAGCACGTCGAGCGCCGCGCTCGCGCCACCGCGCGGACCGGATGCCGCGAACGGGTCGGCGGCCTCCTCGGCCGCCGTCGCGTGCGGCGTTGCCGGCTGCGCTACGGACTGCGGGCGGGGTTCGGCAGACTCGGCGCGCGCCGCTGCGGGTTCATCGGCCGACTCCCACGGCGGCACAATCCGCTGCGCCGCAGCGGCAACGCTCGCCGTCGTGCCGGCGCTCGCCGCAATGACATTCGCCGTATCCGCTGCCGGGGCCGCCTCAACCAGACGAATCTCCGCGTCCGGCACCGCCATGGCCGGCGCGGCCGCCGCAACAGGCTTCGCCGTGGCGGCGGCACTCACCACAGCCGATGCGACCGACGGCGTCGCTGCCCGCGAGCCTGCACCGGCCGCCGGCTTCGAAGCCGGTGCGCTGCCTGCGCCGCCCGCACCTGCACTCGCCGGCTCGAACGCCAGCATACGCAGCAGCGTCATCGTGAAGCCTGCGTACTCGTCCGGCGCGAGTCCCAATTCGCTACGACCGAGCGTCGCGATCTGGTAAAACAACTGCACCTGCTCGGGCGTGAGCTCAGCGGCGAACCGCCGCAGATCGGCGGCTTCCGGCCACTCGTCGAGCACCGAGCCCGGCGCGAACTGCGCCCACGCAACGCGATGAAAAAGCCCGGCCAGATCCTGCAGCGCGGTCGAAAAAGACAGGCTGCGCAGCGCCATTTCGTCGGCAATCGAGAGCACGGCCGAACCGTCGCCCGCAACGAGCGCGTCGATCAGACGGATCAGATAGCTCTGGTCCAGCGCGCCGAGCATGCCGCGCACGGCCTCCTCGGTCACCTGGTTGGCCGAATACGCGATAGCCTGGTCGGTGAGCGAGAGCGCGTCGCGCATCGAGCCGTCGGCTGCGCGCGCAAGCAGACGCAGCGCCTGCGGCTCGAACTCGACCTTCTCCTCGCCGAGAATGTGCGAGAGATGCTCGACGATGTTTCCCGCCGGCATCTGCTTGAGATTGAACTGCAGGCAGCGCGACAGCACCGTCACCGGTATCTTCTGCGGGTCGGTGGTCGCGAGGATGAACTTGACGTGCGCAGGCGGCTCTTCCAGCGTCTTCAGCATGGCATTGAAGGCGTGGTTCGTGAGCATATGCACTTCGTCGATCATATAGACCTTGAAGCGCGCATCGACCGGCGCGTAGACAGCGCGCTCGAGCAGCGCCGCCATTTCGTCGACGCCGCGGTTGCTCGCCGCGTCCATTTCGACATAGTCGACGAAGCGACCCTCATCGATCTCGCGACACGCGCGACAGACGCCGCACGGCTTCGACGTCACGCCGGTCTCACAGTTGAGCGCCTTGGCGAAGATACGCGACAGCGTCGTCTTGCCCACGCCGCGCGTGCCTGTGAAGAGATACGCGTGATGCAGGCGGCCGCCGTCGAGTGCATGCGTGAGCGCGCGCACCACGTGCTCCTGTCCGACGAGCGAAGCAAAGTCCTTCGGTCGCCACTTGCGTGCGAGAACTTGATAGGTCATGCGGAAATTGTATCAGCAACGCCCGTGCGCACCGATGAATCGCAGGGCCTTGAAACGCGCCGTCCGCGCAGCCGTGGCGCGGTGCACAGGCTCACGTGAAACGTCCCGCGCCTGCGAGATCACGAGAAGAAAACGCCGCGCTGCCCGCGCTCGTTTCGAGCGCGCACGACAAGCCGGGTTCGCTAGTCAGCGGGGAGACAATTCGAGGGGTAATCCAGACGATGCGCCAGACGATGCGCCGAAAAGCGGCGACGCAAAACGATGGGAGTAAAACCGGAAGAAAGAGAAGGTGACGAGCCTGACCCTCGGCACTGGCGGAAAACGGCTGTGGCTGCTTCGTTCCCGACCTGACCAGGTTGACCGCCCCTCCATGCGAGGAGGCCCGTCACGGCGTATTCTAACATTGGTTGCACCGCAATGCGACCGCCTCCGCCAGAAAAGTCGCGCCGACCGCCCTCTTGCAATGCCTCGCGGCGCCGCCACATCGCTGACATGAGGCGCAAAATCGCCCGCCCAATGTGGCCTGCAAGACTGAAACCCTGTTGCCGGCATGAGTACTATCACCGTCGGCAGCGCATAGGGATTTAGGCTACACTGGCGTCGGCATCGGGCCTGCGCCCGCGCGGGTTGCCCGGCACGGGGCTTGCGCCAATCGGCGAGGCGCCTTGGCGGACCCCTCCAGGTTTTCAGTTTTGGTGTATCGTGGCGAGCAATTCAATCAGCCTCGATTCGAAAGAGGTATTCATACAATGAGCGAACAAATCAAGCACATCAGCGACGCATCGTTCGAACAGGACGTCGTGAAATCCGACAAGCCGGTTCTGCTGGACTTCTGGGCCGAATGGTGCGGTCCGTGCAAGATGATCGCGCCGATCCTCGATGAAGTCGCGAAAGACTACGGCGACCGCCTGCAGATCGCGAAGATCAATGTGGACGAGCACCAGTCGACGCCGGTCAAGTTCGGCGTGCGTGGCATCCCCACCCTGATCCTCTTCAAGAACGGCGCCGTCGCCGCGCAAAAGGTCGGCGCCCTCTCCAAGTCGCAGCTCACCGCGTTCCTGGACAGCCACCTGTAAGTGGCAGCAGATGCCGTGCCGCCTTCTGGCGAAGGCAAACTGCGGCTACGCCGCAGCGCACGGCCTGCGAAAGTGCGTGTTGTCCTGCGACAACACGCACGCTAAAAACATGCCGATCGACCGCACTGGCGGTTTTGAGCGTGTGCTATGCTAGAATGCATAAAGCGTCTACCCGGCGCCCTATAAAGTTTCAAGCAGTTTCACGCAAAGTCTCAAGCAAGTCCTAGAGCGATTCCGCTCGATTCTTTTTCCCCCAGACTTCTTTTCGTCGCACTCCTCCCCGACGGGTTCTCCGTATGCATCTTTCCGAGCTTAAGTCTCTGCATGTCTCCGAATTGATCGAGATGGCCAACGGCCTCGAGATCGAAAATGCGAACCGCCTGCGCAAGCAGGAGTTGATGTTCGCGATTCTCAAGAAGCGCGCCAAGACGGGCGAAACGATCTTCGGTGACGGCACGCTCGAAGTGCTGCCTGACGGGTTCGGCTTCCTGCGCTCGCCCGAGACCTCGTATCTTGCGAGCACGGACGATATCTACATCAGCCCGTCGCAGATCCGCCGCTTCAACCTGCACACCGGCGACACGATCGAAGGCGAAGTGCGCACGCCGAAGGACGGCGAACGCTATTTCGCCCTCGTGAAGGTGGACAAGGTCAATGGCCAGCCGCCCGAGGCCTCGAAGCACAAGATCATGTTCGAGAACCTCACGCCGCTGCACCCGAACAAGGTGCTGCTGCTCGAGCGCGAAATGCGCGGCGAGGAGAACGTGACGGGCCGCATCATCGACATGATCGCGCCCATCGGCAAGGGGCAGCGTGGCCTGCTGGTCGCCTCGCCGAAGTCGGGCAAGACCGTGATGCTCCAGCACATCGCGCACGCCATCAAGCAGAATCACCCCGACGTGATCCTGTTCGTGCTGCTGATCGACGAGCGTCCGGAAGAAGTGACGGAAATGCAGCGTTCGGTGGCGGGCGAAGTGATTGCCTCAACCTTCGACGAACCGGCCGCGCGTCACGTGCAGGTCGCCGAAATGGTGATCGAAAAGGCCAAACGCCTCGTCGAAATGAAGCACGACGTCGTGATCCTGCTCGATTCGATCACCCGTCTCGCACGCGCCTACAACACCGTTGTGCCCGCATCGGGCAAGGTGCTCACGGGTGGTGTCGACGCCAATGCGCTGCAACGTCCGAAGCGTTTCTTCGGCGCGGCGCGCAATATCGAGGAAGGCGGCTCGCTCACCATCATCGGCACGGCGCTGATCGAAACCGGCAGCCGCATGGACGACGTGATCTACGAAGAGTTCAAGGGCACCGGCAACATGGAAGTGCACCTCGAGCGCCGTCTCGCGGAAAAGCGCGTCTATCCGTCGATCAACCTCAACAAGTCGGGCACGCGCCGCGAAGAGCTGCTGATCAAGCCGGACATCCTCCAGAAGATCTGGGTGCTGCGCAAGTTCATCCACGACATGGACGAAGTCGAGGCGATGGAATTCCTGCTCGACAAGATCCGTCAGACGAAGAGCAATTCCGAGTTCTTCGAGATGATGCGTCGCGGCGGCTAAGCGCCCCTGCTCTGCATGCACACCAACGCCCGCGCAAGCGGGCGTTGTCGCATCTGCGGCCATCCGGCGCCCTCCCCATGCGGGTGTTGTTCGTTCGCGCCCCGTCTGGTTCGGCCGCAACGTGTACGTGAACGTACACGTTGCACTATAATGGGCAGCTGATTCAACAGTTGCCGTCCGGCCGGCCGCCGATGCCCAGGAACGCCCCCGCGCTGCTCACGGTGCGCGACGCCGCACAGCGCCTGAATGTCACCCCACGCACGCTCAAGTATTACGAAGAGCGCGGCCTCGTCACGCCCACGCGCAGCGAGGGCCGCTACCGCCTTTATGACGAGCAGGATCTCGAGCAGTTCGCGCGTATTTTGCGTCTGCGCTCGCTGGGTTTCTCGCTGCACGGCATCGCCGAAATGCTCAAGCGCCCGCTCGAATCCGCAGGCGACGGACGCCGGCGCTATTCACAGGAATCCTTGCAGCACATCGCCGATGCACTGGGCCAGCAGATCGAAACGCTCGATGCCCGCATCGCCGCGGTGCGCCGCGAGTTGAAGGAAGCGCAGACCGTCCGCGCCGAGCTCGCCGACGACCTCGACTACCTGAACCAGCGCCTCGCGGGCGTGCCCTCCGAAACGCTGATCGACGAACGGCTTGCGGCCAGAAAGAAGCGACGTCCGGCGCCGCAAACGCCAGAAGACCGTGGAGCCGGCAACGACGGAGACACCCGGTCATGAGCACCGCGGCGACCCGTCAACCGCTCCTCAGCGTGGAACGCCTGCGCGGCGACTTTTTCCCGTGGGTGCTAGCGCTCGCCACCGGGCTCGATTATTTCGACAACGCGATCTTCTCGTTCTTTACCAGTTATATCGCGGGCGGCATCAATGCCTCGCCGGACGAGCTCGTCTGGTCGTCGAGCGCCTATGCCGTGGCCGCCGTGCTCGGCATCCTGCAGCAGCAATGGTGGGTCGAGCGGCTGGGCTACAGGCGCTATGTGGGCGGTTGCCTGCTGCTCTACGCCGCCGGCTCGATGGCGGCCGCGCTATGCGAATCGTCGATCGAGCTCGCCTTCGCGCGCGGCTTCCAGGGCTATTTCATCGGGCCGATGATGGGCACCTGCCGCATCCTCATCCAGACCTGCTTCACGCCACAGCAACGCCCCGTGGCCACACGTGCGTTCCTGATCCTGATCGTGCTCTCGAGCGCGCTCGCGCCGCTGATCGGCGGCCAGCTGGTCGCGTACTTCGACTGGCGCGCGCTGTTCGCGTGCACGGCGCCCGCGGGCGTGCTGTTCGCCGTGCTGGCGCTCGTGGCCCTGCCCGACTCAGGCCACGTGCTGCCCGAGGAGCGCGGTGAAGCACATTTCTGGCCCTACATCATCTTCGCCTTCGCCCAGGGCGCGCTGCAGATCGCCATGCAGCAGGTGCGCTTCGAACTCTTCAGCACGTCCCCCGGACTGATCATGCTCGCGCTGGCCGGGATCGGCGCGCTCGCCTGGTTCGGCTGGCAGCAGTGGCATCATCCGAAGCCGCTCATGCGCCTGCACGCGCTGCGCGAGAAGACCTTCCAGGTCGGCATCCTGCTCTACATGGTCTATTACTACCAGAGCACCGCGCTCAGCTACCTCGTCTCGCGCTTCCTCGAAGGCGGGCTCAACTATCCGGTCGAAAACGCCGGCCAGCTCACGGGCATCACGTCGCTGATCTCCGCTTCGGCCCTGTTCGTCTATTTCCGTTACGCAAAGTACGTCACGCGCAAGAAATGGATCATCGTGCCAGGCTTTGCGCTCGCCGCTTTCGTCTCGCTCTGGATGACGCAGATGCCGCCCGATGTCAGCGAATCGTGGCTCATCGTGCCGTTGCTGCTGCGCGGCCTGCTGCTCCTCTTCATCGTGCTGCCGGTCGCGAACGTGACCTTCAGCATCTTCGCGATCGAAGAGTTCACGCACGGCTATCGCCTCAAGAACATCGTGCGCCAGTTTACGATCTCGTTCGCCACGGCCAGCGTCATCATCGTCCAGCAGCATCGGCTCGCCCTGCACGAATCGCGTCTCGCCGAGTTCGTGAATCCGTTCAATCCCGTCTTCCAGAACCTGTTCGCGACGCTCACGCGCAGCTTCGAGGCGCTCGGCAGCACGCCAGGCGAAGCGCGCGGGCTCGCGATCGGGCAGATGAGCCGGCTGGTGACCCAGCAGGCCAGCTTCCTGAGCTCGCTTGACGGTTTCTATTTCCTCATCGGCGTGGCCCTCTGCGGTGGTATCTTTGCGGCCTGGCAGAAACAGATCAACTGACGACGAACCCCACTCTCACGAAGCGATCCGGCGATGCTATCGAAACTGTCCCAGTGGCTCGGCGCGCGCCGCCGCGAGAAGGCGCTGCGCACCCACGCGATCGACGACATGCTCTGGCAGGCGACGCTGGACGGCCTGCCCTTCCTCAGCCATCTCGATGCCGCCGATCTCGTACGCCTGCGCGAGCTCACGAGCCTGTTCATCGCGCAGAAAGAATTCTCGACGGCCCACGATCTCGAACTGAGCGAAAGGATGGTGGTCGCGATCGCCGCCCAGGCGTCCCTGCCGGTGCTGAACCTCTCGCTCGACCTGTATCGCGGCTGGGTGGGCGTGATCGTCTATCCGGGCGAATTCGTGATCCGCAAGACCGTGGAAGACGAGGACGGCGTGGTACACGAAGTCGAGCACGACGCGAGCGGCGAGGCCTGGGAAGGCGGCCCCGTGATCCTCTCGTGGGAAGACGCGCAGATGACCGACGGCAGCGACGCGTACAACGTCGTCATACACGAGTTCGCGCACAAGATCGACATGGTGAACGGCGAGACGGATGGTCATCCGCCCCTTTATCGCCGCTGGCACGCGCCGCTCGACAAGCAGGCATGGGCCGACGTGTTCGACAACGCCTACGACCAGTTCTGCGCCAAGGTCGATGCCGTACCGGAGCGCCGCTGGGCGCGCTTCGAGCGCGAATCGCTGATCGATCCCTATGCGTCGGACCATCCTTCCGAGTTCTTCGCCGTGTGCAGCGAAGCGCTGTTCGTGAAACCGTACGAGTTCGAAGCCGAATATCCCGAGCTTTACCGGCTGCTCGCGCGCTATTACCGGCAGGACCCGGCGAAAACGGGCGCACTTGCCGGCTACGGCGAGTGACCTTCAGAAATTCGCCAACCAGCTGATTTTCTGGCATAATCACCGTTTTTCGACCTTGGGCAAGTGGCTCGCGCCTGATTTCACAGGCAAAAGCGTCTGATTGCATTTCGCAGTCGGGCTCGCGGGTTGGCTACCGCCAGATTTAAGGAAAAACCATGAAAGAAGGCATTCACCCGAATTACCGCGAAGTCCTGTTCATCGACGTTTCGAACGACTTCAAGTTCGTGACCCGTTCGACCATCCAGACGCGCGAAACCGCCGAGTTCAACGGCAAGACCTACCCGCTCGCCAAGATCGAAGTGTCGTCGGAATCGCATCCGTTCTACACGGGCACGCAAAAGATCATGGACACGGCCGGCCGTGTCGAGAAGTTCAACAAGAAGTTCGGCGCACGCGCCTCGGGCAAGGCAGGGAAGTAATAGCGCCTGCACCGGCCCTCGCGCCGGTCCCGAACCCGCAAAAAGGGCAGCCATCGCTGCCCTTTTTTGTTGCCCGCGCCACGTTCCCGGCCGGTCATAAGCCAGCATGAGTCCTGTTTCCGCTTCGCTCGCACCGTTGCCCGGCGTTTGCGGCCCGCTGCCCGCCGTGACGCGTATGCACCGGCCCGGCTAGAATGCCGGATTCGGGACGGCCGAGCATTCGCCGGTCCGCCTACCCGCTTACCTAGTACTGAATGAAGCCAGCCATCCGACTGACCGCCTCTGCCACCAGCGCGCTGCCGCGCTGGCTGCTGCTGACCATCTGTATCGTCTTCGCGTCGTTCGGCCTCTTCGGCCGCGATCCGTGGAAGAACGAAGACGCGGCGGGCTTCGGCGTGATGTGGACGATGGCGGGCGGCACCGCGCACGACTGGCTGCTGCCTAACCTCGTCGGCAAATACATCACGGAAAACGGGCCACTCGGCTACTGGGCCGGCGCGTTGTGCATCCGCATCTTTGCGCCCTGGGTGGACGCGAGCAATGCCTCGCGTGTCGCCACCGGCGTGCTGTTCTGCCTCGCCTGCGCCTTTGTCTGGTACAGCGCCTATCTGCTCGGCCGGCGCTCCGAGGTCCAGCCGTTCAAGTACGCCTTCGGCGGCGAACCCGAGCCGCGCGACTACGGCCGCACCCTCGCCGACGGCGCGTTGCTCATTCTGCTCGCCTGCTTCGGCCTCGCCGAACGCGGCCACGAAACCACGCCGCAGCTCATGCAGTTCGTGAGCATCGCGATGCTGCTGTACGGCGTCGTGCGTGCCATCGACAAGCCGATACAAGGCGCGCTCTGGTGGGGCCTCGCACTCGGCCTCGTGATGCTGTCGAGCGAACCGGTCGAGGTAGGGGCCCTGCTCGTAGGCACGCTCGCCATGCTCGCCGTCGCGCCCGAAACGCGCTCGCGCTGGCTGCTTGTTGCCGGCCTCCCGGTGGCGCTCCTGATATCGGCGTCCTGGCCACTCCTTGCGCTCCACCTGTACCCCGACGACGCCGCGTGGTTCCTCGACCAGTGGGCCCGCTCGAGCGTCAACGCCTACGCCGGGCCGCCGGGATCGGTGCTGCGCTACGCGGCAAAAAACCTGCCGCTCTTCACCTGGCCCGCATGGCCCCTCGCCATCTGGGCCTGGTTCAGCTGGGCCGGCCTGCGCCGCGCCCCGCACGTCGCCATCCCGCTTTCGGTCATCGTGCCGCTGCTGATCCTCGTGGTCGCGCAAAGCCACGAGACCAACCGCCTCTTCATGCTCGTGTTGCCGGCGCTTTCCGTGCTCGCCGCCTTCGCGCTGCCCACGCTCAAGCGTGGGGCGATCAACGCCATCGACTGGTTCGCGGTCCTGAGCTTCACGATCCTCGGCACCTTCGTCTGGCTCGTATGGCTCGCCGGCCTGACCGGCTTCCCTGCGCCGCTCGCGCGCAACCTCGCGCGCCTCGCCCCGGGATTCACACCGCAGTTCAAGATTCTCTCGTTCGCCTGCGCCGTGGCCGTGACGGTCTGCTGGATCGTGCTCGTGCAATGGCGCGTGGCGCGCCATCCGAAAGTGCTCTGGCGCAGCGTCGTGCTCTCGAGCGGCGGAACCACACTCATGTGGGTGCTGCTGATGACGCTGTGGCTGCCCGTGGTCAACTACAGCCGTACCTACCGCGACGTCGCGCAACAGATTTCGGCGCATCTGCCCGCCGACTATTCGTGCATTTCGCCGGTGCGCCTGGGCGACGCGCAAATCGCGACCTTCGCCTACTTCGGCAAGATGCACTTCTCGTTCGACGAGGACTGCGATGTGATCCTGCGCCAGGACACTCAGGACTACGGCGAGCCGAGCTCGATGTCGAACTTCGTCTGGAAGCTCGTCTGGGAGGGCCGCCGCGCCGCCGACCGTGACGAGCGCTTCCGCCTGTACGTGCGCATCGACCGTCCGCAGCCGCCCGTGAAGCGCCACATCTGGCGCCAGCGTCCGAACTGAGGCCGCGGTGAGCGGCACCATCCTCGGCGACGTCCGCCGCATCGCCGGTCTCGCGTGGCCGGTGCTGGTCGGCCAGCTCGCGATCATCGCGTTCGGCGTCATCGACACGGCGATGGTCGGGCGTTACTCCGCGCTCGATCTCGCCGCGCTCGGCCTCGGCTCCTCGATCTACATCTCCGTCTATATCAGCCTGACCGGCATCCTGAGCGCGCTGCAGCCGCTCTCGGCCCAGCTCTACGGAGCCCGGCGCGACGCCGAGATCGGCGAAGCGGTGCGCCAGGCGCTCTGGCTCTCGCTCGTGCTGATGGTGATCGGCTGCGCGATCCTCTATTTCCCGGGCCCGCTGCTCGACCTCGCGCGCGCGCCCGAAACACTGCGCGAGCGCACCGTGGACTATCTGCGACTGCTCTCGTTCGGACTGCCGGCCGGACTCGCCTTTCGCATCTACAGCTCGCTCGCGAATGCAGTCGGCCGGCCGCGCCTCGTGATGTTTCTGCAGGTGAGCGCACTCGTGCTGAAGGTGCTGCTCAACCGCTGGCTCATCTTCGGTGGACTCGGCGTGCCAGAGCTGGGCGGCCCCGGCTGCGCGCTCGCAAGCACCGCGATCAACTGGGCGCTTGCCGTCTTCGCGGTGCTCGCCCTCACCCGCATCGACGTGTTCACGCCGTTCGGGATCTTCCGGCATTTCTGCTGGCCGCACTGGAAACGCCAGGCAGAACTGCTCAAGCTAGGCATTCCGATGGGGCTCTCGTATCTGATCGAGGTGACCTCGTACACGTTCATGGCGATCTTCATTGCGCGGCTCGGCACGACGACGCTCGCCGGCCATCAGATCGCAGGCAACATCGGCGCCGTGCTGTACATGACGCCGCTCTCCATCGGCGTGGCGACCTCGACGCTCGTGGCCCAGGCGCTGGGCGGCAAGCGTCCCGCCGAAGCACGCCTGCTCGCACGGCATGGTGTCGTGACTGCCGTGAGCCTCGCCTGCTGCTTCGCGCTCGCGGTGTTCGCGCTGCGGCCGTTCATCATTGGCGGCTACACCCCCGACCCGGCCGTGTTGACGACGGCCATGCCGCTCGTCGCCATCGTCGCGCTCTATCACGTCTTCGACGCGTTGCAGGTCACCACGGCGTTTGCCTTGCGCGCTTACAAGGTCGTCGTCGTACCGACCGTGATCTATGCCATCGCGCTTTGGGGCGTCGGGCTCGGCGGCGGCTATGCGCTCGGTTTCGACGTGACCGGCACCCTGCCCCTCTGGGCCACGGGCGCGCGCGGCTTCTGGCTCGCCAACATGGCCAGCCTTGCGATTGCGGGCGCCGGACTCACGCTTTATCTTTCGCGTGTCAGCCGGTGGTATCTGCGCGAGTCGACGTGATTCCTGGTGGCCGGCCGGCGGCTAGCATGGCAACCGCGCCGGCAACCGCAACGCCAACTACGCCGACGCCCGTGCTGCCTCGACGGTCTGTGCAGCGTGATACGACGAACGCACGAGCGGCCCCGCCACCACCTCCCTGAATCCTATTGCGAGCCCCGCACGGCGCAACGCGGCAAAGGCGTCCGGACTCACATAGCGTCGTACCGGCAGGTGAAACCGTGACGGCGCGAGATACTGCCCGATCGTCAGCACCTCCACGCCGTGCGCGCGCAGATCCCGCATCGTCGCGAGCAGTTCGGCGTCGGTCTCGCCAAGCCCCACCATCAAGCCCGACTTCGTCACGAGCGAAGCACAGGCAGCCTTCGCGCGTGCCAGCAGATCGAGCGAGCCGTGATAATCCGCGCCCGGGCGCGCCGCTCGATAAAGCGACGGCACGGTCTCGACGTTGTGATTGAAGACGTCGGGCCACGCGAGCGCAAGCGCATCGAGCGCACGCGCGACGCGGCCGCGAAAGTCCGGAGTCAGCAGTTCGACGCCGATGCCCGGCACCCGCTCGCGCACCGCCGCCACGCAGCGCGCGAAATGCGCGGCGCCGCCGTCGTGCAGGTCGTCGCGGTCGACCGAGGTGATCACGACGTGCCGCAAGCCGAGTGCCGCCACCGCCGCCGCGAGATGCGCCGGCTCGTCGGCATCGAGCGGCTCCGGGCGGCCGTGCGCGACGTCGCAGAACGGGCAGCGGCGCGTGCAGAGTCCGCCCATGATCATGAAAGTCGCCGTGCGCTGCGCGAAGCATTCGCCGATATTCGGGCACATTGCCTCTTCGCACACCGAATGAAGCCGATGCGCGCGCAGTACAGCCGCCACCTCCGCAACCGCTGCGCTCATCAGCGGCGGCGCACGCAGCCAGGGTGGCTTCGACAACGCCGCTTCGGCCGGCACGATCTTCACGGGAATGCGTGCGAGCTTCTCGCGACTGCGCTGGCCGTGCTGACCGAGCGCGGTCACGCCCTCGCGCGGCATTTCGAACGTGGCGGCGTCCATGCTCAGGCCTCTTCATCGAAAAAGGCCTTGAGCCGGCGGTTGACTTCGGCGGCGGCCTCCATCTGCACCATGTGGCCCTGGCCCGCGATCACCTGCACCTGTACGCCTTGCGGCAGTCCTTCGGCATGTCGCGCGGGGATGATCTGGTCGGCCGCGCCCCAGATCACGAGTACCCGAGGCGCAAGGGTGCCGAGCCGCTCGCGCAGAACCTGTCGCTGCGTGCTGCCCTCGAACGCCTGCGCGGCGATCTTCCGCAGCGCATCCTGCACGCCTTCGAGCCGCTTGTACTTCACAAGATCCTCCACAAGCTGCCGCGTGACGAGAGCCGGATCGGCGAAGAGCTTCGTGACCGGTGCCTTCAAGGTGTTCCGGTTCGTGGCCGCGACGAAGCCCTCGATATAAGCGCCGTCGATTTCCTCGCCAAGACCCGCGCTGGCGATCAACGCCAGCGATGCGACCCGCGAAGGCACGCCCTGCGCCACCGTCATCGCCACGGCGCCGCCAAGCGAGTGGCCGACCAGCTGGACGCGCTCGATCTGTTGCGCGTCGAGAAAATCGATCACGCTCTGCGCGAGCTCGTCGAGGCTGCCGGACTCCACGGCCTTGCCCGATTCGCCATGTCCCGGCAGATCGAGCGCCCAGATCGTGCGCCCCGCGGCGAGATCGGTGTGATTGAAGAGCCAGTTGTTCAGATCGCCGCCGAAGCCATGAATCAACAGGACCGGCACGCCGCCGCCCTCGCCGAGTTTCAGATAGCGGATCGAGCGCCCGCCGATCTGCGCCTTTTCCGGCTGCGGGCCCGTCTCGCCTTGCGCCGCCGCGGCCGGTACGAAATCGCGCTGGAATTCGGCCACCGCCGCCTCGATATCAGCGTCCGACGTCCCGGCGTCAGCCACCACGCCGAGCAGTGCGCCGACCGGCAACGTTTCGCCCTCCTGTGCGATCTGCCGCCGCAGCACGCCCTCGAATGCGCATTCGACGCCCGAGGCGATCTTGTCGGACTCGACGTCGAGCAGTTCGTCACCCTTCGCCACCGTCTCGCCCATCGACTTCAGCCAGCCGTTCACCTGGCCCTGCTCCATCGAGAGCCCCCATTTGGGCATCGTGATCATGTGAATCGGCATGACTTCAGCTCCTGGCTTGGCGTGCGGCCTCGGCGATCTGCTCCGCCGACGGGATGTACAGGTCTTCGAGCACCCCAGCGAACGGCACGGGTGTATGCGGCGCGGTCACCATGCCGACGGGCGCCTTGAGATCGTGGAACGCGCGTTGCGCGACCAGCGCGGCGATATCCGTCGCGATCGAACAACGCGGGTTCGCCTCGTCTACCACCACGACGCGGCCGGTGCGCCTCGCGCTTTCGAGAATCGTCTCCTCGTCGAGCGGCGAAGTCGTACGCAAGTCGATCACGTCGGCTTCGATGCCTTCTTTCGCCAGCTTCTGCGCGGCGTCGAGCGCGTGGTGAACCATACGTCCGTACGTGACGATCGTGACGTCGTCACCGTCGCGCGCGATGTTCGCCTCGCCGAAGGGTATCGAGTAGGACTCCTCCGGCACGTCGCCCTCCATGCCATAGAGCAGCTTGTGTTCGCAGAAGATGACCGGATCGTTATCGCGGATCGCCTCGATCAGCAGGCCCTTCGCGTCGTAAGGCGTCGCCGGGCACACGACCTTGAGGCCGGGAATGTGCGTGAAGAGCGAGGTGAGCATCTGCGAGTGCTGCGCCGCCGCGCGCAGGCCCGCGCCGCACATCGTGCGGATCACGACCGGCGTCACGGCCTTGCCGCCGAACATGTAGCGGAACTTCGCCGCCTGGTTGAAGATCTGGTCGAAGCACACGCCCATGAAGTCGATGAACATCAGCTCCGCCACGGGACGCAGCCCGCACGCGGCGGCGCCCACGGCCGTGCCGATGAAACCGCCCTCCGAGAGCGGCGTATCGAGCACCCGCCCCGGAAATTTGCCGTACAGCCCCTTCGTCACGCCGAGCACACCGCCCCACGCGTCCTGCTCGCCAGGCGACCCCGCGCCGCCCGCGTTGTCCTCGCCCATCACGATCACGGTCTCGTCGCGCGCCATCTCCTGCGCCAAAGCCTCGTTGATCGCCTGCGAATAGGTGATTTTCCGTGCCATTTTCGTCTCCTTGATGTGGAATCCTGAAGGTATGCGGTGTCCTGTGCTCAGGGATATGACACGTACACATCGGTGAGCAGCTCCTGCGCGGCGGGCAGCGGCGCGGCCTTGGCCTTCGCTACGGCGTCGTCGATCAGCTGCTTCACTTCCTCGTCCACCTGGCGCAGGTCGTCCGCGCGCAACAACTCGGCGCGCACCGCGCGCTCCTCGAAGCGCTTGAGGCAATCCTTCTCCTCGCGCAGCTTCTGGACTTCGCCGGGCGCGCGATAGGTTTGCGCGTCGCCTTCGAAATGGCCGAAGTAGCGCGACAGCTTCATCTCCACGAGCGTCGGGCCGCCGCCGTTGCGTGCCCGGGCAATCGCCTCGCCCATCGCCTCGTACACGGCGAAGAAGTCGAAGCCGTCGACGATCACGCCCGGCATGCCGAAACCGTTCGCGCGATCCGCGATGTTGTCCGCCGCGACCGACCACGTCGACGACGTCGCTTCCGCGTAGCCATTGTTCTCCGCGACGAAGATCACCGGCAGGCGCCACACCGACGCGAGGTTCATCGACTCGAAGATCACGCCCTGATTCGACGCGCCATCGCCGAAAAAGCACACGCCCACGCCACCCGTCTTCCTCTGTTTGGCCGCGAGCGCCGCGCCGCAGGTGAGCGGGCCGCCCGCCCCCACGATGCCGTTCGCGCCCAGCATGCCTTTCGCAAGATCGGCAATATGCATCGAGCCACCCTTGCCGCGGCACGAGCCCGTGGCGCGGCCGTAGATCTCGGCCATCATCTCGCGCACGTCGACGCCCTTGGCAATGCAGTGCCCGTGGCCGCGGTGCGTGGTCGCGACGTAGTCGGCATCGTTCAGATGGCTCATCGTGCCGACCGCCGACGCCTCCTCGCCGGCATACAGGTGAACGAAGCCCGGGATCTCGCCGGTGGCGAACTCCACGTGCAGCCGCTCTTCGAATTCGCGAATCGTGCGCATCGAGCGATATGCGCTCAGCAACTGCTCTCGGTTCAACTGGGACGTAACAGACATGGTTGTCTCCTGGGTTGTCTGTCGGGTTGGAAAACGGGTCAGAGGGCCCTCGCCGCCAGCTCGCGCAGCAACTGGTGCGAGGCGGCATAACGCAACGTGCGTGCAACGTCGACCGTGAGCGGACCGCCCCAATCGAGCGACACCTCGTAGCGGTCGCCGCGCGCAGGCTCGATCTCCCGCTCACCGTCAAAGGCAAGCGTGCCGTGGCCCGCGTCGAGCGGCAGCGCCACCCCCGCTTCGAGCCGCTGGCAGGTGCGCAGGGTCAGGCGTTCGATGCGGCCGGGGGCAATCGGCGCGATGAGCGGCACGCCGCCTTGCGCGCCCTCGGGTGCGAAGGTCATGTGCAGGCCGTGCGCGGCATCGCGTCCAACCGGCGCAAAGGCGCCGCCTATGGCGGAAAGCCCGATACCGTCCGGCATTGCGAAAGCCAGAAATATCGATTCGATATCCGAACTTTCTGAAATGGCGCGTGCGCCAATGAACGGCTGCCGGGTCACGCAGATATCGACGAGGGCAATCTCTTCACGCCCCCGGCTCGGCCCTTCGATGCAACGGGCGACGAGCCGTTTGTTGCGCGCCAGCGCGACGTCCGGGGGCACGGCGCCGGTCGCCACCAGCGCGCCGGCCAGGCCGGCGACCGTCGCCTCGCGCAACTCGGGAAAAGCGTTATTGGTGCCGGTGGAGAGCGCGAGCAACGGCGTGTCGCCGCAATGTGCGGCGACCGCGCGATGGGTGCCGTCGCCGCCCAGCACCGCGATCAGCGAGACCGCTTCGCGCACCATGAGCGCGACGCCCGCGTGGGTGTCGGCCACGCTTTCGGTGATCGGCAAATCCACGAACCTGACTTCGGGCCAGACCTCGTGCGCGGCAATCGCGGTGTGTGTTTCGATGGCGCGCAACAGCAGCGCGGCTACGCCCGTCCGGTCGCGCAGGCTCAGCACGCGCGCGACACCCAGGGCGCCAAGCCCAGCGAGCAGACGCACGGCCATGTTGGCTTTCTCCGCCGTGGGAAAGACGGAGGCATGCGTGGTGAGACGGCGGATATCGCGCCCCGATGCGGGGTTGACGATCACGCCAACGGTCACGGGCGTCGGCACGGGCTGTGTCTCCAGTTCGCGCCGGTACGGCCGCGAACTTGTTATCGATCGTCCGGCGCCTCGTGGCGTCGGCTCTGCCCGCCATATCTGCAAGCGTTGTGCCAGTTGGCCGCGATTTACGGCCAACGCCCGCAAACCGGCTCGCGACAGGCCGCGCCGCGCGTGTGCCCGGTTCGTCGGCAGCCGCAAAAGCGGCACGCGCGGCGTCTCACCCGCGACGCCGTGCGAAGGAAATGCGCGACAGCCCGCCATGCGCGCGTGACCGGTTTCCGCCTGGGGCCCCGTCCAGCAAGGCCGCGCGCCTGTCTCGTGCGCGCCCGGCCGGAGGCGCGCCGACTTGAGACAACCGTCTCAGCCGTCTCGCATGCTGCAGTGCGGTGTGATTGCGCGGCGCAGATGTGCTACAAAAAAATCCCGCAGCATGCTTCGCCATGCCCGACGCCAGAGTCAGGAACCCCCCATGCCCTACGCCGTTGCGTCCAACCGGCACGCCGAACGCGTGCGCGGCGCCGTCGAAGGCCGCCTCCCAGCGCCGGCCGATTCGGCGCGGCTCGTTTCGTCGTGGCAGCGCTCGTTCGAGCGCTACCAGCTCGACCCCGGCTCGGTGATCGGCCCGCGCGTGCTGAGCGCGGGCGAACTGCGCGAGATCCGCGAGCGCGAGGAGGCCTTCCTGCGCGCCTCGGGACAGTGCCTCACACGCCTGCATGAGACTATCCGCGACGCCGATTACTGCGTCATGCTGACCGACGCGCATGGCGTCACGATCGACTACCGCATCGACCGCGAGCGGCGCAACGACTTCAAGCACGCAGGCCTCTATATCGGTTCGTGCTGGTCGGAGAGCGAGGAAGGCACCTGCGGGATCGCGAGCGTGCTGACCGATCTCGCGCCTATCACGGTTCACAAGACCGATCACTTCCGCGCCGCCTTCACCACGCTCACCTGCAGCGCCGCGCCCATCTTCGCGCCGGGCGGCGAACTGATCGGCGTGCTCGACGCGTCCGCCGTGCACTCGCCCGACAACCGCGAGAGCCAGCGCATCGTCAATCAACTGGTGCGCCAGAGCGCGACGCTCATCGAGGACGGCTACTTTCTCCATCGCACGCCGTCGTGCTGGATCCTGTTCGGGCATCAAAGCCGCAACTACGTCGAGGCCCAGCCCGAACTGTTGATCGCCTTCGACGAAAACGGCAACGTCGTCGCCGCGAACCGGCGCGCACGCGAATGCATCGCGGGACTCGACGGACCGCGCCACATCGACGAAATTTTCGATTCGTCGCACGTCCAGTTGCGCGATCTCGGCCGCATTGAAGCGATCGCCACGCTGCGGCTGCGGGCGACGGGCGCGACGCTCCATGCGCGCATACGCGCGCCGTTGGCACGAAGCGCCGCACCTGCCGCTGCCGTCATGCATGGCGCCGTGCCGCTGCGCGAGGAACGCGCCGACGCACGACTGGACTGCAGCGCGCTCGGCCCGTTCCTGCGCAGCGCCGACCCGCGCGTCGCCGAAAACGCCCGCATTGCCCAGCGTATCGCAGGCAAGCGCCTGCCGATCCTGCTGCTCGGAGAGACGGGTGCGGGCAAGGAAGTGTTCGCGCGCGCGATCCATGACGCGGGGCCGCGCCGCAACCGTGCCTTCGTCGCGGTGAATTGCGGCGCGCTGCCAGAGTCATTGATCGAGAGCGAGCTCTTTGGCTATGCCCCGGGTGCCTTCACCGGCGCGCGGCGCCACGGCGCGCGCGGCAAGATCGCCATGGCCGACGGCGGCACGCTCTTTCTGGACGAGATCGGCGACATGCCGCTCGCGCTCCAGACACGCCTGTTGCGCGCGCTGGCCGAAGGCGAGGTCGTGCCGCTTGGCGGCGAGGCGCCGGTGCGCGTCGATCTGGAAGTGATCTGCGCGACGCATCGCGATCTCGCGCAGATGGCGGCCCAAGGCGACTTCCGCGAGGATCTCTACTACCGGCTTTGCGGTGCGGTGCTCACGCTGCCGCCGCTGCGGCAGCGGCGCGATATCGGCACGCTGATCGACGCCGTGTTCGCCGACGAAGCCCAGGCCGCCGGCCGCCCGCTCGTGCTCGACGGCACGCTCGCCGCGCGGCTTGCGGCGTGCGCGTGGCCCGGCAACCTGCGGCAATTGCGCAACGCACTGCGCTATGCCTGCGCCGTCTGCGACACCGTGCGCGTGGAGGCGCGTCATCTTCCCGGCGATCTGGCCGCACAGTTGCCAAACACCGCAACAGGCCCGGACGAGACCGGCGCCGACGCCCTCGCCAACGAACGGGAGCGTATCGTCGCGGCGTTGCGCACCCATCACTGGCGGCCCAATGCCGCCGCGCTGGCGCTGGGCATCTCGCGCGCGACGCTATATCGGCGCATCGCCAGCCTCGGCATCGTTGCCCCGCACCGGCTCTGAGCGGGCCCTGAGCCTGCTGGAGCGGCGCCGACTGGCGTCGTGCCCCGCTCCGCAGCAGCCTTGCTGGTTGCGCTCGCCCCGACTTGCCGCTATGCCATTGCACAGAAGTATCAAAGATTGTGCGGTGCGATTTACTTGCCACAATTCGATCGGTATAAATCGAGCGCCTCCCGTTCACGGATACGCCAACTGTCCTATTCTTGTAGCGCAGCAATAACGACTGGTTGCGTCGTCCGTTCCCGGCTAACTGGATTTGCCCTCAATGGAGTGATTGCCATGCTGAAAAAGCTGCTGATGCTGTTCGTTGCGCTGGGATTGTCCCTGTCCGCACTGATGGCCGCCGCCGTCGAAGTGAACACCGCCGACGAAACCACGCTTGAGACCGTGAGGGGCATCGGCCCGGCCCACGCAAAGGCGATCATCGACGAGCGCACGAAAAACGGCCCGTTCAAGGACGCCGACGACCTCGTGAACCGCGTCAAGGGCATCGGCCCCAAGTCAGTGCAGAACCTCGAAGCAGCCGGGCTGACCGTCAACGGCTCGTCGGCGCCGCCGGCCGGCAATGGCAAGACCGCCGCCACGCCGAAGAGCAGCAAGACGGCCGCTGCGACCACAACTGCGGCGACCACCCCCAATCCGGCAACGGCCGCTGCGCCGGCCGCCGCCAGTGCAGCGTCGGGCGCGACGGCGAGCAAGTCGAAGCACAAGAGCAAGAAGGAGAAAGCCGCAGAGGCCGCCAGCGCGCCTGAGGCGGGCGCGGCAGCCTCCGCACCGGCCGGCGCCTCGGACACCAGCGCGAAGAAGAGCAAGAAGTCGAAGAAGAGCAAGGCCGCTTCAGACGCGGCGGCTTCCGGCGCCTGATTTCCGGCGCGCGCACCGGTCCCGGGGTGTCGCGCCATCCGCTTTTCCGGCCGCACATCTACCATGGCGGCCAACTACCAGAGAGATTGATATGAGCCTCCTCGATACCCTTGGTTCCCTGCTCGGCGGATCGTCGCAAGAAGGCGGCGGCCAGCAGCAACTCATCGCTACGGCGATGGAATTCGTCAATAACCAGCCCGGCGGCCTGAATGGGCTGATCTCGAAGTTCGAGCAAGGCGGCCTCGGCGATGTGGTGCAGTCCTGGGTTGGCAACGGCGCCAATCAGGCGATTTCCGGGGACCAGTTGCAGAACGTCCTGGGCTCGGATGCAGTCGCGGGCCTCGCGCAGAAGGTCGGCTTGCAGCCCGGCCAGGTGAGCGGCCTGCTCGCCCAGGTGCTGCCGCACGTCGTGAACGCCGGCACACCTACCGGCGAAGTGCCCAGCGGCGGCCAGATCAACACCGAAAGCGTGCTCGGCACGCTGGGCGGTCTCGCCTCGCTATTGGGCGGCAACAAGCAGGCGTAAGCGGCACCCGGCCGGCGGGAGGCGTCTCTCCCGCACATGAAAAAAGGGCAGCGGATCACTCCGCTGCCCTTCTTCATTCACGGTGCGGTGTACGCCCCAACCTCGGGCCACGCACACCTCACCATTTAGTGAACGACGCGTTCGAATATGAACTTGCCGTCGTGGATGTCGACCGGAATCACATCCTTCGGCCCGAACTTGCCGCCGAGAATCAGCTTCGCGACCGGATTCTCGATCTCCTGCTGGATCGCGCGCTTGAGCGGCCGCGCGCCGAACAGCGGGTCGTAGCCAACCTCGGCGATCTTCGCGAGCGCCTCGTCGGACACCACGAGTTCCATCTCGAGCTTCTCCAGACGCTCGCGCAGACGCTGCAGCTGGATCTTCGCGATCGACTCGATATTCGCGCGGCCGAGCGCATGGAACACCACGACTTCGTCGATCCGGTTCAGGAACTCGGGGCGGAACTGCTGCTTCACTTCGTTCCAGACCGCGTCCTTCACCGCCTCCTGAGGCTCGCCCGCCATCGACTGGATCAGGTGCGAGCCGAGATTCGACGTCATCACGATCACCGTGTTCTTGAAGTCGACGGTGCGCCCCTGGCCATCGGTCATGCGTCCGTCGTCGAGTACCTGCAGGAGCACGTTGAACACATCCGGGTGCGCCTTCTCGATTTCGTCGAGCAGGATCACGCTATACGGCTTGCGGCGCACGGCCTCGGTCAGATAGCCACCCTCCTCGTAGCCGACATAGCCCGGCGGCGCGCCGATCAAACGTGCGACGCTGTGCTTCTCCATGAACTCGCTCATGTCGATGCGGATCAGATGATCCTCCGAATCGAACAGGAAGCCTGCCAGTGCCTTGCACAGCTCGGTCTTGCCCACGCCGGTCGGCCCGAGGAACAGGAACGAGCCATACGGCCGGTTCGGGTCCGCGAGACCGGCGCGCGAGCGGCGGATCGCGTCGGCCACGGCGTTGATTGCCTCGTCCTGGCCCACCACGCGCTCATGCAGCTTGTCTTCGATCAGCAGCAGTTTCTCGCGCTCGCCCTGCATCATGCGCGAGACCGGAATGCCGGTCGAGCGCGAGACCACCTCCGCGATTTCCTCCGCGCCCACCTGCGTGCGCAGCAGGCGGTGACGCGCCGGATTGTTCTGCTCGTCGGCCTCGGCCTGGGTGACCTGCTTCAGTTGCGCCTCGAGTTGCGGCAGCTTGCCGTACTGCAGTTCGGCGACCTTTTCGAGCTTGCCTTCGCGCTGCAGCTTCGTGATGTCGGCGCGCACGCGTTCGATCTCTTCCTTGAGCTGCGCGCTACCCTGCACGGCCGCCTTCTCGGCAGTCCAGATCTCTTCGAGATCCTTATATTCGAGGCTCAGGCGGTCGATCTCTTCTTCGATCAGCTGCAGACGTTTCTGCGACGCTTCGTCCTTTTCCTTCTTGACGGCTTCGCGCTCGATCTTCAACTGGATGAGACGGCGGTCGAGCTTGTCCATCTCCTCGGGCTTCGAGTCGATTTCCATCTTGATCTTCGAAGCGGCTTCGTCGATCAGATCGATGGCCTTGTCCGGCAGGAAGCGGTCGGTGATGTAGCGGTGCGAGAGTTCCGCCGCCGCGACGATCGCCGGGTCGGTGATCTCCACGCCGTGGTGCAGCTCGTACTTCTCCTGCAGGCCGCGCAGAATCGCGATGGTTGCCTCGACCGACGGTTCGTCGACGAGCACCTTCTGGAAGCGGCGCTCGAGCGCGGCATCCTTTTCGATGTACTTGCGATATTCGTCGAGCGTGGTCGCGCCGATGCAGTGCAGCTCGCCGCGCGAGAGCGCCGGCTTGAGCATGTTGCCCGCGTCCATCGCGCCCTCGGCCTTGCCCGCGCCAACCATGGTGTGAATTTCGTCGATGAAGACGATGGTCTGGCCTTCGTCCTTCGCGATGTCGTTCAGCACGGCCTTCAGGCGCTCCTCGAACTCGCCGCGATACTTCGCGCCGGCGAGCAGTGCCGCCATGTCGAGCGAAAGCACGCGCTTGCCCTTGAGCGTCTCGGGCACTTCACCGTTGACGATGCGCTGCGCGAGCCCTTCGACGATCGCCGTCTTGCCCACGCCCGGCTCGCCGATCAGCACCGGATTGTTCTTGGTGCGGCGCTGCAGGATCTGGATCGAGCGACGGATTTCGTCGTCGCGGCCGATGACCGGATCGAGCTTGCCGGCGCGCGCGCGCTCGGTCAGGTCGACGGTGTACTTCTTGAGGGCTTCGCGCTGGCTTTCGGCGTCCTGGCTGTTGACCTGGCCGCCGCCGCGCACGGCGACGATCGCCGTTTCGAGCGCCTTGCGCGTGAGGCCGTGCCGGCGCGCGAGCTGACCCGCGTCGCCCTTGTCGTCGGCGACGGCGAGCAGGAACATTTCGCTCGCGATATAGCTGTCGTTGAGCTTCTGCGCTTCCTTGTCGGCCTGGTTGAGCAGCCCCGCGAGTTCGCGGCCGATCTGCACGTTGCCGTCGGTGCCCTGCACCTGCGGCAGGCGGTTGATGGCGTCGTTGAGCGCGTTTTGCAGCGCCTGCACCTGCACGCCCGCGCGCGACATCAGCGAGCGCGCCGAGCCGTCCTGTTGCGCGACCAGCGCGGCGAGCAGGTGAACCGGTTCGATGTACTGGTTATCGTGCCCGACGGCGAGGCTCTGCGCGTCGGAAATGGCTTCCTGGAACTTGGTGGTGAGCTTGTCGATTCTCATTTGGAACGAGACCTCCAGATTTTTAACTGTCACCAAATTTGAGGGGCGTTGCCCTGGTTTCAAGCTGTAGTTATGTCAAATTTTCCGATTTCATGAATCGGGCGTGCACGCTCCCCCTGGCAGGCGGCCATGCGGCCGGTTGCCACCGTGCCGGATGGCAAAGTCGAATCAGTGTTCGCGCGACGACTGCGTTGCCGCCCTTTTTCTTGCGGGCGGCAGCAGGACGACCGGCGCGAGGCCCAGCAGACCCGCCAGCTCGGCCCGCGGCTTCGCGAGCTCGCCTATCGTGTGGCGGTCGAGTTCCGCGAGAAACGCGTCGCGCGCGGCCGCCAAGACGTGCTTGAGACGGCAATGGGGTTCGATTGCGCAGGGCCGACGCTCGCCGTTCTCTTCGGGAAAACAGCCGACCAGCGCGAAGTCGTTCTCGGTCTGCCGCACCACCTCGCCGACCGAAAGCTCCCGCGAACCGGCCGCCAGCCGCAGGCCGCCGTTGCGCCCGCGGATCGTGTCCACCCAGCCCAGTTCGCCCAGGCGCTGCACCACCTTCATCAGATGGTTTTTCGAAATGCCGTACGCGTCCGAGATCTCCTGGATGGTGGTCAGGCCATCGCTGCGCAGCGCGAGGTAAAGCATCACGCGCAGCGAATAGTCGGTGTAATCGGTCAATTTCATGATTTTGGCGGCGAATGCGGACGTCGATGCCCGCACAATAACATGCAGACAGCGTGCACGTTTAAGCCCGCTTCGGTATTATCCGCAGTTGGGTTCGAACCAGACCCGACCAACCGAATCGCCCGCAGCAAGATGACCTCCAGCCACACCAGCGCCGCCGAAACGCGGCATGCCGAACCCACCGAAGACAATATTCGCGAACTCGTGTATGCCTTCTACGACCGCGTGCGCGACGACGCGTTGCTGGGCCCGGTCTTCGACGGTGTGCTTTCGGGGCGCTGGGACGAGCATCTGCCGAAGATGTGCCGCTTCTGGACCAGCCTCGTCCTCGGCACGAAAAGCTACCGCGGCAATGTGCAGCAGGTGCATCAGCCACTGCCAGGCATCGAGACTCAACATTTCAGCCGCTGGCTCTATCTGTTCCTCGATAGCGTCGAGTCGCGCTACCGGCCCGCCGCCGCCGTGCAGTTCATGGAACCGGCCCTGCGGATCGCACAGAGCCTGCAATTGAGCCGCTTCGGCTGGGACTACCCGATTCCCGCGGAGCAGCAGGCACTCCTCGAGCGCGTCGCACCACGCCGGCGCCCGCCAGGTGGCGAGGGCGATCATGACTTGCCGGACCGCCCGGCTGGCGAGCCATTTCCAGCGAAGATCGTCGGTCAAGCGAAGGATTGATTTCGAAGCGCGCGGCGCGGGACTCGGTCCCGCGTTGGTCGTGGTTAACGCGGGATGGCTGTTAGTTGCGTTTCTAAGGTGACCGGATAATTTCTGAAATTCCGGAATAACGCTCCACCCTATTCCTTATTTCCGACCGCGTTGGCCGAAGCCATGCCCCAGCGCGCAAGTGCGGCATCGTCACTCACGCGGGCGTCCACCCAGCGCGCCCCGTGCGCGGTCTCTTCCTTCTTCCAGAACGGCGCCTCGGTCTTGAGGTAGTCCATCACGAACTCGCACGACGCGAACGCGTCGCCGCGATGCATCGACGTTGTCGCCACCAGCACGATCTGATCGAGCGGCGCGAGCTTGCCCACCCGATGCACGATCAGCACCTCGATGCCGGGCCAGCGCCGCTGTGCCTCGGCCACGATGTTCTCGAGCGCTTTCTCGGTCATGCCCGGATAGTGCTCGAGCTCCATCGCCGCGACCGTGCTGCCTTCGTTCAGATCGCGCACGGTGCCGACGAAGCAGGCCACGGCGCCGATCGCGGCATTGCGCGCGCGCAGTTGCGCGACTTCCGTCGTCAGGTCGAAATCTTCGGTTTGCACACGCACTGGCATCGCCGCTTTCCTCCTCGTGCCTCAGCCGCCCGTCACCGGCGGAAAGAACGCCACCTCGCAGCCTTCGGTAATACGCGTGCCGGGCTCCGTCATGATGTGATTGCAGGCCATGCGCAGCGCACGACCTTCCGCCAGCGTCTCGGCCCACACGCCGCCGCGCGCGCGCAGCCAGCCGCGCACGTCGCCGACCGTCGCGATGCCGTCGGGCACGCTCACCGATTCCTGCGCCACGCCCAGTGCCTCGCGCACGCTCGCAAAAAACCTCAACTGGATCTTCATGAAGTCCGGCTCAATACAGCAATTCAGTGAAAGGGATGAAGCGCACCGTCTCGCCCGCGCTGATCGCGTGATTCGGCGGATTGTCGATCAGGCCGTCGCCCCAGACCGTGGACGTCAGCACCGCCGAGCTCTGGTTCGGGAACAGATCCAGGCCGCCCGCCGCGTTCACGCGCGCGCGCAGGAATTCGTTGCGGCGGTCGGCCTTCGCCTGCGTGAAGTCGGCGCGCAGCGAGAGCGCACGCGGACTCACCTGCGTCGCCCCCGCGAGGCGCAGCAGGAACGGCCGCACGAACAGCAGAAAGGTGACGAAACTCGATACCGGATTGCCAGGCAGACCAATGAAGAATGCCTCGTCGCCCGGTCCCGGCGTGCCCGCCGTCTCGCCGCGCCGCACCGCGCCGAACGCGAGGGGCTTGCCCGGCTTCATGGCGATCTGCCACATCGAGAGCCGGCCTTCGGCTTCCACGGCCGGCTTGACGTGATCCTCCTCGCCCACCGAGACCCCACCGCAGGTCAGAATCAGGTCGTGACCGGCAGCCGCCTCACGCAAAGTCGCGCGCGTCGCATCCAGTCGATCCGGCACAATGCCGTAGTCCGTGACTTCGCAGCCCAGATTGCGCAGCAGTCCGTTGAGCGTGTAGCGGTTCGAGTTGTAGATCGCGCCGGGGCGCAGCGGCTCGCCGGGCATCGTCAGTTCGTCGCCGGTGGAGAACACCGCAACCTTCACCCGCCGCACGACCGCGAGCGTCGCACAGCCCACCGACGCCGCCAGGCCGAGCGCTTGCGGCGTGAGCCGCGTGCCCGCGGGCAGGATCACCGAGCCCTTGCGGATGTCCGCGCCCTGCGCCGTAATCCATTCGCCGGCCTTGGGCGTGTGCACAAAGGTCACCTCGTCTTCCGCCGCTTCCGTTTGCTCCTGCATGACCACCGCGTCCGCGCCGGGCGGCACCGTCGCCCCCGTGAAGATGCGCGCTGCCGTGCCCGCCGCCAGCGGCTGCGGGGCATGACCGGCCGGAATGCGCTGCGACACCGGCATGCGGTGGTTGCCCTGCATGAGATCGGCCACGCGCACTGCGTAGCCGTCCATCGCGCTCGTGTGCATCGGCGGCACGTCGAGCGGCGACACCACGTCGGCCGCCAGCACGCGGTTCAGCGCCTCGAGCGTCGGCAGGGTTTCGGTTGCGTCAGCGCTTGCGCGGGCGGCGCCGGCAATCGGCCGCGCCGCGCCGAGCAGCGTGGCGAGGGCGTCGGCGGTGGAAAGCATCGGCGCGCGCGGCGCCGGTGCGGAAGTGGGGGAAGTGGACATCGGAGCGGCTGGCAGGCGGGCGCAGGCCGCCTTCAACGGTTGGTCTGCCGTTATTGTAGCGGCGCGGACGCGGCATTGCGCCACGTCCTCCGTATGCCGCGGATCCGGGCCGACTGTATGAGGGCCCGGATCAGTCCGCCGTGTGGGCGGCGATGTAGTCCTTCACGCGCTGCGCGTCGGCGGACACGACTTCGAAGCGCTGCGGCAGCGACTCGAGCCCGTCAAACGCGGCCGGACGCTCGGCCTCGCGATCGAGCGCCTCGCGGATCGTCTCGCCAAACTTGATCGGCTGCGCCGTTTCCAGCACCACCATCGGCACGCCCGGCTGCAGATGCTCGCGCGCGACCTTCACGCCGTCGGCGGTGTGGGTGTCGATCATCGTGTGGTAGCGCGAGAAGACGTCGCGGATCGTCGCGATGCGGTCGTCGTGGCTGCTCCGGCCCGAGACGAAGCCGAACTGCTGCACGCGCACGAAGTCGCCGCTCGCCGCGAGGTCGAAGCCGCCCTTCTCTTCCACGTCGCGGAACAGTTGGGTGACGCGCGCCGGATCGCGGCCGAGCAGGTCGTAGACGAAGCGCTCGAAATTCGAGGCCTTCGAGATATCCATGCTCGGGCTCGTGGTGTGGAACGTCTCCGCCGCGCCGCGCACGCGATAAATGCCCGTGCGGAAAAACTCGTCGAGCACGTCGTTTTCGTTGGTCGCCACCACCAGCTTTTCGATCGGCAGGCCCATCATGCGCGCGATGTGGCCCGCGCAGACGTTGCCGAAGTTGCCCGAGGGCACCGTGAACGAGACGCGCTCGTCGTTGTTCTTCGTGGCCGCGAAATAGCCCGCGAAGTAGTAGACGACCTGCGCGACGACGCGCGCCCAGTTGATCGAATTCACCGTGCCGATCTTCTGCTTCGCCTTGAATGCGTGATCGTTCGAGACGGCCTTGACGATGTCCTGGCAGTCGTCGAACACGCCTTCCACCGCGAGGTTGAAGATGTTCGGGTCCTGCAGGCTGAACATCTGCGCGGTCTGGAACGCGCTCATTTTCTTGTGCGGCGAGAGCATGAACACACGCACGCCCTGCTTGCCGCGCATCGCGTACTCGGCGGCGCTGCCGGTGTCGCCCGAGGTCGCGCCGAGGATGTTCAGCTGCTGGCCGGCCTTCGCGAGCGCGTACTCGAACAGGTTGCCGAGCAGCTGCATGGCCATGTCCTTGAACGCGAGCGTCGGACCGTTCGAAAGCTCGAGCAGCGAAAGCGCTGCGCCGTTCTCCTCGCCGAGCGTGGTGAGCGGCGTAATTTTGCTCGCGTCTTCGCCGTGACGCACGTTGCAATACGTCGCGGCCGTGTAGGTGCGACGCGTGATGTCGCGCAGGTCCGCGGCGGGGATGTCGTCGCAGAACTTCGAGAGGATCTCGAACGCGAGATCCGCGTACGACAGCCCGCGCCAGCGCGCGAGCTCATCCTGCGTGACCCGCGGATACTGCGCCGGCAGATAGAGACCGCCGTCGCGCGCGAGACCACCCAGCAGGATGTCCGAGAAAGAGTGATGTTCGCCGGCGCCCGCGCCGCGCGTAGATACGTAATTCATCGCCATAGCCTCAATTGCGCCTTAGTTCAGTCCTTCCATGCGCAGCTTCGTCACGGACGACTTCACCGTGGCGAGCTGCTCGATCTGCGCGATCGCTGCGTTCACGTTCTTTTCGAGCGTGCGGTGTGTAATCAGGATGATGTCGGTCTCCGCCTTGCCCTGGGCGTCGACCTGCTCCGACTCCTTCTGCAGGAGCGCGTCGATCGAGATGCCGCTGTCGGCGAGGATGCGCGTGATGTCGGCCATCACACCCGTCTGATCGGCCACGCGCAGGCGCAGGTAATAGCCGCTCGTCACTTCTTCGATCGGCAGGATCGGCGTATTCGAGAGGCTGTCCGGCTGGAACGCGAGGTGCGGCACGCGGTGCTCGGGGTCGGCCGTGTGCAGGCGCGTAACGTCCACGAGATCGGCGACCACGGCGGAGGCCGTCGGCTCCGCACCCGCGCCCTTGCCATAGTAGAGCGTCGTGCCCACGGCGTCGCCATGCACGACCACCGCGTTCATCGCGCCTTCCACGTTCGCGAGCAGGCGCTTGGCCGGAATCAGCGTGGGGTGCGTGCGCAGCTCGATGCCGCGATCGGTGCGGCGCGCGATGCCGAGCAGCTTGATGCGGTAGCCCAGTTCCTCGGCGTACTTGATGTCGATCGCGTCGAGCTTGCTGATGCCTTCCACGTAGGCCTTGTCGAACTGCACGGGCACGCCGAACGCGATCGCACTCATGATCGTGGCCTTGTGCGCCGCGTCCACGCCCTCGATGTCGAAGGTCGGATCGGCCTCGGCGTAGCCCAGCTCCTGCGCGGCCTTCAGGGCGGTCGCGAAGTCGAGACCGCGCTCGCGCATTTCCGAGAGGATGTAGTTCGTCGTGCCGTTGATGATGCCCGCGATGTACTGGATGCGGTTCGCCGTGAGGCCTTCGCGCAGCGCCTTGATGATAGGAATGCCGCCCGCGACCGCCGCCTCGAACGCGACCATCACGCCCTGGGCGCGCGCCGCCTGGAAGATCTCGGTGCCGTGCACCGCCAGCAGCGCCTTGTTCGCGGTGACGACATGCTTGCCGTTGCCGATCGCGCGCAACACGAGCTCCTTCGCGAGCGTCGTGCCGCCGATCATTTCGGCAATGATCGAAATCGACGGATCGTCGACGACCGCGTTGAAGTCGGTCGTCAGTTCGACCGCACCGGCCTCGGCACCGAGCGCCGCCGTCGCCTTGGCCGGATTGCGCACGGCGATGCGCGCAATCTCGATGCCGCGGCCCGCGCGACGTTTGATTTCTTCCTGGTTGCGGCGCAGTACCGTGAAGGTGCCGCTGCCCACCGTGCCGAAGCCCAAGAGACCTACTTTGATCGGTTCCATGCAGCGTGTGTTCGTCTAAGAGTTTGAAAAGGAATCGGGACAGGTGCCGGGCCTAGTTGCCGTGCTGCTTGCGGTAGCCGTCGAGGAAGCGCGCGATGCGGTTGATCGAATCGGTCAGGTCGTCCACGTTCGGCAGGAATACCACCCGGAAGTGGTCCGGCTGCTTCCAGTTGAAGCCCGTGCCCTGCACGAGCAGCACGCGCTCCTGCAGCAGCAGGTCGAGTATGAACTGCTGGTCGTTCGCGATCGGATAAAGCTTCGGGTCCAGACGCGGGAACATGTAAAGCGCGGCCTCGGGCTTCACGCAGGTCACGCCGGGAATCGCCGTGAGCATGTTCCAGGCAAGCTCGCGCTGGCGGTACAGACGGCCGCCGGGCTGGATCAGCTCGTTGATGCTCTGGTAGCCGCCGAGCGCCGTCTGGATCGCGTACTGGCCCGGCACGTTGGCGCACAGGCGCATCGATGCGAGGATGCCGAGGCCTTCCGTGTAGTCCTTCGCGCGGCGGCGGTTATCGCCCGTCATGCCCGAGAGGAACATCCAGCCCGCGCGGTAGCCACACGCGCGATAGCTCTTCGAAAGGCTGTTGAACGTGACCGTGATCACGTCTTCGGCGAGCGAGCCGAGCGCCGTGTGCGTCTTGCCGTCGTAGACGATCTTGTCGTAGACCTCGTCGGCAAACAGAATCAAGCCGTGCTCGCGCGCGATCGCCACGAGTCCGCGCAACAAATCGTCCGAATAGAGGGCGCCGGTCGGGTTGTTCGGGTTGATGACGACGAGCGCGCGCGTATTCGGGGTGATCTTCGCGCGAAGGTCGTCGAGGTCGGGCATCCACGCGTTCGATTCGTCGCAGACGTAATGGACCGGCGTGCCGCCCGAAAGGCTGACGGCGGCCGTCCACAGCGGATAGTCGGGTGCCGGCAGCAGCACTTCGTCGCCGTCGTTCAGGAGCGCCTGCATGGCCATCACGATCAGCTCGGAAGCGCCGTTGCCGATATAGATATCGTCGAGTTCGACGCCCTTGATGTCTTTTTGCTGCGCGTAATGCATGATCGCCTTGCGCGCGGCGAACACACCCTTCGAATCCGAGTAACCCGACGAGCCCGGCAGGTTCAGGATCATGTCCTGAATCACCTCGTCCGGCGCGTCGAAGCCGAACGGGGCGAGGTTACCGATGTTCAGTTTGATGATGCGATGGCCTTCTTCTTCAAGGCGCTTCGCGTGTTCGAGGACCGGTCCGCGAATGTCGTAGCAGACATTCTGCAGCTTGTTGGATTTGAGGATCGGTTTCAAAGCGGGCAATCCGGTTAATAAAATTGGGCCAGGTTGGGGCCGGGAGCGGGGCAACAGGCTGATCCGACGATAGGTAACCAGCTGGTGACCAGCTGGCGCGAGCCGGTCGCGCAAACCGGCGCCGCCGGCCGGGCCGGGACATCGATGGAGTTAATGCACGGACCGCGCGGCCGCAGCGAAGGACGGTGGCCGCGGCTGACGCCGGGCGCGCGTCTTGTCCCGTCCTGGGTGGTGTCCCCGGGGGCGCCTCTTGAAGTTGCCTCTTCTTGACAACAGGCCGGACAGCTCGTGGCGACGGCGCGCGAAGCGTGGAACGCCGCAGCAGCGGCTAAAAAGTTATAATTTAGCGGATATTGGCCAACTTCCGCAATGCGCAAGACGCTACGGCCGCCGCGGGCGACTCGCGCCGTCATGAACGCACGGTCCGGGACGCACCGCGCCGCTGGCCGCGTGAGCCGCCTTGAGGAGGCGTCCCCGAACCGCGACAATCCGGACCACCGTTTTGAAACTACACCAGGACTCGAGCGGCGCGCTCAACACCGTCACCGGTTATGGCGCCGATTACGTCGAAATCAATCTCGAACGCCACGAAAGCAGCATCATCGTCCTGCCTGACGCGCCGGTCATCCCCTGGCCGGTGAATTCGTTCGATGCCTTGACCCCCGAACTCTTCGAAATGCTGCTGCCGAACGCGCCTGAAGTCGTGCTGTTCGGCAGCGGCGCCCGACTGCGCTTTGCGCACCCGCGCCTGACGGCCGCGCTCGCGGCGAAGCGCATCGGCGTGGAGGCGATGGACTTCAAGGCAGCCTGCCGCACGTACAACATCCTGATGGCCGAGGGCCGCCGGGTCGCCGCTGCCCTGCTGATCGAACGCTGATCCGGCTCGAGCCTTAATCGCGCGTTAAGCCGGCCAGCCATGCGATGACGTACACTTGCGCGCCGCGCCCATGGACGCCCGGGCGCGGCCGGCGCCGCAAGCCAAGGCGGCCCGCCGTGCCTGACGAACCCCGAACGCCATAACAGCCTGAAACCATGAACGAAACGCTTTCGAGGCCCCCGCTCAACCGCGCCGCCATCCTGCTCCTGATCGTGGCGCTCGCCGTGATCTGGTTCGTGCCGCTCGGCTGGCGGCATCTGCTGCCCAGCGACGAAGGCCGTTACGCCGAAATGGCGCGCGAAATGCTGGCCACCGGCGACTGGATCACGCCGCGCTACAACGGCTACAAGTACTTCGAGAAGCCGCCGCTGCAGACCTGGGCAAACGCGCTCACGTTCGCGTGGTTCGGCATCGGCGAATGGCAGGCGCGCCTCTATACGGCGCTCACGGGGTTCGCGGGCGTGCTGCTGATCGGCTTCACGGGCGCGCGCGTATTCAACGCGGCAACCGGCTTCTTCGCCGCGCTCGTGCTGGCCACGGCGCCGTACTGGAACCTGATGGGCCACTTCAACACGCTCGACATGAGCCTGTCGTTCTGGATGCAGCTCACGCTCTGCGCCCTGCTGCTCGCTCAGCGCCCCGGCCTGCCAAAGGGCCAGGTGCGCCTGTGGATGTGGGTCTGCTGGGCCGGGATGGCCCTTGCCGTGCTCACGAAGGGCCTGATCGGCCTGATCCTGCCCGGCGCCGTGCTCGTGCTCTACACCTTCATCGCGCGCGACTGGGCGCTCTGGAAGCGGCTCTATCTCGTGAGCGGGCTGATCGTATTCTTCGCGATCGTCTCGCCGTGGTTCGTTCTCGTGCAGGAGCGCAACCCGGAGTTCTTCAACTTCTTCTTCATCGTCCAGCAGTTCCGCCGCTACCTGACGCCCGAGCAGAACCGCCCCGGCGCCTTCTGGTACTTCGTGCCGGTCATACTCGTGGGTTTCCTGCCGTGGCTTTCGGTGAGCGTACAGAGCCTGCGCCACGCGCTCGCCACGCCGCGCCAGCCCAACGGCTTCGCGCCCGTCACGCTGATGCTGGTCTGGAGCGTCTTCATCTTCCTCTTCTTCAGTGCCTCGCACTCGAAGCTGATCTCGTACACGCTGCCGATCGCGCCGCCGCTCGCGCTCGTGATCGGCCTCTACCTGCCGCTGATGAAGCGCGAACAGTGGCGCCGCCATCTGGCCGGCTACCTGTTCCTGTGCCTCGCGCTTGCCTTCGGCTCCTTCTACCTCACGCGCCTTGGCGACGCGCGCAACCCGAACGCGCTCTACCGTGAGTTCCAGGTCTGGGTATTCGCGGCGGCCGCGCTCGGCTTCATCGCGACGGCCGTCGGCCTGTGGCTGAACCGCGCGAAGCACACGCCGGCCACCGGCGCCGCCGCGCCGGCCATTGCCCAGGGCGCCGCCTGGCTCCTGCTCGCCACGATTGCCGGCACGGGCCACGATGTCTTCGGCACGCTCAGCTCGGGCGCGCCGCTCGCGCCGGCCGTGCGCGCCGCGATTGCCAAGCTGCCGCCCGATACGCCGTTCTACTCGGTGGGCGTGCTCGACCACACGCTACCGTTCTATGTGCGCCACACGATGACGATGGTCGAGGTGACCGACGAACTGGCGTTCGGGATCGCCGAGGAGCCCAACAAATGGATCCCGACCATCGCCGACTGGGAGCGGCGCTGGAAGGCTGATCGCTACGCGCTGGCGCTGATCCCGGCACAGCGCTACAGCGAACTCGCCGCGCAGGGCTTGCCGATGGAGGTCGTTGCACGCGACGCGCGTCGCGTCATCGTTGAAAAGCCTGGCTCGCCCTGACACAGCGGCGAGCGAGCGCCACGCTTGAGCGATAATCGCGCCCGAACGTGTGCGCTCCCCGCGGCGCGGGCGCAATCAGGAAACCGCGAGGAAGCCGCGCGGAAGCCGCCCTGCAATCAGACCCCATATATAGCCGAGCCAGCCCGATGATGAATCCGATTTCCCTCTTCTGCATCCTTGCCGGCGTCGGCCTGAATGCGTGCGCGCAACTGTTGCTGAAAGCCGGTGTCAATGCCGTTGGACACTTCGAATTCAGCCGTGCGAACATCCTGCCCATCGGCCTGAAGCTCGCCAGCCAGCTGCCGATCATCGGCGGCCTGGGCTGCTACGTCGTGAGCGTGGTCGTCTGGATCGTCGGGCTGTCCCGCGTGGACGTCACGATCGCCTATCCGATGCTCTCGCTCGGCTACGTGGTGAACGCGTTCGCGGCGTGGTACCTGTTCGGCGAGCCGCTCACCGTTCAGCGGCTCGTTGGTATCGGCATCATTCTGATCGGCGTGGTCGTACTCGCGCGCAGTTGACGAACGAGCTCGCACGCCACGAGCTTGCAGCCGGCGCCTCGCGCCCCAATATTACAGTTCGGCAAGGTTTGCCGTCGCGCCTTGCGCTTCGCCCCTTTTTTCACGAGCCCAGCACCCATGACCCAGTCCAGCGTTGCGTTCCTGCCCTTCGTCAGGCCCGAGATCGACGAAGAAACCATTCAGGGCGTCGTCGACGTGCTGCGCTCCGGCTGGATCACGACCGGTCCGCAGAACCAGGCGTTCGAAGCCGCCCTGTCGGAATTCTGCGGCGGCCGCCCGGTCCGCACCTTCAACTCGGGCACGGCCACGCTCGAGATCGGCCTGCGCATCGCGGGCGTGGGCCCCGGCGACGAGGTCATCACCACGCCGGCCTCGTGGGTCGCGACCAGCAACGTGATCTATGAGGTCGGCGCAACACCGGTTTTCGCCGACATCGACCCCGTCACCCGCAATATCGACCTCGACAAGCTCGAAGCCGCCATCACGCCGCGCACCAAGGCAATCATCCCGGTGTTCCTCGCGGGCCTGCCGGTCGACATGGACCGCCTCTACGCCATCGCCCGCCAACACGGGCTGCGCGTAGTCGAAGACGCCGCCCAGGCATTCGGCGCAACGTGGAACGGCAAGCGCATTGGCGCGCTCGGCGACATCGTTTCGTTCAGCTTCCACGCGAACAAGAACCTCACGTCGATCGAGGGCGGCGCACTCGTCCTCAATAACGAAGCCGAGGCCGTGCTCGCCCAGAAATACCGTCTGCAGGGCGTCACGCGCACCGGCTTCGACGGCATGGACTGCGACGTGCTCGGCGGCAAGTACAATCTCACAGATGTCGCGGCGCGCGTCGGCCTCGGCCAGCTTCGGCACGCCGAGCGCTTCATCGAACAGCGGCGCAAGCTCGCGCGCGCGTACTTCGCGCAGCTTGAAGGCGGCGCGGCGGTGAAACTCGGCATCGGGTTGCCGGTTGCGGACTTCGCGAACAGCAACTGGCACATGTTCCAGATCACCCTGCCGCTCGAGCGTCTCACCCTGAGCCGCGCGGGATTCATGGAGCAGTTGAAGGAGCGTGGTATCGGCTCGGGCGTGCACTACCCGGCGATCCATCTCTTCACGCTCTATCGCGAGCGTGGCTTTACGGCAGGGATGTTCCCGCACGCGGAGCGTTTCGGCGCGACCACGGTCACGCTGCCGCTCTTCACGCTGATGACGCAAGACGACGTGGCGCGCGTGTGCCGCGCCGTGAACGAGATTTGCGAGCAGTACAGCAAGGGCTGAAGTATCCGCCTGAAGTCCCCGCTCCAGGCACCGGCCACCGCAGCACGCGGTACGGACGCAGGCCGAAGCCTCTACAGGGAGAGGCATCCGTACACCTGGCAGACACACTACGCGCAAGCACTACGAATACGGAAAAGACGCACTCATGAGTCAAACGGAACAACGCACCTTGACCCCGGAAGCGCCGGAAGTCTCGGTCATCATTCCGGTCTACAACGAGGAAGCCGGGCTCGAGGCGCTGTTCACGCGCCTGTACCCGGCCCTCGACCAGCTCGGCGCCGCGTATGAAGTCATCTTCATCAACGACGGCAGCCGCGACCGCTCGGCCGCGATGCTCGCGCAGCAGTTCCGCGCGCGCCCCGACACCACCCGCGCGATCCTGCTGAACGGCAATTACGGCCAGCACATGGCGATCCTCGCCGGTTTCGAGCAGGCGCGCGGCGAGATCGTCATCACGCTCGACGCGGACCTGCAGAACCCGCCCGAAGAAATCGGCAAGCTCGTCGAGAAGATGCGCGAAGGCTACGATTATGTTGGCACGATCCGCAAGCAGCGCCAGGACAGCCTGTGGCGCCGCAAGGCCTCGCAGGCGATGAACCGTCTGCGCGAGCGCATCACGCGCATCAAGATGACCGACCAGGGCTGCATGCTGCGCGCCTACAGCCGCCACATCATCGACACGATCAACCGCTGCGGCGAGATCAACACGTTCATTCCCGCGCTCGCCTATACGTTTGCGCAGAACCCCGTCGAGGTCGAAGTCGCGCACGAAGAGCGCTTCGCGGGCGAATCGAAATACTCGCTCTACAGCCTCATCCGCCTGAATTTCGACCTCGTCACCGGCTTCTCCGTCGTGCCGCTGCAGTGGCTGTCGTTCATCGGCGTGATCCTCTCGCTCGGCTCGGCCGGCCTCTTCGTCCTGCTGCTGATCCGCCGCTTCATCATCGGCGCGGAAGTGCAAGGCGTGTTCACGCTGTTCGCCATCACGTTCTTCCTGCTTGGCGTGATCATCTTCGCGCTCGGCCTGCTCGGCGAGTACATCGGCCGCATCTATCAACAGGTGCGCGCGCGTCCGCGCTACCTGGTGCAGACCATCCTCGAAGAGCGCAACGGCGAAGCTGTCGCCGCGGCACCCCGCCAGGACGTGGTCCAGCCCGTGCAACCCGCTGCGCAAGGAATGGGGATACAGAAATGAAGCCGCGCGCCGTCGTCTTCGCGTATCACAACGTCGGCGTACGCTGCCTGCAGGTGCTGCTCGCGGGCGGCGTGGACGTCGCGCTCGTGGTCACCCACGAGGACAGCCCGACCGAGAACATCTGGTTCGGCAGCGTGAAATCAGTGGCCGAAGAGCACGGCATCGACGTCGTCACGCCTGCCGACCCGAAGAGCGCCGAACTGCGCGCGGCCGTGTCCGCCGCGCGTCCGGACTTCATCTTCTCGTTCTACTACCGGCACATGCTGCCGACCGACCTGCTCGCGCTCGCCGCGCGTGGCGCGTACAACGTGCACGGATCGCTGCTGCCGAAATACCGCGGCCGCGTGCCGACCAACTGGGCGGTGCTCAACGGCGAAGCGGAAACCGGCGCGACGCTGCACGAGATGGCCGCGAAGCCCGACGCGGGCGCGATCGTCGCGCAAACGCCCGTGCCGATCCTGCCTGACGACACGGCCGCGCAGGTCTTCGACAAGGTCACGGTGGCGGCCGAGCAGACGCTCTGGCGCGTGCTGCCCGCGCTGCTCGCCGGCGAGGCGCCGCATTTGCCGAACGATCTCTCGCAGGGCAGCTACTTCGGCGGCCGCAAGCCGGAAGACGGCCGCATCGACTTCAGCCGGAGCGCCCAGCAGATCTACAACCTGATCCGCGCCGTCGCGCCGCCCTATCCGGGCGCGTTCACGGATATCGGCGGCGAGCGCTTCGTGATCGCCCGCGCGCGGCTCGTCCGTCCGGGCGCGACGCCGGCTGGGCTGGCCCCCTCGGGCGGATTGCCCCCCGGTATCCACGTAAGCGATAATGCGCTTTTCGCCCTCTGCGGCGACGGCCGCGCCATCGCGATCCACGAACTGCGGCACCAGCGACATGGTGAAAAAAGCGGTGGAGAAGGCGGTGAAGAAACCGTCGTCACGCCCGCCGCATTCGCCGAACTCACTTCATCTGCTTCCCGTCAATGAAAAAAGTCCTGATCCTGGGTGTGAACGGCTTCATCGGCCACCACCTCTCCAAGCGCATCCTCGAAACCACGAACTGGGAAGTGTTCGGCATGGACATGCAGACCGATCGCCTCGGCGATCTCGTCAAGCATGAGCGGATGCACTTCTTCGAAGGTGACATCACGATCAACAAGGAGTGGGTCGAGTACCACGTCAAGAAGTGCGACGTGATCCTGCCGCTCGTTGCCATCGCCACGCCCGCCACCTACGTGCAGCAGCCGCTGCGCGTGTTCGAGCTCGACTTCGAGGCGAACCTGCCGATCGTGCGTTCGGCCGTGAAGTACCGCAAGCACCTCGTGTTCCCGTCGACCTCCGAGGTCTACGGCATGTGCGCCGACGAGCAGTTCGACCCGGACGCCTCGGCCCTCACCTACGGCCCGATCAACAAGCCGCGCTGGATCTACGCGTGCTCGAAACAGCTGATGGACCGCGTGATCTGGGGCTACGGCATGGAAGGCCTGAACTTCACGCTGTTTCGCCCGTTCAACTGGATCGGCCCGGGCCTCGACTCGATCTACACGCCGAAGGAAGGTTCGTCGCGTGTCGTGACGCAGTTCCTCGGCCATATCGTGCGCGGCGAGAACATCAGCCTCGTCGACGGCGGCGCGCAGAAGCGTGCGTTCACCGACATCGACGACGGCATCGCAGCGCTCATGAAGATCATCGAGAACCAGAACGGCGTGGCCTCGGGCAAGATCTACAACATCGGCAACCCGACCAACAACTTCTCGGTGCGCGAACTCGCGCACAAGATGCTGGCGCTCGCGGCCGAATTCCCCGAGTACGCCGAAACGGCGAAGCAGGTGCAGCTCGTCGAGACGTCGTCGGGCGCCTACTACGGCGCGGGCTACCAGGATGTGCAGAACCGCGTGCCGAAGATCGACAACACCATGCAGGAACTCGGCTGGGCGCCGAAGTCGACCTTCGACGAAGCGCTGCGCAAGATCTTCGAGGCGTACCGCGGCCACGTGGCCGAGGCCCGCGCCCTCGTCGAGCAGCAATAACGCCTCGCACCAAGGACCCTGCCACTTGGCCCGCATCGTCCTCAAGATCGACGTCGACACGCTGCGCGGCACGCGCGAAGGCGTGCCGAATCTCGCCCGCATCTTCGACCGCTACAAGGCGCGCGCGACCTTTCTCTTCAGCCTCGGCCCGGACCACACGGGCTGGGCGCTGCGCCGGGTGTTTCGCCCGGGCTTCCTGAAGAAGGTGTCGCGCACGTCCGTGGTCGAGCACTACGGCGTGAAGCAGCTGATGTACGGCGTGCTGCTGCCCGGCCCCGACATCGGGGTGCGCGCCGCAGCCGAGATGCGCGCGATCCACGAAGCCGGCTTCGAATGCGGCATCCATACGTGGGATCACGTCTACTGGCAGGACAACGTGCGCAGCCGCGAGCGCGACTGGACCGTGCGTGAAATGCAGAAGAGCCACGAGCGCTTCATGCAGATCTTCGGCGCACCGCCCGCCACGCACGGCGCGGCCGGCTGGCAGATGAACGACGCGGCGTTCGAGCAGATCGACGCCTGGGGCATGCGCTATGCGTCCGACGGACGCGGACACTCGCCCTATCTGCCGGTGGTGGAAGGCCGCACGCTGAACCACGTGCAGATGCCCACCACGCTGCCCACGCTCGACGAAGTGCTCGGGGTGGACGGCATCGACACCGACGGCGTCGCCGCCTGGATGCTCAAGCTCACGGAAAACAACCCGCACGACCAGGTCTTCACGCTGCATGCGGAGCTCGAAGGCCAGAAGCTTGCGCCCGTCTTCGAGCAACTGCTCGCGGGCTGGCGCGCGCAGGGCCACACGTTTGCCACGATGGGCGACTACCATGCAACGCTGGACCGCGATACGCTCCCATCGTACCCTGTTACCTGGGGCGAGATCGTCGGCCGCTCCGGCCAGTTGATCGTCCAGCCCGACTGAATCCGCCGTCCGCACGCGTCTCTCGCCTCCCGCGCGTCCTGGACGGCGCCGTCCAGGCGATGCGCCGCGCCGCCCGCTACGCCCGACAATAACAACCGGAGGACACCTCGTGCCCATCGCAGTCGACCAACCCGTTCCCGACTTCACCGCGCCCGCCACCGGCGGCGACTTCACCCTGTCGAGCCTCAAGGGCAGCAAGGTCGTGCTGTACTTTTATCCGAAAGACAACACGCCCGGCTGCACGACCGAAGGCCTGCAGTTCCGCGACCTCAACCCGAAGTTCAAGAAAGCGGGCGCGCAGATCGTCGGCGTTTCGCGCGACAGCGTGCGCTCGCACGATAACTTCAAGGCCAAGCTCGAACTGCCGTTTACCTTGGTATCGGACGGCGACGAAGCGCTCTGCACGCTCTTTGGCGTCATCAAAATGAAGAAAATGTATGGCAAAGAAGTACGTGGCATCGAACGCTCCACCTTCCTCATCGACGCCGACGGCGTGCTGCGCCGCGAATGGCGCGGCATCAAGGTTCCGGGCCATGTCGACGAGGTTCTGGAGTCTGTACAAGCGCTTTGAGGCGCGTTATATTGGGCTGCAATGAGTGCCTGTCCACCCCATTTTTTGTCGCGTTGCGTCGCTCGCGCAGCCGGTCAACCGAAGGCCGGCAGCGCCTGGCCGGAGCACCGCGCCGCCACTGCAGTCAAGCCGCTTGCCTCGTTAGCCGGGGCGGCGGCTTTTTTGTTGGTCTTTTTGTTTGTTGTCCCGTCATGGCCGCGCCGGAGAACGCTCCGGTCGCGCGTCTTTGTCAAGGAGCCGATCGAAAAACAGGCGAAACGGCATTTCCAGACCTGAGCGCGCACGCAGCGCATGCCCAGGGCGCCTACCCGGCGCCGGACGGCAGCGCCCGATAGCGCACCCTACTCGACCACTCGACCCGATTTTTTCGAGGGACACCATGCCTTTGCCTACCCCCCCCAACAAGCTCGGCAACCTGCTGCCGCCTGAAGAGTACAAGGCGCGCGCGCGTACCACGCGCAGCACGCGCAAGGCTGCGAGCGAGAACGACGCGCTCGACGTCGGTGAATACGGCCCCGCGAGCGTCGCCGAGCCGATGACGCAGGCCGCCAACGCCGCCACGACCTTGCGCACGGTACCGCTGCCCGTCGGCGGCGCCGAGCTGGCCGCGCTCGAACCCGTGGCGCCCGCGCCCGCACGCACGCGCAGCAAGCAAACCGCGGCGCTCCTTCAGCCGCTGCAAGCGCATGCCGAAGCCGAGACGCCCGTTGCCCGCAGCGGCAAGCCGGGCGCCGGCAAAACCGCAGGCGCGCCCGCCGCGCCGGGCACGCGCGGAACCGCGAAGAAACGCCTGCATCCGGAAGAAAGCACCGAAGTCCACAAGCTCTTCGTGCTCGACACGAACGTGCTGATGCACGACCCGACCTGTCTTTTCCGCTTCGAGGAACACGACGTCTATCTGCCGATGATGACGTTGGAAGAACTCGACAACCACAAGAAGGGCATGTCGGAAGTGGCGCGTAATGCGCGCCAGGTGAGCCGCACGCTCGACCAGCTGGTCGCGAACGCGGGCACGATCTCCGAAGGCATTTCGCTGGCGCGTCTTGGCAGCCGCGAGGCGCTCGGGCGCCTCTACTTCCAGACCACGCTCACGCATATCGATCCGGTGGACGGCCTGCCCGAAGGCAAGGCCGACAACCAGATCCTCGGCGTCGTGCGCGCGCTGCAGCGCGACCGGCCGGATCGCCTCGTCGTGCTGGTGTCGAAAGACATCAACATGCGCATCAAGGCGCACGCGCTCGGCCTGCCCGCCGAAGACTACTTCAACGACCAGGTCCTCGAAGACAAGGATCTGCTCTATTCGGGCATCCGCGCGCTGTCGCAGGACTTCTGGACGAAGCACGCGAAGGGCATGGAATCGTGGCAGGACACCAAGTCGGGCACGACCTACTACCGCGTGACGGGCCCCGAATGCGCCTCGATGCTCGTCAACGAGTTCGTCTACCTGGAACCGCAAAACGGCGAGCCTGTGTTCCACGCGATCGTGCGCGAACTCAACGGCAAGACGGCGCTCCTGCAGACCCTGCGCGACTACGGCCACCACAAGAACAACGTGTGGGGCATCACGGCACGCAACCGCGAGCAGAACTTCGCGCTGAACCTGCTGATGAATCCCGACATCGATTTCGTCACGCTGCTGGGCCAGGCGGGCACGGGCAAGACGCTCGTCGCGCTGGCAGCCGGCCTCGCGCAGGTGCTCGACGACAAGCGCTACAACGAGATCATCGTGACGCGCGCGACAGTGCCTGTTGGCGAGGACATCGGTTTCCTGCCCGGCACGGAAGAGGAAAAAATGCAGCCGTGGATGGGCGCCTTCGACGACAACCTCGAAGTGCTCCAGAAGACCGACGACGCCGCCGGCGAATGGGGCCGCGCCGCAACGCAGGAACTGATCCGCTCGCGCCTGAAGGTCAAGAGCATGAACTTCATGCGCGGACGCACGTTCGTCGACAAGTATCTGATCATCGACGAAGCGCAGAACCTGACGCCCAAGCAGATGAAGACGCTCGTCACGCGCGCGGGCCCGGGCACGAAGATCGTGTGCCTCGGCAATATCGCGCAGATCGATACGCCGTATCTGACCGAAGGCAGCTCGGGCCTGACCTACGTCGTCGACCGCTTCAAGGGTTGGGCGCATAGCGGCCACGTCACGCTTGCACGCGGCGAACGCTCGCGTCTGGCCGATTACGCGTCGGACATCCTGTAAGCGCTTTCCACCGCCTCTGAGCATCACCAGAAGGACCGTTCCGGACTGCCGGATACGGTCCTTTTTTCATGGCGCGGCGTGCCCGGCAAGCAACACCTTGGCCGCGAACTTCAAGTAAATTATCAAGAATTCTTGCGAGCGCCCCGCCCGACGGGCTACCATCGGCGCATTACCGGTTTCCACCCGGGCGGACGTCCGTCGCCCGAGCGTTGTTTCATGCGCCGACTCTGGCTTCCGTTACTGCTCGTGGTTTTACTCGCTGCCTGCTCCAGCGCGCCGCAAAGGATCTCGCGCGGCAGCGGTTCGTCCACGACCGCCGACGCCTGGCGCACTCGCCCGCCGGGCTTTCCCGATTTCGTCGATCACAGCATCGGCCGCGAGGAAATCTCCATCGAGGCCATGGGCCTCGTGGGCATTCCCTACCGCTGGGGCGGCAATACGCCCGATAGCGGCTTCGATTGCAGCGGCCTCGTCAAGTATGTGCTCGCGCGGGCCGCCTCCGTGGACCTGCCGCGCACCACGGCCGAAATGAGCGAGCGCGGCCAGACTATCGACCCCGATGAAATCGCCGCCGGCGACCTCGTCTTCTTCAACACCACCGGGCGTGCGCATTCCCACGTGGGGATCTACGTCGGCCAGCTGCGTTTCGTCAACGCGCCTTCGACCGGCGGGACCGTGCGGCTCGACTATCTGACCAATCCCTACTGGGCGAAGCGCTTCGACGGCATCCGCCGGATGGCGCCGCCGAAGCAGACGCCGGCGCCGTTCGGCACGCCGACGTGGGAAGCGTCCGCGCCTGCACAGCGTCCGGGCGCCATGAGCGCTGCCGCCCTGCCGCCCGTGCAGGACGTGACCGCGGCTGTCGCGGCAGCCCCTGTGCGAACGACTCCCGCCGATCAGAACCGTCTGACTGCCGCCGAGGCGCCGGTTGCCGCTGCGCCGGCGGATGTGCCGGCCCCGGCCCTGGCCCCGGCCGCACAAGCCGACGCGTTCGAACCGCCGCCCGGAACCGTCGGCGCGGCGCAAACGCAGGCGCGTCAGGCTGGCGCGCTCACGCCGGCCGCGGCTGCTGCGCCGGTTGCAAGTGCGCCTGCCAGCGGTGGTGTCGCGCCTGTGAATTCGACCGCCGCCGCCCCGTCTCCCCCGGTCGCCCCGACTGCGCCCGCCGCGCGACCCGATCCGATCGACGCCGCAGCGGACGCCTTCGAACCGCCGCCACCGGCGGCCGCCACGGCTGAACGCCAGGCCGCGCAGGCCGGCTCAGTTGCCGTGCAGCCCGCGTCGCCTGCAGCCGCTCCGGTGCAGATCATGCGCGCATCGACGGGGGGCACCGCGCAGCGTGCGGCCACGCAATCGGGCGACGATCCCATCGCCCGTTTCGCCAACGGCGGCTTCTGATACCCGGCGTCTCGCGGCATGCCAGCCCCTGGCCAAACGGCCAGCACGGTTTGCGCGGCCCGCTGCGTCTGCTATCGTCTTGATACCCCTTTCGGCGCGAGGCAAGCGAGGCAGCGATGGATCTCGGACTCAACAACAAGGTGGTTCTGGTAACGGGCGGCAGCAAAGGCATTGGCCTTGCCTGCGCCCGGGCGTTTGCGAGAGAAGGCGCGCGCGTCGCGATCGTCTCGCGCGATCCCGCTAATCTGGCCCGCGCGCGCGAACAGCTGGCGAGCGAGGGCCTGCACGTTCACCTCACGCGCGCCGACCTGCACGAACCGCACAGCGCCGCAGACGTGGTCGAAGACGTCTCGACGAGCGTCGGCCCAATCGACGTGCTCATCAATAGCGCGGGCGCGGCCCGCCGCTACGACCCTGAATCGCTCGACGCGGAAGCCTTCAAGGCGACCATGGAAGCCAAGTATTTTCCGTACATCTACCCGCAGCAGGAGGTGCTGCGCCGCATGGTGGAGCGCGTGAAAGCCGGCGACGCGGCCGAGCCCGGCACGATCGTGAATATCATCGGCATGGGCGGCAAATACGCGAGCGATATCCATATCGCGGGCGGCGCCGCCAATGCCGCGTTGATGCTGGCCACCGTGGGGCTCGCGCATTACCACGCGCGCTACGGCATCCGCATCAACGCGATCAATCCCGGCGCGACGCTCACGGAGCGCCTCCAGGAAGCGTTGATACTGGAAGCAGGAAGGGAAGGTATCGACAAGGATGCGGCGCTCGCGCGCGGCGAGGCCAAGGTGCCGCTCGGAAGATATGCGAAGCCCGAGGAAATCGCGGACGTGGCGCTCTTCCTGGCAAGCCGCCGCGCAAGCTACGTGACGGGAGCGCTCATTCCCATGGACGGCGCCTCGGCGCCGATCCTCTAAGCCATGCGTGCCCAGGGCCGCCTGACGTAACCTGCGGCGGCCCGCGGCGGCGTCAGGCGCGCTGTCACATCAGGTGGTGGCCCAGCCACCAGCCCGCAGCGGCGAGCGCGGCAGAGGCCGGAATCGTAAGCACCCATGCCCAGACGATATTGCCGGCCACGCCCCAACGCACGGCGGAGAGCTTCTGCGTCGCCCCCACGCCGACGATCGCGCCGGTGATGGTATGGGTGGTCGAGACGGGAATGCCTAGCCAGGATGCCGTGAAGAGCGTAATCGCGCCGCCCGTCTCGGCGCAGAAACCACCGACCGGCTTGAGCTTGGTGATCTTCTGCCCCATCGTCCGCACGATCCGCCAGCCGCCAAACAGCGTGCCGATACCCATCGACAGATAGCAGCCGCCCACCACCCAGATCGGCGGCGCGGCGGCTGTGGCCGAGGCGTAGCCCGTGGCGATCAGCAGCATCCAGATGATGCCGATGGTCTTCTGCGCGTCGTTGCCGCCGTGGCCGAGGCTATAGAAGCTCGCGGAGATCAGTTGCAGGCGGCGGAAACGCCGGTCCACCTTGCTGGGAGGTGTGCGGAAATAAAGCCACGACACCAGCAGCATGAAAAACGAACCGAGGATGAAGCCGAGCAGCGGCGAGATGAAGATGAACGCGACGGTCTTCATGAGGCCGTCGAAATTGAGCGAGTGCCAGCCCGACTTGGCGAGCGCCGCGCCCACCAGCCCGCCGATCAGCGCGTGAGACGAGCTCGACGGAATGCCGTAGTGCCAGGTCAGCACGTTCCAGCCGATCGCGCCCACCAGCGCGCCAAAGATGACGTAGTGGTCGACGATATCGGGGTCGATGGTGCCCTTGCCCACCGTTTGCGCCACCTTAAGGTGGAACACGAAATAGGCGATGACGTTGAACATGGCCGCGAACGCCACCGCCTGCTGCGGCTTGAGGACGCCCGTCGACACGACGGTAGCGATGGAGTTCGCCGCATCGTGAAAGCCGTTCATGAAGTCGAAAATCAGCGAGATGGCGACGAGCGACGCGACCACCCAGATGGCGAGTTGTATCGATTGCATCGCGGCGGGCTCAGGCGTTTTCCAGCACGATGCCTTCGATGATGTTCGCGACATCCTCGCACTTGTCGGTAATCGTCTCGAGCAATTCGTAGATTGCCTTCAGCTTGATCAGCGTCTTGACGTCGTCTTCCTCGCGGAATAGCTTCGAGATGGCGGAACGCAGCAGGCGGTCCGCGTCCGATTCGAGGCGGTCGATGTCCTCACAGGCCTTCAGGATCTCGCGCGCCTGCTTCATGTCCGAGAGCAGCGCCACGGCCGCCTGGACGCGCTCGGCGGTCGCCGTGCAGATATGGGCCAGCTGGCTCGCCTCGGCCGTCACCGCCCGGACGTCGTACAGCGAAATGGCCGTGGCGACGTCTTCCATCAGATCGAGCGCGTCGTCCATCGTCGAGATCAGCTTGTGAATCTCGTCGCGGTCCAGTGGCGTGATGAAGGTCTTGTGCAACAGGTCGATCGCTTCATGCGTGAGCTTGTCGGCGGCCTTCTCGGCTACCTGAACGTTCTGCTTGTGCACTTCCGCATCGGCCAGGTTGTCGATCAGGAGCTCCAACTCCCGGCTCGCGGAAACCATGCACTTTGCATGCGCGTTGAAAATTTCGAAGAACTTGCCCTCTGTGGGCATGAATCGACCGAACATTGGAATCCTGGAAATGGGTCTCGGATTGCCGTCACGAAACAGCAAAATAGCCGTCATAAGGCGGCAACATTGTAACGTCAGGTGTAATGAGGCGCACTTGTCGCCGGACACGGCAGCGGCATTTGCGCCACGATGGCGCAGCACGCCGCCCGGCGCACCTTGACAGGCAGAAGGACGGCGTCACTCACCGCCGTAGAAGGTCTGCGGCCCGGCAAAGTTGTCAAACTTCGTGAATTGACCGTGGAACGTGAGCCTAACGGGCCCGATCGGACCGTTACGCTGCTTGCCGATGATGATCTCGGCCGTACCCTTGTCGGGGCTGTCGGGGTTGTAGACCTCGTCGCGGTAGATGAACAAAATCACGTCCGCGTCCTGTTCGATAGCGCCCGATTCGCGCAGGTCCGACATCACCGGACGCTTGTTCGGCCGCTGTTCCAGCCCCCGGTTCAGCTGCGAGAGCGCGATCACCGGCACGTCCAGTTCCTTGGCGAGGCTCTTGAGCGAGCGCGAGATTTCAGAGATTTCGGTGGCGCGGTTCTCGCCTGTCGACGAGCCGCTCATCAGCTGCAGGTAGTCGACGATGATGAGGCCGAGCTTGCCGCATTGCCGCGAAAGGCGACGCGCGCGCGAGCGCAGTTCCATCGGGTTCAGACCGCCCGTCTCGTCGATGAAGATCTGCGCCTCGCTCATTTTCTGTACGGCGTGCGTGAGTTTCGGCCAGTCCTCGTCCGTGAGGCGGCCCGTGCGCATGCGGTGCTGGTCAAGCCGCCCGACCGAACCGAGCATACGCATGATGAGCTGCGTACCCGGCATTTCCATCGAGAACACGGCGACCGGCAGCCCGTACTCCACGGCCACATACTCGCCGACGTTCATCGAAAACGCTGTCTTACCCATCGAGGGACGCCCGGCGACGATGATCAGTTCGCCGCCGTGCATGCCCGAGGTCATGCGGTCGAGGTCCATGAATCCCGTGGGCGTGCCGGTCACGTCGCTCGGGTTCGCCGTGTGGTACAGCGTGTCGATGCGCTCCACGACCTGGGTGAGCAGCGGTCCGATCTCGAGGAAGCCCTGAGTGCCGCGCGCGCCGTCTTCGGCGATCGAGAACACCTTGGCCTCGGCCTCGTCGAGCAACTGCCGCACCTCCTTGCCCTGCGGGTTGAAGGCGTCCGCCGAGATTTCGTCGGCGACCGAGACGAGGCGCCGCAGCACGGCGCGGTCGCGCACGATCTCGGCGTAGCGGCGGATGTTCGCCGCGCTCGGCGTGTTCTGCGCGAGTGCATTCAGGTACGCGAGGCCGCCCACCTCCTCGGCCTTCCCCGCGGTGCCGAGCGCCTCGTACACCGTCACGACGTCCGCGGGCCGCGTGGCCGCGATCAGGCGGCCGATATGCTCGAAGATGATGCGGTGATCGTAACGGTAGAAGTCACTTTGCGAGAGGAAGTCGGCAATCCGGTCCCAGGCAGCGTTGTCGAGCAACAGGCCGCCGAGCACCGACTGTTCGGCCTCGATCGAATGCGGAGGGACTTTCAGCGACTCGAGTTGGGGATCTTTGGGCGCGTTCATGGAGGGCAATTATCGGGCAAGCCGGCTACCTGGAACAAGCCGGGAAGCGCGAAACGCCGCGAGGCGTCCGCGCAATAAAAAAGGCAGAAGCCGTGCGGCTCCTGCCTCTTTCGAACAGCGAAGGTCAAGCGGCCCTGACGGGTCGCTTGTGTGCCTTAGGCGTGCTCGCCCAGCACCGACACCGTCACGTCGACGAGGACGTCGGTGTGCAGCGAGACTTGCACCGGGTGGTCGCCCACCATCTTCAGCGGGCCTTCCGGCAGGCGCACTTGCGCCTTTTCCACTGCGAAGCCTTGCTTGACCAGCGCTTCGGCGATGTCGGCGTTCGTGACCGAGCCGAACAGACGGCCGTCCACGCCGGCCTTCTGGCCGATCTGAACCGTCAGGCCGTTCAGCTTCTCGCCTTCTGCCTGAGCAGCGACCAGCTTTTCAGCGGCGATCTTTTCGAGTTCGGCGCGGCGAACTTCGAATTCGGCGATCGCGTCCTTCGTAGCACGGCGAGCCTTCTTGTTCGGGATCAGGAAGTTACGTGCGTAACCGTCCTTCACCTTGACGATGTCGCCGAGGTTGCCCAGGTTGACGACTTTTTCCAGAAGAATGATCTGCATTCTATTGCTCCTTATCGCGTCGTCTTGTTAGGCCTTGTGCTGGTCGGTGTACGGCATCAGCGCGAGGAAACGCGCGCGCTTGATAGCCGTGTCCAGCTGACGCTGATAGTGGGCCTTCGTACCCGTCAGACGAGCCGGCGTGATCTTGCCGTTTTCGCCGATGAAGTCCTTCAGCGTATCGAGGTCCTTGTAGTCGATCTGCTCGACGTTTGCAGCCGTGAAGCGGCAGAACTTCTTGCGCTTGAAGAGCGGGTTTTGCTGTTGACGACGCTTGTCGAATTTCTTACCAGTCGGGCGGGGCATGATTAGTCCTTTCCTGTGCCTTGCATTTCGGTGATGTGAAACACCAGGGTTCGCGCGTTGCGGTGCTTTTTCGCCAGAAAACCGGTGAAGAGCGTCTCGACGCCCATCTCGCAGCCTTCCAGCTTGCCGCATGCCTCGCCGGCGGCCACCGCATCCATCGTCAGTTCCACGAGGCGGGAAATACCGGCCTCGACGACTTCGGTGCGGTGATGCAACGTGCAGCCTGCTATCGGAACGCCGGCGGGGGTGTACCGCACCGGTTCGCGTTCGACGACGCTAGCCGTGAGTTGCAGCCTGTTCACGCGGGCTTTGCCTGAATCCTGATGGCTTGTGTACTTAAGCCTGCGCTTCGGTCGGCTGGGCAGCCGCCTTCTTGGCTTCTTCGCGCTGCACTTCCTTCATCATCGGCGACGGGCCGGTTTCGGCCTTCTTCAGCTTGACGATGAGGTGACGCAGGACGGCGTCGTTGAACTTGAACGCGTGTTCCAGTTCGTCGAGCGTAGCCTGGTCGCATTCGATGTTCATGCAGACGTAGTGGGCCTTCGCGAGTTTCTCGATCATGTAGGCCAGTTGACGACGGCCCCAGTCTTCGATGCGGTGGATCTGGCCACCGTGCGACGTGATCGTGCCCTTGTAGCGCTCGATCATCGCGGGCACCTGCTCGCTTTGATCCGGATGCACGATGAAGACGATTTCGTAATGACGCATGTATCACTCCTTGTGGATTAAAGCCACCCGGGCGTCGGAACCGGTGCGGCAAGTGAGAAGCCGAAGATTGTAGCGCGGGCGCACAGTTCACGCAACCAGAATCGTCGCGCGGCGCGCTGTTTCGGGCGTGTTTTCAATGACTTGCGCGGCAAGCGCTAAAGCAGCAAGCGGCAGCAAGCGCTAACGGGTGCGGGAGCGCCGCCCAGCGCGCGCGCAAGCGCCGTCAGCCGCCACTCCCGCCGCCCTCCAACCGCTGATCCAGTGCGCTGCGCAGGCCATCGAGCGCATCCGGCCCCGCATCGGTCACCGCCCACCACGTCATCCCGCCCGCCTCCCAGCGCGCGAGTGCATAGCCCTCGCTCGTGCGCGGCGGCGCGGGCGCCGTCACCGCGATGCCGGTGTCGCCCGGCGGGAACACATAGAGATCGATTACGTGCTTGCGAAAGCGATACACCAGCACGGCCACGCGTTCGCGCCCCACATAATCGAGCCTGCCGCCCACGAGCGGATAGCCGGCCGCTGCGAGATCCTCCACTGGCGGCGCATAGTCAATCTTGCCGTTGAACCATGGCTTGACGGTATGCCGGTCAGTCGAGATCACGTCAAGATCGCGGCCCGATATCTGGGCGCGCACGTGGCTCGCCACGACCTCGTCGACGAATGTGTCGCCTTCGGCGGGTGCGGGGCGGCGCAGATTCAGCGCCGCCACGAGGCCGAGCGCGCACAGCGCGAGCACCACGCCCGCCAGCCAGCCGAAGCCCGGAGCCTGACCGCCGGGAACCGTGGCGATGCCACCGCCATCGCCGAACCCGCCGAAGCGCGGCCACGACCAGCCGCTCCAGCCCGTCTTGCGCAAACCTTCGTGTTCGGGCGTCGTGTGCGCGTGCCGGGCTTCGGTAATCTCTGGCGCAACCGGCGGCAATGCCGCGACGATGCGCGCGCCGAGCCCGTCGGGCGCACGCCAGTAAGGCACCGTCCGCACGGCCTGCGAGACGGCCTGTATGGCTTGTGCCTCGCGCCTGCACTGCGCACAGCCAGCTAGATGCTCGCGCAAGCGCCATTCGTCGCCGGCGGAAAGTTCCCGATCGACGCTGGCGTCAATCAGTGGGCGCGCTTCGTTACAGTTCATCGGGCGCCTCCCTCATGGCTCCGCCGATTTGTGGCGCTGCTGCGCCGTCGGCGGCCGGCGCCTCGCGGGACCGGCCATCGGTTTCGCGCACGGACGCCCCCGGCGCTCCCCCGCTACCCGCTTCGCGTGCGCCGTTGCCCGTCGCCCCGCCAGGCTCCTGGCAGCGCCGGGCGGCAAGCAAAGCCGCAAGCTGCCGGCGCCCGCGGGCGAGCCGCGACATCACGGTTCCCAGCGGCAGGTCGGCAATCTGGGCGATTTCGCGGTAGCTCAGTTCCTCGATCTCGCGCAGGACCAGCACCTCGCGATACGCCACGGGCAGTCGCTCCAGCGCGGCCTGCACGTCACGGATATCTTCGGCGCGAATCGCGAGCGCCTCCGGGTCGGCGCTCGCCGTCTCCCAGTCTTGCGGCGGCGCGTCGTCGCGCAGCTCGTCGAACAACGCCACCTCTTCCGACGTCGCGCGGCGCCGCCACTCGTCGTACCAGACGCGCCGAACGATAGTGAGCAGCCACGGCCGTGCGAGCTCGCCCCGGAACGAGTCGAAGAAGCGGAAGGCCCGCAGGAACGCCTCCTGGACGATGTCCTCGGCATCGCGCGGATTGCGCGAGAGCCAGCGCGCGAGGTTATAGGCCGCATCCAGATGCGGCAGCGCGAGCGCCTGAAAACGGCGGCTGCGCGCCGCCTCGGCCGCCTCGGTTGCATCGGCGGCCGCTCCGGTCTGCCCGTTCGTACTCGCGCCCACGCTCTCCCCTTGTCCTTTGCGCCGTATCCCTGATCCTTGCGGGCCTGCTCCGGCATGGCACCGCCTTACCCGGATTACCGGCGCTGCATCCAGTTTATTCCCGACCTTTCGACCTGCCAGAAGAAATAAATCTGGAATGCCAATCGAAGCCCGAAGGTAAGACAGACATCGCCATCCACAAGGAGACCGTCATGCCTGCCACCCTGAACCGTCGCGACTTCCTGCGCCTTGGCGCGCTGGGCGGCGGCATCGCGTTCGCGTCCGCGCTGCCCGGCTGGAGCGCGGCGCGCGATACCGATTTCTTCTTCGTCCAGCTTTCCGACGCGCACTGGGGCTTCGAAGGCCCGGCAATCAACCCCGATGCGAGGGGCACGCTGCCCAAGGCCATCGCCGCGGTAAACGCGTTGCCCGCAGCGCCCGACTTTGTCGTATTTACCGGCGACCTGACGCACACGACCGACGACCCGGCCGTACGCCGGGCGCGCATGCGTGAATTCCAGGCCATCGTGGTGGGGCTGAAAGCGAAGCCCCTCTACCTGATGCCGGGCGAACACGACGCGAGCCTCGACAACGGTGAAGCCTTCCGCGAGCTGTTCGGCCCGACGCACTACACGTTCGACCATCGCGGTGTGCATTTCGTTGTCCTCGACAACGTCTCGGATCCCGCGGGCCGCGTAGGCGACGCGCAGATCGCCTGGCTCGCCGACGACCTCTCCCGGCAACCGCCTGAGGCGCGTATCGTCGTCTTCACGCACCGGCCGCTCTTCGACCTCGCGCCGCAATGGGACTGGGCGACACGCGACGGAGCCGTCGTCATCGAGCTTCTGCAGAAACACCCGAACGTCACAGTCTTCTACGGCCACATACACCAGGAGCACCACACGATGACCGAAAACGTTGCACACCACGCCGCGCGTTCGCTGATGTTCCCGCTGCCCGCGCCGGGCTCGCAGCCGCAACGGCTGCCGGTGCCGTGGGATGCCGCCGCGCCTTACAAGGGGCTTGGCTGGCGCAGCGTGGAAGTGGACGGCGCGCCGCGGGCTTATGCGCTAACCGAGATGCCGATCCGCGATCTTGCCTGAGCGCACCGACGATGCACGGCTTGCTCGGGACCCGAGCGAGCGCCATGAGACCCATGAGACCCATGAGACAGGAGACCGATATGCCCCAACGCCTTCCCGCCACCGCGCTGCCATCACTGCCCGCCCGCCGCCGCTGGCTGCTGTCCGCCGCGGCGGGCACGGCCGCGCTCCTGCGCGTCGACGCACGCGCCGCGCCGCCGCGCGTCATCCCGGTCCACGCGCGGCGCTTCGTATTCACGCCGAACCGCATCCCGCTCCTCCCGCACGAGCGCGTGGTGTTCGAGCTCACGTCGGAAGACACGCTAATGGGCTTCTCGATCCCGCAGTTCGGCGTGCGCGCCGACGTGCCGCCGGGAGCGCCCGTCCATCTGCCGGCCGTTGCCGGCGATGCCGGCAACGTCGAGTTTCTGTGTGACATCTTCCGCGGCTCGGGCCACGAGACGATGAACGGCGTGCTCGTCGTCGGATGAATCGCGGCATCGCCGGCGCGGCAGATCAGACCGCCTCGCCGCTCCAGTACCCCGGCCGCGCATAGACCTCTTTCAGGTAATCGATGAAATAGCGCACTTTGGCCGGCACGTAGCGCTGCTGCGGGTAGACCGCGAGGATGTCGTAGTCGGGCAGCGCATACTCGTCGAGCACGGTCTCGAGCTCGCCGCGCGCGAGCTGCGCGTCGATCTCCCAGGTGGAGCGCCAGCCAAGCCCGAGACTTTCCGTCACCCAGCGGTGCAGCAGCTCGCCGTCGTTGCAGTCGAGTGTGCCGCCCACGCGCACCGTCACGAGCTTGCCGTTGCGCCGGAAATACCAGCCGCGGTTCTGGCCGCCCTGCAGGTTGAACGCGAGGCAGTTGTGGTTCGGCAGGTCTTCGAGTGTCTTCGGCTTGCCGTGCTTGCGGAAGTAGGCGGGCGTGCCGCAAACCACGCGCCGGTTCGTCGCGAGCTTCACCGCGACGAAGTTCGGATCGACCGCGCCGCCGATGCGGATCGACAGGTCGTAGCCCTCGCGCACGAGATCGACCACGCGGTCGGTCAGATTGAAGGAAAGCTGGAGCTCGGGCTTGTCGGCGAGAAACGGCGGCGCGAGCGGCGCGACGTGTTTGCGCCCGAATGCGGCCGGCGCCGACACGATCAGATGGCCGTTCACGACCCGCCGCCCGGCGGACAGCTCGTTTTCTGCCTGTTCCCATTCGGCCAGCAGGCCCCGGCAGCGCTCGAGGAAGGCGCCGCCCTCCTCGCTCACCACGAGCCGCCGCGTGGAGCGGTACATCAGCTTGACCCCAAGGCGCTTTTCCAGCGCGTCGATGCGCCGCCCGAGGATCACCGGCGAGACACCCTCCTCCAGGGCGGCCGCCGCGAGGCTGCCCGCCTCGGCGACGCGCACGAAGGTCTCGATCTGCTTGAAGCGGTCCATTTTGTGTCTCCGGAATGCCGCCAGGGGCCGTCGCGACGGTATTCAATACTTTTGGTTTCGAAATAAGCGACCCGGACTGATCTTATCAAACCTTTCCGGTGGCCCTAAAGTCGCCTCAACCACCTGGTTACTTGGGCAATTTGCGACATTCAGGAGACATTCATGGCCAAGATGAGAGCCGTCGACGCAGCCGTGCTGGTGCTCGAGAAAGAAGGGATCGACACCGCGTTCGGCGTGCCGGGCGCCGCCATCAACCCGTTCTATTCGGCAATGAAGAACGCCGGCGGCATCACGCACGTGCTGGCGCGCCACGTCGAGGGCGCCTCGCACATGGCCGAAGGCTACACGCGCGCCGCACCGGGCAACATTGGCGTTTGCATCGGCACGTCGGGCCCCGCCGGCACCGACATGATCACGGGCCTCTACTCCGCCTCCGCCGACTCGATTCCGATCCTCGCAATCACGGGCCAGGCGCCGCGCGCCCGCCTTTACAAGGAAGACTTCCAGGCGGTCGACATCGAATCGATCGCCAAGCCCGTCACGAAGTGGGCCGTGACAGTGCGCGAGCCCGCGCTCGTGCCGCGCGTGTTCCAGCAGGCGTTCCACCTGATGCGCTCGGGCCGTCCCGGTCCTGTGCTCGTGGACCTGCCGATCGACGTGCAGCTCGCCGAGATCGAATTCGACATCGACACCTACGAGCCGCTGCCGGTCTACAAGCCGCGCGCCAGCCGCAAGCAGATCGAAGCGGCGCTTACGCTGCTCAACGCGAGCGAGAAGCCGCTGATCGTTTCGGGCGGCGGCGTGCTCAACGCGGCGGCTGAAGACCTGCTCGTGAAGTTTGCCGAAACGGTGGGCGTGCCCGTGATCCCGACGCTCATGTCGTGGGGCGCGATTCCCGACGACCATCCGCTGATGGCCGGCATGGTCGGCCTGCAGACCTCGCATCGCTACGGCAACGCGACGATGCTCGCCTCCGACTTCGTGCTCGGCATCGGCAACCGCTGGGCGAACCGCCACACGGGCAGCGTCGATGTCTACACGAAGGGCCGCAAGTTCGTGCACGTCGACATCGAACCGACGCAGATCGGCCGTGTGTTCGGCCCGGACCTCGGCATTGTTTCCGATGCGAAGGCCGCGCTCGAGCTCTTCCTCGAAGTCGCGCAGGAGTGGCAGGCCGCCGGCAAGCTGAAGGACCGCAAAGCGTGGGTGGCCGAGTGCCAGCAACGCAAGCGCACGATGCTGCGCAAGACGCACTTCGACAACGCGCCGATCAAGCCGCAGCGCGTCTACGAAGAAATGAACAAGGTATTCGGCCGCGACACCTGCTACGTGAGCACGATCGGCCTCTCGCAGATCGCGGGCGCGCAGTTCCTGCACGTCTACAAGGCGCGCAACTGGATCAACTGCGGTCAGGCGGGCCCGCTCGGCTGGACGATTCCGGCTGCGCTCGGTGTGCGTGCGGCGGATCCGTCGCGTCCCATCGTGGCGCTCTCCGGCGACTACGACTTCCAGTTCATGGTCGAGGAGCTGGCCGTGGGCGCGCAGTTCAAGCTGCCGTACGTCCACGTGGTCGTGAACAACTCGTATCTGGGTCTGATCCGCCAGGCGCAGCGCGCGTTCGACATGGACTTCTGCGTGCAGCTCGCGTTCGAGAACATCAACGCCCCGGAAGTGAACGGCTACGGCGTCGATCACGTGACGGTGGCGGAAGGACTGGGCTGCAAGGCGCTGCGCGTTTTCAAGCCCGAAGAGATCGAGCCGGCGCTCAAGCAGGCCCAGGCGCTCGCCGCCGAGCACAGCGTGCCCGTCGTGGTCGAGGTGATCCTCGAACGCGTGACCAACATCTCGATGGGCGCCGAAATCGACGCGATCAACGAGTTCGAAGATCTGGCCGACAAGCCGGAGCACGCGCCGACGGCCATCAGCGCCCTGAACGCACTCGACTGAGCGTGACCCGCTCGAGCCTCACCCGGAAAGCGGCGCGCCCGGCATCGGCGCGCCGCGGGCCCGACTTCCATGACTGACCGACCAGCGAGACCCCGCATCATGCCGAAATTCGCAGCAAATCTGACCATGCTGTTCAACGAAGTTCCGTTCCTCGACCGCTTCTCCGCGGCCGCGGGCGCGGGCTTCGACGCCGTGGAATTCCTGTTCCCGTATCCGTACAAGGCCGCCGAGCTGGCCGAACGCCTCGAGGCGAACCAGCTCAAGCTGGTGCTGCACAACCTGCCCGCCGGCAACTGGGAAGCGGGTGAGCGCGGCATTGCCTGCCTGCCCGAGCGCAAGAGCGAGTTCCAGGAAGGCGTGGGCCGCGCGATCGAATATGCGAAAGCGCTGAAGGTGCCGCAGCTGAACTGCCTCGTCGGCATTCCGGGCGCGGGCGTTTCGCGCGACACGGCGCTCGCGACGATCGTGGACAACCTCTCGTTCGCCGCCGACGCGCTCAAGCGCGAAGGCATTCGCCTGCTGGTCGAGCCGTGCAACTCGTACGACATCCCGGGCTTCGCGCTGAACCGCTCGGCCGAAGCGCTCGACGTGATCGCGAAAACCGGCTCGGACAACGTCTTCCTGCAGTACGACATCTATCACATGCAGCGCATGGAAGGCGAACTCGCGGCGACGATCAAGAAGCACTTCGCGAAAATCGCCCACATCCAGCTCGCCGACAACCCGGGCCGCAACGAGCCGGGCACGGGCGAGATCCACTACCCGTTCCTGTTCGACCTGCTCGACTCGCTCGGCTACGAAGGCTACATCGGCTGCGAGTACAAGCCGCGCACGACCACCGTGGAAGGCCTCGGCTGGCTGCGCAGCGCGCAGCAGCCTTCGGCCGCGCACGCTTGAGCGCTTGAGCGGCTTGAGCACCTGGCAAGCACCCCGCGACACGGTAACGAACTGAAAAGACTTAACGGAGAAACCCAAGATGGCAAAGATTGGTTTTATCGGCCTCGGCATCATGGGCGCGCACATGGCGCGCAACCTTCTGAAGGCCGGCCACACGCTGAGCGTGAACGGCAAGTACCCGGTGCCGGACGACCTGCGCACGCAGACGAGCGTGGTCGCCGACTCGACGGCTGTGGCTCAGGCCGCCGACATCATCATTCTGATGGTGCCGGACACGCCTGACGTCGCGAACGCGCTGTTCGCCGACGACGGCGTTGCCAAGGGCCTCACGGCGGGCAAGCTCGTGATCGACATGAGCTCGATCTCGCCGCTGGAAACGCAACAGTTCGCCAAACAGATCAACGCGCTCGGCTGCGACTACCTCGACGCCCCGGTCTCGGGCGGCGAAGTCGGCGCGCGCGAAGCGACGCTCTCGATCATGGTCGGCGGCCCGCAGAAGGCGTTCGACATCGCGAAGCCCCTGTTCGAGCAGATGGGCAAGAACATCTCGCTCGTTGGCGACAACGGCGCGGGCCAGACCACGAAGGTGGCAAACCAGATCATCGTCGCACTGAACATCGAAGCCGTGGCCGAGGCCCTGCTCTTCGCAGCCCGCTCGGGCGCCGATCCGGAACGCGTGCGCCGTGCCCTGATGGGCGGCTTCGCTTCGTCGCGCATTCTCGAAGTGCACGGTGAGCGCATGACGAAGCGCACGTTCGACCCGGGCTTCCGCATCGAACTGCACCAGAAAGACCTGAACCTCGCTCTCGACGGCGCGCGCAAGCTCGGCATCGCACTGCCGCACACGGCGAGCGCCCAGCAACTCTTCAGCGTCTGCGCAGCGAACGGCGGCAAGACGTGGGATCACTCGGCGATGATTCGTGCACTGGAAATCATGGCGAACTTCGAGATTGCGCAAGCAGAAGGCTCCAAGGCGAAGGCTGCCTGAAACAGGCAGTCTGTCGTGTAGCGAACCGGGCGGCGTAACGCCATCCGGCGAGCGGGGCGTGTGTGAAGGAATACGCGTCCCGCTCGCGAACAGCAAGCATCAGCAGGCAGTGACAAAAGCAGTCATGCAGGAACAGCAACACGCTGCAACACACGATTCCAGGCCGGCGCGTCATCCGCGACGGCCACCAGTGGGGCGCTCCGCAGCGGCGGCAACCGTCGCGGAGCAAATCGGGGCCGCTCTGGGCTGAGGGCGGCCAGTGGGGTCCGCAGCGGCGCCCGGTGACGACGGGGAAGCCTTGGTCGGTCAGACGTCGTCATCGGGTGTCCGCCTGTCGGATTGCCCTCAACCGCAGCAGCCATTCAGCATCATCCCGGCACCGCCCGGTGCCGCCGCAGTTACGTAGCCGCAGTTTCGTCGCTGCAGTTTCGTTGCACTTCACACTCCTTGACGCTTCCCCGATAGACCGCGTCTGTCCCGTCGCCCTATGATCGCGCCTTTCATCCGCCTGTCATCCCGACGGCGCAAGGCGATCGCGACACGCGATCGACCAGTCAACCCAGCATGTGAGGAGTGTGATCGATGGGCATCATCAACTTCATCAAGGAAGCAGGCGAAAAGCTCTTTGGCGCCGCCACGCCGGCCGCTGCCGCAGCGCAGCCCGCAGCCGCAGATGGGGCAAATCTGCCCGAACTGAACCAGAAGGCCGGCGACGCCATCGCCGCCTATATCCGCTCGCAGGGCCTTGCCGCCGACAACCTCGGCGTGACCTACGATGGCGCGACGCACACGGTCACCGTAACCGGCAACGCGGCCGACCAGGCCACCAAGGAAAAGATCCTCGTGGCAGCCGGCAACGTGCAGAACGTGGACAAGGTGAATGACCAGATGACGGTGACGAGCCCGGCGCCGGCTGCGCAGCATCACACGGTCGCCGCCGGGGACAACCTGTGGAAGATCGCCACGCAGTACTACGGCAACGGCGCGAAGAACGACGTGATTTTCCAGGCCAATACACCGATGCTCAAGAGCCCGGACAAGATCTATCCGGGCCAGGTGCTGGTGATTCCGCCGCTGCAGTAAATCGTTCCTGAGGCGCGCAACGACGCGCTTCGATGCTATGCGCCACGCTCCCTGCGTGGCGCTTTGCATTTCTGCGCACCGCGTTCGCCCTGCATACCGCTTACCAGGTGTCGAACACGCGCTGCAATGCGGCGCGGTCGGCGGCGCCTTGCGCGAGCGCCAGAGCGAGCAGCACGCGCGCCTTGTAGGGACTGAGCGCGCCCGCCGAGACGAAGCCGAGCACATCGTCGTTCGCGGCGCCGTTATGCATCACATGGCCAGAGCCGACGCGCGAAGCGCGCACGACCGCCACACCCTTCGCCGCAGCTTCCGCCAGCGCCTGTTGCAGCGTGGCATGGATCGAGCCGTTGCCGGTGCCGGCCACGACGATGCCGCGCACGCCCGCCGCCACCAGCGCGTCGACCGCAATGCGCGACACGCCCGCATAACTCGTCACGACCTCGACATGCGGCCATGCCTCGACGGCCGAAAACGGCGTGGCGACGGTATGCGGGCGCAGCGCGCGCCGCTGGAATTCGACACGTCCATCCTGCACCCAGCCGAGTGCGCCGATCTCGGGCGACTGGAACGCATCCACCGCATAGGTGCTGATCTTCACGACATCGCGCGCGCAATGAATGCGGTTGTTGAAGGCGACCAGTACCCCCTGCCCCGCCGCCGCGCCGCTAGCCGCCAGTGTGACCGCGTTGAGCAGGTTGAGCGGGCCGTCGGCCGAAAGCGCCGAAGCCGGGCGCATGGCCGCCGTCATCACGACGGGCTTCGCGCTCTTCACCGAGAGATGCAGCAGGTAAGCCGTTTCTTCGAGCGTGTCCGTGCCATGCGTGATGACAACGCCATCGATATCGTCGCCGGCGAGCAGCGTATTCACGCGCTGGGCCAGCGTGGTCCAGAGCGCGAGCGGCATGTCCTTGCTGTCGATGCTCGCGACCTGCTCGGCCGCGATCTGCGCAACGGCGTCAAGGCCCGGTACGGCACCCAGCAGCTGCGCGACGCCGATCACGCCGGCCTGGTAGCCGGACGTATTGGCCGCATCGGGCGCGGCGCCCGCGATGGTGCCGCCGGTGGCGAGCACCGCAATGCGCGGCAGCGGCTTCGCGGCCGCCAGGGAGGAAGAAGGGGTAAGTGGAGTATTCATGGCGGCGATTTTAAGCGATCCGCCGCTACGTGCCACCTGGCCAAAAGGCCAGCAAGGCCCCGAAACACGCCGCAAGCTCACGCCGGCGGCGGCGCCGCAAGGCGGGCTTGCAAGGCGCAGCCGCCAACCGCCGGCCGCGCCATGGCCATCAACCCAGTTCGCGCAGCTGGCTCGCGATCTGCTGCTCGGACAGATGCGGTGCGAACATTTCGATCAGCCGGTACGCGTACTGGCGCAGGAACGCGCCCTTGCGCAGGCCCAGGCGCGTCGTGCTCGCCTCGAACAGGTTCTGCGTATCGAGGGCGACGAGCTCCGAATCGCGCTTCGGGTCGTAGGCCATCGCGGCCACCACGCCCACACCCATGCCCAGTTCGACATAGGTCTTGATGACGTCCGCGTCGATCGCGGTCAGGACGACGTCGGGCACCACGCCCAGTTTCGCGAACGCCTGGTCGATGTGCGAGCGGCCCGTGAAGTCCTGGTCGTAGGTAATGATCGGATACTCGGCGATCTCCTCGAGCGTCAGGTTCTCGCGCCCCACCAGCGGATGGCCCTTCGGCACGACGACGACGTGATGCCACGAATAGCACGGGAACGTCACGATATCCGGGTAGCGGTCGAGCGCCTCGGTCGAGATGCCGATATCGGCCTCGCCATTGATGATCGACTGCGCGATCTGTTGCGGATTGCCCTGGCGCAGCGCGAGGTGCACCTTCGGAAACACCTCGCGGAACTGTTGCACGACCTTGGGCAGTGCGTAGCGCGCCTGCGTGTGGGTCGTCGCGACGACGAGGTGGCCGCTGTCCTGATCGGCGAACTGGCGCGCGACGCGGCGCAGGTTCTCGGCGTCGAGCAGCATACGCTCGATCAGCTGGTGCACGGCCTTGCCCGGCTCGGTCAGGCCCGTCAAACGCTTGCCACGGCGGATGAAAATATCGACGCCGAGTTCGTCCTCGAGGTCCTTGATCTGTTTCGACACGCCCGACTGCGACGTGTACAGCACGTTCGCCACTTCGGTCAGGTTCATGTTCTGGCGCACGGCTTCGCGCACGAATCGCAACTGCTGGAAATTCATCTCTTGTCTCCGGAAACGCCGAAGTAGTCAGGCTGATTTTATGTAAGGATCACGCCGCCTGCACCGCGAACACGCGCAGCCCACGCGGCACCGCGGTGACATTGTCGCCTGGCGCCAGGCTTAGTGCGCGCCACACCTCGCGGTCGAGCTCGGCTTCGAGCACGCCACCCGCGCGGCTTTCGAGCTCCACTCGCACCGAGCCGCCCAGCGGCACCACGCGGCGCACGTCGACGACGATGCCGTCGCGGTGGTCCGCCTCGCGCGGATACAGCGCGAGATCGTGCGGCCGCACATAGGCGAGCGCGCGGCCCTCGAAGCCGGCCTCCACGGCGATCGGCTGCGCCGCGCCGTCGGCGACGAAGCCGTGCGCGTCGACATAACCGGAGAGCCGGTTCGCTGCACCGAGGAACTCGTAGACGAACGCTGTCTGCGGGTGATCGTAGACGTGCTGCGGGCTGCCCACCTGTTCGACGCGTCCGCGATTGAGCACGACGATGCGGTCGGCCACTTCGAGCGCCTCTTCCTGGTCGTGCGTGACGAAGATCGTCGAGATATGCAGGTCGTCGTGCAGACGCCGCAGCCAGCCGCGCAATTCCTTGCGGACCTTGGCATCGAGCGCGCCGAACGGCTCGTCGAGCAACAGCACCTTCGGCTCCACCGCAAGCGCGCGGGCGAGCGCAATGCGCTGACGCTGGCCGCCCGAGAGCTCCGATGGATAGCGTTGCGCGAGCCAGTCGAGCTGCACGAGGCTCAGCAACTCGTGCACCTTCTCGCGAATCGCGGCCTCGGACGGCCGCTCGCCGCGCGGCTTCACGCGCAGCCCGAATGCCACGTTCTCGAACACCGTCATGTGCCGGAAAAGCGCGTAATGCTGGAATACGAAGCCCACCTGGCGCTCGCGCGCGCCCACCGTGCCCACGTCCTGCCCCTGCAGCACGACCTGCCCCGCGTCGGCGTATTCGAGGCCTGCGATCACGCGCAACAGGGTGGTCTTGCCGCAGCCGGACGGCCCGAGCAGCGCGACGAGCTCGCCCGGAGGGAAGTCGAGCGAAACGTCGTCGAGCGCGGCGAAGTCGCCGAACCGTTTTTGCAGATTGCGAACGATGATGCCCATGTTTTACCGCTCTCCCTGTTCAATCGCGTGCCGCACCATGCCCGGGCGGGCGGCGCGCTGGGTTTCCTGCTGCTGCGCGAGCACCGCCAGCACGGCCGTCTGCGCCGCGTCGCCCTCGTCGCGCAACTCCGCGGAAAGATGGCGCTCCGCGAGCAGCTTCAGCCCGAGCGTCACCAGCGCGAGCAGCGCCAGCAGCGACGCCACCGCGAACGCCGCGGCGAAGTTGTATTCGTTGTAAAGGATCTCGACGTGCAGCGGCATCGTATCGGTCTGTCCGCGGATATGGCCCGAGACCACCGACACGGCGCCGAACTCGCCCATCGCGCGCGCATTGCAGAGGATCACGCCATAGAGCAGGCCCCAACGGATGTTCGGCAGCGTGACGCGCCGGAACATCTGCCAGCCCGAGGCGCCGAGCACGCGCGCGGCCTCCTCCTCGTCGTTGCCCTGTGCCTGCATCAGCGGGATCAGCTCGCGCGCGACGAACGGGAACGTCACGAAGATCGTCGCGAGCACGATGCCCGGCACGGCGAAGATGATCTGCACGTCATGGTCTTCGAGCCAGGGGCCGAACCAGCCCTGCGCGCCGAACAGCAAAACGTAGATGAGGCCCGAGATCACCGGCGACACCGAGAACGGCAGATCGATCAGCGTCGTGAGGAGCGCCTTGCCGTGAAACTCGAACTTCGCGATCGCCCACGAGGCCGCGAGGCCGAACGCGAGGTTCAGCGGCACGGCGATCGCGGCGGTAAGGAGCGTGAGCTTGATTGCCGAGACGGCGTCCGGGTCGGCGAGCGACTCGAAGTAAAAGCCGACGCCCTTCGACAATGCCTGGCAGAAAACCGCGACCAGTGGCACCACGAGAAAGAGCGCGAGAAAGGCAAGCGCGATGCCGGTGAGGAGCCAGCGCACCCAGGGCGCCTCCGTAACCGGATCGGGCTGGCGCGGCGCCCGCGAAGATCGTACCGGCGTGCTCATTGCGCGCCTCCCGCGACGGCAACCCCGGCGGCCCCGGGAGCGGCCGTAGCACCCCGGCTCGTGCGCCGTTGCAGATACCACTGCAGCGTATTGATCAGCAGCAGCATGACGAACGAGACGCACAGCATCACGACGGCGAGCGCGGTGGCGCCGGCATAGTCGTACTGCTCGAGCTTCGTGATGATGAGCAGCGACGTGATTTCGGATTTCATCGGCACGTTGCCCGCAATGAAGATGACCGAGCCGTACTCGCCCAACGCGCGCGCGAACGCCAGCGCGAAGCCCGTGAGGAGCGCGGGCAGCGCCGCGGGCAGCACGACGCGGCGGAACGTGAGCCAGCGCGACGCGCCAAGGCATGCGGCCGCTTCTTCCTGCTCGCGCTCGAAGTCTTCGAGCACGGGCTGCACGGTGCGCACGACGAACGGCAGACCGATGAAGGTCAGCGCCACCAGCACGCCGAGCGACGTGAACGCGACCTTGATGCCGAGCGGCTCGAGAAACTGTCCGATCCAGCCATTGCCGGCATAGACCGCCGCGAGCGAAATGCCCGCGACGGACGTGGGCAGCGCGAACGGCAGATCGACGAGCGCATCGACGAAGCGCTTGAACGGAAACGTATAGCGCACGAGCACCCACGCGAGCAGAAAGCCGAACACGGCGTTGATGAGCGCCCCGCCGAGCGCCGACAGGAACGTGAGCCGGTACGACGCGATCACGCGCGGCGACGCGACCGCGCGCACGAACTGCGCCCAGTCGAGCGTCGCGGTCTTGAGGAAGGTGGACGCAAGCGGGATCAGCACCACGAGGCTCAGATAGGCCACCGTGATGCCGAGCGTCAGGCCGAATCCCGGCAGCGCACTCGGCTTGCGTAATCGAAACGTCGTCATGCTCGTCGCTCTTTCATTCAGATTGCTGCGGCGCCATGCGCCAGAAAGCGCGCCTTCGGGGGCGCGCCGTCCATGATCCGGGATACGGCTGCGTGCCGGGTCACAGCGTGGTCATTGCGATGTCATTGCGGCTGATAGATCGAGTCGAATACCCCGCCGTCCGCAAAGTGGGTCTTCTGCGCATTCGCCCAGCCGCCGAAGGTGTCGTCGACCGTGTACAGCTTCAGCTTCGGAAACTTCGCCGTGAGCTCCGGCGGAACCTTGTCCGAACGCGGGCGGTAGAAGTTCTTCGCCGCGATCTCCTGGCCCTCCTCCGAATAGAGGAACTGCAGATAGGCCTCGGCCACCTTGCGCGTGCCGCGCTTGTCCGCCACCTTGTCGACCACGGCGACGGGCGGCTCGGCCAGAATGCTGGCCGACGGCACCACGATCTCGAACTTGTCGGGCCCGAACTCCTTGAGCGAGAGAAACGCTTCGTTCTCCCATGCAATCAGCACGTCGCCGATGCCACGCTGCACGAAGCTCGTCGTCGCGCCACGCGCGCCCGAGTCGAGCACACCGGCATTCCGGTAGAGCTTCGTGACGAATGCCTTCGCGCTGGCTTCGTTGCCGCCCGGTTGATGGAGCGCGTACGCCCAGGCCGCCAGATAGTTCCAGCGCGCGCCGCCCGAGGTCTTCGGATTCGGCGTGACGATCGAGACGCCCGGCTTCACGAGGTCGTCCCAGTCCTTGATGTGCTTCGGATTGCCCTTGCGCACGAGGAACACGATGGTGGAGGTGTATGGCGAAGCGTTGTCGGGCAGCCGCTTTTGCCAGTCGGCGGCGACGAGGCCTTTCTTCGCGAGTGCGTCGATGTCATAAGCGAGCGCGAGCGTCACGACGTCGGCCTGCAGCCCGTCGAGCACCGAGCGCGCCTGCGCACCCGAACCGCCATGCGACTGCTTGATGGTGAGCGTCTCGCCGGTCTTCGCCTTCCATTCCTTGATAAAGGCGGTGTTGACGTCCTGGTAGAGCTCGCGTGTCGGATCGTAGGAAACGTTCAGGAGCGAGGTATCCGCATGGGCGACTGGCGCCAGCGCCGCCATGCCGAAGAGCGGCACCACGCCGACCAGCAGTCTTGCCGCCAGCGTTCTGAGCCAGCCACGCTTCCCCGTATTTACCGTGCGCATCCGTTTTCTCCGTGTTGTCGTGCGTGATTTCGATGCAGCGGAGTCTAACAATCAGCTTAAATAAGGAAAAATAATGTTTCCGTATTCTTTAATATGAAATCGTGCTAAAGGATCCCGGCCTTGCCCAGGCACCGCCCAGACGGAGAACTTCAAGTAACACTTGAAAAGCGCCGAATACTGTATAAAAATACAGTCACCTGTCTATCCATACAGTGGCGCCATGACCAAACTCACCGCACGACAGCAACAGGTTTTCGATCTGATCCGGCGCGCGATCGAGCGCACCGGCTTTCCGCCCACCCGCGCCGAGATCGCGGCCGAACTGGGCTTCAGCTCCGCGAACTCCGCCGAGGAGCATCTGCGCGCGCTGGCGCGCAAGGGTGTGATCGAACTGGCCGCCGGCGCGTCGCGCGGTATCCGTCTCATGCCGGGTCCGGACGACCTGCCGCACCAGTTCACGCTGCCGCACGCGAGCATCATGCAGCTCTCACTGCCGCTCGTCGGCCGCGTGGCGGCGGGCAGCCCGATCCTCGCGCAGGAACACATCTCGCAGCACTACGCGTGCGATCCGGCGCTCTTCTCTAGTAAGCCCGACTACCTGCTGAAGGTGCGCGGCCTGTCGATGCGCGACGCCGGCATCCTCGACGGCGATCTGCTCGCGGTGCAAAAGAAAAGCGAAGCGAAAGACGGCCAGATCGTCGTCGCGCGTCTGGGCGACGACGTCACCGTCAAGCGCCTGAAGCGCCGGCCGAACGGCCTCGAGCTGATTGCCGAGAACCCCGACTACGAGAACATCTTCGTCGAGGCCAACAGTGCCGATTTCGCGCTCGAAGGCATTGCCGTCGGGCTGATTCGCCCTACCGAATTCTGATAATCCGAACGCTGTCTGGAGGGAGTCATGGAACGTCTTGCCCGTCTGCTGCCCTTTCGTCAATTTGGCCGCCTGCGCCATCTGCGCGGCCTCGCCGACTGCGCCGCCCGTAATGCGCGCGCTACGGCCGCCGCGCTGTCCGGCTCGCTGTTCGACGCAGCGGATCCTGAGTCCGCCGCCTGCGCGACGGCGGTTCCGGCCGACCTTCCGCCGCTGCCGTCCGCGCAACCCGCATTCGCACGCGTCTCGCTCAACAGTGGCCTGAATCACGCGGAGCCCGAGCGCCGCGCGCCAGTGCGCATCTATCACGGGCCCTCGCGGCTGATCATGGTGGGAAGCATGGACGCCGTGTGCCGCATGATCGACCGCTGCATCGCCGAACAGGCCGATCAGGCAGCGCTCGCCCGGTAACACGGGCTGCGCGGGCGCCGGACAGAAAGCGTCGGGATTGCGCTTTGGGATCGCGCTTTGGGATCGTTTCGGTGCCGGCGTGGTCAACAGGACGTGTTCCTTTCTACCCGACCTGAACGATGACCGAATCTGTTTCGAACAAGCGCTGGATCAAGCCCGTCGCCGTTGTACTCGCCGCATTGGCGATCGTCGCCGTGCTGGGCTACGGCTACGCCTCGCCCTATGTGGCGCTGGATCGACTGAAGGCCGCCGCCGACGCGCACGATGCAACCACGCTCAACGAGTACGTGGATTACCCGGCTTTGCGCGCCAGCCTGAAGCAGCAGGTCGGCGACCTGCTTGAGCGGCGCATTGCTGCGCAGCACAGCAGCAATCCGCTGTTGCTGTTCGGCGCCGTAATCGGCGCGGCGCTGATCGGCCCGCTCGTGGACGCCTATGCGACACCAGACGGGGTCGCCGCGCTGCTCAATGGCATGCCGCCCACCGGCAAACCCGGCGAGCAGCCGCCGCAGGCGGGCAATCCCGCCCCGGCCCCCGCACCCGCCAATCCGCCCGCCAATCCGCCTGCCAATCCGCCCGCCGGTCCAGGCGCTCCGGCCGCTCCGCCCGAAAGCGCGGCGCCGGCGTCACGGCCTGAGACTACGGCCGGCTATCGCAGCCTGGGCGAGTTCGTCGTGACCTGGCAGCGCAGCGTCAACGGCGAGCGTTACGCAGCCGTTCTGCAACGCCACGGGCTGTTTTCGTGGAAGCTCGCAGCGGTCGAACTGAACGACCCCGCCACGACAGCGAACAGCGATTGACGTGTAGCGCGAGGCGCGGCGGTGCTCAGGCCGCTTCCTGAGCCTGCTGCTTTTGCTCCGCGACCGAAGAACACGCGACGAGGATGCTGCACGACACACGGTCGAGCAGCAGCGTGTTACCCGCCCCCATCCACCAGCGCGAGAGTCCGGTGCGGCAGCGATGCCCCACCACCACCAGATCGACCTGCAGCTCGTTGGCCAGATTCGCGATCTCGTCGATCGGATGGCCGAAGGCGAAGTGACCTTGCGCATGCACGCCGCGCTCGGTGAGCCAGTCCACGCCCTCCTGCAGAATCTCGCGTGCCGTCTCTTCGAAACGACCGCAGGCCACGTCGGTCAGAAGGCCGGCGCTCTGCGCGATCGTCGAACGCATGTCGACCACCGAGAGCAGATGCGTCTGGGCGTGCAGGTCCAGCGCAAGATCCGCGCCGCAGCGCAGCGCCTTGCGGCCTTCGCGCGAGCCGTCGTAACAAAGCAGAATTTTCTTGTAGCTCGCCATGATGTTTCTCCCCAGCCCGCGCCGATCGCGGGCTATGCACCTTCATGATGGTGCGCCGCAATTCCACATGCAAGGGCTGGAAAACGCCAGGTCTGACCCCGTTGCACCCAGGCAAGGGCGGCCCAACGTCGTTGCAGCGGCAAAGCTTGTCGCGGCAGGTTTCGCCGTCAGCCGGATGTACAGGATTGCTCTAGAATAGGCCCCCTCATGGTGCATCGCACGTGCACTGCTTCAGTCGAACTCACCGCTCACTACGGCCTATGCCCGCCCCCGCCATCGAATTCGAGCAGGTCATCAAACACTACGGAGACAGGGCGGTCGTCAACGGCCTGTCCTTCGAGGTCCAGCCCGGCGAATGCTTCGGGCTCCTCGGACCCAACGGCGCGGGCAAGACCACGACGCTGCGCATGCTGCTTGGCATCGTCGCGCCAGATGCGGGACGCATCAGCCTGTGCGGCGAACCCGTGCCCGCGCGGGCGCGCCACGCCCGCACCCGCGTAGGCGTCGTGCCGCAGTTCGACAATCTCGATCCGGACTTCACCGTCCGCGAGAACCTGGTCGTATTCGGCCGCTACTTCGGGCTCTCCGCCAGCGAGGCGCGCGCGCTCGTCGCGCCGCTGCTCGAATTCGCGCGGCTCGAGAACAAGGCCGACGCGCGCGTGAGCGAGCTCTCAGGCGGTATGCGCCGGCGCCTTACGCTCGCGCGCGCGCTCGTCAACGACCCCGACGTGCTCGTGCTCGACGAACCGACCACCGGGCTCGATCCCCAGGCACGCCACCTTATCTGGGAACGGCTGCGCTCGCTGCTCGCGCGCGGCAAAACGATCCTGCTCACGACGCATTTCATGGAGGAGGCCGAACGACTCTGCAAGCGCGTGTGCGTGATCGAAGAAGGCCGCAAGATCGCGGAGGGTGCACCGAACGCGTTGATCGAATCCGAGATCGGCTACGACGTGATCGAAGTGTACGGCCCCGACCCCAGCGCGCTGCGCGACGAGCTGGCGCCCTTCGCGATACGCACGGAAATCAGCGGCGAAACGCTCTTCTGCTATGTCGACGACCCGCAGCCCGTGCACCAGCGCCTGCGCCAGCGCGCGGATCTGCGCTACCTGCACCGGCCCGCGAATCTCGAAGACGTGTTCCTGCGGCTCACGGGCCGCGAGATGCAGGATTAAACCCGGCAGGATCAAACCCGGCGCGACCCAACCCGTACGACCAGATCCCGCAGAACCTGAACGAGCATGAACCGGCACGACGACCCCCGCGAGGCCTCATCCCTTTCCGCCATGCAAGCACGCACCGAAGACCGCGCGCCAGCGCGCCCCGCCAGCCACCCGCAACGCGAGCCGCGTGCCGCGCTACCCTCCAGTGCCACGCACTGGATCGCTGTCTGGCGTCGCAACTATCTCGTGTGGCGCAAGCTCGCGATCGCTTCGATGTTCGGCAATCTCGCCGATCCGATGATCTATCTGTTCGGCCTCGGCTTCGGGCTCGGGCTGATGGTCGGCCACGTGGACGGCGTTTCCTATATCGCCTTTCTCGCCGCGGGCACGGTGTCGTCGTCGGTGATGATGTCGGCGAGCTTTGAATCGATGTACTCGGGCTTCTCGCGCATGCACGTGCAGCGCACCTGGGAGGCGATCATGCACACGCCGCTCTCGCTCGGCGACATCGTGCTGGGCGAGGTCGTCTGGGCCGCGAGCAAGTCGATGCTTTCTGGCGCCGCGATCATGCTTGTGGCAGGCGTGCTGGGCTATGCGAACTTTCCGTCGATGCTGCTCGCGCTGCCCGTGATCGCGCTTGCCGGCCTCGCGTTCGCGAGCTGCGCAATGATCGTCACGGCGCTCGCGCCGTCGTACGACTTCTTCATGTTCTACCAGACGCTCGTGCTCACGCCGATGCTGCTGCTCTCAGGCGTGTTCTTCCCGATCACGCAACTGCCCGCCCCCGCGCAACACATCACGCTGATGCTGCCGCTCGCGCATGCCGTCGATCTGATCCGTCCGGCCATGCTGGGGCGCCCGGTCGAGCATGCCGCCACGCATGTGCTCGTGCTGGCCCTGTACGTGGTGGTGCCGTTCGCGATCGCGACGGTGCTGTTGCGCAGGCGGATGATGCGCTGAACGCGCGGGCGCGCGTGACGAGGAATCAATCCTCGTCGTCGCCCCAGGGAATATCGACGTCCGAAATAAAGGCAACCGTCGCGAACGGCCCCCCTTCCTCGCGACCGAGCTTGCCGTCGGCACGATGCCATTCGACGCGGAACATCGTGCCCGATGTTTGCGCAAGCAGCCGCACGATGCGGATCTCTTCGGGGTCCGAGTCGTCCACCGGACCGTCGAGCGAGACCAGCAGCTGCTGCGGCCACACGCCGTCGGCGGGGTCGTAGATGCGATCGCCGTCCGGGATCGTAACGTGCGCCTCGACCCCTATCGTCGCCGATGCCTCCACGATCATCTTGCCGAGCGCGCGCAGCACGGCCGTCGCGCGGGCCGAGTTGGCCTGGCGAATGGCGAGGTCGCCGCGCGTGAGCGCCTGTTCGAGTTTCGGATTCGTTTTCTGCTGTGCCATGCTTAATTCCTGGGCTCAAAGCCCTCTCTCTTATCGTACCAACGGCCGCCCGTAGCCCGACGTCATTCTGTTCGCACTCCATCCTGGCATCGCGAACGGGGGCCAGACTCAACCGGACGCGAGGCGCACCGCTAGAATCCCAGCGCCACCACGGCCAGGCCCGAAACAACGCCAAACACCACCACCACCCCGGCCACGAGTGCCAGCGTGCGCGCACGAAACGATCCCGTCAGCATCGCGAACGAAGGCACACTCACGGGCGGCAGCGTCATAAGGAGTGCGCCCGCGGGGCCAAGGCCCATACCGAGGGCGAGCATCGCCTGGATGATCGGCACTTCGCCGGCTGTCGGGATCACGAACAGCATGCCCGCCACCGCGAACGCGACGATCCAGCCAAGACTGCTCGTTACCTCAGGCCCAATGTGCGGAAAGAGCCAGGCACGCGCGGCACCGAGCAGCAGCACGAGCACCACGTACTCGGGAATGAGCCGCACGGCCATGCTGACGAAGAGCTGCAGCCAGCGCACGAACATGCTGCCGCCCAGCGCCTGGTGCTGCGCCAGCTGGGCGAGGCGGTCGTCGGCGGCATGCGCCTCCTGGGGCGTAACGAGCCGGTTCGCGAGCCAGCCGAGTCCGAACACCATCAGCACGCCCAGCACGAGGCGCAGCGCGCTCCACTGCCAGCCGAGCACGAAGCCCATGAAGACGAGCGTAGCGGGATTGAGTACGGAATTGCCGAGCCAGAACGCGATCGCCCCGCCCGCCGAGGCGTTGCGCGCACGCAGTCCAGCCACGACGGGCGCGGCGCAGCAGGTGCACATCATGCCGGGCACGGCGAGCAGGCCGCCCGCTGCCACACTGCCGAAACCGCGCCGGCCGAGCACGCGCGCGACCCATTGGACCGGCAGAAGCGCCTGAACGGCCGACCCCAGCAGCAAGCCGAGGACCATCGCCTGCCAGATCGCCTTGCCGTAGGCCCAGGCGTAGTCAAGCGCGGCGGACACGGACGGCGCCGGCGCACTGGCGTCGGCACCCATCAGGATGGATTTGCCGATCGAATGCGTGGCCTCGGCGGTGAAGGCTCGGTGGTAATACGGAAACCACTTCACGTAGAAAAGACCGGCCACGGCCAGCAGAAGAAAAATGGGCCAGCCATACGAGGGCGTCGGTTGCGCGTCGCGGGCGCTCGTCATCGTGAACGTTCTCCGGGAAAGGGGGGGTGAACAGTCGGGGCCGTCTCCAGCGATGCGGCCCCGAGAGCGCAAGCTGGATCGTAGTGTATGGCGCGCAAATCGCCAAACGGCTTTCGCGGCACCGCGAGCGCCGGCACACTGCGCCGCGGCCGCACGGGCGAGCGCAAGGAAACACGCAGCGCCTCGGTGGCGGTGCGCAGCCGCAGCGCGTGCGGCTATCCGGACCTGCCCGGCGGCCGACGCCGCCGGATGCCGCACGACGGCTTCCGGGCGGCACTCAGGTCAGCACACAGGTCAACATTCAGGGTGCGGGATTGGGCTGCAGCTCGTGGAGCGCGTCGATCTGCGCGAGCACCTCAGGGGCAAGCTTCACGTCGACGCTGGCGATGTTCTCCTTCAATTGTGCCATCGACGTCGCGCCGATCAGGTTGCTCGTGACGAACGGCCGGCTATTGACGAAAGCGAGTGCGAACTGGGCAGGCGTGAGGCCGTGCTCCCTCGCGAGCGCGACATAGCGCGACGTGGCTGCTACGGCCTGAGGCTTGCTATAGCGCTGGAAGCGCTCGAACATTGTGATGCGTGCGCCTGCGGGGCGAGCCCCGCCCTCGTACTTGCCGGAGAGCCAACCGAACGCCATCGGCGAATAGGCGAGCAGCCCAATGCCCTCGCGATGCGTGAACTCGGACAGCCCGCTCTCGAACGTGCGGTTCACGAGGCTATAGGGATTCTGGATGCTGACGATGCGCGGCAGACCGAGCTTTTCGGACGCGCGCAAGAACTGCGCCACGCCCCACGGCGTCTCGTTCGACACACCGATATGGCGCACCTTGCCCGCCTTCACGAAATCGGCGAGCACCGACAAGGTCTCCTCGATGGGCACGGTATAGGCGTCGTCGACCCACGGATACGCGCTGCGGCCGAACGTCATGGTGCTGCGATCGGGCCAGTGCAGCTGATAAAGATCGACGTAATCGGTTTGCAGGCGCTTGAGGCTGCCGTCCAGCGCCTCGGTGAGGTTCTTGCGGTCGAACTGGTTGCCCTCGCCACGAATATGGCGCGGATTGTGCGGCTGGCGCGCCGGCCCGGCGATCTTGGTGGCGAGTACGATGCCTTCGCGTGCGCTGCGATGCTGCGCGAGCCACGTGCCGATATAGCGCTCGGTCAGGCCCTGGGTCTCGGGCCGCGGCGGCACGGGGTACATCTCCGCGGCATCGATCAGCGTGACGCCGTGATCGAGCGCGTAGTCGATCTGTTCGTGCGCGTCGCGCTCGGTGTTCTGCTCGCCCCAGGTCATCGTGCCGAGGCCGATCAGGCTCACCTTCACGTCCGTGTCGCCGAGTGTGCGGTAGTCCATCGATACGTATTCCATCGTGAGTTGGTCAGACGCCGAAGCTAACACGGCGGCGGGGAATTTTCAGGGGACCGTCCCGACAAGACGGCACCTGTGCATGCGTAAAAAAAGCCGGCCCCGGCAGAACCGGTCCGGCTGGTGCACGGATCTCGCGCTACCCACTACGGCCCGACGGCCTCCACGACCCAGCTGGAATTGCGCACGAGATAGTATTGCCCACTCACGCCGACCCAGTGATAGCCGCGCGGCGGCGCCTTCAGGTGATATTGGCGCCAGTCGTCGATCACATATTGACGGTCGCGATATTCGGGAGCCAGGCGATCTCCCTTGTGCCATTGCGGCGGCACCCGGTCGGGCGGCGGATGATCCGGCGGCGGGCCGCCATAATAGTCCGGGCCCGGGCGCGGCGGCGGCTGCTGAGCGAAGGTCGCGGTCGACGCCAGCACAGCCGGGAGCGCCAGCGCGGCGAGAAGCACGAAGCGTTTCTTCATTGTTCACCTCCTGGTCAGACGGAATTGGCCTGCGCAAATCATGTTAGTACAGGCCGCCCGCCCACCGGCGCGAGGGCGTCCGCTCAGCCTGCATGGGCCCGGAGCGAGGACGTGACAGAAGCGGACCACGCCGTCGGGGCCGCAACGGATGGAACACGGCATGCAGATTTCGCCTGAATCGTTCCGCTTCGTCCCGCTGAAAAGCCTTGCTCGAAGCCCCGCGCGCCGGATTGGCGCGGCGCGCAGCGTTACAGGGCGGTTGGGTTAAAATGCAAGGTTGATCCACGCACGCTGCACAACCGCGCCTTTTTCCCATGTCCGCCGCCTCTATCAACAGTCCCCGCCGCGTATCCGTCGCGCCGATGATGGACTGGACTGACCGCCACTGCCGCTCGCTGCACCGCATCATCTCCCGGCACACGTGGCTCTATACGGAGATGGTGACGACGGGCGCCCTGCTCCACGGCGACGTGCCGCGCCACCTGGCGTTCACGCCGCACGAGGCACCGGTGGCGCTGCAGTTGGGCGGCAGCGAACCCGACGACCTCGCGCGCTCCGCGAAGCTTGGCGAACAGTGGGGCTACGACGAGATCAACCTGAACTGCGGCTGCCCGTCGGAGCGGGTGCAGCGCGGGGCATTCGGCGCGTGCCTCATGAACGAACCGCAACTCGTCGCCGACTGTGTGAAGGCGATGCGCGACGTCGTTTCGGTACCGGTCACGGTCAAGCACCGTATCGGCGTGGATGCGGTTGAGGAATATGGGTTCGTGCGCGACTTCGTGGGCACGATCGCCGACGCGGGCTGCGAGGTATTCATCGTCCACGCGCGCAACGCGATTCTCAAAGGCCTAAGCCCGAAGGAAAATCGCGAGATTCCGCCGCTGAAGTACGACTACGCATATCAGTTGAAGCGCGATTTTCCGCACCTCGAAATCATCATCAACGGCGGCATCAAAACGCTCGACGAAGTGCAGACGCATCTTGAGCATGTCGATGGCGTGATGCTCGGCCGCGAGGCGTATCACAACCCCTACGTGCTGGCCGACGTCGATACGCGGTTCTACGGGGCGCGGGAATGCGCCCTCACCCGCGAAGCGGTGGAGGCGAAGCTCATCGAGTATTGCGCGCAAGAGATCGCACGCGGCACGTATCTGGGCGCGATCACGCGTCATGCCCTCGGGCTCTATCGCGGTATGGGCGGCGCACGCGGCTGGCGCCGCGTGCTGTCGGACAACCGCAAGCTCGCGAAAGCCGATCTCGCCATCTTCGAAGAGGCACGCGAGCATCTGCGCGCAGCCGCGTTCTCCGAGGACGCGCCGCAAACGTCTGCTGAAATATTTCAATGAAGGGCTAGGCAAGCGCAATAGAGTGTGTATATAATCTTGTTTCTTGATTGATGCCGCACCCGTTGTGTCGTTGGTTAAGGAAAGTTGTGCAGTGGTGGCTGTAGCTCAGTTGGTAGAGTCCAGGATTGTGATTCCTGTCGTCGTGGGTTCGAGTCCCATCAGCCACCCCAGAAGATTCAAGCAAAAAGCCCGCAAATTGCGGGCTTTTTCATTTTCCGGCACCGTGAATTCAGTTCAGCGAACCACCTCCTATCCCGCTGCCTGCCCGTCCACCCACGCCCGCGCCGCCTCAAACCCCGCCTCGGCAGCCGCATGCTCGGTCGACCAAAGCCGGTCGATATGCACCAGCTGCCAGTCTTTCACCACAGCGGCACCGCGCAGCACGCGAAAATGGGCTTTCACCCCCGTGAGCACCTGCTCGACCGCCACCTCGATGTCGAAGTCCTGATAGCGCTCCTGGTAATCGCCCATGTCGAGGCCCTTCCGCTCCATGATCGTCTCTCCGTCGTGGCAGACCGGACCATCGTAGCACTCCGGGCGCGTCAAAGCCTCGCGATCGATACCTCCGTCGACTTCACCAGCGCCACCACTTCCGACCCCACCTTGAGGTCGAGTTCGTCGATCGACCGCGTCGTGATCACGGAAGTCACTACCCCGAACGGCGTATCCACATCGACCTCGGAAACCACCGGACCGCGAATGATCTCCTTGACCTTGCCGCGAAACTGATTACGCACGTTGATGGCGGAAATGCTCATAAAATCGGCTCCAAAAACCCGGATGCAATGTGTGAAAGATTAGTAATACCAACTACGCCTGGCATGCTCCGCAGGCTTCACCCCGCGAAGTCGAGGCACCGGGCGTGCGGCTCAACACGCGCTCCAGCACGCGCGCTTCGAGCGCCGCGAAGCGCGCGTGCGCGCGCTGGCGCGGCCGTCCGAGCGGCACCGGTTCGTCGAGCGCAATGTGCCCCGCCTCTACCAGCAGGACGCGCTCGCCCAGCGCTACCGCCTCCTGCACGTCGTGCGTAACGAGCAACGCCGTGAAGCGGTGTTCGTGCCACAGGCGCTCGATCAGTGCGTGCATTTCGATGCGCGTAAGCGCATCGAGTGCGCCCAGCGGTTCGTCGAGCAGAAGGAGATTCGGCCGGTGCACCAGGGCACGCGCCAGCGCCACGCGCTGGCGCTGCCCGCCGGACAGGCGTGCGGGCCATTCGTCCGCACGCCCAAGCAGGCCCACTTCATCAAGGACGGCACGCGCATCCTCGCGCGCGCCGCGGCCAAGACCCAGCATCACGTTCTGCAGTACCGTCTTCCAGGGTAGAAGCCGCGCGTCCTGGAACATGATGCGCGTCTCGGGCGGCGCGCCCGCCTCGCCGCGCCGGATCAGTTCACCCGCGTCCGGCGTCTCGAGTCCAGCGATGAGGCGCAACAATGTGGACTTGCCGCAGCCGCTGCGGCCAACGATCGAAACGAAGCTGCCGCGCTCGATCGACAAGTCGAAACCGTCGAGCACCACACGTTGCCCGTAGCGCTTGCCCACGGCCCGCAACTCGACCGCCGGGTCCACGGCATGCGCACCCTGGCGCAGTAGTCCCGTCGACGCGTCGGCCGCCAGCCGCCCCGGCGTATCGCCTTTCGCTCGACGCGACGGTTCGACCAAGCCGCCCTCGCGCTGACGCTGCGCCTCGATTTCGGCCTGCAGATCGCGGCCCGCAATGCCGGCATAGCCTGGCGAAAAAATCGTCGCGCTCATGTATCGCTCCCGGTTTGATAGGCGGGGTGCCAGCGCAGCACGGCACGCTCGAGCGCTCTGGCCAGTACGTCCGCCAGCTTGCCAAGCAATGCGTAAAGCAGGATGCCGACCACCACCACGTCGGTTTGCAGGAATTCGCGCGCGTTCATCGTCATGTAGCCGATGCCCGACTGCGCAGAGATCGTTTCGGCGACGATCAGCGTCACCCACATCAGTCCCAGCGCGAAGCGCACGCCGACGAGTATCGACGGCAGCGCGCCCGGCAGGATCACGTCGCGATAGAGCGCGAAACCCTTGAGGCCGTAGCTGCGCGCCATCTCCACGAGGTTGGCGTCGACGCAGCGGATGCCGTGGAAGGTGTTCACGTACATGGGAAAGAACACGCCCAGCGCGACGAGAAAGAGCTTGGCCTCTTCCTCGATGCCGAACCACAGGATCACGAGCGGGATCATCGCGAGCGCCGGGATATTGCGGATCATCTGGATGGTCGAATCGAGCGCGGTCTCGACGGGTTTGAAGAGCCCCGTCGCGAGACCGAGCACGAGCCCGAAGCTCCCGCCGATCGCAAAACCCGCCAGCGCGCGCCACGTGCTCACGCGCACGTCCTGCCACATCTCGCCCGACTCGATCAGCGCCCAGGCCGCCCGCAGCACGGCGAGCGGTTCGGGCAGCACACGCGAGGAAAGCACGCCGCTGCGCGCGGCGAGCTCCCACGCCACGAGGATAGCCAGCGGCACGATCCACGGCGCCATCCTGGCGAACCCGGCACGCAGCAAGGGCTTAAGCGAACGCCGTTCACGCGGCACGGCAACCGGAGCAGCAGCGGTTTGACTCATGAAAACTTCCCCGAACCGGTTGACGACGTTCAGCTCTGGCTAGCGCGCGGCAAGTACTGGTTGCCCACCACTTCGCCAAATGGCCCCGAAAGCGGGCCGTCCGCACGCTTGGACTCGCGACCCGGCAGCAGCGGGAACACGAGCTCGGCGAACCGGTAGGATTCCTCAAGGTGCGGATAGCCCGAAAGAATGAAGGTCTCGATGCCGAGGTCCGCGTATTCCTTCATGCGCGCGGCGACCTGCTCGGGATTGCCGACCAGCGCCGTACCGGCACCGCCACGCACGAGGCCCACACCGGCCCAGAGGTTCGGATACACCTCGAGCTCCTTGCGGGTGCCGCGCTTGCCGCCGTGCAGCGCGGCCATGCGGCGCTGGCCTTCCGAGTCCATCTTGCCGAACGCGGCCTGTGCGCGGGCAACGGTGTCGTCGTCGAGGCGGCTGATCAGGCGCTCGGCATCGGCCCAGGCCTCCTCCTCCGTCTCGCGCACGATCACGTGCAGACGGATGCCGAAGCGGATCGTGCGGCCGCGCTCGGCCGCGCGCTGGCGTATGTCGGCAATCTTCTTCGCGACGGCCTCGGGCGGTTCGCCCCACGTCAAATAGGTGTCGATATGGTCGCCCGCAATGGTATGCGCAGCCGGCGAGGAGCCGCCGAACCACAGCGGCGGATGCGGCTGCTGCACCGGCGGATAGAGCACTTTGCCGCCCTTCGAGACCAGGTGCTTGCCGATGAAATCGACCGCTTCACTGGTGTGCGACGCCGCGAGCAGCTTGCGCCAGATGTGCAGGAATTCGTCGGTGATTTCGTAGCGCGTGTCGTGGTCGGCGAAGAAGCCGTCGCCTTCGAGCTCGGCTGCGTCGCCGCCCGTCACCACGTTGATGAGCAGGCGCCCGTTCGAGAGTCGGTCGAAGGTCGACGCCATACGCGCGGAGAGCCCCGGCGAAGACAAGCCCGGGCGAATCGCGACGAGGAATTTCAGGCGCCGCGTGGCTGCGATCAGGCTCGATGCGACAACCCAGGCGTCTTCGCACGAACGGCCCGTCGGCAACAGAACGCCTTCGTAGCCGAGCGTATCGGCGGCGACGGCCACTTGCTGGAAATACGCGAGGTCAGCGGCGCGCGCGCCCTCGGACGTGCCCAGATAACGGCTGTCGCCATGGGTCGGGATGAACCAGAACACATTCATGCATTGCTCCTGCTGGATACGGGACGAAAACGCGAGACGGAAATACAAAGCGAAAAACGGCTGAACGGAGATTCGCCATGCCGATGCAAAGCGACCCGCCGACGGCGGGGCCGTCGTATTCATGGGGAACCAGTCTAGGGAGGGGGGCGCGGCTTTTGAACGATTTTTTAAAGCTTAGGTTTTCCGCTTTCGTGCTTTGGCGCGCCGCGTCGATATAATGGCGCACACCGACAAAAAGCCCGGCAGGGCGCGCCCAACGCCGTCAATGCGCGCCTGGCTGCCAGCGCTTTCGCACTCTTGCCGTTCACATGCAAAAACTGATTCTGCCGTTCCTCTCCGGCTTTCTCGCCTCGCTGTTCTTTCGCGAAGCAACGCTCGCGCTCCTGCACGCCGCCCAGGTCATCGACGCAGCCGGCTTCTCGACTGCGCCGTTCGCGCCATTCGGCCTGCCCGAGTTTCTCGTGAACGCGATCTGGAGCGCCGTGTGGGCCGTGCCCATGGCGTGGCTGCTGCGCGTCACGCCTTCGCGGCCCGCGCCCTGGGTGCAGGCGTTCGTGTTCGGCGGCCTCGTGCTCACGGCCGCGATGGTGTTCGTCGTCGACCCGCTGCGCGGCATCTGGCCGACCGGCAACATGCTGCCGCGTCTCGCTGAGGGTTTTGCCTCGAATGCGGTATGGGGATGGGGCGCGCTCGTGTTCATGCGCGCGTTCATGAGCGAAACGATCGAAGACTGACATAACCGGCGACCCGCCCGCCGCCGGCCACAAGCCTTTCAGTTCACCCTTTCAGGTCGCGCAACGGATGGTCCGCCTCGGACCACGGGCTTTCGAACATGCGCTCGACCTGCGCACGCGGCAGGTCTTCGATGCGCCCGAAACGCCAGTTCGGGCGATTGTCCTTGTCGATGATGCGAGCCCGGATGCCCTCCATCACGTCGCCCTGCGCAAAGCTCGAACGCGTGAGATCGAGGTCACGGCGCAGCACGTCCGCCATCGCGCCCTCGGCGCGCGACACCACTTCCAGCGAGACCGCCATCGATAGCGGCGAGCGCTCGCGCAGCACGCCGGCCATCTGCTCGGCCCACTCGGACTCGGGCCCCTGCGCTTTGCGCTGCATCGCATCGAGCGACGCAGCAATGGCCGGCACATCGGGCAAGCCGAAATGCCGGTCGATCCACGCGCGCGCCTCGGCCAGCGTGGAGGCGTCGGCGGCGCGCCGGACGTCCTCGCCCACGGCGGCTTCGCGCCGGATACGCGCGACGACCTCCGCGCCCGTGGCGAACGGCTCCGTTTCGAGCGCATCGATCAGTGCGGGCCACGCCGCCTCGTCGAGGTAGGCATCGGCGAGGCCTGCGTAGAGTGCTGCCGGCGCGTCGATCGTTTCGCCGCTCACCGCCAGATAGCGGCCGAGCGCACCCGGCGTGCGCGCGAGAAACCAGCCCATGCCCACGTCCGGGAAGAGGCCGATGCGCGTCTCGGGCATCGCAAGGCGTGTGGACGGCCCCACGACGCGCAGGCCACCCGTGCGATGGGCGCCCTGCGAGATCCCCATGCCACCGCCCATCACCACGCCGTTCATGAATGCGACGTAGGGCTTGGGGTAAGTGAAGATCGCGTGATTGAGCCGATACTCCTCCGTGAAGAAGGTGTCCAGCGCGGCCTGGGCGCCCGTGCGATACGACTCGTAGAGAAAGCGGATATCGCCGCCCGCGCAGAACGCGCGCGCGTGGCGCGAGCGCACGACGACGGCGAGCACCCCGTCATCGTCGCGCCAGCGCTCGAGCGCGCTATGCATGGCGCGGACCATGCCAGTCGAAAGCGCATTCAGCGCCTCGGGACGTTCAAGTTCGATGAAACCGATGCGGTTCGCCACGCGGGCGACGACCTGCTGGTGAGTGCCGCTCGCAAACGAGGCGGAGGGATCCTGTGACATGGCAGTCGAAGTGATGAGAGATGGGAATGTAAGCACGATGAAATGACACCGCGCGCGGCCTGAAGGGCTTGAACGCGGGGCTCGAACGCGGGGCTCGAAGGCGGCCGTGCCCGCCGAGCCTATCATGCCAGCGTCGCCTTCGTAGGCTTCGCAGCGCCCCGCCGCTTCGTCCCGGCCGGCGCGCGAAGCCAGACCCCCAGCATGGCGCTCAGCAGCTGGTCGAGCGGAGCGCGCGCGAACGCGGGGCGCGCAGCCGCGAGCGTCACGATGCCGTGCAGCGTCGCCCAGAACGCCTCGGCCAGCAGCGTATCTTCCGGGTAACCGAGTGCGGCCAGCGCCTGCGCGAACACGCGCACCACGGGCTCGACGTCCTGTTCTCCCCTGCCCGTGCCCGGCAGGTCGACGAACACGAGGCGGTACGTCTGCGGATGCGCACGAGCGAATGCGACATACGCCTCGACGAGCGCGCGCAGGCGCTCAGCCGGTTCGGCGACCGGCTGGGCCGGGTCCGCTGGCAGTGCCAGCGCGGCGAGCAACTGTGCATAACCCTCGTCGCCGAGTGCGTGGGCAATCGCGTCGCGGTTCTGGAAGTACAGGTAGAGCGAAGCCGGGGAATAGCCGATCGCACTGGCGATCTTGCGCATGGAGAGCGCGGCGAAACCGTCGCGCGTCACGATGCGCCGCGCCGCCTCGAGAATGCGTGCGCGCAGCGCCTGCCGCGCGGCGTCGGGGGCGCGGCCTGTTGGTTCGTTACGTCCCATTTCGGCGATTGTCGGCGCCGTAACACGAAAAGTCGAGACTGGCCGCGAGGGCATCGGGGCGCGAGGGGCCCGTGAGGCGCTACGAGCCGAGCTGTCCGGGCGGGAAATGGCCGCTCTTCAACAGGACGGGCGTGCCCTTGCTCAGTTCCAGATGCGCGCGGGCCACTTCCTCGATGCGCGTGCGGCCGGCGTCGAAAGCCTGCACGGAAGCGTCGGGGGTGGGTGGGCAGGCACCGAAATGATCCTCGAGCGCCTCCACGGAAATCGCGCACGGCACCCGGGCGCCGTCGACGAGCGCGGCGAACACGACGGTCAGATTCGAATCGCGGTAGACCGGCGCATCGGAAAGAAAACGGATATTCATCTCCAGCCTCGCTGGGCAATTCGTCCGAACAATCACGCGCCTTCGCGTGGCGCGATTCCCCGCACATGTTACGCTGCGTGCCGCTGGGGAGTCGCGAACGCGCGTGCGTGATTTCCGAGGCCCCCGCCCCCCCGCTATTCACTTCAGCACACACGATGGACTCGAAACTCACCGGTCGCTACTTCGTCAACGAACAGGAAATTCCCGAGCCGCAGGCCGCGAACCGCTGGTTCCGCTACGCGCAGGAACACGGTATCGACATCGCACGGGCGATCAGCCTGTGGGAAGACGCGGCCACGCTCGAAGGCGAACAGAGCCGCGGCACGATTCAGGCCGCCGGTATCCGCATCGAGCCGCCGGCGCGACGCTAACCCTACCCCGTGCGGTCCGGCGCGGCGTTCAATGCGCCTGCATCTTCGAGAACAGGTTGAGCACGACCACGCCGGCCACGATCAGACCGAGGCCCATTACGGCGGGCAGGTCGGGCACCTGACGGTAGAGCGCCATGGCCACGAGGGTAATGAGCACGATGCCCACTCCCGACCAGACGGCGTAGACGATGCCGACGGGAATGTTGCGCAGCGTAATCGAGAGCCCGTAAAACGCGAGCCCATAGCCCGCGACGACGATGATCGAAGGCACGAGCCGAGTAAAGCCGTTCGAGGCGCGCAACGCCGAGGTCGCAATCACTTCCGCAACGATGGCAATGACGAGCCAGGTCCAGGGGCCGAAACGCATCGCGTCAGGCCTTCGCCAGCGCAAGCTGGGCGTAGTCGGCGCCGAGCTGCGCGCACAGGGCCTCGACGACGAGTTCGTGATCGCCGCGCTGCGGCAACCCCGACACGGTCACGGAGCCGATCACGCCCGCGCCGGCCACGGCGAGCGGAAACGCACCGCCGTGCGTCGCATAGTCGGCGACGGCCAGGCCGTACTTTTCGGCGAGCGTCGTGCCCGCCTGCTGCATGCGCAGGCCGACCGCATAGGAGCTGCGACGGAAGCGCTCAACCACGCGCGACTTGCGCTGTACCCAGTCGACGTTGTCGGGTGTCGTGCCGTCGAGCGCGCTGAAGAACAGCGGCTGGCCGAACGTGCGCACGTCGATGGCGACGGCAAGCGAGCGAACGCGGGCAAGCTCATGCAGGAAGGAGCCGAGTTCCCACGCGCGCGCCGCATCGAAACGGGGAAAGACCAGCGCCGCTTCCTGCGCGGCAATCGATTGCAGATCGTGTGCGATATCCATGGGTTCGAACGGTGGTGATGACGGGGTGACGCAAGCCTTGGCCGAGACCCAAACCGTCGTGCTTCGCGCGAGCCTCGCCGCGAATGCCTGCACAGCTGCCTGCGCTGTCGCCAGGATGAGTCTTTCGACAGGTCCCCGATTCTAGCCTGGGGCCGCCAGCAAGCGGCCTGCGAACGACCCGCAAACCGTCTGCAAACGGCTCGAAGGGAATTCGTCAATCTCTGTTGCAATGCGACGGCCGTCGCGCTATAATCTTTTCTTCGACGGACGCGGGGTGGAGCAGTCTGGCAGCTCGTCGGGCTCATAACCCGAAGGTCGTAGGTTCAAATCCTACCCCCGCAACCAACAAACTCCTGTCGAACATCAATCAAGGGTTACATCGCATTCGCGTGTAGCTCTTTTTGCATTTCTGGCACCGTGTAACCTAGGTGTAGCCGGTGCCCGTCAGGGTCGGCAAAACGCGCTGATCGCTGGCCAAACGGGCGATGGCTCGAACAGGCCGGATTCAAACCGCACAGCCGCGTGCGCGTTCAAGTTGAGGACGGCAAGCTCATCATTACGCCTGCTTGAACGACAGCTACAAACAACAAACCCAGCGCAACGGCTGGGTTTGCTCGTTAATTGGTAGCTCGTTCGCTTATCTGCGGAGAAGACATGGCGATAACGTTCACAATGTCATTCAGCGCCAGAATCATATAGTGCTGTAATTTATCAATTGAACGAACTCCAAAATTTTCATCGACCACCCAATCCATAAGTTCAGAGTCCTGCGTTAGAACCAACGTCTGGCCGACACAAGATTCAGCCTTAACCAATTCCAAGGTCCGTAGCTCATCTCCTTCATCCATTTTTCTGTAGTAAACGTGATCTTCAAACAATACTTCTACTTGGTGCCCAAACTTATTCTCAAGCTGTAATTTAAGTAGTCCGCTTCTATCAACGAGCGCCACTAATTCGTACGGCGCATTCGCAAAGAGCGCATGCCCTACCGGGACCAGTCTATTCATGAGCCATACCTCACTTTGCTCTTGGTTTTTCCACTCTGAATTTCTAACGTCGGTCGTCCGCCAGAACTATTTTGACGAACAATGACTGTACTGCCATCAGACAATTGACCAACACGTATCCCGTTAGGCAAATCGCGAACGCTTGACGGATTAAGGTTATCAAAGTCGGGGTTTGCTTCAGTCATTCCGCTGGCTTTTCCCATTGCGTTGTACGCCCCTTTGTTTCTTGGCCCGGCGTGGCATCTGGAACCGGAGAAGTATCTTTACCGGCAGTGTCCCCACTATTCAGCGTCGCATTACCGGGCACATACCCCGACGTTCCCGGCGTCGCAACGGGCACCACCGTACACACCGGCGGCACACACACCGCAACCGGAACCGCCGAACCACCTGTCGCCGGAGGTTTCGAGTTTCCGCCCGGCCCGTTCAGATCATCCGGGCTTACGTACGGACCCTGTGGCCCGTTTGCATTCACCAGTGCTGCAAACTGGTTCGCCAGATTCTGCGCGCCACGCCCCGCGCTTGCAAGCTGATCACCGATCCAGTCCATGGCCTGGCTACCCGTGCCGCCCTTGCCATCGCCGTTGCCGGTGCTCCGGTTGTACAAGTCTACGTTGGCTGCCGTGAACGCGCCCGTGCTTCCACCAACCAGCGCACCGCCCGCACCCGCGAGCACGTTCGCCATGATGTTACCCGTGAGCATCGAGCCCGTTTCGCCACCGATTCCATCGGCCAGGCTGTTCAGCTTTCCGGCAAACGCTGCCGCCATGCCCGCGCCCGCTGCGCCCTGAGCTGCACTACCGATGCTTCCGCCGCCGAGACCCGCCACCAGCGCACCACCGGCAATGTGCAGCCCGGTGCGATACAAACCGCCTTCGTCCCAGCAGTCGTGGCGGTACCGGCGCATCAATGCGCGAACCCGCACCGAGCCGCCGCTTTATCCGTGGATCAAGCTCTCGGGCCGGTGGCTTGAGCTTGCGGGCTTCGAGGCCGGCCAGCAAGTGAGGATCCAGGTCGAACACGGCAGGCTCGTCATCACGCCGGATTGAACGACGCTGCAAACAACAAACCCGGCCGCAGCCGGGTTTGTTTTGTTACGTCTCTATGCACACTTTTCCAAGTCAGCCCGTGCAAGCTCTATAGTTTTTAGAAACTCTGCAAGACTGAACTTCATTCTCACACTCTCCGGCAAGACATACAGATCAGCTAGGAATTCGATTTCCATCTCGTCATTCCCATGTTCTTTGTCTAAAACACAGAGCCGCTGACCATTGAAGCTGACCTCTGCCATAAGGTGTTCGTGATCCATATCACTAACGAAGTCGATACTAAATCCAGTCATTCGATTCACCTTATTTACTCGGATCCAAGAAGCCAGAGAACGAGCCGTCAGCATTAAACCGTATTCCCTGTCCATTGGGCAAACGGAATTCGACGCCACTGCGCGAGAGGTTCGTCTGCGTTGTAGACGTGTCGTTTAAGACCTGGTTCACAAACTCGCTTGCGGCGGCATTCTTATCGGCAATAGAGCCCGTAAGTGGTTCAAATGTGCCACCGGGACGGCCAGCATGTTTGTCCCACGCTTTCGCGGCAGCGGACAGACCAGAATCGTTAATCGGTTGATTCGCTGCATTTTGTAGATCGCTGGTATTGCCATTGCTTGCAGACGACTGGCCATCGCCACCACTATTGAAGATCGCGTTGCTCGGAGCGTACCCCGGCGTCACTGCCGGCACCACTGTACACACCGGCGGTACACACACCGCAACCGGAACCGCTGAACCACCCGCCGCCGGCGGCTTCGAGTTCCCGCCCGGCCCGTTCAGGTCATCCGGGCTCACATACGGACCCTGGGGCCCGTTTGCATTCACCAGCGCCGCGAACTGGTTCGCCAGATTCTCCGCGCCGCGTCCTGCGCTCGCCAGCTGATCGCCAATCCAGCCAAGCGCAGAATTGGCCGTGCTGCCTTCGCCGTCACCGTTGCCTGTACTGCGATTGTAGAGGTCCGCATTGCTCGCCGTGAACGCACCGGCACCACCGCCGACCAGCGCGCCCATGCCGCCTGCGAGGATGTTGGCCGCGACGTTGCCCGCCAACTGCGCCGCATCACCACCACCCAGCGCATCGCGCGTGCCGTTCGCCAGACGGTTCAGATCACCGGCCGCCCCAGGCAGCGACTCCCGCGCCGGCGGCACCTTGTGCCGCACTGCCGATGCTACCGCCACCCAAACCAGCCACCAGCGCGCCTCCGGCGACGTGCAGTGCTATGCGGTTACTTCCACCCTCATCCCACGACGCCGCCGTGGCCGCATCCGTGGCTGTGTCGCGCTTGTGGTCCGCATAGGCGCCGATACCCTCTGCCACCATCTGGCCCGCCGCCTGCGCGGTCTGTACCGTGTCCGCCTGCTGCGAGAGGATGTTCTGGACGTCCGGGGTATTCGCCACAGTCCCGTCCATGTTCGTCGTATCCCGACGCAGGTTCGCTGCGTCCTGCGTCTACGCGCATGGGTTGGTGATCGTGCCCGCGCCCACGGCACTGCGCGCGGTCGCGCTAGCGATCCGCCGCGCTACCGACTTCGAGCTATCCGTCGCCTAAGTGACACAGAATTTTTATGATCCAAAGCGTTGCAATGATCGTGAATACCACAGCTACGCTACACCAATAAAATATTCGTACCTTCTTAGACATTTTTTTATAGTAGTCTGGAGATGGGCCAGGAGCGGGCATATTTACCTCACTTTTTGATGCCAAATATCGGAGCGGCGTGACTCCAGGGAGTTACAGAGACGGCTAAATTCCCGGGAGAGCTCACTCCAAGCTCCACTGCCGTGGCTCCACCATATGCGTGAGTTATCGCCGCGACAACATTGAGTGGAAGCGGTGTAGGCACGGAAATAAGCAACTGGTTACCATCACCATTCATAAAGCTGTCCGTAGATAAGGCGCCTTTCGCGCCGAAGATCCAGCCCAAAGTTGCGGTTACACCAGGATTCCACGACGGGGCCGAAAAGATTTGCGACACTCCAGCGGAAGCGTATAGGTTGCCATTTCCTAGATTGACCGCACTACCAACCGAACCAGACAGGACGGATCCGCTTACAGTAGCGTAGTTGGGCGCAACTGTGTCAAGTGCAGCCTGTGAGTTCGCTGCCGCCGCATCAACCTGCGCCATAGCTGCTGTCACATTGCAGGTTCCTGTCGCTGAACAGGCTGACGGCACCAGGCTCCGTTTCTTCATCAACGGGTCAAGCTGTTGGTTGTACTGCTGCACCGCCGATCCCGTCGCGGCTCCGGCTGTGCCGCCCACAATTGCACCACCGAGGCCCGCCACAATGTTTCCGGCAAGGTTGCCGAGCAAACTTGAGCCGGTCTCCGATTCAACGCCCGCCGCAATGTCATTCAGTCCATGCGCCATCTTCGAGGATAACCCCGCACCCGCAGCGCCACCAAACGCGTCGAATGCGCCACCACCGAGCCCGCCAATCAGCGCGCCACCCACTGCCTGCGCCAGTGCGCGGCTATTCCCACCCTCATCCCACGACGCCGCCGTGGCCGCATCCGTGGCTGTGTCGCGCTTGTGGTCCGCATACGCCCCGATGCCCTGCGCCACCACCTGACCCGCCGCCTGCGCCGCCTGCATCGTGTCGGCCTGCTGCGACAGCAGGGTATTCACGTCGGGCGTCTGCGAAACCGTACCGTTGGTATTGGTCGTATCCCGGCTCAGGCCCGCCACGTCCTGCGTCTGGCTCGCGCCGTTCGTGATGTTGATCGCGCCCGCGCTGATCGCACTGCGCGTCGTCGCGCTCTGGTCGCCGCTGTCGCTCTGCGACATCATCGGTGACACGCCGCCAGTCCCGCTCACCGAGCCAGGGCCTGTCGCCTTGCCGGTGTTACCCATGCCTACGCCCGCGCCAATGCCGTTGCTCGTCGCGTCGTAATGCGACTGGTTCTGGATAAACCTTATCCCCTGTCCATTCGATTTCTCCGCTTTCGCGACACCACAATCTCCTTTACTAACTTATATGTGATCGCCACAAATAGAATCACATAGAGCGGCATTCCCGCCAACACAGGCCTCCAGCCGGCACCTTGAGCGATCGACACGCCCGCAAAGGCGGCAACGATTCCTAATAGCGATAGATAAGCCTTTACGTACCGTTGCATCATTGATGCTGCTTCTTTGCGCTTCATTTTTTAGAGAAACCGTCCTGGACAGCGTTTTGAACCGGACCAGCTGCGCCCTGAATCATTTGGTTTAGGAGATTGCCCAATGCTCCGGGGAAAATAATCTGTGCACCAGCACCAGCAGCTGTCGCAATCGTAGCGGCAGCCGCAGCGCCATTCGGATTACTTCCCGTCATCCCCGCTGTACCAAACGCCCCCACGCCTGCCACAGCCGCGTTATATCCGTTTGCCGCTATTTTCCCAGCCTTTCCCATTCCAGAGATTGCAGCATCGCCAATCGCAAGGGGATACGTCAGGCCACCAACAATACCCGCGATATACGAATTCGTAACGCTTGGCGCATCCTTGGTAAGCCCTGTCGCATAACTGTAAGCACTTCCCGCATAGTCAAGGCCACCTGCAAGCGCCGCTGCCGCCACCGCTTCAGGCCCGAGAGCAACCCCCCGGAGTCAGAATGGTTGTCGCCTCGTTAGAATCTGAGACTGTGGGGCGATAACGGAAAGATGAAGTGGCAAGATACGGACAGGTATTCAAGGACAAGGCTGTAGCGCGGCTGTTGCCGCCCGAGAGCGCGTCGTTGGAAGCGGTGGCGCACGAGTTGAGCATTTCGACTTCGACGCTCGAACGGTGGCGCGCGGATGCGCTGTCCACGCCCACTCGCGAGCGGGCCTGGACAGCGCCGGCCCGGTTCGAGGCGGTGCTGGCGACCGCCGCAATGGATGAGACCAGCAAGAGCGCCTGGTGTCGCGAGAACGGCGTGTATCCCCATGAGCTGGAGCAGTGGCGCGCTGCCGCCACGCAGGCGCTGGCTGAGCCCGAGGATGCGCGTGCCACCCATCGCGAGACGAAGGCTGACCGACGACGCATCAAGGAACTCGAGCGCGAACTGCGCCGCAAGGAGAAGGCTCTGGCCGAGGCTGCTGCGCTGCTGGTGCTCTCAAAAAAGCTCGAAGCGATCTTCCCGAAGGACAAGGACGAGGACGCATGATCGGCCTGGAAGATCGCCAAACAATGGTCCGCCATATCGAGTCCGCACATGCAGCCGGGGCGCGCCTGCGTCTGGCCTGCGAGGTGGCAGGCATTACTGTTCGTACGCTGCAGCGCTGGAAAGCGCACGATGGCCTGGTCATCGGTGAGCGCCGCCCGTGTGCTGAACGGCCGACTCCTTCGCACGCGCTGAGCGTGCAGGAGCGTGAACGCATTCTGGCCGTTGCCAACGAGCCGCGTTTCGCCGCGCTGCCACCGGCCCGGATCGTACCGATGCTGGCCGACGAGAGTGTCTATATCGCGAGTGAATCGAGTTTCCAGCGAGTGCTGCGCGCCCATGGCCAGAACCGGCATCGCGGTCGCAGTCGTGCGCCTGCGCCATCGCGGGCGCCGACCACACACGTAGCCACAGCGCCTGGACAGGTCTGGTGCTGGGATATGACCTATTTGCCGGCCCAGTTGCAGGGTCGCTGGTTTTACCTCTACCTGATCCTTGATCTGTACAGCCGCAAGATCGTCGGCTGGGAGATCCATGACAGGGACGATGCCGAACACGCCGTCCATCTCGTGAAGCGCACCGCGCTTGCAGAAGGCATTCATGCGTGCCCCGGCAAGCCGGTGCTGCATGGCGATAACGGCAGCACGCTCAAGGCCACCACGGTACTGGCGATGCTCCATTGGCTGGGCGTGAAGCCATCGTACTCTCGCCCGCGCGTCTCGGATGACAACGCCTTTGTGGAATCGCTGTTCAAGACGGCCAAATACCGCCCTGAATTCCCGGCGAGCGGCTTCGCCGAGCTTGCAGACGCCCGCGTCTGGGGCCACGTCTTCGTCCACTGGTACAACTTCGAGCATCGCCACAGCGGTATTCGCTATGTCACACCCGCGCAGCGTCATGCCGGTGAGGATCTGGCAATCCTGCAAGCGCGTCATCAGACATACCTCCGGGCGCGTGAACGCAATCCGGCACGTTGGTCAGCTCACACACGAGACTGGTCGCCGATCGTCGCCGTCACACTCAATCCCGAGCGCGACGCTGTCATTGGCGAGCACCTTCGTGTCCGCGATAAAACGCAGTTGGTTGCATGAATCAGGCGACAACCACCTTGACTCGCTCCGCAACCACAGCAGCAGCCGGAGCGCCGTAAATGGCCGCCGTCTTCATATTTTCCGAAGCCGCTGCCGCATTGTCCCCCTGCGCCTGAATCGCCGCATTCAAAACCGTTTCGTTGCACTGCCCGGTTGCCGGACACACCTGCGCAACCAGATCATTCTTCTTGCGGTGCATGGACTGGTTATACAGTTCGACGTTCGATGCCGTGGCCGCGCCCGCTGCGCCACCGACCAGCGCACCGCCGACGCCTGCTACAACATTCGCAGCCAGATTGCCGAGCAGTTCGGAACCCGTCGCCGATCCCACACCCTTGTAGATATCGTCCAGTTGCTTCGCCATTGCCGACGACAGCCCTGCGCCCGCTGCACCCTATGGTTGAGAACGCGCTACCGCATCCCAGACCGCCGATCAGCGCACCGCCCGCAATGTGCAGCGCCACACGGTTGCCCCCACCTTCGGCCCAGTTGCGAACGCCCGACACGCCCGCCGTTGTCGAACCCGCCCAGGCCCAGACGGGGCAACGCTTGCGCAACCGGTTTTCCCTGACGCGCATCTGTGCCTGCAATTTTTTGCCCCGACGCGGGTTTTGACCTGAAGGCGCGATCCTGCCAGAGATCCCTTTTTGCCCATCCCAATTTCCCGCCGTGTTTGACGGCGCACGTAGTGCGACGGCAAACACGGCGGAACAGGGCCAGCGTGGACCACGGTTCCATGAACGCGCGGGCCGTCGCACCGCGATCCAGCGCCAACCCCGTCAAGGCCGCGCAACGCGCGCCCGAAGGGCCTGGCCTTGACGGACGCCGGTGTTAGACGCTCGGACATGCGGTGCAAGACGACACGGCGGCTTGCACCGCATGCGAAGCACGCTTTGGCTTTTGTCGTTGGGGTTTGTTTTCCGCCGTCAGGCGGCTAATAAGGGAGCCCCTCGGGGGCGGATGGGCAGAGGCGCCTGCGAGCACGGAGCGGAGGCCCGAAGGGCCGCAGCCCGAGCGCAGCAGACCCTTGGGAGGGCGGGGCCGTGAGACGCCGTGGGTTTTCATGACCCAGTCCAGCACCGTGCCCGACGCCCCGCAGCCGAAGCAGTGCCACACGTTCTTCGCCTCCGACACGGCGAGGCTCGGCGTCTCCTCCTCGTGGAACACGCAGCGCATCACCCAGTCCCGGCCGCGCTTTTTCAGCGCGTGACCCTGCGACTCGATCACCGCTGCGCCCAAGCCGCGCAAGGGCCGCTAACAGCGAGAGATTCAATCCGTAAACGAAGCGCGGGCCGTGAGTGTTACCAGCACTCACGGCCCGCTGACCACCACCAACTCACCACAGGAGTTGATCATGGCTGATGCCAATCTTAATGCATTGCACGCCCATCCCGCGCGGCGCGTCACCGTCCAGCAATCACTGCGATACCGGCGTTTTTCGTTGCGGCCACAGAAACAGCCGCCGCTTTATCCGTGGATCAAGCTCTCCGGGCGATGGCTGGAGCTTGCGGGTTTTGAAGCGGGCCAGCGCGTGAGGATCGAAGTCCATCACGGCAGGCTCGTCATCACGCACGATTGAACAGCACTGCAAACAATAAGCCCGGCCAACGCCGGGTTTATTGTTACTCGTGGGCAGGTGGCGCCGCATTTTCTGACTTGGCCAGCGCTTTGCTTACCGCCTCCTGCCAATCTTGCCATGCACCAGGATCTGCTGGGCCATGCCCTCCCGTTATTTCCCACGATAGAGAACTAAGCATTCCACCAAGTTCATCCGCCTTTGTAAGGTCATATTCGTGCTCCAGGAAGTAGAACATCGCACGATATGCCTGCTCAATCGTCAGTTTCGCTTCACTCATCATTTCCATCCCGGTCGGGTCGGTGCTGCAAGCCCCGTTTCAGGGTTATAGGGCACCGGTGTTTGATTTACGCCACCATTCCAAACCTGGCCGTTTCGTGTCTGCACCCAAACTTGAGTGCCATCAGGCTGAATCTTGGCAGACCATACCGTGCCGAATTTATCTGGGCCCAGCGTCGTTGTTGGATCATTCGCCACGCCAGTAAGCAGTGCGCGGTTTCCAGGTGTATCTGCGATATGCCCATCGCGCGTACCAAATATCTTCGTGGCTCGATTATCTGTCAACGCAAAGTTTCCGCCACCCAGTGCGCCCGGATTTACCGGCACATTACCTATTGATCCATCTGAAGGCGCTTTTGCCCCGGCTTCGCCCAGCATCGCCCTTTCCCGGTCGAGCTGCTTGCCGATTTCCTGCGCTTCCTTCTGTGCCTCCGTCTCGTTCTTGTCGTGTCCCTGGTTGTACAGGTTCACGTTCGATGCACCAGCAGCGCCTGCCGTGCCACCTACCGCTGCACCAGCCAGGCCCGAAAGAATATTTCCCGCCAGATTCCCAATCAAAGACGAGCCGCTTCCGCCGCTCACGGAATCGGCAAATGCTTTCGTCTGCGGAGCCAGAAGAGAAGACAGTCCTGCACCTGCCGCGCCACCGATTGTGCTGAACGCGCTGCCGCCACCCAGCCCGCCAATCAGCGCGCCGCCTGCAATGTGCAGTGCCGCGCGCGAATCGCCACCTTCCTTCCAGTTGTCATAGTCGGCCATCGCCGCCGACGCGCCTGCGAGGTCGCCCTTGTCCAGCGCGCTCTTTGCTGCGTCAAGCGCCGCGTCACGCTTGCTGTCCGCATACGCGCCGATACCCTGCGCCACCACCTGGCCCGCCGCCTGTGCCGCCGCCATCGTGTCGGCCTGCTGGTTCAGGATGGCGTTCACGTCCGGCGTTTTCGCCACCGTGCCATTGGTGTTCGTCGTATCACGGCTCAAGCCCGCGACGTCCTGCGTCTGCGCACCCTGATTCGTAATATTGATCGAGCCCGCGCTAACGGCGCTGCGCGTGGTCGAGCTCTGGTCGCCGCTGTCGTTCTGCGACATCATCGGCGATATGCCGCCGGTACCGCTGACTGAGCCCGGCCCGACCGCCTTGCCTGTGCTACCGACGCCTACGCCCGCGCCAATGCCGTTGCTCGTCGCGTCGTAATGCGACTGGTTCTGGATGATCCAGATCGCTGCGCACCTGTAGCCGCCTGAGACGCTCTTTGGTCCGATAGTGCGTCGCTCGCGCTATATGTGAACAGACCGTTTCCCGACGTTTTCTGGACCATTCCGCCATACGTGCCCGTGGAGAATAGCGTTCCGCCGTAGCTTTTCAACTGACTCTGTTCAGACGTATAGGATGCGCCCTCCTTCTGGAGCGCCGAATATTTCGCATAGTCCGCTGTACCGGGCACATACCCCGACGCGGAATTTATTCGAAGACCATGGCAAAAGCGTCTCCTGAAAAGTTCATACTCGTGTAGTCAGTGAGCAATCCTTCTATGAGCCTAGATGCCACAGCTACAGAGCGGTCGATGCCAACCCCATCAAGATGAAGCGAGAAAATACTCAAACGACCGTCTTCGTTCCACGATACGAACATATCTTCACTGGATGAAATCCAAAACTGCACGTTTTTAAGCGCTCCAGACTTAATTTCTTGCAATAGATCTTCCGCAGCAGTCACGACCTGTTCACCTTCATCAGACCAAGACGTTATTCTTCCAGTCTCCGGGTTTTTGATCACTACGCCCGCAGAATTGAGGCAAGCTGCGACAAAAGTGAATGCCAAATCCAGGCGCTCTGGAATCGAAACACGCAAGACACGAGTCGCCATCATTTGCTCCCGGAGAATATTTTTACGTTCCCTTCACCAAGAATCTTGGTCGCAAGATTAATTGCCGACTGTGGAGTTCCTTCGGCGAAGTAAACTTGTGCGGACACGCCACGTTGATCAGCTATCGTTTGATAGATTCGAAGCTCCTGCCCCAACTTCCCAAGGTTGTTCGCCTTGGCAGGACCACCCACAGCAATTAGGTCGCCGTTCGGCGCAACCACATCGATGTCCGTCGATCCCATACCTGGAACTGCAACCTTTTCCCCTGAAGTTGAACCATTGACAATGTTAGCAACCCGGTCTTCGCGCTCCTGTCCCGTCAGTCGTGCCACGTCGCCTGACGATTTAGGTGCACTTTGTTGAACATCGCCATCACCACCGTTGTTGAGCGTCGCATTACCGGGCACATACCCCGACGTTCCCGGCGTCGCAACAGGCACCACCGTACACACCGGCGGTACACACACCGCAACCGGAACCGCCGAACCACCTGTCGCCGGAGGTTTCGAGTTTCCGCCCGGCCCGTTCAGATCATCCGGGCTTACGTACGGACCCTGTGGCCCGTTTGCATTCACCAGTGCTGCAAACTGGTTCGCCAGATTCTGCGCGCCACGCCCCGCGCTTGCAAGCTGATCACCGATCCAGTCCATGGCCTGGCTACCCGTGCCGCCCTTGCCATCGCCGTTGCCGGTGCTCCGGTTGTACAAGTCTACGTTGGCTGCCGTGAACGCGCCCGTGCTTCCACCAACCAGCGCACCGCCCGCACCCGCGAGCACGTTCGCCATGATGTTACCCGCAAGCATCGAGCCCGTTTCGCCACCGATTCCATCGGCCAGGCTGTTCAGCTTTCCGGCAAACGCTGCCGCCATGCCCGCGCCCGCTGCGCCCTGAGCTGCACTACCGATGCTTCCGCCGCCGAGACCCGCCACCAGCGCGCCACCGGCAATGTGCAGCCCGGTGCGATACAAACCGCCTTCGTCCCAGTTGCGAACGCCCGACACGCCCGCCGTTGTCGAACCCGCCCAGGCCCAGACGGGGCAACGCTTGCGCAACCGGTTTTCCCTGACGCGCATCTGTGCCTGCAACTTTTTGCCCCGACGCGGGTTTTGACCTGAAGGCGCGATCCTGCCAGAGATCCCTTTTTGCCCATCCCAATTTCCCGCCGTGTTTGACGGCGCACGTAGTGCGACGGCAAACACGGCGGAACAGGGCCAGCGTGGACCACGGTTCCATGAACGCGCGGGCCGTCGCACCGCGATCCAGCGCCAACCCCGTCAAGGCCGCGCAACGCGCGCCCGAAGGGGCAGCCTTGACGGCGGACGGTGTGACACGCTCGCACATGCGGTGCAAGACGACACGGCGGCTTGCACCGCATGACGAACCGCGCCTTTGCCTTTGTCGTGGGGTTTGTTTTCCGCCGCAGGCGGCTAATGAGGGAGCCCCCTGGGGGCGGACGGGGAGGCGGCTGCGAGCACGGAGCGGAGGCCCGCAGGGCCGCAGCCCGCGCGCAGCAGACAGCCGGGCGGGCGGGGCCGTGACCCTTCGCGCGCAGCGCGCTGGATATGTCTTTTACGTACTCCAGGATCATGGCCGCTTTTTGGCCCTGACTTCCTTCTGTGCGCCTCGCGCACCCGGCCGGGCCGGGGGCGCCAGACATAACGTCAATTGGCGAACTCCGGCGACCGCCGGAGTTCGCTAATTGCCAAACGTTATGTTTAATCCAGCATTGCCTGGCAGCCCGAAGGGATGACACGCAATGCTGGATTTACCCCCGGCCCTCGTACACCACCGGCCGCAGGCCGCTGGACCTTACTGAAGGCACACAACAACTGACACATGAGCCTGGCACGCTGGTTCTTCGTCCTTCACTTCATTGCTGCCCGTCCTCATCGACTGCCGTATCATCCGGTGCGTCGATGAGCGGGGGCTTTCTCGACTCCACCATCCCGAACAGCGCACGGCTCGTCCCGCTGTATTCGTGTTTCCTGAGCCGCGTCACCCTTGCTTCCTGCCTGTCGCCCGTGCGTTCCAGCCGCGCCGGATGCGTCGCCGTGTGGATCTCCTTGAGCGCCCGTATTGCCACGTGCGTATAGATCTGCGTCGTCTTCAGGTCCGCATGACCCAGCATCGCCTGCACGAACCGCACATCGGCCCCGTTCTCCAGCATCAGCGTCGCCATCGTGTGCCGGAACAGGTGGCACGAGCCGCTTTTCTCCAGCCCCGACTGCGCAATGTAACCGTTCACCAGCCGCCCCAGCGTGTTGATATGAACCGCCTCGCCCTGGATCGTCAGGTACAGCGTGCGCTCGTCATCGCCAAGCATGAGCTGCGGGCGCGCCTCGTCCAGGTACTTCCTGATCCACGCCAGCGCACGCTCGCCTATCGGGATCAGCCGGTCACGTTTTCCTTTTCCCTGGCGCACCATCAACGTGCCCCGGTCGAAGTCGATGTCGTGAACCTTCAGCGCTGCCAGCTCCGAGCGCCTCACTCCCGTGCTGTACAGCGTCTCCAGCATCGCACGGTCACGCAGGCCCATCGCGCTCGTCACATCGGGAACGTTCAGTATCCGCTCGGCTTCCTCCGCGCTCAGGATATGCTTCGGCAGGCGCTTTTCCACACGCGGCATCTCCAGGTCCGCAGCCGGATTCGACAGGATGCGAAGCTGCTTCACCAGCCACCGGAACCAGCCCCGTATCGGCTCCAGACGTTTCATCTGGCTGCCGCCAGAGAGCGCTTCTCCGTTGGGCTTGCGGTACAGGAACAGATGCCGCTGATACCGCTCCAGGATCGGGCGCGTCACTTCCTGCGGGCGCGTCACGCCGCGCTCGTCGCACCACGCAATGAACAGCCGCAGATACACCTCGCGGTTCCCGATCGTGCGCTCGCTGTAGTTGCGCACCCGCTGCCACTCAAGGTACTGCCGCATCTGGTGATACAGGCTTTGCGGGTCGTCCACCGGGCCGATCACCAGCTGCGGTGCGACTGACTTTGGCTTGCTCATTCGGCATCCTCAACAATGCGGGCATCAGAACGCGTGCATTCGGCCTTTTTATTTTTCTCCCTGTATACCGCGTTGGCAGCGTTTCCAGCGGCGCTTTCCCGTTCAGCCCCATCCCGCAAGGATTTCAGGGTGTTTTGACTACCCCAACCATCCCCCAACTTTGCCCCAACCACAGGCCAACTTTGGGCCAACTTTCGCCCTCCAGACTCCAACTTTCGTTCTTCGTTGTCGAGGGTTTCGGCGTCAATCAGACCGGCGAGTCTCGATTCATCATCGGCTGCACCGTCGTACATCAGTTCATGAGTCAGCAGACGGCCATGATGACCACCGTGCGCGAGCATGTATTCATGCTCGACCAGACGCATGCAGTGCACCTTGAGCTGGTTGTCGCTCCAGCGCGTGAACTCGCGGATGTCGCGCCGCGTGAAGCGCACCTCGCGCGGCTTCACGTGCTCTTTCTGGCTGCGCTCCAGCACCATCGCGTGGATCAGCTTCAACAGCCGCCGCGTCTGCGGCGGCAACTCGTCCAGCGTGCGGCCCAGCACCTCATGTGCGATGCGGTTCGCCAGCACGATATCCGCTTTCGTCACCTCGATGTACGTCAGCGCCTCGCCGCGATGCGTGACCGTTTTGTGTTCACGCTGGAACTGGTGCAGCAGGGCAATCGCGCGGATCAGCGTGAGGTACTTCATATGATCGCGCCGCGTGCGCGTCCTGTCGTCCATGAACGTCAACTGCTCCGCGAACGGATTCACCACGTGGACAGGCTTGAGCAACCGTTGCACGTTGCGGTGCAGGTCAATGATGTGCGCGCGGTCCGTGTCGGCCAGCAGTCCTTCGAGCGTCTGCTTCGCGCGCTGCATCGCGTGGATCTGCTGCGTCTGCTCGCGGCTCTCGTTGATCGTCAGCACCAGGCAACGGTTCAGCAGTTCTTCATCCACGTCGATGGCCGTCGTCGTGAGCATCAGCATCACCGGGCCTTTCACGCGGTACTGCTTCGTCACCAGGTTGCCCGTCGCCTCGTCCTTGCCTGTGCTCGCAATCGTGAGTTCGCCATCGCTTTGCAGCAGCTTCAGTGCATACGCCGCCTGGCGCACGCCTTCTTCCTCGGCAATCGCCAGTATCCTGTGCTGCAGGTCCGTCTCACCCAGGTAGAACAGGCTCTGCCCCGTCATCGCGCTGTACTGGATGCGTTCCTCTTCCGGCATCAGGTCCAGCACTGCATCCATCAGCGAGCTTTTACCGGCAGCACTCGAACTCTGGATCAGCACCGCGAGCGGCGCATCGAGCTTGCGCGACACCGCTGCCAGATACCCGGCCAGCAGGTTCGTCGCTTCGCCCACCACACCGCAGCGAGCCATGTCCGCCTCGAGCCGCGCAATGAGATCCGGCACCTTGAGCCAGTCCAGCGCCGCCGCGTGCTCGAGCTCGCCCAGCTCGACCGCCGTTTCCTTCGGCGCGAGCGTTGTCCGTATCGCCTCGTCCTGCAACGCTTCGAGCTTGAGCAGCACGCGCCCGAGATCACGCTTGAGCGTATCTTCCTGCGAACCGAGCTCGACAGCCGCCGCCTTCAGGTACAGCGCACGGGCCTTCGCGCTGTATACGTCCAGCGTGTCCACGTGATACGCGTCGCCGCGGCGAACCTGCGCATTCACGCGCATCTGTTCCGGCCCGAGGTTCTTCTGCCAGCCGCGCACGCGCCAGGTGCGCTCGCCGAACGTGAACAGCAGTTCGCCGCCTTCGGTCTGCTTCACATCCGGTTCGTCCACCGGCGCAGGCTGCACCGCTTCTTCGCCCCGAAGGAAGTCCCCCTGGGGGATTACCGCTTCAGCTATAGCGGGTGCCTGCGGTTCGCCTGGCGTGGCGATAGCGGCTAAAGGAGGGGCAGGCTTGACGTCTTTCACTTCTTCAACCGCCACCGGTTCAACAGGGGCCGCACCGGCTGGCCGCTTGCCCTTGCCGATCCATTCGGCCTGTTGCAGCAGCACGCCCAGGCTCTTTTGCGCCGGCGTGACCTTCCTCGCGTAGTCGTTGACGTCCATTCCTTTTGGCAACAGCACGCGCCATGTCTCGATACCCGCTTCGCGCAACTCAACGCCGAGCTTTTCCGCAGCCACATTGCCTGCATCGTCGCGGTCGTAGGCGATCCACACTGCGCGCGTGCCGTGGCGCTTCAGTGCCGCCCAGTGATCCTGCGTAAAGCCGTTCACACCATACGCCGCGATCACGTTGCGATACCCCGCGCACCAGAACGTCATCGCATCGATCAGCGCCTCGCACACGATCACCTCGCGGCTCGCGATGAGCGCTGCCTCGTTCCACACGCCCGCGAGTGGCAGCGACAGGTAGAGGTGCTTCGGCTGGCCCGAGGGAATCTTGTGGTTCGCCACGATGCGACGACCGTACATCTGGCGCACCGCGCCCGTTTCCATGTCCAGCACCGGCACCACCAGACACCCGTTCAGGTGCTCATGGCCCGAGGCACGATACACGCCCACGCGCTGGAGTTTCGCGCGCACCTCGCGGCCTTCCTTCGAGTGCCCCGGCGGCAGCCGGTAGGTCAGGCTCTTGTTCGCGTACCCGAGCCGGAACGTGTCGACCAGCTCGCCATGCACCAGCGCGCGCTGCGTGAGATAGTCCAGCGCCTCCGGGCTCTGCTTCAGCGTGCCGTGGTACGCGTCGGCCACCTCGCGCAGCAGTGCCGCTTCATCAGCATCAGCGGCTAAGGAAGCAAGCGGGCGCACATGGCTCAGCTTCACGCCCACTTTGGGCGCACCTTCGAGCGGCGCATCGTTGCGCAGTAGCTGCACCGCGTGCGGCAGCGAGACGCCCTGGGTTTTCATGATCCAGTCCAGCACCGTGCCCGAGGCCCCGCACCCGAAGCAGTGCCACACGTTCTTCGCCTCCGACACGGCGAGGCTCGGCGTGTCTTCCTCGTGGAACACGCAGCGCATCACCCGATCCTTGCCGCGCTTTTTGAGCTCGTACCCCTGCGACTCGATCAGCCGCACCAGCGACACCTCGCGCTTCAACCTCTCCAGCTCGTCCTGCGGAATCCGGGGCATGAGTCGTCCTTTCGGCTAAAACCTGTCAAGTACCATATTAGTGTCTTTTTTATTGTTCCTACTATGGTATATTGTGTCAAGTGTCGCTGAAGGGGGTTCTTACACTCATGGCCTACGTCCAATTTTTCCGTCTGCCCATGAGCTTCCCCGAACGCCTGAGCGCCTACCGCAAGGAATGCGGCCTGACGCAGCAACAGATGGCCGACAAGATCGGCATGCATGTCTCGCAGTACAAGCGCTACGAAGCGGGAACCTCGCAGCCAACCATCGAGGTCTTTCGACGCATCGCGATTGCGCTGAGCGTGAGCGCAGATACGTTGCTTTTTGAGGAGAACGAGCGCGGCCCGGACGAGCGCCTCAAGCTCCAGTTCGAAGCCGTTTCCAAGCTCGATCCGAAGGAGCGCGAAGCCATCGAGACCGTTATTGCGAGCGTCCTGCACATGCACGACGCCAAGCGATGGGCGCAGCTTGCCGCCGCACCGGCGACGCCTGCACCAGCGCAGGCCACTGGCAAGCGAGGCCGCTAGGGAAGGAAGTACCGCAGGACCGTAAACGAAGCGCGGGCCGCATGGGCGGCAACCCATACGACCCGCTGACCACCACCAACTCACAGCAGGAGTTGATCATGGCTGATGCCAATCTTAATGCATCACACGCCCATCCCGGGCGGCGTGTCACCGTCCAGCAGTCATGGCGGTACCGGCGCATCAATGCGCGAACGCACAGCGAGCCGCCGCTTTATCCGTGGATCAAGCTTTCAGGCAGATGGCTTGAACTCGCGGGTTTTGAAGCAGGCCAGCAAGTGAGGATCGAGGTGCATCACGGCAGGCTTGTCATCACGCCAGATTGAACAGCACTGCAAACAACAAACCCAGCTCAAGGCTGGGTTTGTTTGATTACTGCTTCTTCTGGCGCAAGATCTCACACAGATTGGCGATCAGCTCTTCAGCATCTCTCTTGTAGCGTTCGTTCCACGCTGCCGCCCAGTCGCTCGGATTTCCTGCGGACTCCCACTCCGACAACGCTAGGGCATTAACTATTTCAAGCTCAAACCAGCAGGCGCTATAAGCAGATTTCTGCTGCTCATCTTGATCACCATTGTCATGCAATACTTCAGATTCCTGCACGAAACGTGCATATGCAAGGTGGTCCCTTGCTGCTGTTTTAGCGCGCTCAAGTATATCGACAGTTCGCATGTCATTTCCCGTACTTAACCGTAATCACTTTACCTTCGCTATTCGTAACCACCGAAACATTATTGATCGAATCATAAAACACTGTCGTACCTCCACGGCTTGGCGTTGGCACGCCATTTTCGATCGTGTTCTGTATGACCGATGGCGTTAGCCCTCTATCCTGCATACGGTCGAACGCGTGGCCCGCGTAGTCTGTGCCGTCTACGGCTCCCGGTGTGTTTCGCGTAGGCTGATACGACGGATTCTTCGGTTGATTGAACTGGTTAGACTTGCTACCCATAGGAAGCGACGCATCGGAGTCGCCGCTGTTTGATATCTGAGCATCACCTCCGCCACTATTCAGCGTCGCATTACCTGGAGCGTATCCTGGCGTTCCCGGCGTCGTCGCCGGCACCACCGTGCACACCGGCGGGACACACACCGCAACCGGCACCGCTGAACCACCCGCCGCCGGCGGTTTCGAATTTCCACCCGGCCCGTTCAGGTCGTCCGGGCTCACATACGGCCCCTGCGGCCCGTTTGCATTCACCAGCGCCGCAAACTGGTTCGCCAGATTTTCCGCGCCACGGCCCGCACTGGCAAGCTGATCGCCAATCCAGTCAAGTGCGGAGTTTGTCGTGCTGCCCTGGCCGTCACCATTACCTGTGCTTCGATTGTAGAGGTCCGCATTGCTTGCCGTGAACGCTCCGGCGCCGCCGCCGACCAGCGCACCCATGCCGCCTGCCAGGATGTTGGTCGCAACGTTGCCCGCTAACTGCGCCGCATCACCTCCGCCCAGCGCGTCACGCGTGCCGTTCGCCAGACGGTTCAGATCGCCCGCCGCCCAGGCGGCAACGCCCGCGCCCGCCGCACCGCCTATGGTTGAGAACGCGCTACCGCCTCCCAGGCCACCAATGAGCGCACCGCCCGCAATGTGCAGGCCAACGCGATTGCTACCACCTTCGGCCCACGCGTCAGCCGTCGCCTTGTCCGTCGCTGTGTCGCGCTCGTGATCGGCGAACTGGCCGATGCCCTGCGCCACCGCCTGGCCCGCCGCGCTGGCCGCACCCATCATGTCCGACTGCCGGTCCAGCAGATCATTCACATCCGGCGTTTTCGTGACCGTGCCGTTCGTGTTCGTCGTGTCGCGGCTCAGGTTCGCCACGTCCTGCACCTGGTTCGCCTGGTCGGTGATGGTGACCGTGCCCGCACTCACCGCGCTGTGCGTCGTGCCGTTCTCATTGCCGTTGTCGTGCTGGCTCATCATCGGCGTCACGCCGCCCGAACCGCTCACCGACGCCGGGCCCACCGCCTTGCCACTGTTTCCGATCGAACCGCCCGCACCGAACCCGCTGCTCGATGCACTGTAGCTCGATGAGTTCGTGATGTCCGAGTAGGTCAGCGTGCCGGTGGTCAGGCTATTCTTCCCCGCGTCCGCCGTGCTGGCGATCACGCCGCCCTTGAGGTCAGTATTGCCGTTGACGTTGACGCTAAATCCGCCATCAGCTGCGTATATTCCGGCCTGCGTGCTGACGTTGGCATAACGGCCCTGTCCGTCGCCATGCTGTGTGCTGAAGCTCGCACCGCCGCCGCCCTGGCTGATCGTGAAGCTCCCACCGGAGCTTTGCTGGTGTGCATTGCTTTGGGTCACATCCTGCACACTCGCGATATTCAGGTCGCCGCCCACGCTCGCGCTCACCTGGCCGCCATTGACCTGGGAGCCGATGATATTGGTGTCGCCACCCGAGATCACGGTAACGCTGTTCGCACCGTTGACGTGTGAAGCGTTCTGGATCGCCGCGCTGCTGTTGCCGTCACCGTGCGCGTTCGCCATTGAGGCGGAGATACCCACGCCGTTGGTACCGACAGAGACACCCACGCTTGCGCTGCTGGAACTGTTCGAACTCTGCGTGACATCGGTATTCGTCGTATTGACGATATTGACCTGGTTCGCGCCGGCGAGCAGCACATCGTTCGCGCTCACGTTCGAACCGGCGATTGTCAGGTTGCCACTACCGGACGTGCCGTTGCCGGTCGCCACGAAAGCAGCGGTGCCGCCCGCCGCGACGTTCGATCCGCGCTGGATGGTCTGGTCTTCGGACGACTGGCTTTGACTATGGCTCGAACCGACGCTCACCTGCACGCCAATGCTCGCACCTGCCGGGTTGTTGACGCCATGCTTTGCGAGCTGGTATGCACCGTAGCCCGCGAGTCCCGCATCGCCGCCCGCTGCAATCGCATGCAGCGCATCGGCGCGCCCGTTGCTGTTGCCGCTCGCGAGCGCCTGGCCCTGCTGGTACGCACCGTTGATCGCATCGCCGACGCTGCCCGAGAGGCCAATCGTTACGCCACTGCTGCTCGTTTTCTGTGTCTGCGCCTGATGCGTGGTATCGGTTGCTGCGTCGATGATGACATTGGCCGCCGAGCCCGTCACGTTCCCGCCCGCCACCAGATCGCTGCCGGTGACGTGCAGGGTATTACCCGCCTGGATCGACAGGTTGCCGTTGATCGAGCCAACCGTGCTCGCGTTATTCGTGACACCCGATTCCTGGTCGCTCGTCGCGAGCTTGCTGGTGCCGGTCGTGACGCTCAGGCCGCTTGTGCCCAGACCCGTGTGCTTTTCCTGATAGGTGCCCGACGACTGCATGGTGTCCTGCGTCGTCGTGATGTTCACATCATGCGCGGCGCTCAAGGACACATCGTTCGTCCCGACGATCGTACTGCCCGCAACGTTGATGTCGTTGCCGCTTGAGATTCCCACGCGATCAGCAGATATCAGGCTGCCCTGGCTAACAGTCGTCGTCGTATCGCGCGTGCCTGCGACTGCCTTGCTGCTCACCACATGGTTGTGGCTACCCGTCTGCGTCGAGTCATCGACATAGGTCGCGGTGGCCGCGCCGATGTTGACGTTGTTCGCCGCCGCCAGCGTCGCCGTGCCCTGGTCGAGATTGAGCGTGCTGCCCGTGATGTCGATATCGTGGCCCGCTGCCACGGTCAGCGAATTGCCGGAGTTGAGCGTCGTAGCCGTCAGCGTGTCGGAGGAGGTGTGCAGCGAATCGGTATAGCTGCCGTTGTGGTCACTCGTCGCGCTGTTGCTGTCCACCGTCGAGGTCGCTTTCGCCGCCTGCAGCGTCACATCGCCCTTCGCCACGACCGCGCCACCACCGCCAAGGCTGATCGTCGCGCCCGTCGCGGTGAGGTTGCCGCCCACGCCGATTGCCGACACGCCACCGACCGTCACGCTGCTGCCGCTCGTCTGGTTGATATCGGTGTTCGAGATTCCATTCGCGCGCGCCACCACCTTATGTTCGCCGGTCTGCACGGTGCCGATGTCGTAGTTACCGCCAACCGACATGCCCAGGTTGCCGCCGACATTGAGATTGGCCCCGTTCTGCTCGAAGTTGCCCCCCGTCACGATGGCCGCGTCGCCCTTCACGTTGAGGTTCGCGATGGGGCCGAGCGTGGTCGTGGTTCGCGTCGCGCCGGTATCGCTGACCTGGTTGACGGTGTTCACCGCCGTATTGAGGATCAGGTTGCCGCCGGCGTTCAGCGCGAGGCTGCCGGCGTTCACCGTGGCCGAGCTCAGCTCAACATTGCCGGTGGTCGTCAGCGACATCAGGCCGCCGCTGTTCAGCGCACCGAACGCGTTGTTGATCTGCTGGCCCTGAATCGACAGCGTATTGCTGGCCTGCACCGTGCCGCTGTTGTTGAAGGTCTGCGTGTTCTTCAGGTCGATGTCGGTCGCTGCGATCAGCGGCCCGTTCATGTCCTGCTGGCTGGCCTTCGCGAGATAGACGACCGGCACCAGCACGGATTGCCCGTCCACCACCTCCGTCTGCATGATGATGACGTTGCTCGTGAGGGCCGCCACCTGATCCGCCGACAGGGCCATGCCAAGCGGGAGATTGAGCGACCCGGCAAGCGACGCGCCCGCCGCCAGCAGCGCTTCGTACAGCGACTGCGTATCGGTGTACGGGCCGAGTACGGCCTTGCCGGTCAGCGAGGTAATCTGGTTCTGCACGAGCTGCTGCTCGTAGAGGCCATCGCCGAGGCGCTTTTCCACATTCTGCGGATTCAGGCCGAGCTGATTGAGGTAGTAGTCGCTGGAGATAAACGATTTCTGGCTCGTAAAGGCCGGATTCGTCTCGATCAGGTACGGCGCATTTGGCGCGGTGTCCGGCCTGAACAGGCCACCCTGGGGAATCGTCAGGTTACTCAGGACGTTGATTGCCGTTGCGCTCGCGATGACCGGGTTGACCATGCTCCCGCTGCCATTGACCGAAGCCGCGCCGCTCTTCGTGCCGCCCGCGCTGCCGCTTATCCCGCCGATCGTCACCCCGGAGAGCGCCTGACCAGGCGCGAGACCGAGCGACGGAATGCCCGCGTTGCCTGCCGTGTTGTTGATGCTGATGCCCGTGCCAGAAATCGTTCCTCCGGCCGTCCACGTAGATTCGTAATCGGGCAGTTTGTGGGCCTTGACATCTGCGGGTGCGTTGCAGCCGCTCGCGCAGAACGAGTAGGTCCAGTAGTGGCCGTCGTAGGTGAGATAGTGGTAAAGCCCCGAGTACGTCATCTGGACATCGGGTGCCGTTTGCCCCTGCCAGCTATTCTGGTCGAGCGTGACGGGCATCGCGACGTTGCCCACGGCCGCGACCGCGCTCCAGTAGTTCTGGAGCGTGCCCACGTTCGACGCGTCGAGGTTGCCGCCCGCGATGATCTGCGCCTGCGGGCTGATGGAGGCGATCAGGTTCGCCAGCGCCGTGCCAGTATAGGTCGTGTACTGGTACGTGCTGTTCATCGAGCCGCCGTGCGGCGGATCGATAAAGGCGCCACCGATCATGCCCGGATCGCCCACCAGGTTGTTCCCCGAGGCGTCGTGCCCCGAGACCACCGGATTGCCCGGCCCGCACGCGGCCATGTAGATGGCCGTGCACCCCAGGAGGCTGAGGCCGAGCTGGTCCAGCAGCGCCGGATCGACCGGCTGGTTCAGGCCGGTCGTCGTCATCGTCGTGCGGGTGTTCGTCACCTGACTGGCGTGCAGCGCCATGTCGCCCGCCGACTGGATCAGCGCGGACTGGTTGCGGATCAGGTTCGCATTCGTATAACTGCCGTCCGCATTCTTTCCACCCGCCAGCACGACCTTGCCGAGACCGTAGATCGCAGTGGTCGCCTGCGTGTCCGTCATCGTGGTGTCGTCGCGGTTCTCGATGTCGGGCGCGAGCAGTTCGAGCGTGCCGTTGCTGTCCGTCGCACCGATCAGCGCGGCCGGGCCCACGTTCTGGATGGATTGCGTGGCATTGAGCGAAACGCTGGCGCCGACAATGGCGCCCGTATTCTCCAGCGTGGCCGAGTGCGTGGTGAGCGTGCCGCCCGCCATCATCGCGCCGCTGTTGGCGATGTCGTTCGCGTTGATGGCGAGGTTATCGACGGCCTGAAGTACCGCGTTGCTGGTGAACGTGCCGGGCAGGGTAAAGGTCAGGTCGTGACCGGCGCTGAACTGGACATCCGGTGTCGGCGCGAAATCGCCCTGGATGGTCACCGCCACGTCATTGGCGGCGCTGTACGCGCCACCGCCAGTGAGCGTTGCCGCGTTGATGGTCAGGTCACGCGTCGCGCCGATCTGCCCGTTCGAATTCGTGATCGCGCCACGCGTCGTGATGCCAACGTCGCCGCTCGAACCCGCGAAAGTGCCAATCTGGCCGCCGCTGTTGTCCACGGCGCCAGCCTGCACCGCCACGCTCCCGCCGCTCAGTTGCGCGCCCCGTGTATTCAGGAGTACCGACGTATTGACGGCAACGTTGCCGTTACCCGTGATGACGCCGCCGCTGTTGATGGTCTGGCTGCCACCCTGCACGGTTTCATCGCCCGTGCCGAGATTGCTGATCAGCCCGCCTGTGTTGTCGAGGGACGCGGCCTGAATGGCGAGCGTGCTCGCGTCGCCCGCGGCCCCTGTGCCCGACTGGATCTGTCCGTTGGTATTTGTCAGGGACCCGCCAGCGGTCACCGACCCGGACAAAAGCGAGCGAATCGCGCCTTGCGTGTTGTTGATATCGCCCGCGATGTTCGCCGCGATGTTCCGTTGTGCTGCAAGGACACCGCCCGCGTTATTCAGGCTCCCGGCCTGCGCCGCGATCTGCCCGGCCGTGATGATCTGTCCGCCAGCGTTCGAGAAGGACCCCGTACCATTGCCCGGCCTGATCGTCAGCGTGCCCGTTCCCGCATCGATAATCCTGCCGCCGTCATTGTCGAGCGCGGCAGGGGCGAGCGTCAGGTCCGTGCTGTTCGTCTGGATCGTGCCGCCGTTCGAGTTATCAAGCGTGTTGCCGACGTTGAGGCCCATGGACGACGCACCATACTGCGTGATCGTGCCGGCGTGGTTCAGCAGGTCCGTCGCTCCCAGCGCAAGCTGGTTCGCCTCGATGTCGCCGCCTGAGTTGTCGAGCGTGCCGCCGATGGTGAGCGCGAGATTCGGCGCGACAATCGAGCCGCCGCGATTCGTCATCGAACCGCTCTGGAGGGTTGCGTTCGAGCCCGCACCGATCTGGCCGCCATTGTCGTTCAGCGTGCCGCTCGCAAGGCTCAGGTTCGCGTTCGAAAGCAGCTTGCCGTTGCTGTTGTTCAGCGCACCGCCGACCGTGGCCTTCAGCCCAGTCTGGCCGGCAACGGAACCGGCTGCGTTGTTGAATGCCCCGGCGTCGATCCCGACCTGGCCGTTACCCTGGATTTTCCCGCCAGCGTTCGACGCCGATCCTGTGCCGTTGCCCGCGTCAATCGTCAGCTTGCCGGTGCCGGCATGCGTAATGGTGCCCCCATCGTTGTCGATTGCCGCCGAGGTGAGCGTGAGGTCCGTACTGTTGGTCTGGATCGTGCCGCCCGCCGAATTGTCCAGCGTGCCCGACACGGCCACATTCATCGGACCGGTGCCCGACTGCGTAATCGTGCCCGCGTGATTGACGAGATTCGTTGCGTTAAGCGACAGTTGCGCGCCCTGGGTGGTGCCCCCGCTGTTCTCGAGCGTTGTCGCGCTCTCTGTCACCGTCTGGCCTGCGGTAATCGACCCGCCGCTGTTGACCAGATGTGATCCGGCATTGACCGTCGTATTGCCGGATGCTGCGAGCGAGCCGCTGCTGTTGTCGACCGATTGCCCGGTCACCTGGAGGTTCGTCTGTGCCGTCACCGCGCCATGGTTGGCAATGCGGCCGCCCTGCAGCGTAACCGCACCGTTGCCGCCGATCACGCCACCCTGTGCGCCGGTCGCGCTCGTGCCTGCGGCGTTCGTGATCGCGCCTGTCGCCGTGACCGACAGGCCGTCGCCGTTCAGCGACGTGATGCGGCCCGCGGTATTGTCGAGCGTTGCCCCGGATACCGACAGGCCCGCCGCGCTCTGCATCGTCCCCTGGTTGTTCGCGATGGCGCCGCCGTTGACCTGCATCGCGCCCTGCGAAACCATCGAGCCGCCCTGGTTGGCGATCTGCCTGGACGCGCGCGCGACGAGCGGACCCTGCGCCGAAATTTCACCACCCTGGTTCGACAGGTTGCCCGCGTTGAGCGTTACGGCGCCACCCGTCAGCGAGCCGTCGTCGTTATCAAGCGTCCCCGCCGCATTCGCCGCGACCGAGCCGCCTGCGCTGGTCGTCGCGCCCGCAAGGTTCAGGTCTCCCGCGTTTGCCGTCAGCGACAGGTTGCCGTTTGCCGCCGTCTCACTGCCGGCAAGGTTGACGCCGCTGCCCGAGAAAGACGCATTGCCGCCCGCCACGTTCTCGCCGGTTGCACTCAACTGGCCGGTCGTCGCAACAGTGAGGTCGCCAGAATTACCAACCGGGCCATCGTTAGCGACGCCCGCGCCGAGCGTGCCGGTGGACGCCAGGCTCGCCGCATTGATGCGGGTATTGTGCTGGGCCGCAATCGCGCCGCTGTTCGTCAGCGCGCCTGCCGCGCCGATTGCGGTGTTCTGCTGCGCGTAGATCGTGCCGCTGTTCGCGACGCTGGCCGCGTTAGCCGAAACGTTGCCGCTCGCGCTCATCTGGCCAGACTGCACAAGCTGGCCCGAACTCGTCAGCGTGAGGTCGCCCGCCTGCGCGGCAATCGTGCCGGCGTTCGCGACGCCGACACCGTTCTCCGTGCCCACAAGCATGATGCGGTTCGCGTACATACCGCCAAGCTGTGACACGTCGATCGCGACTACCGGCGCGGCACCGCTCCCCGCGATGGCCGTCGGCGTCAGGCTCGCATAGTCGATATTGTTTGAACCGGTCGTAATGTTCAGCGTATTGGCATAGATCGCCGCATTCGCTTGCACGGCTCTTGCCAATAAATCCACCTCATCGATATTCGAGGCGTTCAGACCCGCGCCCTGGACCGTAATCGTCCCGCCCGTTACGCTAAAACCGGTGAGGTTGCCATTGCCGTCGATAAGCGGATTGCCGGTGGTGAGGATTCCTCTGGTCGTATTGAGGAAGCCGCCGCCGTCCACGACCAGGCCGGAACTATTTGCTATCACGACAGCAGCGGTTTTCTGGCCCGCCACTTCCACGTACCCCCGTAGTTGCGAGGGATTGTTGCTGTTGACCTGGTTGACGATAATCTTCGCGGCGTCATTCGGTCCGAAGTTCGGATTGCCTGATATCTGGCCCGCCAACTGCGTGTTCGTGATCGTGGGCGAATTGTTCAATATCGCACCACTTTTCGACACATCGAATTGCGAATAGGTGTTGAGTGAAACGCCCGCGCCAGACGGCCTGGCCACGTTCACTTGAGGCAGACCATTGGCCGTACTGATGACGTTCGGTGCGTGTGCGCCCGAGGGCACGATCTGCGCATGCGCGAGGACCGGCGCAAGTCCGAAGAGTGCCAGCGCGGCAAATGCCGCATGACGCATGGCGAAAAGCGTGATGGACTGGAGCGCGGTCGCGAAAGCCGTTTCTCCCTGACTGGACTTGCCTTGAGCGATGGCCGTTTCCGAGACGGCGACGAGCATTCCCCGCAGCTTGCTGAAGACAAGCCGGTAACAGCGGTTATTCATTGCTTGTACCTGTAATACCGGATGAAGCCTTGCGCGATACAAGGCGTTTTTCCAATCCATTTACGACGACGCAAGGCCATGACGGCAGATCAGGCGTCGCTTCCCGATTCGCTTATGAGCGCGTGGCAGACGAGCCTATCGGGCAGCATTCAGACACGCCATCGGATAAATCTTAATTTACGTCTAATTAACTATATTTTGTTATCCAATTCATCAACTTTATGGCCACTCTAAATAGTCAAGTGCAATGTTTATCTAATTTAGACCTATTGACACCACACCGATTTTCCAGAACGTGACCGATAGCGAATCTCGCCAGCCGGTTCTCTCTTTGAGAGACGATGCCGTGAAGGTGACTCAGCAGCGCTTGAGGGAGCTTCATACTGCGTGAAAAATCACCAAGTCTAAATTCCTTACGCTTGCCTCCTTCGTTGCGTGCGCCACATTCGCGGCAAGTTCCGTTGCGAGCGCCTGCAGTCTGAGCCTTGATGAAGACACAGCTAGTACGCGATCGCGTTGCGCTTTCTGGTGATACGCTAATCAAAGTCGCAAAGCGCGTGATAGACGCCCCAATTGACTTCAACGGGCAATGGAAAATCAACGTAGCCGGGTTTGCGTTTCCAGATGAGGCAAATGCGACCGAACTAGCGGAAAGGCGAAAGAACAATGCAATACGCGTTCTTACGGGAGTGCTCCACGTTGCGCCTGAGCACTTCATGTACTCCGGTAGTTAGGTTTACTAACGCTCATCGCTTCACTATGCCAGAGGGAGTTCAATTGATTACCCTGGGGTTGTAGTCGTCGTTGCGCCTATCTGTCCGCCTGGTGGCTGTGTCCGGTGTTTCGGGGGGGCTGCTCCACTGTGCAATACGGAACCGCCGCCAAAGGATCAACCGCCCGCGAACTAAACATCTAGCCGCGCCTGTTACTGCGCCTCGCTGGTGTGAGCGAACAACAAGCCTAGCCGGTAAGCATTATTGATGCACTCGCACAAATTATCGAAATGTCCTGAGTTCAGCCCGATTCCAACGAGGCGCCGCCCGGTCTGTATGTAATCGGTTGACGCCGGAAGCCGCCGCTAGTCGGTAAAGAACATAGCCACCGCACCGGGCTTGCGAGCGCGCGTGACCCGCGCCGATATCTGCGCGTTGCGCCACTCTTTCAGCTTCAAGGCAGTGATTTGGTCGAGCGGCAGGTCGAGCAAATCGGGGAACGATTGCAGGATGATTTGGGCGTTGGCGTCGCCGTGGTCGACCGACTTGCAGGCGGTGCGCAATTTGGCGCGGCAAGTGTCTTCCAGGAAATCGGCGCAGAGTCGGCACGCCACCCGCTACCTTCGCGAATTCCGCCCGCTTGACCTTGCGCACCGCCGTAACGGTGAGTGTGTCCCCTTTATGGTCGATATTTTTCCGCCTCGCGCATCGCCGCCTCACGAGCGTCACCGGGATTCATTGCGGGCCATTGCCCGATCGTGCCGCGGCCCCGCGTGCCGTCGGGCTTTGTGCACCGGTATGTGCACGACGCCGAGCCGGTAGGCATCACCTTGACGCCGAAGCCGCGCAATTCTTCGTAGAGGCACGCCTGATAGTCGCCGGCTGCGTGCAGTGCGCGCATGACGGCGCGGTCGATCCTGAAGCGTTGGTGTTTCGTTCCCATCGTGTGCCGGCCCAATAAGGGCCAGAGATAGTTCGCTCGCAGGACAAATCCAGGACATTTTCGCTGCCACCACCGCTCGCCCCACCGCGCCCACCCTCCCGGCTGCGCGCCTCGCGGTGATACACTCGCATCACTCTTCCCCCAATCGTGCCCATGAAATTCTGCTCGACTTGCGGTCAGGCGGTCAGCCTGCTCGTGCCCCCCGGAGACAATCGCGAACGCTACGTCTGCTCGGCCTGCGGCACCGTGCACTATCAGAATCCGCGCAACGTGGTCGGCACCGTCCCGGTCTGGGAGGACAAGGTGCTGCTGTGCCGCCGCGCCATCGAGCCGCGCTACGGCTACTGGACCTTGCCCGCCGGCTTCATGGAGATGGGGGAAACCACGGCCGAGGCCGCGGCGCGAGAAACGCTCGAGGAAGCCGGCGCGCGCGTCGAAGTGCAGAACCTCTTCTCGCTGCTGAACGTGCCGCGCGTGCATCAGGTCCACCTGTTCTACCTCGCGCGGCTGCTCGACATCGACGTCGCCGCCGGCGAGGAGAGCCTCGAAGTGCGCCTCTTCCAAGAGCACGAGATTCCCTGGGACGACCTCGCATTCCCCACCGTCGGGCAAACGCTGCGCTTTTTCTTCGCCGACCGCCAGTCGGGTACCTACGGGCTGCACACCGGCGACGTGTTGCGCTCGCTGCGCGACGGCTGACCACCGCTGCAGATGGTCCCCTGGCTCGCGCCCGAAGACCCGTTTCCCAGCGTCGAGCGCGCGCTCGGCGCGGGCAGCGGTGCGCCGGGGCTGCTGGCCGCGAGCGCCGACCTGCTGCCCTCGCGCCTCATCGACGCCTACCGGCACGGTATCTTCCCGTGGTATTCGGACGGCCAGCCCGTGCTCTGGTGGAGCCCCGACCCGCGCATGATCCTGCGCCCCGACGAGTTCAAGGTCTCGCCGTCACTGAAGAAAACGCTCAAGCGCGTGCTGCGCGACGACGCGTGGGAAATCCGCGTCGATCACGACTTCGCCGCCGTGATGCGCGCCTGCGCGAACGCCCCGCGCCACGGCCAGCGCGGCACCTGGATCACGGGCGACGTGATCGACGCCTACTCCACCCTGCACCGCATCGGCGACGCGCACAGCATCGAGACATGGCACAACGGCGCGCGCGTGGGCGGGCTCTACGGTGTGTCGCTCGGCACGATGTTCTTCGGCGAGTCGATGTTCGCCTCGGTCACCGACGCCTCCAAGATCGCGCTTGCCGCCCTCGTCGCGCACCTGCGGCGCCACGGCGTCGCCTTGATCGACTGCCAGCAGAACACCTCGCACCTCGCCTCCCTCGGGGGACACGAGATCGCGCGCAAGGCCTTCATCGCACACCTGCGCGCAACCGTCGATGCGCCGCGCATTCCCTGGCGCTTCGACAAAGCGGCGCTCGCCGACTTCGTGACGCGTCCGGACACGGCCCCGGCGGCCTGAGCGGGCCGCCGGGCGGGCGTGGCGGGCCACCCGCCACGCCGCGCAATTCGATGGATTCTGCTTCGGGCTCGATGTTAGACTGAAGAGAGAACATGTTGCCCGCGCGGCCGAAGCGCTACCAACTGCCTTCGGCGCAACGATCCGACTTGCTACGAGAGCTGCCAACGTGACGCACCCCAACGAGCTGCCGCTTTCACCGCTTTCCGCGCTGCAATTCTATGCAACGGCGCCCTACCCCTGCAGCTACCTGGAGGGGCGCATCGCGCGCTCGCAGGTCGCGACGCCCAGCCACCTGATCAACTCCGACGTCTATACCGAACTGGTCAAGGCCGGCTTCCGGCGCTCGGGCGTCTTCACCTACCGCCCCTACTGCGACGGTTGCCGCGCGTGCGTACCGGTGCGCGTGCCGGTCGCGCGCTTCACGCCCAGCCGCACGCAGCGCCGCACCTGGAGACAGCACGGCGAGCTCGTCGCGACGGTCGCGCCGCTGCACTACGACGAGACCCACTACGCCCTCTACATGCGCTACCAGTCGGCCCGCCATGCGGGCGGCGGCATGGACCGCGACAGCCGCGACCAGTACGAACAGTTCCTTCTGCAAAGCCGCATCAATTCGCGTCTCGTCGAATTCCGCGAACCCGATCCGCAGGACCCCGAAGCCGGCGGCACGCTGCGCATGGTGAGCATGATCGACATCCTCGGCGACGGGCTCTCGTCGGTCTACACCTTCTTCGAGCCCGATGCCCCCCACACGAGCTACGGCACCTACAACATCCTGTGGCAGATCGAGCAGGCGCGCAGCCTGCAACTGCCTTACGTGTATCTGGGCTACTGGATCCGCGAGAGCCCGAAGATGGCCTACAAGGCGCGCTTTCGCCCGCTCGAGGGACTCTTCGACGGCGTCTGGACCACGCTCGACATCGCCCTCGACGCACGTGCCTGACTCACTGCGGGTCACGGCGCCTGCCCTGAGCGGGGTCGCGGCAATGGTGGGGCCGTGGACACGACAAGCGGCGTGGGCCGCGGGGCGGCCCCGCCGGGGCCCGCAAAGCCGGTAAAATAGCGGGTTCCCATTTTTCCGGCATCCGCGCCCTCCTCCCGTGTTCAGCTCCCTCTATCCGTTTCTGCGCGACCAGCTCTTTCGCTTCGACGCCGAAGACGTCCACCACCTGACGCTGCGCGCCATCGGCGCCGCCGGCCGCACCGGCATGGCAGGCATTCTGGGCTCGAACGCGCCCGACTCGCCGCGCACGGTGATGGGCCTCACGTTCCGCAATCCGGTCGGCCTCGCGGCGGGACTCGACAAGGAGGGTGCCGCGATCGACGGCTTCGCGGCGCTCGGCTTCGGCTTCATCGAGGTGGGCACGGTCACGCCGCGTCCGCAGCCCGGCAATCCGAGGCCGCGCATCTTCCGGCTGCCGCAGGCGGGCGGCATCATCAACCGCATGGGCTTCAACAACCACGGCGTCGAGCAGTTCGTGAAGAACGTCCAGGCCGCGCGCTATCGCGGCATCCTCGGCCTGAACATCGGCAAGAATGCCGATACGCCCATCGAGCGCGCCGCCGAGGACTATCTGTTCTGTCTCGAGCGCGTCTACCCGTTCGCGAGCTACGTGACGGTCAACATCTCGTCGCCCAACACCAAGAACCTGCGTCAGCTGCAGGGCGCGGGCGAGCTTGACGCGCTGCTCGCGGCGCTCAAGGACAAGCAGCAGCGCCTCGCCGACCTGCACGGCAAGCTCGTGCCGCTCGCCCTGAAAATAGCGCCGGACCTCGACGACGAGCAGGTCAAGGAAATCGCGGATACCGTGCTGCGCCATCGCTTCGAAGGCGTGATCGCCACCAACACCACGCTCTCGCGCGCCGCCGTGGAGGGTCAGCCCAACGCCAACGAAACCGGCGGCCTCTCGGGGCGCCCGGTGTTCGAGGCGTCGAATGCGGTGATCCGCAAGCTGCGTGCCGAGCTTGGCACCGACGTGCCGATCATCGGCGTGGGCGGCATCTTCTCGGGCGAAGACGCGCGCGCGAAGATCGAGGCCGGCGCCTCGCTCGTGCAGCTCTACACCGGCTTCATCTACCGCGGCCCTGCGCTCGTCGCCGAATGTGCGCGCGCACTGGCCGCGAGCCGCGCCTGAAGCTATAGTTTCACGCTAGTCACGGGTCACCTGCAGCACTACAAGAGGAAAAACGATGAAACTCGCCCTGCTGAAAAAACTCCTCGCGGCCACGCTGATCGGCGCCGCGTTCGTTTCGGCCAGCGCCCATGCCGAAGACCTGCTCGACCAGGTGAAAGCGCGCGGCACGCTGCGCATCGGCCTTGAAGGCACCTTCCCGCCGTTCGACTCGAAGGGGCCCGACGGCCAGCTCGTCGGCTACGACGTGGACATCGCCAAGGCCGTCGCCGCGAAGCTCGGCGTGAAGCCCGAGTTCATCACGACCGAATGGAGCGGCATCATTGCCGGCCTGCAGGCCGGCAAGTTCGACGTGATCGTCAACCAGGTGGGCGTAACCGACCAGCGCAAGGCCGTACTCGACTTCTCGCCGCCGTACACGTACTCGGCCGCCCAGCTCATCCAGCGCAAGGACGACACGCGCGCGTTCAAGTCGCTCGACGACCTCAAGGGCAAGAAGCTCGGCGTCGGCCTCGGCACCAACTACATGGACATGGCGAAGGCGGTGCCCGGCATCGACGTGGTGACCTATCCGGGTGCGCCCGAGTATCTGCGCGACCTCGCCGCTGGCCGCATCGACGCCGCGCTGAACGACCGCCTCATGCTCGCGTACCTGATGAAGAACTCGCAGCTGCCGCTGCGCACGGGTGCGATCGTCGGTAACGGCAACCCGTCGGCGATTCCGTTCAAGAAGGGCAATCCGAAGTTCGCGAAGGCGATCGACGACGCCATGACGCAACTCGAAGCCGATGGCACGTTCACGAAGATCTCCGAGAAGTGGTTCGGCATCGACGTGAGCAAGCCCATCGCGCAGTAAGGGCGCCGTGGGCTTCCTGAAAGCCCGAGGCGCGCGGGGCGGCATCGCACGATGCCGCCCCTTGTTTTTGCACGGCCCGCGCGGCTCGCGGGCGCCCCGAACTCCCTGAACCCAACCCGCGCTTCGCCCATGCCCATCACTACGCTCCTCCTCCAGTCGCTGCCGGTGCTCGCGCAGGGCGCGGTGCTGACGGTCAAGTTCGCCGTGCTCTCGATGATCTTCGGCCTTGTCGGCGGCGCCGTGCTCGCGCTGATGGGCATCAGCACGAATCGCGTCCTGCCGAAAATCGCACGCGTCTATGTCAGCATCATGCGCGGCACGCCGCTGCTCGTGCAGATCTTCGTCATCTACTACGGACTCCCGAGCGTTGGCATTTCGCTCGACCCGACGCCGGCCGGCGTGATTGCACTTTCAGCCAATGTGGCCGCCTATCTGTCCGAAAGCATGCGCGGCGCCATCCTCGGCATCGATCGCGGCCAATGGCTCGCGGCCTATAGCCTCGGACTCTCGCGGCACCAGACGCTGCGTTACGTGATCGCGCCGCAAGCGCTGCGCATCGCCGTGCCGAGCCTCTCGAACAGCCTCATCAGCCTCATCAAGGACACCTCGCTTGTCTCGGTCATCACCGTGACGGAGCTGCTGCGCAGCGCGCAGGAAATCATCGCATCGACTTATCAGCCGCTGCCGCTCTATCTTGCCGCGGCGGCGGTCTACTGGGTGCTCTGCCAGGTGCTGGAGTGGGTCCAGCACTGGTTCGAAAAGCGCCTCGCGCTGCCGTCACGTCACTGAGCGCTACTGAGCGTCACTGGGCGCCACTGAGCGCCGCCGCGCATCGGTCAGCGCCACGAGGCGCCCCGCTCACTCGCAGGCGAAGCGCAGGCCGAGTGCCGCGCGCGCCGCGTCGGCCATCGCGATCATGCCGCGCGAGTGCGCATGCGTCAGCACCGGGCTCTCCAGTGCGCCCTGGCGCAGCAGCTCGCAGAAGTGCGCGGTCTCGTAGTTGAGGCCGCCGCCTTCGAACGGTTCGTCCAGCTCCACCTTGCGGCCGTCGACATAGCGGATCGTCGCGCGCACGGGGTTCCACCAGTTCTCGTGGATCGTCACATGGCCAAGCGGCCCCGCGAGCAGCGCATCGCCCTTGCCATGCAGATCGAGGCCGCAGAAAAGTTGCGCGATGCCGTGCTCGTGCTGGCAGTTGAGGCTCGCGAAGGTGTCCACTCCGGTCGGACCGAGCCTGCCGAAAGTCTGCACGTCGAGCGGCGCGCCGAGCCAGTCCACAGCCAGAAACATCTCGTACACGCCGATGTCGAGCAACGCCCCGCCCGCATGCTCGTAGGACAACGAAGGATGGTCGGCGCTTACGTTCGCCACCGAGCAACCCGCACGCACGAGTCCCACCGGGCCGATGGGGTCGGTCGCGAGGTGCGCCCGCAGCGCGCGGTAGAGGGGATAAAACGGCGGCTTCATCGCCTCCATGAAGAGACGCTGCGCGCCACGCGCCGCCTCGAGCACACGCTCAAGCTGCGCCGCGTTCACGGTGGCCGGCTTCTCGCAAAGCACCGGCAGCCCCGCCTCGAGCGCGGCAATCGCGTAGTCGGCGTGACTGTCCTGCAGCGTGGCGATGTAGATGGCGTCGACGCCGCTCGCCAGGAGCGCGTCGAAACTCGCGCACGCGCTCGCGCCATGCTCCCGCGCGAGCGCGGCCGACGTTTCCGTGCGCCTCGACCAGACTGCGCCGATACGCGCACCCTCGACGTGCGCCACGCCTTGCGCGAAGCGCCGCGCGATGCGGCCCGCGCCGACCATGCCCCAACGAATCGTTTCCGTCCCGCTCATGTCTTGCGTGCTCCGACTGTGCCGCGCCAAGCGCGCGGCAGACCAAAGACACGCACGATAACCGCTTGCGCGGCGCGCCGCAACGCCACCACCACGCGAGGCGGATCAGCTTTGAGCAAACAGGGACGCGCTAGCGTTGCGCGAGCGCTTCGGACGCTTCCGGCGCGAGCGCGCGGTGCAGCTCGTCAGCGGTGGACGCGATCATCGCGGCCGCCGCGGCTTCCGCCTCTTGCGGCTGCCGCCGCTCGATCGCCTCGACGATGCTGCCGTGCGCGCGCACGATGTTCTCCCAGCCGTCGGGACGCCCATTGAGAATCGGATTCACGAGCGAAAGCGCACCGCGGATGATGGCCGCCATCTGTTGATAGAACTGGTTGCCGCTCGCCGCGAGGATGCGCGTATGCAAAAGCGTGTCGGCGGCCTGGCAGCCGTTGTCGCCCGGACTCGTCCCGCGCAGCGCCTCGTAGGCGTCGCGAATGCCGGCGATGTCCGCCGCCGTGGCGCGCGTTGCCGCGAGCGCGCACGCGGCGGGCTCGATCAGCGCGCGAAACTCGATCACGTCGCGCAGGAAGGTCTTGTCCGGCTTCGCGCGAAAGCGCCAGCTCACGACGTCCTCGTCGATCATGCGCCAATCTCGCATGGGCCGTATGCGCGTGCCGATTTTCGGCCGTACATCGAGCATGTGCCGCGCAAGCAGCATGGAGAGCGCCTCGCGCATCACCGTGCGGCTCACGTCGAACTCCTTCGACAGCACATCCTGCGGCGGCAGCACCGCGCCATAGCGCTCTTCAACAATACCGGCGATCAGGCCATCCATGACCTTGCTCACCAGCGAGCGTTCCTTGTTCCCCAGTTCCATGACACTCCCCCCGATCGGGCGTAATCGCCCCTCATTGCCAGACACTGCGGGCCCTCGTGCGTCGTCGAACGCTATGTCGTACGTTGCATGCGGATTGCATATCCCGCCAGCCAGGATATCTCCTGACGTGTGGCGGTTGAGACGATGTGCAGTCCGCCCAACGTCATCCTGTCGAGCCTCATCCTGCCAGCTGGTCCGGCCGTGGTTCCTGGTTGTCCTGCGTGCCGGTCAACTGTATGGAATGCCTATTTACTGCTGGCCGGCTCGCGCCGGCTGTGCATATGCAGTGCTGCGGCGCCAGCATCGCTCTGCTGCGCCGCGCGGCTTCACGCCTTCTCCTTGTCGTGCAGCGATGCGCGACCGTACTGATCGTCGAAACGAACGATGTCGTCCTCGCCCAGATAGCTGCCTGACTGCACCTCGATGATCTCGAGCGGCGTGATGCCCGGGTTCTCCAGACGGTGCTTCACGCCTAATGGAATATAGGTGGATTCGTTCTCGGATAGCAAAAATACGTCGTCGCCACGCGTGACGCGAGCGGTTCCGCGCACGACGACCCAATGCTCCGCGCGGTGGTGATGCATCTGCAGCGACAGCCGGCCGCCCGGCTTCACGACGATGCGCTTGACCTGAAAGCGCTCGCCCCGATCGACCGAGTCGTAGCCGCCCCACGGCCGCTCCACGCGCCGATGATGCCGGGCTTCGTTGCCGCTCTGTGCTTTCAGCTGCCCGACTATGGCTTTCACATCCTGAACGCGATCCTTCGCGGCGACCAGCACGGCATCGGCCGTCTCGACCACCACCACGCCGCGCACGCCGACACAGGCCACGAGACGTCCGTCCGAATGCGCGAAGGTATCGCTCACGTCTTCGAACAGCACACGCCCGCGCGCGACATTGCCGCTCGCGTCCTTGTGCGAGACCTGCCAGACCGCGTCCCACGCGCCGACGTCGGACCAGCCCGCTACGAGCGGCACGACCACACCCGCGAGACCCGCTTCGGCGCCGATCGACTCCATGACCGCGTAGTCGATCGAATCGGCAGGACAGGCGGCCAGTGCCGCAGCATCGAGATGCACGCTGCCGTCCGCGTCGCGCTTCGCGTGCTCGAAGGCTTCAGCGCAGCACCGGGCAATCGCCGGCCGCGTCTGTGCAATGGCCGCAAGCCACACGGAGGCCCGGACGACGAAGATGCCGCTGTTCCACCAGAAGTCGCCGGAAGCGATGTAACGCGCCGCGAGTTCGGCGCCCGGTTTTTCGACGAAACGTTCGATGACGCGCGCGCCGTGCGCGTCGAGCACCCCGCCCGCGCCGATATAGCCGTAGCCGGTCTCCGCGCGCAGCGGCGGCACCCCGAGCGTCACGATTGCGCCGCGCGCCGCGTGCTCGACGGCCCGCTCGATCGCGCGGGCAAAAGCGACGCGGTCGGCGATCAGATGATCCGCTGGCATGGCCACCAGCACGGGATCGTGATCGGCAGGCACGGACGACGTCTGGCTACCTCTCGCCGCGAGCGCCGCCACCGTCAGCGCAGGCGCCGTATTGCGCGCCACCGGTTCGAGCACGACGTGCGCGGCCAGGCCGCTGCGGGCAAGGCGATCGACGGTGAGAAACTGCAATTCCTCGCTGCTGACGACGAGCGGCACGGCCTTGCAGACCGGCGCCGCGTCGGCGCCGTCCACGGCTGCGAACACGCCGTCGAAGCGCCGCACGGTCGCCTCGAGCAGCGATTCGCCGTCGAGCAGTTCGATCAGCTGCTTGGGGCAATGCTCGCGAGAGAGCGGCCACAAGCGCGTGCCCGACCCGCCCGCCAGCACCACGGGCTGGACGACGAGTGCCGGTTCCTTTTCGATCGCCCTCGCCATCAGGCTGGCGTGCGGCACCACCTGGTTCATGCGGTCTCCCCCCGAGTGATCATGACCGGCCGCGCTTCGAAGCCTTGCCGCAGCCGCCCTGATCATCATTGGAACAAACCTCGCCGCACCATTCTGTGCGCATGCACACACTGATCTCTTGCTGTTTTGCGAAGACGCCGCTCATCCGCGTAACGTGACACGACGTTACGCAACGATGTTTCAGGACCGAACGTTTTCGCGCATCCGGTGCCGATGTGTCAGCTCTGTATCGTTTTCGACGGCCTGTTCCTATGTAGCGGGGTCGTGGCACCTGACGCGCAAGAGGTATGTTTCAGACCGGAGTCATTTTCGGAAGCTGCCGCCAGAGCCAAAAATAGCAATACAAAATCAACGGCTTAGATCAGCCAATATTCGTCGCGCCATCTGCCGGGCAGCGCAATTCATCGTGCAGAAGTGAAACAAAAAGTCCGACTTTCGCGGCACTGCTGCCGTCGCACTGCCCGCGAGATCGCCTGTGACCGCGGTAAGCGCTCTTCTGGCACACACCCTGCTAAGGAGATATCGCCACACTAGCGAAATGCGCCATGGACCAGAAACGGCGTACGCATACGGGGCTATGGGGCTGGCACCGCCAACGGATAGCCGAACGGGAAACGGCACACAACTACGGATTCGCGGGCCGGGACGAATAACAACGAGGTGGCGCTTGCTCGCAAGCAGCCTCGCACGAGGACCAATCATGTTGACCCTTCAATCCGATCTCCACGGCAACCACCTGCTTGGCGCCCTGCCGTCGCATGAGTGGCAGGCGCTCGCCCCGCATCTCGAGCTCGTTCACCTGCGTACCGAACAATTGCTGTGCGATTCCGGCCAGCGCATTCATCACGTGTATTTTCCGACCACGGCCATCGTTTCCATGCTCTCGACGATGGAAGACGGCAGTTCAGTCGAGATCGCCGCAGTCGGCCGCGAAGGCATGACCGGTGTGCCGGTGCTCACCGGCGGCGAAACCATGCCGAACCGTGTGCAGGTGCAATGCTCGGGCTTCGCGTATCGCATGAGCGCACAGAGTCTCAAGCAGCAATTCTCCCGCTCAGACTTCCTGCGCCGGCTCATGCTGCTCTACATGCACGCCCTGCTCACGCAGGTGGCCCAAACGGCCGCGTGCAACCGCCATCACTCGCTCAGCAAGCAGCTCTGCCGGTGGCTTCTGATCGAAGTGGACCGCGTAGCCTCGAACGACCTCACGGTCACGCAGCAACTGATCGCCGACATGCTCGGCGTGCGCCGCGAAGGCATTACGGAAGCGGCCGGCAAGCTCCACGACGAAGGCCTGATTCATCACAGCCGCGGCCGCATCCGCGTGATGGACCGCAAGGGTCTGGAAGCACGCGCCTGCGAATGCTACGGTCTCGTGCGGCGCGAATTCGACCGCCTGCTGCCGCGCCTGCACCAGGCGGAAACGGTGGCGTGAGCGTGGAGGGACGCCGCGCGGGACATGCCCCGCGCGGACTTTCTGGCGGGTCGCGCGGCGCGGCCCGCTGCCTTTGTCTCAGCGCTTCGGGTAGTCGATGCGCTCGACGCCGGAAGCGGTACCGAGCAGGCACAGGTCGGCGCCGCGCGCCGCGAAGAGACCTACGGTCACGACACCCGGCCATGCGTTGACGAGCGCCTCGAACGCGCACGGGTCGCTGATGCTCAGGCCCTTCACGTCGAGAATCTCATTGCCGTTGTCGGTGATATAAGGCGAGCCGTCCTTCTGTACGCGCAGCACGGGCACGCCGCCAAGCGCGCTCACGCGGCGGCCGATTGCCGTGCGTGCCATCGGCACCACCTCGATGGGCAGCGGAAACTGGCCGAGCACGTCGACGCGCTTGCTCGCGTCGGCGATGCAGACGAACACGTCGGCCACGGACGCCACGATCTTCTCGCGCGTTAGCGCGCCGCCGCCGCCTTTGATCATCGCGCCTTGCGCGTCGATCTCGTCGGCGCCGTCGACGTACACGGGCAGCCCTTCGATGTCGTTGAGGTCGAAGATGCGAAAGCCATGCGATTGCAGGCGCGCCGTGGTCGCCACGGAGCTCGACACTGCGCCGCGGTAGCGGTCCTTGCTGGCGGCCAGCGCGTCGATGAAGCAGTTCGCGGTCGAGCCGGTGCCGACGCCGATCAGGGCGCCCTCGGGCACGCTCGCGTTCACGTAGTCGGCGGCGGCCTTGCCGACCAGTTGCTTGAGTTCGTCTTGAGTCATGGGGATGCTGCTCGAGGAGAGGAAAAAAGGCGGGAAGCGCGTAGTTTACCGGAGTTGCCCGGCGCAACCGCGTCGGTCGCATGCAACGCTGTCGACTGGAGTTGGCGCTTCAGCGCTTACTCCAGTCCCATGCAAAGCTGTCGACTGGAGTTGGCGCTTCAGCGCTTACTCCAGTCCCATGCAAGGCTGTCGACTGGAGTTGGCGCTTCAGCGCTTACTCCAGTCCCATGCAAAGCTCACCGCACGACGCCGCGCTGCCGGACCGCCTCAAACAGGCACACGCCGCTCGCCACCGACACGTTCAGGCTTTCCACCGTGCCCCCCATCGGAATGTGCATGACCTCGTCGCAGGTCTCGCGTGTGAGGCGGCGCATGCCCTCGCCTTCCGCGCCCATCACGATCGCGACCGGCCCCTCCAGCTTCGTTTGATAGAGGCTCGCGCTCGCATCGCCCGCCGTGCCCACCACCCACACGCCCGCCTCTTTGAGCTCGCGCAGCGCGCGCGCCAGGTTCGTCACGGTGATATAGGGCACCGTGTCGGCGGCGCCGCTCGCCACTTTCGCGGCGGTCGCGTTCAGGCCCACCGCGCGGTCGCGCGGCGCGATCACCGCATGCGCACCGGCGGCGTCGGCCACGCGCAGGCAGGCGCCGAGATTGTGCGGATCGGTCACGCCGTCCAGCACGAGCAGGAGCGGCGCGCCCGAGATGCCGTCGAGCAGCTCGGCCAGATTCTGCGCCAGCGGCAGATCGTGCACGCGCGCGACGACGCCCTGATGGCGCTCCGTATGCGCGAGGCCCCACAGCCGCGTTTCGTCGGCCGCGATCAGGCGCACGCCGGCGTCCTTTGCGGCGTGCAGGAAATCCTGCATGCGGCGGTCGCGCCGCGTCTGATCGTAGTAGACGTCCTCGACCGTCGACGCGTCGTGCCGCATGCGCGCGGTCACCGCATGAAACCCGTAAAGAACCTTGAGACGTGACATGACTTGAAACAACCCTTGATGAACGGTCCGCGACGCGGCGCCTGCAGGGTCTGCAGCGCGCGCCTGACGGACGACTGGACGACTGTAACTCTCCCGGCTGCGATCCCGCACCGGGTCTCGCGGCGCTCACCCCGGCAAGCCCGAGGCAAGCGCCGCGCCTGCGGCACTCAACGCTTCTTGTGCGGGGCCGACTTCTTCGTCGCCGGCTTGGATGCGGCGCGCTTCTTCGCGGTCTTCGCCGCGCCGCGTGCAGCGCGCGCTTCCTTCACCGAAGCGCTCGGCGCACTCGCGGCCTTCTTGTGACGCGGCGCATCGTTGTCCTGCAGCGCGCGCACACGCGGCCCGTTCTCGGCGGCGCCCTTTTCCGCTGCCAGGGTGCGGCCGGCCGCGGGCTTGACGGGCGTATCACGCACGAGACGGAAATCGATCTTGCGCGCGTCGAGATCCACCCGGCTCACCTGCACGCGCACGCGGTCAGAAAGCCGGTAGCGGATGCCGGTGCGCTCGCCACGCAGCTCGTTCTTGATCTCGTCGTACTGGAAGTAGTCCGAACCGAGTTCCGTCACGTGGACGAGACCTTCGATGAAGAGCGAGTCGAGCTGCACGAAAATGCCGAACGACGTCACGCCGCTCACCATGCCGCCGTACTCTTCGCCGAGCTTGTCGCGCATGAAGTAGCACTTGAGCCAGGCTTCGACATCGCGCGACGCCTCATCGGCGCGGCGTTCGTTGGCCGAGCAGTGCAGACCGAGCTCTTCCCAGATCGCCGTGTTGCCGCCACGTGCGCGCTTGCCGCGCTTTTCCTCGTCCTCGGCCTGCAGCGCGCGGGCGCGCGGCGACAGCGCCGTATTGAGCTCGACGCCTTGCGGCGCGGCAGGCTGGTACTTCTTGCCCTGCAGGATCGCGTAGATCGCGCGGTGGGTGAGCAGGTCCGGGTAGCGCCGGATCGGGCTCGTGAAGTGCGCATAGGCCTCGTAGGCGAGACCGAAGTGACCGATGTTGTCCGGGCTGTAGACGGCCTGCTGCATCGAGCGCAGCAGCATGGTCTGCAACATCTGCGCGTCGGGCCGGTCGCGGATGTGCGCCATCAGCGCCGCGTAGTCGCTTGCATGGGGCGTGTCGCCCCCACCGAGCGAAAGGCCCATGCCGCGCAGGAAGGTGCGCAGGTTCTCGAGCTTTTCGGCGCTCGGTCCCGCGTGCACGCGGTAGAGGCCCGGATGCTTGTTGCGCTTCATGAAGTCCGCGGCGCAGACGTTGGCCGCGAGCATGCACTCTTCGATCAGCTTGTGCGCTTCGTTGCGCTGACGCGGCACGATCTGCTCGATCTTGCCCTGCGCGTTGCACACGATATACGTCTCGGTCGTGTCGAAGTCGATGGCGCCGCGCTTCTGGCGCGCCGCGAAGAGCGCCTTGTACACGCCATAGAGATTCTGCAGCTGCGGCAGCAGGGCCGCGCGCCGCATCGCCTCCGGTCCCTTGGTGTTCTTGAGCACCGCGGCAACCTCGGTATAGGTGAGCCGCGCGGCCGAGTGCATCACGCCCGGATAGAACTGGTAAGCCTTGATCTCGCCGCGCGCGGTGATGACCAGGTCGCACACCAGCACGCAGCGGTCCACGTGCGGATTGAGCGAACACAGGCCGTTCGAGAGCTTCTCCGGCAGCATCGGAATCACGCGGCGCGGGAAGTACACCGAAGTGCTGCGCTCGATCGCGTCGACGTCGAGACCGCTGCCCGGCAGCACGTAGTGCGAGACGTCCGCGATCGCGACGATCAGCCGGAAGCCGTCGCCGCGGCCGACCTGGACGGGCTCGCAATAGACGGCGTCGTCGAAGTCGCGCGCGTCTTCGCCGTCGATCGTGACGAGCGGCACATCGCGCAGATCCACGCGGTAACGGGTATCCGTGGGGCGCACGCCGTCGGGCAGTTTCGCCGCCTCGTCGAGCGCGGCCTTGCTGAATTCGTGCGGCACGCCGTATTTGCGCACGGCGATCTCGATCTCCATGCCCGGATCGTCGATGTCGCCGAGCACTTCGGCCACGCGGCCGAGCGGCTGCGAATGACGGCTCGGGAAGTCGGTGAGTTCGACCACCACCACCTGCCCGACCTTCGCCTTCTTCGCATTCTGTGTGACGAGGATGTCGTGGCCGATGCGCTTGTCCTCGGGCGCCACGATCAGCGCGCCGTTTTCGTTCAGGAGACGCCCGATCACGCGCGTGTTCGCGCGGTCGGTGACCTCGACGATATGCCCTTCGGGGCGGCCGCGCCGGTCGTAGCCGACGATGCGCGCCAGCACGCGATCGTTGTGCATGACCTTCTGCATCTCGCCTTGCGGCAGGAACAGGTCGTCCTGGCCGTCGTCGCGCACGAGAAAGCCGTAGCCGTCGCGATGGCCCTGCACGCGGCCCGCGACGAAGCTGGACGGATGCGCCAACTGATAGTGACCCCGCGCATCGAGCCGGATCTGCCCGTCTCGCTCCATCGCGGCGAGCCGCCTGAAGAACCCTTCGCGCTCCTGGCGCTTGATGGCGAGCGCCTCGGCGATATCGTTCGCGGTGCAGGGCGTTTCGCTGGTCCGCAGCACGCCGAGAATCTCTTCGCGGCTGGGAATCGGGTACGGATATTTGCTCAAGGGCTTGTCGATGGTTGTTCTCGTTGCGTCGATATCGGATCTGTCGCGCCGTCCGTGTTTCATGCAGCGACGAAACTCGGGTGGCGCCCCGGTCTTCGAGTGCTTCATGGAGCGTGCCGGCCAGGTTCCATGGATCACCCGCCCACCGGCGCCGCTGCTGCGAGGCATTCTAACACCCGCATCGCATGCGGCAGACGGCTTGCGGGCCGGGCGCGGCGCGCTTCAGGGCCGGGTTTGGAGCCGGGTGGCGAGCGGGAAACGGCATGCTGCACTTTTTTCAAGAAACGCTTGACAAGCTCCGGATACACGTTAAAATCTTGGTCTTTGCTGCACGACACATCGAACAGCAAACGACACCTTGCCCAGGTGGCGGAATTGGTAGACGCACCAGGTTCAGGTCCTGGCGGTGGCAACACTGTGGAGGTTCGAGTCCTCTCTTGGGCACCAGATTCAAAAAAGGCCAGCTTTTTAGCTGGCCTTTTTCATTTGCCGGGCGGGAAATGAAATGACCGGGAATGTCCGTCCTGACGCACGTTTTTGCTCGCTTGGGGGCCCAGATCCAATGGATTGCGCCACGGTTCGCGTCATTGGCGAAATTTCTTAAAACATCCGTTGACAGCTTTCACGAGCTCGCTATAATCTCGGTCTAGCTTGAAGATGTGCCCAGGTGGCGGAATTGGTAGACGCACCAGGTTCAGGTCCTGGCGGTGGCAACACTGTGGAGGTTCGAGTCCTCTCTTGGGCACCAGGAATTTTGAAAAAAAGGTCGGCATAGCCGGCCTTTTTTCATTTCTATCGCGCAGATGCAAGCGTCACTGCATTAGCCGCGCACGGGCGTCATAGAACGTGGTGCCCTCTCCTTCGAGCAGGTCGAGAATCTCGCAGCCGGTCTCGGTGACCGCAACCCCCATCCTCCCAGTACACCGCCAGCGACTTGTCGGCCGTCTGCGCCGCAAGCCGAAACCCAATCGCGCTACCAGGCTGGCGCTCCGTCCGGCGTGGTCGTACCGATCTCCCCCGTCGCCAGCGCGAGCGACGCGGCGGCGGCGAGCGCGGCGCTGTAGCTGTCCGCATAGGCGTTTTGCGCCGCGATCAACTGGTTCTGCGCGAGCAGCGCGTCGGTGATCGAGCCGACGCCATGCCGGTAAGCCGTGAACGCCGCGTCATAGGTGGTCTGGGCGGCGCCGACCAGCGCCTTCGCCGCATCGTTCGACGCGAGGCTAGTGGAGAGCGCGTTCTGCGCGACCACGACCTGCCGGACGGCTTCGTCCTTGGTCCGGGTCAACTGCGCGGACGCGCTGTCTGCGTCATTGCGCGCCTGCATCAGCACGGCGGAGCGCAAGCCGCCGTCGTATAGCGGGACCGTCACGCCGAGGAACACACTGCCGCTGCGGCGGCTGCCGTTCAGGTTCACGGTGGCAGCCTGATCGCCGACCGGCGGAATGGCCGTGATCGCCGTCGTACCGGTGCCGTAGGCGGCCGTCGCCGCCAGGAATACCTTCGGCATGAACGATGCCTCGGCCGCGCGGATCTTCGCCTGGTTCGCCTGTTCGAGCGCATACGCGCCCTGCACGTCGGGGCGCCGCGCGATCGCATCCTCGACGATCTGATCCACCGACTGGTGCAGCCCCGGCGAGAGCGCGCGCGGCGGCAGCGCAGCGATCGTCGGCTTCGACAACGGCGAGATGCCGAGTGCGGACACGAGATTCAGATAGCTGTCGCTTTGCGCACCATCCGCCTGCACCTTCGCAAGATTGGCCTGCGCGCGGTTCTGCGTTGCCTGCGCCACTTCGACGACGGTCCCCACACCCTGCTTCATCCGTGCGCGCGCGGCGGCCAGGATGCCGTCCGCGTTGCCGAGCGCCTGCTGCGTGGTTTGCTCCCGTGCCCAGGCCGCCTCGTAGGCATAGTACGCGACGCTCACGTCGTGAATCACGTGCTGGTGCACGGCCGTGAACGCGACGTTCGCCGCGACGGACAACTGCGTGGCCGCATCGACGCGCGCACGCCGGCCGCCGAAGTCGAACAGCAGCCATTGCAGCGCGAGCACCGACACCGTGCCATGAATGTCCGAACTGGTCGCCACGTTGCCAAGCAGCGTCGACGCCGTCCCGCTCGCCGCCTGGTAGCCGCCCATCGCGGTCGCGGTGAGCTGCGGCAGATACGCGGCCTTCGCGATGCCCGCCGCGAGCGCCGCATTGCGCGCGTCGTTCCAGGCGATCCGCGTGAGCGGATTGGTGGATTCCGCGAGATCGATCAGTTCGGGCAGCGTGTACGCGTGGTTGGTATCGAGCGCCGCCGCGGGTTCGATCGACGCCAGCCCGGCGCTGCGCGGCAACGTGTACCCCTCGCGCGCCGCGTCGGCGGCACTGCGCGGCGCGCCGGGCACGATGTCGCCGGCGGCGTCCGTCTGCGGCTGCCACGGGCGGTCGGGCGCCGGCGGCGCGAGATCCAGCGAGGACGTCGCGCATCCCGCGAGTCCGGCGACGGTCAATGCGATCAACCAGGGCGTCGGTTCAAGGGCGCGCATCGATCGTCGTCTCCTTCGCTTGGGCTGCGCGCGGCCGCGGCGATCTCGCCGAAGCGCGCATCGATCACATTCAAAAGCGCATTCACGTCGGGGTCAGCGGCGCGATCGGGGCCGGTCCTTTGCCCGACCGCCGCGCCGTTGGCAGCGGCGCCCCCGGCGCGCTGGCTGGCTTCCCGGTCCGCCTCCCGGCCTTGCTCCATGCGCCCGGCGACTTCGTTCAATCGGGCATCCGCCGCCGCCGTCGCGCGCGCGGCCGAGAAAAAGAGCGGCCCCTCCAGCGCGCCAAGCTCGGCCAGCGCGCGCCGGCGGCTCTCGATCCACTCCGGTGCGGGGCGCACCCACGATGGCTCGTAGTGCATCAGGCCAAGATCCCCGTATAGCCCGCCGTATTGCGCGAGTGCGCCCGCGGCAAGCGTGCGGCGCGCACCCGCATCGGCAGTGCGCGCCACCCGGGCCCATTGCGCAGCGAGCGCCGCGAGCGCTGTGTCGATTCGCTTCGCAATACTGACGGGCCACACACGCGTGAGCACGAGATACACCACCACGTTGCCAATCAGAATGCCAATCGCGCGATCGCGTGCGATCGTCAGGTCGAACGCCGGGGCCGCGCCCTGGATCACACAGAGGAAAAATGCGAAGGAGATCTGAAAGCCCACATACGAGATCCGCGGCGACCCGACCGCGACCCACGCGGAGAGCCAGGCGCCCACGAACACCAGCGCCATCAACTCGCCGATCGATGTCAGCGCGGGCGTCACGAACACCATCGCCGCCGTGCCGGCCAGTGCGCCAATGAGGCAACCGGTAATCCGCAGCGTCAGCTTCTCGACCGACTCGGCTGTCGTGCCGAGCGACACGATGTAACAAGTGAGGAAACACGTATGGATGCTCTGCCAGTCGAGCTGCTGGTACAGCAGGTAGCAGAACATCGCTGCCACCGTGGTCTTCAGCGCGTAGCGAACGTGATCGGGATTCGTGAACGCATCCGCGTTGAAGAAGCCGCCGCGCGCGGGCGCTTTATCCGCCGGCTCGGGCGCCGGCGCCGAAGGCGGCACCGTGAAACCCTCCAGTGCGGCACGCAGGTCGGCCAGCACGAGCGCGGCGAGCGGCGCCAGCGCGGCCGCCTCTGGCAGGTTTCGCAGATCGACTGTGACGTCCACGGGATAGCCGCCCGCGTCGAGCACCGCGGCCATCTGCTCCATCGTCTGCCCAAGCCGTGTCGCGATTTCAGTGGGCAAGCGCGCTGCGGGTTCACTGGCGGCGAGATCCGCCGCGAGCAGGATTGCGGTCGTCGCGGACACGGCCTGGCGCAGCGCCGCGCAATCGGCATCCGTTGAGGTGCCTTCGAGCTTCGAGAACTTGAGCCACGCCAGCATCTCGTGGTCGCCTTCGCGCAAGCACGCATCGAATTCAGCGCGCCCGGCATCGGTCGCCGTGCCCGTGAGGCGGCGCGCGGCGAGCCTCAGGCGCTTCGCGAGCCGCGCGCACGCGAGCCGGCGCGGCGATGGCGCGAGCAGCAGGTTCACGACAATCGACACGCCTATCGGAATCGAGACGAACAGCCACGCGTACAGCAAGCCGCGCGTGGCGGCTTCGCCGATCGGCGCCTGGCCCAGTTCGTCGAGACCGTAACCGACGATCATGGCAACGATCGCGCCGACGGGCCGCAGCTTGCTTGCCGACGTGACGAACAGCAGTCCGAACGATAACACCGCCATGCAGCCGACCCGCAGCGCCGGTACGTCGATGCAGAAGATCGCGAAGCCCATCACGATCCCGATGATCACGGTCACGAGCAGGAACAACACGACCGACGTCACGATGCTCGTCACGCGGTCGGGCTTGTTGAAGAAAAACACCAGATAGGCCGAAAGCGCGGCCTCGGGGGTGCCGTACGCGCTCGTGATCAGCGTCGTCAGTGCGCACATCAGCGCAATGCGCGTGACGAACGGAGCGCGCCCCGGAAATGGCGCGAGCAGGCTCGCGATCTCCCGCGGACCGGGTGCGCTGACGTCACCGGCAAGACTGGCCATGCCGCACCTCGACAATCGCGCTTGCACCGATCCGGACCAGCTTCGCGGCCGGTGCGTCGATGCGCACCCGAACCGGGAAGCGCTGCGAGACCCGCACCCAGTTCACCGACTGCTGCACGTAAGGCAGGCCGCGCGGTATGTTCACACGATCGGTGTCCGTGATACCGGCGCCGATACCGATCACCTTGCCGCTCATCGGATGGGTGCGGTCGATCATCGAGTACACGGTCGCGCAATCACCCACGTCGATCGCACCGAGTGCCGTCTCGCGGAAATTCGCCACTGCGAACCATTCGTTCGCGTGGATCAGGGTGAAGATGGACTGGTTCGGCGCGACCGTCTCCCCGGCGAGGACCGAGAGTCCCGTCACATAGCCGTCGAACGGCGCGCGTACGACGGTATCGTCGAGCAGATGCTGCGCGATGGCCAGTGCGGCCTCGCGCGCGTGCAGCGCGGCGATCGCGTCGGAGTCGTCGCCGATCGTCTGCGCGGACGAGCGCTGCTGCTCGTTGGCCTGCGCCAGCGACACGCCCGCGTCCCGCTGCGCGACGACCGCCTGGTCGAACTGTTGCGCGGACACATAGCCCTGCGCCGCGAGCGGCCGCAGCCGTTCGACGCTGCGCGTGGCGAGCTCGTAATTGTGCGTCGCGCGGCGGGTCTGGTCGGCGGCGATCGCCGCGTTCGAGGTCTCGCCGATCAGCGTACGACGGCGCGTGGCCAGCGCCGCGCGCGCCAGTTCGAGCTCGGCCTGCGCCTGCGCGACCGCGAGCCGGTACGACGCGGGATCGATTTCGAACAGCACGTCGCCCTTTGCGACACGCTCGTTCTCCTCTACGGCCACCCGCACGATCCGGCCGCCGACGGGCGAGGCGACATGCACCACGTCCGCGTCGATGGACGCGTCATCGGTCGACGGAAAGCGCGTCGACTGATCGTAGGCATACCATAACGCCGCGGCTCCAAGCAGGACGATCGCCGCAGCGATCGCGCGGCCCCTCCATGCGGGTTTGGACTTCACGCCGGCCATTTTCATCTCAGCCTCCCGCCGTGCCGCCCGAAGGGACATGAAAGCCCCAGTTGGAGCGGCGAACGATAGTGAGCCCTGGGGGTCGTTTCATCTCAGAGTTGCCCCATTCCCCACAGCCAGACGAGCACCCCGACGACGACTCCGATCGCGGTGCAGACAGCGAGCTGGTACGGCACCGTCCGGACCCAGCCGGTCGCGACGAACGCGCGATGGGCAACGAGCGCGCCCACGATGCCGATCACGGAACTCAGAAGCCAGAACGGAAAGTACGCGCCGAACAGCACGTAAGATGGAGCGCCGCGGGCAACACATCCCCCGAGCAGCGTGAGCACGAGGGGTGTACATGCGGCAGCGAATCTGGGCCATGTACGTTGTTTCATCGCTTGCGTGACTGGAACAAATACTGGTATCCCACAGCCAGGAACAACCCGCACTCCTGTTGACGGGTTGCCCTTCCCCCTTCCACCGTGCCGCCCCCCGCGCGAGCCTCGCCGCACGCCCCCCCCTCTTGCGGCGCGGCTTACAGATTGCCTCGCGCGCCCGTAGCAGCAAGGCACACCATCATAGCGCGGTTTGACGCGCCGCCGGTGCATACCGGCCGGCATGCGCGCGTTGCGCAGGCGCACGTGCCATTGGTGCACGGCGCCACTCGAGCGATCACCTGGCTTGCTGCCCCGCCGCCTCCAGAATCAGGTTGGCGACCTCCTGAGGATGAGAGATCAACGACACATGGCTCGCATCGATCTCGACCGTATGGGCTTTCATGCGGGTCGCCATGAAGCGCTCGAGATCGGGGTTGATAGTGCGATCCTCGGTCGACACCGCGTACCACGTCGGCTTGTCGTGCCATGCGGCGACCGTCGTTCTGGCGGACGTGATTGCCCGGCCCATCGGCTGCTGCACCGCGTAGTAGGTCTCGGCTTGCGCAACGGGCAGATCGCCTGCGAAATCCTTCACGAACGCGCTCTCCGAGAGCTTGCCGTAGCCATCCGCGGACCATTGCAGCCCAGCCGATGCCGGAGCGGCAGGGAACTTGTGGGCCAGCGCGGGATAGTCCTCGCCGGCGTCGGGCGCGCGAGCCGCGATGTACACGAGACCGCTCACCTTGGGATCGTCGCCGGCCTGAGTGATCACCATGCCGCCATAGGAGTGTGCCACCAGCAGCGTGGGGCCGTCCTGCTGGGCCAATGCCCGCTTGACGGCAGCGACGTCCGCGTCGAGCGACGTGGTCGGATTCTGGACCGCAGTGACATGCAGGCCTTTGGCCTGCAACAGCGGGATCACTTTCGCCCAGCTCGAGCCGTCGGCATACAGGCCGTGTACCAGGACGACATTGCGCACCGCAGCGGGCGTTGCTGGCACGTTGGTTTGCGCCCACGCCGTATTGCCTGCGATGGCGAGGGAAAGAGCGGTCAGCGCTGCGTAAGGAAGCCGAAACTTCATTTGAATCTCCTGAAGGTAGTACAAAAATAATCCGGGTGCCCTTCGGCCGGCACCGGAACACCCGGGCGAATCCGCGCGATTGGCGAAACAAGTCATTTCAATTAATATGTATAACTAATCATTCATGAACTCGGAAAATGGACGGCCGTGGGTCATGAACAAGCAGCCGTGTCCGTCAGGACCGCTGCGCTTTCTGGGTGATGCCGGAAAGCCGCGAATCGCTCCCCGGCGCCGCATTGGGCCCGGTGTCGCCCGACGAGGGCGAATCCGCGCTCGCCGGAGCATGCCGCGGAAACACGAGCGTAAAGCGCGTCACGCCGTCGTTGCTCGATGCATGGCAGGTTCCTCCGTGGAGCGACATGATGCTGCGCACGATCGAGAGCCCAAGACCGCTTGACTCCGACGATCGGTGTCGCGACGGATCCGCGCGATAGAAACGGTCGAAGATCCGTTCGAGATGATGCGGCTCGATCGTCGGTCCGCGATTTTCGACATGGAGGGTCGTCCGGTCAGCGCCCTGCTCCGCCACGGTCGAAATCGCCGTGCCCGGCTGCGCATACCGCAAGGCATTCGCCAGCAGGTTTCCCAGCGCGCGGCGCAGCAGGAGCGCGTCCGCCGACACGTGGCCGTCGCCGTACCACTCGAGTCGAACGCCACGCTCCTCCGCCAGGCCCTCGAAATACTCCTGCATGCGCTCGAATTCGTCGGCGAGCGGCAGATCCTTGCGCTCGATGGCATTGTCCGCATGCTCGGTTCGTGCGAGAAACAGCATGTTGTCCAGCATCTTCGAAAGCCGCTGCAGTTCCTCGAAGTTCGAGCCGAGAAGCCGCTGGTAATACGCGACATCGCGCGTCTGGCTCAACCCGACTTCGGTCTGCCCCATCAGGTTGCCGATTGGCGTGCGCAGGTCATGCGCCATATCCGCCGACACCTGTTTCAACTGCGTGAACCCGCGCTCGAGACGATCGAGCATACCGTTGAATGCCGCGATCAGCGCGTCGAGTTCGGGCGGTGCCGCGCGCTGCTCGATGCGGGTCGACAGCGTGTTGACACCGATTGCCCCCGCTTTGGCGGCGAGAAGGCGCAACGGCTGCATGCTGCGACGCCCGATACCGAACGCGAGCAACGCAACGACAACCGCGACTGTCGAGGCCCAGACCAGGATCTGGTTCCGGTACTCCCGCAACAACCGCGTGCGCTCGCCCAGCAGCCGGCCCGAGATGATCTGCAGGTCGCGCGGCCCGGCCAGGTCATGCGCGGCGACGACCACGTAGATGAACGGCGTTCCATCGGCCGCACGCCTATGCTGAACGGCGCCAGGCGTGAGCGGGGCATCCACCGGTACGGGAGCCATATCGGGCACCGCCCTGTGACCGGGATTGACCTCGATGAGTGGCGCTTCACCCGGGGAGCGCACGATCAGCAGCGACTCCGTATTGCCGAGCATGTTCGCGAACAGGTGCGGCTTGTCGCGGATCAGTTCGCGCACGTCGGCATCGTTCATCAGCGTGCGAATCTGGTCGACCCGGGTCACCAGTGCGGCGTCGTCGCGCACCATCAACTGCTGCTCCAGGGCCCGATACAGGAAGACACCGAGCAGTTCCATCGCCGCAAAAGCGATCAGCGCGTACAGCAAGGCAAGGCGCGTGGTCAGCGAAAGGCGCTTCATGCTTCGTGCTCGAACCGGTAGCCCACGCCATGAACCGTGTGGATCAGGCGAACCGGGAAAGGGTCGTCGATCTTCTGCCGCAACCGGCGCACCGCAACATCGACGACGTTGCTGTCGCTGTCGAAATTCATGTCCCAGACCCGCGAGGCGATCAGGGTACGGGACAACACCTGCCCCTGATGCTGCAAGAAAAACTGCAACAGGTTGAATTCCTTGTTGGTCAGCGTAATGCGCACGCCGTCCCGTTCGACTCGCCGCTTCGGCACGTCGACACGCAGATCCCCCACTTCGAAGCCCTCTTCCTCCGGCTTCTGAGGCTGGCCGCGGCGCAAAATGATGCGGATGCGCGCGAGCAGTTCGGCGAATGAGAATGGCTTGACGAGGTAATCGTCCGCCCCGAGATCGAGCCCCTTCAGCCGGTCCTCGAGCGTACCGCGCGCGCTCAGAAACAGCACCGGCGTCCGGGTACGCGCACCGAGCTTCTTCATGACGGCCCAGCCATCCATCTGCGGCATCATCACGTCGAGCAGGATCAGGTCGTAGTGCATCTCCTGCGCGAGGTGCAGCCCGTCGATGCCGTTCGCGGCCACGTCCACCACGTAGCCGGCTTCCGTCAAGCCGTTCTGCACGTATTCACTCGTCTTGGTTTCGTCTTCGATGACCAGAATTCTCATGTTGTCCGATCCCTGCACGTTCATGCGCGTGACGGTGCTCAGCCTGCTGCACCGCCTCTTCACTATCCGGGCCTCGATTTCCCCGGGATACGATTCACCTGTCCGAATCGTCTACCCAATAGCCCGCGACGGCCCGCGACGTACGAACCCACGTTAATGATGCTCCTTGACTGGCGTCCGGGCATCACCGCTGGGTACGACGTGATCGCAGTCTAGGGAGCGCGCCCGGACAGGGTCGTTACCCATTCATTACAAAAAAATGACGAACACCGACCGACTCAACCGCGCCGGGCTTGACATTTTTTTGTAACGACTGAGTCACCCCCTTGTGGGATTCCGGCACCTAGACTGCCGTCACGGTGTACCACAAAGTGCTTTGCGCAGTACCCCTGCACTCAACTCGTTAGCTCATGCGTTTGCAGTAAGCACTGCAATATCAACGCACGGGCAGATCCAGCGAGCGTCGGCACACGTGGCAGCGCGGCCTGGCCCAGTATCGGTAACGCGCGTTCCTCAATGATCCAGCTTAGGAAGCCTTTATGGAAATCGATCAACAGACGGGTAGCCTCACCCAACGCATGACAATCGGCGACTTCCTGCTGCGCCGGCTGGAGGAGGCCGGTATCCGCCATCTGTTCGGCGTCCCCGGTGACTACAACCTCACGCTGCTGCAGCAACTCCAGGATGGCGGCTCGCTGGAATGGGTGGGCACGACGGGCGAGCTGACCTCATCCTATGCGGCCGACGGCTATGCCCGGCTGAATGGCCTGGGCGCCCTGCTCGTCACGAACGGGGTTGGCGCCTTGAGCGCGCTCAACGGTGTCGCAGGCGCGTACGCCGAGCACGTCCCGGTCATCTGCATCTGCGGATCGATACCGCTTCGATCCATCGATCGCGGCCTGGGGATGCACCACACCATGGCCGACGGCAACTGGGACCACTTTCTGCGCGCCTATGCGCCGGTGACCGCTGCGCAGGCCCGCATTACTCCGCGCAACGCGGCCATCGAAATCGACCGCCTGATCCTCACCGCGTGGCGGGAGAAACTGCCGGTGTATATGGAGTTGCCGTCAGATATCGCTTACCTGGAGATCGATGTGCCTGCCGCTGCGCTCGTCCTGGTCGACCCGCCCAGCGATCCGGAACGGCTGCAGTCGTGCATCGCGGCGATCGCGCAACGGCTGTGCGCCGCCACTGCACCGGCGATCCTCGTGGATACGGATGCGGACCGCTTCGGCGTCGCCCCCTTGCTCATGGAACTGGCCCAGAAGATGCAGGCCCCGATAGCGGTGATCAACGCCGCCAAGGGCGTGATCGACGAATCGTTCCCGCATTACCTCGGCATCTACGCGGGCAAGGGCAGCGAGCCGCAGGTCCGCGAGACGATTGAAAGCAGCGACTGTCTGCTCGCGCTCGGCTACCGGCCAATCGAGGTGACCACCGGCGATTTCACGGCAACGCTTCCCGCCAGCACGATCCACGCCCGTGGACATGCAGTAGACGTCGGTGAGGATAACTATCAGGCGGTGACGCTCAGGGAAGTGCTGCGCGGGGTCGTCGACGCGGTCCCACACGCCACGAGCCGCGTGGTGCACCCCGTTGCGGCACCCGTGCCGGGCCCGCAAGCCGACGCTGCCGCACCCTTGACTCAGGCTGCCTACTGGCAGGCCATTCAGGACTACCTGCGGCCCGGCGACGTTCTCTACGTCGATAACGGCACGTCGTTTTCTCTCCTCGGCCTCAAGCTCCCGCCGAACTGCACCTTCATCGGATCGATCAACTGGGGGTCGATCGGCTATTCGGTCGGCGCCCTGCTTGGTGCACTGACCGCGGCGCCCGAGCGCCGGCACGTGCTGCTCATCGGCGACGGCTCCTTCCAGGTCACGGCGCAGGAGCTGTCCAACATTCTGCGACACGATCACAAGCCGTCGATCCTGCTGATCAACAACGGTGGATACACGATCGAACGCGGCTATCTCGGCAAGACCGAGCCCTACAACGACGTCGCCAACTGGGCCTATGCCGAACTCCCGCGAGTGCTTCATCCCGACGCCGCAGCACACTCGTTCGTGGTCAGGACCTGCGGGGATCTGCACAATGCGCTCAGTGCGCCGAACGACGAACTCGTTTTCGTCGAGTCGATCATGGACCCATGCGACGCTCCGGCCGCCATCACCCGAAGCAGCAACCTGGGCGCCGAGCTCGACTATGGGCCTCGTGGTCCGCAGCACCGCGAGAACCTGCAGTTGCGCACCGACAGCGTTTGATCGAAACCAGCGCCGCGTCTTCGAGTATTGGACGGGACCATCGCCGCTCTGCCCCTGACAACAGTGCGGCTGGGCGAGCGGCCCGCGCGATGGCGGCTCAGGACTGCCCGCAGCGGCGGGCGCCTGAGCAGCGCGCGAAGGGCTGCGAGGGCGGCCGCCCTAGAGAGACGGCGCCTGGCTACGCGCCGCGTTCGCCTCGTCTTCCTGCAGCTTGCGCCACAGGATCTTGCCGCTGCCCGACTTGGGCAGCGTCTCGACGAACTCGACGATACGCGGCGCCTTGTAGGCCGCCATGTTGTCGTGCGCCCAGGCGATGATCTCGTCCGCGCTCACAGTGCCCACCTGCTTCGGGTCGAGCACGACATAGGCCTTGACCGTCTCGCCGCGCCGCTCGTCCTGCGTGCCGATGATGCAGACCTCCTTGATTGCGGGATGGCGGTACATCAGCGCTTCGACTTCGGCCGGCCACACCTTGAAGCCCGACGCATTGATCATGCGCTTCAGGCGGTCGGTGATGAAGTAATAGCCCTCCTCGTCGCGCCGCACGAGATCGCCCGTGCGCAGGAAGCGTTTGCCGTCGCGCTCGATAAAGGCTTCGCGCGTTGCTTCCGGGTTACGCCAGTAGCCCTGCATCACCTGCGGCGCGTGCATGATCAGCTCACCCGACTCGCCTGGCGGCAGCTCCTCCAGCGTGATCGGATCGATCACGCGCGAGTCCACGTCGAACACCGGAATGCCAAGGCATTGCCGCTTCGGACGCTGCGGCGGATTGATGTGCGTGCCCGCCATGGTTTCGGACATGCCATAGCCTTCGACGAACTCGACGCCCGTCAGGTCACGCAGCTTCTTGACGACGGCATCGGGCATGGTCGCGCCGCCGCCGCGCATCCAGGCGAGGCTCGACAGGTCGTATTCGTCGATGCGCGGATTCGAAATGAAATCCACGACCATCGTCGAGATCGCCTGCCAGCCGTTGATGCGGTAGTGCTCGATCGCGCGCGCCGCGACGTCGCGATCCCAGCGCGGCAGCACGACGATAGTGGAGCCGTTGTAGAGCGGGCTGTTCATGCCGCCCTGCATGCCGGTGACGTGGAAGAACGGCAGCACCGAAAGTTGTACGGCATCCTGATTGCTGCCGAACCAGTTGCAGCCGCCCACGGCGGTGCTCATTACGCTGCGATGCGTATGCATGCAGCCCTTCGGCTTGCCGGTCGTGCCCGAGGTATAGGGCATCACGCAGAGATCGTCCGCGCCGGCGGTGAGCGGCCCCGGCGCGCAACGCGCTTCGAGTACGTCGGCCCAGTGCATCACGCCGGGCCCTTCGACCTGGCGCGGCGCGCTCACGAACTCGGGCGGCGGCGAGGAAGGCTCGCCCCTCACATAGTCAGCATAGGTCGCGACGACCAGATGTTGCAGCCCCGTCCCCCCACCCTTGCTCACATGCGGCGCGATGCGCGCGTAGAGTTCCTGCGAGACGAAAGCCGTCGTGGCGCCGCTGTCCTCCACATAGTGCGCGAGCTCGTCGGTCAGATTCATCGGATTGACCGGGACGACGACGGCGTTGGCGCGCAGGATGCCGTAGTACGCGAGCACCCACTGCGGGCTGTTCTGCATGTAAAGCAGCACGCGGTCGCCCGCTTTCACGCCGCAGCGCTGCTGCAGCCAGCCTGCCACGCGCTCGGCCTCGTCCTTGAACTGCGCGAAAGTCACCGGAGTGTCGTAGAAGACGATGAAGGGCTTGTCGGGATAGCGCGCGGCCGAGACCTCGGCGTTATAGAACAGGTTCGTGGCCGGAATCGTCAGGTGCGGCGCAAGATGCGACGGCCAGTGCGGCGATGGCAGGTGTGACCGTGCTTGCGACCCAGTTTGCGGCTGGACTGCGGGAGACGACGACTGGGATGCGGACTGCGGCGAGGCTGATGTGGACATGGGCAATTCCGTCTCGTTGAAGGCGCGCCGCGCTCACGGCGCACCGGTCGTGCAACCGGTTCGCGCGCGCGACGCCACACGCGAACCGGGGAGGAACATCAGACGATGCTGGCGCCGCCGTCGACGGCCAGATACTGGCCCGTGATATGACGAGCCGCGGCGCTCGCGAGGAACACGACGGCGCCCTTGAGGTCGTCGTCGTCGCCAAGGCGATGCAGCGGCGTGTGATCGATGACGACCTGGCCGAGCTTGTCAAGCAGTCCTGCCGACATCTTCGAGGGGAAGAAGCCCGGGCAGATCGCATTGACGTTGATGCCGTACTTGCCCCATTCGGCGGCCAGCGCGCGCGTGAAGTTGATGGCAGCGGCCTTCGAGGTGTTGTACGCGATGGTCTGCATGGGCCCAAGTGACCCCTTGAGGCCCGCAATCGACGCGATGTTGATGATCTTGCCGCTCTTGCGGGGAATCATGCTGCGTTTGCCCACTTCGCGCGCGAGGAAGAACGGCGCGTTGACGTTCAGGTTCATGACCTTGTGCCACGCCTCGTCGGGATAGTCCTCGGCCGGCGCGCCCCAGGTGGCGCCCGCGTTGTTCACGAGAATGTCGACCTTGCCGCAGGCCGCGAGCGCTTCGTCCACGAGCGGCGTGACGCTTGCCGCGTCCTGCAGATCGCTCACTACCGTCGTCGCCTCGATCCCCAGGCCCTGGAGGTGCCGCTGTGCCTCGGCGAGCTCATCGGCCTTGCGCGCCGTGATGACCACGCGGCAACCCATCTCGCCCAGCGCCTGCGCCATCTGCAACCCGAGGCCGCGCGAGCCGCCGGTGACGAGGGCGACTTGCCCGCCCAGTTCGAACATGTCCCTGACCTGCATGTCTGCGTCTCCTTGATGTTTTCCGGACCGCGAGCCCTGCGCTACGCGGCACTCGTGAACTGGCGAATGATTCTAGCGAGGCAATCGGGCTCGGTAAATCGGGAAAAGCACGGTCGTTCATTAAACAATTTGTTGCGCGAACGGCAAGACCGCTTCCGCGCGCGTGCGACTCCATCCATATCTTTCATATTAATTACAGCACCGGTTGCCGGTGAAACTATTAGCCCGCTAGTCATCGCAAATTACCCCAGGGATTAGCCCGAGGTCTGCGCCGACAACCATGCAAATGTTTAATGCCGGGCGTACACTCCCGGCAAGTCCGCCGCCGGGGCGTCGCGGACCGCATGAGACATCGCCGCTGCAGACGGCGCCGTAAAGGCATATCAGGAGAACAATCAATGAGCTGGACGCGGGAACAAAGAAACGTGACGATCGCCGCCTATCTGGGCTGGACGCTCGACGCGTTCGATTTCTTTCTGACGGTTTTCGTCCTGAAAGACATTGCCACCGAATTCAACACGAAGATCCCCGCCGTCGCGTTCGCGATCTCGATCACGTTGGCCATGCGTCCGCTCGGCGCGCTAATCTTCGGCCGCCTCGCCGACAAGTTCGGCCGGCGCCCCACGCTGATGGTCAACATCGCGTGCTATTCGCTGCTCGAACTGCTCACCGGCTTCTCACCGAATCTCACCACCTTCATCGTGCTGCGCGCGCTCTTCGGCATCGCGATGGGCGGCGAATGGGGCGTGGGCTCCGCGCTGACGATGGAAACCATTCCGCCCAAGGCACGCGGCTGGGTGTCCGGCGTCCTGCAGGCCGGCTACCCGAGCGGCTATCTGCTTGCCTCGGTCGTGTTCGGCGTCCTGTATCAGTATGTCGGCTGGCGCGGCATGTTCTTCATCGGCGTGCTGCCGGCACTGCTCGTGCTGTACGTGCGCGCCCACGTGCCGGAATCGCCCGCCTTCCAGGTGATGGAAAAGCGCGCGCGCCCGAGCCTGCTCGCCACGCTCAAGCACAACTTCGCGCTGTCGATCTATGCGATCGTGCTGATGACCTGCTTCAACTTTTTCTCGCACGGCACCCAGGATCTCTATCCGACCTTCCTGCGCGAACAGCACCACTTCGATCCGCATACCGTCTCGCTCATCACCATCGTGCTGAACGTCGGCGCGATCGTGGGCGGTCTGTTCTTCGGGTCGATCTCCGAGAAAATCGGCCGCCGCAAGGCGATCTTCATCGCCTCGCTGATCGCTCTGCCGGTGCTGCCGCTGTGGGCCTTCTCGAGCGGCCCGCTGTTGCTCGCGCTGGGCGCGTTCCTCATGCAGATCTCCGTGCAGGGCGCCTGGGGCGTGATTCCAGTGCATCTGAACGAGATCTCGCCCGACGAGATCCGCGCAACCTTCCCGGGGCTCGTCTATCAACTCGGCAACCTGCTCGCCTCGGTCAACGCCACACTGCAGGCGTCGTTCGCGGCGACCCACGACAACAACTACGGGCTGGCGATGGCCACCGTGGCCGGCACGGTGGCCGTGCTGATCGCCGTGCTGATCCTGTTCAGCCGCGAGCGTCGCGGCATCGACATGACGCAGTCGGCCAAAGAGGTGTTGAGCACCTGACGTTCATGCACGGGCGCAGCGTTGACACCGCTGCCCGGCTACAGGAAGCACAAGCCGCGCCGGGTACCGCCCCGCGCGGCTTTTGTTTATGCGCACCTGCGCAGCGTGTGCTTTCACACTACGCCGCGCCGTGGCACGATTCTGGCTGACGACTGGCCCGCAGTTGCGCCACCAGCGGCATAAACAGCCGCCTGAACAGCGGCCAAACCAGCAGCAGAACCAACAAGGAAGCCGCCGCAAGACGAGCCGCGCGAGGGTCGCGCCGCTGCCGTCGACGTGGCGCGCCACACTCATCACATGCCGCCCGGAGAGACCCCATGACCGACACGCCCCGCACGCCCGCATCCGCCTCTGCCCCAACCGCCGTGCCCCCGGCAGGAGCCCAGGCCAGGACGCACGACGCGCCCGACACAGACGGTGTCTGGTACGCCTCGTATCCGGCGGACGTGCCGAGCCACGTGGACGTGCATCAATACAGCTCGCTCGCGCAGTTCTTCGACCACTGCACGGCGCGCTTCGGCGAGCGTGTGGCGTATGTGAGCGCCGGCTCGCCGATGACCTATGCCGCCCTCGCGCGCCGCGCGGCCGCATTCGCGTCGTGGCTGCAAGGCGCGGGCGTGAAACCGGGCGAGCGCGTCGCCATCATGCTGCCCAACACGCTGCAGTACCCGGTGGCGCTCTTCGGCGCGCTCAAGGCAGGCGCCGTCGTGGTCAACGTGAATCCGCTCTACACGGCACGCGAACTCGCCCACCAGCTCAAGGACAGCGGCGCCGAAACCATCGTCGTGTTCGAGAACTTCGCGAAGACCCTCGAAGAGGCGCTGCCCGGCACGCGCGTGAAGAACATCGTCGTGACGGGCCTCGGCGACCTGCTGGGCGAAGGCTTCAACCTCAAGGGCCGCTTCATCAACTTCATGCTGCGGCATGTGAAGAAGCTGGTCCCTACGTATCATCTGCCGCAGGCTGTTGCGCTCCTCGAAGCGCTCGCACAAGGCGCGCGCCGCCCCGTCGCGCCGGTGAATCTCAAACTCGACGACCTCGCCTTCCTGCAATACACGGGCGGCACCACGGGCGTCGCCAAGGGTGCGATGCTCACGCACGGCAACATGGTCGCCAACCTGCTGCAGGCCAAAGCGTGGACCGCCGGCCAGTTCGACGCCGGCGAAAATCACCAGGAAACGGTTCTCACGCCGCTGCCGCTCTACCACATCTATTCGCTTACCGTGAACGCGATGATCTTCATGGCGCTCGGCGGGCGCAACATCCTCATTGCGAATCCGCGCGATCTCAAGCGCGTCATGAAGACGATCCGCCACGAGACCTTCAGCTGCATGTCGGCGGTCAACACGCTCTACAACGCGCTGCTCGAAAACGAGGAGTTCCGCCAACGCGACTTCTCGGGCCTCAAGCTCGCGATGGCCGGCGGCATGGCCACGCAAAAAGCCGTGGCCGAACGCTTCAAGGCCGTGACGGGCAAGCCGATCGTCGAGGGCTACGGCCTGACCGAATGCTCGCCGATCGTGACGTTGAATCCCGTCGACGTCGAACATCTGCAGGACTTCGAAGGACTCGTGGGCCTGCCCGCGCCCTCCACGCTCGTACGCTTTCGCCGCGACGACGGCAGCTGGGCCAATATCGGCGAGGCGGGCGAGCTGTGCGTCAAGGGTCCGCAGGTCATGCAGGGCTACTGGAACCGTCCCGACGAAACGGCCAAGGTATTCGACGAGGAAGGCTGGCTCGCCACCGGCGACATCGGCGTGATGGACGCGCAAGGCTATGTGCGCCTCATCGACCGCAAGAAGGACATGATCCTCGTCTCCGGCTTCAACGTGTACCCGAACGAGATCGAGGAGGTCATCGCTACCCATCCGGGCGTGCGCGAGGTCGCGGCAATCGGCGTGCCAGACCCGGTCCAGGGCGAACGCGTCAAGGTGTTCGTCGTGAGGCGCGACCCGGCGCTCACCGAAGAGGCGCTGATCCAGTTCTGCCGACAGCAGCTCACGGGCTACAAGGTGCCCCGCCTCGTCGAGTTCCGCGACACGCTTCCGCAATCGAACATCGGCAAGATCCTGCGGCGCGCGCTGCGCGACGAAGAAATCAGCAAGCAAACCGGGAACCCGTCCGCAGCCTGAAGTCCCGACGGCGCACGCCCGCAACGGTCGTGCGGCGAGAGCACGCCACATGTGAGTCGGCGCACGGAAAAATGAGGTACGCAACGCCAGAATCGCGTTTGATGTCACGCAGGCACGGCCGCTTTGCGCTACGCTGTGAGAACCCACCCAGTAAATGCGGTGAGCTGTCACAGCCTGCTGCTACAGTGCAGGCGTGAGCGTCGTGCATCGCGAGGCGACATAACGGCATGCGCGCAGGCCGTCCACAGCGATCTGCAGCCTCCTTGCCCGGCGACAGGGGACATAACGATGCCTACCCGCAATCAATCTGCGAACCCGGCGCGAGGCCGGTATAGTGCTGCAGTAATGTGTGTTCACTTTCGCGCGGCTCGCCGACACAGGGTAAAATCCTGGCGAGCAAACGTTTCCAATTGAACGCGGCATCGAGCCGCCAGGTCAAAATTCGTCCATGCCTTCCGCAGAATCGCATCCGCAAAACGACTTCATGAACGCCGCGCGCAAAGAACGCAAGCGCGTCGAAATCTATCTGGTCAATGGCATTCGCCTGACTGGATGCATTGAGTCGTTCGATCAGTATCTCGTGATGCTGCGCACGCCCGTTGGCCTGCAAGGCATCTACAAGCGAGCCATCTCCACGATCCAGCTCGACACGGGCACGCGTCCCGGTCCGCGTCCGGCGCGGCCCGCGCACGGCGGCGAGCACACGAGCCGCGGCCCGCATGGCAGTCATGGCGGCCACGGCCCGCGTGAACCGCGCGAACCCAGGGAGCCGCGCGAACCGCGCGAATCGTGGTCCTCGCCCGGCCCGACGGGCGAGCGTACACCGCAGGACGGCCCGGTGGTCGTCACCCGCCGCCGCCGCCTCTACGGCGCCGTCAATAACGGCGGGAACAACAGCGGTAACAACAGCGGCGGCAACAGCGGCGGCAACAGCGGCGGCAACAGCGGCGGCAACGACGGCGGCGAGGGCTCGGGTAACGGCTGACCTGCCCTCCCGTCTGCACACGCGCGGCGCAGACTGAACGCGCCTGGTTTTGCCTGGTTTTGCCTGCGCGCAGCAGGCAGGCGTTGCCGTGATTGGCCGCAACCCGCTTGCACTCATGGTTTCATCGGTTGCGATATGCTGGGACGCATGATCCCCGCCACGGAGAACATCATGAGCGCATCGAAGCCGAAAGCCCCCCCACCCGCGTCGGAAGATGCGCTCGACGAAGCGCTCGAGGAAACCTTTCCGGCCAGCGACCCCATCGCCGTGGAGCCCGACCGGGACAGACGCGACTCCGGGGAGGCGGGTAAGGACGGCAAGAAGAAGCACCGCGAGGGCGGCCACCACGGCGGCAAACACTGAGCCGACGAGGCGCCGCGCGTCGCACGGGCGCGAGGCCCAGGCGCCTGCCTTGTATCCTTCTGCCCCGCCCGCATGAGCGCGACCCGCAACGCCCACTTCCTGCGCGAGCGCGACGGCTCCCATGCCGCCGTGACCTACGTCGAACTGTTCTTCGACCTCATTTACGCGTTCGCCGTCACCCAGCTCTCGCATCGGCTCGTCCACGATCTGTCGCTCGCGAGTGCCGTGCAAACGCTGGTGCTCTGGTTCGCCGTCTGGCTGGGCTGGCAGTACACGTGCTGGGTCACGAACTGGTTCGATCCCGAACGCATTCCCGTGCGGCTGCTGCTCTTCGCGGCGATGCTCGTCGGCATGGTGATGGCCGCGAGCCTGCCGCTCGCATTCGGTGCACGCGGCCTAATGTTCGCCGCCAGCTACGTCGTGCTGCAGGTCGGGCGCAGCCTCGTCGTGCTGGGGTTTCTCGGCTCGCGCCACGCGCTCACGGCGAACTTCCGCCGCATTGCGGGCTGGCTTGCGATCTCGGCTTGCCTCTGGATCGCCGGCGGACTCGCCGACGGCAATACGCGCCTCATCTGGTGGAGCGCGGCCGTGCTATGCGAATACGTTTCACCGATGTTCGGCTTCCCGCTTCCGCTGCTCGGGCGCTCGACCGGCGCCGACTGGCGCAGCGCGGCGGGCGGCCATATCGCCGAACGCTGCCAGGGCTTCGTGATCCTCGCGCTGGGCGAATCGGTGGTGGTCACCGGCGGCACCTTCTCCGATCTCATCCAATGGAGCCTCCCCACCGCCATCGCATTCGCAGTCTGCTTTGCGGGCAGCATCGCCATGTGGTGGGTGTATTTCGACACGAGCAGCCGCGCGGGCAGCCGGGCCGTCGAGGAAGCAGCGGAACCGGGCCTGATGGCCGCGGCGTTCCAATATGTCCATGTCGTGCTGATTGCCGGCATGATCGCCGCCGCGGCCGGCGACGATCTCGTCATTCTGCATCCGGCTACGCGCGTCGGCACCATCCAAGCATCGCTGCTAATTGGCGGTCCCGCGCTCTATGTGGTCGGCAACGGACTCTACAAGCGCGTGGTCTATGGCTGGTTCCCGCTCTCGCACTGGATCGGGCTGGTGCTCTTTGCGCTCGCGACGCCGCTTGCGCTGCACACTGACCTGCTGATGGCCGGCGCGTTGACGACGGGCGTGATGATCGTCGTGGCGATCTGGGAAAGCGTATCGCGCCGCAGCGGCGCCGGAACGCGACGGCCAGGCACTACGCTGGACGGCAACCTGGCAGGAACCAGGTCGCCTGCGCGCAGCGAAAATGGCGCCCCATGAGGGGGCGCCGCATCGAGCCGGCATAACCGCTTTCACTGCAGCGGCAAGCCGCCTTCCACCTGACGCTGCAGTTCGCGCACCTGGCGCTGCACCGCGCGCAGCTGATCCTGAGCGGCCGACTTCTCGACCTGGAGCGTATTCGCCTGGTCGCGCGTCTGCTTCTGCTGGTCGGCCACGACCGCCTGTTGCTGGCGCGCGACCGCGAGATCCGCCTGGAGACGGTTCGCGTGATCCTGGGCCAGGGCGATCATGCGGTCGGTGAAAGCCTTCTGCGCCGAGAGCTGGATCCGGCGGATCTCGACTTCGGCCAGTTGCTGGGATTTCAGCGCGAAATCGCGATAGATCGCCTCCGCGCGCGTCTCGTCGGTAGTCTTGATGACGCGCCAGAACGTCTTGTTCTGGAACAGCGCCACGTAATAAACCATCTCCTTGCCGTAAAACAGCAGGCTCGCGCCATACGTGCCGTTGTAGGTCGTGCGCAGCTCGTTCAGATCCGACCCGCGGATCATCTGCTGCAGCTCGACTACATTGCCCGCTGCGTTCTGCTGCGCCTCGTCCGGCGTCAGCGCAATCGTTTGGCCTTGGGCCGCCGACTCAGACGCCGCGGCCGGTGCCGAAGCCGGCAGCGCCTCGGTTGCGGCGGGCGCCGCCTGAACCGCCGGCTGGGTGGTCATCCCATCGCCTTGTGGCGACGCTTGCGCGCAGCCAGCCTCGATACCCCCGAACAGCACCATGACTGCCAGTGCCGCCTGTCGAACTCTCCACTTGTAGTCCATGTAGTTCCTGCTTTGAACAGTTCTAGTTTTGGCAAAACCGTCTAATTATTACTCAGTTTCCCGGGTTTCGGGTTCCTCGTCAAAAATTTGCTACTTGCGTATCTTTTCCTACAACACCTTGCGGCTGATACCCAGGAACTGGGCCGTATCCTTGCGCCGCCAGCCGTTCTGGTCCAGCGCCGCCAGTAGCCGGCTACAGGCCATGTCCCATTTGCTGCGGTCGATCTGGGGCAGACCCCCCTGCGCTACGGCCGTCGCGACCAGCGCCGGCACGTTCGTCGCCGATACGGGCAAGACGGTTGCCTCGGCAGCCGTCTTGCTGACGGGCGGCAGTTCGGCCAGCAATCCGTTCGCGCCGATCACAAGCCACAGACCGCCCATGAAGGCGGCACAAAGAGACCGCGCACGTCGGACACCAACAATCAACGACGCGTACCGCCCGATAAGCTGGTGGGCAGCGAACGAGAGGCGCAGTCGCAGGATCGGCCTTGCTCGCCGCCGTGGGGGCGTTCTGCGAGTAGTCTCACCGGGAGTGCAGTCGCGCAGAGCCCGCCGGCGCCGGCGGGTAATCCGCTCGACGCGCTGTCGCTGGTCAACGCGCCGCAAAAGGCGCCCAACGTGAGCGTGAACGTGGAGCAGCACAAGCCGCAGCGGCAACAGTTGCACGCGACGCATCTCACGCCACGACCTTCAAGATCGAGGGCGTGAAATAGATTCCATTCGAGGCAGACGCGAAACGCTTCGCATTCCTTAAGAATCACGACATCACGATCGGCAAGCTCAGCGTGTATCTGCACGCGGGCACGCCCACTCCTTCGCGGCTTTCGTCGGCGTCGAGCGGTTTCCGGGTATCGGACGGCAAGTACTACACACTCGACCTTTCGGTAGCCAAGGCGCTCGCGGATGCGCCCGTGGAATGCGCCTCGGGCAGTGCGCGCATCAACGCGACATGCTCGTACCAGATGAATTGAATGCCAAGGCGACTAGAGTCTCGCCTCGGCGACGAACACCATGCTTTCGCGTATGCTGCCCCATACCTGCGTGCCCGTTGGCAACGCGCTCGCACGGTCTGCAGGATCACGACAATCATCAGTGGAGGACGACATATGAACCGGATCACCGGACGTACCCTTGCGTTCGCCGCACGCGCGGCGACCCAGCTCGCGCTGGCAAGCACCCTGTTTGGCGGCGCGATTGCCGCTCATGCACAGACCAGCACGCCGGTGGGCGTGTGGGAGACCATCGACGATCACACGGGTCAGCCGAAGGCGCTCGTCCAGATCAGCGACGACGGCAATGGCGACCTCAATGGCAAGGTCATCAAGGGGCTCAATCCTGCCGACAACCCGGATCGCCGCTGCACCGCCTGCACGGATGCCCGCAAGGACCAGCTCATCCTGGGCATGACAATCATCGACAGCATGAAGAAGACCGACGACGGCTGGGACGGCGGCCACATCCTCGATCCGGAAAACGGCAAGCTGTACCGCTGCAAGATGCACCTGGAGGATGGCGGCCAAAAGCTAGTGGTGCGCGGCTATCTTGGCATTTCGCTGCTGGGCCGTTCGCAGACGTGGGTTCGCCAGCAATGAGCACCGGGCTCATTGGTGCAGCACAACCTGGCAACTGCTGGCAACTACCGGCCGCATAGGCATGAACCCATGCGAGGGGCGCAGTCCGGTCCTGGTGGACAGCGCCCCGGCGCATAGCCGGCCTGTTCAGGCCGTCTGGCGATACAACCCGCGATGGTACGAGAATGGCTGCGCCGCATTCGGTGACGGAGCGAAAGGCGAGGTCTTTGGCAGCACGGCGGGCGCCGGCTCGCCACGCGCGATCTTGTCGGCACGGCTCATATGCTTGCGCATGCGCGTCTCGATGGTGTCGCACAGCGTCACGCCCTCTTCGCCGAACAACTCCGCCATCACGCGCCTGAGCACGCCACTATCGTACCAGGCCTTAAAGCGGCGGTGGCAGGTTTGATACGACGGGTAGCGGCGTGGCATGGCCGACCAGGTGGCGCCGCTGTACATGATCCACAGCACGCCGTTGAGCACCGACCGGGTGTTGGCCAGCGGCCGCCCACGCAACTCAGTGCGAGGGCGCAGTTCGGGCAGCAGCGGCATGACGCGCTGCCACTCTTCCTCGGTAATATCGCGATATGGGGTCATGACCCTCTCCTTTGTCCGTGATGTTCCAGACAAACGATAAGGACTTGCCCCGGCGGCTTCTATCAGATGAGTCCGAATCTTGAAAAGGCCGCCGCGCCGTCTTTTCGCGATGAAAAATCGGACTGGACGGCGCTCAGGTCAGACTCGTATCGACGACACGGCGCGGCGCTTCGAGATACTCCTTCGACTGCATTTCGACGATGCGCGAGACCGTGCGGGTAAATTCGTTCGCCATCGGCCCTTCGACATACAGCGTCTCGGGTGGCACCGCCGCAGACATCAGGAGCTTCACCTTGTGGTCGTAGAACACGTCGATGAGCCACGTAAAGCGGCGCGCTTCGGATTGCATGCGCGGCGTCATCTGCGGCACGTCTGAGAGGATCACGGCGTGGAAGCGGCTCGCCAGTTCGAGATAGTCGTTCTGCGAGCGCGGGCCGCCGCACAGCGTCGCGAAATCGAACCAGACCACGCCGTCGGCCTTGCGCAATGCCTTCAGCTCACGCTTTTCGATATGCAGGAGCGGGCTCTCGTCGGGCACCGCGGCAAGCTGCCCGAACCAATGGCGCAGCGCGCGGTCGGCAACCGCGCCAAGCGGCGTGTGATAGACCTCGACCTGGGCGAGCGTGCGCTGACGGTAGTCAACACCCGCATCGACATTGAGCACGTCCAACTTGTCCTTCAGCAACTCGATCGCGGGCAGCATGCGGTCGCGATGCAGTCCGTCGGGATAGAGCCCATCGGGCTCGTAGTTTGACGTCATCACAAACTGCACGCCGTTCGTGAAGAGGCGGTCGAGCAGTCGATAGAGGATCATCGCATCGGCGATGTCCGAGACGTGAAATTCGTCGAAGCAGATCAGCCGATAACGCTTCGCGATGCGACGCGCGAGTTCGTCGAGCGGATCGGCCTGGCCTTTCAGTTCCTCGAGTTCGCGGTGCACTTCGCGCATGAACTCGTGGAAATGCAAGCGCGTCTTGCGCTGCACGGGCACGACCGCATAGAAGCTGTCCATCAGGAAGCTCTTGCCGCGGCCCACGCCGCCCCACATGTAGACGCCGCGCGGCAGATCGGGATGGATGATGAGTTTCCTGAACGCATTCGAGCGGCGCGCCTTGTACGCAACCCACTCGTCGTAGCACCGCTGCAGCCGCTCGATAGCGGCGCGCTGGGCCGCATCGGGCTGGTATCCCCGCGACTGCAGTTCTTTTTCGTAGTATTCGGTGACGTTCATTGCGTGGACCACAAATGAGTAAAGGCGGGAGGGATCGAACCCACCCGCCTCTTTGCCTTGAAGCAAACAATAACGCGGCAGAACGCGGACCTGAGGGGCCGCGCGCCCTGCCCGCGCGCATTACATATTGAGCGCGCGCTTGTCGGTGGCGAGTGCCGCCTCGCGCATGACTTCGGAAAGCGACGGGTGCGGATGGCAGATGCGGCCGATGTCTTCGGCGGCAGCCTTGAACTCCATCGCCACCACGGCTTCCGCGACCAGGTCCGATGCGTTCGCCGAGATGATGTGCACGCCGAGCAGCTCGTCGGTCTTCGCGTCGGCGATCATCTTCACAAAGCCGTCGGCCTTGTTGATGCCGAGCGCGCGGCCGTTCGCCATGAACGGGAACTGGCCCGTCTTGATCTCGCGGCCTTCGGCCTTGAGCTGCTGTTCCGTCTTGCCGACCCATGCGATTTCCGGCTCGGTGTAGATCACCCACGGAATGCAGTTGTAGTCGATATGCGGTTTCTGGCCGTCGATGATCTCGGCCACCAGCACGCCTTCGTCTTCGGCCTTGTGCGCGAGCATCGGACCGCGCACCACGTCGCCGATCGCGTAGACGTTCGGCACGCTCGTGGCGCAATGATCGTTCACGTCGATGAAGCCGCGCTCGTTGGCCTTCAGGCCGATCGCTTCGAGACCGAGATTGTCGGTGTTCGGCACGCGGCCCACCGACACGATCAGGCGGTCGGCTTCGAGCACTTGTGCGTTGCCGTCCTTGTCGGTGTAGTTGATGACGACGTTCTTGTCGGTCGCCTTCACCTCGCCCACCTTCACGCCGACGTGAATGTCGAGACCTTGCTTCTTGAAGAGCTTCGCGGCTTCCTTCGCGAGCGCCTGGTCAGCGGCACCGAGGAATTCCGGCAGCGCTTCCAGGACCGTCACCTCGGCGCCGAGGCGGCGCCACACCGAGCCAAGCTCCAGCCCGATCACGCCGGCGCCGATCACGGCCAGCTTCTTCGGCACGGCGTCAAACGTCAACGCGCCTTCGTTGTCGGCGACGATCTTGTTGTCGACCGGAATGCCCGGCAGGTGACGCGCCTTCGAGCCCGTCGCGATGATGACGTTCTTCGCCGTGACGACTTCCGTGTCGCCCTCGCCGCTCACTTCGATCTGCACGCCGGCGTCGGTCTTGCCGGTGAACTTGCCGTGGCCCTTGAGCCAGGTGATCTTGTTCTTGCGGAACAGGAACTCGATGCCCTTCGTCATCTTCTCGACGATGCCGTCCTTGCGGGCGAGCATCTTCGCGACGTCGATCTTCACGTCGCCCACGCTGATGCCGTGGTCGACGAGATGGTGCGAGGCGTTCTCGAATTCTTCCGACGATGCGAGCAGCGCCTTTGACGGAATGCAGCCGACGTTCAGGCAGGTGCCGCCGAGCTTCAGCGTGCCGGCGGGGTTCTTCCACTTTTCGATACAGGCAACCGACTTGCCGAGTTGCGCGGCGCGGATCGCCGCGATATAGCCGCCGGGGCCGGCGCCAATCACGACGACGTCAAATTCTTTGGACATGGTCATCCTTTCGATACGTGAGCGCCACGCGCGGATTCTGGTTTCCGGAATCCGCGCGCACGGCGCTCAGTGTGAGACTTGTTGCTGAATGCCTGATGAGAGGCCGGACTTTACAGGTCGAGCAGCAGACGAGCCGGATCTTCCAGCGCGTCCTTCATCGCGACCAGCGACAGGACGGCTTCGCGGCCGTCGATGATGCGGTGGTCGTACGACATCGCGAGGTAGTTCATCGGGCGGATCACGATCTGGCCGTTCTCGACCACCGCGCGCTCCTTCGTCGCGTGCACGCCGAGGATGGCCGACTGCGGCGGGTTGATGATCGGCGTAGAGAGCATCGAGCCGAACACCCCGCCGTTCGAGATCGAGAACGTACCGCCCGTCATTTCCTCGATCGAGAGCTTGCCGTCCTTGGCCTTCTGACCGAACTCGGCGATCTTCTTCTCGATGTCGGCGAGGCTCATCTGGTCGGCATTGCGCAGGATGGGCACCACCAGACCACGCGGCGAGCCCACAGCGATACCGATGTCGAAATAGCCGTGATAGACGATGTCGTTACCGTCGATGGACGCGTTGACGAGCGGGAACTTCTTGAGGGCGTGGACCGCAGCCTTCACGAAGAACGACATGAAGCCGAGCTTCACGCCGTGTTCCTTCTCGAACTTGTCCTTGTACTTGTTGCGCAGGTCCATGACCGGCGCCATGTTCACTTCGTTGAACGTCGTGAGGATGGCGTTGGTCTGCTGCGACTCGAGCAGACGCTCGGCGATACGCGCACGCAGACGCGACATCGGCACGCGCTGTTCCGGACGGTCGTTGAGCCAGTTCGCAGCCGACGCCGGCGCACTGACTTGCGGCAGCGACGGCTTGGCCGAAGCGGCCTTCGCAGCCGGAGCCGGTGCAGCGGCCGGTGCGGCCTTCGGTGCGCCCGCGCCGAGCACGTCCTGCTTCGTGATGCGGCCGTCGCGGCCGGTGCCGGCGACGTCCGAGCCCGACAGGCCCTTCTCGGCCATCAACTTGGTCGCAGCCGGCGACGCCACGTTGCTGCTCGCGCTCGATGCAGCAGCGGCAGCGGCCGGTGCGGCTGCGGGAGCGGCGGCCGGTGCGGCTGCGGCGGCGGCCGGTGCTGCAGCAGCGCCAGCCTTGGCTTCCGTGTCGATCTTCGCGATCAACTGTTCGCTGACGACGGTTGCGCCGTCGCCCACGAGGATCTCGGCCAGCACGCCAGCAGCCGGCGCGGGCACTTCGAGCACGACCTTATCGGTTTCGATCTCGATGACCACTTCGTCCTGGGCGACAGCTTCGCCCGGCTTTTTCTTCCACTGCAGCATCGTGCCTTCCGACACCGACTCCGAAAACTGCGGGACCTTGACTTCTACGATAGCCATGTGATTTTCCTGAATACGTATCTGGGTACGAACCGGGTCGCGCACGTGAGCGCGGGAAAGCGCGTGATCATGAGTCGCGCTTTCCCGGTTCGATTTGCTCTGCGTGCTTACTTCGCGACCTGCGCGCCCTTCAAGCGGCCGAACGCACCTTCGATCAGCGACTTCTGCTGCTCATAGTGCTTCGCGTAGTAGCCGACGGCCGGCGAGGCGGAAGCGGGACGGCCGCTGTATGCGAGCTTCTGGCCTTCCTTCATGCCTTCGCGCAGGTGGTGCTCGATGTAGAACCACGGGCCCTGATTCTGCGGCTCGTCCTGCACCCAGACCACTTCCGTCGCGTTGTCGTACTTCTTCAGCTCCGCTTCGAACTGCTTGTGCGCGAACGGATAGAGCTGCTCGATACGGATGATCGCGACGTCGTTCGCCTTCGCTTCGCGGCGGTGCGCGACGAGGTCGTAGTACACGCGGCCCGAGCAGGCCACCACGCGCTTGACCTTCTTCACGTCGATGGCTTCGTCCACTTCGCCGATGACCGGCTGGAACGAGCCCTTCGCGAGTTCGGACAGATCCGACACGGCTTCCTTGTGACGCAGCAGCGACTTCGGCGTGAAGATGATCAGCGGCTTGCGGAACAGACGAATCATCTGGCGGCGCAGCACGTGGAAGATCTGTGCCGGCGTGGTCGGCTGCACGACCTGCATGTTGTGCTCGGCGCACAGTTGCAGGAAACGTTCGATACGCGCCGACGAGTGCTCCGGACCCTGGCCTTCATAGCCGTGCGGCAGCAGCATCGTGAGACCCGAAACGCGGCCCCACTTCACTTCGCCCGACGAGATGAACTGGTCGATCACGACTTGCGCGCCGTTCACGAAGTCGCCGAACTGGCCTTCCCATGCGACGAGCGTGTTCGGCTCGGCCGTCGAGTAGCCGTATTCGAAGCCCAGCACCGCTTCTTCGGAGAGCACCGAGTCGATCACCGTAAACTTCGCCTGACCGTCGGCGATGTTCTGCAGCGGAATGTACGTGCCGTCGTTCCAGCGCTCGCGGTTCTGGTCGTGCAGCACCGCATGACGGTGCGTGAACGTGCCGCGGCCCGAATCCTGGCCCGTGAGGCGCACGGCGTAGCCCGATGCGACGAGCGAGGCGAACGCGAGGTGCTCGCCCATGCCCCAGTCGAGCTTCGCATCGCCCTTGCCCATCGCGCGGCGGTCGTTGATGACGCGCTCGACGAGCGGGTGAACCTTGAAGTTCTCCGGAATCGTGGTGATGCGCTCAGCGAGGCGCTTGAGTTCCGCGAGCGGCACGGCCGTGTCGGCGGCGTCGGTCCACTTGCGGTTCAGGAACGGCACCCAGTCCACCGCGTACTTGCTCTTGTAGTTCGAGAGCACCGGGTCGATGGTGTGATGGCCTTCGTCCATCGCCGCGCGGTACTGCTTGACGTAGGTGTCGGCGTCTTCGGCGGTGATCACGCCTTGTTGCACGAGCTTCTCGGCGTACAGCGCACGGGTGCCCGGGTGCTGCGCGATCTTCTTGTACATCAGCGGCTGCGTGACCGCCGGCGTGTCCTGCTCGTTGTGGCCCAGCTTGCGGAAGCAGACGATATCGACCACGACGTCCTTGTGGAACTGCATGCGGAAGTCGATGGCGAGCTGCGTGGCGAGCACGACGGCCTCGGGATCGTCGCCGTTCACGTGCAGCACCGGCGCTTCGATCATCTTGACCACGTCGGTACAGTACAGCGTCGAGCGCGCGTCGCGCGGGTCCGACGTCGTGAAACCGATCTGGTTGTTGATGACGATGTGCAGCGTGCCGTGCGTGCCGTAGCCGCGCGTCTGCGCGAGGTTCAGCGTTTCCATCACGACGCCCTGGCCCGCGAAGGCCGCGTCGCCGTGGATCTGCACCGGCAGCACCTGCAAGCCGTCTGCGTCGCCGCGGCGGTCCATACGGGCCTTGGCCGAACCTTCCACGACCGGGTTGACGATTTCGAGGTGCGACGGGTTGAACGCGAGCGAGAGGTGAACCGGGCCGCCTTCGGTGGACATGTCCGACGAGAAGCCCTTGTGGTACTTCACGTCGCCGGCCGGCAGGTCGTCCACGTGCTTGCCTTCGAATTCGGCGAAGAGGTCGGCCGGCATCTTGCCCAGCGTATTGACCAGCACGTTCAGGCGGCCGCGGTGGGCCATACCGATGACGATTTCCTGCACGCCGTTTGCGCCTGCGTGACGCACGACTTCGTCCATCGAGGCGATGAAGCTTTCGCCGCCTTCGAGGGAGAAGCGCTTCTGGCCGACGTACTTGGTATGCAGGAAGCGCTCGAGGCCTTCGGCGGCCGTCAGGCGCTGCAGGATGTGCTTCTTCTTGTCAGCGGAAAAATTCGGGGTCGAGCGGATCGACTCGAGCTTTTCCTTCCACCAGCGCTTCTGCTCCGGGTCGCTGATGTACATGTATTCGGCGCCGATCGTGCCGCAGTACGTGTCGCGCAGGGCCTTGACGATCTCGCGCAGCGACGCACGCTCGAAACCGAAATACAGGTTCGTCGCGCTGAACGTCTGGTCCATGTCGGCTTCGGTGAAGTCGTAGAACGCAGGCTCGAGCTCGGGGATGGCGGGACGTTCGCGGCGCTTGAGCGGGTCGAGATTGGCCCATTGCGAGCCGAGGAAGCGGTAGGCGCCAATCAGGGACTGAACGTACACCTGCTTGCGGGCCGTGGCGAGATCTTCGCCGCCGCCGCGCGGGATGAAGGCGTTGGCCTTGGCGCGCTGGGCAAACGATTCGACGATGGGGCCGTGGGCCACGTCGCTGTCAGCCGTACCGGTCGACGAAGGCACGTTTTGCAGCGCGTCAAAGTATTCGCGCCACGTGTCCGGAACGGATGCGGGGTTATCAAGGTATGCTTCGTATAGTTCTTCGACATACGGAGCATTGCCGCCGAACAGATACGAGTTCAGCTGGAACTGCTTCATTGTTTCTGACATTTACGCTCACCTTTCTTCGAGTTTCTCGAGAAATAGCGGGTTACTCAACCTTCCGCGCCACGGCCTGACCGTTTAGCGGATTGCGAATCAAGTCTGCTTGGAAGGACCTAAAACAGCATCCGCGGAGGATATCACAGAAGTGATACTCCCCATAGAATGCAATGTGGCACAGCACCGCATCCAAACCCTTTCTCCACGGGCTTTTGCGGCGTTTGCAACACTCTCTTCCGGCACCGCAAGAAATGACCCGGGCAACGACCCAGGCCATGACTCCCCCACATGCGTCGCCGCATGCAAAAAGGCCGCCCAGGGCTGCGGCGGCCTTCTTGTCGACTTACATGCATTGCGGTGCGCGAAAAATCTTCGAACGATACTTACTCAGCGGACTCGCGGCTGGCGCGGCGGCGCTCGTGCTCCTTCAGGTGACGCTTGCGCAGCCGAATCGACTGCGGCGTCACTTCGACGAGCTCGTCGTCGTCGATGAACTCGACCGCGTATTCGAGCGACATCTGGATCGGCGGCACGAGACGCACGGCTTCATCGGTGCCCGAGGCGCGCACGTTGGTGAGCTGCTTGCCCTTGATCGGGTTCACGACGAGGTCGTTGTCGCGGCTGTGAATGCCGATGATCATGCCTTCGTAGAGTGCGTCGCCCGGCTTCACGAACATGCGGCCGCGATCCTGCAGCTTCCAGAGCGCGTAGGCGACAGCGGCGCCGTCGTCCTGCGAGATCAGCACGCCGTTGCGGCGCTCGCCAAGCGAGCCTTCGCGGATCGGACCATATTCGTCGAACACGTGGCTCATCAGGCCCGTGCCGCGCGTGAGCGTCATGAACTCGCCCTGGAAGCCGATCAGGCCGCGCGCCGGAATCTTGTATTCCAGACGCGTACGGCCGCGGCCGTCCGAGGCCATGTCGAGCATTTCGCCCTTACGGCGGCCGAGCTCTTCCATCACCCCGCCCTGGTGGCCGTCTTCCACGTCGACGGTCAGCAGTTCGTACGGCTCCTGCTTCACACCGTCGACTTCGTGCAGCACCACGCGCGGACGCGAGACGGCCAGCTCGTAGCCTTCACGGCGCATGTTTTCGATCAGGATCGTGAGGTGCAGCTCGCCGCGGCCCGACACTTCGAACACGGTTTCGTCGCCGGTGTCCTTCACGCGCAGCGCGACGTTGTGGTTCAGCTCCTTCGTGAGACGGTCGCGGATCTGGCGGCTCGTCACGAACTTGCCTTCCTTGCCGGCGAGCGGCGACGAGTTCACGAGGAAGTTCATCGTGAGCGTCGGCTCGTCCACCGTGATCATCGGCAGGGCTTCGGGGGTGTCGACCGCGCAGATCGTGGCGCCGATGCCGATGTCTTCAATACCGTTGATCAGCACGATGTCGCCGGCTTCGGCCGTTTCGACCTGGACGCGCTCGAGGCCGCTGAACGACAGCACCTGGTTGATCTTGCGGTTCATCACGTCGCCTTCCGGGCCGAAACGCAGCGCCACAGGCTGACCCGGCTTGATGCGGCCGCGCGTAATGCGGCCCACGCCGATGCGGCCGACGTAGGTGGAATAGTCGAGCGACGTGATCTGCAGCTGCAGCGGGCCGTCCGGGTCCGCCGCGCGCACCGGCACGTGTTCGAGGATCGCCTCGAACAGCGGGCGCATGTCGCCTTCGCGCGCGCTCGCCTCGAGCGACGCATAGCCGTTCAGGCCCGACGCGTACACGACCGGGAAGTCGAGCTGCTCTTCGGTCGCGCCGAGCTTGTCGAACAGGTCGAAGGTCTGGTTGATGACCCAGTCGATACGCGCGCCCGGGCGGTCGATCTTGTTGACCACGACGATCGGCTTCAGGCCGAGCGCGAGCGCCTTCTTGGTAACGAAGCGCGTTTGCGGCATCGGGCCTTCCACGGCGTCGACGAGCAGCAGCACCGAGTCGACCATCGAGAGCACGCGCTCCACCTCGCCGCCGAAGTCGGCGTGGCCCGGGGTGTCGACGATGTTGATGTGGGTGCCTTCGTACTCGACCGCGCAGTTCTTCGCGAGAATCGTGATCCCGCGCTCTTTTTCGATGTCGTTCGAGTCCATGACGCGTTCGGCGATCTGCTGGTTGTCGCGGAAGGTGCCGGACTGGCGCAGCAGTTGGTCGACGAGCGTGGTCTTGCCGTGGTCGACGTGGGCAATGATGGCGATGTTGCGAAGGGCGCGGGACATAGGAACCTGGCTACAGTTGAGTGCGCTTGCGTGCTCGCATGCCGCCCGCCGATACCCCCGATACCACGCCGGTGGCCGAAAGGGCCGGGCTAGGGTCAGGCGACAGGGCACGTGAGAAAAAGCGCACTTTTGGGAACCTGAAATTATAGCACGCGGGAATGACAACCCCAGTGACGGTCTTACACGACACTGCAGGAGCCCGGCAGCGGGGGCGGGAATTCTCCCACACGGCGGCCCCGGGATTAAGCCACTGGCCCGCAAAGCTTATTCAGCAAATGAAGAATTGACACTTGCCGCGTCAACTATCGACGGCCTATAATTCCTGCCTGGTCAACCATTGCAGCCGCAGCCGAATCATGACGGACCCGACTCCCGCGCCGCCCGAAGTGCTCAACTACGACTTCGGCGAAAGCGTCGGCTATCTGCTCTCCAGAGTGAGATCGACCATGCTGAATATGGTCAACCAGCGCACCGTGGCGGAACTGGGCGTCACGAGCCAGCAGGCAAGCGTGCTGTTCATGGTGGCGAGCGGCAAGTGCGTACTCGCCGCCGAACTCGCGCGCGAGTACGGCATCGACGCGAGCGCCGTCACCCGGCTGGTGGACCGGCTCGAAAAACGCGGCCTGCTCGAGCGCGTGCGCAGCTCCGAGGACCGGCGCGCCGTGCGGCTCGCGCTCACCCCGGAAGGCCTGGCTATCGCTGTGCGCATGCCGGCGATCTTCACTAGTATCACGGACAAGCTCATGACCGGCCTCTCGCCAGAAGAGACCGGATTCCTGAAGAGCATGCTGCGGCGGGTGCTCGCGAACAGCTGCGAGCCGACCCAGAATCCGCCGGCGAATTCATGACGGGGCAATCAAATTTGAACGCGTCGCACAAGAAAATAGCTGCATCGACCAGCATCACTATCACTTCTCACGCATCGATAACAGCCATGAACTCCCACCCCCTACCCCGGGCGGCCCTACCCCGGGCGGCCCTGACCCTGGCGGCTGCGGCAGCGGCGCTCGCGGCGCTGGCCCTCTCGGGATGTGCGAACTACTCCGGCATCGGGAGCGAAAAGACGCTCGCCCCGGCACAGCAGTTCGACGCGACGCAGAGCATCCCGGCGCAGGGAGGCCAGTGGCCGACGCTCGACTGGGCGAACCAGTTCGGCGACCCGCAGTTGCCGAAGCTCATCGACGAGGCGCTCGAAGGCAGCCCGAGCATCGCCCAGGCGCAGGCGCGTATCGCCAAAGCGTCGTCGTACATCGAGACTTCGAAGTCCGCGCTGTTCCCGAAGGTCAACGCCAGCTACTCGTGGACCCGCGAGCTGTATTCGGCCAATTCGCTCTATCCCCCGCCCTACGGCGGCACCTGGTATAGCGAGAACAACGTGCTCGCGAGCGCGTCGTGGGAACTCGACCTCTGGGGCAAGAACCGCCAGCGGCTCGCGCAGGCAGTCTCCCAGCAGAAGGCCGCCGAAGCCGACATGCAGCAGGCGCGCATCACGCTCGCCGCGTCGGTCGCGCGCACCTATAACCAGCTCGCGCAACTCTACGCGCTGCGCGACATCGCCGCGCACGAGATCGGCAACCGCAAGACCATCGGCACGATCACCAACGGACGCGTGGTGGCGGGCCTGGATACCAACGTCGAGCGCGAAACCGCGAACGGCAACATCGCGACGAGCCAGGCGAATCTTTCGCAGATCGACGGCCAGATAGAGAGCGTGCGCTACCAGCTGGGCGCCCTGCTCGGCAAGGGTCCGGATCGCGGCCTGCAGATCGCGCCGCCGGTGCTCAATCCCGTCGCCAGCATCGCGCTGCCCGACAACCTGCCGGCCGACCTCGTTGCGCGCCGCCCGGACATCGTTGCCGCGCGCTGGCAGGTGGAAGCCGCGATGCATGACGTGAAGGAAGCGAAGGCCGAGTTCTATCCCGACGTGAACCTTGCAGCAGGCTTCGGCTTCGACGCGTTCGGCTGGGGCAGATTCCTCAACTTCGCGAGCCGCCAGGCGCAGATCGGCCCGGCGGTCCACCTGCCGATCTTCGATGCGGGCGCCCTGCGCGCGCAGTTGAAGGGCCGCTACGCCGACTTCGATCTGGACGTGGCCAACTATAACCAGACGCTGATCGGCGCATTCCAGGACGTCGCGACCCAGGTGTCGTCGATCCGCTCGGCGGACCGGCAGCTCGTCGACGCGCAGCATGCGCTCGACGCCTCGACGAAGGCGTACCAGCTCGCCGTGATCCGCTACAAGGCGGGCCTCTCGGAGCAACTGCAGGTGCTCAACGCCGACCAGAACCGGCTTGCCGCAGAGCAGACGGTAACGGACCTGAAGGCGCAGCGCCGCGACGAGCAGATGGCGCTCATCACGGCGCTCGGCGGCGGCTTCGACGCGGCAGACACGGGCCTGACCCCGCCGCCCGAAGTCGGCAGCGAGGCGAAGGGCCCGAACGGCGCGCCGTGGAACGACACGACGGTGCCCGTGCAGCCGGCAGCCGCCGCGGCGACAGCGGCGAATTAACGGCCGGCCGGCGGCGAACCGGCGGCGCCACTGAGCGCCGCAGAACCAGACAGCATCGAACGAACAGCAAGAGAGAACCTGGAGATCACTTCCATGAGCACCCCCCAGCAACCGGCGGCCAATCCGCAGCCGAACGCGAGCAACGGCAAGCGCAAACGCATGATGACGCTGCTCGTCCTCGTGATTGCGATTGCAGCCATTGCCTACGGCCTCTATTACTTCCTGGTCGCGCGCTTCTCCGAGAGCACCGACGACGCCTACGTGAACGGCAACGTCGTGCAGATCACGCCGCAGGTCACCGGCACGGTGATCGCCGTGAACGCGGACGACACCCAGAACGTCAAGATCGGCGACCCGCTCGTCGAACTCGACCCGGCCGACTCGCGCATCGCACTGCAGCAGGCCGAGGCGAACCTCGCGCAGACGGTGCGCCAGGTGCGCGGCCTCTTCGCCGACGACAGCCAATACGAAGCGCAGGTCGCGCAGCGCCAATCCGACCTCACGCGCGCGCAGCAGGATCTGCACCGCCGTATGGAAGTCGCGCAGACGGGCGCCGTCTCTCAGGAGGAAATCTCGCACGCCAGCGACGCCGTGAAGAGCGCCGAAGCCGCGCTCGAAGCCGCGCAGCAGCAGCTTGCCGCGAACCGCGCGCTGACGGCCAACACGACTATCTCGTCGCATCCGAACGTGATGGCTGCGGCCGCGAAGGTGCGCGACGCCTACCTCACGAACGCGCGCAACGTGCTGCCGGCGCCGGTAACGGGCTATGTGGCCAAGCGCTCGGTGCAGGTCGGCCAGCGCGTCTCGCCGGGCACGCCGCTGATGTCGGTGGTACCGCTGAACGCCATCTGGGTGGACGCGAACTTCAAGGAAGTCCAGCTCAAGCACATGCGCATCGGCCAGCCGGTCGAGATGACGGCCGACGTCTACGGCTCTTCGGTGGTTTATCACGGCAAGGTGGTGGGCTTCTCGGCGGGCACGGGCTCGGCGTTCTCGCTCCTGCCCGCACAGAACGCGACGGGCAACTGGATCAAGGTCGTGCAGCGCCTGCCGGTGCGCATCTCGCTCGATCCGGCTGACCTGCAGAAGCACCCGCTGCGCATCGGCCTTTCCATGCAGGTGGACGTGAACATCAAGGACGATTCGGGTAGCCAGCTTGGCAACGTGCTTAACACCGTCTATCAGACGAACGTGTTCGAGAAGTACGGCGACGAAGCCGATGCCGAGATTGCGCGCATCATCGCCGCAAACGCGGCCTCCAGTACCAGCGACAGCGCAGCCAGGGGCCGGGCGACCCTTTCCTCGGCGAACCTGCGGCCGGCAAAGCCGGCCTCGAAGCTGATGTAACCGCCCGTGTACAACAAGAAGTGAATTAATGGCAGAGCAACAAGGCGCAGTCCATCCACCGCTGCAAGGCGCGCAACTCGTGATCGGCACCATTGCGGTGTCGCTCGCGGTGTTCATGAACGTGCTGGACACCTCGATCGCCAACGTGTCGATCCCGTCCATCTCGGGCGACCTCGGGGTGTCTTCCGACCAGGGCACGTGGGTCATCACGTCGTTCGCCGTGGCCAATGCGATCTCGGTGCCGCTCACGGGCTGGCTCACACAACGCTTCGGCCAGGTTCGCCTGTTCATGGCGTCGATCATCCTGTTCGTGATCTCGTCATGGATGTGCGGCCTTGCGCCCACGCTGCCCTTCCTGCTCGCCTCGCGCGTGCTGCAAGGCGCCGTAGCCGGCCCGATGATCCCGCTCTCGCAGACGCTGCTGCTGGCGAGCTATCCGCGCACGAAAGCGCCCATCGCACTCTCGATGTGGTCGATGACCACGCTGATCGCGCCGGTGGCGGGGCCGATCCTCGGCGGCTGGATCTCCGACAACATCTCGTGGCCGTGGATCTTCTACGTGAACATCCCGGTGGGCATCGTGGCCGCCTTCGCGACCTGGGCGATCTTCCGCCAACGCGACTCGGTCGTGACGAAGGCGCCGATCGACGGCGTGGGGCTCGCCCTCCTCATCGTCTGGGTGGGCTCGCTACAGGTGATGCTCGACAAGGGCAAGGACCTCGACTGGTTCTCCTCGACGACGGTCGTTGTGCTTGCGCTCACCGCGATCATCGCGTTCGCGTTCTTCGTGGTGTGGGAGCTGACTGAAAAGCACCCGGTCGTCGATCTCTCGCTGTTCGCGCGGCGCAATTTCACGGGCGGCACGATCGCGCTTTCGATCGGCTATGGCCTCTACTTCGGCAATCTCGTGCTGCTGCCGCTGTGGCTGCAGACCGATATCGGCTACACCGCGACCGACGCGGGCCTCGTGATGGCGCCCGTGGGCTTCTTCGCGATCATGCTCTCGCCGATCACGGGGCGCATCCTGCCGCGCACCGATCCCCGCTACATTGCGACGGCGGCGTTCGTCGTGTTCGCGCTGTGTTTCTGGATGCGCTCGCGCTACACCACGGGCGTGGACACCTGGGCGCTCACGGTGCCGACACTGATCCAGGGTATCGGCATGGCGGGGCTTTTCATTCCGCTCGTCTCGATCACGCTCTCGGGCTTGCCGGGCCACCGGATTCCGGCGGCGTCGGGGCTCTCGAACTTCGTACGGATCATGTGCGGCGGGATCGGAACGTCGATCTTCGAAACCGCGTGGGATCACCGCACGACCTTCCACCACGCGCAGCTGACCGAAGTCGCTACGCCGACCAACCCGATCTTCAATCAGTCGATCCAGCAGATGCAGAACGCGGCGGGGCTCGACACGGCCCAGGCGCATGGGCTCTTCGAGCGCATGGTTTCGCAGCAGGCGGCGCAGCTCGGCGTGAACGATCTCTTCTTTATTTCGTCGGCGATCTTCATCGTGCTGATCGCGCTGATCTGGATCACCCGGCCTGAGCGCGCGGGCGGCGCGGACGCGGGGGCGGCAGCTTCGGCGGCACACTGACGGACACGGCGCGCAGATCGATTACCCATTTGCCGCCTGCAAAAAAAATGGCACGCCGGTTTCTGACCGGCGTGCCGTTTTGCTTTTGGGGGCGTGACCCTGGTGACCTTGTCAGGCCGCCGCGTTGCTGACGACAAGGCGCTCCGGGGCGAGCACGCCGTTGGCCGCCTTCGCGACACCCAGCAAACGGCCGTCGTCGCCATACACGCGCACACGCGCCGCGTTTTCCCACTGGGCACGATCGCCAGCAAGCTCGTGCAGCGGCAAGCGCTGCCCATGCGTGAAACGGCGCGACGCCTCCCCGTCCAATGTCACGGCAGGGAAGGTCGAAAGCAGCGCATCGACCGGCTGCAGCCACGCATCGCGCGCGGCTTCGTCAGCGGCGCCGAGCGTCTCGAGCGTGACAGCCCGCGCGAGCGTCAGCGCGCCCACGCCCGTGCGCCGCAGCATCACGAGATGGGCCCCACAGCCCAGTGCCTCGCCGATGTCCTCGGCAAGCGTGCGCACATACGTGCCCTTGCTGCACGTCACGCGAAACGTCACATCGGGCAACGCACAGGCAATTATCTCGAGCGCCAGGATCGACACCTGGCGTCCCTCGCGCTCAACGACCTGGCCCGCGCGCGCGTATTCGTAGAGCGGCTTGCCGTCACGTTTGAGCGCCGAGTACATGGGCGGCACCTGCACGATCTCGCCGACGAAGCGCGCCATCGCCTCGCGCACGGCGGTCTCGTCGCAGCGGACTTCGCGCGTTGTTATCGCTTCACCTTCGGCGTCGCCGGTTGCCGTACGGATGCCGAGTCGCATCGTCGCTTCGTAGGTCTTGTCGGCTTCGAGCAGATCCTGCGAAAACTTGGTGGCTTCGCCGAAGCACAGCGGCAGCAGACCCGAGGCCAGCGGATCCAGCGTGCCCGTATGGCCCGCCTTCTTTACGCGAAAGAGCCGTTTCGCGCGGATCAACGCGTCGTTGCTGGAGAGGCCAAGGGGCTTGTCGAGCAGCAGCACGCCGTCGATCAAACGGCGCGGCACCTTGGGTGCGGCTGCCTTGGGTCGGGCCGCATCGGGCGGCGCCGGAGTGGAGGATGCAGTCATGCCGAAGCGTTTAGTCGTCCTTGGCACGCGTCGAATTGGCCTCGTCGATGAGGCGCGACATTTCGACTGCACGCTCGACCGTCTTGTCGTAATGGAAGTGCAGCGTCGGCACGGTATGGATGTGCAGACGCTTGAAGAGCAGGTTGTGCAGGTGCCCCGCCGCGTGGTTGAGCGCCTCCTGGGTCGCCTGCGGGTCGCCCGTGAGCGTGGTGAAATACACCTTGGCATGCGCGTAATCCGGCGTCAGCTCGACGCTCTGGATCGTCACGAGCCCGATGCGCGGGTCCTTCACCTCGCGCAGCAGTTCGGACAGATCACGCTGAATCTGGTCCGCGATCTGCACGTTGCGATTCGGAGAGGAACGTCTTTTGTTCATGATTTATCCACCCTCTTGCAAAAACAAACGGGCGGGGCCGGCCAGCGCCCGCCCCGCCCGCATTGCGTAGCGCCTGAGATTTACAGGGTACGCGCGACTTCGGTGATTTCGAACACCTCGAACTGGTCGCCTTCGACGATGTCGTTGAAATTCTTGATCGACATACCGCACTCGAAGCCCTGCTTGACTTCCTTGACGTCGTCCTTGAAGCGCTTGAGCGAATCGAGCTCGCCGGTGTGGATGACCACGTTGTTGCGCAGCACGCGCACCGACGACGAACGCTTGACCATACCGTCCGTGACCATACAGCCTGCCACGCTGCCGACCTTCGGCACCTTGAAGACCTGGCGCACCTCGACCATGCCGATCACGGTCTCGCGCTTCTCCGGCGGGAGCATGCCCGACATCGCCGCCTTCACCTCATCCACTGCGTCGTAGATGATGTTGTAGTAGCGGATGTCCACGCCGTTGGTCTCGGCCAGCTTGCGCGCCTGGGCATCGGCACGCGTGTTGAAGCCGATGATGACAGCCTTCGACGCCGTTGCGAGGTTGACGTCGCTTTCGCTGATGCCACCCACCGCGCCGTGCACGATCTGCACGCGCACTTCGTCGGTCGAGAGCTTGAGCAGCGCGTGAACCAGCGCTTCCTGCGAGCCCTGCACGTCCGCCTTGACGATGAGCGGCAGGTTCTGCACCTCGCCCTCGCCCATCTGTTCGAGCATGCTTTCGAGCTTCGCGGCCTGCTGCTTGGCGAGCTTGACGTCGCGGAACTTGCCTTGACGGAACATGGCGATTTCGCGCGCCTTGCGCTCGTCGGGCAGCACGATGACTTCTTCGCCCGCTGCCGGCACTTCCGAAAGACCCTGGATCTCGACCGGAATCGACGGGCCGGCTTCCTTCGTCGGCTTGCCCGTTTCGTCGAGCATCGCACGCACGCGGCCGTAGGCGCTGCCCGCGAGCACGACGTCACCGCGGTTCAGCGTGCCCGACTGCACGAGGATGGTCGCGACCGGCCCCTTACCCTTGTCGAGCTTCGCTTCGATCACGAGACCCTTTGCGGGGGCCACGACCGGTGCCGTCAGCTCGAGCACTTCGGCCTGCAGCAGCACGTTTTCGAGCAGGTCGTCGATGCCCGTGCCCGTCTTCGCCGAGACCGACACGAACGGCGAATCGCCACCGTACTCTTCCGGCACGACGCCTTCGGCCACGAGTTCCTGCTTCACGCGGTCGGGGTTCGCGTCGGGCTTGTCGATCTTGTTGATCGCCACGACGAGCGGCACACCGCCCGCCTTCGCGTGCGAGATCGCTTCCTTCGTCTGCGGCATCACGCCGTCGTCGGCCGCGACCACCAGAATGACGATGTCCGTGGCCTTCGCACCGCGGGCACGCATGGCCGTAAAGGCCTCGTGACCCGGCGTGTCGAGGAAGGTGATGACGCCGCGCGGCGTTTCGACGTGGTAAGCACCGATGTGCTGCGTAATGCCGCCGGCTTCGCCCGCGGCAACCTTCGCGCGGCGGATGTAGTCGAGCAGCGAGGTCTTGCCGTGGTCGACGTGACCCATGACCGTGACGACCGGCGGACGCGGCAACTGCTCGGCGTCCGTCACCGTTTCCTGGCCCTCGATCAGCAGCGCTTCCGGATCGTCGAGCTTCGCGGCAACCGCATGGTGGCCGAGTTCCTCGACGACGATCATCGCCGTTTCCTGGTCGAGCATCTGGTTGATCGTAACCATCTGACCGAGCTTCATCATCACCTTGATGACTTCCGAAGCCTTCACGGCCATCTTGTGCGCGAGGTCGGCCACCGTGATGGTTTCCGGCACGTGCACTTCACGCACGATCGGCTCGGTCGGCGCCTGGAACGTCGAACCGCTGTCCTGATGCTTGCCGCGGCCCTTCGGACCGCCGCGCCAGCCGCGGTCGACACCACCCGAGGAGTCGCCGCGCGTCTTGATGCCGCGACGCTTCGCAGCATCGTCCTGCCAGCCACCCTTGCCGGCGCCCGGCTTCTTGGCGCGATCGCCCGCGCCCGGAGCCGCTGCATTCGCATTCGCCGCCGGAGCGCCGGCCGTCGTGGCCGGGCGCTTGGCCGCAGCACCCGCGGCACCTGCCGGACGCGCCGCACCTTCGGGACGTGCTGGCTTGTGCAGCGTGCCCTTCGCCTCGGCGGGCTTGGGCGGCTCCACCGGCTTGGGCGGCTCAGGCGCCTTGACCTGGGCCTTGCGCGGCGTGTTCATCATCTCGCGGATCGCACGCGCTTCGGCTTCCGCAGCCGCGCGGCGGCGCGCGATTTCTTCCTGTTCCTTCTGCGCCTTTTCGGCGGCTTCGCGCGCGGCGGCCTCGGCCTTCTGGGCCGCTTCGCGCTGCGCTGCACGCTCGGCGGCGGCGCGCTGCTCTTCCTGCTCGTCCGGCTGCTTCGCTTCCTGCGCTTCGGCAGCAGCGGCGCGCTGCGCCTGAACGGCCAGCTCGCGCGCAGCCGTTTCGGCCGCGACCTTCTTCTTCGCGGCTTCTTCCTCGGCGCGGCGGCGCTCGGCTTCGGCGGACTCTTCGCGTGCGCGGCGCTCGGCCTCTTCGCGCGCGAGGCGCTCCTGGCGCTCCTTCAGCTCCTGCGCCTGGCGCTCGAGCAACTCGGCCTCGCGGCGCGCTTCTTCCTCGCGGCGCTGCAGCTCCGCCTCTTCGGCGACAGCGGCTGCGTCGGCTGCATGATTCGATGCCTGCGCCTCGTCGGCGCTCTCGTCGCGGCGGACGAAGGTGCGCTTCTTGCGCACTTCGACCTGAATGGTGCGAGCCTTACCCGTCGCGTCGGACTGCTTGATTTCCGACGTATGCCGGCGCGTCAGCGTGATCTTGCGCTTGTCCGCGTCGGTCGAGCCGTGCGACTTGCGCAAGTGGTCGAGCAGGCGCGCCTTGTCGGTTTCCGACAAGACATCGGTCTCGCTCGCTTTCTGGACGCCCGCCGCCTGCAGTTGCTCCAGCAGCACGCCTGCAGGCATTTTCAGTTCCGCGGCAAATTGGGCTACGTTGTTACTCGCCATTCATTCCTCGTAATGCAAGGAGCGGTTCCTTGCGGTTGACATCGGTTCATGCGGCCCCGGCACCAGCTCGAGAGCGGTGCCGGCCGCGATAGGTTCAGTGGGTCATGGTCGCTTCCTGCTCGTTCGCCACCGGCTTCGTACCTGTTGCCAGGTTACTGAAACCAGTGTTCACGTGCCTTCATGATCAACGCTTTCGCGGCGTCTTCTTCCATTCCCGTCATTTCGGTAAGCTCGTCCACGGCCAGCTCGGCGAGCTCGTCGCGGGTATGAATCTCGTGCTGCGCCAGCTTCGCGAGCAGGTCGGCATCAATGCCGTCCAGGCTCTTCAAGTCCAGCGCTGCGCTTTCCACCTTCTCTTCGTTGGCAATGGCCTGCGTGAGCAACGCATCGCGTGCGCGGTTACGCAGCTCGTGCACGGTGTCCTCGTCGAACGCCTCGATCTCGAGCATTTCGTTGAGCGGCACGTAGGCGATCTCTTCGAGGCTCGTAAAGCCTTCGTCGATCAGAATGTCGGCGACTTCTTCGTCAACGTCGAGACGCGCCATGAACAGATCGCGCAGCACGGTGCGCTCCTGATTCTGTTTCTGCGCGCTTTCGTCCGGCGTCATGATGTTGATCTGCCAGCCGGTGAGTTCGCCGGCAAGACGCACGTTCTGACCGCTGCGGCCAATGGCGACGGCGAGCTCGCCCTCGTCGACGACGACGTCCATCGCGTGCTTTTCCTCGTCAACGACGATGGATTGCACGGCTGCTGGCGCGAGCGCGCCGATGACGAACTGGGCGGGATCTTCCGACCATAGCACGATGTCCACGTTTTCGCCACCGAGCTCGTTGCGCACGGCCTGCACGCGCGAGCCGCGGATGCCGACGCAGGTGCCGATCGGATCGATGCGCTTGTCATAGGCCACGACACCGATCTTGGCGCGCACGCCCGGATCGCGCGCGGCGGCCTTGATCTCGAGGAGGCCCTGCTCGATCTCCGGCACTTCCATTTCGAAGAGCTTCATCAGGAACTCGGGCGCCGTGCGCGAGAGCTCGATCTGCGGGCCACGCGCGGTGCGGTCGACCTTGCCGATCCAGGCGCGCACGCGGTCGCCCACGCGCAGGTTCTCCTTCGGAATCAGCTGGTCGCGGCGCAGAAGCGCTTCGACACGGCCCGACTCGACGATGAAGTTGCCCTTGTCCATGCGCTTGACCGTACCGGTCATGATGCTTTCGCCGCGCTCGAGGAAGTCGTTCAGGATCTGCTCGCGCTCGGCGTCGCGCACCTTCTGCAGGATCACCTGCTTGGCGGCCTGCGCGCCGATGCGGCCGAACTCGACCGAGGGCACGGGCTGCTCGATGAACTCGTCGATCTGGGCGTCGGCCTTCTGCTCGCGCGCTTCGAACAGCAGAATCTCCTGATCCGGCTCCTGCAGACCCGCTTCGTCCGGCACGACGCGCCAACGGCGGAACGTCTCGTGCTCGCCGCTTTCGCGGTCGATCTGCACGCGGATGTCCGCATCTTCGTCGAAGAGTTTCTTGGAGGCGGACGCCAGCGCCGCTTCAAGGGCGGCAAACACCACGTCCTTGTCGACATTCTTCTCGCGTGCCAGCGCGTCCACCAGCATCAACACTTCGCGACTCATTGTTTGCGGCTCCTAAAGTCAACTTTGGGGACAAGGCGTGCTTTGTCGATGTCCGCGAGCGTGAAATCCAGCATCGCGGGACCTGCCTTCCCTTCGAATTCCAGACCGATGGTCTCGCCCTCGGGTGCATGCACGATGCCCCGGTACGATTTCCGTCCGTCCAATGGCTTTTTCAACGTGATGACCGCCTCGCAGCCTGCGAAGCGTTCGAAGTCCGCCAGCTTCTTCAGCGGTCGGTCGAGACCGGGCGACGAGACCTCGAGCCGTTCGTAGTCGATGTTCTCGACCATAAGAACGTGCTGCAGCTGACGCGTGACCTTCTCGCAATCCTCGATCGCGATGCCCGCGGGCTGATCGATATAGATCGCCAGCATGCCGCGCCCGGTGCGCTCGAGATCGACCAGCTCGTAACCGAGCCCGGTGACCGTGGTTTCAATCAGTTCCGTCAGTTGCACTATGCCTACTCCAGATGTTCGCGCGGCAGGCCAGCAACTTTCTGGAATTCCACCGGAATTCCACCGGGGGTTCGGCGAAGTTTCAGATTTGCGGGCCGCGCGCCAGGTGAGCGCGCGCTCTTGCACATTTACCCGCCCCCCTGGACGACACACCTGTGCACGGACCGCTGACCGCTACGACCTTGCGGTCGTTCCTGCGCATCGGCAGGATGCTGGGGCAAGGCTTGTTGCCAAGACTTTTTGCTTGCTCACCGGCGTTTTCAGCGTTTATTTCAAGCGGCCGGACCAAAAAAAAATGGGCGAAACGCCCATCTTCTTTTAGAACCAAGGTGGTCGCACCTGGGGCGCAAATCGAAGCCGCACGCCCAGCGACTTCGAGATTGTAGCCTTTTTTTGACGCCAAAGCAAACCGGACGGCGCTAAATGCCTGTCGCGAAAGGGATGCTGCCGGGATTGGCAGGGTTTTATGCGCCCTGCCCCGCGCGCTTTCGGCATCGCCGCAAGCACGCTCGCCCGGCACCCGCCGACGTCATTCTGGCGCCTCGCCGCACCGGGCGAAGCGCCTCGCACCGACCGCCGGCTCAGTGACCGCGCGTGCGGTTGCGCGGCGCGCCACGCGGGCCGCCGCGGCTGTTGCCGGGGCCGCGGGTGCTATTGTTGCCGGAATTGCCGTTCGCGTTGCGGTTGCCGGTGCCGGTGCCGCCCTGCGGGCGACGATTGCTGTTGCTGGCCTGGCCGCCGCCCGCGCGCTTGCCGGCGCCCGGGCTCGGTGCCCGGTTGCCGTCGACATCGCGGCCAGGACGATTGCCACCGCGGCCACCACCCGCTGCGCCGCCGAAACCCGCGCCGAAGCCGCCCGCGCTCCCGCCGCCGAAGCCGCCAGCGGCCCCGCGACGGCCCTGGCGGGGCTGCGCCATCGCGCCGTGCGAACTCAGCACCGGCTCGCGGTTGATGAAACCCATCGAAGTCTGCATCGGGTCCGGCTGACGGCGCTCCTGGGCGTTGCCGCCGCGGCCGCCCTTCTCCTCGGCCGGCGCCTTGAGCCCGACCGCCGCCATGAGGCTGCGGACCTGATTGTCTTCGAGCTCCTCCCAGCGGCCGCGCTTGAGGCCTCGCGGCAGGTCGATCGGGCCGTGGCGCGTGCGGATCAGGCGGCTCACCATCAGGCCGACCGCCTCGAACATGCGGCGCACTTCACGGTTGCGGCCTTCGGCCAGCGCGACGTGATACCAGTGATTGGTGCCCTCGCCGCCGCCGTCGCGGATACGCAGGAAGTTCGCCGGGCCGTCGTCGAGTTCGACGCCCTTGAGCAGCTTCTGGCGGTTCCCCTCCGTCAGCTCGCCCACCACGCGCACGGCGTACTCGCGCTCCACGCTATAGCGCGGATGCATGAAACGGTTGGCCAGATCGCCCGAGGTGGTCAGCATCAGCAGCCCCTCGGTATTGAAGTCGAGACGGCCGACCGCGAGCCATTTCGCCGTCTTCATCGGCGGCAGGCGGTCGAACACCGACGGACGGCCATCCGGATCGGCATGGCTCACGATTTCGCCAGTCGGCTTGTGATAAAGCAGCACGCGCGGCGGCTTGTTAGCCAGCTTGCGCTTGATCGGCTTGCCATTGACGCGGACCTGGTCGGTCGGCAGGATGCGCTGGCCGATGTGCGCCGGCTCGCCGTTCACTGAAACGCGGCCCGCGATGATCAACTCTTCCATGTCGCGGCGCGAGCCAATGCCCGCGTCGGCGAGCACCTTGTGCAGCTTCGGTGCGTCGTCGTCGGCGCTCAGCACGCGCTTTTCCTGCACCCGGCCGCGGCGCAACATCGGTGCGCGCACGCCGGAGCCCGCCGCACCGTTGTCGGCGTCGAAGGCCGGCGACGTCACGTACAGGAACAGATCGTCCTGCCCCGCCTCGCCGGCAGCAGCCGGCGCCTGGGCGCGCTGCTGGCCTTTCTGGCCGGCACCCTGGCCCTGATGCTTCGGGCGCTTGCCTGCGGGCTTCGCCGCCGGGGCTTCGCCCTGGGCGCCGGGCGCGCGCGCGTCCTTGCGACGGCCCGGCTTCTTCGCAGCGCCTTCCCGGCGCGGCGCCGGCGCGACATTCTCGCCGGCCGGCGCGGCTTCGGCTGCGCCCGGGTCGTCGGTCGCCGGTGCGTCGGCGCCCTTGGTCTTCGCTCCCGCGCGGCGGCGTGCGATCAGGCTGCGCGGCCCGCGGCGCAAGCCACGGCGCGGACGGTCTTCGCCTTCGCCGGGCGCGCCCGCGGCTTCGTCGCCGGCTTCGCGGGAACGCGGTTCGTCGGCCTGCGCGGATGCCGCGCGGCGCGAGGATTCGGACGCGTCGGTCGAATCGGTGTCGTGGATATCAGTCAAAACAACCTCAAAATGTCAGGTTGCGCGCCCCCTTGCGGGGCACGTCAGTGTGTTCGTTACGCCAGACGCCACGGCGAGCGGCTTCGAAGTCCGCCCCGTGGTCGAGACGGCATCGTCCTGCGCCGCGTCGCGGCCATCGTGTCCGGTTCAGTCGTCGCCCCCGGGCGCAGCGACCGGATAGGGCCAGTACGCCTTCGGGGGAGCGGGCTCGTTCTGCCCCGCGCGAGGTGCTTCCTCGCGTCGTTCGTGTCGGGGTTCGGCGCCCGCAACGGGTGCGTCGCGTGCGTCGTCGTCCTGTGCGGCTGCCGTCTCGCCTTCCTCGTCGCCTGCGTCGGCCTCGGGTTGGTCCGCCTCGGGCTGGCCCACTGCCACGGCTTGAACCGTTTCGTCGGCTTGCACCGTATCCGGCACATCCGGCACATCCGGGACGTCAGGCGCGGCGGCGTCCGTTGCCTCACGAGCCGCTTCGAGCGACTCGTGTCCCGCCGCATCCGGCGCGCCTGCTTCGAGCGCCGGCTCCATCTCAGCCGTTTCGTTTTCGCGCGCCTCGGCAGTGTCCGCGCCAATCGGCTCCGCGCGCTCGTTCTCCGCTGGGACCGCGAGGAGCTGGGCCGCCTCGCTGTCCGGAAACTCGATGGCGTGCTGCGCGAGCAGCTGTTCGCCGATCTGCGCCGATGGATCGTCGAGCGGCGGCAGTTCGTCGAGCGACTTCAGACCGAGGTCGTCGAGAAACTGCCGCGTGGTCGCGTAAAGCGCCGGACGGCCAGGCACGTCGCGATGGCCGATCACCTCGATCCAGCTGCGGTCTTCGAGCTGCTTGACGACCTGCGTATTGACCGTGACGCCGCGAATTTCCTCGATGTCGCCCCGCGTGACCGGCTGCCGGTACGCGATGATCGCGAGCGTTTCGAGCACCGCGCGCGAGTAGCGCGGCGGTTTTTCGGGGTGCAGGCGCTCGAGATAAGTCCGCATCTCTGGCTTGCTCTGGAAGCGCCAGCCAGACGCGAGGCCCACCAGTTCCACGCCGCGCCCGGACCATTCCTGTTTCAGATCTTCGAGCAGATGGCGGACCGTGTCGGCCGAAATGTCATCGGAGAACAGCTTGCGCAGATCGCCGAGCTTCAGCGGCTCCTGCGTGCAGATCAATGCAGTCTCGAGGACGATCTTCGCCTCTTGGGTATTCATGCAGCCAGGTCAGACCTTAAGTAAGGTAAATCAGGTTCAGGGGAACCGGATCAGACAGACGAAAGACGATATGGAACTGGAGACGCGCTCGCCCGATTCTGATCGGTCATATTGATGGGAGCACGCACCGGGGGGCCGCAATACAGGCAATCGAGCCAGGCCCAGCCGGACGGAGCAGCGAAGTTCCCGCAGGGAACCGCTTGACTGAGCGCCATATTACGCAAAAACGCCGGGTGCGTAAAGACGCCTGTCGAATGCTCACCGTCCGCCGATGCGCCATGCATTGCACGCGCTCAAGCGCAGTCAACGTAACCCGCGCGCCTCCAGATAGCCGGCGAGGCGTGTCACGCCCTCGTCGAGCCGGGCCGGATCGCAGGCGTAGCACCAGCGCACGAAACCTTCGCCCTCGGGGCCGAACGCGCTGCCGGGCGCAAGGCCCAGGCCCGCGTCGCGCACGAGTGCCTTGCACAAATCGAGGCTCGACTGCCCGCCCGCCAGGCGGAAGAACAGGTACATCGCGCCGTGCGGGACCTTCACGTCCACGCCCGGCAGTCGCGCAAGCGCGGTCGCGAGGTGATCGCGCGAAGCGCGCAGGTCCGCGACCAGCGCGCGCGTGAAGGGCTCGCCGCGCTCGAGCGCGGCGATGCCCGCCTGCTGGACGAACGACGGCGCACACGAGGTGTTGTACTCCACCAGCTTGCCGAGATCGGCCATCAGCGCCGGGGGCACGACCATCCAGCCAAGACGCCAGCCCGTCATGAGCCAGGCCTTTGAAAAAGAGTTGACGCAAATCAAGCGTTCGTCACGCGACGCGAGATCGAGAAACGAGGGCGCGATCCGCTCGCCGGCCTCGCCCTCGCATTCGTAATAGAGGCGCTCGTACACCTCGTCGGCAACGATCCAGATGCCGTGACGGCGGCAGTGAGCGAGCACGGCGCGCTGCTCCTCGCGCGTCATCACCCAGCCCGTCGGATTGTTCGGCGAGTTGATAATGAGGAGCTTCGTGTCGGGCGTGAGGGCCGCGAGCAGGCGCTCCAGATCGAGCGCCCAGCCGCGCTCGCCGTAGACAAGCGACACGGTTTCGACCGACGCGCCCAGTATTTTCGGAATCTCGACGAGATTGGGCCACAGCGGTGTCACGGCCACGGCGCGGTCGCCCGCGCCCGTCACGAGCTGCGCGGCGAGCATCAGCGCGTTCACCCCCGCGCTGGTCACCGCAATGTTCTCAGCCGGCGTCGCGCCATGCAGGTCGCTCACGTAGCGCGAGAGCGCTTCCCGCAGCGGCGCGATGCCGAGGTTGTGCGTATAGAAGGTATCGCCGCGCCCGAGCGCCTCGGCCGCTGCCTCGCGGATGAAAGGCGGCGTCACGCGATCGGACTCACCGAACCAGAACGGCAGCACGTCAGGCACGCCGAAACCCGCATTCGCCACCTCGCGGATCTGCGACGAGCGCAGCGCGCGCACGGCCTCGCGGGCGCTGGCCAGTTCGGGCCGTCGGTGTTGATCCGGCATCAGCATGCTGGGCGAATTGGGGTCGGCATGGCTCATCGCGAATTCGGCAAACGAGGAAAAGAAACAGTGTAGCGCGCACGCCACACACACGATGACGTGCTCCGCATCCGAAGCGCCGCTCTAATGACGCGGCCCAGTCCGGGCGGTCGCCGCCGGAGGGCCGCCGATCTGCCTGATCAGCGCCCAGACGGCCTCCGCGGCCGGCGACAGCGAGCGCTCGCGACGCCGTACGAGCTCGACGGTACGCTCCGCCCGCGGCACGAGCGAGCGTGCGACGAGCGACGAGCCGGCCGGCACGGGCAGCGCGAACCAGGGCAGCACGCTGATACCGACGCCTGCCTCGACGAGCCCGAACACGGTCGCCGGGTGGCCCAGCTCCTGCACCACCGACGCGTGCACGCCCTGCGCGTTCATCACCGCATCGATCAGCGGGCGGCTGCCCGACGCGTAATCGAGCATCACAAGGCGCTCACCGTCGAGCTCGCGCCAGCCGACCGTCTCGCGCCCGGCGAGTGCATGGTCGCCGCGCACGACCACGCAGAACGAATCCGTGGTGAGCGTTTCGGTCTCGAGATCCTCCGCCGCGAACGGCCCGATGACCACACCGAAATCGACCTCGCCCGAGCGGACCTTGCGCAGCACGTCGCTTTGCACGTCGTCGCGCAGGCCGAGCGTGACGTAGGGAAACGCCCGGGCGCAGCCGGCGACGACCGCCGGCATCAGGCGGCACGCCACCGTCGGGCTCGCCGCGACCACCACGCGCCCGCGCCGCTGCTCGCCGATCTCGCGGATCTCGCGCAGGGCGTCGTCAAGGTCGCCGATGAGACGGGGAATCGTGGCGATCAGATTGGCGCCGACATCCGTCAGTTGCACCTCGCGCGTCGTCCGGTCGACGAGCTTGACGCCGATCTCCGCCTCGAGCTCGCGCACGCAGCGGCTCACCGCCGACTGGGTCAGCCCGATTTCGTCGCCCGCCCGGCTGAAGCTCTGCAGCCGCGCCACTTCGATAAAGACCCGCAACTGCCGCAGCGTCACATTCATCGGTCTAATTCATCAATCAGGATATTTCATGCAATTTTATGCCAGCGTTTGGCGGAGCGTGCGCCGGCGATGGCAACCGAAGCGGGATTGCCGGGCCTGGGTCGCGGCGATTATTCGCGGCGATGCAGCAATACGGCGCAAACGCACGCCTGGCGAGCCAGATTGCACAAGATTGGTGATTGTCCCGATATCCGCTGTATGCGATTTCGAGTCGAATACGCCCCTGGCAAGCACCCGCGCGGCCCTGATGCCACGCGGCTCCCAGACGAAAGCGCAGCAATTGGCACGCTTCTCGCTTAAGGGCATGCACAGGATCAGCGGGACGGACCGGAAAGGAGAATCACCCGGGCCGCCTCGAGATCCCGCCTGGTACTCCGCCCTCCGGACGGGAGTACATGAAGAGTGCGCAGCGCGGGGCAGCGCACCGGAGATAGCTTCGCTGAGGTGAATGACATGATGCTGTTCGACGATTTGAGAGACAACGAATGGGCGCTGGTCGAGGCGTTGTTCTGCGCGGAACCCGCGCGGAGCGAACGGCGCGGACGGCCTCGCGTCGAAGCGCGTGCTGTGGTCAACGCGGTACTGTGGGTGCTTTCGACGGGCGAAGGCTGGTCCAAGCTGCCGGGCCGCTATCCGTCGCCGCCCACCTGCCGCCGCCGTTTCGACGAGTGGCAAGCTGACGGCACGCTCGCCGAGATCGTGAAGCGCCTGAGTTCGAACGGCCGCGAGATTTCGCTGCGTGGCCGCATTGGCGCGACGGCGACCAAGCCGCCGGCACCGCCGAGCCGCGATCGCCTGCGTGGTGCCTTCTGGACCAACCCCGAGTCGTGGCGCGCCCCGGTCAAGATGGCCTGAGCGTCAGCTTTCCACTTTCCGCCGCCGGGCGCCTCACGCGCCCGGCCACGCCGGCCCTTCGCGAGCGCCCATGCGCCGCCTGCACGAGCCGGCTTCTTTCCTGGATCGGCTGTCGCCCGGCCAGGGGAAACATCTCCTTACCAACATTTACACTCTGCTTTCGCGGCCGACGCTAGGGTAGTCGTATGCCTACAGACGTCGAGAACCCGCATTGACGGGAGGCCGCCATGAACTCCATGACTCTGCTCGTCCGGGGCAGCATGGGTTCGCTCATTGCCCTCGCCCTGATTACCGCACTCTGCTGTGGCGTCGCCAACGCACAGCCGCCGCAACGTAATAACGATGGCTGGAACCTGCCCCGCGCCGGTGCCCGGCCGCCCGAGCGCACGCCGCAGCCGGGCAAGGCCAATCCCCCGGTGCCGCGAGGCGATCTGCGTGCCGACATCACCGATAACGCCCGTCAGCGCACCATGCCGGCGCGCGAGGAAATGCCCGCGCCGCCACGCCGTTGAGCGCCGGCAAACACGCGCACCCAGCGTCCCGGATGTAAACCCTCATCGCGCACGCTTTGCGGGAACCCCGGCGCGTCGTTCCGGTCTACTCTAGGCCATCAAGCACAGCGTGGCAGCAGTAATTCCGGTAAGCCCGTATCTCGTCCGATACGGGCTTTTTTTTGGATGCGTTTTTGTGCCGCGCTTTTTGTGCACCAGGCAGTCCGGGGCGTGGACGCGCAGCAGGCGGCGGGCCACCCGCGCAGTCCACCGGGCAGTCCACCCGCGCAGTCGATCCGCTAGCGGGCGGGCACATCCGAGGGGGATATGCTGCCCTGGGCCGCGTAGCTGGCGATACGGTGATCGGACCAGTGAAGCGAGCGCTCGTCGCGCGCGAGACGCGCGAATTCGGCGCGTCCGAGATCGGTGAGCACTGCGATGTCGACGGGTGCGTGAAAACCGGGCGCGGGCGCTACTGTGCGTTGTCGCACCGTCTCCATCAGCCCAAGCTCGCGCAGGTATTGAAAAACTTCGGGACGTCGCGCCCAGGGGACCTGCCGATATTGCACCCGCCGCAACGCTTCGAGGACTGCTTCGTTGGAATACGTGGCCATCTCACTTCTTTCTTAAAATGCGACCTTACAGCGATGCCGCTGCGTTCCATCGCCAGGCGGTCAGCCAGGTATCGGCGGTCCGTCGGTGCACGTTCGCTGTCAGTCGGAAACAGGTAGAAACCATGAGCCTGTCCGGGGCCCCCGTGAAAGCGCAAAGTGCGCCTCCAGAACGATTGCGCGGCGCCACGCTCGCGACGCATGTGCGCAGGTGTTTTATCCCTAGAACGATACGTTACCTTATTCAAATTGATTCTATTCGTTTTCTTCGCGGCTTTTCTTGCGCCTTTTCTCGCGCTGTTCGTTCTTTGGCGCCGTGGCCGCCTGTTCATCGTCGCCGGCGCGATCGTCTTTTGCTGGCTGCTGGCGTCCCCGTGGTTGACGGCCCCTCTGCTCGATCTCGCGCAACCCGCGGCGTATCGCAGCGCCTATGATCCAGCGAAACCGCTGCCGCGGCCGTTCGGGGCGCGCACGGCCATCGTCGTGCTCGGCGGCGGCACGCGCATGAACGAACAGGGCGTCCTGGTGCCGCCGCGCGACGCTTACCCGCGGCTCGCGACGGCGGCGTCGCTCTACACCCGATGCCGCGCTGCGGGCGGCGTCTGCCGCGTGATCGTGAGCGGCGGCAACCCCGAGCATCATGCCGCCAGCGAAGCCGACACCTATGCGCCGTATCTGCTGCGCGCCGGCGTGGCGCGCAGCGATCTCGTGCTGGAGAACACGAGCCTGACGACGTGGCAAAACGCGCGCAACGTGACGCGCCTGCTCAAGACCTGGCCCGATGCGGCCGGCACCACCCTCCTGCTCGTGACCTCGGCGTATCACATGCCACGTGCTCTGCTCGATTTCCAGCGCTTCGATAACGATCCGGTGCCCGTCGTTTCCGGCACGCGCGATGCACTCCCCGGCTGGCAGCCGCGCCTCGCCAATCTGGAAAGCACGCTATTGGCTTTGCACGAGCTGATCGGCATTGCACAGTTCCATGTCTACTGCGCGATCGGCTGGTTTTGACGTGACTGTTTTGACACAGGAGTGCGTAACAAGATGTAACGGTGCGCATCCTCAATTACGTGATGTCATCTGGAGCGTATATTTGCTCCTTAGAATGGCATGGCCATTCCGCCTGCGTTTTACCTTGCCAGGCAACGGCTGGGTCCACAAACCGCTTCTACGGAGGTAATGATGAAAAAAGTGTCCCTCGCAGTCCTCCTTTCGCTTTCGGCCCTGACGGGCGCTGCCTACGCGCAGGACGACAACGGCATCACGATGAGTACCGACCCGCAGCGGGCAGCGGACGTCGAGCAGCGTGCACAGGATCTGCAGGCTCGCCAGCAAGCCGCTCCGATGCCCATGAAGGAACACTCGAAGCCGCATCATCACCACAAGGAAAAGCCGGCTCAGTGATGCGGCGCGCGGCATCGAGCGAACGCCGCGCCCCCCCCGAAAGCCGATGCCCGGTCAGCCGGCATCGGCTTTTTGCCATCCGGTGAGCGTGGCGCCGTCTGTCCCGGGTGGCGCCGCGCGCAACCTGCGTTGCCGGCAGACACTGCAAACGGGGACTGCAAAGGACCCGCGCGCGGTATGCTAAAGTCGCGCACCTCGAATTGACCCAGCAACGGTGCGCCCCTCGCGCGGAGAACAGAATGAGCAACATCCAGCTCGATATCGAATGGACGGAAGCAGCATCCCGCAAGATCGAAAAATTGATGCCGCGCGGCAAACATGAGGCGTTCCTCGCACTGCCGCCGGTCGAATGCCTGCCCGTGGAAGGCGACGTGCTGTTTCTCGGCCCGGAGGGCAAGCAACAGCCGTTCATCGTCGCGGAGCGCCAGTACCATCATGAAGGCGACGCCGACTGGACCATCATCCTGATCCTCGACGTGCCGGACACCGCGCACTAAGTTCTACCCGGGCGCGGCGTCCACCCTGGCGCGCGCCGGCCGCCGGCGCGGCGCCTCACTCTTCCACCCGGCGCCGCCCGGCCTTCACCTCGCCGTGACGGGCCTTGCCTTCGAGACGCCTCATCTTCGACGCCCGCGTGGGCCGCGTCGCCACGCGCGCCTTGCGCGTCACGCTCACGCTGTCGATCAGTTCGTCGAGCCGCGCGAGCGCCGCGGCGCGATTCTGTTCCTGGGTCCGGTACTCCTGCGACTTGATGACGAGCACGCCCTCGCGCGAGACGCGCCGGTCGGCGAGCGCGAGCAGGCGCATCTTGATCACGTCGGGCAACGACGAGGCGTGGATGTCGAAGCGTAGATGGATCGCACTCGATACCTTGTTGACATTCTGGCCACCCGCGCCTTGCGCACGCACGGCGACCAGTTCGACTTCGTGGGCAGGGACGGGATAGCGGAAGGACATGTCGGACGGCGAAACGGTTAGAAGAGGCACGCCGGAACACATGGCGGAGCACCCGCGAGTGTCGCACAGGCGCCCGTTCGTGGCACGGCCCGGCATGGACCTGCATCAACCGGTGTGCTCCGCCCCGCCCCCTCAGCCGCGGCCTGCGGACGGCCCCCGCCGCGCCGTTGGCCGCGCCGTTTGCCGATCCGTCACCGTTCGGCCATACTGCGGCCATACCCATACAAACACGTGAGGACGCATCGCATGAAGCTGCGCCCGGCATTTGTCGCCGAACTGGCGGTCAACCTGCTCCTCCCCTGGGTCGCGTACCGCCTCGCTCTTCCGCACTACGGCGAAGTGGGCGGCCTCGTGGCGTCGGCGATCCCGCCGGTCGCCTGGAGCGTCGTCGAGCTTGTGCGCTTTCGGCGCGTCGATGCGCTCGCGGCGATCGTGCTGCTCGGCATCGCGCTCTCGCTCCTCGCCATGGCCTTCGGCGGCGGCCCGCGCGTGCTCCTGATGCGCGAATGCCTCGCCTCCGGCGCCATCGGCGTCACTTTCCTCGCCTCGCTGCTCGCGCGCCGCCCGCTTGTGTACTACCTCGCTCGCGCCACCGTTGCACGCGAAACGCCCACTGGCGTCGCGCGCTTCGAGCGGCTCTGGCAAGAGCGCCGCGAGTTCGCCGCGGCCATGCGCATGCTCACCGCCGTCTGGGGCCTCGGCCTTACCGGCGACGCGGGGCTGCGCGCGTGGCTCGCCGCCACCTGGCCGATCGAGCGCTTCCTCGTTATTTCGCCGGTGATCGGCTATGGCGCGTTCGGTGGCCTGCTCGCCTGGACCTTCTGGTATCGCACGCGTATGCGCCGCATCCACGGCACCCACGGCCTGCTCGGCGACCCGACGGCCTGAGGGCGTGCACATTCTGAACAGGCACGAGGGTTCGCGCGACGCCGGTCATCGCCCACCGGCACGGCCGCTCAACCCCCTGCCGAAATCAGTTAGACTCACCGCCAGTCCGCGGCGCACCCTCCGCGTCCGCTTTCGAACCACGTCGGCAGTCGATGCGCTATTCGGTAGAAATCCGCAAATTCCTCTATAGCCAGTACTTCTACGGCGGTCTTCGGATCGCTGTCGGCATCTCGCTTCCCCCCGTGCTGTGCCTGTTCGTTTTCAACCAGAGCGAACTCGGCTTCACCCTCTCCACCGGCGCACTCGGCGCCTGCGTGGTCGACATGCCCGGGCCGCTGAAGTACAAGCGCAACGAGATGCTCGCGTGCAGCGTGATCGGTTTCCTGGCCGCCTACGCAACCGGCCTCGCGACCGTCAACCCCATCGCGCTCTGGGCCACCGTCGTGCCGCTCACCTTCGTCCTCTCGCTGATCGTGGTGTATGGCAACCGCTGGCCGCAGATCAGCTTCGCGACGCTCTTCATGATGGTGATGACGCTGGAGGAACACTTCACGCCGCACCAGGCACTCGTCAACGCGTTGTGGATCCTGCTGGGCGGCCTCTGGTACACGGCCTGGTCCACGCTCGTAAGCCGGCTGATGCTTCAGCGCATCGAGCAGCAGGCGATCGCCGAGAGCGTCTTCGCCTGCGCCGACTATCTGCTTGCGCGCGCCCAGTTCTACGACCTCGACAACGATCTCGACGAGTGCTACCGCAACCTCATCGCCAGACAGATCGCGGCGGTGGAGCGCCAGGACGCGGCGCGCGACATCGTGTTCCGCAGCCTGCCGAAGTTCAGGCGCGGCAAGCTCGACCCGGTGCGCGTCATGCATTTCAACCTGTTCATCAACACGGTCGATCTGCATGAACTCTTCGTGGGAGCCCACACCGACTATCCGCTGGTGCGCAATACCTTCGGCGGCTCCGACCTGCTGGTGTTCTATCGCGACCTGATCCGCAAGGCCGCTGCCGATCTCGAAGACATCGGCCTTGCCGTGCTGCAGAACGAGCCGCCACGCGCGAGCATCAACGTGAAGGCCGAGCTGCGCGCGATCGAATACGAGCTCGAACAGCTCAGGAAACGCGATCTGCCCAAGAGCGACCCTGAGGCCTATGCCGCGGTCTCGGCATCGTTCCGGCGCATCTGGAGCGCGACGCGCCTGATCGAGCGCATGCGCCGCAGCCTCACGAGCGAGACGCCGATAACCGAAACGGAGCTGCGTATCGACGAAGCCCTGCAGCGTTTCGTCACGAATCGCCGCGTGTCCTACCTGCAGATCTTCTCGAATCTCACGATGGCCTCGCCGAGCTTTCGCCATGCCTTGCGCGTGACGATCGCGGTGGCGGTGGGCTTCTGGCTCGGGCGCCTCTTGCCGCTCACCAACGCCTACTGGATCGTGATGACGACCATCATCATCCTGAAGCCCGGCTACTCGCTCACCCGCCAGCGCAACGCGCAGCGTATCGTCGGCACGCTGATCGGCTGTGCGACGAGTGTCGCCCTGATCCTGCTCGTGAAGCAGCCGCTCGTGCTGCTCGTCGCCATGTTCGCCGCCATGGTGATGAGCTACAGCCTGCTGCTCTTCAACTACACGGCAAGTGTCGTCTTCACTTCGTCCTATGTGCTACTGATGTTTCATCTGCTCGCGCCCGGCAGCATGCGCATCATCGGCGAGCGCGCCATCGACACCGTGGTCGGCTGCATGATCGCGATCGCCGCGAGCCATCTGTTCCCTTACTGGGAATACCGGCTGATGGGCAAGCTCGTGAACGACATGATCGGCGCGATGCGTCAGTATCTCGAGGCAAGCTGGGGTTGGGGGTCGCGCGCGGCGCAGGCGCAGGCGCAGGTGCAAGCGCAACCCGCGTTTGCCGGTGCCGCCTTCACCGAGTCCGCCGCGCGGGTGCCGACGCTCACCACGGCGGGTGCCACCGCCGGCACAGCGGCCGCGGCCGCGGCTGACGTCGCCTCCGGCCAGCCGGTTGCCGCCGTGGGCACGAAGGCGAGCGCACAGGCCAGCGCCGCGCCGCCCGCCGATTTCCGCTACCGTCTCGCACGCAAGAACGTGCACGTGGCGTTCGCGAATCTGGGCCAGGCTTTCCAGCGCATGATGCTGGAGCCGAAGTCGGCGCAGAAGTACGTGGCGGAGCTTAACGATCTCCTGATCCGCAGCCACGCGCTCGCGTCGCAGATCACGGCCGCGGCGCCGCTCTTGCGCAGCGCGTCGAAGCCGGGCCACACGGTCGCGCTCGATGCGCTCGAGCGGACCCTCGCGTGCGTGCACGAGAACCTCGTCGCCGCTGAAGCGGGAACGCCCGCCCCCGCCGATCAACTCGACATCACGAAGCGGCTCGCGCACGATCTCGATATGACGGTGGTCGAGGCCGAACGCGCACTCGGGCCGTCCTCGGAGTTCGCGCAAGAACTCAAGCTGCTCGCGCATCAATGCAAGCAGATGCTGGCCGCATCCTGGCTCATCCGCAAGGACGCGAGCGTGATCCGGCTACCCGAGGCGTAGCGGTAAAGAGGGTAAATGGGAGCAAGGACCCACAGGCCCGTTACTGGCCTGTGCCGGCCGGCTGCGAGGCATTCGCGCTGGCCGCCGCGCTCGCCGGCTGTCCCGGATTCGCGTCGTCATACTCGCGCTTGCCGCGGATCGCATTGAACAGCACGGTGCCGATCACGAAGAGCACCACCACCACGATGAGCACGCCAACGCCAAAGGTGGGATTCTTCTTGCGCGGTTCGTTCATGGTTCGCCGGAAAATGAGGGGGAAGCGGGCATTCTACGCCGGGGCGCCTTGCAGACGGCTTGCTTGACTGCGCACCCGGCGAGCGCCGCATCAGCCGGTTCGTACCGGCAAGGCGGTCGAATACTTGAGCTGCTCCATGGCGAAGCTCGAGCTCACGTCGGAGAGCGGCACGGCGCGAATCAGTTGCTTGTAGACGCGATCGTAGTCGTCGATGTCCGAGACCACGACGCGCAGCAGATAGTCGGTCTCGCCGCTCATGCGATAGGCCTCGACGATCTCGGGAATGTCCTGCACGGCGCGCGTGAAGCTCTGCGCCCACGCCTCGGTGTGCTGGTTCGTGCGCACCGCCACGAACACGGTCGTCCCCACGCCCAGCTTCTTCGGATCACACAGCGCCACCTGGGCGCGGATCACCCCCGTCTCCTTGAGACGCTGAACACGCTTCCAGCACGGCGTCTGCGAGAGATTCACCCGCTGCGCGAGTTCGGCAACCGGCATCGTGGCGTCCTGCTGCAACAGCTCGACGAGCTTTCTGTCGATGACATCCATTTCCACTCTTCCCCTTGGATAGAAATTTATTCTCTCTGGAGCCAGCACGGTGAAATTATATGGAAACTCTTTCTCGACGCAAACCGCTATAAATCTGTTTATCCGCAAACAAAAACCACACACCGATGAACTGCCCCGCCGAGCCCACCCTGTTTCAAGCCGAACCCGCCAACCAGGACCACGCGGCGGCGGTGGGCCGCCTGCGCGCGGCGCTCGACACGGCCTTCGATGCATGCGCCACGCCGGCCGATCCGTCACGCTGCCCCGCGTTTGCGCGCGCGCTGCGCGCCGCACTCGGCGCGGCGCTGGCCGAGCCGACGCTCGTCACGGCCAGCGCGCGCGAAGGCAGCCCCGGGACGTATCGCCGCCACCTGATCGCAGTCGACCCGCGCGGCCGCTATACGGCGGCGGCGCTCGTCTGGCAACCGGGCCAGGCCAGCCCCGTGCATGCCCATCACACCTGGTGCGGCTACGCAGTGCTGGAAGGCGCGCTGACCGAGACGCTCTACGCATGGGACGAAGCTCACGGCCACGCGGTGGCGGCTGGCGCCCAGCCGCGCGCGCCGGGCGCGATGTCGTTTGGCGGACGCGGACGGGGCGGCATCCATCGGCTCTCGAACGATAGCGGCGCAACCGCCATTTCGCTGCACATCTATGGCGTGAGCGCCGCGCAGATCGGAACGCATGTCAACGACGTGCTGCCGCTGCTGCCCGCCATGGCATGAAACCATCGAACAGCAGTCCGAAAGACACCGCGGCGCACTAGCTGCGGCCGCCCGCCGTGGGGATCTGCGGCGGCGCGCCGTCCGGGCCCCCTGTGGGCGGCGGCGCCGGACGCGGCTCGTGCGAGGCGTCGCGCGCTACGCCCGCAGACGCTGCAGCATGCGAGTGCGGCGCGAGATCGTCCTCGTCCAGCCGATCGTCCGCCCCGCGTGGGCTCAAGTGCACCTGCATCTGCGGCACCGGCATGTCGATGCCCGCTTCGTCCATGCGGTGCTTGAGGCGCGCATTGAAGGCACGCGCCACGCTCCACTGCTGCAGCGGCCGCGTCTTGATCTGCCCTTTGACGACCATCCAGTTCGGCTCGAACCGGTCAAGCCCCCACACCTCCACGGGACCGAGTATCTCCCGCCGGTAGCGGAAATCGGCAACCAGCTCCGCGCCCACCTCGCGGATCAGCCGCGTGACGGCATCGAGCTCGACGCAGAACGGTACGCGCACCTCGAAGACCGCATACGCAAAATCGCGCGAGAGGTTCTTCACGATCTTGATCTGCGAGAACGGAATGGCGTGGATGGCGCCCTGACCATCGCGCAGGCGTACGGTGCGGATCGACAGATGCTCGACGGTACCCGCGTGGCCGTTGTCGAGGTCGATCCAGTCGCCTACCGAAATGGTCTCCTCGATGATGATGAAGAGCCCGGTGATCAGATCGCTCACGAGCGACTGCGCGCCGAAGCCGATCGCAAGGCCGATCACGCCGGCGCCCGCCAGCAGCGGCGTCACGTTGATGCCGAGATTCGCCGCCGTGACGATCCCCGCGATGGTGAGGATCGTCACGAGCAGCGCGTTGCGCACGAGCGGCAGCATGGTGCGCGCGCGCGCGCTGGGCGCGCGGCCCTTGGCACGCGGACCGCTTGGGTTGAGCGCCTCGAGGATCGCGGTGTCGAGCACGATCCATACGAGCCACGCGAAAAACACGGTCACGCCGATGGCAAAGAGCGCATGGGCGATGCCGCGCGCCGCGACGCTCGCCTCGATGATGCTCGCAAGCGAGATGTGCCACAGCCTCGCGCACGACTCGAAATACGCAAGCCAGATGAAGACGATGGCGAGCGTGCCGGCAAAGCGCAGCAACCGCCGCAGATACGGCGAGCGGCGCCGTACGCGTGCGGGGTCTGGACGTGTGATGCGTCTCACGATCGCCGAGAGGAAGAACGCGAGGACCAGCAAAAGCGCCGTGACGATCGAGATCTGCAGCACGTCCTCGCTGCTGGTGAGGCCGCCCAGGGTCGCGACGATCGAAGCGGCCGCGAGCAGCAGCATCGGTACGTGCCAGATCGAGGCCAGCACGTCGAGAATTTCGGTGAGCGCCTTGTGATCGTGGCGTAGCTGATAGCTGCGGTTGCGGATCAGATGCGCGACAGGCCGCCTGAAAGTGATGGCGAACATGGCGGTCAGCACGGCCGCAGTCATGTTGGTGAAGGTCGAGACGAGCCCGGCCAGATTGGTGCCGATCTGATTGGCGACTTCATAGTTGGTGGCCGCGTCGCCGAGCGCGCTGCATATCCCAATCGCCCAGAGCGGCCGGCGCCCGCGTGCGATCAGCAGGCGCACGGCGGCGCGCCGGTGCCCCGAGCCGAACAGCGAAAACATGATGAGGCAGATGGCCGAGAACACCGCGCCGGCGACAATGGCATAGGCGATGACGAGGCCGATCGTGCGGCCGACCGACTGGGACAGCGCGCGCTCGACCACGAGGGCCGCCACGAAGGCAACGATGAACGGCCCGACGCGCTGCAGAGCGAACACGACGAGCTCGATGGTGCTGGGATTGGGTTGCAGCCCCGTGTCGACGCAGAAGCGCCGCAGCACGCGCCGCACGAGCCAGCGCAACGCGAGCGCACAGGCGCCCCAGCCTGCGAGCATTCCGAGCAGGTCGAGCGCGAGAGCGCCTGTGCCTTCCTCGTCCTCACCCGCCGCGAGCCTATACAGTTCGTCGCCGGCTGCCCTGAAGCGTCCGGTCCAGTAATGCACCGGACTAGGGCCGCGGCGCGCGTCCGACTCCACCGACGAAAGACCTGACGCGATCGCGCCGAGCAGCCCCGACGCAGCCGCTGCGCCCGAAGCCGGTGCGGGCGCTACGTTCTGCGAAGCGTCGCGCAGCTTCTTCAGTTGCGCGAGGAGCGCATTGCGCTGCCGATCGTTATCGAGCGTCGCAATCACGCTGTCAAGATTGCGTGTGAACTCGGCCTGGCTTGCCGCGCTGGGCGCGGACGCGGCCTGGGCCGCCGACGCTCCTGAAGCGGCTGCCGGCTGGCCAGTGATGAGACTCTTCAGCGCCGGCAACACGGGCGCGGCGGCCGCCTGAGCAAACGCGAGCGGCACGCACGCGCACCAGAGCGCGAGACAGGCGACCAGCGTCAGCCAGCCCCGGCACCGCGGCGAGCATGCCGCTGGCGCCACGTGGCGAGCAAGTACGGGAGCGCGCGCGGGCCGGACCGGTGCGCCGTCCCGTCCGGAGCATGAGTTCATGTCGAAAGGGCGAGAACAGAACGCTCCAGTTTAGTCGCAGTGGCGCCGCCGGCGCCGCGCGGGTGCGTAACAGAATGTCAGCGGGAAAGTCGGCGACCGGCGTGGGCGACCGGCGGCGCGGAACGCCGGCGGCGCCGCGCGTCCCGTCTACAGCTTCAGTACGCCGCCGTAGCGATCTGGCGAACGAAACGCCCCTGCTCCAGTTCGTCGACGAACGCCACCGCATAGTCTTCTGCCGAAATACGGCTTTCGCCCTTTGCATCGGCGATCAGCGTGGCCGCGCCGGTACGGAACTGGCCCGTGCGTTCGCCGGGAGCGATCATCGCCGCGGGCGCAAAGAACGTCCAGTCGAGATCGGCAACGGTGCGGTAGTAGTCGAAAGCGTCGCGGTGTGCGAGCGCGATGCCCTTCCACGCCGCCGGGAAGCTCTCCGAATCGACGAGTTGCTTGCCGGGCGCGATTTCGAGCGAACCCGCGCCGCCCACCACGACAAGACGCTTGAGCCCGGCCGCGCGGACCCCGTCGACCAGCGCACGGCTCGCGATCTGGAGGTCCGCCACCCGATCGTGCGGCGGCGCATAGGCGCTCGCGACCACCTCGTGACCGCGCACCGCGGCGGCCACGCTGCCGGCGTCGAGCACGTCGACCCTGGACGCCACGACGTTCGGCCCCGCGGCGACGCGCGCGGGCTCTCGCACGAGTGCGCTCACGCGATGACCGCGGCGCGCGGCTTCAGCGGCAATGCGTGCACCGATCATGCCGGTTGCGCCAAAGAGGGCGATATTCAGCGACTTGCTCATGTTTCGACTCCTGTCTTCCATTTTTATGTAACTACTGTAGTTACATATAGAGCGTTAAAAAACGGGGCCCGGCCCCGATGGGTAATGCTTTGGCGCGCGACGTCGAGCGCTTTACGTCCGGCGCCTCGCGCCCGGTGCAGCGCGCGCGCGTTCGAGCCTGCGTTCGCTGCTTTCCACGTCCTCGACGACCTCGGCGAGTGTGCGCGCCGCGAGCGAGCCTTCCATCGCGCGTTGCGCGTCGTCGATAACCCCGCGCAGCGTGTGCTGGATATGCCGCCCGACCATGCAGGCCGGATTCGGCTCTTCGCGATGCATGGCGAAAAGCTGCGCGTCGTCCACGGCGCGGTAGACGTCGAGCAGCGTGATCGCCCCGGGCTCGCGCGCAAGCAGCGCCCCACCGCCGGCGCCCAGTTGCGAGCCTGTCAGCCCCGCGTTCGCGAGCATCGTGAGAAGCCGCCGGATCAGCGCGGGATTCGTGTTCACGCTGCCCGCGATGATCTCCGACGAAAGCGGCACGCCCTGCTGCTGTGCGAGCAGCGCAAGCACGTGGACAGCAAACGCAAAGCGGCTACTCGTGTTCACGGTGAATCTGCATCGAAAAGTGTAACCATAGTAATTACATTAATCGCGGGCGTCAAGCCAGGCTTCACTGGCTCGCCGCCGGGGACGATGCGGCGGCCGACGTGCCGCTCGCCCATTGCTGCAGCGAGCGCCCGGTGAACTGCAGCCCGGTGCCGGCGGCAGCCGCGGCATGACCGAGCATGGCCCGGGCATGGCTCGCCGCATCGTTCAGCTGGCCTTGTGCGGCGGAGGCGAGTTCTGCCGTCGAAGCACTCGCGCCCGGCGTCTGCGAGGAGGCGTTATCGAGTTGTTGCTGCGCCCCCGTGCGCGCGGCGTCGACCTGTTGGTTCACATAGCTCGCGGCCGCATCAAGCTTCTGCTTCGCCTGATCGGCGGCGTGCTGCGCGGCCTGCTGTACCACCTGCTGCGCGGCGTCGGCGGAACTGGCCGCGAGGTCGGGCGCGCTCGCGTCGTGCTTGCTGCAACCCGCGGCCAGCAGCGCGCAAGCCAGGACGGGCACAACGGCCCGGTGTATCGATACTCGGAAAGACATGGTCATCCTGAACGTTCTGCCGCAGCGAGCGGCTTGGCCATCTGAAAGCGCTGCAATGATACGCCGCCGCGCGACACTACCTGAGGTAAAACAAGCGAGAATCCGGCCCGCTCGAACACGGGCCGCGCCAGCGCGCTGGCCTCGGCGCGCAGCACGCTCGCGCCCTGCTCGCGAGCCACGGCCTCGAGCCGCCGCAGCAGCGCCGAAGCGAGCCCGCGCCGCGCCCACGCCGGCGCGACGTAGAGCATCTCGACGTGATCGAGCGGGAAAAGCTGTCCAAATGCGACGCTCGCCCGCGCGTGGACGGCAACGAGCGTCGTGCCGCGCGCGAGCCGCGTGTCGAACGCCGCGAGATCGTCGGCGGACGACGCCCAGACCGCACGTTGTGCCGCGTCGTAATGCGTCGCCGCAAGCGTCGTCACCGCGGCCCGAAAGAGCGCCGCGAGCGACGCGGCATCGCGTCCGGGCAGGTAGGCGCGCCATTCGAAACCGGCCGGCCAGGAAGGCTTAACAGAAGCGTCAATCATGCTGGAGTAGACTGCATCCGGGTCAAATGTGTTCCACATCCGACACTGGGGGCGTTCAATGGCAGTCAAGCAGATTCTCTTCCTCACGGGCGATTTTGCCGAGGACTATGAAACGATGGTGCCCTTCCAGGCACTGCAGGCCGTGGGTCATCGCGTCGATGCCGTATGCCCGGGCAAGAAGGCCGGCGAGCGGATCAAGACGGCCATCCACGACTTCGAAGGCGATCAGACCTACACGGAAAAGCCGGGCCATCAGTTCACGCTCAACGCGACCTTCGAGGACATCGATCCTGCAGACTATGACGCGCTAGCCATCGCCGGCGGCCGCGCCCCCGAATATCTGCGGCTCGATTCGAAGGTGATCGGTCTCGTGCGCCACTTTGTGGGCGCCAACAAACCCGTCGCGGCCATCTGCCACGCCGCGCAGCTCCTGGCCGCCGCCGAAGTGATCCGCGGCAAGCGGATTTCCGCCTATCCGGCCTGCGCCCCCGAAGTGCGGCTGGCAGGCGGCGAATACGCCGACATTCCGATCGACAGCGCCGTCACCGATGCGCCCTTTGTCACCGCTCCGGCCTGGCCCGCGCATCCGGAGTGGCTGCGGCAGTTCCTCGTCCTGCTTGGCACCCGCATCGAGCCTTAAGCCGTACGGGCCGCAACGGCGCGCGCTCCGATGAACGCCAGGCGTACCGTTCGGCCTTTCTTTAAGACGCGTCCTATATCTTCCGATATCCCCCCTGCATAAAGTGATGTATTGCTTTCGGGATAGCTGTGATGGATCTGACGGACTGGATTGTGATACTCGCGATCGCGCTGCTGGCGGTCGCTTTTTTTTGCACACGCACTCACCGTCGCGCGACTCTGGTTGACCGCATGCGCCATCGCGCGGGCACGCGGCTCGTCGTGCAGGCCACGATTGCCTTCTGGGGAGCACTGCTCCTGCTCGACCGTAGTCTCGTCACGCCGGAAGCCTTGCCGTTCCATCTGAATCTCGACCCGCGCGCCGTACTGGGCGTCGCCCTCATGCTTGCCGTGGCGGGCAGCTTGTGGTCGATTCGCGGCAGCCGCCTGCTGCGCGCGCGCCGCATTTTCCGCTCGAGCCACGGTCTGTCGCGCTAACCCGTCACGCCAGTCGCCTCGGCTCCGCCGGCCGCCGCCGGTATGACAGCCTCGCCCAGCGCGGGTGGCACCGGCGCCAATGCGTCGGGCAGCGACAGATAAAACGTCGTCCCCTCGCCCTCGCGCGACTCCACCCAGATGCGCCCGCCATGGCGCTCGACGACACGCCGCACGAGTGCGAGCCCGATGCCCTCCCCCGGCGCGACGTGGCCATGCATGCGCTGGAACGCCTGAAAGAGCCGCGGCAACGCGACATCGGGAATGCCGAGCCCGTTGTCGCGCACGTAAAAGATCTGCAGCGATTCCACGCCAGGCGGCGCCGGCGCCGTGCCGATCTCGACCTTGCCGGGACGCGCAGGATCCAGATAGTTGAGCGCATTGCCGATCAGGTTCGCGAAGACCTGCTCGAGCGCCGTCGGGTCACCCCAGACCGCGGGCAGCGGCCGCACACTCACCGTCGCGTCGCGAGCGCGAATCGACCCATGCATCGCGTCCACCACGCGCTGGACTAGCTCCCGCATGTTGACACGCTGGCTGCGGTACTCCACGCGCCCCACGCGGGCAAGGCGCAGCAGCGCGTCGATGATGTGCGACGCGCGCAGCACCGCCGTCTGCAGATAGCGCAAGGCCTCGCCGACGTCTTCGTCGATGATCCGTTCCACCTCGACGCGCACCTCGGGTGTGAGCGCCGAGCGCGCAACCAGCCCGCGCAGGTCGTTGCAGGCTTGATTCAGCTCGCGCGAAAAACCCTGCAGGTTCACGAGCGGTGCGCGCAGATCGTGCGAGACGCTGTGGATGAACATCTCGTTTTCCTGGGTCTGCTGGCGCAGGCTCTCGTTGATTTGCGCCAGCTGTTCCGCGCGCCGCGCGAGGTCTGCCTGAAAGCCAAGCCGCGCGCGCTCCGCCTCGATCAGCCGCTGGCTGATCTGGTGCAGCGTGAGGTCGAGCCTCGCGATCTCGTGGTTGCCGGTGGTGAGCGGCGCGAGCGGCTCGTTGCCCGCAAGGCGGTTGGCATTGTCCGAGAGCGCGAGGAGCCGGCCGCGCACGCCGCGCGTGAAAAGCCACACCGCCAGCGCGACGAACGCAATCGAGCCGACCACCGCCGTCATCACAAGCGTCTGCTGCTGGGCGCGCGCCTCCTCGGCGGCCGTGACGCGCAACACATCGAGCCGGCGCTCCTCGGTCTGGAACGCCGTGACCTGTGCGCGCACGCGATCGAGCACGTCGGCATCGGCCAACTCGCGGAAGCGGTCGACGAGCTCGCCGTTGCGCTGCGCGTGCAGCAAGTCCTGAACGCGTTCCGACCATTGCCGGTAGTTCTGCACCGCCTGGCGGATGCGCACCGCGCGCTCCACCTGGCCGGGGTTGTCCGCAACCAGATCGACGAGTCGGTCGATGCGCTCGTCGACCTCCACCCACGTGGATAGCGGCGTCGTGTAAGCGGCGTCGCTTGCCGCGACGGCGCCGCGCAACTGCACCGATTCGATCAGCACGGGCTCGAGCACCCGCCCCGCCTGGGCGAGCACGTCCTGGCTGTGCTGGCTCCAGCTTTCGGCGGCTTCGGCGTCGCTCTGCGCCCGGACGATGCCCAGCAGCAGCGTCAGTTCGAAGACGGCGGGAATCGCGATCAGCAACAGCCCTTTGGTTGTCAGTCGCATGGAGTGGCGGGTCGGACGACGCGATGAATCAATTCGGCCATTATGTCGACGTTTGCGCACGGGGGGCATCCCGCGTGCGCCCCCACACTGGAACGCAGCACACACGCTCCGTTGGCAACAGACAGATTCGACTGGCTGACGCGGCCTTCAGTCGGAAAGGAAAATCGAATAAACCTCACCGAATTGGCGCCGCGTATCCCCATCTTCGAGCACGAGCACAGACTTTGTGCGAAAACGCCACGAATGCAAGCATCGGACACGCACCGCAAGCGGACGCGGGCTATGCCCCGGTAACCGACGCAGTGCACGCGCGCACCGCAGGGAAACCGCCCGCTGACCCGTCGTGGAGCCCGATTCACCGCTTTGGCGCGTCGCTGGCCCGCATCTTGCTCATGGATGCGCTCTTTTTGGGCAACCACGACACATCATCAAGATGGACACACTCAAGACCGGCACCGACACGCTCTTTCTGTTGCTGGGCGCCGCCATGGTGCTCGCGATGCACGCGGGCTTCGCGTTCCTCGAACTCGGCACCGTGCGCAAGAAGAACCAGGTCAATGCGCTCGTGAAGATTCTGGTGGACTTTTCGGTTTCCACGATCGCGTATTTCTTCATCGGCTATACGATTGCCTACGGCGTGCAGTTCTTCGCCAGCGCCGACGTGCTCGCCCAGCACAACGGCTACGCCCTCGTGCGCTTCTTCTTCCTGCTCACCTTCGCGGCGGCCATTCCCGCGATCGTCTCGGGAGGCATTGCCGAACGCTCGAAGTTCAATCCGCAGCTGTTCGCGACCTTCGTGATCGTCGGCTTCATCTACCCGTTCTTCGAGGGCATCGTCTGGAACGGGCGGTTCGGCATCCAGGACGCGCTCACGCACTGGTTTGGCGTGCCGTTCCACGACTTCGCGGGGTCGGTGGTGGTGCACGCGTTCGGCGGCTGGGTCGCGCTGCCGGCCGTGGTGCTGCTCGGCGCGCGCCATGGGCGCTACACACGCGACGGGCGCGTCGCCGCGCATCCGCCCTCGAACATCCCGTTCCTCGCGCTCGGCGCGTGGGTACTCACGGTGGGCTGGTTCGGCTTCAATGTGATGAGCGCGCAGAGCGTCGACAAGATCAGCGGCCTCGTGGCCGTCAACTCGCTCATGGCGATGGTGGGCGGCACCCTTTCCGCCTGGCTCGCGGGCCGCAACGACCCGGGCTTCACCTATAACGGCCCGCTCGCCGGGCTCGTGGCCGTGTGCGCAGGCTCCGATCTCATGCATCCGCTTGGGGCGCTGATGACGGGCGCGGTGGCGGGGGTGCTGTTCGTGACAATGTTCACCTGCGTGCAGAACCGCTGGCGCATCGATGACGTGCTCGGCGTGTGGCCCCTGCACGGCCTGTGCGGCGCCTGGGGCGGCATCGCAGCCGGCATCTTCGGGATGCACTGGGCGGGCGGCACCGGCGGCGTGTCGTTCTGGGCACAGGTGGTGGGAACGTTAGGCGGAATCGTGGTGGCCACGCTCGGCGGGACCATTGTGTATGGCGCGCTCAAGCTGACCGTTGGGCTGCGCATCGACCAGGAAGAGGAATTCAACGGCGCCGATCTGTCGATCCACAAGATCACGGCCACGCCCGAACGGGAAACGGTGGTCTGACAAGACCGGCTCGCGATATCCGCCGCGGCACGCTCGATCATCGGATGCCATGCCCCCGCCGGGCGCTTGCCACGCCCTGAGGCGGTAACCGGGGCCGGCGACCCGGAGCGCGGATTTGTCATGCGGATTCGTCAGCTAACCGATACATCTGCACGATCTGCCGGACTACGAAGCACCCCATCGGCCTCGGGCCTTGCAATCGTGCTATCGATCGATGTCGAATTCGCGCGGTTGCGGCCCGAAGCCGTCGTAGTGATCGAACCCGGGGCTGAGCATGTGCGCCACAACGATGCCCGGCAACGCATTCGCCTTGCCGTTTTTCCGCAAATCGAGAGGCGCCGCGCGTAGCGCTCAGCCCTTCGCCTGCATTGTTTTCACAAGGGCGGCAGCGGAAGCGCCTTCGAGCGACAACCCATAGCCGACTTCCTGCACGATGCGTTGCTTCAAGGGCCAAATAAAGTGGACCCGCGTGTTGCGACGTGCCACTTCGGGCGCTTTCAAATACTGCCTCGCCAATTCCTGTGCGCGCCCAAGCGCCCCTCCGTTTGGCACGACCTCGGCAACCACGCCCCATTCGTGCGCGACCGCCGCCGTAATCGGCTGCGCGTTGAGCAGGAAAGCTTCCGCCCGTCCCGCCCCTGCGCGATAGCTCCAGGTGGTAAAGATGCCGTCGCCAGGCACAACACCCGCAGCATAGTGGCCCATGTCGTGAAAGGTTGCTCCTTCTGCGGCCACAATGACGTTGGCCAGCAGAACATACTCAGAGTGAATATGGGCACGCCCCTCGATAGCCGCAATGACTGGCACACGTATATTGGCTATGTTTTCCAGGACCTGAACGCCTTCGTCATGGATCTGGCTCCAAACGTCGGGATCGGAGACGTCCTTGAAGGACGCCCAGTCAACCCCGGTCATGAAGTCCCCGCTTGCACCCGTGATGATGACGATCTTGTTCGCCCGATCCTGCGAAATCCGGTAGAACGCGTCGACAACCTCCGTATGGGCCTCTGCCGTGAAAGTGAGCGGACCGCCGTTGCTATGGAACTGCACGACCAGCACGCCATCCTCATCGCGCGTCAACTTCAGGTTGCGGTAGGCGGTGAAATAGTTTTCCAGATTCGTTTGCATGATGCTCTCCTAAGTCCGAATGGACTGAATTAGCCCTGCCGGTCTGCGGCGGGCCGACTGCACTAGATACGGTGGAAGGGCTTCTCAACAAGCCCCTCGGAGTAATACGAGGAATCGCGGGCTCGCTTTCCAAAACACGTGTGCAATTGTCAGGATACCGAACTGGCTGGTACGTCGCCGAACCCTGCATGAGCCCTGCCCGCGAGCGGGAAAGGGACCGGCGAGCGACAAGCGATCCTGGCTGCCGCACTGCGTCAGACGAAGAACCCCGCCAACGCACGAACCACTGCGACAGCGTCGTTTTCCATGGGAATGTGACCCGCCTTGGGAATCCGGACAAGCTGCGTGTTCGGTATCTCTTTGGCGAAGCGCTCCGCGTGCTCGACCAGCTGGAAGCTGTCGTCTTCGCCCCAGACGAGCAGCTTTGGTGTCTGCGACGCGCGAAGGCGCGGCAACAACTCCATCGTGTAACGATTGTCCGCCGCACCGGCCAGGGCGAGCCACGACCGTGCAACGCGCGGGTCCGTCCACGGTTCGAGATACTCGGCCACTTCGCTTTCCGTCGTGGGCCGCGCCAGTGCCGTGAGGACTGACTTGCGACGGGCAGCAAGGATATCCTCCGTCGTCGTCGCAGCGGCGACCGCCGGATCGCGGAACCGGGCAACGCCGGGCACCGGCCACGAATCGAACATCACGGCATTGACGAGTGCAAGCTTGCTGACCTCGATCTTCCCATCGACGAACACCTGCTGCGCAATGCCTCCGCCAATGTCGTGCCCTGCAACGCCCACCGGTCCCTCTATACCGAGCGCATCCACGAAGCGCATCAGCCAATCCGCCAAAGCAGGGATCGAGGCATCCGCAATGGTCAACTCACCACCCGAGCGGCCGGAACCAGGGAAATCTACCGCGATCGGGCGTAATCCGGCGGCGGCCAGGTCGTCGAGCACCGGCTGCCATACCCGGCTCCAATAGGTGCCGTGCAGCAACAACAAGGCGGGGCCTGCCGGGTCGCCGGCGCTCAGGTAACTTGCCGGTACGCCAGCCACGTCAACAGTTCGTCGTTCCATGGTGAAAATCCTCAGTTGCAGTTCGTGGTGCCGGGCGATCGAGGTGCCCGGCCGCCGCCGCGCATAGCGCACAACTTGCTTCGTGCTTTCACGGCTTCCGAAAATCCGGACGTAACGAATACGCTTAGCGAATGAACTGCTTTACGTAGTCGGCGCCGAGGCCGATCGCTTCGTAATGCTTGCGAGCCGCTTCGATTTTCGTGAACACGTCTTCGTATCCCACTGCTGTGCCTTGGGGGTCCACATAGGTGTACCCGCCCGTGACGTGGAACCATGTGATCATCTCTTTTACGTCTTCGGGCACGTACAGCGTATGCGTCTCGCCTGCCGGCTCGTGTGCGTAGCCACCCTGCTCCGCAACCCAGTCGTGCTCGAGGTAATACCACCGGCCTCTCAGAACGATCGCGTGCACAGGCCCGGTATGGCGATGGCGCGAGAGCACGCCGGACTGGCGCACTCTAAGCAGATTGACGTAGTAGCCCTGGCTGGCGCTGAGAAGCAGCGGCTTGAACGAAACAGTCGGTGTCATCGGCACCCAAAGCTTGTCGTCCTCCAGCCACTTGTCGAGGATGCCTAAATGAACGATGTCGGGTGACATGTCAGCGGGTTGAGGCGGCTGATAAGGAATAGCAAGCTCATCAGGCTTTCTTGCAGTTGTGTCGATCATGTTAAGACACCTCCATAAGAGATCGGCGCACCGAGCGCACGGGTCAGGCCGCGAAATTTACCGGCAGCGCCCATTCGTCATCCTTCATGAGCAGGTCGTACTGCGTATATACGATGTGGTTCGTATAGTTGCTCATGATCTGCTCCAAACAGGACATTCGCGTTATGCAGATCATGCGCGCCGCGTCACGCTGCCAGAAGACCTTCGAGGCACATAACATCCATTCCTGGCAGGCATGAGATGCTTAATGCGCCCGCCACGCCTGATGTCAGATATCGTCGGCAGTACGCGGATAGTCGTCCGCGCGATTGAAACCGGCGTCTTCACTGCCGTCGCGTAACAGAACAAGGTGACGGCCGCGCAGGTTCTACGTGCAGTCACGGCGCGGGAGCAACCGTTGCGGACTGTCGTGCTGCATCGCACGACGCGATACCTTTCTGTCACTGAACCCGGCGGACGCTTCTAATCGAAGCGCGCGAAGGCGCGCCCGGGGTCTTCCAGGCTGCCGCGATCGCGCGAACGATGACGTTCCCCATGAAAAATCGCCTCTCGGCGAACGCGGCGATATTCCGCACGGGAATGAAGTCTATTGCCCGCGCCGGTCTTCTGCCGCGCCACTAATGCATCGAAAATCTCGCCATCTCCTGCACTGGATTGTCAGCCTGTCGCCGTCACAAGCAGCGGCAGGCTCTCGTCACACATAGCCCGTCAACCCGATACGAGACAGAGCCCCATGAGCACGAACCTCGCTTCCCCGGCCCGCGCCGACACCGCGCCGACGATGGCGCGCAGCCTGATCCTGCTGTTCGCCTTCAGTTGCGGCGCGATTGCTGCAAACCTTTACTACGCGCAACCCATCATTTCGCTGATTGCGCCGGACCTGCACATGTCCGAAGGCACCGCGAGCCTGATCGTCTCGCTCACGCAGATCGGCTACGCGGCCGGGCTGTTCTTCCTCGTGCCGCTGGGCGATCTCGTCGAAAACAAGCGGCTCATGATCATCAGCGCCGCGCTGTCGATTGTGAGTCTCGCCGCCGCCGCGACGCTGGACGAGCCGGCTCTCTTTCTCGGGATCTCGCTGTTGATCGGCTTCACGTCGGTGGCCGTGCAGCTGCTGGTTCCACTTGCTGCGCATTTCGCGGCGCCCGAAACGCGCGGCCGCGTGGTCGGCACGATCATGAGCGGGCTGGTGCTCGGCATTCTGCTGTCGCGTCCGATCTCGAGCTTCATCGCCGGACAGTTCGGGTGGCGCGCGGTATTCGGCTTCGGCGCAGTCGTGATGACGCTCGTCACGGCGCTGCTGGCACTGACGCTGCCGGGCCGGCGCCCCAACCATTCGGCAAGCTATCTACAACTGATCCGTTCGCTCGAGCACCTCGTCACGACGCTGCCGGTGCTGCGCCAACGCTCGCTGTACCAGGGACTGTTGTTCGGCTCATTTAGTCTGTTCTGGACCGCGGTGCCGATCGAGCTGATGAATCACTACCATCTGTCGCAGACGGCAGTCGCCGTGTTCTCGCTGGTCGGCGCGATGGGCGCGACGTCTGCCCCCATCGCCGGGCGCCTCGCCGACGCCGGCCACACGCATCGCGCAACGGCGTTCGCGCTCGCACTGGCGGCGATCGGCTACGTGCCGATCATGCTGGTTCCAGGCCTCGGCGTGTTAGGGCTCGTCGGCACCGGCCTGCTGCTCGACTTCGCCGTGCAGATGAACCTGGTCCTGGGCCAGCGCGAAATTTACCAACTCGATCCGAAGAGCCGCAACCGTCTGAACTCGATCTACATGACGACCGTCTTCGTCGGCGGCGCCGTTGGCTCCGCGATCGCGAGCACGCTGTACAAGCACGGCGGCTGGACGTCGGTTGCGGTCGTCGGCATGCTGTTCCCGCTGCTCGCACTCAGCCGATTTCTGCTTGCCGGAAGGCCCGCGCAATGAATCAGGAGCTCGATCGCGATGCAAGCGGCGAAGCGGGGCCTGGCCCGGTCGCGGTCCTCGCAGGCGGCTTCGTGAACAGCCGTTTGGCGCACGACGCGGCAATGCGTCCGCGCGACCTTTGCGATCGCCCCCAACGGCAACGTGCTGAGGTCGAGCGAAGATCCGTTCGGCGCTTTGGAAGCCGCCACATAGCCGCCACGTCAGTCGGGGACTATGGCCAGGTTGCCGGCACGCTGGTCCGCATGTTCGCGGCGGAAACGGCGCGCCGCATTACGCCAAGCGCGCGGCGCGTCGTCGGCAAGATGGAGATTTCACGCGGGCCGGCACGCCCACGGACAAGGTGCCTCAGATCGGGGCCTTGCCCCAGTACACACCATCCGCCCGTATCGTCGTTCGATCCAGAATACGATGCTGATCCACCGAGATCGGCGTAGCGCGGTGAGCAACCCGGAAGTTGTCGGCGATGATGACATCGCCTTCGCGCCAGTGATGGACGTAAGCGGCACCTGCGCGAGAGAGGTGATCGTTCAGATCGGTCCGCAATGCCGTGAACTGCTCGGGCGTGTAGCCTACGACGCCGCCAGTCAGGCCGACGTTGAAGTAAAGCGATGGTTCGCGTGTCGCAGGATGTCGCATGACGAGCGGATGTCTTATCCCGTTTCGATGCAGCGTAATGAGGCCGTCGACGGCGGCCTTGCGCTCATCCGGCAACGCCCTGTACGCCTCCCGTAGATCGGCAAACAGCGTCTCGCCGCCATTGGCCGGTTGCGCGACCAGATACCAGATCGAGATAGGTGTGGCCTCTGCGCGAAACGAACCGTCGGAATGCCAGTAGCGTCCAACGTTCGTATGCCCCTCGGTGGGGCGGCTAGCCACGCGAAAGATCTGCGGATAGTCGACCAACTGCCCTTCGCCGGGCGAAAACGTCTCAAGCGCGCCAAAGACCTCCGACATCCTGATCTGCGCAGCAGGCGAAAGCTTCTGACTCCTGATGACCAGAAAACCATGCTCGAGAAGCGCCATCCGCAACCCATCCACATCGTCTTGCGTCAACACGGTCAGGTTGGCCTCCTCGACATACGCGCCGAAGCCCCTGTTCATTGCCCTGATTTTCATCTCTCCTCCGATTTGTGCCAGCCGTTCCAGGCCTCTGCCGTGGGAATGCGGCCGTGCGTCGATGCTGAACATGCTAGCGAGGAGGAGGTCAGCGCAGTAGTGCCGGGCGCGGCATAGGATTCATTCCTGGGGGGCATTACCGCGTTGCGGGACCGGGTTTCACGAACCCGGTTGCGTGAGTAAGCTCACAGCTATTCCCATCGGGAATGAACGCTATCACCACGCCCTCTCTACCGCATCGCGCAAAGAAAGCACAAAGTACGGCGATGACTGCAGCGCGGGAAGCAGCAAGCATGGCCGGCAGCGCAACACGTCTCATGTCCGGACCCGCGACAAACAAGACAAGCAAAGCGTTCAACCCTACCAGGAAAGCAGAGTGATCAACGTCTACGCCTTTTCAACGCCCAATAGCGTGCGCGTGCCAATCGCGCTCGAAGAGCTGGGGCTCGACTATGTGCTCAATGCCGTCAACGTGCGCAAGGGCGAGCAGAAACAAGCCAACTATCTCGGGATGAATCCAAACGGGAAAGTGCCCGTTATCGTCGATCCCGATGGTCCTGGCGGTAAACCGTTCACGCTCACCGAATCGGGGGCGATCCTCGTTTATCTTGCGGAAAAGACCGGGCGGCTCGTTCCCGCCGATGCGTTCGGCCGCGCGCGCGTGCTCGAGCAGATGTTTTTTCATTTGAGCGGCGTCGGCCCCGCGCTCGGACAGCTCGGCTTCTTCAAACGGCAGGCGACCGAGCAGATCCCCTATGCCATTGCGCGATTCCAGACCGAGGCCGAACGGGTCCTCAGGGTTCTCGACGGCACGCTTTCGCGCTCGGCGTTTGCCGCCGGCGACAACTTCACGATCGCTGACATCGCCCATTTCGGTTGGCTATGGCGCCGTGAGTTCGCCGGCATCGACTTCGAAGGCACACCCAACATCGCGCGGTGGTACGAGACGGTTGCGGCACGCCCGGCGGTCGCTCGCGCGATCGAGCGGGTGAGCGCCCTCGTCCCTCCGGCCTGAGCGAAATGGGCGACGCGCGACACCAGTGCATGCGTTGGTGGTTTCCCCGCCCTTTTTCGGACCTCGTGTCCTCGTATAGATGCAACAGGAGTGTGCAGCATGAACGCCAATTCTCTCGTCAAGGTTGCGATCCTCGACGACTATCAGAATGTCGCGCTGACGCTTGCGGATTGGTCACCGCTGAATGGTCGCGCAAGCATCACGGTGTTCAATGACCACATTGCCGACCCCGACGCCTTGATCGAGCGGCTGAAGCCATTCGACGTCGTGTGCGTGATGCGCGAGCGCACGCCCTTGCCTCGTGCGATCCTCGAAAAACTGCCTGAGCTCAAGATCATTGCATCCACCGGCCTGGCCAACGCCTCCATTGACGAGGATGCCGCCGCCGCCCTGGGGATCACCGTGCTCCATACGGGCTATTCCTCCACGCCGACGATCGAGTTCACCTGGGCGCTCATTCTTTCCATTGCCCGAAATATTCCCGGCGAAAATCAGTCGCTGCGCAACGGCGGATGGCAACGCTCGGTGGGCGACGAACTCGCAGGCAAGACACTTGGCCTGCTCGGGCTTGGCCGGGTAGGATCGGCAGTAGGCACAATCGGCCGGGCATTCGGCATGAACGTAGTCGCCTGGAGCCAAAACCTGACGCCCGCGGCCGCCGCGGAACATGGCATCCAGTACGTTACGAAAGACGAATTGTTCTCGATCTCCGATTTCCTCTCCATTCACGTACGCCTCAGTGCGCGCACGCATCACCTGGTTGGCGCCGCCGAACTGGCGAAGATGAAACCGACGAGCCGCCTGATCAATTCCTCTCGTGGCCCCATCGTCGACGGCGCCGCGCTGATCGACGCGCTCAGGGCCGATCGGATCGCCGGCGCGGCGCTGGACGTCTACGACGTCGAGCCCCTTGAGAATCCCCATCCGTTGCGCGAGCTGCCCAATGTGCTCGCCACGCCGCATATCGGCTATGTCTCGAAGGAGCTGTACCGGACGTTCTACGGCGATACGGTCAAAAACATCGTTCGCTGGCTGGACGAAAACGGGCGTCCAGCGCAGTAGTCGGGGCACCGGAGTATTCCCGCAGCGGATAAGTGCTATGCCCTGATGCCCGTAGTGCGACGCGCCTCGCGAGAATAGACTGCGTTCAGCTGACCAGACACTTTCTTCGCAGGACTCCCCTATGCAGATTCTTGTCACCAGTGCCTCCGGCGCCAACGGCAACGGGTACGGTTCGCTGCTTTCGTTCGACCTCGCCGGAACACCCCGCGGGGTGTTCAGCGCGGATTCGCGCATCGCCGATCCGCGCGGCCTGAGCGTGAGCGCGGATCGCAGGCTGGTCTACGTGAATAGCGGCAGCGATCGCATACTCGCACTGAATGCCGCGGGAGAGGTCGTGCGCAACAGCGCAACAATTCCAGGGCTCAATCCGGGCGGTGGCAATCTCGCAGCCGACGGCCAATACCTCGTCGGATTACGCGACGCGCGAACCATCGCCGCGTTTGCGGCCGATCTTTCCGGCCCGCCGCGCAACGTGCTGCCCGCAGGCGTCGTGCCGTTTCCGCGCGGCTTCGCGTCGGCCGAAGACGGGACAATTTATCTGGCCTCGGGCATCGGAGCGAGTGGCGAAGGCGAAAACACCATTGCGGTGTTCGACGCGGACGGCGTGCCGCTGGCGCAACGATTCATCACCGACGACGCTGTGAGCCCGCTGGATCTGACCATCGCACCCAACGGAAACATCCTTGTATCCAGTGAGTTTCCGTTTCGCGCACCCGATGCCGCGACGAGCATCCGTGAATACGATCGCGCCACTGGCGCCTTGGTGCGTATATTCACCGCGCCGCCCGGCGCCGGTTTCCATCAGCCTCGGGGTCTGCGGTTTGGTCCCGACGGATATTTGTATTGCGTAGCGCGCGATGGCGTCGCGGCATTTGATTTCGGCAACGGACACTTCCTGGAATGGATCGTCCGTATGCCGCAGCTCCACGGTCAGGCGGTCATTTTCTTTCCGCTACTCGCGGATTGAATACGCCAATCTTTTCATCAGAAGTCGATCCTGGCGTTCAGGCTGACCGTGCGCGGGTCGCCCGGCGTAATGTAATCGGCGTACTGATACATCCAGTAGCGGCGGTTCGCGATATTGTCGATGGCCGCGCGCAACGTGACGTCGTGGCCGCCGACGCGCGTCAGGTAGTTCGCCCCCAGGTTCACGATCATGTAGCCGCCCGTCTCGAGGTTGTTCGCGGGCCGCACCTCCGTATTGCCCGTGTACTTGGCGTCCGCGCCAAGCTGCAGGCCAGGAACGAACGGCACGTCATAGGTCACGCGCGCGGCCGCGACGAACTTCGGCGCACCGGCCACGCGGTTGCCCTCATACGCCTGCCCCTTGGCGTACCACGTATCGAGCAGCATGATGTCGCCGGCCACCTGCCAGCTGCGACCCAGCCGCACGCTGCCGCCGGCCTCGAGCCCCTCGTAGATCGCGTCGCCGTCCTGCACATAGACATTCTGGTCGTTCGCATAGCCCGCGCCGCGTTCGATCCTGAAGAGCGCCGCGTTCGCGCTCCAGCGGGCATGCTCGCTCTTCACGCCGATCTCGTACTGGCGCGAGCGCAGCGGACGCAGCAATGCGCCGCCGTTCGCGTAGATGTCGAGCACCGTCGCACCCTGCTCCAGGGCTTCCACGTAGCTCGCATAGAGCGTCGTTTCCGGCTCGAGCTTGTACATGAGCGCGAAAGTCGGCGTGACGACGCCATTCTGCCCATACGAAGACGCGAGCGTGCCGTTCGTGTTGTAGGTCTCCTGCTCGTAATTCGTGTAGCGCACGCCGGCGAGCAGCGAGAGGCGGCTCGTGATCGCAAGGGTATCGCTCGCGAAGAGTGCCTTTTGCGTGATGTCGCTTGTGCGGTAAGTCGTGAGGCCGCCGCCCGAGTAGTAGCGAAACGGGTTGGGCTCGTAGAGATTGCCGTTACCTAGCGGGAAGTAGTGCGAAACAAGGCTATAGTCGTTGGTCTGATACTGCCACGCTCCACCCAGCACGAGGTCATGCGTGAACGGCCCGGTCTTCACCTTGCCTTCTAACATGCCTTGCCAATAGATGTCCTGATTACCCTCGTCGCCATTCCAGCGGTTTTCGGTATAGTCGCCCGCCTGGTCGAGCAGCGTGAGCGTGCTCTCGTTGCGGTCGCGCGCCGCCCTGGTGTAGCTCGCCGAGGTGTTGAACGACCAGTCCGGCGTGATCTGGTAGCGCACGCCCGCCGTATAGACCTGCAATTTGGTGTTCAGATGCTGGTCGGTACCGCCCAGCCAGTCGGTGCCGCCGCTGATCGTGGCGGGCAGGCTCGACGCCGTGTAGCTGCCCGTATAGATCGACGGCATCTGGCCGCTCGAGCGGCTGTCCTGATAGAGCGCATTGAAGTAGACCTGCAGGTCGCGAGTGAGCTGACCGTCCAGCGCGAGCGATACCGCGTTGGTGTCGATATCGCCCGCGTTATAGGTCTTGCCCTCCTCGTGCGTGTAGTTCAGGCGCGCGCCGAACATGCCGTCCGGCCCGAAGCGCCGGCTCAGGTCGACGTGCTGGCTCAGCACGCCGTCCATGCGATAGCCGAAATCGGCGCTCGTCACCGGATCGTTGCCCGGCTTCTTCGTGACGTAGTTGACGACGCCACCCGGCTCGGCGAAGCCGTACATGAAACCGCCGAGGCCCTTTAGCAACTCGACACGCTCGAGGTTCTCGTATGGCATCGTGATGCCGTACGAAATGAACGGACTGCCGTCGATGCGAAAGCCGTTTTGCCAGTCGACCGGCAGACCGCGGATCGAGATGTAGGTCGCCCACGCGCTATAGGCATTGCTGTTGTCCGTCACCGAAGCGTCGAGCGCGAAGACGTCGCCCAGTTTGTTGACCTGGCGGTCGGCCAGATCTTCGCCCGTCACGACCGTAGTCGAGAAAGGCGTGTCGAGCTGGGAGCGCGAGCCGAGCGCGCCAGCCGAAACCGGCGTGTTCAGATGCAGCGGCGAATCGGTCTGCGCGGCGGCGCTGACCTTGACGGCAGCCAGCGTCGGGGCCGCGACGTCCTGGGTGGTGGCGGGTTGCGCGGCAGCACCCTCCGGGCTTGCGGGTACGGCGGCCGGGGCCGCGCTTTGGGCAAACGCGGACTGGGCGGCCGCAGCAAAGGTGAGCCAGGCGGCAATCCGCAAAGGATGGTGGAGCGTGCGGCCCTTACGGCGTGCGGTTTCCAGGTTGTTCATGTCGGCGACGGTTCTCGGCGTTTCTTCGTTTTTAAATGCAACTGCGAATCATTGTCATTCGCGTTATGTCGCCGATATTAGCAAAGCCTTTGGAGATTTGAAAGTGGCCGACAGGTATTCGTCATGTTGTGGAGACGGCGCAACAGCCGCGCGCTCGATGCTGGCGGACTGCGAGCTCGCCGCCCTCCTTGCGGCACGGAAGACAAGAGCCGACTGGACCGACCTCCACGTGCGGGCGCTCGCCGGGCAATGGCTCGGCGCGCTCGAACTGACGGGAGCGAGTGGACTGTTCGCCTGCGCGCGAAACGACGGTTCGACCGCGCTCGCGCTCGATCGCAAGACCTGCTGTTCCCACTATCGCCGGCGTGGCGGCGAGCCTTGTGAGACGTGCCCGCGGCTTGCGAAACACGAGCGTTTCGCGCGCCTGAATGCGGCGCGCGATACCGCATGCGAGGGAAACTCACAGGATACCTAACTGCATCCGCCCGCCAGCTCGCTCACTCGCAGCGCCTAATTCTCGCCTAATTGCAAACTCCCATACTCCTTCCTTGTGGACTCGAACAACAGGTCTTGCCCGGTGCGGTACGCGCAGGGTTCTGACCGAGCGAAACGCCCATCAACTTGCCTGATTCATGGATAGAGGAGTTTGAAAATGAATTTCCACCCCGCAGCTTTTGATTTTCTGGTAGTCAGTGGATGTGTCGCGGCACTCTCCGTCTACCTCGCTTTCGTCGTAGAGCGCATCGATCAGGCGTGGACGGATTCCAGGCAAGATCGCAAACCTACGGAATTGGCAGCTCTAGCCTATCGGAGCGCTGTACGCTCGCCGGCAAAACAGCAATAGCTCGTAACTTCGCCGGCACATTTGAGGCGCGGCCCGAAACACGGCGGCAGAAAGCCGTGCGGCGGGCGCGCTGCGCTGTACACTGCGCGTCGAAACGCGCAGCAAAACAAAGGCCGCGCGTCCATTGTGGCGAGGTGCTGCTCCGCAATAGATGCACGGCCCCCGGCACTACAGCAGTGTGTTCGATTGGGTGAGCGTTGTTTGTTCGATGCTCGCTCTGAAAAGTATTGTGGAAGCCGAGAGCCAGAATGCGGCAAGCAATCTCGGCCATCAATACTTTGCTGACGCAGAGGCCCCGCGCCAGCAACAGCGAATGAAATCCGCAGCTCGGACCACGGCGGCTCGCGATTCCGGCAGCAGCGGCGCGAAGCAGTGCCAGGCGTGTGGCATCGCGGACAATTCCCTGTACTCCACGTCATTGCCCGCCGCCGCGAGCTTGTCCGCCAGTTCGCGCGCATCGACCTTCAGCAGTTCCAGGTCACTCGCCTGAATGTGTACGGACGGCGGATCGTGCATCGTGCGCTTGCGGATGACGTCGATGTCGAGCGGCGCACTGCGCGGTGAGCCGAAGTGCATCGCCATGGCGATGTGAATCGCGCTCCAACCAGACCGCCTGCCAGCTCGGCTGATGTCGCCCATGACCGGTGCCGACGGCATTGGGCTTCGGTAACCACACGCGTTGCACTCACTCTGCTTCCGGCCTTTGAGGCGGCACACTGATTTTTTTGCGAAGCATCGTGATTGCCGATCAGGGCATCGGCGCGGCAGCTGCCGTTGCACTTGCAATCAGAGAACGCACGTTCATGTTGATCGGTTCGTTTGTGTAGTCGCCAGCACGACGCGACTGTGCAGTCGCATCGCCTGTGGGGGACGTTAAAGGCGAAATATTCCTCGTTGTCTGCACCCCTGGGGTCATACTCGCAGGACAGAGTTAGCCAGGAATGAGTACGACATGGCGCGCAACGCCATCGCGGTCGCACTCACGGAGCGGCAATGCGACCAACCGAATCGACGACGTTCGTGGGCCGGTTCCAACAGACGTGTTGTCAACGCTTGATTCTCACGTCTTGGATTCCTTGTGCCGCAGACGTTGTTGCGCGCCAAAAAATCAAAAAAAAGCGTCACGCATGCGCGTGACGCTTCGAAAAGTTCTAGCCATTCCGAGGGCCGTGCTAGAACCTGAGAGAGGGTATTTCGACTCCCCCGCCGCCTGGGTATCGGACTACAACCCGGACTACGACCCCGGACTGCAACCCGACGAAGTTATGCATATTGCATAAACCGCGGCACATTAAAACCCGCTTCCGCGGGGTCTTGTCGAAATCTAATTCCATTTTTTACTGGCCCGCTGACTAAGTCAAGCAAAATCTCTCCGGATTACGCCATCCCGCAACGATGGCATCCACTACAATCGCGCGGCTATGTAAGCCGGTTTTTAATATCCGCTGCCGCCGTTCCGCCGCGCCGCGCCGATGTGTAATAAGTGCGCGATAATAATTCCTGCTCGCCCTGCCGTCGCGGGCCAGCTGAAATGATGTTTCAAAAAAACGTAAATATACTGAGATGACTTCCGCAACCGATCCGCGAGCGCGCGCCGAGGCGCCTCGCGACAAAGACGGTGCGGCCGACGAGGTGACGGCGCTCGCGCGCGGTCTCGCCGTCCTGCGCTGCATTGCCGCCGCCCACGCCCCGCTTTCCAATCGCGAGCTGACCGAGCTCACGGGCATCCCCAAGCCGACGGTCTCGCGCCTGACCGGCACGCTGGTGAACACCGGCTTTCTCGTACGCCTGCCGGACAGCGAGCGCTTCGTGCTGACTTCGGCGGTGCTCGACCTGAGCAACGGCTTCCTGCGCAACTCCGACGTCCGTAGCCGCGCACGGCCGTACCTCACGCGCCTTGCCGAACGCACCGCGCTTTCCGTTCAGCTCACCGTACGCGACCGGCTCGAAATGGTCGTGATCGACGCGATCCGCCCGCGTTCGGCCGTGCTGGTCTCGCGCCTCGACGTGGGCTCGCGCATCGAAATGAGCCGCACGGCCGTCGGCCGGGCCTGGCTGGCTGCCCTTGCGGCACCGGAGCGCGACACGGTCACCGTCGCGCTGCAGGCCGCGGCCGGCAACGACTGGGGCCTCTTCGGCAGCCGCCTCGATGCCGCCATCGCAGAAACTGCGGCGCGGGGCTACGCCATGACGATCGGCGACTGGCATGACGGCCTGAATGCGATCTCCGGCGCCTTCGCGGCCCCCGACGGCGAGCGCTATGCGATCAACTGCTGCGGCGCTTCGCAGCAGTGCCCGCGCGAATGGCTCGTCACGCATGCCGCGCCTCTGCTGCGCGAATGCCTCGCGGCAATCGCCGCCGAGGTCGGCGGCATCGTGTGCTTGCCCGGAGGCGGTTGACGAACCCCAGCCGGCGACACCTCGCCGGCCGCACCTCGCCGGCCGTATCTGGCCAGCCGCGACCCAGCGCCGTTTTCACCGGCGCGCACAGGCCTCCTTGCGGCGCGCGGCCCCATCCGCCGCAAGGACTATTACAGCCGTAATGCCTTGAAAGAAATGCCGCTAGACGCTGCCCCAAGCCCCGACTAGCATCGTGGCCGTTGTGCCATTTTTGGCAGCGCAGCCACGCCAGCCCGCCGCCCACGCATCGCCAGCCAGCCTCCGCTCGCCGCAGCCTTTCGGCAGCCACGCCCTCGCACGCACCCAGCGTTTGCTAGAGTGGCGTGCCGCCTGACAATTTCCTTTCGATTATTTCGCGTAGCATCGGCGATCCGCATACCTGCCCGCTGCAGCTGCCGCTCAACCTGACAGCCCGAAACGACCTGACCGATGGATCAACAAGAAAAGCCGCTGGAATCGTCCCGTCGAGACACGCCACCGCCCGCCCGTCGCTCGCGCGGCAAGCTGATCGCGCTCGCCGCAGCGCTGGTTGCCGTGGTCGTCGTGGGCATCGTGCTGCTGCGCTGGCAGCCGTGGAACAGGCCTTCCCAAAGCGCCGCGGCGGAGCCGGCACGCGGCGGCCATACGCGTCACGGCGGCCCCGGCGCGCTGGCGAATCTGCCGCAGCCCGTGACCGTGGCGACTGCCGCGAGCGGTGACATGCCCGTCGTCATCACGGCGCTCGGTACGGTCACGCCGCTCGCCGACATCACGGTGCGAACGCAGCTCTCCGGCACGCTGCAGAGCGTGAACTTCCAGGAAGGCCAGATGGTGAAAGCAGGCGACGTGCTCGCGCAGATCGACCCTCGCCCATGGCAGATCTCGCTCGAGAACGCCGAAGGCCAGCTCGTGCGCGATCAGGCGCTGCTCGCCACGGCGCGGCTCGACCTCAAGCGCTACCAGACGCTGCTCGCGCAGGACTCGATCGCGAGTCAGCAGGTGGACACGCAAGCCTCACTCGTCAAGCAATACGAAGGCACGGTCAAATCGGATCAGGCGAACGTGGATACCTATAAGCTCGATCTCGTCTACGCGCGCATCACGGCGCCGACCTCGGGCCGCGTCGGTCTGCGCCAGGTCGATCCGGGCAACTATGTGACGCCGGGCGACGCCAATGGCGTCGTCGTGCTCACGCAGCTGCAGCCCATCAGCGTAATCTTCACGGCCTCTGAAAGCGACCTGCCGGCCATCCTCAAGCAGATGCGCACGGGCGCGAAACTCCCGGTCGCCGCGTACGAGCGCAGCAACACGACGCCGCTGGAACAAGGCCAGCTCGCAACCATCGACAACCAGATCGACACCACCACGGGCACGGTCAAGCTGCGCGCGAATTTCGCGAACCCCGACCAGATGCTGTTCCCGAACCAGTTCGTCAATGCGCGTCTGACTGTCGACACGATCCACAATGCCGTGATCGTACCGACCGCCGCCGTGCTCAATGGCTCGCAGGGGCAGTACGTGTACGTGGCCCGGCCCGACAACACCGTGACCGTGCGGCTCGTGAAGGTCGGCCCCGTGGACGGCGAGCGCACGAGCATCGCCTCGGGGCTCGAGGCCGGCGAGCGCGTGGTGACGGACGGCTCGGACCGCCTGCGCGAAGGCGCGAAGATCACCATCCCCGCCGAGCATCCGAAGCACGCGCGGGGTGCCTCGGGCGCATCGGGCGCCGCCGCTCCGTGGGCCGCTTCCGGCGCACATCGCCACCACCGGCACGCTTCGCAGCCGGAAGGCCAGTAAGCCGGCATGAATCCGTCCCGCGTCTTCATCCTGCGCCCGGTGGGCACCGCGCTGCTCATGGCGGCGATCATGCTGGTCGGCCTTGTCGCGCTGCGTTTCCTGCCGCTCTCCGCGCTGCCCGAAGTCGACTACCCGACCATCCAGGTGCAGACCTTCTATCCGGGCGCGAGCCCGGACGTCATGACCTCGTCGGTCACCGCGCCGCTCGAGCGGCAGTTCGGCCAGATGCCGTCGCTGAACCAGATGTCGTCGCAGAGCTCGGCGGGTTCGTCGGTCATTACCCTGCAGTTCAGCCTCGACCTGCCGCTCGACGTGGCCGAGCAGGAAGTCCAGGCCGCCATCAACGCGGCCGGCAACCTGCTGCCCTCGGACCTGCCCGCCCCGCCGATCTACGCCAAGGTCAATCCCGCCGACGCGCCGATCCTCACGCTCGCGATCACTTCGAAAACACTGCCGCTCACTGAAATCCAGGACCTCGCCGACACGCGTCTGGCGCAGAAGATCTCGCAGGTGGCGGGCGTGGGCCTCGTGAGCATCACGGGCGGGCAGCGGCCGGCCATCCGCATCCAGGCCAACCCGCGCGCACTCGCCGCCTACGGCCTGAATCTGGACGACCTGCGCACGACCATCTCGAACCTGAACGTCAACACCCCGAAGGGTAACTTCGACGGCCCCACGCGCGCCTACACGATCAACGCGAACGACCAGCTCACCGACGCCGACGCCTACAAGAGCGCCGTGGTGGCCTACCGCAACGGCCGCCCCGTGATGCTCACCGACGTCGCGACCATCGTGCAGGGCGTCGAGAACACCAAGCTCGGCGCATGGGCGGACGGCGAGCCCGCGATCATCCTGAACGTGCAGCGCCAGCCGGGCGCGAACGTGATCCAGGTAGTGGACAGCATCAAGGCGATCCTGCCGCAACTGCAGGACTCGCTGCCCCAGGCGCTCGACGTGCGGATCGTCACCGACCGCACGACGACGATCCGCGCCTCGGTGCGCGACGTCCAGTTCGAACTGCTGATGTCGGTCGTGCTCGTGGTGCTGGTGATGTACCTGTTTCTCGGCAACTTCTACGCCACGGTGATCCCGAGTCTTTCGGTGCCGCTCTCGCTGATCGGCACGCTGGCGGTGATGTATCTGTGCGGCTTCTCGCTCGACAATCTCTCGCTGATGGCGCTCACCATCGCCACGGGCTTCGTCGTGGACGATGCGATCGTGATGATCGAGAACATCGCCCGCTACGTCGAGGAGGGCATGGCGCCGCTCGAAGCGGCGCTGAAGGGTTCGAAGCAGATCGGCTTCACGATCATCTCGCTCACGGTTTCGCTGATCGCCGTGCTGATTCCGCTCCTCTTCATGGGCGACGTGGTGGGCCGCCTGTTCCACGAGTTCGCCATCACGCTCGCGGTGACCATCGTGATCTCGGCCGTGGTTTCGCTCACGCTCGTGCCCATGATGTGCGCGAAGATACTGCGCCACACGCCGCCCGCCGAAAGCCGCCGCTTCGAGGCCCGTGTGCATGCGTTCTTCGACAACGTGATCGGCCGCTACGGGGTCGCGCTCGACTGGGTGCTCGCGCGCCGGCGTCTCACGCTCATCGTGTTCGCCATCACGTTCGTGCTCACGGGCGTGCTTTACGTGGTGGTGCCCAAGGGCTTCTTCCCGGTGCAGGACACGGGCGTGATCCAGGCGATCACGCAGGCGCCGCAGTCGGTTTCCTATGCCTCGATGGCCGAGCGCCAGCAAGCGCTCGCCGCCGAAATTCTCAAGAACGACAACGTGGAGAGCCTGACCTCGTTCATCGGCGTGGACGGCACGAACATCACGCTCAACAGCGGCCGCATGCTGATCAACCTGAAGCCGCGTGACGACCGCAGCGAAACGGCGAGCGAGATCATCCGCGACCTGCAAAAGCGCGTCGCGCACCTGCCGGGCGCCGCGCTTTACATGCAGCCCGTGCAGGACCTGACGATCGACTCGACGGTGAGCCCGACGCAGTATCAGTTCCTGCTCACCACGCCGAACATCGAGGACTTCACGACCTGGGTGCCGAAGCTCATGGACCGGCTCGAGCAGCTGCCCGAACTCGCCGACGTCGCCACGGACCTGCAGGACGAAGGTCAGTCGGTGTACGTCGAGATCGACCGCGCGAGCGCGTCGCGCTACGGCATCACGCCCGCAACCGTGGATAACGCGCTCTACGACGCCTTCGGCCAGCGCATCATCTCCACGATCTTCACGCAGTCGAACCAGTACCGCGTGATCCTCGAAGCCCAGCCGCAGCTGCAGCACTACACCGACGCGCTGAACGCGATTTACCTGCCCTCCTCCACTTCGGCGACGGGCCAGGTGCCGCTGTCGGCCATCGCGAGTTTCCACGAGCGTCCGGCGCCGCTGCTCGTCACGCACCTCTCGCAGTTCCCGGCCACCACGATCTCGTTCAACCTCGCGCCCGGCGCCTCGCTTGGCGCGGCCGTGAAGGCGATCCAGCAGGCCGAGGGCGACATCGGCTTGCCCGGCTCGTTCCAGACGCGCTTCCAGGGCGCCGCGCTCGCGTTCCAGGCCTCGCTGTCGAACGAGCTCTTCCTGATCCTCGCGGCCATCGTGACCATGTATATCGTGCTCGGCGTGCTCTACGAGAGCTTCGTGCATCCCATCACGATCCTGTCCACGCTGCCGTCCGCCGGCATCGGCGCCCTGCTCGCGCTGATGATGACCGGGCACGATCTCGACATCATCGGCATCATCGGCATCGTGCTCCTGATCGGCATCGTCAAGAAGAACGCGATCATGATGATCGACTTCGCACTGGAGGCCGAGCGCCAGGAAGGCAAGACGCCGCGCGAGGCAATCTATCAGGCCTGCCTGCTGCGCTTTCGGCCGATCATGATGACGACCATGGCGGCGCTGCTGGGCGCCGTGCCGCTCATGCTCGGCAGCGGCGCGGGCAGCGAGCTGCGCCGGCCGCTAGGCATCGCCATCGCGGGCGGCCTGATCGTGAGCCAGGCGCTCACGCTCTTCACCACGCCCGTGATCTATCTCGCGTTCGACTCGATCGCGCAGCGCTTGAGGAAGCGCTTTGGCGGCGCGCCGACGCCGACCCCCTCCGCGGAGCCATGACGCGATGAACCTGTCCCGCCCGTTCATCGCCCGGCCCGTTGCGACCACGCTGCTCGCGCTCGGCATCGCGCTCGCCGGCGTGTTCGCGTTCACGAAGCTGCCGGTCGCGCCCCTGCCGCAGGTGGACTTCCCCACCATCTCCGTGCAGGCTACGCTGCCGGGCGCGAGCCCCGAGACCGTGGCGACCAGCGTGGCAAGCCCCCTCGAGCGCCACCTCGGCAGCATTGCCGACGTCACGGAAATGACCTCGCAAAGTTCGGTGGGCAGCACGCGCATCACGTTGCAGTTTGGTCTGAACCGTGACATCGACGGCGCCGCACGCGACGTGCAGGCCGCCATCAACGCGGCGCGAGCCGACCTGCCCGCGAGCCTGCGCTCGAACCCGACCTACCACAAGGTCAATCCCGCCGACGCGCCGATCCTGATCCTCGCGCTCACCTCGCCCACCCTCACGGCCGGCCAGCTCTACGATTCCGCGGCGACCGTGCTGCAACAGTCGCTCTCGCAGGTGGACGGCGTGGGCGAAGTGGACGTGAGCGGCTCGGCCAACCCGGCCGTGCGCGTCGAGCTCGAGCCGCATGCGCTGTTTCACTACGGCATCGGTCTCGAGGACGTGCGCGCGGCGCTCGCCTCCGCCAACGCGAACAGCCCGAAGGGCGACATCGAGTCCGGACCGCAGCGCTTCCAGCTCTACACCAACGACCAGGCGAGCAAGGCGAGTCAGTACAAGGATCTCGTCATCGCCTACCGCAACGGCGCGGGCGTAAAGCTCTCAGATCTCGGCGAGGTGGTCGATTCGGTGGAGGACCTGCGCAACATCGGCCTCGCCAACGGCAAGCGTTCCGTGCTCGTGATCCTGTACCGCCAACCCGGCGCCAACATCATCGAAACGGTGGACCGCGTGATCGCGATGCTGCCGCAACTGAAGGCGTCGCTGCCCGCCGACGTCGAGGTGATCCCCACCTCGGACCGCTCGATCACGATCCGCACCTCGCTCAAGGACACAGAACACACGCTCATGATCGCCGTGGCGCTGGTGGTCATGGTCGTGTTCCTGTTTCTGCGCAACTGGCGCGCGACGCTCATTCCGAGCGTCGCGGTGCCGATCTCGATCATCGGCACCTTCGGCGCGATGTACCTGATGGGCTTCTCGCTCGACAACCTCTCGCTGATGGCGCTCACCATCGCGACGGGCTTCGTCGTGGACGACGCCATCGTCGTGCTCGAAAACATCTCGCGCCACCTCGAGAAAGGTGTGCCGCGCATGCAGGCGGCACTGCTCGGCGCGCGCGAAGTGGGTTTCACGGTGCTCTCGATCAGCGTCTCGCTCGTCGCCGTGTTCCTGCCCATTCTGCTGATGGGCGGCATCGTCGGGCGCCTGTTCCGCGAGTTTGCGCTCACGCTCTCGCTCGCCATCGCGGTATCGCTGCTGGTCTCGCTCACGCTCACGCCGATGATGTGCTCGCGCCTGCTCGAAGAGCCGCACGAAAAAGCGGCCGAGGGACGCTTCGCGCAGTGGCTCGAACGCGGCTTCATGACGATGCAGCGCGGCTACGAACACACGCTGGGCTGGGCGCTCGCGCATCCGCTGCTCGTGCTGCTCACGCTCGTCGCGACGATCGCGCTGAACATCGCGCTCTATGTAGTGGTGCCGAAGGGCTTCTTCCCGCAGCAGGACACGGGGCGGCTCATGGGCGGCATCGTGGCCGACCAGGCCACCTCGTTCCAGGCGATGAAGGTAAAGTTCGCGGAAATGATGCGCATCGTGCAGGCCAATCCCGCGGTGGATTCGGTGGCGGGCTTTTCCGGCGGCCGCGCGACCAACTCCGGCTCCATGTTCATCTCGCTCAAGCCCAGGAGCGAACGCAAGCTTTCGGCCGACGAAGTGATCGCCCAGCTGCGCGGCCCGCTCTCGAACGTGGCGGGCGCGCGCACCTTCCTGCAGGCGGTGCAGGACATCCGCGTGGGCGGCCGGCAGTCGAACGCGCAATATCAGTTCACGCTGCTCGCCGACAACACGACGGACCTCTACAAGTGGGGGCCCAAGCTCACCGAGGCGCTACAGTCGCGCCCCGAGCTCGCCGACGTGAACTCGGACCAGCAGCAAGGCGGCCTCGAGTCGATGGTCACGATCGACCGCGCAAGCGCCGCGCGTTTGAACATCACGCCCGCCCAGATCGACAACACGCTCTACGACGCCTTTGGCCAGCGCCAGGTCTCGACGATCTACAACCCGCTCAACCAGTACCACGTCGTGATGGAAGTGGCGCCGCAGTACTGGCAGAGCCCGGCGATGCTCGACCAGATCTGGGTGAGCACGTCGGGCGGCCCCGCCAGCGGCTCGCAGAGCACCAACTCGACGGCGGGCACCGTCAGCGGGCCGTCCGCGAGCACGACCAGCTCGACTGCGGGCGGCGCAGCCGCAGCGACGGCCGCAAGTGCGGCAACTATCGAGACAATCGCCGCGGACTCGGCGCGCAACCTCGCGATCAACTCGCTCGCGGCGAGCGGCAAGTCGAGCGCCTCGTCGGGCGCGGCGGTCTCCACGGCGCAGGAGACGATGATCCCGCTTTCGGCCATCGCCTCGTTCGGGCCCGGCTCGACACCGCTATCGGTTAATCACCAGAGCCAGTTCGTCGCCTCGACGATCTCGTTCAACCTGCCACCGGGCAAGTCGCTCTCGGACGCCACCGCGGCGATCTACGACACCATGGCCGAGATCGGTGTTCCCGCAACCATCCACGGCAGCTTCCAGGGCACGGCGCAGGCGTTCCAGCAGTCGCTCGACAACCAGCCGGTGCTGATTCTCGCGGCGCTCGCGGCCGTGTATATCGTGCTCGGCATCCTGTACGAGAGCTACATCCACCCGCTCACGATCCTCTCCACGCTGCCCTCGGCCGGCGTGGGCGCGCTGCTCGCGCTGCTGCTCTTCCAGACCGAGTTCAGCATCATCGCGCTGATCGGCGTGATCCTGCTGATCGGCATCGTGAAGAAGAACGCGATCATGATGGTGGACTTCGCCATCCAGGCTTCGCGCGAGGGCCTGAGCTCGCGCGAAGCGATCCATCAGGCGTGTCTGTTGCGCTTTCGGCCGATCATGATGACGACCATGGCGGCGCTGCTTGGCGCGCTGCCGCTTGCGTTCGGCACGGGCGAAGGCGCGGAACTGCGCGCGCCGCTCGGCATTTCGATCGTGGGCGGGCTGATCGTGAGCCAGGTGCTCACGCTATATACGACGCCGGTCGTTTATCTGTACATGGACCGGCTGCGGGTGTGGTGGGAGAGCCGCAATGCGCGGCCTGCGGGTGCGGCGGCGAAGTGACGGCCGGGAGTCCCGACGGCGAAGGGCGGCTTGCAAGCCGCCCTTCTTCGTTGCACGGCGAGCGGCAGATGCCGCTCAACGCGCTGCGCTCAAAGCCGCTGCTCGATGGCCAGCATGAAGATGCGCGTCCAGCGCTTCGCCTCGCGCTCGTTTGCCATCGGCACGTTCCAGACCGGGCGCTTCGTCTCGGCGACGGTGAGCGCCACGCACCACCGTCCCGCTTCATGCGCCGGTTGCGCGCCGCGCAGATCCGCGAAGATGTAGGCGCCATGCGCCGTGCCTAGCGTCAGCTCGCACAGGCGCTTGCCCGCCGCGAGCCGCACCGCGCCCCATTCGCCCGACATGCCGTGGGTCCAGTCGCCATCGCCGCGCAGGTTAGGCGCCACCTCGCGGCGGCGCTGCCACCACCGCGCGGCGAGCGCCGCGAGCGCGGCGGCCACGACCACCGCCACGGCCACCGCGACAGCCATGCCGAAGCGCAAGGCGAGCCAATGAAACGACACCACCGCGCCATAAACGAGCGCGGCAAACGCAAACAGCAGAACGAGGATGGGCATGCAATGAACCGGCGCGGCTAGGGCTTCGGATGCTGCGCGGCCCACTCCTTCACGGCGCGCAGCGTGTTCTCGACGTGCTGGTCGGGCGACAGGCTCGTGTACTCGTAGATGATCTTGCCGTCGGGCGCGATCACGTAGGACACGCGGTTGGCCATCGACTCGTGCAGCGGCATGCCGGCGTCATACGCCTTGATGATCTTCGAGTCCGCGTCGGCGGCCACCGGGAACTTGCTGCGGCACTCGCTCACGGAAAACTTCGTCAGCGTTTCGATATTGTCGTGGGACACGCCGATCACGCTCGCGCCGTACTTTTTGTACTCGTCCACGGCTTCGGCAAACTCGTGGGCTTCGATCGTACAGCCTTTGGTGAACGCGGCCGGATAGAAGTAAAGCACCACCGGCCCTTTCTTGAGTTCGTCGGCGAGCGTATAGGTGTAGGTCTTGCCGCCGAGCGAGGCCTCGGTCGTGAAGTCCGGCGCCGGGTCGCCTGGCTTGAGCGTCGCGTCGGCTGTGAGTGCGTACAGCGAGAGTCCGGCGCACAGCAGCGCCGCGACACCTGCCGCGATGAATCGGGATTTCATGTCGATGCTCCTCTGCATGGCTCGCCGCGCGCCACGTCGGCTTGGGTATGGTCGGGCAGCCGCGGCGATGGCGTCATTGGACCATACAATCGCGGGGTGCGCAGGCGGCCTCGCGCCGCTGCTGCGCCTGCCGTCAGCCTTCGGCGTAGGCAGTAAACCACGCGCCCGCCCACAGGTTCAGTTCGGCAAGCAGCGGCGGCGTGAGCGACGCGAACGCGCCGCCCGCGGCGTCGGCAATCGACTGCGCGGCCTGATGGTCGCCTCGCTCTGCGCTCATGGCGATGCGCAAGAGCGTGCCCAGTTCGCCGTGATGGCCGTCCACCGCCTGGCTGATCGTTGGCGAGAGCCCGAGGCGTTCGAGCGTATGGGCAGGCGTCGAGCCCACCAGCACGTGCACGAGGGAAAAGATGCCGGCCATGAACGCGGCATCGGCGAAGTCGGAATTGTTCGGGTAGAGGCTGCGCGCCGCGAGCTCCATGAAGTGCGAACGCGTGCCAGCCAGTTGCACTAGCGGGTCCGAGCCCCACGGCAGATCGCGCCCGCTCGCGTAGAGCAGCAGCTGCGCCCAGCGCGCAATCTGGCGCGTGCCCGCCGCGAGCACGGCCTCGCGCAACGAGGCAATGGGCCGCGCAGGCGCATAGGCGCTCGAATTCACGAGCCGCAGCAGCTGCACGACGACGCCCGGATGGTTGCGCAACTCCCGTTCGAGCTCGCTCACGCCGACGTCGCTCGCCACCAGCGCGAGCAGGCGCACCAGCGCCATGCGCGACGTGCGCACGCGCGGCGCGCGCAGCACCTGCGGGCGCGCGAAGAAATACCCCTGAAACAGCTCGAAGCCCAGCGAGCGCGCAAGCTCGAAGTCCTCGCCCGTCTCCACTTTCTCCGCAATGAGCGTCTTGCCCGCCGCGCGGATCGTCGCGGTGATCTCGGGCAACATGGCGCGCTCGGTCTGCATCAGGTCGACCTTGACGATATCCGCGCACGGCAGGCCCTTCAGCAGATTGTCGGAGATCGCGCTCACGTCGTCGAGCGCGATGCGGTAGCCCGCGCGGCGCAGCACGGCGAGACGCTCGACCAGCGCATCGTCGAAGCGCACGTGCTCGAGCACTTCGAGCACGAAGCGGCCAGGCGGCAGCAGATGGATGATGTCGTCGAAGATCAGCTCGCGGCTCACGTTCACGTAGCCGTAATGGCGCCCGAGCACGGCGGGCACGCCGAGCTGCCCCATCGTGCGCGTCATGACCTGGGCGGTCGCGAGCGCGTCGTCGTCGATATCCGCCCGGTTGTGCGCCCCGCCGCGGAACAGCAGCTCGTAGGCCGTCAGGGCGCCGCCGCAGTCGAGAATCGGCTGGCGGCCCAGATAGACGAACGGTTGCGCGGCCGGCGCAGGGCCGCCGCCCTTGCCCCGCGCGGCGGTGATCGCCGCGCTGTCGGACGCTGACGATGAATCGGACATGGCGTATGACTCGAACAAATGGAATGGCCGGCGGCGCGACGCCCCGCAAGACCGCTGCTGAGGCCGGGTGCCGCGTCGCCGCACGATGCGTGGCGCATGACGCCGGTGTCCCGACCCGCGCCACTTTAACCGAATCCGCGTGCGTGCGCAGCGCCGGGAGGGCCGTGCGGCGAGCCCAGGCGATTTTTTATTCCACACGCTAAAGATTTCCCGCGCCAGGTCGATATCTTCCTCTGATGGGGGCCTTCAGCCAGAGGGCGGACGCCGGTCACCGGCCTGCGTCGCGCGGGCGCCCTGCGAAGACACACGCCGCACACGCCACACACGAGCCGTATGGAACAGGGTTGTCAGCGATAGACATGGAAGCGAACAGGATCACGGCGCCCCGCCCGGGCTGGATGCGCACGGTCATCGACCGGATTCGCGCCCTCGCCGGCCGTTCCGACGGCCCCGATGGCCGCGCTCGCGCTCCGCTCGCACCCGTGGCAGGGCCGCCGCCCGTGCGTCCTGCGCAGCCGCAGCGCCCGCACGAAGCGCCGGCCGCCCATGCGGATGCGGTCTCGCGCTCGTTCGAGGAAACCGCGAGCTCCGTGGACTTTCTTGTGCACGTGGACCGCAACCTGCGCTTTCTCTACGTCTCCGACGCGAGCCTGCGCTTCGCGGGCTACCATCGCGAATTCCTGCTCGGCGCCACGCTGCACGACGTCGTCGCGCCCGATCACCTGCAACGGCTCGACGCGCTGTTCGACCGCGCGGCGGCAACCGGCGCCGTCGAGAAAGACACGGTCGATCTCGTGAAGGCGCTCACCTATCCGCTCGCCGTCGAGCTGCGCGTGCAGCGCGCATCCTATGCGGACAAGGACGGCTTCGCCGTGGCGGGCTTCGACGTTTCGGCCTGGCTTGGCGCGCAGCAGCGTCTCACGCATGCGCTGCACCACGATCCGCTGACAGGCCTGCCCAACCATACGGCACTCGCCCCCGAGCTCGAGCGCGTGCAGGCCGAGGCCGACCTGTACGGCGTGCCGGTCGCGCTGCTGCTGCTCGATCTCGACGACTACCAGCGCGTGAACCGCGCGCTCGGCTACGACGCGGGCGACGAGCTGCTGCGCGAGACCGCGCGGCGCCTCACGCATATCGCGCTGCAGGGCGAGCTGATCGCCCGCACGGGCAGCGACGAGTTCGCCATCGTCATCACGCCGCAGCCGCACGGCAACGCCGGCGAAGTGAGCGTCGCGGCCGAAGCGCTGGCGCGGCGCCTGCTTGCCTCGATCCTGCAGCCCTATACGTTTCGCAACCAGCCGGTGCATCTTTCGGCGAGCATCGGCATCGCTTTCCATCCGGCCCAGAGCGTGGTCCAAGCCACGGCCGAAGCCGCGGCGCACGCGGACCCGACGCCGCTGATCCGGCGCGCCGACCAGGCGCTCCAGCAGGCCAAGACGGCGGGCGGCAACACGCTGATGCTGCATGTGCCCGACAATGACCCGGCCGACGCGCTGCGCCTGAAGCTCGAGTCGGACCTCTACGACGGCGTGCGCAACGGCGAGTTCTCACTGCACTTCCAGCCCATTACGAGCAGCGCCACGCGCGGCGTGGTCGGCGTGGAGGCGCTGATCCGCTGGCATCATCCGGTGCACGGGCTCGTGCCGCCCTCGACATTTATTCCGCTTGCGGAATCGGTCGGCCTGATCAATTATCTGGGCAACTGGGTATTGAAGGCTGCCTGCATGCAATTGACCCAATGGGACGAGCAAGGCATTTCATTGCAGTACATTGCGGTCAACGTGTCGCCGCAGCAGTTCCGCAATCCGCGCTTCAAGGACAGTGTCCATGAAGCGATCGAGCTGACCGGCGTCGATCCGCGCCGGCTGGTCTTCGAGATCACCGAGAGCTTGCTGATGCAGGATCCGCAGCATGCCAAGACACTGCTCGAAGAGCTCACGGGGCTAGGCATCCGCTTCGCCGTGGACGACTTCGGCACCGGCTACTCCAGCCTCGCCTACCTGCAGCGCTTCCCACTTTCGAAGCTGAAGATCGACCGCAGTTTCGTCGAGAACCTGCTAACCTCGCGCAATGACCAGGCGATCGTGAACGCCGTCGTGGGCCTCGCGCGCACACTCGATCTCGAGATCGTCGCCGAGGGCGTGGAAACCGAGGCACAGCGCGAATTGCTCACGAAGCTGGGCTGCGATCACATTCAGGGTTGGCTCGTATGCAAGGCGCTCCCGTCCGAGGAGCTGGCGCGGCGCTTCAGTTCGCGCTCGCTCCACCTCCATGAGGTACAGTGATGGGCTCAACCGACATGCCGAGGCGTTCGCGGAATTGACATGGTTCAGATGGTAAAGGCAGTCCTGCTAGACCGGCTATGGGCACGCATGAACGAGCGTGGCGATTTCCCCATGCTGTCGCAGTCGCTGCGCGCCACGGTCGCCGCGATGACCAACGACGACTACGACTTCAACGCCCTCGTGCAGGTCGTGCTCTCCGACTTCGCCCTCACGCAGAAAGTGCTGCGCCTTGCGAACTCGGCCATGTACATGGCGTTCGGCGGCAACATCACGACGGTCACGCGCGCGCTGATGGTGCTCGGCATGGACGCCGTGGGCCATCTCGTGGTGGGCCTGAAGATCGTCGACCACTTCCATCACAGCGCGCCGCGCCGCATCGACGCGAAGCTCGAACTGAACCGCACCATTCTCTCGGGCTGCGTCGCCCGCAAGCTCACCGAGCGCGGCGATCTGCGCGCGGGCGAGGAAGCCGTGGTGTGCACGCTGATGCGCCAGGTGGGCAAGCTGCTCGTCGTGTTCTACCTCGAAGCGGAGTGGGACCAGATACGCCGCGAGTGCGACGAAGGCACCGGCGAGGACGAGGCCTGCATCGCCGTGCTGGGTGTGACGTTCGACGAGATCGGCCAGGAGGCCGCCTCGCGCTGGCGCCTGCCCGAGATGATCCGCGAAGGCATGGGCGATTTCGACCCGCAGGGCAACGAGCCGCGCCAGGTGCAGTGGCTGCGCGCGATCACGAACTACTCCACCGAAGTGGCGCGCGTGCTGACCACGCCCGGCCTGACCGACGAGGAGCGCGAGGCGCATATCGCGGACCTCGCGAGCTACTACGGCCGCTCGCTCAACACCGATCCGGAAGTGCTCGTACAGATGAGCCTCGCGCTGGCCAACGAGGAAGCCGACGACGGCGTGATGCGCGAGATCGTCGAACTGCGCGCCAACGCCGATGCGATCGCACGCGAAGCGCTCGATCCGGAGGCACGCATCGCGGCGGGCGTGGAAGACCTGCGCGCGCTGCCGGCCAACAGCCCGTTCAGCACCGCGCTCACGCTCGCGAACGAGACCGTACTCGCCGGCCTCGGCTTCGCGCGCACGGTGGTGTTCGTGCGCGAAGGCGCGAACATGTTCACGGCGCAGCGCGGCTTCGGGCCAGGCGTCGAAGGCAAGCTGCCGAGACTGCATTTCAACGCGGCATTCCAGCCCGACGTGTTCCATCTGGCCATCGCGAACTCGGTGGGGATCTTCATCGAGAACGCACGCGACCCGAAGATGATGTCGCGCCTGCCCGCCTGGTATCGCGCGAGCTTCGACGACGCGCGCGCTTTCGTCCTCTTGCCGGTGGCGGCCGAAGGCGATCAGCCCGCGGCGCTGCTCTACGGCGACTGGCTGCTCGATCAGGAGCCGAGGCGGATTTCACCGAAGGAAATGAGCGTACTCAACGATCTCGCCCGCGAGCTCGCGCGCTTCTTCACGGTGAGCTCCGCCAACGTTTGAACGGCCGGCGCCGCGAAGCGATACGTCAAAGACAAAGAGGCGGTGCAATGCACCGCCTCTTTGTCTTTTGTGCCCTGAATTTAGGCCCTGAATTTAGGCCCTGAATTTGGGCCTTGACCCGCGGCCGCCTCACAGGAGGCGGCCAGGCTCAATCGTCGATTCGCTCCAGCCCGGTCGCCTCCGCGTTGCGGTCGGCCATGCCCGCCCACTCCCCGGCCGCGAGCGCGAGTGCCGAGATCGCGCCCGCGTCGAGCGGGCCGAGCTGCGTGCATGCCGTATCGACCACGCCCCAGTCGCCGCGTTCCAGCGCCTCGGTCACGTCGAGCAGCCGGCCCAGCACGCCTTCGCGGCCCACGATCGCGGCGCGAATGGGACGCGCGAGCGTGAGCATGTCGACGGTCGCCTCGAGCGGGCCACCGAAGACGGCGTCGACGAACGAGAACACCCCGGCGAGAAACGCGGCGTCCTGCTCGTCCCGCCCGGCCTCCGGCAACTGGCTCACCGCGAGCTCCATAAAGCGCGCACGCGTGGCGGCGAGTTGCAGCAGCGGATCGTCTTCGAGCGAGACCTTGCGGCCATCCGCGTAAAGCAGCAGCTGGGTCCAGCGCGCGATGCGGTTGGTGCCCGTCGCATTGATCGCCTCGCGCAGCGTGGACACCTTGTGCCCGCTCCCGAAGCTTGGCGAGTTCACAAGGCGCATCAGATGCATCACGAGCACCGGGTTCAGCTTCAGCTCGGCTTCGAGCTGCGCCACGCTCGGGTCCGAGGCGAGCAGTTGCAGCAGATTCAGCAGCGCCTGGCGCGGCGCGCTCGCGCGACGGCCGCCGCCGTGCGGTTTCGCGAAGAAGTAGCCCTGAAACCGGTCGAACCCGAGCCCATGGGCGCGCTCGAAATCGGCCTGATTTTCCACGCCCATGGCCACCAGAATCTTGCCCGCCGCTTTGAGCACGCTCGCGAACTTCGGCAGCAACGCGGGCTCGATGCGGCGCAGATCGATCTTGACCGCTTCCACATAGGGCAGCAGCTTGGCGAAGGTTTCGTTCGCCTCGCTAACGTGATCGAGCGCGAAGCGGTAGCGGCGCCCATGCAGCTGTGCGAGCCGCGCGACGAGCGCCGGGTCCGCGCCGATGTCGAGCGGCAGCTCGAACATCACCCCGGCGGCGGGCAGCCGCAGCACCGACTCGTCGAACAACGCTTCGCGCGTCGCGTCGAGCCAGCCCTGGTGCCCCACCAGCGCCCCACGCACCGCCGGCGTCGCGAACGCTGCAATGAGCGCCGGGCCTGCCGCTTCAGGTTTTTCGGGGTCATCGCCGCGATCGATCACGCGCGGCAGCATCTCGTAGCCGCACAGCATGCCATCCCGATCCAGCAAGGGCTGGCGGGCGAAGTAGATGTCGTACCGGTTCACGGCTGGATCGTCTCCCGCGACTCCAGGCATAGGCGGCCGATCGGCGGCATTCAAGCTCATGGGATCCCCCGCGTAGCGCCCTGCCGCACCCTGATGCAGGTGGCGCCTGATTCTTGATATGGTCGATGCAGGTGACTGCGCCTCGCGCGGCGAGCCCCGGCAAATTCTTACCAATTCTATCCTGGCCGATACCGCTGGCGGATGCGGGCACAGGTCGAATCGGCAATATTTTTGGTCATGCCGTGTCCCGACCCGGCATCGCCAGCGCCCTGCCAGCGCCATTGCGCCCCGCCCGCCGCCACGCAAACAAAGGGCCGTATCACGGAGGTCAATTCGCACTCCGGATTAACTGGCCGCAAGGACAACCGGCCGGATACGCTCCGGCCGGTTGTCCTGCCCAGGTCGCGCTTACTTCAGCACGACCTTCACGTCGAAGTACTTCGCGGCGAGGCGGTCGATCGTGCCGTCCGCCTTCAGTTCCTTGAGGGCTTCGTCCAGCGCGGCCTTCAGTTGCGCGTCGCCCTTGCGCACGCCGTAGCCCACGCCCGAGCCCAGCAGCTTCTCGTCGGTCACGGCCGGCCCGGCGAATGCGAAGCCGGCGCCCTGCGGCCGGTTCAGGAAGCCCTTCGCGGCGGCCTCGCCGTCCTGGAACGCGGCGTCGAGCCGGCCCGACGCGAGATCGGCGTAGATCTGGTCCTGAGTCTGGTACGGCACGACGTCGACGCCCGCGGGCGACCACTTCGCCTTCGCGTAGGCTTCCTGGATCGTGCCCTGCAGCACGCCCACGTGCTTGCCCTTGAGCGATTCGGCGGTCGGCAGGAGCGGGCTGCCCTTCTTCGCGATCATCTGGTTCGGGATCGCGTAGATCGGGTCGGTGAAGTCGATCACCTGGCGGCGCTGCGCCGTAATCGTCATGTCCGAGTTGATCGCGTTGAACTTGCGCGCTTCGAGGGCCGGGATCAGCCCGTCAAACGAGTTCTCGACCCACACGCACTTCGCCTTGAGCTTCGCACAGACAGCGTTGCCCACGTCGATGTCGAAACCCTGCAGATCGCCCGCGGGCGACTTCGATTCGAACGGCGCGTAGGACGCCTCCACGCCGAAGCGGATTTCCTTGATGTCCGCGGCTTGCGCGGCGCCCGCCGCGACCGTAGCGGCCGTGCAGAACGCGAGAGCGGCCAGCTTGTTCCAGTTTGTTTTCATGTGTCTCTTTCCAGTCAGATATGACGCGCCAGGACGCGCCGGCACAGGATCGCTGCGCCAATATCGCGGCTCAAACGGACGCCCTCTTTGTGGTGCACCGCAACAACCGCGAGGGCGCAATTGTACAGGCTGCGCATAAGGCGTCGGTCGGCGCGCCTGGCTGCGGCGCGCTCGCGAACTTGCAAATGCATGTCGTGGCTGCGCAAGCGCGGGCATGACGCCGCGCAACCGCTTTGCCGCTTCAGGCAAGCGCGTTATGCGTGGCGGACGTCGTCTCGACGACCAGCAGGCCGGCGCGCAAGCCCGGCTTGACAGTGGGATTGGGAAACACAATGCGCTCTTCGTCGTGCGCGACGACGTAGCGATAGTCACCGTCATTGGCGAGCACGGTGCCGCGCGAGAACGGCGTGAAGTTCGGCACGTCCGCGGCCACGTGCAGCTCGAATGCGTCGCTTTGCTTCGTGATCTGGCCGATCACCGTAAAGACGCGCGGCAGCGGCGCATGCGGGTCGGGCGCCGCGCCCGCCACGAGACGGCGCACCGCAGCCTGAGCGTTGGCGAAGCGCGCGAGGTCGTTCTGGCCGAACGGCTGCACTTTGCCGAGCTCGAGCGTGCAAGCCGTCGCGCCGCAGGTCCCGGCCGAAAACGACGAGTACGTCGCGCCCGGTTCCGTGTGGATCAACACGCAGCCGATGCGCGCGTCGGCGAGCCACGCGAACATCGCACGCGATGGCGCGGCGTGCGTCGCCGCGCCGACATACGGCAGCAATGCGAACTGTTCGAACGCCGATGCGCGGATTGCCGTGTGCATGTCCAGGTGCCAACGCGTGTGCGGTGCATTGGACGCCTGCGCGAAAAAGTGCTGGGCGTGCGCTTCGAGCGCGGCGGCGCGCGGGGCTTCCGCGCTCGCCGCCACGCGTGCATGACGGCCGCCGAAGAGACGGTTCAGATCGTCGTCGAGATAGCGGCGCGCCTCGCGCATTGCCGCCACGTTGCCGAGCACCACCAGCAGGCGGCACGCCAGCGCTGCGCGCCCCGCCGCGATATCGGCCACATGCTGCGAAAGCAGTTCGATCGGAGCGGTTTCGTCGCCGTGGATCCCTGCCGAAAGGAGCACGCTTTTCGTCACCGCGTCCACCTGGGCCGGCTCGATGTGCAACACGCCGTCGTCGAGCCAGCGCCAGCGCGCACCGCTTGCGCAGGTACCGTGCGCGGCGGCAGGGTTCGCGGGCCGCTCGCCCGCGAGCGTGTAGCGCAGAAAGTCGGCGAGCAAGCCCTCAGCGCTGGAAGTCATAGAGCGAGCCGAGGCCGAGAATCTGTGTGAGCTCGTCGAGCGCCGTGCGTGACTCGACAAGCAGCATCGGGTCGGTCAGATCGGCCGGCGCGAGGCGGTCACGATAGTGCGTTTCAATCCACGCGTCGAGGCGCGCGAACAGCTTGTCGTCGATCCACACGCCCGGTGCCACCGCCGCGCGCTCCGCATCGGAAAGCGCCACGCGCAGGCGCAGGCACGCGGGGCCGCCACCGTTCTTCATGCTCTCGCGCAGGTCGAACACGAGCACTTCGTCGATCGGTCCGCTCTTCGCCACGAGTTCGTCGAGATAGTTCGCCACGCGCGGGTTCTCGCGGCATTCCTGCGGCACCACGAGAACCTGCGCGCCGTCCGCGCGGCTCAGCAACTGGCTGTTGAACAGGTACGACGACACGGCGTCCGCCACGCTCACCTGCGCATCCGGCACCTCGATCACGTCGAACGGCGCGCTGCGCGCCGCGAGCTTCCTGCGCAGTTCATCGTACACGGCCGTCTGCTCCACGAACGCCAGCTCGTGGCAGAACAGCGTGCTGCGGTTGCCCACGGCGATCACGTCGTTATGGAACACGCCGGCATCGATCACGTCGGGGTTCTGCTGCGCGAACACGGTTGCGCCCTCGTCGAGACCATGGCGCTGCGCGACCGCACGGCTCGCCTCGAAGGTCTGCCGCGCCGGAAAGCGTTTCGGCTCCGGCCCGCGGCGGTACTCGCTGCGGCCGTAGACGAAGAACTCCACGCCACGGTCGCCATATTGCGCGCAAAAGCGCGTATGGTTCGCCGCGCCTTCGTCCCCGAGTGCGGGCGTGCCGGGCAGCGCGTCGTGCACGACGAAATGCGACGGGTCGGCGAACAGCGCGCCGAGCGTGCGGCGCGTGGCCTCGTGCTCGATCGCGCGATGCAGCTTGCTGCACAGGTTCGCGGGCGTGAAATGCACGCGGCGGTCCGGCGTGTCGCCCGAGGGACTCACCGTGGCCGCGTTCGCGGTCCACATGGCCGACGCGGAGCTCGCGGCGGCGAGCAGTTCGGGCGCCTCTTTCGCGGCCTTCGCAATCGCTTCGGCATCCTTGCCGGTGAAACCGAGCTCGCGCAGCAGGCGGATCGACGGCCGCTCCTGCGGCGGCAACACGCCTTGCGCAAAGCCCAGATCGGCGAGCCGCTTCATCTTTCGGAGTCCCTGGCGTGCGGCGGCCTTCGGGTTCGCGACGGACTTCTCGTTGTTCTGTGACGCCACATTGCCGAACGAAAGGCCGGCATAGTTGTGGGTCGGGCCGACGAGTCCGTCGAAGTTGGCTTCAAGGGTTTGCATCGTCGATCCTCATCAGAAATGCAGGCCCGGCGAAACGCTCGCGGGCATTTGCAGTTGCGCGCTCTCCACCGAAGCCATCGGGTAGGCGCAGTAGTCGGCTGCGTAGTACGCGCTCGGGCGCTGATTGCCGGAGCGCCCCGTGCCGCCGAAGGGCGCACCGCTCGACGCGCCATTGGTGGGACGGTTCCAGTTCACGATACCCGCACGGATGTCGCGCGCGAAGCGATGCCAGAGGGCTTCGTCGTCGGCGAGCAGGCCCGCCGAGAGGCCGAAGGCCGTGTCGTTCGCCTGTGCGATGGCCGCGTCGAAATCCGCGTAGCGGATCACCTGGGCAAGCGGGCCGAAGTGCTCTTCGTCGGGCAGGCCGGTCGCGCCGGTGACGTCGAGTATGGCCGGGCTCACGAAGCCCAGCGACGGATCGCGCTGCGTCATCGGCAGCAAGGCGCGCGCCCCACGCTCGAGCAGCATGCCCTGCGCGCTCACGAGCTTCGCGGCCGCGCGCGCCGAGATCACCGCGCCCATGAACGGCTGCGGATCGGCGTCGTATTCGCCCACGGCGATGCGCTCGCTGACTTCGACGAAGCGCGCGAGAAAGCGGTCGCCGAACTCGCCCGACGGCACGAGGATACGGCGCGCACAGGTGCAGCGCTGCCCCGCCGAAAGAAATGCCGACTGGATCGTGTGATGCACGGCCGCGTCGACATCCTCCACCGGTGCGACGACGAGCGGGTTGTTGCCGCCCATCTCGAGCGCGAGCACGATCTCGGGCCGGCCGCCGAACTGGCGGTGCAGCAGTGTGCCGGTGTCCGAACTGCCGGTGAAGAAGAGCCCGTCGATCTGCCGATGATTCGCCAGCGCAATACCCGTATCGCGTTCGCCCTGCACGAGATTCAGCACGCCCGCGGGCAAGCCCGCCTCGCGCCAAAGCTCGACCGTCATGCGGGCAACCTCGGGCGCGAGTTCGGACGGCTTGAACACCACGGCGTTGCCGGCGATCAGCGCGGGCACGATGTGGCCGTTGGGCAGGTGCCCCGGGAAGTTGTACGGTCCGAACACGGCGACGACGCCGTGCGGACGATGCCGCAGCACGGCGACGCCATCGGCCATCGGCGTGCGCTTCTCGCCGGTACGCTCGCCGTAGGCCGTGATCGAGATCGCGACCTTGGCGGCCATCGAGGCCGCCTCAGTGCGTGCTTCCCACAACGGCTTGCCGGTTTCGCGACCGATGGCCTGCGCGAGTTGCTCCTTGCGTTCGGTGACGAGCGCGGCAAAGCGGCGCACGATCTCGCAACGCGCTTCGAGCGGTGTCTGCGACCACGCGCCAAACGCGCGACGCGCGGCGCTCACGGCGCGGTCCACGTCTTGCGCGGTCGCGGCCTGGCCGCTCCATACCGTAGCGCCAGTGCCCGGATTGCGCGAGGCGAATGCCGGGCCCGAAGCCGCGCACCATTGCCCATCGATGAAAAGCTCGTTCATGGTGATCCCTATTGTGGCTGTTGCGCGGGGCCGAGCACGCGCACGGGGTCGCCCGCCGTGACGTTCAACGCTACCGCTTCTTCTGCGTTCAGCATGAACACGCCGTCGCGCACGATGCCCGGGGCGAAGCCCACACGGAAGTCGGCTTCAGACGTGTTCGACACGAGCGAGCGCACGCCCTGTGCGTCAGCCTCGTGCGTGCCGATCCCGACTGGCACCACCACGCTTTCGCGCACCGTGCGCAGGTCGGCGATATGGCATTCGAGCACGGGGCCCGCGTCGAAGATATCGACGTGATTCTCGTAGCGCAGGCCCTCGGCTTCGAGCATGCGGCGCGCGGGAATCGTGTCGGCGTGGGTACGGCCCACGGCGGCCTGCGCGTTGTCGGGCAGCAGTTCGACATAGACCGGATGACGCGGCATCAGCTCGGCGAGGAAGGACTTGCGGCCGTGCGCGCTCAGGTAGTCGGCGGCGTTGAAGTCGATTTGATAGAAGTGCGAACCGACTGCGCGCCAGAACGGCGAAGTGCCGTCCGCGTCGAAATGGCCACGCAACTCGGCGCAGATGCGCTCCGGAAAGCGCTCGCGGAACTGCGCGATGAACATGAAGCGCGAGCGCGACAGCAGGCTGCCCACGCCGCCCGTGCGATAGCGCGGCGAGAGGAACAACGAGCAGACCTCGGCATAGCCCGTGAGGTCGTGCGAGATGTTCAGCGCGCGCATGCGCGTCCAGATGCCGAGGTCCTGGCTCGCGTGCACCACGGTGCTCACGCGGTAGTTGTAGAACGGCTGCTGCAAGCCGACCGCCGTTTCGATGCCGCACACGCCGGCCACGTCGCCTGTCGCCGTGTCTTCCATCACGAAGAAATAGCCGGCTTCGGCCTGCGCCGCCTCGCCCGCGAGCGTGCGCCGCGTGCGCGCGATGCGCGCCATCAGCGCGTCGCGGTCCGGCTTGAAGGTCGTGAGGCCGGGGCCGGTCTCCTGGGCGAGCGCGACGAGCGCGTCCACATCGCCCGTCTGCACGACGCGAACCACGATCATTGCGACTCTCCCATCGATTGATCTTCCGTTGTGGATGTTTCGCGCCACAGCGGCGCGCAGCGCACGATATCGCCGTCCTGCACACCGAGCGCGGCGCGCGCGGCGGCGTCGAGCGGTGCTTCGCCGTGCACGGCATGGCGCGGCGCGCCGCGCGTGCCCGCTACGCTTGCGGGCAGCGGCGGCAGATTGGCGAGCACGCAGCGAAACTCGCCCGCGCGCTGGCTCGCGACCATCCACGAAGCGCCCTGCGCCGCTGCCGCCGCCTCGCGCACCGTGCGGCTTTCGTTATCGGCCACCGAGGCCGTGCGGTCCACCTGCGCGGTCAGCACCGGGCCCGCGTCGAAGATATCGACGTAACGGTCGGGCTCGAAGCCCTCCTCCAGGTGAATCTCGTAGGCGAGCAGCGCGCTCGGATCCGGCTCGCCCAGCACGCGCTGCGCGGCTTCGGGCAACAGCGGCACGTAGATCGGATACGCCGGCATCACCTCCGCGATGAAGGTGCGGCTGCGCCCGCCGGATGCCATTTCGATGTCCTTGAAGTCGCGCCCGAAGAACTTGCGCCCCACCGCCTCCCAGAACGGCGAGACGCCGGCGTCGTCGGTCACGCCGAGCAGCAGCGAGAACACCTCGGGTGTGAAGCGCCGGCGGTTCATCGCCACGTACATCATGCGCGCGCGCGACATGAGGTGCGCGGCGGCGGTGCCGCGCAGCGCCGGGTCGATATAGAAGCCCGCGAGGCGGCTCTTGCCGGTGAGCTCGTGTGACATCTGCAGCGCGTGGATCTTGCGGTTCACGTGCAGCTCGCGCGAGGCATGAATCAGCGCGTCGTTGCGAAACGCGTAGAACGGCTCCGAATAGCCGGCCGCCGCAACGAGGCTCGAGGTGCCGACGAGCCGCCCCGTGGCCGGGTCTTCGAGCACGAAGAGATAGAACTCCTCGCCCGGAAAGTCCACGTCGGCGCGAAACGAATCCTCGGAAAGCGCAATGCGCGCCTCGAGCGCCGCGCGGTCGTGCGGCAGCGAATGCAACACCGGTTGCGCGGTGCGCGCCATGTGGGCGATCGCGTCGAGGTCGGAAAGCCTGGCGGGGCGAACGAAAAGCATCGTCGGTCCTGTATAGGTCAGGGTGGCGCGGAATTCAGCGGCCGATGACATCCTCGAAGGCCTGTTCGAGGCGCACGAAGCCCTCGGCCAGATCCGCTTCGGGGATGATGAGCGACGGTGCGAAGCGCAGCACGTCCGGGCCCGCGATCAACATCATCACGCCGCGGTTGGCCGCCGCCGCGTTGAAGTCCTTCGCGCGGCCCTGGTAGCGCGCGGTCAGCTCGGCGCCGATCAGGAGGCCCTTGCCGCGCACGTCGGAGAACACGTCGAAGCGCTCGTGGAGCCTCGCGAGCTTCGCGCGGATCGTCTCGCCGCGCGCACGCACGCCCGCGAGCACGGCCGGGTCGCTCACGATATCGACCACCTTGCCCGCAATCGCCGCGCCGAGCGGATTGCCGCCATACGTCGTGCCGTGCACGCCCACCTTGAAGTGCGCGGCGATCGCTTCGGTCGTCAGCATCGCACCGATCGGGAAACCGTTGCCGAGCGCCTTGGCCGTGGTCAGGATGTCGGGCGTAACGCCCGTGTCTTCATACGCGTAGAAGTGGCCCGTGCGGCCCACGCCGGTCTGCACTTCGTCGAAGATCAGCAGTGCGCCGTGCGCGTCGCAGGCCTCGCGCAGCGCACGCAGAAAGGCCGGATCGGCGGGAATCACGCCGCCCTCGCCCTGCACCGGTTCGACGATCACCGCGCAGGTCTGCGCGCCGATCGCGGCACGCGCCGCTTCGGTGTCGTTGTACGGCAGATGGCGGATGCCCCCCGGCACCGGGCCGAAGCCTTCCGAGTACTTCGGCTGGCCGCCCACGCTCACCGTGAAAAAGGTGCGGCCGTGGAACGATTGTGTGAACGAAACGATTTCAGACTTCTGCTCGCCGAAGCGCTCGAACGCCACGCGGCGCGCGAGCTTGAGCGCGGCCTCGTTGGCCTCGGCACCGGAATTCGCGAAGAACGCGCGGTCGGCGAAGGTCAGCGCTTCGAGCTTTTGCGCGAGGCGCAGCACGGGCTCGTTCGTGTAGCCGTTGCCGATGTGCCAGAGCTTGCTGCCCTGGTCGTTGAGCACGCGCAGCAGCTCGGGGTTCGCATGGCCGAGCGCCGTCACGGCGATCCCGCCGGCGAAGTCGATGTAGTCGCGGCCTTCGGTGTCCCATACGCGCGAGCCGAGGCCCCGGTCGGGCACGAAGGGCGCCGGGGAGAAACACGGCACCATCACTTCGTCGAAGGTCTTGCGGGTTACATTCTGGTCGTTCATGGCGGATCCTTTCAGACTGACAGCAGGCTCAAAGCCGGGGCTCAAGACAGGTTCGGGGTTCGGGCGGCGCTCACCGCATGGGTGGCGGGTGCGGCGCGCGCATCGATAACAGGTGCAGTGTAGGCAAGCGCGCTGCAAACGTCTTGCGTGTGCGCGACACATTCTTTCGCTGCCGGCACCGGCGCCACCTGCCGCGGTGGATTCATGCTCGTTCCGGCGGCTCGACGAGCGCGCCGGCACGCGGCTCGGCGACCACGCCGCCGTGCTGACGCTCGATCCAGTTGCGGCGATCCTCGCGCGGCGTGACGCCAAAGCGCTCGCGGTAGGCATTCGAAAAATGCGCCGCCGACGAAAACCCGCACGCCAGGCTGATCTGCACCACCGACTTGCTGGTGCGCTGCAGCTGCGAGCGCGCCTTCGCGAGACGCAAACCCAGGTAATACTTCGACGGCATCGCGCCCAGGTACTGGCGAAAGAGCCGCTCGAGCTGGCGCCGCGACACGCCCACGAGGCCGGCGATCTCGTCGGTCGTGAGCGGATCCTCGATGTTCGCTTCCATCAGCATGAGCGCGTCGTTCAGGCGCGGATGGCGCTCGCCCGGCGCCGTCACGTAGGGAATGCGCTGGCGCTCGTCGCCGCTTCTGAGCGTGCTCGCGCCGAGCGCGTCGGCGATGCGCTCGGCGAGCTCGGGACCGTGCTCGCGGCCGATCATCGCGAGCATGAAGTCGAGCGTCGCCTGGCCGCCCGCGCAGGTCGCGCGATCGCGGTCGATTTCGTAGAGGTGCTGCGTGACGATGGTGCGCTCGAACTGCTCGGCGAACTGCTGGTACGTCTCCCAGTTCACGGCCACGCGATAGCCCTGCAGCTGCCCGGCCATCGCGAGCCACCAGATGCCGTGATGAATGCCGGTGACGAGCGGTGTGCGCTGGCCCACCCGCGCGAGGCTCGCGAGAAAGAGGCGATAGTCGGCGAACTGCTGGTAGCGCTCGGTCACGACGATCAGCCAGTCGCACGCGAGCGCGTCGCCGAAGGCGCCGTCGGCGGGCCACTGCGCGCCGCCCGAGAGCGGCACGGGCCGCCCGTTCCACGAAAGCATCTGCCAGCGGTAGAGCGCGCGGCCGTCGATCTCGTTGGCGAGGTTCAACGCGTCGACGACAGGCCCCACGCCCGACATCGACACTGGCGGCAGCGCCACGATCGCGACCTGCGTGGTGCGGCCCGCGCGCGCGGCGCCTTGCGGATTGCCGGACGCGCCGCTGTTCGGCGCAGCGGCCGCGATGGAGCTGGTGCGGATCATCGTCGGGGTGCGGGCCTCTTGGCGGCGAACGGCGGGTGGCAGGCGGCGGGCGGCCGGCAGTGCACGGCGCTTACTTGAGGCTGCCCGAGAGGAACTGGCGCAGCCGCTCGCTCTTCGGATTGCCAAGCACTTCGGCGGGCGCGCCCTGTTCTTCCGTGCGGCCCTGGTGCAGGAACATCACATGATTCGAGACGTTGCGCGCGAAGCCCATCTCGTGGGTGACGACGATCATCGTGCGGCCTTCCTCGGCGAGCTTCTGCATCACCTTCAGCACTTCGCCCACGAGCTCCGGGTCGAGTGCCGAGGTGGGCTCGTCGAACAGCATGACGTCCAGGTGCATCGCCAGCGCGCGCGCGATCGCCACGCGTTGCTGCTGGCCCCCCGAAAGGTGCGCCGGATACTGCTTCTCCACGCGCGGCGCGAGGCCGACCTTCTCGAGGTATTCGCGCGCGCGCTCTTCGGCCTCGCGGCGCGGCACGCCCAGCACGTGCAAGGGCGCTTCGATCACGTTCTCGATCACGTTCATGTGCGACCAGAGATTGAAGTGCTGGAACACCATCGCGAGCTTCGTGCGGATGCGCTGGAGCTGCTTGTGATCGGCCACTTCGAGGTCGCCGTTGCGGCCCGCCCTGGTGCGCACGGCCTCGCCGTCCACGACGATCTCGCCCGCATTCGGCTTCTCGAGGAAATTGATGCAGCGCAGGAACGTGCTCTTGCCCGAGCCGCTCGCGCCGATGATGCTGATCACGTCGCCCTTCTTCGCGTCGAGCGTGACGCCCTTGAGCACCTCGTTGTCGCCATAGCGCTTGTGGATGTCGCGCGCGATCAGTTTGCTCGTGCTCGCTGGTGTCGCGGAGTGCGCCGCGTGTTGCATCGTCTGAGACAAGATGGGTCTCCTCTTTGATTCCGCTCGTTGATTCTGCTCGTTGGTTCCGACGTCGGTTCCGCCAGGCTTCGGGGCTAGCCAGGGCAGCGCGTCACTACTTGCGCACGGCGAGATAGCCAAGCCAGTGGCGTTCGGCGCGGCGGAACGCGGCCACCAGCACGAACGATACCGCACAGTAAAACAGGGCCGCGAGGCCGAACGATTCGAACGAACGGTAGGTGGCCGAATTGGCGTCGCGCGCGACCTTCAGGATGTCGGGCACCGTGGCGGTGAAGGCAACCGTCGTGGCGTGCAGCATCAGAATCACTTCGTTACTGTACAGCGGCAGCGCACGGCGCAGTGCCGAAGGCAGCACGATGCGCCAGTACAGCGTGAACGGACTCATGCCATAGGCGCGCGCGGCTTCCACTTCGCCGTGCGAAGTCGCGCGGATCGCGCCCGCGAAAATTTCGGTCGTGTAGGCACAGGTGTTGAGCGCGAACGCGAGGATCGCGCAGTTCAGGCCGCTGCGGAAGAACGCGTCGAGGAGCGGCTCGGCGCGCACGAACGCGAGACTGTACACGCCCGTGTAGATGAGCAGCAACTGCACGTAGAGCGGCGTGCCGCGGAACACGTAGGTGTACAAGCGCACGGGCAGCGAGAGCCAGCGACGCTGCGAAACGCGCGCCACCGCCAGCGGCACCGAAAACACGAAGCCGAAGCCGACGGAAACGACCAGCAGCCACAGCGTCATCGCCAGGCCCGAAACATGTTCGCCGTCCCAGTAGAGGAAGGCCTGGCCGAACTGCTGAATGATCTCGTTCATGATGCGTGGTCCCCGCTCATCAGAGTTGCGCGTGGCGCACGCCCGCCGAGTAGCGGCGTTCGAGCCAGATCAGCGCGAAGTTAGAGACGGTCGTGATCGCGAGATAGATCGCGGCCGCCACGAGGAGGAAGAAAAACAGGTTGAAGGTGCTGCGCCCCGCGTCCTGGGCGGCCTTCACGACGTCGGCGAGGCCGATGATCGAGACCAGCGCCGTCGCCTTCACGAGCACCTGCCAGTTGTTGCCGATGCCAGGCAACGCGAAACGCATCATCTGCGGGAACAGGATGCGCGCGAACACGCGCGCGCCGCTCATGCCGTAGGCGTAGCCCGCCTCGAGCTGGCCGCGCGGCACGGCGAGGAAGGCGCCGCGGAAGGTTTCGGTGAAGTACGCGCCATAGATGAAACCGAGCGTCAGCACGCCGGCCACGAACGGGTCGATGTCGATCTGTGCCATGCCGAGCGCGTCGGTGGCTTCGTTCACGCCGATCTGAATGCTGTAGAACAGCAGCAGCATCAGCACGAGGTCGGGCACCGAACGGATCAGCGTCGTATAGGCGGTCGCCACCGCCGAGAGCGCCCGGTTGGGCGAGAGCTTCGCCGCCGCGCCGATCAGGCCCAACAGCACGGCCACGCCGAGCGAGAGCAGCGACAGCTCGACAGTCTGGATCGTGCCGGCGAGAAGAATCGGGCCAAAGCCGTAGAGGAACACGCGCGTCTCCGGGGGAAATCGTGGTCGGCTTCCCCTCGGCGGCCCGCGCCCTGCTGGGAGCCGGGGGAATGTGCGCGGATCGTCGCAGGGCAAAAAGGAACGCTCAATCGCCGGCGCCCGGAATATTGCAGTGCAGCATCCGCGCGCCGTGCAGGGCGAGCGGCGCCAGCGGCCCCCGTCGTGGCGGGCGCGATGGAATTGAAAGGCGGTACGACGCCGCCCGGCCCGGCGGGGCGTTTTCGCAAGATTGGGGGCGCTTTTTCGATAGGCCGAACAGGCGCGCTTCCTGCGCTACCGCTACCGGTGCGCAGGCACAGCGGTGATGTATCAACGCGTTGACACGGATCTGGCGCGGGAGTAGCATCGAATGATGTATCAACACGTTGACACACCATTCGGCAGATGGGTGGATAACCCCAAGGAGTGGCTAAATGACTATTCAGACCCTCAAGCGTTGGGGAAATAGCCTTGCGGTGCGAATCCCGGCCGGCGTTGCCGCCAGGCTGGCCTTCGCGGAAGGCCAGGAAATCGAAGTGGACGTCGAGGACGGCGTGCTCACGGTACGTCCTCACACGGCGATCCGGCGCTTTTCACGCGAGCGGTATCTGCAGCAATTGCGCGAAATGAAGCTGGAGTCGCATCCGCTCATCGACTTCGGCGAACCGCAAGGCTCTGAAATCGGCGGCCCCGATGACCTGACGCGTTTTGACCATTGGTAAGCCGCATGAAAAACGGAACACCAGACGTCGGCGATATTGTGTGGCTCAACGTCGGGCCGAGCGCGGGCAACGAGCACGACGGCTATCGGCCGGCTCTCGTGCTCACCGACGCCGAATTCAACGAACTGACGAGCCGCTTCATCGGCTTGCCCATCACGAGCACCATCCACGGGTGGGAATCGGAAATCCCGATCAGCGGCCTTGGCAGGCCATGCGTCGCGCTAGCCGATCAGATCACCACGCTTTCGCTGGCGGGAAGGATCTGGCGTCACAAGGGAGAAGCTGCGACGGCAGACGAACTGGAGGCGGCCCGATTTGCCGTCGCGGGGCTTCTGAATCTCTAGCGGCAAGGCGCCCTTGCGGCGCTCCCTTCTACTCCAGCCCCAGTTGCGCGCGTATTGCCGGCAGCATGTACTGCACGGCCGCGCGCCCCTCCGCGATGGCGGGCGCCGCGCGGTGGAAATCGAAAATACCCATGCCACCAAGCCGCGGCTGGATCAGCACGTCGGCAGGCTCGCCGGCGAGGCGGCTGCGCGTAATGCGCACCTGCATGATGTCGATGCTCTGCGCGATCGAGTTCAACAACGACGGCACGCGCGCGCTGGGTGGCGGCGCCACCCGCACGTCCTCGCCGCCGGCCGTCGCCGAAGGCTGCAGCCAGCGCGGAAAGGGCTTGCCGTTGCGGCGCAGCAGCAGCGACGGCCCCGCCTCTTCCGGCAGGTCCGGCACGTCTCCCGGCTCGCCGGTTGGCGCCGCAGCGGGAGCCGCTACGGGCGCTTCGCGCGGGACGGTGTCGATGGCGCCACCCAGATCGCGGCCGTTGAGGAGGTCGTGATTGAGGTCGACGGCGATCACGCAGTCGGCGCGCATCGCGCGCGCGGCGGAAACCGGGACCGGGTTGCTGAGCCCGCCGTCCACGAGCCAGACGCCGTCGTGCCAGATCGGCGTGAACAGGCCGGGAATCGCAATCGAGGCACGCACCGCTTCGGCCACGGCGCCGTCACGCAGCCAGACCTCGCGGCCGGTGTCGAGCTCGGTGGCGACCGCCGTGAACGGCAGCGCCAGTTCGTCGATGCCGCAGCCGTTGAACTTGTTCGCGAATACGTCGATCACCTTGCGCCCGCCGAGCAGGCCGCCCGAAAAACGCAAGTCGAGCAGCCGCACCACGGTCTGCCACGTCAGCTTGCCGACCCATTCTTCGAGCCAGTCGAGGTCGCCGTTCGCATAGACCGCGCCGACCAGCGCGCCGATCGACGTGCCGCACACCACGTCGGGCTTGATGCCGGCTTCTTCGAGCGCACGGATCGCGCCGATATGCGCCCAGCCGCGCGCCGCGCCGCCGCCTAGTACGAGGCCAATCCGGGGTTTACGCCGCCGCTGCATGATGATTCTGGCCTCCCGCCGCTCAGTGCCCGCGGTTCACGTCCGAGCGCGAGGTCGTGACGACCCGCCCGTCCGGTCCGAAGTGCACGTTGAAGAACGCCTCCCGCTCGACCCCGCCTTCGAGCCACTTCCAGCTCCACACGGTCTCCTGCTTGAGGCGGAACGCTGCGATCTGCCCGGGCTTGCCGAGCAGTTGCCGCACCTCGTCCTCGGACATGCCGACGCGGATCTTCGCGAAGGTCCCGGCCGTGAGGACCTGGGTGATGGCGACGAGTCGCCCGTTCGGCCCGATGTCCACCATGTAGGTGTTCAAGCCCTGTGGACCGCGCGGGTACTCGAGGCGGCGCGAACCGTCGTCGAAACTGCGCTCGGTCTCGGGCTTGCCCATCTGGCGACGCACGTCGTCGAGTGTCGAGACGCCCGGCGTGAGGCCCTTGAGCAGCAGCACGTCAGGCTTGACCGAATCGAAGAAAGCTTTGAGCATCTGCCACATGGAATCGGTCTGGCGATCATTGCAGCCGGTGAGCGCAAGCGCTGCCGCCGCGACCAGCACGGCGAAACCGGTGCGTCTTGCTTGCAAGTTGAGTTTCATGGTCCTGCGAATCCGTACACCGAACAGTCCGCGGGCGCACCCAAAGCAGGCACGCCTCGTCTGAGGATTGCGTCAATCTCCCCTCAATGTACCCTCAATCTACCTTTTAGCGGACTTCTTCGGGCTGCCGGGAACGAACCGCGTCGCTCGCGACGCTGTCGTGCGCCTGCGCGAATTCGGCAGCGCGGCGCAGGTAGCGGCGCGTACGGAAGATCTCCGCACCCTGCCAGGAAAGCAGCGCGAGGCAGCCGAAGACCACTTCGCGCATGCGCTTGACGAGCGCGAGCGAGAACGCCACGTCGGGCCCCACGCCGAACAGTTGCGCGAGCAACACCACGGCGGCCTCCTGAATGCCGAGGCCCGCCGGCACCATGAAGGCGGCATGGCGCACGGCTTGGGTCAGGGCTTCGATGGCGAGCGCCCCTTCGACCGACACCGGAAAACCGAGCAGCCGCAGCGCCCACCAGGTCTCGAAGGCGCCCAGCATATAGCCGGCCAGCTGCCAGCAGAAGGTACGAAACATCAGGCCCGTGCGCGACATCAAGGCGTCCAGGTCGCGGTCGAGCTGCTGGCCGTCGATACCGAGCACGAGCGGATGCCCCGCGCCGAACATCCGGGCGGCCCAGCGCTCGATCTTGTGGAACACGCCGCCGCGCCGCAGCATCACGACCGCGACCGCGGGGAACGGCATCGTGAGCAGCAGCGCGAGGCCGATCGTGGTGATGGTGTGGAGCGAGCCGCCGTTGCCGATCGCAGCGACGATCAGCACGAGCCCAAGCGCCGAAAACGCGTACTGCACGGCGATGGTAATGACGACTTCCACGATCACCGAGGCCGTGACGAGACTGCCGTCGCGCATGCGCCAGCGCGCGAGGCGGATGCCGACGAGTTCGCCGCCCACGCCCACGACGGGCAGCAGACGGTTGACGGCCTCGCGTACGGTGGCGATCCACCAGAGGAAGCCGAGCGGCAGGCGTTTGCCGAGCAGGAGGCGCCAGCCCTGCGCGTCGAGCAGAAGCGGCAGTGCGTGAAACGGCACGAGCCAGAGCAGCGTCGGGCCCGCGACGCCGATGGCATGCATGATGTCGTGCGCGCCGTCGTGGATCGCGAGCACGATCAGAACCGCGATGCCGACCGGGAGGCCCAGCCACTGAAGCCACTTCATGACGGCTGCGCCTCCCGTGCGAGCGCATGGGCGCCGCCCTGCGCCGTGCCGCCGTAGAACACGTCGGTAAAGCCGCCATGTCGCACGCCGGCCGCCGCGAGCGCCTTCGCGACGCGCGGCGAGATCAGCGCGGCCAGCTCGTCGGCGTGGCGATAGCTCTGCATCGAAGGCGTGATGGCGCCCTCGCCCGCTTCGGCCGGATGGCAGTAGATCTCGCCCACGCCCTGTGCGGGCAGGTTCGCGATCGCGTCGAGCAGCACCGCCTCGTCCATCGCGCCCGTCTTCGCGATGCCCACCACGAAGTCGTTATGCGCGATGCCCGCGCGCGCGAGGCGCGCGCGCACGAGTGCGAGCCAGGGCTTCAGTGCGAGCGGCGCGCCGGCCTCCAGCGGCAGGCGCACCGCCTTGAGACCGAATTCGCGGCCGATCGAAAGGATCAGCGAGAGCACGGTGGGGTGCAGATGGAAATGCTTGTGCGTGTTCACGTGATCGAGCGCGAGCCCGGTCGCCGCAAACGCCTCGAACTGCGCGCGGATCTCCTTCGCGAGCTGCGCGCGCACGTGCGGCAGGAAAAAGAAGCGCACGCCGTCCATCGCCATGTTCTGGCCGAAGCGTCCTTCCGGATCGACGAGCGCGGGAATCTGCGTGCGCGGCAGCATCGCCTGGCCGTCGGCCAGCACGAGATGCAGCCCCACGCGCAAGGACGGCAGGCGCCGCGCACGCGCCACGGCATCGGCGGCTGCCGGCGCGGCCACCATCAGGCTCGCGGCATCGAGCACCCCCTCGCGATGCGCACGCTCCACCGCGGCGTTGACCCGCTCGTGCAGGCCAAAGTCGTCGGCGGTGAAGATGAGCGCGCGCTGCTCGCGAGGCGGCTGGTCCATCATGCCTCGTGGGCGCGCAGGAAGCGGAAGAACTCCACGCCTTCGCGCAGGCGGCGCTTCATCATCTCCCAGCTCGTGAGCATCTCGCGCACGATCTCCCAAATCTTCGAGGGGCGGAAATAGAACTCGCGATAGAACTGCTCGAGGTGGTGATAAATCTCGTCGCGCGACAGATGCGGATAGCCGATCGCCGCGAGCTGCACGCCTTCCTTGCTCACGAGGTTGATGGTCTTGTTCTCTTCCATCCAGCCGTTTTCCACGGCCTGCTTGTAGAGCGTCGTGCCCGGATAGGGCGCCGCGAGCGAGACCTGGATCGTGTGCGGATTGATTTCCTTCGCGTACTCGATGGTCTTCTTGATCGTTTCCGGCGTCTCGCCCGGCAGGCCCAGAATGAAGGTGCCGTGAATCTTGATGCCAAGCGTCTTGCAGTCCGCGCTGAAGCGGCGCGCGAAGTCCGTGCGCACGCCCTTCTTGATGTTCACGAGGATCTGGTCATCGCCGCTTTCAAAGCCCACGAGCAACAGACGCAGGCCGTTTTCCTTCATGACCTTGAGCGTCTTGTACGGCACGTTCGCCTTCGCGTTGCACGACCACGTCACGCCGAGCTTGCCGAGGCCGATGGCGATCGCTTCGGCGCGCGGCAAGTCGTCGGTGAAGGTGTCGTCGTCGAACATGAGCTCCTTCACTTCCGGCATGTTGTCGCGGATCCACTTCGCTTCCTCAAGCACGTTCTCGACCGAGCGCGTGCGGTAGCGGTGGCCGCTGACCGTCTGCGGCCACAGGCAGAAGGTGCAGCGGGACTTGCAGCCGCGGCCCGTGTAGATCGAAACGTACGGGTAGTTCAGGTAGCCGATGAAGTAGTTCTCGATCTTCAGATCGCGCTTGTAGACGGGCGCGACGAACGGCAGCTCGTCCATGTTTTCGAGGATCGGGCGCGCCTCGTTGTGCTCGATCGAACCGTCTTTCGCGCGCCAGCTCAAGCCCTTGATCTGCGGGAACGGCTTGCCTTCGGCGATTTCCTTGCAGGTGAAGTCGAATTCTTCGCGGCAGACGAAATCGATCGCTTCGGTTGCCGTGAGCGAGTTGTGCGGATCGACCATGACCTTCGCGCCGACCATGCCGACCAGAATCGACGGCTTGTGCTTCTTCAGGTCCTCGGCGAACAGCGCGTCCGTCGGGAACGACGGCGTGCTCGTATGGATGATGACGAGGTCGTAGTCGTCGGCGATCTTGAGCGTTTCCTGGACGGAAAGGCCGTCGGCGGGCGCATCGAGCACGCGGCTGCCGGGCACGAGGGCCGCCGGCTGCGCGAGCCAGGTCGGATACCAGAACGAACGGATCTCGCGCTTTGCCTGGTAGCGCGAACCGGCGCCACCGTCGAAGCCGTCATAGGACGGGGCCTGCAGAAACAACGTTTTCATGCGATGAGTGCTCCGGCAACCCGGGTTGTATCGGGCAAAGTGGAAATTGACATGAACGAATCCTGGCGCGCGCCGCCCATGCGACACGCTCCATAAATCTGAAACTCAGCGGCCGTCGGACACCTCGACGGCAGGCTGACGCGCCGAAGCGCCAACGCCTCCGGGCTCGCCCGCCTCGGGGTTGGCCACCGGCACGCGCACGCCGCGCCAGACCACGTGCGAGCCGAAGGCCGCCGCGAGCCACTGCAGCGCGAGCAGCCCGTCGCGCAGCGGCACGAGCGGCAAATCGCGCCAGAACGCGCTCCGGCTGGCGCTGCCGCGGGCGTGCAGCACAACACGCGCGATGATACCGCCTGCCGTGCTCGCGCCGAGCGCGGTTAGCACCATCGGGCCATTGCCACTGCCCGCGAGCCCTGCGCCGAGCGACAGGCTGCCCGACGCGAGCAGCGCGCACAGGCCGCCGCCCAGCACGAGCCACGGCGAGGTGAACGTGATGAAGAGCGACGCGAAGCCCGCCGGATTGACCGAGCGGATCGTGCGCAGCCAGCGCGTCTCGCGCAGCCAGAGCGCGCGGAAAGTGGGCTCGACGACGTCGGTTGCGACCACTACCGGCGCGAGCACCGTGGCGAGCCCGTGCTCGCGCGCATAGCGGGCGAGCATGTAGTCGTCGGCCAGGCAGTCCTTGAGCGCCGCGAAGCCGCCGATACGCTCGAGCGTGGCGCGCGAGAGCGCGAGCGTGGCGCCGAAACCGAACGCGCGCGAGCCCGTGCTGTGCGCGACGCGCACCGAGGGCGCGAACCACTCGTTGACGAAGAGCGCGCCCACCCGCGGCCAGAAACCGCCGACGCTGTGCGCATGGTAGAGGCAGGTCACGACCCCGACCTGCGGATCGGCGAGCGGCGCCGTGACGATATCCAGATAGTCGGGCCCGACGGCGATGTCGCTGTCCGCGACGATCAGCGCGTCGTAGCGCGCCCGTGCCGTCAGATTGATCAGATTGCTGACCTTCAGGTTGCTGCCATAGACGCGCGTGTCGATCACGAGCTCGATATCGCAATGCGGATAGGCCGCCTGCAGGCGGCGGACGACGGCGATGGCCGGATCGGCGGCCGACGAGACGCCGAACAGCAGCTGAAAGCGCGGGTGACGCTGCTCGCAGAAAGTCGCGAGGTTCTCATAGAGACGCGGTTCGGCGCCGCACAGCGGCTTGAGCACGCTCACGCCGACGCGCTGACCCGCGCGCGCGCGGCGCGCCGCCTCGCGCACGAGCGAAGCCGAGCCGAGACGCGGCATGGTCAGCGCCGCGCAAGCCGCGTAGAGCGCGGCCACGCCGGACAGCGCGACCACCAGCCACCAGCCGAGTGGGAGCGACGACGTCATGCGCTGACCTCCGGCGAGGCGAAGCGCAGCGCACATGGCTCCCGGGCGCCCTCGCGGCCCCTTGCGACGGCCCGCTTAGCCGGATCGCCTTGTAACATTTGCACAACCATGAGTTTCGGAAAAATGGCAGCCGCGCCTCGAAATCGCAGCGCAGATTCTTCGCCAGAAGATAACCCTGAATGCGACGTGACGTGATATGACGCAGCACAAAACCCACTGCATCATTTTCGACAATTTCAGACGTCCGGCACGGTCTCATAACCGTGCTGCCCGAACGCGCAAAATTCTAACAGTTCGTTCCCGAAACTGCTTGAGCGCGGGCCGCAACACTGCTTTTCGCTCTCACCGACAATGCAGAAGCCGTCATTATTTCAGGCGTTTAGAGGCTTGCCTTCACGATTTACGTTTCGAAATACCCAGTAAGCAAAACGCAATATAAATTTAATGAAAGCGAATTAAAAGCCTCATGTCAGTATTCAATACATTAAGAAAATGCGTGGCGATTGCGCCATTTCGTACAAGCAGGCGGACATAGCCCCACGCCGGGCAGGGGTTCGGGTTGGCCGCCAGCAGAAAGCCGCCCGCATGGGCACAATGGCCGCACCTTGCACCCGGCTTGCAGCCGCGCATCTCGCGCGTCTCCCGCCGTCTGCTAGCTCTTGCGCCCGTGCCGCGCGAAACCCGAACCCGAACTCTCGAAGCGCCATGATCCCTTTCTCGGTCCTCGATCTCTCCCCCATTCCCGCCGGCTCCGACGCCAGCACCGCCCTGCGCAACACGCTCGAACTTGCCCGCCACGCCGAACGCCTCGGCTACTTGCGCTACTGGCTCGCCGAACATCACAACATGACGGGCATCGCCAGCGCCGCGACCTCGGTGGTGATCGGCCACGTAGCGGGCGGCACGCGCACGATCCGGGTGGGCTCGGGCGGCATCATGCTGCCCAACCACGCCCCGCTCGTGATCGCCGAACAGTTCGGCACGCTGGAGTCGCTGTATCCGGGCCGCATCGACCTCGGGCTCGGCCGCGCGCCGGGCACCGACCAGACGACCGCCCGCGCGCTGAGGCGCGACCTGCAGTCGAGCGCCGATGCGTTCCCCGACGACGTGGCCGAACTGCAGCGCTATTTCGCCGCGCCGGTCGAAGGCCAGCGGGTGCGCGCGGTGCCGGGCGCGGGTCTGAACGTCCCGATCTACCTCCTCGGGTCGAGCCTGTTCGGCGCGCAGATGGCGGCGGCCATGGGTCTGCCGTTCGCCTTCGCCTCGCATTTCGCGCCCGATCACCTGCTCACGGCGCTCCGGGTCTACCGCTCGCAGTTCCGTGCGTCGGCTACGCTGGCGCGGCCGCACGCGATCGTGGGCGTCAATGTCTTCGCCGCCGATACCGACGACGAGGCCCGCTTTCTCTTCACCTCGCTCACGCAACAGTTCGTGAACCTGCGGCGCGGTACGCCGGGGCAGCTGCCGCCGCCCGTGGCGAAGGTCGAGGCCACCGAATTCGAGCTAGCCGGCGTCGCGCACGCGCTCGCCTGTTCCGCGGTGGGCTCGCCAGAGACAGTGCGAGGACAACTCGCCTCGGTGATCGAGCAGACCGGCGCGGACGAGCTGATCGTCACGGCGCAGATCTACGACCACGCCGCGCGGCTGCGCTCGTTCGAAATCGCCGCCGAAGTGCGCGAGGCGCTCGCGAAGCGGCAGTAAGCGCTCCGGGGCAGGCAACGCGCGCCCTCGCCCCTTTCCAGCTTAACCCGCCCCCCCTCGGGTTCAGGGCTGCGCCGGCAATGCCGCGAGCCCCTTGAGCAAGGCCGCATGGAAGGCCTGCGGATCCTGCATCTGCGGCGCATGGCCCAACCCCGCGAACTCGACGAGCGTGGCGTGCGGTATCGCCCGTTGCGCCGCCTTCGCCAGCGCCGGATAGTGGCCGAGCTTCGCGCGCACCTCGGGCGGCGCGACGTCCTTGCCGATGGCCGTCGTGTCCTTGTCGCCAATCAGGAGCAGCGTAGGCATGCTCAGCTGGCCGAGTTCGTAGACCACGGGCTGCGTATAGATCATGTCGTAGAGCAGCGCCGAATCCCACGCGACCTGAACCTTGCCCGGACCGCGATACATGCCCGCCAGCATCTGCACCCAGGGCTCGTACGCCGGGCGCCATTGCCCGGCGTAGTAGGTGACCTGCTCGTAGTGGCGAATGTCCTCGGCGGTCGTCTTCAGCTCGCGCCCGTACCAGTCGTCCACCGAAAGCGAGGGCACGCCCAGCGCCTTCCAGTCTTCGAGGCCGATCGGGTTCACGAGGACGAGCTGCTCGGTCTCCTGCGGGTACATCAGTGCGTAGCGCACCGCCAGCATGCCGCCCGTCGAATGACCGACGAGCGTCGCCCGGACGACGCCGAGCGAGGCGAGCAGCGCATGCGTATTGCGTGCGAGCTGCTGGAAGCTGAACTGGTACGCGACGGGTTTGCTCGACTTGCAGAAGCCGATCTGGTCTGGCGCGATCACACGATAGCCGGCAGCCGCGAGTTCTCCGATCGTCTGCTCCCACGTCGCGCCGCAGAAGTTCTTGCCGTGCAGCAGCACGACCGTGCGGCCGTTGGGCGTGGCCGGATGCACATCCATGTAAGCCATGTGCAACAACTGGCCCTGCGACGTGAACGCGAAATCCTGCACCGTATAGGGATAGGCGAAGCCCTGCAGCTCGGGCCCGAAGGCCGGCTCGTCGCCGGCCCGCGCGGGTTGGCACAGCGCGGCGGCACAGCATGCGACGGCGAAGAGGGAAAGCTGGCGGGTCAGGGTCATGAGCGAGGGAGGCGGTCGGGCTGCGAATCGGTCAACGCGGGACCAACACGGGACGCCAAGCGAAGAGGCGTACCCGGGACGGCGCACAAGCCGCCGATTCTAGCCGTGATGCGCCACGCCCGCCCCCGCGCTGCGCTCGCGCACCGCGCGATCCTCGAGGTCCGCAAGGTCCGTTTGCTGCGCCCGTGCGCAAGCGGCAATTCGCACTGTGTGCGATTCGGTGCTAGAACAGTCTATGCAGGCGACCGAGAACGCCGGCAGCGCAGGCCATGGCGACGCACTCGACGAATGCGCCAGGCCGGCCCTTTCGGGGGGCAGAAAAGAAGAGCAGGAGCTATGCATGGGACCGGAGTTGGCGCTTGAGCCCCGCTCGAGCCCCTACTCCGGATCAACAGGAGACGCATATGGAAACCCCAGCAAGCCTCAACGATCTGCAGCGCACCACGCTCGCAATCGTGCTCGCCGGTGGGCGCGGTACGCGCCTCGGCCCGCTCACGAACAAGCGCGTGAAGCCGGCCGTCCACTTCGGCGGCAAATACCGCATCATCGACTTCGCCCTCTCCAACTGTCTCAATTCGGGCATACGCCGCATTGCCGTCGTCACGCAGTACAAGGCGCATTCGCTGTTGCGCCACTTGCAGCGCGGCTGGGGCTTCCTGCGCGGCGAGTTCAACGAGTTCCTCGACCTGTGGCCCGCGCAGCAGCGCGTGGAGGGCGCGCACTGGTACCGCGGCACCGCCGACGCGGTCTACCAGAACCTCGACATCATCCGCTCGATCGCACCGAAGTACGTGGTCGTACTGGCCGGCGACCACATCTACAAGATGGACTACACGCGCATGGTGGCCGATCACGCGGCGAGCGGCGCCGAGTGCACGGTAGGCTGCATCGAGGTGCCGCGGCTCGAGGCGCGCGCGTTCGGCGTGATGGCCGTGGACGAGTCGCGCCGCGTGACGGGCTTCGTCGAGAAACCGGACGATCCGCCCGCCATGCCGGGCCACCCCGACATCGCGCTCGCCAGCATGGGCATCTACGTGTTCGACACGGCCTATCTCATCAAGATGCTCGAAGAGAACATCGTCAACTCCGCGAGCGACCACGACTTCGGCAAGGACATCATCCCGCGCGTGGTCACCGACGGACTCGCGATCGCCCATCCGTTCAGCCTCTCGTGCGTCACCTCGGACGCGACCGCCGAGCCTTACTGGCGCGACGTGGGCACGATCGACGCCTACTGGGCCGCCAACCTCGACCTCGCTTCGACGATACCCGCGCTCGATCTCTACGACCGCCACTGGCCGATCTGGACCTACCAGGAACAGCTGCCGCCCGCCAAGTTCGTGCGCGACCTCAACGGCCTGCAGGGCTCCGGCACGAACCTGATCGTCTGCGGCGGCAGCGTCATCTCGGGATCGCAGCTCTCGCGCTCGGTGCTCTCCTCGAATGTCGTCGTGAAGTCTTTCTGCAACATTGCCGAGGCAGTCTTGTTGCCGCAGGTGACGGTAGGCACGAGCTGCCGTCTGCGCAAGGTCGTGGTGGACCGCGGCTGCGAGCTCCCCGACGGCACCGTGATCGGCGAAGACCCGGTGCGCGACGGCGAACGCTTCTACCGCACCGAAAGCGGCGTCGTGCTCGTCACACGCGAGGCGCTGGCACGCGCCCACAGCTGACGGGCGCACAAGGCACCAGCGGCAGCAGCGGCGCGGCGCGCCGGGCCGCGTAAGGCGAGCGCCGCGCGCCGGTCTCGCCTTGCCCTGCCGCAGTGCGCGCCACCCGGGCACGACGCATGCCCCCGCCTCCACGGGAGCCGCCCGCGCGGCGCCGGATCCGTAACGCAACGCCCAGCACCGAGAGGACACCCGAGCGATGACCATCCGCGTCCTGCATGTAGCCAGCGAACTCTATCCACTCCTGAAGACGGGCGGCCTCGCCGACGTGACGGCCGCGCTGCCGGCCGCCCTGATCGAGCAGGGTGCCGACGCGCGCCTCCTCCTGCCGGGCTTCGCGCCGGTCGCGGCGGGGCTCGCCGACCTGCGCCCGGTCGCGCGCCTTGGCCGCACCTTCGGTGCGCAGGAGGCGACGCTCGAGCTGGGCCGGCTGCCGGAGAACGACCTGCCGGTCTACATGATTCGCGCCGACGATTACTACGCCCGGCCCGGCAACCCGTACCTGGACGCCGAGCACGTCCCCTGGGGCGACAACGCCCAGCGTTTCGCGCTGCTCGGCTGGACAGCGGCGCAGCTCGCCCAGCAGGCCGACCCGGACTGGGCCCCGCACATTGTGCAGGCGCACGACTGGCACGCCGGGCTCGCACCGGCCTACCTGCGCGCGGCGGCGCGCGAGCGCGGCCTCGCGCCCGGCGCGGCGCCGGCGCGTTCGGTGTTCACGATCCACAACCTCGCCTACCAGGGCATCTTTCCCGCGCAGCAGTTCGGCAGCCTCGGGCTACCGGCGGACTTCTTCGACATGCACGGCATCGAGTTCTACGGCCAGCTCTCGTTCCTGAAGGCGGGGCTCTACTACGCCGACAAGATCACGACCGTGAGCCCCACCTATGCGCGCGAGATCCAGACCGTGGCCCAGGGCGGCGGGCTCGAGGCGCTCCTGCGCGGGCGCGCGCACGACCTCGTCGGGATCCTCAACGGGGTGGACTATGCGGTCTGGAACCCCGCCACCGACGAGACGGTCGCCGCCCGCTACTCGGCCACGCGCATGAGCGGCAAGATGCGCTGCAAGGCGGCGCTGCAGGCGCGCATGAAGCTCGCGCAGAAGCACGACGCGCCCGTGTTCGGCGTGGTGAGCCGCCTGACCGAGCAGAAGGGCCTCGACCTGCTGCTCGCCGCACTGCCCGAGATCGTCGCGCGCGGCGGCCAGATCGTGGTGCTCGGCACCGGCGACGCGAGCCTCGAGCAAGGCTATGCGCGCGCGGCACGCCAGCACCCCGAGGCGGTCGCCGTCGAGCTCGGCTTCGACGAGACGCTCGCGCACGCAATCGTCGCGGGCGCCGACGTCGTGGCCGTGCCCTCGCGCTTCGAGCCCTGCGGGCTCACCCAGCTCTACGCGCTCGCCTATGGCGCGTTGCCGCTCGTGCATCGCGTGGGCGGGCTCGCGGACACGGTCGTGGACGCCTCGCTCGAAAACCTCGCCGATGGCCTCGCAACCGGCTTCGTGTTCGAGCGCTTCGAGCCCGACGCGCTCGCGGCCGCGATCCGCCGCGCTTTCGCGCTCCATGCGCGCAGCCGCGACTGGCGCGACACGCGCCGGCGCGCCATGGAGCAAGACTTCGGCTGGGCCGCCTCGGCGCAGCGCTACATGGCGCTTTATCGCGAGCTCGCCTGAGCGACACGCCTGCGCGCGGAACTGCCGATTTCGCGCAACACCGCCTACGCACGGCGATCGACTGGGAAAGCCGAATTCGGTTATCGTTGCTGCACCGCCTTCATGAACACGCTGGGCACGTGGCGGTGCGCCCGCTTGCTGGCCCGACGGACGAGGCCCGCGTGCCCGTCCTCCCGTGTCCCGCCGGGCCCGGCCTGACGCCATAAGAAAACGCGGATCGATCGATGAAAAATGTCTTGAGCATCCAGTCCCACGTCGTGTTCGGCCACGCCGGCAACAGCGCGGCCGTGTTCCCGATGCGCCGGCTCGGCGTGAACGTGTGGCCGCTCGACACCGTGCAGTTCTCCAATCACACCCAGTACGGCCACTGGACCGGCAGCGCCATCGACCCGGAGCAGATGGTGGAACTCGTGGAGGGCATCGGCGCGATCGGCGTGCTGCCGCGCTGCGACGCCGTGCTCTCGGGCTACCTCGGCGCGCCCGAACAGGCTCAGGCCGTGATCGACATCGTGCGTGCCGTGAAGGCCAGCAATCCGCATGCGCGCTACTTCTGCGATCCGGTGATGGGCACGGCCAGCGGTTGCCGCGTGGAGCCCGGCATCGAAGAGTTTCTGGTCGCGAACATGCCCGAGGTGGCCGACGCGATGATGCCGAACCACAGCGAACTGCAACGGCTCGTGGGCCGCGAGATCGAAACGGTCGAGGAAGCCGTCGCCGCGTGCCGCCAACTGCTGCGCCGCGGCCCGAAGGTCATCCTCGTCAAGCATCTGCTGGACCGCAACAGCCTCGCCGACCGCTTCAACATGCTCGTCGTGACCGCGCACGAAGCGTGGGTCGGGCAGCGCCCGCTCTACCCGTTCGCGCGCCAGCCCGTGGGCGTGGGCGACGTGACGAGCGCCGTGTTCGTTGCGCGCCAGATGCTGGGCGACGCGCTGCGCCCCGCCTTCGAGCACACGCTCGCGGCCGTGAATGCCGTCGTGAAGGCGACATGGGACGCCGGCCGCTACGAGCTGGAGATCGTCGCCGCGCAAGACCAGATCGCAAGGCCGCGCGAATGGTTCGACGCCTGGGCGGCCGATACACCCTGAAATGCCCTGAAACGCGCTGACCGGAGCTCCGGCACGGCCTATAATGCGGGCCGCGCACGTTGCGCAGATTGATTGAAGAGAATTGCCGATGTCCCATCCGATCCGCAGCGAACAGGAAGAATATTTCGAACAACTCTGTCTTGCCGTCGACGCCGGCGAAACGCACGAGCAGGAAGCGATCGAGTACTTCGAAACGCAGAGCCACGAGGGCGACTTCGACCCTGCGCTGTGGCTGGACATTGCGCTCTATCACGCGCCCGAGGTCGCGCGCGGCATCATCGATTTCGTAGACGTTGAAGACCGTGCGCGCAGCGACATCGCGCAGACCATCGCCGACAACCTCGACATTGCCTACGCAGAGGACGACTGCGAACGGTTTGAAGAGACGCTGCGCTTCGCGCTCGCCAACGGCGTGGCGGTCGACCTCGACGTGGTACTCGACGGCTGCAACCGCGCGCTCGACGACCTCGAAGACTGGGCCGACGAAGCCACGAAGGCCCCGCTTATGCAGTTGCGTGACACGCTGCTGGAGATGCAGGGCGGCCATTGAGCGGCACGCCCCGAAAGTCCTGCCGTACCGCTGCACGCTTTGGCGCCGGCCAGCCGGCGCGCGTTCCTGTCTGCTTGCGTCGTAGGCCCTGACCGCTCCACCGTCGCCGTCCCGTGTCGTCACCGCCCGCGCGCCGCGCGGGGTTCGGCCTGCAGACGCAGGCACACCGCGCCTCGCGGCGCAAGGAGTCACGATGAGACTGCTGGCCCCGCTGAGTCTCGCCGCCGCCCTGGTCGCGGCGTTGGCCGCCGGCGCGCTTTCTGGCGCGATACCGGACGCCATAGCCGCTGCCGTCGCGGCCACGCCGCTCACCGTGCGCATCGGCTTCGTCGCACCGCTCACGGGCGAAGACGCGAATTACGGCCACGACCTCGAGAACGGCGTGCAGCTCGCGCTCGACGAAGCCAATGCGCAGGGCATCAAGATCGGCGACCAGACCGTGCACTTCGAACTCGTGCCGCTCGACGATCAAGGCGATCCGCGCCTGGGCATCCAGGCCGCCGCGCAGTTCGCTAACCTGGGCGTTTCGGCCGTCGTCGGCCATTTCAATTCGGGCACCGCGATTCCCGCTTCGCGCGTCTACGAAACTGCGGGCATTCCCATGATCGATCCGGCCGCCACCAATCCCGCGCTCACCTCGCAGGGCTACGCGAACGTGTTCATGGTGATCGCAAACGATGCGCAGAACGCGGGGATTGCAGGCGCCTGGGCCGTGGACACCATGAAGGTCAAGCGCATCGCCATCCTCGACGACCGCAGCGCCTTCGGCCAGGGCGAGGCCGACGTGTTCGAGCGCGCCGTGCGCGCGCACGGCGGCAACGTGGTGGCGCGCGAGTTCGCGACCAGCAATACCGACGACTTCGCGACACAGCTCGCGAAGATCCGCCGCACCGACGCCGACCTCGTCTACTTCGGCGGCCTCGCGCGCCAGGCGGCGGCCATCGTCCGGCAGATGAAAACACTAGGCATGGCGCCGCAGTTCGTGGGCGGCGGCGGCGTGGTCAACTCCGCCTTCGTCCAGGACGCGGGCGCCGCGGCCGAGGGCGCGATGTCCTGGGAGTACGGCCGGCCGCTTGCGCAGCTACCCGATGGCCCGCGTTTCGCCCAGAAATACCGCAGCCGCTACGGCACCGACGTGCTCGCTTACGCGCCGTTCGGCTACGACGCCGCGTGGGCGGCGATCCATGCCATGGTGCTCGCCAGGTCGCCGCAGCCCGACGTTTACCGCAGCGCGTTGAGGATGATCAGCTTCGACGGCGTGACCGGCCACATCGCCTTCGAGCACGACGGCTCGTTGAAAAACGGCGCGTCCACGCTCTACCTCGTCAAGAAAGGCGTCTGGGTGCCGGTGACGACCCAGGGCGGCTAAGCGTGCTCAAATGAGCCTGGCTGAAGGCGACGAACGCCGGCTCACGTCGGCTGGCGGCCGCCGCCCGCGCGCACGACGATCTGCGCGTGCGTGTCTCGCTCGATACGCAGCAAGCTGTCGCGCATCTGCTCGAACTCCGCCACCGTGCACATCTGATGCCCGAAGTGCGCCGAAAGATGGCGCACGACCTGCACCGTGCGCGAGCCGGGATCGAACAGGTAGTGCGCCGTGTAGGCAAGCGGGCCGCCCGTCACGCTCAGGTCTTCCGGTACGTCGGTCACGCGCACGTTAGTTGGCAGCACGATCTGCCCCGCTTCGTCGAAGTCGCCGCCAATGCAGGCCCAGGGCTGCGTGCGGCGTGGCTGGGCGAGCCAGTAGTCCACCTGCGTGGCGATGCCGCCGGCAAGACTCGACAGCGCGGGCAGCGCCGTCGTGCCGTCGGGCCAGACGACGTGATCGAGCATGCCCGTGATGGTGGTCGAGAACGGGCCGAACGTCGCGTCGCGCGGGCCGGTTTCGATGCGGGCCGTGCCGGAAAGGCCCGTTGCCCGCAAGCGCTGCGCGGCCAGCAGTTGCGCCGTCTGGCGCGTGGCGCGGCGAAACGTGTTGCGCTCGGGCTCCGCGCCCGCTCCTTCGTCCTCGACGTAATAGCGATAGGTAGCGTCGCCGTCACGCCCGACCTCGACGGCAAGCCTCGCGCTGCGCGTGCGCGACTGCGTCGCCGGCGTCCGTACGAGCACGCCTTCGTCCACCAGCAGCGCGGGACGGTCCATCACGCCCGCCGGCAGATAGCCGAACTCGGTGCCGCCCGCGGTCGTATCCGCGAACAGGCCGAGGTCCGGCAGCCAGGCAATCACGTGGTTGATCGCTTCGGCACCGTAGCCTGGCACGTCGGGCAGCGTATAGACCGGGCCGAGGTCGAGCAGCGCCGCCTCCGAGCGTATGCCCGCCGCCGCGAGCAGCGCCGTGAAGATCGCGACGTGGTCCTTGCAGTCGCCATAGCGGTTGCGCAGGATGTCCACCGCGCGATGCGGCACGGCCTCGGTCTCGCCGAGAAAGAGCGCCACGTAGCGAATATTGAAGCGCACCCAGTCGTAGATACGGCGCGCCTTCTCACGCGCATCGGTCGCCCCCGCGGTCAGCGCCGTGGCCAGCGCCGCGATGGACGGGTCGGTCGCGCTGGGGTCGGCCGCCGCATCGCGGTAGCGCGCGGCGAAGGCCGCGAAGTCCGGCATGGTCGAGACCATCAGGCGGTCGCCCCAGTTCACGGCGGCGACCGCGCCCGCTTCCAGCGGCGCATACGGGCCGTGCCGATAGTCGAACGTATAGCGGGTGCGCCCGTTCGACGTGACCGGCGGCAACGCGACGTAGCCGCGCGCGTCGGCATACAGCGGTACGTCGGCGGGCAGATCGAAGACAAGGCGCTGGAATTCCACGGGCTCGCCCGTCGGCTCGACGAAATAGGAAAACGTGCCCGCCTGCAGCGGCCTCGCGCGCCGCTTGGCGAAGACGAGGCGCACGCGCGAACCGGGCTGCACGCCGGGGAAGATCACCGTGCGCAGCACGCCGTCCTCGAAGGTCGGCGCACCGGCCGAGCGCGGCTCCTGGACGTCGCGGATGCCATCGGGGCCGACGGGATGGCCCGTGCCGTCCGGATCGACGGTCTCGGCCGAAAGCGCGGTGATCGTTTCGATATCCTTATTGAACCACACGTAGCGCTGAGCCACCTGGTCCACACCCGCCGTCGTATTCGCGCGCATCGTCGAGTCGTCCTGCTCGACGACCGAGCCGTCCTTCTGCACGATGAACAGATGGACGTCGCGCTCGAGCGTGGCCGGCGCGAAGTCCGCGGCATCGCCGGCAGGTTCCGCCGATCTGGCCGTGGGAGCCGGCCCGGCGCCGGCTGGCGGCTGCGCGTGCGCGGCCCGTCCGGTCAGCAGCAGACAGAGCGCAAAGGCCGCGGCGCGCACGTGCAAGGCAACCTCGTGGGAACGATGACGATGTCTGCCTTTGTAGCACATTGCCATCCTGCGCGTGCATGGCGCCAGCCGCATGCCGGGCCGCATGCCGGGCCATTTGAAGCGGCGTCGGTCATCCCAGGCCGCCGCGAGCCGCCGCTCGTCAATGGCACGCAGCAGGGACAGCGCGATGCCCTCGGCCGCGAGCCGCACTCGCGCAAGCGCCGGGAACGATGGCGCGATGCGCAGATGGCTGTCCTGCGGATCGATGCCATAAGGGAACGCCGCGCCCGCCGGCGTGAGGACGAGTCCCGCCTGCGCCGCCAGTTCGACCGTGCGCCGCGCGCAGCCAGGACCGCTAGGACTGGCTCCCGCCCGGATCCTCGCCGAGCCGCGCGAGCAAGGCGTGAAGTTTCGCCACGTGACGCAGCAGCAGCTCGCGATGTTTCTCGATCTGCTCGAGCCGCCCGGCGAGATCGGCGCGCACCCGCTCGTCGGGCTCCATCCCGGCAATCACGTCCTCGATACGCGCGCGCAGGACCGCCGGTTCCACCGCCGGCACGCTCAGATGGCGTTCGAGTTTGCGCACGTCCTGCACGGCCAGATCGCGGATCCTGCGCAGGCCCGCCATGCGAGCCTGCGGCTGAGCGGCGGCCGCGCGCTCGTCGCCGCGCTGCGCCGGCTTCTGGCCGAAGATCGGCTCGGCGCGCAGCACCGGCGGCTTGCGCATGGGATGGGCGGTGCCGCGAAAACGCGCATGCGGCGTTTCATTGCCGATGGCCTCGCGCGCGACGTCGGGCACCTCGTCGGCGCCGTGCGGCACGTCCATCCATCCCTCCGGCAAGCCCGTGACGGCTTCTACGCCGCGCACGAACTCACCGCTGAAATCGCGCTGCCCCGAAAGGATCAACTTCATGTAACTGGCCGAAAACGTCATCATGCGCGCAAGCCGCGTGGCCGCGCCCACCTCGCGGGTCAGGAGCGCGAGATTCGCACGCCATATGGGTGTGAGCGTTGCGCCGGTATCTTCCATCGCTCGAATCCTCCCTCTTTCGCACGTGCGCCGTGCGGGCCGCCGTTGCCCGCCGGGCCAGTGACTGAAGGTTAGTCGCTGTGGGAGGCTGCGTGCAACCTGCATGCCCGAGCCGGGGCACGCATTTGCCGCTTTCGCAACAGGGAACGGAGAAAGGGAACGATGCCGCGCGCCATGCAAAAGGCGCCGTTACATCACGACGGGACTAGAAGTGACCGGTGAACCGGTAGCGGCTGCCGGGGTGCCAGAGATCCGCCACCGACGCCACCAGCCCGCGCGACCAGGTGCGCCGGTGCAACACGAGGCAGGGCTCGGCCTCGGCCATCGCGAGGCGGCTGCGCGTTTCGCCGTCAGGCGCGAGCGCCTCGATGCGGTACTCCACGCGCTGCAGCGGTGCTTCGCGCATGAGGTACTGATTCGGCGTGAGGTGGGTGAAGTCCTGAGCGGCGTATTCGGGCGCCGCCGCAGGATTGACCCAGCGCTCCTCCAGCTGCACGGGCACGTCGTTCTCGAAGTGCAGCACGCGCGAGTAGTACAGCCTGTCGTACGTGCCAAGGCCGGTTTCGATCGCGAGCGCCGCGTCGGCGGGCAGCACGCCGATCTCCAGCACCTCGGCGCGATAGCGGTGACCGCGCGCGAGGATTTCGTCGGAGATGCTGCGGATCGCCACAAGTGTCGACTCGTATTTCGGCCGTGCGACAAAGGTGCCCGCGCCCTGCACGCGCGTGAGCACCTGCTCGGCAGTCAGTTCGCGCAGCGCGCGGTTCACGGTCATGCGCGCCACCTTGAACTCGCGCGCCAGTTCGTTCTCCGAAGGCACCTGGTCACCCTCCCTCCACTCGCCCGCATCGATGCGAGCGAGGATGAAGTCCTTGATGCCCTGGTACGCGGGTGCGTTCATCGCTCAGGCCCCGTGCCCCGGCGAGTGCACCGGGGTGTGCCTCGCGGGGTGCCTCATGGCGCGCTGCATTGCGACTGTCACGCCGCGACTTCGGACTCGAACGCGAACGGGCTGTGCGCGGCGAGCGCGCCGTTCTGCACGAGGCGCGCCACGGCCGCGATGTCCGGCGCGAAGTAGCGGTCGAGGTCGTAATGCGGCACTTCATTGCGCACCGTCTGCATCACGCCCGCGAGCGCCGGGCTCGTGTGGTACGGCGCGCGCAGGTCCACGCCCTGGGCGGCGGCCAGCAGCTCGATGGCGAGGATATGGGCCGTGTTGTCCGCAATGTCGCCGAGCTTGCGCGCGGCGAACGTCGCCATCGAGACGTGATCCTCCTGGTTCGCCGAGGTGGGCAGCGAATCGACCGAGGCCGGATGCGCGAGCGTCTTGTTTTCCGAGGCGAGCGCAGCCGCCGTCACGTGCGCGATCATGAAGCCTGAGTTCACGCCGCCATCCTTCACGAGGAACGGCGGCAGGCCCGAGAGCGTGGCATCGATCAGCAGTGCGATACGACGCTCGGCCAGCGCGCCGATTTCGGCGGCGGCGAGCGCGAGATTGTCGGCGGCGAACGCCACGGGTTCGGCATGGAAGTTGCCGCCCGAGAGCACTTCGCCGGTGTCCGGGAAGATCAGCGGATTGTCGGAGACCGCGTTCGCCTCTATGAGCAGCACCTGCGCCGCGTGGCGCATCTGGTCGAGGCAGGCGCCCATCACCTGCGGCTGGCAGCGCAGCGAGTACGGATCCTGCACCTTGCCGCAGTCGCGGTGCGAGACGTTGATGGCCGAGCCGTCGAGCAACGCACGGTAGGCCGCGGCCGCCTCGATCTGGCCGCGGTGGCCGCGCAGTTCGTGGATGCGCGCGTCGAACGGCTTGACCGAGCCCGCCGCCGCGTCCACGCACAGCGCGCCCGAGACGAGCGCCGTGCGGTACAGGTCTTCGATCGCGAAGAGGTTGTAGAGCGCGAGTGCAGCGGAGGCCTGCGTGCCGTTCAGCAGCGCGAGACCTTCCTTGGCCTGCAGCGCGAGCGGCTTGAGGCCGACGAGTCGCAGGCCCTCTTCCGCGCTCATGCGCTCGCCGTTCGCGAACACTTCGCCCACACCCAGCAGCACTGCCGACATATGCGCGAGCGGCGCGAGGTCGCCCGAAGCGCCCACGGAACCCTTCACGGGAATCAGCGGCAGCACGTCGGCGTTGAAAAGCGCAATGAGCGCATCCATCACTTCGCGGCGGATGCCCGAGTGACCACGGCCCAGGCTCGAGAGCTTCAGCGCCATCAGGAGGCGCACGACCGGGCGCGCCATCGGCTCGCCCACGCCCACGGCGTGCGAGAGCACGAGATTGCGCTGCAACAGTTCGAGCTGGTCGCGCGGAATATGGGTGCTGGCGAGACGCCCGAAGCCGGTATTGATGCCGTAGGCGGGCTCGCCCTTCGCGGCGATATCGGCGACGGCGCGTGCGCACGCGTCGATGGCGGCAAAGCTTGCCGGATCGAGTTCGAGCTTCACACCGTCCTGGTCGGTGGCGCGGGCGATCTGGCGCAATTGGGGCAGGGTCAGGTGGCCGGGCGTGAGTCGCATTGTCGAATCCTGTCTATACAAGTGACCCGAAGTCTAGCCTGGGCAGCTTGTATAGACAACAGATTCCGCGAGGCGCCGTGCCGGCTCGATCCGTGGGGCCGCGCCCTTATCGCTCCAGCCTGGTGCCGAGATACGCCAGAAAGCACTGCACGCGCGTCGCCAGCGCCTCGCTGCGGTAGTAGACGGCATGTATCGGCTGCCTTTCGTCGGCGAGCGCGGCGTCGAGCACGGTGACGAGCCGCCCGTCGCGGCGGTCGGCGGCGGTCATGAAGTCGGCGAGGCAGGCAATGCCCGCGCCCGCGAGGGCCAACTGGCGGATCGTCTCCCCGCTCGACGCCGACAACGACGGCTCGATCGTCAGGGGCGCCGCTGCCGCATCCTCCACAGCATCGCCGCCGCTTTGCACCTGCAACGGCCAGCGGTTCAGATGCGCGGGCGCCGTGAAGCCGATCAGCCGGTGCGCGCGCAAGTCGCCCGCCGAACCCGGCGTGCCGTGCGCCGCGAGATAGTCGGGACTCGCAACGAGCCGCAGCCGGCTCTCGCCCAATGCACGCGCATGCAGCGTCGAATCCTGCAACGCGCCGATGCGGATCGCGATATCGACACGTTGCTCCAGCAGATCGACGATGCGCTCGTTATTGGTCAACTCGAGCTGGATCGCGGGATAACGCGCGGCGAACTCGGCGATGTGCGGCACGATGCAATGAAGCATGAATGGCGTGGCGGCGTCGACGCGCAAACGCCCCGAAGGCGCCTCGCGATGCCTTGCCACTGCCGCTTCCGCGTCCTCCATCGCCGCGAGGATCGCACGGGCCCGCTCGAGAAACAGCTCGCCCTCCTCCGTCAACTGCAGTCGGCGCGTGGTGCGCAGGATCAGCGCGACGCCCAGCTGCTTTTCGAGCCGCGTGAGCGCGCGGCTCACGCCGGAGACAGTCTGCTGCAACTTTTCGGCGGCTGCGGTGATCGACCCCGCATCGATCACGGTGACGAATACGAGCAGTTCGTCGGTGGACGTCTTCATTGTTGATCCGCAGTCAAGATTCATTTGAGCCTAACACGGTTTGTCAGCGCGGCGGCCCGGCGGATACTGCCCGTCATCGACATCTCGTCAACCTCACAGCGGGAGCAATCCATGAAGATTTTTGTAACGGGCGCGGGCGGTTTCATCGGGGGATCGATTGCGGCACATCTGGCGCGCGCGGGTCACACGGTGCGCGGTCTCGTGCGCCGCCCCGAGCAGTTCGCCGATCTCGAAAAGCTCGGCATCGAACCGGTGGCCGGCGAACTCGACGACCGCCAGCTGTTGATGGCCGAAGCGCGCGCCGCCGATGCCGTCATCAACGCCGCCAGCAGCGACCATCGCGGCGCGGTGGAGGCGCTGCTCGAGGCGCTCGGAGGCTCGGGCAAAGTGTTCCTGCATACGAGCGGCTCGAGCATCGTCGGCGACGCCTCGGGCGGCGAGCCGACCGGGCGCGTCTACCGTGAAGACGCCCTGCCCGAGCCGACCGCCGACAAGGCGCCGCGCGTGGCCATCGACGCTCTGGTGCTCGCCGGCGCCGCGCGCGGCATCCGCAGCGCGGTGCTCTGCAATACGCTCATCTATGGCGAGGGCGCCGTGCCGGGCGCGGCGAGCGTACAGCTGCCGCGGCTGATCCGCCAGGCGCAGAAGAGCGGCATCATGCGCCACGTAGGGCGAGGCGCGAATATCTGGTCGAACGTTCACATCGACGACGTCGCCGAACTCTACCGCCTCGCGCTCGAGAAGACGCCGGCGGGCATGTTCTATTTCGTCGAAAGCGGCGAGGCGGCCTTCAGCGAAATGAGCGCGGCGCTCGCCGAAGCGCTCAAGCTCCCTGCGCCGCAGGACTGGCCGCTCGACGCGGCGATCGCGGAATGGGGTTATGAGATGGCCTCGTACGGCCTCGGCTCGAACAGCCGCGTACGCGGCGAACGTGCGCGCAAGCTGCTCGGCTGGCAGCCGCGACGCACTTCGGTCACCGACTGGATCCGCACGGAAATGACACGGCCGCAGCCGTAAGTTCCATAGGGTTCGCCAGGCCACATCGCTGTTGAGTATCCGTAAGGTCGGTTCGCTAGAATGCGGGCGTTTCGTAGTATTCGGTACTACTGTCGCTTCTTCGCCTGCGTTACGGATACGTTGATGTTCTTCGCGCTGAACTTCTACTGGCTGACCAATCTGCTCGCCATACTGTTCATCGTTGCGTGTCTTTACGATAAGCGCTACGACGAATATGGCACGCTGACGCTCGCCGCCGGCGCGATGGGACTCATTGTGATGGCGATCCAGGTGCTGCTGCGGCCGGCATTCGATATGTCGCTCTAGGCAGGTTCGCGCGCCGCCCTCAAGCCTGCCCCTTCTGCCCCTTCTCCCCCTTCCGCTCGTGCGCGCAGCATGCCGCTTGCGGCACGCTGTCATAACGATCGTGGTGGCGTACCCAGTCGCGCATGTCGTGCGCTTCATTGCGTCCTTTCGGCGCGTAATCGAGCACCCCGTACACGCCCAGCAGCATTTCCCCGCCGCGCGCATATGTCGAATACGTGTGATAGACGTTGCCGTGTTCGTCTCGACAGAACGCACTGAGGCCGGGCAGTTCGTCGCTCATGTACGGCTGCTCCTCGTAGTTGTAGAGCACCTTGCCGCGCGCCTTGTCGGCTTCGCCGAACGACACGTGGTAGTCGAAATTGAAGTCGCTCCCGTTCGACGATACCCACGGAAATTTCCAGCCCATGCGCCCTTTGAACGACTCGAGCTTCGCGAGCGGCGCGCGCGAAACGGCCACGTACGAAACGTCGTGATGCTCCAGATGCGGCAGCATGCCGTCGACGTGGTCGGAGAGCAGCGAGCAACCCACGCAGCCCTCGTCCCAGTCCGGCCCCAGCATGAAGTGATAGACGATCAGCTGGCTGCGCGGACCGAACAGTTCGGCCAGCGTGCGCTCGCCTTCCGGCGTGTCGAACGTGTAGCGCTTCTCCACCTTCACCCACGGCAGCGCCTGGCGCTTCGCCGCCAGTGCGTCGCGCATGTGCGTGAAAGCGTGCTCGTCCGCGAGCAGCGCCTTGCGCGCCGCAAGCCATTCGTCCTGCGAAACGATCCTGTGCTCATCCATCGTTGCGTCCTCCTTTGCGTTTCCCGAGCAGCGCCGCCGGATCAGCGGAACTGCTTCACCAGATGATCGAGCGCGCCCGACCAGCCGCCTTCATGCGCGTCGCGCGCGGCCTCGTCGAAGAAGTGCTCGTGCTTGAGCGTGAGCTCCGTCGCGTGAGCGTCCTCGCGCAGCATCACCGTCACGCGCGATTCGCGCTCGGGCGTGCTGCGCCAGGCCCACGTGAAAACGAGCCGGCAGTCGGGGACCACCTCGAGATACGTGCCGCTCACGTCATGCTCCTCGCCGTCTGACGCACGCATGATGACGCGAAAGCGGCCGCCCACGCGCACGTCGGCTTCGGCATGGATGCAGACGTTGTCGTACGGATGCATCCACTGCATCAACTGCGCCGGTTGCGTCCACGCCGCGTAGACCTTCGCGGGGCTGGCGTTGATGCGCCGCCGGAGGGTGAGGCTGGGACTGCTGGGGAAGCTGGATTCGGAACTGGCCGGCATGCGTCCTCCTCGACGAACGCCGCGAGGCGATCGAGTTGTTCGTTCCAGAAACGTTGGTAGCGCCCGAGCCACTGCATCGCCTCTTCCATCGGCGATGGGGCGAGGCGGCACGCGACCGTGCGCCCCGTTTTCTCGCGCGTGACGAGGCCCGCCCCGGCGAGCACGTCGAGGTGCTTCATCACCGCGGGCAGCGAGATGGCGAACGGCTGCGCGAGCGCGCTCACGGAAAGCTCACGCTGCTGGGCGAGGCGCGCGAGCAACGCGCGCCGTGTGGGGTCGGAAAGCGCCGCGAAGGTGCGGTTCAACGCGTCGTCGTCATGCTTAACCATGCGGTTAAGCATAGGTAACGGAGGGGGAAAGTCAAGCGCGAATGCGCGGGGAACGAAGCAGGTGCCATGCTTGCCGGATCCGTAGGGAATGCGTAAGAAATACGCACGAAATCCCCGCGCAAGCCCGCCCGAAAAGCCGCACGGCCCGCGCCGCCGTAAAGCGACGCGGGCCGTGCAGCCGGCCGGGCGGGCCGCCGGGTCCGCCTGGCCGAAAGACCGGGCCAGCAGCGTGTCAGTGCACGGATCAGATGGCCCAGCCGCCCAGGTAGAACGTGGCCAGCACCACGGCGATCACCACGGTCCCCACGTTCAGCTTGCGATACTCGCCGCTCACGATGCGGCCGATCACGAGCGTACAGAAGCCCAGCATGATGCCCGTGACGATGTTCGCGGTCAGCACGATGAACACGGCGCAGACGAGACCCGACATCGCATCGACCATATCGGCCATGTCGAGGCGCGAGACGCTCGAGAGCATCATGAGGCCCACATACATCAGTGCCGGAGCCGTCGCATACGAGGGCACGAGACCCGCGAGCGGCGCGAAGAACATCACCGCGAGGAACAGCAGGCCCACCACGGCTGCGGCAAGGCCCGTCTTCGCGCCCGCCGAGACGCCCACCGCCGATTCGATATAGGCCGCTGCCGGAGCGCCGCCAAAGAAGCCCGAGAAGATCGACGAGAGCGAGTCGGCCGTGAGGGCTCGGCCGCCGTTGATGATGCGGCCGTTTTCGTCGAGCTGGCCAGCCTGGCCCGCCACGGCGCGGATCGTGCCGGTGGCGTCGAACACGGCCGTCATCACGAGGGCGAGCACGCTAGGCAGCACGGCGAGCGAGAGCGCGCCCTTGATGTCCATCGCGCCGATCAGCGAGGCATGGCCCGGCGCCGAAAGCGACGGCCACGCGAACACGCCGTGGAAGCTCACCGCGGGATCGAGCACCAGACCGAGCGCCGAGATCGCGACGATCACGATCAGGATCGAGCCCGGCACGCGGCGGCGCACGAGGCCGAAGATCGCGGCGAGGCCCGCCACCGAGAGAATCGCCGGCAGCGACGTGATGTGGCCGAGCGTGACGGGCAGGCCAGCGCCCGGGTTCTTCACGACGAGGCCGACGTCGTTCGCGGCAATCAGCAACAGGAACAGGCCAATGCCGATCCCGGTGCCGTGCGCGATGCCGTGCGGCAGGTTTCGCAGGATCCACGAACGCACGCCCGTCACCGAGATGCCGGTGAACACGAGGCCCATGAGGAACACAGCGCCCAGCGCGACTTCGGGCTTCATGCCCTTGCCGAGCACGAGGCCGAACGCGGTGAAGGCGGTGAGCGAGATCGCGCAGCCAATGGCGATCGGCAAGCGCGCCCACAGCCCCATCAGCAGCGAGCCGAACGCCGTGGTCAGGCAGACGGCGACGAACACCGCGCTCATGTCGAAGCCCGCCTTGCCGAACATGCCTGGCACGACGAACACGGAATAGACCATCGCGAGGAAGGTCGTGACGCCCGCAAGGCCCTCCTGGCGCAGCGAACTGCCACGCGAAGAGATGTCGAAGTAGCGGTCGAGGAAGCCGGTCGCGCCAATCGGCTCGACTTGGGCGCCGGCCGTCTCGGCGAGCGGCGTGGCCTGGGGTTCCATCATGATGAGTGCCTCCTTTATCAGCGCGCTGAAACGCACCCCTTGCGGGTCCGTCATCAGGTTCGTCTCGAATTGGAATAAGTTGTGTCGACGCGATGCGCGAGCCGCCGGCACACTCGAAGCAAAAATGCCGATGACGGCGTTGTCTCCGAACCCACCGCGTGTGACGCGGCGATTCTCATCGTTTTGACATCTTTTTTTGCTGGATCGAAGGTTAGGCGAACACAACCCAGGCTCCCATCGCAGGAATCACATTCAGGACATGCCACGATCCTTATATTTGCGATGACAGGGTGTCGTGGGCCGGGCGCCCTCGCGTTTACACCTGGCCTTGGCCTGGCCTCCCCTGGCCTTCGCCTGGTCGCGTGGAACCGTCACGCGATCCGCCTGAAAAACTCCGCCCGCGCCCGGCCACCCTGCTTGCCGCAATGCTCAATTGCACGGAATGCGTACTCGCGCGGGTTAAACTCTCACGCACCCGACCCGTTTTTTCCCGCCGCGCGCCCAAGGCGCCGGCTGCTTCAAGGAGTTCCCGTTGATGAGAGGCGGTTCCGCACGTTCCGTTGCAGCTCTCCCGTACGCCCTGCCCCTGCTGCTCCTGGTCATGCTCTCGGGCTGCAGCCTGTTCCGCCCTCCCGCGCCGCCGCCCGCGCCCGAAGCGCCGATTGAGGCAAGCGAGCCCGAAGTCCCCGCGAGCGAACCCGAAGCGGCGTCCGCGCCCGAAGCGGCCAGCGCGCCCGAGGAAACCGCCGAGACGAAACCCGCGCAGAAGAAGCCGCGCCCCGCGCCGATCCGGCGCCCCCGCCCAGCCCCGCCGCCGCCCGCGCCCGCGAGCCCACCGGTCGCGAGCGCGCCCGCGCCGATCGTCACCCTGCGCACCATCGAGCGCGGCAGCTTCCGCACGCTGCTCGACAGCGCCGTGCAGAAAGCCGACGGCAAGGTGGTCGGCCACGCGGTCGACCTCGTGGCCGGCCCAAGCGGCAAGCCAACGGAAGTGATCGTGAACCTGCAGGGCTTCATGGGAGTGGGCGACCGCAAGGCCGTCTTCCCGTGGAGCATCGTGCGCGTGAACACGCAGCCGTCTTCCCCCGCCATCACGCTCGCGCTGGGGCCGGGACAGCAGCCCGAAGCGGAGCGGCCGCGCACCGGGGCCGGCGTCGCCCCGCCCGCCGCCGGCGAGCCCAGCCCCAACCGCCTGCCGATGCTCGACGCGACCGTCGAGCGCGCCAATGGCGCCAAGGTCGGCCGCGTGGTGGACGTGCTTCTCGACGGCAGCGCCGACCCGCTCGCGGTCGTGCTGGACGTGAGCGGCACCCTGGAAAAGCGTCATACGATCGCCGCCGAATGGTCGGCGCTGCACTTCGTCACCAGGAACAACGAACTGACGGCCCAACTCGAGATGAGCGACCAGCAGGTGGAAGCGTCACCCGAATACGAGAACGGCCAGTCCGTGCGCGCGGTGACCCCCGTTGCACCTGCCACGCCAGCCGCGCCCCATCCGGCCACAGCGATCCCTGCCCCGGCAGCTTCTGAGCACGGTGCCAAATGACGGGCGGCACACTGCGGACGATGGCCAGCACGCGAAGTCTGCGAGCACTCGACTGGCTGAACTTCTTCGTCGCGAATGTGCAGACGGGCTTCGGCCCGTTCATCGCGTCGTATCTCGCATCGCACAAATGGACCCAGGGCGAGATCGGCCTTGCGCTCTCGGTAGGCACGGTGAGCGCGATGGTGAGCCAGGTGCCGGGGGGCGCCGCCGTCGACGCCCTGCGCAACAAGAAAGCTGCGGCCGCCTGGGCGATCGCCGCGATCATTCTTTCGGCGACGCTGCTGGCCGTGAGCCCGACAGTGATCCCGGTGATGGCCGCCGAGGTCTTCCACGGCTTCGCGAGCTGCATGCTCACGCCGGCCATGGCCGCACTCGCGCTCATGCTGGTGGGCCGCCAGAACCTCGGCGACCGGCTTGGACGCAACGCGCGCTGGGCGTCGATCGGCAGCGCGGTGGCGGCCGGCCTCATGGGCCTGTGCGGCGAGTACGTGGCACCGCGCGCCGTGTTCTGGCTGACCGCGGCGCTCGCCCTGCCCGCGCTGGTCGCGCTGGCCATGATCGAGTACGACCGCCGGGGCGCCGGCGTGGCGGCAGGCCTCGCCAGACCCGGGGCGCCGAAGTCGGCCGTCCCGCCGGACGGCGAGTCACGCGAGACGATCCTCGACCTCCTGCGCGACAAGCGCATGCTGGCGTTCGCGGCCTGCGTCGTGCTATTCCACCTCTCGAACGCCGCGATGCTGAACCTCGCGGCCGGCGAAGTCACGGCCGGCATGGGCGACAACGTCCAGCTCGTGATCGCGGCATGCATCATCGTGCCGCAAGCCATCGTCGCGCTGATGTCGCCGTGGGTGGGCCGCACCGCCCAGCACTGGGGGCGCCGGCCGGTGCTGATCCTCGGCTTTTCGGCGCTGCCGGTGCGGGCGCTGCTGTTCGCGGCGGTGGGCAACCCCTACCTCCTCGTGCCGGTGCAGATGCTCGACGGGCTTTCCGCTGCCGTGTTCGGCGTGATGCTGCCGCTCATCGCCGCCGACGTGGCCGGGGGCAAGGGGCGCTACAACCTCTGTATCGGGCTCTTCGGGCTGTCGGCGGGGATTGGCGCGACGCTTTCGACGGCAGTGGCCGGGTTCGTCGCCGATCACTTCGGCAATACGGTGAGCTTCATGGGTCTGGCCGCCGCCGGCGCGCTGGCCGTGCTGATGGTCTGGCTTGCCATGCCGGAAACGCGCGACGCGCTGGAAGAGGAGAAAGCGGGCGACGTAGCGGCCTGAGCCCTCCCATGCCCCGGACGCACACGCAAAAACGGGCACCGGCCTGAACCTTCGGGTTCAGGCCGGTGCCCGTTCTGCATGAAAAAGCCCTCGGCACCCAAGAGCTTGCACCGCAAGCCCAAGGCGCCCGAGGGCGTACCGCTTACGCTGCCAGCGCCTCGTCCAGACGGGCCGCGACCACGCTGCTCGACAGGTTGTCGATCTTGCTGGCCAGGATCATCGCGTCGGCATTGGCCGGGCGATGACGCCGATTGGGACTCGGACGGAACACGGCATCGCCGCGGCGGATCTTCTCTCCAGTCAACGCACAAACCGAACTGCGCCTTGCCGTGCACACGCGCCAGAGCTGGTCGGAATAACGCCCGTAAGTGGCGTCGCTCCAGCAGACCGTAATGCTTTCCGGGTCATGACGCCGGATCAAGGTAATGCCCTGTGCATCCCACGAGCGAACGGTGGCGCGGCGCCGATTGGCCGCCTCCGAAGCACCGCGTGTGATGGGTACCGGTTTGCAGCTCCTGCCACCCTCGGGCTCGTCCACCATGGGGATGGGCTCGGAAGCCGCAGACAGAAGACTGACGGTTTGTTGCCAGACGCTGCCGGTATCTAATTTCGTCATAATGCACCTCGTGCACGCGGAAACGATTCAAATATGCCGGTCGAATAAGCACTCTGCCACGTCGGGATTATAGCGTGTCCATCTCGTAATCCACAGGAAAAACTCAATTTTCACACGATAATCCGAAACGCAAGAAAAGGAGACCACCAAGCTTACAGTCGACTGAGTCGATACAACAATAGTTTCTTTACTTTCTGCAACTTTTTTGCCGATTTGACGATCTTTGTCATTGTCCATGCGGAAAAAATAACCGGCAAATCGGCTCGAATCCTTGTCACATAAGGACCGGCCAATCAGCCAAACAGCTGTGCCGCTACTGCGACGGGTTGTCGCGGAACCGGGCGCCACGGGCATCCGCAGGCACTCCGGCTTCACACAGCCTTAGCGACATGTTGGCGCCGAATGATGACCGATCAATGAAACGCAATAGTCCGTCTGAGCGGCCTGACAACAGACTTTACCTGTCAAACATCAGCGGAAACCGCGTGCAATTGCGCTGCGGCGGAGGACAGCAACCTTACAGCCAGGCAATTTGAGAACGCGCTCTATTTCAGGACGGATTAATCCATAGTGAATTTCCCTTTCGGAATTTTGCAATGTGCAATAGCGAGCGGATTGCACCAAAACGGCGAACCTGTCCTTACCGTAATAGTTCGACGATTTGGGAGGACGTAAAGAAAAATCCGATTAAGCTTAAGCGCATACAAAACCTCCCCCCGCCGGGGTCGCTGCCGCTTCAGTCGAGGAATTCCGCGGACCGGCGCCGCAGCATCGCGCCGAACTCGTCGAGCCAGCCTATCGACAGTCGCCAGCTCTGCCAGTACAGGTCGACATCGAGCCCGCGCCGGGGCGTGAGCTCGACCATTTCGCCGCGCGCGAGATGTGCAGCGACCATGCGTTCGGGGCACATGCCCCAGCCGAGGCCCGAGAGGCAGCAGCGCAAAAAACCGGCGACGTGTGGAATCCAGTGCAGCGGCGCATCGACCTGGGCGCGCGTGATACGCCGGATGAAGCGCTTTTGCAGTTGATCCTTGGGATTGAACTCGACGCACGGTGCGCGCCTGAGCGACTCGCGCGTCACGCCCTGCGCGAAGTGACGCTCGAAAAAGGCCGGCGAGCACACGGCGAGATAGCGCATGCGCCCAAGGCGCGTCGAACGGCAGCCCTGCACCGGCTCCGCCTGGGTCGTGACCGCGCCCTGCACACTGCCGTCGCGAATGCGCTGCGCGGTGTGGTCCTGATCGTCGATCACGAGATCGAGCAGGATGTCGCGTTCCACGCAGAAGGGCGCCACCGCATCGATGAACCAGGTGCCCACGCTGTCGTCGTTGACGGCAATGCGCAGCGTGGGCCGTGCGCTTTCGAGCGCGCCCGGGAAGGTCGGCATCGCGCCGCCCAGTTCGGCCTCGAGCAACTGCACCCGCTCGGTGTGGCGGCACAGCAGCGCGCCGGAGGCCGTCGCCACGCACGGTTGCCCGCGCTTCACGAGCACGGTGCCCACGCGCTCCTCCAGCAGCTTCACGCGCTGCGAGACCGCGGAAGGCGTGACATTGAGCGCGCCAGCGGCGCGATCGAACGAGCCGTGCCGCACGACCGCGGCAAGGGCGTCGAGCAAGGCGTAGTCGAGCATTAGCGTTCCTTAATCGGGTTTAAGAAAATCAGCTTTTCTTAGGCGAGTGCCGGACGCAGACTAGCGCCTCGCCCCCCTCCAGGCAATCCGTCCGTTGCAGAAAATCGTCACGAATATGAACTGGCTCGCTTTTTCCCATGGCGCGGCGCTCTGCGCCTCCCTCATCGTCACCATCGGCGCGCAGAATGCCTTCGTGCTGCGCCAGGGCATTCTGCGCGCACACGTCGGCAAGATCGTCGTGCTCTGCACGCTCTCCGACTTCGTCCTGATCGCCGCTGGCGTAGGCGGTGCTTCGGCGCTCGTCGAGCGCTACCCCACCTTCGTCCATCTCGTGCTCTACGCAGGCCTCGCCTGGCTCGTGTGGTTCGGCATTGGCGCGCTGCGGCGCGCCGTGCGCCCCGGCCACCCGGTGCTCGACCCGGCGGCTGCCGCTGCGTCGCCCGAACAGCGCGCGTGGCCCATCGTGCTCATGACGCTCGCCTTCACCTGGCTCAATCCGCACGTCTATCTGGACACCTTTCTGCTGATCGGTACCGCGGGCGCCCGCGAGCCCGTGGGCGGCCGGCTGGCGTTCGCGCTTGGCGCCATGAGCGTGAGCGCCATCTGGTTCCTGGGACTGGGCTACGGTGCGCGCGCGCTCGCGCCGCTGTTCCGGCGCGAGCGCGCATGGCGCGTGCTGGACGGCGCCATCGGCGGCATGGTGCTGTTGATCGCCTTCGCTCAGTTGCGCTGATTGCGCTGATTGCACGAGGGCCGCGCCGGGCCCCGGGTCCGCTCGAAGGCGACGCCCATCAAACCATGCCAGAATCCGCTCTCGTACCTTCGGGATCTTTTCAGATGAGTGATCTGGCACTGGAAGACTTCGACACCGCCCAGCTGATTCCCGGCTTCAGTGCGCCGGAACTGCCCCGCGAGCGGCCCGATCAGGCCGCGCTTGCGGCCGCCGAGCACAACACGCGCAACTGGACGAGCACCGCACCGGGCCCCTTCAGGCCGGGCTCGGATCTGCACGGCCGCGAGACCTGCCGCATGTTCCGCGAGACCTTCAACCCCTATCGCCCGTCCGTGATCGACTGGCCGAAGCTCGAGCCGGACGCGCTCAGGCGCATCGTCGAACTGCCCATCTGGGACATCGCGGTGCAGACCGAAGGCAAGGCGCGGCTGCGCATGGCCGCCTACGCGGCGACCCTTGACGACGCCGACATGCGCGACGCCCTCGCGCTCAATGCGTGGGAAGAGAACCGCCACAAGGAGGTACTCTCGCGCATGGTGGGCGCCTACGGCATCGCGCTCGCCAGCGAACCGCCCTACGTCTGGCCGCGAGACACCGAATGGGCGTATCTGGTAACGGGCTATAGCGAATGCATCGACAGCTTCTTTGCGTTCGGCCTCTTCGAAGTCGCGCGACGCTCCGGGCTCTTTCCGCCCGAGCTGATCGACACGTTCGAACCTGTGATGCAGGAAGAATGCCGGCACATCCTGCTGTTCGCGAACTGGGTGGCGTGGCACCGCGCGCGCCTGTCGTGGTGGCGGCGCATCCGCTTCGAGCTGAAGGTGGTGGCGGTGTGGGTCTTCCTCGGCTGGGAGCGCATGGGCCTTGCGCGCGCCATCGACGCCGAGGGCAACGAGCAGAAGCAGGACAACAATTTCACCGTGAACGGCGCGCAGTCGGTCACCGACATCGACATCGGCGTGCCCGAACTGATGCGGCTGTGCCTTGCCGAAAACGACCGGCGCTTTGCGGGCTACGATGCGCGGCTGCAGCGCCCCGAGACGATGCCGGGGGTCGTGCGCTTCGCACTGCGCTTCATGCGCGGCAGGAAAAAACCGTAAGCAGGCCGAAGTCCGCGGCGCGCTTGCACGAGCGCCAGTCACTCCACCTGCGGCGCCGCACCACCGGCTCCCTGCGTCGCACGCGACGCGCCACGGTTGGCGTAATGAATCGCGACGATGCCCGCGAGCGAAACGCAGGCGGGCACGGCTGCGGCCATGAACAGCGACGCCGACGACCATTGCAGGTGCATGAGCGCGCCACCGAGCACCGGACCGACGACGGAACCGATGCGGCCCACGCCGAGACTCCAGCCAATACCGGTCGAGCGCAGCGAGGTCGGATAGTAGGTCGCCGCGAGCGCATTGATGGCGGGCTGGCCGCCAACGATCGAAAAGCCCGTGAGGAAGATCGCCACAAACATCGCCACCACCGACACCATCACGGCCGGATTGCCGATCGCGGCCGTCGCGACAATGGCGATCACGAAGGTCGTGGCGAGCACGCGCGTGAAGCCCGCGAGGTCGATGATGCGTCCAAGCAGCAGCGTGCCGATCACGCCGCCGCCCCAGAGCGCGGTGCCGGCCAGCACGGCGGTCTGGGTGGTGTAGCCCGCGTCGCGGATCACCGTGGGCAGCCAGTTCGAGAGGAAGTACATGTCGAGCAGGTTCGCGAAGTTCACGATCCAGAGCAGCACGGTCACGCGCGCGCGGCCCTCCTTGAAGAGCTCGACAAATGGCATTCCGCGCGAGCGCGTCTCCGCGATCGTGAACACCGTGCCGGAGGGCAGCGACAAGCCGGGGGCCACGCGCCCGAGGTTGCGTCGCACGCGCGCTTGCGCATCGCGGCCCCGGCGAAACAGCAGGAACTGGATCGATTCGGGCAGTGCGATCGCCATGAGCCCCCCCATCACGAGCGGAATCGCGCCGCCCACGAAGAACACGGCACGCCAGCCAAAGGCCGGGATCAGCGCGGCGGTGATGAGGCCGCCCACCACGCCGCCCAGTGTGAAGCCGCACGAGACGATCATCATGAGTGTCACGCGCATGCGGCGCGGGCTGTACTCGCCGGCCAGCGCCATCGCATTGGGCATGATGCAGCCGAGCCCGACCCCCGCCACGAAGCGCCACGCCACGAGTTCGGCGATCGAGTGCGTCAGGCCCGTGGCGATCATGCAGGCGGAGAAAAACAGCGTCGCGCCGATCAGCACCGGGCGCCGGCCGATCTTGTCAGCCAGCGTGCTGAACGTGAGCGAGCCCACCAGCATGCCGAACAGGCCCGCGCCGAACACCGGCGCGAGCGTTTCTTTCGCGATACCCCATTCGCGGATCACGACCGGCGCGACATAGCCCATTGCCTGGACGTCGAAGCCGTCCATGACGAGGCACATGGCGCACAGCGCGACCACCAGCAGCTGATAAGGTCCGAACCGGCTTTCGTCGATGACGCCGGTCACCTCTACGGTCTTGCTCATGCAAAAGTCTCCAATATCGTTCTGTTTCAGCCCACTAGCGCCGCCGCGCCATCAGAGTTCGAGTATCAAACGCTGACCCTTCGCCCGCGAGCAGCAAGTCATCATGCGCGCATGCGTCTCTCGCTCGGCGCGCGTGAGCACGACGTCGCGATGGTCGACCTCGCCGGCCAGCACGCGTACTTCGCACGAGCCGCACAGGCCTTCTTCGCAGTCGCTCTGAACGTCGATGTTCGCGCTGCGCAGTGCGTCGAGCACGGTCTGGTCGGCGGCAACATTGAGCACGAGTCCCGAGTCCTTCAGCTCCACTTCGAACGCGTGCTCGTGCGCCGGATCGAGCTTGCCCGCGCTCGCCGCAAAATGTTCAACCCGCAGCGCGTCTTCCGGCCAGCGCTCGCTCGCAGCCTGCAGTCCTTCGAGCATGCGCGCCGGGCCACATGCGTACACGCGCGTTCTGTTCGTCCACGCCCAGCGTGCCGAAGTCGTGGCGCGTGCCCTCTTCCGAAACGTGCAGATGCAGCCGGGCGCCATGCAGATGCGCGAGTTCGTCGACGAACGCCATCGCCGCACGCGAGCGGCCGCTGTAGTGTAGTTCGTATTCCATCCCGATTTCTTTGGCGCGACGCGCCATCGCGCTGATGGGTGTGATGCCGATGCCGCCCGCAACGAAAATCGCCCGCCGCCCTTCCTCGTCGAGACGGAAGTGATTGCGCGGCCCGCGGATCTTTAACCGCATGCCCTCACGCACCGCTTCGTGGATCCACGTGGAGCCGCCGCGGCTTTGCGCTTCGCGCAGCACGGCGATCTCGAACGCCTGGGTGTCCGCGGGGTCGCCGCATAGCGAGTACTGGCGCGAGATGCCGGTCTCGCCGCATTCGACGTCGATGTGCGCGCCCGGCGCCCAGCGCGGCAGCGTGCTGCCTTCCGGCGCCACGAGGCGCAGCCGCACGATGCCCTGGGCAGCGTGGCTTGCGCGCTCCACGATCACGGGGCGGGCGAGCGCGTGTGCCGAAGGCTCGCCTATGCGCAGACTCACCTGCCTGTCGAGCAGCGCCGGCTGCTTGCGCTCCGGGTTCTGCGCGGGATCCCACTCGACCCAGAGGTGCTCCGGCCCGCGAAACGACGTGTTCGGCACATAGGTGAAGGTCTGATCGGAAAGACGCATGTGCGGCAGGCGGCGTGTGAACTCTTCGATGAAGATCTGCATCTCCATGCGCGCGAGGTTCTTGCCCATGCACTGATGCGAACCATAGCCGAACGTGACGTGGTCACTGGCGTTGTCACGGCGGATATCGAACAGATCCGCGTCGGCAAAATGGCGCTCGTCATGGTTCGCCGACGACGTCACGATCAGCAGCTTCGCGCCCGCAGGAATGTCGATGCCGCCAATCTGCACGTCCCTCGTCGCGAGGCGCCGCCAGGCCGCCACCGAACCGTTGTGGCGCAGGCATTCCTCGACCGCGCCGGGAATCAGGCCTGGGTCTTCGCAGAGCTCGCGCCACGCGCGCGGATGTTGCAGCAGCAGCTTCATCGCGTTGGCCGTGGCGTTCGCCGTGGTCTCGTGCGCGGCCACGATGCCGGCCATCATCATCGAATGCAGATAGGAGTCCGTGACGATTTCCGGATGCGCCTTCTGCTTGCGAATACCGTACTGCATCCAGCCCGGACCGTCGGGGTTCTGGCGCATCTTGTCGAGCACCTTGCCCGCGAACTGCCAGAAGTTGCCCACCGCATGCGCCACCTCCACCTGCTCTTGCGGGCGCGGCCTGCCCCACGTGTTGACCGTGTGAGCAATCGAGTACTTGCGCAGGAGGTCCATGTCCTCTTCGGGTACGCCGAGGAAATGCAGCGCCACGGTGAGCGGCACCTCCCACAGCATCTGATCGACAAGATCGGCCCGGCCGTCGTCGATGAAACGGTCCACGTACTCGCGCGTGAGGCGCCGCACCATGGGTTCGTGGTGCTTCAGGTGCTCGGGCGTGAACGGCTCCATCAGGACGCGGCGGCGCGGCATGTGCGCGGGCTCGTCCTCGTTCACGAGCGTGCGGTTCATGGCGTAACCGTACGAGGCCAGCACGGCATTCGCCTCTGGCCCCGTGGGCGTGATCTTTTCGAGCGCGATCGAGGGGCTGAACGTGAGGTTGTCACGGAATATCGCCTTGATGTCGTCATAGCGCGTCACGACCCAGTAGCCCAGTTGCGGGCTGTAGAACACCGGCTCCTGCTCGCGGGCCCAGCGCACGTATTCGGGCGGGTCCTGCTGGTAGCCGTCGCTGAACGGGTCGAACGCGGCGGCGTTCGCGCTCACCGGGCAAGCGGGTGCGGCCTTCGCCGCGTGATGGGGAAAAGGACAGCCCCCAGTCGGGGCCGAGGTCGTTTCGTTCATCGGGTACCTCCTGTCGATCGGTGTTGGCACGACGGCGCCGACTCCGATTTCATGCAAAGCGGCATTTTGCGTAACTGTAGTACGCATTGCGTAATTCAGAGATAGGGGTAAACCTGCAATCGATGCGGCGGCCGCGCCGCCCGCCCGTCCACTTAGAATCGCTGCATGAAAACCACCCACGCTTCCGACGCAACTTCGGACCCCGCTTTGGCCCCCGCTTCGGACACCGCTTCCGCCCTTCCATCCACCGCCACCAAAACCGGCAAAACTGCGAAGGCGCCCGCCGAGCGCGAGCGCCGCCAGCGCGTGCAGTCGGCGCAAACCGGCATGGCCGTCCTCAAGGGTCTCGCGCGTCTTGGCGGCCGCGCGAGCCTCACGGGACTAGCGGCCCATGTGGGCGAGAGTCCCGCGAAGGTGCATCGTTATCTGGTCAGTCTGAGCGAGGAAGGATTCGTTGCGCAGGACACGGGCACGCAGCAATACCTGCTGGGCCCCGAAGCGATCATGATCGGCGTGGCCGCGATGCGTCAGGCCAATCCCGTGCGGGTGGCGGAGCCCGCGCTCGTGCGTCTGTGCGAGCAGCTCGAAGTCACGGCGTTCGTCGCCGTGATGGGCAACAAGGGGCCAACGATCATCCGTTTCGAGGAGCCGGGGCTGCCCGTGATCGTGAATGCGCGGGTGGGATCGGTGATGCCGCTCTTGTGGTCGTCGACCGGACGCGTGTTTCTCGGCCTGCTCGACGACAAGCGCGTGCTCGCTCTAGCCGAGGACGAACTCGCGCAGGCCGATGCCTCGCTGCGCGCGCAGCTCGACGCCAGCGATCCGATTGGCGAGTTGCGGCGCGGCGTGCAGGCCATGCGCTGCGCGTCGGTCAGGGATACGAATCTCAAGGGGATCAGCGCGGTGTCGGCGCCGCTCTTCGATCACACGGGCAAGCTTTGCGCCGTGCTCACGGCCCTCGGTGCGACTGGCGGCTTCGACGCCTCGCCCGATGGCCCCATCGGCATGGCACTGCGCCGCGAGGCTGCCGCGGCGAGTGCCCTGCTCGGCTATCTGGCCGAGGCCCCCGCGAAGGACGCGTCCGCGAGGGCGTAAGCACGCTTACGCCCTCGCCAGGCTCAGCGCGACGCTTGTGTCAGCGCTTTTTTCGCCGGCTGCGCGCCCGCTTGATAGCCGTCGTTGAGCGTCTTCAGGAACGCGATCACGTCGTTGATGTCGTCCTCGCTCCAGACCGGCTTGTCGCCCTGCTTGTAGGTGAGCGGCGCGTCGATGGTGTCCACGTTGTGGCGCAGGTCGGGCGGCAGGTCGTCGAACTTCACGACATGGCCGTGGGCATCGCGCGAGTACCACTTCTGCGGATTCGTGTCCCGCTCGACATAGAAGCGCATTGCCTCGCGCAGCGAGTGGAAACGCCCGTTGTGGAAGAACACCTGGCGCGTCGCGACATTGCGCAGCGTCGGGGTCTTGAAGAGGCCGCACATCGTCTTGTCCTTCGCCAGATCGGTACGCAGCGGGCCGCACAGGCCTTCGTCGTAGTACGAAGGATCGCGGTTCGCGCGCAACTCCGGATTGCGCGGCACGCCCAGCGCCTCGAACTGGAAGTCCGTGAAGAGCGGATGCGCGCCGTTGACGCCCGGCTGGTCGATATGGCACGACGCGCAGTTGCCGCTATTCGGGTCGTCGAACAGCTTCTTGCCGTGCAGTTCGGCCGCGGTGAGCTGGACCTTGCCGTCGAGGTACGCATCGAACTTGCTCGTGTACGGGTGAAAGTCCGGCTCCTCGAGTTCGTAACGCTCGACGGCCGTCATCGCCTCGCGCAGCGCTACCTCAGGCGTTTCGAACACCGTCTCGCCGAACACCTGCCTGAAGCGCGCCGCGTAAGGCGCGCCCGCGAGCTTGGCGACCACGGATGCAGGGTCGCGGTTCGCCATTTCCTCGGGATTGAACAGCGGGAACGTGGCCTGGTCGTGCAGGTGATTGAAACGACCGTCCCAGCCGAAGCCGCCCGAAGGCGAGTTGTCGTCCTCGAAACGCTCGCCGAGGCTCGCCGCCTGCACGTGCGTCCAGATCGGCGTGCGGTTGAGCACGTAACGCAGCGTGGGCACGGCGCGCGTGCCCTGCGAATGCAGGTCGGGACCGCCCAGTTGGGCCGCGAGCCCGTTGGGCGGACCGTACGCGTGCGCGGGGCTATGGCAGCTCGCGCACGACATGTGTCCCGAGGCCGAAAGCGATTGATCGTAGAACAGCTGCTTGCCCAGAGCGGCCATGTCGCTGAGGACGGGCGGCCTGGCGGGCTGTGCCATGGACGCCGCGGCAGGCTGAGCCTGCGCGTACGCGGCACCCGATGCGCAAAACGCCGCCACCGCGGCAGCGGTGGCGGCGAGCGCAGCCGTGACGGTGCGGCGCACCGTCGTGGTTGCGTGAGACATGGACATGGTTACTGGTTCGTGAAGATGTCGTTGCCGAAGCCTACGAGCCCGGCCTGTCCGGCGTAGCCAAGATGGCCGAGCTGGAAGATGTCCTCGATACTCTTGAGCATCGAATAGTGGTTATACGGCACCGTCGAAACCGTGCCCGGCTTGATGAACTTCGAGATCATCACCGCGCCGGTCTGGTCGCCGCCGTAGTTTGCCTTCGTCATGACGAGCTGGATCGTACCGAGCGACGCCGGCAGACCCGGAATCTCGGTGGCCGGCAGCGTGCCGTACACCGTCGACTGCGGGAAGGCCGCGAGGTTCGGGCCCGGCTGCTCGCTACAGCAGGTGTTGCCCGAGTAGGTCAGCGTGAGCGTTGGCGGGCTCGTGGTGAGGTTCGGCGTCTCGGTCGCGTAGCTGCTCTCGTCGAAATTGATAATCAGGAGTCCATCATTCTTGAACGCCGGCGACGACGTGATGATGGGCACCCACTTCTCGAGGAAGGCATTCGCGCTCGTCAGTCCACCCGGCTGGCCGTTCACGCAGGGCGAATCGTGGCCGTCGTCACAGAGATTCGGCGTGATGAAGTTGAAGTTGGCCGTCGTCGCGATCGACTGCAGGTCGGTCTGCAAGTGGGTCAGGTTCACGACGTTCGTCAGGCAGTCCGGCGAATCGATGATCGAATGGAAGTACATGAACGGATCGTGACGCGTCGCGTACTGGTCGCCCAGCGGCACGGCCGCGCTAGGCGCCTCGGCTTCCTGCGTCAGGTCCGTCGTGTTCAGCGTCGGGTGACCGCAGGTGGCGGCTTCGCGCGACGGGTCGTTGCCCATGTCCTCTTCGTAGCCCTTCCACGTGAAGCCGGCGGCCTTGAGCTGGTCGGGCAGCGTCTGGATGCTCGCGGGGAACACGCAGCCCGTGCCGATCGCCTGACCGTCCGAGGTCGTGCCCGTCATATTGTAGTTTTCATAGGTCGTGCAGTCGTTGTCGGTCTGCGGGGTCGGCGCCTGGCCACTGAGCATCGAGATGTAGTTGTCGAGGCTGACGTGGCCGGTGCCGTAGTAGTTCTGCACGAGCGCACCCTGCGAGGCGAGCGTCTGCGCCAGATACGGCGCCTTCGTGCTCGAGCCGAAGGTGGTGGCGTAGTTCTCGTTTTCGAGCGTGATGACGAACACGTGGCGGATCTGGTGAATGCCGGCAGTGACGTTCGAGGACGACGACGAGCCGCATGCGCTCACGAAGAGGGCGGCGAATAACACGGCAAAGAGGGCGGCGACGGGTGCCCAGATTTTGCCGGGGATGCGTGAGAGCATAAGACTCCTCTGTGGGTCGAAGCGTTATCGGTTGTTCGGTTGTTCTGTTTGTGCGCCGCATGCATGACGAATGAGGCGGCGCAAGATTAGGGAGCCGATGTGACGTACGTGTGAAATCGAAGGCTAGTTCATGGGTGAAACAGGCAAATCGTCCAAACGGACTATGCTTGCGCACACAATCAGTCCGGCGCCAAGCCACGTTGCCATATGCCGCTCATCTGCCTGAGGTCATATCGCGGCGCACCTCCCACAAGGAGCGTTTCGGCCCCAAGCCGTGCACACGGGCTATCATGTGGTTTCGTACCGTATAGGGAACAAACGAATCACATGGCCACTCCCCAGGAAAACGTCAGCATGGCGGTGTTCTGCGACTTCGAGAACGTCGCGCTCGGCGTGCGCGACGCGAAGATCGACCGCTTCGATATCAAGCCCGTGCTCGAGCGGCTCCTGCTCAAGGGCAGCATCGTCGTGAAGAAGGCTTATTGCGACTGGGATCGCTACAAGGCATTCAAGGCCTCCATGCACGAGGCAAGCTTCGAGCTGATCGAGATTCCCCATGTGCGTCAGTCGGGCAAGAATTCCGCCGATATCCGCCTCGTGGTCGATGCGCTCGACCTTTGTTACACCAAGTCGCACGTCGACACTTTCGTGATCGTGAGCGGCGACTCGGACTTCTCGCCGCTCGTCTCGAAGCTGCGCGAGAACGCGAAAAAGGTGATCGGCGTGGGCGTGAAGAACTCCACCTCCGACCTGCTCGTCGCCAACTGCGACGAGTTCATCTTCTATGACGATCTCGTACGCGAGCAGTCGCGCAACGCCTCGAGGCGCGAGGGCGCCGGACAGGCCAGGCAGAAGGCCGGCGACGAGCGTCAGACGAAGGCCGAAAATGACGAGCGCGACGACCGCGAAGAGCGCAAGTCGGAGGAACGCCGGTCGAAGGCGATCGCTTTCGCCGTCGAAACACTCGATGCCCTCGCGCTGGAGCGCGGCGACAGCGGGAAGATCTGGGCCTCCGTGCTCAAGAGCGCCATCAAGCGGCGCCGGCCCGACTTCAACGAAACGCGTTACGGCTTCCGCGCCTTCGGCAACCTGCTTGATGAGGCCCAGGCGCGCGGCCTGCTGGAAGTCGGCCGCGACGAAAAATCGGGCACCTTTGTGTTGCGCACGAACCCGCCCGCGGCGCCTGCCCCTGAGGCCGCCGCGCCCGTAGAGCCGCAGGAAACCCAAGGTCGCAGTGAAGAGCCGCGGCGCGGCAAGGGTCGCGGCAAAGGACGGCGCGACGAGCGCGGGACGCCCGAGAGTGCAAGGGAACGAGAAGCGGGCGGCGCCGAAGCCAGCGTCTCGTCGAAGGCCGAGGCGCAACCTCGCGAGGCAACCGGCACGCGCGACGACGACGCGGCAGCGCATGCGGAGCAGACCGCCCTGCCTTTCTATAGCGACGTGGCGCCCGCTTCGCCCCGGTTTGACGAAACGGCCCCGTTCTTCGCCGACGAAGCCAGGAACGAGCCCGAACCCGATAGCGCCGAAGCCCCGCGCCCGGCGCCGCGCCGTGCCCGCAAAACGGCCTCCCGCAAGAGCACGCCCCGCAAAACGGCCGCCGCGCCCAGCGACGAGCACACGGCACCCGCACCCGCCGCACCGGATGCCGCCGCGGCGCCGAAAGCGCCGGCTGCCAGGAAAGCGCCTTCACGCGCGCGCCGTTCGCGCGCCAAAGCCGCCAGCGACGAAAGCTGACACAAAAACGGCGCGTGCCGCCAGCTCACGGTGGCTCACGGTGGCGCATGCTGCGCCGGCTGGCTCAGGTGTCGCCGAACGGATTGGCCGGCCGCTTCGGCGCCGGCTCGCCAGGCTCCGCCGCACCAAACGGATCGGCCGCCCCGGCGGCCTTCGCGTCGCCGAACGGGTTCGACGCCTTCCCCGGGCCCGCGGCTTCGCCAAACGGATTCGACTTGCCTGCCGGCCCTCCCGTGTCCCCGAACGGATTCGCCCTACCGGCGCTTGCCGTCTGGCCGAACGGATCGGGCCGCACCTCGCCCTCCTCTTCTTCGCCCTCGACCGCCAGGTTGTACTCGGCCTGCACGCTCGCGAGCACCTGGGCAATACTCGCCTCGAAGCCGGCCGAATTGCCGAAGTGCTTCATCGTCCAGTTGCAGCCCGTGCGGTCCGCCGGCTGAAGCTGCGGCCGCGGAACGACGAACTTCACGCCGTCGTCGATCACCTCCTGGAGCTTGTGCAGGCGGCGGCTCACTGCTTCCTGAAGCCGCGATGCGTTAAGTGTCTTGCGCGTCATGCGCACCTCCTTGTGCCGTGCGATCCGCAGAGCGGCAAGTCTAGCGCAACGGCACGCCGCTCACCGCGGGCGGCGACGGCACGGCGGACGGGATCATGTGCGCCAGCGCGTTGCGCAACGACGAGCTCGAGATCACGATGGGCCCGGTAAACGGCGTGTCGAGATCGACGATCACATAGACGGCCGACGAAATCAGCAGCGCGCCCAGCAGGATCATCACGATCGCGAGCGCATTGCGCGGCGCGACCAGCCCGAAGCTCAGAAAGATCACGAACAGCCAGAGCGTGAGCATCGAGAAGAACGGCCGCGAAATCGAACTGTGCGCCGCTTCGATAAGCCGCCAGCGCGCCTCGGTCACGCGGCTGAAGTGCTGCTCCAGATCGGCGAGCAGCGCCGCGTGATAGCGGTCGTGCGGCACGAGCGCGTCGATCTCCCGCCCCACCGAGTTGAGGAGGACACCGAGTGACACATCCTCCAGTTGGTCAGGATCGAGCGTCTGCACACGTGGATAGTAGTCGCCCGGCGGTGGCGCTTCGCCGGGCCAGGTCGATGCGATCGCCGCCGCCGTATAAGCCCGCAGGGCGTCACGCGGCCGCTCGGCCTCCGTGCCATATGCGCGCAGCCGCATGTCGAGCTGGATCAGTTCGCCGGCGTAAGCGCGCAGGTCGTTGGTCGCCGTATCGAAGCTGGTCTTGGCCGAAGCCGTCAGGAGACCTAACACCAGCGCGGCGAACGTCACGAGCATGCCGATCACGAGCTGGATGAGCTGCACGGTTTCGTGCCTGCGATGCTCTTCCGGCAACAGCGGCCGCAGCAGCACGCCAAGGCCCGTGCCGCCCAGCAGCAGCACGAAGACGAGAATGGCAGACAGGACCTCGGACATGGCCGTCACCTCCGCTTCAGCGTGGTTCGTGCGGATCGCGGTGCGCAACGCTTATGCGTCGGTTATGCATCGGGATCCCGGTCGGCGGGCACATCCGCCATGCGCGGCGTGCCCGATCGGGGCACCCCTTGCTCCGCGGCGCGTGCCGGCGGCACGATCACCGCATGCACACGCTGCACGGCCAGCTTCCATGCCACGCCGAGCTCGCGCGAAATCGAATCGTAGATCTCCTTCGAAATCGAGCGGTCCTCGTACATCGCCACAATGCGCTCGCGGCCCTCGCGCAACGCATACAGCAGCAGCATGCGCTGCTCGAGCACGTCCGCCTCAGGCCCGAAGGATTGCCTTAGCTCGTCGAGCGCATCCTCGAGGACCGCGATGCGCGCCTTCAGAATCACCGCGAGCAGTGTCGAGAGGCGCTCGCCCAGCAACGGCCGCAGGCTTTCGTCATTGAACGTGAAGAGCTGATGCAACACGACACGCCGGCACATGAGCAGCTCGAAGCGGTCCGCGAGCGCATCGGCATAGGGCTGCCGGATGTGCAGCCAGCGGCTGGCCAGGCGCGCTAGCTTCAGGGCCGGCGAATGCGCGAGGATCATCCGCGCCGCACGCTGATACCCGACGCGACCATGAAGACGCGCCTCATCCATCATCGCTTCGGTATTGCGCTCCATGGCGTCGAGATTACCGATCGAGAGGATCCCGCTGCCATATTGCGGGATCAGATCGCGCTCCTTCGCCGCCAGTGTGGCGAGCCCAATGGCGAGCCGCTCCCGCTCGGTCAGCGCGGCTTCGATATCGAAGGCGGTCGCCCTGAGGTCGATACTGCGCCGATAGGTCTGGCAGGCCTCATCGGCCTGGGCCGCGGCGATGCGGAAGGTGCGCGCCGCGGCATGCACCTGCTCCGAGACCGCAATCGCCGAAAGCTGCACCGCCTGCCGCTGTAGCGCCTCCTCCTGCGGCGAAAGCAGATCGAGCTTCAAGCGCCGGATCAGCAGCTTCAGCGACGAACCGTTGACGATCAGGCTCACCAGCACGAAACCCGTCGCGACGATGGCGATGAAGCGCCGCGTGTTCCCGGGCAACGCCATGTTCTGCGCGAGGCCGAGCGCGAGCACGAGCGTCACCGCGCCGCGCAATCCGCCCCACGCGATCACGAGCCGGTACGCGGCGCTCACGGGCTCGGTCAGCCGCAGCCGGCTCAGGAGCGGCAGCATGCCGAACACCACCACGAGGCGCGCGGCGAACGCCGCGCCCACGACCACGGCGAGCGCGACGAGGTCGAGCCAGTGCGCGTCGCGCAGCGTGGCCGGAATCTGCATGGCGGCCAGCAGAAAGATCGCGGCACCCGCCATGGCCGCGATCTGCTCCCAGATCAGTTGCAGATGCTGCCAGTTGCGCGGCGAAAGGCGCGTGCGCCCGAGGCCGCTAATCACGAGCCCCGCCGCCACCACGGTAACGACACCCGACACGTGCAGCAGCTGGTCCGCGAACAGATAGAGCGGATACGGCAACGCGAAACTGAGCGAAACCTCGGCCTTGCCCTCTCCGCCGAGCCACGGCAGCAGCCACGCGAAGAGGCGCCCCGCGAGCGCACCCGTGAGGAGGCCGCCACCCAGCTGCAGCCCGAAGGTGCGCAGCGCAGCCCCCGCCGTGGCAGTTGCCGCGTCGCCCGTGACGGCCGCGATCAGCACGCTCGCAATGGCGATCGCGGCAGCGTCGTTCAGCAGGCTCTCGCCTTCCACGAGCCGCACGAGCCGCGCCGGCGCGCCCACTTCGCGAAACACGGCGAGCACGGCAGACGGGTCGGTCGTGGCGATCATCGCGCCAAGCAGGAGGCCGTCGACGAGCGGGCCTAGCCCCGTCAGGCGCACCGCGCCGCCCACCATGCCCGTCGCGACGAACACGGCGACGACGGCGAGCAGCAAAATGGGCGCGGCATCGCCGAGCATTTCGCGCACGTTCACGCTAAGCGCGGCCTGAAACAGCAGCGGCGGCAAGAAGATCCAGAGATACGCCTCAGGCGGCAGACGCGGCGCGAGCGCGGGTGTGACGACGCTCGCGACAAGATGTGGCCACGCCGCCCCGCTCACGATCCAGGCGCCGCCCAGCGTGAAGCCCCATGCGGCGAGCAGCACCGATTCGGAGACGGCCCAGCGCACGCTCGCCGCCTGCACGAGGGCGATGCTGGCCAGCAAAAAACCGCTCAGGAGAAGGATCTGGATGACCATCGTCTGCCGGTGGTTGAGTCCTGTCTTTGCGCGCCGCCGCACTTGCGTCTTGCTCCTGCGTCCGGTCCGGGGCCGCCTTGCCATGCCCTCGCGCTCACGACGGGCTCACGATGGGCTCACGAAGCGCTCACACGGCTGGCAGTCCCACCACCGTCAGCGATTTCACCCCTTGCGCGCCCTGAATCAGCACGCCTTCGATATCCGCTGTCGCGGAGGGACCGGTCACGAGCGCTGCGTAACGCGCGCCGCGAAAATCGTCGCGCCGGTACGCGTCCTGCAGACCGCCGACGATCTGCGTGAAATCGAGCAGCACGACCAGATGCTGCACGATGTAGCCGAGTGCATTCACGATGTACTCGCGCTCGCTGAGCCACACCGAGCCCGTCTCCGCCACGCCGAAGCGCGCGCGCACGACGCCCACGTCAACTTGCTCGAGCAAAGCGGGCGGCATTGCGGCGTCGAGCGCGACCGTGCCCGCGACTTCCGGCACCGCCGAGGCGATTTCGACGCGCGGGCCGAAGCGTTCGTGGATCAAGGACAGCACCGCATCGGCGGACGCCATCTGCACCGCGCGGCCGCCCATCAGTTCGAGCGACGCTACGAAGCGCTCGCGCAGGTCGCACGGGGGCGTATCGAAGAGCGGCACCTCGGGGAGCTCGAGCGCGGCGGGCTGCGCGGCGCGCACGCGTGCGATGAACGCTTCACGACTGGCCATGGCCGCCGCCTCCTTGCCGGTTCTTCTTGTACCACGCATGAAAGGTCATGGGCGGCGCTTGCGGCAGGTCGCGCTGACGCCCCCAGATATTGAGCGGGTTATAGAGCATGAAGTTGGGCAGGCGCCGCAGCGTGCCTTCCAGCGACGCCACGGCGCCGCGATAGAGCTTGGGACTCCCAAGCAGGCGCCCCGCCATCTTCAGCACTTCCTGCTTGACGAACGGCAGTTCGTGGCGCGCGGCGATCACCTGGCGCCACTGGTAGATCTGCTCGTGGATGTTGATCTTCACCGGGCACACGTTGGTGCAGCTGCCATTGAGCGTGGAGGCGAACGGCAGCGCGCTGAAGCGTTTGAGGTCGAAGGTCGGATTGATGATCGCGCCGATCGGCCCGGCATAGGTACTGCCGTACGAAAGGCCGCCGCTGCGCCGGTAGACAGGGCACGTATTCATGCACGCGCCGCAGCGGATGCACTTGAGCGAGTACCAGAAGTTGGGCATCGCGAGCCGCTCCGAGCGGCCGTTGTCGACCAGGATGAAGTGCAGTTCCGCGCCCTCGCGCGGCGCGCGGAAATGCGACGTGTACTGCGTGATCGGCGAACCGAGCGCGCTGCGCGAGAGCAGGCGAATGAACACGCCAAGGTCCGAAATGCGCGGGATCAGCTTCTCGATGCCCATGGACACGATATGTAGCGGCGGCATGTTCGCGCAAAGATCGGCATTGCCCTCGTTCGTGCAGACCACCACGGTGCCCGTCTCGGCCACCGCGAAATTGCAGCCCGTCATGCCGGCCGTCTTCTCGCGCACGAACCAGGGCCGCGTATTCATGCGCTGGCTCTGCGCGAGATAGTGGATATCGTCGTTGTGCGGGTCCGTGCCGATCGTACGGCTGAAGACCTTCGCCACGTCGCCGCGCAGCTTGTGCACGGCCGGCACCACGATATGGCTGGGCGGTTCCGAATCGAGCTGCTGGATCCGCTCGCCCAGATCCGTCTCCATCACCGAGATGCCGCGCGACTCCAGATACGCGCGCATCTCGCACTCGTCGGTGAGCATCGACTTGCTCTTCACAAGGCCCGTCATGCCGCGCTCGGTCAGCAGCCGGTACACGGTCTCGTTGTGCTCCTGCGCATTGTCGGCGAAGTGCACCTGCACGCCGTTGGCCTCGGCGTTGCTCACGAACTGCTCGAGGTAGTCGGCCAGCTTCGAGAGTGTGTGCGCCTTGATCCCGGAAGCGAGCGTGCGCAGCGTCTCCCACTCGGGAATCGCCGCTGCCTGCGCGTCGCGCTTCGTGCGCAGATCCCACAGCCGCTTGTCGTGAAAGCTCACGTGCTCCGGATGGGCAAGAAAGCCGCTCGCCAGCTTCGCATGTTCGACGCGCTTCATTCGCGGGCTCCGTTGAGCACCTGGGCAATGTGGATGAAGCGGATCCCGGCGTTCATGCGCTCCGCGCAGCCCTGCTGATGCATGAGACACGACATATCGCCCGAGACGATGTACTGCGCGCCCGCGCTCACGTGATCGACGACCTTGTCCTGCCCCATGCGCACCGACACGGCCTCCTCCGTCACCGCGAACGTACCGCCGAAACCGCAGCACTCGTCGGGCCGTTTTGGCTGCACGAGTTCGATGCCCTTCACGCCCTCAAGCAAGGTGCGCGGCTTGGAGAACGCCGGCCCCGCGATCTCCGAAACCGAGGCTTCGTGCAGATGCCGCAGCGCGCTACAGCTGTTGTGCAGGCCGACGCGCCACGGAAACTCGGCCCACGGAAACTCGCGGGCGCCAAGGACGTCATGGAGGAATTCGACGAGCTCGTAAGTGGACGACCGAACCTTACGCACTTCGTCGGTTTGTTCGATGGCGGTGAGGTGATCGCGCACATGGCTCACGCAGCTGGCCGAAGGTCCGACGATATAGTCGTAGCCGGCAAAAGCGTGCGCGAACACGCGCTCGGCGCCGGCGGCCTCGGCTTGCGCTCCGCTGTTGGCCATGGGCTGGCCGCAGCAGGTTTGGTCCGGGGGATAATCCACTTCACAGTCGAACCGCTCCAGCAGTTCGAGTGTGGCGATTCCCACCTCGGGATAGAACGCGTCGATGAAGCACGGAATGAAAAGGGCGACTTTCATGCAGTGGCTCGGACCGGACGGGGACGCGCCCATTCTACTGCCGATCGCCGCCGCTGCCGCACCAGGCTGAACACGCGCCGCCGCGTCGATTGCCGCGCCGCAGCAGGCCGAAACGACAGCGGACTCGGTGCTACACTCCCGGATCGAATCGAACGGGGCCCGCGGCACGCAGGCCTGCCTTGCGCCTACAACCTGTTTACACCATGTATCTGTCCATCCTCGCCGTCGGCATCGGCGGCGCGCTCGGCTCACTCCTGCGCTGGGTGCTGGGCCTGCGCCTGAATGCGCTCTTTCCCGATCTGCCGCTCGGCACGCTGGCCGCCAACGTGATCGCGGGCTATGTGATCGGCGTGGCTGTGGCGTTCTTCGCGCGCATGCCCGACCTGCCGACCGAATGGCGCCTGTTCATCATCACCGGCCTGATGGGCGGACTCTCGACCTTCTCCACCTTCTCCGCCGAAGTGGTCTCGCACCTGCAGGGCGGCCGCTATGGCTGGGCACTCGGCGAGATCGCCATCCACGTGGGCGCTTCGGTGGTGATGACGATCCTCGGCATCGCCACCGTGGCGGCCGTGATGCGTTAGGACGCGGGGCGCCGGTAGCCGCCGAAGAGCCCGTTCTTCGTAAGCACCCACTGCCAGAGCTGGGTGTCGCGCGCGCGAAACGCGCCGGCACACGAAAGCAGGTAGTAGCGCCACATGCGATAGAACCGCTGCCCCATCTGCGCTTCGAAACGCGGCCACGCCGCCTCGAAGTTCGCATGCCAGGCCATCAGCGTGCGATCGTAGTCGGCGCCGAAGTTGTGCAGGTCCTCGGTGACGAAAAGGCCGCCCGAGGCATCCGCGATCTGGCCGATGGTGGGCAGTTCGCCGTTGGGGAAGATGTACTTGTCGATCCACGCGTCGGGCGTGGTATCGCGGCGGTTCTTGCCTATCGTATGCAGGAGGAAAATGCCATCGTCGGCAAGGCAGCGGTGCGCCACCTCCATATACGTGCGGTAGTTCTTCGGCCCGACGTGCTCGAACATGCCCACGCTGGCAATGCGGTCGAAACGTTCGTCGAGCAGCCGGTAGTCCTGCAACCGGAACTCGATGGGCAAGCCCTTGCAGCGTTCGGCGCCGAGCGCGGCCTGCTCTTTCGAAATCGTCACACCCACGCATGACACGCCGTAGCGCTCGGCGGCGAACTGCATGAGGCTGCCCCAGCCGCAGCCGATGTCGAGCAGGCGCATACCCGGCTCGAGCCCGAGCTTGCGGCAGATCAGGTCGAGCTTCGCTTCCTGCGCTTCGTCGAGCGTCTTCGCGCCCCCCGACCAGTAGCCGCAGGTGTAGGTCATGCGGCGGTCGAGCATGGCCGCGTAGAACGCGTTGCCAATGTCGTAGTGCTTCTGTCCCACCTTCCAGGCACGCCGCGTGGTCTGGCGGTTCATGAGACGCGCCTTGAGCGCATGAAAGACGAGCCGGGCGGGATCGATCCGTTCGTCGAGGTGCGCACGCAGCACGCGCGCGAAGAACTCGTCGAGCCGCTCGCAATCCCACTGGTTGTCCATATAGGATTCGCCGAGCCCCAGATTGCCCAGCGCGAGCACACGCTCCGGCACCTGGGGGTCGTGGATGCGCATGTCCCACTCGCGTGTGCCGTTGATTTGCACGTCGGCGTGCGCCAGCAGGTCGGTGGCAAACCGCCAGGCTGCAGAGCCGGTGGCCTCGCGGACGGAATGGGCTGCTTCGAGATCGGTCGTAGACATGGCGTGCTCCGTATCAGGACGTTCGTCGTCGCGCTCACTGCTCATTGCAAACCTTAATGATGCACCCGGCCGAAAAATCCTGCAGGAAAGCGGCCAGACGCCGCCGCCGTGCGCCATAATCGCCGCTTGACCGTTTCCACGCCCGCGCGCGAGCCGCGCGCCACCCGGGAGGACCCATGGCCTACGACCCGAACAATATCTTTGCGCGCATCCTGCGCGGCGAACTCCCCTGCATCAAGGTCTGCGAAAACGACACGACGCTCGCGATCATGGACGTGATGCCCCAGGCCGACGGACACGTGCTGGTGCTGCCGAAAGCGCCGGCCGAGCAGATCTACGAACTGCCGGTCGAAGCCGGCATGGCGGCCATCGCCATGACCCAGAAGGTGGCGGCGGCAGTGCGCGCGGCGCTCGCGCCGGAAGGCCTCCTGATCGCGCAGTTCAACGGCGCGGCGGCGGGCCAGACCGTGCCGCACGTGCACTTCCACGTGATTCCGCGCCGCGAGGGCGAAACGTTGCGTCCGCACGCACGTGAGATGGCCGACATGGCGAAGCTCGAAGCGATCGCCCAGCGCATCCGGGCCGCGCTTTAGGAACGCGCAGGCACGGACCGCTCAGGCACCGCTCACACACCGTAAAACTGGGCGAATTCGTGCAGCGGCACGCGTGCCGAACGCCACTGGTTGATGGGCGCAGCGGCGTCTTCGTAACCGATGGCCATGCCGCTAAACAGCATGTGATGGTTGGGTAGCGAGAGAAACTCACCCACCGTCTGCGCATAGCGTGCCCAGCATTCCTGCGCACAGCTATGCAGGCCTGCTTCGCGCAGCAAGAGCATCACGGTCTGCAGGAACATGCCGAGATCGGCCCACTGCGGCGGACCCATCTGCCGGTCGACGCTGCAAAAGAGCGCGAGCGGCGCGTCGAAGAACGCGTAGTTGCGCGCGAACTGGCGCAGCCTGCCAGGACGATCCTCGCGCGCGATGCCGATGCTGCGGTAAAGATCCTCGCCCACCTGATAGCGGCGATCGCGATACGGCGAGGTCAGTTCGCGCGGATAGACGTCGTATTCGGTGCGCTCGCCCTCGGGGGCCTGCGCGATGCGCTGCGCCATGATGGCCTTGAGTGTAACGAGCGATTCGCCGCCCACCACCTGCACCTGCCACGGCTGCAGATTGCCGCCCGACGGCGCGCGCGCCGCGCGCTCCAGCACGGCGCGGATCACGGCGGGGTCCACGGGATCGGGCAGAAACTGGCGCACGGATTTGCGGCTTTCGACTGCTTCGCTGACCTTCAAACGCGCTCTCCTTGGTGCACTCATGAAAAACGCCGGGAAGTTCGGCGTTTTTGCATTATGGCCGAAGCGTGGCGTGACTGCCGATGCATAGCGGGGTGCGCCGGGATTTGTGGCGAATGTCGACGGCCGGGAGCGTGAGCTCGTCGGGGTATGTGTTCACGCTGAAGTTGTCGATCGATGCGGTGGCAACCGCTGTCTGGCGGTTGATGTCGATCGCACATCCGCTGCCCTTTTGGTAACCGGCGAGCGTGTAGAGATCCGCGCACTCCAAGAGGACGTAGTCAACACCCAGAGAAGCCGGGCCGCTCAGCGACGGCGTGGGCTGGTGGAACTTCGTCGCTTTTTGTGGGGCGGCTAGCAGGCATCGCTGGGGTACGGCGTTGGTGAATATGGGCAAAGCGAGGGCAGGTTTCCCCGCCGCCCGGACTCTGCTATAATTCGCCTCCCGCCGGAGAGATGGATGAGCGGTTTAAGTCGCACGCCTGGAAAGCGTGTATAGGTTAATAGCCTATCGGGGGTTCGAATCCCCCTCTCTCCGCCAGAATATGGCGGAAAACCCCGTAAAGTCAATGACTTACGGGGTTTTTTGTTTTTCGACCCACTAACCGGCTATCAAATGGCGCGTGACAGCGGGCAGACATAGCCGCGTACCCGCCGCCCACGTCCGAGTGCACACCGGGATACACCACTTCCTCGCAATTGGTCGGATAGGTACGGCCCACGCGAACGGAATCCAGCGGGAAGGCTTCGCGCACCTCGTGCGCAGAAACGAAATGCACGCAGCGTTCGACCTCGGGCGGAATCGCCAGGTCACTGGCCCAATCGAGATGTAGCGTTGGGCCGCCGACCGAAGCCACCGTGTCGAACAGCCCCATGAACTTGATGCGCACCGGCGTGCGCTCCCCGTGGGAGGCCTGCCACACCAGACCAATGTCAGTGGGCTGGCATTTCATCCCGATCAACCGGCGCACGAAGGCCCGCGCTTCGGTCGCGCCGCGCGAGAAGCCGAAGACAGAGACGCTGATGAACTGCATGGTTTTCCACGCAGCGGAACTCCACTCCCGTTCAATAATGCGCGAGAACTCTGCCAGTGCGTACTGGATGCGCATCTCCCCGCCCTTGCCCAAACCCAGCCCCGCCGCACCACCCCTGTCATCCGCAAGCCCGTCGGTGTAGCCCATGATCTTGGGTATCTTGAACGGAGTGCCCACACCTGGGATATCACGTTTCGAGGCTCCTTTGCCTGTCCGGTCATCTATGGCCGCGTTGTACAGCTTGGCAACATTCGAAAGGCGCTGCAGCGGCTCGTCGATGTCAAGATTGTTACCGGTACCATCGAAGAAAAACGAGAGCTTGGGATACAGGCGGCACTTGGTACCGCGCAGCGACAGCGGGCCATCTTTGTTGGCGGGTAAGAACAATTCCTCCATATTTTTCATGCCACCCACCCTCGCAGCATCGAAAAGTTCTTCGTCTGTAATGGGCGCGCCAGCCTGGCGTACAGTCATGGTGTAACGCTTCCTTTGCGGTTATTCGGCGGCACAACCAGACGCTGAAGGCGAGAACGTGAGTTCCGCCGTCTTCAGATCGCGCAGGATCACGCAGACGTAGGCATCGTCCTTCATGGGATCACGGTCATTGTGAGGGCCGTTGGGAGGGAAATAAGCGGTAACGGTTCGCTGCTCGCGCTTTTTTAGAACGACCTTGGTTTGAGGATCAGACTCTTGGCCCCACGTCCACCGAACCGTCACCGGCTGGTGCCAGTCCTTGAGGCCGGGATAGCAACAGGCAGTCGCGCCGCCGCCTGCGTGCGCGTCAACATCCCCGGCCCAGTACTTGTCCACGAAGATACTCGTCGCGTACCGGTCCGTATGGTTGATCGGCACCATCGTCATCGCTTGGCCTTCGCTGTCGAAAGGGTCAGCGGGCAAGGTGGCCGCAAGCCGAAAGCGCAATCACTGCGCCAGCCACAAGCACAGCGGTACGCGGAGACACCGCCAGCGAACCGGCAGCAATGAACAAGTACGCAGCAAGGCCCTTGTGCAATCCGGGCATCGTCGATTTTCCTTTTTCTTGATTGCTGGCAGGCAACCCGCAGCGGCGGCGATGGGCTGCAATCGTCAGACTTGAAGTGTGCTCAACTTGATAGCTGGCCAGCGGGATAAAGGCAATCGCATCCAGTCCGAAAACTTGTCATTTAGTGTCAAGGCGCAATGCGGCTGGCGGACGGTGCATCGCCGATCTACTCGCGCACCGGCTTTGCCATCTCGCAAAGCACGATATCCGTCGGAGCCGCATGTGACTTCTGCGCGTCGGCCGGCCGTTGGACCTCGGCGATGATGCAACTACTCGAACGCATTGGCCGGGGTGGGCTGACCGTCCACGGCTTCCGCTCGACGTTCCGCGACTGGGCCGCCGAATGCACGCCGTTTCCCAATGAGGTGGTGGAGATGGCGCTCGCGCACGCGATCCGCGACAAGACCGAGAGCGCGTACCGCCGTCGCGATCTGTTCGACAAGCGGCGCGAGTTGATGGAGGCGTGGGCCAGCACATCAAGGCCGAAGTGAGGAAGGCCGCCAAGCCCCGCTAAAGGCCCATTTCCAGCGCCTCGCGCCGTCGCTTTCCTGCCTCGCCTGGATGGAGGCGCGGCGGGGCATTTTTGCGCGCTGCCGTCGCTCTGGCGGACCACAAGGTAAGCAAGCTCCAGACGGCGGGAACAACGGCACCAGACGGCCAAAGCTCTGCCCCTCCAAAACTTGCGCGCACAAAAATCTGACTGAACTGGCGGTCCCGACCGGGCGCAAGCCAACCTTTTGCCCCCCCCGGCCAACGTTGGCTACCGCGTGGCCACCTCGTAGCGTTACCCTTCGCCAGACACTCACGCGTCAATATGACTACTTTCTGCAAATCCAAAAATGCCGTTTCGTCCTCACAGCCTTTCTGCATAAGCGGTACAGGATTGTTCAGGTCCGACTCGTTATTATTCCTCCGCTTAGTTTTTTTGCGGAGGAATTTTCACCGCCTTCAATTGTGGACGGCGATCCGAATAAATTTGCTCGACTTCGCCTTTCCCGGCTTCGTATCGGTAAAGAATATAGCGCTTGCTCGATTCGTTCCGTCCGTTGTTAGGTATCAGCACCGTGATTTCTTTGGCATCCATATATATAGATGCCGGGCGTTCGCGCTCGGCGAAATCGACACGCTCCCACTGTCCGGCCTTAGTGTTGTATCGAATCGCTACGCCCTGTATATAGTTCGACGTGAATTCTCCGGAAAGAACGAATGCGCGTTCCTTCACGCCGACACACGCCGCCTGAATGTCTTCGCCCCTTGATTGATCTTCGTCCCCTGGGTAGAGGGGCACAGGCGCGGCACCATCTTTGCTCACGTAGTAAAGGGCTGTGTGTTCAATCGGGTGATCGCGCAACAGGGTAAGAGTGTGACTTCCCTTGTTTCCAAGCGCACAGCTTGCTACCGCCTCCATACCGACGGCGGCTTGCGAGGCAGTGGCGTAGCTAATACACAGGATCGGTATGAAGGCGGCTATTTTCATTTCACCATATCGCGAAGTGGTTGCATCGAATCAGGATCGGCGCGCAGCTTGTCCGCGCATCCTTTGATTTTCTGGTAGTAGATGCCATTCGAAAGACCGCGATAGAGTTTGTATGCTCCATCGACCGAGTGCGCCTTGTCTATCCAGTATTGCATGTACTCTGTTCCCAACCCGATATTAGTTGCATCATCAGTCAATTGCGAGGAAGCATGTACCGTCGCAGCCTCTGCGAACAATTGATGTGTTTGCGCGTCGCTCGGCATGTGGCCCAATTCCTTTTGCGAACGGTATTTGTAAACCTGTTGCACCGCGCCTTTCGTCATTTGCATCAAACCCTTTGCGGTACTACCGCCTGGCGCTGCGTTAGAGTCAAAACGTGACTCCATAAAAATTTGACAGATTATCAGGTTTTCATCGAGCGTCGATTTGTTGTTAGCCTGTACTAGCTGCCGAATCTCGCGCAAGCGCGCTGAGTCGTCTACCTGCACCGTTACGGGCGTGGCATCCGATTTCGGAGTAAGTTTTGCCTTATGACTTTTGATTACTTTATGTGTCGTAGTCATAGATATTTATCCCAATCAGGATTAATCGGTGTTTCGTCTGCAATGACGTGCAGGGTTACGTCGATATCAGAATCGCTGGAGACTCGCAGCGTATGGCCTTGCGCGTCTGTACGGCCTTCGTATTCCTCGCCGTCATCGGTAACGATTCGATAGGGAGCATTCCGCAACGGCTTTCCGGTGCGTTGGTCAGTCAGGCGGAAATGTTGATCGTAGAGATTGCTTCCGACGGTCTTGGCAGTTGTCGCACCTAGCCCCCCCATGAGCGCCTTTGCTTCATCGGACGTAAAGCTCATCGTCATATTGCGCTCGGCGTGAAACGTGGGCGGCGGATTGCACCCGCAAAGATTGATGTCGCCGCTCAACGCCCATTGCTTCCCGTTAGGCCCAGTGCCAGGCCAGCGCGGCCCGCGCGGCCCAATATGGCCCTCCTGCTTGCAGACGGGGCAATAGGTGCTCATGCCGATCGTTGATATCTGTACGTGCGGCGGTGGGTTAGAACAGCTAACAGAATCCAGACCTTGCGTGATAAATGCGCCGTTTGTGGCCTTGTCCCCAACCCCTAGAAACGTTCGGATCATACGGCCTCGCCTTCGTGCTTCATCTGTTCTTCGGTAACAACCTCCCAGGTTTCGAGTCCGGCCGTACCTGTGCGCTCAGGACTATCCGTAATCGTGTCGCCGTTATCGAGCACGCTTCCCACATAGGCAAACTGGGCAAGTGAGCGATTCGACTTGAGCGCGAGCCCGCTAACGATTCGCGCCGTGGTGCCGTCCGGGTAATGCACGGTATCGCCGATAACGCCAACCTTGACCCGTTCGCCGTCTACGCTCCATTCGCCGCTAGGCTCCAGCAGCGCGCCGCCGCGCCGGGTAGTCGATCCGCGCAGCGCGAAGCGCATACCAGCTTCACAGGGCGGCGGCACGTAGGACGGATCGAACAGCCCTTTAGGGCTCTCACCTTCGGAAACGAACAAACCGGATTTGCCGTCTTCCCACGGGGTAGAAGTGATCTTGTCGCCGTTGCTCAGGCTGCTTCCCACAAGCGCGAAACACTTTGCACGATCAATGCCACGCGAACCCGAGCCGTCAATAATTACCGCCTGGCCACCGTCGCTGTAGGTGACGATATCGCCGACAAGTGCCGCCCGTAGATTGCAAATGGTGAGCCCCGACGTTGCGCTCGTTATATAGCCGCCGCGCTCAGTCCGCGCGCCGATCGTTGCGAATGCGTACAGGGTGCCTTTACGTTCCTGCTGATCCGACATTTCCATACCTCCACGATGTAGACGAAAACGGCCGGCCCGATACAGCAACCGCCGACTGGTCAGGCTAAATGCAGCCCTAACGGGAGATGGGAGCACAGGGGGAAGACGCGGACTATCGGAAAAGGACTAAAGGGGGATCGACCAATGCGCGCTGGATTGCGGGGTGCAGATAGTTTGATATTCGACAAATTCTGTCCAATACGGCAAATTATTCCTACGATCGAAATCCGACCCGAATAATAGCGAGCCCGCGCAATGCGGGCTTTGTCGTTTCTGCGCCCCGCAAATCCCCCCCGAAAGCCTCACCATGCGCGACCTGTACGCCAGCCACGCCGCCGCCTTGCGCGACGTGCTGCGCGGACGCGGCAAGCGGCGGGCCGCTTCGATCATGCAACGGCGCGCATTGATGCCCTGTTGCGCGAAGCGAGCATCGTGGCCGATGCGCCGGCCGCCGCCAACGACGCAGCGCACGCACGGGCCGCGTGACGTGGCGGGCCTGTCGGGACGCGCGACCACGCGCGAAATCACGGCGGGCGCAAGCCCGAACCCGAAAGACGAAATCCGCGCGGTCGTGCAGGCGCTCAACAAGACCGCTGCACAGGCGCGCACAGGTGCGTCGCGTGCAGTGCGTGACTCTGGCTACAACATCAAGGCAAGCGCCATCGATCGATCATTCACAATCGAACGCGCCTCACGGTGACGCCGTGCGACGGGTGCGCCCGTGCCGCGCATCAATTACGGCGCGACGCAGACGAAGAAAGGCGTATCGGTGCCGGTCAAGAATGGCCGCAAGACGCTAAGGCAAGCTTTCATCGCAACCATGCCGAACAGTCATAGAGGGATATTTGTGCGCGAAGGCTCTGGCCATAAGCGCGTAACGAAAAAAGGCCGCTCGTGAACCGCACCGGGAATCGTGGGACTGGTTGGTTTCAGACGTCCTTGATCCCAAGAACAGCCAGGGCCGTCTCCCGGCACTCAGCATCGGCACAGAAAAGGGCGAGGAGATCGCCGGACGCCGCTTTCTCGACCAGCACGTGCACGGCGCTGTGAGCATTGTCCGGGTGTTCAATCGACGCGGCGTGAACTCGCCCGTGCGGGTGAATGTCGCTTAGGTCAATGTCGTCGCCGTACAGGGCGATATTTCGAAACACGATCGTCAGGTCCTTACCTTCGATCGTGCATGTGAATCGGTCGGGATCCGGCCCGGGAATCTCTTCACATTCAGCGTCCACGTTGACCTCGCTTTGGGTGGCACCATGGCCGGGGCTGACCATAGCATGACTGACCAGCTGCGGGGAGCTCAGGTTAGCCCCTGAAATCGAATCCCGTCAAGACTATCTCCGCCTGGTCCGAACGGCGCCTGCGGGCCTGATACGCAGCCTCTCCAATGCGCTCGGCGTTCGCCATGAACACCTCACCAGGGCGATACGTCAGCAGGACCCTCGCCGAGACAGACCCGCGCGAAAGTCGGATCATGGGGTCCACCACCCGCAAGGAGAGCCCCCCCCATGTGCGGCCGATACACACGCGCGCGCCCCAGCATCGACTACGTCGTCCCGCTCGAACTGGACCGCGATCCACGTTTGCCAGACGACGACGCGCCAAGCTGGAACGTCCAGCCGAACACGCATCAGCCGGTCATCTATCCCGACGCCACCGTCACGCGCGTGCGGTGGGGCTACCTGCCCGGCTGGGCCGCGGCAAAGGGTCTGCCACCCTACATCAATGCGAAGTCCGAGAAGCTGCTCGGCTCGTGGAAGGGCCTGGGCCGCCATGGGCGCGTGATCGTGCCCGGTGACCACTGGTTCGAATGGATCAAGGCCGGCGACGGCGGAAAGCAGCCCTATGCGGTGCGCCTCAGATCCGGCGCGCCGCTGTGGATCGCCGGCCTGTGCAGCGTGCCGCCAGGCGGCGAGGCAAACGAGCGTGACGGCTTTCTGATCGTCACCGCCGCGGCCGAATCCGGCCTCGTCGACGTGCATGACCGCCGGCCGGTCGTCTTCGACGCCGCGGCGGCGCGCGACTGGCTCGACCCCGCGACATCGGCGGAAGCTGCCGACGCGCTGACGCGCGAAGCCGCGCTGCCAGGCGTTGCCTTCGAGTGGTTCCCCGTGTCCCGCGACGTCAATCGCTCGGGTAAAGGCGCTATCGATGCGCCCTACCTTGTCGAGCCCATCGAAATCTGAACGGGCCGCCGGGCGACTCCCGTGCACGCTGCCGCAACATACGGTATGCGCCCATTTTCTGGGGCTATCACGCGCGCACTCAAGGGACGGCTCGTTCAGAATTCGCTACCGTGAAACATGACGTTGGCTGCGGCCTGCACCGCACCGCCTTCGCCAGCGCCCTGCTCACCCATCGATATTCGAGCGATTCGTGGTGAACGCCAGCGCAACGAGCGAGAGCACCCCGCACACGATCACATACCACGCGGGCGCCGTCGGTCGGCCGGTCGCGCCGATCAGCCAGGTCACGATGAACTGCGCGAAGCCGCCGAAGATCGACACGCCACCCGCATACGCCAGCGAAAGCGCGGTCGCGCGCGTGCTCTTCGGGAACAACTCGGCAAGCAGAATGCCGGTCGCGCCCGCGTTCAACGAATGCATCGCGGACAGCACGGCGACCACCGCGCAAAGCATCGCGACCGACGGCCAGGCGATCACCAGCAGGAAGCCCGGCAGAATCGCCACGGTCAGCACGAGGCGCGTCCAGAACGCCATCGCCTTGCGCGAATAGCGATCGGTCAGGAGGCCGCCGACCGGCGAGACGATGAACATGACCGCGCCCGCGATGATGCCGCTCCACAAGGCGGTGTCCATGGGCAGATGCAGCGTCCTGATCGCATAAGTCGACATGTAGTAGATCACGATGAAGTGCGCGGAGGTGCCCCCGATCACGAGCCCGAGCGCGGCCAGCACGGCGCCGCCGTCGCGGCGCAGCACGGTGCCGAGCGGCGCGGACTCGCGCGTCTTGCGCTCCGCGCGCTCGCTCGCGCCGAAACGCGAACGCAGATACAGGCCGATCGGCGCGATCAGCACGCCGCCGAGGAACGGCACGCGCCAGCCCCATGCGTGCAGGGCGTCCGCGCTCAGATAGTGCGTGAGCAGGAAGCCGACCAGCGACCCCACGAGCGCCGCTGCCCCCTGGCTCGCAAACTGCCAGCTCGTGTAGTACGCGCGCTGCCCCTGCGGGGCGCGCTCGGCCAGCATCGAGGTCGACACGCCGACCTCGCCGCCCGCGGAGAAGCCCTGCAACAGCCGCGCGAGCACGATCAGTATCGGAGCGAGCACGCCGATCTGCGCGTAGGTGGGCATCAGGCCGACCATGCCGGTGCCGATCGCCATGGTCGCGAGCGTCAGGTTCATGGCCGGCACGCGGCCGAAGCGGTCGGCCACGATGCCGATCAGCACGCCGCCGATCGGCCGCGCAACGAATCCGACCCCGAACGTACCGACCGAGAGCAGCAGTTGTTGCTGCGCAGACGCGGCCGGAAAGAACAGCTTGCCCAGCAGCACTGCGAAGAAGCTGTAGACGGTCAGATCGAAGAACTCGAGACCGTTGCCGATCGTGATCGCAAAGATGAGTTGCCGGTTCGACGGCACGGCGGGCATCGCGGCCGCGCCGTCGTACAGACCTTCTGCCTGAATGTCTCTCATGTAAGCCAGTCTCCATAGCCGCCTGCGATGCAAGTTTCGCCCCGGAAGTCGGGTGCCGTTCGCCGCACGCGGGGTGCGCGGCGCACGCGAGAGGCATGCGGCAACACCAGTCTGGACACTGTAGAAAGCCAGAAGGAAAGGTTGACAGCACAAATCGGCAAGGTGTGACAGGTCGCGGGAAAACCCGGACGCCGGGTGCCCGTTGCGCACCGGAAATAGACAGGAAAACGAAAGAATGTCGGCAGAAGAAAGCCGGCCGGTTCAGAATCTGCGCTGCGTCTGCGAGGGCAATTCGCCGAACAGGCCGCGATACTCGCGAGCGAAATAGCTCAGATGCGTAAAGCCCCAGCGCGCGGCGGCGTCGCCGATCAGCAGTTCATCGGCATTCGTCGAGCGCAGCAACTGCCGCACGGCGTTCAGGCGGATCGAGCGCAGATATTCGACAGGCGTCACGTTCGCGACGCGCTGGAAGCTCGTTTGCAGCGTGCGGCGGCTGCAGCGCAGCTGCAGGCACAGGTCGAGCACGGTCAGCGGCTGGTCGGCCTGCTCCTGCAACAGGCGCTCGGAGCGCCGGACGATATCGCTGTAGGTGCTGTGCGTGAGGTCGCGCGTACCGCCGGTCGCGCCTTCCAGCAGGCTCAGCAGCAAGCTGACGATCTCGTCCTGAAACCGCTTGGTCGCCCCCGGATCGACGAGGCCGGCTGGACTGAGCTCAGCCGCCTCGATCAGCATCGCGAGGCGCGCGCGCTGCTGCGCCCCGCCGTCGCCGGGAATCGGCAGCACGTTGTGGGCGAGCTGACGCACGGCATGCTCGCCGATGGTCAGCCCCACGAGTTCCTCCATCTTGCCGCCGGGCAGGCTCACGCCAACGTAGTGCATCGATTCGGGCGTGTAGAGGCGAAATTCCTCGCGCTCTCCAAGCGACATGATGGCGTAGCCATCCACGAACCGCCCCTGGAATGTGCCCTGCATCGGCGCGTGCAGCGGCACGGCGATCGACCACAGCCCTTGCGGCGATACGCCGGCCTGCACCACGCGCCGGTTGGTCGCTTCGCGGAAAAACTGGAAATCCGCGCCATTCGCCTGGAACAGCGTGCATTCGAACCGGCCAGGCGTGATCTGCCGATAGGTCTGCTCCCAGCCATCCACCGCGTGCGATAGATCGTGGGTATCGGCGAGAGCGGCGACCCGGAACTCCATCTTTCTCTCCTGCGAAACGAGACGCGACGCGCGCGACTCGTCACAGGCCTGGCGTCCGCATTCCGCCGGGGCCGGCATCCCGCGCCAGATCAGCATAGCGGGAGCACCGGCGGCGCGCAATGCACGCCGTTCCGGTGCCTGGCGTTACCCTACGTTTTCATTACGCTGATGAATCAGGTGTATCGAGCAGAACGGCTCAGGTCGCGATAAAGAGGATCACGAAGCAAACGCGGCCCGCCAGCCCGTTACAGAAAGAGCGTGCCGATCAACCCGGTGCGGCTCGACACGCCCAGTTTGCGGTACATCCGTAGCAGGTGGGTCTTCACGGTGGGCTGCGACAGGTCGAGCGTGCGGGCGATCTCCTTGTTCGAATGCCCGTCGCGCACGAGCCGCGCGATCTGCTCTTCGCGATGCGTAAGCCGCGGACCCTCGGCGGCCATGCGCAACGGTCGCTCGTCACGGACTTCCGGAATCAGCGCGGCCTCGAGCAACGGCTGCACGGCGCGCGCGCGGCCCAGGTCTTCGGCGCTGAACGGCCCTGCGGGCGCCATGCGCAACAGCGAGAACGCGGCCGCCGGGCGAGCGCCATCGCGCAGCAGCACTTCCATTACGTCGACGACCTGATATGCGTTCAGAAAGCGCTGCCAGTAGATCGAGCCGTCGCGCACGGTGGCCGGCAATTCGCTGGCGAGCGTCAGCACATTGGCCTCGCGCGTGGCGAAGCGTGACGGATGCAGCGGATCGAGCGGGCAATAGCGTTGGAGCCAGGTGCGGTGCATCGTCTCCGCCACGCCGAACAGCTCGAAGCCGGAAGGCTCCTGATCCGCGCCGATCCGGTAGAACACCGTCGCGGAAGGCCTCACGAGCTGCGCGAGCGCGCCGACTCCGGCGTCGATTGCCGCAGACGGCGCGGCGGCGGCGCCAGCGAGCGCGCCAATTGTGCCGCGTACCGTGCCGCGAGCGGCGTCGCAAAACGGGGTCGCCATGACGGCCTCACGAGAAACATGCGTTCCGTCCGATCGTACCGGTGTGCCCGATCCGGCCGGTAGCACGAATCGGCAACCCGCCGCCTTGTCATCCTTTTGCCCGATTCCGCCCGCAGCGACGGCGGCCCTAGACTGAAAGCCCGCATGTCCCCCGAGAAGGAACGAAACGCATGTCCACGTCACGCACCATCCTCATCACCGGCGCCGGCACCGGCATCGGCGAAGCCTGCGCGAAGCGCTACGCCGCGAACGGCGAGCGCGTCGTGCTGATCGGCCGCCGGCGCGAGCCGCTCGAGCGTATCGCCGCGCAAACGGGCGGCCTCGCGTTCGCCGCCGACGCCGCGAATGCCGACGACTGGGCACGCATCGTCGGTCGGCTCGACGCCGAAGGCCTCGGCATCGACGCCCTCGTCGCGTGCGCCGGTGGCCACGGGCTCGGCACGGCGACCGAAATGAGCGATGCCGACTGGTGCGCCGCGATGCGCGCGAATCTCGACACCGCGTTCGTGAGCGCGCGTGCCTGCCTGCCGGGGCTGATCGCGCGGCGCGGCTCGATCGTGCTGGTCGCCTCGATCGCCTCGCTGGCCGCCGGCCCCGCCGTGTGCGGCTACACGACCGCCAAGCACGCGCTGATCGGCCTCACGCGCTCGCTCGCGCGCGATTACGGCCCGCAGGGCGTGCGCGTCAACGCGCTCTGCCCGGGCTGGGTACGCACGCCGATGGCCGATGCGGAAATGGCGCCGCTGATGAACCGCTATGAGGAGTCGCTCGACGCCGCCTACGCTCGCGTGTGCGCGGACGTGCCGCTGCGCCGCCCGGCCGAGGCCGACGAAATCGCATCGGTCTGTGCGTTCCTGACTTCGCCCGCGGCGTCGATACTCACGGGTGCAGCGATCGTCGCGGACGGCGGTTCGACGATCGTCGACGTGCCGACCCTCGCGTTCGACCACCTGTAAGCGGCAAGCAACAGCGCAACGGCCGGGCGCCGCCGCATGAGCGGCGCACGCCCGTCCAAAGATGCGCCTAGCCCAGCGCCGCGGTCGACTCCGGCAACGTCGCGCCGCCGTCGACCACGATCGTCTGCCCGGTCACGTACGAGGCCGCATCGGACGCGAGGAACAGCATCGCCGCCGCGATGTCGGCCGGCTCGCCGAGGCGCCCGAGCGGAATCCCGGCCGCAATGCGCGCGTTGTGCGCGGCGTCGCCAAGATTGTCCATCGCGGGCGTGTGGATCATGCCGGGCTCGACGCCGTTGACCGTGACGCGCTCCTTGGCGAGTTCGAGCGCGGCGGCGCGGATGAAGCCGTTTACGCCGGCCTTCGAAGCCGCATAATGCGCGAGCCCCGGATACGCGACGCGCGGCCCCGTCACCGAAGATGTCGCGAGCAGGCGCCCGCCGCCCTGTCTGCGAAACGCCGGCAGCGCGGCCTGCGCAAGCCAGAACAACGCGGCGAGGTTCACGTCGAGCGTGCGCCCGAGAATCTCGGGCGTGATCGCCTCGAATCGCGTGAGCGGGAAATACGCGGCGTTATGGATCACGACGTCGAGCCGGCCAAACGCGGACTCGACGTCCGACACGAGAGCGTCGATCTGCTCGCGCACCGCGACGTCGACCTGCCACGCGCGCGCGAGCGCGCCTGTGGCCACGATCCGGCTCGCGGCCTCTTGCGCAGCGTCGATGCGGAGATCCGCGATCGCGACGGCCGCGCCGCGCGCCGCGAACGCCTCGGCGATCCCGCGCCCGATCCCCTGCGCGCCCCCGGTGACCAGCACCGCACGGCCCGCGAAGTCGCGCGCGAGCGGCTCGCGTGGCGCGGTGCCGCTCATTGCGGATACCGCGTCACGTTCAGGATCTGCGCGAGCGCGCCGACCGGGAAGTTCGACAGCGCGCCGAAATTGCTGCCCTGATAGCCGAAGATCTTGCCGTCGGTCTTCATCCGCTCCAGATCGATCATCACGATGCCGAGGGTCGGGACGATCTTCTCGCACCAGACGAACAGCGTGAGTTTGCTGGCAATCCCGATCATGTAGCAGCGATCGACGTCCGCGAGGCCCGCCTCGACGCCCGCGAGGCACTGCCACGTGTAGAAGTTCTCGTTCAGATAGATGTGCTCGTAGCGTTCGGTCGGGCTATACGTGTACATGTTGCGCATGCCGATCAGTTCGGTGGTCGGTGCATGGAGCGCCACGGCCGCATCGGGGCTTTCCTGCACGATCCGGCCGTGGCGGATCTGCGCAGACACGCCCGTCAACGGCATGCCGCGCTCGACGCGCGTAAACGCGTCGAGGCGCGCTTCGCTCTCGGTCGGCAGGCTGCCCGTTACCGATGTGCAAAGGCCCTGCCGGACATCGATAACGATGCTGGTGGTCGAAGGCCGCGTGCCATCGCCGCCGCCGACGTAGTCGACGAAATAAATGCCGTCGCGTACCGAGGTCACGCGGCACGCGAAGGTGCCCGATTCGGTGCGCACCGTGCCGTCCGCGGCGAACGCCAGCGCGCTGCGCGTGCCGTCGCTGAAGGCCAGGTCGAGCGTGCGGCCGTTCAGGTCGTCGACCGGGGCGAGAATATTGCTGTCGGGAGCGAAGCCGTCGGCAAGCGCGCCGACCTGGATGAAAACGGGTTGCGATGACATGGAGGACACTCCGGTAGGTCGTTGAACGGCAGCGCATCGGGCACGCGACACGCGTGCCCGATGCGGCATGACGACAACTTTACGAAGTGGTGCGGCCCGGCGGCATCGACCAGAAGGATGACAACGCGGCGCCAGCCGCCGCTCAGGGGTGCCGAATATAGTCCACGAGCGCAATCGTATAAGCGTCCGGGCGCCGGTCCAGCAGACTCACGCCAATCGCCACCAGGAAGCCCGCCGGCACGCCGAACACGCCCGAACTGATGGGATCGATGCCGAACCACCGCCCCCCCTCGAAACCGGTCAGTTGCGTGAAGAACGGATAGGTCGCGACGATGTAATAGATGCACACCACGAGCCCCGCGGTCATCCCCGCAACGGCGCCCAGCCGTGTGGTGCGCTTCCAGAACACGCCGAGCACGAGCACCGGAAAGAGACTCGACGCCGCCAGCGAAAACGCCGCCCCCACGAGAAACAGGATGTTCCCCGTATTGAGCGACGCCACCCACGAGGCAAAGAGCGCCACGCCAAGCAGCAGGATCTTCGACATCGTCACGCGCCGCTGGCTCGAAGCCTGCGGGTCGACCATGTGGTAGTACACGTCGTGCGAGAGCACGTTCGAGATCGTGAGGAGCAAGCCGTCGGCAGTCGAAAGCGCCGCCGCCAGCGCCCCCGACGCAACGAGCCCCGACATCACATAGGGCAGCCCCGCGATCTCGGGCGCGGCGAGCACGACCATATCGGGCTGCATCTGGATGTCGCCCCAGCGCACGATGCCGTCGCCGTTCACGTCGGCAACGCCGATCAGATAGGGCTCGATGCGCCGCCACTGCATCACCCAGCGCGGCAGATCGTCGAAGCGCTGTCCCACCAGATGCGAGAGGATCTCGTACTTGATCAGTACTGCCAACACCGGCACGGTCAGATAGAAGATCGCGACGAAGAACAGCGTCCAGCCCACCGAGCGCCGCGCCGATGCCACCGTAGTCGTCGTGTTGTAGCGCGTGAGAATATGCGGAAGACTCGCCGTACCCAGCGAGAGGCACAGCAGCAGCGAGAGGAAGTTGCGCTCGTGCAGGCGCCGCGTTGCCTCGTTATCGGCCGGGAACGGCTCGTTCATCGGCACGGGTGCCCCCGCGCGCATGAGCAGATCGTCGCGCTGCTGCGTCCAGACGATGCGCGCCGTTTCGGCATCGCGCGGGAACGAGGCCAGCTCGCGCTCGAGCGTATCGATCTGGCGCAGCGGCCCGTTGTGGCGGCGCTGGTCCGCGAGCGAGTCCGCGAGCTGGGTCTTCTCCTCCACCCACGACTGCGGCAGCGCGTCGAGCTGCGACTGCCATGCGGCCGCGCGATGCCGGTATTCGTCGCGCACGCTCTGTTCGGCGCTCGCATCGCGCACCTTGCCTTCCAGCGTTTCCATGCGCCCCATCAGGCGGCCGTAGTCGAGCTGCGGCAGCCAGCTCAAGCCGTCGCGATGCGCGATCAGCGAAACCGGTATCAGGATCGCGGCGATCAGGATGATGTACTGCGCAACCTGTGTCCACGTCACCGCCCGCATGCCGCCAAGGAATGAGCACACGAGTATCCCCGCGAGTCCGCAGAAGATGCCGATGGCGAAGTCCACGCCGATGAAGCGCATCGCGATCAGCCCCACGCCCTGGATCTGCGCGACCAGATAGACAAACGAGCAGATGATGGTTGCCAGGACCGCGAGCGCGCGCACGAGGTTGCTCGAAAAGCGCGTGCCGAGGAAGTCGGCAATGGTGTAGCGCGCGAGCTTGCGCACGTAAGGCGCCAGCAGGAACGCAACGAGACAATAGCCGCCGGTCCAGCCCATCATGTACGCGAGGCCGTCGTAGCCGGTGGCGTAGAGCGAACCGGCGAGACCGATGAACGAAGCGGCCGAAAGCCAGTCGGCCGCTGTGGCCATGCCGTTGAAGAACGAGGGCACGCGGCGACCCGCGACGTAGTACTCGACGAGGTCGGAGGTGCGCGAGAGCAGGCCAATGACAGCATAGACGGCGATCGGCACGAACAGGAAGACATAGCCGATCCACATGCCGGGGCCGGTGGAGAGCTCGATGCGCCACATCACGAACACGAACGCGAGGAAACCGAGCGTGTAGAGCGCGTACAAGCGGATCAGCCGGTGCGCGAGCTTCATCGTGGCGGCGCCTTGCTGGCCTCGCGGATCGCGAGGTCGGCTTCGAGCGCGGCCTGCAGCGTGCGGTCGGCGCGCTGCATCAGCACGATATAGACGGCGACGAGCAGCACATAGACCAGAATCGCGCCTTGCGCGCCGAAATAGAACGGCACGGAAAAGCCCGCGAAGCTCACACCGGCGAGCGTGCGGGCAAAGATCGGGACGACGAACGAGACCGCGCAGCCGATCGCCATGAGCACCGTGATCAGCACGATATTGAAGCGCCAGTAGCGCCGGTGCGCAAGCGCCATCGCCTCGCTGACCGGCGGCGGCTCAGGCAGGGGGTTGACGTTGTTTTGGGGTGTAGGGTGTGGCGCGGCCATGCGCCTATGTAGCAAAAAGGCGCAGGGCCGGCAATCGGGAACAACCTGGGAACAAGCTGGGAACAACCTGGGAACACGCTGACCACTACGGCCAGCCTCGCATGGCGCGGCGCCGCACATCGCGCCGTGCCATGCGTTTTACGTCAGGCCGGCCCCGGGCTCACAGCGATTCGCCGAGCTGGTCGAGAATCGCGGGGTTCTCGAGCGTCGAAACGTCCTGCGTAATGGCCTCGCCCTTCGCGAGCGAGCGCAACAGACGCCGCATGATCTTGCCCGAACGGGTCTTCGGCAGGTTCTCGCCGAAGCGGATGTCGCGCGGCTTGGCGATCGGCCCGATCTCCTTGCCGACCCAGGCGCGCAGATCGTTGGCGAGCTTGACCGCCGCCTCGCCCTGCGGACGCGCGCTCTTGAGCACCACGAACGCCACCACGGCTTCGCCCGTCGTGTCGTCGGGGCGGCCCACCACGGCCGCTTCCGCCACCAGCGGGTTCGCCACCAGCGCCGACTCGATCTCCATCGTGCCGAGACGGTGGCCCGAGACGTTCAGCACGTCGTCGATGCGGCCCATGATCGTGAAATAGCCCGTTTCCTTGTCGCGCACGCTGCCGTCGCCGGCGAGATAGAGCTTGCCGCCCAGTTCCGCGGGGAAGTAGCCCGACTTGTAGCGCTCGGGGTTGCCCCATACGTTGCGGATCATCGCAGGCCACGGACGCTTCACCACCAGAATGCCGCCCTGCCCGTTCGGCACGTCCTGGCCGGTTTCGTCGACGATTGCCGCCATGATGCCCGGCAGCGGCAGCGTGCACGAGCCCGGCACGAGCGGCGTCGCGCCCGGCAGCGGCGTGATCATGTGGCCGCCCGTTTCGGTCTGCCACCAGGTGTCGACGATCGGGCAGCGTTTACCGCCCACGTTTTCGTAATACCAGATCCAGGCTTCGGGGTTGATCGGCTCGCCCACCGTGCCAAGAATGCGCAGCGACGAGAGGTCATAGCTCTTCGGATGCACCTTCGCGTCGGCCTCCGAAACCTTGATGAGCGAACGGATCGCTGTGGGCGCCGTGTAGAACACCGTCACCTTGTGCTTCGCGATCATGTCCCAGAAGCGCCCCGCGTTCGGGTACGTCGGCACGCCTTCGAACACCACCTGGGTCGCGCCGATCGAGAGCGGCCCGTAGGCGATGTAGCTGTGGCCCGTGATCCAGCCGATGTCGGCCGTGCACCAGAATACGTCGGTGGGCTTCCAGTCGAAGGTCCACTTCATGGTCTGCGCGGCCCACAGCAAATAGCCGCCCGTGCTGTGCTGCACGCCCTTGGGCTTGCCCGTCGAGCCCGAGGTGTAGAGGATGAAGAGCGGATGCTCGGCGCCCACCGGCACGGGCGGGCAGGTGTCGCTTTCGGCATTTGCGAGTTCGTGCATCCAGTAGTCGCGGCCTTCGTGCCATGCCACCTTGCCGCCCGTGCGCTGGTAGACGATCACGCTCTTGACGGCTTCGCAGCCGCCCATGGCGATTGCTTCGTCGGCAATGTTCTTGAGCGGCAGCGCCTTGCCGCCGCGCATCTGCTCGTCGGCTGTGATGAGCGCCACGGCGCCCACGTCCACCATGCGTTCGTTGAGCGACTTCGAGGAGAAGCCACCGAACACCACCGAATGCGTCGCGCCGATGCGCGCGCAGGCCTGCATCGCGACAATGCCTTCGACCGACATCGGCATGTAGATGACTACGCGGTCGCCCTTGTTCACGCCGCGCTTCTTGAGCGCGTTCGCAAAGCGCGAGACGCGCGCGAGCAGGTCCCGGTAGGTGATGTTCGTGACGGTGCCGTCGTCGGCTTCGAAGATCACCGCAACACGGTCGCCAAGGCCGGCTTCGACGTGACGGTCGAGGCTGTTGTACGAGGCGTTGATCTCGCCGTCCTCGAACCACGTGTAGAAGGGTGCCTTCGACTCGTCGAGCACCTTGGTGAACGGCTTCTGCCACGTCAGGGTCTCGCGCGCGAGCCGCGCCCAGAAGCCCTCGTAATCGCGCTCGGCTTCGGCGACGAGCGCCTCGTACGCGTCCATGCCCGACACCGTGGCGTTAGCCACCCCTTGCGCGGAAGGCGCGAAAACGCGGTGCTCCTGAAGAACCGATTCAATCGCAGACATCGACAACCCCTTGGTGAAGATAAAACGTAAAAGCCAATGGACGCGCACCGCTCTTCAGTAGCGGCCCGCGCGCCGTCTCCATACTGCCTCGCCCTGCCGCGTGCCTGATTGAGCACGGCGTCGCGGCGGCGCTGTTGTTGCTGCTTGTTCCTGCTTCTTCCTGCTCGTTCCCGCTAACTGCCCGCCGCAGTTTGCGCGAGTCACGCGTCACGTTGCGGCAACGCAGCATACATGGACCGTCGGCATGGCCGCCCCGTCCGTCCTGCCTAGGTTAAGCGTAGCAACTTACCGGCCACTTACGCACCCAACAGCGCACCCAACAGCGCACATAGCATCGCAGCCGCGCCGGGTAACTGTGTGACGCCGTAGTAAGCGGGCGTTTAGAATGTTAGCGCTAATGCTAACCGGACTGTGCGCCTGGATCCCAGCTTGAACCGCTATTCTCTTTTCCTCGTCGCCGCGATGCTGCTGGTGGGCAGCAACGTCGGCATCGGCAAGTCTATTGTCGCCTTCATCCCCGTTCCGCTCTTCGCGCTGCTGCGCTTCGTGATCGCGCTCGCGGTGCTCGTTCCATTGATGCGCACGGCGAAAATGCGGCGCGTGAAGCGCGGTGAATGGATCAATCTGTTCCTGCAGGCGCTGTTCGGCACATTCGGGTTTACGCTGCTCATGCTCGGCGGCGTGCATCGCACCAGCGCCGTCGCGGCGGGCGTCATCACGAGCACCATACCGGCCGTGGTCGCCCTCCTCTCGTGGGTCTTCCTGCGTGAGCGGCCCGATGGGCGCGCGCTCGCCTCGATTGCGCTCGCCATCGCGGGCATTGCCGCCATCAACGTCGCCCACGCCGGCGAGGGCGGTTCGGCGCAGTCGCTCGCCGGCAATCTGATGGTGCTGGGCGCCGTCGGCTGCGAATCGCTCTATGTGATCCTCTCGCGCCGCCTCACGCAAACGCTGGCACCCATCGAAATCTGCGCGTACACGCACCTGTTCGGCTTTCTGCTGATGCTGCCGGTTGGGCTGCCTTACGCACTGTCGTTCGATTATTCGGCCGTGCCGGCCGGCATCTGGGGACTCTCGCTTTGGTACGGACTTGCCGCCAGCATTTTCTCGTTCTGGCTCTGGATGAAGGGCATCCGCCACGTGCCGGGCAGCGTGGCCGGCGTGTTCACGGCCGTCCTGCCCGTCGCCGCCGCCGTGTACGGCATCGTGTTCCTCGACGAGCGGCCCACACCCGCGCACGGCTTCGCCCTCGCCTGCGTCATCACCGGCATCGCGCTCGCGAGCGTCAAGACCAGACGGCTGCCGCCGGTCGCGTCCTGACGACGGGGCACCGGCGCCCCCGGCTGCCCGCGTCACGGCGGAGCCGCGCGCCGACGCTGTACAATAGCGCGCGCCCGGCCCATGCGGCGCGCATCCGCCGGCGGCGCCAGGGGGCGTCGCCGGGCGTCGAGCGCGCACGAAGGCCCAGCCCGGGCGGCCCCACCTGGGCGGCCCCACCGATTTACGCCAACGTGATTGCCCATGTCCGCTGCACGTCCCCCATCGCACAGAGCGCCCCAGCCGGGTCATCCGCCCCGCCGTACGCGTCTTCTGCCGCGCCTCATCTTCATGAGCCGCTGGCTGCAGGTACCGCTCTATCTCGGGCTGATCGTCGCGCAGGCGGTTTACTGCGTGCTGTTCGTCAAGGAAGTCTGGCACCTCGTCACGCACTCGCTGACGCTCGACGAAACGAGCGTCATGCTCGCGGTGCTCGGCCTGATCGACGTGGTGATGATCTCGAACCTGCTGATCATGGTGATCGTGGGCGGTTATGAGACCTTCGTCTCGCGCATGGGTCTGGAAGGCCACCCCGACGAGCCCGAGTGGCTCGACCACGTGAACGCCGGCGTGCTGAAGGTGAAGCTCGCGATGGCGCTCATCAGCATTTCGTCGATTCATCTGCTGAAGACCTTCATCAATCCCGATGCGGTCTCCGCGCATACCGTGATGTGGCAGGTGATCATCCATGCCGCGTTCCTCGTGTCAGCGCTCGTGATGGCATGGATCGACCGCCTCGCCACGCACACGCATCCTGAGCACTACCAGGAACTTGCCGCGCGCCATCCGGTGCCGGCAGATGCCATCGCGCCGGAATGGGCCCGGGCGCGAACCCGCACACAAGAACACCCCGTCCCCACTGAAGCTAGCTAGCCATGACCGTCATCAAACAGGAAGACCTGATCCAGAGCATCGCGGATTCGCTGCAGTACATCAGCTACTACCATCCGCAGGATTACATCGAAGCGCTCGGCCGCGCGTACGAGCTCGAGGAGAGCCCCGCCGCGAAGGACGCGATCGCGCAGATCCTCACGAACAGCCGCATGTGCGCCGAAGGCCGCCGCCCGATCTGCCAGGACACGGGCATCGTCACGATCTTCGTGAAGGTGGGCATGGACGTGCGTTGGGACGGCGCCACGATGGGCGTCACCGACATGATCAACGAAGGCGTGCGCCGCGGTTACCTGAACCCGGACAACGTGCTGCGCGCCTCGATCGTGAGCCCGCCCGAAGGCGGCCGCAAGAACACGAAGGACAACACGCCGGCCGTGATCCACTACGAGATCGTGCCGGGCGACAAGGTCGACGTGCAGGTCGCGGCCAAGGGCGGCGGCTCGGAGAACAAGTCGAAGTTCGTGATGCTGAACCCGTCCGACTCGATCGTCGACTGGGTGCTCAAGACCGTGCCGACGATGGGCGCGGGCTGGTGCCCGCCGGGCATGCTCGGCATCGGCATCGGCGGCACCGCTGAAAAGGCGATGCTGATGGCGAAGGAATCGCTGATGGAGTCGATCGACATCCAGGACATCATCAAGCGCGGTCCGAAGGACTGGATCGAAGAGCTGCGTGTCGAACTGCACGAGAAGGTCAACGCGCTCGGCATCGGTGCGCAGGGTCTGGGCGGTCTCGCCACCGTGCTCGACGTGAAGATCATGGCGGCGCCCACGCACGCCGCATCGAAGCCCGTCGCGATGATCCCGAACTGCGCCGCCACGCGCCACGCGCACTTCGTGCTGGACGGCTCAGGCCCGGCAAAGCTGGAAGCGCCCTCGCTCGACGCATGGCCCAAGGTCAACTGGGAACCGAATACGGAAACGAGCAAGCGCGTCGATCTGAACACGCTTACGCCCGAAGAAGTCGCCTCGTGGAAGCCGGGCCAGACGCTGCTGCTCTCGGGCAAGATGCTCACGGGCCGCGACGCCGCGCACAAGCGCATCGCCGACATGATCGCCAAGGGCGAAAAGCTGCCGGTGGACTTCAAGAATCGCGTGATCTACTACGTCGGCCCGGTCGATCCGGTGCGCGACGAAGTGGTGGGCCCGGCCGGCCCGACCACGGCCACGCGCATGGACAAGTTCACGGAAATGATGCTCGCGCAAACGGGCCTCATCTCGATGGTCGGCAAGGCCGAGCGCGGCCCCGTGGCGATCGAGGCGATCAAGAAGCACAAGGCGGCTTACCTGATGGCCGTGGGCGGTGCCGCCTACCTGGTTTCGAAGGCGATCCGCGGCTCGAAGGTCCTCGCGTTCGAAGACCTCGGCATGGAAGCCATCTACGAATTCGATGTGCAGGACATGCCGGTGACCGTTGCGGTGGATTCGTCGGGCACCTCGGTTCACAAGACCGGCCCCGCCGAATGGCAGGCGAAGATCGGCAAGATTCCTGTCGCGACGGCTTGAGTTGATTAATCGGTTCACGCCGATATGCAAAACCGGGGCCCCGCGCCCCGGTTTTTTTTGATTAACGCGAAACGGATTGAGATTAATTCTCAGCACAGTGCAAAGCGCTCAATAGAATCCCGCTTCGGCCTTGGCATTTGCCAGCACAGCGTTTATTGTTCAGAACCAGAATCAGAACACGCCCCAAACCGTAAGGACAAAATCATGCAAGGCGACAAAAAAGTCATCGAATATCTGAACGCACAGCTCAAGAACGAGCTCACGGCGATCAATCAATATTTCCTGCATGCGCGCATGTACAAGCACTGGGGCCTCGAGAAGCTCGGCAAGCACGAATACGACGAATCGATCGGGGAAATGAAGCATGCCGACTGGCTCATCGAACGCATCTTCATGCTCGACGGCCTGCCCAACCTGCAAGACCTGCACAAGCTCCTGATCGGCGAAGAGACCAAGGAAATCCTCGAATGCGACCTGAAGCTCGAGCAGATTTCCCAGTCCACCTGCAAGGAAGCCATTGCATACTGCGAGTCGGTGCGCGATTTCGTTTCGCGCGAGATCTTCGTGAAGATTCTCGACGACACCGAAGAGCACATCGACTGGCTCGAAACGCAGATCGACCTCATCGACAAGGTCGGCATCCAGAACTACCAGCAGTCGGCCATGGGTTCGGTAGAATCCTGATCGCCGTCCTGGTGACACGGCGCATTCGCCTGCGAGGCGCGTGCGCTTTTTTCATACTGCCCCGAATCCCTTGAACGACTCGCCCCTCGCCGGCGCCGCGCCCGTCGGTATCTTCGATTCCGGCCTTGGCGGCCTTTCCGTGCTGCGCGCGGTGCGCACGCTGCTGCCCGCCGAACGGCTCGTCTATGTCGCCGACTCGCGCTATGCGCCCTACGGCGAGCGCGACGACGACTTCATCGCCGACCGTACGCTCGCGATCGGCGAGTGGCTCGTCAAACAAGGGGCGAAGGCACTCGTCGTGGCGTGCAACACGGCCACCGCGCAGTCGATCGAACTCGTGCGCAGGCAGTTGCCCATTCCGCTCGTGGGCGTGGAGCCGGGCGTGAAGCCCGCCGCGCAGCAGTCGCGCTCGCGCGTGGCAGGCGTCCTCGCCACTCAGGTCACGCTGCGCAGCGCGCGCTTCCAGGCGCTCGTGGAACGCCACGCCGGCGACCTGCGCGTGCTCAGCCAGCCGGGCCACGGGCTCGTGGAGGCCGTCGAGCGCTGCGATGTCGGCTCGCCCGAATTGCTCGCGCTGCTGCGCGGCTATCTGCAGCCAATGCTCGACGCCGGCGCCGATACGCTCGTGCTCGGCTGCACGCACTACCCCTTTCTCGATACCGCGATCCGCACGGTCGTCGGTGAACGCCTGACCCTGATCGACACCAGCGTCGCCATCGCGCGGCAGCTCGAACGGGTGCTCGGTCAGCACGGCCTGCTCGCGCAGGCAGCCGAGGGTGCAGGCAACCCGGCGCCGGCTCGCTTCTGTTCGACCAGCGACGGCGCGCACCTGCGCGCGCTCGCGGCCGCGCTGCTGGGCATCGACGCCCTGGTCGAGACTGTGCAGATCCCGTCGCGCCGCACGCTCGCGCTGGAAGCGTCGGCGGCCTGAGACGTCGCGACCTCGGCCCATCGGGGCCATGATCGCACCCCTTTAGCATCCGGAGGCCCTGGCCGCCCGACTGCCCCACAAGCTGCCGGAAACACGGCGCCCTCCCTTCCGCCCCCGATTCCCCCGCCTCCCTGCCTGTCGGCGTCGACAGCAAAATCCCTGCTAAGGGTCCGGTTTTGTTACAAAAATTCCCTGAAGGCGCTTGCCAAACGCATCAAACATAATGATAATAATTCGCATTACCCCTCTCTATCGCGCTTGATCATGATTGTCTGTGTCTGCAAGTCCGTTTCCGACCGGACGATCCGTGCCTCGATCGAAGAAGGCATGGAGTCTTTCGACGAACTCCAGTTCGAACTCGGCGTCGCGACCTGCTGCGGCAAGTGCGAAGAGACGGTGCGTGACGTGATGGCGCAAAGCGGCGTCTGCGCGACCCGCTGCGGCGTGGCTCACGCGCATCCGGCCGCCGCGCCCGCTGTGCAACCCCTCACGTTCTACGAGCGCAAGGCCGCCTGAACACTGCGGCGCGCGCCGGGGCTTGCCCGGCATCGCGCGCCGTACTCCTGCCGACAGCAAGCCAGTTTCACGACCAGCCAGCTAACTCGCGTTCCCCTCTTCAGGAGGTCGGGATGGAATTGCTGATCGGATTCGTGACTACTCTGTGCATCTCGCTGCTGATATTCCGCCCATGAAGCTGTCCGACACGGTGCGCCGGCCTGCCGGCGTGCCGCCATTCGCCCGGCAAACTCGCTGACATGCAGGCTCTTCCCACCACCGCCAGCACGTTGCCGGGTTCCGCCGTTCGCATGAACCGCCGCGTCGTCACCGCCACCGCCACCGCCATCGTGATGGCGCTGCATGCGGCGCTCATCGCGATCGTGCTGACGAGGCACAACACCGCCGCCCCGCTCGCGCTCGAATCGCGCACGATCACGGCCGAGCTGATCCAGCCCGAACCGGTGGCCGCTCCCGCCGCGATCCAGTCGACGCCCACGCCACCGCCGCCCAGGCCGGTGCCGCACGTGACGCGCGCCAAACCCGTGGTCCAGCCGCGGCCCAAGCCCGTGCCCACGCCGCTGCCGGTTGCCGATGCGCCGTCGCGGCACGCCGTCGAAACATCCGCGCCCGCCAATCCGACGCCGCCCGCCCCGGCAGCACCGGCACCGGCGGCGGCCGCCGCGCCCGAGCCGGGCAAGCCCACCATGGCGCTCAATGTGCCCAGGAACGTCTCGCACCTCGACTGCCGCATCGCGCAGCCCGATTACCCGACGCTGTCGAGGCGCCGCGGTGAAACGGGTGTGGCCTACGTGCGCTTCGTGGTGGGCCTGACCGGCCAGGTCGAGAGCATCGAACTGAAGAAGAGCAGCGGCTACAGCCGCCTCGACGACGCGGCGCTCGCCGCCATGCACGAAAGCTCGTGCAAGCCCTATCTGGAAGACGGACAGCCGGTGCGCGCCGCGTACACGCAACCTTTCGACTTCAGCCTGAGCGACTGAAGCACCCGAAGCACCTGAAGCGAGCAAGGCCGCATCGCTTTCATGAATTGAATAACGAGGACTTGAGAATGCAGAACTACGGTATCGCCCACGTCTGGGCGCAAGGGGATTTCGTCACGCGCGGCATCGCGCTCGCGTTGCTGGTCATGTCAGTGCTGTCCTGGTGCGTGATTCTCGTGAAGGGCTGGAACGTCATGCGTCTGAAGCGCCTCACGAAGAACGCCGAACAATCGTTCTGGCATTCCGACGACTTCGCCGATGGCGTGAAGAAGCTCGGCAGCGGCACCCGCGACGACAACCCGTTCCTCGCGCTCGCCCTCTCGGGCCAGGAAGCCGCCGACCATCATCATCAAACGCAGCCGCACCTGCACGACCGCATGGACGTCTCCGACTGGATCACGCGCTGTCTGAAGGACGCGATGGATGAGGCGATCGCGAAGATGCAAAGCGGCCTCGCGGTCCTCGCCTCGATCGGCAGCACAGCGCCGTTCGTGGGCCTGTTCGGCACCGTGTGGGGCATCTATCACGCACTGCTCACGATCGGCGCAACGGGCCAGACCTCCATCGACGCTGTCGCGGGTCCGGTGGGCGAGGCGCTCATCATGACGGCCTTTGGTCTCTTCGTCGCGATTCCGGCCGTGCTCGCGTATAACGCGCTCACCCGCGCCAACAAGACGGTTGTCACGAAGCTCAACCGCTTCGCGCATGGCCTGCATGCGTTCTTCGTGACCGGCGCACGCCTGTCTTCCACGAAGGGCAATCTGCGCGTCGCCGCGCGCGCGCACTGAAGCGGAGGCGCACCATGGCGATGAGCCCTTTTGTGAGCGACGAAGACGATGGCCTGATGAACGAGATCAACATGACGCCGCTCGTCGACGTCATGTTGGTTCTCCTGATCGTTTTCATGGTGACGATTCCGGTGATCCGTCACGCCGTGAAGATCGATCTGCCACACGCGAGCAGCCAGAAAGAAGACACGAAGCCCGCTCAGATCAATGTGTCGATCGAGGCGGACGGCAGCGTGCTGTGGGACGGTACGGCCGTGGACGACAAGGCACTGCAGACGAAGATCGCCGCCGCCGCGCAAACTCAGCCGCAGCCGGAACTGCATCTGAACGCGGACCGCAAGGTAGCCTATGAAAAGGTGGCGCAGGTGATGTCCGTGGCGCAGAGCGCCGGTCTCACGAAGCTCGGCTTCGTAACCGACCCCGCGCATCGCTGAGTGGCGTTCAGCGCCGCCGGGCACCTGCCCTGCCGCGCCATTGAGCGCCCCACAAAGTAAAAGGCCTTCATCGTCAGATGAAGGCCTTTTTTCGAGCGCACGCAGCGCATTCGGGCGGTATCGACACTCACCGTCGGCCAGTTCGCGTCGACACATGCGACATGCCGTGGGCAACACGGACAGCGCTACCAACCCTGAAGGCCCACTATGATAGCGGCCATCAATTCCCGCTCAAGACCGGTCTTGGCGAGAGGGATTTCAATATATTCCTCTCTCCTCGCGCATTCAAGACTTCGGCCATTGAAAGTTACGATTGCCGGCGACGCTTAAATGCCAAAAGTCATTTGCGCTTTGCGTTGTGCTGAACATTACGCTTCACGCCGTTTCGATGTTGCTGCGGGGCGTCACGCGTACAGCGCCCGCTTCACTGCGCGGGCCGCTGCGCACTTCGCCCGGCGCCTGGCGATGCGGCTCCAGCAACGGCGCAATGTCGCTGCGCAGCGGACACTCCTCCTGCACGTGCTTGTCCGCGTCGAGCACCTCGACGAGGTAATCGACGAAGGCGCGCACGGCCGGCACCATGCCCTGGCGCGAGAGAAACACCGCATACAGTTGCGGCACCGGCAGCGTCCAGCCAGGCATCACCGGCGAGAGCTTGCCCGTGCGCAGGGCGGCACCATACATCATCTCCGGCATCGCCGCGATGCCGAGGCCCGCCAGCGCGGCCTCGCGGATCGTCGTGAGATCCGCGGTGATGAGACGCGGCTCGTGTTCGTGCGAGTGGCGCGTGCCGTCGGGTGCAATCAGATTGAACACATGGCGGCCATCGCTCGTCGGCGTATCGAGTGTTTCGAAACGTGCGAGGTCGTCGGGGGTCAATGGCGGCGCGTTCTGCGTCAGGAGGCTCGGCGCGCCCACCAGCATCTGCTCGGTGCGCCATAGTGGCCGTACCACGATATTGGCGTTCTCCGGTGGTTCGGAACGCACGCGCAGCGCGATGTCCACGGAATCCTCGAACAGATCGATCACGCGGTTGGTCACGCGCATCACCACACGCACTTCCGGGTAGCGGTGCATGAACTCCGGAATGATCTGCGAAAAGATCGTCTGCGAGAGCGTGACCGGCACGCTCACGCGCACCGTGCCGCGCGGCGAAGAACGCAGCGACTGGACGACGTTCACGGCGGCCTGCGCTTCGGAGAGCATCGCGCGGCAATGCTGGTAGAAGAGTTCGCCGGCTTCGGTGAGCGCGAGCTTGCGCGTGGAGCGCTGCAACAGCCGCACGCCGAGCGACGCCTCGAGCTCGCTCACCCGCCGCGACAGACGCGACTTCGAGATGCCGAGCACGCGTTCGGCGGCTGAAAAGCCGCCATGCTCGACCACCTGCGAGAAGTACATCAGGTCGTTCAGGTTATGCGAGTCGATCTTCATGTCGTCGTTCCAGCGATGGGACAATCCATTGCGTCAAGGCCGTCAAACCGCCTAAATCGGCTACCTATAATAGCGTTTTGTTTCGCTCATCGCGTAATTCCCATTTTTCCGAGGTGATATCCATGACGACCACCCGCACGATCGAACGCGTGTTTCCTGCCGTTCGCACCACCGAGGGCGCTGGATTCATCGTCCATCGGCCGTTCCCCACGCGTCAGTTGATGGACTTCGATCCGTTCCTGTTGCTCGACGAGATGGGCCCGGTCGACTACGCGCCCGGCTCGGCCAAGGGCGCACCCGACCATCCGCATCGCGGCTTCGAAACCGTCACCTATGCGCTTGAAGGGCGTTTCGGCCACAAGGATTCGGCGGGGCATTCAGGCACGCTCGCCCCCGGCGACGTGCAATGGATGACGGCCGGCGCGGGCGTGATCCACAGCGAGATGCCCGACCCCGAATTCGTGCGCACCGGCGGCCGGGTCCACGGCCTGCAACTGTGGGTCAACCTGCCCGCGCGCGACAAGATGATTGCGCCGCGCTATCAGGAGATACCCGCCGCGCGCATTCCGGTGGGCCGTTCGGCGGACGGCAAGGTCTCGGTGAAGGTGATCGCCGGCGAGGCGCTGGGCGCAAAAGCCGTGATCGAGACGCGCACGCCCATCCTGTATCAGCACTTCACGATCGCACCGGGCGGCCGTGTCGAGCAGCCCGTACCACGCGAATGGCGCGTGTTCGCCTACAGCCTGGCGGGCAGCGGCAGCTACGGGCCCACGGGCGAGCGCATCGGGGCGCAGCAGATGGTGGCCTTCGCCGATAACGGCGATTCGGTCATCCTCGCCGCGCCGGACGATGCCACCGAAGCGGTGGAGGTGCTCCTGATCGGCGGTGTACCGCTCAATGAGCCGGTGGTGCGCTACGGCCCGTTCGTCATGAACACCGAAGCCGAGATCCGCCAGGCCGTGCTCGACTACCAGGCCGGACGCATGGGGCGCATCTCGCACTAAAAACGCCTTGCGCGCCGCACTCTTTTCCACCGCACGCAGTAGCGCGCGAGACTCAATGACTTTTCGCAGCCTCGCGCGCTTTCGGTCACAATACGCCTACGAGGGGGCGCATCGTGCGCCCTGTCCCCTGTCCGCACCGCCCGCGAGGAGCGCATGGCCGCAACCACCGTCACCGCCCAGATCGGCTCGACCGACTATCAGGTTCAATTCGACGACGGCACCCACAGCTGGATCGCCGACGAACCCGCCTCGCACGGCGGCGGCGACCGCGGGCCCTCGCCGTTCTCGCTGCTGCTCTCGAGCCTCGGCGCCTGCACGTCGATCACGCTGAAGATGTACGCGCAGCGCAAGGAATGGCCGCTGGAAGGCGTGCGCGTGAAGCTCTCCATGGAAACCGGCAACGACGGCACGACCATCGACCGCCAGATCGTGCTGGAAGGCACGCTTAGCGACGAGCAGCGCGAACGGCTGCTGCAGATCGCGAATGCGTGCCCGGTCCACAAGGTGCTCACGAACTCGATCGCAATCCGCACGGGTCTCGTGGCCGTATAAGCGACGGTGCCGACATCCAGGGACACAGCCACAGGAAACCGCCGACCTTGAATTTCGAACATCTTATCCAGATCAACGACCCGTCGAATCCGCTCGTCCAGCCCATGACACGCGAGCAGCTCTGGGAAGGTCTCGTGCTGCGCGCCGAGCAGCCGCAGCTGTTCGTGCTCGGCCTCGACAGCTGCACGATCCTGGCGCGCGAAGGCAACACGCTGGAGCGCGAGCTGCACTATGGCCAGGCGACGGTGCGCGACCATGTCACGCTCACGGCCGGCCAGAGCGTGCGCTATGACATTGCCGCGACCGCCACTTACGTGGGCGGCTCGCTCACCATGACGATCGAAGAGCCCGAGCAAGAACAGCTGTTCCTGCGCTTCGACTACCGCACCACGTTGCCCACCGCCGATACCGAAGACGACCGGCAGACGTCCGAGATCGTGAAGTCGGCTTATCGCGAAGCGGATATCGACACCGTGCGGCTGATCCGCCAATACGTGCTCGGTCTCGACGACTCCGAGGCGCGGCACTGAATCTCCGTGCGCGGCCTCCGGCGCCGCGCACGCCCCTGTCCCCCGAGGCTATCGCCGTGCCGAACCGATCAATTTCTTACAATTGAAAATAGGAACGATTATCATTTAGAATCATTCCATCATATCGAGAAAGACGTCACAACCATGACCGACTTCAACCGCTCATCCACGCTCAGCCTGCGCCGTTCTGGCGGGTCGGCTTCCGGTTCGGCGCTGGCCGCCGCGCGCGGCACGCCCGCCAAAACACCGCCGACGAACCAGCCGGCCGGCGCTGCGCCGGCCGCGGGCCACGAGCGGGCGCTCGACAGCACGGCGCTGCTGCAAGGCCGCAGCCATGTGAGCATCATGCATAACGGCGAGACGTATCAGCTGCGCGCCACGCGCCTTGGCAAGCTGATCCTCACCAAGTAGTTCGTACCGGGTATTGTGGGGACCGCCTCCAGACGGGAGGCGTTCGGTAGTAGCCAGTCACGACGGCTTGCACGCGAGAACTAGACCCCTTCGTGCAGACATTCTTCAAGCCAGCCGTCGCAGCCAGCCACGCCATTTTTTTGTTCTCACGCTGGAAACAGGGCGGCGCGCCTGGCGCCCGCCGTATAGCGCAAGAGGCCGCGGCGATGTCCGCGGCCTTTGCTTTGCTTCCTTTGCTTCCTTTGCTTCATCAAGCAGCGCGTACGCAATATCGCCGCGCCACGTCTTGCCTCACGCGACGCCGATAGCGCCGATGCCCGCGCGTGCCACCGCGGCATCCTGATCGGATTTCACACCCGAGACGCCAATCGCGCCAATCACGTCGCCGTCGACGACGATCGGCACGCCGCCCTCCAGCATTGCCGGCAGCGGCGCGCTCAGAAACGCGAGGCGCCCCTGGCGAATCACCTCCTCGTACACCTTGCTCTCGCGACGCCCGAGCGCCGCGGTGCGCGCCTTGGACGCCGCGATTTCGGCCGACACGGGCGCTGCACCGTCAAGACGGCGCAGCCACAGCAGATGCGCGCCCTCATCCACGATTGCAATCGTCACGTTCCACTCGTTGGCACGCGCGTGCGCAACGGCCGCGTCGCCCATTTTCACGATGTCTTCGTCAGTCAGTGCCACCCTGGTCCGCATGGTTCGCTCTCCGTTCGGTTGAACAACCGGTCAGCGCGCCCAGCCCCAGAACATGAGCCACCACGCGCAGTCGACCACGGCAAGCGCGGCGACGAAGATCGTCGTTGCCAGAACGCGTTGCCAGAGCGATTGACTGTATCGGCCGCTCACCCGCCACGCAAGCCAGCCACTCCACATATTGGATATGCCGAGAATCGCAAGTCGCACGTCCGATGCCCAGCCGAGCGGCACCTGCTCCGCTCGCAGCAGCGACAGCGTCGTTGCCGAAAGTCCGAGGAATACCCCCGCGCCCGCGAGCGGAATCAGTGCCTGAGCAAAGTGGTGCAGCCGGCGCGCTTCGAAGCGCCCGAAGAGCGCACTGGCTGCCGCGAGCAAGATCAGCAGCGCGGTGCCGTAGACGAGCCCCGTCGCGACGATATAGCCCACGATCATCGTGCCGTCGAGCCACGAAAATACATCGTTCTGCTCAGGATAATGCGTGAGCAGGAACCACGGCGCGTTCGTCTCGAGCGGCCACACGATGTCGCGGTCGAGAAGCCAGCCCGCGACGGCCTGCTTGAGCCCGATGAACCACGGCGAAGCGGTCCAGTGAAACGCGCCGATGGCGATCCCGAGGAGTCCGTAAAGGATCAGCGCCGTGTCCCAGCCGCTCGCCTGCCGATCGCCGAGTTCGACCACTTCCGCGGTGGGCGAGCGCCATGTGAGATCGATGGCGTCACGATGGCCGGCGCAGCGGCCGCACATATGGCAGGCGGCGGCGCCCTTCATGTTGCGCAGCGGCACGAGCGGCGCGCAATTGATGGGAATGACGCGCTGGCCGCCGTGCTCGCCCGCCGTATAGGAGCGGCGCCAGGCGTCCTCGTCGACCTTGTAGTGAAACGGCGCAAGACGCGCCAGTAGCGAGAAGACCCCGTTGACGGGGCACAGGTAACGGCACCAGACGCGCTTTTCGCGTCCGTACAGGAAGCCGATCACCATCGCACCGAGCGTCGATCCGCCCAGCACCAGCAGTACCGCCTTGGGGTATTGATAGACGCTCACCATCTGCCCGTAGATCGTGGTGAGCCCGAAGGCGACGAAGGGCCAGCCGCCCCAGCGCATCCAGCGTGGAATCGCGCCGCCACGGCCGAACCGGCTCGCGAATTCGGTCAGCGCGCCTTCGGGGCACAGCACGCCACACCACACGCGGCCGAGCATCACCATCGAAAGCAGTACGAACGGCCACCAGATGCCCCAGAAGACAAACTGCGCGGCGAGCGTGAGATTGTTCCAGAGATGCGCGGTGTCGTCGGGCAACGGCAGCGCCACAGGCACGAGAATCAAAAATGCGTAGACAGCCACCACGACCCACTGCACGGCGCGGATCGCCGCGCCGTGGCGCTGCATCCAGTGCCCGGCCGTGGCAAGCTTGCCACGGCGCGGCACGGGGCCGGCCGAAGTCCCGTTCATGCCGTCTTCCTGTTGCCGGCCGCCGCCGCCCGGCCAGTGGCGCGGCGCACGAGCAGCCACACCACGAGCCAGTACACGGCGTACGCGATCAGGTTCATGAGCGCAGGATGCGCGCGGTAGCCGGTCAGCGTCGCGACGAGCGAGCCGAACGTGCTCGAGTCATCGAGCAGCGCCGAGGAGTTCCAGACCCGATCGACGAGCGTCGGCAGGATCTCCTTGTCGATCAGCTTGTCCACGCCGGTCTGGAACAGACCGGCGCCGAGGAACAGCAGCATGATTTCGGTGACGCGGAAGAAGTGGCGCCACGAAAACACCTTGCCGCCCAGCTGCAGCACGTAGAACGTGAGGAACGCAAGCGCGAGGCCAATCAGCACAGCGAAGTACTGGCTCGCCTCCACATGACCCGACTGTCCGAAGCCGAGGCCGTAGAGGAAGATCACCGTTTCACTGCCCTCGCGCGCGATGGCGAGCGTGACAAGCACGGTCACACCCCACCAGTTCGCGTCACGGGCAGTCTGTTCGAGCGACGCCTCCATCTCGCGCTTGAGCGTGCGGCCGTGCTGCTTCATCCACAGCACCATCTGCACGATCAGCACGCAGGCGACGAGCACCATCGCAATCTGGAAATCATCCTGGGCGTCGCCCGAGAGCACCTCGGTGAACCCGACGAGCGCCGCACCCAGCGCAACCGCCGCGAGGATCCCGAGCGCCACGCCGCCCCACAGGTACGGCAGGCCGCGCCGCGCGTCGGCGTCGCCATTCTTCAGCCACGCATAGAGAATACCGACGACGAGCAGCGCCTCGACGCTCTCCCGCCACACGATGAACATCACCTGACCCATTCAACTCTCCTGCAACCAGCGGTAGCGCGAGTCATGCCGCGACCGCTCATTTCGCAACACTCATTTCGCAACAATCGCGCCCTGCGCCTGCTGATGAAAGTCGTCGAAGAACTTGTACTCGCCCGGGTCGAGCGGCGCGATCACGACGAACGATTCCGCGCCCGGCGCCAGCACCTTCTCCTTGCGCAACTGGACGCTCTCGAACTCCACCGCGCCCTTGCCCGTGTTGCGCACCTCGATCTTGACGCGCTTGCCCGCCGGCACCTCGATGCGTGCGGGGTTCAGCCTGCCGTCGGCCATTTCCAGCCTGAAGGTCGGCAGATCCTCTGCGTGCGCGATGCCTGCGCACGGCGCGACTAGCGCCGCGGCCAAGGCGAGCACGGCAATTTTTCTGATTCCGGTCATCCGTTGTTCCTGCCTGAGTTCTGCCCGAGCCGGGCACCGTCGGACGCACTGGGGCGTCATGAGGCGGTGAAGCCGCCCGCCCCGATCAGTAGCCGCCCTTCTTGCCGATGCCCGCGAACGGGAAGTCGTATTCGAGCGTAACCGGCTTGAACCACGGACCCACGCCCGTTTCCTTGTCGACGTGGCGGCCGAACGCCATATGGCCGGTTTGCATCGGCGCTTCGACGATCAGTTTGAGGTGGTATTTGCCAGGGCCCGCGAGCTTGACGTTGTCGCCGTAGTGCGGACCGTCGTTTGCGACCATCGACATCAGGTCGCCCTTTTGCACGTAGCTCGAGCCCGGCTTCGAGAGTTCGTAGCGCACCTGCAGGTAGGGCATCCAGTCGCCCTCGGCGAAACCGGTCGGGTTGTTCTTGACCGCGTGGATGTCCGCTTCGAGGTGGATGTCGGAGTCCGACGCCCGGCGCATCATGCCTTCAGGTTCCATGGTGATCGGCTGCAGGTAGACCGCGCCGATTTCCATGCCGCCCTGGATCTGTTGCTTGCCAATCGGGTATTCGGCCGCGCTGGCCGGGCACGCCGCTGCCGCGGCGGCGATCAGCGCCGTACCGCGCAAGAGAGAGTGAATCCGCATCGAAACTCCTGGTTTTTTTATGAGAGACAAAACGACATCGCATCAACCATCGAAACGTTAATGCGAACAATTCTCAATATGTCAGGAGTGTAGCACCGATAGGGGTTTGTAACAATTGAAAGTAGCCACCAAGGCCTACCGGGATAAGAGTCTTTCGCAGCATGACTACTGCGCCAGGTAAAGTCTTACATCATGTAGGATGTGTAAGATTTATCGTATTTTGAAAGCTGCTTGCGGGACGAAACAGGCGGCACGCCGGCACCGCCCGCCGCTTTCGCGCGTCGAGCGCGACCAACTACCCAAACTACACAATCAGGCCGGATGGTCGCCCACGTTCGCGCCGAACACGCGCTGACGCAGCAGCGCCAGTTGATCGCGCGTCTGCGCCGCCTTCTCGAATTCGAGATTTTTCGCGTGGTCCATCATCTGCTTCTCGAGGCGCTTGATCTCCTTCGCGATCTGCTTTTCCGACATGTCCTCGAATTTCGCGCGCTCCTGCTCCTCGCGCAGCTCGGCGCGCGCCTCGTCGACGTTGTAGACGCCGTCGATGATGTCCTTGATGCGCTTGACCACCCCGCGCGGCACGATGCCGTGTTCCTCGTTGAAGGCCATCTGCTTCGCGCGGCGGCGCTCGGTCTCGTCGATCGCGCGGCGCATCGAGTCGGTGATACGGTCGCCGTAGAGAATCGCCTTGCCGTTCACGTTGCGCGCCGCGCGGCCGATGGTCTGGATCAGCGAGCGCTCGGCGCGCAGGAAGCCCTCCTTGTCGGCGTCGAGGATCGCCACGAGCGACACCTCGGGAATGTCGAGGCCCTCGCGCAGCAGGTTGATGCCGACGAGCACGTCGAAGGTGCCAAGGCGCAGATCGCGGATGATCTCCACGCGCTCGACCGTGTCGATGTCGCTATGCAGGTAGCGCACCTTCACGCCGTGATCGGAGAGGAATTCGGTCAACTGCTCGGCCATGCGCTTGGTGAGCGTGGTGACGAGCACGCGCTCGCCGACGGCGACGCGTTCGTTGATCTCGCCAAGCACGTCGTCCACCTGCGTCGAGGCGGGCCGCACCTCGATCTGCGGATCGACGAGGCCCGTGGGACGCACCACCTGCTCGGCGATCTGGCCCGTGACCCGCTTCTCGTAGTCGGCCGGCGTGGCCGAGACGAACACGACCTGGCGCATTTTGCGCTCGAACTCGTTGAACTTGAGCGGGCGGTTGTCGAGCGCCGAAGGCAGCCGGAAGCCGTAATCGACGAGATTTTCCTTGCGTGCGCGGTCGCCGTTGTACATGCCGTTGAACTGGCCGATCAGCACGTGCGATTCGTCGAGGAACATCATGGCGTCGCCAGGCAGGTAGTCGACAAGCGTGGGCGGCGGCTCGCCGGGCGCCGCGCCCGAAAAGTGCCGCGAGTAGTTCTCGATGCCCTTGCAGAAGCCGAGCTCCTGCAGCATCTCGAGGTCGAAGCGCGTGCGCTGCTCGAGCCGCTGCGCCTCGACGAGCTTGCCTTCGGTGTGGAAAAACTCGAGCCGCTCGCGCAACTCGGCCTTGATGGTCTCGACGGCGCGCAGCACCGTATCGCGCGGCGTGACGTAGTGCGAGGACGGATAGACGGTGAAGCGCGGAATCTTCTGCCGCACGCGGCCCGTGAGCGGGTCGAAGAGCTGCAGCGTCTCCACTTCGTCGTCGAAAAGCTCGACGCGCACGGCCATCTCCGCATGCTCGGCCGGGAAGATGTCGATGGTGTCGCCGCGTACGCGGAACGTGCCGCGCTGGAAGTCCTGCTCGTTGCGCGTGTACTGCATCGCGATCAGTCGCGCGATGACGTCGCGCTGGCCGACACGATCACCCTGGCGCAGCGTGAGGATCATCTTGTGGTACTCGGACGGATTGCCGATACCGTAGATCGCCGAGACGGTCGCCACGATCACCACGTCGCGCCGCTCCATCAGGCTCTTGGTCGCCGAAAGGCGCATCTGCTCGATGTGCTCGTTGATCGACGAATCCTTTTCGATGAAAAGATCGCGCTGCGGGACGTACGCTTCCGGCTGGTAGTAGTCGTAGTACGAGACGAAGTACTCGACTGCGTTGCGCGGGAAGAATTCGCGGAACTCGGCGTAGAGCTGCGCGGCGAGCGTCTTGTTCGGCGCGAACACGATGGCCGGACGGCCGAGCTGCGCGATCGTATTCGCCATCGTGTAGGTTTTGCCCGAGCCGGTCACGCCGAGCAGGGTCTGGAACGAGAGGCCGTCGTGCACGCCCTCCACGAGCGTTTCGATCGCCGTCGGCTGGTCGCCGGCCGGCGGGTACGGCTGATAAAGCTGGAACGGCGAGCCCTCGTAATGGACGAACTTCGACTCGTCGAGCGTGGGCGCATCGGCCACGGTATGGTCGGACATGGAACGACATCCTGTGCCTGGAGCAAGCGACTATTCTAGCGTCTTGCCGACCGGCGAGCCGAGGGTGGCCCCGGGCGGGAAACGGAGCACCGGCAGGGGCATCGCCCCCGGAGCGCGAGCGGGCCGGCGTTGTCCCCTTCGCCGCAGCAGGCGAAAAGCCCCCCCGGATTCGCTACAATAGCGCGTTGCGTGGCCGGCCGGCTGCGCCGCCGGCCTAAGCGGCGGCGTCCAAGCCTGCGCAAGCGGCCAACCGGATTGTCCATCCTTGACTATTGCCGAACCATCATGTCCCTCTTTTCCGCCGTCGAACTCGCCCCTCGCGACCCTATCCTGGGCCTGAACGAAGCCTATAACGCCGATGCGCGCACCACCAAGGTGAACCTCGGCGTGGGCGTGTACACCAACGAGGAAGGCAAGATCCCGCTGCTGCGCGCGGTGCGCGAGGCGGAAAAGGCCCGCGTCGAAGCCGGGCTGCCGCGCGGTTATCTGCCGATCGAAGGCCTCGCCGCCTACGACGCCGCCGTGCAGAAGCTGCTGCTCGGCGATGATTCGCCGCTGATCGCGGCCGCACGCGTGGTGACCGCCCAGGCACTGGGCGGCACGGGCGCGCTAAAGATCGGCGCCGATTTCCTCAAGCGCGTGAACCCGAACGCGAAGGTGGCGATCAGCGACCCGAGCTGGGAAAACCACCGTGCCCTGTTCGAAAGCGCCGGCTTCGAAGTGCTGGCCTATCCGTACTACGACGCGCTGACGAACGGCGTGAACTTCGAAGGCATGCTGGCCGCGCTGAACAGCTACACCGCGGGCACGGTCGTCGTGCTGCACGCGTGCTGCCACAACCCGACCGGTGTCGATCTCACGATCGACCAGTGGAAGCAGGTCGTGGAAGTGGTGAAGGCGCGCAACCTCGTGCCGTTCCTCGACATCGCCTATCAAGGTTTCGGTGACGGCATCGCGGAAGACGGCGAAGTCGTGCGCCTGTTTGCCGCTTCGGAACTCAACGTGTTCGTTTCGTCGTCGTTCTCGAAGTCGTTCTCGCTGTACGGCGAGCGCGTGGGCGCGCTGTCGGTCATCACGAACAGCAAGGAAGAATCGGCACGCGTGCTCTCGCAACTGAAGCGCGTGATCCGCACGAACTACTCGAACCCGCCGACGCACGGTGGTTCGGTGGTTGCCGCCGTGCTCGGCTCGCCAGAGCTGCGCGCAATGTGGGAAAGTGAACTGGGCGAAATGCGCAATCGTATCCGCGCGATGCGCACGGGCCTCGTCGAGCGCCTGACGGGCGCCGGCGTGGACCGCGACTTCAACTTCATCAACGTGCAGCGCGGCATGTTCTCGTACTCGGGCCTCACGGCTGCTCAGGTAGACCGCCTGCGCGAAGAGTTCGGCATCTACGCCGTGAGCACGGGTCGCATCTGTGTGGCCGCGCTCAACACGCGCAATCTGGACGTGGTCGCGAGCGCGGTCGCGCAAGTGCTGAAGTAAGCGGCCACGCCCGCGCGGCGGTGCGTGTTAAGCGCCGCGGTGGCCAGGTGAAGGTAAGACCAACGGCGTCCGTTCATTGTGAACGGACGCCGTTGGTGTTTTGGCGCCATCTGGATGGTGTTCCGGCTGGCGCCGGCCCGCGTCAAGTCATGCCGCGCCTTCGCCAGGCATTCGGTGAGCGCCGCGCGCGTCGCGATGAATGTCGTGCGTGACGAAGCCGGCATCGTTGTCGGGCTTCTCGAGCCACCCAGGCTGCGCAAGCGACGCGCGAATGTCCTGCAGGCCGCTCGCCCAGTGTTCGCGCATGGTCGAAACACCGAACTGGAAGTCCTTGAAATGCCCTTCGTATTCCTTCTGCCGGTAGATCAGGTGGATCACGTTGTACTTCTTCGAGCACGACAGCTCGTTCGCCAGTTCAACCCACGCATCCTGCCGATGCTCGGGCGCGACACGCTCCAGCACCTCGCGCAGCACGTGACGAAAGCGCTGCGAACGCTGCAGCATGTCGGTCACGAGACGCGTGCGGCTTGAATACTGGATGTCCTTCACGCGGCCCTGCACGTCGGTGACGTTGTCGGGTACAGGCCCGCGCGCGCTCCAGAGATCGACCTGGAACGCGAGCGTGTCGCGGCGCGGCGTGGTCTGGATCACCTCATAGAGCGGCGTGTTCGACATCAGGCCGCCGTCCCAGTAGTACTCGCCGTCGATCTCCACGGCCGCAAAGCCCGGCGGCAGCGCGCCCGAAGCCATGAAATGCTCGGGCCGCAGCTTCGTGGTGGTGTTATCGAAGTAGGCGAAGTTGCCGGTACCGACGTTGACCGCGCCAACCGAAACGCGAATCTCCTTCGAGTTGATCCGGTCGAAGTCGCACAAGCGCTCGAGCGTGGCCTTGAGCGGCCGCGTGTCGTAGTAACTGGCCTTTTCGGGGTGCCCCGATGCATTCGGCAACGGCGGGGGAAAGCGCGGAACAAAAAAACCCTTCTGCCCTTCCACGACCGCGCCTGCCGCCTGCATCGCCGTGAACGTCTTGCGGATCGCATCGCCCGAGTTGAAGAACGCGCGCTCGACGAAGCCGGGCAACGGCAGCGTGTAGGCGGGCTGACAGATCGTTTCCCAGAACTCGCGCAGCCGGGCCACGCGGTGCTCGGGCGCGTTGCCGGCGATGATCGCCGTATTGAGCGCGCCAATGGAAATGCCCGCGAGCCAGTTCGGCGCGATGCCGGCCTCGGCGAGACCCTCATACACGCCGGCCTGATAGGCGCCGAGCGCGCCACCGCCCTGCAGCGTCAGCGCGACCGTTTCCCACTGGGCGGTCTCGCCGCCGCAATGGCCGGGATGCGGCCGCGGCGCGGCGCTGGTATGCACGCCCGCCTCATCGACTGCGCTGGACTGGACCTGCCCTTTCTTGCGTTGCGCCATGACCGCACCTCCGTTACTGCATGAACCAGCCGTGGCTGACCACGAACGACTGGCCCGTGAACGCCGCCGTCGGGAACGCGGACAGGAACAGCACCGTCTGCGCGACGTCTTCGACGGTCGTGAAGATGCCGTCCACGGTACCGCCCAGCATCACGCGCTTGACCACTTCCTCTTCGGAAATGCCAAGCTCCTTCGCCTGCTCGGGAATCTGCTTGTCCACCAGCGGCGTGCGCACGAAGCCCGGGCAAACCACGTGCGAGCGCACGTTGTGTTTCGCGCCCTCTTTCGCGAGCACGCGCGCGAGGCCCAGCAGCCCGTGCTTGGCGGTCACGTAGGCCGACTTGAGCGGCGAGGCCTCGTGCGAGTGGACCGAGCCCATGTAGATCACGACGCCGCCGCGATCGTCCTTGTACATGTGCTTGAGCGCCGCCTTGGTGGTGAGGAATGCGCCGTCCACATGGATGGCCTGCATTTTCTTCCAGTCGGAAAACGCGTAGTTTTCAATTGGATTCACGATCTGGATGCCGGCGTTCGAAATGAGGATGTCCACCGAGCCCAGTTCGGCCGCCACGCGGTCGATACCCTGGTTCACGGCGTCTTCGTTCGTGACGTCCATGGCCACGCCGATGGCCTTGCCGCCCGCGCCCTTGATCTCTTCGGCCACGGCGTCTGCGCCGCTCTGGTTCAGGTCGGCAATGGCGACCGCCGCACCCGCCTGGGCAAGCGTAAGGGCGATCTGCTTGCCGATGCCGCTGGCCGCGCCGGTGACGACGGCGACCTTGCCGTCCAGTTTGGTGTTGAGGGAGAGAGACGACATCGGGCACCTCCAGGTAGTAGATGAGATCAGACCGCGACTCGCGGAACCTGTCAAACCGGCCGGACGGCGTATGCCGTTCGGCAGAATGCTGCACCGCGGCCAACCGCGCTATTGTGCATGAAGCGACGGACAGCACGCATTAAGCGCGACACCCGCTCTTCGTACTGGCGTTAATATCGGGCTTCTTTCCTTGAGGAGGCAATTCATGAACTATCGGCGACTGGGCCGCTCGGGCCTGCAAGTCAGCGAGCTGTCCATCGGCTCCTGGGTCACTTACGGCAACCAGGTCGATCGGAACCTCGCGCGCGAATCGCTCGCTGCGGCGCGGGACGCGGGCGTCAACTTCTTCGACAACGCGGAGGTCTACGCGGGCGGCAAGTCGGAAGAGATCATGGGGGCAGCGCTCAAGGAACTCGCGTGGCCGCGCGTGAGCTACGTGGTTTCGACCAAGTTCTTCTGGGGTTTGAACGAAGCGCCGAACCAGTACCACACACTCAACCGCAAGTATTTGCTGAATGCGATCGACGCCTCACTCAAACGCCTGCAGCTCGATTACGTCGATCTCGTGTTCTGCCACCGCCCCGACCCGAATACGCCCGTCGAGGAAACCGTCTGGGCAATGAGCGATATGGTGACGCGCGGCAAGGCGCTGTACTGGGGCACGTCGGAATGGAGCGCCGACGAAATTCGCGCAGCGTGGGAAATCGCTGAACGGCACCATCTGCACAAACCGGTCATGGAGCAGCCGCAATACAACCTGTTCCACCGGCGCCGCGTGGAGGACGAATACCGGCGACTCTATGAGGACATTGGCCTCGGGCTCACCACGTGGAGCCCGCTCGCCTCGGGCCTGCTCACGGGCAAGTACCGCAGCGGCGTGCCGACGGACAGCCGTGCCCAACTGCAGGGCTACGACTGGCTGCGCGCGTCGCTCACCGACGCGGACCGGAACGCCATTGTCGCGAAACTCGCCGATCTGGCCGCGCAGCTCGGCTGCACGGTTGGCCAGCTGGCCATCGCCTGGATCCTGAAAAACCCGCATGTGAGCACCGTGATCACCGGGGCCTCGCGCGTGGAGCAGATTGGGGAGAACATGAAAGCGCGCGATGTTGCCGAAAAGATCACGCCGGAGATCAAGCAGCAAATCGAAGCGATCGTCGGCGACGACTACAACTGAGCTTCGCGGCAGCGCCGGCGCGCGCCTGAACCGCCCGGGCCGGCCGCCTTCGGTCGGCCCGGGCGCGTGCGGGGTCGCGTAGGTCGCGTACAATACGCGGCCCTGGTTCGCACCCGTCCGTCGCGCCCAGCCCTTGCGGGCCGCGCGCCGCATCCGGCGGCAGTTGCATTGCCCGATCCGCCGCCCGTTTTCTTCCGACCTTCAGTCCCGCCTATCATGCTGAGCTACCGCCACGCCTTCCATGCAGGCAACCATGCCGACGTCCTGAAGCACGCCGTTGTCGTGCAGTTGCTGCGCTATCTCGGCAAGAAGGACAAACCTTACTGGTATATCGACACCCACGCGGGCGCGGGAGCCTACGCGCTGCGCGAAGGCTATGCCACGAAAACCGCCGAGTTCGAAACGGGTATCGGCAAGCTCTGGGGCCGCACCGACCTACCGCCGGCGCTGGCCGAGTACATGGACGAAGTGGCGGCGCTCAATCCGGACGGTGAGTTGCGCTTCTATCCGGGATCGCCATACCTCGCGTGGCGGCTGATGCGCGAGCAGGACCGCATGCGGCTCTTCGAGATGCACAGCACTGAAATCGAAGTGCTGCGCCATCGCTTTCGCGACGCGGGTCGCCGCGTGATGCTCTACGACGGTGACGGCTTCGAAGGCGTCAAGGCGCTGCTGCCGCCGCCGCCGCGCCGCGCGCTGGTGCTGATCGACCCGTCGTTCGAGGACAAGCGCGACTACGCGCGCACGCTCGCATGTGCGGAAGAAAGCCTCAAACGCTTCGCCACGGGCACCTATGCGATCTGGTATCCGCAGGTCACCCGGCTGGAATCGCAACGTTTCCCGGACCAGCTCAAGCGTCTGCAGGACAAGAACTGGCTGCACGTCACGCTCACGGTCAGCCAGCCGCCCACGGACGGCTTCGGGCTGTTCGGCAGCGGCATGTTCGTTCTGAATCCTCCCTACACGCTGGAGGCATCCATGAAGGCAGCGCTGCCCTGGCTCGTGAAAACACTGGGCCAGGATCCGGCAGCACAGTTCAAAATCGAATCGCGCGGCGACTGATCGCGGGCGCGCCGCGGCGTCGCTATTGAGCCGGCGCCGCCTGCAGTACAGGCCGCGGGCGCGGCGGACTGGGTCGCGGTCCCCCACCGGTCGGCACCTCGATGTACGGCGCGACGATATATGGCTGGGACGACTGCGCCGGATCCGTCGCGGCCCCGGCGGGTTGCTTCGCCGTCACTATCGGCTCGTGCGAAAGCGGCGCATTCTGCAGCACGAGCCCCCTCTGGCCGTCGCTGATTCCCTTTTGCGTATCGAGTATCAAGGGCGCACCGTCCGCCCAGGCGGCGGCGGGCGCCAGGGCCAGCATGCACGCCAACACGGCGACGGGCGACCAGGCGGTCAATGGCTTGCGGAAGATACGGTCTGACACCATGAACGGTCCCCGAAATGAGCGGCATGACTTGTTATATCGGCCAGGCTCAAAAAGGACTTTACCTTACCGTGGTGTCAAGGTTCAGACTCTGCATGTGGCTGCGGACGAAAACACGGGCAAGGTGGGCGCCAGATACAACAAAGCCCCGCGATGCGGGGCTTGAGACGCCCTGGCGTGGCGCCAGCAGACACTAAAACGCGCTGAAGAGCGCTGGCTTACTGTGAGTAGCCGTTCGATTCGATCGAGCGGATGCGCTGTTCGAGTTGCACGATGTCCGTCGACGATGCGAGATAGGCTTCGCGGCGGGTACGTTCGCTGACTTCAAACCAGTTGCTCAGGGCTTCGAGGATATACGCAAACATGATGTTGTTCTCCAAGGATCGGTATGTATCCCCGGTGGATTTGCATCAGGGATTACCCTAGTAAGGGATAACCCGCATTATAGCGATATCCAGAAACTTTGCCAGTGAATTGCACGAATGCCGTGCATTCCAAACTGGAATGCACCAATTTGCGAAATTTGCAACACCATGATTTATCGGCACATTTTCTCTCTTTCTCAAGGCTCGTTTCGAGAAGCCCCCGAAATGCACCAAATCGAGACGCATCTTGAAACAAGTTGCGACAATTTACCTCGTACGGTCTTCGCGGCATCAGTGGTGGCAGGCGCCGGCCTCGGCAAGCTGCTCGAGGATCGGGCAGTCCGGCCGGTCGTCGCCGTGGCAGTGGTGAGCCAGATGGGTGAGTGTGTCGCGCATCTGGGTCAGCTCGGCGATACGGTGGTTCAACTCGGTCACATGGGCAAGCGCGATGGACTTGACCTCCGCGCTCGCACGCGAACGGTCGTGCCAGAGCGCCAGCAGTCGGCGGATATCCTCCACGAGAAAACCCAGCCGCCGCGCCTGGCGGATGAAACGCAGGGTATGCACCTCCTCCATGCCGTACACACGGTAGCCCGATTCCGTACGCCCCTTGGGCGCGAGCAACCCGACGCTCTCGTAGTAGCGAATCATTTTCGCCGTGACGCCCGATTCGCGCGCCGCCTCGCCAATATTCATGGGGCTCTCCCCGCATTCGATCGATGGCTCGATCGTACACCTTCCCATCATGGGAAGGTCCAGCGTCCGTCGTCGGGCCGGCTGGCATAATCCGGCGACAGCCACCTCTGCCCAGTAAGCAGCACTCGAGTATCCCCGTTCAGAAAAGGAAGACACGATGATCCAGTTCGACGTAGAAGGCATGAGTTGCCAGCATTGCGTGGGCGCCGTCACACGCGCGATCCACGAACATGACGCCGCCGCGAAGGTCGAGGTCGATCTGGCCACGGGCCGCGTGAAGGTCGAATCGGACCAGAGCGCGGATGTGCTGAAGGCCGCCATCGATGAAGCGGGGTACACCGTAAAAAGCGCCGTAAAAAGCGCCGTGAAGGGCACCGGCACGGCAAACGCGTGACGCGCCGCGCCATGTTCAAGGTCGCCGTCATTGGCGCGTCGGGCTTGCTCGGGCGCGCCGTAGTCCGCGAGCTTGGCGCCGGGACGGACTGGCAGGTCGTGCCAACCGCCTTCCGCCACGCCGGCCCGCAGCATATCTCGCTCGATGTGCGCGACGAACACGCCATCGCAGCCTTCGTCGCACGCGAGACGCCCGATGCGATCGTCATTGCCGCTGCGGAGCGACGTCCCGATGTCTGCGAAAACGACCCGGCCACCGCGCGCGCACTGAACGTCGATGCGGTGCGCAGCGTCGCCCAGGCGGCCCGCCCGCGCGGTGCGTGGGTTCTGTCGATCTCCACCGACTACGTATTCGACGGCACGACGCCGCCGTATCGCTGCGACGACGCGCCGAATCCGCTCAACGCCTACGGTCACAGCAAGCTCGAAGGCGAGCGTGCGCTGCTCGATGTGACGGGCAACGCGCTCGTGCTGCGCCTGCCGCTGCTCTACGGCCCGGTCGTGGACTGGCAGGAGTCGGCCGTGACGAGTCTCGTGCCGGCCGTGCTGGCCTCGGCGCAGCCGGGCGCACAACCCGCCGTGATGGATGCCTGGGCCACGCGCTACCCCACGTTTACGCCCGACGTCGCGTTCGTGATCCGCGAGTTGCTGACGCGGCACGCGCACGGCAAGGCGGTACGCGGCATCGCGCAGTGGTCGGGCGACGAGCCGATGACGAAGTTTCAGATCGCCCAGCGTCTGGCACAGGCGCTCGGCGTGGACGCGCGACTCTTCGCGCAGACCGCCCCCGCGGACGCTACGCCGCGCCCGCGCGATTGCCACCTCGATTCGAGCCGGCTCGAAAGCCTCGGCATCGGGCGGCGCACGCCGTTCGATACGGCAATTGGTGCCGTGCTCGGCGGCTTCGAGGCACGTCCCGCTCAATGAAAATTGCGGCTCTCGGTCGCCAGCCGACCGAGTAGCCGGCTGTGATCCTCCAGTCGCTGCGCGACGAGGTGGATCACTTCGCCTTCGCGCTGCACGACGCCGGCCACCGCCATCAGCGACGACCCGAGCAATTCCTTGCGCTGTGCCTCCACGAGCGCCGCATGCACGATCACGTTGATCGTGCCGGTTTCGTCTTCCAGCGAAACAAAGATTGTCCCTTTCGCCGTCCCGGGCCGCTGCCGCACCGTGACGATGCCGCATACGCGCGCGAGCCTGCCGTGCGGGCACTGCGCCAGCTGCGCGGCCGTGCGAAAGCGCTGCTTCGCGAGCCCCGGACGCAGCAGTTCGAGCGGATGGCGGTTCAGCGTGAGCCGCAGGCTGGCGTAGTCGGCAACGATCTCCGCACCCTCGGACGCGCGCGGCAACGTGAGCGCAGCCTCAGTGAGCGGAGCGTCGCGCAGCAGCGCCGGCACCGCGTGCTGCGCGGTGACGGCCCACCACGCCTCGCGCCGATGCCCCGCGATGCTCGCGAGCGCATTCGCTGCCGCGAGCGCCTCCAGCTCGCGCCGCGTGAGCGCGGCGCGACGCGCGAGATCGTCGACATCCGCGAACGGCGCCTGCGCGCGCGCCTTCATCACGCGCAGCGCGGCGTCCTCCGAAAAGCCCTTGATGAGGCTGAAGCCGAGCCGCACGGCCGGCCCGCCGCTGCCATAAAGACGTGACGCCAGCGTGATCCGTTCGCGCGCGATGCGCGCAAAGCGACGCTCGAAACGACGCGCGAGCTGGGGCCGAACATGCGGCAATGCGGCACGCAACTGCTGTCGATGCCGCGCCGCATCGGCATCGAGCCGCCTGCCAAGCCGAGCGCGTTTCTCCAGTACCGACTCCCAGTCGCTCAACCCGATATCGGCCGGCAATACCTCCACGCCGTGACGCTTCGCGTCCTGCACGAGCTGCGACGGCGAATAGAACCCCAGCGGCTGACTGTTAAGCAGTCCTGCTAGAAAAGCGGCCGGCTCGTAACGCTTCAACCATGAACTCGTGTACACGAGTAGCGCGAAGCTCGCCGCATGGCTCTCCGGAAAGCCATAATCGCCGAAACCCTCGATCTGCTTGCAGATGCGGTTCGCGAACGCCTCCTCGTAGCCCTTCTTCATCATCCGGCGCTTGAGATCGTCCTGGTAGGGCCGCAGATTGCCAGTGCGCCGCCATGCGGCCATCGCGCGGCGCAGCCTGTCGGCTTCCTCGCCGCTATAGTCCGCGGCCACCATCGCCAGATGCATCACCTGCTCCTGGAAGATCGGCACACCGAACGTTCGCCCGAGCACCGGCCTCAACTCCTCCTTCGCGTATTCAACCTTTTCCTCCCCGCGCCGACGCTTCAGATACGGATGCACCATATCGCCCTGGATCGGCCCGGGCCGCACGATCGCCACCTGGATCACGAGATCGTAGTATTCGCGCGGTTTGAGGCGCGGCAGCATGCTCTGCTGCGCGCGCGACTCGATCTGGAACACGCCGACCGTGTCCGCATGGCAGCACATCTCGTAGACGGCCGGATCCTCGGCCGGAATGTCCTGCACGCGAAACTGCGGCAACCCGCGCCGCAGCGCGACGAATTCCAGCGAGCGCCGGATCGCCGAAAGCATGCCGAGCGCGAGCACATCGACCTTCAAAAGCCGCAGCGTATCGATATCGTCCTTGTCCCACTCGATCACATAGCGGTCCTTCATCGCGGCGTTCTCGATGGGCACAAGACGCGAGAGCTTGTCCTTCGCGATCACGAAGCCACCCACATGCTGCGAGAGATGGCGCGGGAAACCACGCAGCTCACGCGTGAGACGGATGAGTTGCTGCGTGACGGGCGAATCCGCTGAAAAACCTGCCTCTTCCAGATGATGCGCGATCGAATCGGGCCCGTCCCACCACTGCTGCGCGCCCGAGAGCTTTTCGACGAGCGCCACGTCAAGCCCGAGCGCCTTGCCGACATCGCGCAGCGCACTGCGCGAGCGATACGTGATGAGCGTCGCGGCCAACGCCGCCCGGCGCTTGCCGTACTTGCCGTAGATGTACTGGATCACCTCCTCGCGCCGCTGATGCTCGAAATCGACGTCGATATCGGGTGGCTCGTTGCGCGCGCGGGACAGGAAACGCGCCACGAGCATGTTCATGCGCACCGGGTCGATCTCGGTGATCTTCAAACAGAAGCAGACCACCGAATTCGCCGCCGAGCCGCGCCCCTGGCACAAGATGCCCTGCTCACGCGCATAGCGGACGATGTCATGCACAGTCAGGAAGTACTTCTCGTACTTCAGTTCGGCGATCAGCTTCAGTTCTTCTTCGATCTGCGCCGACCGCTTCTCGTTCAACCCGTCGGACCAGCGCTCCAGCGCGCCCGCCGTCACGAGCTTGCGCAGCCACGTGGCCGGTGTCTCGCCCACCGGCACCAGCTCCTCGGGGTACTCGTAGGCCAGCTCGCCGAGCGAGAACGTGCAGCGGCGCGCGACGTCGAGCGTCGCATCGAGCGTATCGCGCGGATACAGCGCACCCAGCCGCACACGCGAGCGCAGATGCCGCTCGGCGTTCGATTCCAGCGCGCGGCCGCATGCGGCGAGCGGCCGGCCGACGCGGATCGCGCCCAGCGTGTCCTGCAGCGGCTTGCGCGAGCGCGCATGCATCAGCGCACCGGCCGCCGCGACGAGCGGCAGACCCGTTTCCTGCGAAACGTAACGCAATGCTTCGATCTGCGTATCGTCGCCACCGGTCTGCCAGAGTTCGAGCGCAAGCCACGCACGCTCCGCCGCGAAGCCCGCCAGCCAGTGTGCGGCGCGCAGCGTTTGCGCGAGTGTCGCCGTGCGCTGCGGCACCAGCAGCAGGACGCAGTCGCGCAGATGCTTCAGATGTTCGAAGCCGGGCTCGGGATCGGTGAAGTCGTCCGGATGCACGCGGTAATGCCCCTTGTCCGCACGCGAGCGCGCGAGCGTGATCAGCTCGCACAGGTTGCCGTAACCCTCGCGATTCATGGCGAGCGCGACGAGCTTGCAGAACGGCCTTTCGTTTGCCTTGTCCGCCGCGCTCTTCTCGACGAGATTCAGTTCGCTGCCGATCAGCAGTTGCAGCGACGGCACGAACGATCCCTGCTGCGCCACCGCCCCACCGCTCGCGCGCGCTTCGCGCACGGCTTCGTCGTGCGCCTTCCTGAGCGGCTCGTCGTGCTCGTTCAGGGCGCTGAACGCGCGTACGACACCGGCGAACGAGCATTCGTCGGTGATGGCGAGCGCCCGGTAGCCATGCTGGATCGCCCGCTCGACCAGTTCCTTCGGACTTGAAGCGCCGCGCAGGAACGTGAAGTTGGTCAGGCAATGCAGCTCCGCATAATCGGGCAAATGCGGGGGCAAATGCGCAGGCAGAGGCGCAGGCAAATGCGCAGGCAACGTCGACATGATCGCCGCCTCAGCCGAAGAGCCCTTGCAGATACCACTGCCCGCTCATGCGCTCACGATAGAGCCAGAACATGCGCCCCTGGTCATCGGCGGCAACGTAATAGTCACGCCCGACGGCTTCGCCGTCCCACCAGCCGGCCTCGATGCGCTCGGCGCGCGTGAGCGTCTTCAGCGGCCGCCGGTAGACCGGGCGGTCGTCGCGCATGGCGAGCTTCAGCGGCTTTTCGAGCAGCCATGCCGGGCGCGGCTGAGAGGGCAGCGGCACGTCGGGCAGATCGAGCGCCCACTGCGCGGATGCCGCGGCCGGCGCTTCCTGCGCTTCCTTCGGTCGATTACGCGGCTGGCGCGCCTTGCCCGAAGACGCACGCCGCGCCGATGCGCGATACGGACGCGCCGCCATCGCCAGCTCGGGCCGGTGATCGTCCTCGACGAAAAGCTGCAGCACGTTCTGCTCGCCCACCCGCGCGCCGATGCGCTCGAACAGCTGCGCGAGCGACGCTTCCGAAGTCTCGGGCATCGGGAACAGCGTGTCGTTGGGCGCGGCGTACTCGCTCACCCCGGTGGCGACGAGCGCAAGCCCGATCACCGGCGCGGCCAGTTCGGTCTGGTTCAGCTTCTCGCGCAGCAGCCAGAGCAAGTGCCCGGCATCACGCGAGGGCGCCGCCCACGCGAGCGTGAGGCTCGACGTGCGCGGCGCGTGCCGCGACGCCAGCTCATGTTCGAGCCGCAGCTCGAAGGCCGTCAGCGCCGCATGCTGCGCGGCGAGCCAACCCGCCAGCTGCATCACGAGCCGACGCGCGGCGAAGAGCAGCGCCTCGGCGCTTTCCACCCGTGCCTGCAGTTCGAGCCCGGCGCAAAACGACGGCGGCGCGCTGAACGAAGCACGCGGATCAGGCGCCTCGCCACGCGCCTGTGCAAGCCAGGTGAGCACACCGTCGCCGAAGCGCCGCACGATGCCGTCGCGCGGCAGGCGGCGCAGATCGGCCAACGTCGCGCAGCCGATCTGCGTGAGCGCGTGCTCGTGCTGCGCGGCGAACGGCGCGAGCGTGACCGGCAACGCGTCGAGCACGCGCGCCAGCGTCGACGCCTTGAGCACGTGCCAACGGCGCGAGGCCTGCGTGGCGCGCGCTTGCGCGAGCGTCCACGCGCCCCAGGCAGTGGGCGCGCAGGCGAGGCGCGCGGCGTGACCGCAGCCGGCCACGGTCGCCGCCACCTTCGCGAGCAGCGCGCGCACGCCGCCGAACAGGCGCAGCCCGGAGCCGACCTCCAGCAGCAGCGTATGCGACGACGCGAACGATACCTTCGGCGTGTAGGCGAGCAACGCGAGCGCGAGCGCCTCGAACGCACGGGTTTCGCGCGCCGGATCGGGCTCGAGCAGCACGAGGCCCGGCGCGAGCGCGAACGCATGGGCGCGTGTGCTGCCAGCGCGCACGCCAAGGCCGAAGGCGTCGAGATCGGCGATCAGGACGCGCACGTGATCGGCCAGCGCGTAGCAGCGCGCGTCCTGCGGCAACGCGTCAGATCGATGAAGCGACGTCCGGTCTGACAGGAGCGGCGGCCTCACGGCCTCCAATGGCAAGAGCGGCAAAGTGACGGCGATCCACAACATGATTGACCCCGGGCCGCGGCACCGCGGATGCCGGCCCCGTGGGGAGCGGGACGGCGTCCTGCAGCGGCAGCGTAACGACGAGTGGCTGGGCGGGCGGCGGCCCGCGGCGTTTGAAGATATCGACGGACACGGCGGTGAGCTGCATCCACTGGCGCCGGTTGAGGCTCGCGTCGGCGGCCGGCGGCAGCGGCGTGCAGACCATGCGCAACGGCGCTGGCGACGACTGGTTGCGCGCGGCGGGCGGCCGGATCAGGAAGGCGAGCGCTCGCGAATCCTGAGCGGCGACCTGCAGACGCCGCACCGCGTCGGCGCGTGCCTTTGCCTGCCAGAGCAGCACGGCGCCAATGCCCTCCTGACGCAGCGCCTGCTCGGCGACCCAGGGTGCCTCGGCTTCGCCCGCGCGCACCCAGATCACGCGCTCGAGCGCGAGGCCCCAGGCCTTGAGCGCGCACGCATAGGGCTGCCACGGCGGCGCGACGAGCAGCACGTGCTGGCCGGCCGTCGCCGTCAGCTCACGTAGCGCCGGCGCGACGAGTCGCATCTCGCCGATGCCGCCCTGCTCGACGAGCAGCTCGGTCAGGCTGCCTGCGGGCCAACCCGCGCCGGACAGGAGCGCATCGAGCGCGGCATGGCCGCTTGGCACCGTGCGCTCACCCGCCTGCGCAAGCTGGTCGCCTTGCCAGATCCGGCTTTGCAGCCGGGGCGGCAGATGCGTCGCCGCAAGCTGAAATGCTGCTGCCATGAATGCGCTCGGTCAAAGGGCTCAGATCAAAAGGGAATAGATCCCCCTGCCCGGCCTGAAAAAGGGGGCATGACGGGATGGCTACCCGGCGCTTAACGCGCCGACACCTGTATATTTATACAGTATTTTGCGGGATTTTGGAAAGCGGATGTAGGAGAGCCCTGCGCGCGCAGTCCAGAAGCACCGCGAAACCAGGATTTCAACGGCCCGCTCTCACGGCACCAGCGACCTGATTGTTCATCGGCAAGGGACTGCGGAAAATCGCCAGCGACGCGGTTCGGATCCGTATGGATGCCGACCGCGCCGTAAAGGACTCCCTCGCCAGGCGGGAATCGGCCGGCGCGTCATCGCAAAACCGACCGGGGATGACGATCGAATTCAGGACGGCAGGTCGAGCAGTACTCGTATATCAACCGAGCGATTTCCATACGAAAACACGCGCTCGACCACCTTGAACGCCAAGGTTCCGGAGTCGGTTTGCGTTTCGATGAGGTCGCCGGGTTGAGGAAAGGGGATGCCAACCGAGTAGGAGAACCGGGTGGGCGGCAGTGGCCCCGCCGCTGCAATGGCTCTCTCAGAGTACCTGATATGAATGTCGATGTTCATTCCGTCTCCGTCTCTTGTGGTTGAGGAACCAACAAATTAGCACGAGGCGGATCGTAAAACCGGTGTTCCGTCCGATCTATTCGCGAGCATCATGACCAGAAAGCAAAAAGCCCAGTCACGGGGACTGGGCTAAGTGCTTGAAACCATGCTTGAATCTATTGGTCGGAGCGATAGGATTCGAACCAACAAAAAATACCTATAAATCAATAGCTTACCGATTATGCACATACCACAGTTAGGCGCTCGTGTACCTAGGCGTGTCAGGAGATTCTAGCACTTCGGTGCGGCCCCTGATTTCCGATTCAATCATCCCCGTGACCGCTATCCTTGGCAAGCTCACGCGCCAATTCTTCATCGGCCTCTAGCTGACCACGTTCCTGTGCTTCAATTTCTGCCGCCGTGTAGGTGCGCGCCAGTTCGCCCCGCGCTCGCGCGACCGCTGCTAGCAAGTCCCCGTGTTGAAGCACGTACGTTTCAAGGAAATTGCGCACCAGGTCCGACGTTGACCGCTTGGTGACGAATTGCAAAGTTTCCAATTGATCGAGCAGCCGAACAGGGACGCGAACGTGCATTACTCGCGTGTCCTCCCCCTTTGGGCGCCCGCGCTTCTTTGCTTGGTCGGTCATTCCCTACCTCTCCAACGAAGAATTCCTCTATTTTAGGTGATACACGTCACGTTATGTTGGTTAACTGCGAAGCACCCGCCGATTTGCCCCCCCCCTGCTCGCCCAAAACCTTTCGATGGCGGCCCGACAGCCATATTAGAGTAAACACTCTAATCATATTTATTTACCGTGATACAAAACACGGATAAGATTCGTTCCGTAGTCAGCGAACAGCCTGGCTACCGGCAGTCCAAGCCGCAAGTAGCCCTGGAACAGGGAGTGCACGGACCGATTACTGAAGCAGTCAGCAGGGGCCTTGAGGCCGTAGACCTGTGAACCTGGGCTAGGTGTCCCCGATGGGGAGGCAACCCCGGTACTCCAAGTGACTGTGGACCCAAAGGCGAATAGCCGGAGGGAATAACCGAAAGGTTAGACAAGGCGATTCAGTGTGAGTCTCCTTATCTAACTAGGAGGCTCATCGTTATGCGCAGATTCATCATTGATCAGCGCACGCCACTCGCAAGACCGCAAGCCGAGGCATTACCGCCATCGGCTCGCAAGCCAGAGCGGAAGCTCAAGCACTCCGCGTATAGGTACCCTGGGTATGGGGAGACCAAGACTAGCGTTATGCGCGAGAGCGGTAGTCATGTTACACCCCGCGTCAATCCCAACGATGCCGTAGCGCTTGGGCGCATGTTTCCGCGTAAGCGGGCGCGCGTGCTTAGGGCGTTGGAAGCTCAGGGATTGACGGAAATCAAAGACATTCACGCAGTAGTACAGCCGAGAGTATTCAACTCGGAGCGGGTCGCGCAACACAGCGGCATGGCCGATTAAACGATCGCACGAGGCGGAACAATGAGCGTAATGACACTGAGGGTTAAGCGTAGCGACGGTAGCTGGATTCGGTACGCGAGCGAAATTAACGCAAGCATCAAACGTAGCGGCTTTATGCTTTCAAACTACGGCACGTACCGCAGCGAGCGCGACGGCGTATTCTTTGCCGGTACGCTTGACCACTGCGGCAGCATGGAGGACGCAGCGGCCTCGCTCGATTACCTCATGCGTGAGCTTGGGGAGGAGTGTGTAGGTGCGATACGCCCGCACATTTGGGATGCTATCGAAGGGCCAACGATCAATGTAGGGTGTCCTCGGAACTGACCCAGTATTGCCTACAAAATTCCAACTTCAAAACATTTAGTAATACATATGAGTGCTCAGCCGTTTTGTCATTCGTATGTTTGTGCGTTTGGATTGGCAGCGCCGCAATGATATGGAAGCCGGTCCGGTTTCTTTAATGCGTGGCACAAAGCATTAGTGCCTAAACTCTACAGGAGAATATGGAAGTTCAAAACTATCAGTACGAAAAGCACGTCTCTGTGCGGATGAGCGAGGAAACCTGGCGCGCCATGCGTATCTTGGCAGCAACTCAGGATAAGACCGTAAGCAGCATGTTGCGTGAACACGCAGAGCAACTCACAGCGCCCGGGGACAAACAATAAGGCACGCACCCTCAAACGGATCCCCTAAGCGCTTTTGGGTGGTTTGAACCGCGAATTTGTATAGTCTATAACCTTAGGAGTGCAATATACGTACTAAGAAGTTTTCCAGCCCTGTAACTGAAAGGGCAAACAAAGATCAACGCTGCAAAGCGAGCCAGAATTGGCATGCGGTACAGCGCAGGCTACCCATTAGCGACTATGCGTTTGCGAGACTGGGTGAGTATGCCGCCTCGCGAGGTATTGGGATTTTCGGTGCGATTCGCCTACGGGCGAGCGTTGCTGTCAGAGACCCCGACCCGCAATTTGATCTTAGCGGAGAGCCCATGCGCAGACATATTGTCATCGGTCTGCATCCCGAGAGATGGGACGAGCTTGACGCCATGTGTGATCGACTAGGCGTGCCTCGGAAAAGTATCGCGGAGCTACTGGCATGTTGGGTGTTTAAGCCGCTCCCGCGTGCTCGGAGTGCCGACATTTCCACGTTGCGTCTGGAGCGCCGATGAGTCGCAAGACGCTGTTGGGCTGCTGCGAGCAGCTTGGCATTAGCACCACCGCCCGGCGAGGTGTTAAGTCTGGCGCAAAGGACAACAACTGGCTCCGCACGGAGATTATCGACCGTTGTTACGGCCCGGGCTTTGATTGGCGATTCGTGAATCCCGCTGCGGCGGATTCGGCCTGTGCCCGAATGACGGAGACTGTACGCGGGCGGCATGGTCAGGCGCTCCGTATGGCGCTGTATCACATCCGCTGTGCACAGGAAGCGCGCCAGGAAGCAAACCGGTTGTATCTACTACCGAGCAGGCCGAATAAGCGCGTTATGGCTGCGCTCGCGGAGGCAAAGACGCATTTTGAGAAGGCCGCGCAATTCCAGGCGGAGCACGAGACCAACCTTAAACAATAGGAAGATATGAGCGAATATAAATTGATTGACCGTATGAATGTGGAAGAACTGCAGTGTCTTATCATGGTAGGGGAAGTGGAAATACGCAGGCGAACCGCTCGGCAGCCCATCATCCAACGGATCGTTAGCAAAGCAAAGATCAGGCTTAACGATATGGAGATTGCGGAGACTCGCGTAGATGGCTGACGCTACCGCCAATCTTGGCGTAAAGGCCACAGCAGACGTATCGCAATTTACCGCTGCGATGGACTCCGCGACGAAACGTATTACGACGTACGCACAAAGCACGGGCCGCGCTGCGGAGGTTCTGGAGAACTTTCAGCAAGCGGTAGACGAGTCCGGCGCGGAGACCGCAAAGCAGGTCCAGCAGATTGCCAAGTTTGTCACGCAGTTGGACCGCATGGCGCAGACCGCAGGCAAAACGCAGGCGCAGGTTGCGGCGCTTCGCGCTGAGAGTTTGGGTATCTCTAGCGCAATGAAGTCCTATGTTGACGATATTGCGGCTGCTACGTCGCATACTCACGCATTCTCACTTGCCAACGCAGGCGCGCAACGTGAGTTGCTTGTTCTTACCCACGAGCTTTCGCAGGGTAACTTTAAGCGGTTCGGCGGCTCTCTCCTGGTGCTCGCTCAGCGTACCGGTGCAATGTCGCTGCTCTTTAACCCGGCTACGCTTGCAGTAGGCGGGTTCGCCGCTGCCTGTGCGGCATCCGTGGCGGTCGTACATAACGCTGCGAGCGCACTTGAGGAGTACGGGCAGACCGTACAGCGTATCTCCCAGCAGACCGGGCAGAGCACAGATGAGATCCAACGTTGGTCTTACGCTGCTCAATCGGTAGGCGTAGGATCAAAGGACGCCTCCAAGGCGCTAGTCTCGTTAGGCGAAGCGCAGAACAAGGCGGCTGAGGGCAACAAGAGCGCGGTGAACGCGTTCCAGGCCTTGGGCGTTAGCATGCAAGAAGTGAAGTCTGCGAGTCCACATGACATGCTTTTGTCCATTGCGGACGCGTTCCAGCAGTCACAGGACAGCGCAGCTAAGGCCGCAGTAGCACAGGAGTTGTTCGGGAATGCCGGTGAGCAGCTTATCCCGCTTCTCGACAAAGGCCGCGCAGGTATCCAGGCGTACGAGAGTGAGGCGCAGCGGTTGGGCGGTGTCCTCTCGGGCGATACCATCAAGCAGCTTGACTCCATGAAGGAACACACCCAGGAGGCGCAAGCCCGCTGGGAAGCTATGACCATGAGCGCGAAGGCGCAGCTTATCCCGGCCATTGAGGCGATTACAGACGCCTTCTCGGATAATGCGTCTATGGGTCCAACGGTCTCCGCGTTCTATACCGGTGTGCTGGAAACGTTCCGCGCGGTTGCCACTGTCGGGGCTACGGTCGTCACGAGCCTTATGCAGACGGGGACGCTGCTGGGCACGCTGGGTGCAGAGGCTAAGGATTTTTGGGACGCCAAGTTTGGCGACATGGCTACCGATGCAAAGGCCGGGTACGACAGGCTTAAGCAAGAGGGTAACGATTACGTCACCTTCACCAAAAAGCTTTGGTCGGACGTTGCGAGCATCCCCACGCCTAAGATTGGCCCGACCGGTGACAAGCAAATCCAGTACGCGCGAAGCGAAAAGACCCCCAAGGTTGACCAAAACGACCTGAACGGGCAAATCTCCCAGCTAAGCACGCAGATTAAGAGTCTGGATGACGCGCGTAAAGAGTACCTTGAGGATTTGAAGTCTGGCCTTGACAAAGGCTTGATTGATTATAAGGACTACTACGTCCAGGTAATCGCGACTAACGACCAGTACTACAAGCAAGAAGCCGCGATTGCAGAGAAGCGCGTAGAGCTTGCCAAGCAAAAGAAGCAGCTAGCCGCAGCACAATCCGCACAGCAAGAGCTAAACCGCATTAACAGCGAAATGGTTCAAGCTGAGCAGAAGGCTAGCGACGACCTGGGCAAAGAGTGGCTGAAACGCACGCAGGCGAATCACGACTATATCAACCAGCAGGTACAGGCTACGCAGCAGATGGCGCAGGCGATCCGGGACCAAGAGTTGGTTAGGTTCATGACGCCGCAGCAGACGCAGGACTACAACGCCCAGCTTAAGCTCTATGAGGATTTCGTCCGGCAGAAAGCAGCACTTCAAAAGCAGTATGACGATAACAAGCTTGATACGGACAGCCTGCAAGAGCGCGTGCAATCCCTCACGCAAAACTATAACGAACAGGAGGAACTGCTACAGCAACATATGGCGCGGGAGCAGCAAATCCGCAACAGCTATAGCTCGCAGGTGCAGCTAGCTACGGTGCAGATTGCGGCCCAGCAAAAGACCGGTGCACAGGCTGTAGGCGATGCGTTTACCTCGGTGTACGAAACTGCAACGTCCGCGCTTGAGCGTTTCGTAGAGACAGGCAAGTTTAACTTTGACCAATTTACGGCTAGCGTGCTGCTGGACCTTGCGCGGATCGCTGAGCGTATGGCTATGACACAACTGTTTACTGCTCTCGGTAACAGCTTCTCCGGTGTGCTTGGTAGTGCTGACTCAGGCGCTATGCACTTCGCCACTGGCGGGCATGTCAACGGCCCCGGCTCGGGTACGTCGGACAGTATCCCTGCGATGCTCTCTAACGGTGAGTTCGTGGTTAATGCTTCGTCCACGTCGCGGTATCGAGGGCTGCTTGAGAGCATCAACAGCAACCAAGCTGCGCACTTCGCAACGGGCGGCTACGTCGGCAGCGCCGACAGCTCCTCAGGCGGTAGCGCGGGCAGCGGTGGAGACATGCATTTCCATCTTGACGGTAGCGGACGCGGCGGTATGTCTGCTGAGGACGCTAAGGCGCTCCTCCCCGTGTTCCAGGCCATTGTAGATAAGCGCATGGATCAAAAGATGCGCGGCCAGGGCGGCTACGCTTATCAACAGCGTTACGGGCAGATTTAGCCTGTTACACGTCGCGTAGACTAGGCCGTCTGTCGGTGCGACTGGCTTGGTTGGTAAAAATTCGCACTACGTTCACCATCTAACTAATAAGGACTACTTTGCAGAAGTCAATTTCCTCGTTCGAGATTAAATCTCTCGATGATGAGAAGCGCGAAATAGAGGGTATTGCCTCGACTCCCACCCCGGATCGAGTGCGGGACGTAATTGACCCGCTGGGCCTCACATTCGCCAACGACGTCCCGCTCCTCCTCAACCATAAGCACGATCAACCGGTCGGCACCGTGCAATTCGGTAGGGCTACGTCGAAGGGTCTACCGTTCAAAGCGAAGATTGCCAAGGTGTCGAAACCGAGCACGTTAAAGACACGGACGGATGAGGCTTGGGACAGCGTTAAAGCGGGTCTTATCAAAGGCGTCTCAATTGGCTTCAGGCCGAGCGAAGTCAAGCCCCTATCGACCGGCGGCGTCCATTACGGGAAAGCCGAAATTCACGAATTGAGCTTGGTCTCGATTCCCTGTAATCCGGAAGCGCGTATCACCGCTTTCAAATCCACCGAAATCCACTATCAAAAGGACATGAATATGATCGAACCTATCCGCCTGCAAGACAAGACCTTTATCCGTGCGGCCATCGCCGAGGCAGCTGTCGGACGAGCAAATGCGGAAGGGTATGCCGCTCAGCGTTGGGGCCGGAATTCCGCAGCAGCCGCATACACCAAAGCGGCAGTGGCCCCGATGTTGGCGGGCTCGGACGCGGTTCCGGACGGCCTCGCTGTAGGCACCATTAGCCGCTCCGCGTTCGTGCAGGCCGTATTCAGCCGCTCCATCCTTGGTCAGATGCAAGGCTTGGTACAGGTTCCGGCAATTACGCGGATTAATACGGAGGCCTCCCCGGTCTCGGGGGCATTCTTTGGTGAGGCCACACAGCCACCCCTCGCGCAGGGCAATATCGGCGTGTATCTTGTGGACAAGCGGAAGGCAGGCGTTATTACGGTTCTCTCTAACGAACTGATCAAGATGACCGATGAGGCGGCAGAGGAGACCATCACCGGAATCCTCGTGCGCGCGCTCAGCCGAGCGATTGATAATGCCTTTGTTGGTTCGCAGGCCCGTGACACCGTATCGCCGGAAGGACTTTCCAATGCATCTACGCAAGCGACAGGAATTGCTGCGGGTATTCAGGCGTTCACAGGGGATCTCACACAAGCTTACGTGCTCCTGAATCCGCTTACGGCGGTCACGTTGCGTAGTCCCACTGAGACGCAAATCACGGCGCGCGGCGGCTACTATGGCGGCATGCCCGCGATTTGTTCATACGGCGTTCCTGCGGGTCAGATGTTCATTGTGGACGCCTCCCGCGTGCTGGCGTACATCGGTGATGCCGTAGTAGACGCACTGGAGCACGCAGACGTGTACGGCCTCGCAGGTGCGACCCCTAGTGTCCCGGTCAATATGTTCCAGACATCCCAGGTAGCGCTTGCTGCCCAGCAGTACATTGATTGGCAACTTGTACCGGGTGCGGCGGTGCAAATCGCGCTGCCGTCGGCGTCGTAATCCGCGCCACCGTCTTGAAGTCGCCTAGATAGCAAATCGTATCCATCATTACCTTAGGAAACCTATATGAACGCGAAAGAAGATCAATACGCACAGTCTGATGTTGCTGCGGAGAAAGCCGAGGCGGTGCACGCTTGAGTCTGGAAGAACTCACGGGTGGCCGCGATGCGGCCCACCTGAGCGCGCTTGTAAAGGCCGCAGACCGAGCCAACAATGAGTGCCGCGTACGCATCGCTCGCAACGATCAAATAAAGGCAGCGTGTCAGCTTGCTTTGATTCGTCAACAGATCGAGGAGGCAGAGCGCGAATGAGCGTCGTTGGCCGTGTAATAGCCGCCGTGAGCAAGAAGGCAGCGACTACGAAAACGCCTGATCGCCGCGTGCGGATGAAGGTGACAAAGAGTGTTGGTATGTTCGTTGCCGAGGAGACATATCTGGTCGATCCTCACATTGCTGTTACGGCCAATCGAGGGGGATGGGCTGAAATCCCAGACGCTGTTCGTGGCCTGAATGAGGCGCATGCTTCAAGCAACGCGATGGCTGCGGCCCTGGTACGCCTCGGCCAAACTCTCGCTGACGGCAAAAAGGCCGCAGATGCCGAATTCATGGGGCGGAATTGACAATGAGTTGCGGACTGCAAATCTTTGACGCCTCCGGTAATCTCGTGTTGGACGCAACCTATCGCGTCATGCGTATTATCGGAAGTCAAAGCATCGGCTACGGGATTAGTCTGTCCGGTAGTGTCAGCGACTCTCGTTTGCAACAAGGCGGTTTCGTGTCGTTCCAGCCGAATATCTTTGCTGGCGAAGGGTTTATGAGCGGTGGGGTTCTGGTCCCCACCTTCTCTATCAGCAACGGCGTGCTCTCATGGAATTATCCGGCCCTGAACAACGCGACGTACGACACGTATCAAGGAGGCATTTTCTTTTATGGGGCGTACTGATGGCACGAAGGAGTAAGGCTGACCGAGTACACGAAATTCTTCTGCTCAACCCGGCCTTGCGCCGGGACGATCCCCGGATTGATGAGCTAATCAACGTGGAGACGCTTCTACGGAAAGCACAGCGAGCGGCCAGAAACGCGCCGCTTACGGTACTGTCGGCGGCGGGGACCGCTAAACGTAGTCCAGAATGGGTAGCCGTGGATAGCGTCAATACGATGGTCCGCAGACTGCGCAACGATATGTGTATTGACCGATTATCGGTTAAACGTAGCGAAGCCGCAGGCGTGAAGGTTAAGCGCACCGTGGAGGCGGACAAACTGTTAGCGCTTTACGGGGCAGATTACGGAGATAGTCGCATGCTGCTCCCTGGCTTAGCCGCAATGCTGTCTGTGCACGGGATCGTAGCGGAGGACATGCCGGAGCATAGCCAAAGTGTATTCGCGACAGACCTAGCGGACCAGACGCATTTGTTGGATGGGTTGGCAGAGCGCATCAAGGCGTAGGTTGTGGTCCCGGTGGTCCCTCGACCGAGTGCAAATGGGTGCGTGTTTTACACCATTGAATTATCTGGACTTTCCTTGTAAATCAAGGCTTTCCGGTCAATTTTTCGCTCGGAAAACTTTAATTTTTTGGCTTGCGATTAACGTGGATGGAACCTGTCGGATTCCGGGGCGAAAGCGTCCGCAATTTTACATACCCCCCATACCCCGGCGGGTCCTGTCTGTCAATATCATGGATTAAAATTTCACAAATTTCGGATAACTACATATTGAGCAATAAAGACGAATGTCTTAAGCATCGCTGGCCAGAGCATGGAGCTATGCCTATGGAGTGGCGTTGTCCGACCTGTGCGGCTAACGATTCACGTAAGGCTCAGGATAAGACTAAGACTAAGACGCAAGCAGCCGGTAAGCGTATGTGTAGGACCAGCGGTAACGCTCATCTACGGCTTGCGGGTAGGGCGCTACAGCGTCGTAATTTTACGGTTAAAGAGAGAGATGGTTACTGTTGTCGTAAGTGCGGCATTGCTACTACATCGGGTGAGGTAGACCACATCACAGCATTAGAGAACGGCGGAGCAGATGATATGGATAACTTACAGTATCTATGTACTGGCTGTCATAAGGTCAAGACAGCACAAGACTTGGGCCACAAGGTAAGACGTGCTTTCGGAACGGATGGTATGCCGTTGGACGGTAGCTGGTGAGTACCCGAGGTAGGGGGTGGGAACAATCTGGAACATATTCCGGGTTCCGTGGGGGTAAAACGACTGATCCAGGAGGACGGCACATTGGGTGACACGGTAGGACGTGCTAACTGGGCCGTTGCGGCAGCTAAAACTGTCGTTGGGCCAGCAGCGGAGAAGGCCGAAGCATTGGCGGCGTCGATTGGTGTTGCGGTGACCGTGAAAGCGACCGTATACCTCGATGACGGCTCCAAGCATTGGGCCACGGTGCTGGCTGAGTTGCTTTGCGCTGACCCGTCGAAAGCCGACTGTAGCCGTGAGCGCCTGGCGGAATTGCTGGCCAACACTCTCGGTCTGGAGAGTTTCACGGCCAATCGGCTATCGAAACCGTTGTCCGGCGAGCAGCTAACTCGCGTATCGGCTATCTTGGGCGAGCATGGTTACGATGCTGCCACATTGAAAACGGGAGTGACCATCAGAGACATTGTGAAAGGAAACATTCGTTTTGGGGCCGCAAAGCCCATCACGATTTCAACCAAGTTCTACGCTGATCATATCGAGATTGACGGCGTATCGTTCCAGTACCGACCGAGAGAGCGCACGCCAATGGGTCGACCAGAGAATGACTTTTGCATCCGTGTTGCTGGCGTAGACGTTCCTCTCATGGCGGTCCTGCGGCTTCGCAATATTGGTGTGGGGGAGTTCCGCGTGGCAGACAACAAGGCGGTAGCGGCGGCGGAACCCCGGCAGAAGCAAAACCGCGAGCAAATTAACCGTGAATACGAACATCCCGCGCAGCTAAACCGCATCTATCACGAAATGCAGCGAGCTACGCGAGAGGCGGACAAACGGCAACTAGTGGCGATGAAACGAGCCCCGTCCGGTCCTTGGTCGTATGTTAATGGGCGATCGGAGAACGTGTAGTTTCGCCTTTTGTTGGCAGTATCTAACTCATTTGACGAAGAACGCTTCGGCCCTGGTTAGGAAGGCTTCGTAATACGCTACCGTGAGTTCGGCCAAGCTTACTAGATTAGTCGGATCGATAGCAGCACCCATATGCGTCTGCGGTACGGAGTATTCACGCCCGCGATTGATGACCGGCAACAGCTTAGTTCGGTCAGGCCGGAAATCTATCCTTAGCTTCTGCGGGCTCTTGATGAACACATGGCCGCTGTTGATCTTCATATAGTCGATGTACAAAGAGTTGCCCTCAGCGGCGTTAATTGCGACGCCCGCCGGTTCCGTGCCTGTGATTTCGTTAACGGTGTGCTCATCGGCCCCGCGCGCATTCACTAAATATGACAGAAGGGCATCGTCCTTTCTAGCCTTTTCGTATTGCCCCTTCCAACCGTTCCACTTTGGACTCTTGCCGAAATGATGGGATGCTTTGTTCCAGACGCGCTCTATCCGGTTTAAGAAAGTCTTCCAGCCTTCCTCGAACTCTACAAGCGACTTTGAGCCGCGCATGGCGTCGATTGCCGCCGAGGCCTTTTTCAACTCAATGTACGGCTGCTCTGAGTGTTGCATAGGCTTGTTATATCTGTGGCTGATAGAGTCGCCATTGTTGTGCCGGGACCCGGTAACCTCGGAGTAGCGGCCCACCCCGAGCTTCGTTCGGGCACAACCGCCAGGACAGTACAGACGCGGCGGCATATGACCTGCACTGATAGATGCGCAATTGTGCTATGTTTGTTGCATGTCCGCTGCGGACGTTGTCCAGCCAACATCATCCAAAAAGCATAAAATGAAGCTCACATCGGCGCAGATTCACAATTTTCGCTCCATTGAGGATAGTTGCGAGTTCAAGGTAGGCGACCTGACTTGCTTGGTAGGAAAGAACGAGGCGGGTAAGACTGCGATTTTGAGCGCTTTGTATGGCTTACACCCCTACGGCGAGTTCGAGTACGACAAAACTAGGGACTATCCCCGACGCTATCTGAATAAATTCGAAGAGCGGCACCCAGACGGCAAGTCTAAAGTTATCAAAACAAAGTGGGAACTAAGTGGAGACGATGTTGCCGCTGTATCCCGCGTGTTTGGGCCTAAGGCGTTAAAGTCAAATTCAATAACCGTCGAGGCCGGCCTTGGCTTGATGCCAATGTGGACGGTCCCCGTTGATCATAGGGAATGCCTAGCGTTCTTGCTCGATAAGCATAACCTGGATGCTTCTGAGCGTAGTGTACTAAAGGATAGCGGAGACGCGAAAACCGCTGTTGCGGCTATTGAAGCGGTCGCGCAGCGGTCACCGGGGCTCGTGGCCCTTTTGGCTGACCTGAAAGCTTGTCGAAACACCAATTTTATCTCAGCCGTTATTGATATTTTTGCGGTGAGGTTGCCGAAGATTTTCCTAACGTCGCATTTCGACCGCATGTCGGGTGAAGTATCAATCACAGCATTAAAGCAGGCACAGGCGAACAAAACCTTATCGGCATCGGATCAAATTTTTCTCGATTTTCTAGAATACGCTGGAACGTCAGTGGACGAACTGTTGGCCGCGAAAAAATTGGAGGAGCTTAACGCTAAATGCGAGGGCGCCTCTAATGAAATAACCGATGAGATTTTTGATTTTTGGACTCAAAACGACGCATTGAGTGTCAAAATTGACATTGCCGAAGGTAGGCCCGACGACAAGCCCCCCTTCAATGTTGGTACTGTCGTTAAGGTGCGTATCCATAATAGCAATCACCGAGTTAGCGTCCCTCTCTCCGAGCGAAGTGCGGGATTTATCTGGTTCTTTTCCTTCTTGGCGCAGTTTAAGCAGCTTCAGAAAATTGCCGGAAACGCTATCATTTTGCTTGATGAACCCGGTCTGACGCTGCACGGGAAGGCGCAGGCTGATTTGCTCCGTTATATTGAGCAACGCCTTTTGCCGGATCATCAAGTGATCTACACGACCCACTCTCCGTTCATGGTTCCGAGTGATCGTCTGTCGGACGTATTGATTGTGGAAGACGTTGTTAAGTATGAGGGGCGGCGCCCGATCGTAGAGGGAACCAAGGTTCGCGATGACGTACTTCTCGTCGGCAAAGACACTCTCTTTCCTTTGCAAGGGGCGTTGGGTTACGACATGACTCAAAGTCTTTTCGTCGGCAAGAATACGTTGCTGGTAGAGGGGCCGTCTGACATTCTTTATCTGCAAGCGTTGTCGTCCGCGTTACGCCAGCGACAGCGGACCCCGCTTGACCGGCGTTGGACAATGTGCCCGAGTGGTGGCATCGACAAAATTGCTCCTTTTGCGTCGTTGTTTGGTGCAAATCGACTAAACATGGCGGTTTTATGCGATGTGACAAAGAAGGACCGGCCAAAGATTGAAAAACTCCGGCAGCATGCACTGTTGCGGGCGGATAAAGTGCTTACGATCGGAGATTTCACGGGGCAGGAAGAGAGCGACGTTGAGGACTTGTTTTCCCCGGCGAGGTACGCGGAGCTATTGAACGCAACATTCGACTTACCGGCTGTACACAAAATGTCCAGTAGCCGGCTTGCGGAAGTGGATGGGAGTACGCAGCGCGTCGTAAAGCAGGCGGAGGCCGCATTTCGGCTGCTCCCGCCAGAGTTTCCTGAGTTCGATCATTTCGCGCCGTCAGCTTGGCTTATTCGTAATCCGCAGTTTCTGGACGCTGCCGATGAGGCGACACTTGCGACGTTGGATCGGGCGGAAAAATTGTTTCAGGCGTTGAATGCGTTGCTATAGCGTCGATTCAGCCCAAGTCGCGAGAAACGGGGTCGCGATGTTGCGGCTAGGTGCGGCTTTTACACCGCACCTAGTATCAGCGAAGTTCGATCTCTTTTGCGAGTGCGGCGTAAAAGCCGCTCGGTCCATAGGCGATGAGTTTGTTGAGTTCCGCGGCGCGTTCCTTGGATAAACCAGAGTTATAGCGCATCACCTCGCGGGTGAAATCGATATATTTTTCCAATTCCGTCTCGGCCTCGGCTAATCCAAGTATCTTAAGTGCCATTCTCGCTCGGCGGATGGACTGACTTTTATTGTGAGCATTGGCTCTTGCCTCGTCAAAATCAACAACTGTTTTGAATCCTTGCACCTTGTTGCTTACCGCGGTCGCGTAGATTCCGAGTATATGCTCAAAATCGGTAACGTCGTTAGCAGTTTGCATTATGAGATCAAAACGTCGTTTTGTCAGTTCTTTTTGCGATTCGTGATGATGATTAGTGCGCGTGAGCACATAGGTCGATATGCCGCCTATGAATGCACCAATAACCGTTCCCAAAACTGGAAAGCCTATTTTTACGGAATCGGATAACAACGATAATTCTTGAGGTGTCATATTATAGATGCTGCTGGTGTGCTAAATAACGTGGCGTGAGTCATTTGGCTTGCACGCAAATTGCGGATTAGTTTATGGGTTCGCATTATTGATTTAATCGTCGACGGAACTCCCCTATTTCGCCGTCGTGGCGACGGAGGCAGGACTAACGGACCACATTCGATATGATAGCGTGGTTACGCAGCATTGGTGCACTCGCCAGAATGAAGGGACTTCAAATTCGCGCTATCTGTTCGGCATAAATTCCCTTACTGTGAGGACGGTGAATTTTCCCGGATAGCAAGTGCTTAAAGAATTTCCGAGCGGCGCCGATATGCATACAGGCGCTCTCTGCTTTGCAGTAGGGCGGATTTGAAGCCAGGAGTGTAAGAATAATGAATGACCTAATCTGCTCTCATTGCCGCACCGGGGTTCCGCGCGGCGCAACGGTATGTACGGGCTGCCAAGCTGAGGTCGCGTACGGGCCAGAAAATGGCTATTTCGGAGCCGCATTGCTCGCGGGGGCGTTTGCTGGTTATGAGGCGCATCGTATGCTACCAGAATCCCTTTCCGTGGGGGCTTGGATCGTTGGCGGCCTAGTGTTTGTCGGCCTTAGCTTTCTTATTCAAAAGGTCTTTGGAGACCGCGTAGTGTTCAAGCGGATATACAAGACTCGCAAGTAACGAAGCAACCCGAAACATTGGAGTATTTTCTCCGCCGCTCCGAAATAGGGGCGGCGGCTTTCGCTCGTCCGTACCTAGCGTATGACTGTCCGAGTCAATAGTTGCGCAAATTGGCTGACAGATAATTCGTACTCCAAATTAAAGTTTACGCGGTTCCGCAATAACTGGATAAACTCTCACTTCACCGTAGTAGCCGTGAGTACAAGTGACGCTATCCACCACTTCTTACGAAGCAAGGAGCAGGCATGACGGAGTACGACGCATTGGATATAGCTGTGCGCGCTGTATCAATCTACGCAAACCGACACCCCAGGCCAGTACAAGTCACGGCTACACAAGCAGCGGATATGTTGGGCCTCAGCCGCACGACAGTGCACAAGCTGATGAAGGCCGGAAACCTCCGCTACAACAAGTGCGGCCTCATCCATATTGAGCAAGTGGACGCACTGTTGCGCGGATTACCGACACCGTAGGGGAACCGCTAGAGAGCGGAAATAGCTGGATAGGTAACTCTATTCAATGCCTCTAACATAACAGGCAGGGATGCTGCGGCGGTATAGACAATGCGCCCGCTGGAACCTTGTGCGGCGTGGCCCGTGATCGAGTCCGCCGTAGCGTCCCCTACTCCCTTGTCCGCCAGTGCCGACCGTATCCAGTGGCGGAATTTGTGCGTCCCGTGCAGTCTGCCGCCCGGTAACTCCAAGTGTTCGCGGAATGCCTTGAACCACTTCGTAAGCACGTCGCTAGGGCGGCCGTTCTTGCGCCCATTGACAGAGGGCAACGCAGGATCAGACAGACGCGTGCCGTCCATGACGCCAGAAAGCCACTGCGAGAACCACGGATCGTCTAACAGGTGCGTCGCTAGCGGTACAACCCGCTCCGAGTCGTCGGTTTTGACAGACCCAGCCTCAGCGGTAATGTGTATAGCTGCTATCCCGCCGCGAATCAGAAAGTCCTGTCGGCGTAGCTGCCCGATTTCCCCAATACGCACGCCGGTATGCAGGACCATGAGCAGAGCAGCACGGGCATCCACATGCGCCACGTTCATCCATTGCGGTATGGTGTCCATCCGGTCGGAGAACAGCGGAGAGGAAAAGATGGTCTCTAGCTCAGCATCGCTCCAGGGCGTACGCTGACCGGCGCCAATATTCTTGTCGAAACTGAGGTCCATCGGGTTCCGATCTATCAGACCGTCTTTTACGGCCACGTTAGTAATGGCGGTTATAAGCGCAGCGTGGTTGCGCGCCGTCTTGCGGCCAAAGCCCCGCTCCTCACTCAGCAGGAAGCGCACGAATGCCGCGCCGTGAGCCTTGGTAATGTCCTGGACGGGGACCACCCCTACCGCCTCCTCAAAGAGGTCTAGCGCGCGTTGTGCCTGCGTCTGTGATTCTTTCTTTGGTCCGTTCCGGCTGACCCATGAGGGAACAACATGGTGCAAGGTCTTTAGGTGATCAGGGCCGGTGTGGCGTATGACTCCCCGGCGCGGCACTCCGTTTGATGACTGCGGACGGCCTGAGGACGTTTTCCGGACCGACACCTGCAAACCAAAATCCACCGCGTCTTGCAGTTGGCTCATGGTCGGTAACCCAGCAGCTTGCAAGGTCCGGTCTGCTAACTCGCCCTGTTGGCGCAACGCGTCGTCTATTGCGTCGTAGTGCTTCCGGTTGGCGCGATACTCGTCAGCCCACGCATGCCCCTCCTCGACAGAGGCGGCTAGATCGGAATCGAGTGCCAAGCGAGCCGGGGCCGTCCATGCGTCCGGTCGCTCGCCGCGCAGTGCTGCGAATTCCTTGTTGGTCGTTACGGTCAGTTCAGATGCACGTTCCTTAGCAACGTCATAGTCAGACGTGCCGAGGGCTACCAGCAGCGTTTTACGCGGGTAGTGTGCCTGGAGGTCTTGCGGAACAGGGCGGCGGAAGTACCAACGGTTGCCGCGCTTTTGAAGGTGTAGATGCATCATGGCTCCGAACTATATAGCAGGTACACATGTCAGGTACACAAGCTATACAGTCCGCAAGCCCTTGATTTTCTTGATTTCGCAATGAAATCAACGGTGTTCGTGGTCGGAGCGATAGGATTCGAACCTACGACCCTCTGATCCCAAATCAGATGCGCTACCAGGCTGCGCTACGCTCCGACGAATCAGAGATTGTAACGGCTCAGGCCCTCTCCCGTCAAATGTGCCGCCGCGCCTTGCTCCCTCCAACCCGGGCGTGCAAGATGCGGGGACCAGGGATCGGGCGACTGCGAGATAACCGCGCCCCATCCCGCCCGATCCAGGAGACGCCGATGCACCTCATCCTCTGGCGCCACGCCGAAGCCGAAGATTTTGCCGCGAGCGACCTCTCGCGCCAATTGACCACGCGGGGGCGCAAGCAGGCGCAGAACGTCGCAAAGTGGCTGCGCACGCGCCTGCCCGACGACGCCCTCATCCTCGCGAGCCCGGCCGCCCGCACCATCCAGACCGCCGAAGCGCTGACCGACCAGTATCGCGTCGTGCGCGAACTCGCTCCGAACGCAAACGTCGATGCCGTTCTCACCGCAGCCGGCTGGCCGCAAGGCGCCGCGTCCGCGGTCGTGATCGTCGGCCATCAGCCCACGCTCGGCGAAGTAGCGGCACGCCTTCTGTCCAGCGGACAGGATCCGCGCAGCTGGGCCCTCAAGAAAGGCGCGCTGGTCTGGATAGCCAGCCGCGAGCGCAACGGCGACGAGCAGGCGATCCTGCACGCCGCCATCACTCCCGACCTGATCTAGTCACCCTCACTGGCGCCCGCCCCCCGCGGGCGCGTCACCAGGGCCCCCAAGCCGTCCACGCGGCGGGGGCCGCCGTTGCGCTCCCCCTGCGCCCATCCCGGCCCCACCCCACCTACACCTGGCTTACGCCCAGTCACCGAATCGTCATTGCGCTGCCATGTAACCGTAACCGCGCATTACTACATTTGCCGGAAAAGTTCCGTTACCTTTCGACCAGGACGCCCCATGCGAGATCTGCCGACGCCCATCCTGCCGCTCGCCCCGACGTTGTTCGAGACGAACCGCCGCCTGCCGCGCGCCGAAGAGACGGTCACCGCGCAGCACCGCCTGCAGGTGGCCTGGGCTCGCAGCGATGAAGAGTTGCGTGAAGCCCAGCGCCTGCGTTATCGCGTGTTCGCCGAGGAAATGGGCGCGCATCTCACGGGCCCGGCGGGCCTCGATGTCGATGCGTTCGACCACTACTGCGACCACCTGCTCGTGCGCGATCTCGACACGCTCAAGGTCGTCGGCACCTACCGCGTGCTGCCGCCGCACGAAGCCGCGCGCGTTGGCCGTCTCTATGCCGAGAGCGAATTCGACATCTCGCGTCTGGCCCACCTGCGCCCGAAGATGGTCGAAGTCGGCCGTTCCTGCGTGCACCCCGACTACCGCAGCGGCGGCGTCATCATGTCGTTGTGGGGCGGGCTCGGCGCCTACATGACGCACAACGGCTACGAAACGATGCTGGGCTGCGCGAGTGTCTCTATGGCCGACGGCGGCCACTACGCCGCGAACCTCTACGCCTCGCTTGGCGAGCATGCGCTGACGGCGTCGGAATATCGCGCGTTCCCGCACACGCCGCTGCCGGTCGAGGAACTGCGCACGGGCGCCCCGGCTGTACCGCCGCCGCTCGTCAAGGGCTATCTGCGTCTTGGCGCCAAGATCTGCGGCGCGCCCGCGTGGGATCCCGACTTCAACTGCGCCGACTTCCTCACGCTGTTCCGTCTTGCGGAAATCAACGAGCGCTACGCGCGCCACTTCCTCGGCGAGGCAACCGGCCGCTAACGCGTGGGGCAAGCCGCGCAAGCGGCCACGCCAGAAACGCCAACGCCCGGCTGGCCAAGCCGGGCGTTTTCCATTGCGGGCCAGCGAAGACGATCAGTCCTCCGTATAAACCACGCGATACGGCATACCGATCTTGCCCCACTCCGCCGCTTCCTGCACGAGGTTGTAATCGGTGAGCGGATTGTTCTGGACCCACGAGTTGGGCAGACGCACTTCATAGCCATGGCCGTCCTGCGCCACCGTAATTTCAGGCAACCCTACGTCAGCGCGCCGGCGACACAGCAGCGTCGCAAGGCGCAGGCAGAACAGCAGCGGCCATTGCACGTCGCGCGTCTGCGAAAGCTTGCCGAGCTTGCCTACGTGGCCGAGCACGAGTGCGGCGAGCCGCGCCTGATCGGTGCGCGAGAAACCCGGCATATCGGCATTGCTGGCGATATAGGCCGAGTGCTTGTGATACGCGCTGTGCGAAATGGAGAGCCCGATCTCGTGCAGCGAAGCGGCCCAGGCGAGGAACATGCGGCTTTCCTCGAGGCGCTCCTCGTCGGACTCGCCAAGCTGATCGTAGAAGCGGATGGCCAATTCGCCGATCCGGCCCGCCTGCGCGCGATCGACACCATAGCGGCGCATGAAGCCCTCGACCGTAACCGTGCGCATATCCTCGTGCTGCGAGCGCCCGAGCAGGTCGTAGAGGACGCCAAGGCGCAGCGCGGCGTCGGTGGTGTCGGCGTATTCGACGCCGAGCTCCTCGAACACCGCGATCATGATCGAGAGGCCGCCCGCCAGCACGGGAATACGGTCCGGCTTGAGCGCGACGAGCTTCAGACGGTTCACGTTCTCGGCCTTGATGAGCGCGCGCTTGAGCCGCTCGAGGCCGCCGCGCGTGATGCCGTGCGTGACACCCGGATCGTTGAAGCCGTTCGCCTCGACCAGCTCGGCCAGCGCACGCGCGGTGCCCGACGAGCCGATCGCCTGCTCCCAGCCAGTCTGGCGGTAGTCGCCCGAAATGATCTGGATTTCACGCGTAGCCGCGAGCTCGGCCTGGCGCATCGTGTATTCGTCGACGTTGCCCGACGGGAAGAACTGGCGGCTGTGGCTCACGCAGCCGATATAGAGGCTCTCCATGCGGATCGGCGTGTAGTGCGCGCCGATGATGAACTCGGTGGAGCCGCCGCCGATGTCGACGACAAGCCGCTTGCCCGCGCTCGCCGGCACCGAATGCGCGGCACCCGCATAGATGAGGCGCGCCTCTTCGCGCCCCGCAATCACTTCAATCGGAAAACCAAGCGCGTTTTCGGCCTCGCCGAGAAATTCGCGCGAGTTCTTGGCGACGCGCAGCGTGTTCGTCGCGACCGCGCGCACGTGATCGGGATGGAAGTCGCGCAGACGTTCGCCAAAGCGCTTGAGGGCGTCCCAGCCGCGCACCTGCGAGGCGCGGTCGAGCATCTTGTCCTTCGAAAGACCGGCGGCAAGGCGCACCGACTCGCGCAGGGCGTCGACGGGATAGATCTGGCTGCCGGCTTCTGTCTCTTCGACCCGGCCAACAATCAGACGAAAACTATTGGAACCAAGATCAACGGCGGCAAGCAGTTGCGGGTTGGTGACCATCGAGGGGGCGGGCTCCATGCGTGCGAGCGCGGCCATCCAGGCTGCGGCCGCGCTGTTCAAATGTGTCATTTTAAGCGTACCCGCTGTCACGATGTCGCTCCTCATGCGTGCAAGCATGGCCTGGTGAGCATGAACCACTGTGCATGATTGCGAGCCGAGTTGTCTTTTTCGTGAAAATGCAGCGTAAAATTTATGACATCTCGAATGTCATGAAAAAGTCATCAAATTGTGCGAATTTCCGAGCGTCTGTTCGAATTAAAACCTGACATTCCTTTTTCATTGCCGATGTCCATCCGCTACCCCTTACTCAATCGCGAGCTGGGCATTCTGGGATTCAACGAGCGCGTGCTCGCGCAAGCGGCCGACCCTTCGGTCCCCCTGCTCGAGCGCCTGCGCTTTATCTGCATTACCAGCAGCAATCTCGACGAATTCTTCGAAGTCCGTATGGCCGGGCTTCAGGAACAAATGCGCGACAACCCCGGCGCGCTTTCGCCTGACGGCATGTCCCTCCAGCATGTGTACGACCTCGTGGTCGAGCGCGCGCAGCGGCTCGTGCACCGTCAATACAGCATGCTGCACGACACCGTGCTGCCGGCACTCGAGCAGGAAGGCATCTACTTCCACGGCACCGAAGCCTGGAACGAAGCGCAGACCGAATGGGCGCGCCGCATCTTCCTCGACGAGCTGCTGCCCGTTCTCACGCCGATCGGGCTCGACCCCGCGCACCCGTTCCCGCGCGTGCTCAACAAGAGCCTGAACTTCGTCGTCGAGCTCGAAGGCAAGGACGCGTTCGGGCGTCAGGCCGTCATGGGGATCGTGCAGGCGCCACGCGCACTGCCGCGCCTCGTGCGCATGCCGCAGGAGCTCTCGGGCTTCCAGCACGGCTTTGTGCTGCTCGGCTCGCTGCTGCAGCGCTTCATCGGCGAGCTGTTTCCGGGTCTCGTCGTGCGCAGCTGCAATCAGTTCCGCATCACGCGCAACAGCGAGCTCTTCGTCGACGAAGACGAAATCACGAATCTGCGCGTCGCGCTGCAGGGCGAACTGCCCGCGCGGCACCTCGGCAACGCGGTACGCCTCGAAATGTCGGCCGACACGCCGGTACAGCTCGTGAAGCGCCTGCTCGACGAAAGCGGCCTCAGCGAAAAGGACTGCTACTACGTCGACGGCCCCGTCAATCTCGTGCGTCTCATGCAGTTGCCCGAGATGGTGGACCGCCCCGATCTCAAGTTCGTGCCGCACGTGCCCACCATTCCGAAGCGTATCGCCGCGAACAGCAACCTGTTCGACGTGATCGATCAGGGCGACGTGCTGCTGCATCATCCGTACGAGAGCTTCCAGCCCGTGCTGGAGTTGCTGCTGCAGGCCGCGAACGATCCGAACGTGGTCGCGATCAAGCAGACCATCTACCGCACCGGCACCGACTCGCCACTGATGGACGCGCTCATGCAGGCCGCGCGCAACGGCAAGGAAGTGACCGTGGTGGTGGAGCTGCTCGCGCGCTTCGACGAGGAAACCAACATCAACTGGGCCGCGCAGCTCGAAGCCGTGGGTGCGCACGTGGTCTACGGCGTGGTGGGGCACAAGTGCCACGCGAAGATGATGCTGATCGTGCGCCGCGTGCCGCAGAACGGCCGCACGGTGCTGCGCCGCTACGTGCACCTCGGCACCGGCAATTACCACCCGCGCACGGCGCGCCTCTATACCGACTTCGGTCTGCTGACGTCGCAGCCGAAGATCACCGAGGACGTGCACCACGTGTTCCAGCAACTGACCGGCATCGGCGGCGAACTGCCGTTGCACGAGCTCTGGCAGTCGCCGTTCACGCTGCATCCGAAGCTGGTCGAGGCCATACGCGCCGAAGCCAATGCGGCGCGCGCCGGCAAGAAGGCACGCATCGTCGCGAAGATGAACGCCCTGCTCGAGCCCACCGTGATCGACGAGCTTTACGAGGCCTCGCAGGCCGGCGTGAAGATCGATCTGATCGTGCGCGGCGTCTGCTCGCTCAAGCCCGGCGTGCCGGGGCTCTCCGAGAACATCACGGTGCGCTCGATCGTCGGGCGCTTCCTCGAGCATCATCGCATCTACTACTTCTATGCCGGTGGCGCGGAAAACGTCTATCTGTCGAGCGCCGACTGGATGGACCGCAACCTGTTCCGCCGCGTCGAAGTGGCCTTCCCGATCGACGACCGGCGGCTCAAGCGCCGCGTGATCGCCGAAGGCCTGTCGACCTTCCTCGGCGACAACCAGGCGGCCTGGCTCATGCAGAGCGACGGTCACTACCGGCGCCGCCGCGCGGGCAAGTCGGTGCGCAATGCGCAGTTGAGCCTGCTCGCGAAGTTCTGTCCGTGACGTTACGGCGGCGTCGCGCCGTGCGACGCCCGCTGCAAGCAAAAAGGCCGCGCAATGCCGATTGCGCGGCCTTTTTTATCGCTGCGACGAAGTGCGCTGCCTCACGCTACTTCACGCAACCTCATGCCGGTGTCGGTTGGCGCCGCGCCGTACGCGAAATGGGGAAGCGCACCGTGAACGTGCTGCCCCGCCCCTCCTCGCTCCTGACTTCGAGCGCCGCGTCATGGCGTTGCAGGACATGCTTGACGATCGCGAGGCCGAGCCCCGTACCGCCCGTGTCGCGCGAACGGCTGCGGTCCACGCGATAGAAACGCTCGGTGAGGCGCGGGATGTCTGCGGCCGGAATGCCAAGGCCGCTGTCCGTCACGGAGAACACTGCGCTGCGGCCCTCCTCGCGCCACGACAGATGCACCGTCCCGCCTTCGGGCGTGTAGCGCACCGCGTTGGTCGCGAGATTGCCTAGCGCGCTCAGCATTTCGGTCTCCGAACCGGTGACGCTGAGGCTGTCGTCGAAGTCGGCCGTGATGCGATGACGGCCGCTGGAGAGGTTCTCCGCGTCCTCGCGCACGTGGCGGAGTACCGCGCGCATGTCGACCATCTGATCGCCGGGCTGCTGCCCTTCGCCCTCAAGCTGTGCGAGCACCAGCAGGTCCGTCACGATGTGGCGCATCCGGGCCGCCTGCTGCTCCATGAGTTCGAGATAGCGCGCGCGTTCGCTCTCCGAAAGCGGCAGCTCGCGCATCGTCTCGAGGAAGCCCGACAGCACGGTGAGCGGCGTCTTCAGTTCATGCGAGACGTTCGCGACGAAGTCGCGACGCATCGCGTCGGTGCGCTCAAGCTCCGTGATGTCCTGCGAAAGCACCAGCTTGCGGCTGTCGCCATACGGAAACACCTGAACCGAGATCACGTTCTGCCGCTTCGCGCCCATGCCGCGCATGATCAGCATTGCTTCGTAGTGGTTCGAGTTCAGGTAGCGCACGAAGTCCGGCTGCCGCACCAGGTGCGTGATGTGCTGGCGCAGATCGCGCTTCGCATCGAGCCCGAAATGCAGCTCGGAAATGGCGTTGCACCACTCGATCTGGTCATGGTCGTCCAGCATCGCGACGCCGTTGGGCGAGGCCTGGATCGCCTGGATGAAACGCGAATGCTGCTGCTCGACCTGGCGCACCTGGGCGTGCCAGCGCTTCGCCAGCTTGTGCAGACGGTAATAGATTTCGCCCCATACGCCCGGGGCGCTGGGCACTTCGCCGTAGACCGGCGCATCGAGCAGGCGCCAGAGGCGCTGCTTGTGAAACGTGCCGAAGAGCATTTGCACGAGCAGCGCGATGACCGCCAGCGCAAGCGCGAATTTGACGCCGAAGAGCGCACCGACACCCGCGCACACCAGCGCGAGCAAAGCGATTGAAACGAGGGAGCGCGCCCAGATGATATTCATGTTCCTGCGATCTGAAAGAGACAGTCTGATCGGGGACGCCGGGTCCGGGCGGGCCGCGTCGATGCGTGCGCACACGCCATCGACACAGATCCGCGCCGCGGCATGCGGCGCGGCTAAAGCAGATCGCGCGTCAGGCGCTCTTCGCGAGACGGTAGCCGCTGCCGCGCACCGTTTCGATCATAGCATCGCACCCCGCCGGCTTGAGCGCGGCGCGCAGACGCTTGATGTGCACGTCCACGGTGCGCTCTTCCACGAACACATGGTCGCCCCACACCTGGTCGAGCAGCTGCGTGCGGCTATGCACACGCTCGGGATGCGTCATGAAGAAATGCAGCAGCCGGAACTCGGTCGGGCCGAGGTCAAGCTTGATTTCACTGCCTTCAGCATGGGCGGCGACGCGGTGCGTGGCCGGATCGAGTTTCAGACCGTTGATCGCGACGACGTCCTCGGTGAGCTGCGGCGCGCGGCGGCGCAGCACCGCCTTGATGCGGGCCATCAGTTCCTTGGGCGAGAACGGCTTCGTGACGTAGTCGTCCGCGCCGATCTCGAGGCCGAGCACCTTGTCCTGCTCGTCGCCGCGGGCGGTGAGCATGATGATCGGGATGTGCTTCGTGCGCTCGTTGTTGCGCAGATCGCGCGCGAACGACACACCCGACTTGCCCGGCAACATCCAGTCGAGCAGGACGAGATCGGGCAGCACGTCGCTGATCAGGTTCTGAGCCTGCTCCGCGTTGTACGCGCGGATCGGGCAATGCCCGGCGTGCTGCAGGTTCACGGAAATCAGCTCCGAAATCGCGGGCTCATCTTCTATGACGAGAATGCTGCTAGGCATCGACACCTCTTGACCTTTTATCCAGTTAAATCAGCTCAAGGCTTCACGTTCGAGCGCGTCGCGCGACTTGTGCCGCACGTCGGTGCCCTTCACGATGTAGATGATGAACTCGGCAATGTTCTTCGCGTGGTCGCCGATCCGCTCGATCGCCTTGGCGATGAACAGATAGTCGAGCCCCACCGAGATCGTGCGCGGGTCTTCCATCATGTACGTCACGAGCTTGCGCACGAACGCGCGGAATTCCTCGTCGATGGCCTTGTCGTCGCGCACGATCTGCGCGGCGGCCACCGTGTCGAGCCGAGCGAACGCGTCGAGCGCGCGGCGCAGGATCGAGACGGCCATCTCGCCCGAGACCTTGATTTCGGCGATATTCACGCTGCGCGAGGCGCCGTCTTCGAGCAGGCGCTTGGTGCGCTTGGCGATCTTTTCGGCTTCGTCGCCGGCGCGCTCGAGGTTCGTGATGGTCTTCGAAATCGCGAGCACGAGGCGCAGGTCGCGCGCGGCCGGCTGGCGGCGCGCGATGATGTTGCTGCACTCCTCGTCGATCTCGACTTCCATCGTGTTGAGGCGGTCTTCCGCGACGATCACGCGGTCGGCGGCCTCGCCATTGAACTCGTTGAGCGCCTGCATCGCCGTGATGATCTGCGATTCCACTAGGCCGCCCATTTCGAGGACCTTCGACGAAATGAGATTGAGGTCGGCGTCGAACTGGCTGGACAGATGCTTGTCGGACATGTCTTGCTCCCTCTCCCGATCAGCCGAAACGGCCCGTGATGTAGTCTTCCGTTTCCTTGCGGACCGGCTTGATGAAGATCTTCTCGGTGTCGCCAAACTCGATCAGCTCGCCGAGATACATGTATGCAGTGTAGTCCGAACAACGCGCGGCCTGCTGCATGTTATGCGTGACGATCACGACCGTGTAGTCGCTCTTGAGTTCGGCGATCAGTTCTTCGATACGGCCCGTCGAGATCGGATCGAGCGCCGAGCACGGCTCGTCGAGCAGCAGAACTTCGGGGCGAATCGCAATGCCGCGCGCGATGCACAGACGCTGCTGCTGGCCGCCCGAGAGACCGTAGCCGCTCTGGCCCAGCTTGTCCTTCACTTCGCTCCAGAGCGCAGCCTTGGTCAGCGCCCACTCGACGCGGTCGTCCATCTCCGGACGCGAAAGCGTCTCGAACATCTTCACGCCGAACGCAATGTTGTCGTAGATCGACATCGGGAACGGGGTCGGCTTCTGGAACACCATGCCGATACGCGCCCGCAGCAACGAAATATCGCGCTGGGTGCTCAGCAGGTTTTCGCCGTCCATGAGGATCTCACCCTCGGCGCGCTGCTCGGGATAGAGCGCATACATCTTGTTGAAGGTGCGCAGCAGCGTGGACTTGCCACAGCCCGAGGGGCCGATGAACGCCGTCACCTTGCCTTCGGGAATCTGCAGATTGATGTTCTTCAGCGCGTGATACTTGCCGTAGAAGAAGTTGAGGTCCTTAACCTCGATCTTCGGCGTGCCAGGCGATTGCGGATGTGCGCCCTGGGCGGGATCCACAGGTTGAAACCCGGCGGCCGGCGCGCTCGCGTGGCCAACGGTGTTCATGTGACTTTCTGCCATGTTCATCGGATCACTCCGCCCTTACTTTTTCGAAAAGATCGCGCGTGCAAGGATATTCAGCCCCAGCACGCCCAGCGTAATCAGGAAAACACCGGCCCAGGCAAGCGATTGCCACTGGGCGAACGGACTCATCGCGAACTTGTAGATCGTAACCGGCAGGTTCGCCATCGGCTGATTCATGTCCGCGCTGAAGAACTGGTTCGACAGCGCCGTGAAGAGCAGCGGCGCGGTTTCGCCCGCAATGCGCGCCACGGCCAGCAACACGCCCGTCACGATGCCCGCGATGGAGGCCTTCAGCGTGATCGACATCACCATCTTCCACTTCGGCGTGCCGAGCGCAAAAGCCGCCTCGCGCAGCGCGTTCGGCACGAGCTTGAGCATGTTCTCGGTCGTGCGGATCACGATGGGGATCTGCAGCAGCGCGAGCGAGATCGCGCCGGCCCAGCCGCTGAAGTGACCCATCTTCGCCACGACGAGTGCATAGACGAACAGGCCCACGACGATCGACGGCGCCGACAGCAGGATGTCGTTGATGAAACGCGTCACACTGGCGAGCCAGCCCTTCTGGCCGTACTCGGCGAGATAGACGCCCGCGAGAATGCCGATCGGCGTGCCCACGAACGTGGCGATCGCAATGAGCAGCAGGCTGCCGACGATCGCGTTGGCGAGACCACCGCCATCGGTATTCGGCGGCGGCGTGGACTGCGTGAAGAGCTCCACGGAAAGTCCGCCCACGCCGAGCGAGAGCGTCGTATAGAGAATCCACACCAGCCAGACGATGCCGAACACCATGGCGGCGAGCGACAGCGTCAGGGCGATCGCGTTGACCACGCGGCGGCGGTGTTGCAGCTTGCCGCGCATCTTCTCCAGTTGGGGGCCGTAGACGGCGCCCGGAATCTTCATCAGCGGCTCGCTCATCGCGCACCCTCCGCTTTTTCGAGGCGCAGCAGCATGAGCTTCGAGATCGCGAGCACGATGAACGTGATCACGAACAGGATCAGGCCCAGTTCCATCAGCGCGGCGGTGTGCAGCCCCGGCTCCGCTTCGGCGAACTCGTTGGCGAGCGCCGAGGTGATGCTGTTGCCAGGCGAGAAGAGCGACACGTTGTCGAGCAGGTTCGTATTGCCGATCACGAACGTGACGGCCATGGTCTCGCCGAGCGCGCGGCCAAGGCCCAGCATCACGCCGCCGATCACGCCGGTCTTCGTGAACGGAAGAACGATCTTCCACATCACTTCCCACGTCGTGCAGCCGATGCCGTAGGCCGACTCCTTGAGCAGCACGGGCGTGACTTCGAAGACATCGCGCATCACCGAGGCGATGTACGGAATGATCATGATCGCGAGGATCACGCCGGCGCACAGGATGCCGATACCGATAGGCGCACCCTGAAACAGCGCGCCGACGAACGGAATGCCGCCGAGCACGGTGCCCAGAGGCTTCTCGAACCACTGCGCGAAGATCGGCGCGAATACGAGCAGACCCCACATGCCATACACGATCGACGGGATCGCGGCCAGCAGCTCGATGGCGATGCCGAGCGGGCGGCGCAGCCAGGCGGGCGAAAGCTCAGTGAGGAACAGCGCAATGCCAAAGCTCACCGGCACCGCGATGATGAGCGCGATGATCGAGGTGGCGACCGTGCCGTAGATGGGCACGAGCGCGCCGTACTTGTCGCTGGGCGGATCCCAGTCGGCAGTCCAGAGGAATGAGAGGCCGAACTTCTGGATCGTCGGCAGCGAGGCGACGACGAGCGACACGATGATGCCGCCTAGCAGCAACAGCGTGACGATGGCGGCGAGGCGAGCCAGGCCGCCGAAAATGATGTCGCCGGCCGGGCTGGGCGCTTTCTGTTGCGCCGCGTTGCCGGACGGATTCGACACGAGCGGGAAGTCGGACATGGTGACCTGTTTCCAGATGCCGTCAGGCGAAGTGCCTGGCGGCCGTCATGCAGCCGGGGACTGCAGCCCGCTCGCCTCCGGCCTTACAACCGGATAACGAACGGTCTCTTTCAAAACGGCCGAACGGGGCGCGCGCGTTTTTCGCGACGGCCCCGTCCGGCTTGGCGTAAAGGCCGCCTTTATTCGGCGATCGACTTGCCGCTGGCGTCCTTGACCTTCTCCTTCCACTGCGACTGGATCTCGTTCACGACCGATTGCGGCAGCGAGATGTAGTCGAGGTCGCTAGCAGCGGCGCCGCCGTTCTTGAACGCCCAGTCGAAGAACTTGAGCGCTTCCTTGCCCTGCTCCGGCTTGTCCTGCGAGGTGTGCAGCAGCACGAAGGTCGCGCCGACGACCGGCCATGCGTCCTTGCCCGGCTCGTCCGTGAGGATCTGGTAGAACGACTTCTTCCAGTCGGCGCCGGCTGCGGCGGCCTTGAACGTCTCGGTGTCCGGCTGGACGACCGCACCGGCTTCATTCTTCATGGCAGTGTAGACCATGTGGTTTTGCTTGGCGTACGCCCACTCGACGTAGCCAATCGCGCCCGGCAGACGCTGCACGAAGGCGGCGACGCCGTCGTTGCCCTTGCCGCCCGTGCCAGTCGGCCAGTTCACGGTCGAGCCTTCGCCAACCTTGCTCTTCCACTCGGGGTTGACCTTCGACAGGTAGTTCGTCCAGATGAAGCTCGTGCCCGAACCATCGGCGCGGCGGACCACGGCGATGTCGAGGTCAGGCAGCTTGACCTTCGGGTTCAGCGCGACGATGGCCGGATCGTTCCACTTCTTGATCTTGCCGAGGTAGATGTCGCCGAGGACCGGCCCCGACAGCACGACTTCGCCAGGCTTCACGCCCGGCACGTTGATCGCCGGCACCACGCCGCCGACCACCGTCGGAAACTGGAACAGACCATCCTTGGCAAGATCGTCGTCCTTCAGCGGAGCGTCCGAGCCCGCGAAGTCAACGGTCTTGGCGAGGATCTGCTTGATACCGCCCGACGAACCGATGCCCTGGTAGTTCACCTTGCCGCCGCCCGACTTTTGATAGGCGTCCGCCCATTTCATGTAGATCGGTGCTGCAAAGGTGCTGCCCGCGCCGGTGATATCGGCTGCGTGCGCGGCAATCGCGAAGAGCGCGCCAGCGACGCCTGCAAGCGCGGTTTGCATCAATTTCATGAGACCTCCAGTGTGTGAGCGGATGAACGACACCGCGAAGAATAGGGTCTCTCTGTGACAGTACCATGACGATTCATGAATTGATCGTGACAATACGATTACCAGATGAAAGGCAGGACTTGAGCGGAGAAGGCGCCGCCTGCGAGGCCGTTGTAACCTGCGCGGCAAGCGTTTGAGGACGCATCGCAAAGGTTTGCAGCGCCCGGTGATGGGGACCTGTGGGGACGGTTTCAGGCAATTTGCCGGCAACCGAAAGCGCGTTGAAAACCTCTCTGGACGAGGCGCCGGAGAGACCATCCGTGCGCGGCGGCGCTGACGCCGCGCACGATGAGTGACGGATCGGAACTCAGGCGATAGCGCGCTGAACCGTCTCGGCGATCGCTTCGGCGTAGTGATTGGCGTCGCGTTCCTCGCGCGCCTCGATCATCACGCGCAGCACAGGCTCCGTCCCCGAAGCCCGGATCAGCACGCGGCCGCGGCCCTTGAGCGCGGCCTCGGCGTCGGCCACCGAGGTCTGGATGGCGGCGTTGCCCTTCCAGTCGGCGCCCTGCGCGATGCGTACGTTGATGAGCCGCTGCGGGAACAGCTGCACGCCATCGAGCAGCTGAGCAAGCGTCTGACCGCTGCGCTTCATCGCGGCCAGCACGAGCAGCGCCGAAACGATGCCGTCGCCGGTCGTGTGGCGATCGAGCGACAGGATGTGCCCCGAGCCCTCGGCGCCCAGCTGCCAGCCGTGCTCGCGCAGCTTCTCCAGCACGTAGCGGTCGCCCACCGCGGCGCGCATGAACTTCACGCCGAGGGCCTCGACGGCCTGCTCCACGGCCAGGTTCGTCATGAGCGTGCCCACGGCGCCTTCCACCTTGCCATCCGTCGCCATGCGGTCCTTCACCAGCACGTAGAGCAGCTCGTCGCCGTTGAAGAGGCGCCCGTGCGAATCCACCACTTGCAGGCGGTCGGCGTCGCCGTCCAGCGCGATGCCAAGATCGGCATGATTCGCGCGCACCGCACGCACGAGCGCATCGGGCGCCGTTGCGCCGACGCCGTCGTTGATGTTGAAGCCATTCGGCGAGACGCCAATCGGAATCACGTCGGCGCCCAGTTCATGGAATACATGCGGCGCGATGTCGTAGGCCGCGCCGTTCGCGCAGTCCACGACCAGCTTCAGCCCGCGCAGGCTGAACGCCTGCGGGAACGTGCTCTTGCAGAACTCGATGTAGCGCCCGCGCGCATCGTCGAGGCGCCGCGCGCGACCCAGCTGCGCGGACGGCGCGCAGTCGAGCGGCAACTCCAGTTGCTCCTCGATCTGCGTTTCGACTTCGTCGGGCAGCTTGTTGCCGTCGGCGGAGAAAAACTTGATGCCGTTGTCGTAATAAGGATTATGCGAGGCGCTGATCACCACACCCGCTGCGAGCCTGAGCGCACGCGTGAGATAGGCGATGCCGGGGGTGGTCATGGGGCCGGCCAGCATCACGTCGATACCCGCCGCCGAAAGCCCGGCCTCGAGCGCCGCCTCCAGCATGTAGCCCGAGATGCGCGTGTCCTTGCCGATCAGCACGGCCGGCCGCGGCCCCGAGGCCGCCGCCGAACCCGCGAGCACCTTGCCCGCCGCATAGCCGAGCCGAAGCACGAAATCGGGCGTGATCGGCGCCGAGCCGACCTTGCCGCGTACCCCATCCGTTCCAAAATAACGACGTCCCATCCTTCGATTCCTCTCTCAGTGCACCGCTTTCGTTCAGTACTGCCCAGTGTTATACACGGTGGGCCGGACGACGCGCGGCCTCGCGCACAGCGGCCCATACCTTCAGCGCGTCCACGGTCTGCGCGACATCGTGAACGCGAATGATTGCTGCCCCCCGTTCGGCCGCACACACCGCGGCGGCCACGCTGGCGGCCACACGCTCGGGCGCGGGACGGTTGACGAGCGCACCCAGCATCGACTTGCGCGACATGCCCGCCAGCACCGGATACGGCGCCATGCCCGGCGGCACGCGGGGAGCGGTGTCGGGCAGATGGGCGAGCAGTGCGTAGTTGTGCTCGATCACCGCCTTGCCGAAGCCGAAACCGGGATCGACGCTAATACGCGCCTTCGCCACACCTGCCGCCTCCAGCTCGGCGACGCGCGCCGCCAAAAACTCGCGCACTTCGGCCACCACGTCGACATAAGCCGGTTCGCCCAACTGCATCGTCTGTGGCTCGCCCAGCATGTGCATCACACAGAGGCCGCAATCGCTCGCGCGCACGGCTTCAATGGCACCCGGCATCCGGAAACCCCAGATGTCGTTGATCAGATCCGCGCCGGCGGCCAGCGCGTGGCGCATCACTTCGGGCTTGTACGTGTCGATCGAGAGTGGCACGTTCGCGCCGCGCAATTGCTCGATAAGCGGAACCACGCGTTCGAGCTCCTCGTCGAGCGGCACGGGCGGCGCGCCCGGCCGCGTCGATTCGCCACCGATATCGATGATATCGGCGCCGTCGAGCAGCATCTGCTCGGCGCGACGCAATGCCTCACCGCGCTCGATATAGCGGCCGCCGTCGGAAAACGAATCGGGCGTCGCGTTCAGAATGCCCATCACGAGCGGGCGCTCGAAGGTCAGCGTGAATCGGCCGCACTTCAGGGTGCACCCCGGCGACTCGGGTGCGGGTTCAGTCGGGAGATTACCCTGCGAGGACATATTGGGCACGTCAAGAAACGTCAGATAGCGGATTGCTTGCGTCTGCCGAAAGCGGCAGCAAGAAATGCGAAACGGGCCGATGTGACGCACACATCGGCCCGCAACTTTACAGGATGCTGATCAAGCCGGTGCGGTCGCACTCCCCGGCTTCACCTCGCTGCTCGAACTGCCACCCGACGACGGCGCGTCGCCGGCACCAGGCGTGGTGCTCTTGGGCGAGCGCGGGGGACGGCCCGCCATGATGTCGTTGATCTGATCGGCGTCGATCGTCTCCCACTCCATCAGTGCGGCGGTCATCGCCTCGACCTTGTCGCGGTTCTCGTCCAGCAGACGCTTCGCGAGCGTGTACTGCTCGTCGAGCACGCGGCGGATTTCCGCGTCGACCTTCTGCTGCGTCGCTTCCGAGATCGTACGCGTGAAGCCGCGGCCGAACGGACTGGCATCGTTCTCGTCGTCCACATAGACCATCGGCCCGAGTGCATCGGTCATGCCAAAGCGCGCCACCATCGCGCGGGCCGTCTGCGTCGCCTTGTTGAAGTCGTCCGAAGCGCCCGTGCTGAGCAGGTTCAGAAACAGCTCTTCCGCCACGCGGCCGCCAAACAGGATCGCCAGACGGTCAAGCAGATAGTCCTTCGAATACGTTTCGTTGTCGTGCTCCGGCAGCTGCCACGTCACGCCCAGCGCGCGACCGCGCGGGATGATCGTGACCTTGTGCACCGGATCGGCCTTCGGCAACAGCTTCGCGATCACGGCGTGGCCCGACTCGTGGTAAGCCGTCGCGCGCTTCGCTTCCTCGCGGATCACGGCCGACTTGCGCTCCGGTCCCATGAAGATCTTGTCCTTGGCATCTTCGAAGTCCTGCATTTCGACGATCCGCTTGCCGCGGCGGGCCGCGAAGAGCGCTGCTTCGTTGACGAGGTTCGCGAGGTCCGCGCCCGAGAAGCCCGGCGTGCCACGCGCGATGACGGCTGCGTCCACGTCGTTGGCGATCGGCACCTTGCGCAGGTGCACCTTCATGATCTGCTCGCGGCCGCGGATGTCGGGCAGGCCCACATAAACCTGGCGGTCGAAGCGGCCCGGACGCAACAGGGCCTTGTCTAGCACGTCGGAACGGTTCGTCGCCGCGATCACGATGACGCCCGAGTTGGCCTCGAAGCCGTCCATCTCAACGAGCATCTGGTTCAGCGTCTGCTCGCGCTCGTCGTTGCCACCGCCCATGCCGGCGCCGCGATGGCGGCCGACGGCGTCGATTTCGTCGATGAACACGATGCAGGGCGCATGCTTCTTGGCCTGCTCGAACATATCGCGCACGCGGGCCGCGCCCACGCCGACGAACATTTCCACGAAGTCCGAACCCGAGATGCTGAAGAACGGCACTTTCGCCTCGCCGGCAATGGCACGCGCAAGCAGCGTCTTACCGGTGCCCGGAGGGCCGACCAGCAGCACGCCGCGCGGGATGCGGCCACCCAGCTTCTGGAACTTCTGCGGATCGCGCAGGAAGTCGACGAGCTCGGACACTTCCTCCTTGGCTTCGTCGCAACCCGCGACGTCGGAGAAGTTCACCGCGTTGTTGTTCTCGTCGATCAGCCGCGCGCGGGATTTACCGAAGGAGAACGCCCCGCCTTTGCCGCCCCCCTGCATCTGTCTCATCATGTAGAACCAGAACACGATGATGAGGATCGTCGGTCCAAGGTAGTACAGCGCGGAGACCAGCGCGTTCGGTTCTTCGTCGGCCTTGCCGCTCACCTGCACGCCGTATTTCATCAGGTCGCCGACCATCCAGATGTCGCCCGGGGAGACGATCTGGTATTTCTGGCCATCAGCCGGAGTGACCGTGAGGTTCCGCCCCTGCACCACGACGCTCTTGACCTTGCCGCTCTTCGCGTCGTCCATGAACTGCGAATAGGAAACGCCTTCCTGGACACGGGGCTTGTCGAACTGCTTGAACACCGTAAACAGCACCAGTGCGATCACCAGCCACACTGCTGCCTTGGAAAACATGTTGTTGTTCAAAGCACCACTCCTTCACTCATTGACAGGCGCCTACATTTGCCTTGCGACACCACCAAAGCATTCTAATCCACTACGCTAGCCCCCGCCATAATGATTCACTAAGGCGGGAATAGCCTCAGAGCCTTGTCCGGCGAGCCTTCCGGGCGGCTTCCCAGCCCCTTGCGGCATCTAACGGACCTGCCCTTCGCAGGGGAGAATGACTGCCTTTCAACGGGGCCGCTTCAGCTGTTTACCCAATATAAACGTTTCGGCCGATTTGTCCCGCGAAGCTTTCGGTTTGCGGGCGGCCACGATCTTGAACTGATGCTTGAATTTCTCGACGATCTGGCTGTAGCCACTGCCGTGAAAACATTTTACTAAAAGGGCACCATCAGGCTTCAGATGATTCTGCGAGAACTCGAGTGCGAGGTCGCAGACATGCTCGATACGCGCAGCGTCGGCCGATGCCACGCCCGACAGATTGGGTGCCATGTCCGAAATTACAAGATCCACGGGCCGGCCGGCCACGCGTTCCTCGAGTTGGGCCAGTACCTCGTCTTCACGGAAGTCACCCTGGATGAAGTCGACGTCGGCGATGGGCTCCATCGGCAGCAGGTCGAGCGCGATGATCGTGCCATCGATCCCCCCCTGGCGTTGCTCGTCGCGCCTCGCGCTCTGGATGAGCTTGTTACGCGCGTACTGGCTCCAGCTGCCCGGTGCCGCACCGAGATCCACGATCACCATGCCGGGGCGGATCAGCTTGTCCTGCTCGTCGATTTCCTTCAGTTTGTACGCGGCGCGGGCGCGATAGCCCTCCCGTTGCGCCATCTTCACATACGGGTCGTTGATATGGTCGTGAAGCCACGACTGGTTGAAGCGGTTCTTTGCCATTAAAAATGAACTCTTGCTGCTTGATTGCGCGCTTTTAGCGGATAATACGCGTTTTATTCGTGCGGCCTTCGCGGCCCGTCCGGCCAGGGTCACGCCGGTTGATGCCCGCGCCTGGCCGTTCCCACGGTTTTTTTCCGTTGTTCCGATGCGCAGCCCACCGGGCGAGCCGCTCATGCCATACGCATGCCGCTCATTGCCGCCCGCGAGGCGCCGTCATTTTAGTCGAGTCTGCCACATCCCATGCCCGCCCTCTCTCTTTCTGCCGAACAGCGCGCCGAACTGCGCTCCGCAGCTCATGCGCTCAAACCGGTTGTGCTCATCGGCGCGGAAGGGTTGACCGACGCCGTCCTCAAGGAAATCAAGGTTCACCTCGCCGCGCACCAACTCATCAAGATCCGCGTGTTCGGCGACGAGCGCGAGGCGCGCATCGCGGTCTATGAAGAGATCTGCGACCGCCTGAACGCCGCACCCATTCAGCACATCGGCAAGCTGCTCGTGATCTGGAAGCCCGAGGAAGCTGCTCCGACAACCACAACCGCCCGCGCTGGCGCGCGCGGCACCGTCAAGCGCCCGGCCGGCGACGTGCCGAGCGCGAGCGATGCGCGACGCGGTGCGGCGCCGCGTACCGTCAAGGTGGTCAAGCCGTCCGAGAACCCGATGCGAAAGCCGAAGTCGCAAAAAGTGGTCGTCAAGGGCAACGAGCGCGTCACGCAAGGCGGCAACATCAAGCGCGCGAAGAAACGCCAGACCGGTAGCAAGCGCGTCCACCAAGGTTCGAAGTAAGGCGCTCAGCTGCACCATGCGCCGCCGGGACTGACCGGCGGCGTATTTTCCTTTCCAACCTGGACGAAGCGCGCAGGCCAGCCACCGCGCGGCAGCGCGGCGAACCCGGCGTCTCAATGCGCCGTTATGCCGCGCGACGACGGCTGGAGCCAGACGAGCGCAATGCCCAGCAGGCTCTCGATCAGATAGAAGAGACTCGAAACACCGTGCAGCATGCCGAAACGGCTCGCGTAAGGCGAGTTCGCGATGTCCATGCCGGCATTCATCGCCTCCACGCGCAGCGCGTTCATGAACGGCTGCAGCGCGAAATAGCCCGCCAGCACGCATACGAGCATCCCCGCCAGCAGCCAGCGCAAGCGCCGGTACTGCGCGGCCCCACGCCGCGCGAGCCCGTTCGACAGCACGAGCATCAGCACGCCGCATACCACGCCCAGCCACCCCTCGATACGAAAGAGCTGCGCCGCGACCGCGCCGGCCGTCATGCGATCGAGCGAAGCGAACAGCACGGGCGCGACTGCATAGCCAATAGTCAGCTGGCTGCCTACCCAGAGCATGGCGAGGAGCCCGAACAGACGGTGCGTAGCCGCAGAAACGGAGGTCACGTCGCGGCGCCCGTCAGACGTAGCGGACCTCGATGACTTCGTACTCGCGCACGCCGCTCGGTGCCTGCACCGCGGCGACGTCGCCTTCCGACTTGCCGATCAGCGCACGCGCGATGGGCGAGCTCACGGAGATGAGGCCGTGCTCGAGGTCGGCTTCGTCGTCGCCGACGATCTGATAGGTGACCGACTTGCCCGACTCGAGGTCTTCGAGATCGACCGTCGAGCCGAACACGATACGGCCGTCCGCTTCCAGCGTGGCCGGATCGATGACCTGCGCCGCCGCCAGCTTCGACTCGATTTCCGCGATGCGGCCTTCGATGAAGCCCTGCTTCTCCTTCGCCGCGTCGTATTCCGCGTTTTCCGACAGGTCGCCCTGCGCGCGCGCTTCGGCGATGGAATTGATCACCGCCGGGCGCTCGACGGATTTCAGGCGCTGCAGTTCTTCGCGAAGTTGGTCGGCGCCGCGCTTGGTCAAGGGAATCGTGCTCATAAACAACTCGTATGGCCGGTCAAGGCCGCAATGAGGCCGCGCCACGAGCGCTTGTGCGATCGTTGCGGCCATAAAAAAATCACCGCGGTTAAGTGCATCCCGCGAGGGTGGCAGCGCGGTCTGGCGCAGCCCGAAAACCCTGTTGGAACGCCGCTTAACCGCGGCACATATTCAGCTGGTCCGCCTGCCCCGTTTCGTATTGGACAGGCAATCGAAGCCTTAGTTTAGGCGAGCGTGGAGGCCTTGTAAATCATAGACTTCCAGGTTCTTCAGATAGCGCAGACCCTCCACGGCGGCACGCGCTCCCGACATCGTAGTGTAGTACGTGACCTTGTTCGCCTGCGCGCTCATGCGGATCGAGCGCGAATCGGCAATCGCGGCGCGCGTTTCATCGACCGTGGTGAACACGAGTGCGATCTCGCCGTTCTTGATCATGTCGACGATATGCGGGCGCCCATCCTTCACCTTGTTGACCACCTTCACCGGCACGCCGGCCGCCTCGATGGCAGCAGCAGTGCCGCGCGTCGCCACGAGTCCGTAGCCGAGTTCGTGCAGCATGCGCGCAACTTCGACAGCCTTCGGTTTGTCAGAATCCATCACGGTGATGAACACAGTGCCCGACTCCGGCAGACGCGAACCCGCCGCAAGCTGCGACTTGAAGAGCGCCTCGCCGAAGGTTTGGCCCACGCCCATCACTTCGCCGGTCGAACGCATTTCGGGTCCGAGCACCGGGTCGACGGTCGGGAACTTGATGAACGGGAACACCGCTTCCTTCACGCTGAAATACGGCGGCTCGACTTCCTTCGTCACGCCCTGCTGAGCGAGCTTCTGGCCGACCATCGCGCGCGCCGCGATCTTCGCGAGCGGCAAGCTGGTCGCCTTCGAAACATACGGCACGGTACGCGAAGCGCGCGGGTTCACTTCCAGCACGTAGATGACGTCCTTCTTCGAGCCATCATCCTGCGGAACCTGCTGGATCGCGAACTGCACGTTCATCAGGCCAATCACGTTCAGCGCCTTGGCCATCGCGCCGGTCTGGCGCTTCAGTTCGGCCACCGTTTCCTTCGACAGCGAATACGGCGGCAGCGAGCACGCCGAGTCGCCGGAATGCACGCCCGCCTGCTCGATGTGCTCCATCACGCCGCCAATGAACACGGCTTCGCCATCGGAGATGCAGTCGACGTCGCATTCGATCGCGTCGTTCAGAAAGCGGTCGAGCAGCACCGGCGAGTCGTTGCTCACCTTCACGGCCTCGCGCATATAGCGCTCGAGGTCACGCGGCTCGTGGACGATTTCCATCGCGCGGCCGCCCAGCACGTACGAGGGACGCACGACGAGCGGGTAGCCGATTTCGTCGGCGAGCTTGAGCGCTTCGTCTTCGGCGCGCGCCGTGCGGTTCGGCGGCTGGCGCAGGCCGAGGTCCTGCAGCAGCTTCTGGAAGCGCTCGCGGTCTTCGGCGGCGTCGATCATGTCCGGCGACGTGCCGACGATGGGCACACCGTTTGCCTCGAGGTCGAGCGCGAGCTTCAGCGGCGTCTGGCCACCGTACTGCACGATCACGCCCAGCGGCTTTTCCTTGTCGACGATTTCGAGCACGTCTTCGAGCGTGAGCGGCTCGAAGTACAGACGGTCCGACGTGTCGTAGTCGGTCGAAACGGTCTCGGGGTTGCAGTTGACCATGATCGTTTCGTAGCCGTCTTCGCGCATCGCGAGCGCGGCATGCACGCAGCAGTAGTCGAACTCGATACCCTGGCCGATCCGGTTCGGGCCGCCGCCCAGCACCATGATCTTCTTGTTGTTAGTCGGGCTGGCCTCGCACTCTTCCTCATAGGTCGAGTACATGTAGGCCGTTTTCGTCGCGAACTCGGCCGCGCACGTGTCCACGCGCTTGTAGACCGGGCGCACGTTCAGCGTGATGCGGCACTTGCGAACGTCGGCGGCGTTCGTGGCGAGCAGCTTCGCGAGGCGCCGGTCCGAGAAGCCGCTTTGCTTCAGGAAGCGCAGCTCGTCCTTCGTGAGGCTTTCGAGCGTGCGACCCTTGACGGCCTCTTCCTTCCTGACGATCTCTTCGATCTGCGCGAGGAACCACGGGTCGATCGCCGTTTCCTCGAAAATTTCTTCGCGCGTCATGCCCACGCGGAACGCGTCGCCCACGTACCAGATGCGGTCCGGACCGGCTTCGCCGATCTCGCGGATGATTTCGTCGCGGCTTGTGGTCTTTTCGTCGAGACCGTCCACGCCCACTTCGAGGCCACGCAGGGCCTTCTGGAACGACTCCTGGAACGTGCGGCCAATCGCCATCACCTCGCCCACCGACTTCATCTGCGTGGTGAGGCGCGGATCGGCTTCGCGGAACTTCTCGAACGCGAAACGCGGAATCTTCGTGACAACGTAGTCAATGGTCGGCTCGAACGAGGCCGGGGTCTGGCCGCCGGTGATCTCGTTCTTCAGTTCGTCGAGCGTGTAGCCCACCGCCAGCTTCGCGGCGACCTTCGCGATCGGGAAGCCCGTGGCCTTCGAAGCCAGCGCCGACGAACGCGACACGCGCGGATTCATCTCGATCACGATCATGCGCCCATCGCGCGGGTTGATCGAGAACTGGACGTTCGAGCCGCCCGTATCGACGCCGATCTCGCGCAGCACGGCGAGCGACGCGTCACGCAGGATCTGGTATTCCTTGTCGGTGAGCGTCTGGGCCGGTGCCACCGTGATCGAGTCGCCGGTATGAATGCCCATCGGGTCGAGGTTTTCGATCGAGCAAACGATGATGCAGTTGTCCGCCTTGTCGCGGACCACTTCCATCTCGTACTCCTTCCAGCCGAGCAGCGACTCTTCGATCAGCAGTTCGCGCGTGGGCGAAAGGTCGAGACCGCGCTTGCAGATCTCTTCGAATTCCTCACGGTTGTACGCGATGCCGCCGCCCGAGCCGCCCAGCGTGAACGACGGGCGGATCACGACGGGATAGCCGCCCGAGCCGGTGGCCGCCGTAATTTCGGCGTGGACCTTGAGCGCCTCTTCCATCGAGTGAGCCGTGCCCGACTTCGCCGAGCCAAGGCCGATCTTCGTCATCGCGTCCTTGAACTTCTGGCGGTCTTCGGCCTTGTCGATGGCCTCCGGCGACGCGCCGATCAGCTCGACGTCGTACTTCTTCAGCACGCCGTGGTGGTGCAGATCGAGCGCGCAGTTCAGCGCGGTCTGGCCGCCCATCGTCGGCAGGATCGCGTCGGGGCGCTCCTTCTCGATGATGCGTTCCACCACTTCCCAGGTGATCGGCTCGATGTAGGTCACGTCGGCCGTGTTCGGGTCGGTCATGATCGTCGCCGGATTGCTGTTGACGAGGATGACCTTGTAGCCCTCTTCACGCAATGCCTTGCAGGCCTGCGCGCCCGAATAGTCGAACTCGCACGCCTGGCCGATGATGATCGGCCCAGCGCCGATGATGAGAATGCTCTTGATGTCTGTCCGCTTGGGCATAACGCTCTCGCTAAATATTCCTGTGTCTTGACTGCGGGCGGGCGGCACGTGAAATCACGCATTGCCGCTCGCCGTCGGGCGTGCGCGGTGGCCGGCTTTCCTGCTTGTATCCAGCGGCTCGCTGCGCGCCCTGCTCTGCTCGTGTTGCGTTGCCGTGGGCTTAAGCCGCGGCCGTGCGCTTGTCGCCCCTGGCGCTGTCCATCAGCGCGGTGAAGCGGTCGAACAGATAGCCGATGTCGTGCGGGCCAGGCGACGCTTCCGGGTGGCCCTGGAAGCAGAACGCGGGCTTGTCGGTCAGCTCGAAGCCTTGCAGCGTGCCGTCGAAGAGCGAGACGTGCGTGACGCGCGCGTTGGCCGGCAGCGTGTCGGCATCCACCGCGAAGCCGTGATTCTGCGACGTAATGACGACGCGGCCGTCGCCGAGATCCTTCACCGGATGGTTCGCGCCGTGGTGGCCGGTCTTCATCTTCATGGTCTTCGCACCGACGGCGAGGCCCATGATCTGGTGACCAAGGCAAATGCCGAAGGTCGGAATGCCGCGCGCGATGAATTCCTGCGCGGCCTTGATCGCGTAGTCGCACGGCTCGGGGTCGCCTGGGCCGTTCGAGAGGAACACGCCGTCCGGGTTCAGCGCGAGTGCATCAGCCGCGCTCGCCTGTGCCGGCAGCACGGTGACTTCGCAGCCGCGCTCGGCCAGCATGCGCAGGATGTTCTGCTTCACGCCGTAGTCGAACGCGACAACCTTGTACTTCGGCGCCGACTGCGTACGGTAGCCTTCGCCCAGACGCCATTCGGTCGTGTTCCACTGGTACGACTCGCTGGTCGAGACCACCTTGGCGAGGTCCATGCCAGAAAGGCCCGGGAACGAGCGCGCGAGCTCGATTGCCTTCGCCTCGTCATCCGAGCCGGCGAGAATGGCACCGCTCTGCGCGCCCTTGTCGCGCAGGATGCGAGTGAGCTTGCGCGTGTCGATACCGGCGATCGCCACCACGCCCTCGTCGCGCAGATAGTCGCCAAGCGTGCGCTCCATGCGGAAGTTCGAGGCGAGCACCGGCAGGTCGCGGATAATCAGTCCGGCGGCATGGACTTTCGTGGCTTCGACGTCTTCGGCATTGACGCCGACGTTGCCGATATGCGGATACGTGAGGGTAACGATCTGGCGTGCGTAGCTTGGGTCGGTCAGGATTTCCTGATAGCCGGTGATGGCCGTGTTGAACACGACTTCACCGATCGTATGACCCGGCGCGCCAATCGAATAGCCACGAAAGACCGTGCCGTCGGCGAGCGCGAGCAGAGCGGGAGAGAATGACGGCAACACGGGAGACTCCTTGGGGGAACACCCTGTGCCGACCTGTTTATCCGACCGCTGACATTGCGGCGGCTGCGGCGTCGGCATCGTTTGACCGATGCGCGCGCGGCTCGCTCGCAATTCGTCGCGTGTGTCGCATTTGCGGCGACTCTCACCTCGGGCTGGCCGGCCACCGGTTTCGCGCCCTGCCTTCAGGCTTCGGGAACGACAATCGGGCGGCGCCGGTGGTGAAAAGCGCAATGCGCGGGCGGCGGATGAACGGATGGGAAGAGGTAGGCGCTAGGGTGCGGGTTGATAAGCTCAAACCTTGAAATTATAACGCGAAAGTACCCTTTCCTTCAAATTCCAGGATAAGGCAGGACGGACGGGCGCCTCCCGGCGCGAGCCAAGGCCTTATCACTATAGCCGCCGCGCGCCGGGCCGCAAAATGGGCCATCCCGCCCCGATTCCGGCCGCCCGGGGCGCACACACGGAACACACACGGGACCAGAAACGGCAACGGCGCGAGCACACATCAGCACTTGCCACCAAGTAAAACGCCGTCCCCCGAAGGGTGACGGCGTATAAAGGATAACGATGAGTGATCGGAGCGAACTGCCATGCGCTGCCCCCGCAACGCATGTGGTCACCCTTCGCGAGCCGCTATTTTAATTTCTGCTTTTGCGCGTGGGTGCCGGCCTTCTGGCGGCTTGCCGTACCCTTCGACGCCTTGCTGGGCGCGGCGCTCGACGACCTGGCCTTGACCGGATCGGAAACCTTCACGACCTCGGCGCGCTCACGACCGTGCTTCTTATCGTAGCGCGACTTCGGGTCCGTGTCTGCCATCTTGGTGCCAATACGCTCCACGCCGCCGCCCGCCACGCTCGTCGCGATGCGTTCCGGCCCCGGTTCGCTCGGCATCGTCTTGCCGACCGGCACGTGCAGTACCAGCACCTGCCCCGGCATGACGTAATCACGATGCGTCCTGTTCCACCCCTTCAACTGGCCGACCGAGACGCCGTAACGACTTGCCAGCGCATCCATCCCCTGCTTGCGGCGTACGCGGATCAGCATCTTGCGCGTGTCGGGCACGTCCGGCTCCATGGCGAGCACGGCGCTTTCGGCAACGTCGGCGCTGATGTCCTCGTCGTCATCGCTGTCGGTGCGCGGCACCACGAGGGTCGAGCCCGCCTTCAGGCGCATGCCCACCGGAATCTTGTTCACCGACATCAACGTATCGGCATCCACGCCAATCTTTTCCGCAATCGCGGCCGGCGTGGTACGAGCATCGGTGGTATAGACGGTCCACGACGAGAGCTGGCCCGTGTAGGCCTTCAGGTTTTGCTCGAAGGCGCTCGCGTTGTCGAACGGCAGCAGGATCTGCGGTTGCGTCGCACCGAGAATGACGGGCTTCTTGAATGACGGGTTGAGCGACCGGAATTCGTCCGGCGTCATGTTCGCGAGCTTCGCGGCAACGTCCACGTCGATGTCGTGCGACGTGGTGACCGTGACGAAATATGGGTGGTTCGGGATCGACGGCAGGGTGAGGCCATACTGCTGCGGGTTCATCACGATGTTCTTGATGGCCTGCAGCTTCGGCACGTAGTTGCGCGTCTCATTGGGCAGCCGCAGGCTCTCGTAGTCGGTCGGCAGGCCGGCCGCCTGGTTGCGGGCGATCGCGCGCTGCACGTTGCCCTCACCCCAGTTGTACGCGGCGAGCGCGAGATACCAGTCGCCGAACATGTCGTGCAGACGCGAGAGATAGTCGAGCGCGGCGCTCGTCGAGGCGAGCACGTCGCGCCGCTCGTCCTGCCACATGTTCTGCTTGAGGTTGTAGGTGCGCCCCGTGTCCGGCACGAACTGCCACATGCCGGCGGCCTTCGCGACGGAAAGCGCCTGCGGGTTGTACGCCGACTCGATGAACGGCAGCAGCGCCAGTTCGGTCGGCATGTGCCGCGCTTCGAGTTCCTCGACGATGTGATAGAGATACTTCTGCGAACGCTCCGTCATGCGGGCGACGTAGTCAGGCCGCTGGGCATACCACTGGGCATTCATGTCCACCAGATCGCTCTGGAGGTCGGGCATCTGGAAGCCGCGGCGGATACGGCCCCAAAGATCGGTGTCCTGGCTCGTCAGCGAACTGACCGAAGCGTTGTCGACATCGATGGTTTCTCGGGCTGCGGAGGTCTTGCGGAGCTGGTCGGCGGCGGCCTGGGGATCGGCAGGAGCTAGATTATTCGCTGAATTACTCGCAGATGGTCCCCCGCTCGCGCAGGCGGCGAGCATCAGGACCAGCAGCGCACTAAAGATAAATCGCATGAACGTCTACTTGCAAGGCTGGAATTTGCAGCCGATGGTACGGAACGTACTCGGTCGCGTCAACCAGAAACATTCGAAAAAACCATGAAAATCCGTAGCTTGGGTGCGCTTCCGCACTTTCGGGATGAGCTTGCCCCTTGACACGGGTGGGCTAGCGGAACCGATTTTTCCACTCGCGCATCAGCGTAAAAGCCGCCAGCCGGTCGGACACCGTTTCATGAAGCTGATCCGCAAGGCTCGCCTGGACGGACGGGTCGCCAGCACGCAGGAACGGATTCACGGCGCGTTCGTGGGCGATCGTCGTGGGCAGCGTAGGCACGCCGCGCTCGCGCAGCGCCGCTGCGTCCTGGCTCCAGGTACGCAGCGCGGCATTGTCCGGGTCGCACGCCAGCGCAAAGCGGATATTGGACAGCGTGTATTCGTGCGCGCAATGCACTTCGGTATTGCCGGGCAGCGCCGCCAGCGCGTCGAGCGACGCCATCATCTGTGCGGGCGAGCCTTCGAACAGCCGGCCGCAGCCGCAGGCGAACAGCGTGTCGCCGCAGAACAGATGCGGCACGCCCGCCGGGTCGCCCGCCTGGAAATACGCGATATGGCCACGCGTATGGCCGGGCACGTCGAGTACGGTGAAGTCGAGCGCGGGCACATCCAGATGCACGCGATCGCCACCTTTCAAGCGCGTGACGAACGCGTCGAGCGGCCCGAGCGCCTCGCCGGCCGGACCATAAACGGGCACGCGTTGGTCGTTCAGCAGATCGGCCACCCCGCCGACGTGGTCGTTGTGATGATGGGTGAGTAAAATAGCGACGAGCCGCCAGCCGCGCTTCGCAAGATACGCGCGAACGGGCGCGGCATCGCCCGGATCGACGGCAATCGCATTGCGGCCGTCCGACACGACCCAGATGTAGTTGTCATCAAAGGCCGGAACCGGTACGTATTCGTATGCGTACTCAAGCGGACTATTCATTAGGGCGGCGTATTCTTCGACATGTCTGACCGAACGATTATAGACTGGCCCGCCTGGACCGCTTCGCCCGCCGGAAAGTACGTCCTCGACTGGGAGCAGGAGCAGCTCGACCGGGTGGTGTCGAATATTTTCGGCTACCACGCGCTGCAGCTTGGCATGCCGCATCTCGACGCCCTGCGCGAGAACCGCATGCCGTGCCGCGGGCTCGTGCTCGATGCGGCGAGCGCCGCCAGCGAACCTTTCAAGACGCCTACGGACGAGGGCAGCGCGGCGGCGGCACGTCATCATGCGCCCGACGGCCGCAGCACGGTCTGGTGCGATTTCCTCGACCTGCCGTTCGAGGCGCAGAGCGTCGACCTGATCGTGATGCCGCACACGCTCGAATTCACGAGCGACCCGCACCGCCTGCTGCGCGAGGCGGAACGCGTGCTGATGCCAGAAGGGCAGCTGGTGATCGTCGGCTTCAACTCGCTCTCGCTGTGGGGCGCGCGCCAGTCGGTCGGCAAGCTGACCGGCAAGCCGTTCCTGCCCGCGCGCCAGGACCTGATCGCGTTCACGCGCCTGAAGGACTGGATCAAGCTGCTCGGCTTCGAGCTCGAGCGTGGGCGCTTCGGCTGCTATCGTCCGCCGCTCGCCACCGACCAGTGGCTTGGCCGCTATGCCTTCATGGAAGCCGCCGGCGACCGCTGGTGGGCGATCTTCGGCGCGGTCTACATGGTCACGGCGATCAAGCGCGTGCGCGGCATGCACCTCGTCGGCCCGTTGAAGGTCAAGAAACCGGTGCTGGCACCGAGCCTGAAGGCCGCCGCCACGACACCCTCCCCCACACGCAACAAGGACTCATGAGCTCACCCGACTTCGTCGAAATCTTCACGGATGGCGCCTGCAAGGGCAACCCCGGCCCCGGCGGCTGGGGCGCGCTGCTGCGCTTCGGCACCCTGGAAAAAGAACTGTTCGGCGGCGAAGCCGTCACGACCAACAACCGCATGGAACTGATGGGCGTGATCGCCGCGCTCGAGGTGCTCAAGCGGCCGTGCCAGGTCATCGTCCATACCGACTCGCAGTATGTGCAAAAAGGCATCAGCGAGTGGATCCACGGCTGGAAGAAGAAGAACTGGATGACGGCCGCGAAAACGCCCGTCAAGAACGACGACCTGTGGAAACGGCTGGACGCGCTCGTCGCGCAGCATCAGGTGGAATGGCGTTGGGTGAAGGGCCATGCCGGTCATCCGGAGAACGAGCGCGCCGACGCGCTCGCGAACCGCGGCGTCGCCTCGCTCACCGAACTCTGAGCGCTGCGCGCTCGCCCATAGCAACACGATTGATTCGACCCAACATGCGCCAGATCATTCTCGATACCGAAACCACCGGCCTGAACCCCCGCACGGGCGACCGCATCATCGAAATCGGCTGCGTCGAGCTGGTGAACCGCCGGCTCACCGGCAACAACCTGCACTTCTACGTCAATCCCGAGCGCGACAGCGACCCGGGCGCGCTCGCGGTGCACGGCCTGACGACCGAATTCCTCTCCGACAAGCCGAAGTTCGCCGCAGTGGCCAACGAGATCCTCGACTTCATCCAGGGCGCGGACATCATCATCCACAACGCGCCGTTCGACATCGGCTTCCTCGACGCGGAACTCTCGCTGCTTGGCAAACCGTCGTTCAAGGAGCACTGCGGCGAGGTCATCGACACGCTGGTGCAGGCCAAGCAGATCTTCCCGGGCAAACGCAATTCGCTCGATGCGCTGTGCGAGCGCTTTGGCATCAGTAATGCGCACCGGACGCTGCACGGCGCACTGCTCGACTCGGAACTGCTGGCAGAGGTGTATCTCGCGATGACGCGCGGCCAGGAAAGCCTCGTCATCGACATGCTGAACGAGCCGGCCGCGAACGGCGACGTCGCCACGCCCCGCGTACAGATCGAGACGCTCGCATTGCCCGTGATCGCCGCGACCCCCGAAGAGCTGGCGCAGCACGATGCCGTGCTCGACGGCCTCGACAAGGCGCTCAAGGGGACGAGTGTGTGGCGCATGCAGCCGGCCCCAGTCGAGGAAAAACCAGCGGATGCGCAGATTGCTTAAAAAGAGCTTTACAAGAATCGAAAAGCCCGTCATAATCCAAAGCTCTTCGGGTGGTTAGCTCAGCGGTAGAGCACTGCCTTCACACGGCAGGGGTCACTGGTTCGATCCCAGTACTACCCACCAGGATTCTGGTGTTGGTAAAGACAAGCACCGAAGAACAAAAGCCTCCAGACGCAAGTCTGGGGGCTTTTTTCATTTTCGCTCGCGCCAGGTTGCCTGCGCAGCGCCTGCCCCCCTGCCCTCACGCGCCCGTGTCGAGCCCGACCCCACGCGCCATGCCTGTGGCTGCAAATACCATCACGACGAGCAGCACGGTTTGCCATGTACCGATGCGCGCATACCGCCGCGCCCCCGTGAGATCCGGCACATCACCGCGCCGCACGGCCAGGCGCCAGCGCAGCAGCGCCATCATCGGCGCAATCTCGAGCAGCAGGATCAGCACGAGCGCGCCCATCTTTACGTGAAAGAGCGGCTCGTGAAAGTAGTACGTCGCGCCCTTTTCGAAACCGCCAAACGCACGCATCGCGCCCGTGACGAGCAGCACGAGCGCGGAGAGTCCCCAGCCATTGTCAGCACTGAAGATGACGGGCAGGTCTTCTGTCGACGTGCAGCGGCGCAGCCCGCGCGAGCGCCGCAGAATCGCGGCGAGCGCATAGCCGAAGGCAAGGAGGTGAACGGCGGCAAGCAACCAGCGTGAGTACATCGCAACTCCTCCAGGTTGACGAGAGGCACGGCAAGCCAGCAACGCAGCACGCCCCGCGATGTTGCAACAGCACGCCGCCGGGACCATCAGACCTGCTTCAGACCTGCTTCAGGGCGGTGTCGAGTGCACGCGCGGCCACGCGATCCCCGTCGGTAGCGAGCCGCACGCGAAACACGGTTTGGCGGTTATGGCCCGCCGCAGCGGGTGAATCCCACAGCAACTCGACCCTTGGCCTACGCTGCGCCGCATGCCCCACCGCAGCCGTGCCGGTGGGCGGCACGGGCGACGGAGCCACAGCGGCATCCGCGAGCACAGCATTGTCCGGCATCGGCGACGCAGACGGCACGGCAGCCGGCGGCGCCTGCTGCAGCCAGCGTACCGAAAGCTCGCGCGCGTCGTACTGGCCGAGCTTGCGGCTTTCCAGCCACACGATCGTAGTACGCGTAGCAGCGTCGAGCGAAACGGCATAGCGGCCAATCGCGAAGCGGCGCGCCGCGATGTTGGTGCGCCAGAGCGCACGCGGCCGGCAGATCCACACGACGGCCGCATAGAGTGCCGGCGCGACCACGAGCCAGCCGTTGGTTGCCGCCACGGCCTGCACCGCGCGCCGCCAGCCGGACATCCAGGCAAACGCTCCCACCGACCACAGCGCGAACAGGCAGCCGAGCAGGCCGAAGAAGCGCAAGGCCTGGCGCAGCCACTGCGGCAACGGATGGAACGGCCGCTCGACGCGAGCCTTCGCGCCCGGCAGTACGATCAGCAGGAACAGGAACACGAGATTGATGCACGCCCACGGCGACGATGCCATTCCTTCGAGCGCCGCGATGAAGTTCATCTGCGTCATCGAGAACAGCCACCGCGCGAGAATCACGAGGCCGATCGAGCGCAAGGCGAACATCGTCCCGGCGCCGGGTACGGCGATCGTGGGCGTCGGTCGTGATTTCGCCAAAGATTTTCTCCTGTCGATCGCAGTTGGCGTGTCGACCAGCGTTTGTGCTTAAGCACTGGCTCTGGTCCCATGGCGCCGACCGCGATCCGATGCAAAGCATTCGTTCGTAGTAGTTGCCGTCCTGCAGAACGGCCATTATAGGGACATTGCCGCCCGCTCTCACGCCGTGCGCACCGCGTCCACATAAGACAACGCCCCGGTGCACGGGCACAGGGGCGTTGCTGAAAGACACGACGGGACGGCACCCGCCGCTGCGGCGCCGGGCCGCAAGCGTCTTAGCCGGCGGCGACTTCGCGCAGCACGGTGCGGCGCTTCTGGCGCAGCAATTCTTCGTACACGGCGACGTAGTTGCGCGCCATCACCTTCGACGAGAAACGCGCTTCGAACGCGGCGCGCACCTTCTCGCGCGGCAGCGTCGACAGGCGCTTGAGCGCCGCGACTGCGCCGATTTCGTCTTCGACGACGAAGCCCGACACGCCATTGTCGATGACTTCCGGCACCGAGCCGCGCTTGAACGCGATGACCGGCGTGCCGCAGGCCATGGCTTCGATCATCACGAGACCAAAGGGCTCCGGCCAGTCGATCGGGAACACCAGCGCATGCGCATTGCCGAGGAACTCGCGCTTTTCGGCTTCGCCGATTTCGCCGATGTACTCGACGTGCGGCAACGCCATCAGCGGCTTGATGACTTCTTCGTAGTAGGCACGGTCGGCCTTGTCGATCTTGGCGGCGACCTTGAGCTTCATGCCCGCCTGCCCGGCGATGCGAATCGCCTTGTCCAGCCCCTTCTCCGGCGAGACGCGGCCGAGGAATGCGAGGTAGCCGGGCTCGACGTTCGGAATCGGCTTGAGCACGTCTTCCGGCAGGCCGTGGTAGACGGTCTGCTGCCAGTTGGCTTGCTGCAGCGGAATGCGCTGGTTGTCCGAGATCGAGACGACCGGCACGTCGGTGAACGCGTTGAAGATCGGCTGCAGTTCCGGCAGGTCGAGGCGGCCGTGCATCGTGGTGACGAACGGGACCGGCTGACGCTGGAACAGCGAGAACGGGTAATAGTCGATGTGGAAGTGCAGTACGTCGAATTCGTCGGCGCGGCGGCACACTTCTTCGAGCAGCAGCATATGCGGAGCCATCACATCGCGGATCGTCGGGTCGAGGCGCAGCGCCTGCGGCCAGAACGCTTCGAGCTTTGCCGAGGTGATCGAATCGCCGCTCGCGAACAGTGTGACGTCGTGGCCCTGTTCGACCAGCGCTTCGGTCAGGTAGGAGACCACCCGTTCCGTGCCGCCGTAGAGCTTGGGAGGAACCGCCTCGTGCAACGGAGCGATTTGAGCGATTCGCATAGTGGTGAACTCCTTCCTCGTATTAATTCAGGCAAAGTACTGCAGTTTGACAATCGACCCCGGTGGCGCCGGCACCCTTGCCGCACGCTTTTCCAGGCGTTCCGTACCGCTAACCGCGCCGGCTTCACAGACACAACTGCGCCGACACACTGGCCGCCGCGCTTTCAGGCAGACGGAACGGCTCAGGCGGTAAACGCGCAGGGTTCGCGGTCGTTGACATACAAGCTGTCAGATTCCCTACGCTATCCGAGTCGGCATTATCCCGGTTCGGGACCCATGCAACTCAAAACATTTCAAATGCTTTACGTTGTTACAAACCGGTAACACTCCGCAACTCCCTGTTTTAAAACGTAGTTCTAAATTGGAGTGCGGTTCTGGATACCAGTCGGAGGCATCGCGCATGGGAATTGCGACAGCATCCCCGAAGTTTGCTGCGCCGCAGCGCCCGTCGTCCGGCGCGCCATGCACGCGACTCAAATGTAATCCGCGATTGTATCTCTAAAACGGCCCGTAACGCCCGTTGAACCTGTGCCGCAACAGACTGTCGGCAAGGCATACCCGGTGTCATTGCGTCGCGATATGATGCGCCTCCCATGGGCATAGGCGATGCACCGCGCGCAGGGGGTGTTTACAATGCGGGGAAAGTCCGTCGTGGGCTGCCGCTACCGCGCCTGTCCATTCCTTTTTTCAACTTGCACGGACCAAGCTCCGTCAGACCGACCACCGACCAATTGGAACATCTGACCATCGCCCAGCGTAATGCCCACAACGCAAAGCTCGCGAGCTATGCGCGGCGCCCGCTCGCGTTCCTGTTTCTCTATATCCGACGCCATCCGTTCGCCCACGCCATCGTGCTGGCAAGCGTGTTCGCCGCCGTCGGCTGCGCCCTGGCCTCCCAGTACGCGATCAAGCACCTGATTGACGTGCTCGGTGGGGGCCGTCACCACCCGGGGCCGTTGTGGACCGCGTTCGCGATCCTCGTCGGCCTCATCGCCGCCGACAACCTGCTCTGGCGTGTGGGCGGCTGGTTCGCGGCGCACACTTTCGTCGCCGTGACGGGCGACCTGCGGCGCGACCTGTTCCAGTACCTGAGCGGCCACTCGCCCACCTACTACTCGGAAAAACAGCCCGGCACGCTGGCGAGCCGCATCACCGCGACCTCGAACGCCATCTACACGGCCGAAAACACGACTGCGTGGAACGTCCTGCCGCCCTGCATTGCCGTGGCAGGCGCGATCGTCATGATCATCGCGGTCAACCCGCTGATGGCCGCCGCGCTGCTGTGCTGCTCGGCCATCCTCTCGGTGATCCTCTTCAAGCTCGCCGGGCGCGGCTCGTCGCGCCACCACGCCTTCGCCAGCAAGGCGGCGGCCGTGGACGGCGAACTCGTGGATGTCATCGGCAACATGGCGCTCGTGCGCGCCTTCGGCATGACCTTCCGCGAGCAGACGCGCTTTCGCGCGACGGTAAAGGCGGAACTGGACGCGCGCCGCGCGAGCCTGCTCTACCTCGAAAGGCTGCGCCTGCTGCACGCCGTGATCACGGCCATGCTCTCCGCTGGCCTGCTCGGCTGGGCGCTCTGGCTCTGGAGTCAGGGCCGCGCCACCTCGGGCGACATCGTGCTCGTGAGCTCGCTCGGCTTCACGATCCTGCACGGCACGCGCGACCTCGCCGTTGCGCTCGTGGACGTGACGCAGCACGTCGCGCGTCTCGCGGAGGCCGTCCAGACCCTGCTGGAGCCACACGGCATGCCCGACCGCGACGACGCCGCCGAGCTGATTGCCCAGGGCGGCCGCGTGGACTTCGAAAACGTGACCTTCGCCTATCCGCACCGCAAGCCCATCCTCGACCACTTCGACCTGCACATCGCGGCCGGCCAGCGTGTGGGCCTGATCGGCAAGTCGGGCGCCGGCAAGACCACGGTGCTCGCGCTGCTGCAGCGGTTCTACGAGCTCCAGGGCGGCGCGATCCGGATTGACGGCGAGGACATCGCAATGGTCACGCAGGACAGCCTGCGTCACACCATCGCGCTCGTGCCGCAGGACATCTCGCTCCTGCACCGCTCGATCTACGAGAACATCGCCTACGGCCGCCCCGAAGCGAGCCGCGACGAGGTGATCGCGGCCGCGCGCGAGGCGCGCTGCGCCGACTTCATCGAAGCCATGCCGGAAGGCTATGAGACGATCGTGGGCGACCGTGGCGTCAAGCTTTCGGGCGGCCAGCGCCAGCGCGTCGCGATCGCGCGCGCGATCCTCAAGAACGCGCCGATCCTGCTGCTCGACGAGGCGACTTCGGCGCTCGACAGCGCCTCCGAAGAAGCGATCCAGCAGGCACTCGACCGGCTGATGGTGGGCCGCACGGTGATCGCCATCGCGCACCGGCTCTCCACGCTGCAGAACTTCGACCGCATCATCGTGATGAGCTCGGGCAAGGTGATCGACGACGGCAGCCCGGACGAGTTGCGCAACCGCCCCGGTCTCTACCGCGAACTGCTCGCCAAGCAGCACGGCAAGCATTCCACGCTGCATCTGGGCAGCAAGAAGGCCGACGAGAAACACGTCGCCTGAGGCGTTCCGCCGGTCTGAAACGAAAAAGCCGCTTCCCGTCAGAAGCGGCTTTTTTTATGCGACATGGATGCCCGGCGCGCTCAGCGCGCGTCTTCCACCTGGCCTTGCGCTGCGCCGTGCGCCGCCTGAGCCGGCGGCAGCGCGACGCCGCGCCGCTCGCCGATGCGCTTGAGGTCGCGCATGAAGCGGTCGCGCCAGACCGACACGTTGTTCTCGCGCAATTGCGCCATCATGTCGCGATAGCGTGCCGAACGCTCGGCAAGCGGCATGGTGAGCGCGGCGGCCAGTGCGTCGGCCATGCCGTCGATGTCGAGCGGATTGACGATCAGCGCGCCGGTCAGCTCCTGAGCGGCCCCGGCGAAACGCGAGAGCACAAGCACGCCCGGGTTCTCCGGATCCTGCGCCGACACGTATTCCTTCGCGACCAGATTCATGCCGTCGCGCAGCGGCGTCACATAGCCGACGTGCGACGCGCGGAACAGCGCCGCGAGCACCGCCCGCTCGTACTGACGATGGATGTACCAGATCGGCGTCCAGTCGAGCTCGGCGAAGCGCCCGTTAATACGCCCCGACTCCGCCTCGAGCTTGAGGCGGATGTCCTGATAGGCATGCAGGTCGGCGCGCGTGGGCGGGGCGATCTGCACGAACGAGACGTTGTTGCGCTCGGCCGGGTGCTGGTCGAGCAGACGCTCGAACGCACGGAAGCGCTCCACGAGTCCCTTCGAGTAATCGAGCCGGTCCACGCTCATGATGACCTTACGGCCGTGCAGCGTGGACTTGAGCGTGCGCACCGGCTTGCCACGTTCGCCGGCCTTCGCGAGTTCCGCGACCTCGTCCGGATAGACGCCGATCGGGTAGTCGTTCGCGAAGAGCGTCCGCCCGAACGCGTCGATGCGCGCCACCCCATCCGGCAGCCGCTCGACCGTGCCGCCCGCCTCGTTCACGACGTAATCGCAGAACGCGCGCAGATCGGGTTTCGTCTGAAAACCGACGAGGTCGAACGAGCACAGCGCCTCGACGAGGTCGCGATGCGGCGGCACCGACAGCAGTACCTGCGAAGCCGGAAAGGGAATGTGCAGGAAAAAACCGATGCGGTTCTTCACGCCCGCCGAGCGCAGCGCCTGCGCGAACGGGATCAGGTGATAGTCGTGGACCCAGATCACATCGTCGTCGCGCAGGAGCGGCACGAGCTGCTGCGCGAGCCACGCGTTCACCCGGCAATAGCCCGCGTATTCGTGGCGGTCGTACTGGACGAGATCGGCGCGATAGTGGAACGCGGGCCAAAGCGTCGCGTTCGAGAAGCCGCGATAGTACTGGTCGTAGTCGCGGCGCAGGAGCCCGATGGTGGCGAAGGTCACCGGACCGCGCTCTTCCAGCCCGATCTGCGGCTGACCGGAGCTCAGCACGTCGCCGCTCCAGCCAAACCACATGCCGCCGGTTTCCTTCAGCGCGTCATAGACACCCACTGCGAGACCGCCCGCCGCCGGGCCGCCTTCGGAAATGGGTGCGACCCGGTTCGACACGATGATCAGTCGGCTCATGAGATACGGGTTCCGTCGAGGAGTGGGTAAGGATGCTGCGGCCGGGCCGCGGAGGCGCCGCGCGATGCGGCGAAATTCGCGGCAAAATTCGCGGCGAAATTCACGCCGAAATTCAGCCCGCGCGCATTGCCGCGACCATCGACGTCAGCCAGGCGAGCAGCGCGTCCACCGAATCGACCCGTGTCTGTGCGATCGTATCGCCGCCACCGACCTTGATCGAGAGTCCGTGCTGCGCGTTGACGACGGCAAAGCCCTTCTCGTCAGTGAGATCATCGCCGGCGAACACCGGGCGGCGCCCCGCAAACGGCAGCTCGTCGAGAAACGCGTGCAGCGCGCGGCCCTTGTCGACGTCCTTGGGCTTGATTTCGTAGACCATCTTGCCAGGTTGCAGCACGTAGGCTTCGGCAAATTCGCCGGCCAGGCGCCCCGTCACCTCGCGCGCCACGCCCTCGTGCTCGGGCGCGTTACGGTAGTGCAGTGCCAGCGCCGCGCCCTTGATTTCGAGGAGCATGCCCGCATGCGTGCGCACCACTTCCGCGAGCACCTGCTCCATGTGCAGGAGCCGCTCGTCGTTGAACCCCACACGCTGGGTGTCGCCGTTGGCGTCGCGGCGCTCGGCGCCGTGCAGGCCCGCCACCGGCAGGTCCGGCATACCGAGAAAAGCGTCGATGCTGTCGATGCCCCGCCCGGACACAACCGCCACCGCGCCGTGCGTCAGGCGCCGCAGCTCGCCAAGCAGCGCGAGCATGTCGGGGCGCACGAGCACGCCATCGGGTGTCGGCGCGAGTTCGACGAGCGTACCGTCGAAATCGAAGAAGAAGGCCGTCTGATCTGGCGGCAATACAGCCGGTAGTCCTGGCATTACGTGTTTTTTCGTCCCTCTGTGCTGGCCCCGTATCGGTGCGGCCAACGCAGGGCTGCTAAAGAAAGTGTGCGCATCTTACCTCGCCTTCAGGCGATTTTCGAGCATGTAAGCCTTGAGGCGCCATCCGCTCGCTTCCGTAAGCGGCTCCCTCCGCTTCCTGCCACACACGGCAGTCCATCACTAATTTTGCTACAGTCGCAGAAACATGCCGGCTGCCGGGCTCCATCTGCCGCCGCCCGCGACGAATCACGAAGCGAAATACCGAGACACCCACCGAGACGCCCTTTGTTCCCCAAGCTCTCTCTCGCCGCGCTTTCCGCCCTGAGATTCGCCGGATCTGCCCTGCGCCGCTGCTGCGCCCGCGCGCGGCTTGCCGGGGGCGTCGCGATCGTGGCCGCAACGATGCTTGCCAGTGCCTGCTCGCATCCCGCCGATCCCTGGCAGCTCACCAGTGTTACCGGTCATCTGCCCGACCTCGACTTCCACCTGACCGACGACAGCGGCCGTCCGGTCACCGGCGCGAGCTTCCGCGGGCAAACGACGCTCGTGTACTTCGGCTACACGCACTGCCCCGACGTCTGCCCCGAGACCATGGCACGGCTGATGCAGGTCCTCGCAAAACTCGGGCCCGCAGCGGGCAGCGTGCGCATACTCTTCATCACCGTCGATCCGGCGCGCGACACGCCGGCCGTGCTGCACACCTACCTGGCAGCGTTCGACGCGCAGCACGCGGTGGGCCTGACCGGCAGCGACGGCCAGATCGAGTCGCTCGCGCAGCGCTATCGCGTGGCGTATCAGATGGAGAAGCGCGATCCCGACGGGAACTACGATGTCACGCATAGCTCCGCGGTGTACGTGTTCGACGCACAAGGACGCGCACGACTGCTCGCCACCGACAACGACGCTGCCGATGTAATCGCGCACGACGTGCGCCGTGTGATCGACGATGCCGGCTGAGCCGTTCGCTTCCTGCGGGGCGCTGTGGCCGCCGCGCGGGGAATCCGCCGTGCCGGACACGCCGCCGTCCCGCACCCGGCGCCCGGTGCGCCCACACAGGCCTTGAAGCGGGAGAACCGCCAACCATGAACCTGCTCTACTGGCTCGATCCCTGGGAGCCTTCGCCAACGGTCGTGATCGCCATCGCAACCGCCGCGATCCTGTTCGTGCGCGGCCAGCGCCATGCCCGCGTGTCGCTGGCGCGGCGCATCTCCTTCTGGTTCGGGCTCGGCGCACTCTATATCGCGCTGCAAACGCGGCTCGACTACTACTTCGAGCACGAATTCTTCATGCACCGTGCGCAGCATCTGGTGCTGCACCATCTGGGGCCGTTCTTCATCGCACTCGCCTACCCGGGCGCGGCCCTGCGCGCGGGCATTCCGTTCGCCTGGCGCCAGCGCTTCGTGCGGCCCATCCTCGCCGCGCGCCCGGTGCGTCTCGCGATCGACGTGGTGATGCATCCGGTGGTCGCCGTGACGCTCTTCGTCGGACTGATCTACTTCTGGCTGTTCTCGCCGATCCACTTCATCGCCATGCTCGACTGGCGCCTCTATCGCGTCATGAACTGGAGCATGGTGATCGACGGGCTCATGTTCTGGTGGCTCGTCCTCGACGCGCGGTCCGCCCCACCCGCCCGGCTCGCGCCGGGCAAGCGCGTGCTGGTGGTGATCGCGGCGATTCCGCCGCAGATCCTGCTTGGCGCGTTCATCTTCTTTACCCCGCGCGAACTCTACCCCGTCTACTCGATCTGCGGACGCGCCTTCACCTGGCTCAGCCCGATGCGCGACCAGCAGATAGGCGGCCTGCTGCTGTGGATTCCGGGGTCGATGATGAGCGTGATCGGCGCACTCGTCGCACTGCGCCACTGGATGCGGCTCTCGGCACGCGGTCGTCTGCGCCCCCGCAATCCACCTGCGCGCCGTCTGCCGTCCACCACGCCCGGCGCGGCTTCAGATCGTGAGCCCCAGCGCACCTGATCCGCTCCTCAAGCGACGCGGCACTTACTCCGAACGCATCCAGACGTGCGGGATGCCGTCTTCGTCGTGGATTTCCGAAACGGGTCTGAAGCCGAACGCGCCGTAGAACTTCTGCAGATGAGCCTGGGCGTGTAGCCGCACCGGAACGCCCGGCCATTGTTGTGCGATATGGCGAATCGAGCGCTCGAGGAGTGCGTTGCCGAGCTTGATGCCGCGATAGCCGGCGGTGGTCAGCACGCGGCCGATGCGTACGTCGGGGTCGTCCGCGTCAGCCAGCAGCACGCGCAGATAGCCCGCCAGCACCGGACGCTCGCCTGCCGTGCCCCATGCGAAGAGGTGCCACGCACCGGCGTCGAGGCCGTCGATGTCGTCATAGATGCAGTTCTGCTCGACGACGAATACTTCGGATCGCGCCCTGAGCATCGCATAAATTTCACGGGGCTCGAGCGCGTCGAAGGCTTTCCAGCGCCAATCGAGATGGGCGAGCGGTAATGCGTGGGACTGCATGGTCATCGGGGCTGTCCGTCAAGCGTCTGAGAATGGCCGATTATGCCGCGCCCGGTCGACTCCGTGCAGGCGTCGACCGATGCGCGACGCATCACTTACGCTTTGGCTGGGCGTACTTGCGCCAGTACTGGAACGGCTCTTCGTGCAGATCGATGTCGAGATCCACGATGCGTGCCTGCATGTGTTCCTGCGCGTCGGCGATCGCCTGATTGTAGATCGCCGGCGCGAGCTCCTCGAGGAAAAAGCCGAGCAGCGCGCCGGCGGCGATATTGCCGATCGGCTCTTCCATATTGGTGTCGAAGTAACGCTGGATCGACGCGACGGCATCGCGGCGCGCGTCTTCGGACAATTCGATGGCCATGACAAAATAGCGGAAGCGGGGAGATCCGGCTATTGTGCCGCGCCACCCTTGCCCGGGGCAATTCAGCGTGGCGATCCGACAACCGGAGGCGGTCCGAATATCAGCACGGCATTGGTTCCGCCGAAGCCGAACGAATTGGACATCGCGTAACGCACGGCTCGCGGTTTTGCTCGACCGGGAACCAGATCGACACGCTCGCATTCCGGCGCGGGGTGATCGAGATTCAGCGTCGGAGGAACGATCTGGTCCCGGATCGCGAGCATGGCAAACACGGCCTCGACGCTGCCAGCCGCACCGAGCAGGTGCCCCGTGGCTCCCTTCGTGGACGACACCGACAAGCCTTCGTACAGATGTGAACCGAAAACGCTCTTCAACGCCGCGATCTCCGCGAGGTCGCCGCTTGGCGTCGCGGTCGCATGCGCGTTCACGTAATCGATGTCGTATGGCTGCAGACGCGCACGCCGCAGCGCCGCCGATAGCGCCCGCGCGGCCCCGGCCCCGTCCGGCGGCGGCGCGGCGATGTGGTAGGCGTCGCCCGAGAGGCCATATCCGAGCACCTCGGCATGAATGCGCGCACCGCGGGCAAGCGCATGACCGTATTCCTCGAGCACCACGATGCCGCTGCCCTCGCCCATGACGAATCCGTCGCGCTGTACATCCCATGGCCGCGAGGCTCGCGCCGGCGTGTCGTTGAAACCTGTCGACAACGCGCGGGCGGCGGCAAAGCTGGCCATGCCGATTTCGCATGCTGCTGCTTCCGCGCCTCCCGCGATCATGACGTCCGCGTCATCGAGCGCGATGAGCCGTGCGGCGTCGCCAATCGCGTGGGAGCCCGAAGCACACGCGGTCGACGTCGCATGCGTAGGCCCGCGAAATCCGTATTTAATCCCGATCTGGCCAGCGGCGAGGTTGGCGAGTCGCGACGTCACCGAAAACGGCGACAGGCGCTTGTCCACCCCACCCAGGTAATCCCGCGCGGCCGCCTCGATGCCGAGCAGCCCGCCAATGCCCGACCCCACCATCACGCCTGCGCGATCCTTCAAGGCGCCGTCTTCGGCAGGCAGCTTCGCATCCTGGAGCGCCTCCGCCGCAGCCGCGAGCGCGTAGACGATAAAGGGGTCCATCTTTCTCAGGTCCTTCGCCTGTACCCATTCGGTTGCATCGAAGCCTCCGTCGCGCGCTTTGCCTTCTGGAACCATCCCGGCCACCTTGCACGAGATATTCGTCGTGTCGAAGCGGTCGATCGTTCTGATTCCGCTGCGACCGGAAAGCAGATTTCTCCATGTGTGTTCGACGCCCACGCCCAGCGGCGTCACAAGGCCGAGCCCGGTCACGACGACACGCCGCAAACCCAACGGATGCGGCAGGCGGAAATCTTCAGACTGCATATTAATTAGTTCCCCTATTTTTACGATTCACCACAACCGGTCGACTGGTACCACAATGCCGGTTTCGAAAGCGCTAACGCCTAACGGTGGTCTATGCCGGGCGGTCCTTCAACATCCCCATCAGCTCATGTTGCAGTTGTTCGTGCGCGAGCATCCCGTCCCAGAACGCACTGTTCTTTTCGCGATACAAGCTGTCCCATCTTTTGCAAATCGAGCGATCGAGGATGCGATACATGATGCGCTGTTGCACACTCAGCGAACTCAGCCTGAAGAATACGCTGGCAAGCGATGCACTCACCTTCGCCCAGGCCTCTGGAAGGCTCATGGCAAGCGTCTTCAGTTCTTCAGCGCAGCGCAACTTCGTTTGCCGTTCGTTCTCCGCCAGCCGCAAACAGGAACGGCGATGGAGATCACCGCCCGATTTGCGCGCCATGCTCAGATAAATGCACTCCCCCAGGCTCTCCAGTACGTAGATCGTCTTGAGGGTCGAGACATAGCGTCTGTCGCCCACGTCACCGGGTATCCGCTGTTGTGCCGAGCGAACCGGCCCGCGCCCGCTCGTGATGCCTGCACCGCTCGGCAATCAGTGCCAGGAGTTCGTTCCGGTGGCTGTCGAGGTAAAAATGTGTCCTGGCCTCGATACGATGCACCGTCGCGCCGCGCGTCGTGAACTTCTCCCACGTCTGCAGCGCAGCAAACTCGATTAGCGGGTCACCGCTCGCTCCGATGACTTCGATCGGCACATCAATGGGCTTCGTAGACGACCAGGGATGAATCTCCAGCGCGCACAGGTCCGACCGCAGCGGCGGGACGAGTCGCTGTAGCACCCCAGGCTGCTGCCGGATTCCGGGCGGAAGACCACCGACCTTGATGAATCGCTCGATCAGCGACGCATCGTCCAGCCGGTGCAATTGCACCGGGCGAGGATGCCCAGGCGGGTTGACTCCCGATACGAACACGCCCCCCGGCAACGGCAGGTTCTCTCGCTGCAGACGCTCGGCGAGCGCCAACGCGAGCAGACCTCCGAAGCTGTGACCGAACAGGACGTAATGGCCCGTGCGGATCTGGGGCGCCAGGCTGATGAGCAGATCGGCCGCCAGGCGATCCATCGAATGGAGCAGGGGTTCATTCGCCCGGCGCCCCCGTCCTGGCAGTTCAGCCTCGCAAATAGCGAATGCGTTGCCCGCCACACGCCACGACCGATAAACGAGCGAAGACCCGCCCGCGAAGGGCAGGCATATTAATCCTGCAGTACCAACCATCAACCGAACCTCCCGGCGTATCCAGCCCTCGACGGCCTGTGATTCGATGCCGACCCGGACGCATCGTACACATCTCTTAATTTCACGCAAACGTGAATTCTCCGAATTTGCGGGCCGGCCGCTCACGCCTGTCCGCTTACGCGGGCGGCCGGTCGCAAATGAGAATGTGATCGTCGTATACGCTGCCGATGAAAAGCCGGTCACCCACCTTGACCGCGACGCTGGCCGCGGCAATCTCGTCGCCGGGATCGTCATATAACGCTTCTGGGTGGCCGTCCCCCCGCAGGGCTGCGGGCGAGATATACCGAACCGCGGACGGGGCCTTGAAACGTCGGTCCCGTTCCTGCCTCGCCAGATCCAGAATCTTCGGATGCACCGCAGCCACGATCTCGCCATCACTTGCGAGCGTGATATTGTCCGGACACCCGTCGAGGCGAATACACCCGGTTCGCTGCCACTTTCCGGTCGGGGAACTGCGCTCGAAAACGAGCAACTGTGCGCAAAGCATCGATGCAACATAGAGGCGCTCGCTGCCGTCCATGGACAGAATGCCATTCGCGAACGATATACCGGGCACGGCTCGCGACAGGCGTTCCCCGTCGAAGTGCAACACGTAGCCCGTTGGCAGGCGAAGCTAGTCGCTCATCCGGTTCCAGAATGCCGAGCGCGTGTTGTGATCGGACGTGACATAGAACCGGTCTGGCGACAGCGCCGTAATCAGAACGCTCATGTCTACGCTGGCGCATCCGTCGAACCTGTTCTCGCCAGAATCTGACGGTAGTGATCCAGCCAGAGCGCGCCCCCCTCGGGCCCGATTACGTCATCGCGTCCGTCGAGATCGACAATCACGCCATCAGCCGCTTCGGTGACGTTCATCATCAGGCCGAACTCCATATCCGTGATCGGGACGGCCGCGAGTTCGACACGTATATCACCCAAAGAGGGCGGCGCCGACACAGGTTCCAGGTCAAGGGCAACGAGCGCGATCGGGCACCACTGCGGGCGTCCGGACCCGGTTGTGGCAAAGCGTCGCGCGAAGGCGGCAGAAACCCGCCGGCGCGCAAGGCGCGCACGCTATCCTTTACGGCATCAACCAGGCGGTCGATGTCCTCATCGTATGCGCCGTCGAGAGGAAACAGTTGCGCCCCTCCCAGATATAAATACCGCGGTCCAGCGAGTGATAGAACAACAGATCGAGGTTGCCCGCGAACGCAAACCGGAACAACGAACTGAAGTGTTCGATCCGGATCGGCACACCGTCGGAGTCGAAGTACGTGTTCAAGGTCTGCGCGAGGCGTTTGGTACGCTCGTTCAGTCTGCGCTGCAGTTCCGGCCCTTCCTGCTCCAGCCGCTCCAATACGGCCAATGACGCTCGCATCGCCAAAGGATGCTTGTTGAACGTCCCGGCAAAGAAAGCGACTTTTGGCGTTTGCTTACGAAAGGCACATGACACGCTTACGGACCAGACGTGCAGGCTTCGATTGCAGGTTCGGTCTGGTACAGACACTCCTGCTTGTAGTAATCCGTCGACTGGGCTTTCGTGGCGAGGTCACCATCAGGCCATGCGGGAGCACTGCAACATATTCGATATTCTGCCCCGTAATTATCGACCGATGCCTCATGCTGAAGCCCCTCCATGGCGGGGATCACAGCGTCGGAGAAATTCGATCCCGCCGCGGATCCACTCGCGCTTCGGGCGGTTGCAGAATCTCTGCCGTGGGTGAGTTGCCCCAACGATTCTCCTTGCTCGCGAGTGCGCGAACAACACGTGCCGCGGGACGGCGGAGAATCACAAAGAGAAAAAGAAAAAGCCCTGACAAGTCAGGGCTTTTGAATGGAGGCGCGAGCCGGAGTCGAACCGGCCTACACGGCTTTGCAGGCCGCTGCATAACCGCTTTGCTATCGCGCCGGAAGCGGACTGTCTGTACACGGGGCTTGCTTTCGCCCGCGGTGACAGGACAGATTTGTGCGGCGGCTCGTCGTACCGACTGCACTGACGAGTGCTCGCCAAACAAAAGGGGAAGCGCTGCTTCCCCGGGCATCTGGAGCGGGAGACGAGTCTCGAACTCGCGACCTCAACCTTGGCAAGGTTGCGCTCTACCAACTGAGCTACTCCCGCGTGGTCCTGCTAATACTGCCTTGGCTTGACGCAACCAGATGCAGCGTCACACCGAAATTCTGGAGCGGGAGACGAGTCTCGAACTCGCGACCTCAACCTTGGCAAGGTTGCGCTCTACCAACTGAGCTACTCCCGCATTTACACCGCAGCTACATCATCTCACCGCTACTTCACTGCATCTGCGGCGATCTCCACCGCATCTGCCTGCTGCTGACTTCGTGCCGCAGCGGAGAAGTGAGATTATGTATAAGCCGCTGAATGGTGTCAACCCCCATGCGCGAACTTTTTGAATAAGGGGCACGTCGCAGCGCTCAAAGACTCCCGCGTTCACGGATCTGCGGCCAGGCGAGCTTCATGTAGTAGAGCATCGACCAGATGGTGAGGAACGCCGCGACATAGATGAGCCACGTGCCCCACACGCGCGAATCGAACAGCGTGACGCCACCGATCGTGAGCGGCGCATAGAACAGCAGCATCGGGATCGCCACCATCTGGCAGGCCGTCTTGAACTTGCCGAGCGAATTCACGGCAACGCTCTTCGAAGCGCCGATCTGCGCCATCCATTCGCGCAGCGCCGAAATCGCGATCTCGCGGCCAACGATCACGAGCGCGATCGCCGCGTCGAGCCGGCCGAGGTGCACGAGCATCAGCAGCGCCGCCGTGACCATCAGCTTGTCCGCGACGGGGTCGAGGAAGGCGCCGAACGACGAGGTCTGGTTCCACTTGCGCGCGAGATAGCCGTCGAACCAGTCGGTGAGCGCCGCCAGCACGAAGATCAGCATCGCCGCCGTGTTCTGATGCATCGGGCTCAGCAGCGACTCGGGCAGATAGAACACCCCGACCACCAGCGGGATCAGCACGATCCGCAGCCACGTCAGGAGAATGGGAAAATTGAACGGCATCGGCTGGCGCTGTCTGTCGAAGGGAGTTGCAATTGTGCCGTGTCGCCGCACCTGCCACAAGCAACTGAAAGGAACAACGAAAAGGCCGCTGCGTTCAGACCGCGCGGCCCGGCTTCAGTGAAGCTGCTGGTAGATCTGCTCTGCGAGCGAGCGCGAGATGCCCTCGACGCTCGCCAGGTCCTCGACACTCGCCGCCATCACCCCCCGCAGTCCCCCGAAGCGCGCGAGCAGACGCTGGCGGCGCTTCGCGCCCACGCCTTCCAGTTCCTCCAGCCGCGAGGTCTGACGCGTCTTGCCGCGCTTCGCGCGCATGCCTGTGATGGCGAAGCGGTGCGCCTCGTCGCGGATTTGCGCGACGAGCATCAGCGCCGCACTCTCCTTGCCGAGTTCGAGCGGGGCGCGGCCGTCGGCGAACACCAGTGTTTCGAGGCCCACCTTGCGCCCCTCGCCCTTGGCAACGCCCACCAGCATCGCCGGATCGAGACCCAGCTCCGTGAAGACCTGGCGCGCGACTTCAACCTGCCCCTTGCCGCCGTCGATCAGCACGATGTGCGGTAGCATGCCGCCCGTCGCCGCGGACTCCGCGCCCTCGGGGCTCGCCATCGGATCGACAGCGTCGCTGCCCTGCTGCGCAGCGGCATCGTCCGCCTCGTTCTGCGCCGCCTGCGCCACCATCTTCTCGTAGCGGCGCGTGAGCACCTGGCGCATGGCCGCGTAGTCGTCGCCTGGCGTGATCCCGGTGATGTTGTAACGCCGGTAGTCGCCCGACTGCATCTTGTGATGGTGGTAGACCACGCACGACGCCTGGGTCGCCTCGCCCATCGTGTGACTGATGTCGAAGCACTCGATGCGCAGATGCGCGAGGTCGTCGAGATCCAGCCCAAGCAGTTGCGCAAGCGAGCGCGTGCGCGCCTGCTGCGAGCCCTGCTCGGAAAGCAGCCGCGCCAGCGCGAGGCGTGCGTTCTGCTCGGCCATCGCGAGCCATGCGCGCTTTTGCCCCTGCGGCTGGCGCACGAGCGCGACCTTGTGGCCGGCCTGTTCGGCGAGCACGTCGACGAGTTCGCGGTTCGCCGGCGCATGGCTCACCACCAGCACCGGCGGCACGCGATTGCCGAAGTAGTGCTGCGCGATGAACGCATCGAGCACCTCGGATTCGATCCCCGTCGCACGACGCCTGCGCCCGGTGCCCGACAACGCCTCTTCGGCCGATGCCGCTTCGTCGCCAGGTGCCTCGAGCTCGTCCGGATTCTCATCGGCCACGGCTTGCGCATCGGCCTGCGCCTCGGGCAGCAGGTCCGCGGCAATGGCGAGCGGATCGGGCACCGCGCCGCTGCCGTCCCCCTCATCCGCATCTTCGGTCTCGCCCGCCTGCCCGTCCGATGGCGCGTTTGCCGCGAGGCCCGCGGCCGCTTCGAGCGCCCGCCGCGCCATGGCCGGCAGCGCGGTCAGCGCCGAGGCCGCGAGCACGGCCGCGCTGTCGACTTCCTCCGCGACGCCGCCCTCCTCGTTCGTCAATACGCGTTCGACGTGCGCCGGGAAGTACGCCTTGTCGCCCAGATGCCGGCCGCCGCGCACCATTGCCAGGTTCACGCAGACGCGACCGCCCAGTGCCACCACGGCGAGGATGTCGACGTCGCTCTCGCTGCCGGTTTCGATCGCCTGCTGGTGCAGCACGGTGGAGAGCGCGCTCATCTGGTTGCGCACGGATGCCGCCTGCTCGAATTTGAGCTCGGCCGCGAACGCGTGCATCTTCGTTTCGAGCTCCTTCATCACTTCGCTCTGCCTTCCGAGCAGAAAACGCGACGCGTTGCTCACGTCGCGTGCGTAATCCTCTTCGCCAATCGCGCCGACACACGGCGCCGTGCAGCGCGCGATCTGATGCAGCAGGCAGGGCCGCGTGCGGTTGTTGAAGACCGAATCCTCGCAGGTGCGCAGCTGGAACACGCGTTGCAGGATCTGGATGCTCTCGCGCACCGCCGAAGCGCTGGGAAACGGCCCGAAGTACTGGTTCTTGCGATCGACGGCCCCACGGTAGTAAGCCATGCGCGGGAACGTGTGCCCCGTCAGCTTGAGAAACGGATAGGACTTGTCGTCGCGAAAGAGAATGTTGTAGCGCGGCGTCAGCGCCTTGATAAGGTTGTTTTCAAGCAGCAGCGCCTCGGCCTCGGAGCGCGTCACCGTGGTTTCGATGCGCACGATGCGCGTGACCATCATCGCGATGCGCGGCGAAAGCAGCGTCCTGGTGAAATAGCTCGAGACGCGCTTCTTCAGATCGCGCGCCTTGCCGACATACAGCACCGCGCCCTGCGCGTCGTAGTAGCGATAGACGCCTGGCAAGTGCGGCAGTTGCGCGAGCGCCTTTTTCGGGTCGAAAACGTCGGAGTCGGTCATCCAGAGATCGGTCATTCGGGGACGGGCCGCGTCGCCGGTCGCAACGCGTTCATGCCGGCCACGCGCGGGTCCGGCAGTGTCTTAGAATTGCAAGTTTAGATCATTCCGCGCTGGGCCGAACCCGCTCGGGCGAGCGCGGGCATGCCACCTGTGGGCCGCGCGAAGCACGCGAGACCACCCGCGCCGCCCGCCCGGCCCGCCCGCCACGACCGACCCCATGCAGCCGACCGAAACCGAATCGCCCTCCCCGCCCGCCATCGCCTGCGACATCTTCTGCGCGGTGATCGACAACTTCGGCGACATCGGCGTGTGCTGGCGTCTCGCGCGCCAGCTCGCACGCGAGCACGGCTGGCAGGTGCGCGTGTTCGTCGACGACCTGCACGCGTTCGCCAGACTCTGCCCCGTCCTCGACACGACCCGTGCGACGCAGAGCGTCGAAGGCGTCGTCGTCGAGCACTGGCACGCGCCCACGCATGCGGGCGCGACCCTGCAGATCGCCGATGTCGTGATCGAAGCGTTCGCCTGCGAGCTGCCGCCCGTCTACGTCGCGGCCATGGCAGCGCGTGCGCGTAGGCCGGTGTGGCTCAATCTCGAATACCTGAGCGCCGAGGACTGGGTCGCGGACTTCCATCTGCGCCCCTCGCCGCATCCGCGCTACCCGCTCGTCAAGCACTTCTTCTTTCCGGGGCTCGGCCCGGGCACCGGCGGCGTGCTCAAGGAGCGCGACCTCGACGCCACCCGCATCGCGTTCGAAAGCTCAGCCGTTGTGCGCGCCGCCTGGTGGCGCGACACGGCCGGCGCCCCGCCGCCCGCGCCCGATGCGACCGTGATCTCGCTCTTCGCCTACGAGAATCCGGCCATCGACGGCCTGCTGGCCCAGTGGCGAGACCACGCGGCGCCCATCGTGCTGCTGGTCCCGCAGGGCCGCATATCGGGCGCCGTGGCGCGCTTCTTCGGCCTGTCCTCGTTCGAGCCCGGCGCGCATGCGGTGCACGGCGCGCTGCGCGCTCACAGCCTCGCCTTCACGGAGCAACGCGGCTATGACCCGCTGCTGTGGGCAAGCGACCTCAACTTCGTGCGCGGCGAAGACTCGTTCGTGCGCGCGCAATGGGCGGCGAAACCGTTCATCTGGCACATCTACCCGCAGGCGGACGACGCCCACCTGCCCAAGCTCGATGCCGCCCTCGACCACTACGCCCGGCCCCTGCCGGCCGCGGCGCGCGGCGCGCTGAAGGCCTTCTGGCACGCCTGGAACGGCCGCGGCGTTCCCGACTGGCCCGCGTTCGCGCGCCATTTGCCCGAATTTTCGGCGCGCGCCGGCAGTTGGGCCACGGAACTCGCGCAACCCGGCGACCTCGCCGGAAATCTCGCCGAATTCGCAAAAACTCAGTTAAAATAAGCGGTTATCCGACGGCAGCCGTCTCAAGCGATTTGCAGCGGCGACTTGCAGCGTCAATTCACCGCGGCGATTCCATGATGTATCGCCGCGGGTTTGCCGCAACCGCTCCCTCTTTTCCCGGAGCGCCCTGCGAACGCGCTTGCGACGTTTGCCGTCGTGCACACTGAAGCTATCTAATCTGGACAGGACTGTTTTATGAAGACCGCACAGGAACTCCGCGTCGGCAACGTCGTGATGATCGGCAACGACGCCATGGTCGTGCAAAAGGCCGAATACAACAAATCGGGCCGTAACTCCGCAGTTGTGAAGATGAAGTTCAAGAACCTGCTGACCGGCGCCGGCATGGAAACCGTGTACAAGGCGGACGACAAGTTCGACGTCGTCGTGCTGGATCGCAAGGAAGTGAGCTACTCGTACTTCGCCGACCCGATGTACGTGTTCATGGACGCCGACTACAACCAGTTCGAAGTCGAAGGCGACATGATGGGCGACGCCCTGAACTACCTCGAAGACGGCATGACCTGCGAAGTCGTGTTCTACAACGAGAAGGCCATCTCGGTCGAACTGCCCACCACGCTGGTTCGCGAGATCATCTACACGGAACCGGCGGTCAAGGGCGATACGTCGTCGGGCAAGGTCATGAAGCAGGCCAAGCTGAACACGGGCTTCGAGCTCCAGGTGCCGCTCTTCTGCAACATCGGCGACAAGATCGAAATCGACACGCGCACGAACGAGTACCGCAGCCGCGCGTAAGCGTCGCTGCCGGACGTCACTACGGACGTCACTGCCGGCTGTACTTCACCGGCGCCGCCGCGTTCATGCGCGGCGATTGAATCCGGCGAAAAGCGCCCTTTGGGGCGCTTTTTCTTTTTTTCCCAAGCGTGTATGTTTGTGAATGCCATGGGAATTCTTTACCGGGTTTCGCCGCGCGCAAGAGCCGTGTGGCATACGCCGGGGATGCGCCACCCGTGGCATGGTTTCTGCTGAGTTGGGAACAGTCCTTATGGGACCCATCCCAACCTGGAGAGACTCATGAACAACGACATCGCAGAAGGCAAGTGGAAGCAGATGGTCGGCAAGGCCAAAGCCGCCTGGGGCGAGCTGACGGACGACGAGCTGATCAAGGCCGAAGGACGTGTCGACCGGCTTGCCGGTCTGATCCAGGAGCGTTACGGCAAAACCCGTGACGAAGCCGAGAAGGAGGTGCGGCGCTGGTTCGAGGCACATCGGCCGCTCGAGTGACGCGCCCGGGCATGAATGCACAGGCCGTCGCCCTGCCGGATGCATGGGGGAAGTACGGCCGCGTGCGGGGCCTTCCCGGCCGGGGAGGCCCCACACGCCGTTGCCATTCTGGAGGACCGGATCTGAAACGTCTGCACCGAGTTTGCTTGCTGGACCTGACGCCCCGCGCCGCGCACGGCGCGTCGCTGCGCATCCGGACTGCGCCACGGGCGATTGTGCCTCCAATTATCCGTAACGCTGCCTCGCCATGCCACACGCCCTGATTGTCGAAGACGATCCCAACAGCCTGTCCGGCCTGTCCGCGATCGTGGCCGCCGACGGCTTCTCCGTCGACACCGCCGCCACGCTCGCCGAAGCCCGAGCCGCGCTCGCGCGCTTCATCCCCGACGTCGTTCTGGTCGACCTGAACCTGCCCGACGGCAGCGGCCTCGAACTACTCCCCCATTTGCCCGCGCAGCCCAGCGGCGCGCTGCCCGTTATCGTCATGACGGGCAACGCCACCGTCGAAAGCGCGATCGAGGGCCTGCGCCACGGCATCTGGGACTATTTGCTCAAGCCGGTCAACATTCCCCGGCTGCGCAGCCTGCTCGCGCGCATTCCGCGCCCCTACGAGCTCACCGAGGAAGTCCGCGTGCTGCGCTCGCTGCTGCGTCAGATCGGCCGCTTCGGGCCCATGCTCGGACGTAGCAGCGCGATCCAGCAGGTCTACGACACGCTCGAGCAACTCGCGCCCACCGAATCCGCGATCCTGATCCAGGGCGAGGCCGGCACCGGCAAGGAAGTCGCGGCACGCACGCTGCACCAGCTGAGCCGGCGCCGCAAGGGGCCGTTCGTGGTGTACGACGCCCGCGCACTCGGCTCGGCGACGGCGAGCGGCCGGCCGCTCGCGAGCTTGCTGTTCGGCCATGAGCGCGGCGCGTTCGAAGGCGCGGAACAGCGCGAGCCGGGACTCGTCGGCGAAGCGAGCGGCGGTACGCTCTTCATCGACGAACTCACCGACCTGGCGCGCGATCAACAGACGGCGCTCCTGCGCGCGCTCGATTCCCAGACCTTCATGCGCGTGGGCGGCAGCAACGAGATCGGCACGGATTTTCGCCTGATCGCGGCCACGCGTGCCGTGCCGCGCGATGCCGTCGCGCAGGGCCTGTTGAACGAGGAACTGTGGCTGCGCCTCGACGCTGCCGCGCTCGCGCTGCCGCCGCTGCGCGAACGCGACGAAGACGCGGCGCTGCTTGCTGCGGCCTGCGTGGACGAGCTCAATCAGGAAGCCCACACGCGCGGCGGTGCGACGACACGTCTGATCGCGCCGTCGTTCATCCGCGAGTGTCTGACCTATGACTGGCCCGGCAACGTGCGCGAGCTGCAGGAGCGCGTGCGGCACGCCTGGGAGGCCTCCGGCGACGTGCTGGAAACGCTGCAGGCCGAAGAAAGCAACGGCGCGCGCCAGCGCGAGACGAACGGCGGGCGCGTCCAGGTCACGGTGGGCACGCCGCTCGCCGACGTGGAGGAAATGCTGATCCGCGCCACACTCGACGCGGTGGGCGGCACGCGGCATCGGGCAGCGTCGCTCCTCGGCATCAGTCCGAAGACGCTCTATAACAAACTCCAGCGGATGCGCCTGAACTGAACGCGGCGTCTGCCCTGTCCGCCAGAAATGCAAATGGCCGCCCCTCGGGCGGCCATTTGCATTGAAGCGCATTAAAGCGCATTGAAGCGCCGGCCGTTACGGCAGCACGCTGCGTAACAGGGCCTGGGCCGAAAGATACGCGGGCTCGGCGACGAGCTTGTCCCAACGCAACGCCTTGCCGCGCGGCTGCAAGCGCCGGATGCGCCGGGCCGATTCTTTCGCCGCGCGCGCCGGCTCCGCCACATGCAGCGCGTCCAGCACCTTCTCCGCCTCGTCGGGCTGATTGCAGATCAGCACCATGTCGCAACCCGCCTCGAGCGCGGCGCGCGCCCCCTCGGCCAGCGTGCCGCCTTGACGCGCGGCCTCCATCGAAAGGTCGTCGCTGAAGATCGCGCCCGTGAAGCGCAGCTTGCCGCGCAAAATCTCCTGCACCCAGATACGCGAAAAACCTGCCGGCTTCGAATCGACTTTCGGATAGATCACGTGCCCCGGCATCGCGGCGGCGAGCGAAAGGCCGAGCCAGTCGTACGGCAGTGCGTCCTCGCCGAGAATGGCCTCGAGCGGCCGGTCGTCGATCGGCACCGCCACATGCGAGTCGGCCTGAGCCCAGCCGTGACCCGGAAAATGCTTGCCGCAGTTCGCCATGCCAGCGAGCGCGAGACCGTGGTTCAGACTCTTTGCGAGCAGCGTGACGACGCGCGGATCGCGATGGAACGCGCGGTCGCCCACCACCTTCGACTGGCCATAGTCCAGATCGAGCACCGGCGTAAACGACAGGTCGATGCCGCACGCGCGCAGCTCGCTCGCGAGGATATAACCCACGGACGTCGCAAGCTTGGTCGCGAGCAGGACGTCCTTGTCCCACAGTTCGCCAAGACGCCCCATCGCAGGGAGCACCGTGAAGCCGTCGGTGCGAAAGCGCTGCACGCGGCCGCCCTCGTGGTCGACGGCGATCAGCAGGTCGTCGCGCACGGCGCGAATGGCGTCGGTCAGCGCGACCAGCTGCGCGCGGTTCTCGTAGTGGCGTGCGAACAGGATCACACCGCCGGTCATGGGGTGGGCAAGGCGGCGCACGTCGCCGTCGGTCAGCGTCTTGCCGACCACGTCGAGCATCACCGGTCCGGGGAGTTTCTTCATCGATTCTTCTTGCGTAGATGCTGCGCGGCAGCCGCCGCGCAGCGGGGAATGCGCCGGGCTTGTCAGGCCGCGGGCTTGTCTGTTTCAGCGATGACGAACGACACCGCGTAATCGTGCTCGTCGCTGATCGTCACGCGCATCGTGATGCCGCGCTCCGCGAGCCACTGAGCAAGAGGACCGGAGGCCACGATCACCGGCTTGCCGCCTGGCTCGTTGAGCGTCTGCACGGCGCGCCAGGTCATCGGCATGTGCATGCCAAGGCCGATCGCCTTGGAGGCGGCTTCCTTGGCCGAAAAGCGCGTCGCCAGATAGGCGAGCCCGCGCGCGGCCGAGCGTGCCTTGCGCGCCTCGTAGACAACCAGCTCGTCCGGGCCGAGAACGCGCTGCGCAAAGCGCCCCTGGGTGCGCTCCATGACCGCCGCGACGCGGCTGACCTGAATGATGTCGGTACCGATGCCGTAGATCGCCATAGGCTCCTCGTTGACGTGTCGCCGTGCGTTGTGGGGCGGCCGCTGCGCCGGGTTACGCGCGCGCGCCGAGGCGCGCCGCGACCATGATCGCCTTCATTTCGCGAACGGCGTTTTCCCAGCCCACGAAGACGGCCTGCGCGACGATTGCGTGGCCGATGTTCAGTTCGTCGATGCCGTCGATCGCGGCAATCTGCTGCACGTTCGTGTAATGCAGGCCGTGCCCCGCATTGACCTTGAGACCCAGGCCGATGCCGCAGTTCACGCCGACCACCACACGCTCGAATTCGCGCTCCTGCTCGCCGGCGTCGTGTGCTTCGGCATAGCGGCCGGTATGCAGCTCGATCACCGGCGCGCCGGTTTCGTGCGCCGCGCGGATCTGCGTTTCGTCCGGGTCGATGAAAAGCGACACGCGTATGCCCGCATCCGCGAGTTGCCGGCATGCGGCGCTCACGGCGTCGAAGTGGCCGGCGACATCGAGGCCGCCCTCGGTCGTCAGCTCCTGACGCTTTTCGGGCACGAGACAGACGTCCTGAGGCTTGATGTCGCACGCGATGTCGAGCATCTCGGCCGTCACGGCGCATTCGAGATTCATGCGCGTCTTCAGCAGCGGACGCAGCGTGCGTACGTCGGCGTCGACGATATGGCGGCGGTCTTCGCGCAGATGCAGCGTGATGACGTCGGCGCCTGCGTCTTCGGCGAGGAGCGCCGCGCGGATCGGATCGGGATAGGCGGTGCCGCGCGCGTTGCGCAGCGTGGCGACGTGATCGATGTTCACACCGAGATCGATCACGTTGGGCGATGTCAGGAAGAAGCTCATAGGTTCTGCAGGTCGATCAGGATCTGGCGCGTCGCGAGCGGCGTGCCGCCAAGGTAAGTGTTCAGCAGGAAACGCATCAGCGCCTTGCTCTGCGCGACGGTCTGAGGACGATGGTAATCGTCCTGCTCCATGTCGAGCAACGTCTGGCCCGCAAGCACCGGCCACTGCGCAGGCCATTCGTCCGAGGCCTCGCGCACGCCGCGCTCGGGATCGAACACGTAGCGGCCTTCGGCCACCACCGTCTTGCGGTTCACCGTGCGGTTCAGCGCCAGCGCATAGCCGGTCTCGCGCAACAGCACGCGCTCGAACGAGCGCAGCACCTGCACCGGCGGCTCGTCATGCGCGAGGCGCGTGAGCGTCACGACATAGTGGCGGAACAGGTCGGGATGCGGGTCTTCGCGCGCGCAGAACTTCACGAGCAGTTCATTGACGTAGAAGCCGCACAGGAGCGCGTCGCCGGTGAGCGGCAACATGCCGCCGACCCATTCGGCGCCCGTGAGGGTGCGCACTTCGCCCTTGCCGGTCCACGAAAGTGTGAGCGGCTGGAACGTCTGCAGTACGCCGCGCAGCGCCGAATGCGGCCGCTTTGCGCCCTTCGCGGCGAGCGCGATGCGGCCATGATCGCGCGAAAGGACGTCGATGATGAGGCTGGTTTCGCGATACGGGTAGCTGTGCAGCACGAAGGCGGGCTGCTCGGCGATACGGAAGTCCGACGCCGCGCCGCGCGGCGCTCGCGGTGCGGACGCGCGGCGCGGGCTCCGGGCAGCCTCGCCCTCACCACCCTCGCCGCCATCGCCACCCTCGGCACGGGGCGACGGCTGCGCTTTCGCGCGCCTGCGGCGGGAAGTCACCGGACCCGGCGACTGGGTCCGCCGCGCGGTCGTGACGGACGCGTCGTCGCCGGGAGGCCCCAAGGCCGCTGCGTCGGGCGTCTCCCAGTCGTCGTGAGCGCTTACGGCCTCGCCGTCATTCATACCCATAGGCGCGCAGCCCGGCGTCGTTATCGGCCCAGCCGCTCTTCACCTTCACGAAGGTCTCGAGATAGACCGGGCCGTCGAACAGCTTCTCCATGTCGAGCCGCGCCTCGGTGCTGATCTGCTTGAGCTTCGCGCCCTTCTGACCGATCACCATGGCCTTCTGGGTATCGCGTTCAACAAGGATCGTCGCAAAGATGCGGCGCAGACGGCCTTCCTGCTCGAACTTGTCGATCAGCACGGTGCTCGTATAGGGCAGCTCATCGCCGGTCCAGCGGAACACCTTCTCGCGCAGGATCTCTGCCGCGAGGAAGCGCTCGCTGCGGTCGGTGAGATCGTCCGCGCCGTAGATCGGCTCGCCTTCCGGCAGATACGGCTTGAGCGTCTCGAGCAAACGTTTGATATCGTCGGGATTCTGCGCCGAAAGCGGCACGATCTCGCGGAAATCACGCAGCTTCTGCACCCCTTCGATGAACGGATAGAGCGTAGCCTTGTCGCTCACGCGGTCGATCTTGTTCGCGATGAGCAACGTGGGCGCGTTGGGCGGAATCAGGTCGAGCACCTTCTGGTCGTCGGGACCGAACTTGCCCGCTTCGATCACGAAGAGCACCGCATCGACCGAACTCAGCGTCGACGTCACCGCGCGGTTCAGCGAGCGGTTGAGCGCCGTGCTGTGGCGCGTCTGGAAGCCTGGCGTGTCGACGAAGATGTACTGGGCGTCGTCGACCGTGTTGATGCCTGTGATGCGATGGCGCGTGGTCTGCGCCTTGCGCGACGTAATGCTGATCTTCTGGCCGACCAGGGCGTTCATCAGCGTCGATTTGCCGACGTTCGGCCGGCCGACGATCGCGACCATGCCGCAGCGAAAACCGGCAGGAGTGGAGGTGGGAGCGTTCATGATCGGACCGGACAAAAAAACGTTGAGTGCTGCGACCGCGCGCGGCGCGCACGGGTTGGGATCAGTGGCCGGCATCGGCCGCGCGCACGGGCAGCGCGACGGCGTGATCCGGCTCGGCGCCGGTTGCGGTCGGTTGTCCGGGCGACGGCACTTCGGCGGCGTCACGCCCGCGTGCGTCCGGGCGCGATTCGGCCGCCTGGGAGTTGGGTTCGGCCCGCTCGACCGTACGCGGGGTGGCCTCGTTTTTAGCACCGCTCGTACGGTGCGCAGGATAATCCGCGACCGCGTCGGATACGGCCAGCTTATCGGCGGGCCTTTCGGTCGCCTTTTCGGCCGTGGCCTTTTCCGGCGCCCGTTCGCTCTTCTCTTTCTCGGCCAGACGTTCCTGCACGTGCGCCGCGCGAATGACGGCGACGGGCGCCGCCTGCGGCGGCGGAACACGGTCGATCGCTTCGGCGGCAGCCGGCTGACGCTCGCTGCGCTGAGCGCGCTCGCGGCGCTCCGGCGTACGCAGATCGAGTGCACCCTGCACGCCGGCCACGCCCGGCACCACCTCGGGCTCCGTCCTGGCGGCGCGCGCACCCTTCGAGCGGCGCGGCTTGGCGGCCAGCGCCGGCGCCACCGCCGTCACCTCGTCCAGCGCCTTCTTGGCCGCAGCCTGCTCGGCCGCGCGACGGCTCGCGCCTGAACCCGACACCTTCACGTCGAGCTTAGGCACTGTGCATTCGACCTCGAACTGCTGATTGTGCGCCGCACCATGCGTCGCGATGACCGTATAGGTTGGCAGCGCGATCTTGTGGCCCTGCAGATATTCCTGCAGCAGCGTCTTCGAATCCTTGCCGAGCGTGCGCGGGTCGATATGGTCGAGAATCGGCACGTAAAGGCGCTTGATGACGGTCTGGGCGGCGTCGAAACCGCCATCCAGAAAGATCGCCCCGAAGATGGCTTCCAGCGCGTCCGCGAGGATCGACGGGCGGCGAAAGCCCCCGCTACGTAGCTCACCTTCGCCAAGGCGCAGACCGTCCGCAATATTGAGGGCCTGAGCAATCTCGTAAAGCGACTGCTGCTTGACCAGGTTCGCGCGCACACGCGAGAGATCGCCTTCGTCCAGCTTGCTAAAACGTTGGAACAATAGGGCCGCCACCGCGCAATTCAAAACCGAATCACCGAGGAATTCGAGGCGTTCGTTATGCGTGGCACTGTGACTGCGGTGGGTCAAAGCCTGGCGCAACAATTCCGCATTGCGAAATTCGTAGCGCAACCGGCTTTCCAGCGGAGATAGGGGCATGGACAGAGTATAACGCGCCCGCCCGCCCCGGCGAAAACCCGGGGTGGCCGGCGAAAAAGCGTGGATGTTGCGAGGTTAGCGCGGCTTCTTCAAGTGGCGCGCGAACAGCTTGCGCGCCTCGCGCCGAGCGTGAGCGACGCGCGGCGCACACATCGAAACGGTGTCGCGCGCATCGACGGCGATACCGTCACTCGAACGGCCCGATGCGCTTCAGACTGCTGAAGTTCATCCAGATGAAGAACGCGCGACCGACGATGTTCGCGTCGGGCACGAAGCCCCAGTAGCGGCTATCGGCGCTGTTGTCGCGGTTATCGCCCATCATGAAGTAGTGGCCCGGCGGCACCTTGCAGATCTCGCCGCGCGCGTTGTACTGGCAGTTGTCGCGATACGGATAGTCTTCCGCACCAATGATGAACGGCGGCACCGCGGGGTTGTTCAGGATGTTGTTCTTGCGGCCGTCGAGGTCTTCGGTGAACTGCTTCGCGTAGCCAATGCGCTCTTCGTCGAAGTAGTCGGGCTGCGGCGTCTCGGGCACGGGCTTGCCGTTGATCGTGAGCTGCTTGTCCTGATACGCGACCACGTCGCCCGGCAGGCCGATCACGCGCTTGATGTAATCGACCGACTCGTCCATCGGATAGCGGAATACGACGACGTCACCGCGCTGAAGCGGACGGCCCTGCGTGATCTTCGTATTCGTGATCGGTAGACGAAGGCCGTAGTCGTACTTGTTCACGAGGATGAAGTCGCCCACGAGGAGCGTGGGCACCATCGAGCCCGAGGGGATCTTGAACGGCTCCACGACGAACGAGCGCACGAGGAACACGATCAGGATCACGGGGAAGAAACTCGCCGTGTACTCGAGCCACCACGGCTGGCGCAGCTTCTCGTTGCGCAGGTTCTGACGCGTGACGGCCGCGTTCTCGTCGGCGAAGCGCTCGCCGACGCGTTCCTGCTGGCGATCGAACTCCGCGACGGCCGCATCGGCGGCGCGGCGCCGGCGCGGCATGAAAACCAGTTTGTCTGCAACCCACGCGATGCCCGTCAAGATGACGAGCACAAAAAGGATCAGCGCAAAATTCATGTAGTTATCCGTTATTCAACTTGATGCGAGCTGGCGCGAAGCGATGCGGCGGCCTTATTTGTCTTCCACCCGCAGGATCGCGAGGAAGGCCTCCTGCGGAATTTCCACGGAGCCCACCTGCTTCATCCGCTTCTTGCCTTCCTTCTGCTTCTCGAGAAGTTTCTTCTTGCGCGTAATGTCGCCGCCATAACACTTGGCCAGCACGTTCTTGCGCAATGCCTTGATGTTCTCGCGCGCGATGATGTGCGCGCCGATGGCCGCCTGGATCGCCACATCGTACATCTGGCGCGGGATGATCTCGCGCATCTTCGCCGCCACTTCGCGGCCGCGGTATTGCGACTGCGAACGGTGCACGATGACGGACAGTGCATCGACCTTGTCGCCGTTGATCAGCATGTCGACCTTCACGACGTCCGAACTGCGGTACTCCTTGAACTCGTAGTCCATGGAAGCGTAGCCGCGCGACACCGACTTCAGGCGGTCGAAGAAGTCGAGCACGATTTCGGCCATCGGGATTTCGTAGGTCAGCTGCACCTGGCGGCCGTGGTACTGCATGTTGATCTGGCTACCACGCTTTTGCGTACAGAGCGTGATCACCGCGCCCACGTAGTCCTGCGGCATGTACAGGTTCACGGTCACGATCGGCTCGCGGATCTCCTCGATCTTCGAGGGCTCCGGCATCTTGGCCGGGTTCTCGACCTTGATCGTCGAGCCGTCGGCCTGCACGACCTCGTAGACCACGGTCGGCGCCGTGGTGATGAGGTCCATGTCGAACTCGCGCTCGAGACGCTCCTGCACGATTTCCATGTGCAAGAGGCCGAGGAAGCCGCAGCGGAAGCCAAAGCCCAGCGCCTGCGAGACTTCCGGCTCGTACTGGAGCGAGGCGTCGTTGAGCTTGAGCTTTTCGAGCGATTCGCGCAGCGCGTCGTACTGGTTCGCCTCGACCGGGTAGAGACCCGCGAACACCTGCGGCTTCACTTCCTTGAAGCCCGGCAGCGGCTCGGCAGCCGGCTTCGTCACGTGCGTAACGGTGTCGCCCACCTTGGTGGCGGCCAGTTCCTTGATGCCGGCGATGATGAAGCCCACCTGCCCCGCCGAAAGCTCGTCGAGGTTGCGCGACTTGGGCGAGAACACGCCGACATGCTCGACCGGGTACTGCGCACCGGTGGCCATCAGCTTGATCTTGTCCTTCGGACGCAGCGTGCCGTTGACGATGCGCACGAGCATCACGACGCCCACGTAGTTGTCGAACCACGAGTCGATGATGAGCGCCTGCAGCGGCGCCTCAGGATCGCCCTTGGGCGCCGGCACCTTCGCGATCAGCGCTTCGAGCACGTCTTCCACGCCGAGGCCCGTCTTCGCGCTGCAGCGCGTGGCGTCGGTCGCATCGATGCCGATCACGTCCTCGATCTCGGCAATCGCGTTCTCGGGGTTCGCCGCGGGCAGGTCGATCTTGTTGAGCACCGGCACGACTTCCACGCCGAGCTCGATTGCCGTGTAGCAGTTCGCGACCGTCTGCGCCTCCACGCCCTGGCTCGCATCGACAACGAGCAACGCACCCTCGCACGCGGAGAGCGAGCGGCTCACCTCGTAGGAGAAGTCGACGTGGCCTGGCGTGTCGATGAGATTCAGGTTGTAGACCTCGCCGTTTCTCGCCTTGTACGCGAGCGCCGCGGTCTGCGCCTTGATGGTGATGCCGCGCTCGCGCTCGAGATCCATCGAGTCGAGCACCTGCGCTTCCATCTCGCGGTCGGACAAGCCACCGCAAAGCTGGATGATGCGATCGGCGAGCGTCGACTTGCCATGGTCGATGTGCGCAATGATCGAGAAGTTACGAATATGATTCATTCAGTGCCGATCAAGCGAAAAAGGCGCGCCCCAACAATTGCTGGGCACGCCTCGTAAACAGATGAAAAACCGATCTATTTTAGCCGAAAAGGGGGGCGGCCGGCGATCGGAGCTGTGATGTAACGGATCTGTCATGCCGCTGGAGAGGCGTCGTGCCCCGCGCCCGGCACACGCGTCATGCATCGCCCGGCGATTTCGACGATACCCCGGACACGTCGGCGCTTAGGCCCAGCGCGGCGCACACGCGCGCCTCGTCGAGCCGATAGTGGCACAACTCGATGCCGTCATACACCAGCACCGGCACGAGTTCGTCGTAGCGCGCCTGCAGCGCGGGGTCGGAATCGACGTCGATCACCTGCAGGCGTGCCCCGGCCGCCGCAGCCAGCGGCTCGAGCGCCGCCCGCATGGCTTCGCATAGATGACACCACGCGCGGCCGTACAGCACGAGCTGCGGCGCGACCGCGCGCGGCGGGGTCACTTCTGCCCCGCGGCGCCGCGAGGGCGAAGCGGCACGAACTGCGTGTTGTCGCCGCGGCGCACGAGCACCGCCACCATCTTTTGCGGATCGAGATGCGACGTGACTTCCTCGAACTGCTTGGCGCCCGTGATGTCGACGTCGCCTACCCGCAGAATGATGTCGCCCTTTTGCAGACCGGCACGCGCCGCCGGGCCATCGACCGAATCCACCTGCACGCCACCCTTGATCTTCAGTTGCGCGAGCTGGTCGGCAGGAATATCGACCACCGAGAGGCCGAGCGCGTTCGAAGCGCGTGCCTTCGGCTGCGGCGCCGACTTCTGGTCGGCCTTCGCGGTCTTGTCGCCCTGCGTTTCGGCAACCGTGATCGGCAGGTCGCGCGTCTGACCCTTGCGCCAGATCGTGATGGTCGCTTTGGTGCCCGGCTTCGTGTCGCCAACCATGCGCGGCAGATCGGTGGCCGTGTCCACGGACTGGCCATTGAACTTCAGGATGATGTCGCCGGGCTGGATGCCGGCCTTTTCGGCCGGACCGCCCGACTCGACGCTCGACACCAGCGCGCCTTGCGCCTTCGGCAGCCCGAGGGAGTCGGCCACATCTTTCGTCACCTCGCCGATCGCCACCGCGATGCGACCGCGCGTAACCTTGCCGGTCTTCTCGAGCTGGTCGGCGACGCGCATCGCCTCGTCGATCGGAATGGCGAACGAAATGCCCATGAACCCGCCGGTACGGCTGTAGATCTGCGAGTTGATGCCGATGACTTCGCCCTGCATGTTGATCAGCGGACCGCCCGAGTTGCCCGGATTCACGGCCACGTCGGTCTGGATGAACGGCAGATAGTCGCCCGTGTCACGCCCCTTGGCGCTGACGATGCCGGCAGTCACCGTGTTCTCGAGCCCGAACGGCGAACCGATCGCGACGACCCACTCGCCGACACGCAGCTTGTTCGAATCGCCGATGGTCACGGCAGGCAGACTGGTCGCCTGGATCTTCACGACGGCGACATCGGTGCGATCGTCCACGCCGATGAGCTTCGCCTTGAACTCGCGCTTGTCCGTGAGCGTGACGTAGATATTGTCCGCGTCGTCCACGACGTGGGCGTTCGTCATCACGTAGCCGTCGCTCGACAGAATGAACCCCGCGCCAACGCCGCTGCTCTGCTCGCCGTCGTTGCCACTGTCGGGCGGCGTGGAATCCTGATCGCTGCCCTGGCCGCCCTGGCCACCATGGGGCGACTGTCCCTGAGGCCCCTGCGGCAGCGGAATGCCGAAGAAGCGGCGGAAAAACTCCGACATGTCGCCGTTGTCCATGCCGGGCGGCAGGCCTGGCTGCGCGGCGGAGCTCACGCGCGTGGTCGTGCGGATATTGACGACGGAAGGCCCGACCTTGTCCACGAGATCCGTGAAATCGGGCAGGTTGGCAGCGGGTGCCGCCGACGCCACCTGCGGCGCGAACGGCAGGCAAACCGCAACCACCGCGGCCGCGAAGAATTTGCGCAGCGGGAGAATCGTCATATCGTAGTCAGCCGGAGGAATTACCTGGGAGCCTTATATTCTATGGCAGACGCGAACTGCTGCAACGTGGTCTGGGGCACCTCCCCGAGCACCGTGATCCAGTAGTCGCCGCGGCGCTTCACAAGCACGTTGGTTGCACCGCTGCTGCCCGAGCCTTCCTTGCGGCTGTTGTTCTCGATGGGCTCGACGAAAACCGAGATCGCGGCGAGACCGTCGGAGAAGACGGCCTGGTCGACGGGGATGGGCGGATCGTTCGCGTCGCGCGCGGCCATGGGGCGGCGCAGTTCGCGGATCTTGTGGAAGCCGGGAACCGGCCTGCCGAAGCTCCAACCCTGCGCTTCCATGTCGACCGGCTCCAGCGGTGGATGCACCACCGTCCAGCCTGCCGTGTTGCGCATGCCGTTGACAATAGGCGCTTTGTCCGCCGGCACGCCGATCTGGACCTGCGTAAACGACAACTGCTCGAGCACTTGTCCGTTCGACGGATCGAGCGTCTGCGCACGCAGGAGAAGTCCGGTCTTCGCATCGGCCCAGAGTTTGTAGGCAAAGCGATAGCCGTCCTTCGGATCGAGCTCGACGACCTGGCTGTCGATACCCGCGACGCGGTCGCTGCCGAGCGCCTTCGGCGTGTAGACCGTCAGCACCTGATCGCCGCCCGCGCTGAGCAGCGCCGGGAAAGCATCCTTGTTCTGGCGCTTCTCGACCACACAGAGCTTGCGCTCGGGCACGAACGTGTAAACGTCGTCGTCGTGGCGCAGCAGCTTGCGCGGCTTGCCGTCGAGGCTTTCGATCTGCTCGTACTCGCCATCAGTCTTCGTAGCGTAGTGCGTGATGTGAGAAGACTGCACGAAGGCCCCGCGCTGATACACGAAGGTGCCTTCGTAATTCTGCTGCTGGGCGGCTTGCTGGATGTGGTCGAGCCATTGGCCCGCGGCCTGAGGCGTGGCGAGATCGGTTGCCGGCGCGCCTTGCGCGTCGGCCCGGTTGGCCACAGACAGAGCGGTCAGCATTACGGCCACACAGCACAGGAATGCCGGCAGCCGCCCCGAGATTGTCGTTTTATTGAACCGCAATGTCTGCATCAAACTCACTGGCCTTGCGTAGTAAGGGCGGCCCGGACGAACGGCATCGAGTCCGACACCACGGGTTGCTGCGCGAACTGCTGGTGTGCTTCGAGATACTCGTCCAGACGCGCATCGCGAATGATGTTGCCGTCCTGCACGGCGGCCGTCTGCTCCGGCGCAGCGTTCATCGCCACGCGCTGCACGCCTTGCGACGACGCCACGGAAGCGAGCTGCGCCCCGCCGCCCGCAAGGCCCGGGCCGCCGCGCATCTGCGGCACGACGATCCAGGTCAGGGTGGCGGCGGCCGCGGCGACGGCCAGCGTGGGCACGACGCGGTGTCGCAGCGCGAGTATGCGCCCAACGCGGCTCGCGCCTTCGCGCGCGGCCGGCAGCGCCGCGGGCGCGAGCACGTGCGGCTCCGCCTCGAAACGCGCGGCGAAGCCCGTCATGAACGAGTGGCTCGCGGCTGCGCTGAGCGCGAGTTCATCCGAACGCAGCACGTCGCCAATCAGGTGATACTCCGACCAGGCGGCGCGGCCTTCGTGGTCGAGTTCAGAAAAGATACCGCTCAGATGCTCTTCGACGGTGAGTTCCCCGTCGACAAAGGCGGATAGACGCTCGCCGTGCGAGCTTGACACCGATTGCATCGAGACCGACCCCATGATGCTCCCCATTCCCTTACAGACTTGATGACACTAACCCGGTGAATCGCATCCGTGCCCGGCAGGGCGCTGGCTACCAGCGCTTACCTTCCGGTGTGTCCAGCAGCGGACGCAATTTTGCCGCAATGGCCTCGCGAGCGCGGAAAATTCTCGATCTGACGGTGCCGATCGGGCAACCCATCATCTCAGCAATTTCCTCGTAGCTCAAACCTTCAATTTCCCGAAGAGTAATGGCGGTGCGCAGTTCTTCCGGTAAAACCGCCATGGCAGCATTGACCGTCTGGGCGATCTGCTTGCTCATCAACATCGACTCGGGCGTGTTGATATCCCTTAGTTGATCGGCGTCCGAGAAAGTTTCAGCTTCTTCTGCATCTGCTTCGGTGGAAGTGGGGGCACGTCTTCCCTGGGTCGCAAGGTAATTCTTGGCCGTATTGACCGCAATCCGGTACAACCACGTATAGAAAGCGGATTCGCCCCGGAACTGCGGCAGTGCCCGATACGCCTTGATGAAGGCATCCTGGGCCACGTCCTCCACCTCGGCGGGATCCCGCACGAGGCGCGAGATCAGCCGGATGATCTTGCGGTGGTATTTGGAGACCAGAAGCTCGAACGCGGCCTTGTCGCCTTTTTGCACGCGCTCGACCAGCACCTGATCGATTTCTTTTTCGCTCACCTGAAAAATCCGTTAGCTCATGGTAGACGCGGGGGCACCATTGTAGCGCCCCCTTCCACCCCTCACGTTACCCGAGTAACAGCCGTTACAGTCGTTACAGCGACCGGAGCGCTCCACGAGCCATCGGTCAACGCCCGACGGCGCAGCGCGCGCGCACGACCAGTTCGCGAAAGGCTGCGCGCCCGGTGGCATCGGCGGCAACGAGTACGGTGATGCGCCGCGCGCCGCCCGTTGCCGACAGCGCAAGTAACGCACTCCCCCATTGCGCCCCACCAGTCAGCTGCCCCTGAAAGAGGTGTGCGCCGGTGCGGGAATACGCAACAAATGAATCCGGCCCGATTTCAACGGCCGCCGGCTGTCTGCGGCGCCAGGCCGCAGCGGACAGGCCGCAGGCGGCCAGAAACGCCAGCGCCGGCGGCACGGAGCGCGCAGCGCCGAGCCATGGCGCCAGCGCCGTCCAGACGGCTGCCGTCGCCACAGCGGCGCCTGCCGCAAGAACGAAAACAAGCGTGGGGGAAAGGTGCAAGACAATTCGCAGCGCACCTTCGCGCCGCGAAAGAAAGACGGGATCGCGGCCGGCCGGGCTTGCCGGCACGGCCGCGTGGAGGCCCGTGTGCGTCAAGCGTGGCGCTTGAACACCAGCGTGCCGTTGGTGCCGCCGAACCCGAACGAGTTCTTCAGCGCGACGTCAATTTTCATCTCCCGCGCGGTGTTCGCGCAGTAGTCCAGGTCGCACTCGGGATCCTGGTTGAAAATATTGATCGTCGGCGGCGAGATCTGGTTGTGCACGGCGAGCACCGTGAACACCGACTCGAGGCCGCCCGCGCCGCCGAGCAAGTGCCCGGTCATCGACTTCGTCGAGTTCACGACGATGTCCTTCGCGTGGTCGCCGAAGGCGCGCTTGATCGCGATCGTTTCCGCGAGGTCGCCGAGCGGCGTCGAGGTGCCGTGCGCGCTCAGCCAGTTGACCTCCGTAGCGTTCACGCCCGCGTTGCGCATTGCCGCCAGCATGCAGCGGCGAGCGCCATCACCGTCCTCGAGCGGCGCGGTCATGTGATATGCATCGCCGCTCATGCCATAGCCGGAGACTTCCGCGTAGATCTTCGCACCACGCTTCTTCGCGTGCTCGTACTCTTCGAGGATCATCACGCCCGCGCCTTCGCCCAGCACGAAGCCGTCGCGGTCCTTGTCCCACGGACGGCTCGCCGTCGCCGGATCGTCGTTGCGCTGCGAGAGCGCACGCGCCGCCGCGAAACCGCCAATGCCGAGCGGCGAGACTGTCGATTCCGCACCGCCCGCGATCATCACGTCGGCGTCGCCGTACTCGATCAGGCGCGAGGCCTCGCCGATGCAGTGCAGGCCGGTCGTGCAGGCCGTGACCATCGAGAGATTCGGGCCCTTGATGCCGTACTTGATCGAGAGGTGACCGGAGATCATGTTGATGATCGAGGCCGGTACGAAGAACGGCGAAATGCGACGCGGGCCGCGGTTCAGAAGCTCGGTCTGGGTGATTTCGATCATCGGCAGGCCGCCGATGCCCGAACCCACCACGACGCCGACACGTTCGGCGTTTTCTTCGGTGATCTCGAACCCGCTGTCCTGCATCGCCTGCATGCCGGCCGCGATGCCGTAATGGATGAACGTATCCATATGGCGCGCTTCTTTCGCCGGCATGTAGTCTTCGACGTTGAAACCCTTCACTTCGCCCGCAAAGCGGGTCGAAAAGTTCGTGGCGTCGAACTTCGTGATGTTGGCGATGCCGGACTTGCCGGCCACCAGATTGGCCCAGCCGTCGGCAACATTATTGCCAACAGGCGAAATCAGCCCCAGGCCTGTAACAACAACTCGACGGCGGCTCACGGTAACCCCTTTTCCATAGATGACAAAAACAAAAGCCACAGAGGCCACAGGAAACGCTCCTGTGAGCCCTGTGGCTAGTTGACCGGCAATAGCCCTGCAGCGGATGCGGGCGTGTGCGGGTTCACTGGCGAATGTCCTCTCGGGCCGCTCGCGCCGCAGCGGCGCTGGCCCGTGAAGGCAAGAAGCGCCTGAATGTCCTTAGGCCTTGACGTTCGCGCGAGCGTAGTCGATGGCTTGCTGGACCGTCGTGATCTTTTCGGCTTCCTCGTCGGGAATTTCCATGCCGAATTCGTCTTCGAGGGCCATCACCAGTTCAACGGTGTCGAGCGAGTCGGCGCCCAGATCGTTCACGAACGAAGCCTCGTTCTTGATTTCGGCTTCGGCGACGCCCAGTTGCTCGGCGACGATCTTCTTGACGCGCTGTTCGATGTTGTCCATTACCCCTCCAAGGGAAAAAAAGTTAGCTCATGAATGCGAGTGCGCGCATTTTAGCAGGTTTGACCTGGCAGAAAAGCGGCGCTCGAGGTTCCGGATGGCCAGGATCCGCGACCGCACCTGTTCGGTGTATCAGGGCGCGGATAGTACCCGAATCCGGTTAAGACATGTACATGCCACCGTTCACATGCAACGTCGTGCCGGTGATGTACCCCGCCTGCGGGGACGCAAGGAACGCGACCGCATGCGCGATATCGTCGGGGCTGCCGAGGCGGCCCAACGGAATCTGCTGCTTGAGCGCCGTCTGCTGCTCGGCCGGCAGATCCTTCGTCATATCCGTATCGATGAAGCCCGGCGCGACGCAATTCACCGTGATCCCGCGGCTGCCGATCTCGCGCGCAAGCGCGCGCGTCATGCCGGCGACGCCGGCCTTCGCGGCCGCGTAATTGATTTGCCCCGGGTTGCCCGACGAGCCCACCACCGACGTGATGTTGATAATGCGGCCCGAGCGCGCCTTCATCATCGGACGCAGTACGGCGCGAGAGAGGCGGAACACCGACTTCAGGTTCGTGTCGATCACGGCATCCCACTCGTCGTCCTTCATGCGCATCGCGAGGTTGTCCTGCGTGATGCCCGCATTGTTGACGAGGACCGCAAGGCCGCCGAATTCCTTCACCGTCGCATCGATCAGCGCTTCGGCCGCCGCTGCGTCGTTGACGTCGAGCACGGCGCCGCGGCCCCTGAGGCCTTCAGCCTGGAAAGTGGCGCTAATGGCCTGCGCGCCCGCTTCGCTCGTGGCGGTGCCGATCACCATGGCGCCCTGGCGCGCCAGTTCGAGCGCGATCGCCCGGCCGATGCCGCGCGAGGCGCCCGTCACGATGGCGGTCTGGTTGTCGAGAGTCTTTTCCATCTGTCTGTTTCTTCAATCCGTTGCGAGTGTGACCCGAGCCGGCTGGCAGCTTTAGCTGGCGACGAGCGCGAGCGCTTCTTCGAGCGATTTCGGATCGGCGACCGACGCACCCGCGAGGTCGCCGTCGATGCGCTTCGTCAGGCCCACCAGCACCTTGCCCGGCCCGCATTCGATCAGGTGCGTGACGCCCTGCGCGGCAATCGCCTGCACGCATTCCACCCAGCGCACCGCACCGGCGGCCTGGCGTACGAGCGCGTCGCGGATGGCTTCCGGATCGGTTGCAAACGCTACGTCGACGTTGTTCACCACAGGAATAGACGGCGCGTTGAGCTTCACGTTCGCGAGATATTGACGCAACTGGTCCGAGGCCGGCTTGAGGAGCGACGAATGGAACGGCGCGGAGACCGGCAGCGGCAGCGCGCGCTTCGCACCTTTCGCCTTGGCGATTTCACAAGCCTTTTCGACGGCACCCTTGTGGCCCGCGATCACGACCTGCGCCGGAGCGTTGAAGTTGACCGCTTCGACCACGCCGCCCGTTGCGGCAGCCGCTTCCGCGCAGGCCGCGCGCACCGTGTCGTCGTCGAGGCCCAGCACGGCGGCCATGCCGCCCTCGCCCACCGGCACGGCACTTTGCATTGCCTGCGCGCGAAAGCGCACGAGCGGCACCGCATCGCGGAAGGCCAGCACGCCGGCCGCGACGAGCGCCGTATATTCGCCGAGGCTATGACCTGCGACGACCGCGGGCGCCGGGCCGCCCGCCTGCTGCCAGGCGCGGTACACGGCCCAGGCGGCGGTCAGCATGACCGGCTGCGTATTGGTGGTGAGGTTCAGTTCGTCGGCCGGACCTTCGGCGATCAGCTTGCCGAGATCCTGATCCAGCGCGTCCGAAGCTTCCTGCAGCGTTTCGCGCACAACGGCGCTATCGGCGAAAGCGTCGAGCATGCCAACGGCCTGCGAGCCCTGGCCCGGAAAAACGAATGCGAATTTCATAGCGTCCCCAATTCAGTCAGTTCAGATGGGCGGCGCACGGCGACCTGGTGCGCATGAGGCGTGCAACATGCCGCCTCCAGCTGCACCCGCCGGCCGCGCGAAGTCACGGCGCCGAAGCACGGCGTGCGTAGCCCGGACGAAATCAATAGCGGATGACGGATGCGCCCCAGGTGAAGCCACCGCCGACACCTTCGATCAGCACGGTCTGGCCGCGCTTGATGCGGCCGTCACGCACCGCGACATCGAATGCAAGCGGAATGGAGGCCGCCGACGTATTGCCGTGCTCGCCCACCGTGACCACCATGCGTTCGGCGGGCAGGCCGAGCTTGCGGCAGGTGCCCTGCATGATGCGGATATTCGCCTGGTGCGGAATCAGCCAGTCGACCTGATCGGCGCTCAGCTGTGCCTTGTCGAGCGCCTCGAGCGCAACCTTCTCCAGCACGTTCACGGCCAGCTTGAACACAGCCTGGCCGTCCATGTGCAGGAAAGCGTTGCCGGCAATCACGCCGCCGTTCACATTGCCCGGCGTGCAGAGGATGTGCGCATAGCTGCCGTCTGCATGGAGCGCGCTCGACAGCACACCCGGCTCCGCGCAGGCCTGCAGCACGATCGCGCCCGCACCGTCGCCGAACAGCACACAGGTGGTGCGATCGTTGAAGTCGAGAATGCGCGAGAAGGTTTCCGCGCCGACGACGAGCGCCGTGCGGTGCTGGCCGCTGCGAATCAGGCTGTCGGCCACCGAGACCGCGTACGCGAAGCCCGAACACACGGCCTGCACGTCGAACGCGGCGCCGTGGTTGCGGATGCCGAGCTTGTTCTGCAGCAGGCAGGCCGTGCTCGGAAACACGAAGTCGGGGGTGGAGGTCGCGACGATGATCAGGTCGATCGACTGCGGATCGACGTCGGCCGCCGCGATGGCGCGCTGCGAAGCCGCCAGGGCGAGGTCGCTCGTCGTGACGTCGGGAGCGGCGAAGTGGCGCGCGTGGATGCCGGTGCGGGCGACGATCCACTCGTCGCTCGTCTCGACGCCCTTCGCAGCGAGACGCTCAGCCAGTTCCTGGTTCGTGACGCGCTCGGGCGGCAAATAGCTGCCCGTGCCGAGCACGCGGGAATATAGAGTCGATTGAGCCATTATGCCTTCGAGGAAGATGCGGAACCGGCCGGGGTTTCGCCCGCCGCCGGCCCTTCGGACTGGCTGCTGCCGGCCCCGCCGGCCGCCTCGCCAAGCGAGCCGGCGTTTTCGTCCATGGCGCGCGCGAGACGCTCCAGCACGCCATTTTTGACGGCATCATACCCGCGTTTGATCGCCCACTCAAACGCGTAGGCGTCCGCGGAGCCATGGCTCTTGATGACGAGACTCTTCAGTCCCAGCAGCGCTGCACCATTGTACTTGCGGGGATCGAACCGCTTCTTGTAGGCCAGCAGTACGGGCATTGCGACGAGCGCGGCCAGCTTCGTGAGCCACGAGCGGCCAAACTCTTCGCGCAGGCCTTTCGCGAGCATGTCGGCGAGGCCCTCCGACGTCTTGAGCGCGACATTACCAACGAAACCGTCACAGACGATCACGTCGACGGTGCCCTTGTAAATGTCGTTGCCTTCGACGTTGCCGCGGAAGTTCAGCGTGCTCGCGCGCAGCATCTCGCCCGCGCGCTTGATGGTCTCGTTGCCCTTGATGATCTCTTCGCCGATGTTCAGGAGGCCGATGCTTGGCCGCTCCTTGTCTTCGAGCGCGGCGACGAGCGCGTGACCCATCTCCGCGAACTGCAGCAGGTGCTGCGGTTCGCAATCGACGTTCGCGCCGAGGTCGAGCACCGTCGTGTAGCCGGTGGTCACGTTCGGCATCGGAAAAGCGATCGCGGGACGTTCGATCCCGGGCAGTGTCTTGAGCACGTAGCGAGAGACGGCCATCAACGCGCCCGTGTTGCCTGCAGAAACGCATGCCTGCGCCTCGCCGTCCTTCACGCGATTGAGCGCGACGCGCATCGACGAATCTTTCTTCTTGCGCAGGGCGACCTCGACCGGGTCGTCCATTTCGACGACCTCGGTGGCGGGAACGACGGAGAGCGCAGGGTTGTCCAGCGCCTTCAGTTTCTTCAACTGGGCACGGATCGCCGACTCGACGCCCACGAGCAGCAGATGCGCGTCGGGGTGCGAGCGGACGAAATTGACTGCGGCAGGCACCGTCACGGACGGTCCGTGGTCGCCTCCCATGCAATCTATCGTGAGCGTAACAGTCATGGAATGCGACGGATTTCAGGCACAAAAAAGCGGCAGTTGAATGCCGCCTTTTTGGCCGTGCCGAAAAATTGTCAAGCGAACGGAATCGCCATGCGCAGCGCCGCTTGATGCTCCAGCGGACGCCGCACCGTGGAACGATTAGTCGTTCTTGGTCTTGACGACTTTCTTGCCGCGGTAGTAGCCGTTCGGGCTGATGTGGTGGCGCAGGTGCACTTCACCCGTGCTCGGCTCGACAGCCAGCGGAGCGCCCGTAAGGAAATCGTGCGAGCGGTGCATGCCGCGCTTCGACGGCGACTTCTTGTTTTGTTGAACTGCCATGATAACTCCTGAGAATTTCGCGAATTCTAACACAACCCGATCCGACCGCCGCCACCCAAGGGGATGACATGACCGCAGGACGGGGCCTACAAATTTATGCTACGCGCCATACCGCCATGCGATACCGCGCCGAACTGCGCGCCACCGGCAACGCTTTCAATGCTTGCCGCCGGGACCGTCCTTCTTGAGCGATTCGAGCGCCGCAAACGGGTTGACGCGCTCCTGCTCCTCGACCTCCTGCTCCGGCACGTCATCCACGGAGTCCACACCGTCCGCGCCATCGGCACCCGAGGCGAGACTTTCGTGCACATCCGGACAGACTTCATGCTTCGGCACGAGCGGCAGCGAGAGCAACAGCTCCTCTTCGATCAAGTCGACGAGATCGAAATGGCGCGAGCCAACAATCACATCGACGTCATCGTCGTCGAGCGGAAACTCGTCCGCCTCCTCTTCCGTCTGGACAATACGGAAGACCGGGTCGGCGTTGAACGCCTGCTCGCTGGGAGCGAGGCAACGCTGACACGTAATCCACGCGCTACCGTGAATCGCAAGCCGCAGATACGGCTGCGACCCTTCGGTGCCGTCATCCTGCAATTCCGCCTGGGTGAAACCCGCCGCCTGCCACGTGAAGGCGGTATCGCGATCTGGCGCGTCGACCGGGACTTCGTTTAACATGCGCGGCAGTTGCGAGAGACGCACGGTCCCTGCGGCTTCCCGGGCGCTGCGCGCGAATTCGAACAGATCGAGATCGCGCGGGTTCAGAGAAGCGATGGCGCCCGCGGGCTTGCCAGTTGGTTCGGTCATTGTGCGCTCCTGCGTCGTGGCGCCTCGTTGCGCGCCGTTGCCTTCACGCCAGTCTCGCGCGTGGCGCGGCGACTGGCAAGCCGCGCTGGCGAACTGCGCCTCCGAACTGCGCCTCTCCAGGCCGGATCGCTGCACAGACGGGCATGGCCTTGCCGCCCGGCGCAATTTTCACCGACCTCGCTCACCAAGCCTGCGTCGCTCACCATAACCAAAAGTGCGCAGCAGCTGGATCGAGCGAAAATCAAGACACCTGCTCGAGACATCGCAAGACACTTGCACCGGCACGCACCGATGAAAAGCCCAAAATCATAACGCCTTTATCTTTTGGAGTCAAACACTTAACGACTTGCACGCAAGTGTCTGTGCGGGCAGAGTTTTCCCTCTGAGCGCCATCTATCCGCCCCTCTTTTTCACGATCGACCAGACATGCAGGACTTATCCCCCTCGGACCGAGGCAACGACCTTCGCGCCAGCCGCCCCGCACTAATTCTTGCTTCCAGCTCGCGCTACCGCCGCGAACTGCTGGAGCGGCTGCGCATTCCGTTCGACACCGCGGTGCCCGCCGTGGACGAAACGCCGCACGCCGGCGAAACGCCGGAAGCCACCGCGCTGCGGCTCTCGGAAGCCAAAGCGCGCGCCGTGGCCGCCGCCCTGCCCGCTACGGCCGGCCGCACGCTGGTGATCGGCTCCGACCAGGTGGCAACCTTCGACGGCCGGCAGATCGGCAAGCCCGGCACGCATGAACGCGCGCTGGCGCAGTTGCAGTCGATGCGGGGCCGCGACGTGCTGTTCCATAGTGCGCTCAGCCTGCTCGACACCGCGACCGGCCGCGCGGATACGGTCGACGTCGTGACGAAGGTGCGTTTCCGCCATCTCTCCGACGCGGCGATCGACGCCTATCTGCGCGCCGAGCAGCCCTACGACTGCGCGGGCAGCGCCAAGTCGGAGGGCCTTGGCATCGCGCTGCTCGAGGCGATCGAATCCGACGATCCCACCGCGCTGATCGGCCTGCCGCTCATCGCGCTCACGCGCATGCTGCTCGCAGCGGGCTACCCGCTACTGGAGGCCCAATGAAAGGCACGCTCTATCTGATTCCGAACACGCTCGGCGACGGCGACGAGGCCGCCCTGGCGGCCGTGCTGCCCGCCCCGGTGCGCGAACGCGCGGGCACGCTCGCGAGCTACATCGGCGAAAACGCCAAGACGACGCGCGCTTTTCTGAAGCGCGTCGGCACGACGCGCCCGATCCAGGAGATCGAGATCCACGAGCTCAACGTGAATACGCCGGCCGCCGGAATCGACAGGTTGCTCGCACCGCTGCTCGCCGGCATCGACACCGGCCTCGTTTCAGAGGCGGGCGTGCCCGCCGTGGCAGACCCGGGCGCCCTGCTCGTGCGGCGGGCGCACGAGCGCGGCATCAAGGTCGTGCCGCTCGTGGGGCCGAGCTCGATCCTGCTCGCATTGATGGCATCGGGCCTGAACGGTCAGAGCTTCGCGTTCCACGGCTACCTGCCCGTCGACGCGAACGAACGCGCCAAGAAGCTGCGCGAGCTGGAGCAGCACTCGCGCAAGGCGAAGCAGACGCAGATCTTCATCGAGACGCCCTACCGCAACCGCATCATGCTCGATGCGCTGCTTGCGAACTGTGCGCCCTCCACGCTCGTCTGCGTCGCGGCCGACCTCACGCTGCCGACGGAGACGATTGTGAGCTGCACGGTGGCCGACTGGGAGAAGCGGCCCGCGCCCGATCTGCACAAGCGGCCAGCGATCTTCCTGCTGCTCGCGGCCTGAGGCCGGCCGCGGCAGCCGCGCAAAAGCACGACGGCCGCCCGCGCACGAGGCGCGAGCGGCCGTTCATGGCCAGGCAGCGGCCTTAGTGGATAGCGATCTGTCCGCTCGCGATCAGCGCGTGCATCGCGCCCGAGCCCACCGCGGCGCCGAAGCGCTTCGCGACGCGGTCGGTCAGGCTCTGCTTGACCGTGTAGTCGACGACGTCGGGTGCCTTGATCACCTCGCGCGCCACGTAGTCGGTGTCGCCGAAGCCGTCCGCGAGACCCAGCTCCACGCTCTTCTCGCCCGTCCAGAAGAGGCCGGAGAAGAGCTCGGGGGTATCGTGCAGACGCTTGCCGCGGCCGGCCTTCACGGCGTCGATGAACTGCTGGTGAATCTGGTCAAGCATGTCCTGGGCGTGAGCGTCCATCTGCGGCGTCTCCGGCGAGAACGGGTCGAAAAAGCCCTTGTTCTCGCCCGAGGTGTGCAGGCGACGCTGGATGCCCAGCTTGTCCATGAGGCCCGTGAAGCCGAATCCGTCCATCAGCACGCCGATCGAGCCCACGATGCTCGCCTTGTTCACGTAGATCTTGTCGGCGGCGGCCGCCACGTAATAGCCGCCCGACGCGCACATGTCGCCTACCACGACGTAGAGCGGGATGGCCGGGTGCTTCTTGCGCAACCGCTGGATCTCGTCGTTGATGATGCTCGCCTGCACGGGGCTGCCGCCGGGGCTGTCGATGTGCAGGATCACGCCGGCCGTGCCGTCGTCGTCGAACGCACTGTCCAGCGCGCTATTGATGTCTTCGGCGTTCGCGCTCGTATCGGAGGCAATCTCGCCATCGAGCGACACGAGCGCCGTGTGGCGGCTGTCACCTTCCACGCGTGCGCCGGAAAGATCCAGCACGCTCCATGCGATCACCAGCAGCACCGCAAGGAAGGCGAAGCGGAAGAAGATCCGCCAGCGCCGCGCCGTGCGCTGCTCGTGGATCGCAGCCAGCGCGATACGCTCGAGCGCCTCGCGCTCCCAGCCGGGCGCGGACGCGTTGCGGTCCGCCGCGGAGGGACGGACCGGTTTGTTCGATTCAGGGGTCGGATTGTCGGACATGCGAGCGGTGCGTGGTCAGGGTTGGGTCGGGCGCAGATCGCCGTCGGGGAGCCAGAATACCGCACGGCCCTCGGGCGTGTCCCGTTCTTCGACGCGGACCCGCCGCAGACGGCCGCCGCGACACGGTCCGCCCACGCATTTGCCGGTGTCTGGCTCGTAGATCGCCCCGTGCGTCGCGCACATCAGGTAAAGGCCCGACGACTCGAAGAACTGGCCCTCGATCCAGTCCAGCTCCATCGGCACATGGGCGCAGCGATTCAGGTAGCCGAAAACTTCTCCGCCGTAGCGCACGAAGAACACCACCGCGTCGCCTCCCGCATAGGTAGCGCTCATACGCTGACCCGCGCCGCCGTCGAGCAGTTCCTCCGCGGCACAAATCCGCACCGGATCGAGGGGCGCCTCCGTCATGCGTGCTCCCGCAGCCAGGCGGCCAGCGCTGCCACGTCGGGCGCGACGTAGCGCGGCGAAAGGGTTTCGAGCGATCCTGCGGCGTGCGCGCCGTAGGCAACGCCCACGCCCGCCACGCCCGCGTTGATCGCCATCTGCAGGTCGTGGGTCGTGTCGCCGATCATCAGCGTGCGCCCATGATCCTGACCCAGTTCACGGGTCAGCTCGTGAAGCATGGCCGGATGCGGCTTCGAGAAGGTTTCGTCGGCGCAGCGCGTGCCGTCGAAAAGGCTGGTGAGACGCGCCTCGTCGAGCGCACGATTCAAGCCGACGCGGCTCTTGCCCGTCGCCACCGCAAGCAGATAACCGACCTCGCGCAGCTCGGCCAGCATTTCGCGCACGCCGGGAAAGAGCTCGGTCTTCTGCTCGTTGAGCAGGTAATGCACGCGATAGCGCTCCACGAGGCGAGGGTAATCGGCCGTATCGAGCGAGGGTGCCGCAATCTGCAGCGCCTCGCGCAGGCCGAGGCCGATCACGTAGCTCGCGGCCTCGTCGCCAGGCACCGGCAACCCCAGGTCGCGGCAGGCGGCCTGGATGCTGCGCGTGATGTGCGCCGTCGAATCCATCAGCGTGCCGTCCCAGTCGAACACAATCAGGTCAAATTGCTCTCTGGCCATGCGGTGCTTCTCCAAACGGTATTGTTCTATTCGGTTTGCGCGGCAGGCTCGCCCGCATCTCAGACATGCCCGGCACCTTCCCCGCCGTTGGCGCCGTCGCGCTGCGCGCGCAGCAACTCGACGAAGCGCCGGCACTCGGCTGGCAGCGGGGCTTCAAACTGAAGCGTCTCGCCCGTGATCGGGTGAGCGAGCTTCAGCCGGTACGCGTGCAGGAACATTCGCTTGATGCCGGGATTGGCGCCCGGGCGCGCCAGCGTCTTGTTCAGCGCGAAGTCGCCATATTTGGCGTCGCCGACGATCGGCAGGCCCAGATGCGCCAGATGCACGCGGATCTGGTGCGTGCGGCCCGTCTTCAGCTCGGCCTCGAGCAGAGCGTACTCCGGCCAGCGCTCGACGAGGTTGAAGACCGTATGCGAAGGAAGGCCGTCGAGCTGCACGCGCACGCGCCGCTCGCCTTCCGGGGTCAGGAACTTGTGCAGCGGCTCCTTCACCGCGCGGCGGCGGCCCCAGTCACTCGCCCAGTCGCCATGGACGCAGGCGTAGTAACGCTTGTCCATCTTGTTGTCGCGGATCTGCTCGTGCAAACCCACCAGCGCCGCGCGTTTCTTGGCCAGCATGAGAATGCCTGAAGTCTCGCGGTCGAGCCGGTGCACCAGTTCGAGGAATTTCGCCTGCGGACGCGCCTCGCGCAACTGCTCGATCACGCCGAACGCGACGCCGCTGCCGCCGTGAACCGCCACGCCCGCCGGCTTGTCGATCACGAGCATCGCCTCGTCCTCGTAGAGCACCGGGAACTGCGCGGCCGGCACCGGTATGGAGGCGGCTGCGCCGGCACTGCCCTGCGCCGTGCGGATGGGCGGCACACGCACTACGTCGCCCAGAGCGAGCCGGTATTGCGCGTCGATTCGACCCTTGTTTACGCGAACTTCGCCGCTGCGCAGGATCCGGTAGATATGGCTCTTGGGCACGCCCTTACAGACGCGCAAGAGGAAATTGTCAATGCGCTGGCCAGCCGAGCCCTCATCGATTTCGACGAAGGAAACCTGGTCGCTTGCGACCTGATTCTGGGATATTTTGCCTAACCCTTTCATTATGAATATATAATTTGCCCAGCGCTCGCGCGAAGGTCGACCGAACGGTTCAATCCGTCGGGTCCTGAAACCGCGCCGCCTGCGCAGGCTGCAAGCGATAAATCGTTATTTTACTTGCGCCCGGGGCAGGTTGCTTGCCCCGCAAGCTGAGAAGCAACGAGTTGCACGCACGGATGCCCGCATCGGCAGGGACGGCGCCCACAGGCACGTTCGGTCAGCGGCGGGTTCCGACGGTAACGGAACATTGGTATAAAGAATTCATCCGGCGAATCCCGCCGCACGGTCGAAGTGGCCGGCGAGGGGACGCGCCGGTGGCGAAATAACGGCGAGCGCCTGAGGCGTCCTGCGTAACGTGCAGGACAAGGCGACGTCAACGGTGGCGAGACACCCCGAGGGGGAAGACGGGCGTAACCTGAAAGCTTCCCGAGCGCGGCTGGCGGCTGGTTTGACCGCTGCGGCCGCGAACCTGATCCGGCCAGCAGCGCGCGCGGTTCGCCGCTGCGGTCGATGCCGGTTGTACCGGTCGCGGTCGTGCGTCGCGATGCCCTGCATCGCGCACCCGGCGCCCGGATGGGAAACGCAGGAACAACGCGTCGTCGTGCTCCCGCGGCAACTCGCGCCGCTTGTTGAAGCCGTATTCGCATGGGCCCCGCGGTTCGTCCGGGCATCGCAGCGATTGTGCTGCGCGTCACCCGGGCTGAACCCACTGAAGGCAATTCTCCCCGCCATCGTTCCCGCTCCCGCGTGCTTGTGAAAACACGATAAGGCGCGGCATGCCGCTGCCCGTCCAGGTGCCGCCAGGCCTTTTGCCCGGCACCGCGGCGGACGGCGCGCGAAGCCGCTCTGGAGCCGTTCAATGAAACGAATGCTGTTCAACGCGACGCAGCAGGAAGAACTGCGCGTCGCCATCGTCGATGGACAGAAGCTGATCGACATCGACATCGAAACCGCCGGACGCGAACAACGCAAAGGCAACATCTACAAGGGGATCGTCACACGCATCGAGCCGTCGCTCGAAGCGTGCTTCGTGAACTATGGCGAAGACCGCCACGGCTTCCTGCCGTTCAAGGAAGTCGCCCGCCAGTACTTCCGTGAAGGCGTCGACATGCGCAGCGCGCGCATTCAGGACGCCCTCAGGGAAGGCCAGGAACTGATCGTTCAGGTCGAGAAGGAAGAGCGCGGCAACAAGGGTGCCGCCCTCACCACCTTCATCTCGCTCGCCGGACGTTACCTCGTCCTCATGCCCAACAACCCGCGCGGCGGCGGCGTGTCGCGCCGCATCGAGGGCGACGACCGTCAGGAACTGCGCGAAACCATGGCGCAGCTGCAACTGCCGGAAGGCATGAGCATCATCGCGCGCACGGCCGGCATCGGCCGCTCCGCCGAAGAGCTCCAGTGGGACCTGAACTACCTGCTGCAACTCTGGCGCGCGATCGAAGCCGCCTCGCAGGCCGGCACGGCCGGTCAGCCCATGCTGATCTATCTGGAATCGAGCCTCGTGATCCGTGCGATCCGCGACTACTTCCAGCCCGACATCGGCGAAATCCTCATCGACACCACCGAAATCCATGACCAGGCCCGCGCCTTCATGGATATCGTGATGCCGGATAATGTCAACAAGGTGAAGCGGTACCACGACGACGTGCCGCTGTTCTCCCGCTTCCAGATCGAGCACCAGATCGAGACGGCGTACTCGCGCACGGTGCCGCTGCCCTCGGGCGGGGCGATCGTGATCGACCACACCGAGGCGCTCGTCGCCATCGACGTGAACTCGGCGCGCGCGACCAAGGGCGCCGACATCGAGGAAACCGCCGCGCGCACCAACCTCGAAGCCGCCGACGAAGTGGCTCGCCAGCTGCGTCTGCGCGACCTGGGCGGTCTGATCGTGATCGACTTCATCGACATGGAGTCGGCCAAGAGCCAGCGCGAAGTCGAGCAGCGCCTGAAAGACGCGCTGCGCCACGACCGCGCGCGCGTGCAGATGGGCAAGATCTCGCGCTTCGGCCTGATGGAGCTCTCGCGCCAGCGCCTGCGCCCGGCCCTCTCGGAAGGCAGCCACGTCACCTGCCCGCGCTGTAACGGCACGGGCCATATCCGCGATACGGAATCGTCGGCGCTTCAGGTCCTGCGCATCATCCAGGAAGAAGCGATGAAGGAAAACACCGCGGCAATCCACTGCCAGGTGCCGGTCGAGGTGACCGCCTTCCTGCTCAACGAGAAGCGTTCGGAGATCAACAAGATCGAATCGCGCTTCAAGGTCGGCGTCGTCCTGATCCCGAACAAGCATCTCGAAACGCCGCATTACAAGCTCGAGCGCCTGCGCCACGACGACGCGCGTCTCGACGATCCGCGCGCCTCGTGGAAGATGGCCGAGGAAGCGGCTCGCGAGCTCGAATCCGAAACCGGTTACAGCAAGCGCACCGCCGAAGCCAAGCCCAAGCAGGAAGCCGCGGTGAAGGGCATCACGCCGGAGCGCCCGGCCCCCACCGCCCCAGTCAAGGTGGCCGAGGCTGCGCCCGCGGCCGCTCAGGCCGCGGTGACGCCGGCGGGTGGCGGGTTCTTCGGCTGGGTCAAGCGCCTCTTCGGTGGCGCGCCGGCTGCGGCCCCCGCACCGGCGGCGGCCGCGCAGGACAAGACGGTTCGCCCGGCTCGCGAAGCACGCGGTGGTGAGCGCGGTGAGAAAGCCGGGGCCGGTGGCGATCGCAACCGTAATCGCCGTTCGGGCGGCCGCGATGCAGCGGGTCGTGGCGAAGCGGCGGGCGGTACACGTGCCGGTCAGCCCTCGGCGCGCCGCGAGGAACGTGAACCGCGCGAAGGCCGCGAGGGTCGTGCCCCGCGCGAAGCACGCGAGGGACGCGAGGGACGCGAAAGCCGTGAACCGCGTGAAGCACGCGAAGGCCGCGATGCTCGCGGCGAGCGCGAACAGCGCATCGAACGCGTGGAACGCGGCGAGCACCGCGGTGAGCAGGCAGAAACGGCCGCACCGCGCGGCGAGCGCCAGGAACGGGGCGAACGTCAGGAGCGAGGTGAGCGTCGTGAACGCGGCGAACGTGGCGAGCGCCGCCGTACGCCGCAGACCGAAGCCGCCGAGACCCAGGAGGCACGTCTCGACGACGCCGCCGTCGAAAACGTCGGCGCCGTGCTGACCGAAGGTGCCGCACCCGGTGCTGGCGATGAAGACGCAGGCGCGCAGCGCGACGGCGAAGAGCGCCGCCGCCGTCGTCGCGGCCGCCGTGGCGGTCGCCGCGAGCGTGAGATTGAAGGCGGTGCCGGCGTGGGTCAGGAAGGCGCGCAGGAAGACTCCGCGCAACTCGATGCAGAAGCATCGGCGCCTGTCGAGACCGCTGCCGAAGCCACTGCTCCCGTTGCCAAGCAACCGGAAGCCGTGGCCGAAGCGCCCTCTTCGGACGTCATCGTGCACACGGTCGTCGCCGAATCGGTGGTCGTGACCGCCCTGCCGGAAGCGCCGCAAGCCGTCGTGACCGAGGTCGAATCGCGCGCTGCCCAGACGGAAGTGCGCGCAGAAACGGCGCCGGTTGAAGCCGTTACGCCGGCTGTCGTCGAACCGGCTGTCGTCGAACCGGCTGCGCCTGCCGCTGTAGAGCCGGCTGCACCCGTGGCCGAGGCTGCACCGACCGAACCGACTCCGTCGGAAACGCCTGTTGTCCGCGAAGACCGCGTGGAAGCCCCGGCCGCTGCGCCAGCCGTCGAGCAGCCGGCGCCGCAGGCTGCCGAGCCGGCAGTGGAACCTGCCGCTCAGCGTCAGCCCGCCGCAGTGGCCGCAGTTGCCGCAGTTGCCGAACCCGCCGCCGCAGCAGCAGCAGCCGCCGCGCCGGTAACGCAAGCCACGGCACGCCCGGCCACCGCGACGTCCCTGACGGCCGAAGCACTGACGCCGATGCTGGAAGCCGCCGGCCTCGTCTGGGTCAATACCGACACCGGCAAGCTGCACGCTGCCCAGGCCGCGGCGGCGCTGATCGTCAAGCCGGCACGCGTGCCGCGCGAACGCAAGGCGCTGCCGCCGGCCGACACGACGCCGATGCAGCAAGTCGAGACGAACCGTCAGGCGCAGTAAGGCCTGTCCGGCCGGGAGATGCCGGGCGTCACGCCCGGCATCTCCCACCCCGAAAGAAGCCCGCCATATCGGCGGGCTTTTTTTTAATATATGAGCGGTCCTCATCGAGGGTGGGCAGGCAGCGGTTCGGCTAAAATTCATTCAATATCCGAACGAAATCACGATGTCCCGACGCGTCATTCCCGTAGCCGATGCCCGCACGCTGCCGCCCCGCGCGGCCGGCGGCCCTGCGCGCGCGCCGTCGGGCGAGGTTCTCGACACCCTCGCGCGGCCCTTGCGCGACCTGCGCATCTCGGTGACCGACCGCTGCAACTTCCGGTGTGTCTACTGCATGCCGCGCGAAGTGTTCGACAAGAACTACCCGTTCCTGCCGCACGCCGCCCTCCTCTCGCTGGAGGAAATCGAGCGTCTCGCCCGGCTTTTCGTGGCGCACGGCGTCACGAAGATCCGCCTGACCGGGGGCGAACCGCTCCTGCGCAAGAACATCGAATTCCTGATTGAGCGTCTCGCGGCACTGCGCACGCCCGAAGGCGAACCGCTCGACCTCACGCTCACGACCAACGGGTCGCTCCTCGCGCGCAAGGCGCAGTCGCTGCGCGATGCGGGACTCACGCGCGTCACCGTGAGCCTCGACGCGCTCGACGACGCACTCTTTCGCCGCATGAACGACGCCGATTTCGCGGTCGCCGACGTCCTCGACGGCATTGCCGCCGCACAGGCCGTGGGCCTCGCGCCGCTGAAGGTCAACATGGTGGTCAAGCGTGGCACCAACGACGGCGAAATCCTGCCGATGGCACGACACTTCCGCAGCTCCGGTGTGACGCTGCGCTTCATCGAATACATGGACGTGGGCACCTCGAACGGCTGGAACATGACCGACGTCCTGCCGTCGGCGGACGTCGTGGCGCGTATCGCCGGGCACTTTCCGCTCGTGCCGCTGGAAGCGCACGACGCCGCCGAAACCGCGCAACGCTGGGCCTATGCCGACGGCGCGGGGGAAATCGGCGTGATCTCCAGCGTGACGCGTGCGTTCTGCGGTACCTGCACGCGCGCGCGCCTCTCGACCGAAGGCAAGCTGTACCTGTGCCTGTTTGCGTCGATGGGTTACGACCTGCGCGCGCTCCTGCGCGACGGCACCCCCGACGAAGCGATCGCGGCGGCCATCGCTCAGGTCTGGGAAGGCCGCGCCGACCGTTACTCGCAGTTGCGCGGCAGCGACGCCGCTCCCGCCACGGCCAACGAGCGCCGGATCGAAATGTCGTATATCGGCGGTTGAGTTGCCGATGACCGCTACCCTGCCTGCCGCCGCCATCACGGGACTTGTGCTCGCGGGCGGACGCGGCCAGCGCATGGGCGGCGCCGACAAGGGTCTGCAGGTTCTGCATGGGCTGCCGCTCGCGGCGCACGTGCTCGCGCGGCTCGCACCCCAGGTCGGCCGGCTTGCGATCAGCGCGAACCGCCATCGCGAAACTTACGCGGCGCTCGGCGCGCCATGGCACGCGCAGGTGCTGGCGGACACCCTGCCCGACTACCCCGGCCCACTCGCGGGCCTACTGGCGGGGCTCACCGCGGCACACACGGACTGGCTGCTGGCGGCGCCGTGCGACTCGCCCTGGCTGCCCGCCGATCTGGCAGCGCGCCTCGCAGCGGCGGCGCTCGCTGAAAACGCCGATATCGCCACCGTCACCACCACGAATGCAAGCGGGGAGATTTCGCTGCATCCGGTCTTCGTGCTGCTGCGCGCAGCACTCGCCGACGATCTTGCCGCCTTTCTGGACGCGGGCGAGCGCAAGGTGCGCGCGTGGTACGGGCGCCACAGGACGGTCGAAGTGCCCTTTGCCGAGGAGCGTGCGTTTTACAATATCAACTCTTTGCAGCAACTCGCCGACCTCGACCGCGCCTGACGAGCGCGAGCAGTCCGCCGTCCGCTGTCCCATCGCCCCGAGGCATATCAGGCATCCCCACCAGGACGACCGCCGCCCCCGGCCGGGCTTAACGCGCCGCTTCTCCACCCGATGACCACGCTCAACACTTTGTCCGGTTGCGTCACCCGTTACGATCCCCAGGCCTTGCCCGTCAGCGCCGCCCAGGCCATCGTGCTGCAATGGGTCACGCCGCTCACGGCGAGCGAGCGGGTGCCGTTGCGCGACGCGCTGGCGCGTGTGCTCGCGACGGACGTGATCTCGCCGATCGACGTTCCCGCGCACGACAACGCCGCCATGGACGGCTACGCGTTCGACGGCGCCGCGCTGCCGGGCCATACCGGCGGCACGCTCACGCTCGAGGTCGCGGGCAAGGCATTCGCGGGGCATCCATACGCCGGCGAGATCGCACGCAACGCGTGCGTGCGCATCATGACCGGTGCGCCAATGCCTGCCGGCTGCGACACGGTCGTCCCTCAGGAGCACACCCAGCGCGAGGGCGATCGCGTGACGTTCGCGGCGCAAACGGTCGCGAGTGGCGCAAACCTCCGCCGCCGCGGCGAAGATCTGGCGAAAGGCGGCGCCGCGCTGCACGCCGGCCGCATCCTGCGCGCCTCCGACATCGGCCTGATCGCCTCGCTCGGCATGACGGACGTCGAGGTGAAGCAGCGGCTGCGCGTGGCCTATTTTTCGACCGGCGACGAACTGCGCTCGCCGGGCGAGCCGCTCGATGCAGGCTGCATCTACGACAGCAACCGCTACACGCTAGGCGCCATGCTCAAGCGGCTGAACGTCGAGGCCATCGACCTCGGCCTCGTGCGCGACGAGCCGGCCGCGCTGGCCGCCGCGCTGAAACAGGCCGCCGGCTGCGCCGACGTCGTGCTGAGCTCGGGCGGCGTCTCGGTCGGCGAAGCGGATTTCACGCGCCAGCAGTTGCAGACGCTGGGCGACGTGGCGTTCTGGGGCCTCGCGATGCGCCCAGGCCGGCCGCTCGCATTCGGCCGCATCTGGTCGGGCGGCAGACCCGGCGCGGGGCGCGCGGCGCTCCTCTTCGGCCTGCCGGGCAACCCGGTCGCGACCATGGTGACGTTCTACCAGATCGTGCGGCCCGCCTTGCTCGCCATGGCCGGCGCCGCGCCGCAGCCCGTACCGTTGATTCCCGCGCGCTGCGAGGCGCCGATTCGCAAGCGGGCCGGCCGCACCGAGTTCCAGCGGGGCGAGGCGCGCCGCGACGAACGCGGCGAGTGGCGCGTCACCCCCACGGGATCGCAAAGTTCCGGCGCGCTCAGCACCATGAGCGAGGCAAATTGCTTTATCGTGCTCGCCCATGAAGCCTCCGATCTCGACGCCGGCGACGCCGTCGACATCATGCTTTTCGACGGACTCGTCTAGCACGGGGCCGCCCTTTCCAGCTTTTGTCGAATTCGACACGTCCAACACGTCATCCGGGCCGACTCACATGAAAAAACAGATCTCGTTCATTGCCGCGGGGCAGACTGCCAAGGCGCTCATCCTCGTGTACCTGACCTTCAGCGTGCCGCTCGTGCTGCTCGTGGCCGTGGTCGCGTTCCTGCGCTACGGCACCTTCGAACTGGCCACGGTGTTCAGCGCGCTGCTGCTCAACGCGATTGTCGGCTTCATCCTGCTGTGGATCGCCTGCCACGCCTACAACTGGGTCGCGTCGCGCTTCGGCGGCATCGAGATCCATCTCACCGACGCGCCGGAGGAAGCGTAATGGCGGCGGCGATCCGCGCGGCCACGCCGGCAGACGTCGGCGCGGTGCACGCGCTGATGTATGAGCTGGCCGAGTTCGAAAAGCTCACGCATCTGTTCACCGGCACGCCCGAGGGCCTCGCCGATGCGCTCTTCGGCGCGCGTCCCGCGGCGGAGGCGCTCGTTGCCGAAGATGCCGGGCGGATCGTCGGCTATGCGCTCTTCTTCCATAACTATTCGACCTTCCTCGGCCGCCGCGGGCTCTACCTCGAAGACCTCTACGTACAGCCGTCGCACCGCGGCACGGGTCTCGGCACGGCGATGCTGCGCACGCTCGCGGCCATCGCCGTCGAGCGTCAATGCGGACGCTTCGAATGGACCGTGCTCGACTGGAACCAGCCGGCCATCGGCTTCTACGAGAAGCTGGGCGCCACCGTCCTGCCGGACTGGCGCGTCGTGCGCATGAGCGGCGACGCGCTCGAACGTCTCGCCGCGCAAGACGAACAGCCGGCCTGAGCGCGCGGCCTACTCGTCGCCGGCGCCGCTCGGCAACGCGTCGCCCAACAGGTTCGTCGCCTCCTCGCCCGGCAGCGCCTCGACGTCGCGCAGCTTGCGGTTCATCGCGCGTGTGCGCACCTCGGCGGCTTCGATCGAGCGCGTCACCGTCTCGAGCTGCGACTTCGTCTTCGCCAGCACGTCGCCGAACTTGCCGAACTCCGTCTTCACCGCGCCCAGCACCTGCCACACCTCGCTCGAGCGGCGTTCGATGGCAAGCGTGCGGAAGCCCATCTGCAGGCTGTTGAGCAACGCCGTCAGCGTGGTCGGGCCCGCCACCGTCACGCGGAACTCGCGCTGCAGCAGATCGGTCAGGCCCGGGCGGCGCAGGATCTCCGCGTAGAGCCCTTCGGTCGGCAGGAACAGCAGCGCGAAGTCCGTGGTGTGCGGCGGCGCGACGTACTTCTCCGCGATCGTGCGCGCTTCGGCTCGCACCCGTGTCTCCAGCGCGCGGCCTGCTTCCTCGATGGCCGCCACGTCGGCGCGCTCCTGTGCGTCGATCAGGCGTTCGTAGTCTTCGCGCGGGAATTTCGCGTCCACGGGCAGCCAGACCGGCGCGGCCGTACCGTCGCCAGCTTCGCCCAGACCACGCCCCGGCAGGCGGATCGCGAACTCGACGCGTTCGTTGCTCCTCGGCACCGTCGCGACGTTCTTCGCGTACTGGTCGGGCGTGAGGATCTGTTCGAGCAGCGCTTCGAGCTGGACCTCGCCCCACGTGCCGCGCGTTTTCACGTTCGTCAGCACCTTCTTCAGGTCGCCGACACCCGCCGCCAGTGTCTGCATCTCGCCCAACCCCCGATGCACCTGCTCCAGCCGGTCCGACACGAGCTTGAACGACTCGCCCAGGCGCTGCTCGAGCGTGGCGTGCAGCTTTTCGTCGACAGTACGGCGCATCTCTTCGAGCTTCGCGGCGTTGTTCGCCTCGATGTCCTTCAGCCGCTGCTCGATCGTCGCGCGCACTTCGCCGAAGCGCCGGTCGTTCGCCTCCGTGAGCTGCGCGAGCTGCTGCGCCAGCACGCTGCCGAAGTGGCGCAACGCGGCACCCTGCTCGTCGCGCGCCTGCTGGGCCTGCTGCTGCAGGCTCTGACGCACCGCTTCGAGCTGCTGCGCGTTGGTCTCGGTCAGCTTGACGAGCTGCTGTGCGAAGCCGTCGATCTGGTTGTTCTGCACCGTCGCGATGCTCGTGAGGTGCGCGGCCAGCGCCTGCTGCACCTGCGCGAAGCCACCGCCGAACTCGCTGCGCGAGGCCTGCGCCGTGCGCGCGATCTCGTTGCGCAGCTCGCGTTCGATGCGTTCGGCGGCGCGCGACTGCGTCTCGGTCGAGGCGGCGAGACGATCGCCCAGGGCGTCAAGCCCGTCGTGGAGGGCGCGCACCGCTTCGGCTTCATCGCCGCGGCGCGCGCGCATCAGCAGGACCAGCGCGACAACGAGGGCGAGGGCAAGCGCGACCAGCAGCGTCGCGCCGGACATCAACAGCAAAGGACTCATGAACGGGCTTTCCCCATGACTTCAGGATTGATCGGATTGGGCGGGCGCCCCGCGCGCGGCCCCTCGCCCAGCGCGGCGATGAGGTTGTCGGCGGCGAGGTTCGCCATGGCGCGGCGCGTCGCTTCGCTCGCGCTCGCGATGTGCGGCGTGAGCACGACGTTGGGCACCGCCAGAAGCGCCGGATGCACCTTCGGCTCGCCTTCGAACACGTCGAGGCCCGCTGCCGCGATGCGGCGCTCGCGCAGCGCCTGGGCAAGCGCGGCGTCGTCGACAATGCCGCCGCGCGCGACGTTGGTGAGCGTCGCCGTGGGCTTCATCAGCGCGAGCTCTGCCGCGCCGATCGTGTGGTGATTCTGTGGCGTGTACGGCAGAACGAGCACGACGTGATCGGCCTCGCGCAGGAGCGCTTCTTTCGTGCGGTATTCGGCGTTCAGTTCCGCCTCGATTTCCGGCGCGACGCGCGAGCGGTTGTGATAGATCACACGCATGTTGAAGCCCTGCGCGCGCCGCGCGATCGCCTGGCCGATACGGCCCATGCCGACGATGCCGAGCGTCGAGCCGTACAGGTCGGGGCCGAGAAACATGTCGTACGACCATTTCTCCCACTTGCCCGCGCGCAGGTAGTGTTCGGACTCCGTGATGCGGCGCGCGGCCGCCATCATCAGCGCCCAGCCGAAGTCAGCCGTGGTTTCGTTGAGCACGTCGGGCGTGTTGGTGCCCAGCACGTGCGCGGCGTTGAACGCCGCCATGTCGAAGTTGTTGTAGCCCACGGCCATGTTCGCGACCACCCGCAGGCGCGGCGCGGCGGCGAGCGCCGCGGCGTTGATCGGGTCGCCGGCCGTGAGCGCGCCGTCCTTGTCGGCGAGACGCCGCGCGAGCTCGTCGGGCGGGAGCGCGTCGCCGTTGTTCCAGTCCACGTCGAAATGCTGCTTGAGGCGCTCGATCACGTCGGCAAAGATGGGCCGCGCCACGAGGATCTTCTGCATCGTTGCTCTCCACTTCAGGTTCGGTTCTACACGCGGGCGACGCTCAGGCGAAAAAGAGCCAGCTCGCCACCAGAAATATCGGCACAAGTATCGCGCACGACCAGCCGAGATAGCCGAAAAAACCGGGCATGCGCACGCCGCGCGACTCCGCGATCGCCTTGACCATGAAATTCGGCGCGTTGCCGATGTAGGTGTTCGCACCCATGAGCACCGCGCCCGCGGAAATCGCCGCAAGCGTCTTCGCGCCCGATGTCATGAGCGTTTGCGCGTCGCCGCCCGCGAGGTTGAAGAACACGAGCCAGGTGGGTGCATTGTCGAGGAACGACGACAGCAGGCCCGTCGCCCAGAAGTACATCACGTCGTTGGGTTGACCGGGCGCGTCGTTCACGAGCCGGATGACGCCCGCGAACGCGCCCGCTTCGCCTGCGCGCAGGATCGCGATGACGGGCGTGATGGTCACGAAGATGCCCGCGAACAGCTTCGCGACCTCGACAATGGGCGCCCAGTTGAATTCGTTGGCGGCGCGCGCTTCGCGTGGCGTGAAAACGAGGGAGACGATCGCGAGCAGAACGAGGCCTGCATCGCGTACGACGTTCTGCAGCTCGATATGCCCCCCCGGCACCGGCAACGCAATGCCCGGTTTCCAGACGCCGCTCAGCAGAACGAGACCGATCACGCCGGCAAGCAGCACGAAATTGAACTTGCCGCCGATGCCGAGCCAGCCTGTATCGGGCGTCGGGTCGAGAAACGCTGAGCGCGTCTCGCCCTCGCGGCCAAACAGCCACGCATCGAACCCGTAGAAGATGACGAGCAGCACGCCGCAGACAAACAGCATCGGCACGACGAGATGCTGCGTAGTCCAGAAGAAACTCACGCCGTTCAGGAAGCCGAGAAAGAGCGGCGGATCGCCGAGTGGCGTGAGCATCCCGCCCGCGTTCGCCACGAGAAAGATGAAGAACACCACGACGTGAACGTTGTGCCGCCGATTGTCGTTCGCGCGCAGGAGCGGCCGGATCAGCAGCATCGCCGCGCCGGTCGTGCCCGTGAGGCTCGCGAGCAGCGCGCCGAGCGCGAGGATCGCCGTATTCGTGCGCGGCGAGCCGTGCAGCGTGCCGTACACGCAAATGCCGCCCGCGATCGTATAAAGCGAGCCGAGCAGCACGATGAAAGGCAGATACTCGTCGAGCAGCGCGTGCAGGAACATCGGCCAGGTGGCGGCGATCCCATGCGTGGCGGCGAACGGCAGGAGGAACGCGAGCGCCCACACCGCGGCGACCTTGCCGAAATGCCGATGCCAGAACCCCGGCGCGAACATCGGATAAAACGCGATCGACAGCAGCATGCCCGCGAACGGCAGGCCCCAGGTGGCGGGGAGCGTCGTGCCGTCGACGCCTTCGGCATGCGCGCACGCCGGCAGCAGCGCCAGGGCGGCGGCCAGCGCCGCCGCGCAACCTTTGCGCGTCATTTACACGCCACGCACGACGATGACGTGCACGCGGTACGGCCCGTGCGCGCCGAGGATGATGGTCTGCTCGATGTCGCCGGTACGCGACGGCCCCGAGATGAAATTGACCGCGCGGGGCAGCTCGCCGCGCTCGGCGCGCATTAGCGCGAAGGCGTCCTCGTGGCCGGCGACGATGCGCGACGCGGCCACGACGGCAATGTGCGTCTCGGGCAACAGCGCACCCGACGCCCAGGTCTCGTGGCTCGAGAGCAGCACGAGCGTGCCGGTCTCGGCGGTAGCGCAGAAACTACCCGTCAAGCCGACCAGATCGCGATCCTCGGGCTTGCGGAATGCGACGGTGAGACCTGCGGCGGCCCAATCGAGCGAGGCGAGCGTGGCCCAGCCCACGGCCTGCGTCGCGAGGCCGCGCTCGACGAGATAGCGCTGCGCGGCGGCGGGCACGGCGGCCATGCCCTCGACTTCGTCGACGGTGGTGGACATCTTCTGGGCCTCGCGCACGAAACGCTCGACAAGGTCGCCTTCGAGCACGGGCCGCGGCCCTTCGGGATGACGCGCAAGATAGTCGGCCACCGCTTCGCGCTCGGACGCGGCGGGCGTCGCCTCGCGACCCTGGGCCGCGCGAATGCGCGCGAGTATGCTGCGGCGGGCGGCCGTGGTGTCCATGAGCGGTCCTCGTTGCGTGGAAAAAAAGCGCGACGCGCTCGCGCGCGGGCCAATGCTCCGATTATAAGGGCCGCCCCCGGGCGCACCCTCACCGGCACGCACCGCGCCTCTCGAGGTGCTAGGTGCCCGCGCATTCCTCTTCGGTGGGCTGCTCGATGCCGAACACCTGGCGCAGATACGCGAGATAGGCCTTGTCGTCGCACATGTTCTTGCCCGGCGAATCGGAAAGCTTCGCGACCGGCTGCCCGTTGCAGCGAACCATCTTGATGACGATCTGCAGCGGTTGGTAACCGAGATCGTTCGTGAGATTGGTGCCCACGCCAAAGGCGAGCCGGCAGCGCTTGCCGAAGCGCTCGTAGAGCCGCAGGACTTTCGGGATGTCGAGCGCGTCCGAGAAGATCATGGTCTTCGTGCGCGGGTCGCAGCGGTTGTCCTCGTAGTGCCTCAGGAGGCGCTCGCCCCATTCGAACGGATCGCCCGAATCGTGGCGCGCGCCGTCAAAGAGCTTGCAGAAGTACATGTCGAAGTCGCGCAGGAAGGCCCGCATGCCATAGACATCGGAAAGCGCGATGCCGAGGTCGCCGCGATACTCCTTCGCCCACATCTCGAAGCCGTAGGTCTGCGAATCGCGCAGACGCGGGCCGAGCGCCTGGCACGCCTGCAGGTACTCGTGCGCCATCGTGCCGAGCGGCGTGAGATTGTGCTTCATCGCGTAGTACACGTTGCTCGTGCCCGTGAACTGCTCGCCCAGGTCCTCCTTGAGCGTGAGGATCACTTCTTCGTGCCAGCGCCTGGAAAAGCGGCGGCGTGTGCCGTAGTCGGCGATCTTGCAGTCGGCGAACTCGGGTTTCGCGCCGAGCAGTTCGATCTTGCGGCGCAGGCGCTCGCGACCTTCGTCGTACTGCGGGTGATGCTGCGTGTTGCGGAAGTAGACCTCGTTGACGATGGCGAGCACCGGGATCTCGAAGAGGATCGTGTGCAGCCACGGCCCCTTGATCTCGATGTCGATCTCTCCGTTGTTCTTCGGCGAGGGGGTCACCGTGATGTACTTCTCGTTCAGATGGAAGAGCGCGAGGAAATCGACGAAATCGCCCTTGACGAAGCGCAGGCGGCGCAGATATTCGAGCTCGACTTCGGAGAAGCGCAAACGGCAGAGCTTCTGGATCTCGCTACGGATTTCGTCGACGTAGGGGACCAGATCGACGTCCGGCGTGCGGCAGCGGAAGCGGTATTCCACGCTTGCGGCCGGGAAATGATGCAGCACCACCTGCATCATCGTGAATTTGTACAGATCGGTATCGAGCAGCGAAGTAATGATCATGATGAGCCAGCCGGACTGCATTCTGAGGACGCGCGCCCATGTTACCCGAATGCTCGCGGACCCACCGCCCTGCCGGCACGTCCGTGCGTCCCGGCCCAGCAACCGGAGATGGCGGCCTGTGCCATAAACTAATCACGAAACGATCTAAGCCCGCATGCGGGCCTCTCGCAGGGTAATTTCGTGTTCAGCTACAATAGTGGTTTCGGCCTGCGGGCCATCCCACGATATAAAAAGCTTGCAGGAGCTGCCTGAATGACTCACGTTGTGACCGAAAGCTGCATCAAGTGCCGCTATACCGACTGCGTCGATGTGTGCCCGGTGGACTGCTTTCGCGAAGGTCCCAACTTCCTCGCGATCGATCCTGACGAATGCATCGACTGCGCCGTGTGCGTGGCCGAGTGCCCGGTGAACGCCATCTACGCCGAAGAAGACGTGCCTGGCGACCAGCAGCAGTTCATCGCCCTGAACGCGGATCTGGCGAAGGACTGGCCGAGCATCACCAAGACCAAGGCCCCGCTGCCCGAAGCCGACGAATTCAAGGACGTGAAGGAAAAGCTCGCGCTGCTCGCGCGCTGATCCGCGTCGGTGCGGCGCCGATGCGCGCCGCCCACCCTGCCGCTGCGGGATCCGCACCGGATTTGTTTTCGGGATGGCCCCGGGGTGTTGACAGATCCATCGGCGCCCCATAGAATCTCGTTCTCTGCTTTTGTTGATCCCCGATAGCTCAGTCGGTAGAGCGCCGGACTGTTAATCCGTAGGTCCCTGGTTCGAGCCCAGGTCGGGGAGCCAAAGAATCGCAAAAGCCCGTTAACCACAACGGGCTTTTTTATGTAGTGAAGAGTTGCTGTATTGCTGTTCCCCGATAGCTCAGTCGGTAGAGCGCCGGACTGTTAATCCGTAGGTCCCTGGTTCGAGCCCAGGTCGGGGAGCCAAAAATCGAAGGGGTTGCGTGTTGAACGCAACCCCTTTTTCTTTGCGGCCCAGGTTTGCTTGAACGCGCCTGAACGTGTGTAACGGCCGATCTCCACCGCCCGTATCCTGCCCGATAATGCCACTTCACCATCTTCGGGAATCCACATGAAACCGGCTGCCTATCTTCCCGTCCGCGTCGCCACGCTGCTGCCCCGCGCCCTCCTTGCGTGCGCCGGCATGGCCGCACTCGCCAGCGCCCACGCCGAGCAGATCGGCAGCGTCAACACCAATTTCCGCATCACCGGCTCCGACCGCGTGGTGGTCGAAGCCTACGACGACCCGCAGGTGCACGGCATCACCTGCTACGTCTCGCGCGCCCGCACGGGCGGCGTGAAGGGTACTCTGGGCATCGCCGAGGATCCGACCGAAGCCTCCATCGCCTGCCGCCAGGTCGGCCCGATCTCCTTCACGGGGCCGCTCAAGCAGCAGGACGACGTGTTCAACGAACGCATGTCTTTCCTCTTCAAGACGCTGCACGTCGTGCGCGTGGTGGACGCGAAGCGCAACGCGCTCGTCTATCTGACCTATAGCGACCGCGTCGTGAGCGGCAGCGCCAAGAACAGCGTCACCGCCGTGCCGGTGCCGGCGGGCACGACGATCCCGCTGCGCTAGCGCCCTCGCCGCGCCGCTTGCACACGCTTGCGACCGCTCACGCCCGCCCGTGCACGTTCATGCATGCAAGCGGCACGCTACACTGAAGACGCCCGCCCCGATTCCCCATCGTCATGACCGCCCGCCGTTTCCGCGATTTCGCCCGTTACTGGCGCACGCCGCTCTTGCCCGGCGCGGATCTGCTCACGGCCGAGTATCACGAGCACACGTTCTCGCCGCACTGGCACGACGCCTACGCGATTCCCGTGATCGAGGACGGCGCGGAGTGCTACCGCTACCGGGGCGCGCAGTACGTGGCGGAAGCCGGAACCGTGCCGGTCATCAATCCCGGCGAGCTGCACACGGGCTCGCGCGCGGTGGACGAAGGCTGGCGCTATCGCGTGATGTACGTGCCGATCGACTACCTGCACGGCCTCGCCGATGAAATCGCCGGGCGCAAGCAGCCGCTGCCGTGGTTCGGCTCCGAGGTGATCCGCGATCCCGATCTGGCCCGGCGCCTCTCGCGTGCGCACCGGCTGCTCGAAGCCGATGCCGACCGCCGCCGCGCGGCATCCGGCACCAGCGCCGAAACTGCAGTCGCGACACGCCCGGCGGACCCCGGCAGCGATCTGCTGCTGGTGGAAGACGCCCTCATCGACGCGCTCGCGACCCTGCTCGCGCGGCATGCCCGCACCGAGGAGGCGCCCGTGCGCGCGTCGCCGCACGATCCGCGCGTGGAGACCATGAAGGCCCTGCTGGCCGCCGATCTGACGACGCCGCTGCGTGTAGCCGATCTCGCCGAGGCGGTCGGCCTTTCGCCGTTTCACGCCACCCGGCTCTTCACCCAGGCCACCGGGCTGCCGCCGCACGCGTGGCGCACCCAGCTGCGCCTGCAGCGCTCGCTTGCGCCGCTGCGCGCGGGTGCGACGGTCGCCGACGTCGCCGCCGCCAGCGGCTTCACCGACCAGAGCCACTTCACGCGGCATTTCCGGCGCATGTTCGGCGTGCCGCCGGGACGCTGGCAGGCTCCGTAGCGGCCCCGGACAAACACGCAGCGCCGCCGCAAGAACGTACAAGCCAGGCACGCGGGCAAACGCTACGCTGTCCCCCAGTCTCAGGAGGACAGCTTGACCACCCACCCCACCCGCTCCCAGGAGTTCGTCGCGGGCGCGCGCGACACGATCCCCATGATGGTCGGCGCGGCGCCGTTCGGCGTGATTTTCGGCACGCTCGTGACCTCGGGCCCGCTTGCGCTCTGGCACGGCCAGCTGATGTCGCTCGCCGTGTTCGCCGGGTCCGCGCAGTTCATCGCGTTGGGCCTGATCGCCTCGCACGCGAGCTTCGTCGTGATCTGGGCCACCACGCTCGTCGTCAACCTGCGCCACGTGCTCTACAGCGCAACGCTCGCCCCTTACGTCTCGCACCTGCCGCTGCGCTGGCGCCTCGTGCTGGGGGGCTCCTTACCGACGAAGTCTTCGCGGTCGCGTGGGCGCACTTTCGCCGCCACCCGCCCAGCGACGACGTCTCGCCGTGGCACTTCCTCGGCTCGGGCGTCGCGATGTATGTGAACTGGCAGATCTGGACCGCCGTCGGCCTGCTGTTCGGTGCCGCGTTCCCGGGTTTGCAGTCGCTGGGGCTCGATTTCGCGATGGTCGCCACCTTCATCGCCATCGTCGTGCCGCAGCTCGTGGCCGTGCGCTATGTTGCCGCCGCCGTTTGCGCCGGCGCGCTTGCCTTCTTCTGGCAGGGCTGGCCGTACAAGCTCGGACTGCTCGCCGCCGTGCTCGCGGGCGTCGCGGTGGGTGTCGTGCTGTCACTGCCGCGCGTTCAACGAGACGGAGAACGAAGCAACGGGCGCAGTGGCCCAGCCACGCCGTCGCGCGACGATCCCGCGCGGCAGCCGCGCAATGGCAAGCAAAACGGCCAGCACAGCGGCCAGCGCACCAGCCCTCACACCGCCGCTGGAGCCCGCCAATGAACTACGTCGTCCTGATCCTCGGCATGGCCCTCATCACCTGGCTCGTGCGCACCGCCGTCTTCGTGCTGGGCGAGCGGCTCGTGTTCCCCCCGCTCGTGCGCACGGCGCTCGGCTTCGTGCCCGTCACCGTGCTCACCGCGATCATCGTGCCGATGGCCGTCTCGCCGCACGGCCAGGGCGCCGAGCTCACCTGGCGCAATCCGCAGCTCGTGGGCGCGCTGGCCGCGATCGCGGTCAGCGTGCTCACGCGGCGCCCGCTCGTTACGATCGCGGTCGGCCTCGGCGTGTTCTTTTTCTGGCAGGGCGTGGTCTTGCGTTAGGGCGCGCGGCGGCCCCTGGCGCGGGCCGTCTCAAGTTTCCCCCGGTGCAGCCGTTATTCCCGTCATGGCCTGCTTTGGCGCCGCCACCCTCGCGTTCGGGGGCGCGGCGCCCGGCGTCCCCCTTGCCGGGCGACCGCCAGCATGGCGCGACGCGGCAAGGATCACACGGGGCAACCACATGGGGCACATCACCCTCAATCTCAAGGACGAAACGCTGGCGTCGCTGCGCAAGGACTTCGACGCCTTCCTGCGCGTCTCGTTAAAGCTCGACCCGCAATTCGCGACGCCTTCGTTCGAGGATTTCCTGCGCGCCAAGCTGCTCGACAACATGATGCCGCTCACCGAGCACGCGGTGCAGCGCATGCTGACGGGCGGCCAGTACGCCTGGGCGAAGCGCACGCTCGACAAGGAGTTTCCCGAAGTCGTGTCGATCCTGCTGCGGCAGGCGGGCGAGTTCGGTTTCGGCTTTGCCTCGCGCCCCGAGTGGACGCCCGAAGAACTGGCCAAGCAGTGCCGCGAATGGGCCGCGGCAATCGTGAACGAGGCGCAGGGCGAACAGGTGCTGATCGATCCGCTCGCGGCTCAGATCAAGTCGTCCGTCGAGGACATGCAGACGCTGGAAGAGAAGATGCAGACGCCGGCCTGGCGGCTCTCCGAGTCGCTGCGCCAGCGCATCTACGAAGCGAAGATCGGCTGCGAAACGAGCTCGGGCAGCACGGCGCGCGAGCGTCTGGGCGAACTGCGCGGTCTGTTGCGGCTCGCGATCACGCATGGCGTGTTCCAGAAGCAGGAAGCGCAGCAGATCATGGAGTACCTGCGGCTGCTCAAGCCCGAAATCTTCGTCGAAGAACCCGACGACATCTTCACGCGCCTCGCGGCGTGGCTGCGCAACTTCTTTGTGCCGCCACAGCGCAACCAGCCGCGGCGCCAGTCGAACTGAGCCGGGCGGCCCCGGCGCTCCTCGCCCTGGCGCGCGACTAATCCCACATCTTCCTGAGCTTCGCGCCGATCTCGATCTTTGCCTGCGCAGCGGCCGCGAGGCCGGCCGCGCCCGGCGGCGCGACGACAGGCGCCGGCGGCCACGCGCGCGACTCGAACAGTGGCAGCGCCGAGGCCGCGATGAAGCGCGTGCGCGAAGCCCATACGTGACGGTCGCCCGAGGCGGCCTGATTGTGCACGTAGAAGCGCTGCGGCACGACGATGTGCAGATCTTCCTTCGCGCGCGTCATCGCCACGTAGAGCAGGCGCCGCTCCTCTTCCAGTTCCTCGTCGCTGCCCGCGCCCAGATCGGACGGAATGCAGCCGTCCACGCCATTGAGCACGAACACGTTGCGCCACTCCTGCCCTTTCGCGGAGTGGATCGTCGAGAGGATCAGGTAGTCCTCGTCGAGCAGCGGATCGGCGGATTCGGCGCTGGTCGCGTCGGGCGGATCGAGCGTCAGTTCGGTCAGAAAGCGCTCGCGCGAGGCATAGGTGCTCGCGATGCTCTCCATCTGCAGCAGATCGGCAAGACGCACGGCCGCGTCTTCATGGTTGCGCTCGAGGTGCGGCTCGTACCAGCGGCGCACACGCTCGAACTCGGCGGGCCACGGCGTCGCGCGTCGGCCGATGTCCTCGATCAGCGCGGCAAAGGCCGCCCAGTCCTCGGCGGCGCGCGGCGGCGGCGCGAAGGCGGCGAGCGCCTCGGCCGCGCGATACGCGCCCGTGCAGGCCGCGACCTGATCGAGCAGCCGCGCGGCCGTCGCGGGCCCGACGCCCGGCAGCAACTGGGCGACGCGAAATCCCGCCACGCGATCGAGCGGATTTTCCGCCCAGCGCAGCACCGCGAGCACGTCCTTGACGTGCGCGGCGTCGAGAAAGCGCAGTCCGCCGAACTTCACGAACGGGATATTGCGCCGCGCGAGTTCGATTTCGAGCGTGGCGCTGTGGTGAGCCGCGCGAAACAGCACGGCCTGCTGCTTGAGCTTCATGCCCTCCTCGCGCGCCGCGAGAATCTGCTCGACGACATAACGCGCCTGGGTGGCCTCGTCGGCGACCGTCACGAGGCGCGGACGCTGCGCAGAGGGCCGGTCGCTCCAGAGGTTCTTCGTGAAGCGCTCGCGCGCGGCATCGATCACGGCGTTCGAGGCGGCGAGGATGGGCTGCGTCGAGCGATAGTTGCGCTCGAGCGTGACCTGGCGCGCGGGCGGATCGAACTGCGCCGGAAAATCGAGAATGTTGCGCACCGTCGCGCCGCGAAACGAGTAGATGGCCTGGGCGTCGTCGCCGACTACGGTGAGGCCGCGTCCGTCGGGCTTGAGCGCGAGCAGGATGGTCGCCTGCAGGCGGTTGGTGTCCTGATATTCGTCCACGAGAACGTGGTCGAAGCGCGCCGCCAGATCGGCGGCAAGGGCGGGCTCCGCCGCCATGTGCGCCCAGTAGAGCAGCAGGTCGTCGTAGTCGAGCACGTTTTGCTTTTGTTTCGCGTCGACGTAAGCGGCGAAGAGCGCCTTCAGCTGCGGCTCCCACTCGAGGCACCACGAAAACGAGCGGTTCAGGACGTTCACGAGCGTGTCGCCGGTGTTGACGACGCGCGAATAGATGGCGAGGCAGGTGTTCTTCGACGGAAAGCGTCGCTCTTTCGCCGAGAGGCCCAGCTCGTGGCGCACGAGATTCATCAGATCGGCGGAATCCTCGCGGTCGTTGATCGTGAACGCTGGCGTAAGGCCGATCTGCTCGGCGTATTCGCGCAACAGGCGCGCGCCGATGCCGTGAAACGTGCCCGCCCACGTGAGCCCCTGGGCGAGCGCGGTCGACGCGCCCGGCACGCCCGCGGCGATGCGGCCGACGCGGCGCTTCATTTCCTCGGCCGCCCGGCGCGAGAACGTGAGCAGCAGAATGCGGTGCGGATCGGCGCCGTTGACCACGAGATGCGCGACGCGATGCGCGAGCGTATTGGTCTTGCCCGACCCCGCGCCGGCGATCACGAGGAGCGGCGCGGGCAGCGTCGCACCGGGCGCGAAGCCGTCCGGGCCGCCGTGCTCGACGGCAGCCCGCTGGGCGTCGTTGAGCTTCGAGAGCCAGGCGGCAACTGAGGTGGCAACCTCGGTGGCAAACCCGCTGGCAACGGCAGGGGCAACATAGGCGGCGACGTCGCTCGCGGCGGGGTTTTCGGCTACGCTGGACACGGCAGTGGGCGTCGGGGAACAGGGGCGAGGCATACTGTATATCCATACACCTCGCGTCGGCAAGCGTCGATCCTGATCCGATCTGGCGGTATTTATGTCCGAATCCCGTTCGTTGGCCCCACCCACCGCATGCCGTATGATGCCAACCCTCCGAACCCTCCCGCTCCCCGCACCGACCCCGCCATGCCCAACCTCGATTTCACGCTGACCGGCGAATTCGTCGAACTGCACAACCTCCTGAAAATCACGGGGCTTGCCGACAGCGGCGGCTCGGCCAAGCAGGTCGTCGCTTCGGGGGCGGTGAAGGTGGACGGCGAGGTCGAACTGCGCAAGACCTGCAAGATCCGCGCGGGCCAGGTCGTGCTGTTTGGCGACACGCGCATCGCGATCCGCGAAGCGGAATGAAAGAAAATGCACCAGAAACGGGCCTCATGATCGACAATAGGGCTAACCCGCAATAAGCTGTTGATTCCGACTGAACGCACCAACACCGCGCGGCGCGATTATTCGCGCCGCTTGTCTTTTATGATCCGACCGACGCTCTCCGCGCGCGCCATCGAGCCGCCCACGCTCTCCCGCCACGCCGCCGACACCGCGCGCCTCGCCGCGCCGCTCGCCATCGCCCAGCTCTCGCAGATGGCCATGAGCGTGACCGACACGGTGCTGCTCGGCTCGCTCGGCGCCGATGCGCTCGCGGCGGGCGGCCTCGGCGCCAACCTGTTCTTCGTCGTGGTGACGGTGCTGCAGGGCGTCCTGACTTCGGTAAGCGTGAGCGTCGCGCAGGCGCGCGGGGCGCAGAACGACGACGACGTGCCGCATATCTACTGGACCGGCTTCGCGCTCGCGCTCTTGCTGTCGCTGCCCGCTTTCGTGCTGCTGTCGTTCGCGGGCCCCATCCTGCTCAAGCTCGGCGAACCGCCGCTGCTCGCGCAACACATCGGCGAATACGCAGCCGTGCTGCGCTGGGGCGCGCCCGCGAGCCTGATCGGCGTGGGTCTCCTGCGCTCTTTCCTGCCCGCCATCGGTGCCGCGAAGCGCCTCCTCTGGGTGTCGCTCGCGTGCGTCTTCTTCAACGGCTTTCTCAACTACGGATTGATCCACGGCGCGTGGGGACTGCCGCGCCTCGGCTTTCTCGGATCGGCAACGGCCACCGCGATCACGGTCTGGCTCACCGCCATCGTCCTCATGGCGCTGCTGCATCTGCGGCCCTCGCACCAGCATTTCGTCGCCGCGCGACGGCCCACGGCGCCCATGATGGGCGAACTCGTTTCGATCGGCTGGCCCGTCGCGATCACCTACGCGGTCGAAGCCATGCTGTTCCTCGTCACGGGCCTCGTGATGGGCCTGCTCGGCGAGACGCCGCTCGCGGCGCACCAGATCGCGCTGAACGTCGCCTCCGTGTCGTTCATGGTGCCGCTCGCGATCGGTCAGGCGGCCAACGTGCGCGTGGGCTACTGGTCCGGCGCCGGGCAGCCGGGCGCGGCGCGCCATGCTGGCTTCGTCGCGCTCGCGCTGGGCGGCGGCTTCATGTCGCTCTCGGCGCTTGTGATGGTGTTCGCGCCGCACTGGATCGTCGGGCTCTACCTGCACCTCGACGATCCCGCCAATGCCGCGACCGTCACCCTCGCCACCTCGCTGCTTGGTGTGGCGGCGCTGTTCCAGATCGCCGACGGCGTGCAGACGGTGGGCTCGGGCTGCCTGCGCGGCCTGAAGGACACGCGCATTCCGATGCTGGCGGCAACGCTCGGCTACTGGGGTATTGGCTTTCCGATCGGCTACGTGTTCGCGTTCCACTTCGGACTGGGCGCGCGCGGCCTCTGGTGGGGTCTCGCTGCGGGCCTGGCCACCGTCGCTGTGCTGATGACGCTGCGCTTTCACCGGATGAGCCTGCGGCGCGTCGTCGACGCGGCATCTGGAGCCCGTCAGGCCCGACCCGCCTCAGGCCGTTAAGCGCCCGGTTAAAATAGTCCCGCCACCGTCGCCGTCCACGAGGCGCGCGACCGCAACGGCCTCTGGGAGACACCCGCAAGCCAGCGCACGGCCACCACCGCGACACCGCCCCTGCGCGGCGCATGGCCACCCGCGCACCGCCGCCGACGCGCCTGTCCCTGTCGGCCGATAAAGAACGCCGCCTCGCACCCAAAACCGGACCATCCCGCCATGCTTGCCCCGATAACCCGACTCTTTCCGCTCTGGGCCGTCCTCGTCTCGCTCGTCGCGTACTTCGCGCCGGGTGCGGTCGCGCCGATTGCACCGCACGTCACGACGCTGCTGATGATCATCATGCTGGCGATGGGCGTCACGCTCTCCTTCGCCGACTTCCAGCGCGTGTTCACCCGGCCCGCGCCCGTGCTGGCCGGCATCCTCCTGCATTACCTCGTCATGCCGCTGGCCGCATGGGCGATCGCCAGGGCACTGCACATGCCGCCCGACCTCACCGCCGGCATGGTGCTGGTGGGCAGCGTGGCGAGCGGCACCGCTTCGAACGTGATGATCTATCTCGCGCGTGGCGATGTCGCGCTTTCGGTGACGATCAGCGCGCTATCCACGCTTGTCGGCGTGTTCGCCACGCCGCTCCTCACCCGTCTTTACGTCGATGCCTCGATCACCGTCGACGTGCGCGGCATGCTGCTGAGCATCCTGCAGATCGTCGGCCTGCCGATCCTGATCGGCCTCTTCGTCAACCGCCTGGCCCACGGGCTGGTGCGCCGCATCGAGCCGGTCCTGCCGCTCGTTTCGATGGCGGCGATCCTCGCAATCATCGCCGCCGTGGTCGGCGGCACCCACGCGAGCATCGCAACCGTCGGGCCGCTGGTCGCCATCGGCGTGGTGCTGCACAACGGCATCGGCCTGCTGGGCGGCTATTGGGGTGGCCGCCTGCTCGGCTTCGACGAATCCGTGTGCCGTACCCTCGCCATCGAAGTGGGCATGCAGAACTCGGGCCTCGCCGCGACGCTCGGCAAGCTCTACTTCTCGCCGCTCGCCGCCCTGCCCGGCGCGCTGTTCTCGGTGTGGCACAACCTCTCTGGTTCGCTGCTCGCCGGCTACTGGGCCGGCAAGCCAGCGCGCGGCAGCACGCGCGACGCGGACGAAGCGCTGCAGACCGGCGCGGGGGCCACCCCGCGCGGGTGAGACGGGCCAAGCGGCGATGCCAAAGCCCGCTTCCGGCCGAGCCCTGATCGAGCCCTGACCGTGCCCCAAGCGCCCCTTCCGACACGCGATTCGGGGCGCTCCCGTAAAATCGGGCCGACTCCGCAAGAAGGAACGACAGCGCGACACGAACGTACCGGAGATTCCGTTTGACTGCGCCACCCGCCTCGACTGAAGCCCCGCTGCGCCGCCATACGGCGCGGGCGCTCGCGCGAATCGTGCGCGCCACGGTTGCCCTCGCGTGCGCGACGCTCGTCGCCGCCTGCGCCACCCGGCCGCCCGCCACCGCGTACACGCGCGAGACCACCCAGGCGCTGCCGCAAACCACCCCCACTGCGCTCGCCACCGCCCTCGCGGCGCCCGAAGCCGCGCACCCGGGCCAGTCGGGCTTTCGCCTGCTCGCCACCGGCACCGACTCCCTGCAGATGCGCATCGCGCTCGCCCGGGCCGCGACCAGAACGCTCGACATGCAGTACTACATCGCGAACGAAGACACGACCGGCAAGCTGTTGCTGGGCGCGGCGCTCTACGCGGCCGACCACGGCGTACGCGTGCGCATGCTGGTGGACGACCTGAATTTCCACGACATCGACCGCCTGATGGCGGCCCTGAACACGCACCCGCTGATCCAGATCCGCGTGTTCAACCCGTACGGCGCTGAGCGCGAAAGCATGCTCACGCGCACGACGAACCTCTTCACGAACCTCGACCAGTTCACGCGCCGCATGCACAACAAGGCGATGATCGTGGACAACCAGCTCGCGATCGTAGGCGGGCGCAATCTGGGCGACGAATACTTCAGCGCGAGCCCCACGCTGCAGTTCACCGATCTCGACGTGCTCACGGCCGGCCCGGTTGCCGCGCAGATTTCGGCGAGTTTCGACGACTACTGGAACAGCGCCGTCGCCTACCCCCTGAGCGTGCTGAACCGCCAGCAGTTCGACCCGCACGACCTCGACACCGCGCGCGACGAGTTGCGCCACCACTGGCGCGAGAGTGCCGCCCCCTACAACGCGAAGCCGCTCAACGCAACACCGCTCGACGTGCAGATCGCGCAGCATCAGCTCGACCTCGTATGGGCGAACTGCTCGTTCGTCGCCGACTCGCCCGGGAAGATCGCCGACGCTCAAGCCGCCCCGAGTGGCCAGATCGGCGCCGCCATGCAGTCGCTGCTCGACCGGATCCACGCCGCGCGCAGCAGCGTACTGGCTTTCACGCCCTATTTCGTGCCGCACGACGCGGGGGTCGCCGAGGTGCGCAAGCTGACCGCGCGAGGCGTGCGCGTGGCGTTCCTGACCAACTCGCTCGCCGCCACCGACGCCGTCGCCGTGCAGGCCGGCTACAGCCCCTACCGCGTGCCGCTCCTGCGCGCCGGCGCCGAGCTCTACGAATTCAAACCGGACGTACCCACGCGAGGGCCGGCTCGCATCGCCGGCTCGCAATCGCGCTCGAGCCTGCACGCCAAGGCCTACGTCATCGACGACGAGACGGTCGTGATCGGCTCGCTCAATCTCGACCCGCGCTCCGCGAGCCTGAACACCGAGCTCGCGCTGGCCATCGACAGCCCGGTACTCGCCCGCGAGGTGGCCGGCTATTTCGCCCTCGCGACCTCACCCGGGCTCAGCTACCGCGTGACGCTCGCCACGCCCGGCGAAATCGCCGCTTCGCCCACGGCCTCGCCGCTCGTCTGGACCGACGAGGAAGACGGCATGACCCAAAGCTGGAGCGTCGACCCGAACGCCGGTTTCTACCGAAATCTGCTGACCGGGCTATTCTTGCTGTTGCCGGTCAACGATCAGCTGTGAATTTTCCGTCCTCATTTCCGTCCTGAACCGGACCCGCCAGCGGCGCCGGAACCTGGCTGGCGCCGCGCCATCCACCGGAGTGCACCATGACTGAAGACGTAAGACTGGAGCGCGACACGTTCGGCGAAATCGCCGTGCCCGCCGCGCGCCTCTGGGGGGCGCAGACACAGCGCTCCCTGCAGAACTTCCGCATCTCGACCGAGAAGCAGTCGCCCGAACTGATCAACGCGCTGGCCACGATCAAGCGCGCCGCCGCCGAGGTGAACCTCGCGCTCGGCGTGCTCGACGAGAAAAAGGCGCGCGCGATCATGCAGGCCGCCGACGAAATCGTCGAAGGCAAGCATCCCGGCGAGTTTCCGCTCGCGGTCTGGCAGACCGGCTCGGGCACGCAGACCAACATGAACCTCAACGAGGTGATCGCGAACCGGGCGAGCGAGATCCTGGGCGGCGAACGCGGCGAGGCGCGCCTCGTCCATCCGAACGACGACGTCAATCGCGGCCAGTCGTCGAACGACGTGTTCCCGACGGCCATGCATGTCGCGGTCGCCTATGGCATCGTCAAGCATCTGTTGCCCGCGCTGCAAACGCTGCGCGACACGCTCGAGGCGAAAGCGAAGGCCTTCGACGGCATCGTCAAGATCGGCCGCACGCATCTGCAGGACGCCACGCCGCTCACGCTCGGCCAGGAGTTCTCCGGCTACGTCGCGCAGCTCGACCAGGGCATCAAGCATGTCGGGCAGACGCTGCCGCATCTCTACGAGCTCGCGCAGGGCGGCACGGCCGTCGGCACGGGTTTGAACGCGCATCCGCAGTTCGCGCAGAAGGTGGCCGAAACCATCGGCAAGCTCACGGGCGTGCCGTTCGTCACGGCGCCCAACAAGTTCGAGGTGATGGCCGCCGCCGATGCGCTCGTGTTCGCGCATGGCGCGCTCAAGACCGTCGCCGCGAGCCTCATGAAGATCGCCAACGACATCCGCTGGCTAGCGAGCGGCCCGCGCTGCGGGCTCGGTGAACTCTCGATTCCCGAGAACGAGCCCGGCAGCTCGATCATGCCGGGTAAAGTGAACCCTACGCAGTCCGAAGCAGTGACGATGCTCTGCTGCCAGGTATTCGGCAACGACGTGGCCGTGAACTTCGGCGGCGCGAGCGGCAACTTTGAGCTCAACGTGTTCCGCCCGATGATCGCGCATAACGTGCTGCAGTCGATCCGCCTGCTCGCCGACGGCGCACTCAGCTTCAACGATCACTGCGCCGTGGGCATCGAGCCGAACCGCGCGCGCATCGACACGCTGCTCAACGAATCGCTGATGCTCGTGACGGCGCTCAATCCGCACATTGGCTACGACAAGGCCGCGCAGATCGCCAAGAAGGCGCACAAGGAAGGCACGACGCTCAAGGCCGCCGCGCTCGCACTCGGCCATGTCACCGAAGCGCAGTTCGACGAGTGGGTCAAACCGGCCGAAATGGTCGGGAATCTGAAGAAGTAGCGCTTCATTACGCGCAAGTGCAAACAAAACGGGCGGCGGGGACTCGCGTCCTCGCCGCCTGTTTTATCTGCAGGATGCCCTGCGTCAGACCTCGCCCTTCGCGACTTCCTCGGGCTTCAGTTCGATGATCGCGTCGAGCGCATGCCGCACGTCGAGCGCGTATTTCGCCAGAAGCTTCTGCTCCTCGGTCTCGGGCACGAACGTCGGCACGGGAATCGGATTGCCGTTCTCGTCCACGGCGACGAACACGATCAGGCAGTCGGTCGTGAGGCGCAGCTGGCCGCTCTTCGGGTCGCCGGCGTGCACGGTGATGTGGATGTGCATCGACGTGCGGCCCGTCGCCACCACGCGCGCGCGCAGTTCGACCATGTTGCCGACGAGGATCGGCCGACGAAACCGGATGTTGCCCACGCTCACCGTCACGCAGTAGCGGCCCGACCAGACCGCCGCGCACGCGTAGGCAGTCTCGTCGATCCATTTCATCAGCGCACCGCCGTGCACTTTGCCGCCGAAATTCACCGAAGTCGGCTCGGCGAGAAAACGGAACGTTGTTTCCGAACGGTCCAGCGGCTGGGAAGGCGTACTCATGATGGGCTCCGCTCGTGGGGTTTGCCGCTTGCGCGGCATGCTTGTGGGAAGGCGTCGATTATAAGGTCCAATGAGCGGCAATACCGCTGGCTCAGCCTCCGGCCGGCCCCTGTCTTCCCTCCCTGGGCCCTACGCGGCCGCGAAGCGTTCCCGATATTCGAGCGGCAGCACGCCATAGCGGCGCTCGAAGGCGCGCCGCAGGTTCTGCTCGCTGCCGAAGCCGCAATCGAGCGCGATCCGCTTGAGAGGCCGGCGCGATTGCACGAGCGCATGGGCCGCGGCTTCGACGCGCATCGCCGACACCGTGCGCGCTGGCGTGCGCCCCACCTCCTCGACATAGCGCCGCGCGAACGTGCGGGGGCTCATGCTCGCCGCCTCGGCAAGCCGCTCGACGCTCAGCTGCGCATGCAGATTCGCAGCCATCCAGCCGTGCAGCGCGTCGAACGTTCCGCCCGCCGACGTCTGGGCCGCCAGCGCCTCGCTGAACTGCGCCTGGCCGCCCGGCCGCTTCATGAACACCACGAGCCGGCGCGCGGCCTGCATCGCCACGGCATGGCCATGGTCCGCTTCGATCAGCGCGAGCGACAAATCGATGCCCGCCGTCACGCCCGCCGAAGTCCAGACCACCCGGCCATCGCGCGCGTCGCACAGGAAGATCGGATCGGGATCGACGTCGACGAGCGGAAAGCGCCGCTTGAGCCCGGCCGCGTTGCGCCAGTGCGTCGTCGCCCGGCGCCCGTCCAGCAGGCCGGCGGCGGCGAGATAGAACGCCCCCGTGCACACTGCCGCCACCCGCCGTACGCGTGGCGCGCAGGCCGCGATCCAGGCGACGAGTTCGGGTTGCAGCGGCGTGGTGTCGTCGACGGGTGTTCCCGGCACGATCAGGGTGTCGATGGCGGCGGGATCGAGCGTGTCGAGCCGTTCGGTGACGACGGGCAAGCCCGCGAAGGTCGGCAGCACGCCGCCCGCCACCGATGCGACCGTGATGCGGTACGCGCAGGGCTCGCCGCAGGCCGCCTGGGCGGCCCGGGCCGCGCGCACCGCGAGCTCGGCGCGCCAGAACGCCTCGATGGGCCCGCAGGCATCGAGCAGAACAAGATCGGGGGCGACGGCGAAAACAACGTGGTGCACGGCAGACGGCTGAGGCATGGCGCGAGGCAAGGAAGACACGATGCCTTCATCATCGCATCGCCCAGACTGGCAGTCACGTCAGGATGGCATCAATTCCTGCCAGGCCGCGCTCAACGCCGGAAGACGATGCCTTCGTCGAGGGTGCCGTACATCGTGATGCCGCTGACGTCGTTCGACGGCGCAGGACCGCCCTGGGCGCAGGCCGCGCACAGCAATGCGAGGGAGCAGGCAGCCGCGAGGGCCAGAAGGCGTTTCATCTCTGCGTGCGGTGAGGGAGACGTTTTGATTCTAGCGCAGCGGCCCTGGCCGACGCAGAAGGCGTTCACTGGACATTTCAGGCAAGCGTGAAACGTCGAATGCCGGACACGGCTAGAGTAGTGTTCATGGGCATTCGCGTGCCGCCATCGCAAGGAGATGGTATGGACGCCTCCCTCTTCCGTCGGGTTGCAGGGGCAGTAGAAACGGCGGAGCCCTCGCTGTACCCGACGGCATCAGAGTGCCAAAGTGGCGGTGTTGAAACGACCACACAAGGGTAAGGAGGGCTCGAAATGAAGACTACGACATTCGGCGTGGACTTGGCAAAGCGAGTGTTCCAGATTCACTGGGTCGACATGGAAACAGGCGAAGTCGGAAGGCTGAAGCTGAAGCGAGTTCAGGTGCGCCCGTTCTTCGCGAATCGGGCACCGGCGATAGTGGCCATGGAGGCATGCGGCAGCGCGCATTACTGGGCCCGGCAGTTGGTGACGCTGGGGCACGAGGTGAGGTTAATTGCCCCGCATTTTGTCAGACCATTCGTGAAGCGCAACAAGACGGATGCCGCCGATGCCCAGGCGATCTGGGAAGCAGCGCAACGTCCTGAGATGCGCTTTGTCGCTGTCAAGAGCGAAGCTCAGCAAAGCGTGCTGACGTTGCACCGCGTGCGTGAGCAGTTGATGAAGATGCGCCAGATGCAGATCAACCAGATGCACGGCCTGCTCTACGAGTTCGGCGCAGGCGTGCCAGCCGGCCGGCGCAGCATGGCCGACGCAGCGCGGGCGTTGACGGAATTGGCCGACACATTGCCGGCGATAGTGATCGAGACGCTGCGAGAACAACTGCAGCGCATCGAGGCGCTCACGCACGACATAGCTGCCATCGAGCGGCGGCTGGCGTTCTGGCGACGCGAAAACGAAGCGGCCAGGCGGCTCATGGCGATTCCGGGCGTAGGCTTGCTTAGCGCCACCGCCGCCATTGCGACGATCGGCGAGGCAAGCACGTTTCATTCGGGACGCGAATTCGCTGCGTTCCTGGGCTTGGTGCCGCGTCAGAGCGGCACTGGCGGGCGTGTGAAGCTGTTGGGCATCAGCAAACGAGGCGACGTGTATTTGCGCACCTTGCTGATTCATGGCGCGCGCTCCGTGCTCACACATGACAAACACCTGAGCGAAGCCCTGCAAAGTCTGCTGGCGCGACGACCGTTCAACGTGGCGGTGGTGGCGCTGGCTAACAAAATGGCGCGCACGATCTGGGCGCTGCTCGCGCACAGTCGCACATACCAATCAGGTTACGCAGCTCACGCCGCGTAGAAGATCAACCCACTATAGGAGTTGGACCGCCAATAGGTTGCGCAGGTAGATGTAAGCGTGATGGCAAAACAGGTCGGACCGCGGGGAAGCAAGCCTGAATGTCGGCCGGTCCTTCGAGGACTCCCAGGAGATGAGGCCTTCCCCGGCAAATTCCATCAGGGCCAGCGGACCCGTGTCCGCATCAAAGGCCGGATATAAGTCTGCAACCTGATCCTGTGCGCCGCACATTGAACATCACCTGGCAAACCGGGAGGCGTCCATATAAGCGTCATGGCCGCCCCGCTTACCGACGAAACCCGCCACTTCCCCGGCCTCTCTCGCATTGGCTCGCTGCTCGCCGATCCCGGCCGCGCCGCCATGCTGTGGGCGCTGATGGACGGCAGCGCGCGGCCCGCCGGCGAGCTCACGCTGATCGCGGGGCTGTCGCCCTCGGCGGCAAGCGCGCACCTCGCGCGCCTCACCGAAGGCGGTCTGCTCGCGCTCGACGTGCGCGGCCGTCACCGCTACTACCGGATTGCGACGCCCGACGTGGCGGCGGCCATCGAAGCGCTCATGAACATCGCCGAGGCAGCGGCGCCGCAGCCCACGGCGCGGCCCGCGCGCACGGTGCCGCTGGAAATGCGCCACGCGCGCACTTGCTACGACCATATGGCGGGCGAGGTGGCGGTCAGCGTGTTCGAGCGCTTCGTCGACGACGGCCTGCTACTGCTCGAGGGCGACCAGCTCGACGCGACGCCCGAGGGTGCCGCGCGGCTGCGCGACTGGGGCGTGGAGGTTGGCGCGCTGCGCGCGAGGCGGCGCCGCTTCGCCTGCACCTGCCTCGACTGGAGCGAGCGGCGACCGCACCTGGGCGGCGCGCTGGGTGCGGCGCTGCTGGAGGCGTGGCTTGCGCGAGGCTGGGTCGAACGTGCGAGCCGGCCGCGCGTGCTGCGCATCACGCCAACGGGACAGCGCGAGTTCGACGCGCTGGCGGCCGGCTAGATCGCGGTGCTGTCCGCATCGGCATCAACATCCGGATCCCGGTCGCTACCTCCGCATCGCCGCCCGCCGGCTCGCACTGAGGACGGGCGCGCGCTTTCTTCCTTGCAATCCTTACACGGTCAACACGTTCTGTTACATCTGGTGCATGAGGTCTTACAATTGCGCGCGCATGGAAACAGGCACGCCCGTTACAGTGCCTCACAGGACGCACCGCAAGCGCGGCGCGCCATGGAGAAAAACATGAAAGAGCGCACCCCGACCCTCATCCCGTTCCGCCGGCTCACCGGCCACACGCTGATCGCCTGCGCGGCGCTTGCCGCGCTGAACCTCGCCGCCGCCCCGGCGTTCGCACAGTCCGCCCCTCCCGACGCCAGCGCGCAGGAAGGCGCAAACGTCGATCCGCCGGGCCGGGTCGCGCGGCTCGACTACATGGCTGGCGCCGTCACCACCGAACCGGCCGGCACCACCGACTGGTCCTACGCGCAGCTCAACCGCCCGCTCACGACGGGCGACCAGCTCTGGAACGACGCGAACGCGCGCTCGGAGCTTCATATCGGCTCGACGGCCGTCCGGATGGGCGCGCAAACCAGCGTCGACATCCTCAACCTCAACGACAGCGCGGCCCAGCTGAAGGTCGCGCAAGGCACGCTCTCGACCCGCGTGCGCGAACTGCCCGCCGGCAGCTCCTATGAAATCGACACGCCGAACCTCGCGCTCGGCGTAAACCAGCCCGGCGACTATCGCGTAGACGTGGCGCCGGACGGCAGTTCGACCACGGTGACCGTGCGCAGCGGCAACGTCACCGTGTACGGAGAAAACGGCCAGATTCCGCTGTCGGCGGGCCAGCAGATCCAGTTCGCGGGCACCGATCTGCAGCAGAGCGCGAGCGTCGCCGCGCCGCCGCCCGACGCCTTCGACCAGTGGGCGCTGGCACGCGACGCCGCCGAGGACCGCTCGATTTCGGCGCGCTACGTCTCGCGCGACATGCCCGGCTACGAGGACCTCGACGCCAACGGCACCTGGCGCGAAGACCCGCAGTACGGCGAAGTCTGGGTCCCGAACGCCGAGCCGGCGGGCTGGGCACCCTACCACGACGGCCACTGGGTCTGGCAGGCGCCGTGGGGCTGGACGTGGGTCGACGATGCGCCTTGGGGCTTCGCACCCTATCACTACGGTCGCTGGGCCCATGTCGACGACAGTTGGGCCTGGGTGCCGGGCCCGCTCGTCGCGACGGCGCCCCCGGTTTATGCGCCGGCACTCGTGGCCTTCGTCGGCGGCGGCGGCGGCGGCGTGAACTGGGGTGTGGACCTGACGGTGGGCGGCGTCGCCGCGGCGGGCGTCGCCTGGTTCGCGCTCGGGCCGGGCGAGCCGTGGCATCCGGGCTGGGGCGGCTGGAGCCCGCACTACTATCAGCGCGTGAACCAGACGGTCGTCGTCAATAACGTGCACGTGACCAACGTCAACGTGCACAACACCTACGTCAACTATCGCGTGCCGGGTGCGGTGACGGCGGTGCCCGCGGCGGACTTCGTCCACGGCCAGCCCGTCGCGCGCTTCGCTCAGCGTGTCGATCCGCAGCAGTGGCGCAACGCCCGCATCGAGTCCGGCACGCCGGGCATCGCGCCAGTGCAGGGCAGCTTCGGCGGCGCCCTGCAGCGCGCGAACTATCGCCCGCCCGCGGCGCTGCAGGCGCGCCAGATCGTGGCGACGCGCGCGGCCGTCACGCCGCCGGCCTTCCACGACACCCTCGCCCAACGCTTCGCGCATGAAGGCGGCACGGTGCCGGGCGCAGGCACGCCGGTCGTGCGCGTGTCCGCACCGGCGCACGCGCCGCTCGAGGCTGCGCATGGCGGGTGGGCGCCGCAGAACGTCCGCGTGGTGCCGCCGCATTCGCCGGTGATGCGCGAAGCGGAACGCCCCGCGGGCGCTGCGCCGCAGCCCGCGCGCCCGGGTGGCTTCGCGGCGGGCGCACCCATGCCCGAGCACGGCCAGCCAGGTTTGGCAAACGCCCATGAGCCGGCGCAAGAAGAGCATGGCGTGCCGCGCCCGCCGCAGTTCGCGGGCCATCCAGAGGGCGGCGCCCCGAACGCGCCGGGCCAGGCCGAAGCGCATCAACCCGCGTGGACGCAACCGCATGCACCGATAGCCACGCGCAACGAACCCGGCAACGAATCCAGCCGGCCGGGACAGGTGGCGATGCAGCCGCCGCACGAGCCGGAGGCGCGCGAGCTGCAAGGCCAAGCGCAGGGCCAGCTGCAGGGCCAAGCGCAGCGCGGCTTCGAGCAGGCTCCCGAAGCCAGGCCGCAAGCCCCCCAGCAGGCGCGCGAGGCGTTGCGCCCGCAACCGCAGGCGGAGCAGCGGCCCGAGCAGGCGCCGCCGCGCGCGGATTACCATGCGCAGCCGCAGCCCGAGCAGCACGCACAAGCGCGTCCGCAGCCGCAACCGCAACAGCGGCCGGAGTACCATCCGCAGCCTGAACAGCACGCTGAGGCGCGCCCGCAGCCGCAACCGCATGCGGAGCCCCGCCCGCAACCACAGCCGCAGCCGCAGCCGCACGCGGAACCGCACCCGGCGCCGCATCCGGACGAGCACGCGAGCCGCGGTCACGACGACCATCAGCACGGCTGAGTGCGCACGCCGTAGGGCCCTGCTCCGGCCCTGAACGCCGCTGCAAAGCACAAAGGCCCGCGAACCTGAGGTTCGCGGGCCTTTTTTCATGCTGCTGCCTCGGCGCGGTGCGCCCTCAGACCGCCATTGGCGCCGTAAGCGGTTCGTGATGCCGGTAGCCGACCAGTGAGAAATCGGCGGGCTCCACCTTTTCGAGCCATTCCGGCTCGTACACGCCCGTCTTCGCGTATTCGGGCACGCGCTCCGAAATCGCCAGTTGCGGGCTTTCGAACGGCTCGCGGCGCAACTGCTCACCCAGCATCTCGAGCTGGTTCTCGTAGATGTGCGCGTCGCCAATAAAATATGTGAACCAGCGCGGCGTATAGCCCGTGAGCCGGCCGACCAGATGCAGCAGCACCGCGCCTTCGGTCAGATTGAACGGCGTACCCAGGCCCACATCGTTACTGCGGATATACAGACACAGCGAAATCTCGCGCTTCGCCGCGTTCGGCAAGAACTGGTACAGCAGGTGGCAGGCGGGCAGCGCGATCTCTTCGAGCACCGCCGGATTCCACGCATGAAACAGAATGCGCCGGTCGGCGGGGTTCTGCATGATCGTGTCGAGACACTGGCGCAGCTGATCGATCGCCTTGTAGAGCAGCACCTTCGGGCGACCGTCTTCGACGAACTCCGTCACGCGCGCATAGCCACGCGACTGCGCATCGACGAGGCACGCCGTCGCGTCGGCGTCGAGCACCTTGTACGCGGGCCAGCGGCGCCACTGCACGCCGTACACGCCGCCGAGGTCGTCCGGGCCTTCGCGGTAGGGATTCGCGAGCCACTGCGCGTTGTCGTTCGCGTTGGCGTCCCAGACCTTGCAGCCGAGCGCGCGGAAGTCGGCCGCGCTGCGCGAGGCGCGCAGAAAGCCGATCAGCTCGCCCACGGCGGACTTGAACGCCAGCTTCTTCGTGGTCACGGCCGGAAAGCCCTGCTGCAGATCGAAGCGCAGCATCGCGCCGGGCTGGCTGATGGTGCGGATGCCCGTGCGGTTTTCCTGCCAGGTGCCGGTGTCGAGAATCGAGCGGACGAGCTCGAGGTACTGTTTCATGCGGGGTTCCTTCGGCGGGCGGGCCGAACGCCTGGGTGGCGCCGTTGGCCTCGTTGGCCCGGTTCGGATGGAGAAACCCCGATTCTAGCAAGTGCGCGGCACTCGGGCCCGGCGGCGCGCGTCGTGCGGGCCGGCCGATCCGGACGATCCGGACTTACGCCCCGCTCCCCGAAGCCAGTCCGCCCGGATGTGGCGCGAGTGGATCGCTTTCCATATGACGCATGCCGTGCGCGCAAAGCAGCCGGTACAGCGTCACGCGCGAGATACCGAGTTCCTGCGCCGCGTCGCCCAGGCGCCCGCGGTGGCGCAGCAGCGCGAGTTCGATCGCCTGGCGCTCGGCCGCCTCGCGCGCCTGCGCGAGCGACACCGGCACCACCTCGACATAGTCGCCGAGTTCGAGATCGCGCGCCGTGATGGATCGCCCTTCCGACATGACGATCGCTCGCCGCACACGATTGATGAGCTCGCGCACATTGCCCGGCCAGCTGTAGTTGTGGAGCGCGGCGATCGCGTCGGGCGAGAAGCCGCGCAGGCGGCGGCCGCCGTCCTTGCGGAAACGCTCGAGCATGTGGCGCGCGAGCAGCTCGATGTCCTTGCCGCGCGCGCGCAGCGGCGGCTCGTCGATCTGCAGCACGCAAAGCCGGTGGTACAGATCCTGGCGGAACCGTCCTTCGAGCATCGCCGAACGCATGTCGACGTGCGTGGCCGAGATGATGCGCACGTCCACCGGAGTCGATTGATGGCCGCCGAGTCGCTCGATCTTGCCTTCCTGCAGGAAGCGCAGCAGGCTTGCCTGGCTTTCCATCGGCAGGTCGCCGATCTCGTCGAGGAACAGCGTTCCGCCGTTGGCCGCCTCCACGCGTCCCACCTTGCGCTGGCTCGCGCCCGTGAACGCTCCGCGCTCGTAGCCGAACAACTCCGATTGCAGCAGATGTGGCGGAATCGCGCCGCAATTGATCGGCACGAACGGCGCGGCGCGGCGCGCCGAACGTTCGTGGATCGCGACGGCGGTCAGCTCCTTGCCGGTACCCGATTCGCCCGAGATGAACACCGGCGCGTCGGTCATCGCCACCTTGCGGATCGAGCGGAAGAGCGCAAGCATCGCCTCGCACGACCCCACCATTTCGCCTTCCGTGCCGCCCGTGGTGTCGTTCGAGGCCGGCTCGACGAGCGAGACCATGCCATACGCATGACCGATCGAATCGACGATACGCTCGCCGCTCCACGGCACCGTTACGTAATCGAAACAGTAGTCGCGTACGAGCCGGCGCAGCGTGGCGTCCTTGAGCTGACCGGTGGTGGTCGCCGCAACCCAACCGACGTTAGGCAACGTGAGGCACGGCTCGAACGTGCCGATCTCATGCAGATGGAAATGACTGGAAAGGTCGAGCAGACCGCCGGCGGGATGCCCTGCGCGCAACGCCCGGCGCGCCTCGCGTGCATTGCCGACCACCTCCACCTGCCAGCCACGGTCGTGAAACCGGCCGTGCAGTACCTCGTCAGGTTCGCGCGTCACATAAATCAATTGCCGCGTTGCGGGTTCCATTATTCAGATCCTCTCGCCAAACACTGCGTTGGAGAATGACGGCACGCACCTGAATTCCAGACACGAAGCATTAAGTGCCATTTCACCGCGCCGACTGCGCACCAATTGCGCATCGATTGAACTGGCGGCGAACGGACATGCTTTTTGCTGACGGCATAACCCCGAGTCGTGGCGTGTGTGTGTCAGTGGCCCATTCGGCCTTTTTTCTTTTGGTCAGTCTAGCGTTTTCTGAAGCTTACTATATGCATAGCGCTCGTGGATAGGAAATATGCCTAACGAATCAAAACGGGCCGGATGGAAAGGCTTCCATTACAACCATATTGCCAAATCATCCGAACAAAATAAATCGGATGTTTCCTTTCTCCTCGCGCGCCGCCGAATTACGCCGCATTCAAGAATGTTACCTGCGAGCAATACGCAGGCCCGATTTGCCCATTGTGCGTTTCAGCGCTGAAACGTTTTGACGAATATCGGTAGTTCAAATTCTGCTGAAAAAATCCCGCATCGAAGCGCATCAACGGTTTGCGGCGCATGGCACATGTTTCGCTAAATCTCCGTCACCAGGAGATACGCCATGCGACTCGTCCCCCTCACCGTCAGACGCCAGCTCAACGCCAGCGCCGCCGCTCTGGCGGCTGCCGCGCTGCTCGCGCTGGCGCCGTCGGCCAACGCGCAATCGTTCGATGCCGGTGCGCAGGTCGCCTCGGCCGCCGCGAACGTATTCGCCGATGTCATTCCTGCAACGCCCGACACGCTCGCGGCGCCGATGCCGATGTCCGCCCCCCTGACGTTGGCCGCGACGCCCGACGACGACACCGCAACGGGCGCCGCCGGCGGTCCGCTCGCCGCCGACCCAACGCCCGAAGACGACGACAGCGTGGTGGCCGGCATCGGGGCGCTGGACGACCAGACGCTGTCACGCCAGCGCGGCGGCGCGGTGGGCATGGTGATGGTGGCCGCTACCCCGCAACTGATGCGCGGCGGCAACAACGTCACCTTGTGGGACGAAATCGCGCCACCCGCGCCGATGCCGATTCCGGTCGACGCTTCGCAGGCCGCGCAAGGAAACATCACCAGCTACACGAGAAAGTAATCCGATCGAGAAAGCGAACCGTGCCGCCGGGGCGGCGCGGTGTCCGGAGCGGCGCGCGGGAAGCTGCGCCCCCGGACCGGCAGGAGACCAGCATGTCAGCACGCATCACCACGCCAGCCAGAGGCCGGCGTTCGGCAAGGATCGCAGCAGTCGTCTGCGCTTGCCTTGCAGCGGGGGTAACGGCTGTGGCCACAGCGCAGGTGGTGAACCCGGGCGACATCATCGTCGAGCGCGATGTCACGCCCCGCAGCGCCTTCGACAGCGTGCCGAAGAGCCAGGATCCGGTGCTGGTACGGGCCACCACGTTCCCCGCCAACACGTTCGACCCGACCATGGCCGCTGTCGTCTCCGACGCTGAACTCACCACCGCGCACGGCTCGACCGGCGTCATCGCGAGCACCACGACCAGCGCGACGGCCGCCAGCATGCAGGCGCTCACGGGCATCCTGAGCGGACGGGAGAGCGGCAGCAACATGGCGATGGGCGCGGGCGTCCAGGCCGGCAGCATGGGCGGCTCGATCACCTCCGCCGTGACCGGTGCGCTGGCGCCGCTTTCGGCCGCCATGGGAGCCGTGAAATGAACCCGTACCGGCTTCTCCCGGCCGTGCTCGCCGCCGCGCTCCTCGCCTGCGCGGGCAACGTGCAGGCCCAGGCGGTCGTCACCGCGAATGCGGTCATCGGCGCGGACGCGGCAACCAGCACGGTAGGCGCGCTCGCCGTCAACGAGGCGGCCGGCCTGAACAACGCGCAGTCCAACCAGCTGACCATCACGAGCGGAAGCCCGCTAATGGTCAACGGCACCAGCAGCGAACAGACCGCGAGCGCGCGAGCACGCGTGCCGGTCGCGACAGCGAGCATCGGCCAGGGCGCCTTTGCGAATGCGTCGGGCGCGGTCATGGTGAACCAGGTTGCGGGCGCAGGAAATATCCAGAGCAACAGTGCGCGAGTCGGCACTGCTGTGATCGGTGTTGAAACTGTCTCGGACGGGGATCTGTCCGCGGCAGCGGCAACGAACGGTGGTCGGGGGCGATCAGCCGAAGCCAGTGGCATTCGTGAAGCGAGTATCGGCAGTACAGCATTCAGGAATGCTACTGGTCTCGTGCAGGTGAACCAGACCGTCGGAGCCGGTAATGCTACGGCGAACAGTTTTGTGCTCCGTCCCCCGGCGGGCACTCTTTTCTAACTGACCAATCAGTATCGGAGCGACATCATGAAGCGCACTCTCATTGCTGCGGCAGTTCTCGCGGTATCGTCGGGCAGCGTCTTCGCCCACAGCTGGGCGGATCCGTACATCTACAACGCGACCGGCGTCACTGAAGGTGTCAACGTCTGGGGTGGCGTGCTGCTGTATGGCTGTGTGGGCGTGTCGAGCACCACCGGCGCCGTCGTCAACAACATGCAAAACGTCAACCTCGACGGCGTCACGCTGACACCGAACGCGCCGACGGGCTCGTATCAAACCGGCTCGATGACCACCTATACGCATAACACGTCGAACACGGTCAACATCGGCGGCACGGCAACCGGCTCGCTCACGACGACGAGCTACCACGCATCGGCGGGTGCGCAGGGCTTCGAAGAATCGTCGGCCTATGCGTACGGCAACCAGTCGGCGTTCGCAGCCGGCGGCGGCTACGAATATAGCCAGCAGAGCGCGGGTATCGGCGGCTACTTCTACAACACGAACCAGAGCCAGGGCGGCCATCTCTCCGCGGGCGGCAGCGCCGGTGGCTCGTATGGTACGTACACCTATAGCCATGGCTTTGGCAAGAACAGCTCCAGCGGCGGCGGCGGCTACATCCAGGGCGGCCTCTCCGCCGGCTACAACGAGTCCAGCTATGCCAAGGGCTCGGGCGTAGGCGGCTACTTCGAAGCCACGGAAGGCTCGGGCCAGGGCGCGGTGTGGGGCGCCCAGGCCAACGAAGGCTCGGGCTATCAGGCGGGCGCCGAGCAGTCGAGCGGCTACAGCGTGTACGGGTCCGTCAACTCGAACTCGGTCAACGCCCAGTGGAGCGTGAAGGCACATGACGACACCACCAGCACGACCACGGTGGGCGCCGTCACGACGCACTACAACGGCGTACCGACCGGCTCGCTCGACGCGAACATCGGCGGCGCCTCATCGGGTGCGCAAGGCGTCTCCGGTAACGTCGGCATCAACATCACGGAAGGCGTGGACAACGCGCAAAGCAACGATGCGTCGCTGGCCATGGTCGATGCAGGCAGCGTGTTCGGCAACGCACAGGTCTTCAATAACCAGTCGACCGAAGGCAACGCGTCGATCAAGAACTTCAACGTCAATGCCTCGATCGGCGCCAACGTGCTCGCCGGCGCAAGCGGTAATGTCGGCGTGAACGTCGCGGCCGGCGTGGGCAACGCGCAAAACAACAGCCTCGCCGCCGCCAGCAGCACCGACTCGAAGGCTCCGAAGGGCGCTGCAATGGTTGCAACCGACGAGTCCACGCAGAACGCCAGCCTGAACTTCACGGGTTCGTTCGGCGGTACGGCCTCGATGGACGGCAGCGCGCTCGCCGGTGCCAGCGGCAACATCGGCGTGAACATCGCCGGTGGCGCGGGCAACATCCAGCACAACGGCCTTGCCATCGCTGCTCTGACCGTATCGAAGTAACGCGTGAGGCAGTACCTGCGCCGGCTGCCACTGTAGCGGCCGGCGTGTTTTCCACCGCAATAACCTGCATGGGACCGGACACAGCACGCAAGTGCGCACTCCGGATCGACAGGAGACCATCATGCCCGGGCTCGACCGGTTCCCGGCGTCAAAAGCTTGCGTCGTTGTTGCGCTCGCAGCTTGTTCTTTGTGTGCGCCAACCCACGCACAGTCGACGCTCGATGCGACTAACCTCATTGGCGTGCCGGTGAAGCTGCCGATCCGCTCGATGAGGGACATTCGCTATAGCGGCATCGTCACCCAGCAGTTCGACTACAGCTGTGGCGCGGCTGCGCTCGCGACACTTCTGAAGGACGGCTACGGCATCGATATTCCGGAGGTGGAGCTGATCCGCCGGATGATGGTGTACTCGACGCCGGAGGTGGTCGTGAAGAACGGCTTTTCGATGCTCGACATGAAGAAGTTCGTCGAAACGATCGGCCTGCGTGGACGGGGTTTCCGCGTCAACAGCGACGCCCTGTATCACTTGCAGATTCCCGTGCTCGTGCTCATGAACATCGATGGCTACGAGCATTTCGTGATCGTGAAGCATGCCGAAGACGGTCGCGTGTTCATTGCGGACCCGGCTCTTGGCAATCGCATCGTCACCGAGGACGATTTTTCGAAGACCTGGAACGGTCTCGTCTTCGCCGTGCTCGGCAAACCCTTCAGGGAGGATTCTCCGTTATTGCAGAACAACCAGTCGCTCGCACTGAAGCTGCGCGCCAACGCCCTGGCAAACGGCACGGCGGCGACACCCTTTGTCGATTACGGCCTCGCAAAGGCCGTGATGTTCTGACGTAGTGGTCCAGCCATGAACTGCAAGCTCTCGAAGTATGGCGTCACGGTAGCGCTCATTGCGCTTGCCTGCAGCCATGCGAGCGGTGCACCTGTCGCCGGAGGCATCGAAGCGCAGACATTGCCGGCCGCTCTCCCGGCCGGCCCCGCCACGCAGCAGCAGACCGTTCAGTGCCAGCTCGTCGACGACGACGTGCTAGCCCATCAGACCGGCAAGTATGCCGGCAGCGACATGATTTCCGGGTTCGTTCTGAGCCTGCTTTCCGAATGGCAATTGCCAAATGGCGCGACGGCGGTCGCGCAGGGCGCGCTCAGCGTCACGCAAAACACCGCCAACCAGTTGAGCGCCCAGGTCCAGACGTCGGCCAGTGTCACGGGCGGCAACAATTCGCATAACACCGGCGCCAATCCGAACGCCAGCGCCACGGGCGGCCAGAACGTGGCCGTAAACGGCATATCGCAGATCACCCAGGTCGCCGGCAACAGCAATATCGGCAGCAACGGCGCCAGCATCGAATACAGCAATACGCTGCCGCAGCTCACTGGCGCCAGCAACCAGACCAGCGCGTATGCCACGAATGCGAACGGCAGCATCACGGCGGGTATCACGTTCGCCAATAACAGCATCAACCTGTCGTTGCAGACGCCCGCCGGCATCGCAACGCAGAGCGTCGTGCCGAGCAACGCGCAACAGGCCGGCGCGATTGCCCAGTTGCTCCAGATCGCAGGCAATAACCAGCAGGTCGCCAATCGACTGGCGCTGACTCTGCAGACGCAGCAGATGAGCGCCGCCATGATCCGGCAGTCCGGCTTACTACAGGCGCTGCGCATTAGCCACTAACGAGGAGGCACCGTCGCGGGCGGGGGCCCGCGGGCATTACGGCAAGAAGCAGGAGCACCGCTGTAAGCGGGCGCCGGACCGCAAAGCGCGGCAAAGCGCACGTCTGCAAACCCGGGGGGAAACAAGAATGAACACGATGTCCAGAACGGGCCGGCCGCGCCTCAGGCTCGCGGCCATACCCGCAGCTGCCATGTTGTTCGCCTGCGCACAGTCGGCAAACGCGCAGGCACTTCAGGACCAGTCGCTCGACGACCGCCTCAACACGCTGATGCACGTGGTCGACGAGCAGCAAAAGCAGATCCAGTCACTCGAGCGCCAGGTCACCAACCTGGAGATGCAGCAGCGCGGCCGCGGCCTGCCCGGTGCGGGCGCACCCGACGCGGCACCCGACACCGCGGTCGCGGAACAGCCCGGCGCCGACGGCCTGCCCGTCCCGCTGCCGCCGCTCGCCCAGGCCTTGCCCGGCGCCACCGCGCCTGGCTCGCTCACGGGCACGGCAACGGGCGTACCCGTCAATCCGCCGTCGCCCGATAGCGGCCCGACCACGGGCGCGACCGGCAGCTCGGCCGCGAGCGGCCCGCAGCAGGGCGCGCCGGTCGGCGTCAACCCCGCCAATCCGACGGTCGGCACAACGCAGCAGAGCGAGCAGCCCAGCCGGACCGCCTCCGAACAGGCCGTGGCGGAGCGCCAGGAAGCACCGCTCTTCGACCACAAGCTCACGCTCGACTGGGGTATCAGCGACACGTACTACGACCGTCGCCAGCTGCAGCTTTCGGGCTTCCTCGCGCTCGATGCGATCTTTCTTGGCAACATCAACCTCGGCGAGACCAAGTCTCACCAGCTGATGGCCGACCTCGACGTGCGCTACGGTCTCACCGACCGCATCAGCGTGGACGTCGACGTGCCCTATATCTACCGGCACAGCACGTTCATCGTGGGCGGTGCGGGCGGCTCGGCAAGCACGCTTTCCGATGCCTCGGCCAACTCGAGCGACATCGGCGACGTGAACTTCGGGATCTACTACCAGTTCCTGAAGGAAACCAACAATATCCCGGACGTCGTGGGCAGTCTGCGCGTGAAGTCCGACACCGGCAGCTCGCCGTTCGGCATCAAGCTCGAGCAGATCTCGGGCGACAACACGAACCTCGTGGCACCGACGCGGCTGCCCACCGGCACGGGTTTCTGGAACGTCACGGCCGGCTTGTCCGTGCTGAAGACCTACGACCCGGTCGTGCTGTTCGGCAGCTTCTCGTACACGTACAACATCTCGCGCTCGTTCGCCGATATCTCTTCGGTGGTCGGTCAGACCGAGCCGGCCGACGTGAAGCTCGGCGACATCATCCAGTTCGGCGGCGGTGTCGCGCTCGCGTTCTCCGACAAGGATTCGGCCAGCATCTCCTACACGATGGCCATCGAGCCCCAGTCGCAGACCAGGGCGCCGGGCGGCAGCTGGACCGGCGTGCCCGGCAGCGAAACCACGGCCTCCGTGCTGAATTTCGGCCTGAATCACGTAGTCAACAAGCACCTGACGATCAACGGCGCGGTTGCGGTGGGCCTCACGCCCGACGCGCCGAACTTCGTGGTCGGCGTGCGCTTCCCCTATACCTTCTGACGAACATGAGGTCGACCGTGCTCGAAACCTCTCACCTGAGCGCTACCGTGACGCCGTTCGCCGGGGTGCCCCAGCGGCCCGCGGTCGTGCCGCCGCCGCAGTCCCCGCAAGCGGGCCGGCTGCTCGGCGAAACCGGCGAAACCGCTGTGCAGAGGGCGACGGAACCCGAACGCCTGCTCGTCTACGTCGCCCGTACGCCGGATGGGGCGCTTACGGCCTACCTGAAGAGCCGCGGCTGGGATCTCGCAACGGCGCGCACGGCTCACGAGGCCTCGCGGCTCATGAAGCCCGACGCCGCTTGCGCCGGCATCGTCGATCTGACCGGCTTCGCGGCGCGCGATCTCGCCGCGCTCGAAGCGGTGCTGCGGCTACAGCAGGTCGGGTGGATCGCGCTCGCCGATTCGTCGCGTCTCACCGATCCCGAGGTGCGGCGGCTGATCCGCCACTACTGCTTCGACTACGTCCACCTGCCGGTCACGAACGCGACGCTCGACTATCTCGTCGGCCACGCATTCGGCATGGTGTCGCTGTGCGATCTCGACGCGCCCGGGGCCGCCGCGGCGGCGAGCCACGAAGAAGACGAAATGGTGGGCACCTGCGAAGCGATGCAGCAGCTCTTCCGCACGATCCGCAAGGTTGCGAACACCGACGCCACGGTGTTCATCTCCGGCGAGTCCGGCACCGGCAAGGAGCTGACCTCACTCGCGATCCACGAGCGCTCGCCGCGGCGCAAAGCGCCGTTCGTGCCGATCAATTGCGGCTCGATCCCGCACCATCTTCTGCAATCCGAACTGTTCGGCTACGAGCGCGGCGCGTTCACGGGCGCGAACCAGCGCAAGATCGGGCGGGTGGAGGCGGCCAACGGCGGCACGCTGTTTCTCGACGAAATCGGCGACTTGCCGATGGAGAGCCAGGCAAGCCTGCTGCGCTTCCTGCAGGAAGGCAAGATCGAGCGCCTCGGCGGCCACGAGCAGATTCCGGTGGACGTGCGCATCATCTCGGCCACCCACGTCGATCTCGAAGCCGCGATGCGCGACGGGCGCTTCCGCGCCGACCTGTTCCACCGCCTGTGCGTGCTGCGTGTGGACGAGCCGCCGCTGCGCTCGCGTGGCAAGGACATCGAAATTCTCGCGCATCACGTCCTGCACAAGTTCAAGATGGACAGCGCGCGCAAGATTCGCGGCTTCACGCCCGACGCGATCGAAGCCCTGTACAACTACAACTGGCCCGGCAATGTGCGCGAGCTCATCAATCGCGTGCGGCGCGCGATCGTGATGGCCGAGAGCAAGCTGATCTCGGCCGAGGACCTCGATCTCGCGAACTTCACCGAGCAACAGACGGTGACGCTCGCGCAGGCGCGCGAAGCCGCCGAGAAGCGCGCGATCGAAGCCGCGCTGCTGCGCCATCGCCACCGCCTCACTGAAGCGGCAGCCGACCTCGGCATCTCGCGCGTGACGCTCTACCGGCTGATGGGCACGCACGGGCTGCGCGACGAGAAGACGATTTTCGCGGGCGTGGCGGAGAACCAGTCCGAGCCGCCGGCGGAAAGCCACGAGTGAGGGGGCAGTGTGAGAGGGAGAAGCGGGGGCGCCGTCGGGTAGAATTGCGGGGTGCTCCCTACTTCGACTGACTCGATGACAACGCTCACCCTGATCGTCGCGCGCGCACGCAACGGCGTGATCGGCCGCGACAACGCACTGCCCTGGCGCCTGCCCGAAGACCTCGCCTTCTTCAAGCGCACGACGATGGGCGCGCCCATCGTGATGGGGCGCAAGACGCATGAATCAATCGGCCGCGCCCTGCCGGGGCGCCGCAACATCGTCGTGACGCGCGACGCCAGGAAGCGCTTCCCGGGCTGCGACACGGCGACAAGCCTCGAAGAAGCGCTCGCGCTCGCGGCGCAGGATCAGGCGCCCGAGGCGTTCCTGATAGGTGGCGCGCAGCTTTACGCAGAAGGGCTCGCGCTCGCGCACAAGCTCGTGGTGACCGAAATCGCCAGCGACTTCGAGGGCGACGCGCACTTCCCCGCGCCCGATCCCGCGCACTGGCGCGAAACCTCGCGCGAGAGCCTGCACGCGAATGCGCCGAACAACTTCGACTTCGCGTTCGTGACCTACGAGCGACGCGACTGACGAAGCGACCGGGCCTGGCCTGCCGTACGCGGATGGCAGGCGGATGGAAAACGGATAGCAAACGGATGGCGCGCAGATTGTGCGCAATGAAAAAACGGCACGCCCTGGCGTGCCGTTTTCGCTATCTCGTGGGCCGCGAGCGGCTGCCGGGGGACCTACCTCACTGCCCCGCCACCGTCATGCGCTCGACGAGCACCGAGCCGGTCTGCCGCGTGCCACGCGCGAGCGTATCGGCGCCCACGGCGACGATATGGCGGAACATCTCCTGCAGTGTCGAGGCCACCGTGATCTCTTCCACCGGGTACTGGATTTTGCCGTTCTCCACCCAGAAGCCCGATGCGCCGCGCGAATAGTCGCCCGTTACGAAGTTCACGCCCTGCCCCATCAGCTCGGTCAGCAAGAGACCCGTACCGAGCTTCTTCAGCATGGCCTCGAAGTCGTCGCCGGGCTGCGTGAGCGAGCTCTTCAGCTGGAGATTGTGCGAACCGCCGGCATTACCCGTCGTCTGCATGCCGAGCTTGCGCGCCGAGTACGACGACAGGAAATAGCCCTGCACGACACCGTCCTTCACGACCTCGCGGTGGTGCGTGCGCACACCCTCTTCGTCGAACGGCGCGCTGCCGGCCGCGCGCGGCACGTGCGGGTCCTCGACGATCTGGATATGCGGTGCGAACACCGGCTTGCCAAGGCTATCGACGAGGAACGAAGTCTTGCGGTAGAGCGCGCCGCCGCTCGTGGCCTGCACGAACGCGCCGAGAATGCCTGCCGCGAGCGGCGCCTCGAACAGCACCGGCACCTTGCGCGTGTCGAGCCCGCGCGCGTTCAGGCGCGAGAGCGCGCGCTCGGCCGCGTAGCGGCCCACGGCCTCGGGCGAGGCCAGCTCGCTCGCGCTGCGCCGCGACGTGTACCAGTCGTCGCGCTGCATGTTGCGGCCCTCGCCCGCGATCGGCGCACACGAGATGTAGTGGCGCGAGTACGGATAGCCGTGCAGGAAGCCGCCCGAGGTGGCCAGCACGAACTGCGAGTGCTGCGCGGAGACGCTCGCGCCTTCCGAATTCTTCACGCGCGAATCCGTGGCGAACGCAGCGTCTTCGGCGCGGCGCGCGATCTCGACGGCCTCCTCGGCCGAGAGATTCCACGGGTGATAGAGATCGAGGTCGCGCGGCGCGGTCTCGAGCAGGTCGCGCTCGGCGAGGCCGGCGCAGTCGTCGTCGGCCGTGAAGCGCGCGATGTTGTACGCGGCCGCCACCGTGTCCTTGAGCGCCTGCCGCGAGAAGTCCGAGGTGCTTGCATTGCCGCGCTTGTTGCCGATATAGACGGTCACGCCGACCATCTTGTCGCGGTTATGCTCGATGGTCTCGACTTCGCCGCGCCGCACGGACACGGACAACCCGTCCCCTTCGGAGATTTCCGTTGCCGCGTCGCTCGCGCCAAGCGCCTTCGCGTGCCGGAGGATGTCCGAGGCGATCTCCTTCAGTTCGTCCTGGGTATGCGGGAAAAAGCGTTGCCGGGCTTCGATGTCTGCTGCCATTGTCGTTGGGGTCCGGTTCCAGGCCGCTCGGGCCCGATGGTGTCCACTAATCGTGTGTCGGGAAATTCGCCTCGTGGGCGCATCCCGCGATCATAGCAAGGTATCGGGCCCTGCACCGAGGCGGGGTTTTCGCGCGTAGCCAGTGAGCCCGGTGCCCTGGCGTACGCAGGCTACAATATCGCCCATGAAACGCAAAACCCGCATTCAACCCATACACGACGACGCGGCCGACCAGGACGACAACGGCTACGATCGCCCCAGCAAATCGCAGCTCAAGCGCGAAATGACGGCGCTCCAGGAACTGGGCGTCGCGCTCGTCGAGCTGCCGAAAGACGCGCTCAAGCGCATGCCGATGACCGAAGACCTCGCGGACGCCGTCCACGAGGCGCGCCGCATCACCGACCATGAAGGCAAACGCCGCCAGCTCCAGTACGTGGGCCGCATGATGCGTGGCCTGACCGAGACCGAAGTCGCGGCGCTGCGCACGGCGTTCGACGAGTACCGCGGCGTGAACCGGGCCGCCACGGCGCGCCTGCACTGGATCGAGCGCACGCGCGAAAAGCTGCTCGCCGAGGACGCCGCGCTCACCGAGTTCATCCGCCAGCACCCCGGCGCCGACCCGCAGGAAGGCCGCACGCTGATCCGCAACGCGCGCCGCGAGCAGGAGCAGGGCCGGCCACCCAGGTACTTCCGCGAGCTGTTCCAGTGGATCAAGACCGCGAGCGGCAGCCTGGACGACGAGGCCGACGAGGCCAACGCGAGCGGTGACGGGGCGCAGGAGCGCGACGATGACGAATCCTGAGCGCAGCGAATCAGGCCCAGAATGGACCCCAAAGCGGGATGAACTGCTGATCGGCCTCGTTTCGGTGAGCGACCGCGCGAGCGCGGGCGTCTACGAGGACAAGGGCATCCCGTCGCTGACGCAATGGCTCGGCACGGCGCTGAAGTCGCCGTGGCGCGCGGAAACACGCCTGATCCACGACGACGCGGCCACGATCTCGGCCACGCTCACGGCGCTCGTGGACGGCCTGGGCTGCGACCTCGTGCTGACCACGGGCGGCACCGGGCCGGCGCGCCGCGACGTGACGCCCGAAGCGACGCTCGCGGTGGGAACGAAGGAAATGCCGGGCTTCGGCGAGCAGATGCGCCAGATCAGCCTGAACTTCGTGCCGACGGCAATCCTCTCGCGCCAGGTGGCAGTGATCCGCGAAACCGCCGATCATGCCGCGCTGATCATCAACCTGCCGGGGCAGCCGAAATCGATCAGGGAAACGCTTGAGGGCCTGCGTGACGAGACCGGCGCCGTGAAGGTGCCTGGCATCTTCGCGGCGGTGCCGTACTGCATCGACCTGATCGGCGGCCCGTATATCGAGACCGATCCGAACGTCGTGGCGGCGTTCCGGCCGAAGAACGCGCAGCGGCCGCCGCGCGCATGAGACTTGCGGCGCGCGGCGCCCTTACTGTGCCGCCCCGCCCTCTGCGACCACCGCCGCCGGCGCCTGGCTCGCGCCGGGCACGAGGAAATGCTCGCGGTAGTACTTGAGTTCGTCGATCGACTCGTGGATATCGGCGAGTGCCGTGTGCATCGCCCGCTTCTGGAAGCCCTTGTAGACGGCCGGCTGCCAGCGGCGGCACAGCTCCTTGAGCGTGCTGACATCGAGGTTGCGGTAATGGAAGAAGCGCTCGAGCGTCGGCATCCAGCGCGCCATGAAGCGGCGGTCCTGGCAGATCGAGTTGCCGCACATCGGCGACTTGCCCGGCGGCACGTACTGCGAAAGAAACGCGAGAATCTGCTCGGTGGCGCTCTCTTCGGTCACCGTCGAGGCGCGCACGCGCTCGGTCAGCCCCGAACGGCCGTGGGTATTGCGGTTCCACTCGTCCATGCGGTCGAGCTCGGTTTCGGTCTGATGAATGGCGAGCACCGGGCCCTCGACCATCTTGTCGAGCGTCGAATTCGTCACCACCACGGCGATTTCGATGATCCGGTCATTGTCGGGGTCGAGCCCCGTCATTTCCATGTCGAGCCAGATCAGGTTCATGTCGGTGCGTTCGAGCGGCGCCTGGCCGGCCGTCGTGGCGGAGGTCGTGTCAGTCATGAAAGGCAATCCGGAAAACGATGAGGACGCGGCACGGGAGCGGCAGGCAAGCAGCGAGGAAGCAGCAACCCAGAGCAACCCTGCGGGCTTGCATTCGCCCGGCCGGCAAGAACATATAATTGTCGCATAGATACCACGGACCCCACGGATGCCTAATTTGTCCCCCGCGCTAACCTTCAGCGCCCTTTTCGTTTTCGCAGTGCTGGCGATGACCGCGACCAAGCTCTGGCTCGCCTCTCGCCAGACGCGCTTCGTCGCGTCCCACCGCGGCGCGGTGCCGGCCCAGTTCGCCGCCACGATCCCGCTCGCCGCCCACCAGCGCGCCGCCGACTACACGATTGCGCGCACGCGCCTCGGCATGCTCGAGATCGTGCTCTCCGCCGTCGTGCTGATCGCGCTCACGCTGCTCGGCGGTGTGCAGGCGCTCGACCTCGGCATCTCGGACTGGCTCGGGCGCGACTATCTCGGGCAGATTGCGTTGATCGGCGCCGTGCTCGCCATCAGCGGCGTAGTCGAGCTGCCGCTCGACTACTACCGCCAGTTCGTAATTGAAGAACGCTTCGGCTTCAACCGCATGACAAAGCGCATCTTCGTGGTGGACCGCATCAAGGGCCTGCTGCTCGGCGCGGCCTTCGGCATCCCGCTGCTCTTCGTCGTGCTGTGGCTTATGAGGCAGGCCGGCAGCCTCTGGTGGCTCTGGACCTGGGGCGTGTGGGTGGCATTCCAGATGCTCGTGCTCGTGCTCTACCCCACCTTCATCGCGCCGCTCTTCAACAAGTTCGAACCGCTCAAGGATGAAGCGCTGCGCTCGCGCATCGAGGCGCTCATGCAGCGCTGCGGCTTCGCGGCCAAGGGGCTCTTCGTGATGGACGGCAGCCGCCGCTCCGCCCACGGCAATGCCTACTTCACGGGCTTCGGCGCGGCCAAGCGCATCGTGTTCTTCGACACCCTGCTGGCACGCCTCTCGGGCAGCGAAATCGAGGCCGTGCTCGCGCACGAGCTCGGCCACTTCAAGCGCCGTCACGTCATCAAGCGCATGCTCGTGACGTTCGCGATCAGTCTCGTGCTGCTCGCGCTGCTCGGCTGGCTCTCGCAGCTTGTCTGGTTCTACGAGGGGCTCGGGGTGCGGCCGTCGCTGCTGGGCGGCAACGAAGGGCTCGCGCTCGTGCTGTTCTTCCTCGCCGTGCCGGTGTTCCTGTTCTTCGTGACGCCGCTTGGCAGTCTCAGTTCGCGCAAGCACGAGTTCGAGGCCGACGCCTTCGCCGCGACCCAGACCGACGCGCAGCAGCTCGTCAACGCGCTGGTGAAGCTGTACGAAGACAACGCGTCGACGCTCACACCCGATCCGGTCTATACCGCGTTCTACTACTCGCATCCGCCCGCTTCGCAGCGGATCGACCGACTGCTCGCGCACGCATGAACCGGCGCGCACCGAAAGCCGCCGCAAAGGGCACACCAGGCGGCGGGGCCGCGGGTTCATCCGGCCAGACGCTGCACGGCGTCGTGATCGCCGCGCATGGCCGCCATTACCTCGTCGCGCCCGAAGGCGGCGGCGCGCCACTGCAGTGCTTCCCGCGCGGCAAGAAAAGCGAAGTGGCGGTGGGCGACCGGGTCGAGTATCAGTCGACCTCGGCCGACCAGGGCGTGATCGTGGCGATCGGCGAGCGGCGCAACCTGCTCTATCGCTCCGACCAGTTCAAGTCGAAGCTCTTCGCCGCGAATCTCGACCAGTTGCTGATCGTGCTCGCCACCGAGCCGCACTTCAGCGAGGACCTGCTTGGCCGCGCGCTCGTGGCCGCCGAGGCCAACGGCCTCAAACCGCTGATCGTGCTGAACAAGATCGACGTGGAAGCCGCGCTGCCGCTTGCGCGCGCGCGGCTCGAGCGCTATCGGGCGCTCGGCTACACGGTGCTCGAGGTTTCCGTGAAGGGGCAACCCGACGCGGCACGCGCGATACTCGCCGAGCATCTGCACGGCCACTCGACGATCCTGCTCGGCCAGTCGGGCATGGGCAAGTCGACGCTCGTGAACCTGTTGGTCCCCGACGCCGAAGCCGCCACACGTGAGATCTCGACCGCGCTCAACAGCGGCCGTCACACCACAACCTTTACGCGCCTCTACAGGCTGCCCGGTGACGGATCTGCAAGCGGTGCGCTGATCGACTCGCCTGGCTTCCAGGAGTTCGGCCTCTACCACCTCACCGAAGGCACGCTCGAGCGCGCGCTCCCCGAGTTCCGTCCGCTCCTCGCGCACTGCCGCTTCTACAACTGCCATCATCTGCACGAGCCGGGCTGCGCAATCCTTGCGGCGGTGGAAGACGGTCGCGTTGCGCCGGAGCGTCACGCGCTCTATGCGCAGCTGGTGCACGAGATCAGCCAGGTCGTGCGCTAGAGGGCGCCCACACCATGCTCAGGCTCGTGCGCGCCCCGAATCTGATGATCGCCCAGCACTGGATGAACATCCTCGCGACGGCGGGTGTGCCGTGCGAGCTGCACAACCGCTACCTGAGCGGCGCAATGGGCGAAATCCCCGCCGATCAATGCGCGCCGGAACTGTGGCTGGTGGACGAGCGCGACGAGAAACTCGCGCTGCGCCTCATCGACGAGGCGAACAGCGGTCCGGCCGCCGGTGCGCCGTCGTGGCATTGCCCGGCGTGCGGAGAGACGCTGGAGGCGCAGTTCACGGTCTGCTGGCAGTGCGGGCGCGAGCGCGACATCCGCGACGAGTGACGACGCAAGCTGCGCATCAAAGCAAACGGCCCGCTCGAAGCGGGCCGTTTTGCGTCAGGTCGCGCGGAAAGCGCGCCGGCGGATCAGAACCACACGGCGATCGTGAGCATGAGCAGCAGGATCATCCACAGGATCACCGCGCGCCAGACGAGGCCCACGGCCGACTGCAACGCGCGCGGCGTACAGTCGTCCCCGACCGTGTAAGGGCCGCCTTCGCCCGGCGTGGTGGCGAGTGCGTCGAGGCTCGACGGTTCGGCGAGCGGGCCCGAAAGCCGCGCACCCAGCGCGCCGCTGCCGGCCGCGAGCAACACGCCTTCGTTGGTGTCGGGCCACTGGTTCGCATGGTTACGCCAGGCGTAGATCGCATCCTCGAAGTTGCCGACGATCGCGAAGCCGAGCGACGTCAGCCGCGCCGGTACCCAGTCGATCACGAAGAACACATGCTGCGCGAAGTTCGAGAACAGCTCGCTGCGCTCGTCGGCGGGACGCGACCACTCCCGCGCGAGATATTCGGCGATGCGGTACAGCACGGCGCCGGCGGGGCCGATCGGCACGAGAAACCAGAAGAACACGCCGAACACGTGCCGGTGCGACGCCACCACGGCGTGGATCAGCGTATGGCGCACGATCTCGCTCACGGGCATATCCACAGTATCCAGGCCGGTCCACTCGTGCAGGATCTCGCGCGCGCGGGGTACGTCGTCGCTGTTGAGCGCGAGGTGGATGTCGGTGAAATAGTGGCTGAACTGCCGGAAGCCGAGCGTGAAGTACACCACCACGACGTTCCAGAAGAACGCCAGCACGAAGCTGATGTGATAGAGCACGTAGTAGACGAGCGCCGTGCCGAGCGTCCACGGCAGCACGACAACGAGCCAGGCAATGACGCCGTGCTTCTTCTTGCCCGCGTCGAAGCCATGCGCGGCCCATTCCGCATTGAGACGCACGAGGCCCATCACCGGGTTGTTCGGCGAAAGCGCCCGCACCTGTTCGATGACGAGAGCCAGCAATACGGAGAAGAAGGTCATGCGACGCGCCGTGCGATGCTTGTTAAGGAAAATTGTTGCAAAGATATCACAGGGCCAGATGTGCCTGAGTGTCGGGCTGCAAACGCACAACACTGGCGCTCGCGGATGGACTGTGCCGCTTGCTTCCCGAAAGCGTCTTTACGCCAGCAGGAAACGATAGAAGTTGCGCAGCATGCCCGCCGTCGCGCCCCAGATAAAGTGTGTGCCGCCCACACCGCCCTCGCCCGCCGCAGGATACGGCATCGCGAAGAAGCGCCGCTCGCCGCCCTCCCAGCGAAGCACACGCACCTGATGATGCGCGGGATTCATGAGGAAGCTGAGCGGCACCTCGAAGATCTCGGCCACTTCGAGCGTATCGGCGTGGACGTTGAAAGGTTCGTGCACGAGCCCGACCACGGGCGTCACGCGAAAGCCCGTGCCGGTCAGATAGTCGGGCAGCGCGCCCAGCACCTCGACGCGCGCCGGGTCGAGGTGCACTTCCTCGTGCGCCTCGCGCAGCGCAGCGGCAATGGGCGTGGCGTCGGAGGGCTCGCGGCTGCCGCCGGGGAAGCTAATCTGTCCCGCGTGGTTGCTGAGGTGATCGGCGCGCTGCGTGAGCAGCACAGTGAGTCCCGACTCGCGCATGGCGAGCGGCACCAGCACCGCCGCCTCGCGCGGATCGCGCACGTCGGCGAGGCGCGCCTCCTGGGGCTCGGGATCCCACGGCAGGCGCTGTTCGAAACGCGCGCGCAGGCCCGCGGGCGTGAGCCGTCCGGCGGCCACCGGCGGCAGATTGGCGCCTGTCGATTCGACCGGCAGGCTTTCGGGTTCAAATGCTGGACGTCTCAACGGATCTCTCGAATCACAGCCACACAGATATTTTGCGGCCAAAACAAAAAAAGCACCCCGGAGGGTGCTTTTTTCTTACAGCTTTTACGCCTGCCCGCTCGGAGCCGCTGCGCGGTCTTTCGACACCAGCTTTTCCTTGATGCGAGCCTTCTTGCCCGACAGGTTGCGCAGGTAGTAGAGCTTCGCGCGACGGACGTCACCGCGACGCTTCACGACGATGCTGGCCAGCAGCGGCGAGTACGTCTGGAACGTACGCTCCACGCCTTCGCCCGACGAGATCTTGCGCACGATGAACGACGAGTTCAGACCGCGGTTACGCTTTGCGATCACGACGCCTTCGTATGCCTGAACGCGCTTGCGGGTACCTTCAACGACGTTCACGTTGACGATCACCGTATCGCCGGGGGCGAATTCGGGGATGGTCTTCTCGCCCAGCACGCGCTGGATTTCTTCCTGTTCGAGTTTTGCAATCAGGTTCATGGATTGACTCCAAAAGCCATCGTGTCGACGTTCGTACCTGTGCCGGATTCCGTCAAGAAACCCAGGCAACTACGGCCCCGATAGAGGATGGGTTCACAACTGGCGCCGTTCACGCATGAAGCGGCACCGCCTTGGGCGTCTCGCGGCGCATCCACCCGAAGCCTTACGCTTCGCCCGGACCCTTCGCGAGACTAGCGAGCCATGCCTCGTCGGCACGGCTCAACATTCTGTTCTTCCTGGCCCGCGCGATCAGATCGGGCCGCTTGCTCAACGTATTGCGCAACGCCTCGCGGCGCCGCCACTGCTCGATTTCCGCGTGATGACCGCCAAGCAGCACATCAGGCACACGCTCGCCCTCGTATTCCTCGGGCCGCGTGTAATGCGGACAGTCGAGCAGGCCGTCGACAAAGCTGTCCTGCACCGCCGAAAGCGCATCGTTCAACACGCCAGGCAGCAGGCGCACCACGGCATCCATCAGGGCCATGGCGGGCAGTTCGCCGCCCGAAAGCACGAAGTCGCCAAGACTGACTTCCTCGTCCACGTGACGATCGATCAGACGCTGATCGATCGCCTCGTAGCGACCGCACAGGATCACGAATCCGGGTTCCTGCGCAAACTGCATGGCGCGCTCGTGCGTGAGCGGCTTGCCTTGCGGCGACATCAACAGCACGCGCGGCGCGCTCACGCCCTGTTCGGCCTGGGCGGCTTGCGCCGCGCCGATGGCCGCTTCGAGCGGCTTTGCCAGCATCACCATGCCGGGGCCGCCGCCGTACGGGCGGTCGTCGATCGTGCGGTAGTTGTCGGTCGTGAAATCGCGCGGATTCCACGTACGCAACGTGTAGCGCTGCTGCTTCGCCGCCCGGCTGGTAATGCCCCAGTCGGTCAGCGCGCGGAACATCTCGGGAAAGAGCGTCACGACATCGAACTGCATCGCTCTCTCCGTTCAGCGAAATGAGTACAAAGGCACGTTCAGTAATCGGCTTCCCAGTCGACGATAATGCGCTTCGCCGCCAGGTCCACCGACTTCACGTACACGCCGACGAACGGGATCAGCCGCTCGCCGGTAACCGGCTTGCCGTCTTTGCCCGTCGACGGATACTCGACGCGCAACACCGACTGCGCACCGTTGTCGATCAGGTCGGCGACTTTGCCGAGTTCGACGCCCGCCTCGTTGGCGACGTCGAGCCCCATCAGGTCGACCCAGTAATACTCGTCGGCCTGGGGGGCAGGAAATTCGGCGCGGCTCACGTAGATGCGCGAACCACGCAACAGCATCGCGGCGTCGCGGTCGGCTACGCCTGCCAGCTGCCCGACGACGCTGTCGCCGTGCACCTTCGCGGCGAGGCGCGACGCGCACTGCCGCTCGTCGCCCTGCTGCTGGCCCCGCTGGCCACCCTTGACGAGCCACCAACGCTTCGCCGCCAGCAAGGCGCCGCCGCCTTGCGCGTGGGGCGCGACCTTCACCCAGCCCTTGAGGCCATAGGCGTCGACCACGGCGCCGACTTCGACGGCATCGGCCGGAAAGCTCGCCTCGCTCGCCTCGCTCGCCTCAGTCTCAGCTTCGGCGCGCCGGCCTTCGACCGCAGCCTGCGGAACATCTGCGGCACCTTCACGCTGGGGCTTGCGCACGAACGCGCCGAAAGATGGCGCAGCGCGGCGCCCAGCACCGGTATCCTTGCGCGGTTTGGCCGAAGCCGGCGCATCTGCTTTTGCGTCGTCATGCATCGGCGAACCTCGCAACCAGTTTATGCAGCCACAACACGCGCACGCGGCTTACGCTCACGCGGGGTGGGCAACATCATCGACCAAAAGACGTGAACCGCTTGATTAAGCCCAGGCTTATACCCAAGCTTACGCAGCAGCCGGTGCCTTTTGCGATTCCTTCACGAGACGCTCGACAGCCGGCGACAGCTGTGCGCCAACGCCTTGCCAGTACGTCACGCGGTCTTGCGCGATACGCAGCGTTTCACCCTTGGTAGCGACCGGGTTGTAGAAGCCCACGCGCTCAATGAAACGGCCGTCGCGACGGTTGCGCGAGTCGGTTGCGACGATGTTGTAGAACGGGCGCTTCTTCGAGCCGCCGCGTGCCAGACGGATGATAACCATACTAGAATCCTTGAAAACCGGGGTTCGGACAACTGAAACAGTCGATTATATCCCGAAACCGAAGCCATAACAAACACTTAACTGAAAATCCAGAAGGGGAAGTGCGATGGATGGCAATCGATCGCGGCCGGGTGGCCGCACGGAAAGGGTTCGCGCAATACTGCTGCGGCTCTTTGCAGGCCTGCTTTTCGCTGACCTGCGGCGGGCCGCTTGCGGCTCGCGACCCGCTCTGTCCCCTTCGTTGAACGGCGTACAGGAGCGCGGCACGGCCTGCCGCGCGCGCCGGGCCGCTATTGTGACATACCGCGCGGCCGCGGCTTCCCTCCTCGCCCTTGCCCCAGCGCTCGCCCAGGCGGCGCTCCCCATCGAGCGCATTCAACTGCCGCCCGGCTTCCACATCGAAGTGCTCGCCGACAACGTACCCGCCGCCCGCGAAATGACGCTCTCCCCCAAAGGCATTCTTTACGTCGGCAGCATGGACGGCCATGTGTACGCACTGGAGCTGCGCGACGGCAAGCTATTCCGGCGGCATGTGATCGCGTCGGGACTGGAGATGCCCGTGGGTGTCGCCTGGCATGACGGCGCGCTGTATGTGTCCGCCGTTTCGTCGATCCTGCGCTACGACGCCATCGACACGCATCTCGACGCGCCGCCCCAGGCGGTTGTCGTGACGAACGCCCTGCCGGCCGATCGCCATCACGGCTGGAAATTCATCGCCTTCGGCCCGGACGGCAAGCTCTACGTGCCGCAGGGCGCGCCCTGCGACGTCTGCCTTCCCGCAGGCGACCCGCAGCGCACGCGCTATGCGATGATCGGCCGGATGGACCCGGACGGCAGCCACTACGAGACGATCGCGCGCGGCGTACGCAACACGGTGGGCTTCGCGTGGCATCCCGAGACGCACGAGCTCTGGTTCACCGACAACGGCCGCGACATGATGGGCGACGACGTGCCCGACGACAAGCTCAACCGCCTCGCGCGCGTCGGCCTCGACTTCGGCTTCCCGTATTGCCACGGCGGCGACGTGCCCGATCCCGAGTTCGGCGCGGGTCATCCGTGCAGCGACTTCACGCCGCCGGTCGCGAAGCTCGGCGCGCATGTCGCATCGCTCGGCATGCGCTTCTACACCGGCGCCATGTTTCCGCCCGACTATCGCAACAGCATCTTCATCGCGGAGCATGGTTCATGGAACCGTAGCAAGAAAGTGGGCTACCGCGTAGTACGGATCACGGCCAACCCGGACGGCACGAACGCTCACCAGCAGGTGTTCGCGCAAGGCTGGCTCAACCCCGACGACACCCAGTGGGGCCGCCCCGACGACGTGGAACCGCTGCCCGACGGGTCGCTCCTCATCAGCGACGACTATGCCGGGGCGATCTATCGCGTCACCTGGGCGAAACCGTAGGCATCGCTGCGCCTGCCCGCGCTGCCCGCGCACGGGTGCGCGACGTACAATGCCCGACGGCTGCCGCCGTTGCGGCAACAACGACTCCGCGACCCCGTCCGCCCATGTCCCAAGCCCCTTGCTCGACGCGCTTTCGCTCCAAGACCCTCACCGCCGCGCTCGCCTTCTTCTTCGGCAGCCTCGGCGCCCACCGTTTTTACCTCTATGGTCCGCGCGATTTCTGGGGCTGGGCGCACGTATTCGGCACACTGCTCGGCATCCCGGGCGTGTTGCTTCTTGTCGCCACCGGGCGCGCCTCGGCGGTCGGCTGGGTGCTCGCCGTAACCGGCGCGGTTTCGGTGCTCTCGGCGTTTCTCGCTGCCATCGTCTATGGCCTGCGCCCCGACGCGAAGTGGGATGCCCAGTTCAACGCGCAGGCCGGCCGCCAAAGCCGCTCGGGCTGGGCGGTGATCTTCGTCGTGATCTTTTCGCTGCTGATCGGCGCGTTCCTCCTCATGGCGGGACTCGCGCTCTCGTTCCAGACGTATTTCGAGTCGCAGGTCGAGGCCGCCAAAGCGATCTCGCAATAGCGTCAAAAAAGATCGAGCTGCGGCTTTTCGCGCGCGGCCTTCGCGCCAACGAACTCCGACATGTCGAGGATACCGTGCCGCCGCTCGTTCAGCCCGAGCCGCCGCACGGCCTTGTGAAAGCGCTGCCTGAGCAGTTCGGACCAGAGGCCCGTGCCCTTCATTCGCTGCGAGAACGAAGCGTCGTAGTCCTTGCCGCCGCGCATGTCGCGCACGCGGTTCATCACGCGCTCGGCACGCTGGGGAAAATGCGCGGCGAGCCACTGATGGAAGAGCGGCGCGACCTCCCACGGCAGGCGCAGCACGATATAGCTCGCGCTCGTTGCGCCAGCCTCGGCGCAGGCTTCCAGCACGCGCTCCATGTCCGGCTCGGTGACGAAAGGAATCACCGGCGCAATGCTCACCCCCACGGGAATGCCCGCCTCGGCAAGCGTGCGGATCGTGCGCAGGCGCCGCGCCGGCGTGGCCGCGCGCGGCTCGAGCGTGCGGGCGATATCGGCGTCGAGCGTCGTGATCGTGATCGCGGCCATGAACTGGTTGCGCTGCGCCATCGGCACGAGCAGGTCGAGATCGCGCTCGATCAGCGACGATTTCGTGATCGCCGCGAACGGATGCCCGCGCCCGGCCAGCACCTCGACCACGCGGCGCGTGAGACGCAGTTCGCGTTCAACGGGTTGCCACGCATCCGTGTTGACGCCGAGCGCGATCGGCTCGGGCTCGTAGGACGGCTTCGACAATTCGCGCGCCAGCAGCTCCGGCGCGTTGACCTTCGCGTAGAGCCGGCTTTCGAAGTCGAGCCCCGGCGAAAGTCCCAGATAGCTGTGCGTGGGACGCGCGAAGCAGTAAATGCAGCCGTGCTCGCAGCCGCGATAGGGATTCAGCGAAACGCTGAACGGGATGTCTGGCGACTGGTTGCGCGTGAGGATGCTTTTGGCCCGCTCCTCGAACACCTGTGTGCGCAGCGCGGTGACCTCGCTCTGCTCGTCGGTGCCGGGCTGCTGCCAGCCATCGTCGAAAGTCTCGCGCTGATCCACTTCGTAGCGGCCCTGCAGGTTCGTGACCGCGCCGCGCCCTTTTCGGGGCGCCGGCGGCGCAATGGGCCGCCAGACGTCGGCATCGTCGTGCGGCTCGCGGTGGGGATCGGGATCGGGATCGTTCAAGGGGGGAGTAAAAATGCGTCTCGATACTGTATAAATATACAGTATCGAGACGCATTGTCGAGCCCGAAAAACGGGGCCGCCTTGCAGGCCCGGGCGCGGCGGCGTCCTCAGTCGCCTCAGTCGCCGACCGCGATCGTCAGCGTCTCCTTGATCTCTTCCATCACGACGTAACTCTTCGACTGCACCGCACCGGGCAGTTGCAGCAGGATGTCGCCCAGCAGCTTGCGGTAATCAGCCATCTCGCCAATGCGCGCCTTGATCAGGTAGTCGAAGTCGCCCGAGACGAGATGGCATTCGAGCACCTCCGGAATCTTCTGCACCTCGCGGCGAAACTGCTCGAACATGTTGCCGCTCTTGTGGTCGAGCGTGATCTCGACGAACACCAGTAGCGCGGCGCCCAGCACGCCCGGGTTCACGCGCGCATAGTACCCGGAGATGACGCCGTCGCGCTCCATGCGCTTGACCCTCTCGATACATGGCGTCACGGAAAGCCCCACCTGCTCGGCGAGGTCTTTCATCGCCATGCGCCCGTCCTCCTGGAGCAGCTTGAGGATGCGGTGATCGAGCCGGTCGAGCGCACGGACCGGCTGACGCTGCGTTCTCATGTTTTTTCCTGAATATTTTCTAAATACGATAACAAAATCTAGACGTACAACAATAGCATAGCTGATAACACTAGCTACACCGCTCAGAGCGTGGTTTTTCCTGTTTGCCCTGTGCCGCCATACTGCGGCAGGGCGTCCCAGCGGGCGGCGTAGCTTAAACAATACTTATTGGAGCAGCTATGCGAGTCGTCGTATTGGGCAGTGGCGTGGTCGGCGTGGCGAGTGCCTGGTACCTGGCGCGCGCGGGCCACGAGGTGACGGTCATCGACCGCGAAGCCGGCCCGGCGCTCGAAACCAGTTTTGCGAACGCCGGCCAGATTTCGCCGGGCTACGCCGCGCCGTGGGCGGCGCCGGGCGTCCCGCTCAAGGCGATCAAGTGGATGTTCGAGAAGCACGCACCGCTCGCCATCCGCCTCGACGGCACAAAGTTCCAGCTGCAGTGGATGTGGCAGATGCTGCAGAACTGCACGGCCGAACGCTATGCGCTCAACAAGAGCCGCATGGTGCGCCTCGCCGAATACAGCCGCGACTGCCTGCAGGCCTTGCGCGCCGACACCGGCATCCAGTACGAAGGCCGCACGGGCGGCACGCTGCAGGTGTTCCGCACGCAGCAGCAGTTCGAGGGCGCGGCGAAGGACATCGCCGTCCTCAAGGAAGCGAACGTCCCGTACGAGTTGCTCACCGCCGCCGAACTCCAGCGCGCCGAACCGGCGCTCGCCGCGGTCTCGCACAAGCTGACGGGCGGCCTGCGCCTGCCGGGCGACGAAACCGGCGACTGCCAGCTCTTCACCACGCGCCTCGCCGCGATGGCCGAGGAACTGGGCGTGAAGTTCCGCTACAACATGCCGATCGACAGCCTCGCCGTTTCGGGCGACCGCATTGCGGGCGTGCAGTGCGGCAGCGAGTTGGTGCGCGCCGACGCCTTCGTGGTTGCGCTCGGCTCGTTCTCGACCAGGATGCTCGCGAACATCGTGAAGATCCCGGTCTATCCGCTCAAGGGCTATTCGATCACCGCGCCGATCGTGAACGCGGACGCCGCGCCGGTCTCGACCGTGCTCGACGAAACCTACAAGATCGCGATCACGCGCTTCGACGACCGCATCCGCGTAGGCGGCATGGCCGAGATCGTCGGCTTCGACAAGACGCTGCGTGAAGCCCGCCGCGAGACGCTGGAAATGTGCGTGAACGACCTGTTCCCGGGCGGCGGCGACACCACCAAGGCCACCTTCTGGACCGGCCTGCGTCCGATGACGCCGGACGGCACGCCCGTGGTCGGCCGCACGCCGCTGTCGAACCTGTTTCTGAACACGGGCCACGGTACGCTCGGCTGGACGATGTCGTGCGGCTCGGGTCAGCTGCTCGCCGACCTCATCTCGGGCAAGCAGCCCGCGATCAAGGCCGACGACCTCTCCGTGTTCCGCTATCTCGGCGAAACTCAGGGCACGCACCGGCCTGCCTACGCGTAACGCGGCGCCTTGCGCAACACGCAAGGCACAAGCGAAATCGGCGCCGCAGTTTGAACTGCAGCGCCGATTTTCATTTCCACGCGCCGAGTGACGTGCGCTCGTCGCTGCCTGCCGTAAGCAGCGCCTCGATGGAGCCGTCGGTCAGGAGCGGGCACCGCGCGAACAACAGGTTTGCCTTGTTGAGCGTTTCGATGCAAGGCGTCGCGGCGAGCTTGCTCAGCCCCTGTCCTTCGTACTCCTGTCAATGCTGGGCGCCCTGCCAGCCGCCCGCGGAGTCAAGGCGCCACCGCGTTAGAGCCATGAAAAAAGGGGTGCCGCAGCACCCCTTTCCTCTATGCCGGACGCCGCGGGTTCAATCCGCGTGGCGTCGGTTGGTGCCGGCGATCAGCCAAGCTCCTTGACCAGCTCCGGCACGAGCGTGAACAGATCGCCCACCAGGCCGTAATCGGCCACGCTGAAGATCGGCGCTTCTTCGTCCTTGTTGATCGCCACGATCACCTTCGAGTCCTTCATGCCGGCCAGATGCTGGATCGCGCCCGAGATGCCCACCGCGATGTACAACTGCGGCGCGACGATCTTGCCGGTTTGACCGACCTGGAAGTCGTTCGGCACGTAGCCCGCATCGACTGCGGCACGCGAGGCGCCCAGCGCCGCGTTCAGCTTGTCCGCCAGCGGCTCCAGCACCTTCGTGTAGTTCTCGCCGCTGCCAAGGCCACGGCCGCCCGAAACGATGATCGATGCGCTCGTCAGCTCCGGACGGTCCAGCTTCGTCACCTCGCGGCTCACGAACTGCGACAGACCGCTGTCGGCTGCGGCTTCGATCTTTTCGACCGCTGCGCTGCCACCTTCGGCCGCCACGGCATCGAAGCCCGTCGTGCGGACCGTGATCACCTTGATCGGGTCAGCCGACTGCACCGTGGCGATCGCGTTGCCTGCGTAGATCGGACGCTCGAACGTGTCCGGCGAGTCCACTGCCGTGATGTCCGAGATCTGCGCCACGTCCAGCTTCGCGGCAATACGCGGTGCCACGTTCTTACCCGCGGCCGTAGCCGGCGCCAGGATGTGCGAGTAGTTCTTCGCCGCATCTTTCACGATGGCGAGAACAGTTGCTTCGACGTTTTCCGCCAGGCCCTGCTCCAGTTGCGGCGCGTCGGCCAGCAGCACCTTCGCCACGCCTGCGATCTTCGCGGCGGCATCCGCTGCGCCCTGCGCATTGTGACCCGCGATCAGCACGTGTACATCGCCGCCAACGAGTTTGCCAACTGCGTGCGCAGCAGCCACGGTATTCAGCGTCGCGGCCTTCACGGTCGCGTTGTCGTGTTCGGCAATAACCAGAATCGTCATTTCGTTGTGCTCCCTGAACCCTTAGATGACCTTTGCTTCGGTCTTCAGCTTCTCAACCAGCGTCTTCACATCCGGCACCTTCACGCCGGCGCTACGCTTGGGCGGCTCGGCCACCTTCAGCGTCTTCAGACGCGGCGCGACGTCCACACCAAGGTCCTCGGGCTTGATCGTCTCCAACGGCTTCTTCTTCGCCTTCATGATGTTCGGCAGCGTCACATAGCGCGGCTCGTTCAGGCGCAGGTCGGTCGTGACCACGGCCGGGAGCTTGAGCGACAGGGTTTCGGCACCGCCGTCCACCTCACGCGCCACCGTCACCTTGCCGTCCGCAACCGTGACCTTCGAAGCGAAGGTGGCTTGCGGCAGGTTCGCCAGCGCGGCAAGCATCTGGCCGGTCTGGTTCGAATCGTCGTCGATGGCCTGCTTGCCGAGGATGACGAGCTGCGGCTGCTCCTTGTCCACGAGCGCCTTCAGGATCTTCGCGACGCCCAGCGGCTCGACGCTGTCACTCGCCTCGACCAGGATCGCGCGGTCCGCGCCGATCGCCAGCGCCGTGCGCAGCGTTTCCTGCGCCTGCGTGACACCGACCGACACCGCGATCACTTCAGTCGCCACGCCCGCTTCCTTCAAACGCACCGCCTCTTCCACGGCGATCTCATCGAACGGGTTCATCGACATCTTCACATTGGCGATATCGACGCCCGTGCCGTCCGACTTCACACGGACCTTGACGTTGTAATCGACTACGCGCTTGACTGGCACAAGGACTTTCATTCACATGCTCCGAAGTTACGAATACGTCAACCTGGCGGACATTATAGCGAGCGCCTCGCTGTGCGCCTCTGCCGCCCGCACTTTTCACCAGCTACTGCTTTTGCGCTGTAGCGAACGATCGTGCTATTTTAAGGGAGAAAAAACCCGGGCTACAACCCCGGGTTCCGACTGATTTGTCTAAACAAGCGTTCCGGCCTGGCGCCTTACCAGGAGGCTATCACGGCGCCGCCGAATTTCGTGTCGATGTCCTGCTTCAGCTTCCTGGGGTTATCCACGATATGCCGTCGCCATCCGACCTGCGCCGCGACGCAGCTTGATACCGCCCCGTTTCTGCAGCAACCTGAGCCGCTCATTTGTGGCTCAGGCGCCGCACGAGCCAATCGCCAAACGACTGCACAAGTTGCACGAACACGATCAGGATGACGACGACGATCAGCATCACCTCGGGCTCGAAACGCTGATACCCGTAGCGGATCCCGAGATCGCCGAGACCGCCGCCGCCAATCGCGCCCGCCATCGCCGAATAGCCGACGAGCGAAATGAACGTGATCGTGAGCCCCGCCACGACGCCGGGCAGTGACTCGGGCAGCAGCACCTTGAAGACGATCTGGCTCGTGCTCGCGCCCATCGCCTGCGCAGCTTCGATAAGGCCGCGATCGACCTCGCGCAGTGCCGTTTCGACGAGCCGCGCGATGAATGGCGCGGCCGCGATCGTGAGCGGCACGACGGCAGCCGCCGTGCCGATCGACGACCCCACGACCAGGCGCGTAAACGGAATCACGGCGACGAGCAGGATGATGAACGGCACCGAACGCACGGCATTCACGATTGCGCCCATCACGCGGTTGACGGCGAGGCTCTGCAGCACACCGTCACGATCGGTCAGATAGAGCAGCACGCCGAGCGGCAGCCCGACGGCGGCGCCCACGACGCCCGAGATGCCCACCATGATGAGCGTTTCCCAGAACGATTGGACGAACATGTCGAACATTTCACTCCACATGGGACAGCTCCTCCACCACCACACCCTGCTCGCGCAGCCAGGTCACGGCCTGCGCCACCTTGAGCGGATCGCCGCCGGCGAGCACCGCGAGCGAGCCGAATGCCTGTCCCTGGATCTCGTCGATCTGGCCGTGCAGGATGTTGAAATCGAGCTCGAAGCGGCGAATCGTTTCCGAGAGCACCGGCTGATCGACGCCCGTGCCCTTGAAGGCGAGGCGCAGCAGATGGCCACTGCCCTTCGCGAGCCGCTCGGCCACGCGTGCCTTCAGCGCAGGCGGTAGTTCCTGCGCGATCACGTCGCCGAGCAGCGCGCGCGTCACTTCGTGGCGCGGCTGCAGGAACACGTCGATCACGGGGCCGGTTTCGACGACACGCCCCGCATCGAGCACGGCGACGCGGTCGCAGACCTGTTTGATCACTTCCATCTGGTGGGTGATCATCACGATCGTCAGGTTCAGCTCGCGATTGATCTTGCGCAGCAGGTCGAGGATCGCACGGGTGGTTTCGGGGTCGAGAGCGGACGTGGCTTCGTCGGAGAGCAGGACCTTCGGCTTGCTCGCGAGCGCGCGCGCGATGCCCACGCGTTGCTTCTGGCCGCCGCTGATCTGCGCCGGGTAGCGATCCTTCTGCGCCGTGAGACCCACGAGTTCGAGCAGCGGCAGCACCGCCTCCTCGATCTGCGCGCGCTTCATGCCTGCGAGTTCGAGCGGCAGCGCCACGTTGTCGAACACGGTGCGCGACGAGAGCAGATTGAAGTGCTGGAAGATCATGCCGATCTCCCGGCGCGCTTCGCGCAGCGCGGCGGGCGTCAGCGACGTGAGCGTACGGCCGTTGACGACGATATCGCCTTCGGTGGGGCGCGTGAGCAGATTGATGGTGCGCACGAGCGTGCTCTTGCCCGCGCCGCTGCGCCCGATGATGCCGAACACCTCGCCCGGCGGAACGGTCAGATTGACGTTGTGCAGCGCCTCGATCCAGCCTTGCGGGCCGGCGAAACGCTGGGACACGTTGCGTATTTCGATCATGGAAAAAACAAAACGGCGGACCTGCCGCGCCCTGCGCCTCGAAGGTCGTGTGGACCAACCGGAAGCGTCAGGCGCCGGCAAACAGCCGCCGTTACTGGACTGAATTCAACCCGCGATTTTACCCTGGCGACCGTCATTCCTTTTAATAATTGATTTCGATAGTTTCATAACGGATACGCATTAGAGGAGCGCCGCTGCCCCACGGCACTGCCCTGCGGCTATGATCGGGCGGCGCGCCGCGCAGACGATAATCACGACAAAGGACAAAAAGAGCCATGGAGACGACCCAGCCGTTCGATGCCGCCGCGCGCGATGCCGCGCCCGGTGCGGCTCCCGAAACATCGACACTGCACACGGCCGACGGCGCGACGCTGCCGCTCTATGTCTGGCGCACGAGCGCCGCACAGCCGGTCGCCGCGATCGCGCTGCTGCACGGACTGGCTGAACATGCGGGCCGCTACGCGGCGTTCGCGGCCGCCATGAACGCGGCGGGCATCGACGTCTATGCGATCGACCTGCGCGGCCACGGCCGCGCAAGCGGCCGACGCGCGTGGGTTGCGCGTTTCGATGAATACCTGAACGATGCCCATGCCCTCGTCGCCCACGCGGGCGCCGCCTGCGCACGGCAGGGCACACCGCTCTTCCTGATGGGGCACAGCATGGGCGGCGCGATTGCTGCGCTCTATGCGATCGAACGCGCGCCGCATAGCGGCGTGCCGCTCGCGGGCCTCTTGCTGTCGAGCCCGGCGCTGGCGCCCGGGCGCGATGTACCGTCGTGGATGATCGGCGCGAGCCGCGTGATCAGCGCGATCTGGCCGCGCTTTCCCGCCATGAAGATCGATGCCACCCTGCTCGCGCGCGACGCCCGCGTGGTCGAGGCGAACCGGGCCGACCCGCTCGTTCATCACGGCGCGATTCCCGCGCGCACGGGCGCCGAGGTGCTCGCCGCGATGCAGCGCATCGAAGCCGGTCGTGCGGGGCTGCGTCTGCCGGTGCTGATCTGGCACGGCACCGCCGACAAGCTCACCGAGTCCGACGGCAGCCGCGCATTCGGCGCCCATGTGGGCTCGCCGGACCGCACGCTCACGCTCTACGAAGGCAACTACCACGAGACGCTCAACGACCTCGAGCGCGAGCGGGTGATCGGCGCGGCGATCGACTGGATCCGGGCGCACTGCGACGCCGCGCCTTGAAGCATCGATTGAAGGCTCGCGGGGGGCCTTCTTATTTCGCCCCGCGACGCTCGATGAAAGCCTGCACGCCGTCGAGCGCGGGGTCGGTCATCATGTTGCAGGCCATCGTCTGGCCCGCCAGCTGGTATGCGGCCTCGATACCCATTTCGAGCTGCCGGTAGAAGAGCCCCTTGCCGGCTTCGACCGCCTCGCGCGGCTTGGCGCAGATGCTCGCGGCCAGCGCCGTCACCGCAGCGTCGAGCTCCTGCGGCGCGACCACGCGGTTCACGAGCCCCTCGCGCAGCGCGGCGGCTGCGTCGATGAACTCGCCCGTCATCAGCATCTCGAACGCCGCCTTGCGCGAAACGTTGCGCGTGAGCGGCACGGCGGGCGTCGAACAAAAGAGGCCGAGATTGATGCCCGACCCCGCGAAGCGTGCCGTATCGGCGGCCACCGCCAGATCGCATATGGCCACGAGCTGGCAGCCGGCTGCCGTCGCGACGCCATGAACACGCGCGATCACAGGCTGCGGCATCTTCTGGATCGTCAGCATCATCTTCGCGCAGCGCGTGAACAACTGCGCGTAGTGATCGCGCGAGGGCGACGCGCGCATTTCCTTGAGATCGTGTCCCGCGCAGAACGCGCGTCCCGCGCCGGCGATCACGACTACGCGCGCCGGCGACTTTGCCAGCGCCGAGAGCTGCTCCTGCAGCGCATCGATGAGCGCCTCGGAGAGCGCATTGAACGCATCGGGCCGGTTCAGCGTGACACGCACGAGGCCCGGCACACCCCAGGCGTCGTGCGTCACTTCGATAAGCGGCGATTCGGCACCGGCAGCCGGAACGGACGGTTCAACGCTCATGCCAACTCTCCCTCAGGCTCGCTGCGTGCCACGCAAGCACGGCCAAGCAAGCGCGACGCTTTCAGATATCGGCAAGCGAGCGCAGATGCGCGACCACGCTGCGCCCGAGCGCCGAAAGGTTATAGCCGCCTTCGAGGCAGCTCACGATGCGCCCCTTCGCATAGCGTTCCGCGATTGCGCGCATCTGCTCGGTGATCCAGGCATAGTCGTCCTCGACGAGGCCCATGTTGCCGAGGTCGTCCTCGCGATGCGCGTCGAAACCCGCCGAGATGAACAGCATCTCCGGCTTGAATTCGTGCAGACGCGGCAGCCACATCAGGTCGATGGCCTCACGCACCTCCATGCCCTTCGTGCGCGCGGCCATCGGCAGGTTGACCATGTTCGGCATCGGATGATCCGCACCCGAGAACGGATAGAACGGATGCTGGAAGAAGCTGCACATCAGCACGCGTGAATCGCCGGCAAACGCCGCTTCCGTGCCATTGCCGTGGTGCACGTCGAAGTCGACGATCGCGACGCGCTCGAGGCCATGCACCTCCAGCGCGTGCCGCGCCGCAATCGCGACGTTGTTGAAGAAGCAGAAGCCCATCGCACGCGCGGGTTCCGCATGATGGCCCGGCGGCCGGATGCTGCAGAAAGCATTCTCGTAGCGGCCCGCGATCACGGCATCGGTGGCGGCGAGCGCCGCACCCGCGGCGCGCAGCGCGGCCTGCCACGTGTGCGGATTCATCGACGTATCGGGATCGATCGCCGCATACCCTTCCTGCGGCGACGCGTTGCGGATGAAGTCGATATGCGCCTGCGTGTGCACGCGCAACAGCGCCGATTCTTCGGCGAGCAGCGCCGATTCGTCGCGCTCGATCAGCGTGTCGATGCGGCTCGCAATCAACTGGTCTTCGATGGCCTGCAGGCGGGCCGGGCATTCGGGATGCCACTCGCCCATTTCGTGCAGCAGACAGTCTGGGTGCGTAAAAAATCCGGTCGTCATGTGTCGTGCTTGCCGCGGCGTGCGCGTCGCCGCGGGTCTCCATCCTTGGGGCGCGCCGGAAAGCACGCAATCAATCGTCACGTTACCACAGCGGCCCTGCGTGAAAGCGCCGATCCGGCACGCCCGCGCGCCAATTCCCGCGAAGCGCTCGGGTATACTGCCCGGATCCCCTTTCACTCTTCGCTCCGACCTATACGCTTCCCATGACGCTCAAGTCCGCTCTGTCTGCATCCGGCCGCCTGCGCATCACGACATTCGCCCTCGCGCTCAGTGCCGCGCTGCCGCTGTGGAGCGGCACGGCGCGTGCCCAGACGGCGGTACCGCAGGCGCCCCAGGCACCGCTCACGGTCGCCCAGGCGCAGCCGCAAACGCCCACGCAGCAGGGCCAGACGTTCGAAGAGGAAATCATCCCGCAGCGTTACGCGAACAATCCGAACGTCGACTCGTTCATCAACGACATGGTGGCGCGCTACGACTTCGACCCGACCGCGCTACACGCGCTGTTCGCGGGCGTGAGCTATTCGGCGACGGCGGTGAAGCTCGTCACGCCCTCGCCCACGCCGGGCATCAAGAACTGGCGCGTCTACCAGGCGCGCTTTCTCGATCCCGTGCGCATCAACGCAGGCGTGAAGTTCTGGCGCGAAAACGCGGCCACGCTCCAGCGCGCCGCCGACGAGTTCGGCGTGCCGCCCGAGGTGATCGTCGGCATTATCGGCGTCGAGACGATCTATGGGCGTTACATGGGCAACTTCCGCGTACTCGACGCGCTGACGACGCTCGCCTTCGACTACCCCAACACGCCCAACCGCGCCGACCGCGAAGCAACCTTCCGCAAGAATCTCGAAGACTATCTGGTGTGGACGCGCGGCGCGCAGATCGATCCGGGTTCGGTGCTGGGCTCCTACACGGGCGCGATCGGCATCCCGCAGTTCCTGCCGAGCAGCATCGTGCAGTACGCGGTGGACTACGACGGCAACAACCACATCGACCTGCGCACGAGCGCTGCCGACGCAATCGGCAGCGTCGCCAACTATCTGCGGCAGAACGGCTGGGAATCGGGCCGTCCGGTGGTATGGCAGATTGCCGGCGATACGGGCAGCCAGGGCATCGCGCAGGCCGCCGCAGACGGGCAGCCGGAGCCGCACTGGCCGCTCGACCAATTGCTGCGCTCGGGGCTCGTGCTCGGCGAGCCGAACGTGGACATCGCGGCCGAAGCGGGCACGCCTGTTACGGTCGTCGATCTGCCGACGCCCGGGCGGCCGACCCAGTACATGCTCGGCCTGAAGAACTTCTACGTGCTCACGCGCTACAACCGAAGCTTCTTTTATGCGCTTGCGGTGTATCAGCTGGGGATGCGCGTGAAGGCGCAGATGCTGGCGACCCAGCCTGGAGTTGGCGCCGGGCCGGTTAGTGGGGGATCGGGCGGATCGGGTGCGGGCGCGCCTGCCCCGGCGCCCGCAGCCGGCGATCAGCAGTAAGCGTCAACCCGGGAGTGGCGGCCCCTATGCCATGCGGGCGGGCCACCCGCGCATCATGACGTCGCTCAGGCCGGGAACACACCGGTCGAGAGATAACGGTCGCCGCGATCGCAGACGATGAACACAATGGTCGCGTTCTCGACCTGCCGAGCAACGCGCATCGCCACCTCGCAAGCGCCGCCCGAGGAAATCCCCGCGAAAATGCCTTCGATGGAGGCGAGACGCCGCGCCATGGTTTCGGCGGCGGCCTGGCTCACGTTCTCGGTTCGATCGACACGGCTGCGGTCGAAGATCTTCGGCATGTACGCCTCTGGCCACTTGCGGATGCCCGGAATGCGCGAACCATCTTCCGGCTGCGCACCAACGATCTCGATGGCCGGATTCTTTTCCTTCAGAAACTGCGACGTACCCATGATCGTGCCGGTGGTCCCCATCGACGACACGAAGTGCGTGATGCGCCCCTCCGTCTCGCTCCAGATTTCCGGACCCGTAGTTTCGTAGTGGGCGAGCGGATTGTCCGGGTTCGCGAACTGGTCGAGGATGATGCCCTTGCCGTCACGCTGCATCTGCTCGGCGAGATCGCGCGCGTACTCCATGCCGCCCTTGACCGGCGTGAGCAGGATTTCCGCACCGTACGCGGCCATGCTCTGGCGGCGCTCGACCGAGAGATCCTCCGGCATGATGAGCAGCATCTTGTAGCCGCGAATCGCCGCTGCCATCGCGAGCGCGATGCCAGTGTTGCCGCTCGTGGCCTCAATAAGCGTGTCGCCGGGCTTGATGCGCCCGCGCTCCTCCGCCTTGCGGATCATCGAGACCGCCGGGCGATCCTTCACCGAGCCCGCGGGATTGTTGCCCTCCAGCTTGGCAAGAATGACATTGTTGCGCGCGCGGATGTCGTCGTCCGGCAGACGGACGAGCTGGACGAGCGGCGTATTGCCGATCGTGTCTTCAATAGTCTTGTATGGCATGGCTGATTGCGTTTCGGGCGTGATGCGCAAGGCATGGCGCGCAGGAAGTGATCCGCCGATTCTAAACCACGCAGCGCCCCGGTGCTGGAGACCCCTGTGACGGTGGGGGCGCGGCCGAGGCCGCGGTTCAAAAAGCCCGCGGCGCGGGCCGCGGGTCAAGGCCGCGGGTCAGATCACCTCGGCGGCCACCTGAAGGAATCGTCAGGCGCTGCTCCGTATGCGCGCAGAACCGCGCGGCAGCTACTTCTTGACCGTCACGGCTGCCGGCTGGCCAGGCGGTGCCGCCTTGGCCGCCTGCGCGGTCTGTGCAGTCTGGGCGGCGCCATGGCCGCCCTGCGCATTCGCCGGACCGATCGACAATCCTTCGGTCTGCAAACGTTCTACCGTATGACCGCCCATGCCCTTCACGCGCTTGCCGAGGTCGGCGGCGTCCTTGAACGGCCCGTGCGCACCGCGCTCGTCGAGAATGGCCTTCGCGCGCGCGGGCCCGATGCCCTTGATACCCCGAAGCGCGTCTTCATTGGCCGTGTTGACGTCGACCGCCGCAAATGCGTGGCCAACGGCGGCAACGAAGAGCGCGGCGGCGAGCAGTTTCCTGATCATGCTGGATCTCCCTTGAAACGACCTGCCGGCGACCGTCGCCGGCAGTGAGAGTCCAGTTTATGGAGTGGCGGATGCGAATTACACCTGGCCAGACAGCCAACGTACGTAGCGATCAACGCCTTCTTGCACGGTCAGGAACGGCGCGTCGTAGCCCGCCGCGCGCAGCTTCGTCTGATCGGCCTGGGTGAAGCACTGGTATTTGCCGCGCAGCGCGTCGGGGAACGGAATGTACTCGATCAGACCACGCTCCACCTGCTCGCCGAGCGTGAGCGGCGCCTCGCCCGCCATCGCGCGCAGCGTGTTGACCACGGTGCTTGCAATGTCGTTGAAGGGCTGCGCACGGCCGCTGCCCAGATTGAAGATGCCGGATTTCCCGGGGTTGTCGAAGAAGAACAGGTTCACCTTCACGACATCCTCGACCGAGACGAAGTCGCGCGTCTGCTCGCCCGAGGCGTAGCCGTTGTACTCGCCGAAGAGCTTCACCCGGCCTTCGGCGCGGAACTGGTTGAAATTGTGGAACGCCACCGAAGCCATGCGGCCCTTGTGGGTCTCACGCGGACCATAAACATTGAAGTAGCGAAAGCCCGCGATCTGGCTCTTCGCCGCGGGCAGCACGCGACGGATCACCTGGTCGAACAGGAACTTCGAATAGCCGTAGACGTTCAGCGGCGCCTCCACTTCACGCTCTTCGACGAAACGGCTCGAACCGCCGTAGATCGCCGCCGACGAGGCATACAGGAACTGCGCGCGCTGCGCGAGGCAGGCGTCGAGAAGCGCGCGGCTGTAGCGGAAATTGTTGTCCATCATGTAGCGGCCGTCGGTCTCCATCGTGTCCGAACAGGCGCCTTCGTGGAACACTGCGCGCACCTTGCCGAAGTCGCCGCGTGCAAAGCGCTCGACGAACTCGGTCTTGTCGAGATAGTCGTCGATCTCGCAATCGACGAGATTCCTGAACTTGTCGGCGCGCGTGAGGTTATCGACGGCGATGATGCGGTCCTCGCCACGCTCGTTGAGCGCCTTGACGAGATTGCTGCCGATGAAGCCGGCGGCGCCGGTCACGATAAGAGTCATGGTGTGCCTGCAATGGAGGTGATGCGCACTCCGCGCCGGGCGCACGGGGACCGTGCGCGCGCGAAACTTCAGTGAAAGAGTTCGTCGTAGTTGACGGTGGCCGTACCGAGCTTGCCGACCACGATGCCGGCCGCACGATTCGCGAGCGCGACGCCCTGCGTGAGCGGGAGGCCCGCGCCCAGCGCTACGGCCATGGTGGCGATCACCGTGTCGCCGGCGCCCGAGACATCATACACTTCGCGTGCATCGGCCGCGGCGTGCAGCACGCCGTCTTCGGTGAAAAGCGTCATGCCCTCCTCCGAGCGCGTGAGCAGCAGTGCGTCGAACTGCAACTCGCGGCGCAGCTTCGTCACGCGCGCCAGCAGGTCCTCTTCGGACTTCCACGTGCCCACGACCTCGCGCAGCTCGGCGCGGTTCGGCGTGATGATGCTCGCACCACGATAGCGCTCCCAGTCATCGCCCTTCGGGTCGACCAGCACGGCCTTGCCCGCCGCGCGCGCCTTCGCGATCATCTGCGTGACGTGCGTGAGGCCACCCTTCGCATAGTCGGACATGAGGATCACGTCGTGCGAAGGCAGCAGCGCGTCGAAGCGCGCGAGGCCCGCGAGCAGCACTTCGTGCGCCGGCGTGTTCTCGAAGTCCACCCGCAGCAACTGCTGCTGCCGCGAGAGCACGCGCAGCTTGATCGTAGTGGGCAGCGCGGGATCGCGTTCGAGATAGGCATTGACGCCGCTCTCGCCGAGCAGCTCCACGATGCGCTCGCCCGGCTCGTCGTGGCCGACCACACAGAGGAGGCCCGCCTGAGCGCCGAGTGCGACGGCGTTGCGCGCGACGTTCGCCGCGCCGCCGAGGCGATCCTCCTGGCGCTGCACGTGCACGACGGGCACGGGCGCTTCGGGCGAAATACGGTTGACGTCGCCGAACCAGTAACGGTCGAGCATCACGTCGCCCACCACGAGCACGCGCGCGGTGGCGAAGCGCTCGCGCGGCACATGCTCGATGGCAGGCGCGAGCGTAGCGACGCCCGGCGTGGCGACGCCCGGCGTAGCGACGCCCGGCGCGGTGGAATCAGACCGCGGGAGTTGCATTGGTTGCGAGTTTGACATGGGGGCGCCCAATCGAATGGTAGTCAATGCCGAGTTCCGCCATCGCGTCCGGCTCGTAGAGATTGCGACCGTCGAAGATGAGCGGCGACTTGAGCACGGACTTCAGATAGGTGAAATCCGGCGCCTTGAAAACGGTCCATTCGGTGACGATCACGAGCGCGTCGGCGTCCACCAGCGCCTCTTCGGGGCCCGTCGCGAACGTCAGGCGCGCGTGCAGTTCCGGCACGTGCGCGAGATCGAGGCCGAACACGCGGCGCGCCTCGTCGGTCGCGACCGGATCGTAGGCGCTCACCGCCGCGCCGCGCGCGAGCAGCTCGGCAATCAGGCGCCGGCTCGACGCCTCACGCATGTCGTCGGTGTTCGGCTTGAACGCGAGCCCCCACACCGCGAAGCGCCGGCCCGAAAGATCGTCGCCGAACGCGCTCACAATCTTGCTCACCAGCACTTCCTTCTGCCCATGATTCACGTCCTCGACGGCTTCGAGAATGCGCAGATTCTGGCCCGATTCCGCGGCGGTGCGGATCAGCGCCTGCACGTCCTTCGGGAAGCACGAGCCGCCGTAGCCGCAGCCGGCATAGAGGAAGTGATAGCCAATACGCGGGTCGGAGCCAATGCCGCGACGCACCGCTTCGATATCGGCGCCGACACGGTCGGCAAGGTTGGCCATTTCGTTCATGAACGAAATGCGCGTGGCGAGCATGGCGTTGGCGGCGTACTTCGTGAACTCGGCGGAACGCACGTCCATGTAGATCGTGCGTTCGTGATTGCGATTGAACGGTGCGTAGAGGCGCTTCATCTTCTCGCGCGCGAGGTCGCCATTCGCGTCTTCGTCGATGCCGATGATGATGCGGTCCGGCCGCATGAAGTCGTCGACGGCCGCACCTTCCTTCAGGAACTCGGGGTTCGAGACCACCGAGAAGCGGTGCTGTGCGCTGCCCGCGAGGCCGCGCCGCGCGAGTTCGTCTTCGACCACGGCGTGGACGCGCTGCGCGGTGCCAACGGGCACCGTCGACTTGTCCACGACCACCTTGAAGCCGTCCATGTAGCGGCCGATGCTGCGGGCCGCCTCGAGCACGTACTGCAGGTCGGCGGAGCCGTCTTCGTCGGGCGGCGTGCCCACGGCGATGAACTGGACGTCGCCGTGCGCGACGCTCGCGGCGACATCGGTGGAGAACGTGATGCGGCCCGCCGCGCGGTTGCGCGCGATGAGCTCGAGCAGACCCGGTTCGTGGATGGGCACGCCGCCGCCGTTCAGGATGTCGATCTTGCGCGGATCAACGTCGAGGCAGAACACATCGTGGCCGATCTCGGCGAGGCACGCCCCGGTGACGAGGCCAACGTAGCCGGTGCCGACAATGGTGATTTTCATACGCGCTCCGGTGAGAGATTCTGTGTGGTGTTGCGGCGCCGCCCCGCCCGCGGAGCGGGGACGAACGCCGGACGCTCAGCTCGACGCCGGGATCGGTTCGACGCGGCGCGGCGCGTAGGTTTCCCAGCCGCTGCATCCAGGGCATTGCCAGTAGAAGAGCCGCGCCCGGAAGCCGCAATTCTGGCACGTATAACGTGGCAAATTTTTGGTGCGCTGCTGCAGAAGTGAGCGCATTAGCTGGAGCTCGCTGCTGCGCGGCTCCTCCGCCGTAGCCTGCTGCGCCTCGAGCAGGCGCGCCATGCCGGCCAGATTCGGCGACTTCTGCATCTGCGTGCGCGCGAGCGTATGCGCCGCGTCGGCGCCACGCAGCGCCGCGACGTACTTGTAGGCCGTATCGAGCAGATCGGTCGACGGATACGTATCGACCCACGTGGTCAGCAGTTGTGCACCCTCCTCCGCGCGGCCAAGCGCTTCGTAGGCCTTCATGACCTTCTCGGCGACGAGCGGCAGATAAGCGGGATTCTGCTCCTCCACGCTGCGCCAGCGGGCGAGCGCCGCCTCCCAGTTGCCGCCCGCCGCATCGGCGTCACCGCCGAGGATCGTGGCGCGCACGTTCTGCGCATTCGCCTTCAGCGCCAGCGCAAGCTGCCGCCGTGCTTCGTCGGGCTTCTTCTGCTGCAACGCTTCTTGCGCCAGTTCGCAATGGAACTGGGCGATTTCGACGTCGAGCGAGCCCGCGCCCATGGTTTCGAGCTGGCGCGCGGTGTCGATCGAGCGGTTCCAGTCCTTCTCGATGCCGTAGATCGTGAGCAGCGCCCGTTGGGCGCCCAGCGCGTAGTCGCCCGATTGCAGCGAGACGAAGGTTTCCTCGGCCCGATCGAGCATGCCCGCCTTCAGGTAATCCTGACCGAGCTCATAGAGTGCGTGATCGCGCTCGTTCACGGGCAGGTCCGGGCGCGAGAGCAGATTCTGATGCACGCGGATGGCGCGGTCGGTCTCGCCACGGCGACGGAACAGATTGCCGAGCGCGAAGTGAAGCTCGGCGGTTTCGGGATCGAGCTTGGCGACTTCGATGAATGCGTCGATCGCCTTGTCCGGCTGCTCGTTGAGCAGAAAATTCAGGCCGCGGAAATACGAGCGCGGTAGGTTGGCACTTTCGGACAAAAGCGCCTTGAGGTCGTAGCGCGACGCCATCCAGCCGAGCGCGAAGGCCACGGGAATGACGAGGAGCCACCAGAAATCGAGATCCATGCGAGCGACGGTGTAAGCGGGACACAAGCCGCACGCCTTGCGGGCGCACGGCGAAACGATGGGCTTAGATGAGCGGCGGCAGCGGCGGTTCGGCGACCGGCGGCGGCGTCTCACGCGCCGCACGCAGGTCACGCTTCAGGCGGCCATTCTCCATACGCAGCCGGAACAGGCCCGGCAACGCCGATAGCAGCCCGGCCAGCAGCCCGACCACAAAGAACGCGAGGCCGATCAGGATCAGCGGAGCCTGCCACGAATAACCGGCAAGAAAGTTCAGCGTTGCGGTTTGCGTGTTGGCGAGTGCGAGCACGAGCAGCAACACGAACACCAGCACACGGATCACCCAGGCGATCAATCTCATGAAAGAGTCTCTTGGCAGTTGCAAGGAAGGCGCCGGCGCGGGCCGCCGTGCTGCGCCGCAGCACGGACCGTGCCGAAGTGACCCGTATTGTAAATGAACGCCCCGCAACCCGGCATGTGCGCTATAGCGCCTGCCGCGGGTATGCAGTGGGCCTACGGGCAATACAGCAAGGAATACACGAAAAAAAGCGCCGGGGGTCGAAAACCCCCGGCGCTTTTCCGGTCCTTATATCTGGCCATCTGGCATTGAGCGCCGACGACCGCAAGCGGTCCAACGAACGCTTACAGATCGTCGTCCGGCTCGTCCGCTTTCAGCGGCTCGCCCGAACTCCGGTCCACGCGCTCGCGCAACTCCTTGCCCGGCTTGAAGTGCGGCACGAACTTCTCAGGCACCAGCACCTTTTCGCCCGACTTCGGGTTGCGTCCCACGCGCGACGGCCGGCGATTCAGGCCGAAGCTGCCAAAGCCGCGAATTTCGATGCGGTGGCCCCTGGCAAGCGCCTCGGACATCGCATCGAGCATCGTCTTGACCGCGAAATCCGCATCCTTGAGGACAAGTTGCGGAAATCGCGTAGCCAGCTGCGCGACCAATTCAGATTTGGTCATACTTCAGCTTGCCCCCGTTTGAGGCTTACTGGTTCTGGCCGTCGAGCTTGGCCTTCAGCAGCGCGCCGAGGTTGGTCGTGCCGGTGGCAGCCGAACCCGTGTCCGACGACATGCTGCGCAGCGCTTCTTGCGTCTCGGCCGAGTCCTTCGCCTTGATCGACAGGTTGATGCCACGCGACTTGCGATCGATGTTGATGATCATCGCGTTGACCTTGTCGCCTTCCTTCAGCACGTTGCGAGCATCTTCCACGCGGTCTTGCGCGATTTCCGAAGCACGCAGGTAGCCTTCGACATCGGCGTTCAGCGTGATCACAGCGCCCTTGGCGTCGACCGACTTGACCACGCCGTCGACCGTCGAACCCTTGTCGTTGACAGCAACGAAGTTGCTGAACGGGTCGCCTTCGAGCTGCTTGATACCGAGCGAGATACGTTCCTTCTCGACGTCGATGCCAAGAACCACGGCTTCGACTTCGTCGCCCTTCTTGTACTTGCGCACGGCTTCTTCGCCCGTTTCCGACCACGACAGGTCCGAAAGGTGAACCAGACCGTCGATGCCGCCAGGCAGACCGATGAAGACGCCGAAGTCGGTGATCGACTTGATTGCGCCTTGCAGCTTGTCGCCCTTCTTGAAGTTGCGGCTGAAGTCATCCCACGGATTCGGCTTGCACTGCTTCATGCCGAGCGAGATGCGGCGGCGGTCTTCGTCGATCTCGAGGACCATGACTTCGACTTCGTCGCCCAGCTGGACAACCTTCGACGGCGCAACGTTCTTGTTGGTCCAGTCCATTTCCGAGACGTGGACGAGGCCTTCGATACCCGACTCGACTTCGACGAACGCGCCGTAGTCGGTGATGTTCGTGACCTTGCCGAACAGGCGCGTGCCCGACGGGTAACGGCGCGAGATGCCTTCCCACGGATCGTCGCCCAGTTGCTTGATACCGAGCGAAACGCGGTTCTTTTCCTGGTCGAACTTGAGGATCTTCGCGGTGACTTCCTGGCCAACCGAGAGAACTTCGCTCGGGTGACGCACGCGACGCCATGCGATGTCGGTGATGTGCAGCAGGCCGTCGATGCCGCCGAGGTCCACGAACGCGCCGTAGTCGGTGATGTTCTTGACCACGCCGTTGACGATCGCGCCTTCCTTCAGCGTTTCGAGCAGCTTTGCGCGCTCTTCGCCTTGCGTGGCTTCGATCACTGCGCGGCGCGACAGCACAACGTTGTTACGCTTGCGGTCGAGCTTGATGACGCGGAATTCGAGGGTCTTGCCTTCGTACGGCGTCGTGTCCTTGACCGGACGCGTGTCCACGAGCGAACCCGGCAGGAACGCGCGGATGCCGTTGACCATGACGGTCATGCCGCCCTTGACCTTGCCCGTGATCGTGCCGGTCACGAGTTCATTGTTGTCGAGGGCCTTTTCCAGCGACAGCCACGAAGCCAGACGCTTCGCCTTGTCGCGCGACAGGATGGTGTCGCCGTAGCCGTTTTCCAGCGCGTCGATCGCGACGGAAACGAAATCGCCCGCCTGAACCTCAACCTCGCCCGCATCGTTCAGGAATTCTTCGAGGGGGATGTATGCCTCGGACTTCAGGCCAGCGTTGACAACCACGAAGTTGTGGTCAACGCGCACGACTTCGGCGGAGATGACTTCGCCGGCGCGCATGTCCTGGCGGGTCAGCGACTCTTCGAACAGAGCCGCGAAAGATTCGGTATTCGGGGTGGAGGTTTGCAGGTCGGACATAAAAATCTGGAATTGCATGGTTCTCGCTGCGGGCTTGATTACATGCCGGCCATCCGGCCGGTCCCGCGTTCCGCCGGAACGCCTGTTCGCGGCACAAATGCGAAAGCCATACGGGGTTAAAGGGTTAACACACGCTCCGCTCGCGCGGGGCACCACTGCTACTACAACTACTGCTTATGCTTGTTTGCCGTGCCCGTCGTGATGACGGGCGGGCTGCGACAATGCCTGATACCACTGCACCACCTCTTCGACCGCCTGGTCGATCGTCAGCGCCGAGGTATCCAGAAGCTTCGCATCCGCTGCGGGCTTGAGCGGCGCGGCCGTGCGATTACTGTCGCGCGCGTCGCGTTCACGCAAATCCCGGAGCAAGTCATCCATATTAGCAGAAAATCCCTTCTGGATCAATTGCTTATGCCGGCGGGCCGCACGGGCCTCCACGCTTGCGGTCAAAAACACCTTCAAAACCGCGTCCGGGAAGATCACCGTGCCCATGTCGCGGCCGTCCGCGACGAGCCCCGGCAGCTTGCGGAAGGCGCGCTGGCGCGCCACGAGCGCCGCGCGCACCGAGGGGTGCGCGGCGATCACCGAGGCCCGGTTGCCGACTTGCTCGGCGCGGATTTCGCTCGAGACGTCAACGCCGTCGAGTTGCGCGAGCCCCTCGCGGAACGTGATGTGGAGATCGTCGATCAGCTTTGCAAGGCCGTCCGCGTCGTCCGCGGCAATGGTGTAGCGGATGCTGGCGAGCGCCGCGAGCCGGTACAGGGCGCCGCTGTCCAGCAGGTGAAAGCCCAGATGCGCGGCCACGAGCGCGGCCACCGTGCCCTTGCCGGAAGCGGTCGGGCCATCGATCGCGATGACGGGCGTCGGATAAAAGGGACGGTTTGATTTCATGCTGGCTTTATTCACAACTGCGGTGGCGACTTCAGGATCGGCGTCAGGATCGGCGTCAGGATCGAGGCAAAATTTCAGGCTTGGGCGAGCGCGAGGAACCGGTCGAAATAATCGGGGAACGTCTTGCCGACGCACTTCGGGTCGTTGATCCGCACAGGCACGCCGCCGAGGCTCACGAGCGAGAAGCACATCGCCATGCGGTGATCGTCGTAGGTGTCGATCGCCGCGTTCGGCGTGAGTTGCGCGGGCGGGCGCACGACCAGATAGTCCGCGCCCTCCTCCACGTTGGCGCCCACTTTGCGCAGCTCCTTCGCCATCGCTGCGATACGGTCGGTTTCCTTCACGCGCCAGCTCGCGATATTGCGCAGCGTCGTCGCGCCGTCCGCGAAGAGCGCCGCCACCGCAATCGTCATGGCCGCGTCGGGGATCAGGTTGAAGTCCATGTCGATCGGGTCGAGCTTGCCGTGATCGTTGCCGATCCCGCGCACCTCGATCCAGTCGTCGGCCATCGTGACGTTGGCGCCCATGCGGCCGAGTGCTTCGGCAAAGCCGATGTCACCCTGGATGCTCGCGCGCCCCACGCCCTCCACACGCAGCGGGCCGCCGCCGATCGCGCCCGCGGCAAGGAAATACGAGGCCGAGGAGGCGTCGCCCTCGACCATGATCTTGCCCGGCGACTGGTAGCGCACGCCCGCCGGCACCTCGAAGCGGTGCCAGCCGTGGCGCTCGACCTTCACGCCGAAGCGCTCCATGAGCTTGATCGTGATCTCGATGTAGGGCTTGGAAATGAGCTCGCCGTCCACCTGCACGACCGTCACGCCGTCCTTCGCGCGCACGAGCGGCAGCGTCATCAGGAGCGCTGTGAGGAACTGGCTCGAGACGTCGCCGCGCACGGTGATTGGCGCGTCGACCGAAATCGCCGCCGGGCGGATGCGCAGCGGCGGAAAGCCTTCGTTCTCCTCGTAATCGATCTTCGCGCCGATCTGGCGCAGGCCGTCCACCAGATCGCCGATCGGCCGCTCGTGCATGCGCGGCACGCCGTGAATGCGATAGTCGCCGCCATTCACCGCGAGCGCCGCCGTGAGCGGACGCACGGCCGTGCCCGCGTTGCCGAGGAACAGGTCGGCGCGTCGCGCCGTGAACGCACCGCGCGTACCCTGCACGACGCAAGTATCGTCTTCGCGGGAGAGCTTCACGCCCAGCGTTTCGAGCGCGGCGAGCATGACGCGCGTGTCGTCGGAGTCGAGCAGATTCGTGATCGTGGTCTCGCCTTCGGCCAGCGCCGCGAGCAGCAGCACGCGGTTCGAAATGCTCTTCGAGCCGGGCAGGCGGACCGTGCCGGACGCACGGGAGAAAGGTCCGAGATCGAGGTAGTCCATGGGTGTGTCCTGAGAATTCGGTCGGGCGCGGGGTGTGGGCGTGTCTGTCGGCTGGTCTGTCCGCTTACTTGTCCGGCGCAGCGTCGGCGGCACGCTTGCCGCCGCGCTCCTGCCACGCGGTACGCGCCGCGCGCGAGCGTGCGAACACCGTTTCGAGAGCGGCGCCGTCGCCGGTGTCGATGGCCGCGCGCAGCTTCGCCAGCACTTCAGTGTAGGCATCGAGTTCGGCAAGCAGCGCCGCGCGGTTCGCGAGGCAGACGTCGCGCCACATTTCGGGGCTCGATGCAGCGATGCGCGTGAAATCGCGAAAGCCGCCGGCGGCGAACGAGAACTTGAGCTCGGCGTCCGGCGACGCGAGGATCTGGTCTACGAGGGCGAACGACAGGACGTGCGGCAGGTGACTCACGGACGCAAACACGCCGTCGTGCTGCGCGGCGCTCATCGTGCCGATCGCGGCGCCCGTCGCCCGCCACATCGCGGCGATGCGCTCGACTGCCTCCGGGGCGTTCTCCGCGAGCGGGCACAGCACCACGTTGCGGCCGACATAGAGATCGGGCAGCGCGGCCTCGACGCCGCTCGACTCGCGGCCGGCAATCGGGTGCCCGGGCACGAACTGCGCGATGCGCGCGCCGAGCGCCGCGCGCGCGGCTTCGATCACGTCGCTCTTGGTACTGCCCGCATCGGTGATGAGCGTGTCATCTTCGAGATGCGGCACGATGCGCTCGAGCAGCGCGCGCGTCTGCGCGACAGGTGCGGCAAGCAGCACGATGTCGGCGCCCTTGAGCGCCTCGGCCAGCCCCGCATCGTCGTCGAGCGTGGCGGCCGCGTCGATCACGCCCAGCTCGAGGGCGCGCTCGACCGCATGCAGACGCCGCCCGACGCCGATCACGCGGCCGGCATTGCCGCCCGCGCCGGCCCCAGCGGCGCCGCGCTCACGCAACGCCCGCGCGAGCGACCCGCCGATCAGGCCGACGCCGAAAATCACCAGTTTGTTGAAGGAAAAGACGCTCACGACATCACCGAAAAGACGAAAACATACGCAACACTCACGCGCTCGCGAGCGCGCGTTCGAGCGCCGCGAGGAAGGCCGCATTCTCCTCAGGCAGGCCGATCGTCACGCGCAGCCACTGCGGCAGGCCATAGTTGCCGACCGGACGCACGATCACGCCCTGCCTGAGCAAGGCGAGATTCACGCGGTCGCCCGCGCCGTCGTCGTCGCCCACGCGCACGAGCACGAAGTTGCCGTCCGACGGCACGTATTCGAGGCCAAGGCGCTCGAACGCGGCCGTTAGCAGGCGGTACCCCTCGGCGTTGAGTGCAGCGCTCTTCTCGAGGAACGCGGCATCCCCAAGCGCGGCGACGGCCGCGGCCTGCGCGAGCGTATTCACGTTGAACGGCTGGCGCAGGCGGTTCAGCAGGTCGGTCAGTTCCGGCTGCGCGATGGCGAAGCCGATGCGCAGGCCGGCGAGCCCGTACGCCTTCGAGAACGTGCGCGACACGAGCAGGTTCGGATAGCGGCGCACCCACGCGATCGAGTCATAGCGCTTGCCGGCGGCGAGGTACTCCGTATAGGCCTCGTCGAGCACGACGACGACGTGCCGCGGCACCTTCGCGATGAAGGCTTCGAGCGCCGCGCCTTCGATGAACGTGCCGGTCGGGTTGTTAGGATTGGCGACGAAGACGAGGCGCGTATCGTCGCTGATCGCCGCGAGCATCGCGTCGAGATCGTGACCATGATGGACGGCCGGCGTCACGAGATGCCTTGCCCCGAGGCCCTGGGTGGCGAGCGCATAGACCGCGAACGAATACTGCGAATAGACGATCGACTGCCCCCGCTCGACGAACGCGTGCGCCGCGAGTTCGAGGATGTCGTTGCTGCCGTTGCCGAGCGTGATCCACTCGGGCGGCACGTCGTAGCGCGCGGCGAGCGCGGCCTTCAGTTCGAACGCATTCGAATCGGGATAACGGCCCAGCTCGCTCGCCGCCTGCGCGATCGCGCGCTGCGCCGACTCGGGCATCCCGAGCGGGTTCTCGTTCGACGCGAGCTTCACGATGCGCGCCTCGTCGAGCGCGAACTCGCGAGCGACTTCCGAGATCGGCTTGCCCGCGACGTAGGGCGCGATCGCGCGCACGTAGTTCGGGCCGAATTGCGTTGTCATGCGGATCTCCCAGGCCTGCGGCCCATTCGGTACGGCGGATATTGTGCGGACAGGTCGCGGATGCGGGACGCTGCCTTAGCGCGAGCGCGGATACGAACCCAGGATCTTCAGATACGCGGCTTTCCTGCCGAGATCGTCGAGGGCAGCGGCCACGGCGGGATCGTCGCGATGGCCTTCGAAGTCGATGTAGAAGTAGTACTCCCACGTACCGACGCGCGCCGGACGCGACTCGAAGCGCGTCATCGACACGCCGTGACGCGCAAGCGGTTCGAGCAGCTTGTAGACGGCACCCGGCTCGTTCTTCACCGAAACGATCATCGACGTCTGGTCGTGACCCGTCGCACCCGCCGGCTGCTTGCCGACCACGACGAAGCGGGTGCGGTTGTGCGGATCGTCCTGAATCAGCGCGTTCGCGATCAAAAGGCCGTAATGCGTGGCGGCCCGCTCGCCGGCAATAGCCGCAACCGTGGGATCGGCGGCGGCAAGACGCGCGGCCTCGGCATTGCTCGCCACGGCCTGGCGCTCGAGGTGCGGCGCGTTCGCCGTGAGCCAATGCTGGCACTGCGCAAGCGCCTGCGGATGCGCGCACACGCGCGTCACGCCGGTCAGCTTGCCGCTTTGCGTCATCAGGTTGTGCTGGATCGGCAGCGCGATTTCGCCCCCGATCACGAGCTGCGTCTCGAGCAACAGGTCCAGCGAGCGCGAGACTGCGCCCTCGGTCGAATTCTCGACCGGCACGACACCGAATTCGGAGGCGCCGGCCTCGACCGACCGGAACACCTCGTCGATCGACGGACACGCCAGGCCTTCGATCGACTGACCGAAGTACGCGTGCATCGCCTGCTCGCTATAGGTGCCGACCGGCCCGAGATAGGCCGCCGTCAGCGTCTTTTCGAGCGAGCGGCTCGCGGCCATGATCTCGCGCCAGATGGCGCTGATGTGTTCGTTGCCTAGCGGCCCCGCGCTCAGGTCCTGCAGGCGCGCGATGACCTGCAGCTCGCGCTCCGGACGGAACACCGGCGCGTTGTAGTGCTTCTTGACCTCGCCCACTTCGAGCGCCACCGCAGCGCGCTGGTTGAGCAGCGCGATCAGCTGCGCATCGATCGCATCGATGCGCTCGCGCAGCGGCTTGAGTTTGGAATTGAGTTCGTCGTCCATGCGTGAAACCGGCAATCTGAAAGGATGCGCGCGCGCAAGCGCCCAAAGGCACTTACGCGTGCTTCGCTTCGAATTCCTTCATGTACTCGACCAGCGCTTTCACTGCCTCGAGCGGCACCGCGTTGTAAATCGACGCCCGCATGCCGCCGACGGACTTGTGGCCCTTCAGCTGCAACAGCCCGCGCGCCTTCGCGCCGGCGAGGAAATCTTCGTTACGTGCTTCGTCGGCGAGGAAGAACGGGACGTTCATCCGCGAGCGCGCACGGCGCTCCACCTTGTTGAGGTAAAAGCTGCTCGCGTCGATGGTGTCGTAGAGCAGCTTCGCTTTTTCGATGTTGCGCGCCTCGATGACGCCAAGGCCGCCCTGGCGCTTCAACCACTTGAACACAAGCCCGGCGATGTAGATCGCATAGGTAGGCGGCGTGTTGTACATGGAGTTGTTTGCGGCGACCGTCTTCCATTCGAACGCCGACGGGCAGATCGACATCGCGCGGTCGAGCAGGTCCTCGCGCACGATCACGACCGTCACACCGGCCATGCCGATGTTCTTCTGCGCGCCGCCGTAGAGCACACCGTACTTGGCGATGTCCATCGGGCGCGAGAGGATGTGCGACGACGCATCGGCCACGAGCGGGATGTCGCCGAGATCGGGAATCTCGAAGGTTTCGACGCCGTCGATCGTCTCGTTCGTGCACAGATGGACGTAGGCGGGATCGTCGGAGAGTTTCCACTCGCCCACCGGCGGCGAATGCGTGAAACCCGCTTCGGTACGGCCGCTGGCCGCGATGTGCGAGGCCCCGTACTTGAGCGCCTCTTTCTGCGACTTCTGCGACCAGGAACCGGTGAGCACGAAGTCGGCGCGCGGCTTCACGCCGAACAGGTTCAGCGGCACGATCGCGTTCTCGCCGATGCCGCCGCCCTGCAGAAACAGGATGTGGTGGCTCGCCGGGACTTCCATCAACTCGCGCAGATCGAGCAGCGCCTCGCTGTGGATCTGCATGAATTCCGGGCCGCGATGGCTCATTTCCATCACGCTCATGCCGCTGCCATGCCAGTCGAGCATTTCGTCGGCGGCCTGGCGCAGCACTTCTTCGGGCAAGGCTGCAGGTCCGGCGGAGAAGTTGAAGACGCGCATCGTTAGAAGACCCAGGGGAGGCAGGCGCGGCGGTAAAAAGGCACCGAAATAATGCGCCCGAAATGAAAAATGGTCGTTTGCGCTCACGCGCAAACGACCATTATCGCACTGTCAGCAAGAACCCGCCAACGCGGGCCCGGCCTTGACTGGGGCGGGGAACCGGAATTCCGGCGCTATCTTTCGACTCCCTGCGGACCTACTGCGGACCCGCCGCGCCCCGCGCCGACCGCTTACTTGGACGTCTTGGCGACGTTGGCGACTTCCTGGTCAGCCTGCTGGCGCGTTGCCTTGATCGACTGGGGCATGTACTTCTGCATCAGGCCGTTCACGACCTCGCGGCCCACCTGGTCTTGCACCTGGATGAACTTGCGGCCGGTCGGGCTGCGGTAGAACGTCGTCAGGTCCTTGATTTCCTGCGTGCTGTAGAACTTCGCGTAGGCGTCGTACTGAGCCTGCATTGCGTCCTGCTGGAAAGCCTGGGTCTGGAAGACCTGGCCTGCCGAGTCAACCAGCTTCGGCACGGCGTTCTTCTGCAGCGTCGGCACGGAAGCCTGCTTCTGCTTGTCCGTCATGCCCTTGTTTTCCGTCAGCGCGTCCGACAGGATCGCCGGGACGAGTTGCTTGGCCTGCATCTGTGCGCTGTTACCGATTGCGCCGACGAGCTTCTGCGCGTCGATCGCGTCGAGCAGGTCCTTGATCGCGGCTTGCTTGGCCGGATCGATCGGTGCTGCGGCAGCGGCCGGAGCAGCCTGGTCAGGCGCCTGGCTCTGCAGCGCCTGAGCCATCGCAAACGTCGGCACGAGAGCGGCCAGCAACAAAACCTGCTTGAATCGTTTTTGCATCATTACTCCCTTAGAGAAATTAGTCGAACTGCCTGCCAGACGGACAACCCGGACAACTCAGAACCGCGCGGCGTGTAATTCGCCCGCAGCCGGTTCTGGCCGGTCCCGCCCGGCGCCATTCAGGACCTTCCTGCGCTAGCCGGCCCGCTCGCGCGGACCGCCCGCTTTGCTTTACTCCTGGCTTTCACCCTCGCCCGGTTCGGCGTCACCCGTCTCGCCTTCCCCATCGGCCTCTGCAACCTGCTGCAGACCGGAGAGTTTCGTGCCTTCGTCAAGGCTGATGAGTGTAACACCTTGCGTTGCACGGCCCATTTCGCGGATCTCCGAGACGCGCGTGCGGATCAGCACGCCCGTCGTGGTGATCAACATGATCTGGGCTTCCGGGTCGACGAGCGTCGCCGCGACCACCTTGCCGTTACGCTCGGAGGTCTGGATCGCGATCATCCCCTTCGTGCCGCGCCCGTGGCGCGTGTACTCGGTGATCGGCGTGCGCTTGCCGTAGCCGTTCTCGGTCGCGGTGAGCACCGACTGCTGCTCGTCGCCCGCGACGAGCAGCGCGATGACCTGCTGGCCGTCCTCGAGCTGCATGCCGCGCACGCCACGCGCTTCGCGGCCCATCGGGCGCACGTCGTTTTCATCGAAACGCACCGCTTTGCCCGCATCGGAGAACAGCATGACGTCATGCTCGCCGTCGGTGATGGCGGCACCGATCAGGTAATCGCCGTCGTCAAGGCCGACCGCAATAATACCCTTGCGCAACGGGCGGCTGAAGGCCTCGAGCGGGGTCTTCTTGACGGTACCGAGGGCGGTCGCCATAAAGACGTACTTGTCGGCCGAGAATTCCTTGACCGGCAGGACAACCGTAATCTTTTCGCCGTCCTGCAGCGGGAACATGTTGACGATTGGACGGCCGCGCGAGTTGCGCGAGCCTTGCGGCACCTCGTACACCTTCACCCAGTAGACGCGCCCGCGATTCGAGAAGCACAGGATGTGGTCGTGGGTGTTGGCGATGAAGAGCGTGTCGATCCAGTCGTCATCCTTCATCGAGGTGGCCTGCTTGCCGCGACCTCCGCGCTTCTGGGCGCGATATTCGGACAACGGCTGCGATTTCACGTACCCCGCATGCGACATGGTCACAACCATGTCCTGCGGCGTGATCAGATCCTCGGTGTTGAGCTCGGTCGCGTTCATCTCGATCTTCGAGCGGCGCTCGTCGCCGAATTCGCTCTTGATCGCGGTGAGTTCGTCGGAGATCATGACCGTTACGCGCTCGGGGCGCGCAAGGATGTCGAGCAGGTCGGCAATCTGGGCCATCACGTCGCGGTACTCGCCGATGATCTTGTCCTGCTCCAGACCCGTCAGGCGCTGCAGACGCATCTGCAGGATTTCCTGCGCCTGGGTATCGGACAAACGGTAGAGACCGTCGCCCTGCATGCCGTACAGAGGGTTCAGCCCCTCCGGACGGTACGCCTCGCGGCCACCCGCTGCCGCATTTTCGGCCTCGGCGCGCGAGAGCATTTCGCGCACGAGCGACGAGTCCCACGAACGGTTCATCAACTCCTGCTTCGCGATGGGCGGCGTGGGCGCGGCCTTGATGATCGCGATGAACTCGTCGATGTTCGCGAGCGCGACGGCGAGACCTTCCAGCACATGGCCGCGTTCGCGCGCCTTGCGCAATTCATAGACGGTGCGCCGCGTCAGCACCTCGCGGCGGTGCGACAGGAAATGCTGAAGCATTTCCTTCAGGTTCAGCAGCTTCGGCTGGTTGTCCACCAGCGCGACCATGTTCATGCCGAACGTGTCCTGCAGCTGCGTCGCCTTGTATAGATTGTTGAGAATGACCTCGGGCACTTCGCCGCGCTTGAGCTCGATCACGACGCGCATGCCGCTCTTGTCGGACTCGTCGCGGATATCGGAAATGCCCTCGAGCTTCTTCTCGTTGACGAGCTCGGCGATGCGCTCCAGCAGCGAACGCTTATTCACCTGATACGGCAGTTCGTCGACGATGACCGCCATGCGCTGGCCGCGATCGATCTCTTCGAAGTGCGTAGCGGCGCGCATCACCACACGGCCACGGCCGGTCCGATAGCCATCGCGCACGCCGGCGACACCGTAAATAATGCCGGCGGTCGGGAAATCGGGCGCCGGAATGATTTCGATCAACTCATCGATCGTTGCTTCCGGAGTCTTCAGCAGATGCTGGCAGGCATCGACGACTTCGTTCAGGTTGTGCGGCGGAATGTTCGTGGCCATGCCGACCGCAATCCCCGACGAACCGTTGATGAGCAGGTTCGGGATGCGCGCGGGCAGGATCAGCGGCTCGCTTTCGCTGCCGTCGTAGTTCGGCCCGAAATCGACGGTTTCCTTGTCGATGTCGGCAAGCAATTCATGGCCGATCTTGGCCATGCGGATTTCGGTGTAACGCATCGCGGCGGCGTTGTCGCCGTCGATCGAGCCGAAATTGCCCTGCCCGTCCACGAGCATGTAGCGCAGCGAGAAGTTCTGCGCCATACGAACGATCGTGTCATAGACAGCGGTGTCGCCGTGCGGATGGTATTTACCGATGACGTCGCCGACGATACGTGCCGACTTCTTGTAGGCGCGGTTCCAGTCGTTGTTCAGTTCGTGCATCGCGTAAAGTACACGCCGGTGCACGGGCTTCAGGCCGTCGCGAACATCCGGGAGCGCCCGCCCGACGATCACGCTCATCGCGTAGTCGAGATACGAACGGCGCATTTCCTCCTCAAGGGAGATAGGCAGAGTCTCTTTGGCGAATTGATCCATTATCGATGTCGTATACAGGCACGCGCGGTGCTACCGGAGCGGTGGCACCGCCAAAACATGCCCTGCTGTCGCATGGACGCCGCGGACGCAGCGCATCAAGCGATTCTACCATGCACGACACCCCCGCCCGCGCCCTACGTATACCTATTAGTGGGGCGACGCCGAACCGCTCAAAACGCCACCTGAGCCTCACATGAGCGCCGCCGGAGATTCCATCGAGGGATCCACGGACACCCGCAGTGCAGCACGCACCCACTTGCCGGACACGCCCGAACCCAGGCATCATACCAGGGTAGTCCGCGGGAACTTTTTGTTGCGGGTGTACCACATTCGACCGGCCGCAAAGAAAGGGGGCGGATTTTTTTATCGTCGGACGGGAACGATATGGCAAAATGCCAACGCACAAAGTTAGACACCGCTCGAAGTCTACACAACCGGTTCGCTGCAACGCGCCAATGTTATACTTCGAGCAATGTATGACTTGTCTTCGTCATATGGCTCGCAGTAAACCTGCGGTAATCTCAATTTCGAGAGGAGAAATATGAATAAACTTTCAAAGCTCGCGTTCATTGCAGCTACCGCAGTCATGGCTGCATCCGCTCAGGCACAGTCGGTGCCGGCGTCGCGACAAGCCGTCAATGACAACTGGGTGAATGGCACCGGCGAATACGTGTGGATGAACGGCACGAACGAGCTTTGCTGGCGCGATGCATTCTGGACGCCGGCCACCGCCAACGCAAAGTGCGATGGCGCGCTGGTCGCCCAGGCACCGCAGCCGCCGGTCGCTCCGCCGCCGGCGCCGGCCATCACGAGCCAGAAGATCACGTATCAGGCTGATGCCCTGTTCGACTTCGACAAGGCCATCCTGAAGCCGGCCGGCAAGGAAAAGCTGGACGATCTGGCAAGCAAGATCGAGGCGCTGAACCTGGAAGTCGTCGTTGCAACGGGCTACACCGACCGTATTGGCTCGAACGCCTACAACGATCGTCTGTCGCTGCGCCGTGCGCAAGCCGTCAAGGCATACCTCGTCAGCAAGGGCGTGCCGGCCGACCGTGTCTACACGGAAGGCAAGGGCAAGCGCGACCCGGTCACGACGGGTTGCAACCAGAAGAACCGCAAGGCTCTCATCGCCTGCCTCGCACCGGATCGCCGCGTGGAAGTCGAAGTCGTCGGCACCCAGAAGCAGTAATTCGCGAGTCGCGACTGAAAGTCTCAAAGCCCCGCTTCGGCGGGGCTTTTTTATTTCACATTCCCTGACAGGCATCGCAAGAATGCGCGGCATTTTGCCCTCATCAGAGCCCGCCTATATACTCAGGCATTATCCTCACCCATCTGCCCCCGCGCTTCAGGCTACTCCGACATGACCAATGCCGATCCCCACGAACTACAGAAATTCAGCGATCTTGCTCATCGCTGGTGGGACCCGAACGCGGAATTCAAACCGCTCCACGAACTGAACCCCGTCCGCCTCGGCTGGATCGATGCGCACGCGCACCTCACCGGCAAGCGCGTGCTGGATGTCGGCTGCGGCGGAGGCATCCTGTCCGAGTCGATGGCCGGATTGGGCGCAACGGTCAAAGGCATCGACCTTGCGCACGAGGCGCTAGGTGTCGCCGACCTGCACAGCCTCGAAAGCGGTGTTGCGGTCGACTACGAAGAGATCCCCGCGGAAGTGCTCGCGGCACGCGAGCCCGCCTCGTTCGACGCCGTGACTTGCATGGAAATGCTCGAACACGTGCCGGACCCGGCCGGCATCGTCCAGGCCTGTGCGACGCTCGTCAAGCCGGGCGGCTGGGTATTCTTCTCCACCCTCAACCGCAACCTGAAGGCGTATCTGCTCGCGGTGATCGGTGCCGAGTACATCGCGCAGATGCTGCCCAAGGGCACACACGACTACGCGCGCTTCATCCGGCCGTCCGAACTCGCCGGCTTCGTGCGCCAGGCCGGCCTGCGCGTGGTCGAGATCAAGGGCATTACCTACAACCCGCTCACGCGGCACTTCTCGCTCTCGAACGACTCCAGCGTCAACTACATGATCGCGTGCCGGCGCGAGCACTGACCCGCGCACCGGCCACCGCCACTTCAGATATGACTGCATCGACCTTCATTGACGCCGCGTCCGGCAACGACGCGGCGCTGTGCGCCTGCCACGCCGTACTGTTCGACTTCGACGGCACGCTCGCCGACACGGCTCCGGATCTCGCCGCCGCCGTGAACCAGATGCGCCACGCACGCGGGCTCGCGCCCGCTTCGCTCGAGCGGCTGCGGCCGCTTGCCTCGGCGGGCGCCCGCGGCCTGATCGGCGGCGCGTTCGGCATCGGCCCCGACCATGCCGACTTCGCCGCGATGCGCGAGGAATTCCTCGCCAACTACGCGGCCAATCTGCGTATCGAGACTGCGCTCTTTCCCGGCATCGACGCGGTCCTCGACGACCTCGATGCACGCGGCGTGCGCTGGGGCATCGTGACCAACAAGGTCGCGCGCCTGACCGACCCGCTAGTGAAACTCATGCATCTCGACACGCGGGCCGCCTGCGTCGTCAGTGGCGATACCACGCCCTACTCCAAGCCGCACCCGGCGCCGCTGCTGCACGCGGCCGAGGCGATCGGTGTCGAGCCGCAACGGGTGGTCTATGTCGGCGACGATCTGCGCGACGTGCAGGCGGGCACGGCCGCCGGCATGGCGACGATCGCGGCCGCCTACGGCTACTGCGGCAACGAGGTTCCGCCGTCGCAGTGGAACGCGCACCACGTCGCCGAAACGACGGCGGCGCTACTCGACCTGCTCGAACAGGTCGGGAAGGCGGCGCGGCCGGACTGAGTCCTTGATACAGCCTGCGCCGGTTGAAACGGGCGCGGTTCGCCTCATCTGGTGAACTATGGGATAATTGTTCTTCCCTCTGGGGCCGACCTGGTTTCGACAGGGGTTATGAAGCAGTCAGGGCATGCCGAGGACCCGTCACCTCGTTAATCAATGGGAAAAACGTAACTGCAAACGACGATACGTTCGCACTGGCAGCCTAACGGCCGCCGTCCTCTGCCTGGCTCACTGACGGGCTAGCGTCGCAAGACCGGTAGCAATACCGCCAGAGGTCATTTACGTCAGTTAAGCTCTGTCGGCGTCACGACGCCAGAGTCGAAAATCTAGTGAATCGCCGTAGTGCAGCGTGTTCGTCCGCGTCGCTGCGGTTAAATCAAATGACAGAACTACGCATGTAGAACTGGGTGTGGACTGCCTTTGGACGCGGGTTCGATTCCCGCCGGCTCCACCAGATACCGTTCCGAGATGTTCCTCGGAAGCGCCAAAACCCGCGATAGCTCAAGGCTTCGCGGGTTTTTTCTTTCCGGGATAGTCCAGATTGTTCCGTGGACAGCCGGTGGTATGGGGTGGATTTTCGGTGGGATCTCACGTACCACCAACTGCCGATACCACCATGCCGCTCACCGACGCCCAGATCAGGAACGCCCGCCTCAATCCGGACGGCACCGGCAACCGCCTGACAGACGGCGGGCGCATGTACCTTCAGCTCACGGCATCGGGCGGCAAACTCTGGCGGATGAATTACCGCTTCAACGAAAAGGACAAGACGCTGGCGCTCGGCGTCTACCCGGACGTGTCGCTGGCCGTGGCGCGTAAGAAGCGCGACGAGGCCCGCGAGAAGCTGGCGGCGGGCATAGACCCCGGAGAGTCGAAAAAGGCAGAGAAGCGCACCCAGCGCCTTAACGCAGAAAACTAGTTCGAGGCCATCGCTCGCGAGTGGCACGCCAAGTACGCGCCCACATGGTCGGAAGGTCACGGCGAACGCATCCTGCGCCGCTTGGAGGTTGACGCCTTCGCATGGATCGGCGGAAAGCCCATGGCCGACCTCGCGCCCCCGGACGTGCTCGACGTGCTGCGCCGGGTCGAGAAGCGCGGCGCGCTCGAAACCGCCCACCGGCTCCACGCCAATATCGGCCAGGCGTGCCGCTATGCCGTAGCAACTGGACGCGCCCAGCGCGACATTACCGCCGACCTCCGGGGCGCATTACCGCCCGTGCAGGTCGAACACATGGCGGCCATCACGGATCCGAAACAGGTTGCTGAGCTGCTACGGGCAATAGACGGGAACGCGGGCACCTTCCCGGTAGCGTGCGCGCTCAAACTCGCCCCGCTGCTCTTCCAGCGCCCCGGCGAGCTTCGCGCCGCCGAGTGGGCCGAGTTCGACCTAGAGGGCGGCACCTGGGAAATTTCGGGGGGATCGGATGAAGCGAACGAAACAGGGCAAAGCGGCTGGCGGTGCGCACATCGTCCCGCTCTCATCTCAGGCCGTCGCCATCCTGCACGAGCTGCGCTTTCTCACCGGCTCCGGGCAGCTCCTGTTCCCCAGCGTTCGCACGAAAGACCGCCCCATGTCGGACAACACGGTCAACGGCGCGCTGCGTAGACTCCTGACTCCGGGGGATTCTCGATAAGGTACTGCGCGTGCCAGCAGAGATTGTCGAAGCCCAGCTTGCGCACGCTGTGAGAGGCCCGCTCGGGCGCGCCTACAACCGCACGACCCACCTACCCCAGCGCCGCGAGATGATGCAGAAGTGGGCCGACTACCTCGACCAGCTCAAGGCAGGCGCGACCGTGGTCCCGCTATCGCCTAGCGTCACCAGTGCTCCCAAGGTGGCACGCTACTTTGTTGATACTGAATTCACGTCCCTCGATCACGCCGAACTTATCAGCGTCAGCATCGTCAGCCAAGACGGCCGCGAGTTCTACGCTGAGCGCTCGCACTTCGCACGTGAGGCATGCAGTGACTTCGTGCACACGCACGTGCTACCGCGGCTAGGCAAGATGCCGACGCGGGTACTCACAGACACGCAACTCCGCAACGAACTGCGGAAATGGATAGCCGCCATACCGCTTGACCCACCGACCGTACTTTGCTGCGACACGGGCGGATCTGAGTACGATCTTCCGTTGCTTTACTTCGCGCTCGGCGGCCCTCTGCCTCGCGGATGGAGTACCGAAGATGTATCGCCACTCATCGACCCGGTACTTCTAAAGAGCTACCACGCAACGCACGGTGGCGACCATCACGCACTCCACGATGCACGCGCCAATGCCCATGCGTTCCGGGAACGCGATGCGCAAGCTATCCCGATCACGGCGGCAGTCAAATAGCCACCCCCATGTACGTACAGAAACCGCCACCAACACTTGATGCACGGCTCCGGGACGGCGGCACGGGCACGAGGAAGTGTCCGATTGGGCCTCTACGCCGCTCGTTCGCGCGGCCTAGCCCTCGGGTAAGGTTCTGCGCTCTGGGCCGCGCCTTCCTGTATAGGGGCGGCGGCGCTATTGTATGCGTTCACCATCTGTAGAAAACGGGGTGCCGCGCGATGAACTGGAATCAGTTCCAAAAGAACATTGGTATGCGTATGCTTATCGAGCCGCCTGCCTGTCGGCTTAGTAATGCCGGGCATGTCCTACCTGAGTCACATGACGAATGGCTGATTGAGAGCGTTTCGGATGACATCGTAAAGATGCGCAATCTGACAAGCGATCATGTGGCGGAGCTAGGAAAGGATCACATCTACAGCTATCACTCAGATCCATCGCGTACCACTGACGATATCAGGGCCGGTTTCCTGTCCCTGAAGGTCCAAGTTTTTATGCAGGGACAGAAGACTTGGGTGAGACCGAACTCGCGCCCCGGCGAAAGCGTTGCCCCGTCAAATCGCTCGCATCACCAAGTTCAATGGACACCGCTGACCAAGGTTGATGATCGCTTGCCGCCCAATGCACGTTTTGCGTCGATTCAATATCGCCTCTGGAGTGATGTCGATGTACCGTTGCTGATACGGATCTCATCCAATGCAGAAGGGACCTTCAGCCAGGAATTTTCCGGCTCTTCGGGCGTGGCACAGCTGATGATTACCGAGCTAAAAACCTTCTACGTCAGTCTCAGTCACCCAATGGTCCAGTACGAGACTAACGTTATCGGCTACGAGATTTGAAAACCGATTGAAATCAGGCACTAGAACCGCTCGGCGGCTCGCCGAGGGCGGAAGGTAGGGAACGGGCGCGACGGCCCGTTCCAGCCCGGTTTGGGTAACCCGTAGCGACCTAAGAGTGGACTGCCTCGCGTCTGCCCCGCGTAGGCAGTGCCACATGTCACGAAGGCCCTATTAGATGTTTTGGCGTGATCAGCCAACACGCTCGATCTTGAATGCGCGCGGCCCTTTTTCTCCGTCCACAACCACAAAACGCACCTTGGCACCCTCAAAAATATCGGCTTCTTCTTTCACGTCGAGAAAATGAAAAAATACGTCCTTACCCTTTTCTCGCGTGATAAAGCCAAATCCTTTGACCGGGTAGTAGGCCTTCACCGTACCGTAAAATAGCTCTTCAGATTGGTTCGTCATATAGTGTAGTACTTGAATGGCGCGTTGGCCTGCACGCGCGAAGTTTTGTTCTCAGCCTTACCGCTAAGGGGCGATCAGTACGAGCAACGATGTTCAATCGCTGCATCGCTTTGAAGTAGCGAAGATTGTAGGCGTGTTTGCCACGATCCGTCTCTGACGCGCGCCCCAGCGATTCTACAATCCGCACAGTCTTCGTCACTTCATTTATGTCGTATAGAGGCAAAATATCTGCCAGCGTCGCTCGGAGGCGGCCTGCCTCGGAATGATTCAGATAATTCAGCATCGCCACTTTTCCAGACGCACTGGCGTGAGCCTTGTGATAAGAAAAGGCAGTGCGATTAATTTCAGCTGCTTTCTTGCATTTGTAAACTTCAACACGAATAGATCGCCGCGCAAATGAATCGACTCGTGGAGCACCCCTGTTTAACCAAAGGCCCGTAACTTCCATTAAATTTTTAGGATTGGATCTTGACGAGATGCGAGTTTTTTGATTTTTTAATTTCAGGCCTTTATCCCGCAGCATCCTTGAAATCATTTCAACGATTCCTGATATCTTCTGTTGCGAAAGACGCCTCGCCGATGAAATCGTAATATCGTCAAGTAGACGTGTGTAGACCAGTTCAGCCTTCTTGCAATATTGCGCCAAATGATACTCAACATCATGCAGAACCAAATTCGCCAAATGAGAGCTTGTACACGCACCTTGAGGAACCTTGCCCTCATAAGTCGTAAGCTTCGCCAAAAGATCGGACACTTCCGGGCTAAACTTGAGGAAGTACTGGAATATATTCTTTACCCTCTCAAGCGAAATTGACGGATAAAAATCCTTAACATCCAGCGCAATAACAACATGGGCGGCACTGTGTTCTTTGGCATTCTGCACATAATCCTTACCGTCTATTCCGCCGAACAAATATGGAGGATAGACGACATGTGAAAATATCTCTCGATTGATTCGCTTCTGCAGAGTTTTTAGGTGCAAACTCGGAATTACGATAGATCGAGTCTTCCCTACAGTTTTCTTGGGAATTTCGTACGGCGTATAGTGCCTATCCAAGTTATTCGCTGCATGCTTCAATACTGGCTCCGAAACCCTAAGCGCTGCGGATAGTGCCGCAACCGTACCAATTGGCTTTTTTGTGTAGTAAGGTCGCATAAAAAGGTAGACACCTACTTCACCTAAGGAGATGGTGCAGCTTATCCCAGGGCAAAGATTCAAGCAATTGCCAAAGCCTGAAAATCAGACTGGCAAAGCCGAGCGCACGGTTAGCGCTGTCAATAATGCTGGTCTGCTCTCGCTTCGCAACATTTGTCTTCTTGGCAACGCGAACGTTGCCGGTCGTCTTACTTGGTTTATGCCTTCGCATAACTCTTTCTCCTGTTGGTTGCGCCGGACCCGAAGACCCGACAGCTCACCACCAACAGGAGAAACGGAAATAAAAAACTCACCGCCGCTCAGGTGCCTACGCATTTAGCTCATCAACCGTAGCTATGCAGCCACCACCCGCCCTTCGCCGTAGGAGCAAGCTCCGCAGCGCGCGAGGAGGCAACGGCATCCCGGTCATGTCCAAGCTTTCAAACGCCAAAGCAAGAACGTCTCATGCGAGACCTAGATTTTCCGTTCAAGCGAACAACGATTTACAAAAGACAGACAGCCTAGGCGATACACCTAGTCGGTATGAATCTACACGCGGCGCTCGGAAAGTTCAACAGAGATTTGCGCGACTATTGAAGCAAATTTACCGAAACATGCTTTTCGCATAATTCGTCGCAGGACCACGCTCCATTTAAGGTTAGCGGTCCTGCGGTCAAGCAGGCGTCAGCCCATCATCGCCACGACTTCTGAAGCCTGAAGCTGCGTATAGCGTTGGAGCATTCGGATATCTTTGTGACCGGAGATGACCAATAGCTGGATCGGGTTAGGCCCCACCCCTCCACATCGGCCACTTCACCGATCAGTTTCATAAGCTCGGCCTGCAATCGCCGAACTTCGTTCGCCGAAAGGTACGGCCCCCACGGCAGGTATAGACCGCCGTCGTCAGAGAGCAACGCGCCCGAGGAATCGGCGGCATCGTTAGCGGCAGCACGAAGGTGGGCAATGATTTCCGGCTTGCGGGCGATCAGTTCCGGGCGGATTACCTCGCGCGCTGCCTTGATGCCGCAGGCGGACGCTGGCCCATAATGCATTGATTCAGCAGGACGGTGCCCCGATGCCATGGCCGCCCTCACAACGGGCGGCCTTGTCGTTTCTCGGATAACGCGTGCGAGCACATCAATGATGCGCACCGACAAGGCGCGTTATTCGATCATGCCGACACGACGCAGGAACAGTCGCGCTTGTCGCTCGAATGAACAGCCCCGCCGAAGCAGGGTAACATGCCGTGCATTCCGTACTCAGGATTGGGAATCCTCCTTTAGACATCTTGCGCGTCAAGCACTCTCAATATCTAAAGAGTCGTATTCAATCGCTATTTCCGCACCCGCTGTTGCGGCAATCATTGAGATTTGGGGGCCCGGAGTTTTTGAAAAATATTCACTCTTGGCGAGCATGGACAAAGCTAGATCATAATTCGCGTCACCCGGCCTAACGAGTTTAATTTCAAAAACAATATTATTTGCAACACTAAAATGCTCAACCGCGCAACGACTAGTCCCATTGAAGGTTAGCGTTGCGCGCTTCCCGTCACATTCCATCGATATAATAAGCTTGTGCCTGTCCCTAACAGCAATGGCATCGATGTACCAATCGTGGAAATAATGAAATTTCTTGAGTTTATCCATAGTGATATTATCAATAAGGAAGCAAAGAGACGGCATTTCCGTTGTCTCGGACGCCATCATCCCAATTGTGTGCATGCGGGGCACCGAAACCGTGGTCGTGACCGAAATCGATATCAACGGCTGCGTCACCGTTTCCGTCATACAAGCGCCATTGTTGCTTGCCTGACGTATTGTCGACCCATTCATTCGGGGGGCCTCCCTTGGAGGGGAGCCATGCGGTCTGTGTATCGTCGCCGAACTCACCGGGCGAGTCTTCCGTGTATTCGAATGGTTGCGCATCGCCAAGCGGCGTCGAATCGTCACTCGCTCCATCACTGAAGTCTTCCTCTAGCGCGCTGTCATTGCCGCTCGAATCGTCACTGCCGCCGAACACTGCGCCGGCGACTGATTCAGCAGCACCGAGCCAGTCAAAGCCATTTCCGCCGCCGCTACTCGCAGCGGTCCCTTGACTAAACAACGGCTCGATAACCGCGCTTATTCCGGCGTTCGTAACACTCGATCCAGCATCAGCAAGCTCGCCATTCGCCCGCTGAAGTGCAACGAACTCCGGATAGCTAATGACCTTTTGCGGAAACGCGTAATTGCCACCGCCGCGAGTCGCGGGCCAGCGCTGCCGCGCTGGATCAGGCAACGCCACGCGCGGCAGTCCGCCGTAGTCGCGGTTGATAATCGGAATCAGGCGAATATCGGCAACGGATTTGCACAGCATTCGCCGTATATCGTCGTTATCCTTCGGCATGTTCCAATGTGCGATATTCAGGGAATCGCGCAGAAAGGTTTTGACATCGCGAAGCGCATTACCGCCTGTAATGGTTCGCAAATCCCACGCAGGACGGAACAAGCGTGCAAAGGCCGCTTGATCGTCCGCGAGTTGGCGAACGCGGGATTTTTCCCATCGTTCGGCTCTCTCGACTTCACTTTGGGGACGTGTATTCCGTGTGGAATACCACTCGTCGCAATCCGCACGCGGGTATAACCAGCGCGCGGATAATTCGTAATAACCATGCCCCCACCGCATCATATCGTCATATTGCGGCCTTGGCATAAGCGTACATTGCCAACCGCTTTCAAGTGGTACGTCGATTGTATTCCACGGCATAGGCATCGGCCCGATGTTCGGAAAGGAGCCGTATACCTATAGAAAAGCACGTCACTTGTTTCTGACGAGCATCAATCCGGCGCGCCTTAATGCATAGCACATGAGTAATTAGCCGGGCGAGAGGACGTGCCGCGCCCACGCTTCCATCCTCGGGCGGCGCTGGTCGAGAAGGTCTGTGCGGTAATAGGCCGCTTCAACCTTGTTTGCGACCGTATGCGCGAGCGCCCGTTCTGCGAGGTCGCGTGCATAGCCCTGTTCGCTGGCCCAATCTCTGAAACTCGACCGATAACCATGCGCGGTTGCGACGCGGCCCGGTGTATCGCTTTTAGCTTTCACCCGGCGCAGTAGAGCGGTCAAAGTCATATCGGATAGCACCTTGGCACGCGGCGACGGGAACGCCAACGTCTCGTGCTGCTTCTGTTCCTTCAATGTCTTGACGATATCGAGCGCCGCCGCCGAAAGTGGGACGCGGTGCGGCACTTTCGCTTTCATTCGTGAGCCGGGAATAGTCCAGACTGCTGCGTAGATGTCGAACTCGCTCCACGTCGCGCCGCGCACTTCGCCGCTGCGCGCCGCCTTGAGAATCAGAAACAGCAGAGCCGACCGCGTGCTGTCGCCAGGTTCGATATCACATAACTGAGCCTTCACGAACGCCGGAATATCGCGCCACGGCATCGCCGGTTGGTGTTCGTTCTTCGCGCTCTGCTTCGGCAAAAGATGGTCAACCACACTAACCGGGTTCGCCGAGATATGGCCGTGCGCCCAGCCCCATTGCAATGTCGCATGCATCCGTTGGCGGACGCGGCTGGCGGTCTAAGCTTTCTCTAACCAGATCGGTCGCAGAACGTCGGCACAGTCGGCGGGCGTAATTGCATCGAGCGGTTTTTCGCCGAGCTTAGGAAACACATAAGCTTCAAGCGAACGAATCCAGTCCGCGCCATGTTTCTGGTTCCGCCAACTCGGCAGAAGTTCTCCGCGGACCTTACGCGCGGCTTTCTCGAAAGTAAGCGCGGCGGCGGCGATGCTGGCGGCTTGCTGCTCGCGGTTGCGTGCGTCGATGGGATCGTCGCCAGCATCAATCAGCTGGCGCATAGCGAGCGCCTTCTCACGCGCGTCCGCAATCGTGTTCCGGATAGACGCCGAGGCCCGCGTCGCGGCGCTTGCCCGTTATGGGGCTTGTATATCTTAACGTCCATTTGCAGCCCACCTTGCCGGGGGTGAGCATCAACCCCGTTACCTTCCCATCAAACACCGGCTTGTCGCCGGGTTGAAGTGCCTTCGCCTGTTTATCCGTGAGTGCCATTTCCAGCCTATCAGTTGGCCCATTACAAAACGTCGGATGGGGTCGCACTAGTGTAGACTGGAACGCACCGAGGTACGAACTAACACCCTGATAGATAAGAGTTTCATGCACTGCGATGGACTAGCGCGGAATCGAATTTGGCAGACGCCGGCTCCACCAGAATTTCCGTCTCAAAACAAAAACTCGCAACACCCTCTGGGCGCTGCGAGTTTTTTTGCGCACCCGTGTGCAGGCGCACGCGGAGGTCCGTCAGTCAATCACCGGTCGGGCACTGCAGATTGCAGCCATCCGGATCCCCCATATCGCCCTTCTTGCGCATCTCCGAAGGCGCGCCGTGCTGGTATTTGTTCGAAGGCGCCGAAGCCGCGAACGGCAATTGCGGATGCTGCTGCAGACGGAACTCGTCGCTGAGAATGCCGTCGGGCACTCCCGGCGAATTCTGCGCAAAAGCGACCGAAACGGTGGCAAGCAAAGCTCCCGCAGTCGCGGCAGCAGCACAAACATTAAGCAGGAATTTCATGGTCGATCGGCGCGTGTAGCGCGCATCTGAAACGGGAAGGCCAATATCTGCCCGAAAGTATCACAGAAAGCACCGCTTGCTGCAGTGCCAGCTGATTGCATCGCATTACAGCGCCGGTTCCAGTCCGTCCCAGCCGGCGTCGAGCGCCACCACCCTGCCGCAGTCCGCGGGGTCGTAGCCGTCAAGGCGCGCGACATTCTGCTGGAACGCGGCGCCGCGCAGGAGCGCCAGCACGGCCGCCAGCGGCTCCCGCTCCAACTGCGCCCGATCGCACGCGAAATAGTAGTCTTCATCCGCCATCGGCATGAAATCGAGTCCGAAGTGGTGCGCCGCCGGCTCGACCCCGAACCCCACGTCGGCCATGCCGCTCGCAACAAAGGCCGCGATCGCCGAATGGGTCAGCTCCGACGAAGCGTAACCATTGACCCGCCCGGGATCGACGCCGATACGCGTAAGCAGCAGGTCGATCAGCATGCGTGTGCCCGAGCCCGGCTGGCGGTTCACGAAGCGGATATCGCTGCGCGCGAGATCGGCCAGTCCGGCGATGTGCTTCGGGTTGCCGCGTCCGACGAAGAGCCCCTGCTTGCGCCGTGTCAGATGAATGAAGACATGGCGCTGGGGATCGAGCCAGTTACGGTAGGCATTGGCGCAGGCCGCGCGAAAGTCGCCCCGTGGCAGGTGAAAGCCCGCCAGATCGCACTCGCCGCGCGCGAGCGCCGTAATGGCGTCGACGCTGTCGCGATACTTGATCTCCACCGGTAGCTGCTGAGCGACAAGGGCCGTCACCAGCGAGGCCACGGCGTAACCGTGCGAGGCATGAATGCGCAGATCCTGCGCGTGCGGCACCAGCCAGCGATTGAGATCGCTGGCCACTTCGCTCGCGAGCGCCTGCAGGTTGCCTTGCAAACGCTCGCCGCACAGCCGCTGCGAGCGCAGCACCGCCTCGCCAAGCTCCGAAAGCACCGACCCGCGGCCGCGCGCCTTGGCGATCAACGCACCGCCCAGACGCTCTTCGACCTCGCGCAACAGCCCCCACGCGTGCCGATAGGACAAACCCTTACGCTGCGCGGCCTGCGCGATGCTGCCTTCTTGCGCCACCAGCGCGAGCAGCGGCACGACGTCCGTCAGGCTTGCCTCGCGCCCTCCCGCGTCGCGCACGACCAGCTGCGCCTGGCACTCAACCTTGATCATTATGAATTCGTCCTTCCTATTGCGAAACCCGATGCATCAGCCTATCGTTCGTTCACAAACGAGACAACGGCAGCATAGATGCACACTATATGAATGACAAGTGCATATTTACGGCCGAAGGGACTCCCACCTTGGACGAGACGACCCACAACGCGCCCGACGAACTGGTGCGCCGACATGTGCAGTCAGGGCGCACGCTGCTCGAGATCCTGCATGCAATCCAGGACGAAGCCGGCTACGTGCCGCCCGAAACCATCGTACCGCTGGCGAAAGCGCTGAGCCTGTCACGGGCCGAGGTGCACGGCGTCATCAGCTACTACCACCACTTCCGCACGGCACCGCCTGCGGCGGTCACCGTCCAGCTTTGCCGGGCCGAGGCCTGCCGCAGCATGGGCGGCGAGGCGCTCGCCCGGCATATCGAAGCGCAGACCGGCTGCCGCTTCGCACCAACACACACCCACGACGGAAAACTCGCGCTGGAATCGGTCTACTGCCTCGGCCAGTGCGCGCTCTCACCGGCGATGACGATCAACGGCACGCTGTATGCGAAAGTGACACCGCAAAAGTTCGATGCGCTCCTCGGCGCGGCCCTCGCAGCCGTTGACGGCGCCAAGGAGCCTGCATGATCCGCGTCTATGTTCCCCGCGACTCCTCGGCGCTCGCACTCGGCGCCGACGCCGTCGCGCTAGCCATCGAACGCGAAGCGGCCGCACGCGACTGCGAGGTCGAACTCGTGCGCAACGGCTCGCGCGGCCTGCTCTATCTGGAGCCGCTGGTCGAAGTGGCAACGGCCGATGGCCGCGTCGGCTACGCCAACGTCGAAGCCGAAGACATTGCGGCATTGTTCGACGCCGGCTTCCTGCAAGGCGGCCAGCATGCACGCAGCGTCGGCCTCGTCGAGCAGATTCCGTATCTGGGCAGGCAGCAACGCCTCACATTCGCACGCATCGGCGTTACCGATCCCCTCTCCACCGACGACTACGTCGCGCACGGCGGCCTCGAAGGTTTGCGCCGAGCGCTCGCCATGACGGGCACCGCGGCCTGCGAAGCACTGATCGACTCCGGCCTGCGCGGACGCGGCGGCGCGGCGTTCCCGGCCGGCATCAAGTGGCGCACGGTGGCCAACGCCCAGGCTGAGCAGAAATACATCGTCTGCAATGCCGACGAAGGCGACTCGGGCACGTTCTCCGATCGCCTGATCATGGAAAGCGATCCGTACGTGCTGATCGAAGGCATGACGATCGCGGGCATCGCGGTAGGCGCGACGATGGGCCATATCTATGTGCGCAGCGAATATCCGCATTCGATCGCCGCGCTGCAAGAAGCGATCCGGCGTGCCCGCGCGGCGGGCTGGCTTGGCGAAAACGTGCTCGGCAGCGGCAAGCCATTCGATCTCTTCGTCGCGAAAGGCGCGGGCGCCTATGTGTGCGGCGAGGAAACGGCGCTGCTCGAGTCGCTCGAAGGCAAGCGCGGCATCGTGCGCGCAAAGCCGCCGCTGCCCGCGCTTGCCGGTCTCTACGGCAAGCCCACGGTCATCAACAACGTCGTCACGCTCGCCACGGTGCCGGTGATCTTCGCGAAGGGCGCGGCGTTCTACCAGGACTTCGGCATGGGCCGCTCGCGCGGCACGCTGCCGTTCCAGCTGGCCGGCAACATCGCGCGCGGCGGCCTCGTCGAGCTGGCGTTCGGCGTGACGCTGCGCGAGCTCGTGTTCGACTACGGCGGCGGCACCGCGAGCGGCCGCCCGGTGCGCGCCGTGCAGGTGGGCGGCCCGCTCGGTACCTATCTGCCCGAGAGCCAGTGGGACATTCCCATGGACTACGAAGCTTATGCTGCCGTTGGTGCCGTGGTGGGGCACGGCGGTCTCGTGGTTCACGACGACACCTCGAATCTCGCTGAGCTGGCCCAGTACGCGATGGAGTTCTGCACGCTCGAATCGTGCGGCAAATGCACGCCGTGCCGCATCGGCTCGACGCGCGGCGTGGAAGTGATCGCGAAGATCCGCAAGGGCGACACTTCAGAGAAACAGGTCACGCTGCTGCGCGACCTGTGCGACACGATGATGGCCGGCTCGCTTTGCGCGATGGGCGGCATGACGCCCTACCCGGTGCTCTCCGCGCTGGACCATTTCCCCGAAGATTTCGGTCTCGAACCCGCAGCCTGCCCCGCCGCCCCCGCGGCGGCGGCCTGATTCAGGAGCCAGCATGTCCGACGCGCTCATCTCCAACGCCGGATGCGGTTCCGGCAACTGCAGCTGCAAGTCGCAGGCGCTGAAGCAACGTTCGCCGTTCGACGACACCGACTACGGCACGCCGCTGCGCCACGCCGATGTCGACGTCACAGTCGAAATCGACGGCCAGGCCGTGACGGTGCCCGCGGGCACGTCTGTCATGCGCGCCGCGATCGAGGCCGGCGTGAACGTGCCGAAGCTCTGCGCCACCGATACGCTCGAGCCGTTCGGCTCGTGCCGCCTGTGCCTCGTCGAGATCGAGGGCCGCCGCGGCTATCCGGCGTCGTGCACGACGCCTGTCGAAGCAGGCATGAAGGTGCGCACGCAGAGCGATCGTCTGCAGCAGTTGCGCCGCAACGTGATGGAGCTCTACATCTCCGATCACCCGCTCGACTGTCTCACCTGCCCCGCCAACGGCAACTGCGAGCTGCAGGACATGGCGGGCGTCACGGGCCTGCGCGAGGTGCGGTACGGGCTGGACGGCGCCAATCACCTCGACGACAAGAAGGACGAATCGAACCCGTACTTCACCTACGATCCCTCGAAGTGCATCGTCTGCAACCGCTGCGTGCGCGCGTGCGAAGAAACGCAGGGCACGTTCGCGCTGACGATCGCCGGGCGCGGCTTCGAATCGCGCGTGGCGGCGGGCATCAACGAGCCGTTCATGGAATCGGAGTGCGTGTCGTGCGGCGCCTGCGTGGCCGCGTGCCCGACCGCGACGCTGCAGGAAAAGAGCGTCGTGATGCTCGGCCAGGCCGAACATTCGGTCGTGACGACCTGCGCGTATTGCGGCGTGGGCTGCTCGTTCAAGGCCGAAATGAAGGGCAGCCAGGTCGTACGCATGGTGCCGCACCGCAACGGCGAGGCGAACGAGGGCCACGCGTGCGTGAAAGGCCGCTTCGCATGGGGCTATGCCACCCACAAGGACCGCATCAGGAAGCCGATGATCCGCGCGAAGATCACCGATCCCTGGCGCGAAGTAAGCTGGGACGAGGCGCTCCGGTATGCCGCGAACGAATTCCGCCGCATCCAGGACAAATACGGCCGCGACTCGATCGGCGGCATCACGTCGTCGCGCTGCACGAACGAGGAGACGTATCTCGTGCAGAAGCTCGTGCGCGCCGCGTTCGGCAACAACAACGTCGACACCTGCGCACGCGTGTGCCACTCGCCCACGGGCTATGGCCTGAAGACGACCCTTGGCGAATCGGCGGGCACCCAGACCTTCGCGTCGGTCGATCACGCCGATGTCATCATGGTGATCGGCGCCAACCCCACCGACGGCCATCCCGTGTTCGGCTCGCGCCTGAAGCGCCGCGTGCGCCAGGGCGCGAAGCTGATCGTCGTCGATCCGCGGCGCATCGACATCGTCGATACGCCGCACGTGAAGGCGGAGCACCACCTGCCGTTGCGTCCCGGCACCAACGTCGCGATCGTCAATGCACTCGCGCACGTGATCGTCACCGAAGGCCTCGTCGATGAGGCCTTCGTCGCCGAACGCTGTGAACCGCGCGCCTTCGAGCAGTGGCGCGAGTTCGTCGCGCTGCCCGAGAACTCGCCGGAAGCGACCGAAGCGGTCACGGGCGTGCCCGCGCAGGGCGTGCGCGAGGCCGCGCGCCTTTATGCCACGGCGCCCAACGCCGCGATCTACTACGGCCTCGGCGTCACGGAGCATGCGCAGGGCTCGACGATGGTGATAGGCATCGCGAACCTCGCGATGGCTACGGGCAACATCGGCCGCGAGGGCGTGGGCGTGAATCCGCTGCGCGGCCAGAACAACGTCCAGGGCTCGTGCGACATGGGCTCGTTCCCGCACGAGTTGCCGGGCTACCGTCATGTCGGCGACACCGCGACGCGCACCCTCTTCGAGCACGCCTGGCACGTCACGCTGCAGGCAGAGCCTGGCCTGCGCATCCCGAACATGTTCGACGCGGCGCTCGACGGCAGCTTCAAGGGCCTCTACTGTCAGGGCGAGGACATCGTCCAGTCCGATCCGAACACGCAGCATGTGGCGGCGGCGCTTGCGTCGATGGAATGCATCGTCGTGCAGGACATCTTCCTCAACGAAACGGCGAAATACGCACACGTATTGCTGCCCGGTTCGTCGTTCCTCGAAAAGGACGGCACGTTCACCAACGCGGAGCGCCGCATCTCGCGCGTGCGCAAGGTGATGCCGCCGCTTGCCGGCTACGCGGACTGGGAGGTCACGATCCTGCTCTCCCGCGCGCTCGGCTACGAGATGAACTACACGCATCCTTCGCAGATCATGGACGAGATCGCGCGCCTCACGCCCACTTTCCACGGCGTCTCGTACGATCGGCTCGACGAGCTTGGCAGCATCCAGTGGCCCTGCAATGAGAACGCGCCCGACGGCACGCCGATCATGCACGTCGACGCGTTCGTGCGAGGCAAGGGCAAGTTCGTCATCACGAAGTTCATTCCGACGCTCGAGAAGGTCACGCGACGCTACCCGCTGCTGCTCACGACGGGACGCATCCTGTCGCAGTACAACGTGGGCGCGCAGACGCGCCGCACCGAGAACTCGCGCTGGCACGAAGAGGACCGGCTCGAGATCCATCCGGTCGACGCCGAGGACCGCGGCATCCGCGAGGGCGACTGGGTGGGGATCGAATCGCGCGCCGGGCAGACGGTGCTGCGCGCGAAGGTGAGCACGCGCATGCAGCCGGGCGTGGTGTACACCACCTTCCACTTCCCCGAGTCGGGCGCGAACGTGATCACGACGGAGTCGTCCGACTGGGCAACCAATTGCCCCGAGTACAAGGTGACAGCCGTCCAGGTAAGCCACGTGCAGCAACTGTCGCAGTGGCAGCGCGACTATTCGCGCTTCAGCGCCGAGCAACTCGAACTGCAGCGCCAGCGCGTGGAAGCGGCCATCACGGCCGCAGGGAAATGACCCCATGAACGTCGACCATCTGATCGAAATGGCCAACCAGATCGGCCTGTTCTTCGAGTCGCTGCCCGATCGCGAGGAGGCGCTCGCGGGCATCGCCGAACACATCCGGCGCTTCTGGGAGCCACGCATGCGGCGCGCGCTGCTGGCCGAACTCGATAGCGGTACCGCCGGATCCGGCCTCTCGGCAATCGTCTTCGCCGCGCTGACCAAGCATCGCGCATCGCTGACGCCCGTGGCAGCCTGATCGAAGCAGACCGGGCGCAATCGTGCGCGACCGGATAACGGTGCGGGGACGGCGGCATTGTCCCCGCACCGTTCGTCTTTGCCCGTCAGGCGACAGTGCGCTGCGCGGCTCCATTCGGTGCAAACCATGTCTCGCAGTGACGCAGCAGGCCGTTCAGATCCGACGAAGGACGGCCGCGCGCACAAAGATAACCATCGGGCCGCACGAGGTAGAACGCGGGCCGCGTGCGGCCATACGATTCGGCAAGCGTTGGCGCGCCCTCGCCTACGGGCGTCGTGCCGCCCTCCGGCGCATCGCTGAGCCGCCAGACGCGCACGGTTTGCGGCAGCAGCCGCTCGACCGCTTCCGCGAAAGCCGTGAGCGCGGCATCGTCGTCCGGGGCCGCGCGCCCCGGCTCCCCATCGACGAGCAGGAACAGTGAAAAGCTCGCCGGGTCGTGCAGATCGAAAATGCGCCCCGTGCCGGGGGCCTTGCCAAACGGTCCGTCGATCACGCGCGCCAGCGCATCGGGTGCGCGTTCTCCCGCGCGCGGACCGCCGTCGAGCACGCGTTCGAGCGTAAGCGGGCTGCGCCGGTACTGGATCGACAGCTCGCTCACCGCCGCGCGCGCGGCGTCGCGCAATGGCCCCAGCGCGACCAGCACCGGCATCACACGCTCGCGCAGCAGCTTGAGCGGGCCGTGATCGGCCTCCACGAGTTGCGTCATGAAGCTCGTCTGCTGCAGGACGAGCCGCTCGATCGGATGGCGCTCCGCGTGATAGGTGTCGAGGAGGCGCTCGGGCGCGCCGCCCGTGAGCACACGGGCCAGCTTCCAGCCGAGGTTGAACGCCTCCTGGATGCCGGTGTTCATCCCCTGCGCGCCCGCCGGGCTGTGCACATGAGCAGCGTCGCCCGCCAAGAAGACGCGCTCCACGCGCATCTGGCGCACCATGCGGCTGTTCACGCCGAAGTACGAGGCCCAGCCCATCTCCGAGAGCGAAACCGCGTGATGGATGCGCCGCTCGACGATCGCGCGGCATTCGTCGAGCGTGGGCACCGGCATCGTGCCTTCCGGCGCGGCCGGCAGCACGGCCTTGTGGTCGGCGATCAGCCGCCAGCGGCCCGCGCCGAACGGAAACAGCGCGGCCAGTCCATCGGCCGAGGCGAAGATATGGAACTCGTCGTCGGGCCACGGTGTTTCGGCGGCGACGTCGGCGAGCAGGAAGGATTGCTCCAGCGTCTCGCCCTCGAACTTCATCGCCAGCTTGTGGCGCACGGTGCTATGCGCGCCGTCGGCCGCGATCAGATACGCGGCGCGGATCGATTCGATCCGACCATTGGGACCACGCACCTCGGCGCTCACGCCCGCCGACCCCTGGGTGAACTCGAGCAACTCGCGACCGCGTTCGATCTCGACGCCGGATGCCGCGACGCCCTCGGCCAGAATGTGCTCGGTGACGCTCTGGTCGAGAAACAGCAGGTAGGGATAGCGCGTGAAGAGCGGATCGAAGTCGAGCCGCGCACGACGCTGCCCGTTCGAGTACAGATTGGCCGCGTGCGCGCGGTGGCCACGCTCGAGAAATGGTTCGACGATACGGTGCTGCTCGAAGAGTTCGAGCGTGCGGGCCTGTATGCCGATGGCGCGCGTGTGGTGCCCGGGCTCGGACGTACGATCGATCAGGCGAACCGGGATGCGTGCGCGGGCGAGGGCGAGCGCGGCGGCGAGACCCGTCGGTCCCGCGCCGGCAATGAGCACGGGCGGCGAGGAAGAAGCCACGTTCATGCAGACCTCCATGCGGTCGACATGAACCGTAGTGTACGCCCGCCATGGGCACGGCTCTGGCCGATCTGGCGCCGTATCAGGCGCGGGATCGGAGCGGCCCAGGCGCCGGGCGCCGCACGATCAGTGCGCGTGCCCCACGACGTCGAGCGAGCAGCGGTGTTGCGACGTCCCCATATCGACCTGCAGCGTCACGTGCTTCATGCTGTAGCCCTTGCCGAGTGCCTGGACGATACCGTCGAGCACGGAATCGCCCGGGTGGCCGCCCGGCATCACGAGGTGCGCGCTCAACGCGTTGCCGGTGGTTGAAAGCGCCCAGACATGCAGATCATGGACATCGGTAACGCCCTCCTGCGCGGCGAGGAACACGCGGATGCGCTCCACGTCCACGCCTTCGGGCACCGCCGCGAGCGCGAGCCGCACCGACTCGCGCAACAGGCCCCAGGTGCCGTAGACGATCACGAGCACGACCACGATGCTCATGACCGGGTCGATCCAGTTCCAGCCCGTGAAGAGGATCACGAGGCCGCCCACGGCGACCGCTGCCGAAACGCCGGCGTCGGCCGCCATGTGCAGGAACGCGCCTCGCACATTGAGATCGTCCTTGCTGCCACGCATGAATAGCCATGCCGAGAAACCGTTGACGACCATGCCGACCACGGCGACGACGAACACGTCGAGCCCCGCCACCGGCGCCGGGGCCATCAGCCGGCCGATCGCCTCGCCGATGATGGCGCCGCAGGCGATGAGCAGCAGCGTGGCGTTGGCGAGCGAGGCGAGGATCGACGAGGTGCCGAAACCGAACGTGAAGCGCGCCGACGGGCGGCGTGTGGCGAGCCAGCTTGCGCCCCAGGCGAGCAGCAGGCCAAGGACGTCGGACAGGTTGTGGCCGGCGTCGGCGAGCAGCGCCGTCGAATGCGCGAGCACGCCGTACACACCCTGCACGACGACGATCACGATGTTCAGGGCGACGGCCAGCGCGAAAGCGCGCCCGTGGCCCGCGACGGGGGCGTGGTGGTGGTGACCATGGCCGTGGCCGTGGCGGTGCCCCGCATGCCCGTGCAGATCGTGGTCCGCATGCGCTTCATGGTCGTGGTCGTGGGCGTGCTCATGGCCACGATCATCGCCCTCGTGCGCGGCATGAGCACCATGACCGCCCCACTCCACCGCTGTTTTCTCGTCGTCGAACCAAACGGGAGCGTGCTCGTCGTCGCGTTCTTCAGCAGCACCTCGTGGTTTGCGAGCGTCGCTCATTAAACGGACTCCGGATAATCGGCAGCGGGCTCGTCGACGTGTTCAAGCATTCCCGCGAGCATGGTGCTGATATGTGCATCGGCAGCCACATAAAACACCTGCTTGCCCTCGCGCTCCGCGCGCACAACACGGGCTGCGCGCAAAAGTCGCAGGTGATGGCTGACGAGCGATTGCGAAAGCCCGAGCGCCTCCGCGATCGCGCCGACGGCTCGCCGGTCGTGCACGCAAGCAAGCACGATGCGCAGGCGCGTAGGGTCGCCCAGCAGGCGAAAGAGGTCGGCGAGCGGGGTGATGCGCTCGTCGTCGAAGGGTGTCGACACGATCATGAATCAAACGTATGAATATGTGTTCATATGTTAAATCCTTACAGATCCCCTGTCAAGTCTCGGGGGCGCTCGCCGGAGTATGGGAAAATACGGCCTTTGTTTTATTCAGGTCTTGCCCCTTCCGGTCATGGAACAGGTTTTTTTCCGCGCGTATGACGCACATCGCGACGGGCGGCTGGACGACGCCGAGCGCGGCTACCGCGCGACGCTCGCCGCCGACCCCGGGCACGTCGATGCGCTGCACCTGCTCGGCGTGCTGCGCCACCAGCAGGGCCAGCACGCGGAAGCGGCCGACCTCGTGCGCCGCGCGGTGGACCTGCGCCCGGACGACGCCGCGCTCCAGCTGAATCTGGGCAACGCCCTCAAGGCACTCGGCCAGTTCGAAGCGGCCATCGAGCGTTTTCGCAACGCGCTCTCGCTCTCGCCCGCCTTCGCCCTCGCGCACTACAACCTCGGCAATGCCTATGCGGCACTGGGCCGCCATGAGGACGCCATGTTCGCGTTCGGCCATGCCGTGCGCCTGCAGCCGGGCGATGCGTCGTCGCACAACAACCTCGGCAACGCCTACCACGCGCTCGGGCGCTACCGCGACGCCGTCGATTCATTCCGCCGCGCGCTGAAGATCCGCCCGGGCCACGCGGGTGCCCACAACAATCTCGGCATGTCGCTGAACGCGCTCGGCGATAGCGAGGGCGCGCTCGCCCAGTTCCGCGCGGCGCTAGCCGCGCAGCCCCGCTTCGTCGCTGCGCACTTCAACCTCGCGAACACGCTCGACGCAATGGGCCAGCACGCCGAGGCCATCACGGTCTTCGAGGCCACGCTCGCGCTTCAGCCGCGCTTCCCGCCGGCGCTGTTCGGTCTGGGTACCGCGCTCGCATCGCTTGGCCGTCACGACGCAGCCATCGGGCCCTATGAGCGCGCCGTCGGCCTCGATCCAAAGTTTGCGCTCGCCTGGCTCGGGCTCGGCACGGCACACCACGCGCTCGGTCACCACGAGCGCGCCGTGCGGGCCTTCGACGAAGCGCTGCGCGTACGTCCCGAGCTTGCCGCGGCGCATCTGAACCGCGCGCTCGCGTGGCTCACGATGGGGGACTTCCGCCGTGGCCTGCCCGAATACGAGTGGCGCCTCGATCCGGCCTCGCGCGAACCGGCGCTGTACCACGCGACGATGGCACCGCGAATCGCGCCCCAGACCACCGCCGGCGCGCACAGCGCATCCGCCGACGCGCTACCGCGCTGGCGCGGCGAGCCGCTCGACGGCCGGACCCTGCTGATCCAGGCCGAGCAGGGTTTCGGCGACACGCTGCAGTTCGTGCGCTTCGTGCCGCTGGTTGCAGAAAAGGGGGGGCGCGTCATACTCGAAGTGCAGCCGCAGCTGCTGCCGCTCATCGCTCCTGTCGCGCAAGCCGCTCGTGCGACGCTGATCGCCCAGGGCACACCCCACCCGGCCGCCGACCTGCATTGCCCGCTGCTCTCCCTGCCGCTCGCGCTTGGCACGACCTTCGACGCCCTGCCCGGCCGCACGCCCTATCTCCAGGCGCCGGCCACTTACCGGCGCAAGTGGCGGGGCTCGCTCGGCGGCCAGGCGAAGCGCAAGATCGGCATCGCATGGTCGGGCCGCCTCCAGAAGCAGGAGAATCGCTCGCTGCAACTGGCCGCGCTCGATCCGCTGTTCGCGCTGGAAGGCATCGACTGGATCGTGCTGCAACCGCAGCTGACCGACGCCGAGCAAGCCGCGCTCGACGCGCACCCACGGGCGCGCTCGATCCACCGCCTCGGCCTGAAGGTCGCCGATTTCGCCGATACGGCCGCGGTAATCGAGCGTCTGGATGCCGTGGTGTCGATCGACACCTCGATCGCGCATCTTGCTGGCGCCCTGGGCACCAAACTCTGGCTGATGCTGCCTTTCGCGGCGGACTGGCGCTGGTTCACGGGTACCGACTCGAGCCCCTGGTATTCACGCGCGAGGCTCGTGCGCCAGCCCCGGCCCGGCGCATGGGAGGAAGTCGTGGCAACGCTCGCAGAGGAATTGCGCGACGCCTGACTGCCGCGACATCGACCGGACGCGGCAACGTTGGGCTCGCTCCGCTTGCCCCCCGCTTGCCCCCCGCTTGCCCCCCGCTTGCCCTCCCGCTTGCCCTCCCGCTTGGCACGCCCGCTTGGCACGCCCGTCCAGCACAAAAAATACAGCCTCGCATCGTGACCCGTTGCGAGGCTGTTTCATTATGCGACGGCGGGCGCGCGCTTTCGCGTGCACCGCACGTCAAACGGTCTTGTACTGATTGCGTGCTGCCGCGGTGCGATAGAGAAACAGCGTCGCGATGAGGCCGCACACCCCCGCGACACCCATCCACGCTCCCGGCGCGGCCTTGTTGCCGCTCACATGGATCAGATACGTCGAGATGGCCGGCGTGAAGCCGCCGATGGTCGTCGCGAGGCTGTACGCGAGGGAGAAGCCGGCCGTGCGCACGTCGGACGGCATGACCTCCGTGAGCGCGACGACCATCGCGCCGTTGTAACAGCCATACAGAAACGAGAGCCACAACTCGACCATCAGCAGGCGGCCGAACGACGGATCGGCGACGAGCCACTGTACGACCGGATAGGCAGTCAGGATCGTCAGCACGGTGAAGACGAGCAGGACGGGACGGCGGCCGATGCGATCCGACACGGCGCCCGAAACCGGCAGCCACAACAGATTCGAGAGGCCGATACAGATCGTCACGACCAGCGTGTCGACTTCGCCGAGCTTGAGCACTTCCTTTCCGAAGGTCGGCGTGTAGGCGGTGATCATATAAAACGACACGGTCGTCATGATCACCATGCCCATGCCGCCGAGCACGATGCCCCAGTTCTGGATCATCGAGCTCATGATCTCGCCGACCGACGGACGATGCTTCTTGTGTGCGAACTCTTCTGTTTCCTGCAGCGAACGGCGGATCAGGAACAGGAACGGCACGATGCAGCAGCCGATGATGAACGGCACGCGCCAGCCCCACGCGGTCATGTCTTCGACGGGCAGGATGCGGTGCAGCGAAACGCCAAGCAGTGCGGCAAACACGACGGCCACCTGCTGGCTGCCCGACTGCCACGACACGTAGAAGCCCTTGTTACCCTTGGTCGCGATCTCCGACAGATAGACCGAAACGCCGCCCAGTTCCACGCCCGCGGAGAAGCCCTGCAGCAGCCGCCCGCACAGCACGATCAGCGGCGCGACAAAGCCGATCGTCGCATAGCCCGGAACGACGGCGACGGTGAGCGTGCCGAGCGCCATGAGACCGAGCGTGAGGATAAGGCCCTTGCGGCGCCCGTGATGGTCGATGTACGCGCCGAGAATGATGGCGCCGAGCGGGCGCACGAGGAAGCCCGCGCCGAACACCGACAGCGACAGCATCAGCGAGGCGAATGCGTTGTTGCTCGGGAAGTAGGCCCTGGCAATCGCCGAAGCGTAATAGCCATAGACCATGAAGTCATACATTTCCAGGAAGTTGCCGCTCGTGACGCGAAACACGGTCCGAACTTTGGATTCTCTGGAGCCAGCGAGAGGCGCGGTAGACATGACGTTCTCCAGGGAGGCGCCCGCCGCGCCATGGCCGGCCGGGCAGACAGTGAGACAGGAAGCCCGCGGAAAGTGAGGATCGCGCGGGCGCGCCCAGCGGGCGGCCATTATGCGGCTCAGGAGCACGCTCATATATCAGGGTATTACCGAAGGCCGCAGCACCGCATGGCCTTTGCTTCGCCAGATTATTACGCTTTCTTCTGGCTTCCGGCCGCCCCCCGCTCCGGAGCGCTTATCATGCACAATAAAGCCTCTGCACAACCCTCGGGCGCAGCGCCTTACACGCCCCGTCTCCAGCTCTCGCCATCGCATGCCCACCGCTGCTCCTCTGACACTGCGCCCGGCCACCGCCGCCGACGCCCCACTGATCGCCAGCCTGCACGTAGCCAGTTGGCAAGCCACGTATCGCGGGCTCCTCCCCGCTGCATTCCTCGAGCGCGAGGTTGGCGCCGAACGCGCGGCGTGGTGGCGCGCACGTATGGAAGCGCCGGGCGACGAGCGCCGCCTCGTGCTGATCGCCGAACTGGACGACGCGACACCCGTGGGCTTCGTCTGCGTCGAGCAGCAACCCGATTCGCCGTGGGGCGTCCTGCTCGACAACCTGCATGCCATGCCTGAGCATCAGGGGATCGGTGTCGGCAAGCGGCTGATGCACGCCGCGCAGGAATGGGCCCGGTCGCGCGGTGAAGCTCAGCTATACCTTTACGTGCTCGAGGGCAACGCCCCGGCGATTGCGTTCTACGAGCGGCAAGGCTGGAAATTTTCGGGCGCCGAACCCGACCATATGGGTGGGGTGGATATTACGGCGCTGCGCTACGTCTTCCGGCTCGATACCGTCTGATACGGACCGAGCCTCGGCCAAACGCCATCCTCGATCACGCTCCGACGCTTCTCGCCGCCGGAACGCCCCGCTCCCACGTCATCCGCCTCGCAGCTGCGGCTTCGCGCAATCCCGGTTTTAGGACGTTTCCGATAGATCACCCTGCTGCTGTCCCGCATCATCTCCGGCAATAACCAGAAACCTGATGTGAAGCGCGCCGCCAGTGCCTTCGCTTCGTCCAAGCTGCGGCTGCTAGAGATCGATGTCGACAATTCCGTTCGTTCAGGTTGAGGGCTCCATCGCGCTGCCGCGCATGCGCCCACTCGACCGCATTCCGCCGCCGTTCGGTCGCGAATGGATGCTGCTGCCGCCGCACTTCAGCCTGCGTGCCGAACTCAAGGCGCTCTATGCCGCCATGATGCGCACCGTCTGCCTGAGCGCCGAAGCGTTTCGCGCTGCCTGCCGCTGGGACCTTCATCGCCGCATGATTCCCGAGCCGGCTGCCGCACTGGTTGGCGAAAAGGCACATGCAGCCGCGAACGAAACGCTCGCGGTTGCGACTTCGTCGGCCGGTCCCCATGGTCCGGCAACCCCGCTTCATGCCGAAGCCTCGCGACCGGCCCGGCTCGCACGCACAAGCCGCATGCGGCCGCTCGACCGGAGCCGGCTCGCGGGCGGCGCGTGCGCCATCGGCGGCGCCGCACTGCTCACGTGGATACTGGCAAGCCACGCGCCGCACGGCGACAAGCAGCCGGCTGTGCCTGCCCTCGCGCGCGCGGACCGCGAATCGGCCAGCACCGCCTCGCAGCGGCTCGCCGACGAACGCGCCGCACACGAGCTGGCAGCAGCAGACCTGGTGCCGACCCGTCAGAACAACCTGGCGACACAGGCAACTGCGCCCTCACAAAACGCCACACCATCGCCCAGCATGGGTGCGGCCTCTGCCGTGAACGGGCCCGCCTACTCAGCAGCGGGCAATCGTGAGACCGCGCCGCGCGTAACCCTGGCGCTGCCTTCCGTGGCAGACGGTGAAAAACGCGCGGGCCGCCCGGTCCCGGCCAATGTGATATCTACCGCGGCCGACAAGCCAGGCCGTGTGCTGCGCGCCGTCAAGGACGCGCGGGCTGCACACACGCTCGCACCGCACCGCGTGGTCCCTCCGGTCACAACGCACCGCACGGCAGGCATGTATTCGGAAGCGGGGCACTACTCGCCCCGCCAGGACGATGACTACGCGTCGATCGTCACCTACGCCAACACCTACTCGGCGCCACGTCCGGCCAGCCGCTCGTCGATCCCAGTCGACAGCACCGAGTGGGTCAACCATGTCTCGCAACGGCGCGTAACCGAAATACCCGACAGCTTCGCGAAGTGACATCGCAGTGTCCCCGGAGTGACCTTGTTCTTGACCTTGTTGTGACCTGTCAATGACGCGCAGCAACGCGCGTCAGACAGCAAAAAGCCCTCGATTTTCAGGTCGAGGGCTTTTTTCTGGTCGGCTTGTCACCCGCCTTAATTTCTCCCACCGGGCAAGCCGGCCTCGGTTTGCCGCTGCAGATCCTGAACCTGACGTTGAACATCGCGCAACTGGGCTTGCGCTTGCGCCTTCTGGTTCCGCAGAGCCACCGCATCGGCCTGCATTTGCCGCTGGCGATCGTTGACCTGCGCCTGCTGTGTGTGCGCCACATTGAGGTCGGCCTGCAAACGGCGTGCGCGGTCCTCGGAAAGCGCGATCACGCGCTGGATATAGGCCTTCTGAGCATCGAGCTGGGTACGGCGTATCTCGACGTCCGCCAGCCGTGCGGTCTGCTGGGCGAAATCAGCGTAGATCGCATCAGCACGCCCTTCGTCCTGCGAACGGATCACGCGCCAGAGATGCTTGTCCTGGAACAATACGACGTACCAGGTCATATCAGGCGGGTAAAAGAACAGACTCGCGCCGTAGCTGCCGTTGTAGGTCGTGCGTAATTCGACCAGCTGCGAATCGTGCAGCAGTTGCATGAGCGTGGCGACGTCGCCCTGCGCGTTGTCTACGCTCGCCTGCTCGTCCGTTGTCACAGGCGGCACGGTGCCGGCCACGGGCGGCGTCAGGCTGCCAAGCGCCGGACGACTGCCGACCACCGGTGCCAGTTCGCCGCCTTCGTCCTGCGCCCACCCGCTAGCGCCATGCAGCAACATCAGAATAGCCGCGGCGCCGGGCAACGCCCGTCGCAGTCCCGTTGAGTACTTCATGCCTGCCGTTCCGTTGATGATTCAGAGTAACCCTTTATTATCCCAGCCCAATAATCTCAAAAACAGGCTTTAATTCGGGATTACTCAAGAATCGAAACAACTCGAAATCAAGCGGAATTCAACCAGGCCGGCGAAATACAAGAAACGCGACCAAAAGCGCAACTAGAAGCGCGACTAGAAGCGCGTCTCGCGCGCCGAACGCAGGAAGGCGTCGAGCAGCGGCGTGCAATCGAGCATTTCCGGACCGCCCGCGCGATGGAATTCCGGGTGCCATTGCACGCCCACCACGAAAGGCGCGCGGCGATAGCGCACCGCCTCGATAAGGCCGTCGCCGGCCGAAACCGCCTCGATCGAAAGGTCGCGGCCCAGGTTCTTCACCGCCTGGTGGTGGATCGAGTTGACGATAGCCTCGCTACGGCCCGGAAACATGCTGGCGAGCGACGAACCGGAAGGGAACGTGATCGCGTGACGATGCTGGTCGTAGCGTTCGCTCACGTGAACCCCGGCGGTCGGCACATCGGTGGCGATATCCTGGTAAAGCGTGCCGCCGAACGCCACGTTGATCAGTTGGCAGCCCCGGCACACGCCCAGCACCGGCTTGCCCGACTCGACGAACTCGTGCAGCAGTTCCAGTTCGTACATGTCGCGCACCCGGTCGCCCGGCCACTCGGGACGCGCCGCGACTTCCGCATAGGTCTGTGGCGAAACGTCGGCGCCGCCCTGCAGCAAAAGGCCGTCGAGATGCTTCGCATAGTCGCGCAGACGAATGTTGCTCGGATGCAGCATGCCCTGGTGCCCGACGGTCGGAATCATGAATACGACCACGTCGCGCGACATGACCCAGTGCGCAATCGACTCTTCCAGATATTGCAGCGTCTTGCCGCGCAGCCCCATCGCCCCCGGTTCCGGATGGAAGATGCGCGCCGACACGCCGATGCGCAGCGTACGCTGCGTGATCCGCTGTCCCGCACGGTCGAACAGCTGGCGCGCGCGCGCCGCGATGATGCGGCCGAACACCGACCACGCCGAATCGCTTGGACGCAGGTAGCGCGGCGGATTCGGCGGCAAGGCGTTGGGTGGAGGCGGGTTCTGCGCGCTGAAATCCGGCGCCTGGCCGAAGCCCGCGGGCGCCGCACCCGGGCGCGGTGCATCGGCGGCCGCCTTCGGCGGCTCGGTCGTCGCGGCTGCTGCCGCGTCGCCCCCGGAGCTAGCCGTCGCCGGGTCTTCGGGCGTGTGTCCCTCGCCCGCGTCGGCCCCGTGCGGCTGCGCCGCGGGTGTGACCGTCGATGCGCTTTCGGGCGCATCGGTCGACGCACGCTGTGCCGGCTCGCCTTCTGCCACAGCCGTTGCCGCCGCGGACTGCGCGGACGAAGGCGTGGACGAAGTGGAACTCGAGGGAGCGGAAGCAGCGCCGGAGAATCCGGCCGAAGCGTTGGGTGGGGAGGCGCCGGGCGTGCCGGCATTGGCGGGACGGTTGACGCCGTCGGAGGCCTCGGGGCGGTCGGATCTGTTTTCGCTCATGACGTAGGGTCTGGCGCGCCGTGCGCGCGAACGATGAACATGGTCCGATTATCCTTCGCCCCGTCAGAGGCCGCCAGCCCTGTGCACAATTCGTCACATCCGGTCACATCCGCGCAACACGGCGTCACGCGTCGGGGCGTTCGTCGAAGGTCTCGCGCAGCGCGATCTGCATCGAGGCGTGGATCCTCACGAACCAGCGCCACAGCAGCGTTGTGAGCGCGGCCGCCCCCACCAGCACACCGACAAGATAGCCGGTTGGCGGCAGGATCGCGCCGGACAGCCCCCCTACCAGCAGAAAGACGCCGACCATGGCCAGCACGGGCACGACTTCGGCAATGGCATGGCGCAGCGCACGCGTGAAGCGCCCCGCCTTTTCGGGCTGCACGCTTGCCTCGGCCAGCAGCCGCGCGAGCGACTGCATCTTGCGCCACACCGCCACGAGAAACGGCATGGCCAGCACGAGCGCGAGGCTCCACAGCACCACGCGCTGGATGGGTTCGTCGGCAACCCACGTGGCGAGCGACGGCTCGGCATAGCGGGCGCCGTACGACACGCCGATGAAAATCGCCGACACGAGCGCGAGATTCACCCCCACCTGCAGCACGATGCGCCGCACAAGCGTGAAGAAGGTCGGCCCCGACGAGCGCGGCATGAGACAGCGCAGCCACTGGCCATAGAGGCCGAAAACGTTCGAAACGGTGGCCGGCATCGCCCGCGCGAGCCGTTGCGAAAGCGGATCGGCGAAGCGAATCAGATAGGGCGTGGTGAGCGTCGTGATGGCGGAAACTGCAACGGCGATCGGATAGAGAAAGCCACTCGTCACCTTGAGCGTGAGACCGAGCGAAGCGATGATGAACGAGAACTCGCCGATCTGCGAGACGGTCATGCCCACGCGCATGGCCGTGCGTCCGTCGCGGCCCGCGAGGAACGTGCCGAGGCCGCACGAAACGAGCTTGCCGAAGATCACCGCCACTGAAATCACCGCGATCGGCCACGCGTAATCCACCAGCACGAGCGGATTGAGCATGAGTCCGATCGTCACGAAGAAGATGGCCGAGAACGCGTCGCGCAGCGGGGCGACGAGATGCTCGATGCGATGCAGGTGGCGCGACTCCGCCATGATCGCGCCAATCAGAAAGGCGCCAAGCGCGATGGAGTAGTCGAGCTTCACGACCAGCAGGCAGAACCCGAAGCAGAAGCCGAGCACGGAAATGAGCAGCATCTCGTCGCTGCCCACGCGCGCGACGTAGCCGAGCGCGCGCGGCACGACCAGGATGCCCGCCAGCAGCGAAACGAGCATGAAAAGCAGCAGCTTGCCGAGCGTGATGAACGCGATGCCCGGCGAGAGTTCGCCGGTCTGCGCGATGCCGCCTAACAGGACCAGCATCGCGATCCCCAGAATGTCCTCGACGATCAGGATGCCAAACACGAGTTGCGCGAACGGCTCGCGCTTCACGCCGAGATCGGCGAGTGCCTTGACGATGATGGTGGTGGAAGAAATAGCGAGAATCGCGCCGAGAAAGAGCGCGTCCATCGCGCCCCAGCCGAACGCGCGGCCGATCTCGTAGCCGATCCACAGCATCAACACGATTTCCGAAAGCGCGGCGACGATCGCCGTCACGCCGACCTGGAACAGCTTCTTCAGGCTGAACTCGAGGCCGAGCGAGAACATCAGGAACACGACGCCCAACTCGCCGAGGGTCTGGATGGTCTGCTCGTCGTGTATGAGCTGAAACGGCGGCGTGTAGGGACCGATGATCACGCCCGCGGCAATGTAGCCAAGCACCACGGGCTGCTTCAGGCGATGGAACAGCACTGTGACGACACCGGCGAGCGCCATCACGACTGCCAGATCCTGAATAAAGCCGGCTCCCTGGTGCATGCGGACACATCCTTACAAATTACTATCTATTCGACGAATCTTACCTGATGTGCGCACCGATCCAGATTACGCTACCGTGAAAATCCGGCCCTACAATAGGATGCGTCCGCCGCCCGGACGGCCCCGCCCCCACCGCCCATCGCCATGACAACCGCCCTCCTGTCCGCTTTCACCCCATTTGCTCCGCTCGCCCAGCTTGCCGCCGATCTGGCCGCGGGCCGCACGACGAGCCGCGCGCTCGTCGAGAGCGCGCTCGAGCGCATCGCCGACCCGGCCGGCCAGGGCGCCACCGTGTTCACGCATGTCGACGCCGCGCGCGCACGCGCCACAGCCGACGCGCACGACCGCCTGCGCGCCGCGGGCACGGTGCTCTCACCGCTCGCGGGCGTGCCCGTTTCGGTGAAGGATCTGTTCGACGTGGACGGCGAGGTCACGCGCGCGGGCTCAACCGTACTCGCCGGCGCGCCGCCCGCGCAGGCAGACGCCGTCGCCGTTGCGCGGCTGCGCCACGCGGGTGCCGTGCTGATCGGGCGAACCAATATGAGCGAGTTCGCATTCTCAGGGCTTGGGCTGAATCCGCACTACGGCACGCCGCTCTCGCCGTACGGGCGCGGCAAAGAGGGCGATGCCCGCGTCGCGGGCGGCTCTTCGTCGGGCGCGGCAGCGTCGGTGGCCGACGGCATGGCGGCCGTCGCGCTGGGCACCGACACCGGCGGCTCGATCCGCATTCCCGCCGCGTTCTGTGGGCTCACGGGCTTCAAGCCCACGGCCGCGCGCATTCCGAAGGCGGGCGCCGTGCCGCTCTCGCCCACGCTCGATTCGTTCGGGCCGATCGGCAACAGCGTGGCCTGCTGCGCGCTCATCGACCGCCTTCTCGCCGGCCTCGCCCCGCGCGTACCCGCGGCACGGCATCTGGAAGGCGTGCGCCTTGGCGTGCTGACCAACTATGTGACGGACGATGTCGAGCCCGAAGTCGCCGAAACGATCGACGTGGCGCTCAGGCATCTCGACGCGGCGGGCGCGATCGTGAGCGAGGTCCGGTTCGGCGCGCTCGACCAGTTCCCGGACATCAATCGCTACGGCTTCTCGCCGATCGAGGCCTACGCGTGGCACCGCGAGTTGATCGCCCGGCACCGCCACGACTACGATCCGCGGGTGCTCACGCGGATCCTCAGGGGCGAGCCGGCACGAGCCGTTGATTACCTCGACCTGATCGCCGCGCGCACAGCCGTGCTCGAAGCAGCCGAGGCCACGCTCTGGTCACGCTTCGACGCCGTGATCGCGCCGACCGTGCCGATCGTGCCGCCGCGCGTGGCGCCGCTCGCCGCCGACGACGCCGTCTTCGCCCAGACCAACGCACTCGTGCTGCGTAACCCGAGCGCGTTCAACTTCCTCGACGCGTGCGCGCTGTCGCTGCCCTGCCATCACCACGGCGCGGCGCCGGTCGGGCTGATGCTGGCCGGCGCGCCCTTTACCGACGATGCGCTGCTGGCGATCGGCCGTGGCGTCGAGGCGGTGCTCGCGCCGTTGCGCTAGGCGTAGGCGGTAACGGCGCGCCCATTCGCCCGCGAGGCTCCTCCATTCAGTCAAAGTCAGGCGCAGGTGGGCCCGCCGCACGCCCTTCGCGCTAGAATCGCGAACACGCCGTCGCAGCGCTTCGCTGCGTCACCAAACCGAAAAAACGAGCGACATGAACGACGATAACGCGCTATTGCGCCGCGAGCGCCGCCTGCTGGTCCTCCTTTGCCTGATCTGCCTTGCGCTTCTGGGCAGCGCGCTCTACATGCAATATGTCGAGCACCAGGACCCGTGCCCGTTGTGCATCCTCCAGCGTTACTTCCTGGCCCTCATCGCGATCTTCGCGTTCCTCGGCGCGCGCCTCTCGAGCTGGCGCGGCGTGCGCCTGCTCGAAGGGCTGGTCGTGATCTCCGCGGCGGGCGGCATCGTCTCCGCCGCGCGGCTCGTCTGGGTGCAGGCATTTCCGAGCTTCAGCTGCGGCTTCGACACGCTCGAGCCGATCATCGACGGCCTGCCGCCCGCACAATGGTTGCCCAGCGTCTTCAAGGTCCAGGGCCTGTGCGAAACCGTCTATCCGCCCATCTTCGGCCTGTCGGTGCCGGCCTGGTCGCTGATCGCGTTCGTCTGCATCTTTGTGGCCGTATTCCTGAGCCTCTGGCGCAATCGCCGCCGCCAGGTGTCCTGGCCCGGCATCCGCCGCTGAGCGGCCAGCCGGAGAGCCCGCAGCGGCTACGTTCAGCGCGGGCTTCCGGCGTCCGGACCGGGCTCGCGCGCTCCCCGACACCCGCCTGTCCACATCACGGCACGCCTGCAGTCCGTCTTAAGCCGGTATCCGCGCACGCGCGTTTTTCGCTCTGTCCCCCGCCCCGCGCCAGCCACGGCCGTCTTCCGGCAACGCCCCGCCACGCATGGCCTCGCACGAGGCCCCCCGCAAAGGGCCGGAGCGCCGCCCCCATTGCCATGATGGCAACGTGATAACCCCCATCATGCGCGGCTAATACTTTCCCGACGCAAGCAGTGCTATCTTCGGAACTGGATGGCGATCTACGTGCGCGAGGCCGGCTTTGGCACGCCCCCTGCGTAACGCGCGCCTGATCCGCAATGTCTCCCGGGTTCACCATGACAACGCAAACCATCCGATTCCTGCGCCGAGGCGCCGTGCACGAGGTGCGCGACGTGCCGGTCACGCGCACGGTGCTGCAGCACCTGCGCGAGGATCTGCACGCCTGCGGCACGAAGGAAGGCTGTGCCGAAGGCGATTGCGGCGCGTGCACGGTGGTCGTCGGGGAACTCGACGACAACGGGCATCTTGCCCTCAAGGCCGTCAACGCCTGCATCCAGTTTCTGCCCACGCTCGACGGCCGCGCGCTCTTCACCGTCGAGGACCTGCGCGCCGCCGACGGCACGCTCCACCCTGTCCAGCAAGCCCTCGTCGATTGCCACGCCTCGCAGTGCGGTTTCTGCACGCCGGGCTTCGCCATGTCGCTGTGGGCGCTCTACGAGCGGCAACCGGCCAGCGCCGGCCTGCCCACGCGCGACGAGATCAATCAGGCCCTTTCGGGCAACCTGTGCCGTTGCACGGGTTACCGGCCTATCGTCGAAGCCGCCCAGCGCATGTTCGACTACCCGCGTACCGCCCTCGACCGTGCGGCTATCGAAGACGCGCTGCGCGCGCTCGCGCGCCACGATACTTTCGAATACCGGGCACAGGGCGTGGCCGGCGGCGACGCCACGTTCTTCGCCCCGCGCACGCTCGGCGAGTTCGCGAAGCTGCGCGCCGAACGGCCTCAGGCGCGCGTGCTTGCCGGCAGTACCGATGTCGGCCTGTGGGTCACGAAGCAGTTTCGCGAGCCGGGCGATCTGCTCTATACAGGCAACGTCGTCGAACTGCGCGAACTCACGACCGATGCGGAGGTCCTGACGATCGGCGCCGCGGTGCCGCTCGAAGAAGCCTATGCCGCACTGACGATCGACTACCCCGAACTCGCCGAACTCTGGGCCCGCTTCGCCTCGCTGCCGATCCGCAATGCCGGAACGCTGGGCGGCAACGTCGCGAACGGCTCGCCGATCGGCGATTCGATGCCTGCGCTGCTCGCGCTCGACGCGCAAGTCGTCCTGCGCCGCGCCAACGAGGAGCGCACGCTGCCGCTTTCCGCCTTCTACACCGGCTATCAGAAGACGGCGCTGGCAACCGGCGAGTTCCTCGCGGCGATCCGCGTGCCGCGCCCCACGTCCACGCTGCGTTTTCGCACGTACAAGATCTCGAAGCGTTACGACCAGGACATCTCGGCCGTATGCGCGGCGTTCGCACTAGACATCGGCGAAGACGGCGTCATCGCGAAGGCGCGCGTGGCGTTCGGCGGCATGGCCGCGACGCCTTTGCGCGGCAGCCACACCGAAGCCGCATTGACCGGCGCGCGCTGGGACGAAACCACCGCGCGACGAGCGATGGATGCCCTCGCTAGCGACTACCACCCGCTTAACGATCTGCGCGCGAGCGCCGCCTACCGCCTGAAAGTCGCGCGCAATCTGCTGTGGCGCTGCTGGCTGGAGACTCGAGACGACGCCCCGCTCGCGCTATGCGACGTCAACGCGTTCGCCTTCGGCGCCGAGGATGGCTTCGAGGACGACGCCGAGCTCGCCGCGGGAGAAACGCCATGAACCTCCAGTCCGATCCATTCGTTGCGCGGGTTGCCGACGCGGCGGCACAGTCGGCCTGCTCGGCGCTCGGTGCCCCGCTGCCGCACGAATCCGCGGAACTGCACGTCAGCGGCGAGGCGCGCTACACCGACGACATCCCCGAGCTGCAAGGCACGTTGCACGCGGCGCTCGGTCTCTCGCGCCACGCCCACGCGCGCATCGTATCGCTCGACCTGCGCCGCGTGAGCGAGGCGCCCGGCGTGGTCGCGGTGCTCAGTGCCGCCGACATCCCCGGCGAGAACAATTGCGGCCCCGTGCTGCACGACGATCCGGTGCTCGCGGACGGCACGGTGCAGTACCTCGGCCAGCCCGTCTTCGCCGTGATCGCGACGAGCCAGGAGCTGGCGCGCCGCGCCGCGACACTCGCCGCGAGCGACGACGTGGTGCGTTACGAGCCGCTCGAGCCAGTGCTCTCGATCGCCGAGGCGCGCGCGAAGCAGCATTACGTGCTGCCGCCGCTGCGCCTCACCCGTGGCACGCCCGCCGAGCGGATCGCGGCCGCGCCGCACCGCATCGCCGGCACGTTCGCCGTGGGTGGGCAGGAGCAGTTCTATCTGGAAGGTCAGGTCGCCTACGCGCTGCCGCAGGAACAGGACGGCATGCTCGTCTACAGCTCGACGCAGCATCCGAGCGAGATGCAGCAGCTGGTGGCCCACCTGCTCGGCTGGCCCGCGCACCGCGTAGCGTGCGAATGCCGGCGCATGGGCGGCGGCTTCGGCGGCAAGGAATCGCAGTCGGCGCTGTTCGCCTGCGTCGCAGCGCTCGCGGCCCACAAGACGGGCCGGCCGGTGAAGCTGCGCGCCGACCGCGACGACGACTTCATGATCACGGGCAAGCGCCACGACGCGCTCTACGAATACGAAGCCGGCTTCGACGACGACGGGCGCCTCCTCGGCACGCGCGTGGAAATCGCGTTGCGCGCGGGCTATTCTGCCGACCTCTCCGGCGCGGTGGCCACGCGCGCGGTGTGCCACTTCGACAACGCCTACTCCCTTTCCGACGTCGAAATCGTCGCGCTCTGCTGCAAGACAAATACGCAGTCGAACACCGCGTTCCGCGGCTTTGGCGGCCCGCAGGGCGCGCTCGTGATGGAAGTGATGCTCGACAGCATCGCGAAGATGCTGAACCGCGATCCGCTCGACGTGCGGCGCGTGAACTACTACGGCATCGGCGAGCGCGACGTCACGCCCTACGGGCAGCGCGTCGCGGACAACGTCCTCGCGCCGCTCACCGACGAACTGCTCGCCTCGAGCCGCTATCGCGACAGGCGCGCCGCGCTCGCGGCCTGGAACGGCTCGAGCGCGGTCCTCAAGCGCGGCATCGCCTTCACGCCATTGAAGTTCGGCATCTCGTTCAACGTGCCGCACCTGAACCAGGCCGGCGCGCTCGTGCACGTCTATCGCGACGGCTCGGTCCTCGTGAATCATGGCGGCACCGAAATGGGCCAGGGGCTCAACACGAAGGTGGCCCAGGTGGTGGCCGGCGCGTTCGGGCTGCCGCTGGCGCGCGTGCGCGTGAGCGCGACCGACACCTCGAAGGTGGCCAATACGTCGGCCACCGCCGCCTCCACCGGCAGCGACCTCAATGGCCTCGCCGCGCAAGCGGCGGCGCTGACCATCCGCGCACGCCTGGCCGGCCTCGCCGCCGCCGAGTACGGCGGCACGCCCGATGCCGTCGGGTTCGAAGACAGTCTGGTCCGCGCGAACGGTGTCACGATTGCGTTCGCGGAATTCGTCGAACGCGCTTATATGAAACGCGTGCAACTGTGGTCGGACGGCTTCTACGCTACGCCCAAAGTCCACTGGGATGCGCGCACGCTCACGGGCCATCCGTTTTATTACTTTGCCTATGGCGCGGCCGTGTCCGAGGTGGTCGTCGACACGCTGACCGGAGAATGGAAGCTCGTGCGCGCCGACCTGCTCCACGACGCCGGCCAGTCGATCAATCCGGCCATCGACATCGGCCAGGTGGAAGGCGCCTTCATTCAGGGGATGGGCTGGCTCACGACCGAGGAGCTCTGGTGGAACGGCGATGGGCGCCTGATGACCCACGCGCCGTCCACCTACAAGATCCCGGCGATCAGCGACACGCCCGCGGCGTTCACGACCCGGCTCTATCGCAACGAGAACGCGGAGCCGACCGTATTCCGTTCGAAGGCGGTGGGCGAGCCACCGCTATTGCTGCCGTTCTCGGTGTTTCTCGCGATTCGCGACGCCATCGGCGCGGCGGTGCCCGAGGCGCGCGAGGCCGCGCCGCTCCTCGCGCCCGCGACGCCCGAGGCCATACTCGACGCGCTGGAGGGCTTGCGTGCGCGCACCGCGGCGACGGCGACGCCGGCCGCGAGTGCCGCGGGAGGTGTTGCCGCCACACCGGCCGTGCCCGCAGCGGCGCGCCGTGAGCATGCGGACTGAGCAGCGGTGAGCAGCGGATTGAACAGCGGATTGAGAAGCGGGCTGAGAAGCAGACCGGCTGAACGCGCGAACCAGTTGGCGGCTGGCGCGCTCGAACCATCACGCGCGATGCGGGTTTGCGCCCCCGCGCGAAGCCACGATGATTAACCGGCGGCATGCCCAGCGTGCCGCCCGAAGCAAGGAGAACCGCCAGATGCAAACCTGGCTGACCGATCTGCAGCAACTGCTCGCGCACGGCGACGCCGCCGTGCTCGTGACGGTCGCGCGCGTCGAAGGATCGGCGCCGCGCGAAGCGGGTACGAAGATGATCGTGACGCGCGAGGCCGCGCGCCATACGATCGGCGGCGGCCACCTCGAATGGAAAGCCATCGAGATCGCGCGCCAGGTGCTGCGCGACGGCATGCGCGCGCCGCACATGCGGCGTCTCGAGCGGCTCGCGCTCGGCCCGAGCCTTGGCCAGTGCTGCGGCGGCGCGGTCGTGCTTGCGTTCGAGCGGCTCGATGTGGGCGACCTCGGCTGGCTCGCCACGCTGGCTCGCCGCCTCGCGGCGGGCGCATCGACCGTGCGTAGCGTATCATTTCGCTCCTCGCGAAATGGGAACCCGATCGGCGCGGGCAGCGCCGCGGCAGCCGGCCCGATCCTGCTGTCCGAGCCGGAACCGGGCGTCGAAGCCCCCGACTGCCTGCTCTGGGACACGCACGATGAAGATGGCGGCGCGCTGCTCACCGAAACGATCGCGCCCAACGATTTCCCCGTCGTGCTGTTCGGCGCGGGACACGTGGGCGCTGCGCTCGTGCGCGTGCTCGGCACGCTGCCGTGCCGCGTACGCTGGGTGGACGAGCGCGATGCCGCGTTTCCGTCGCCCGCGGCGTTCGCGGCACTCGCGGCGCCCAACGTCGAGATCGACCCGAACGACGCCCCGGACGAAGCCGTCGATACCGCCGTGCCCGGCACGAGCTTCATCGTGATGACGCACGATCATTCGCGCGACCTCGAACTCGCCGAGCGCATCCTGCGCCGCGGCGACTACATGTTCTTCGGGATGATCGGCTCGCACACGAAGCGCAAGCAGTTCGAGCACCGGCTCGCCGCGCGCGGCATCGATCCGCTGCAGATCGCACGGATGAAGTGCCCGCTCGGCGTCGACGGCATCGTGGACAAGTCGCCCGAAGTGATTGCAATCTCGGCCGCCGCGCAGCTCCTGCAGGCGATCGAAGCGCATGCGGCCCATGCCCTCGCCCATTCCGCGTGATGTCACCTACTCACAGACCGACCAGACCATGACGATCACGACCACCGCAGTCCCACTTGCAGAAAAAGCCGCGCGCGCGCCGAAGTCCGAGCTGCACATCCATATCGAAGGCTCGCTCGAACCCGAGCTGATCTTCGCGCTCGCGCAGCGCAACAACGTGAAGCTCGCCTACGACTCGATCGAGTCGCTGCGCCGCGCCTACGCATTCACCGACCTGCAGTCGTTCCTCGACATCTACTATGCGGGCGCGAGCGTGCTGCTCAAGGAGCAGGACTTCTACGACATGACGATGGCCTACTGCGAGCGCGCGCTAGCGGACAACGTCGTGCACGCCGAAATCTTCTTCGACCCGCAGACGCACACCGAGCGCGGCGTGTCGATCGAGACCGTAGTCGCGGGCATCGACCGCGCCCTCGCCGACGCCGAAAAGCGCGGACTCACAAGCAAGCTGATCCTGTGCTTCCTGCGCCACCTGAGCGAAGCCGATGCGCTCGCCACCTTCGAAGCCGCGCTGCCGCTCTTCGAGCGTTATCCGCGCATGATCGGCGTGGGACTCGACTCGTCCGAGCGCGGGCATCCGCCCTCGAAGTTCGAGCGCGTGTTCGGGCAGGCGCGCGCGCAGGGGCTGAAGCTCGTGGCGCACGCGGGCGAGGAAGGCCCGCCGTCGTACATCTACGAAGCCCTCGACCTGCTGAAGGTGGACCGCGTCGACCACGGCGTGCGCAGCATCGAGGACCCGGCGCTCGTCACGCGCCTTGCCGACACCCGCGTGGCGCTCACGGTCTGCCCGCTCTCGAACCTCAAGCTGTGCGTGTTCGACGACATGACGAAGCACACGCTCAAGGACCTGCTCGACGAGGGCGTGGCAGTCACGGTCAATTCCGACGATCCGGCCTATTTTGGCGGCTACGTCAACGAGAACTACACCGCCATCATCGACGCACTGAAGCTGAACGATCAGGAGGTCTACACGATCGTGCGCAACGGCTTCGAAGCCTCGTTCGTCAGCCCCGAAGAGCGCGCCGCGCTGATCGCGAAGCTCGACGCTTACTGGAGCGGCACAACCACGTAAGCCCATCTGAACGCCCCTGACGGGGCAGCCGTACACCGCAGGGAGCGGCGCGAAAGCGCCGGGCCGTGGGCCTTCGCGCGCCGCGTTTTTCAGGGGCGGCGCCGGCGATGGATTGCAACCTCACTCAAACCTGAAGATTTCGGAGACGTAGTTCCCATGACTCAATCGGCTTACCGCGCAAAACTGCTGACGTTCACTGGCGACCCCGCGCAATCGTCCGACGCTGCCGTCTTTCACGAAGACGGCGTCGTGATCGTCGAAGACGGCCGCGTGGCCGCCTCGGGCGCGTGGTCCGCGCTCGCCGGCCGCGTCGCCGACGGCGCCAACGTCCACGACCTGCGCGACAAGCTGATCGTGCCAGGCTTCATCGACACGCACATCCACTACCCGCAGACCGACATGATCGCCTCGCCGGCGCCGGGCCTCCTGCCGTGGCTGGAAACCTACACGTTCCCGACCGAGCGCGGCTTCGATAAGGAAGCGGTAGCCGAGGACACGGCGCGCTTCTTCGTCGACGAACTGCTCGCGAGCGGCACGACCACGGCGCTCGTCTATTGCACGGTGCACAAGCAGTCGGCCGATGCGCTGTTTGGCGCGAGCGAAGCGAAGAACCTGCGCATGATCGCCGGCAAGGTGCTGATGGACCGGCACTGCCCCGAGTTCCTGCGCGACACGCCGCAAACGGGCTACGACGACAGCGCCGAGCTGATCGGCCGCTGGCACAAACGCGGCCGCCAGATGTACGCGCTCACGCCGCGCTTCGCGCCCACCTCGACCGAGGCGCAGCTCGAAGCCTGCCAGGCGCTCGCCAAGGCTCATCCGGACATCTTCATCCAGAGCCACGTGGCCGAGAATCCCGACGAGGTGAAGTGGGTGAGCGAGCTGTTCCCGCGCCACCGCAGCTACCTCGACGTCTACGATCATTACGGACTCCTGCGTCGCCGCGCGGTGTACGGCCACTGCATCTGGCTCGACGACGAGGACCGCCGCCGCATGGCGCAAACGGGCGCGGTCGCGGCGCACTGCCCGACGTCGAACCTCTTCCTCGGCAGCGGCCTGTTCGACTTCGACAAGGCCGACGAATCGGCCATGCCCGTGACGCTCGCGACGGACGTGGGTGGCGGCACCTCGTTCTCGATGCTGCAGACCATGAACGAAGCGCACAAGGTCGCGCGCATGGGCGGGCACCACCTCACCGCCACGCGCATGTTCTGGCTCGCGACGGCGGGCGCGGCACAGGCACTCGATCTGGCCGACACCATCGGCACGCTCGCGCCGAACACGGAAGCCGACTTCGTCGTGCTCGACCCACGGGCCACCCCGCTGCTCGCGCGCCGCACGGCGCGCGCGGAATCGCTCGAGGAGCTGCTGTTCGCGCTGGCGCTGCTGGGCGACGACCGCGCCGTGTACGAGACCTATGCGGCCGGCAAGCGCGTGCATCGGCGCGGCGAACGCTCGATGCCTGCTTGATGCACGTCCGAGCTGCCCGAAGGCGGCGCGACGCGCTTACTGCGCCGCGGCAGCGCCCGAAGCGGGTGTCGGGGCGGACGGCGAGGCAGACGGCGCCGCCATTTCGTTCGGCGCCCCGCCGTTCTTCACGACCGGCAGCTTGACCTCCTGCACGGAACCGTTCGCCATCGGGAAGTTCGAGAGCGCGCTGCGCGCGAGGTACGGCATCGCGCGCACGAGCGAAGGCTCGTCGCCCGAGGAGCGCGCCGTGACGTTATAGAGTTCCTTGCCCGTCGCCTTGTCGGTGATGCGAATGCCAAGCGCGTGCGTATAGACCGGATAGGTCTGGTTCACATAGGCGGGGGCATACGGTCCCCACGCCCCCCACGGATTGAACGGCCCCCAGTACGGCGCCGGCCACGGGTTGTAGAACACCGGCTGCGCCACCGTCACCTGATCCATGCGGCTGCCGAAAGCAAGGCCCACGAGGTAGTGAGCCTGCCGCTCGTCGACCTGACGGAATGCATACTGCGCCAGCCCATCGGCCACCATCCGCTCGTAGGTCTCTTCCTCGATGCTGTGCTTCTGGTCCGGGTTGCGCGCAAAGGCATAAGTCCGCGTGGCGTCGCTGGCGCCGTCCCACGCCGAAAAAGCCGTCACCTGGCTCGTTACATAGGTCGTACAGCCGGACAGCGTCACGGCGAGCGCCGCCAGCAGCATCAGGGCGCGGCGGGTCCATCGGGCTTGCATCATGGTCTTCTCGTAGCTGTTGGTCGAAGGCGCAGTCGCGGCGGCCGCAACATCCGGCTCCCCGCGCCGCGGCATCTGTGCCATTTTTCTCTTCCGTGCGCGGCGGCTGTACCGGATCCGCCCACACGGCAATCCGATCATACTGACTCGCGCAAATGGGGGAAAGTTCGCGCGCCGCCCCCCGCAATGGACGCCCGCCTCCACTGCCGGACCGGACAACCAGCCCGAGCCTTTGTACAATGAGGCGATGCGCCGCGCCACGAGCGCCCCCACGAGCGGCAGAAAGGGCGCGCCGCCCCATTCGACGAGATCCCACCCGACCATGTCCGATACGACCGCCACGCCCAACGTGATTCGCCGCGCCGACTACGCGCCACCCGCCTTCCTGATCGATACCGTCGCGCTCGAGTTCGACCTCGTTCCGGAGCGCACGATCGTGACAAGCACGATGCGCGTGCGCCGCAATCCCGCCGCCGCCCACACGCCGCACCTCGAGCTGATGGGCGAGCAACTGGAGTTTGTCAGCGCGGCGCTCGACGGACAGCCGTATGCGATGGTGCGCGCACACGAGCACGGCCTCACCGTCGAGAACGTACCCGACACGTTCGAGCTCACGCTCACCGGCGCCTGCGACCCGGCGGCCAATACGACGCTTTCGGGCCTCTACGTTTCGGGCGGCAACTTCTTCACGCAATGCGAGGCCGAAGGCTTTCGCCGCATCACGTGGTTCCTCGACCGCCCCGACGTGATGGCCACCTACACGGTCACGCTGCGCGCGGACAAGACCGCGTATCCGGTCCTGCTCTCGAACGGCAACCTGATCGCCGAAGGCGATCTGCCCGACGGCCGCCATTACGCGAAATGGGAAGACCCGTTCCGCAAGCCGAGCTATCTGTTCGCCCTGGTTGCGGGCAAGCTCGTCGCCCTCGAGGAGCGCATCAAGAGCGGCTCGGGCAAGGAAAAGCTGCTGCAGGTCTGGGTCGAGCCGCATGACCTCGACAAGACGCGCCATGCGATGGATTCGCTGATCCACTCGATCCGCTGGGACGAAGCGCGCTTCGGCCTCGAGCTCGATCTCGACCGCTTCATGATCGTCGCCGTGAGCGACTTCAACATGGGCGCGATGGAGAACAAGGGGCTCAACATCTTCAATACGAAGTACGTACTGGCGAATCCCGAAACGGCCACGGACGTCGACTTCGCCAACATCGAAGCCGTGGTCGGCCACGAGTACTTCCACAACTGGACCGGCAACCGCGTAACCTGCCGCGACTGGTTCCAGCTGAGCCTGAAGGAAGGCCTCACGGTGTTCCGCGACCAGGAGTTCTCCGCCGCCATGTCGGGCGGCGACGAGAACGAAGCCGCGCGCGCCACCAAGCGCATCGAAGACGTGCGCGTGCTGCGCCAGATGCAGTTCGCGGAAGATGCGGGGCCGATGGCGCATCCCGTGCGTCCCGAGAGCTACGTCGAGATCAACAACTTCTACACGATGACCGTCTACGAGAAAGGCTCGGAAGTCGTGCGGATGTATCAGACGCTCTTCGGCCGCGAAGGCTTCCGAAAGGGCATGGACTTGTACTTCAAGCGCCATGACGGACAGGCCGTGACCTGCGACGACTTCCGCGCCGCCATGGCCGACGCCAACGACCGCGACCTCGCGCAGTACGAGCGCTGGTACAGCCAGGCCGGCACGCCGCGCGTGGCAGTCACGACGCGCTACGACGAAGCGCACAAGCGTTACAGCGTGACCCTCGCGCAGGACTACGGCAACACCTCGGCGGCCGCGCGCGAAACGCAGCAGGGCCCGCTTCTGATCCCGTTCGCGATCGGCCTGATCGGCCCGGACGGCAAGGATCTGCCGCTCTGCCTCGAGGGCGAGGCGCGCGCGCAAGGCACGACACGCGTGCTCGAGCTTACGGAGTCGCAGCAGACCTTCACGTTCGTCGACGTGCCGGTGAAGCCGCTGCCCTCGCTCCTGCGCAACTTTTCGGCGCCGGTGATCGTCGAGTACGACTACGGCAACGACGAGCTGGCCTTCCTGCTCGCCCACGACAGCGACCCGTTCAACCGCTGGGAGGCCGGCCAGCGCCTCGCGACGCGCGAACTGCTCGCGCTGGCAACGCGTGCGGCAACACGGCAGTCGCTCGAAGTCGAGGAATCGGTGGTCGAAGCGGTGGTCGAAGCGTTCCGCCGCGTGCTCAACGACGAAACGCTCTCGCCGTCGTTCCGCGAGCTCGCGCTGATGCTGCCGTCGGAGACTTACCTTGCGGAGCAGATGGCCGAATCCGATCCGGCCGCCGTGCACGCGGCGCGCCAGTTCCTGCGCAAGCGCCTCGGCACGGCGCTCAAGGCCGACTGGCTGGCCGCTTACGAGAAGCACCGCACGCCGGGCGCTTACGAACCGACGCCCGAAGCGGCCGGTCACCGCGCGCTGAAGAACCTCGCGCTCTCGTACCTCTCGGAGCTCGACGATCCGGCCGACGCCGTGCGCCTCGCCACCGCGCAGTACGACGGTGCGAACAACATGACCGACCGCGCGGCCGCGCTTTCGGTATTGCTGAATGCTTCGGCAAGCACGGGCGGTGAATTCGCGAAGAAGGCGCTGGAGGACTTCTACGCGCGGTTCGAACAGGAGCCGCTCGTCATCGACAAGTGGTTTGCCCTGCAGGCCACGCAGCGCGGCAACGCGGCACGTCCGCTGATCGACACCGTGCGCGCGCTGATGCGCCATCCCGCGTTCAACCTGAAGAACCCGAACCGTGCGCGCTCGCTGATCTTCGGCTTCTGCGCGGCGAACCCCGCGCAGTTCCACGCCGCCGACGGCTCCGGCTACACGTTCTGGGCCGAACAGGTGCTCGCGCTCGACGCGATCAACCCGCAGGTCGCGGCGCGCCTCGCGCGCAGTCTCGAACTGTGGCGCCGCTTCACGCCCGCGCTGCGCGAGCCGATGCGCGCGGCGCTTGCGAAGGTCGCGGCTGGCGCAAAGTCGCGCGACGTACGTGAGATCGTCGAGAAGGCGCTGGCCTGACCTGTCGGAACACGGCGCAGCCCCGGCGGCTGCGCCGCCCGCACTGGCCGCGGACGAATATTTTTTCGCGCCGCCGCAGCCGGGCCGCGCAAGGTCGAGCGGGTAGAATTGGGCTATTCCCAGGCCTACCCGGAGTTCTGCAATGGCTTTGCAACGTCGTACCACCCTCACGAAGTATCTGATCGAGCAGCAGCGCCAGCACCGCAATCTGCCCGCCGATCTGCGCCTCCTGATCGAAGTCGTCGCCCGCGCCTGCAAGGCGATCAGCTTCAACGTCAGCAAGGGCGCGCTGGGCGATGCCCTGGGCACCGCCGGCAGCGAGAACGTCCAGGGCGAGGTGCAGAAAAACCTCGACATCCTCTCGAACGAAATCCTGCTCGACGCCAACGAATGGGGCGGCAACCTCGCCGCGATGGCATCGGAAGAGATGGAAACGTTCTTCCCGATTCCGGCCAACTATCCGAAGGGCGAATACCTGCTCGTGTTCGATCCGCTCGACGGTTCGTCGAACATCGACGTGAACGTGTCGATCGGCACGATCTTTTCGGTGCTGCGCTGCCCGGACGGCCAGCAGCCTACCGAGGCCTCCTTCCTGCAGCCCGGCACGCAGCAGGTCGCGGCGGGCTACGCCGTGTACGGCCCGCAAACCGTGCTCGTGCTCACCACCGGCCACGGCGTGAACTGCTTCACGCTGGACCGCGAACTGGGTTCGTGGGTACTCACGCAGAGCAACATGCGCATTCCGGAAGAGACGCGCGAGTACGCGATCAACGCATCGAACGCGCGCCACTGGTACGAGCCGGTTCAGCAATACATCGGCGAGCTGAACGCGGGCAAGGACGGTCCGCGCGGCGAGAACTTCAACATGCGCTGGATTGCCTCGATGGTCGCCGACGTGCACCGTATCCTGAACCGCGGTGGCATCTTCATGTATCCGGCCGACAAGCGCGATCCGTCGAAGCCGGGCAAGCTGCGTCTGATGTACGAAGCGAACCCGATGTCGTTCATCGTCGAGCAGGCGGGCGGCGTGGCGACCAACGGCGAAGAGCGCATCCTGGACATTCAGCCGACAAGCCTGCACGAGCGCGTGGCGGTGTTCCTCGGTTCGAAGAACGAGGTGGAGCGCGTGACCCGCTACCATCGTGAAGCCAAAAAATAAAAAGATGCGGGAAGGGACTTGCGCAGTCGGCGAATCCTTCCTATAATCTACCTTCTCTGATGCCGGAATAGCTCAGACGGTAGAGCAGCGCATTCGTAATGCGAAGGTCGGGGGTTCGATTCCTCTTTCCGGCACCAAGAACATTAAGCCCCAAACCCTTATCCAATAAGCGTTTGGGGCTTTTCACATCTGGGACACTGCGGGACGCTAACACGCTTCGGAACCCTTTGAGGGACGTTGCCCCAAAACCAGAACAAACCTGGCGTGCTAGTATTTCCCCATGTTCACGCGCCGCCTACATCTATCCCGCAAGCTAAGCCTGTCGCTTGGCCGGGATTCGCGCGTCTTCTAGTCAACGGCGCTCCGCCGCCCTTCCCCTGATCCTGGCCACGAACCAACCTTCGCTATGACGAAGGATTGCAGGGAAGGTGTGCTCCATTTCCGGAATTGCGATCGAGATCGCATAGATAGTGGGTGAGCCAACATGAAAGAAACTACATCCCAGCATCACCAGACCATCATCGGACAGTTTTCCAGGCAGGCTATCCCCTTTTCCCAGCTTCCAGCGCACTCCGATTCAATTCAGATGTTGATCGACCTGTGCGATCTGTCGGCCCATGATCACGTCCTTGATGTTGCCTGTGGTCCCGGGCTCGTCGCCTGCGAGTTTGCCAAGACCGCCAAGCACGTCACCGGTATCGACATCACACCGAAGATGATCGACGAAGCCCAACGTCGTCAGACTGCGAGCGGCTTGAACAATATGGGTTGGCATATTGGCGACATTACGGCTTTGCCATTTGAAGACGAAGCATTTTCAGTCGTCGTAACACGCTATACGTTTCATCATTTTCTTGATCCCAAAGCCGCGTTGAAAGAGATGATGCGTGTCTGCAAGCCCGGCGGCAAAGTGCTGATTGCTGACGTGGTACAGCAAGCCAACAAAGTCGAAGCCTATGACGCTCTGGAAAAGTTGAGAGACCCGTCGCATGTTCATGCACTGACTTTTTCCGAAATGGACGAACTGATCGCCACGTCAAACCTGAAGAACATAAGAACGGCGCAATACAAGGTGGAAGGAGAAGTCGAGCAGCAGTTGGCCGCATCGTTCCCGAATGCGGGTGATGAACAGAAGATCCGCGACCTGTTTATTGCTGACCTGAAATCAGACCGAATGGGTATCCATGTTCATCGAGCCGGAACGGAAATCAAGTTCGCGATACCGATTCTGGCAGTTGTAGGTCAGAAGGATACCTAACCGGTTAGATGGTGTCAGTCCTTGAGCGCTGACGCCAACAGGCGAGCCAGCAGGAGCTCACCTGCTCATTTCCCAAATACGCACCGAAGCAGAGTGATCCTTCGACTGCACGCTCGACCATTGATCTTGAAATGCCCATCGACCACGCGCGGGCCCATCAAGCCGGCTCCGGCAGTCCATCCAGCGCCAGCCGCAGTTCCTCCACCACACCAGACCATTGACCCAGCTCACGCTGCCGGAACAGACGCGCCGACGGATACCACGGGCTGTCCGTACGCGCCGTCAGCCAGCGCCAGTCCGTACACGCCGGCAACAGAATCCACACGGGTACGCCGGCCGCGCCGGCCAGGTGCGCCACTGAGGTATCCACGGTGATGACGAGGTCCAGTGTCTGCACGATGGCGAGCGTGTCGCCGAACGACGCGATCTCCCCCCCGAGCGCCGTCATCTCGATCTCGCGGGACAGGCTATCCAGTTCGGCCTGCGCCCCACCCTTCTGCAAGGAAAACCACGACACGTCCGGGCGTGCGAGCACGCACTGCAGCGTCCGCAGCGCCATTGACCGATAGCGATCGAGGTTGTAGTCCGGATTACCCGCCCAAACAAGACCGACACGGCGCTTGCGCGGCCCCTCACGGCGAGCGCCATCAAGACGCTCGCGCCAGTGCGTAACGGCCTGTGGCGAAGCACGCAAATAGGACTCGGCGAGGGGCAGCATGGCCAGCGAGAGATTCATGCGCGCCGGCATGCGGAACATGCGGCACCAGAAGTCGTAGGGACCGGCCGGCAATGTCGTGAACACGTGACGAACGCCTCGCGCAAGGCCGGCGACATCGGCGATGCCGGCATCCACCCAGACGTCGACCGTGGCGCCGCAGCGCTGTAGCCAGTCCGCGTAACGCAGCGACTGGATCTGGTCGCCCAGCCCCTGCTCGCCGATCAACAGGAAGCGGCGCCCGGCGACCGCCTCGCCGAACCACTCCGGATACGGCGGCCGCACCAGCGTACTGTTCTCGGGCAGGCGCTCGTGCCAGCGGTACTGCTCCCAGCCCGCCCCGAACTCGCCATCGCGTAGCATGGCCGCCGCAAGATTGAACTGAAGGTAGGCATCGTCCGGCTTAAGCCGCGCGGCCTCGGTGCTGTGGCGCCGCATGCCCGCATGGTCGCCGAGCATGTGGCACGCATAGGCCGCATAGTGGTGTAGTCCGGCCTCCTCCGGATCGACGTCGAAGCCCTGCCGGGCCACCTTCAGCGCCGCGTCATATTGGTCGATCTGGTTCAGCGCAAAGGCCAGTTGCCCCAGCGCGCCAGCATCGGCGGCGAAATGCGTACGCATCTGCGCAAGCTGTTCGTCGAACGCGGCTCGGGAATCGAGCCGGAATAGCGTCTTCAGCAATCCGATACCGTCCTCCAGCCGCGCGCCGCCGCGCCCCCATGCGTCCCGCCAGTATGGCGCCGCGTCCTCCCAGCGGCCTGCCTCGGTATCGATCACGGCAAGCTGGCGCACCGCGTGGTGCAGTATCGGGTCGAGTTCGAGCGCCTCGAGGTAATGCGTGCGGGCTTCGCACACGCGTCCCATGAGCTTGAGCACGTCGGCGAGATTGCGGTGCAGGCTAGCCGATGCGCCGCCGCAAGCGAACGCCCGCTGATAGGACGCCTCTGCGACCGAGCACTCGCCCGCCAGCGCAGCCACCAGCCCGCGATGCTCCCACCGTTCGGCGTGCCGGGGCTCGACCGCGAGCGCGCGGTCGAGATATTCGCGCGCGCGCCCGGCTTGCCCTTCACGAAAGCAAGCCAGCGCAAGGCGATGCAAGGCGTGAGCATGGCGCGGCTGTTGCGCGATGACTTCTTCATAGGCCTGCAGGGCCTCGCGCGAATTGCCGGTTTCAAAGCAGCGGTCCGCTCGCGCCAGCATGGCGTTCGTGCGCGCCGGGTCCGCGCCGTTTGGCGTAGTGGCCGGCGCTGTGCCGTCGTGGCTCATGGTGCGTGCGCACCGTTCGAGCGGCGCGATGGTCGAGTTGAAGATCCCGCCAGTGCAGAAGACCGGGGGCGGTCAGGCTTGGCGGCGGGTTTTAAAGATAACGATGACGTCCGTCGGAACGAATAAGACGCGTCCGAAAAAGACTCATCGGCGCCGGCGGCCGACGAGTTTCTCGCGCAGGAAGTCGATCAGCACGCGCAGCTTCGCCGGCATCTGCACGCGTCCCGCCGTGTACAGGTAGAAGCCGGGGAACGAGGGGCACCACGCCTCGAGTACCGGTACGAGTTGCCCGTCGTCCAACTGGGCCCTCACGTAGTCGTCGAGCGACAGCTCGAGGCGGATCTGCGGGCAGCGCTCCATGAATTCGGCGAGATACGGCAGCACCAGCAACGCGCTCGCGACGCGCGACAGCGTGATGCTCGAGGTGCCGGCCGGCACACCACGCGTTTCGTCGAGCGCCTCGAAGGCCGCTTCGATTTCGGCCAGAGCGGGCTGCACGCGCGCGAGGAACTGCGCGCCGGCTTCGGTCAGCGCGACGCGCCGCGTCGTGCGATTGAAAAGGCGCACGCCTAGCTGCGCTTCGAGCGCTCGCACGGTCTGCGAAAGCGCCGATGTCGACATGCCGGCGGCGCCGGCCGCCCGCGTGAAACTCCCGTGCCGGGCAACAGCCGCGACCGCGATCAGGCCAGGCAAGCGGCTCGGGTCCATGCTGGCTCCATTGTGAAGCATGGATTCACAGTCCTTTCAGGTGAACCCGATTTTTCCACAAAAAGAACCGGCGCACGATAACACCATGCCTTCACCACTTCGCAAAGGAGACAGCAATGAAGCTCAACCGGTACACCCTGCTTGGCCGCTCAGGGCTGCGCGTCAGCCCGATCGCACTCGGCACGATGACATTCGGCACCGAATGGGGCTGGGGTGCGGACGAGGCGACCGCGCAAAAGCTCTTTGACCTCTATGTGGACGCCGGCGGCAATTACATCGACACCGCCGACCTCTACACGGAAGGCACGAGCGAGCAATGGGTGGGCCGTTTCACGGCGGCGCGCGGCTTGCGCGACCGCCTCGTGATCGCCTCGTGATCGCCACCAAGTACACCTACAACGCGGAGGCAGGCAACCCCAACGCGGGCGGCAACCATCGCAAGAACCTGCTGCGCGCACTCGATGGCTCGCTCAAGCGCCTCGGCACCAACTATATCGACCTCTACTATCTGCACACGTGGGACCGCATGACACCGGCCGACGAGGTCATGCGCGCGATGGACGACGCCGTGTGCGCGGGCAAGATCCGCTATATCGGGCTGTCCGACGTGCCGGCCTGGTACGCGGGGCGCGCCCAGACGCTCGCGGACTGGCGCGGCTTTGAGCCGGTCGCGGCGATGCAGCTCGAGTACTCGATGATCGAGCGTAACGCCGAGCATGAGTTCGCCGATCTCGCCACCAACCTGGGCATGGGACTCGTTGCGTAGAGTCCGCTCGGCATGGGCGTGCTGTCGGGGAAATATCGTCCCTCGCAGGGCGCACAGCACGCAACGGACGTTTCCGCTGCGGGCCGTCTGCTAACTGTCGGCGCCAAGCCGCCGCCGGGGTTCGACAAGCTGACCGCGCGCAACTTCGCGATCGTCGCCGAACTGGAGGCTGTGGCACGCGAGGCCAACCGGCCGATGGCGCAGGTTGCATTGAACTGGCTGTATCAGAAACGGGGGGTGGCGAGCATCATCGTCGGTGCGACAACGACGGCGCAGCTCGAAGAGTCGCTCGGCGCACTCGATTTCGTGCTGGCTCCGGAACGGGTGACGCGGCTTGATGCGGTTACCGAACCGTCGCACCCGTTCCCGTACTATATGTTCGCCGGCGGCCACCAGGCCCGCATTCACGGGCACGTCGACGTCGCGGCGCAGCCGGCCAACCACGCACACGTGCAGCGCGTACCGGCGCCCCTGCCTTCGCAGGCGTGAGGAATTAGCGGCCAGGAGACAAAGCGGCGGGAACATCCACGTTCGCCGCCGCTGTTTGTTTATGCAGACCGCGCAGTAAATCGACCAAAGGCGGCATTCGCGATTGAATTAATCGAACGAATGAACTTCAACGCGCGTTTTTTTGCGTTTAAGAAAATTCAAGATTTTCGATGTCAACGACAAACGATAATCGCGCGTTGCGCAGAGAGGGAGGATGAACTCGAACCCCATGTCCGGCGCGCCGCATGGAGGCATGGGCGCTGTGGATTCCGCTGCCGGCGCCTACAAGCGCAAGCCATAGCGCATGCGAAGCACGCAGAGCGAACCGGTTGATTATATTCCGCGCCGGTTATTACCGTGTGACGTTGTGCGGTTAAAGCAACACGCACATCTGAAAAGCACTGTTACCGTGATCGGCACTAGCGCGCTTGAAGGGCCGAGTCGGATAATCCGCTTACACAGGAGAAAGATCATGGACGCCAAACCGCCAAGGATTCCGACCCCGGACCAAGTATTCAGCCCGGATCCGGAACCGGTGGCCGTCGAGTTCCTCGGGGACGAACTGCCCGCACATGTGCGCGCATTCCTTGACGAACAACGTAAGGCTCACGAACAGAAGTAACGGGGAAAAGCGCGTACGCGCGTTGAACGGCGGGTCGCACGGCCCGCTGATTCACTGTGCGCCGGCAAAAGTGCGCCGTACGTGTCGGCGGCGCGCTCTCGGGTTGCGCATATAGGCCGCGACCCGGCTCGTTGCTGGCTTCGCCCAACCCCTCCCGATCCGGTCTGGCCGCTTCGCCGCGAATACCCGCTATTCTTTGCGTTTCGCGACCACGGGCCTCAGCCCACTTCCACCGAAACGGCACAATGAAATCCCTCGTTCGCGCAAGCGCGTACTGCGCCGCAGCGCTGCTGCTCGCCCTACCCATTTCCCCCGCCCGCGCCGATGGCGACGACACGGCGCTCACCACCCTGATCGCGCTCGTTTCGCAGCGCCTGTCACTCGCCGAGCCCGTCGCCCTTTGGAAATGGGAACATCACAAACCGATCACCGATGCGCCGCGAGAGGAGGCACTGCTCGCGGACGTCCAGAAGCGGGCGGCGGCAGCCGGTGTCGCCCCGGAGTTTGCGCACGCTTTCTTCCGTGACCAGATCGACGCGAGCACCGAGGTGCAAAAGACGCTCTTCGACTCCTGGCATACCTCGCATGCTCCGGCTGAAGCCGCCCCCGATCTCGCCACGGTCACGCGTCCCCAGCTCGATCGCCTTACCGGACAACTGATCGGCGCGCTCGTGCAAATTCAGCCGCTGCGTGCTTCGGCGGACTGTCCCACGAGGCTCGGACGCGCACTGGCGAACTGGAAGCAGCTAACGCGCTACGACTCCTCGCGGGCGGCCGCGATCGACCAGGCGCTAGGCCACGTCTGTGAGGGCGGCGGGGTAGGCGGCGTAGTTTAGGAGTCCGGTCCGGATTACCCGGCCACACTGCCGATCTCCTGGGCGACGCTCGCGACGACGTCCGCCCCGGACACTTGCAGCGGTTGCACACGCAAGCCGCGCTCAAGACGGCCCTGCAGGATACGCCACGTCGCCACTTCAAACGACGGCTCGCTGGCGCTCCGGACGCGCTCCGCAGCCTCGGCGACGCTAGCCACGCCGCCCAGATAGCACCAGTGGTCGATGAGGTGCAGAACGCTCGCGCCGTCGGCCGCGTCGCGTTCCTCGACCAGCACGGCCCCGTCGAACGGCCAGGGCACCACGAGCGGATCGCGTTTCGTCACGCGCGGTATGCGATTGAACGTAGGGCGCAGTTGGGCGATCCATTGCGCTTCGACCAGCAGCGCCCCGAATTCTCCGCCCGTGGCGCACCATTGCACGCGCCTGACCTGCTGCGCGATACGCTGCTCGCGCGACGACCGCCGCTCACCCGACAGATGGGCACGCACCCGCTGACGCACGCGCACACTGCGGCCCACATAAAGAGGCGCATCGTTTTCGCCATAGAAGGCATACACGCCATGGCCGGCAGGCGCGGTATCGATCAGTTCATCGGTTATCTCGCCCGCCAGCCGATGGCGTCGCGTCAGCCGGTCGATCTGCGTGGCGAGCATCTCCTGCGACACGAGCGAGGGCAAACGCTGCCAGAACTGCCAGATCAGATCGGCATCGGCGAGCGCGCGGTGGCGATCGGACGGCACGAGCGCGTGCCGTTCGACGAGTGCATCGAGTCCGTGGCGCTTCTCACCGGGAAACAGCGCGCGCGAAAGCCGCACGGTGCACAGCACATCGGGATTGAAGGAGAAACCCGCCCGCTCGAATTCCGCGCGCAGAAAGCCTCGATCGAAAGCCGCGTTATGGGCGACAAACAGCTTGCCTTCCAGCCGTGCGAGGAGCGCAGGGGCGATCTCGTCGAAAGTCGGTGCGCCCTGCACCATCTGATCGGTAATGCCGGTGAGTTGCTGGATGAAGGGCGGGATCGCTTGACGGGGGTCGACGAGGGTACTCCACCGCGTCACCTGCCCCGCCGCCACCTCCACGACACCCACCTCGGTGATCCGATGTTCGCCTGCCGACCCGCCGGTTGTCTCAAGATCCACGAAAACCAGGGAAGATTCGGCCAGCGCGGCGCCGGGCACTACGGAAATGTCGGACATGGTGAAGCGGGAAGCCAGGATGAGAGAAACGCGCCAAGTATGCCCTGTCCGGGCGCCGTATGCCCAGCCTTCCCCAATGCAGCGTCTCAATCTGTCGAATGGTGCTCATCGAGGCCTACCCGGACTTCCCCCGATTGCAGAGCCGATAATACGGTGCACGGCGTTATTACACGCCATTATCTTTAATACGGAAAAGCAAAAAAGCCCTGGTAATACCAGGGCTTTTTCTTCCGACATACGCGCTTAGCGTTTATGTCAGACTATCTTTACAGCGGCTGGATGTTCGCTGCCTGCTTGCCCTTCGGGCCGACCTTGACGTCGAACGACACGCGCTGGTTTTCTTTCAGCGACTTGAAGCCGTCCGAACGGATCTCCGAGAAGTGCGCGAACAGATCGTCGCCGCCGGCGTCAGACGTGATAAAGCCAAAGCCCTTCGCATCATTGAACCACTTGACGATACCGGTTTCCATGTTTCAGTTTCCCTCGAAATTTTGATGACGCGGGGATTAACCCTGACGCCGTAAGCCAACCGATCCCCGCTTCATCACAAACTCAGCAGACTGCTTGGGTATTGCGCTTGACAGGAAAATCAGCATTGCCGTTATACGGGGAACGACAATCGGCAGTCAAGCGAATTTTTTATAACAGCTTTCCCATTTTCACGATAAAACCAGCTCGCATCAAAATTCGTGCAAAAGCCCGGCCATGGCACCGCGCCACCGTGCGTCATTTTTACCCGAATTAGTCTCACTAATTGAAGTCACCGCAAGAATTCCCGATATGTAACATTACGTATCAAACGTAAGTGTTTTTACGGGTTGTTCAAGTAAAATATTCAATTCAACATCGGGGTGGATGGCAAGTTTCAGGAGGTCATCATGATGAAGAGTCTGCGACGCTGCTTGAGGTGGCTGGTGCAAACGGGGGATACGGCGGCCCCTACGTCGGGTGAACTCGACGCGTACGGCCCATGGCACGGGGATCACTGGCACAACCTGCTTTGCTCGCCCATGGACGCGCGGCATTACGTCATGGAAGACTGGAGCCTGCAACTCGAGCCACCCGCTGCACCGACCAGGTAAGCATACGGCGGGGAAGCGGATAAAAAAAGCGCGGCTTGGGGCCGCGCTGACAAAGGTTTGGAGATCTTTTTCGTCAACGAAAAAGTCTGCTTCGAAAAGCAGCCCGTTCAGTATATGCGCTGGCGCACCAGCGTATTAAGCGTGTAGAACACAATCATGTGTTACGCCGGTCGCAATAATGGCGTGCGGCGTATCTTTATCCCATTCCGGAACTCGGCGCTTGCCTGAATGGCCTTACCTTGGCGTCAAAGACGCAGGACCAGGTCGACGCTGCGGGGCATCGGGCACGCATTACTGCTTCGGGACACTACCCGGTTAGCCTGCGCTCAAATGAAACAAGTCGCCCTTGCGGCGCCTTGTTTCATTTCGGCCCAGACGAGCCGCAGCGGCGCTCAGGCCGCACCCGGTGCGGGATACCGTACGTCGAGCACGTCGATCGGTGCCGGACCCGCGGGCGTATGCAGCGTCACCTGGTCGCCGATCTTTGCCTTGAGCAAGGCCCGCGCGACCGGCGAAATCCAGCTCACGTGGCCGCGGTCCAGATCCACCTCGTCGATACCGACGATGGTGATCGTATGCGACTCGCCGTCCTCGGTACCGTAGTCCACCGTTGCACCGAAAAACACCTGTTCGGTGTTCTCCTGACGGCTGCTGTCCACCACCTCGGCAAGATCGAGCCGTTTGGTGAGAAAGCGGATGCGCCGGTCGATCTCACGCAGGCGCCGCTTGCCGTAGATATAGTCCCCGTTCTCGGAACGGTCGCCGTTCGAGGCCGCCCATGAAACGAGCTTGACCACCTCCGGACGCTCCTCGTCGATCAGATGCAGCAGCTCGCCGCGCATGCGCTGATAGCCGGCCGGCGTCATATAGTTTTTGCTGCCGGCGGGAATCTCGGGCAAACCGCCCTCGAGATCGTCGTCGTCGCTATCGTTCGATTCTTTGACAAATGCCTTGTTCATGATGGACCAGTGTGATGCAGACAACCTGCCGACAGGTTACACGATGCCCGTCCGAGGGCAAATCTCGATAAGGGTCTTCCCTTTTTTCAAACCTTTGCTATAATCTCACTTCTGCGTGCGGCTGTAGCTCAGTTGGATAGAGTACTTGGCTACGAACCAAGGGGTCGTGGGTTCGAATCCTGCCAGCCGCGCCACTTATTTCGGGGGCCTTCCTCATACGAAGGCCCTTAGTTTTGAAAGTTACGTTTGAAAATGCGGTCCGTGAGCGCCTTTCTGGCTGCATCCGGAAGAAGCAAGTAGTACAGTTTTAGCGTGCGGCTGTAGCTCAGTTGGATAGAGTACTTGGCTACGAACCAAGGGGTCGTGGGTTCGAATCCTGCCAGCCGCACCACCTTTGCAAGGGCCTTCCTGATGATTCAGGAAGGCCTTTTGTCTTTCTGGCCCCGCTCCGCCCCCGCCTCCTGCGCCTTTGTCTAGCGGGGCGGCGAACCGATATCGCCTATCTGGGCATCGGGGCGCGGCAGATCCTCAACGTCGCCAATCTCGCTCGGCTCCCCCACCAGCTCGGCATGCGGGCCGCTCAGCGCTTGCGGCTGGCGCAACATCTCGCCCACCGTATCGCCATAGCGGCTCACCACGAACGCACGCAAAAGCGCGACACGCACCGAGTCACCATGGGCCTCGACTGTCCGGTGACTGCCGATGAACTCCGCAACGCAGAATGCCTTGGCGCCCTCACGGCGCTCGCGCAGTTCGAACCGCCGCGCCCGATCGAGCACGACTCCCGCCGCCTCCCACGACGTCGAGGGCGCAAAGCGCCCATCCCACGGTCGTCCGCGGTCGTTGCCGCGCACCGCGACCGTCGTGCCGCTGTCAGTGAAATAGATCTCGCGTACGAAATCATGCAGGCTGCGGGCCACCCAATAATCGAGTGTGATGCCTGTCAGATCAGCTACGTTCATTGCCACACCCTCGCGTCGGTTCGGGAAGGGGCCGTCGGCGGCCAGAAGGCAATGTGCCATGGGCCGCGAGGCAAGGCCGATGAAAATCCGGCCTGAGAGACTTTGCACCCGGCGGGCAGCCATCGGCTGCGGGTAGCGCCCAGCTAGCGAACCACGCGCTGCTTAGTAGTCGGCGCGCTCGCGTTCGATCCGCATGCCGCCATCGTGGCGGTGGTGCCCTTCGTCGCTCGGACGCTCACGCGCAATGCGCATCACGTCCGGGTTCGTGCGCACGCGGCGCATGACGTTCGCGAGGTGCACGCGGTCGCTCACCTGGATCACGAAGCGCAGCAGGTTCGACTCCTGAGCGAGGTCGTCGTCCATGGCGATATGCACGATGTTGGCGTCGGCCGAGGTGATGTCGGCGGCCACGCGCGCGAACACGCCCTTGGTGTTTTTCACGAGCACCTTCACGGCGACATCGAACAGGCGTCCAGGCTGCGGGGCCCACGCCACGTCAATCCAGCGGCCCGGATCGCGCTTGTGAATGCGCTGGGCGACGCGGCAGTCGGTGGTGTGAATCGCCATGCCGAGCCCGATACCGATGTAGCCCATGATGTCGTCGCCCGGAATCGGGCGGCAGCAGGCCGAGAGTTGCACCGACATGCCTTCCGTGCCGGTGATGACAACCGGCGGGGCATGCGGCGCATTGGGATCGCGCGGGGTGTGATGGTGCTCGTCGTCATCGGCTTCCTGGCCGTTGATCAGCACTTCGATCCGCTTGGCCATCACGGCGGCCACGCGCCGGCCCAGACCGATATCGGCAAAGATTTCCTGGCGGTTCTTGTTGCCAGTCCACTGCACGAGCTTCTCCCAGACTTCCGGCGTGACATCCGAGAGCTGGTAGCCGTAGCCCTTGAGCGCCTGGTCGACGAGCCGTTCGCCCAGCTGCACGGATTCCGTGAGCCGCATCGTCTTCAGATAGTGGCGGATCGCCGAACGCGCCTTGCCGGTGCGCACGAAGCCGAGCCAGGCGGGATTCGGCTTGGAGTACGGCGCCGTGATCACCTCGACGATGTCGCCGCTCTTGAGCTCGGTACGCAGCGGCAGCAGCTCGTTGTTGATCTTCACGGCGACGCACTGGTTGCCCAGGTCGCTGTGGATCGAATACGCGAAGTCGAGCGCCGTGGCACCGCGCGGCAGCGCCATGATCTTCGACTTCGGCGTGAAGACGTAGACGGCGTCCGGGAACAGGTCGATCTTGACGTGCTCGAGGAACTCGCTCGAATCGCCTGCCTCGCTCTGGATGTCGAGCAGCGACTTGAGCCACTGGTGCGCGCGCTTCTGAACGTCGTTCAGATCGGCGCCGCCGTTCTTGTAGAGCCAGTGCGCGGCGACACCCGCTTCGGCGATCTCGTGCATCTTGCGCGTGCGCACCTGGAACTCGATCGGCGCACCGAACGGGCCGACGAGCGTGGTATGCAGGGACTGATAGCCGTTCACCTTCGGAATGGCGATATAGTCCTTGAACTTGCCCGGCACCGGCTTGTAGAGCGCGTGGAGCGCGCCGATGCAGGTGTAGCACTCGAGCGCCGACTCCACCACCACGCGAAAACCGTACACGTCCAGCACCTGCGAGAACGACAGCTGCTTGTCGCGCATCTTCTTGTAGATGCTGAAGATGGTCTTCTCGCGGCCGGTGACCTCGGCGCCGAGCTTCGCGTCCGCAATGGCGCGCTGCACCGACTCCAGGATCTTCCCCACCACCTCGCGGCGATTGCCGCGCGCGGCCTTCACAGCCTTCTCGAGCGTGGCGTAGCGGTTCGGGTTGAAGTTCGCGAAGCTCAGGTCCTGCAACTCGCGATAGGTGTTGTTCAGGCCAAGCCGGTGCGCGATCGGCGCGTAGATGTCGAGCGTCTCGCGCGCCACGCGGCGGCGCTTGGCCGGCGGCACCGCGCCGAGCGTGCGCATGTTGTGAAGCCGGTCCGCGAGCTTCACGAGAATCACGCGCACATCGCGCGCCATCGCGAGCAGCATCTTGCGGAAATTCTCCGCCTGCGCTTCCTCACGGTTGCGGAACTCCATCTTGTCGAGTTTCGACAACCCGTCCACCAGTTCCGCGACCTTCGCGCCGAAGCGCTCGGCGATCTCCGCCTTGGTCACGCCCTGGTCCTCGATCACGTCGTGCAGCAGCGCGGCCATGATCGACTGGGCGTCGAGCTTCCAGCCGGCGCAGATTTCAGCGACGGCGACAGGATGGGTGATATAGGGTTCGCCGCTCTGGCGATACTGCCCGAGGTGGGCTTCATCGCTGAAGTGGAACGCCGCTTTGACTTCCTTGATTTCCTCGGGTGTGAGGTAAGCGGAAAGCGCCGCGGTCAGATTGGCGATGGAGACGACCCCGTGCTTACGGGGCTGCTCCGGCGTCGCGGTCGGCCCGAACAGATGGCGAAACGACTGTTCGAGGACCGCGTTGATGTAATTGCGCGCGGGGCTTGCAGTCTCGGCTTCCTGGTCCACCTCGGTGGCCGGCGAGGGCGTCGTGCTCATGTTCCCCTCCGTATCAGGTTGGCGTTGACGTGAAAGCGGCTAGCGCGCGTTACGACTTCAGGCCTGAAAGCAAATGCGGAAGCGGCGCCGTTAAACGGGCACCTTTTTCAGCATTTCCAGGCCGACCTGGCCAGCCGCGATCTCGCGCAGCGCGACAACGGTGGGCTTGTCGCGGCTTTCGATTTTCGGCGTGTGACCTTGTGCGAGCTGGCGCGCGCGATACGTCGCGGCGAGCGCCAGTTCGAAGCGGTTCGGAATCTGTTTCAGACAGTCTTCGACGGTGATGCGGGCCATGTCGGTTTCCTTCTCATTCTCAGCAGGTTCTTATTCTACCTTATGTGCCCGACGACCCGGGCTGCGGTTGATGGATGCCGAGCTGCACGAAGAGCTCCGTATGGCGCGCGTATTGCGAGCCGAAGCGCAGGCGCGTGGCAGCCACCAGGTTGCGCAGCTCCTGCAACGCGCGATCGAAGTTCTCGTTGATCACGACGTACTCCGCTTCGCTCGCGTGCGCAATCTCGCTACCGGCCGCGAGCAGGCGCCGCGTGATGACGTTGGGCTCGTCTTCGCCGCGCTTTCGGAGGCGATCCGCGAGCGCATCGAGCGAGGGCGGCAGGATGAAAATCTCCACGGCGTTACGGAACTGCTTCTTCACCTGCTGCGCACCCTGCCAGTCGATTTCGAGCAGCACGTCATTGCCGATCTTCATCTGTTCTTCGATCCACACGCGCGAGGTCGCATAGTAGTTGCCGTGCACCTCGGCGCTCTCGAGAAACTCGCCCGCGGCGTGGCGCGCGAGGAAATCGTCGACGGTCGTGAAGTGATAGTGCTCGCCGTCGCGTTCCTTCGAGCGTGGTGCGCGCGTGGTGTACGAGATCGACAGGCGGATCGCGCTGTCCTCGGCGAGCAGCGCGTTCACGAGCGTCGACTTGCCGGCGCCCGACGGCGCCACCACCATGAAAAGGTTGCCCGGATAGACGCCCGCATACGGATTGCGCGGTTTCATTGCACTGGTGTGGTCGGTCATGTTCGTGGCTTCCTTCATTCGAGATTCTGGACCTGCTCGCGCATCTGTTCGATGAGAAGCTTGAGCGTCATCGACGCGTCCGCAAGCTCCTTCGCCGCCGCTTTCGAGCCAAGCGTGTTCGCCTCGCGATTGAGCTCCTGCATCATGAAGTCGAGGCGCTTGCCGACCTTGCCGCCCTTCTCGATCACGTGACGCGTTTCGTTCAGATGCGCCGTGAGGCGCGACAATTCTTCGGCGATGTCGATACGGATGCCGTACATCGTCACTTCCTGGCGAATGCGCTCGTTGATTTCCTCGCGCGAAACCCCGCCGATCGTGCCATTGGCCTCCGGCGCCGCGATGCCAAGCGCTTCCTGCAACCGCTCGACGATCTTCTGCTGGTGCTTGACGATCAGGTCCGGCACGAGCGGCGTGATCTTCGCGACGATCGCTTCCATTTCGGTCACGTTCGCCAGCAGCATGTTCGCGAGCTGCGCACCCTCGCGCGCCCGCACGTTGATGAGCTCACCGATAGCCTCCTTGCCACAGCCGAGCACCGCGTCGCGCAGCACTTCGGGCGCGACGCCGCTTTCGGCCAGCACGCCTGGCCAGCGCAGGATCTCGCCAGTGCGCAGATGCCCCGACTCCGGGAACGATTCGAGCACGGCGCGCTCGAGCGCGGCGAGTTGCTCGAGCGCGTCGCGGTTCAGCGCGCCCGCGTTCGCGGTCTGCTCGCTGCGTTGCACGTTGATGCGGATATCGACCTTGCCGCGCGAGAGCTTCGTCATCAGCATTTCGCGCAGCGCCGGCTCACAGACGCGCACGTCTTCGGGCATGCGGAAGTTCAGGTCGAGAAAACGCGAGTTCACGGTGCGCAGTTCGACGGACACGCTGGCGCCGCCGGTGCCCGAGGCCGCAGCAAGCTCGCGCGTGACGCTTGCATAGCCGGTCATGCTGTAAATCATGGTTCGTCTCGCGAATAAAACCGTGGCGGCGCGCCTGGCAATGCACCTGACAACGCGCGGGACACGGCGGAGGGATCGAGGCGCCCGGCGTGTTGATAATGACGCGGGGCGGAGAAACCGTATTATCCCATCTTTGGGGCCCGAATCGTCCGAATCGGCCCGGACAGGCACCGCGCGTGAGCCTTGCTGCGACCTTGGGGTGGCCTTGGGGCAGCGGCCCCGGGCGCCGGCTCTGGCGCCGTTCCTCGCGTATCGTGTCGAGGCGGTAAAATCAGCTTTTCCCCTCCCTTTCGTGCCCGCGCGCACGCTCTCACGATGACCCAACCGATCCAGCGCCCGAGCGGCCGCGCCGCCGACCAGCTTCGCGACGTCCGCATCACCCGCCACTACACGAAGTACGCCGAAGGATCCGTGCTCGTGGAGTTCGGCGAGACCAAGGTGTTGTGCACCGCGAGCGTCTCCGAAAGCGTGCCGCCGTTCCTGCGCGACAAGGGCCAGGGCTGGCTCACGGCCGAATACGGCATGCTGCCGCGCGCCACCCACACGCGCAGCGACCGCGAAGCCGCGCGCGGCAAGCAGACGGGCCGCACCCAGGAAATCCAGCGACTGATCGGCCGCGCGCTGCGCGCCGTGTTCGATCTCGAAGCGCTCGGCGCGCGCACGATCAATCTCGACTGCGACGTGATCCAGGCCGACGGCGGCACGCGCACCGCCAGCATCACCGGCGCGTTCGTCGCGGCGCACGACGCCGTCTCGACGCTGCTCGCCAACGGCCGCCTCTCGCGCTCGCCGATCACCGACTCTGTCGCCGCGATCTCGGTGGGCGTGTACGCGGGCGTGCCCGTGCTCGACCTCGACTACGCCGAGGACTCGTCATGCGACACCGACATGAACGTCGTGATGACGGGCTCGGGCGGACTCGTCGAAGTCCAGGGCACCGCCGAGGGTGCGCCCTTCTCGCGCGCCGAAATGGATGCGCTGCTCGACCTCGCGCAAAGCGGCATCCGCTCGCTCGTCGAGATGCAGAAGGCGGCGCTGGAGATCGCGCATGGCTGATGGTCGCGACACGTCCGGCAATACCGGTGGCAACACCGCCGCCGCGCTCCCGCGCGTCGTGCTGGCGTCGAACAATGCCGGCAAACTGCGTGAATTCGCGGCACTGTTCGGCACCGTCGGCATCGAGCTCCTCCCGCAGGGCCAGTTCAACGTGCCCGAGGCCGAAGAGCCCCACCCCACTTTCGTCGAAAACGCGCTCGCCAAGGCGCGCCATGCCGCGAAGCTCACGGGGCTGCCCGCACTCGCCGACGACTCGGGCCTCTGCGTGCGCGCGCTGCGCGGTGCGCCGGGCGTCTATTCGGCACGCTTTGCGCAACTCGCCGGCGGCGAAAAGAGCGACGCGGCCAATAACGCGCTGCTCGTCGAGCGCCTCAAAGACGAGACGGAGCGCCGCGCCTACTACTACTGCGTGCTCGCGCTCGTGCGGCACGCCGAAGACCCCGAGCCGCTCATCGCCGAAGGCCGCTGGCACGGTATCGTGCTCGATGCGCCGCGCGGCGCGAACGGCTTCGGCTACGACCCGTACTTCTTTCTGCCCGAGCTGAACGCCACGGCCGCCGAACTCGATCCGGCCGTCAAGAACGCTTCGAGCCACCGCGCGACGGCGCTCAAGCACCTGCTCGCGCGCCTCAGGGAGGACGTGTGAGCGACCCGCATCAAACCGGCCAGCGCGTGATCCAGGCGTTCTCGACGCCTGGCAGCATCCGCCTGACCTCGCTGCCGCCGCTCGCGCTCTACGTGCACTTCCCGTGGTGCGTGCGCAAGTGCCCCTACTGCGACTTCAACTCGCACGAATGGAAAGGCGAACGCTTTCCCGAAGACGATTACCTCGACGCGCTGCGTGCCGACCTCGAGCAGGCGCTGCCGCTCGTCTGGGGGCGCCACGTGCATACGGTGTTCATCGGCGGCGGCACACCGAGCCTGCTTTCCGCGGCGGGGCTCGACCGCCTGCTCTCCGACGTGCGCGCGCTGCTGCCGCTCGACGCCGACGCCGAGATCACACTCGAGGCCAACCCGGGCACCTTCGAGGCGGCGAAGTTCGCGCAGTTCCGCGCGAGTGGCGTCAACCGCCTTTCGGTGGGCATCCAGAGCTTCAACGAAGCGCATCTGAAAGCCCTCGGGCGCATCCACGACGCGGCGCAGGCGCGCCACGCCGTCGAGGTGGCGGCGAAGACCTTCGAGAACTTCAACCTCGACCTGATGTTCGCGCTGCCCCAGCAGACCCTGGCCGAATGCCAGGCGGACATCGAGACCGCGCTCTCGTTCGCGCCGCCGCATCTGTCGCTCTACCACCTGACGCTCGAACCGAACACGCTGTTCGCGAAGTTCCCGCCGGCGCTGCCCGACGACGACCAGTCCGCCGACATGCAGGAGTGGATCCACGCGCGCACGGCCGCAGCGGGCTACGAGCGCTACGAGGTGTCGGCCTATGCGAAGCCGGACCGGCAGAGCCGCCATAACCTGAACTACTGGCGCTTCGGCGACTACCTTGGCATTGGCGCGGGCGCGCACACCAAGCTGTCGTTCCCCAACCGCATCCTGCGCCAGGCGCGCTACAAGCACCCGGCAACGTTCATCGAGCAGGCGCGCGCCGGCACGCCGGTGCAGGAGGAGCGCGAGGTGGGTCCGCGCGACCTGCCATTCGAGTTCATGCTGAATGCGCTGCGGCTCGTGGAAGGTTTTCCGGTGCACCGGTTTGTGGAGCGCACAGGCCTGCCGATGACGTCGATCGAGCCGGCGCTGCAGGAAGCCGAGCGACGCGGCCTGATCGCGCGCGATTACGAGAAAATTGCGCCGACCGAGCTGGGACAGCGTTTCCTGAACGACCTGCAAGAGCTGTTTCTGAAAGACGCGGAGTGACGCGTTGCCGGGCAACGGACCGTTTGGGTTACAATGCGCGGCTCCGGAGGTGTGGCAGAGTGGTTGAATGCACCGGTCTTGAAAACCGGCGAAGGAGCAATCCTTCCGTGAGTTCGAATCTCACCGCCTCCGCCAGATCATTCCCGCATTGGTCCTCCCGTCTGGAAGCGTCCGGCTCGATCGCCAGAATCCCGCCCGACAAGGCTCCGTATCGCCCCCAAGGTTTGTCTCCAGAACACGACAGCGATCGGCAAGTCATGGATCCCGAAAAGATTCGTATTCCTTGATGAATCCGACGTCTGATTACTTCGTACAACCGGCGCCAGGTCGCAGACCACCCAGCATAGAAAAACAGGGCCCGATCAAAAGGCAATCGCCAACACGGAACTAGGTAAAAACCCTAAGTTTGCGGTAAAATCCTGGACATCCTGGGAAATCACCGCCATGCCGCACCGTTACCAATTCCTCGAAAAGATCGCCTTCACGCTCGTTGTCCTGTCTGCCGTGACGTGTTCCAGCTTCATCGCCTGGGAGAGTTCGCCCGACTTGCGCGCGAACTTCCAGCAGGGCAAGGATCTGTTCCTGAAGAGCGGCGAGTACTCCTATGCCTGCGCAACGGTCGCTACCGACCCGTGCGCGCAGTTTCCAGTCGAGTAAGCCGCGGGCGGCCCCGCCGCGTTTCACCGCTATTGTCGAATGCCCGCGCATGGCGCGGGTCACTGCGGATTGTATCTGCGAGCATTTCGACTAAGCTCGAATCTGGTCTCGCTTTCGAGCTTGTTCGACAATGCTCATCCGCGCCTACCTGCCAAGCGGCCTCGCCGCGTCATGCGCCAACCTGCTGCGGCGCCTCGGTTTCTTTTTGCCCCTGCTGATCGCGAGCGCCTGCACTGTCACGCCCCCGCAGCAGCGTCCGCTGCTGATCATTCCGCCCGCGGCGATCAACAGCACCACGCTCGACCAGTACCGCGCGGCGGTTGCCCACCGCATCGTCGAGCGTAACCCCTCGTCCGTTCTGCACGGCTCGCCTCAGGCGATGCTGCGCTCGCTCGTGGTCGTCTCCTTTGTCGTGGACCGCAATGGACAGATCGTGAAGTCGTCGGTCTATCGCACCAACGGCGACGACGAAGCCGAAGCCACCGCGCTCTCGACGCTGCGCCGCGCGGCACCCTTGCCCGCGCCGCCAGGGCGGCTGCTCAACTCGGCGGGTCAGCTGGAGTTGTTCGAAGACTGGCTCTTCAACGACGACGGCAAATTCCAGTTGCGCTCGCTCGCGTCGCCACAGGCCCAGAACTTCAACTGAGCAGCTGACAAGCCGCCTCGCCCCACCTTTGCGCCGCCTTGCTGCGCGCAACGCACGGTCGTTATAATTTTTCGCTACCTCGCCGGCCAGCCCCTGCCGCGAAAAAAGACGCACGCCGCCGCACGACTGCACCACCACCCTGCGAGCGCGTCACAACGACTGGAGACTCCGTACATGTCGACTTCCCCGATTTCGCCCGCGCGCGCCGGCGAGGACAGCGGCGGCGCCACGCGCACGTCGCGCATCATCTTCGCGAGCTTCATCGGCACCGCGATCGAGTTCTACGATTTCTATGTGTACGCAACCGCCGCCGCCCTCGTGATCGGGCCGGTCTTCTTCCCTCACGGCTCGGCCACAGCGCAGGCTCTTTCGGCGTTCGTCACGTTCGGCATCGCGTTCGTCGCGCGGCCAATCGGCTCATTTCTGTTCGGCCATTTTGGCGACCGCATCGGCCGCAAATCGACGCTCGTCGCCTCGCTGCTCGTCATGGGTCTGTCCACTACGCTGATCGGCTTCGTGCCCGGCTATGACGCGATCGGCAGCCTCGCGCCGATCCTCCTGTGCATCCTGCGCTTCGGCCAGGGCATCGGCCTTGGCGGCGAATGGGGCGGCGCCGCGCTGCTCGCGACCGAATACGCGCCGGCCGGCAAGCGCGGCTGGTTCGGCATGTTTCCGCAACTCGGACCATCGGTGGGCTTTCTCGCCTCGAACGGCCTGTTCTTCGGGCTCGCCTCCACGCTCACCGACCAGCAGTTCCGCGACTGGGGATGGCGCGTGCCGTTCGTCGTGTCGGCCGTGCTCGTCGCACTTGGCCTCTACGTGCGCCTGAAGATCGCCGAAACGCCCGCCTTCAAGGCGGCCATCGAGCGCGAGGAGCGCGTGCGCGTGCCGGTCGCGACACTCCTCGCCAAGCACTGGCAGCCCACGCTGCTCGGCGCGCTCGCCATGGTGGTCTGCTACACGCTCTTCTACAACGCCACCGTGTTCTCGCTCTCGCATGGCGTGACGGCGCTCCATATTCCGCGCCCGACTTTCCTTGGCATGCTGTGTGTCGCGGTCGTGTTCATGGGTCTCGCCACGCCGCTCGCAGCGTGGGCCAGCGACCGCTGGGGCCGCAAGCCCGTGCTGGCTGCCGGCTGCGTCGCGGCGATCGCCTCGGGCTTCACGATGGCGCCGCTGCTCGGCAGCGGCTCGCTGCCGCTCGTGCTGCTGTTCCTCGTGATCGAGCTGTTTCTGATGGGCGCCACCTTCGCGCCAATGGGCGCGCTCCTGCCCGAACTCTTCCCCACGAGCGTGCGCTATACCGGTGCAGGCGTGGCGTACAACCTGGGCGGCATCCTCGGCGCATCGGTGGCGCCGTACATCGCCCAGGTGCTGGCGGCACGCGGCGGGCTGTCGTGGGTCGGCGCGTACGTGTCGATCGCGGCCGCGATCAGCCTGTTCGGTGTCCTGTGCATGCACGAGACGCGCGACAGGACACTGATGTAATACGTAAGGCTAGCTCCAGCAAAAAAGCGGAACCCGCGTGGCGGATTCCGCTTTTTTTGTCCACTTTGAGCGCGTGAGGCGCCTGACTATACTCCGGTTAACAGGTCAACGCAGGTCAACGCAGGTCAACGCAGCTCAACGCAGCTCAACGCAGGTCAGCATTTCGGTCAGCCCACTCTCTCTTTCCCTCCCGGGAGCCGGCAATGAACATCCATCTGAGCAACGCCGACATTGTCCTGATCATCGCCCTCGCGCTAGGCACTTCGCTCGTGCTGGCCTTCAGGCTGCAGACGACGAGTTGGCGCGCGGTAGTGATCGAAGCGATTGCCGCGAATGCCGCCGCCATCGCGGCGGTCATCGCGATCGAAATGCTGCTCGCCTGAGTCAGCTGGTGGCGGCAAGCATGCCGCCCTCGCTCTCCCGACGGGTCAGCGTCAGTTGTAGTAACCGTGATGGTAGCCGCCATAGTAGCCTCCAGCCGGCACTACGATGCACCCGCTCAGCGCCGCCGCGAGCAATGCACCTGCAATGAGGGTAAGCGTCAGTCGTTTCACTTCATTCTCCCGTCGAGTCATGTCTTTCGTCCTCGTCTGCCGTATCTGGCTTTCGGACGATTCGATTGGACACGACGGCGGCTTCGCCAGGCGTTGCAATTTGTAAGCAGCGATGTGGCGCATGTTACACGCGAGACGCGATGTCCCGCCGCGCCGCCACGCGCGGCACATTCGCCAATTCGCGGCGACACTTCTCACAAACTTGTAATGGAAAAACTGCGCGGAAAAGCGCAGCAGAGGCGAGCGCGTGTCGCCTCCGTCTCTCTCACGCCGCCGAAGCGGCCGAGCCTTGCACCGATGCATCCGCGCGCGGCGGATAGACCTCGCCGACCGCATCGAGCGCGGCCTTCACGGGCGGCACATGATTGCCGTCGCCCACGGAAACCGATCGACCAGGCGCACGCACGCCCGTATGCTCCGCCGACGTCGTGACGAAGATCATCACGGTCGGCTTGATGAGCGCGTGCGAGAGATGGACAAAGCCGGTGTCGGTGCCGACGACGAGCGCGACGTCCTCGATGCGCTGCGCCACCTGCGAGACGGTCAGGCGCGGCAGCACGATGGCGCCGGGCACGAGCGCGGCGATTTCGTCAGCCGTGGCGCGCTCGGTATCCGAGCCCCACGGCAGTTCGATCCGCAGACCGCGCGACTGCAGATCGCGGCAAAGCTCGCCCCAGTGCGCCACGGGCCACTTCTTTTCGTCCTTCGACGTGGCGTGAAAAATCAGCGCGGTCGGTCCTTCGGGTGCGGGTAGCGCCGTGCCGTCGCGCGGGATGCGCATGTTGAACACGGGCGGCGTGTCGACCGTGTAGCCGAGCGCCTCACCCGCACTGATGCGCATGCCGGTCCACGCATCGGTGCGCGGACGCGGCCCGAAACGCCCGTTGTACGCGAACGCGGCGCCGCGTTCGCCAAGGTCCTGGGAGAGATAGCCGAAGCGCCGTTTCGAGCGTGTGAGCGCGGCGATGATCGCGCTCTTGTACACGCCATGAATGTCGACGACGGCGTCGTAGCGCACGGCGCGCAATTCGCTGATCGACGCCCAGATCGCTTTCAGGTCGCTCCATTTGCGCGTCTTCTTGAAGCGGCGCAGCGGCGCGCAAAGTACGCGGTCGACGCCGGCGTTCCAGCGCACGATGTCGGCGAACGCCTCGTCCGAAGCCCAATCGACCGTCGCACCCGGGAACTCGCGCTGGATGTCGGCCACCACTGGCAACGCCTCGACGATGTCGCCCAGCGAGGTCACCTTGATAATCAGAAACCGTTTCATTGTCCTGCCGGCCCAATATCCATGTATTTTCCCGAGATTCTAGCGGAATGCCGCTGTCGTACAGCGCCTGATCCCGGCAATTTCCCGGCGATACCTCACGCCCTTGCTTACGCCGATGAAAGGACGGTTCGAGAAATATCGCCGCGATCCTGAAGGGTGTCGCACGCGGGCCGGCCCTATAATTTCGTCTTTGCGCCCGATAAAGCCCATGCAACCGGCAAGCTCCAATCTTTATTCGAACCTCGCGCGGCGCGCGCGACGCCTCTGGCGGCAATACGGCGTGCTGTGGCTCGGCGCGATTGCCGTGGGTCTTATAGCGGTGTTCTATGCGCGCCTGATCGACTGGGGCTACAACACCTTCCTGCACCTGCAGCACGAGCACGTCTGGCTGCCCCTCCTCCTGACGCCCGCGGTCGCCGCCGTCTCGGTCTGGATAACACGCGCGTTCTTTCGCGGCTCCGAAGGCAGCGGCATTCCGCAAGTGATCGCCGTGCTGCACGCGAAGCCCGGCGAATCGGGCGAGCGCCTGCTCACGCTGCGCATCCTGGCCGGCAAGATCGCCGTATCGTTCCTCGGCATTCTCGGCGGCTTCACCATCGGCCGCGAAGGACCGACCGTGCAGGTCGGCGCCGCGCTCATGTTCAATATGCGGCGGCTCTATCCGCGCTCGAACGTCCTCATTGAACGCAAGCTCGTGCTGGCCGGCGCCGCCGCGGGGCTCTCCGCTGCCTTCAACACGCCGCTTGCCGGCATCGTATTCGCCATCGAGGAACTCACGCGCAGCTTCGAGGCGCGCGCGAGCGGCGTGGTCATCACCACCATCATCATCGCGGGCGTGATCGCGCTCGGCCTGAACGGCAACTACACCTACTTCGGCACCATCCAGATCGGCGCCCACTTTCCCGACCTGCTCGCCGTCGCGGTGCTGCTCACCGCCGTCGTCACCGGCATCGCCGGCGGCGTCTTCTGCTGGCTGCTGCTCAATACCGGGCGCTGGATTCCCGCACCGCTGCGCAAGCTGCATGGCGACCAGCCAGTCGCATTCGCGGCGCTCTGCGGGCTTGCCATCGCCGTGATCGGGCTCGTTTCGGGCGGCACGACGTTCGGCAGCGGCTATGCGGAAGCACGCGGCCTGCTCGACGGCCGCGAGCATTTGTCGCTCGCGTATCCGTTCCTGAAGATGGCGTCGATGGTGGGTTCCTACCTGCCCGGGATTCCAGGCGGCATCTTCGCGCCGTCGCTGTCGATCGGCGCGGGTTTCGGCAACGCGCTGCACATGGTGTTCGGCAGCCTCGAATTGCAGATGCTCATCGCGCTCGCAATGGTCGGCTATCTCGCGGCGGTGACGCAGTCGCCCATCACCTCATTCGTGATCGTGATGGAGATGATCAACGGCCATGCGCTCGTGATCTCGCTGATGGCCACGGCGCTGATCGCGAGCCGCGTCTCGCGCTTTTTCGCGCCGCCGCTCTACGAGACCCTCTCACAGCGTTACATGGCGCCGCCGACGCCCGTGGTGACACCGCAGGCGGCCGCAGCCGCCGAGGCACCCGCCGACGTGCCCGAGCCGCTCAGACGCAACGAGCCCGACAGCGCCGCCGCGACCGAAACCTCCGATCGCTGACGCTGCGGGCTCGCCCTCAGGCACCGTTGCAGGCAGCCTTGCCAGGCTGCCTCTTCAAAGAGCCTTCCTCAAGCCGCCCAGTGGCCGTCAACCCAATGCCAGTTCGGGCCGTGTGCCACCCAGTGGCCCGGAACCCAGTGGTAGCCCACGCGTTCGCGCTGCCAGTGGCCGGCAATCCACACGTAGCGGCCGTGATCCCACTTCCAGTGGCCCTTGTCCCAGACATAGCCGGCGCGCGGCGCCGGCATGACTTCGACGCGCTCAGCGGGCGGCGGCATGTTCGGCTCGACGACGACCATTTCGGCAAACGCCGGCGCGGCGACGGCGCAAACGCCGGCCGCCAGGAAAACGCCCTTCGCAAGCATCAGGCGCATGGACTTGTTCATATTGATCACCCTTGTCAGTTATTGGACGCCAAAGCTGGCGCTACTCCATCAATGCGCGAAGCCTGCTTTCCGCTGACATCCACCGTATTACGAGCGCGGACGAAGTGAAACCGATTGTTTCGCGCAAGGCGAATGCAGGCTTTGGAGATCTCGCGGGTAGGCCCGGTGGAAGACACACGGGCGCGCACGAGTGGCACGCGTACCGAAGATTACGGTCGCGGCGCCAGGGCCGCCGCCTGGCTGAAGAAGCGGTGGGCAGAGGAACGGCGGCGAAGCGCGTCGACGAACCGGCGCGCCTCGCTACGCCGTCAGGCCTGGACCATCAGGCCTGCGGGATCTCGATCTTGACCTCGAGCACCTCGAGGTTGTCCTGACGTTCGAGACTCACGCGGATATCGTCGTTGGAGATCTTGACGTACTTCGAGATCACTGCAACCAGTTCGCGCTGCAACGCCGGCAGATAATCGGCGGGCGGATGGCCGCCTGCCCGCTCGTGAGCGATGATGAGCTGCAGGCGTTCCTTCGCTACCGAGGCGGACTTCTTCTTCTCGCCGATAAAAAACGAAAGAAACGACATGGCGTGCGCCTCCCTTACTTGTTGCCGAAGAGGCGCTGAAAGAGGCCCGGCTTCTGGTAATCGGTGAAACGAAGCGACTTGTCTTCGCCGAGAAAGCGCGACACCACGTCCTTGTACGATTCGGCGACATCGGTGCCGTCGAGGTGCACGGCCGGCAGGCCCTGGTTGGACGCATGCAGCACCGCTTCCGATTCGGGAATCACGCCGATCAGCTCGATGCGCAGGATTTCCTGAATGTCGCCAAGCGAAAGCATTTCGCCTTCGCTCACGCGCTTCGGGTTGTAGCGCGTGATGAGCAGGTGTTCCTTGATGGGATCGCCGCCTTCGATCGCGCGCTTCGTCTTCGAGGAAAGCATGCCGAGGATACGGTCCGAGTCGCGCACCGACGAGACTTCCGGGTTCGTCACGATGAGCGCCTCGTCGGCGAAGTGCATCGCGAGCAGCGCGCCCGATTCGATGCCCGCGGGCGAATCGCAGACGATGTACTCGAAGTCCATCTTGCGCAGATCCTCGATCACCTTCTCCACGCCGTCCTTCGTGAGCGCGTCCTTGTCGCGCGTCTGCGAGGCCGGCAGGACGAAGAGATTCTCGCACTTCTTGTCCTTGATGAGCGCCTGGTTCAGGTTCGCTTCACCCTGGATCACGTTGATGAGGTCGTACACGACGCGGCGCTCGCAGCCCATGATGAGGTCGAGATTGCGCAGGCCCACGTCGAAGTCGATGACTGCGGTCTTGTGGCCGCGCAACGCGAGGCCCGATGCAAAGCTCGCGCTCGTGGTCGTCTTGCCCACGCCGCCCTTGCCCGAAGTCACCACAATGATTTTTGCCATTCCCTTAACCTTGTGTTCGTCAGTATCTTCAGTTTGGTCTCATCGCGCGCCGCTATCGTGGCTTCTGCCGGCGCGTCAGGTGAGCCTCAACGGTTCGATCAACAGCTTTTCCTGGTCCAGCCGGATCTGCACCGGCTTGCCGGCCACCTCGCCGGGCAGCGGAACTTCAGTGGTACGGTAGATGCCCGCAATCGAAATCAGTTCCGCCTCGAGACACGTGCAGAAGATGCGCGCGTCGTGATTGCCGTGCACGCCCGCCAGCGCGCGGCCGCGCAACGGCGCGTAGATATGGATGTTGCCTTCGGCGATGACTTCCGCGCCGTTCGAGACGAGGCCGAGCACGACCAGGTCGCCCTTCGCGTAGATGCGCTGACCCGAACGCAGCGGCCGGTCGATGACGAGGGTCGGCTCCGCTGGCGCCGCGCGCGTGCCCGTCTCGACGGCGCCCGTCGCTTCGGCGGATGGCTCGTTCGCGGTGGGGAAGAGTTCGGGCTGCGCGAGTGCGGCGGAAGATGCCTGCGGCTCGGCGACTGCCGTGGTCACCGCGCTGGCCGACGCATCGTCGGCGGCGCCCGCTTCCTCCGCTGGCGCTTTGGCGTTCGTGCCACGGCGGTCGCGCGCTTCGAGGAACGGCAGGCCCGCCTCGGCGGCCCACACATGCTGTGCGGGCTGTGCCACGACGCCGACCGGGCGCATGCGAACACTCTCAAGCAGGCGCACGATTTCGCCAAGGGCGATCTGCTCGCTATCGCCGAGGCGCCGCAAGTCGATGGCAACCGTATCGTTCGCGAAAAATTCGGGCGTAGCTTCGAAACGCCGCGTGAGTTCGGCGCGCATGGCATCCAGTTCGGTCGTCTTGACCACGAACAGAAGCGTATCGACTGAACCGCTCTTCAGTTCAAAATATGGCGATTTTCTGGGCGACATGGCGTTCGGCGAAAAATTTTGCGTATTTTACAGGCGTCGACGCGCGCGGCCATTATTTTTAGCGGCTAAATCGAGCACCGGCAATCCGGCCCCGCTCGCAACACACGCGCAGGCGAGGCAAACACCGCGCGCGTGTTCGTGCGCGAGAGCGCGTACTGATCAGAGAAAGATGGAAGGCGTGGGCAGCGCCCCGCGGGACACGCTAGCCCGGCTGGTCCTGCGAGGTGCCCGGGGCCGGGCTGCCGACGTCGCGCACGAGCAGCGTCTCCCACTGGTCGGGCGAATGTTTGCTGCGCGCGTGGTCGCCAGTCGCAATGAAGCCGAAGCGCTCGTAAAAGCGCATGGCGGTCGTGTTGTTGTCGATGATCCAGGCGTAGACCTGGGTGGCGCCCTCGGCGACGAGCCAGTCGATCGCCGCGTTCAGCAGCAGTTCGCCGCCGCGCAGATGCCGCACGGCCGGCGCGACCCACAGCGCCGAAACGAACGCACGGCGCGCCGGCGCGCTTTCGAAGCTCGCGCCGATCAGGCCGGCAGGATGGCCTTCGGTGTACAGCATGAAGGATGTGACGGAATGCGAGTCCGCATAACGGGCCGCCGCCGCGTCGAAAACCGCCGCATCGGCCGAGAGTGCGTCTTCGAGCGTGGCGTCGCCGAACGCGTAAGGTGCGTCGCGCAGCGACGACGTTCGAAGCTCGCGGAGCACGGCACCCTGATCGGCAGCGATACGGCGAACGGTCAGTGACGGACTCATGCAGTCGTAAACCCCAATAAAGCAGTAACGCGTAGCTTTAACCGAACTCGCCTGGGAGTCAAATCCTTATTTAGCAAAAGTGCCCGTTCGTCGCGCCGGCGCTTCACCCGCGCCGCCGCACGCACGCGCCTCTTTACAGACGGCTGCGCAACAGTCATGCCCCTGCGCGGATCAGGGCGCCTCGTAGTCGCCGGTGCCGTCCGGCCAGGGCGTAAGCAGCTCGTAGCCCTCGTCGGTGACGGCGACCATGTGCTCCCATTGTGCCGAGAGCGAGCGGTCCTTCGTCACCACGGTCCAACCGTCGCGCTGCACGGCCGTGCCGGCGCGGCCTGCGTTGACCATCGGCTCGATCGTGAAGACCATGCCCGGCTTCAGGCGCAGGCCGTGCCCCGGCTGACCGTAGTGCAGCACCTGGGGCTCCTCGTGGTAGATCTTGCCGATGCCGTGGCCACAGTATTCCCGCACGATCGAAAAACCGTCGGCCTGCGCGCGGCGCTGGATCGCGTGGCCTACGTCGCCCAGCGTCGCGCCGGGCCGCACCTCGCGAATACCGGCCAGCATCGCCTCGTAGGTCGTGTCGATCAGTTGGCGACCGACCGTGCTCGGCGTGCCTACGGTGTACATGCGGCTCGTGTCGCCGAAATAGCCGTCCTTGATGACAGCGACGTCGATATTGATGATGTCGCCGTTCTTGAGGATCTCGTTGCGGTTCGGGATGCCGTGGCAGACCACCTGATTGACCGACGTGCAGATCGTCTTCGGGAAACCGAGGTAGCCCACGTTGGCCGGCACGGCCTTGAGCTTGTTGACGATAAAGTCGTTGCAAATCGCGTCGAGGTCGTCGGTGGAGACGCCGGGCCTCACGTGCTCGCCGATCATCGCGAGCACGTCGGCGGCGAGCCGGCCGGAGATACGCAGCCGCTCGATGTCGGCGGTGGACTTGTAGGTGATAGCCATCTGTGGACCGAAGTGCGCGCGGCGCCGCTCATCGAGCCGCACCGCCAGTTCAAGGCAAAAAAGCCATTGTACCGGGGGCGCCGAAGCCCGCCAGCCGGCGGAATCGGATACGTCCGATTGTCGCCGCCCACGCCGCCCTCAAGAATGAGAAATATCTTACAACGCCACGCGCCAAACGACCGATCGTGAATCAGATCCACTCCGCCGCACCCGCCGGGCCTCAATCGGGCCCCACGTCGAATCAGGCGCCCAATGTCCTCATCGCGCTGCCCACCTACGACAACACCGTCCACCTGGACTTCGCCATGGCGCTCGCGCGCCTGATGGAAACGTTCAAGGAACGCGGCATACGCTTCGAATACATTCACACAGCTTCGTCGCACATCATCCGGGCGCGCAATTTTTTTGCGAATTATTTTCTGAGTCACCCGGAGTTCACCCACGTCCTCTTCCTCGACACCGACATGGACTTCCGGCGCGAGGCCGTGCCGCGCCTTCTGGCCGGCGACAAGCCGGTGGCCGGCATCGCCTGCCCATACCGCTTTTTCGACCGTGAAAAGCAGATCACGAGCGCGGATGTCGGGCTGACGCTGCGCGAATGGCAGGAAAAGACCGTGGATTACAACACGGCCATCGTCACCGACCCGGCCGGCGACACGGTCGCGAAGGAAGGCTGGGTGGAGGTGCACCATATCGGCACCGGCATCTTCCTGATCCGGCGCGACGCGCTGGAGGCCCTCGCGCCGTCCACGCCGTGCTACCGGCCACCGGCCCAGTACGCCGGCTATCTGCCGGACGCTCGCTTCTACGCGTTCTTCGACACCACCGACGACCGCGGCGTCTATCTTTCCGAAGACCTGTCGTTCTGCCGGCGCGTGCGGGCGGCCGGCATGTCGGTGTGGGCGCTGATCGACGAAACCATCGTGCATCATGGTTCGTCGGCTATTGCCGGGAGATTTCTCAGTTCGCTGGCGATGCGCGGGCATACGGCCGACTAGGGCACAGTAGCGTCCCATTACCGGACGCTACGCAGTCCGGAACATCGCGGCAACGCGATGCGCGCCGCCCAAAGCAAAACCCCCTGCAGCCTTTCGGCATACAGGGGGTTTTTCGTATCTGGCGGAGAGGGTGGGATTCGAACCCACGGTACGGGGGAACCGTACGCCTGATTTCGAGTCAGGTACAATCGACCACTCTGCCACCTCTCCGGGGTTCTGCCACCGCGGCGAACAGTAAAAACTTCGCTACTGTTTCTTTCACCGCGATTTCGTCAGTCCGGTCGTTGACTGGCGAAGCGAAGATTATAGAACATACTGCGGCATTTTCCAAGCCCCCGCTCGAAAAAATTGGAGGGCGAGGAAAACACGATCTCCGGATCCCGTCAGACGTTCGCTTCGAGTCGTGCCACGCCACCCATATACGGACGGAGCACTTCAGGCACCGTCACCGAGCCGTCCGCTTCCTGATAGTTCTCCAGCACCGCCACAAGCGCGCGGCCAACCGCGAGGCCCGAGCCATTGAGCGTATGCACGAGCTCCGGCTTGCCCTGCGCGTTGCGGTAGCGTGCCTGCATGCGGCGCGCCTGGAAGGCTTCAGTGTTCGAGCAGCTCGAAATTTCGCGATAGGTGTTCTGCGCGGGCAGCCAGACCTCGAGGTCATAGGTCTTCGCTGCGGAAAAACCCATGTCGCCCGTGCACAGCGTAATCACGCGGTACGGCAGGCCAAGCTTCTGCAGGATCGTCTCGGCGTGCAGCACCATCTCTTCCAGCGCGTCATACGACGTTTCCGGAGCAACGATCTGCACCATTTCAACCTTGTCGAACTGGTGCTGGCGAATCATGCCGCGCGTGTCGCGGCCGTACGAGCCCGCCTCAGAACGGAAGCACGGCGAATGGGCCGTGAGCTTGATCGGCAGCGCGCTTGCCTCGACGATGCTCTCGCGCACCGTATTCGTGAGCGAGATCTCCGAAGTCGAGATCAGATACTGCGTGACCGTGTTCTCGGCGCCGCCCTTCTCCACGCGGAACATGTCGTCGGCGAACTTGGGCAGCTGGCCCGTGCCGTACAGGATGTCTGGGTTGACGATGTACGGCGTGTAGGTTTCCGCGTAACCGTGCTGCAGCGTGTGGGTGTCGAGCATGAACTGCGCGAGCGCGCGGTGCAGGCGCGCCATCTGGCCGCGCAGCATCGTGAAGCGCGCGCCCGAAAGCTTCGCACCGGTCTCGAAGTCGAGGCCGAGCGGCGTGCCCACGTCCACATGATCCTTCGCTTCGAAGTCGAACTGGCGCGGCGTGCCCCAGCGGCGCACTTCGACGTTGTCGCTCTCGTCCTTGCCCATCGGCACGCTTTCGTGCGGCAGGTTGGGCACGCCGAGCAGCAGGTCCGACAGACGCGCCTGGACGTCGTCGAGCAAGGCCTGCGACGCCTTCATGTCATCGCCGATGCCGCCCACTTCGGCCATCACCGCCGAGGTGTCCTCGCCACGGCCCTTCATCGCGCCGATCTGCTTCGACAGGCTGTTGCGGCGCGCCTGCAGTTCTTCGGTGCGGGTCTGGATGGCACGGCGTTCCGCTTCGAGCGCGGAGAAGGCCGCGACGTCGAGGGGGTAGCCGCGGTCGGCGAGGCGCTTCGCGACGCCTTCGAGGTCTTTGCGCAGCAGCTGGATGTCGAGCATGGGATTGTGAGACGCAGTTTCGTTGTGTGAAGTGACGATTTTAGCGCACCGGCGCGGGGGCTCCGCGGCCAGTGCTCATCGGCGGTTCTCCGGCGCGGCCGCCGTGGCGACGCCGCCCGGACGGCCTCAGCCTTTGCGCTTCTTCTCGCGGTTCCCGTCCCGATGTTCATCGCGCCATTGCGCGTCGAGATCGGCGAGGCGCGCGAGCTTCTCGCCGATCTTGCCTTCGAGCCCGCGTGGCGTCGGCTGATACCAGCGCGGCTCACGCATGCCGTCCGGCAGATAGGTCTCGCCGGCCGCGTAGGCGTCGGGCTCGTCGTGCGCGTAACGGTACTCATGGCCGTAGCCCAGTTCCTTCATGAGCTTCGTCGGAGCGTTGCGCAGATGGATGGGCACGGCGCGCGACTGATCCTTGCCGACGAAGCGGCGCGCCTCGTTGTACGCCATGTAGCCCGCGTTCGACTTCGGCGCGACGGCCAGATAGATCACGGCCTGCGCGAGCGCGAGCTCGCCCTCGGGCGAGCCGAGGCGCTCGTAGGTCTCGGCGGCGTCGAGCGTGATGCGCCCCGCGCGCGGGTCCGCGAGGCCAATGTCCTCCCACGCCATGCGCACGATGCGCCGCGCGAGGTAGCGCGGGTCGGCGCCGCCGTCGAGCATGCGGCAGAACCAGTAGAGCGCGCCGTCCGGGTTGCTGCCGCGCACCGACTTGTGGAGCGCGCTGATCTGATCGTAGAAAGCGTCGCCGCCCTTGTCGAAGCGGCGCAGATTCTCCGCGAGCGCACTGCCGAGCAACGCCCCGTCGACTTCCGTGGACTTCTGCTGCGCGGCGGCACGCGCCACGATCTCGAGGTTATTGAGCAGCTTGCGGCCGTCGCCGTCGGCGAAGCCAATCAGCGCCTGCTTCGCCTCGTCGGTGAACGTGAGGCCGCCCAGTTCGCGAGAAGCGCGCGCGAGCAGCTCGCCCTGCTCCTCCTCGTCGAGGCTTTTGAGCACGTACACGGCCGCGCGGGACAGCAATGCGCTGTTCACCTCAAACGACGGATTCTCGGTCGTCGCGCCGACGAACACGAACAGGCCCGACTCCACGTGCGGCAGGAATGCGTCCTGCTGACTCTTGTTGAAGCGATGAACTTCGTCGACGAACACAAGCGTTTGCCTGCCGTGCGCGCGATGCAGCTGCGCGGTCTCGACGGCCTCGCGGATATCCTTCACGCCCGAGAGCACTGCCGAAAGCGCGATGAATTCGGCGTGGAACGCGTCGGCCATGAGGCGCGCGAGCGTGGTCTTGCCCACGCCCGGCGGCCCCCAGAGGATCATCGAATGGGCTTCGCCGGACTCGAACGCGACGCGCAGCGGCTTGTTCGGCCCGAGCAGATGCTTCTGGCCGATGACTTCGTCGATGGAGCGCGGGCGCAGCCGCTCGGCGAGCGGGACGTTGGCACGGGTTTCTTCGAACATGACGTTTTCGGGATAATGTCGGCTTTCCGGCGGTGCGACCTTCGGCCCAGGCTCCGTGCCTGGCGCACCACGCGCACCAGGCATGCCAGGGGGCCTGGCATTTCGGGCCGGAACGGACGCAAGGGCCGCGCCGTCTGCAATCGTGCATTATGACAGCGTGGCGCGCCCGGGCGAGGTGCCCCTCCAATACCAAATCATTCGACGACACCAGAGGACAATTTTTCCGATGACTCAGGATTCACCCGCCGGCGCGGCCGGCTCCACCTACGCGCCGCTTCTGCCGGTACCCGACGCGCGCCGCCAGTTCCGCACCGGCGATGCCTTCGCGCTATGGTTCTCGCTCGGCATCGGCCTGCTCGTCGCGCAGGCGGGCGCGCTGCTCGTGCCGGGCCTGGCGCTGCCGGCCGCGCTCGCGGCCATCGCCATCGGTACCGTGATCGGCGTGGTGCTGCTCGCGCTCGCGGGCGTGATCGGCACGGATACCGGCCTTGCGGCGATGTCGTCGCTGCGCCCCACGCTAGGCGTGCGCGGCGCTTCGGTGCCGGCCGTCATCAACATGGTGCAGCTCGTGGGCTGGGGCTCGTTCGAGATCATCGTGATGCGCGACTCCGCCGACGCGCTCGCGAAGCAGGCCTTCGGCTTCTCGATCCCGCTCGTCTGGACGCTGCTGGCCGGTCTGCTCGCCACGCTGCTCGCCGTGAGCGGTCCGCTTTCGTTCGTGCGGCGCTTTCTGCGCACGTGGGGCATCTGGCTGCTGCTCGCGGGCGCCGCGTGGCTCACCTGGAGCCTGCTCGCGCGCCATGACCTGGGCGCGCTGATGCATCGCCCCGGCACGGGCGAGATGCCCTTTGGCAGCGCCATCGACCTCGTGGTGGCGATGCCGCTCTCCTGGCTGCCGCTGATCGCCGACTACACGCGCTTTGGCCGCCGGGCCGGCGAAACGTTTCGCGGCACGCTGGTCGGCTATGGCATCGCAAACCTCTGGTTCTATGCGCTCGGCGCGATCTATGGTCTCGCGGCGGGTGGCGGCGACGCCCTGCTCACCTCGGCGCTCGCGCAGGCGGGCGGCGGCTTCGCGCTGCTGCTCGTGCTGATCGACGAGATCGACAACGCCTTCGCCGACATCCACTCGGCCGCCGTCTCCACCGGCACGTTCTGGACCCGCGCGAGCGTGCCCTGGCTCTCGGCGGCGTTCGGCGCGCTCTGCACGCTGATCGGCATCATCGTGCCGATGGCGCGTTACGAGAACTTCCTGCTCTTCATCGGTTCGGTGTTCGCGCCGCTCTTCGGCGTCGTGCTCGCGGATCACTTCATCGTGCGCCGCCGCCGCATCGAGCCCGAAGCGCTTGCCGACCTGAACGGCGTCTATGGGTATTCGGGCGGCTGGCATGTGAGCGCGTTCGTCGCGTGGGTGATCGGCTTCGGTGCTTACCAGGCGCTCAATCAGTGGCTGCCGAATCTCGGCGCGACGCTGCCGTCGCTCGTGGTCGGCGCCCTCTGCTATCTCGTCCTCGCCAGTCGCCGACGTGCGGCTTACGCTTGATGCTATTAGCGATACCTGACGCCTGAACCGACGCCGCGCCGCAAAGCGCGGCGTTTTCGCTGGTATGGCCGCAACGCATTAAAAAAGCCACGCCGCGAATCGATCGCGCCGTGGCTTTCTTTCTGGCCGGCGTGCTATTAGCTGCGCGCCGCGCTCGTCAGGTCATTCGCAGTGGCCGCAGCCGCCATGCGCCGCCTGCTCGGCAGCAGGCAGTTCCTGCGCCGCTTCCGCGCGAATGCCAAGCCGCGAGAGCAGCCTGCGGTCCGCCTCGGCCTGCGGGTTGCTCGTGGTGAGCAACTGGTCGCCGTAGAAAATCGAGTTCGCGCCCGCCATGAAGCACAACGCCTGCAGCGCCTCGTCCATCTGCTCGCGGCCGGCCGAGAGGCGCACCATTGCCTTCGGCATGGTGATACGCGCCACCGCGATCGTGCGCACGAATTCGAACGGATCGAGCTCCTGCGTGCCTTCGAGCGGCGTGCCGTGCACCTGCACGAGGTTGTTGATCGGCACCGATTCCGGATACGGTTCCATGTTCGCGAGCTGCGCGATCAGGCCCGCGCGCTCGCGGCGCGACTCGCCCATGCCGACAATGCCGCCGCAGCACACGTTGATGCCCGCGTCGCGCACGCGCTCGAGCGTGTCGAGGCGGTCCTGGTAGGTGCGCGTCGAGATGATCTGGCCGTAGAACTCCGGCGAGGTGTCGAGGTTGTGGTTGTAGTAGTCGAGGCCCGCATCGGCCAGCGCCTTCGCCTGATGCGTCTCGAGCATGCCGAGCGTCACGCAGGTTTCGAGGCCCATCGACTTCACGCCGCGGATCATTTCCTTGATCGGCTCGAGGTGGCGATCCTTCGGATTGCGCCACGCCGCGCCCATGCAGAAGCGCGTCGCGCCGTTGTCCTTGGCGACGCGCGCCGCGCTGAGCACTTCCTCGACGGCCATCAGCTTGCCGGCTTCGAGCCCCGTATCGTGATGCGCCGACTGCGGGCAGTAGGCGCAGTCCTCCTCGCAGCCGCCAGTCTTGATCGACAGCAGCGTGGAGAGCTGCACGGCGTTGGCGTCGAAATGTTCGCGATGCACCTGTTGCGCGCGGAAGATCAGGTCGTTGAACGGCAGCTCGTAGAGCTCGGCGACGTCGGCGACGCGCCAGCGCGCCCCGGCTTCCTGCGCTTCGGCCGCTGCCGCCGCCTTGGCCTTGTTGAGGCCGGTGATGTCGATGTGGGTTTGCGTCATGGTGTCAGGATCCTTCGCGACGTTGACTTTTAGCAGTTCGAAACAGATTTCAGGGCAACTCGGGCGTGGGCGTGGGCGAACCAGCACCCAGACGGCTGAGCAATGCGTCGATGTTCAGATGTTGCGCCGCCGCGTCGGCGCTCGCGCCGCGCAGATGCGGCACGATGCCGATGAGCGGCGCGCCGTACTGGGCGGCCAGGCGTTCGCGCAGCGCGTCGATGTTTTCCTCGGCGAATGTCATGGCTGGGTCGATGCGGTTGGCCACCCAGCCGGCGAGCGTAAGCCCGCGCGCCGCGATCGCCTCGGCGGTGAGCAGCGCGTGGCTGATGCAACCGAGCCGCATGCCGACCACGAGCACCACGGGTAGATCCAGCGCGACGGCAAGATCGGCGGTGTCGTGCTGCGCCGTGAGCGGCACGCGAAAGCCGCCCACGCCTTCCACCACCACGGCGTCGGCGCGCTTGCAGGCTTCGCCATGGCATTCGACGATGCGTTCCATCTCGAGCGTCACGCCCTCGAGCGCGGCGGCAATATGCGGCGCGGCGGGCTCCTTGAGCAGGAAGGGCGTGCGTATTTCGGGCGGCAGCAGCACGCTCGCGGCGGCGTCGAGCTGATCGGCGTCCTCGTTGTGCCACACGCCGTCGCGCTCGTACGCGCCGGCGGCGATGGGCTTGAGCGCCGTCGCGCGCAGACCCTTGCGCGCGAAGCCGCGTAGCAGCGCCGCGCTCACGAAAGTCTTGCCGATCTCCGTATCGGTACCGGTCACGAAAAGCGAAAGCGTCATCGTGCACCCTCCTGGGTTGCCCGGCTCGCACGTTGCAGCGACGCGTTCAGTCGATCGAGATCTCCATCCGAATGCGCGGCCGACAGCGAGATGCGCAGCCGCGACGTGCCCGCCGGCACGGTTGGCGGCCGGATCGCGGGCACCCACAGGCCATCGCGTTCGAGCGTGGCCTGCAGCGCGAGGGTCGCGTCGTTGGCGCCCACCACGAGCGGCTGCACGGCCGTCTGCGAATCGACGGGCAGCCAGCAGGTTTCCTTGAGCATCGCACGCGTGCGCCCGATCAGCTTGCGCAGATGGGCACGTCGCGCGTCGCCTTCGTCGCCGGCGATGATGCGCAGGCTCGCCGATACCGCGTGCGCCACCGCCGGCGCCGAAGCCGTCGTGAAGATGTATGGCCGCGCGCGCTGCACGAGCCACTCGACGACGGTCGCGTGCGCCGTGACGAACGCACCGGCCACGCCCGCCGCCTTGCCGAGCGTGCCGACCATCACGAGGTACGGCGAACGCAGCGCGGCTTCGGCCACGGCCCCGCGTCCCTGTGGACCAAGCACGCCAAAGCCATGCGCGTCGTCGACGATGAGCCAGGCCTCGTGCCGCCCGGCCAGCTCGACGAGGCGCGCGAGCGGCGCCACGTCGCCGTCCATGCTGAACACGGTGTCGGTGACGATCGCCTTCGGGCCGTCGGTGGACGCTTCCAGCATTGCGCTGAGGGCGTCCATGTCGGCATGCGGATAGATCTGCACGTCCGCGCGCGAAAGGCGTGCGCCGTCGATCAGCGAGGCGTGATTGAGCGCGTCGCAAAAGAGCGTCGTGCCACGGCCTGCCAGCGCGGTCACGACGGCCAGATTCGCCATGTAACCGGTGCTGAAATACAGCGCGCGGGCCTGATCGACGAAGCCGCCCGCGAATTCGGCGAGATCGTCTTCCAGTTGTGCATGCGCGCGCGAATGGCCGCCAAGCAGATGCGAGCCGCCGCTGCCCGCGCCATAGCGCTGCGCGCCTTCGGCCAGCGCGGCGACGAGTTGCGGATGCGCAGCAAGCCCGAGATAGTCGTTGCTCGCAAAGCCGATCGTTTCGCGGCCGTCCACGAGCATGTGCGCGTCGCAGGGCGTGTCGATCGTGCGGCGGCGGCGGCGCAGGCCGCGCGTGTCCAGTTCGCGCAGGCCCTGTTCGAGGGTGTCGAGGCGCTGCATCAGCGGTCCTCCGCGACAACGGCGTCGAAGGTTTCCAGCGTGCGTTCGGCCAGCAGCGCCTGGGTCTGCGCATCGAGGATATACGGCGGCATGACGTACACGGTCGTGCCGATCGGGCGCAGCAGCAGTTCGCGCGCGAGCGCCTCCTCGAAAAAGCGGCGCGAGAAGGTGGCCGCGCGCGTCCGATCTTCGATCGCGGCGTCGAACGCGAGGATCGTGCCGCACTGACGCAGGTCGCGCACGAGCGGATGCCCCGCGAGCGGCCCGAAAGCCTCGCGCAACTGCGCCGACTTGCGCGCGTTGGCGGCGAGCACGTCGCCCTGCTCGATCAGATCGAGCGTGGCGAGCGCGGCGCGGCACGCGAGCGGATTGCCCGTGTACGAGTGCGAGTGCAGAAAGCCGCGCGTGGTGTCGTCGTCGTAGAACGCTTCGAAGACCGCGTCGCGCGAGAGCACGATCGAAAGCGGCAGATAGCCGCCGCTGATCCCCTTCGACAGCGTCAGCAGATCGGGCCAGATGCCGGCCTGCTCGCACGCGAAGAACGTACCGGTGCGCCCGCAGCCCACGGCGATTTCATCGGCGATCAGATGCACGCGGTAGCGGTCGCACAGCGCGCGCAGTCCCTTGAGGTAGGCCGGATCGTGCATCGCCATGCCCGCCGCGCACTGCACCAGCGGCTCGACGATCAGCGCGGCAAGGTGTTCGCTGCGCGCCTGGAACAGCCGCTCGACATCTGCGAGCGCGCGCTGCGCAACGTCGGCGGCGCTTTCGCCGGCCTGCGCTGCGCGCGCGTCGGGCGACGCGACCACGTGCGCATGATGCAGCAGCGGGTCGTAAGCATCCCTGAACAGCTTCACATCCGTCACGCCGAGCGCGCCGATCGTTTCGCCGTGGTAGCTGTTGGCAAGGCAGACGAATTCGCGCTTGCCGTCTTCGCCGCGGTTGCGCCAGACATGAAAGCTCATCTTCAGCGCGATCTCGACCGCCGAGGCGCCATCGGAAGCGAAGAACGCGTGGCCAAGCTCCTGCCCCGTGAGCGCCGCGAGCCGCTCGGCCAGTTCGACGGCGGGCTCGTGCGTGCAGCCCGCCAGCATGACGTGCTCGAGCGTGTCGAGCTGCGCCTTGAGCGCGGCGTTGATCGAAGGGTTCGCGTGGCCGAACAGGTTCACCCACCACGAACTGATGGCGTCCAGATAGCGGCGGCCGTCCTGGTCGTAGAGCCAGGGGCCTTCACCCCGCGCGACCGCGACCAGCGGCAAACGCTCGTGGTGCTTCATCTGGGTGCAGGGGTGCCACACGGCGCGCAGGCTGCGCTCGATCCAGCGATCGGTGGCGAGATTGGAATGCGAATTCAAGTACGACTCCCGATACGACAGCGGGACCGAGATTAGCGCGAACGCCCGCGCAATGCACTACCCCAAAAATGGCGTTACGAAGCCTGCCCGCACGACGTTTGGCGCGGTTCGGCACAGCAGAAAACCAATCGCTCGCGAAACCCGGAAAAGAGCGGAGATGACGACGGCAAAGTAAACCTCGCTTGTGCAAAAAAATCTGTGGGCGGTGGCAGGAGAACGGCGAAAAATAGGGATGTATTGCGTGGGGCAACGCGGCAATGAAGCGGAAAGACAATGAAACAGGCTGCTGCCCACGCAGGGGACGCGCGCGGGCCCGGGCGCTCTGCGGCAATGCAGGACGCGCCTTACCGGCCAGCGATCGCGCAGACGCGCATCGATACAAGCAGGGAGAGGAAAGCGAAGCAGGAGGACGGGAAGACGGCAACGCCCGTCATGCGCGCGCGCCGCGCACGCGCGCCTTAGCGGCTTGCGAGCGCGTGACCGTCGTTGTCGGCGGTTTCGGCCGTTTCGGCGACTGCCGGCACTACGCCGGCGCTCGCATCGTTGCGTGCGGTGACGGTGGCGTCGTCGGACCAGACGACGGTGGTGTTGACCGCGTACAGATGGCAGGCGTCGCTGCTGTGCTTCTCGCAGTTCGCGATCGCAACGGCCATCGGGTTGTCGCCGCCCTCGGCCCACGACCACGCACCCGAATCGGACACGGCGAACGCGCGGGTCGGATACTGCTTGAGGAAGTTGCGGTAGCCGTCACGGCCGGCCTGGTCGAGGAACGGCACGGCGCTCACCGAATCGATGGCCGCATAGCCGGTCCCGCCAGGCGCTTCGGGCGCGGCCACGCGGTACTGCACGGCCGTGGGCATGCCCTCACGGGCGAGGAACGCCTCCACGCGCGGCCACCAGATCCGCACGCCGTCGCGGTCGCCCACAAGGCGGTGCGCATCGTTCTTGTACGAGCCGAAGTCGACGAGCTTCGCTGCGGCTGCGGGCGCCGATTCGTCGGCCTGCGCACCGCGGTAGGCCGCGAACATCTTCGTGACGAGGTCCGGCGTCCACACCGAGTCGTTGTCGCCATAGAGCCAGAGCGACGCCACGCGCGCCTTGCCGCCGTAGCTGCCGAACGCCTGGGTGAGGTTGTCCTGCCAGCCGGTGCAGGCGTCCTGGCGCAGGCCGCCCGAGAAATTGATGAGCGCGCGTACGCCCGTGGCGGCTTCGGTGCCGTAGGCAATGGTTGCGAGGCCACCGTGCGAGGTACCAGCGACGGCGATGTGCTTCGCGTCCACGTACGGTTGCTTCGACATGTAGTCGATCGTCGCGGCGATGTCGGCTGCCTGGCCGAGACCGTTGCTCGCCACGTCGCAGCCGTCCTGCTCGTAGGTGCCTCCCGAGCCCGCGAAGCCACGGCGGTTCGGCGCGACGACCACGTAGCCGCGACGCACGAACTCGCGCGCAAACGACACGGGATCGCTGCGCGTCTGGTAGCGCGGGTCGCCGGGAATCTTGCCGTGGTTGAACACGATCATCGGGAACGGACCGGGGCCGTCCGGGCGGTAGATCGTGGTTTCGAGGCTGACGTCGGCGTCGCCCTGCGCCGGAATGCGGATCACCTGCTCGTTGAGGTCGGCGCGCACCGAGGGCAGCCAGGCGTCATCGAGTGCGAGGGGCTGGACCGTGGCACTGCCAAGCGGACCGGACGCGAGCGGCGCTGCGTAGGCGCCGGAATGTGCGAGCGACAGCAGACACGCTGTGCCGGCCAACATCCATCCACCAAGGAGCTTCGTGTACGCCATTCGCAAACCCGCCTGCGACAAACCTGCCTGAATCCGTCTTACCCCGGCCAGCACGTTTCCGGCACAACGAAAGCCCTTGCGCATGCCACGAGGCTTGCGCGGATGGGACCCGTCATGGGGAAGAGCCGATCGGAACATCGCTACCGCCACGGGTGCCCGCTGTACGAGCACCGTGATTGGATCCTCGCACGACAAAATATTGTTGCGCAATTAAGGGGTTACCCCGGCATAAGGCATGCCAGTGCCATACAGGCCCGCCAGGCGGGCGATACGCGAGAGTCCATTGGTATCGGCCCCAGGACATATATCGCACACCGTCCACCGCGTCGCGCGAGCGCGGCGTGAAATCGGGATGTAAGGGGGGGATGAGCCGGCACGGCGCTTACGCTGTGGCGAAAATAGTCAGGCGTCCGTCACATCGCCGTCGACATAGCGCCAGCGGCCGTCCCCGCCGCGCGTGAAGCGGCTCGTCTCGTGCAGCCGCCATGCGCGGCCGCCGGTCTTGTAGCGCGCGACGAATTCGACGATCGCATGGGTGGCGTCGATCTGCTCGTGGCGCTTCACCGCGAGGCCTAGCCAGCGCGGCGCGCCGGAAGCGCCCGGATCGGCGTCGAGATCCGCCGGGCAGGTCTCCTGCGCCCAGCTCGCGCGCAGGTACGCCGTCGCTCCCAACACGTAAGCCGTATAGCGAGAGCGCATCAGTTCGAGCGCGGTCGCGGGCAGCTCGCCCGCGTCGATAAAACGGCCACAGCAGCCGGCATAGCGCGGTGGCCGGGTACCCGGCTTGAGATCCGGCGCGGCGCCGCCGCAGGGACAGTCAGCGGGCCGTGCGGCGCGCGGGGTGGCAGCAGTCATTGCGTGGGAAGCCTGCTAGTAAATGTCCGACCGCCCCGCAGCGCATCCAGAGCGGGGCAGTCGATCGGGGATGCCTCGGGCCGTCACCAGTCGAGCTCGGTGCCGTCGTACTGGAAGAAGCGTCCGTTGAACACTTCGCGCGCCGCGGCGGCTTCCGCGATGACTTCGCGCATGCCCTTCACGCTGTGCGCCGCGTCGATCGCGGCCTGCGCGCCGCCCATGTCGGTACGCACCCAGCCCGGATGCAACGCGATACAGGTCGCGCGGCGCGTCTGCAGCGAGGTGATCTTCAGCGCGTCGTTGAGCGCCGCCTTGCTCGCGCGATAGAGCCAGCCCGTCGTGCCCGTGGTCTGGGCGATACTGCCCATGCGGCTGGAGAGCACGCCCAATACGCCGTTGGCCGCTTCGACCAGCGGCAGCAGCGCCGGGATCAGCTGCATCGGGCCGCGCACGTTGGTGTTCATCACGTACTCGAAGTCCTCTGCCGTGATCGCCTCCACGCCCTCGGTGCGAGGGCCGTACACGCCGGCTACGAGCAGCGCGACGTCGAGCCGCTCGCCGTCGAGCTTCCGGCCCAGCGCGGCAATCTCCTCGGGCCGCGCGATATCGACCTGGAACGGCTGCGCGCCGAGCTCCTGCAGTGCTCCGAGCGCCGCGTCGCCGCGCGCCGTGGCGAGCACGCGCCAGCCCGCCTTCGCATACTGTTGCGCGAACTCGCGGCCGATGCCGCGCGACGCGCCCACGATCAACACGGTTTTCATGTGGACACCTTTGTCGTCGGACGCGGCGCCAGTAAGGCGCCCCGTACATTGCCGCAGCGCCTCCCGGCGGCGCGGCTCGACGCTAGCCTACCGCAGTTGGGACGGGTTACAGCAGTTCGACACCCATCGCTGTCGCCTCGCCGCCGCCGATGCACAGGCTCGCGACGCCGCGCTTGCCGCCGCGCGCGCGCAGCGCGCCGATCAGCGTGACGAGTATGCGCGCGCCCGATGCGCCGATGGGATGGCCCAACGCGCACGCGCCGCCGTTCACGTTGACCTTCTCGTGCGGCAGGTCGTGCTCCTTCATCGCGGCCATGGTGACTACGGCGAACGCCTCGTTGATTTCATAGAGATCGACGTCCTGCGCGCGCCAGCCGGTCTTCTCGAAGAGCTTCGCGATCGCGCCCACGGGGGCCGTCGTGAACTTCGCGGGCTGCTGCGCGAAGGTCGAATGGCCCGTCACGCGTGCCAGCGGCGTGAGCCCGAGGCGCTTCGCCGTTGATTCGCGCATCATGACGAGCGCGGCCGCCCCGTCCGAGATCGACGACGAGTTCGCCGCCGTCACCGTGCCGGTCTTGCTGAAGGCGGCCTTGAGCGTGGGGATTTTGTCCAGATTCGCCTTGAACGGCTGCTCGTCACGCTCAATGGTCGTCTCGCCCGTGCGCGTGGCCACCTTCACCGGCGCGATCTCCCACGCAAACGAGCCGTCCTCGTTGGCACGCTTTGCGCGCTTGAGCGATTCGATCGCGAACGCATCCTGGCGCTCGCGCGAGAAGTCGTACTCGCCCGCGCACTCTTCGGCGAAGGTACCCATCAGGCGGCCTTTGTCATACGCATCTTCGAGGCCGTCGAGGAACATGTGGTCCAGCACCTGAGCATGGCCCATGCGCATGCCCCCACGCGCTTTCGGCAGCAGATACGGCGCGTTGGTCATGCTCTCCATGCCGCCCGCCACGATCACGTCCGCCGAGCCCGCCACCAGCATGTCGTGCGCGAACATCGCCGCGCGCATGCCCGAACCGCACATCTTGTTGACGGTCGTCGCGCCCGCCGCAACCGGCAGCCCCGCGCCGAGCGCCGCCTGCCGCGCCGGCGCCTGCCCCTGCCCCGCGGGCAGCACGCAGCCCATCACGACTTCGTCGATCTGCCCGGGTGCGAGGCCCGCGCGCGCCACTGCTGCCTCGATGGCAACCGCGCCGAGCTGCGGTGCCGTCAGCGCCGCGAAATCGCCCTGAAAACCCGCCATCGGCGTGCGCGCCGCCGAGACGATGACGATCGGGTCCTGGTTTGTCTCACTCATGTTTCAGCTCCTTGATGACACCTGCAACGACGGCCGATACGCCGCCAAGACTCGCCGCGTCGGACGCGACGACGTCGTTGTCCGCCTGGTGCGCGCGCTGCGCGGTAACACCCGCGACGCAACGCCGGTACGTTTGCTGTAACTGCTCCGGCGTGGAAACGGTCATGCCGAGGTCGCGCATGCGCCCGTCGTGCACGCCGTAAGCCCAGCCGTGAACCGTGAGCGGCTGGGCACGCGCCCACGCATCGCCCACGATGGTCGTGCGGCATACGTTCACGACCTGCTCGATCGTGTTGAGCTCGACGAGCCGGCGATGGCGCGCCTCGCCCATTGGCCACTCGTCGATCAGCGCAGCGTGCTTCTCGCGCACGTCCTGTACGTGATGCAGCCAGTTGTCGGCAAGGCCGACACGCTTGCCGTACAGCGCCGCGCCCACGCCCGAGCAGCCGTAATGGCCGACCACCATGATGTGCTTCACCTTCAGCAGGTCGACCGCGAACTGGATCACGGAAAGGCAGTTGAGGTCGGTATGCACGACCACGTTCGCGATGTTGCGGTGGACGAACACTTCGCCGGAGGGTAAGCCGATGATTTCGTTGGCGGGCACGCGCGAATCGGAACAGCCGATCCACAGGTACTCGGGTGCCTGCTGATGGGCGAGGCGCGAGAAGAACTCGGGATCGGCGGCAAGGCGCGAGGTGACCCACCTTTCGTTGTTCTCGAAGAGATGGGCAAGCGGGTGGTCGGGAGATGGGCTCATATCGTTTCAACAGGTAGGTCGTTTCACGGCTGGCGCTCAGGCGGCGCGTACCGCCGCGGCCGGCCGATCGCCCGCGTAGCAGCCGGGATAGCGCACGCTGAAGCGGATCGACGGATCGTAGGGAAAACAGTCCGGCACTTCACCCGCGAGCAGGCGCGCCTTGCTCTGCTGCCAGAGTGCCGGGTCGAAGAAGTCGGGATGATGTTCGAGAAAATAGCGGCGCACGCGCAGGTCGCCCAGCAAAAACGTGCGATACGTCTCCGGAAAGATGTCGCGCGGACCGACCGCATACCACGGCTCGCCAGATAGTTCGTCTTCCTCATTACGCGGTTGCGGCACCGCGCGTACATTGCAGTCGGTCAGATACTCGATCTCGTCGTAGTCGTAGAACACCACGCGGCCGTGACGCGTCACGCCGAAGTTCTTGTAGAGCATGTCGCCAGGGAAGATATTCGCGCGCATCAGGTCCTTCACCGCGTTGCCGTACTCGCGAATGCCGTGCTCGACATCGGCGTCGCTACCGTTCTGCAGCCAGAGATTGAGCGGGACCATGCGGCGCTCGATATACAGATGGCGGATCACGAGATTGTCGCCCTCGTACTCGAGCATCGAGGGCGCGAGCTTCTGCAGTTCGCTCAAGAGCGCCTCGTCGAGGCGGGCCATGGGCAGCGCGACGCTCGAATATTCGAGCGTGTCGGCAAGGCGGCCAAGACGGTCGTGGCGCTTCACGAGCTGGTATTTCGCCTCGACCTGTTCGCGCGTGGTCTCTTTCGGCGCCGGAAAGCTGTCCTTGATGACCTTGAACACGTATGGAAACGACGGCAGCGTGAAGACGATCATCACCATCCCGCGAATGCCCGGCGCAATCACGAACTGGTCCGACGAATGCGAGAGATGGTGCAGCAGGTCACGATAGAACAGATTCTTGCCCTGCTTCTGCAGCCCGAGCGACGTGTAGATCTCGCCTCGCGGTTTGCGCGGCATGATCGTGCGCAGGAATTCGACCCAGGCCGACGGCACCTCCATGTCCACCAGAAAGTACGAATGCGAGAAGCTGAACATGACGAGCAGTTGCTCGGAGCGCAGCAGCACGGTATCGAGCGCGAGCCGGCCGTCGCCCACGTGGCGAATGGGCACGGCGAACGGCGCGAGCAGGTCGCCGTTGATGATGCGCCCGATGATGTACGCCGACTGGTTACGGAAAAACAGCGACGAAAGCGTATGAATCTGGAAGTTCGCCTTGGGCTCCACCTCGCCGAACGTCTCGCGCAGCGTGCGCATCACGCAATCGACGTCCCGCGTGAGGTCCTCGAACGGCGTTTCCAGCTGGAAATTCGTGACGATGCGCTCGAGCGTCGCCGCCAGCCCGTCCTTGCCCGGGTAATAGGCACGGTACGTCGGCTTCGCGGCGGGTTCGTCGTTCTCGATATATTCCGTCGAGATCGCGGGCCGCACGAAGATGAAATCGTTGTTGAAGTACGAGCGGTGCAGGATCTTGCAGCACACCGAGTTGAAGAAGGTCTCCGCGCACTCGGGCTGCCGGTGTGTCGTGAGCAGGCCGATGTAGTGCAGCTTGATCTGCTGCCAGACCTCGCCTTCGATGTCTTCCGCCTCGTACTCGTCTTCGAGCATCGCCACGCATTGCGCCACGCGCTCGTCGTAGGACGTGATGCGCTCGCGCGCAAGCCGCTGCAGGCCGTGCCAGTCAGCCGATTCGAAGAGGCCCTTCGCCCGCACCCCCGCGTCGCTGAAGTTGCGGTAATGACGGTTGAAGCCTTCGAGCAGTGTCTCGGCGACGTCGAAGCCGATTTGCGAAGAGAGCAGTTTCGGAAAGTGTTTCATCGCTACCATGCCCGCTGTGGCGGCCTCGCTCGCCTATTGCGCGGCGTCGCGCACGCCGGACGCGCCCGCGTGGGTGCGGGCGAGCAGCTCGCGCGCCTGCATCTCGTACTGCGCGAGGTCTTCGAGCGTGGCATCGAGGTCGGCGCGTTGGCGCTCCAGGATCTCGCGATGGTGGACCACCGTGTCGAGAAAGGCCTGTAGCTGCGGCAGCGTGTCGGTGGGCGACTCGTACAGGTCGAGCAGCGTGCGGATCTCCGAAAGCGTGAAGCCCAGGCGTTTGCCGCGCAGCGTGAGCCGCAGCCGCGTGCGATCGCGCCCCGAAAACACGCGCTTGAGGCCGCCCGCACCTTCGCGGCTCGGTGCGAGCAGTCCCTGGTCTTCGTAAAAGCGGATCGCGCGCGGCGTCACGTCGAATTCGCGGGCGAGGTCGGTAATCGTGTACTGGGTCATGGTGTGCGGTGAGCGACGGCCCGATGCCACCGGCGAGCCGGCTTTGGGTCACAGGAAGTCGCTTTGGACGATACAATCGACGTTTACGTTATCGTCAACCTGGCGCTTGTGCAACCGGCACGCGAAATGCCAGCCTGCAGGTTTGACGCAATGCCGCGACAATGTAGACAAGCTGCGGGCCTACGCCGCGGCGATAAGCGACAAAATGGAGAAGACACCCCCAATGAACGCTCTCGAACACCAGCTCGACTATCCCTACGCCGATACCCTGCCGGAACCCGGCCACGCCTTCGACGTGGCGCCCGGCATCAAATGGCTGCGCATGCCGCTGCCGTTCGCCCTGGACCACATCAACCTATGGCTGCTGCGCGACGAAATCGACGGCCAGCCGGGCTGGACCGTGGTGGACTGCGGCATCACCAGCGACACGATCAAGGCGCACTGGGAGCAGGTGTTCGACACCGTGCTGGAAGGTCTGCCGGTCTTGCGCGTCCTCGTCACGCACTGCCACCCCGATCACATCGGCCTCGCGCGCTGGATCTGCGAGGGCGGCGAGAAGCGGCGCTGGGACGTGCGCCTGTGGACCACGCTAGGCGAATACACGAGCGCACGCGTCATGTCGTCGGGCGATGGCTCGAATGCGGGCGGCGAAGGCGCCGCGCGCCACTTCGGCCGCCATGGCCTCGCGGACCCGGAGTCGCTGGAAAAACTGCGCAACCGCCGCGGCTACTACACCAACCTCGTGCCCGCGCTGCCGGCACAGTACCGGCGCCTGCGCGAAGCCGACACGGTGACGATCGGCGGGCGCGACTGGCGCGTCGTGACGGGCTTTGGCCATTCGCCGGAGCACTGCGCCCTCTTCTGCGAGGCAACGCGTGTGCTGATTTCCGGCGACATGGTTCTGCCGCGCATCTCGACCAACGTGTCGGTGTTCGAACTCGAGCCGGAGGGCAACCCGCTCGGCCTGTATCTGGAATCGCTCGGCCGCTACGAGACGATGCCCGAGGACACGCTCGCGCTGCCGTCGCACGGCAAGCCGTTCCGTGGCGTGCGCACCCGCATCGCCCAGCTGCGCGCCCACCATGACGCGCGCCTCGCCGAAGTGATGGAAGCCTGCGCGGCTTCGCCGCGCAGCGCAGCCGACATCGTGCCGCTCATGTTCAAGCGCCAGCTCGACATCCACCAGATGACCTTCGCGATGGGCGAGGCTCTCGCCCACCTGCATTTCCTCTGGCTCGCGGGCAAGCTGCGGCGCGAGACGGGCGCGGACGAGGTGATCCGCTTCGCCGCAGTCTGACTCGCTAGCGGGTCGATTCAGACCTGAAAAGCAGACGGGCGGCTCATCTCGAGCCGCCCGTCTGTCATCAGCAACCGCAACGACCGCAACGACCGCAACGACCGCAACAATCGCAGCGTCAGTTGGCGCCGCCCGTGACGAGATCGGCGCCCGCCGGCCTCACGAACTTGAAGGTCGAAGCCGGCAGCGACGGATTGGTCTGAATGTTCGAGAACGTGAGCAGCGTCACATTGCCGAACACGTCGTGCAGTTCCATCGCCTCGAGGTTGCCATCGCGAAAGCCGATGCCCACGCTCTGGAACTGCGTGTCCTTCGACTTCGGAATCAGCTCGAGCCAGTCGATGCCGTTCTTCACGCCCGCGTCACGCAGCGTGAAGTTCTTCTCGAGGTCGTTGCTGCCGAACAGGATCGCCGCCGGGCTCGCGCCCAGTGCGCCGCCGAGCTTGCGCTCCGTGACCTGGTTCAGATCCTTGTCGTAGACGTAGAGGTTGTCGCCGTCGGCCTGCAACAGCTGCTGGTAAGGCTTCTCGTATTGCCAGATGAACTTGCCGGGCCGGGCGAACACGAACGTCCCGCTGGAGGTCTTCGCGCTCGACATGGCCGAAGCGATCGCATCGCTCGCGTTCTTCGCGCCCGACGGCACCTTCAGCTCGCGCTGCACGAAGTCGCCGCGCGCGGAATGCACCTGCGCGACGAACTGCTTGAGCTGATCGGTGCCGCCCGCGAACGCGTGCGACGCCATCAGCACCGAGGCGCCTAGCGCCACGGCGCAGGTGCGCGCCGCGCGCGCGCCCAGTTGAGTCAGTCGGGCCAATCGAGCCAATCGGGCAACAGGGACCGAAAGTCCCGCAAAAAACTGCATCAAATCGTTCTCCAATAGGAATGGGAGGGGTGCGGCCTCAATCCGCCTCGCGCGAGGGCACGAGAATTTCGCGGTTGCCGCTCGACGACATCGCGGAGACGAGCCCCGACTGCTCCATCTGTTCGAGCAGCCGCGCCGCCCGGTTATAGCCGATGCGCAGGTGCCGCTGCACGAGCGAGATCGACGCGCGGCGATTCTTGATGACCACCTCGACCGCCTGGTCGTATAGCGGGTCGGACTCGTCGCCGGTGCCGCTGGTTCCCGCGCCGGCCGAGCCCTCGTCGCCCTCGCCCGCCGTGCCGCCTTCGAGAATGCCCTCGATATAGTTCGGCTCGCCTTGCTCCTTGAGCTTGTCGACCACGCGGTGCACTTCGTCGTCGGCGACGAACGCGCCGTGCACGCGCACGGGCAGCCCCGAGCCCGGCGGCAGGTAGAGCATGTCGCCCATGCCGAGCAGCGACTCCGCGCCCATCTGGTCGAGAATCGTGCGCGAGTCGATCTTGGAAGACACCTGGAAGGCCATGCGCGTCGGCACGTTGGCCTTGATGAGGCCCGTGATGACGTCGACCGAGGGCCGCTGCGTCGCGAGGATCAGGTGGATGCCGGCCGCACGCGCTTTCTGCGCGATGCGCGCGATCAGCTCTTCCACCTTCTTGCCGACCACCATCATGAGGTCGGCCAGTTCGTCGATCACCACGACGATGTGCGGCAGCTTCGCGAGCGGCTCCGGATCGTCCGGCGTCAGGCTGAACGGATTCGGAATCTTTTCCTCGCGCTTGTTCGCTTCTTCGATCTTGTTGTTGTAGCCCGCGAGATTGCGCACGCCCAGCTTGCTCATGAGCTTGTAGCGGCGCTCCATTTCGGCGACGGTCCAGTTCAGCGCGTTGCTCGCCTGGCGCATGTCGGTGACGACGGGGCACAGCAGGTGCGGGATGCCCTCGTAGACGCTCATTTCGAGCATCTTCGGGTCGATCAGGATCATGCGGACCTGCTCGGCGCTCGCCTTGTAGAGCAGCGAGAGGATCATCGCGTTGATCCCCACCGACTTACCCGAGCCCGTGGTACCGGCCACGAGCAGGTGGGGCATCTTGGCGAGGTCGGCGCAGACGGGCTTGCCGCCAATATCCTTGCCGAGGCCCATGGTGAGCGAGGACGCGGCGTCCGAATAGACGGCCGAGCCGAGAATCTCCGAGAGCCGCACCGTCTGGCGGCGCTGGTTCGGCAACTCGAGCGCCATGCAGTTCTTGCCGGGAATCGTCTCCACGACGCGGATCGACACGAGCGAGAGCGAACGCGCCAGATCCTTGGCGAGACCGACGATCTGGCTGCCCTTCACGCCCGTTGCCGGCTCGATTTCGTAGCGCGTGACGACCGGGCCCGGATAGGCGGCCACCACGGCCACGTCGACGCCGAAGTCCTTGAGCTTCTTTTCGATCAGGCGCGAGGTGAATTCGAGCGTGTCGTCGGAAATCGTTTCCTGGCTGGCGGGCGCCGGATCGAGCAGCGCGATCGGCGGCAGCGTGGAATCGCCTGGCAGGTCGGTGAAGAGCGGCACCTGGCGCTCTTTCTCCACGCGCTCCGAGCGCTGCGGCGTCGCCACCGGCGGCACGATCGTGACCGGCTCGTGCTCCTCGATCTTCACGCGGCCGCGTTCGACCTTGCCCTCGCGCTTGACCGCGGCGGCCTCGCCGAGCTTGCGGTCGCGCACCGCCTCGCGGCGCAGCCGCGCGAGCGTCACCGCGTCGATAAGGGCTTCGCCCACCTTTTCCGCCACCGAAAGCCACGAGAAGCGGAAATACAGCGACAAACCGATGGCGAGCGCCAGCAGGAGCGCCAGTGTGCCGCCCGTGAAGCCGAGTGCGTGCGACACGCCGCGCGCGACGGCCTCGCCCACCACGCCGCCCGGCGCGCGCGGCAGCTGCACCTTGAGCGACCACATGCGCAGCGCCTCGATGCCGTCGCAGGCGAGCAGCACGAGCACGAACGCGAAGCCTTCGGCGACCCAGCTATGGTCGCGCGGCTTGTCCTCGTCCTCGTCTTCGTCAAGCGCCTCGTGGCGCGTGATGCGCCGGTAGTTCGCCGAAATGCGGCGGGCGAGCAGCACGATCCACCAGTACGCCGAGAGGCCGAACAGGAGCAGCAGGATGTCCGAGGTCCACGCGCCCACACGGCCCGCCCAGTTCGCGATGTGATCGACCTGGGCGGCATGGGTCCAGCTCGGGTCGTGGCGGCTGTAGCTGATGAGCGCCATCAGCAGGAAGACGCCTAGCGCCACCTGCAGCAGCCAGCGGATTTCGGTGAGAAGGCGCGACATGCGGTGAGGCAGTGCCTGCGCCTGCGCGGAATAGGGAGCTTTGGCCATTGAATCCTGGTGCTGATTCTTGATGCATACGCGGTCCGCGCGCGCTGCGCGCATGTGCAGCGCGAGGGCGAGGCCGCCATCGTCCGATCCGGCTTATTGTAAACGTGTTGATTAGGCCCCGGCTGTAAATGACGGTAACCGGCAACAACAGGCAGGCGGAACACCGCCGCCAACGCCGCCGCCTGGTGCGGGGCTATCGGCGCAATCAGGAAGCTTCATGAGGCAGCGATCGGCCCCCGCCTTTATAATTGCGCCTTGATGCCCAAATACCTGCGTATAGCCCGCCGCTGCGGCGGGCGGCCCCGCGTTAGCCCCGCTATATAGCGTCACGCGCAGCGTCTTTCTACGGATTTCGACCATGTCTGCAACCAAACACGCCAAAGTCCTGATTCTCGGTTCCGGCCCCGCCGGCTACACGGCTGCCGTCTACGCGGCGCGCGCGAACCTCTCGCCGCTGCTCGTCACCGGCCTCGCGCAGGGCGGCCAGCTCATGACCACCACCGACGTGGAAAACTGGCCCGCAGACCCGAACGGCGTGCAAGGCCCCGAGCTCATGCAGCGGTTCCTCGAGCACGCCGAGCGCTTCAACACGGAAATCGTGTTCGATCACATCCACACCGCGAAGCTGGACGAAAAGCCGATCCGCCTGATCGGCGACTCGGGCGAATACACCTGCGACTCGCTGATCATCGCGACCGGCGCGTCGGCGCAATACCTCGGCCTGCCGAGCGAAGAGCTGTATATGGGCCGCGGCGTTTCGGCGTGCGCAACCTGCGACGGCTTCTTCTACCGCAACCAGCACGTCGCGGTGGTGGGCGGCGGCAACACGGCCGTGGAAGAAGCGCTGTACCTCGCGGGCATTGCGAGCAAGGTGACGGTGATCCATCGCCGCGACAAGTTCCGCGCCGAGCCGATCCTGATCGACCGCCTGCTGGAGAAGGAAAAGGAAGGAAAGGTCGAGATCAAGTGGGACCACGTGCTCGACGAAGTCAAGGGCAACGAGGGCGGCGTGAACGGTATCCGGATCAAGAACGCGAAAACCGGCGCCACCACCGATATCGACCTGCAGGGCCTGTTCGTCGCGATCGGCCACAAGCCGAACACCGACATCTTCGCGGGCCAGCTCGAGATGAAGAACGGCTACATCATCACGAACGGCGGCCTGAACGGCAACGCCACGGGCACCAGCGTGGCGGGCGTGTTCGCGGCGGGAGACGTGCAGGATCACGTCTATCGTCAGGCGATCACGAGCGCCGGCACGGGCTGCATGGCCGCGCTCGACGCGCAGCGCTATCTCGAGACTATCGACGAGATCGGCCAGCCGCACGTCATGAGCGCAGAAGCCGAGCGCTAAGCCGCTGGCGGCGACGTATGCCGAAGAACGTGCCTCACCCCGGCGAACCCAGGCGCCCGGCTCCCGCACGCGCGGCCGAGCCCGCGGCGGCTGCGGCGGCCCCAGCGAGCGAACCCGGCGGCAAGCCTGCTGCAGGCTTCGCCGGATTGGGCAGCTTGCGCGACGCCCTGAAGACGCAAACGCGCCAGCGCGAGCGCGAGCGCGCTGCCGTCCAGGCCGCGCGTGTGGAAGCGGCCGCCGACAGCGACCTCTTTCGCCGCGAAATCGGCGCCGTCGCGCCGCTGAATGCGCCGCCGCGCTTGCCCGTGCGCCGTGCCCCGCCCGTACCGCTGCCGCTCCAGACACAGCGCGACGAACAGGCCGTGCTGCACGAAGCGATCTCCGACGACTTCGATCCCGAGGCATTCCTCGATACCGACGACTCGCTCTACTACCACCGCGCCGGCGTCAGCGCCGAGGTCGTGAAAAAGCTGCGGCGCGGCGCATGGATCGTGCAGGCCCAACTGGACCTGCACGGCCTGCGCCGCGAGGAAGCACGCGAGGCACTGCAGGCGTTCATCCGCGAAGCCGGCAAGCGCGGCCTGCGCTGCGTGCGCGTAATACACGGCAAGGGGCTTGGCTCGGTGGGCAAGGAGCCAGTGCTCAAGGGCAAAGTGCGCGCATGGCTGGTGCAGAAGGAGGAAGTCATCGCGTTCTGCCAGGCCCGACCGCACGACGGCGGCGCCGGCGCCGTGCTCGTGCTGCTGCAACCGCACGCGCCCGGGCACCATCAGCATCATCCGCAGCTGGCGCCCTGACGCCGCTTGCCGCCCAGGCCCCCTTTCATCCCGGCAAACGAAAAAGCCTCACGTGCGACCCGCACGTGAGGCTTTTTATTCAGACCCGCACTAGCCGGATCAGGCGATGCGTTCTTCCGTCTTCGGATCGAACAGCACGGCCTTCGAGACGTCGAACAGCAGTTCCATGCTGTTGAGCGGCTGCGGATTCGCGCCCGGGTGCACGCGGCTCACCACACGCTTGCCGTTGACCTGCGCAAACACCAGTGTGTCCGGACCGGTCGGCTCGATCACGTCCACCTTGACGGTGTGGCGTTGCAGCTCGTGGCCGTGGCCGTCGTGCGAGCTGCGCGCGTCGGTGATGCGCTCCGGACGCAGGCCCAGCACTACTTCCTGGCCGATATGGCTGCGCAGCTTGTTCGCGTCGAAGGGCAGGTTCAGCACGTTGCGCGCCACGCCTGTGTCGAGTTCGACGCCCACGCCCGAGCCCTGCTCCACCAGCTTGCCGTTGATGAAGTTCATCGGCGGCGCGCCAATGAAGCCCGCCACGAACAGGTTCGACGGCGAGTCGTAGATGTCCTGCGGCGCGCCGAACTGCTGGACGATACCGTCCTTCATCACCGCAATGCGGTCGCCAAGCGTCATCGCCTCGATCTGGTCGTGCGTCACGTAGACGATCGTCTTGCCGACGCGCTGATGCAGCAGCTTGATTTCCGAACGCATCTCGATACGCAGCTTCGCGTCGAGGTTCGAAAGCGGCTCGTCGAACAGGAACATGATCGGATCGCGCGCCAGTGCGCGGCCCATCGCAACGCGCTGGCGCTGGCCGCCCGAGAGCTGGCCGGGCTTGCGGTCGAGCAGATGCTGGATCTGCAGCATGCTTGAGACGCGATCGACGATCTGCTTCTGTTCCGCCTTGGCCACCTTGCGGATGTTTAGGCCGAACGAGATGTTCTCGCGCACCGTCATCGACGGATAAAGCGCGTACGACTGGAACACCATCGCGATGTCGCGATCCTTCGGCGAGAGATTGTTGACGACCTTGCCGTCCATGCAGATCTCGCCCTTGGTGACGGTTTCGAGACCCGCGATCATGTTGAGCAGCGTCGACTTGCCGCAACCCGAGCCGCCCACGAGAATCAGGAACTGGCCGTCCTCGATGTCGATGTTGACGCCCTTGAGGACGGGCACCCCGTTCGGGTAGGTCTTGTAGACGTCGCGAATGGAAAGGCTTGCCATACCAAAAATCCTTTTAATCGAATGCGGGTTTTAGCCCTTCACCGCGCCCGCCGTGAGACCGCGCACGAAGTAGCGGCCGGCGATCACGTAGACGAGCAGCGTGGGCAGCGCAGCGATGATCGCGCCGGCCATGTCGACGTTGTATTCCTTCACGCCGGTGGACGTGTTCACGAGATTGTTCAGCGCCACCGTGATCGGCATCGAATCGACGCCCGAGAACACGATCCCGAACAGAAAGTCATTCCAGATCTGCGTGAATTGCCAGATCAGGCACACCATGAAGATCGGCAGCGAGATCGGCAGCATGATGCGCGTGAAAATCATGAAGAAGCCGGCGCCGTCAATGCGCGCGGCCTTCACCAGCTCGGCGGGCACGCTCACGTAGAAGTTGCGGAAGAACATCGTGGTGAACGCGATGCCGTACACGACGTGCACGAGCACGAGGCCGCCAATGGTGTTCGAGAGGCCGAAGAAACCTTCGAGGCGCGCCATCGGCAGCAGGATCGCCTGGAACGGGATGAAGCAGCCCACCAGCAGCATCGTGAAGAGCGCATCCGCGCCGCGAAAGCGCCAGTGCGTGAGCACGTAGCCGTTGAACGCGCCGATGATCGACGAGATCAGCACGGCCGGAATCACCATCTTCACCGAGTTCATGAAGAACGGCTGCATGCCGTCACAGCGCACGCCGGTACAGGCTTGCGCCCACGCCTTGATCCAGGGCGCGAAGCTTGGGTGCGTCGGCAGCGTCAGCATGTTGCCCTGGTGCAGTTCGTCAAGCGTCTTGAACGACGTCGAGAGCATCACGTAGAGCGGGAACAGGAAGTACAACGCGAACAGGATCAGCACCGCATAGATGAACACGCGGCTTACCTTCATCTTAGGCTGCATTGCGCGTGCTCCTCGATTCCAGGTACATCAGCGGCACGAGCACGGCCACGACGGTTGCGAGCATCATCATCGACGAGGCTGCGCCGACGCCGAGTTGCCCACGGTTGAACGAAAACGTGTACATGAAGATGGCCGGCAGCGACGACGAGGTGCCCGGGCCGCCCGCCGTCAGCGCAACGACGAGGTCGAACGTCTTGATCGTGATGTGGCACAGGATCAGCAGCACCGAGAAGAACACCGGACGCATGCTCGGGATCACGATCTTGCGGTAGATCGTGGGCAGCGTCGCGCCATCCACCTGGGCGGCCTTGAAGATTTCGCTGTCCACGCCGCGCAGGCCGGCGAGAAAGAGCGCCATGCAAAAGCCGGTGGACTGCCAGGCCGCGGCGACCACGATACAGAAGATCGCCTTGTTCGGGTCGTTGAGCCAGCCGAGCTGGAAGCTCGTCCAGCCCCAGTCGTGCAGCACCTGCTGGAGGCCGAGGTCCGGGTTGAAGATCCACTGCCAGGCGGTGCCGGTCACGATGTACGAGAGCGCCATCGGATAGAGGAACACCGCGCGCAGCGCACCTTCCTGGCGAATCTGCTGGTCGAGCAGGATCGCGAGAAAAAGGCCGAGAAACACGCAAATGGCAATAAAGGGAATGCCGAACCAGCCGAGGTTCTGCGCCGACGTCCACCAGACGTCGTTCGAGAACAGCTCGCTGTAGCGGTCGAAGCCCGCAAAATCGTAACGCGGCATCAATCGCGAATTGGACAGCGATATATAGCCGGTGATGATGATGAAGCCGTAGACAAACACGAGGCTGATCAGGATGCTGGGCGAAAGCACCAGCTTCGGGATCCAGCGGTCTGCGAGCGCCGCTATCGGCGACGTGCGGCGCGTAGCAGGCGTGGCCGCCTTGCCGTTGCCGCTAAGAGAAGCAGTCACTGCGCAACTCCTGGTACGGTGCGTCGCGAAGCCGGGCGCCTGTCTTTCTCAAGCGGCGCGGCGGCCCGTTTCGCACGGGAAAAGGTTCGGGGTGAACCGTCATGCCCAGGGTGCCGCGCGCGGTGCACCGGAAAAACCCGTCGCACCGCGCGCGGAACTCACCCTGCTTACTTCGTCTTTGCTGCCTTGGCGAGCGCTTCAACTGCGCTCTTCGAGTCCTGATCCGAGTTCATGAACTTCGTCACGACGTCGGTGATCGCACCGGCGGTCGCGTCCGGCTGAGCCATGCCGTGAGCCAGCGACGGCACATAGCCGCCCGCCTTGATCGCGGTCTGCTCATCCGCGTACGACTGCTTGCCGCACGCATCGAACTTGCTCATGTCCACGCCCAGACGGACCGGGATCGAACCCTTGTACAGGCTGAACTGCTCCTGGAACGACGGGCTCATGATGGTCTTCGCGAGCGCGAGCTGACCCGGCGTCGCCGCCTTCTCGCCCTTCTGCTGGAAGAACACGAACGAGTCGACGTTGAACGTGTACGACTTCAGGGTGCCCGGCACCGGCGCGCAGACGTAGTCCGTGCCCGGCTGCTTGTTCGCGTTTGCGAACTCGCCCTTCGCCCAGTCGCCCATGAACTGCATGCCGGCCTTGCCGTTGATGACCATCGCCGTCGCGAGGTTCCAGTCGCGGCCCGTGCGGCCGTTATCCATGTACGACTCGATCTTGCGGACCGTGTCGAACACGCCGACCATCTGCTGCGACGTCAGGGTCTTCTGGTCGAGGTCGACAAGCGCCTTCTTGTAGAAGTCGGCGCCTTGCGAGAGGACCACGTCTTCCCACAGCGTCAGATCCTGCCACGGCTGGCCGCCTGCGGCGACCGGCTGGATGCCGGCGGCCTTCATCTTGTCGGCGAGCGCGAAGAATTCCGGCCACGTGGTCGGCGGCTTGCCGCCCACCTTGTCGAGCGCGGCCTTGTTGATCCACACCCAGTTGACGCGGTGCACCGAGAACGGCGCGGCGACATAGTGACCATCGGCGTGCATGATCTTGTCGATCTGCGGCGGCAGGTTGGCCTTCCAGTCGGTCGCGGCCGAGTCGATCGGCACCAGCACGCCCTGCTCAGCCCATTCCTGGATCAGCGGACCCTTGATCTGGGCGGCGCTCGGCGCATTGCCCGAAATCACCTGGGTCTTCAGTGCGGTCATGGCTGCCGCGCCCGCGCCACCGGCGACCGCGAAGTCCTTCCACACATAGCCCTGCTTCTGCATGTCGTCCTTGAGCACGCCGACGGCCTTCGATTCGCCGCCCGACGTCCACCAGTGCAGCACTTCGAGAGACTCGGCTGCTTGCGCGGTGACAACGCTGCCCATCAGACCTGCGGCGCACAGGGCGCCCATGATCGCTCGGAATTTCATTGCTTATCTCCTCCAGACACCTGAACAGTTAAAACGGTTGGCCCCTGATCGCGCAGGGTGCGGTGTGGTTAAAACAGGCACAAAAACAGGCAAAACACTGGACGGTCGGGCGCCGGAGTGCCGCGCGCGCATGCTTTCACTAAACGCGCGCGAGCCGCGAGCCGGTTACCGGCCGCTGGACGCTCAAGAGATGAGTGGTACGGAATGCAACGGACTGTCTCCTCTTTTGATTTTCACCCGCCGGCGGGCAACGTCGTATCGTCGCTTACCCGCAGCAGGTCGAGGCGCCGCTTGCGTCACGCGGCCAACCCCCTCACGGCGATCCGGTCGACCGGAACGCGCATCGACAGATTCATTGTCCTTTAACATGAGGGATGTTCCGCCCGCTCGCGAAATCACGCCAGACCGCCCCGTGCCGCAGGCCGCTACGCTTTTTTCATCGAATGAACGTTACCTCTTGATTTGGATTGTAGTTAAACTACAATTCAGTGTCAAAAAAATTTTTATCGGACTACGGTCGCCAGCCATCCCCTACGGCGGCCCCCCAGGACTGTGACGGAGACTATGCAATTGCAGACCGATTCGGGCTTCACGTTCGTTCTTTTCGGCGCGACCGGCGATCTGTCGATGCGCAAGATCCTCCCGGCCCTGTATGAAGCGCACCGTTCAGGCATGCTCGCAGAGGCGGGCAGGATCGTGGGCGTGGCGCGCCATGAAGAGGACCGCGACGAGTACATCCAGTGGGTGGACACGCACGTCAAGCCGCATGTTTCGAAGAACGGTCTCGACGAGGCCGCGTGGGCGAGCTTTCTCGCGCGTATCGATTACGTGAAGCTGGACCTCTCGCGCGCCGAAGATTTCGCGATGCTGCGCGACGCCATCGAAACGCTGCCGGGCATCCGCGTGTTCTATCTCGCCACGGGCCCGTCGCTGTTCGTGCCGATCTGCCGCGCGCTCGCCGCGGTCGGCCTGAACGAGAACTCGCGCATCGTGCTGGAGAAACCGCTCGGCTACGACCTCAAGTCGTCCAATGCGATCAACGACGCCGTGGGCGAGATCTTCAGCGAAGGCCAGATCTACCGGATCGACCATTACCTCGGCAAGGAACCGGTGCAGAACCTGCTCGCGCTGCGCTTTGGCAATGCGCTCTTCGAGCCGCTGTGGCGCCGCGACTGGGTGGAGAGCATCCAGATCACTATCGCGGAAGAACTGGGCGTCGAGGCGCGCGGCGACTTCTACGACAATACCGGCGCGCTGCGCGACATGGTGCAGAATCACCTGCTGCAGCTGCTCTCGATCGTGGCGATGGAACCGCCGCATTCGATGGACTCCGGCTCGGTGCGCGACGAGAAACTGCGCGTGCTGCGTGCGCTCAAGCCGCTCGATGCCACCGATATCAGCAAGGTCGCGGTGCGCGGCCAGTACCATGCGGGTGTGATCCGCGGCCAGTCCGTGCCGGCCTATGCGACCGAGCCCGGCGTGAAACCCGAGAGCCGCACCGAAACCTTCGTCGCCCTGAAGGTCGAGATCGACAACTGGCGCTGGGCCGGCGTGCCGTTCTTCCTGCGCACCGGCAAGCGGCTTGCCGATCGCGTGGCGGAGATCGTGGTGAACTTCCGCCCCGTGCCGCACTCGGCGCTCGGCGCGTCGGCGCTGCGTGCCGGCGCGAACCGCCTCGTGATCCGCCTGCAGCCCAATGAGACCATCCGTCTCTACTGCCTCGCCAAGCAACCCGGCGAAGGGATGAACCTCGCCAGCGTGCATCTGGACCTCGCGTTCGACCAGTTCTTCCGCGAAGGCCAGATGGAGGCCTACCAGCGCCTGCTGCTCGACGTGATCAACGGGCGCCTCGCACTTTTCGTGCGCCGCGACGAGCAGGAAGCGGCATGGAAGTGGGTAGAGCCGATCCTCAACGAGTGGGCCACGTCCACGCGTGCGCCGAAGCCCTATGCGGCCGGCACGTGGGGCCCGGCCGCTTCGAGCGCGATGCTCGCGCAGCACGGCACCTGCTGGCTCGAAGAAGAGAACTGAACACGACGCAAGACGGCGTGCGCCGCGCACGCCGGGAAACGATTGATGGAAATCATCCAGGATTTACAAAAAAGCTGCATGGAGGAGATGTGATCGAGCTTCACGTATTCGACGACCCGCGCGTCCAATCCGACGCGCTGGCGCGAGCGGTGGGCGATGCGCTACATGCATCGCTCGCGGCTCAGACCGCCGCGCCGGGAACCACTGCGCGCCGTGCAACGCTCGCCGTCTCCGGCGGCACGAGCCCGCGCCCCTTCCTCGAGACTCTGTCGACGCACCGCTTCGACTGGGCCCGCACCGACATCACGCTCGTCGATGACCGCTGGGTGCCGGAAACGGACGCGGCCAGCAACGCACGCCTCGTGCACGAAACGCTGCTGAAAAACGCAGCCGCGAACGCGCGCTTCCTGCCGCTCGTGGACGTGAGCCAGACGCTGGAAGCCCACGTCGCCGCGCTCAATGCCGACCCGCAACGCCTCCTGCCCAATGTTGCCGTGCTCGGCATGGGCGAGGACGGCCATACGGCCTCGATCTTCGCGGACGCGCCCGAGTGGCACGAGGCGATCACGACGGCGCGCCCGTTCGTGGCCGTCCATCCGCAGGCGGCACCGCACGCACGCGTGTCCTGGTCGATGCAGGCGCTGCGCCAGGTCGACCGGCTGTTCCTGCTGATCGCCGGTCAGCGCAAGCTGGACGTTTTGCAACAAGCCGCCGCGGCGGAACAAAATAACGCCATCTCGAAGCTGGCGAACGACAAGGGAGTAAGACTCGATGTCTACTGGTGTGCCTAATAAAACCGCCCCTGGCGCGGGCCAGCACGCCGACGGACCGAGGCTGCTCGCCGATATCGGCGGTACCAATGCGCGCTTCGCGCTGGAGACCGGCCCGGGCGAGATCGGCCAGGTCCGCGTTTATCCGTGCGCCGACTATCCCGGCGTCGCGGACGTGATCCGGCAGTACCTGAAGGATACGAAGATCGGTCGCGTGAACCACGCCGCCATCGCGATCGCGAACCCGGTCGACGGCGACCAGGTCCGCATGACCAACCACGACTGGACCTTCTCGATTGAAGCGACGCGCCGCACGCTCGGCTTCGATACGCTGCTCGTCGTCAACGACTTCACCGCGCTCGCCATGGCGCTGCCGGGCCTCACCGACACCCAGCGCGTGCAGGTGGGCGGCGGCCAGCGCCGCCAGAACAGCGTGATCGGCCTGCTCGGGCCGGGCACGGGCCTTGGCGTCTCCGGTCTCATTCCCGCCGACGACCGCTGGATCGCGCTCGGCAGCGAAGGCGGCCATGCGAGCTTCTCGCCCCAGGACGAACGCGAGGATCTCGTGCTGCAGTTCGCGCGCAAGAAGTGGCCGCATGTTTCGTTCGAGCGCGTCTGCGCGGGTCCCGGCATCGAGCTCATCTATCGCGCGCTTGCCGCGCGCGACAAGAAGCGCATCGCCGCCAACATCGACCCCGCCGATATCGTCCAGCGCGCCCACGAAGGCGACGCGCTCGCGGCGGAGACGGTCGAGTGCTTCTGCGGCATCCTCGGCAGCTTCGCGGGCAACATCGCCATGACGCTCGGCTCGCTCGGCGGGCTCTATATCGGCGGCGGCGTGGTACCGCGTCTTGGCGAGCTCTTCACGCGCTCGTCGTTTCGCCAGCGCTTCGAAGCCAAGGGCCGCTTCGACGCCTATCTCGCGAACATTCCGACCTACGTCATCACCGCAGAATACCCGGCGTTCCTCGGCGTTTCCGCGATCCTCGCGGAGCAGCTCGCGAACCGCGCGGGCGGCGGCTCTTCGGCCGTGTTCGAGCGCATCCGCCAGATGCGCGACGCGCTCACGCCGGCCGAGCGCCGCGTGGCCGACCTCGCCCTGAACCATCCGCGCTCGATCATCAACGACCCGATCATCGATATCGCACGCAAGGCCGACGTGAGCCAGCCCACGGTGATCCGCTTCTGCCGCTCGCTCGGCTGCCAGGGACTCTCGGACTTCAAGCTCAAGCTCGCCACGGGCCTGACCGGCACGATCCCGGTGAGCCACAGCCAGGTGCATCTGGGCGACACGGCCACCGACTTCGGCGCGAAGGTGCTCGACAACACCGTTTCGGCCATCCTGCAGCTGCGCGAGCACCTGAACTTCGAGCACGTCGAGGAGGCCATCACGCTGCTCAACGGCGCGCGCCGCATCGAGTTCTACGGCCTCGGCAACTCGCATATCGTTGCCCAGGACGCGCACTACAAGTTCTTCCGCTTCGGCATCCCGACCATCGCCTACGGCGACCTGTACATGCAGGCGGCCTCCGCTGCCCTGCTCAGCAAGGGCGATGTGATCGTGGCCGTCTCGAAGTCGGGCCGCGCGCCCGAACTCCTGCGCGTGCTGGACGTCGCCATGCAGGCCGGCGCGAAGGTCATTGCGATCACCTCGAGCAACACGCCGCTCTCGAAGCGCGCGACCGTGGCGCTCGAAACCGATCACATCGAAATGCGCGAGTCGCAGCTTTCGATGATCTCGCGCGTGCTGCATCTGCTGATGATCGATATCCTCGCCGTGGGCGTCGCGATCCGCCGCGCGTCGTCGGGCGGCGGCCTGCATGACGCAGTCGAACAGGCGCGCGAACACGCCGATGACGACGCGTCCGCCGTGCTCGACTGGTTGAGCCACGGCGCCTCGTCGAGCGCGCGCGAGTAGGCCGAACAAGCCGCGCCTCGGTCGCCGCCGGGCTGCTTTACAGAAAAATGGGACGCCTCGGCGTCCCATTTTCATTGTCGCCGCCCTTGCGGCAAACGGCTCAGGTCGAGGCCGGCTGCGTGGCCCCCGGTGCGGGTCGGCCATGCCACTTGATCACCACGTTGCGGCCAACCCAGGTCAGCGCGCCGCACGCGCCGATCGTGCAACCCATGCCGAACGGCGACACGCCCGGAAACCAGCCCACCACCGCGCTCGCGAACGCGCCAAGACCGAGCTGCGCCGCGCCGAACACGGCGGCGGCCGCGCCCGCATTGACGGGATAGCGATACATGAGATCGGTCGCACAGTTCGCACCTAGCAGCCCCACCACACCCACCACGAAGAACAGCCCGGCGACGATCGACCACAGCCCGCCCACGCCGGTGAGGCACGCCAGCGCGGTGAAGAACGACGCGACGATGCTCACGAGCGACGCCATCGACACCATGCGCAAACTGCCCATGCGCCCGATGAAGCGCGTGTTCAGGAAATTGCCGAGCATGATGCCGAGAATGTTCATGCCGAAGAAGAAGCCGTAATGCTGCGGCGAAACGTGGAAGTACTCGATATAGACGAACGGCGTGGCCGAGATATAGGTGAACATCGCCGCGAACGCCATGCCGCCACACAGCATGTGCCCCCAGACGAGCGGATCGCGCAACAGCCGCCCGTACGCCGCGAACGAACGCAGCACGGCCGCGCTTTCGCGCTTCTCGGGCGGCCAGGTCTCGGGCACGCGCAGATACGCCGCGACGGCGCAGGCAATGCCGAACAACGTCAGCGCGACGAACACGATGCGCCAGCCGCCGAGCAGCAGCAACTGCCCGCCCAGCAGCGGCGCGAGCAACGGCCCGATCGACGTGACGATGGCGACCAGCGACAGCACCTTCGCGGCGTCGGAGGGCTCATGCGCGTCGCGGGCGATGGCGCGTGCGAGCACCGAAGCCGCGCCCGCGCCGAGCGCCTGCAGGAAGCGCACGATCGCAAGCTCGCCGACCGAGAACGACAGCCAGCACGCGATGCTCGCCACGGTGAAGAGCGCGATGCCGCCGAGCAGCACCGGGCGCCTGCCGTAGGCGTCGGAGAGCGGGCCGTACAGCAGCATGCCGACCGAGAAGCCAGCCATGAAGCTCGTGAGCGTGGCGGAAGCGGCAGCCGCCGATACGCCGAAGGCCTTCGCAATGGCGGGCAGGCTCGGCAGATACATGTCGGTCGCGAGCGGGCCGCAGGCGGCGAGCGCGCCAAGCAGCAGGATCAGCCGGACGTCGGGCTGGCGGCGTTGGGAATGAGGCATGGGAGCGTGCGGGAACGACCCGCCGGCGGTGCGCGGCGGCCGTATCAGTAAAAGGCGCGCGATGCGGGTGGCGCAGCGCGGCGGCGAATACCGGAATTCTACCCGACGCTCGAAAGCCCCTCCTCCCGCCGCCGCAACGCCCGGCTTCAAGGTAAGCTGCCGGCTTTACGCCAACGCCTTGTGCGCAGCCCGACCGATGACCGCATTCCTGCTGATCTGGAGCTCCGGGAAGTGGCCCTGGTCCGAACTCCCCGAGGTGGCGCAACGCGTACGGTTGGGCGACGCCGTCGCCGACACCTGGGGCTGCGGCTTCGCGCGCGGCATCCAGCCGGGCGACCGCGTGTTCGTGCACCGCGTCGCCTCCGAGCCGCGCGGACTGTCCGGCTCCGGCGCCACCGGCCCGATCCCTGCGACTCCGGTACAATTTCAGCAGATCATCCCCACGCCGCGCGAAACCGTCGCGCCGCGCGCCACACCATTCAGGCAGGTCCAGCACTCATGTCGAACTCCCAGTCCAGCACGCAATCCAGGAACGAAGCCCTCTTCGAACGCGCGCAGCGCACCATTCCCGGCGGTGTCAACTCGCCCGTCCGCGCGTTCCGCTCGGTCGGCGGCACGCCGCGCTTCATCGAACGCGCGCAGGGACCGTACTTCTGGGACACCGACGGCCAGCGCTACATCGACTACATCGGCTCGTGGGGCCCGATGATCGTCGGCCACGTCCACCCCGAAGTGCTCGAAGCCGTCGAGCGCGTGCTCAAGAACGGCTTCTCGTTCGGCGCGCCGACCGAAGCGGAGATCGAGATCGCAGAAGAAATCTGCAAGCTCGTTCCGTCGATGCAGCAGGTGCGCATGGTGTCGAGCGGCACCGAGGCCACCATGAGCGCGCTGCGCCTCGCGCGCGGCTACACGAAGCGCGACCGCATCGTGAAATTCGAAGGCTGCTACCACGGCCACGCCGACAGCCTGCTCGTGAAGGCCGGCTCGGGCCTGCTCACGTTCGGCAATCCGACTTCGGCGGGCGTGCCCGTCGACATCGCGAAGCACACCACGGTGCTCGAGTACAACAACGTCGCCGCGCTCGAAGAGGCGTTCAAGGCTTTCGGTAACGAAATCGCCGCCGTGATCGTCGAACCGGTGGCGGGCAACATGAATCTCGTGAAGGGCTCGCCCGAGTTCATCGGCGCCCTGCGGCACCTGTGCACGCAGCACGGCAGCGTGCTGATTTTCGACGAGGTGATGTGCGGGTTCCGCGTGGGCCTCAAGGGCGCACAGGCGCTCTATGGCGTGGAAGCGGACATGGTGTGCCTCGGCAAGGTGATTGGCGGCGGCATGCCCGCGGCCGCGTTCGGCGGGCGCCGCGAGATCATGGACCACCTCGCGCCCAACGGCTCCGTCTACCAGGCGGGCACGCTCTCGGGTAACCCGGTGGCGGTGGCGGCCGGCCTCAAGACGCTGCAGCTGATCCAGGCGCCCGGCTTCTATGAGAAGCTTTCGGCACAAACGGCCCGCCTCGCGCAGGGCCTCACGGAGGCCGCGCGCGAGGCGAAGGTGCCGTTCGTGGCGGATTCGGTGGGCGGCATGTTCGGCCTCTACTTCGCCGAAAAGGTCCCCGCCAGCTTCGCCGAAGTCACGAAGAGCGACACCGCGCGCTTTAACCGCTTCTTCCATCAGATGCTGGACGCAGGCGTGTACTTCGCGCCATCGGCTTACGAGGCAGGCTTCGTCTCGAGCGCGCACGACGACGCGACGATCGACGAAACCATCGCCGCCGCCCGCCGCGCGTTCGCCGCCTGAAACGCGCCAAAGCTGCCGCCGGGCGCTGCTGCGCGCCCGGCTCACCCGAACCGCCGCCGCGGAGAAAAGCACGACGATGTTCTCGCAAACCGATTTCCTCCACATGGAGCGCGCGCTCGCCCTCGCGGCGCGCGGCCTTTACACGACTGATCCGAATCCGCGCGTCGGCTGCGTGCTGGTGAAGGACGGCGAGGTGATCGGCGAAGGCCACACGCAGCCGGCTGGTCAGGACCACGCCGAAATCCAGGCGATGAAGGACGCCCGCGCGCGTGGCCACGACCTGCGCGGCGCGACGGCTTATGTGACGCTCGAACCGTGCAGCCACTTCGGCCGCACCCCGCCCTGCGCGAACGCGCTGATCGAGGCGAAGGTCGGCCGCGTGATCGCGGCAATGGAAGATCCGAATCCGCTCGTGTCCGGGCGCGGCCTCGCGATGCTGCGCGAAGCGGGCATCGACGTGCGCTGCGGCCTGCTTGCCAACGAGGCGCGCGAGCTGAACATCGGCTTCGTCTCGCGCATGGTGCGCAAGCGTCCGTGGGTGCGCATGAAAATCGCCGCGACGCTCGACGGCCGCACCGGCCTGCCCTCGGGCGAAAGCCAGTGGATCACGGGCGAGGCGGCGCGGGCGGACGGACACGCGTGGCGCGCGCGCGCCTCGGCGATCCTCACCGGCATCGGCACCGTCAAGGAAGACGACCCGCGCATGACGGTGCGGGCCGTCGAGACACCGCGCCAGCCCAAGCGCGTGCTCGTGGACAGCCGGCTCGACGTGCCGCCCGAGGCACAGATCCTCGCCGGCGCGCCGACACTCGTGTTCTGCGCCTCGCTCGACGAGCACAACGAAGCGCGCGCCGAAGCGCTGCGCGCACGCGGCGCGGAACTGGTGGCGCTCGGCAACGCGCAGGGCAAGGTCGACCTGCCCGCCATGCTCGGCGAACTCGCCGAGCGCGGGGTAAACGAGCTGCATGTGGAAGCCGGGTACAAGCTCAACGGATCGCTCCTGCGCGAAGGCTGCGTGGACGAACTGCTGATCTACCTTGCGCCGTCGCTGCTCGGCACCAACGCGCTCGGCATGATCGACATCGCCGCGCCGGCGTCGCTCGATTCCCGCATGCGGCTCAATTACCACGCGGTCGAGCGCATCGGCGAGGATCTGCGTATCCTCGCGCGCATCGAGCGCGCCGAAGCATCGCACACGGACGCGCCCTGACCGGTGCCGCGGCCGTCGATCCCATCAACGAATCGAACACGAGGAGCAGCACAATGTTTACCGGAATCGTCGCGGCGGTGGGCCGCATCGAATCGATCAAACCGCTTGGCAGCGACGCCGATGCAGGCGTGCGCCTGACCGTGCATGCGGGGGGGCTCGGCATGGACGACGTCCAGATCGGCGACAGCATCGCGATCCAGGGCGCGTGCATGACCGTCGTCGAAAAGACCGCGAGCGCCTTCGACGTCGACGTTTCGCGCGAAAGCCTGAACCGCACCGTGGGCCTCGCGGCCACCGGCGAGGTGAACCTCGAAAAGGCGCTGCGGGCGCACGACCGGCTGGGCGGCCACATCGTCTCGGGCCACGTGGACGGCCTGGGCACCGTGACGCGTTTCGCGCCGGTGGGCGAGTCGCACGAGCTGCGCATTCTCGCGCCCGCCGAGATTGGCCGCTACCTCGCTTACAAGGGATCGGTGACCGCGAACGGCGTGAGCCTCACTGTCAATTCGGTCGAAGATCGCGCGGACGGCTGCGAATTCTCGATCAATCTGATCCCGCACACGGTCGAAGTCACGACGCTCAAGCATCTGCAGGCGGGGACGAAGGTCAATCTGGAGATTGATCTGATTGCGCGGTATGTGGAGCGGATGCTCAGTGCGTCTCAGGACGGCCAGATTTCGTTGAAGTAAGCCGGACTTGCGAGGGCTGGCCGTCCGCCGTCGTGGCGCACGGCCACCCAGGACTGTTTTTCACTAATTCCCGCAGCCTGAACTTCTGCACCTTGCCGGAAGGCGTGGCCGGCATCGCGTCCACCAGAAGCAGCCGTTCCGGGATGTACTGCAGCGCGACCTTGCGCGACTTCAGAAATTCGACGATCCCGGGCAAGTCGATAGTCGCGTCCGGTTTCGTCACCACCACGGCGCAGGCACGCTCGCCGAGGCGCTCATCGGGATAAGCGACGATGGCGACCTCCGCGATCGCCGGATGCCGATACAGCAACGCCTCGATCTCGACCACGGGAATGTTTTCCCCGCCGCGAATGATGACGTCCTTGCTGCGCCCCTCTATGCGCAGATACCCGCGTTCGTCGACGAAGGCCATGTCGCCGGTGTCGAACCAGCCTGCATCGTCGACGCCGTTGAGATGCGGGCGATGCAGATAGCCGGCGAATCCCGAACACGAGCGAACAAACAGACGTCCGGTGACGCCTGTGGCCGCCGGCCGGTCGTTTTCGTCGAGCACCTTGAGATCGACGCCAGGCAGGGGCCGGCCGTCGGTGTTGAAGGAGCGCTCGTCGTCGTCATCGAGGCGCGTGAGCGTCACGGCGCCTAGTTCCGTCATGCCCCAGGCGGATACGATCTTCGCGCCCAGCGCGGACCGCGCATGCTCGACGAGCGGCCCCGGAATCGGCGCCCCGGCGCACAGGAAGGTGCGCAAGCTGGAGACATGGCTGCTGCCTTGCTTCGTGACCGCATTCGCCAGGTCGGTCAGGAATGCCGTCGAGGCCATGGTGAACGTGACGCGCTGATCGGCAATCAGGCGCATGGCGAGCTGCGGGTTCCAGACGTCCTGCAGCACGGCATGGGCGCGCAGCACGATCGGCATCATGAATCCGTACATGAAGCCGGTCTGGTGTGCCATCGGCGACGCCATCAGCACCACATCGTCGCCATTCAGCCGCATGGCCTGCGCGTAAGCGACGATGTTCGACATCAGCGTATTGGCCGTGTGCATCGTGCCTTTCGGCTCCCCCGTCGTGCCCGAGGTATAGAGCAGTTGCGTGACGTCGTCGGGTTCGGGGCGGTTGTAAGTGAGGATCACCCGTCCGTCCGGGCCGTTCTCCCAATCAGGTCCGCTCAGCAGCGTCTCGAAGCTGTTTGACGCGGGGCCGCCATTCGACTCCGCGCCGATCACCACAACCTGTTTCAATTCGGGAAGCCGTGCCCGCAAACCGTCCATCATCCGTTCGTAATCGAAGTCGCGATACCGTTTCTGGACGATCATGATCTTGCTGCCCGCGTGCGCCAGCATGAATTCGAGTTCGCGTTCGCGGAAGATCGGCATGAGCGGATTGATCACCGCACCGATGCGCGCGCAGGCAAGACCGGTCAACGTGAATTGCCAGACATTCGGTAGCTGCATCGAGACGACATCGCCGCGGGCGACGCCAAGGCGCGTCAAGCCCATCGCGATGCGGTCTGCCATCCGCGCCATCTCGCGGTACGTGAAACGAACGGGCGCGCCGTGTTCGGCTCGAACCGCCGTGAGCGCAAGCCTGTCGGGGCATTGCGCGAGGGCCGCGTCGAGTTCGTCGTTGATCGTGCGGTCCGGCCACCAGCCGTTGGCAATGCTCACCGTGCGACGAGGCCCGATCAAGCCCGTATCGAAATTCATGCCGTGTCTCCAGGATTCCTGTTTCGAGTCGATGCCGCATCAGGCCGGTACGGCGTCGCGACCGGCATTCGTGCGCGCGATGATGGTTTTCATGATCTGCGCGGTGCCGTCGCCAATCTGGAAGCCGAGCACATCTCGCAGGCGCTGCTCCAGCGCGCCGCGGTCGTAACCGCCGTGGCCGAACGACAGCAGGCATTGATGGATCACGTCGTAAGCGAGCTTCGGGCCCCACCACTTGCACATGGCCGCCTGAGCCGTATGCGGCAGGTTCCGATCCTTGAGCCAGAGCGTCTGCAGGCACAGCAGGCGGGCGGCTTCGACCTGGGTTTCGTATTCGGCAAGCGGATGCGACACGCCCTGGAACGCCGAGAGCGGCTTGCCGAAGGCCTCGCGCTGCGCTACGTAGTCCCAGGTTTCTTCGAGGCTGACCCGGGCGACGGCCAGCACCTGAAGGCCGATCAGCGCGCGCGAGAAGTCGAAGCCCTGCATGACCTGCACGAAGCCCTTACCTTCGTCACCCAGCAGATGATCGACCGGCACGCGCACGTTTTCGAAGAAGATCGAACCGCGGCCGATCGCGCGCTGTCCGTGACAATCGAAGCGGTTGCGCGTAATGCCCGGCAGATCCATGGGCACCAGCAGGGCTGACACGCCTCGCGCGCCCTGCTCCACCGTACCCGTGCGCGCGAATACCACGGCCGCGTCGGCCTGGTCGGCCGCCGAAATCGAGGTCTTCTCGCCGTTCAGCACGTAGTCGCCGCCCACGCGCTCCATCTTCAGACGCAGGTTGGCCGCATCGGAACCGCCGCGTGGCTCGGTCAGGGCAATCGCGAACAACGCCTCGCCCTGAACCAGACGCTCGAGCCATGGCTTCGCCACGGCGGGTCGCGCGTGGTGCGAAAGAATCTGGCCGTTGAGCGAGGCCAGCAGATTGATATAGGACAGGCTCAGATCCGCGCGTGCGATCTCCTCGTGAATCACGCCTGCGGCGAGGCAGCCCAGACCCTGGCCGCCGTACTGCTCGGGCAGTTCCGGTGCGATGAAGCCCATGCGGCCCATCTCGCGCATGATCTCGCGGTCCAGCACGCGCGTCGTGTCGCGCTCGAGAAAACCCGGCGCAACAAAACCCTGAGCGAAACGGCGAGCGTGCTCGCTCAAGGCCATCAAGTCGTCGTCGAGGTAGGGATTCAAGATGTGTCTCCTGGATGAGGTGGGCTCGCGGCTCGACGGCGCGCCCTTCTCTCGCGTCGGTGTTACTTCGCGTATTTGCGGAATTCCGGCTTGCGCTTTTCATGGAAAGCCTTCACGCCTTCCTTCGACTCTTCGGTGTCGTAGTAGAGCTTGAGCGCATACATGCCCATGCCGGCAATGCCCGCCTGATGCGCGGTGTCCATGTTGAAGGAGCGTTTCGCGATCGCGATGGCAGTAGGACTCCTCTCCATGATTTCGTCGCACCACTTCTGCACCTCGGCGTCTAGCTGCTCGTGCGGCACGACCGTGTTGACGAGCCCCATCGCCAGGGCTTCGGCGGCCGGGTAGCGGCGGCACAGGTACCAGATTTCGCGTGCTTTCTTCTCGCCAACCACGCGCGCGAGAAAAGCGGTGCCGAAGCCGGGATCGACCGAGCCGACTTTCGGTCCGACCTGGCCGAACATCGCTTTGTCGGAAGCGATCGTGAAATCACAGATCGTGCACAACACATTGCCCCCGCCGATCGCATAGCCCTGCACGCGCGCGATCACCGGCTTGGGAACGTCGCGAATCGCGTTGTGCAGTTCTTCGATGGGCAGGCCGATGGTGCCGCGGCCGTCGTACTGGCCTTCGTGCGCGGATTGATCCCCGCCCGTGCAGAACGCCCGGTCGCCTGCGCCGGCCAGCACGATCACGCCGACTTCCCGCGCATAGCCGGCGCGCGTGATCGCGTGGATCAACTCGTCGCAGGTCCGGCCGCGAAACGCGTTCATCTTCTCGGGCCGGTTGATCGTGATCCAGGCCGCACCGTTGCGGACTTCGTACAGGATGTCTTCGTAGTTCATGTCGCTTCCTTGTCGATATCTGTGGGCGGTTCAACCGGCCATGGTCAGGCCGCCGGAAACGCTGAGCACTTGTCCGGTGATGAAGCCGGCGTCGTCGCTGGCGAAGAACACGACGGCCCCGGGCAGATCGTCCGGCTGCCCGATCCGGCCGAGCGGAATCGAGCGCTGAAAGGCTTCCATCAGCTTTTCGGGGTTGCCTGCGCCTTCCTTGTAATCGGCGAAGAGCGCCGTGTCGGTGGGTCCTGGACACACGACGTTGACCGTAATGCCGTGACGGGCATGCTCGCGGGCAATCGTTTTGGAGAACGAAACCAGGCCGCCTTTGCAGGCGGCATAGACGGCCTCGCCGGACGAACCGACACGTGCTGCGTCCGATGCGATATTGACGATGCGGCCGCGCCTGCGCTCCACCATGCCCGGCAAAACGGCGTGGTGCAGATGCAGCGCACCGGTCAGGTTGATGGCAATCAGCCTCTCCCATTGCGCGGGCTCCGTCTTCACGAACGGGCGGAACACGTCCCAGCCGGCGTTATTGACCAGCACGTCGATCGCACCGAGTCTCGCCTGCGTTTCGGTGACGGCCGCGTCCACCTCGGCGCGGTTCGTGATGTCGCAGCGAATCGCTTCCGCCGTGCCGCCCGCCGCGCGAATCTCGTCGCGGACCTTTTCGGCGGCGGACAGCGAGAGGTCGAGAATCGAAACCCGCGCGCCTTCGGTTGCGAACCGGCGGCACGTCGCCCCGCCAATACCGCCGCCGCCGCCCGTCACGATGACCGTCCTGCCTGCAAGTCTTCCCATGCTGTCTCTCCAATTCTGGTCGGGGGATACTATTGAGTTCCAGAGGCGTTGTCCGGAGATCAAATACGTCAATATATTGACGTATACTAGGGCGTAGCGCGGGCACGGACAAGCAACTAAAGATCAGGAAAAACCCTTGGAAAATTCGAGAAAATCAGAGGCAAACACGAAACTCGACCTGGCTAACCGGTTGTTCTTCCGGCTCTACCAATGCGCAAATATGTTGCATAAAACGGGATCTCGAGCCGTCGAGGAAGAGGGACTCACCACTCAGCAGTGGGCGGTGCTCGGTGCGCTGTCGCGAGAGGAGGCCGCACAGGGCATGAGCGTCGGAGACCTGGCTCGCTACCTGATGGTGAGCCGCCAGAACTTGTCGGGACTGATCAGCCGGATGGAGCGCGACGGACATCTGGCTGCGATCGCAGACGAGCGCGACCGCCGCTCCCGGCTCGTGCAGATGAGCGAATCGGGCCGCCAGCTCTGGACACAGCAGGCGATACCGAAGATCAATGCTTACTACGACGACGTGCTGAGGGACTTCTCGGTCAACGACGTCACCCACACGCTCCACTATCTGCTCAAGCTGCTGGACAACATGAAGCGGATTGACGATGAAACCCGCGCGCAGAGCAATGCGCAGGACAGCTGACGCACACACGACGTGTGCGGGGCGCCTGCCGCGCCCGCCGTGTCGTTTTCGTCACAGATGCGGGCCGATGCGGGCACGAACGCTTCGACGCTGCTAAAATTGCCGAAATCTTCATACGGGTGCCGGCCCTGAGCGGCGCCTGTCCCTTCACCCGATTTCACAAGGAGGCTGAGATGGTAACGATTCAGATGGCCGCCGGCATGTCGATGCCTCGGGTGATGTCGGGTTCGCCGCGAGCGTTTCGCGGACATTGACGCGATTGATCTCTGCTTGTGCCGCTTGTTGCTTTCAGCGGCTCGACCTTTCACCGCCTGACCTTTCCGTGATTTCGAGGTAGCGCGTCCGGCCGTAGCCGGGACGCATGCACCCGTTTTCCGTTGCCACTTTCCGTTGGGGCCTCCGGACGCAAAATCCGGAGCACGCTATCCATGACCGACCAAAAAACCAAAGCCGATTCCGGCGCACGCACGTTCCGCAACGTGCTCGGATTCACCTGGCGTCACTGGACGCGCCAGCCCGTGCGTGTGTTCGCCGTGGCGCTCGCCGCGCTGTTCGGCGCGCTCGCCGACGTGCTCACGCCGCATTACGCGGGCGAACTCGTCGACTCGCTGGCCCGCAATGCCACGAGCGGCGCAGCGAGCGCCTGGCACGCCGCCGTTGCGGCGTTCTGGATGCTCACCGCGCTCGGGCTCGCTGGCACGCTCATGCGCCAGTTGGCATTCCAGAACATCATCGTGCTCACGCTGAAGATGATGAGCGAGATCGCGACGCAGGCGTTCCAGCGCGTGCAGCGTTTCTCCACCGACTGGCACGCGAACAGCTTCGCGGGCTCGACCGTGCGCAAGATCACGCGCGGCATGTGGGCGCTCGACCTGCTCAACGACACGCTGCTCGTCGCGCTCTTTCCCTCGCTCGTGATGCTGGTCGGCTCCACCATCCTGCTCGCCTTGCAGTGGCACGTGATGGGGCTCGTAGTGGGGCTCGGCTCGCTGCTCTATCTCGCCATCACGGTCTCGCTGTCGCTCTTTTATGTCGCGCCGTCCGCGCGGCTCGCGAATGCCTGGGACACGAAGATGGGCGGCGCGCTCGCCGACGCGATCTCGTGCAACGGGGTGGTCAAAGCGTTCGGAGCCGAAACTCGCGAGGAAGCGCGGCTCGCGCGCGTCATCTCGAAGTGGGACAGCCGCACGCGGCGCACGTGGCGGCGCGGCACCTTCAATGGCGGCGTGCAGGGCGTGCTGCTGGTGGCCATGCAGGCGGCGATCCTCGGCGCGGCGCTCATGCTGTGGGCGCGCGGACTCGCGAGCGTCGGCGACATTACGTTCGCGCTCACGCTGTTCTTCCTGCTGAAGGGCTATCTGCGCGACGTCGGCATGCACGTTCGCAACCTGCAGCGCTCGGTCAACGACATGGAAGAGCTCGTGATGCTCGACGCCCAGCCGCTCGGGATCGAGGACAAGCCGGACGCGCCGCCCATCGTCATCGACCGCGGCGACATCCGGTTCGAAAACATGACGTTCCGCTACGGCGCGGGCCAACGGCCGCTCTACGAGAACCTCTCGCTGCAGATCGCGCCGGGCGAGCGCGTGGGTCTCGTCGGCCACTCGGGCTCGGGCAAGACCACGCTGATCAAGCTGATCCAGCGCCTGTACGACGTCGCCGGCGGTCGCATCACGATCGACGGTCAGGACATCGCACGCGTGCAGCAGGCCTCGCTGCGTTCGCAGATCGCCATCGTGCAGCAGGAGCCGGTGCTGTTCCACCGCTCGCTCGCGGAAAACATCGCCTACGCGCGGCCCGGCGCGACCCGCGCCGAAATCGAGCGCGCGGCGAGACAGGCCAGCGCGCACGACTTCATCGCCGCGCTGCCGAATGGCTATGACACGCTGGTGGGCGAGCGCGGCGTGAAGCTTTCGGGTGGCGAGCGCCAACGCGTCGCGATCGCGCGCGCGTTCCTCGCGAACGCCCCGATCCTGATCTTCGACGAAGCGACCTCCAGCCTCGACAGCGAAAGCGAAGTGCTGATCCAGCAGGCGATGGAGCGGTTGATGGAAGGCAGGACAACCGTGGTGGTGGCGCACCGGCTCTCGACGGTGCGTGCGCTCGACCGGCTGCTCGTGCTGGAGCGCGGACGCGTGGTGGAGGAAGGCAGCCACGACGCCCTGATCCGGCGCGAGAACGGCCTCTATCGCCGGCTGTTCGAGCGCCAGGCGCTCGAGCTGACCAAGGGACTCGCGGACGACGTGATCCTGCGCTGATACCCCGGCGCGCGGCAGCGCCGCTTTAGGCCGGCAGCCTCGACAGGCACGCGCGGCCGGACCCGCACGAGCTCGTCCGGCCGCCGCCCGCGCGCAGTGCCGGCCGCGTTTTGCGCTGCCCAGCCGACCGTTCAGCGAGCTCTCATCCCAACGGACGGCGACTTGCGGGCCGCCGTGGCGTAAAATATGGCCTTTCCTGACAAAACCCCACCATGACCCTCGCCACTACCCCAGAGATCATCGCCGAGCTCAAAGCCGGCCGGATGGTGATCCTCGTCGACGAAGAAGACCGGGAAAACGAGGGTGACCTCGTCATCGCCGCCGAATTCATCACGCCCGAAGCGATCAACTTCATGGCGAAGTACGGCCGGGGCCTGATCTGCCTGACGCTCACCCAGGAGCGCTGCAAGCAGCTCAACCTGCCGCTCATGACCTACCGCAACGGCACGCAGTACGGTACCGCGTTCACGGTGAGCATCGAGGCGGCCGAGGGGGTGACGACCGGCATTTCCGCGGCCGACCGCGCCCGCACGATCGAGGCCGCGGTCGCACACGACGCGCGTGCCGAAGACATCGTGCAGCCGGGCCACGTGTTCCCGATCATGGCGCAACCGGGCGGCGTGCTCGTGCGCGCGGGCCACACGGAGGCCGGCTGCGACTTCACGGCGCTCGCGGGCCTCACGCCGGCGGCCGTGATCTGCGAAGTCATCAAGGACGACGGCACGATGGCGCGCCTGCCCGATCTCATCGAGTTCGCGCAGGAGCACAACCTGAAGATCGGCACGATTGCCGACCTGATCCATTACCGCAGCCGCACCGAATCGATCGTCGAGCGCGTCGCCGAGCGCACCATGCACACGGCCCACGGCGCCTTCCGCGCGATCATGTACGTCGATCACCCGAGTCGCACGCCCCATATCGCCCTCGTGCGCGGCACGCCCACGCCCGAGCGTGAAACGCCGGTGCGCGTGCACGAGCCGCTTTCGGTGCTGGACCTGCTGGAGACGGGTTCGTCCACGCACTCGTGGACGCTCGACGCCGCCATGCGCGAAATCGCCGAACGCGATCTCGGCGTGGTCGTCATGCTCAACTGCGGCGACTCCAAGGAACATCTGATCGAGATGTTCAAGGCGTTCGACCAGAAAGAACGCGCGGAGGCGCTCGCGCGCCGTCCGGTCGACTTCAAGACCTACGGCATTGGCGCGCAGATCCTGCGCGAACTCGGCGTGGGCCGCATGCAGGTATTGTCGAAACCGCGCCGCCTCGGCAGCATGTCGGGCTACGGGCTCGAAGTCACGGGCTTCGTGCCGATGCCGGGCAGCAGCGCCGAGGCGCCCTGCCCGCCGGAACCCGCCGAGCGCAACGCAACGCGCGCCTGAGCCACAAGCGCTGAGCGCCCAATCACACGCGTCACCACGCATAACCGAACCAACGGATACCACATGGAAATCGGACAATACCAACCGAACCTCGACGGCGACGGACTGCGCATCGGCATCGTCCAGTCGCGCTTTAACGAACCCGTCTGCAACGGCCTTGCCGACGCCTGCATCGAAGAACTCGAACGCCTCGGCGTGGTGGGCGAAGACGTGCTGCTCGTCACCGTGCCCGGCGCGCTCGAAATCCCGCTCGCGCTGCAAAAGCTCGCCGAAAGCGGTCAGTTCGACGCGCTGATCGCGCTCGGCGCGGTTGTGCGCGGCGAGACCTATCACTTCGAACTCGTCTCGAACGAGAGCGGCGCGGGCATCTCGCGCATCGCGCTCGACTTCGGCGTGCCGGTGGCGAACGCCGTGCTGACGACCGAAAACGACGAGCAGGCCGTCGCGCGTATGACCGAGAAGGGTCGTGACGCGGCGCGCGTTGCGGTCGAAATGGCGAACCTCACGGTCGCGCTCGAGCAGCTCGACGGCGGTGACGAGGAAGAAGACGAGGAAGACGAAGAGGAAGAGCAATGAAGAGCGCGCGTCGCCGCTCCCGCGAACTGGCCACGCAGGGGTTGTATCAGTGGCTGCTGTCGGCGGTGCCCGCCGGCGAGATCGACGCGCAGCTGCGCGGTTCGCAGGGTTACGACAAGGCCGATCACGAGCATCTGGACGCCATCCTGCACGGCGTGATCCGCGACGCGGACACGCTGTCGGCTGCCATTACCCCGTGCCTCGACCGTCCGATCGAGCAGCTCTCGCCCGTCGAGCGCGCGGTGCTGCTGGTCGCGACCTACGAGCTCACGCACCACGTCGACATCCCCTACCGCGTCGTGATCAACGAGGCGGTCGAACTGGCGAAGACGTTCGGCGGCTCGGACGGCTACAAGTACGTCAACGGCGTGCTCGACAAGCTCGCGGTGCAACTGCGCGCCGCGGAAACCCAGGCGGCACGCCGGTCGTGACGCCTCGCGCGGCGGGCGCGCCACTCGAGCGCGTCCCGCCGCCTTGCGAATTCGCTGTCGATTGACGGTCCGCACCGGCGGACCCGCCGGCCCTGCCGGCAGCAAGGAACTGGAATCACCCGCATGAATAACCTGGCCGTGCCGCTCCCGCGGCTTGCTGCGCGCGTCGACGCGATCCAGCCGTTCTACGTCATGGAACTGGCCAAGGAGGCGGCAAAGCTCGAACGCGCCGGGCGCGACATCATTCATATGGGCATCGGCGAGCCGGACTTCACGGCGCCCGAGCCCGTTATCGAAGCCGCCGCCGCCGCACTGCGGCGGGGGGTTACGCAATACACGAATGCGCTTGGCATCCACGCGCTGCGCGAGGCGATCGCCGCGCATTACCAGCATGCGTACGGCCTGACGATCGATCCGGCGCGTGTCGTCGTGACGGCAGGCGCCTCGGCGGCGCTGCTGCTGGCCTGCACGGCGCTCGTCGACCGCGACGACGAAGTGCTGATGCCCGACCCGAGCTATCCGTGCAACCGGCACTTCGTTGCCGCGGCGGAAGGCAAGCCGGTGCTCGTGCCGAGCGGTCCCGAGGCCCGTTTCCAGCTGACGGCCGCCGACGTCGAACGGCGCTGGACCCCGCGTACGCGCGGCGTGCTGCTCGCGTCGCCCTCGAATCCCACCGGCACGTCGATCGCCCCCGACGAACTCGGGCGCATCGTGCAAACGGTGCGCGAACGCGGCGGCTTCACGATCGTCGACGAGATCTACCAGGGGCTGAGCTACGATGCGCCTCCGGTGTCGGCGCTGTCGTTCGGCGAAGATGTCGTGACCGTCAACAGCTTCTCGAAGTACTTCAACATGACCGGCTGGCGTCTTGGCTGGCTCGTTGTGCCCCCGGCGCTGGTCGGCGCATTCGAAAAGCTCGCGCAGAACCTCTTCATCTGCGCGTCGTCGCTCGCGCAGCACGCGGCGCTGGCGTGTTTCGAGCCGGACACGCTGGCGATCTACGAGTCGCGGCGCCTCGAATTCCGGCGTCGTCGCGACTTCATCGCGCCGGCGCTCGAGTCGCTCGGCTTTCGCGTGCCGGTCATGCCCGACGGCGCGTTCTATGTCTATGCCGACTGCACGAGCGTCGCGCACCCCGCCGCCGGCGACAGCGATGCGCTGACACGCGCAATGCTGCACGAAGCGGGCACGGTGATAGTGCCGGGGATGGATTTCGGCAACGCGGCGCCGCACCAGTACGTGCGGCTCTCGTACGCCACGGCGTACGAACGGCTGGAAGAAGCCGTCGAGCGGCTGCGCCGGCTGTTCAACCGCTAGCCCGCCTGGCGGCGCGTCAAAAAAAATGGCACCCGAGGGTGCCATTTTTTTTGTCCAGCTGTCTAACTGCCCGCCCGCGCTTACGCGCCGAGCTCTGGCGAGGGAACGCGCTTCTGCGCGCTCGCGCTGGCGTCGTCCTGATCCGGGTCCGCCTTGACCGGCGTGACCGCCGCCTTCTCCACAATCGGATGGGCGCCATCGAGCGTGACCTGCACGCGCTTGTTGCTCGCCACCTTCTGCGGCGCGGCCGTGGTGGCCGCAGCCGTGGTCACGGGAGCCTGCGGCGCATTGATCGGCACATTGCGGCCGCGGGCAACGTCGCGCAAACGCGAACGCTCAGCCATCACCTTTGCGCCGTAACCGCCGTCGTCCTGCGAGGTCGAGCCGACATACAGACGCAGACCACCCGGCAACGAACCGCCGCGTGCAATGCAATCTTTCAGTACCAGCGCGCCCACCTTGATATTCGCGACCGGATCGAGTGCCGCGTGCTGGCCGCCGAAATACTGGAACTTGTCGGAGTGTACCTTCGACATCACCTGCATCAGGCCCTGCGCCCCGACACCGCTCTCGGCATACGGATTGAAGCCCGACTCGATCGCCATCACCGCCAGCAGCAGCAGAGGATCGAGCCCCACTTCCCTGCCGGTATCGAACGCAGCCTTGACCAGTTCGCCCACCGGCTCCTGCGCCACGCGATAGCGGCGCGCCAGGTAGCTGGCGACCATCGCCTGCTCTTGCTCCGAGACGATGACGCGGTCGTCGCGGGCATCGGGCGTGATGCGCTGGGACGGAATCATATGCGCCAGACCGACGCTGGGCAGCGAGCGCGGATCGAGGCCATTGAGCGTGACCGCATCGAGCGTCGCGAGGCCAGGCCCCGGTTGCGCGTTGCCGCTCGCACCGGTGTCAGGCGTGAGCGCCACCGGCAGCGTCGAACCGTCGTTCGCGCCGTCGTCGCCCGTCGCGCCCGGGGGCACGAGCGAAGGCAGCGGATTGCCTTGCAGGAGGCGTGCCGGACCGGCCTGCACGGCCGCCGAGACGAATGGCATGACGCGCGCGGCCAGCGTGCCGCGCCACGTGGGCAACAACCAGAGCGCAAGCGCGAGCAGGACGGCACAACCGCCCACGATGCTGAACAGGTGATGGCTCACACGGGTGCCACGGCGCAGCAGCGCACGCAGACCAGGAGTTACACGCTCGTCGGCGCGCCACCACGATAACCAGGTATTCATCTACAGATCTCCCCATGATGCATGATCCGGCCAAACGGGGGTGGCACAAGGCCATCAGCCCGATGCAGGATCAAGACACCGCGCGCCCTGGCTGGTGCGGCAGCGGCGTCGGGAAAACGGCAAGTATGCCGTCGTGGAACTCCTCCGTTACTGCTTGACGCACGCGCAAGGGCGCGGGAGTTCTCACGCAAAAAGCCAGCGCACAGGCGCGCTGGCGAGGACAAACAATCTAGACCGTGCAAAGCCGTGCAGGAAATCGGCTATACGGCGACGCGTTGCGTCTGAAGGACCGGGACGATGGCTAAAAATTGCAAGCCCTGCAACCAGTGTGGACGGATTCTAGCAGCGTTTTATAGATCGTCAATACTATAGAATGTCAAATCTATAACTAATTGTAATGATAAACAGCGTTCAGTCGGTCGAGACCCGCGCGCCATGCGCGTTTGCGGCCGGTCACCGGGCGTTTGTAACCATTTCGCATTGTGAGCGCCAGCGTGCGCCAACCAACACAGGTAAAATCGACAATCGTCCCGCCGCGCGCACGCGCCTTAAGCGTCGCCCGCGGCGCCTGCAGCTGCCGCCGCTGCGGCCCCGACCCTTTCCTGATGAAATACAAAGACCTGCGCGACTTCATCGGTCGCCTCGAGAGCCTCGGCGAACTGCGCCGCGTGCCGCAAGCCGTCTCCCCGGTGCTGGAAATGACCGAGCTGTGCGACCGCGTGCTGCGTGCGAGCGGCCCGGCACTCCTCTTCGAGAACCGCTCGGCCCATGCGTTCCCGGTCCTCGGCAACCTGTTCGGTACGCCGCGCCGCGTCGCTCTGGGCATGGGTATCGACGCACCCGAAAGCGCGGGCGACGGCGCGGCGCTGGAATCATTGCGTGACGTGGGGCGTCTCCTGTCGGCGCTCAAGGAGCCCGAGCCGCCGCGCGGCCTGAAGGACGCCGGCAAGTTGCTCACGCTCGCGAAGGCGGTCTGGGACATGGCGCCGAAGACGGTCGGCTCGCCGCCATGCCAGGAAATCGTCTGGGAAGGGGCGGATGTCGATCTCGCGAAGCTGCCCATCCAGACCTGCTGGCCCGGCGATGCCGGCCCGCTCGTCACGTGGGGCCTCACCGTCACGCGCGGGCCGAACAAGACACGCCAGAACCTTGGCATCTACCGCCAGCAGTTGATCGGCCGCAACAAACTCATCATGCGCTGGCTCGCGCATCGCGGGGGCGCGCTCGACTTCCGCGAATTCGCGCTGCGCCATCCCGGCCAGCCCTACCCTGTGGCGGTCGTGCTCGGCGCCGATCCGGCGACCATACTCGGCGCCGTGACGCCCGTGCCCGACACGCTCTCGGAATACCAGTTCGCCGGGCTTCTGCGCGGCAGCCGGACCGAACTCGCCAGGTGCCTCACGCCCGGCGTCGACACGCTGCAGGTGCCGGCGCGCGCGGAAATCGTCCTCGAAGGCTTCATCTATCCGCAGGCGGGCGTTACGGAGCCCGCACCCGCCGGCGCGCCGCCGCGCCCCACCAAGGGTGCGAGCGCCGCCTACGAGCACGCGCTCGAAGGCCCCTACGGCGATCACACCGGCTATTACAACGAACAGGAGTGGTTTCCTGTCTTCACGGTCGAGCGCATCACGATGCGCCGCGACGCGATCTACCATTCCACGTACACGGGCAAACCACCCGACGAGCCAGCCGTGCTCGGGGTGGCGCTCAACGAGGTGTTCGTGCCGCTGCTGCAAAAGCAGTTCCCCGAAATCACCGACTTCTATCTGCCACCCGAAGGCTGCAGCTACCGCATGGCGATCGTGCAGATGAAGAAGAGCTATCCGGGGCACGCCAAGCGGGTGATGTTTGGCGTCTGGAGCTTCCTGCGCCAGTTCATGTATACAAAGTTCATCGTGGTGGTCGACGATGACGTGAACATCCGCGACTGGAAGGAAGTGATCTGGGCGATCACGACGCGCATCGACCCCGCGCGCGATACCGTGCTCGTGGAGAACACGCCCATCGACTATCTGGATTTTGCCTCGCCCGTCGCAGGGCTCGGCTCGAAGATGGGCCTCGACGCGACCAACAAATGGCCCGGCGAAACCTCGCGCGAATGGGGCCGGACGATCGAAATGGACGCCGGCGTGAAGACACGCATCGACCGGCTGTACGACGAACTCGGGCTCTGAGGCGCCGCGCGTCTCCTGCCCGCCGCTCACGCACTCAGGAGACACGAAGATGAGTCTGTTGGCATCGGAGCGCCTGACACAGTTAAAGGACCCCGCGCTTTTCAAGACGCGCGTCTGGATCGATGGCGAATGGTGCGGCGGCACGACGGAATTCGCCGTGCTCGATCCCGCCGACAACGCCGAGATCGCCCGCGTGCCGGACTGCGGCGCGGACGAGGCGCGCCGCGCGATCGCCGCGGCGCACGCGGCCCTGCCCGCCTGGCGCGCGCACACGGGCAAGGAACGCGCGGCGGTATTGCGCCGCTGGTTCGACCTCGTGACCGAGCATGCGGACGATCTCGCCGTCATCATGACCGCCGAACAGGGCAAACCGCTTGCCGAGGCGCGCGGCGAAGTCGCATACGGCGCCTCGTTTCTCGAATGGTTCGCCGAAGAAGCAAAGCGCGTGAACGGCGACGTCCTCGCGAGTCCTTCGGCAGACAGAAAATTAGTCGTCCTGAAGCACCCGATCGGCGTATGCGCGTCGATCACGCCGTGGAATTTCCCCATCGCGATGATCACCCGCAAGGTCGCGCCGGCACTCGCGGCGGGCTGCACGATCGTCGTGAAACCCGCCGGGCAAACGCCGCTGTGCGCGCTCGCCCTCGCGGAACTCGCCCAGCGCGCGGGCGTGCCGCGCGGCGTGTTCAACGTCCTGACCGCCGACGCAGCGAACTCGACCGAAATCGGCAAGGTGCTGTGCGAGAGCGACGTCGTGCGGCATCTGTCGTTCACGGGTTCGACGCCCGTGGGCCGCCTCCTCATGCAGCAGTGCGCGCCGACGCTCAAGAAGATCGCGCTCGAGCTCGGCGGCCACGCACCGTTCATCGTCTTCGACGACGCCGATCTCAACGCCGCGGTCGAAGGCGCCATGATCTCGAAGTATCGCAACGCCGGCCAGACCTGCGTCTGCACGAACCGCTTCTACGTGCACGACGCCGTCTACGACGCGTTCGTCGGCAAGCTCGCCACCGCCTCTCGCGCCATCCGCGTGGGCAACGGCTTCGAGGCGGACGTGACCCAGGGCCCGCTGATCGACGCCGCCGCGGTGGAAAAGGTGATGCGGCACATCGGCGACGCCACGGCGAAGGGCGCGACGCTCGTCACGGGAGGCAACGTGCGCGAAGGCCGCTTCGTCGAGCCGACGGTGCTCGCTAATGTCACGCGCGACATGCTGATCGCACGCGAAGAGACGTTCGGACCGGTCGCGGCGGTATTGCGCTTCGAGGAGGAAGCGGAGGTGGTCCGCCTCGCCAACGACACCGAATTCGGGCTGGCGGCGTACTTCTACAGCCGCGACATCGCCCGCGTATGGCGCGTGGCCGAGGCACTGGAATACGGCATGGTGGGCATCAACACGGGCCTCATCTCGAACGAGGTCGCGCCGTTTGGCGGCGTGAAGCAGTCGGGGCTCGGGCGCGAGGGCTCGAAATACGGCATCGACGAGTATGTCGAGCTCAAATACCTCTGTATTGGCGTCTGATTAATAAAAGCTTACTATGGGCGCCCGCGCGCACGGCGTGGACGCCCTGAAATCCGGACGCCGCACGTGGCGCACGTGCCCCATTCGAACAACAAAAAACAAAACGCATCAATGCCTCATTTCTCGCTGCTCTCGGACGGTTTTTTTCTTTCGCTCTCGCTCTGCCTCGATATCGGCCTCGTCAACGTCGCGATCATCTCGCTCACGCTCTCGCACGGCTTCCGGCCGGGCTTCTGGCTAGGCCTCGGCTCCTGTTTCGGCGATCTCATCTATGCAGCGCTCGCTCTGGCCGGCATGGCCGCGCTGCTGCAGTTCGAGGCCGTGCGCTGGGTCGTCTGGATCGGCGGCTCGGCGATTCTGTTGATGCTCACCTGGAAGATGGCGCGCGAGGCGCTCAATCCGGCTGCGGCGCCGCCGGTCGAGGGCGAGGCGGACCGCGCCTCGCCGCTTCCGGCCCCGTGGCGCGGCTTCATGCGCGGCGTGCTGCTCGCGCTTTCTTCGCCCAGCGCGATCCTGTGGTTCGCGGCCGTCGGCGGCGCGCTGATCGCGAAATCGGGCGCCACAAGTACAGGTGCGGGGGCGCTGTTCCTCAGCGGCTTCTTCCTTGGCGGCCTCGGCTGGACTCTCTTTCTCTGCAGCCTCGCAAGCCACGGGCGCAAGCGCGCGGGCACTGGCCTGCTGCGCGCCTGTCATGTGGTTTCCGCGCTGCTGTTCGCCTGGTTTTCCTGGAGCGTGATCGTTCACGGCTACCACGACCTCGTCGTCCAGCGCGCATCCTGACCGCGCGCCAGCGTCTCAACGGGGCGCGCACCAAAAGCGAACGGCGCAACGCGGTATGAGCCCGCGTTGCGCCGTTCGCACAAGACCAGCGCGAGGCGGCCCGTAGCCGCCCGCACGATCAGTGATGGTAGTAACCGCCGTGGTAACCGTGGTAATAGCCGTGGTAGTAACCGTGATAATAAGGGTGATAGTACGGATGGCCCCAGTAGCCCCCAACCACGACTGCCGGCGGCGCGTACACGACCGGCGGCGGCGCATAGACCACGGGCGGCGGAGGCGGCGCGTAAACAGGCGCGGCGTACACCGGATAAGCGGGCGCAACGGGAATGCCGATACCGATACCCACCGAAACGTGTGCCTCGGCCGCGCTGACGAGCCCCAAACCCAGCGCAGCGGCAACGATAAACGATACGGTCTTTTTCACTTCTCTTCTCCTGACAGCCATCAACGGCGCCAACTTCAATCTGTTAGACAGACGGATACCATCCACGATTCCAATGTATCGAAAACGCGGCGGCGTGGCGGAGGGCATTTGTTGCAAATTGCAAGCCCGTCCTGGCGGCGTGTCGCGATCCGAAACACCCGATCGACGCACGGGTATCGGTAGAACCCCGCAGATGCCCGGCCCCAAGGCGTCAATTGTCAGATGTGGCGGCGCAATGTCATTCTTACCGTCCAGCGTCAGCGGCTGGACGGATCGCCCGGTAAAGTTTGATTACAAATTGGCTGGAAGCGCCGTTCGCCGCGCCCCTAAACGACGATGCCCGGTCGTCGACCGGGCATCCTGTGACTGGCGATGAGCGCCGCGCTGGCGTCAGTGTCGGCCGCTATCCGACCTTCACATAGGTGAACTCGCGGCTGATGCTGGGTGGCACGTAGGCACCACTGATCTGCACTCTGGGCCTCAGGCGCTTTTTCTGATCCCACCAGCGGCGCCGCTGGACAGGCGTAAGAAACCGCAGATGCTTTCGGTAAGCGAAGATGCTCATGGTGAACTCCCGAATCGGACTACCGACAGGAAACAGCGCACGACTGCAACGACAAAACCGAAACCCATGGGACCATTGTGCGCAAAATTTGAGACACTGGTTGCGTTGTTGTGCGATAGCCGCATTCATAGCGCATATCCCACTTGCATAGTCGATCGCGTTGGACCAGGTCATCGCGAGTGGCGGCGGCACTCCCGCAATTTCCGCGCCATGGACGGCGCGTGCGATGGCTGTTCGTCAGAAAACGCGCCTGCCGCACTATGTTGTTCTTTGTAGCTGCCGCGATTGCCCGTATCGGTACGATATCGAACATAGCCTGTGCACGCGCGCAAGCTGCACAGGACGCGGGGCATTGGCGTGCCGCACTACACAGCACCCGCAAAAGCCGTGGTAATGTGGCAGGCGGCGCGCGCCGCCCGGACCATACGACCCGCGCCCCCAGGATTCACCGACGAGAACGCACAATGATCAAGGTCAGCATCCTCTATCCGTACCGCGAAAACGGCCGCTTCGACAGCGAGTACTACTGCACGCGACACATGCCGCTTGCCGCGCGCCTGTTCGGCGACGCGCTGCGGGGCTGGTCGGTCGACATCGGCATCAATGCGGGGCCGCCGGGCACGCCGCCGCCCTATGTCGCCGCGGGCCACTTCCTGTTCGACACCCTGGAAGCGTTCTACGCCGTGTTCCAGCCGCACGCAAAGACACTGCAGGACGACATTCCCAACTACACCGACGGCGGAAATGGCAGGATCCTGATCAGCGAGATCAAGGTATCGGCCTGAGCGGCGCCGCCTCAGCCCTGATTACGACCCGGCGGCCGCCCGCGCCGCCGCCAGCCATACGGAGAACACACACCGATGTTCGGCGATATCGCCCGCTTTCTGCTCAATACGATCTTCACGCTGTTCGGCGCCGCCCTGCTGCTGCGCGCATGGCTGCAGTACGTCCGGGTACAGGCCTACAACCCGGTCAGCCATGCGGTGCAGCAGGCAACCAACTGGCTCGTGCTGCCGCTGCGACGCGTCATTCCTGGCATGCGCGGCATCGACTGGGCCAGCGTAGTGGCCGCGCTGATTGCCGCTATTGCCTATGTGCTGCTCATGGTGTGGATGGCCGGCGTCGATCCCTTCGGCCTTTTGCCGACCCTGCTCATCGTCGCCGTGCTGACCGTCGTGAAGTGGGCGCTCAACCTGCTCATCTGGCTCACGATCCTGATGGCGCTGCTGTCGTGGCTCAATCCGCAGTCGCCGGCCATGCCGGTGCTGTTCCAACTGACGGCGCCATTCCTCAACCCGCTGCGCCGCATCGTGCCCCAGTTCGGCGGCCTCGATCTTTCGCCGATCCTGCTTTTCGTCATCGTGCAGGTGCTGCTGATGGTGGTCACGCGGGCTGCGGTGTCGCTCACGCTGTTCGGGATTTGACGCAACACAGGCGGCGTCGATCGGCGCCGCCTGTGTTCGATTGCGCAACCGGACGAAAAACGCGTAAAATGGCGCGCTCTGCGGGCGTCGTATAATGGTTATTACCCCAGCTTCCCAAGCTGGAGACGTGGGTTCGATTCCCATCGCCCGCTCCACATCGGCTCATCAGCACCGTGTGCAGTAAAGCAACGCAGTGCAAAGAGGTTCTGTAAAGGGCCTCGCACAGGCACTCCGGGTCGCCCTGAATCCCCTCGTCGCACGTTCGAAGTCCGGCTCATGCTGGGTTCTCCCGGCGTTTGTTACGCTGACACGCCATGATCCGGCTTACCCCGACTCGCCTCGTGCCACCCGCGCGGCCGTCAACGATGGAACGATTTTTCCTTTCTCGCCGCAGCGCAATCGCGCTGATCGTGAGCGCCCGCAAGAAACTACTGGCGGACGCCGCGGAGCGCATGCCCGCCGAAGCCCAGCCGCTTCTCGACACCGCCGCCCAACTCGAACGCCTGCTGCTCGATGTCCGGGCCTGCCGCATCGATGCCTTCGAGCTGACGCATCCGGCACCTGCCCACATCACGATATCGGCAGACTGAGGCGCCGACCGCGCCCGGCGGCCCGGCATGCCGGCACTGCTATAATGCGCGTCGGTTTCGGCGCCGGTCGCCGCGCGGCAGCGCCTGTGGCATCCGCAGGTTCCATCTGCCCTATGCCCACCCTGCCGCCAGACTCCGATCCCGCGAAATCCTGTTTTTAGCAGACGCAAACACCCCGCCTGGCGCACCGATCCGCGCCGCACGGCCCGGTTGCAATGCGCACTGCCCTCACCTGTCCGTCCTCGAAGATGAATCACGATCCGAACGACGCAGTCCCGTCCGACTGCCCGCTGCCCGACGCATCGGGCGAGCCGCACGAGTCCGCCGACGAGGCGTCGGCCGACGTCCTGCACCGCCGCCGCATCCGCAGCTTCGTGACACGCGCTGGCCGCGTGTCGACCGGCCAGCGCCGCGCGCTCGACGAGTTCGGTCCGCGCTTCGTCGTCCCCTACGCGCCGCAACCGGCCGACTGGGACGCCGTGTTCGGGCGCCGCGCACCGCGCGTGCTGGAGATCGGATTCGGTATGGGCGCGAGCACGGCGGAGATCGCGGCGCGGCGACCTGACGACGACTTCCTCGGCGTGGAGGTGCACGAGCCGGGAGTCGGTGCGCTGCTCAAGCTGATCGGCGAGCAGAACCTCACGAACATCCGCATCATCCAGCACGACGCGGTAGAGGTGCTCGAGCAGATGATCGCGCCCGCGAGCCTCGACGGCGTGCACATCTTCTTCCCGGATCCGTGGCACAAGGCGCGCCATCACAAGCGCCGCCTGATCCAGCCGAAATTCGTGGCGCTGCTGGTTTCGCGCATGAAGCCGGGTGCCTACCTGCACTGCGCCACCGACTGGCAGAACTACGCCGAACAGATGCTGGAAGTGCTGGGCGCCGAGGGTGCGCTGCAAAACACCGCGGACAACTACGCGCCGCGCCCGGACTATCGTCCGGTCACGAAGTTCGAGCGGCGTGGCCTGCGCCTGGGCCACGGTGTATGGGATCTCGTGTTCCGTCGCCGCGCCCACTGAGATTCACCGGGCTGCAACAAGGACAAGGGGCGCGCGAGGCGCCCCTTTGTTTTTAGTCTTCCCAGCCGAACCCGCCGCCATAGCCGACCAACAGGACGATCAGTCCAAACACGATGCGGTACCAGGCGAACGCCGTAAAGTCATGCGAGGCGACGAAGCGCAGCAGCCAGCGCACGCACGCGAACGCGCTCACGAACGCGGCCACGAAACCGACGCCGAAGAGGCTCAGCCAGTCCACGGAGAGCGCCTGCCAGTTCTTGTGCAGTTCGTAGACGGTGGCGCCGCAGATCACCGGAATCGCGAGGAAGAACGAAAATTCGGTCGCAACGCGCCGGTCGAAACCGAACAGCATCGCGCCGATGATCGTCGAACCGGAGCGTGACATACCGGGAACCAGTGCGAAGCACTGCGCACAGCCCACCTTGAACGCATCCAGCGGCCGGATGTCGTCAATCGAACGCACCCGCGCGGGCGTTTGCGCGGCCGGCGCACCGGCACCGCGGTACCGCCCCTCCACCCAGAGGATGACAAGGCCGCCGGCCACCAGCGCAAACGCCACGGGCACCGGTGCGAACAGCGCCGACTTGATCGCCTTCTCGAACAGCAGGCCGAGCACGACGGCGGGCACGGTCGCGACGATCAGGTTCAGTGCGAAGCGCCGTGCGTCGGGCCGCGTGGGCAGCCCGACGATCACGTTGCCGAGCTTGCCGCGAAATTCCCAGCACACCGCGAGAATCGCTCCGAACTGGATCACGACGTCGAAGGTCTTCTCATAGTCGCCGTTGAAGTTGAGCGCGCTGCCCGCCACGATCAGATGGCCTGTGCTGGATACCGGAAGAAACTCGGTCAGCCCTTCGACGACACCCAGAATCAACGTCTTGCAGATCAGTACCCAGTCCATCCGTTTCCTCGCGAGGGTTCGCGCCGGACGAATGCGGGTGCCGCCGGCGGCTGCACGCGGCGGCGTCCCGTCGGCCTACTTCTCGACGATCTGCACCCGTATGCCGTTTGTAAGGATGCTGATTGTACCGGGTTCGTAGTTCACGCCGGCAAACTGCAGTTGCTCAGGCTTGAACGTATAGACGGGATAGTTGTTGAGCAGCTGCGCCGCGGCGAGCGCCGCCACGGCGCCCACCTGCTGCCCGTAGGCCGCGGCGTCACCCTGCATGTCCACGCTGTCGACCGCCGGCGACTCCAGCACGACCGAGCGGCTTGCAGCATCCCACGCGAGCGCGCTCGAAACCGTGAAGACGCCATCGACGGGCTGTTGCAACAGTGGGCTCTGAAGCTCGGCATCAAGACGTACGGCCACGCGGTTGCGATCGGGCTGCAACACGACGACAGGGTTCGTCAGCGAGACCTGGAACAGCTGCTGCAGCGAGCGGTGATACGGGAACTTGCGCTGGACCGCCGCCTGCACCTGCTCCTGCGAAAACGTGTAGTGATCGGGAATGAACGGGAACGTGCCCGTCGCACACGCGCCCAGCGAAATGGCCGTACTCGCCGCCGCACACGCCGCGAACAGGAAGGCTCGCCGGGAAACGCGCGTTGCCGTGTGAATCATGCGAAATCTCCTTGAAGGGTGGCGCGAGGCCAGCCGTTCGAAATGTGGCAAGGACGCCCTCAGGCCGAAATGTGGGAAGGACGCCCGCAGGCGTCGGGCGAGGGCCGCGTCGCCGACTCGAGCCGGGTGAGCCAGATGATCGCCTCGTCGCGCGAGGCGCCGCACATCTCGGCCTGCGGCCGCAGCCCGGCGCAGCAGGCGGGCCGCAGCGGCGAACCGAAGATCGCGCATTGCAGGTCCTCACCAAGCTGAACGCAACGCACGCCCGCAGGCTTGCCTTCGGGCATGTCGGGAATCGGGCTCGTAATGGACGGCGCGATACAGCACGCGCCGCAACCGGGGCGGCACGCGTGACCGGGCACGTCGAAGGGGGAAACTGCACTCACCATCTGCTTCCTGAATCGGTCGATACGGTCCGCCTCGCGACGGAACAGACGCATTGTGCCATCGTCGGCTGCGACCTTTTTACACAAACGCCAAACCAACCGGACTCTTAAACTGAATCAATCCGGCGCAAAAAATGCCGTCGCCCGTTGCCTGGCCCGAGTGATACCCGGCGAGGGCGCCGGCCACGGCCCCGCGGCGCCCCAATAACGAGAGCCCCGCATGCGTGACGCCGACCTCCTGTTTCACCCCGACCTGCTGGCCAAGTACGGCGCGAACGGCCCGCGGTATACGTCCTATCCAACCGCGCTGCAGTTCCGCGAAGACTTCGATCCCGCCGACTACCACCGTGCCGCCGCCGATGCTGGCGCCGCTGAAACCGACCTTTCGCTCTACTTCCACATTCCGTTCTGCGACACCGTCTGCTTTTATTGCGGCTGCAACAAGGTTGCGACGAAAAACCGCGCCCGCGCGAAGCCGTATCTGAATCAGATGATCCGCGAGCTGGAGTTGCAGGCCGCGCTCTTCGACACGAAACGGCCCGTTGCGCAGCTTCACTGGGGCGGCGGCACGCCCACCTTCCTTTCGCCCGACGAGATGAGCGCGCTGATGGCCGCCACGCGCGAGCACTTCGCGCTGCGCCCCGACCACGAGGGCGAATACTCGATCGAAATCGACCCGCGCGAAGCCTCGGCGGCGACCATCGCGCATCTGCGCGGCCTCGGCTTCAACCGCCTGAGCCTCGGCGTGCAGGACTTCGACCCGGTCGTGCAGCGCGCGATCAATCGCGTGCAGCCGTTCGAAATGACGGTCGAGTGCCTGAACGCGGCGCGGGCGAACGGCTTCGAGTCGATCAGCGTCGATCTGATCTATGGCCTGCCGCATCAGAGCGTGGCGAGCTTCCGGCGTACGCTCGACGCGATCCTGCTGCTCGCGCCCGAGCGCCTCTCGGTCTTCGGCTACGCGCACATGCCGCATCTCTTCAAGATGCAGCGGCACATGGACGAGGCAGCGCTACCCTCGCCTGCGCAACGGCTCGCGCTGCTGCAGCTCGTGATCGAGCAGCTGACCGACGCGGGCTACGTCTACATCGGCATGGACCACTTCGCGCTGCCTACCGACGAACTCGCGCTCGCTCAAAAGCAGCGCACGCTGCATCGCAATTTCCAGGGCTACAGCACACGCGCCGATTGCGACCTGATCGGCCTCGGCGCGTCGTCCATCGGCAAGGTCGGCGACGTTTACGCGCAGAACGCGAAGGATCTGCCCGGCTATGGCGCCGCGCTCGACACGGGGCAGCTCGCCATCACACGCGGCATTCGCCTGAGCGCCGACGACCGGCTGCGCCGCGACATCATCACAGAGTTGATGTGCAATCTCGAACTGCGCTTCGACGAGTTCGAGGCCACTTACGGCGTGCGCTTTCCGAGTGCCTTCGCGCACGAACTCGAACGCCTTCGCCCGTTCGAGGAAGACGGGCTCGTCGCGCGCGGCGCGAACCGGCTCGAAGTGCTGCCGGCTGGGCGGATGTTCGTGCGCAATATCGCCATGGTGTTCGACCGCTATCTCGGTACACAGCGGCCGGAGCACTACTCGCGCACGGTTTGAGTGCGTGGCCGGCGGCGGTTGCCGGGCAGGCTGAATTAGGTCATAATTGTTGACTTGCTGGCGTTTGGCCGTCGTATATAGCGACGGATGGCGTCGAGCTCCTGCCTCGGTGGTGAAATTGGTAGACGCGCCGGACTCAAAAATAGGTACTTGTACCAACGGTTAGCTTGGGTTCATCGTCCGCAAAACCATGAAAGGCAACGGTTTTCAGAAAATTTCGGCTCCTGTACGAAAAGCCAGATTTTCGAGCTAGGAGCCGGTACGGCGCGTACCGGCTCTTAGCAGGTCGCAGTAGGTAGTGCTGTAACATCGCGTCATGCCCGAGTGGTGAAATTGGTAGACGCAGGGGACTCAGACCAAATTTGAGCCCTCTCGAAGAAATTCTTGAGGTGAAGCCCGTCAAACTCGGTGAAGGCCCTGGACGATTCAGTCCGAGCTAATGCCGAGCCAAGCCCTCGGATCGAAAGATCCAAGGGAAGGTGTAGAGAGCAGACGGCGGGCACCTAAGGCAAAGCGGTAAGACGCGGCGCTATGGTGAAGGCGTGCTCCAGACCACGAACGCCGCTTCTTCGGAAGCGTCGGCGGCGAAAGCCGAAGTGGGAAGAAAATCCCCCGCCGCAAGGCGTGCCGGTTCGATTCCGGCCTCGGGCACCAATTCGAAAGCCGCCCCTGTTCACGCAGGGGCGGCTTTTCTGTTTCTGCATCTGATCCGCCAAGACCCACGATCGCCGTCATAAACGTCTTAGGCACGGGCGGCCTCCCAGTCGCTGCATAAACTGCGCGGTGTCGGGGAATAGTCCGTTTTACGCGCCACGTGACGGCTCGTTGAAAATCATCGACCAGCGCGCGATAACCGTTTATTCTGTTGCCAACAACAAGATAAGCGCGAAATACAGTCAAAGCATGCTAAGGCTTACCCCTCAACAAGTCGCTGAAGTGTCGCGATTGTCTGATCAGACACTGCGCCATTGGCGCAGTGTCTTGCCCCCGCTCGCCGGCCTGAACGGATACACGCCGTGCTTCACGCCTGGCGATGCGTTGGCATTGCTCGTGGTGCGGCATCTCGTCAAGGTCATGGGTATCAGTGTGGGCACGCTGGCAGGCGCTTCGTCTGACTTGTTTTCCCTCTGTCGCAGCACGAGTTGGCCTCATCTGGCCGACCACCGTCTTCTCATTCAAATTGAACAAAACAGCGTGATTCTGTTGACCCGTGAACCCGACCTCGAAGCCCCAGTGATCCTGGTTCCCATGCGGCCCTTCGCGGAACAGCTACAGGCAGCCTGGGCCAGTAGCTTCCCCACTTTGGAGCAGTTGCCCCTCCAGTTTGGCGCAACCGTAATTCCGCGCTCTGCGCGGATGGCCGGAGCGTGAGTGTCATGAGTGTCGCACTGACCGCACCTGACGTCACATTTGAGCCGCAGATTCTGGCAGGAGCCGGAGCCGCAACGGCCGACCTCGGGCCAGTCTGGATTCTCGAAGAGGTTACTGGCCACCTTCGCGCCCAAGGCAGGAAGACAGGCACTCCACGCATAAGGCTCTACCGTCTTATTGGAGATGTTCTAACGGCCGTAAGCGAACAGAAGCTCGACGAGGATACTTCGCGCATTGACACTGCCATGTCTCTTCTTGAAGCGGCTAAGGCGCGCAGTGGCGTCATCGTCTGCAGCTTTAGGACGGTGGCTTCAGTACAAATGGTGGAGCGTCTGGAGGCGGACGGTCCCAGCACACTTCACTATGTTGTCGAAATCGATCCAGCACGCAGGCTGGAATTCGCGCGCGCCCGGGATGGAGTACGCATTGCTCCCGCAAAGGAGCGTGTTGAAGCTGCGAACTGGCAGCAAATCAACCTAAGCAAGCCTGCAGGCAGCTCTGAATGCTATGCGGCGAATCTCGGGAAGGCCGCGCTGGGCGGGGTACAAGAATTGACCTGCTTTGCTCTGTCGATCGGCGGCATCAAGGGATACCGGCGTGGTGTTCTCGTGGGAATGACATCGTTGAGCCTTGATGACGGACTCAAGAAACTCGCGCAACTGCTGGCGTGGACGCGATGGGTCCGGCTCGCAGCCCGCAAAGCCAAACGAGAACGTTCGGCGATCGGCGCGGCCGGCGCACGCAACCCCGATGCCACCGATGGCACTCCGGCGCTGAATATTGTTGTACGCGCCAATCGGAAGATTGCTGCAGGCCTCGACGCGAAGGCCGCCAGTCAGCGCGCCCAGCTACTCGACGAACCAGTGCAGTTCAGGCGCCGGCTGACGGAAAACAAAAGTACGCTGAACATTGTGGAGCTCTTTGCCGGCGCTGGGGGAATGGGCCTTGGTTTCCTAAGCGCACGGACAGCTGACGGGCACGGCTATCGGATCGCTGGATCGGCTGAGATCCATCCCATCTACACACAGACGCTGAGGCAGAACCATGCCTTTATGCAGAAGGCAGGGCTTACGCCGACTAATACGACGCCGGCCGAATACGCCCCCATGGACCTTTGCTCCCACAAGGTCAGGACGCACTTGGGAGCCATAGCACGAGAGCACGGAGACGTCGATGTGTTAATTGGCGGCCCCCCCTGTCAGGGCTTTTCCAGTGCAAACCGAAACAGTTGGTCGAGTTCAAACCCGAACAATCGACTGGTGGATGCCTTCTTGGACTGTGTGCTACAGATGGCGCCAAAGGTTCTGTTGATGGAGAATGTGCAGGGGATACTGTGGACGCCTAGAGAGGAGGCCGACTCCGACTTGAGCGTCGCTGCACACGTCCTGGAGCGCCTCGGAGGTATGGGCTATCTCGTGTTCCCCAAACTACTCGATGCCGTTTGGTACGGAGCCCCTCAGAACCGCAATCGATTCTTCCTGCTCGGCATCCACAAAGACGTAGGCTACTCGGCGGAAGATTTTGGCAAGTGGGGGCCGTTTCCGAAGCCTAGCCATGGCCCCGGTACCAACAGAGCATTTGTAACGGTCCGCGATGCCATTGCTGATCTGCCGAAGCTAGGCAACGGGGATGCACTAACCGAGCGGGTCTATGAAGAGGATACCGGCCGCCTACAGCAAAACGCTTTTCTTCGAGCAATGCGCGCGGGGGCTCCCAAAGGAATCATCTGGGACCACGTTACCTCGCGGCACGCAGAGTACGTTATCGAGCGGTATAAAGGCATCGGCCAAGGGCAAAACTGGCAGGCTGTTCGCGATTTGATGACCAACTATGCCGACGTGGAGCGCACACACAGCAACATCTATCGTCGTCTAGCGTGGTCGGAACCTGCGATCACCATGGGCCATTACCGCAAAAGCATGATCATCCATCCGGCGCAGCATCGAGGGCTTTCGTTGCGTGAAGCGGCACGGTTGCAATGCTTCCCCGACTGGTTTCGTTTCGCCGGCACTCCGACTGGTGGCGAAGGCGGCCTCATGCATAAGCAGCAGCAACTCGCAAACGCCGTCTGTCCGAATGTGACAAAGGCCGTTGCGGAGTTCATTCTCCAGCTCTAACCAAACCGATAACCTCCAAGGAGACCATACATGCCGTTGAGTGAAGGCGCTAACGATCAAATCGGTCAGTTAGCCGAACAAATCCTTGATTCGGTGCGAGCAGGAAGAACACCTGAAGAGGCCGCTGCGCGCCTATCAACGCTGCTGCCCCCCGCCTTGGTTGAACAGGCTCTGCAGAAATACCGTGATGCAAGCCGCCGCGTATGGACGATGAAAGAACCGGGGAGCATCTACAACAAGCACCTTGATCCTTGGTATCTGGGCCCAGATCCATCAGATCGCTTATGGCACTCCTACGAAAAGCACCTGAGGAGCAAGGGATGGGATCCGGAGGCCATTAAGGACATCGATGAAGCGTCAACGCGGGTCGTTTCTCTGCTTGACCCTCCCGGCAAGGCGCAGATCCGCACGCGTGGACTTGTCCTGGGTCACGTTCAGAGCGGTAAAACTGCTAGCTTCACCGCTGTCATCGCCAAGGCCGCCGATGTTGGCTACCGGTTCATCATTGTACTGTCCGGATTGAACAACGTCCTGCGTTACCAGACGCAGTTGCGCATCGACGAAGATCTCATTGCTGCGAATCTGGAGCACTGGATCACTGTGACGAACATTGAAGACGATTTTGCCTCCAGCACTAACGTCAATTCATTCCTAACGGAAAAGCATTCCACAAAGGTGCTGGGTGTCGTCAAAAAGAACTCCGCTAGGCTCAAGCGCCTCTACAAATGGCTCACAGGTGCAAGGCCCGAGGTACTTCGTGCATGCCCGGTCCTGATCATCGATGACGAAGCCGACCAGGCCAGCCCCAACTCACATCCCAAGCCCGATGAACGAACCAAGATCAATGAGTGGATCGTCAAGTTGCTAGCGGACCTGCCGAAGGCAGCCTATGTGGGCTACACCGCTACGCCCTTCGCCAACCTCTTCATCGATCCGTCGCTACCGGAAGACCTCTATCCAAGAGATTTCATCGTTGATCTGCCGCGTGGCAAGGGATATTTCGGTGCGGAGCAGATCTTCGGGCGCGCGCCCCTCGACGAAACCGAGGATCCCGTCGATGGACTGGATGTCATACGTCTGGTCCCGGACGACGAAGGCGCGCAGCTGAAGCCGCCGAATCGAGATGCGCGGTTTACGTTCACTCCCGAAATCACGCCCACGCTGCGCGAGGCGATTTTGTACTATTGGATGGCGACTGCCGCACGGCACGTACGTGGGCAACGCGGCAAACACGCGTCCATGCTCATTCACACCACCCAGTATGCGGCGGTGCATCGGAACGCCAAGGGCGTTGTCGAGACATTCCAGAACACAATACTGAAGCAGATTCAGCAAGGCGATGCGGCTTTGGCCAGCGAACTCGAAGCGCTGTGGCTGCGCGAGCAGGCAGCTCTCCCTTCATCGGAGCTCGGTCTGAAGCCTGTGGCCTTCAGCGATTTGATGGCGCACATGGCGGCAGTGGTTAAGCAGACCGAAACCAAGGTGGAGAACGGTAGCAGCCCTACCCTCGACAGGGTGGACTATCAGCAGGATGCCGATGGCAATGGCCGCATTTACGTCGTGATTGGTGGCAATGTGCTGTCCCGTGGCCTGACGTTGGAAGGACTGACGGTCAGCTTTTTCATCCGGTCGGCTTCTGCTTATGACACGCTCCTGCAGATGGGGCGTTGGTTTGGCTACAGACCGGGCTACGCTGATCTTGCACGCGTATGGATGACAGAAGAGCTACGTGACTACTTCTACGACCTTGCCAGCGTCGAGCGGGAAATTCGCCAAGACATCTCGCGCTATAAAAACGGGGACGTCACGCCCATGGAGTTCGCGGTCCGCATCCGACAGCACCCTGCACTGGCAATCACCGCAAAGCTCAAGATGCAGCATGCTGTGCCCGCGAAGATGGCATTCAACGCACGGGAAGTACAAACCATCGTCTTCCGCCACGAAGACCTAGGATGGCTGGATCAGAATCTTAAGGCGGCGCGCGACCTGATTGGCCGTATCCGCGCATCTGGCATTAAGCCGACAACCGTTGAAGACAAACCGCACAAAGTGTTCTTCGATGTGCCATCGACCCAGGTACTTCAATTCTTAAATGAGTATGCTATTGATATTAGCAACAGCGAAATGCCGACAGGGCTGCTACAAAGCTACATCCGAGAGCAAAATCAGCGCGGCCACATCAAAGCTTGGACGGTTGCCGTCGTCACGCGATCCGCTCCGCTGTCCGCACTTGGTACAATCGATCTCGGGCTAAACGCCGAAGTACCGCTGGTCAACCGCGCCCGATCGCTGCGCGAAAGAAGCCCGCAGGTGGTCGATATCAAGGCTCTGATGTCGGAAACCGACGTCGCGATCGACGTACCGCGGCCTGCCGCGGAACTGCGGGGCAAGGATCGCGACACACTCCGCGATCTTCGCGATGAAGCCGTCCCGGACAAGGGACTACTACTGCTCTACCCAATCAGCAAAGATTCCATGCCGCGTAAGGGAAGCAATCAGCGCGCCCCGCTCGGTGCGGTCCAGCACGTCATGGGCCTCGCGCTGGTCTTCCCCGATGTCCCGCAAAGCGATCTGACGCCGCAGAACTACATGACCGTCGAACTCCCGGATGTCGGCAGCGAAATGATCGACATTGATGATCTGGAAGATATGGCCGAGATCGAAGAATGACAAGAAGCGGCGTTCGAATTACTCAAGATGGATGGCACCAGCTGGAATTGGGCTACGACATGCCGACGCGGGGCGAATTCCGCGTCTTTGACACGGCGCTGAACACTATCCACGGCACTGCTCTATTGGCGATTGATGCAGCGGGGCTTCGGCATGTATTGGTTCCCGTTGCGGCAGACTTCCCTGCAGCTCATGACAAGCGTAGCGGCGGCGTCCATTTGACGACCCGTACGCTCGTTGATGCATCGGGTCAGCGCCAGTATCTCGACCTTGCCTGTCAGAAGGCGCACCTCAACAACGTCTTCACTAATCTTGCCGAAGAAGTGCTCGACCTGTTGCGAGACGATGCAATTCAGCCGCTGCAAGCCTGCCGCCAAACGCTGCAGCGATGGCGTGAACTACTGGACCGCGAAGCTTCGAACATCCTTTCAACCGAGGCTCTGTGCGGACTGTTCGGTGAACTGTGGCACTTGGCACACATTGCGGAGCGGAACGCTGAAGGCGTCTCCGCCTGGCAGGGGCCGCACGGAGCGCGGCACGACTTCACCGTTGACGGCGTTGCGCTGGAGGTAAAGACGACGGCTCGCCGGGACGAATGGAAATTCCGCATCCATGGGCTGGCGCAGTTAGAGCAGCCGCGCGACGCTCGGCTATACCTGTGCGCCATGCGCCTAGAGCTGAACGGCGCGTCCGGCTCAACCGTGCCGGATTTGATCCAAGCAGTCTTGGATGCCGGCGTCGATCGGCGCGATCTAGTACACCGCCTTTCGCAGGTTGGGTACGATCAGCGCGATGAAGCCCACTACGTGCAGCTTCGACTCGACGTTATCGACTGGCGGCTCTACGAGGTGGCAGCTTCGTTTCCTCGGCTGACGTTTGCATCTTTTAACCCACCCGTGCCTCCACCCGGCGTCTCAGACGTTCACTACACCGTAGACCTTGCCGCATCTTCGACTGTGCCGTTGCAGCCGGAGATGCTGGACCGCCTCCATATGACGCTTGCAGGAACCCGCGATGCCGACGCCGCTGGACCTGCAGTCTGAGCCGTTTTCTGCGACCGGCGGCGCAGCGGCAGAGGGCGTTTCGAATCAGCTTGGCCGTCCGCGGGCAGACCGTTTTACGCTGCTAGTTCGCGAGGCCGTTCAAAACAGCTGGGACGCTCGGCTCACGCCAGACGGCGGAGTGCTGTTCCAGGTAGACGGACGGTTGCTCGACCGGAGTGCACGCCAAGCGCTGGCAGTCCAAGCATTTGCAGAAGTGCCTGCTGCGGTTGATGTGCGAAGTTGCCTCCTGGCTGATAGTGACTTCCCCATTCTCGCCGTCAGCGATTTCGGTACTCGCGGACTCAGCGGCCCCACTCGCGGAAATGTTGTTCCGCAGCCAGGCGAGCCAACCAATTTCGTGGACTTCATGCGCTACATTGGACGTCCGCCGAACCGTGCATACGCAGGAGGAACTTACGGCTTTGGCAAGGCGGCGTATTTTCTCGCCAGCTCGCTGAAAGTCATTTGCGTTCACACCCGCTTCAAAAGCGGGCATGGCGTCGAATCGCGATTCATGGCTGCCGCATTGGGGCCGCAGTTTGAGACCAGCGGCTCTGAAGGCCGGCGCTTCACTGGGCGTCACTGGTGGGGGCGGTTGGCACAGGACGGGATCGTCGACCCCGTTGCTGGCGATGAAGCCGACACACTGGCGCTTCTGCTCGGCGGCGTCCAGCGCGCCCCGGATGCCCTTGGTACTACGGTCTACGTCCTCGCACCTGATTTCGAGGGTGCAGCTCCTCAACAGGTGCTTCGTCAAATGGGGCGCGCGTTGATGGACTACTTCTGGCCCAAGCTCATCGATGGCCCTGAACAGACGCCTACCATGTCATTTAGCGTTCGTTGGGAGGGCAGCGAGTTGCCACTACCCAAGATGCAGGAGGAGCCAGAACTCGCGTTGCTTGCCCGCGCTTTCAGTTCGGCATCAGCCAAAACCGCGTCGGATGGCGCAGTCTTGGAGCCCATTGCTTCACAGCGACCGAAGAAGCTGTTGGGCCACCTTGCGCTCGCTCGACAGCCAGCAGCCGTGATGGGCTCACTGCCTGCGGCCAGCGAAGGCAATGATGACGGTACCAGCCTGTACCAACGCACGCTTCGGCGGCCGCTGCGCCAGATTGCACTGATGCGCGCACCAAACTTCGTAGTGAAGTACATGGAAGGACCACTGGTTCCCTATGAGCTGGCTGAATATGGGGGTGTGTTTCGGGTCGATGCCGACGCAGACGCTGCGTTTGCTCGCGCCGAACCTCCGACCCACGATGACTGGGTTCCCGATCTTCTATTGGATGCGGCCGAAAAGACTTACGTTCGGGTCGCTTTGCGCAGGGTGAAAGATGCTGTCGAGGCTTTCGCCGCTCCTCATCCAATCGAAGCGAGTGGAGTAGGTGCTCATTCGGTGGCCGGTTTCTCCCGTCTACTTGGCGGACTCGTTCCGTCACTCAGTGCTGCAGCTTCAGGGCCAGCTACCCGTCCAAACGGGCCGTCCACGTCCAAGGGCGGCGACGGAGGGCGATCCGGGACAGCGCGCGGGACCGCCGGAGCTCCGCAGATTTCATTTGTTGGCGATCCAGCAGTCGAACTGGTCGACGGCATCGCGTCGATGGTGGCCCGCTTCGAAACGTCGAACCCGACCAACGCTCCGTTAAGAGTCTATGCGCTACCCAAGGTCGTTATTGCCGACGGCTTCGAAAACGACCCACCTGAAGGTGCGCAGCAACCGACAATCTTGAAGTGGATTGACCCGAACGGGGAGACTGCCGCAAGTGGGACTGCGAGCTGCGAAGTGGACGCCCGCGGCATATGGACTGTCGTGGTGAGCATTCCTCCCGACGCTATGATCGCCGTTGCACTGAGGGCCGAAGCTGGAGCGGGGACATGAAAATTGCAACCGCCGTTCCCTACAAGCGAGCCGCAGCCCATCGGCTCGCCGCAGGCCAGTGGGAAATCCTGTCCACGGAGCCGCCCTCGCTTCTTCCTCCTGTCTTGTCCGGTTTGGACTATGGCTCCATTCTCCGCTTGCGCAGAGAAGTCGTCATTGACGCTAACGGACTTCGGGCCGACTGCGGTCTTGCCACTGATGTTCCTCTGCTGGCAGTGGCAAGCTGGTCAAGCACCGGCACTATGCTCCGACGCAGTCTGGCCAGCATTCCCATCTCCGATGCTGACGGTACCTGCCTCATTGAACTGGCAGGAGACATTGCCGGCAGCAACATCGCGGGAGCGCTGCATATCGACACCGCGATCTTGACGGCCGGCCGGCCGACTTCCGGTGCGCCGCTCACAGCACGGCATGCGGGTGCGGTGCTGCTGCAGGAAAGGCAAACGATTCAGCTGGACTCATCGCATTCGTTCTTTCCAGTTGAAGTCGTGGATTTTAGCAAAGGCTATTGGGCGAACCGAGAGGCGGGATGGAGGCTCTCGTGGAATGTGCTTGCCCTAGATCAGCCCTTTCTCGGATCGGTGCGCCTGCTCATCAACGCTGCGCATCCCCGTGTGGTGCATGCCGTTTCAGGCGATGCCCCCAATGCCGAGGCATCGGCCATCCGCTCAACGATATACTTTGACACCGCCAAGGCTCTGATACTTGGCGCCTTGGCGAGCGAGGATTTCCTTGAGCGCGACGGCGACTACGCCGCGGGCAGCTGCGGCAAAGTCATCTACGCGATGATCCAGATGTTGTTTCCCGGCGACGGCGTTGGTGGCTTGTCTGCCGCGGCGAGCCAGCGGCCAGATCACTTCAGCACAGACCTCCAAGGTCGGATCAAACTGTTCTGGAGCTGAATGTGATTCTCTTCCCTCAGCTCCCTCACCACATCGCTCTTCAGATCGCCACTGGGGCTCGTTCGGCCTCGATTCAATCTCTTGCTGGCACGGCCGTGCCCGAGCACTCTGCATGTGAATACACGCCTACAGGTGGAACGCGCGCAACGGCAGCAACGCTAAGCAAGCTTCGCAGCGACCTCCTGCATATTGCGACAACCGCCGGCTACCCCAGTCCGGCAGGCCAACAGCAGGCTGCTGAGTTCGATGCCGAAGCCGCTCTTGTGCTAGCAAAGCAGATGACAATTGCTCCTGCTGAAGCAGCCAAAGGCGGCGTTTGGGAGTTTCTGTCTTGCGTCCTGCTGCCTGATATCGTCCGGTGGCGCTTCGGTGGAATAGGCGGCGGTGCCACGCCGCTCGAGCGATTTGTTTCGGGTCGTCGCAACGTCTTTCAGCGGCTCTGGTGGCGCGCCTTTCACCTTGCGCCGCGGGCAATTGACGTCCCCCAGCTACCGGAGCTCCTTCGGGCTTTAGGTGAAGACGAACTGGTCCAGTTGATGGAACGGCCGTCTCTTGCCGGTATAGAAGGCCTGCCCGGCTCCGTTGCACTCGGTCTTCTCTCCGCGTCGCAGGCCTACTCCGACCTTACCCGGCGCCAATTAATTCGAGAAGCCCAGAAACGCCTTCTCCGACTGTCCTCGTTCGTTTCATTTGAGTCGATTGCCCCTGAAGAAATCAGCCATCACGTTGAGAGTGTTTTCGAGCAGGTGGCGGCCTCGCTGCCCCGCCAGGACTCAGAGTCCGCGCCAGCACCTCGCCATGGTTGACAACATGACGCCGGAGCAGCGGCGTGTGACAATGTCGCGGATTCGTAACCGGGACACCAAAGTGGAGCTTGCCGTTCGGAAGGAGCTTCACAGGCGGGGATACCGTTTCCGCGTCAACGTGGCATGGCTTGCAGGAAAACCGGATATCGCTTTCACTAAGATCAGGTTGGCAATATTCATTGATGGCGATTTTTGGCACGGCTGGCAGTTCGAGCGTTGGGCGGTCAAACTTGCCCCCTACTGGCATGAAAAGATCCGCGGAAACATCGCGCGCGACCGCCGCCGCAGGGCGCTTCTTCGCCGCGAAGGATGGACGGTCATGCGCCTCTGGGAGCATGACGTGAACAAAAACTTTGAGCGGTGCATTAGGCGCGTCGAGGCGAAGCTAGATCAGCTTTATAACGGCTGATTCACACTGTTGCACTTTCATTGCGAGCAGGTATTCGCTTCCTGTCACCGATCTTTAGTGCCTCGCCTGAATCCTCGATCCCCTGCCACGAACGCCTCCAGCATGTGCGGAATCAGCGTCATCGCATCGACCGCTTCGCCGTATGTCTGAGCGTGCAGCGAAGCGTAATGATCAAGCGCTTCCTTCAAGCTAACTGGACAAAGGAAGGTTAGCTTAATGTTCTCTGTTTTCGGCAGCGGCCCCAGCCGCAGTTTGCGCGTCATATTCATTGCATCGGTCCTCGCTGCATAAAGAGCGGCTGATACGGCCGCAGCATCAGATCCTTGTTGACCATTACATTGACCTGAAACCCCGGCCGCACGGTCAGCGTCGGCTGGATGCTGAGGTCGCGGCGTGTGATTTCCTGGCCGACCTGATTGGCCGTGTCCTGCGAGCTGTCGCGCAGCGCGATGACCGTATTGCCGTTGGCGCTGCCCTGATTCGAGACGGCCAGTTCAGAACCGACGCCGAGCATCGTGGACAGCACGGCACCCGTCAGAATCCGGCCCCAATGCCAGTCCACGCCGTCCTCCAGGCCCGCATAACCGGCCGGGTCGATGCCGGGCAACTTGTCCAGCGCGACCGACGAAGTATCCGGCAGCACCAGGCGCAGCCAGACCAGCAGCACCCGCTGCTGCCCGAACGCGACCTGACTGTCGTAACGGCCGATCAGACGTGAACCCTGCGGAATCAGCAGGTAGCGCCCGGTCGCGGTGTCGTATACAGGTTGAGTCACCTCGGCGATGATCTCTCCCGGCAGGTCGGAATTGATGCCCGTCACCAGTGCGGCCGGAATGATCGTGCCCGCCATGACGGTGTACGGCGAGGCCGGAGCCTGCAAGCTGCTGGTGTTACTGGTCGCAGCATCGCCACCGTTCGCCATGAACGCTTCCTTCTGGTCCTGCCGGTTCTGGATCGCGGTCGGATCGTTGGACTGCGCAGCCGTGGATGCCGGCCCGGCACCCATCGGATTGAACGCGCCCGCCGCTGCATTGGCTACCGGCATGGTGTTCGCAGACGCGGCAGTGGCATCCGGTTTGCCGGCATCGCTGCCTGTGCGGAAAAACACCGCAGAGCGGACAATCTCGTCGGCCTGACGCTGCCGGTCGATGTTCTCGGCCGATGGCCCCGGATTGACGTTACCACCCGGCAGCGGCGGCATCGCCGACGCTGCGCCCCAGTCGCCGGGAAGCGGCGCCCCGAGTTGCGGCACGCTGGCCGGTGCTGCCGGCGCGGGTTTCGGCGGCAGCTTCGAGTAGTCAGCCGGCAACTGGTCGAGGTCGTCGGCCCTGGCGATCCGATCGACGTTATAGAGATTGGTCTGATCGCCAGAACCGCGCCGGCCCTTCGATTGCAGCAGGCCGAGGCAATCCGGCGCTGGCGGCCGTGGGAAAGCTCGACCGGACCAACGACTGACGCCGGCAAGGCCACCACGGCCCTGAACGCGCTGAAGCACGGGATGCGCTCGGCGGAGTGGCGGGAGGAGCGTCGGCGTGTGCGCGAGCTGCTGCGCGAATGCGAAAAGCGCATCGCAGCGCTCTAGACGGCGCATCGGTCGTGCGCTGCATTTTGTCGGTCCACCACGCAGGCAGGAGCGCGGCTCGACGGGCACGGCAATGTCCGCACGTCGCGCGAAAGTCCGCGTAACGCCGAACGAAAGGCCGAATAGGTTCGAACATTTCCGCGCACTGTAAGCCGCTGGAACGCCCGCCAGCAAAGGATTTAGCCTGTTTCTGGCGGCGAATAACAACGCAGATAAGTTCACATTTCACCGAACATAAGTCCGCACCCTGACAGCGCAATATGAGCCGGCTGGTTAATCGGGACGGAGTTTTTTCCGCCTATAAAAAGGGCGGTGGCACGGCAATAACCGGCACTCAACGCGCACGAGAGGCCCGATTCAGGAGCCAATCCCGAAGCGGTGTTGTGCTCCATGGAGCGACATCCCGAGAGGGCACAGTCGTCGGACTTCGGCAAGTGTTTCCGCGCACTCAACCGCGTCCGCGCTTTCGATTGTTGCGGAATTTCGAATAGCGAAATGCGATGGTTACCATGTTGGTTACCACGGGTTGGACGGTTCGCACGCTGGTAACCATCGGTCAGTGCGAACCACGACGAGCGCGCCGCCCGCCAAGGCTTTGCGGCTGGTTCGCGCCCGTTGGTTCGCACGGAAAACGACCTTGCCGACTGTGAACCAGGCGGGGACCGGTTGCCACCGGAGGCGCCCCGCGAAGGCCCGCCAGCCAAGGCAGAGCGGCTGGTTGCCACGCGCGAGGTTGCCACGCAGGTTGCCACGGAAAACGGGGATTTTTACCGTCTATAAAAAGGGGCGGCGGACGGAAAAAACCACCAACCCTCGCACAGTTCGCCGAGCCAGCCGGGCCGGCAGTGCGATATCATCGCGCACCGCGACGCCCACCGGGCGGCCGTTGATGATTCGCCCTCGCGCCGAGGCCGGGAGTATCGGCGCACCGCAGCACAAGCAGACGGTCCAGACAGACAGGCACAAAAAAGCCGACTCGCGAGGGTCGGCTTTTTCGTTTGGGCATGTGCGACTTATCGCCTGAGCGAAACAGACTCACACAGAACAGCGAATTCCGCTCCGCACGACGGCTCAAGAACAAACAACGTCCGCCGTCCGGCTCTGAAATCCCTGACGTACTCTTCGCCTTTCTCATCGCTGACGGCTGCGGCCTTCGAATCATCGCGACTGTTGATCCACCGAACCCACATACAAGCCTCGGTTGATGTAAAGGCATATCTCGGCGAGATTAGGAGCCTGGATGCGACGTTCTGACCTGCAAAATCAATCATGCGTTGACCGATCACGCCTGAAAACCTTAGCGCCTCAACTTCGCCGCCAACCCGTCGAAAGCGAAGCTCAAGGGAACGCACATCTGGATCGTGTTCGATGCCACATAACTCCGCATCGTGAAAGCTCGGGAAGTCGGCAATGTTTCGAATATCGATGTATTTGCCCATATCCATAGGAACTCCAGTAAAACTCAAGGCAATAGAGAAAAGGGGATGCCGGGACCACGCACTCCATCATCCCAATTGTGTGCGTGCGGAACCCCCTGCCCGTGGTCGTGGTCAAAGTCGAAATCAACAACGGCCTTGCCATCATCGCCATAAAGGCGCATCTGGCCGCTTCCTGGATTCGTGTACCACGTGCCCGGATCCCCTTCATTTGGAGTCTTTGCGATATCGAACGTGCCGCCGTCCGGCACGTCTTCGCTGTACTCAAACGGCTGTGCATCGCTGAGTAGCGTTGAGTCGTCACCACCCATCACGCTCTCAGCCATATCCGGCGGGCCGTCGCCAGCATCATCCGAGTCATAGCCGCCACCGAGCGCCGCACCCGCCATGGTCTCGACCGCGCCCAGCCAGTCAAACCCGCCGCTGCTCGCAGTGGTAGCGGCCCTGGCCGCAACCAGCACGTATGGCGTGTTGTCGATAAAGTACCCGTTCGCGTCGAACGGTATGAACTGGCCGTCGCGGACCCCATAGACGGTCGGCTTAGGGTCTGGCATCCGCTTCGGCCAGCTTTGCGGTGCGTAGAACCGGCTCACCCGCCGACTCCCTCGCCAGGCGCGGTCAATGGCAGGAATGAGCGCGCCATCGCGTACCGCGTCGCGAAGAATCTGCGTCACGCCGTCGCCATCGACCGGCGCGGACAGGCCCGAGACGCGCAGGTGTTCGCGGATAAACGCAGCATAGGCGCTGAAATCGCTACAGCCGCGGGCGGCGCGGCGGCTCGTGGAAACCCTGAACAGCCGGTCGAAGTCCCGCCGGTCCTGTTCGATCTGCTCTTCGCGCTCCTTGCGCTTTTTCTGGCGCTCATCGTAGGACAAGCTCCACCACGTGGTTGGCTCTTCCACGTCGCGGGCAGGCCCAAGCGAGCATTGCCAGTCACTCGTGAGCGGCACGCACAGTGCGTTGTACGACCTGCCCCATTCGGGAAACGACATGTCTCCTCCAGTTCAATCCGAGGCGCGTATACCTAGCACGTGACCGCGTGCCGCACCTTGCGGTAAGCCCATGTCAGGGGCATTCAATGCTAGATGCATGAGCCGGTGGTTTTTGCCGAATGGGCGAACGCCGCGCTGCTGCCACACTGCCAGCCAGAACAGCAAAGCCGCTCCTTTCGTTACTGGTGGAATGTTCAGGTTTGTTCAGGTCGGGGCGGGTTTGCCCGCCAGCCTTCCCTGTGGATAACTCTCTCACGCCCGCGTGCTTAAAAAAGCAGCAAACCAGCCACTCCCGGAGATAGCCTACTGTCGGGAGATTCCCGTAATGGTGACAAAATTTGCCCACGCGTCACAGTTTGATAATTGGTGATTATTTAAATTAGGGAATTTATCGATCCATAAATACCCTTTTGGGGATTTGCGCTATCCTCACCCGGCTTGACCCTCACGCCCACGCGAGACACGAATGACACCCGATGAATTCCTCGCCGCCCTGGCTGCGCTTGGCTGGAAACAGGCCGACTTTTGCCGCATGTCCGGCACCACGAAGAACACCCCGAGCCGATGGGTAACGGGCGCGACGCCGGTTCCCGACTGGGTGCCGCACTATCTCGACATGGCGCTGAACATCAAGCGGCTGGCGGCGCTGATCGAACCGCCGAGGGCATAGCGCGCCGGGCGCTACACACGGGCCTGTCCGCCGCACATGATCCGCCAGCGACCGACGCCGAGATGTTCAGGTGCGTCAGCGCACAGTGCAAGCGAGAACCCGCTCGCACCGTGGGACACTCAACCGCAGAAACCAGAAATAACGCAAAACAATCGAGAGAACTAATTCTTTGATTCGATTGCTTTTATTTGTCGCCCCCTATTGTCGATTTATCTAGGACTGCGACTAAAAATCCGGCTCCGAAAGGAGTGCCGGTTCGATTCCGCCCCGAGCGCCAGATACCCTCCAAACGTTCCCGACGTTTCACAAGAAAAACCCGTCAGTCAAGAACGACGCCTTCCCGTGGCTCGGCAAGCGGCCCGGCGAGTTGCGGCATGCGGAGTGGACTGAGATCGACTTCGACAAGGGCGAATGGCACTACCAGGTCAGCAAGACGAACACGGCACGCTGATGTACCGCAAGGTGTGGCACGCGGTCACGTGCCAGGTATACGCGCCTCGGATTGAACTGGAGGAGACATGTCGTTTCCCGAATGGGGCAGGTCGTACAACGCCCTGCATGTGCCGTTGACGAGCGACTGGCAATGCTCGCTTGGGCCTGCGCGCGACGTGGAAGAGCCAACCTCGTGGTGGAGCTTGTCCTGCGATGAGCGCCAGCAAAAGCGCAAGGAGCGTGAAGAACAGATCGAACAGGACCGGAAGGACTTCGACCGGCTGTTCCGGGTTTCCATCAATCGGCACGCCGCGCGCGCCTGTAGCGATTTCAGCGCCTATGCCGCGTTTATCAGGGAACACTTGCATATCTACGGTCTGCGCGCGCCGGTCGATGGCGAAAGCGTGACCCGTATCCTTCGCGATGCGGTACGCGATGGCCGTCTCGTTCCAACGATCAATCGGGCCTGGCGCGGCAGCCGGCGGGTTGCGCGATTCTATGCACCGCAGAGCTAGCCGAAGCGAGCGCCGGCCCCGAAGCCGACCATCTATGGGATGCTCAATAGCGAGCTTGTACCATTTGGCCCAGACGGTTACCTCGTCGACAAGACGCCATACGTGCCGGCCAAGGTCGGAAGTGCAGCGGCCTCTGCGGTGGGCAGTGCCGGCGGCGGCGGGTTTGACTGGCTGGGCGCGGTCGAGACCATGGCGGGTGCGGCGCTCGGTGGCGGCTATGACTCGGATGATGCTGGCGACGGCCCGCCGGATATGGCTGAGAGCGTGATGGGTGGTGACGACTCAACGCTACTCAGCGATGCACAGCCGTTCGACTACCAGCCCGATATGCCGGATGGCGATGTGGCGGAGCTGGCCGGGATGCCCTTCAACGGCGAGCCCGGGACGTGGATCTCGAGTATGCCGGGGACGATGCAGCAAATGCGTCAGTACGGACCGAACGGTACTCCGCTAACAGACTTCGACTTCGAGGCGCATCACGGGAATCCAAACCCGCACGCGCACAACTGGGATGGCTACAACCGCGACGAGGGTGCGCCGATCTCCCTGCTTCCTTGGTAAATCGATATGACAGAAGAACGATTGAAGGTGTGGGGCTACTTCCACGATTGGTATCTGGACAGTGTGGCCGTAGGTCCGAATGCCGAGCCGCGGACGCTAACACTTGGCCTGCACCTTGATAACAGGCGTGCCGCTGTCACGTTCAGCGGCGTGACCTGCGTTTCGGTCGAGCGCTTTGGCTTACTGAACATCGTCTACGGTATTCACATAGTCTCGCCGACCGATTCGAAGTTTGCGCGTGCTAGCACCGTGCTTGAGCGTGGCGAGCGGCTCAGCCACAGAAGGGCGGCGCTACTCGCGTTCGTCTATTCGACGCTCGGTGCCGAAGTTGCCATCGAGTGCGACGCTTTGGTGGTGCAGGAAGTGGACACGAAGTCGTGAGCGCAGATCGAAAGCGAGCGCGCCTCGCTGGCGAGCTGGGCTGCTTCGCGCAGAAGTACGCCCGAAAGGCGCACGCTGGGCACAATCCCAATAACCGCCGGTATGACAAGGGGGCTGAAAAGGCAATGCGGCGTTTGCGGCCCGAAGATCTCTCAGCGCTGCTTTCCGGCGACATCGAGCCCTCCGATGGCGAGCCGATGGACTGAAGCACAAAAGTTTCCGCGGCTGGAGCGGTTCACGTGCCCGTCTTTCCGGGCTGCCAGTTCGTGCTGTGGTGCGCCGATACTCCCGGCCTCGGCGCGAGGGCGAATCATCAACGGCCGCCCTTCGGGGCGTCGCGGCGCGGATGATGCCGCAAGTGCCGGCCGGTTCGGTGAGCTGCGCAAGGGCTGGCGGTTTCTTCCATCCGCCGCTCCTTTTTATAGACGGTAAAAACCCCGGTTTCCGTGCGTACTGAGGTGCGTACCTCTTGGGTGCGTACCAGCCCGCCAGCTTGGTCCAGCAAGGATTTCAGCGCGTAGAGGGGAACAGCGAGGCAGGTCCATCAGCAGTCGCCGTGAAGGATTTTTTTCCGTTCCCGGTTTTTCGGAAACCGTGGTTTCAGTGGTAACCGCGCGGGTGGTAACCAGCCGCTCCGCCTTGTCCTGTATGCGTTTGCGCCGGTTCAGGTGACAGGGGCTCGGCGCGGGCAGCCGGTTTTTTTCCTTCCCTGCCTTCTTTAATAGGGGGGGAAAAAAACGCGCTCGAACCATCGCGCAGCATTAACGATGCCGGTACAAATCGAGCGCAGACGTTCGGCGTTTCGTTCGGCCTTATTCGGTCTCTGGTGCGAACTTTCCAGAGCGGGTGGGAACAGGCAAATCCTTGCTGGGTGGGCATCTCGCGCCTTCCCGCGTGCGAACTCTCGTTCGGCGTTTTCGGACTTATTCCGGCTGGCGGTCGGCAACCTTGGCGTCGGCTATCGTCTTCCCGCGCGTGGTGGACTGACAAAATCCAGCGCACACCCATGCGCCGTCTAGAGCCCTGCGATGCGCTTTTCGCATTCGCGCAGCAGCTCGCGCACACGCCGACACTCCTCCCGCCACTCCGCCGAGCGCTTCCCGTGCTTCAGCGCGTTCAGGGCTGCGGTGGCCTTGGCACTCTGGTGCTATTGGGACAACGAGAACGGCGACCGCGTGCCCGATGTGCCTGCCGATATCCGGGCCATGATGGACGCGATGGGCGGCACGGTCGAGATTGACGAGTACCGCTGAAATCGTACGGTGTTCGTACTTATTCGGCGTTATCCGGGCTGCGACGGCGCATGTCGCTGGCTGCCGTCAGCCCTTTCTTTCCGCCGCCGTGCCTTTTTGATAGGTGAAAAAAACTCCGGTGTCGTGACGGGTTTGATCCACTGGCGACTCTCTTTTATAGACGGTAAGCCCCCCGGTGCCGGAAGCCGGCAAAGATCTGAAACCCGCAACAGCACAAGGCTTCGCGGGTTTTTCGTTTCCTCATACGTCCAACAAGGCACGTCGACGGACGGGGCATCAAGGGGCACTTATGCCGGCCTGCTGAGCACGTACATTGATCAACACAGGCAGCGCGCCGCCTTCGTCAGGGCGCAACGCCCGCCGATCAGGCCGTCGGCCAAAAACAAACCCCGCATCTGGCGGGGTTTGCTCACATGCAACTGCTTCAGCGCAAATTGGTCTGCGCGAGCTCGATCACCTCGTCGCCACGACCGCTCAGCACCGCGCGCAGCATGTAGAGGCTGAAGCCCTTGGCCTGCGCCCATTGCAGCTTCGGCGGCATGGCGAGTTCGTGCTTGGCCGTCACCACATCGACGAGCGCCGGCCCCGGATGCGCGAACGCCGCGCGCAACGCGTCGTCGAGTGCCTCCGACGTCTCCACCCGTACGCTGAAAATGCCCGCCCCCTTTGCAATGTCCGCAAAGTTGGTCGGCGCGAGGTCGGTGCCCGTTTCTACGTAGCCACCCGCCTTCATCTCCATCGCGACGAAGCCCAGCGTGCCATTGTTCAGGACTACGATCTTGATCGGCAGATCGAGCTGGCGCGAAGTCAGGAGGTCGCCGAGCAGCATCGAGAGGCCGCCGTCACCCGACAGGGAAATCACCTGTCGCCCCCCGTGGGCGGCCTGCGCACCTAACGCCTGCGGCATCGCATTGGCCATCGACCCGTGGTTGAACGAGCCATGCAGCCGGCGTTTGCCATTCATCGTGAGATAGCGCGCCGCCCACAGTGTCGGCGTGCCGACATCGACGGCAAAGATCGCGTCGTCTTCGGCCAGCGCGTCGACGCGCGCGGTCACGTACTGCGGATGCAGCGGCTTGCCCGCCGCGGCCGGAGTCGCGAGATCGTCGAGGCCCTGGCGTGCGTTCTTGTAGTGCTCCTTCGCCCGCTCGACGAAGCGGCGATCGGTCTTGCGCTGGAGCTTCGGCGTGAGCTCACGCAATGTCTCGCGCACATCGCCCACGAGTCCCAGCGCAAGCGGCGCCCGCCTGCCGAGCGCCGCGGCATTGCGGTCGATCTGCACGATGTTGGCGCGCTGCGGATAGAAGTTGCGATACGGGAAGTCGGTGCCGAGCATCACGAGCGTGTCGCACGACATCATCGCGTGATAGCCCGAGCTGAAGCCGATCAGCCCCGTCATGCCGACATCGTAGGGGTTGTCCCATTCGACGTATTGCTTGCCGCGCAAGGCATGCACGGTCGGTGCACCGAGCGCGTCCGCCAGCGCCACGACCTCGTCGTGTGCGCCCTTGCAGCCGCTGCCGCACAACAGCGTGACGGCTTCGGACTGGTTCAGCAGGTCGGCGAGCCGGTCGATGTCCGCGGCCGCGGGCAGCGTCGCCGGCCGCGCGGCCTGGGCCCACGCCGGCTCCTCGCCGGTCGCCTCGAGCAACGCCACGTCGCCCGGCAGCACGATCACCGCCACGCCCTTTTCGTCGATCGCCGTGCGCAATGCCGTGGCGAGCACGCGCGGGAATTGCGACGCGTTCGTCACCAGCTCGACGTAATGGCTACACTCCTTGAAGAGTTCCTGCGGATGCGTTTCCTGGAAGTAATGAAGGCCGATCTCAGTCGAGGGAATGTGTGCCGCGATCGCGAGCACGGGAACATGGTTGCGTTGGCAATCGTAGAGGCCGTTGATGAGATGCAGGTTGCCCGGCCCGCAGCTTCCGGCGCAGACCGCGAGCCGGCCCGTCGCCGCCGCTTCCGCGCCGGCCGCGAACGCCGCGACCTCCTCATGGCGCGTGTGCATCCAGCGGATCGTGCCGAGACGCTGCAGACTCGCAGACAAACCGTTCAGGCTGTCGCCGGTGACGCCCCAGATGCGCTCGACACCCACCGCTTCGAGTGTCTTCGCCAGATAATCCGCGATCGTGTTCGCCATGCTGTTCTCCTCGTGAGCTAACGCGCGGCGCAGGCATGCGAACATGCCTCGAGCGCCACACCGGGAAAAGGAATCGATCTCGCGCGGGCGCGCCGCGCACCAACGGCAGCAAGCCTCGACGCATCGCGCTACGTTACGCCATCTGCGTGAAAAACGCCGCGAGCCATGCACCGCGCCGGCCGTGCTCCGCCGCGCCGGTTAGAATGCAGCGGTTTGACGCCGTCTGCCGGTCTTCATGAATCTCGAAAGCATTCTCTTCAGCCAGGGTTTTGGCTCGCGCCGCCAGTGCCGTGCACTCATCGCCGACGCGCGCGTCGCCGTCGCGGGCGCGGTCTGCACAGATCCGCTGGCGACGTTCGACGCCGCCGGGCTCAGCTTCAGCGTCGACGACGAGCCCTGGCCGTTTCACGAGCGTGCCTATCTCGCGCTGAACAAGCCGGCCGGCTACGAGTGTTCGCGCGATCCGCAGCATCATCTGAGTGTCTTTCACCTTCTGCCCGCTCCGCTCGCGGCGCGCGGCGTGCAATGCGTCGGCCGTCTCGACCAGGATACGACCGGCTTGCTGCTGCTCTCGGACGACGGCCAGTTCGTGCACGCCCTCACGTCGCCCAAACGAAAGGTGCCGAAAGTCTACGTGGCGACGACCCGCCACCCGCTCGACGACACGCAGCTCGAAGCGCTGCGCGCAGGCGTCCTCTTGCATGGTGAACGCGAACCCATTGCGGCGGTCGCCGCGCGCGCCCGCGGCGAGCATGAGCTCGAGCTCACGGTGCTGGAAGGGAAGTACCACCAGGTCAAGCGGATGATCGCCGCGGCCGGCAATCGCTGCGAGGTGTTGCATCGCGAGCGGATCGGCGGCTTCACCTTGCCCGTGGATCTCGCGCCTGGCGCCTGGCAATGGCTCGAAGCGCCCGAGCTCGAAGCGTTGCGTCAGGGCTGATCCACGCCACATCGACACCGGTTGCGGCTATGTGCGGTGCCGCCCCCCCGCCGCCAGAACGGCCCCCGCTACGCCGCGCCGCAACATGCCCTTCCTGACGTTCCGCCCTATACTCGATTAAACAAAGATTACAAGCGATGCAAGGAGGGGGCTATGTTCATCAACGGCACATTCGAACATTCCTATGTGTTGATGGCGTTCGTGGCGATGGGCGTGCTGCTGATCGGCGGCCTGCTGGTGTCGATGCATTTACGTCATCGTTATCAGCCGAGCCTGATCGGCGTGCTCGTCGGCGCCCTGTTCTGCTTCCTCCTGCTCGAAGCGCTGCCGGCAATCACGTGAACGGCACGCTTGCGCCATGCCGTCGCGCCCCCGTTCACGGGCGCGACGGCAGTGTGCGCAGAAAATCGTCGACACTCGGATAACGCAGTCTCACACCCAGTTCCCGCTTGAGCCGCCGGTTCGCAAGGCGCCGCGATTCGCGCATGAACGAAAGCAGCATCGGATCGAGCCGACGCTCGGCTTCTTCGCGGCGCACGCGTGGCGCCCGCGCGAGGCCGAATGCGTCCGCCACGCGGTCGAAATAGTCCCCCATCTTCAGTTCGCTGTCGTCCGACGCGTGGATCACGCGCGCCGGGCGGCCACGCGCGGCAAGTCGCACCATGATGGCGGCCAGATCGTCGGCGTGGATGTGGCTCGTATAAACGTCGTCGTCCTCGACCAGGGCCGGCGTGCCCTTCGCGAGACGCGCGAGCGGCAGACGGCTGGCGGCATAGATGCCGGGAATGCGCGCGATCGAAGCCGTGAGCGCACCGCGCGCAGTCGCGTGGCGCAGCCGCCGCTCGGCGGCTACGCGGCGCTTGGCACGCGCGTTGGCGGGCCGCACCGGGCGAGTTTCATCGATGCGCGCGCCTTCGCAATCGCCGTAGACGCCCGTCGTGCTGGCGTAGACCAGCTTCAGCCGGCCGGCGCGGGTGCGCGCGGGCCCCGCGGGCCCGATAGTACGGTCGGGTACAATAGAGGATGCTCTCCAGTGCACCGGGAAATGCGTCGCACGTGCGCCGGTGGGTGCCTGCATAGCCGCCTGCGTCGCAGTTTTCGGGGTGAGCTGCCCAAGCGGTGGCCGGGCTTGCAGCCGCGTTAGGCGCCGCCGTGACGACGCCGCGCGCGGGCTTGCCGCCGTGCCGTGCCGCGGTCCCCCATGGAGTCTGCCGACCGGCCGCGCTGCCGAACGGCGGCGTGCGGTCAGCGCGGCGATCAGATGGCGGGTACGGTTGTCGTCTTCACCGGATTTTTGCGGCGGCGCGAGGTGCAGCACGATGCTCGCGAGCCCCGCGAGCCGCGCAAGACTCGCCCGCACGTCGAGGTCGCCCACCAGCGGGACCGTGCCGGCCTCGCGCAGCAACGCCGCGCGTGCCGGCTGGCTCGTCAGCGCAAACACCCGCGCGCGCGGCTGCAGCAGCGCGACACAGCGCAGGCCGACGTCGCCGCAACCGACGATCAGGATGCGCGCACGGCGCAAGGTTCGTGTGGCAATCATGGTGGACCCATTTTAAGCCGTCAGCCCCGATCGGCGGCGGCCCTTACGGATTACCGACTTACGTTTCAATCGAATATGGCTTTCAACGTAACGCTCAAGCAAAGCGGCCGGCAGTTTCAGGTCGAACCGGACGAACCCATCCTCAGCGCGGCCCTGCGCCAGGGCGTGGGCCTGCCCTACGGCTGCAAGAACGGCGCCTGCGGGTCGTGCAAGGGCACGATCTGCCACGGCGAGATCGAGCAGCGCGCACACGCGGCCTCGGCGCTGTCGAACGACGAGCGCACACGCGGCATGGCGCTGCTGTGCTGCGCGACGGCTCAGTCCGACATCGAAATCGACATCCGCGAAGTCGCGGGCGTGGGCGACATGCAGGTGCGCAAGCTGCCGACCCGCATCGCCGCGATCGAGCGCCGCGCCGACGACGTCATCGTGCTGAAGCTGCAACTGCCCGCCAACGAGCGCCTGCAGTATCTCGCCGGCCAGTACCTCGAATTCATCCTGAAGGACGGCACGCGCCGCAGCTACTCGATGGCGACCGCGCCGCACGAAGAAGGCCCGCTCGAGCTGCATATCCGCCACATGCCGGGCGGCAAGTTCACCGACCATGTCTTCACGCAGATGAAAGAGCGCGACATCCTGCGCTTCGAGGCGCCGCTAGGCACCTTCTTCCTGCGCGAAGACTCGGACAAGCCGATCGTCCTGCTCGCCTCGGGCACCGGTTTCGCGCCGATCAAGGCCATCGTCGAGCACGCGGCCCACCAGAACCTGAACCGGCCGATGACGCTCTACTGGGGCGCGCGCCAGAAGAAAGACCTGTACCTGATGGATCTCGCCGAACAGTGGGCGAAGGACATCCCCAACTTCCGCTTCGTGCCCGTGCTCTCGGAGCCCGAGGCCGGCGACAACTGGACGGGCCGCACGGGCTTCGTGCACCGCGCGGTGATCGAGGATCTGCCCGATCTGTCCGGTTATCAGGTCTACGCGTGCGGTGCACCGGTGATGGTGGAGTCGGCGCAGCGCGACTTCTCGCAGCACCACGGCCTGCCCGAAGACGAGTTCTACGCGGACTCGTTCACGAGCGCGGCGGACCTCGCGAACCCGGTCTGATACGACCTTTCAGCCTGAAATCGGCGCAAAGGGCGCGGCGGTCGTCACGAAAATTTCTTCCGCCGCGCAACATTGAAGGTTTACACCGTGGTTCGGCTTGTCGTATTCTTGCGTCCATGAATTGCACCCTGTCCGCTCTCCGACGTCGTCGCTCGTCGCCCCCTTCCCAGGGTCTGGCCTGATCGCGGACGCGCGTCTCACCCCCACGCGCATGTAGTTCGAATCATGAAAGCCACGGCCAGCCGTGGCTTTTTGTTTTTTCGGCCGTCTCTAAACGGCCCCCTGCCAACCTTTTTGTCATCCTGAGCGCGGAGCCCGTTGCCATGAATTTTTCCGAGTACCCGATCGAGTCGCTGATGTACATCACCAATCGGCCCGAAACCGTTTTCACGCATGGCAAGGGGTCGTGGCTCTACGACAACGAAGGCAAGCGATATCTGGACTTCATCCAGGGCTGGGCCGTCAACAGCCTTGGCCACTGCAACGAAGGCATGATCGAGGCGCTCGAAAAGCAGTCGCGCCTGCTCATCAACCCGTCGCCGGCCTTCTATAACGAACCGATGGCGAAGCTCGCGGCCCTCCTCACGGAGCACAGCTGCTTCGACAAGGTGTTTTTTGCCAATAGCGGCGCGGAGGCTAACGAAGGCGCGATCAAGCTCGCACGCAAGTGGGGTAAGAAGCATCGCGACGGCGCCTACGAAATCATCACGTTCGACCACAGCTTCCACGGCCGCACGCTCGCGACGATGTCGGCAAGCGGCAAGCCGGGCTGGGACACGATCTACGCACCGCAGGTGCCGGGCTTCCCGAAGGCGGACCTCAACGACATCGCCTCGGTCGAGAAGCTCATCGGCGCGAAGACCGTTGCCGTGATGCTCGAGCCGATCCAGGGCGAAGGCGGCGTGATCCCCGCCACACGCGAGTTCATGCAGCAGCTGCGCGCGCTGACGAAGAAGCACGGCATCCTGCTGATCGCCGACGAAGTGCAGAGCGGCTGCGGCCGCGCGGGCACCCTCTTCGCCTATGAGCTTTCGGGCATCGAGCCGGACATCATGACGCTCGGCAAAGGCATTGGCGGCGGCGTGCCGCTCGCGGCGCTGCTCGCGAAGCAAGAGGTCTGCGTGTTCGAAGCCGGCGACCAGGGCGGCACGTACAACGGCAATCCGCTGATGACGGCTGTGGGCTATTCGGTGATTTCGCAACTGGTTGCGCCGGGCTTCCTCGAAGGCGTGCGCAAGCGTGCCGAGTATCTGCGCGAGAAGTTGCTCGAGCTCTCGGCAGAGCGCGGCTTCGCAGGCGAACGCGGTGAGGGCCTGCTGCGCGCGCTGCTGCTCGGCAAGGACATCGGCCCGCAGATCGTCGAGAAGGCACGCCTCATGCAGCCCGACGGCCTGCTGCTCAATGCCGCGCGCCCGAACCTGCTGCGCTTCATGCCCGCGCTCAACGTGACCAACGAAGAGATCGACCAGATGATGGCCATGCTGCGCACGATCCTCGATTCACTGTAATCGCTGCAATCGACTGGAACCCGGCGATGTCCGTTACGATCCGCCCTTTCGCACGAGCCGACGCCGACGTGGTGATCGCGTTGTGGCAGCAGGCGTTTCCTGAGTACCAGGACACGACCCGTCCGCACCGCAGTCCGCGTCTGTCGATCGAGAATAAACTCGGTACGCAACCCGAACTGTTTTTCGTCGCCACGCGCGACGAAGACGGCGCGGTGGTCGGAACGGCGATGGCCGGCTACGACGGGCATCGTGGCTGGCTCTATTCGCTGGCCGTGGATCCGGCGGCACGACGGCTCGGCATTGGCACGCGGCTCGTGCGCCACGCGGAAGCGGCGCTCGCCGCGCGTGGCTGCCCGAAGCTCAATCTGCAGATACTGCGCGACAAGCCCGAGGTGCTGGCCTTCTACGAAGCCCTCGGCTACCGCGCCGATGCGGTGGTGAGCCTTGGCAAGCGGCTCGAACTAACCGTGCCGGCGGCCGCCGCCGAAGCGGAGTAAGCGCCAGGCGCATCGCTTACTGGAAGGCCATAAAAAAAAGCTGCATGGGTCTGAACAACCCATGCAGCTTTTTGCTTTGTACTGCGAGGAAAGTTTGTTCGCCGGCTTATTCCCCAGCTTATTCGCCGACTTATTCGCCGAGATAAGCCGCACGCACCTTCGGATCGTCGAGCATCTGCTTCGCGTCGCCTTCCATCGTGACGAGACCCGAGTCCATCACATAACCACGGTTTGCGGCCTGCAGCGCGAGACGCGCGTTCTGCTCGACGAGCAGCACGGTGATGCCCTCGCTCGAGATCGTGCGCACGACTTCGAAGATCTTCTCGACCATGATCGGCGAAAGACCCATCGACGGTTCGTCGAGCAGCAGAAGCTTCGGCTTGCTGAGGATCGCGCGGGCCATCGCCAGCATCTGCTGTTCGCCGCCCGAAAGCGTGCCCGCCAGCTGCGTCGCGCGCTCCTTCAGGCGCGGGAAGAAGCCGAACATGCGCTCGACGTCCTTCTTGATGCCGTCGTTGTCGTTGCGCAGGTAGGCGCCCATCTGCATGTTTTCGAGGATCGACATGCGCGCGAAGATGCCACGGCCTTCCGGCACCATCGCGAGGCCGCGCTTGAGCAGCTCGTGTGCCGGCACGCCCTTGATCGACTGGCCATCATATTCGATGTCGCCGGCCGAATAGGGCTTCAGACCGGTGATCGCCTTCATCGTCGTGGTCTTGCCCGCGCCGTTCGCGCCGATCAGCGTGACGAGTTCGCCATCGCGTACTTCGAGGTCCACGCCCTTCACGGCCTGAATGCCGCCGTAATTGACCTGCAGGCCCTTGATCTTGAGAATTGCCTTTGCCATCAGTGCACCCCTGCGCCCAGATATGCCTCGATCACCTTCGGGTCCTTCTGCACGTCATGCGGCAGACCCTCGGCGATCACCTTGCCATAGTCGAGCACTGTCATGCGGTTGCACAGGCCCATCACCAGTTTCACGTCGTGCTCGATCAGCAGGATCGTCTTGCCGTCCGCGCGGATCTTGTCGAGCAGGCGCGTGAGTTCGACCTTCTCGGTCGCGTTCATGCCGGCTGCCGGCTCGTCGAGCGCGAGCAGCTTCGGGTCCGTCGCGAGCGCGCGCGCGATCTCGAGACGCCGCTGGTGGCCGTACGAGAGGTTGCGCGACGTGTAGTCGGCGTATTGCGTGATGCCCACGTATTCGAGCAGTTCGAGCGCGCGCTCCTTGATCTCGCGCTCTTCCCTGCGCTCCGCGGGCGTCTGGAACACGGCGCCCAAGAGGCCATGCTTCGTGCGGACGTGGCGGCCCACCATCACGTTCTCCAGCGCGGTCATGCCGCCGAAGAGACGAATGTTCTGGAAGGTCCGCGCAATGCCCGCCTTCGCCACCTGGTAGACGGCCGTCGGCGTGTAAGCCTCGCCGTCGAGCTTGAACTCGCCCGAATCCGGCGTATAGAGGCCCGTGATCACGTTGAAGAACGTGGTCTTGCCGGCGCCGTTCGGACCGATCAGGCCATAGATGGTGCCTTCTTCGATCTGCAGGCCCACGTCGGAGAGCGCCTGCAGGCCGCCGAAGCGTTTGTTCACGCCCTTCACGGACAGGCGGATGGATTTGTTGCTCATATCGTCTGCTCCTTCCTGGCCTTTAGGCACGCACCGGCTTCTTGTTGGCGCGCTTGGCAATCTTCGCGATCTTGTCTTCGTGCTTCGGTGACGGCCAGAGACCTTCCGAGCGGTACAGCATAATGACGACCATCGCGAGACCGTACAGCAGCTGACGAATGACTTCGGTATCGACGATCTGGTGACCGAACAATGCCTCCTGCAGCGGTCCCATCGTGGAGCGCAGGAACTCGGGGAAGATGGCGAGCAGCACGGCACCGAGGATCACGCCCGGAATATGGCCCATGCCGCCCAGCACGACGCACGCGAGCACCACGACCGACTCCCAGAACGTGAAGGATTCGGGCGAAACGAAGCCCTGGAACGAGCCGAACATGGCGCCCGAGAGGCCGCCGAACGACGCGCCCATCGCGAACGCGAGCAGTTTGACGTTACGCGTGTTGATGCCCATGGCCTTGGCGGCGATTTCGTCTTCGCGGATCGCGGCCCATGCGCGGCCGATACGCGAGTGCTGCAGGCGCGTACACACCCAGATGACGAGCAGCGAGCAGATCACGAACACGTAGTAGTACATGTAGACCGATGTGAACGTGAAGCCGAACAGCGTATGCGGCTGCGCGAGGTTGAAGCCGGCCACTTCGAGCGGCGCGACGCCGGTGATGCCCTGCGGCCCGTTGGTGATGTTCACCGGACGGTCGAGGTTGTTCATGAAGATCCGGACGATTTCCCCGAAGCCGAGGGTCACGATCGCCAGATAGTCGCCGCGCAGACGCAGGGTCGGCGCACCGAGCAGCACACCGGCGAGCGCCGCGAACGCCATCGCGAGCGGCACGACGATCCAGTACGGCGTGTGCAGACCGCCCGGGAACAGGTTCGCGATCCACGCGAACTGCGTGGTGAGGTGCGGCGAGGTCAGCAGTGCGGCCGTGTAGGCGCCGACCGCATAGAACGCGATGTACCCCAGGTCAAGGAGGCCGGCGAAGCCGACCACCACGTTCAGGCCCAGCGCGAGCATCACGTAGAGCATCGCGAAGTCGAGCACGCGGACCCAGTAGTTGCCGCCCGTCGCGCCCACCACGAACGGCACGAAGATCACGAAGAGGGCCGTAACGATGCCGACCGCGAGGGTCTTCGTCGTGTTCTTCTCGGGGATGAGCGTCGTCGACGGCTCGATCGGTTGAATAGAAGTCATGTGTGCTACTCCCTCTTATGCGCGGTCCGCGACACGTTCGCCCAGGAGCCCCGACGGACGGAACACGAGCACGACAATCAGCACGATGAACGCAAACACGTCCTGATAGTTACTGCCGAATACACCACCGGTCAGGCCACCGATGTAGCCCGCGCCAAGCTGCTCGATCAGACCGAGCACGACACCGCCGACCATGGCGCCGCCAAGGTTGCCGATACCGCCCAGCACGGCGGCGGTGAACGCCTTCATGCCGGGAATGAAGCCCATGTAGAAGTGCGCGTTGCCGTATTCGGAGGCGATCATCACGCCGGCCAGCGCCGCCAGCGCCGAACCGATCATGAAGGTGGCCGAGATCACGAAGTTCGGGTTCACGCCCATCAGGCTGGCGTTGCTGGGGTTCTCGGCGATCGCGCGCATTGCGCGGCCAAGCTTCGTCTTGTGCACGAGCAACAGCAGGCCCGCCATCACGAGGAACGCCACGACGATGATGACGATCTCGGTGGGGGAGATCACGGCGCCGACGCCAGTCACGCTAGGCTTGATCACGTTGATCGGATCGGTGGAGATCAGCTGCGGGAAAGCAAGCGGATTGCGGCCCCAGATGATCATGGCGAGCGTCTGCAGCAGGATCGACACGCCGATCGCGGTGATCAGCGGCGCGAGCCGCGGAGCGCGGCGCAGCGGCCGGTAGGCGACCCGCTCGATCGTGTACCCGACGACCGCACAGACCACCGCGGCGACGACGAGCCCGATGAACAGCGTAGGAATGTTCCCGAGGCCCGGGAAGTGGTTCTGCAGGACCGTGATGGCGGAAAGCGCGACCATGGCGCCGACCATCAGCACGTCGCCGTGCGCGAAGTTGATGATGCCCAGAATCCCGTACACCATGGTGTAGCCGAGGGCGATGATGGCGTAAACGCTGCCAAGCACCAGCCCGTTCAGGACCTGTTGGACGAAGATATCCATTTAATGCTCCTTAGCCCGTGCGACCGGATTCGCGCTCGTCATCGGCCGGTGGGCGATGTTTTACGGAACCGCAACGACACTTTCGGGTACTGAAGTAAAAGACCGGTAACGGTTAGCTACAGCCGGCTTGCATTGCCGCTGTGTTACAGCGGCGGCTCGCCGGTTGCGGATGCAAAAACGGCACCGTCGGATGGTTCGGTGCCGTCGGGTTCAACTTCCTGCCAGGATCGCGGCGACGCAATCGCGAGCGGCACGATGGCCGTCCATGCATGCGTCGTGCGTCATGACTCCCTGTTTCGGCCCGTTTCCGGTGCCAGCGTATGGACGAGCAAGTTGTATGCCAGCTTTTGCAACCGAGATGACAGCGAGGATCACGGTCATTCCGGTCTTTTTCGCGGCACGCGTCCGAAAGGAGCGCGATTGGCTGCTTTTGCCGTCACATCCAGAATGCATAACAGCCCCTGCATGGTGCATAGTCGCCGCACGCCTGCCGGCCCGGGTTCCACCGCCGAACCGCGCATGGCGCGGCGCAACCGCAGCCGCCAGGGTCACGGCATCAGCAAACTCGACTTGCATTTATAAGGTCTCCTGCGCCTTCCAGATTGCTCGCCTGAAGCGTTCAAGCCCTCAGGACGCGCGCATTGTAACTCCAATTATGCGACGGGCAATATGCTGAGCCGGCAGGGTTTTCCTGCATTGCAACCACTTTTTGAGAGCTTGCATGAAGTCGGGTTGCACCATTGGTTGCGCCAGTTTTTCGTGCATCAGTTGCACCAAAGACGCGGCGGCCAGCATCAAGTGTTGCGGGTAACGTCCGGAATGCCTTGTCACACGGACCTTCAGAAGGGAATCGACCGCCATGGCAGTCATGTTTCCAATGCACCGGAATTGTGCAGGCAAGCATCGGAGCGAACCATCAGCCGAATTAATTGGGGACGCGTAGGAGAATCCGGCCGCCGAAGCGCGCCAAGGAGGTCCGAAAAGGCCCGGATGCAACCGGGTTTTCCATGTCTCTCGCGATTATCCGCCCCTATTTAACTTGTTCGTGTCCGCACCGGGCGGGCCAAAAAGAAAAGCGCGCCCACGGCGCGCTTTTCTTTTGTGCGTGACCTGCCCTCGATACGACTGCGCCTCAGGCCGACAACCCCAAGCCCCGCGGCAACGGAAACGCGATGTTTTCCTCGATCCCCTCCAGCGCGCGCACATTGCGCACGCCGAGCTCGTTGAGCCGGCGAATGATCTGCTGCGCGAGCGCCTCGGGGGCCGACGCGCCCGCCGTCAGGCCAATGCGGCGCTTGCCGACGAGCCAGGCCGGATCGATCTGATCCGGTGCGTCCACCATATACGCGGGCACGCCGCGCTTTTCGGCAACCTCGCGCAGGCGGTTCGAGTTCGAGCTGTTCGGACTGCCCACCACGATCACGAGATCGCATTGCGGCGCCATGAACTTCACCGCGTCCTGGCGATTTTGCGTCGCATAGCAGATGTCCTGCTTCTTGGGCTCGCGAATCGCCGGAAAACGGGCCTTGAGCGCGGTAATGATCTCCGCGGCGTCGTCGACGGAAAGCGTGGTTTGGGTGACGAACGCCACGCGCCCGGGGTCGCGCAGCTTCAACGCATCGACGTCGGCAATGTCCTCGACGAGGAACATGCCTTCGGCCGCCTGCCCCATCGTGCCCTCGACCTCCGGATGCCCCTTGTGGCCGATCATGACGATATCGAGCCCCTCGTCGCGCATCTTGGCAACCTCGACGTGCACCTTCGTGACGAGCGGACACGTGGCGTCGTAGACGCGCAGGCCACGCGCCTCGGCGTCGGCGCGCACCGCCTTCGACACACCGTGCGCGCTGAAGATCACCGTATTGCCCGCAGGCACTTCATCGAGCTGCTCGATGAAAATAGCGCCCTTCTTGCGCAGATCCTCGACCACATAGGCGTTGTGGACGATCTCGTGGCGTACATAGATCGGCGCACCGTGCTGCTGGATCGCGCGCTCGACGATCTCAATGGCGCGGTCGACGCCAGCACAAAAGCCGCGCGGCTGCGCAAGCAGGATTTCGCTTTCGGCGGTCAAAGACGTGTCCATGGAGCTAATGGGTTCAGAGGATTCCGATGATTTTCACTTCGAATGCAACCGCCTGCCCTGCGAGCGGATGGTTGAAATCGAACAGCGCAGAGGTCTCGCTCACCTCCTTGAGTACGCCAGCGTAGCGGCCACCGTCCGGCGCGTTGAACTCGATCAGGTCGCCGGGTGTGAAGTCCTCTCCGATCATGCCGTTCTCGCGCAGCGTGGCAAGCGAGACGCGCTGGATGAGATCGGGATTGCGCTGGCCGAATGCAACGCCAGGCGCTAGCTGAAAGGTCGAGTGGTGGCCCACCTTCAAGCCCAGCAAAATGTCTTCCAGCGGCGGCGCGAGTTGCCCGGCGCCCAGCAGCAGCGTGGCGGGCCGGTCAACGAAGGTATTGACGATTTCGGTGCCATCGGCGAGCGAAAGCCGGTAATGGAGCGTCACGTGGGAACCGGGTTTCACTTCGGAGATGTCAATGATGCTCATGCGGTACTCATTTTCGTCAGAACGCGCAGTTCAGGTAAGAACCGGTGCGTGCGCGCCGCGAGGCGCCGGTCCGGCGGCGTTCCCGCGGCCGGAAAGGCTCTATTGTAAGCCACATATTCATGGCAGTTGGGCTTGCGCGTATGTAGTCAGGCCGAGGGCGTGACGCCCGCCCGGATTGCGGCGCGCCCCCCTCCTGGAGGTCACGATGCTGGAAGCAGCTTGCGCGAAGCCGGTCTGGCATAGCGCCGACGATGTATTGCAGGACAACACCCTATCGTCACCTGCGGCGAAAGATGCACGCTCGCGTGCGCAGCTGCTTTCGCCCGCCGGCGAGACGGCGCCGCTTGCGCGCGAGCGCGACATGCCTCGCGAACGTCTGCGCGCGGCCGGCCCCGGCGCCCTGTCCGACGTCGAGCTGCTGGCCCTGCTGCTCGGCACCGGCTTGCCCGGCCACGGCGTCTTTGAGGTAGCCCGCTCGCTGATCGAGCGCTTCGGTACCCTGCGCGCGATGCTCGACGCACAGCCCGAGGAACTCGACGGCCTGCGCGGCATAGGTCCCGCGAAAGCGGCGAAGCTGCAGGCTGTGCTCGAACTGGCGCGGCGCGCCCTCGCGGAACAACTGGACGATCGCCCTCTCGTCGACACGCCTGGCGCCGTGGAGGACTATCTGCGCCTCCTGATTGGCGGACGCTCTTACGAAGTCTTCGTCTGTCTGTATCTCGACATACGCCACCGGTTGATCCGCCCCCCGGAGGAAAGCTCGCGCGGCTCGCTCTCCCGCATGGTGGTGTATCCTCGTGAGATCGTCCGGCGCACCTTGATGCTGAATGCCGCAAGTCTGATCGTCGCGCACAACCACCCTTCGGGGGCCGTGCAGCCAAGCGCGAGCGACCGGCGCCTTACGCGGGTGCTGCGCGAAACGCTCGCGCTCGTTGACGTCCAGCTGATCGACCATCTGGTGATCGGCGCGCACGACACGTATTCGTTTGCCCGTAATGGCTGGAACTGAGTAGCAGCCGGTGGCGGCCCCGGTGCGCCAGGCCACAGCGGGAAGCCGGTTGAAATAAGGGCACGCCAGCCGCGCCCTCACCCTTTAACTTCCGCAAATCGGGTTTGATTTTCCTGGTCTTTTTCTGCTAGAATCATGGTTTGCCTATTTCCAACCCTGTTCCGAAGCCCACAAAGGCGTTCCAGGGGGGATGAGTCGGCCCGGTTCTCATCCATACGTGAGCGCCGCTTGCCCTTCATGCCTCACCTGGGAGACTTCAGCGGCGTTCGAACTCAGAATTAGCGTATTAGGAGTGCTCTCATGGCACGCGTATGCCAAGTCACTGGGAAAGCGCCGATGAGCGGCAACAACGTTTCCCACGCGAACAACAAAACCAAGCGTCGTTTTCTCCCGAATCTGCAGAACCGCCGTTTCTGGGTTGAAAGCGAAAACCGGTGGGTGCGTCTGCGCATCTCGAATGCAGGCCTGCGCCTGATTGACAAGAACGGCATCGATTCCGTGCTCGCTGACCTGCGTGCACGTGGCGATGCGCGTTGATGTTTAAGGAGTAAATCATGGCCAAGGGCGTCCGCGACAAGATCAAGCTGGAGTCGACCGCAGGTACGGGTCACTTCTACACGACCACGAAGAACAAGCGCAACATGCCGGAAAAAATGTCGATCAAGAAGTTCGACCCGGTTGTTCGCAAGCACGTCGAGTACAAGGAAACCAAGATCAAGTAACTTGATCGGGTTCCGAGCCTGACGAAGACAAGAAAAACCCCGCTCTCGCAGCGGGGTTTTTCTTTTTGCGTCGTCTTCAGGCCACTGCTGTTTGCCTCGCCTGCTGTCCCGCTTCTCGTCCTGTTCCCGAAGGGAGTATGCTTCCCGCTTCATCGGCGCGCGCCGAATGCGCGCCTCAGTAGAACAAAAGACGGAGAAGCAGGACCATGAATTTCGATGTAGCGATCGTCGGCAGCGGGCTGGCCGGACTGAGCGTCGCGCTGAATCTCGCCGACACGCGGCGCGTGGTGGTGATCGCCAAGCGCGAGATGACCGAAGGCGCGAGCGACCGCGCGCAAGGCGGCATCGCCGCGGTACTCGACTCGGCGGACAGCGTCGAGAACCATGTGGACGATACCCTCGTCGCCGGCGGCGGTCTGTGCGACGAAGCCGCGACGCGCTTCATCGTCGAGCATGGTCGCGAGGCGATCGAGTGGCTGATTGCGCAGGACGTGCCGTTCACGAAAGACGCGGCCGCCGAACTCGGCTTCCACCTCACGCGCGAAGGCGGCCACAGCCATCGCCGCATCATCCACGCCGCCGACGCCACGGGCCACGCGGTCGTGCAGACGCTGCTCGAGCGCGCCCGCCAGCACCCGAACATCACGATCCTCGAAGACCACCAGGCCATCGACGTCATCACGTCCGACCGACTCGGCCTGCCGGGGCGCCGCTGCCACGGTCTCTACGCGCTCGACCTGAAGAACGACCGCACCGTGACGATCCAGGCGCCCCATACGGTCCTCGCGACGGGCGGCGCGGGCAAGGTCTACCTCTACACGACGAACCCCGACACGGCCACCGGCGACGGCATCGCCATGGCCTGGCGCGCGGGCTGCCGGGTCGCGAACATGGAGTTCATCCAGTTCCACCCGACCTGCCTCTTCCATCCGCACGCCAAGTCGTTCCTGATTACCGAGGCCGTGCGCGGCGAAGGCGGTGTCCTGCGTCTGCCGGACGGCACGCGTTTCATGCCCGAGCACGATCCGCGCGCCGAACTGGCGCCGCGCGACATCGTCGCGCGCGCGATCGACTTCGAGATCAAGCGGCACGGCATCGACTGCGTGCATCTCGACATCAGCCACCAGCCGGCGGCCTTCCTCGAAGAGCACTTCCCCACCGTCCTCGCACGTTGCCGCGAGTTCGGCATCGACATCACGAAGGAACCCATTCCTGTCGTGCCGGCCGCGCACTATACGTGCGGCGGCGTCGTCACCGACCTCGCGGGCCGCACCGACCTCGCGGGCCTTTACGCGGTCGGCGAGACGTCCTATACGGGGCTGCACGGCGCCAACCGGCTTGCCAGCAATTCGCTGCTCGAATGCCTCGTGATCGGGCGCTCGGCCGCGGAAGCGATCGAGGCCGAAGGTTTCGCCGCCGCCGCGCACGCACCGCTGCCCGACTGGGACGAGAGCCGCGTTTCGGATTCCGATGAAGAGGTTGTGGTCGCCCATAACTGGGACGAACTGCGCCGCCTGATGTGGAACTACGTCGGCATCGTGCGCACCGACAAGCGGCTTGCGCGCGCGCAGCATCGCATCGCTTTGCTGCGCGACGAGATTCTCGAGTACTACGCAAACTTCCGCGTCACGCGCGACCTGCTGGAGTTGCGCAACCTCGTGGAGGTGGCGTCGCTGATTGTCGAAAGCGCCCGCCAGCGACGCGAGAGCCGCGGCCTCCACTACAGTCGCGACTGGCCGCAGGCGCTGCCGAAAGCGCTGCCCACCGTGCTTTCGCCGGAACACGTGCGCAACCGTACGGTGAGCTGAACACCTGGCCCCTGCGCGAAGCGGGCCTGACAAAAACGAAGGGCCGCCTCACCAGGAGCGGCCCTTTGTGCTTTCACGGTGTGTGCGTGTTCAGACGATCCGCATCGAGTAGTCGGTCGCGCGCACGTCCTTGGTCAGGGCACCGATCGAAATGCGGTCGACGCCCGTTTCGGCAATCGTGCGCACCGTTTCGAAGTTGACGCCACCCGAGCCCTCCAGTACCGCACGGCCGGCCGTCAGGCGCACGGCGTCGCGCATCGCGTCGAACGAGAAGTTGTCGAGGAGAATGGACTTCGCGCCATGCGCGAGCGCCTCGTCGAGCTGTGCGAGCGTTTCCACTTCGATCTGGATCGGCACGCCCGCGTTCAGGGCGAGCGCAGCCTCCATCGCGGCGCCCACGCCGCCCGCAGCGGCAATGTGGTTCTCCTTGATGAGGATGCCGTCGTAAAGCGCGAGCCGCTGGTTCGCTCCGCCGCCCACACGCACCGCGTACTTCTGCGCAAGGCGCAAGCCCGGCAGCGTCTTGCGCGTATCGACGATGCGCGTCTTCGTGTGCGCGATCGCGTCCACGTAGCGGCGCGTTGCCGTGGCCACACCGGAGAACAGTTGCAGGAAGTTCATCGCGTTGCGTTCGGCCGTGAGCAGCGCGCGCGCCGGACCGCGCAGGGAGCAGACCGTCGAACCGGCGCTCATGCGGTCGCCTTCGCGATAGTGCCAGCGCACCTCGATACGCGGATCGACGCTGCGTGCCACGCCATCGAACCACAGCACGCCGCACAGCACCGCCTCCTCGCGCACGATGATGCGCGCGTCACGCATCTCGTCGGCGGGAACGAGCCGGCCCGTCTGGTCACCCGTGCCAACGTCTTCCTCGAGCGCATCGGCCACGTTGCGCGCGATCACCGCGTCGAACGCCGCGCCGTACTGCGCACGTACCTCGGAGAGAAGCGGTGACGCCGCCTCGAGGCCAATCAGTTCCATCGCCCCCATTTACGCCGCCCCCACGTTGGCGAACAGCGCACCGTCGCGCGCGAGGTCGCCGCTCGCCTGCACGCGGCGCTTGTGCTCTGCCGCGAATGCCAGCATGCGGTCGATCGGCAGGCGGGCACGCTCGCCCAGCGCGGCATCGACGAAAATCTCGTTGTGGCCGCGCTCGAGCACATCGGACAGATTTTCGAGGCCGTTCATGGCCATCCAAGGGCAATGTGCGCAGCTCTTGCAGGTCGCGCTGTTGCCGGCCGTGGGCGCTTCGATGAAGGTCTTGCCGGGCGCGGCGAGGCGCATCTTGTGCAGGATGCCGAGATCGGTCGCCACGATGAAACGGGTAGCGTCGAGCTTGACGGCCGCGTCGATGAGCTGCGTGGTCGAACCGACCACGTCGGCCTGGGCGACGACGCTCTCGGGCGACTCGGGATGCACGAGCACCTTCGCATCGGGATACTCGGCGCGCAGCAGATCGAGTTCGATGCCCTTGAACTCGTCGTGCACAAGGCACGAGCCCTGCCACAACAACATGTCGGCGCCGGTCTTCTTCTGGATGTATCCGCCAAGGTGCCGATCCGGCGCCCAGATGATCTTCTGGCCCTGCGCATGCAGATGCGCGACGATCTCGAGCCCGATCGACGACGTGACCATCCAGTCCGCGCGCGCCTTCACGGCAGCGCTCGTGTTCGCGTACACGACCACGGTGCGATCCGGATGCTGGTCGCAAAACGCAGAGAATTCGTCCACCGGGCAGCCCAGATCGAGCGAGCAGGTCGCATCAAGATCGGGCATCAGGATGCGCTTGTTCGGACTCAGGATCTTCGCGGTCTCGCCCATGAAGCGCACGCCCGCCACGACGAGCGTCTGAGCGTCGTGATCGCGGCCGAAGCGCGCCATCTCGAGCGAATCGGCCACGCAGCCGCCGGTTTCGTCCGCCAGCTCCTGCAGTTCGGGATCGACATAGTAGTGCGCGACGAGTACCGCCTTTTCGCGTAACAGCTGCGCACGGATGCGCTCCTTCAATGCAACGCGCTGCGCCGCCGACGGCGCATCGGGCACGCGTGCCCAAGCCTGCCCGACGCCGCAGACGGCGCCCTGCGGCCGGTCGTATTCGACCTTCATGATCGCCTGACTCATGATCTCCTCAATCCTGCCGATGGCTGCGGATAAAACCCCTGCCGGGAGCACAGGTTTCGCGGCCCAAAAAAGAAAAACCCCGCCAACGCGGGGTTTTATGACGTACCTGAATTCTAATGGATTTTTTTACGTCTCATGCATAGCGGCGAAGACGCGAGGCGAATTCCTGGAGCGCCTTGATGCCGCTTTGTTCGGCGCGGTGACACCAATCCTGCAACTGCGCGAGCAGTTGTTCGCGCGAGGCGCTCGAGCGCTCCCAGATCGCCGCAAGTTCGTTGCGCAACTCGATGAAGGTGCGCAGCTTCTGGCTGTCCGCGAAGATCTCCGGCAACTGGCGCTTCTGCGGCTCGTCGAGGCTGGCCTCTTCCTTGTCGAACCACTTGCGCGCGCCGCGCATCAGCAGATACTTCTCGCGGGCACCCACTTCCTTGAGGTGCGCCAGTTCCTGGCGATACGCCTGCTTCACGGCCTTCGCGTAACGCGCCATCACCTCATAGCGGTTCGACAGCACGGCCTGCAGCGTTTCCTGATCGGGCACGACCTTGGCCGGGATGAGGCGCGGCGTGGGCGCGACCTTCTTCACCTTGGCGAGGCCGCACATCGACATCAGGCGGATGTACATCCAGCCGATGTCGAACTCGTACCACTTGTTCGACAGCTTCGCGGAGGTCGCGAAGGTGTGATGGTTGTTGTGCAGTTCCTCGCCGCCGATGATGATGCCGAGCGGGAACAGGTTCGTGCTGGCGTCAGCCGAATCGAAGTTGCGATAGCCCCAGAAGTGGCCAAGACCGTTGACCACGCCGGCCGCCCAGAACGGAATCCACGCCATCTGCACGGCCCAGACGGTCAGGCCGACCGCGCCGAACAGCGCAACGTCGATCACCATCATGAGGCTCACGCCGAGAATGGGGTAACGCGTGTAGACGTTGCGCTCCATCCAGTCGTTGGGCGTGCCGTGGCTGAAACGGCGCAGCGTCTCTTCGTTTTTCGCTTCCGTGCGATACAGCTCCGCGCCTTCGAGCAGCACCTTCCAGATGCCGCGCGTTTGCGGGCTGTGCGGATCTTCTTCGGTCTCGCACTTCGCATGGTGCTTGCGATGGATCGCGGCCCACTGGCCGGTGAGCATGCCCGTGGTCATCCACAGCCAGAAACGGAAGAAGTGGCTCGCGACGGGATGCAGGTCGAGCGCCCGGTGCGCCTGGCAGCGGTGCAGATACACCGTGACGCCGACGATCGTGATGTGCGTGGCGACCGCCGCGAACAGCAGGATCTGCCACCACGAGAAGTGCAGCAGCCCGTGGGCGATGAAATCTAACAGGGAGTTCAACAAGGTCTATACCCGTGTGACGAGCGACTACGGCCTTGCAAGGTCGCCGGAGTCAGGAAAGTGAAAGCACTGCAAAGACGGTTGGACGGCATTCTACTAGAACCGTTCCAAGTGTTTGTAACAAATGAAGATTTTTTTCGTTTTCCGGGCTTTCGTCAATGCCAAAAAGCACCTTGGAGGCGCTTTGCCGCACCTTTCAACCCATTTTCGCTCAACCTGCTCTCAACCGGTGCGAACCGGCCTGCACCCGGGCTGGGCCGGGCGCAGGCCGTCTCTACCGTGCAGCAAATGACGGACCCGCCGCGCGCTATTCGAGCGCTGCGTCCGGTTGCGCGGCTGTCTCGCTCGCCTTTGCGATGGCGTCGACCGCCTCCTGCTGCGCCGCCGACTCTTCCGGTGTGGTCGCCGCCTTGGCCTGCCCTGTCTTCGGGCGCGCGTCGCCGCGCCGCTCGAGCACGGCAGCAAAGAAGCCGTCGGTGGCGTGGCGGTGCGGCCACAGCGAGAAGTAGTCGCCGGTGTCGAGGCCCACGCGCTGCTCCGTGAGCACGTCGCGCGCGCTAACCAGCTCGAATTCCGGATGCGCTTCGAGGAACTGCTTCACGACCGCCTCGTTTTCGGCTTCGAGGATGCTGCAGGTCGCGTAGACGAGCCGGCCGCCGCGCTTGAGCAGGCGTGCCGCGCTCGTGAGGATCGACAACTGCTTTGGCGCGAGCTCGGCCACCGACTCCGGGGTCTGACGCCATTTGAGGTCAGGATTGCGGCGCAGCGTGCCGAGGCCCGAGCACGGCGCGTCCACGAGCACGCGGTCGATCTTGCCGACCAGCCGCTTGATCTTCGAATCGTGCTCGCTGTCGATCAGCACCGGATTGACATTCGAGAGCCCGCTGCGCGCAAGACGCGGCTTGAGCTTGGCAAGCCGCCGGTCGGACACGTCGAACGCGTAGAGGCGGCCCGTGGAGCGCATCGCCGCGCCGAGTGCGAGCGTCTTGCCGCCGGCGCCCGCGCAGAAGTCGACGATCATCTCGCCGCGGCGCGGCGCCACGAGCGAGCAGAGCAGCTGGCTGCCCTCGTCCTGCACCTCGAACCAGCCCTGCTTGAACGCTTCGAGCCTGGAAAGCGCCGGCTTGCCTTCCAGGCGCACGCCGAACGGCGCGAACGGCGTCTCGCCGGCGGCGATGCCGGCATCGGCCAGCGCGCGCAGCAGCTCGTCGCGGTTCGCTTTGACCGGGTTCGCGCGCAGGTCCAGCGGCGCCGGGTAGTTCAGCGCCGCGGCCAGCTGCGCAAGCTCGCCCGGCTCGAAGCGCGGCTCGAGCGCGCGCACGATCCAGTCGGGCAGGTTCAGCTGCACACGCTGCGGCAGGCTCGCCGGGTCGATCTTCGATACGTGCTCGAGCCAGGCGGCCTCGGTATCGGAGACGAACGGCCGGACGGCCGCGCGGCCCGCCGTCGCCATCAGGCCAAGCAGCGCGAGGCGCCGCGTCGGGCTGCCCGTGCCGCTTTCGGCCAGATGCGCGAACTCCATGCGCCGGCGCAGGACCGCGAAGACCGCTTCGGCAATCACGCCGCGCTCGCCATGGCCGAGCTTCGGATGCTCGCGGAAGAAGCGGCTCGTCACCGCATCGGCGGGGCCAGTGAACTTGAGGACGTCGGCAAGCAGCGTCTCGGTTTGTCCAATCAGGAATCCATGGAGCCTCATACGCCCTCCCCGGCGGTTTGTGCGTTCGTGTTTGTATCGTCAAGGAAGAGCCACTGCGGCTCGGGCGGCGTGAGCGTGACATTGGCGCCGTCGAGCGCGAGGCGCCCTTCGACGAACCAGCGCACCGCGCGCGGATAGATCACATGCTCGGTCCCCAGCACGCGCGCTGCGAGCGCCGCGGCGTCGTCGCCCGCGCGCACCGGCACGGCCGTCTGCGCAACGATCGGGCCATGATCGAGCTTCGAGGTGACAAAATGCACCGTGGCGCCATGCACGCGGCAGCCGGCGTCGAGTGCCTGTTGATGTGTCTTCAGGCCCGGAAAGCTCGGCAGCAGCGAAGGGTGAATATTGAGCATCCGACCCGCATAATGATCGACAAAGCGCTCGGTCAGCACCCGCATGAAGCCCGCGAGCACGACGAGATCCGGCTGATAACCGTCGACCACCTGTGCGAGCGCCGCGTCGAAGGCGGCGCGATCGGGAAACTGGCGGTGGTCGACGACCGCCGTGGCAATGCCGTGCGAAGCCGCGAACGCGAGGCCCGCGGCGTCGGGACGGTTGGCAATCACGGCGGCGATCTTTGCCGGCCAGCCTTCGTGCACGCAGGCGCGCACGATTGCTTCCATGTTGCTGCCCCTTCCCGAAATCAGGATGACAATATTTTTCATCCGCGAATTTTATCATCGAGGCCGGCGCCCGACGCCCCGGCGGCGGCGATCGAGCGCCCGAGCGTTTATAATCTTCTGTTTCGTCGCGGCCGAGGCGCCGCGTCGGCTGCCATCACATCAGGTCACATTAGCCCCTTAACCGGTCCGATCCGCTATCGTGAGAGTCTTCCGCGGTCTTCCCAACGCCGAGAGCCGGGCGCCCTGCGCGCTCACCATCGGCAATTTCGACGGTGTCCACCGCGGGCATCAGGCGTTGCTCGCGCGCGTGCGCGCGGCGGCCGATGCGCGTGGCCTGCCCGTCTGCGTGATGACCTTCGAGCCGCACCCGCGCGAATTCTTCAACCCGGCGGGCGCGCCGCCGCGCATCGCGATGCTGCGCGACAAGCTCGAGGCGCTGCGCGATAACGGCGTGGACCGCGTGGTGGTCGAGCATTTCAACCACACGTTCGCAAGCCAGTCGCCCGATGCGTTCGTCGAACGCATCATCGTCGGCGGCCTGCACGCGCGCTGGATGATGATCGGCGACGACTTCCGCTACGGCGCGAAGCGCGCGGGCGACTTCGCCTCGCTGAAGACGGCCGGCGCGCAATACGGCTTCGAAGTCGAGCAGATGGCGACCGTGGCCGACCCGTCGGGCGCGCGCATCTCGAGTTCCGGCGTGCGCACCTCGCTGGTCGCCGGCGACCTCGACGCGGCGCGCGCCGCGCTCGGCCGTGGCTATGCGATCAGCGGACACGTCGTGCACGGCCAGAAGCTCGGCCGCGATCTCGGTTTCCCGACGCTGAATCTGCCGATCGGCCACAAGCGGCCGGCGGCTAAAGGCATCTTCGTCGTGCAGGTGCACGGCATTGCCGAGCACCCGTTGCCCGCCGTGGCGAGCCTCGGCCTGCGCCCGACTGTGGACGACTCGGGCCGCGTGCTGCTCGAAGTGCATCTGCTCGACTGGCACGGCGACGCCTACGGCAAACTCGTGCGCGTCGAGTTCCTGAAGAAGTTGCGCGACGAGGAAAAATTCGAGGACCTCGAAACGCTCACCGCCGCGATCGCGCGCGACGTGGTCAATGCGCGGGCCTGGTTTGCCGCCGCCGGCGCCGACGCGGCCGGCACCCGTTCCACTGGTTTCTCCACCTCGGCCACCGACCGAATTAGGTGATCCGCGGCCCGTGCGCGCCGAGACGGCGCGGCACGGGCCGCCCGCCCCTGTGCCGCTTCGCCTTCGTGGAACGCGAGCGGCCCGCGAGGCGACGGTTGCGCGGCCCGGCCGCTCTCCCCGACGCCGTGCATCCTCCGAATTCACCGTGATTTCACCATGAGCGACAAGAAAGCATCCTCCGGCAAGCCGCAGAAGTCCGAATCGAAATATCCCGTCAACCTGCTGGACACCCCGTTCCCGATGCGCGGCGATCTGCCCAAGCGCGAGCCGCAATGGGTCAAGGAGTGGGAGGACAAGCGGATCTACGAGAAGATCCGCACCGCCTCGAAGGGCCGCAAGAAGTTCATCCTGCACGACGGCCCGCCGTATGCGAACGGTGACATTCACCTCGGCCACGCGGTCAACAAGATCCTCAAGGACATGATCGTCAAGGCTCGCAATCTCGCGGGCTATGACGCCGTCTACGTGCCGGGCTGGGACTGCCACGGCATGCCGATCGAAATCCAGATCGAAAAGCAGTTCGGCAAGTCGCTGCCGGCCCAGGAAGTCATGAAGAAGGCGCGCGAGTACGCCGCCGGCCAGATCGAAACGCAGAAAACGGGCTTCAAGCGCCTCGGCGTGCTGGGCGACTGGGACAACCCGTACAAGACCATGAACTTCGCGAATGAGGCCGGCGAGATCCGCGCGCTCGCGAAAATCATGGAGAAGGGCTACGTGTTCCGCGGCCTGAAGCCCGTGAACTGGTGCTTCGACTGCGGCTCGGCGCTCGCCGAAGCGGAAGTCGAGTACAAGGACAAGACCGACCCGACCATCGACGTGCTGTTCCCGTTCGCGCAACCCGCGGAAACGGCCGCTGCGTTCGGCCTCGCCGCCCTGCCGCGCGAGGAAGGCGGCATTGTGATCTGGACCACCACGCCGTGGACGATCCCGTCCAACCAGGCGCTCAACGTCCATCCGGAGGTGGTCTACGCGCTCGTCGATACGCAGCGCGGCCTGCTGATCCTTGCCGAGGAGCGCGTCGAAGCCTGCATGAAGGACTTCGGCCTCGAAGGCCGGGTGGTCGCCACGACGATCGGTGAAAAGCTCACCAACCTGCGCTTCCACCATCCGCTCGCGTCGGCGCATCCGGGCTACAAGCGCACCTCGCCGATCTACCTCGGCGACTACGTCACCACCGATACCGGCACGGGCATCGTACACTCGGCGCCCGCCTACGGCGTGGAAGACTTCGTCTCGTGCAAGGCGCACGGCATGCCCGACGCGGACATCATCAGTCCGGTGATGGGCGACGGCCGCTACATCGAATCGCTGCCGCTTTTCGGCGGCCTCTCGATCTGGGCGGCGAACCCGAAGATCGTCGACGCGCTCGACGCGGCCGGCACGCTCCTGCGCAGCGAAAAGTACCTCCACAGCTATATGCACTGCTGGCGCCACAAGACGCCCATCATCTATCGCGCGACCTCGCAGTGGTTCGCGGGCATGGACGTCAAGCCCGCCGACGGCGGCAAGACGCTGCGCGAAACGGCGCTGGAAGGCATCGAGGCGACAGCGTTCTACCCCTCGTGGGGCAAGCAGCGCCTCTACGCGATGATCGCGAACCGCCCGGACTGGACGCTCTCGCGCCAGCGCCAATGGGGCGTGCCGATGGCGTTCTTCGTGCACAAGGAAACGGGCGAGCTGCATCCGCGCACGCTCGAGCTGCTCGAAGAAGTCGCGAAGCGCGTGGAGAAGGAAGGCATCGAGGCATGGCAGACGCTCGATGCGCGCGAGCTGATCGGCGACGACGCCAATCTGTACGAGAAGAACCGCGACACGCTGGACGTGTGGTTCGATTCGGGCACGACACACTGGCACGTGCTGCGCGGTTCGCATAAGGACGAGCTGCAGTTCCCGGCCGATCTCTATCTGGAAGGCTCGGACCAGCATCGCGGCTGGTTCCACTCGTCGCTGCTGACCGCTTCGATGCTCGACGGCCGCCCACCGTACAACGCCCTCCTCACGCACGGCTTCACCGTGGACGGCGAAGGCCGCAAGATGTCGAAGTCGCTCGGCAACGGCATCGATCCGCATGAAGTGGCGAACCGGCTCGGCGCGGAAATCATCCGTCTGTGGATCGCCTCGACCGACTATTCGGGCGAGCTCGCGATCTCGGAGGAGATCCTCAAGCGCGTGACGGAAAGCTATCGCCGCATCCGCAACACGCTGCGCTTCCTGCTCTCGAACCTCTCGGACTTCGAGTTCGACAAGCACGCGCTGCCGAGCGCCGAGTGGCTCGAAATCGACCGCTACGCCGTGGCCCTCACGCACACGCTGCAAAACGACGTGCTCGCGCACTACGACCGCTACGAGTTCCACCCGGTCGTCGCGAAGCTGCAGACGTTCTGCTCGGAAGACCTGGGCGGCTTCTATCTCGACGTGCTGAAGGACCGCCTCTATACGAGCGCGCCGGACTCGAAAGCGCGCCGCGCCGCGCAGACCGCGCTCTACCACATCACGCACAGCCTGCTGCGCATCCTCGCGCCGTTCCTCTCGTTCACGGCCGAAGAAGCGTGGAAAGTGTTCCAGCCGAACAACGAAACGATCTTCACCGAGACGTTCCACGCGTTCCCGGACATCGAGCAGGCCGAAGCGCTGATCGCCAGGTGGACGCTCCTGCGCGACGTGCGCGGCAACGTGACGAAGGCGCTGGAAGAGGCGCGCGTGGCGAACCAGATCGGCTCGTCGCTGCAGGCGGAAGTGCGCATCCTCGCGAGCGGCGCGCGTTACGAGGCGCTCGCCTCGCTCGGCGACGACCTGAAGTTCGTGCTGATCACTTCGGCCGCGCAGGTCGTCAAGGTGGACAGCGAGGCGGAAGAAGCCGTCGAGGTGATCACGTCGAAGTACCTCAAGTGCGAGCGCTGCTGGCACTACCGCGAGGACGTGGGCGCGAACGCGGAGCATGCGGGTCTGTGCGGCCGCTGCGTGGCGAATCTGTTCGGCAACGGCGAAACGCGGAGCGCGGCATAATGGTCAAAACCCTGCCGAAACAGTCGCGTACCGGTGGCAGCGGCGGCACGCTCGCCCCGTGGCTCGGCGTCGCGGTGATCGTGATCCTCGCCGACCAGCTCACGAAGATCGCCGTCGCCAAGGTGTTCAGCTACGGCGAAGGCCGCGAGATCACGTCGTTCTTCAACCTCGTGCTCGTGTACAACAAAGGCGCGGCGTTCAGCTTCCTCGCCGCGGCGGGAGGCTGGCAGCGCTGGGCGTTCACGGCCCTCGGCGTGGTGGCCGCGCTCGTGATCTGCTACCTGCTCAAGCGCCACGGCACGCAGCGCCTGTTCTGCACCGCGCTTGCGCTGATCCTCGGCGGCGCGCTCGGCAACGTGCTGGACCGGCTGATGTACGGCCACGTGATCGACTTCCTGGACTTCCACGTGGGCAGATGGCACTGGCCGGCGTTCAACGTCGCGGACAGCGCGATCTGCGTGGGCGCCGCGCTGCTGGTGTTCGACGAACTGCGCCGCGTGCGCGGTGCGCGCTGAACGGCGCGCAACGTTTGAAGGGGGTAGTGCTTCGCCCTCCCCGAAAGGAGACCTGATTTGAACACGTCCGCAGCGAACCCCGGAGAACTGGCCGGCAAGCATCTCGTGATCGGCATGACGGGCGGCATCGCCTGCTACAAGATCGCCGAGCTCACGCGTCTTCTGACCAAGGCCGGCGCGACCGTGCAGGTCGTCATGACCGAGGCGGCGACGCAGTTCATCACCCCTGTCACGATGCAGGCGCTCTCGGGCCGCCCCGTCTACACGAGCCAGTGGGACGCTCGCGTGCCGAACAACATGGCGCACATCGACCTCTCGCGCGACGCGGACGCGATCGTGGTCGCGCCCGCCTCCACCGACTTCCTCGCGAAGCTCGCGAACGGTTTCGCCGACGACCTGCTCTCCACGCTGTGCATCGCGCGCGACTGCCCGCTCCTCGTCGTGCCCGCGATGAACCGGCAGATGTGGGGCAACCCGGCCACGCAGCGCAACGTAGCGCAGCTGCGCGCGGACGGCGTGACGACGCTCGGCCCCGATTCGGGCGCGCAGGCATGCGGCGAAATCGGCGACGGCCGCATGCTGGAGCCGGAGGCGATCTATGAGGCGATCGTCTCGTTCTTCACGCCGAAGATCCTCGCGCACCGCCGCGTGCTGATCACGGCCGGCCCGACCTTCGAGCCGCTCGACCCCGTGCGCGGCATCACGAATCGTTCGAGCGGCAAGATGGGCTTCGCGCTCGCGCGCGCGGCGCAACAGGCCGGCGCCGACGTGCATCTCGTGGCCGGTCCCGTCTCGCTGCAAACGCCATGGGGCGTCTATCGCGAAGATGTGCAGACCGCGCAGCAGATGTACGACGCGGTCATGCGCGCGGTGCCCGACTACGATGTCTTCATCGGCGTGGCGGCCGTGGCCGACTGGCGTGTCGATCACGTCGCGGAGCAGAAGATCAAGAAGACGGCCGGGCAGCGTATGCCGACCTTCAGCTTCGTCGAGAACCCGGACATCCTCGCCTCGGTCGCGGGACTCGCGCATCCGCCCTACTGCGTCGGCTTCGCGGCCGAAAGCGGCGACCTCGACGTGCATGGCGAGGAAAAGCGCCGGCGCAAAAAGGTGCCGCTTTTGATCGGCAACCTCGGCCCGCTGACCTTCGGCCGCGACGACAACGAAGTCGTCCTCTTCGAGCCGACGGGCAGCACAAAGCTGCCACGCGCGGCCAAGCAGGCACTCGCGCAGACGCTGATCGCCGAGATTGCGCGGCGTTTGCCGGACCAGAGCATCATCTCGTGACGCGCGCGCCGCGCCATCGGCCAGCCAAGGCGCAAGCAGCGCGCGTCGCGATCGGAGCAAGGTGAGCCGTCATGACGCTACTTTCCGTACTCGACCAGTCGCCCGTGATTGCCGGGCACACGGCGGCCGACGCGATCGCCGCCACCGTCGAACTCGCGCAGCTCGCCGACGACCTCGGCTACACGCGCTACTGGTGCGCCGAGCATCACGGCCTGCTCGGTGTCTGCAATCCCTGCCCTGAAGTCATGCTTGCGCGCCTCGGCAGCGTGACGAGGCGTATCCGCATCGGCTCGGGCGGCATCATGCTGCCGTACTACAGCCCGTTCAAGGTCGCCGAGCAGTTCATGATGCTCGAAGCGCTGTTTCCTGACCGCATCGACCTGGGCGTCGGCCGCGCACCGGGTGGCGATCTGCGCACGGCCCAGGCCGTCGCCGCAGGCGAGTACAACCGCGGCGAGCAGTTTCCGCAGCAGGTACGGGACCTCGTCGGACTGATGGACGGCACGCTGCCGAAGGACAACGTGGCGAACGGCGTGATCCTGCAGCCGCAGGTTCAGACGCGGCCGCAGCTTTGGGTACTCGGGTCGAGCGACTTCGGCGGCATGCTGGCCGCGCAGCTCGGGCTGCGTTTCTCGTTCGCGCATTTCATCAACGCGCACTTCGGGCATCTGGTGGCGAACGCCTACCGCGAGCGCTTCCAGCCGGGCCACGAGGCGAAGCCCTATCTGGCCTGCGCGGTCTTCGTGATCTGCGCCGACACCGAACAGGAAGCCGCCGACCTCGAAAAAGTCGTCGATCTGCGCCGCGTGCAGATGGCGCTCGGCCTGAACGCGCCAGTTCCGAGCATCGAGCAAGGGCTCGCGCAGGAATATGGCGAGCGCGAGCAACTCGTGATCGACCGCGAGAAGCCGCGCAGCATCATCGGCACGCCCGAAAGCGTCACGGAGCGCCTGCTCGCCGTACAGGAACGCTTCGGGGCCGACGAACTGATCGTGCTGACCGTCGCCGGCAGTTACGCGGCGCGGCTGCGCTCCTATGAACTGCTGGCGCAAGCGTTCCAGCTTTCCCGACAACCCTGATCTCCGACCTGAAAGGCCGGCCCGGCCTGACACTCTCCAGCCCATGAAAATCGACATCAAGATCCTGAACGAGCGCATGCGCGACCAGCTGCCCCATTACGCGACGCCGGGCAGCGCGGGCCTCGACCTGCGCGCCTGCCTCGAGACGCCGCTCACGCTCGAACCGGGCGAAACGAAGCTCGTGCCGACGGGCCTCGCCATCCACGTCGCCGATCCGGGCCATGCGGCACTGATCCTGCCGCGCTCGGGCCTTGGCCACAAGCACGGTATCGTGCTCGGCAACCTCGTTGGCCTGATCGATTCGGATTACCAGGGTGAACTGATGATCTCGACCTGGAACCGTGGCCACACCACGTTCACGCTCAATCCGCTCGAGCGCCTCGCGCAGCTCGTGATCGTGCCGGTCGTGCAGGCCCAATTCAATATCGTCGACGATTTCGAAGCGAGCGAGCGCGGCGCCGGCGGTTTCGGCAGCACGGGCAAGCACTGAGCCGCGGCTCGTTGCTCCAGTGAAAAAGCGCGCCGTGGCGCGCTTTTTCATTTCCTGCCCAGAAGCTCATCAAGCAGGTCAGGCCGAAGCATCCGGTCGCGTTGCGGCGACGGGCGCCGCGCGATGCCGGTACCACAGCACGTAGACGATCACGAGCACGGCGAGAAACGCAAGGCCATAGGCGAGCGTCATCCGGAATTCGCGCGTGAAGGCCGTGCCGACCAGCACACCGATCATCAGCACCGCGCCCAGCACGCTCGTGAGGGGAAAGCCCCACATGCGAAACGCGAGCGGTGTTGCGCGATTGCGCACGCGGAAGAAGATCTGGGTGACGAAGATCATGAACCACGTGAACATCGCGCCGAACATGGCGATCGACATCATCAGCGTGAACGCCGCCTGCGGCCAGAGCGCGTTCAACACGGCCGCCACGCCAATGCCGATGGTCGAGAGCGAGAGCGCCGCCGTCGGCACGCCCTGACGCGTGAGCCGTCCGAACACCGCAGGCGCATAACCCGCGCGCGACAGGCTGAACATCATGCGCGTGGTGATATAGAGCTGGCTGTTCATCGCGGAAAGTGCCGCCACCAGCACGATGAAGTTGATCGCCCCCGCCGCATACGGCACGCCGGTTTCGGCCATCACCTTCACGAACGGGCTTTCGTTGCCGCCCGCCTCGGTCCACGGCACGATCGCGAGCATCAGCGCCAGCGTGAGCAGGTAGAACAGCACGAGACGCAGTACCGTCGCGCGAAACGCGCGCGTCACGGCACGCGCGGGATCGCGTGCCTCGGCCGCTGCCACAGCGATCGTCTCGACGCCCAGATAGCTGAAGAGCGACACGATCGTGCCCACCCAGACGCCCCACCAGCCCTTGGGCAGCATCCCGCCGTGCGACGTGTAGTTGGCGAACCCGACGCCAGACCCGGCGGGCGCGCGCCAGACGAACCAGGCGCCGAGGACGATGAACGCGACGATCGCCGCGATCTTCAGGCCCGAGAAGAGGTACTCGATCGAACCGTACGCGCGCACGCTCAAGGCATTCACGACGATGAGCGCCGCCGAGAATCCGACGATCCAGTAGAGCCCCGGCGCGTCCGGGAACCAGAACTTCATGTACACGGCGATGGCGGCCACCTCGGTGCCCACGGCGAGCACATAGGCGGACCAGTAGGCATAGCGCACGACGAAGCCCGCCAGCGGCCCGATGTAGTACTCGGCGTAGGCGCCGAACGAGCCGGAGGTGGGGTGCGTGACCGTCATCTCTGCGAGCGCGCCCATCAGGAGGAGCGCGATCAGCGCGCCGATCGCATAGGAGATGAGCACGCCAGGCCCCGCGAAGCCAATCGCGAAGCCGCTGCCGAGAAAGAGCCCCGTGCCGACGGCCCCACCGATGGCAATCATCGTCATCTGCCCGGCCGAGAGGCCATGTCGCAGACCGCGCTCGCGCTCGACGATCGCGTCGAACGCACCCTTTTTATTGTTAGCCAAAACTAGCCCCCTGCTGCGCGCGTTCGCCTGCCGGCGTGCGGCCGCGGCGCGCGCAAAAAACAAAACGGCGCGGACTGGGAGTCCGCGCCGTTTCTCTTCGAGTGAAGTGGAAACGAACCGCCTATTCTACTTCGACCGCTTCCGGGTTCGGATTGCGCGGGGCAGGCTGCTCGTCGAACGTCAACTGGACCTTGTCCTCCGCGTCCACGTCCACGGTCACCCGGCCGCCGCTCATGAGCTTGCCGAACAGCAACTCGTCGGCCAGCGCGCGGCGGATCGTGTCCTGGATCAGGCGCTGCATCGGCCGCGCGCCCATCAACGGATCGAAGCCGTGCTTCGCCAGATGCTTGCGCAACGCGTCGGTGAAGAGCGCATCGACCTTCTTCTCGTGCAACTGGTCTTCGAGCTGCATGAGGAACTTGTCGACCACACGCATGATGATTTCCTCATCCAGCGAGCGGAAGCTGATGGTCGCATCGAGCCGGTTGCGGAACTCGGGCGTGAACATGCGCTTGATGTCGGCCATTTCGTCGCCCTGCTCGCGGCGGCTCGTGAAACCGATCGTCGACTTGTTCATCGCCTCGGCACCCGCGTTCGTCGTCATGATGATGATGACGTTGCGGAAATCCGCCTTGCGGCCGTTGTTGTCGGTCAGCGTGCCATGGTCCATCACCTGCAGCAGCACGTTGAAGATGTCCGGGTGCGCCTTCTCGATTTCGTCGAGCAGCAGCACGCAGTGCGGCTTCTTCGTGACGGCTTCGGTAAGGAGACCGCCCTGGTCGAACCCGACGTAGCCCGGCGGCGCACCGATCAGGCGGCTCACCGCGTGACGTTCCATGTACTCGGACATGTCGAAGCGGATCAGCTCGATGCCCAGCGTGAACGCAAGCTGCCGTGCCACTTCCGTCTTGCCGACACCGGTCGGGCCCGAGAACAGGAACGAGCCAATCGGCTTGTCGGTCTTGCCGAGGCCCGCGCGCGCCATCTTGATCGAGGCCGAAAGCGCGTCGATGGCGGGATCCTGGCCGAACACGACAGACTTGAGGTCGCGGTCGAGCGTCTGCAGCTTGCTGCGATCGTCCTGCGACACGCTCTGCGCCGGCACGCGCGCGATCTTCGAAATGATCTCTTCGATCTCGCTCTTGCCGATGGTCTTCTTCTGCTTCGACTTCGGCAGGATGCGCTGCGCCGCGCCCGCTTCGTCGATCACATCGATCGCCTTGTCGGGCAGGTGACGGTCGGTGATGAAGCGTGCCGACAATTCAGCCGCCGCATTCAGGGCACCCGACGAATACTTGACGCCGTGGTGCTCTTCGAAACGCGACTTGAGTCCGCGCAGGATCGCGACGGTCTGCTCGACGGTCGGCTCGACCACGTCCACCTTCTGGAAGCGCCGCGAGAGCGCCGCGTCCTTTTCGAAGATGCCGCGGTATTCCGTGAAGGTTGTCGCACCGATGCACTTGAGCGTGCCCGACGAGAGCGCCGGCTTGAGCAGGTTCGATGCGTCGAGCGTGCCGCCCGACGCGGCGCCCGCGCCGATCAGCGTATGAATCTCGTCGATGAAGAGAATCGCGTGCGGACGCTCCTTGAGCTCCTTGAGCACGGTCTTCAGACGCTGCTCGAAGTCGCCGCGATACTTGGTGCCGGCGAGCAGCGCGCCCATGTCGAGCGAGTACACCTGCGCGTCGGCGAGGATATCCGGCACTTCGCCGCGCGTGATGCGCCAGGCGAGGCCTTCCGCGATTGCGGTCTTGCCCACGCCCGCTTCGCCCACCAGCAGCGGATTGTTCTTGCGGCGGCGGCACAGCACCTGCACCACGCGCTCCACCTCCAGCTCGCGCCCGATCAGCGGATCGATGCGGCCGTCCTTCGCCATCTGGTTCAGGTTCTGCGTGAACTGGGCGAGCGGCGTTTCCTTCTGGCCGGCGGCGTCCTCGGCTTCCGCGTTGGCATCGCTCGCCTTGGCGGCTTCGCCACTGCTCGTCTTCGCTATGCCGTGCGAAATGAAATTCACCACGTCCAGACGCGTGACGCCCTGCTGCTGCAGGTAGTACACCGCGTGCGAGTCCTTCTCCCCGAAGATCGCGACGAGCACATTCGCGCCCGTGACTTCCTTCTTGCCGTTCGAGGTGGACTGGACGTGCATGATCGCGCGCTGGATCACACGCTGAAACCCGAGCGTGGGTTGCGTGTCGACGTCGTCCGTGCCGGGAACCGTGGGAGTGTTGTCGTGAATGAAGTTGCGCAGGTTCTGTCGCAGGTCTTCGATATTGGCGGCACACGCACGCAGTACTTCCGCCGCTGTTGGGTTATCCAACAGCGCCAGCAGCAGATGCTCCACCGTGATGAACTCGTGCCGTGCCTGACGTGCTTCCATGAACGCCATGTGCAGGCTGACTTCCAGTTCCTGGGCAATCATGCTTCCTCCATCACACACTGCAGCGGATGTCCCGCCTGCCGTGCATGGGTAACGACTTGCTCAACTTTGGTCGACGCGATGTCTCGCGTATAGACCCCACAAATGCCCCTGCCCTCGCGATGAACCTTCAACATGATCTGTGTTGCGGTCTCGCGGTCCTTGTTGAAATACTCCTGCACGACCATCACGACGAATTCCATCGGCGTGTAGTCATCATTCATCAGCACGACCTTGTACATGGAGGGCGGTTTGACCTTCTGTTCCTGCCGCTCCAGTATGGTTGAGTCCTGCTTGTCCGGGATAATCGCCATACACCCATTCTAAACAACTCGGACAGGCCCGCAATCCTGCCGAAACCCGACCGGCCAGCCGGTGAATCCACTGCTGCAATCCCACCCATGCGTAGCCGCCGTCTGGTCACGACCGGCTGCGGCGCCGGCCAATATTTAACCTGGATACTGCGTCGATCGCTGCCTTCTTTCCGCATTGCGGCTCTTCCAGCAGCTTTCGCGCCAACCTTGAAATCAGTATCGCACAACCTGCGGCGCACCGTTGGCGCGCACTGTCGGGCCGCGCACGCAAACCGCAAAATTTCCGCACTGCACTGCATCCCATGTGCGTCGATTATGCGACTTTTCAAGACGCATCGCTCGGCGCTGCACGATGCCCAAGAAAAGCAGGAAAAACCCTGGAAATGCGCTCTTTACAACGCGCCGCAGCCCGTCTCAAAATGCTCTTGACAACAGAATAAAGACCCCCAACAATCAAGCTGGCACTTTTTTCAACCGACTCAAACTCGAAAAAATGCCGTTGGTGAGCTTGTGAGGAGGGGGCGATTGCGGCAAGCAATCGTTAAGCTTTTCGAACTGCTCGTGGTAGTGACATGAGTTACAGGGGAAGTAGGTATGGCAACCGGTACGGTCAAGTGGTTCAACGACGCGAAGGGTTTCGGATTCATCACGCCGGATGAAGGCGGCGAGGATCTGTTCGCTCACTTCTCGGCCATCCAGATGAATGGCTTCAAGACCCTCAAAGAAGGTCAGAAGGTGAGCTTCGAGGTCGTGCAAGGCCCGAAGGGCAAACAGGCATCGAACATTCAGGCAGCAGCCTGATCTGTTCGGTACCCGTACCTTGGAAACCCGGCTGCGGCCGGGTTTCTTTTTTTTGCGGCATTTCTTTGCGACGCTTTTTGCGCTTGGGCAAAAGTCAGGTCACACGTAGGGTGCCCATCATGCCCAGGTTCTCGTGCTCGAGGATGTGGCAATGGAACATGCGCTCGCCTGCATCGCGCTGGACCGTAGCGAGCCAGACTGTTTCGCCGGGCTCGACGTTCACGGTGTCGCGCCATGCCAGCAAGGGCTCCGCTACACGCATCCCCTGCCGCTCCCGCGCCACGATCTGAAACTGCGTGCCGTGCAGGTGAAACGGATGATCCATGTCGGCGCGGTTCTCGATAGACCAACCTCCACCTCGCCGCGGCGGCTCGTGAGCGTCACGCGGCCCGGATCGTAAGTCGCGCCATTCACCAGAACATGCATGTCGCGGGGCATCGAGAGTGCAGATGCACCCGGCTGGTGCATCGCCTTCATGTCCATGGCTTCGCTGAATACCACAGCTTTACGCGCCCGGACCGGCCCGAGGGGCATGATCGCGCGCAGCTTTGCGGGCAACTCCGGCGACGCGCTGGCGCCTGGCGTAAAGCGCACGTCGGCCAACGCGCGGGCGGCCCCTGGCGGCAAACTGCCGCCCATCATCGCCATCTTGCGCCGGTCGTATCGCGCCGCGACAAGCTGGGTGTGCGAAGCGTGCGTGCCGGTACGCACGATCAGCTCCGCGCGTTCGCCCGGCGCGAGCAGCAACGAGGTCAGGCCGTCACGCGGCGCACCCAGCAGGCCGCCGTCGGTGCCAGCCTGCGTGAACGGGCGGCCATCGTCAAACGCCAGCAGCAGATAACGCGCGATGCAGCCGTTCCAGACGCGCCAGCGCTCATCCTTCGTCACAGCGATCTGCGGACGCAGCGCGCCGTTGACGAGCGCGAATTGCCCTTCCCGTCCGCTCATCCAGTCCATCATGGTGTTTGGCGCAACCGTACCGTCGGCCGCCAGCTTCAGGTCGGAGACAAAGAGATGGTGCTCGGGCCATGCGGCGAGCGGATCGTCGGCGGCACGCACGACGATCGGCCCCGCCAGCCCGCGAAACACCTGCTCCGCCGTCAGCATGTGCGGATGCGGGTGATACCAGTAGGTGCCGGCGCTGCCCGCAGGCAGCGTAAAGCGATAGACGCGCCCGGCTCCCGGCGCGACTGGATCGGAAGGGTTGCCGTCCTGGTCGGGCGGTACGGGCAGGCCGTGCCAGTGAATCGTGGACGGCTGCGAGAGACCGTTCACGAAGCGGATCTCGACCGTATCGCCTTCGCGCACGTCGATGAGCGGACCGATCACCGGCGCGCCGGAATCGATAGCGCTCGTGGCCGCATCGTATTGCCAGAACAACGTATCGGGCTGTCCCGGCAACAGCGGCCGCGCAATGGGATGGGCAACGAGCGTCGCGCGGAAGAGGCCCGGCTCGCGGCTTTCGTTGGCCAGCGTGCGCAGCGCGAGACAGGCGCGAAACGGGAATGGCGCCGCGCTCGCGATGGGCGCGAGCGCTCACGTATCAGACGATCGGAGGAGGCAGCGGTGGGCCGTGGGTGATGCCGAAACGCAATGGCTCAGGCAGCGAGGCTGGTTGCGCGCGCACCCATTCGGCAAGCTGGTGGCAAACGGCGCTGCGGGGGTATCGATGCGCCGGACCCGCACTTCGCAATCGGGCCCGGACCGGACTTACATATTTTCGATCATCACCTGCCCGAAACCCGAGCACGACACCTGGGTCGCGCCTTCCATCAGGCGTGCGAAGTCATAGGTCACGCGCTTCTGGAGAATCGACTTCTCCATCGAAGCAATGATGAGATCGGCGGCCTCGGTCCAGCCGAGGTGACGCAGCATCATCTCGGCCGAGAGAATTTCCGAGCCCGGATTGACGTAGTCCTTGCCGGCATACTTCGGCGCGGTGCCATGCGTTGCCTCGAACATCGCCACCGAGTCCGACAGGTTCGCGCCCGGCGCTATCCCGATCCCGCCCACCTGGGCCGCCAGCGCGTCGGAGATATAGTCGCCGTTCAGGTTCAGCGTCGCGATCACGTCGTATTCGGCGGGACGCAGCAGGATCTGCTGCAGGAACGCGTCGGCGATCACGTCCTTGATGACGACGTCGTTGCCCGTCTTGGGGTTCTTGACCTTCATCCACGGGCCACCGTCGATCAGTTCCGCACCGAACTCGCGCTGCGCGAGCGCATAGCCGTAGTCGCGGAATGCGCCTTCGGTGAACTTCATGATGTTGCCCTTGTGCACGAGCGTCACCGAACGGCGGTCATTGTCGAGCGCATACTGGATCGCCTTGCGCACGAGGCGATCGGTGCCCTCGCGCGAAACCGGCTTGATGCCGATACCCGACGACTCGGGAAAGCGAATCTTCGTCACACCCATCTCGTCGCGCAGGAACCGGATGATCTTCTTTGCGCCGTCCGATTCGGCGGGCCATTCGATGCCCGCGTAGATGTCCTCCGAATTCTCGCGGAAGATCACCATGTTGACCTTCTCCGGCGCGCGCACCGGCGAGGGTACGCCCTTGAAGTACTGCACCGGGCGCAGGCAGACGTAGAGATCGAGTTCCTGGCGCAGCGTCACGTTGAGCGAACGGATCCCGCCGCCCACCGGCGTCGTGAGCGGTCCCTTGATGGAGACGACGTAGTCCTTCACCACGTCGAGCGTCTCGTCGGGCAGCCACACGTCGGGGCCATAGATGCGCGTGGCCTTCTCGCCCGCGTAGATCTCCATCCAGTGCAGCTTGCGCTTGCCGCCGTAGGCCTTCGCCACCGCCGCGTCGACCACCTTGATCATCACCGGCGTGATGTCGACGCCCGTGCCGTCGCCTTCGATATACGGGATGATCGGCTGGTCGGAGACGTTGAGCGAGAAATCCGCGTTGACGGTGATCTTGTCACCCTCCGTCGGAACCTTGATGTGCTGATACGGCATGGTCGACTCCAGTTAGGGACTTGGCTGGTAGTAGCAGTAGCGGGTCGTGCGCCGCGCGGCGGGCACGGTCGATGCTCGCGCGCAAAGGCGCAGCGGCGTCGTATGCCGCGCGGCCCGTCCGCGTGACGGTCTGGCCATTATTCTAGCCCACGCCCTGCCATGGCGTGCCGCCCGGCAGGACCGCGGCACGGTAATGGCGATGCCGCGCCGCAGCACTTCCCGCGCCGGGCGGCTCCTCGGGCGCAACCATCCTGCCACGGGCGCACTAAATCTTCCCCGACATCTTATGTCTTATATAAGACTCATGACATGATCACACGTTTTATGCATTAAGATTTCGCCGCGCCCCCCAGCAATCATTCACGACTCGCCAGCCTGCCATGCGTTTGATCGCCCTTAACAAACCGTTCGGTACGATTTGCCAGTTTTCGCCGCACGAAACCCGCCCCACGCTGGCGAACTGGGTCAAAACACCGGGCGTCTATCCGGCGGGCCGGCTCGACGCGGACAGCGAGGGGCTCCTGCTGCTCACCGACGACGGCGCGCTACAGGCGCGTATTGCCGAGCCGCGGCGCAAGCTCGTGAAACGTTACTGGGCGCAGGTCGAAGGCGAGCCTGATGCCGCGGCGCTTGCCGCGCTCGAGCGCGGCGTCGATCTAGGCGACTTCGTGACGCTGCCCTGCCGCGCACAGGTCATTGCCGCGCCGGAGCACCTCTGGCCGCGCGACCCACCCATTCGCTACCGTGCCGCGATTCCCACGACGTGGGTCGAACTCGCCATCAGCGAAGGCAAGAACCGCCAGGTGCGACGCATGACAGCAGCCGTCGGCTTTCCGACGTTGCGGCTTGTGCGCGTATCGATCGGTACGCTCGATATTTTTTCGCTCGACCTCGCACCCGGCGAAAGCGTCGATGTCCGCACCGACGCACCGTGGCAGCGTGCATGACGCGCGCCTTCGCTCAAATGATTGTTGCATAAGCATTTTTTGATTTAACGCAAATAGCGTGACGCCATCGCCGCTTTCATCGCGGCGATTTGCCAACGAAATAAAAAATTCGCGTCAACCGTCTCGCGAGACCGTGCGTTATTCGACGCAGATGCCGCCTCGAAGCTATCCGGCATTCAGCCTTCAGGTACCCGCCTCGCGCGCGCAAGCCGTCACGACGTGGTTCCTACCGCTGGCAGATGCGTTCGCGAATTGATTCGACTTTCTCGATCGCGCTTGTCAACCGAAAGGTGGATGGCACGTTTACCGACCTGATCCAATAACCGGGTCACTTGGTTAATTAACTCAAGCTGAGGATTCACAACATGAACAAACTGATCGCTGCTCTGGTCGCTGGCCTCTTCGCAACGGCTGCATTCGCACAAGCTTCGGCTCCGGAAGCTGCTTCGGCCGCTCCGGCTGCTGCTGCTTCGTCGGCTCACAAGGCAACGAAGAAGAAGTCGTCGCACAAGAAGTCGCACAAGAAGGCAGCTGCTGCTGAAGCCGCTTCGGCAGCTTCGGAGTAAGCTTCTTGTAAGGCGCATCGACGATCGGCATTCGCTGCCGCTCTTCATCGCGTTCAAAGGCAGAGCGTCGCAAGGCGTTCTGCCTTTTGTTTTTTGAGCGCCGGCTCCAGCGCGCTTTTGCATGCCGCGCATCGCGTGTCACCGTTCGTAGTCGACGGGCTTTGACCCGCTTCGACTTACTCGCGTAACATGCGCGGGTTAATCTCAAGCAAGGAGTCCTGTCGTGCGATTTCCCCTGCGCCCGCGTCTCGGGCCGCTGCTCGCGCCGCATTTTGCGCGCTTTGCGCTTGCCGTTGTCATGCCGCTCGTCGTAGCCGCGGGCCTGGCAGTCGCGACATTCGCCGTGCCCGGCGTCGCGCACGCCCAGCAAATGCCGCCCGGCGCCAAGCAGCCCGGCGATTTCCCGCGTGTGAAGCTGACCGCCGGCATGTTCGTGATCGACGCCGCCGTGGCCGCCAGCGACGCGGACCGCGAGCAGGGCCTCATGTATCGCACGCAGCTCGCGCCGAACGAAGGCATGCTGTTCGTGTTCGGCGAAAACGCCGTGCACTGTTTCTGGATGAAGAACACGCTGATCCCGCTGTCGATCGCGTTCATGCGCGCGGACGGCACGGTCACCGACATCGACGAGATGGAGGCCGAAACGACCAACAACCACTGCCCGCGTAACAACGGCTACTATGCGCTCGAAATGAGCCAGGGCTGGTTCTCGTCGAAGGGCATCAAGCCCGGCATGAAAATCGAGGGTCTGCCGCCCGCGCAGTGATGTCCGCCTGACGCCCCGCCCGCGCTCGTGCGGGAGGCGCGGCGGCTATCGCAGCATATCCGCGCCAACGCCCCCTCGCAGCCGGCCCCGCTTCGTGCGGCGCCGGCTTTTTTGTGCCGCCCGGGAACACCGGCGGCCTGCGCCCCCGGCCTGCTGTCCGCCCCGCGCCCGCGTACGCCCACGACACCTGCGGCACTCCCGGCGCGCTTCCTGCAAAAGCGCCGCCAAGGCGCTATCCTAGTATTCTGGCTCGCGCGGCGTCCTGAACGCCGGGCGATGCGCCGGGTGCCCGCGCAGCCCGCGCCGCGCGGCGTCTGGCAACTTCCACGGCGCGTATTCCAAGGAGATCACCGTGCCTCGCAAGACTCCCATCGAGCGTTATCGCAACATCGGGATCAGCGCTCATATCGACGCCGGCAAGACCACCACGACCGAACGGATCCTGTTCTACACGGGCGTGAATCACAAGCTCGGCGAGGTTCACGACGGCGCGGCGACCATGGACTGGATGGAGCAGGAACAGGAGCGCGGCATCACGATCACGTCGGCCGCGACGACTGCATTCTGGAAAGGCATGGCCGGCAACTACCCCGAGCATCGCATCAACATCATCGACACCCCGGGGCACGTCGACTTCACCATCGAGGTCGAACGTTCCATGCGCGTGCTCGACGGCGCGTGCATGGTGTACGACTCCGTGGGCGGCGTGCAGCCGCAGTCCGAAACCGTGTGGCGCCAGGCGAACAAGTACAAGGTGCCGCGCATCGCGTTCGTCAACAAGATGGACCGAGTGGGAGCGGACTTCTTCCGCGTGCAGCGGCAGATCGGCGAGCGCCTGAAGGGCGTGGCCGTGCCCATCCAGATTCCGGTGGGCGCGGAAGATCACTTCCAGGGCGTGGTCGACCTCGTGAAGATGAAGGCGATCGTCTGGGACGACGAGAGCCAGGGCGTGAAGTTCGCGTACGAGGAGATTCCCGCGAATCTCCTCGAACTCGCCAGGGAATGGCGCGACAAGATGGTCGAGGCCGCCGCGGAAGCGGACGAGGTGCTGCTCGAAAAATACCTCGAAGATCACGAGAGCCTGACCGAAGAGGAAATCAAGGGCGGGCTGCGCAAACGCACCATCGCCAATGAAATCGTGCCGATGCTCTGCGGCAGCGCCTTCAAGAACAAAGGCGTGCAGGCCATGCTCGACGCCGTGATCGACTACCTGCCCTCGCCCGTGGACGTTCCCGCGATTCTCGGGCACGACCTCCACGACAAGGAAATCGAACGCCACCCGAGCGACGACGAACCGTTCTCCGCGCTCGCGTTCAAGATCATGACCGACCCGTTCGTCGGCCAGCTGATCTTTTTCCGCGTCTACTCGGGCGTGGTCCAGTCGGGCGACACGGTACTTAACGCGACCAAGGACAAGAAGGAGCGGCTCGGCCGCATCCTGCAGATGCACGCCAACGAGCGCAAGGAAATCAAGGAGGTGCGCGCGGGCGACATCGCCGCCGCGGTCGGCCTCAAGGAAGCGACCACGGGCGACACGCTCTGCGATCCGGCTCACGCCATCGTGCTCGAAAAGATGATCTTCCCCGAGCCCGTGATCTCGCAAGCGGTGGAGCCCAAGACCAAGGCCGACCAGGAAAAGATGGGCGTCGCGCTCAATCGCCTCGCGCAGGAAGACCCGTCGTTTCGCGTGCAGACCGACGAGGAATCCGGCCAGACCATCATCTCGGGCATGGGCGAGCTGCACCTCGAAATTCTCGTCGATCGCATGAAACGCGAGTTCGGCGTGGAGGCGACCGTCGGCAAGCCGCAGGTGGCCTACCGCGAAACCGTGCGCAACAAGGTGGAAGACGTGGAAGGCAAGTTCGTCAAGCAGTCGGGCGGACGCGGCCAGTACGGCCACGCAGTCATCACGCTCGAACCGCAGCAGCAGGGCAAGGGCTACGAGTTCGTCGACGCAATCAAGGGCGGCGTGATTCCACGCGAATTCATCCCGGCCGTCGACAAGGGCATCCAGGAGACGCTGAAGGCGGGCGTGCTGGCGGGCTACCCGGTGGTCGATACCAAGGTCACGCTCACGTTCGGTTCGTACCACGACGTGGACTCGAACGAAAACGCGTTCCGCATGGCCGGTTCGATGGCGTTCAAGGAAGCCATGCGGCGCGCGAAGCCCATCCTGCTCGAACCGATGATGGCCGTGGAAGTCGAGACGCCCGAGGACTTCATGGGCAACGTGATGGGCGACCTCTCCAGCCGGCGCGGCATCGTTCAGGGCATGGAGGACATCGCGGGCGGCGGCGGCAAGATCGTGCGCGCCGAAGTGCCGCTCTCGGAGATGTTCGGCTACTCCACGTCGCTGCGTTCGCTCACGCAGGGCCGCGCGACCTATACGATGGAGTTCAAGCACTACGCCGAAACACCGCAGAACGTAGCCGAAGCGGTCATCAACGCGAAGAAGGCCTGAGCGCCCCGGCTTTTGCTTCAGCAAAGGCCCGTCCCTCGCGGGACGGGCTTTTTTACGGGTAAAGCCCGCATCGGCAGCTTTGCATGGAACCGCAGACAGGAGACACCACGATGAGCCACGATCATCCCCACCACCACGACGACGCAGCCCCAGCCGGACCGGTTGACTGGCGCGAGCATGGCGTCAAGGTGATCCGCGGCGACCAGCTCGACACCAACACGGCGCAGACGCCCGGCATGAACCGAGCGGCCGCCATCAACGCGGCCCGCGTAGGCGCACAAAAAATCTGGGCGGGCACCGTGACGATCCACCCGAACGCGAAGACGGGCGCGCATCATCACGGCGCGCTCGAAAGCGTCATCTACGTGGTGCGCGGACACGCACGCATGCGCTGGGGCGAACACCTCGAATTCACGGCCGAGGCCGGCCCCGGCGACTTCATCTTTGTGCCGCCGTACGTGCCGCACCAGGAAATCAACGCAAGCACCGACGACCCGCTCGAATGCGTGCTCGTGCGTAGCGACAACGAAGCCGTCGTCGTCAACCTGAACATCGATGCCGTCGAAGCGCCGGAAACGGTCTACTGGGTCGACCCCATCCATCGCCATCCGCACGATCACTAGGCGTGCTGCCTGGCGCCGGGGCTGCCGGATCGCTTAAACTGGACCCGGATTCGTCGTCTGCCGTACCGCATGCCGCCGTCGCGCCGGCCCTCTGGCTCTGGGCGCGCCCACTCACGGAACAGCACGGAAACCCCGCATCGATGAAACGACCGCCGTCCGCCGCCTTCGCCCTCGGCCCGCTGCGCCGCGACGCCGGCGAATACGGCAACCACGCCATCGACGAATACCTCGCCGGCCGCCTCACGCGCCGCGAACTGCTGCGCTACGCGGGCGTGCTGGGGCTGCAGGGGCTCGCCGCGACGCTCGCCCCGCGCACCGCCCGGGCCGCCGCCCAGCAGCCGACCGACCAGACCATCCGCGTCGCCCATCTGATGCCGGCGGGCAGCGTCGACCCGCTCACTGTCACCGACGCGGGCGGCCTGTGCCTGCTGAACCAGACCGGCGAGTTCCTGCTCGACGACGACGCCAACGGGCGACTCCAGCCCGCCCTCGCGCTTTCATGGCAGCCGAACGACAAAGCGGACGTCTGGACCTTCAAGCTGCGCCCAAAGGTGAAATTTCACGACGGCCAGCCGTTCGGCGCCAAAGACGTGGTGGCGACCTTCGACCGCCTCGCCGATCCGGCCAGCGGCTCGGCGGCGCTTTCGGTGCTCAAGGGCGTGCTCTCGAGGGGCGGCGCGAAAGTGCTCGACGACCACACCGTCGCGTTCCATCTCGACGCGCCGAACGGCAACTTCCCTTACTACGTCTCCTCCGACAATTACAACGCCGTGATCCTGCCCGCGAATTACGCGGGCAACTACGAGAAGACTTTCATCGGTACGGGACCGTTCAGGCTCGAACACTATGCGCCGCGGCAAGGCGCGAGCTTCGTGCGCAATCCCGATTACTGGGGCGAGAAGGCGCTGCCCGCGCGCGTGCAGTTCGCGTTCTACGCCGACGAGCCGGCCCAGATCCTCGCCCTGCAGGGCCGCCAGGCCGACGTCATGGGCACCTTCACCGTGCAGGGCGGTTTCGGCATCCTGAACAATCCGGACTTCAAGGTGATCGGCGTGCGCTCCAGCGCGCATCGCCAGATCCACATGCGCAACGACATGCCCAGCTTGCGCGACAAACGCGTGCGCCAGGCGCTGGCCCTGGCGCTCGATCGCGACGTGATGGTGCGCGGGCTGTTCAAGGGCCGCGCGGTGGTCGGCAACGACAGCCCGTTCGCGCCGCTGTTCCCCTCCACTTCCACCACCGTGCCGCAACGCACGCTGAACGTCGCGAAGGCACGTGAATTGCTCGCGCAGGCCGGCGTGGTGAACGGCTTCGATGTCACGCTCACCACCGAGAAGTACATGGAGATTCCCGACCTGGCCGTGGTCGTGCAGAACGCGGCCAAGGCGATCGGTGTGCGCATTTCGCTGAAGGTCGAAAGCCAGGGGCAGTATTACGGCGCCGGCACGTACGGCAAGTCGGACTGGCTCGACTCGCCGCTCGGCATCACCGACTACGGCCACCGCGGCGTGCCCAACGTGTTCCTCAATGCGCCGCTCACGAGCGGCGGCACGTGGAATGCTGCGCACTTTCGCAACGCGCAGTACGACAAGCTCGTCGCCAGTTTCGTCGCGACGCTCGACGTCGCCGCGCAGAAGAAGATCGCGGCGCAGATCGAAACGCTGCTGCTCGAGGAAACGCCCGTGATCATTCCGTACTTCTACGACCAGCTGATCGCGCAGCGCACCGCGCTGCAGGGCATGCGCTTCACCGCGCTCGCCCAGCTCTACTTCGACCGCGCCACGCTCGCGGCCTGAATCTGGCCACATGAATCGCCCACGGCGCCGCGCGCCGCCCGTACCTGGAATCCGATGGCTACACCGCTGACGAGTCCGCCCCGATCGCCCCATCCGGCCCCTTCGGCGGCCCGCTCCACGCGCGTCGCGGGCGCGTTGCGCTTCATCGCGCGCCGCGCCGGCTGGGCGCTCTTTACGTTGTGGCTGCTTTCCGTGCTCGTGTTCGCGGGAGGCCAACTGCTGCCCGGCGACATCGGCCGCGCGGTGCTCGGCCCGCTCGCCGACGCGCGCGCCGTCGCGGCGCTCGATCATCAGCTCGGCGCGGATCGCCCCGCGCTCGTGCAGTACCTCGCCTGGATCGCGCACGCGTTGCGCGGCGACTTCGGCCTCTCGTGGAGCTACCGCCAGCCGGTCGCGCCGTTCGTCGCCGCGGCGCTGCTGCAGTCGGCAAAGCTCGGCCTCGCCGCGTTCGTCGTGGTCGTGCCGCTCGGCATCGGCGGCGGTGTCTGGGCGGCGCTGCACGCGGGCCGCTGGCTCGACCGCACGATCAGCACACTCGGGCTGTGCGCGAGCGCCGTGCCTGAATTCGTCTCGGCGATCGTGCTGATCCTCGTGTTCGGCGTGTGGCTGCGCTGGTTGCCCATCGAAGCCGTTGCGCCGCCAAACGCGGGCGTACTCGAAGCCCTGCGGCATCTGGTGCTACCGGTGCTGCCGCTCGTCTTCGTCTTCTTCGGCTATCTCGCGCGCATGACGCGCGCGGGCATGCTCGGCGCCCTCGATGCCGACTACACACGCACCGCGATCCTCAAGGGCCTGCCCCGACGCGTCGTGATCGTGCGGCACGTTCTGCGCAACGCGCTACTGCCCACGGTCACCGTCGCGGCGACGCAGCTCGGCTATCTGATCGGCGGACTCGTCGTGGTCGAGACGCTGTTCCGCTATCCCGGCATCGGATCGCTAATTTACAACGCCGCGAAAGCAAGGGATTTTCCGCTGCTGGAAGCCGGCGTGCTGGCGATCGGCGCGGTCTATACGCTCGCCAACCTCGGCGCCGATGCGTTGCACGCGCTGCTCGACCCGCGCCTGCGCACGACAGGGCACGCATGAACAACACCCTCACCGAACCCTCGATCGCCACGCCTGCCGACGCCACCGAACGCTTCGGTCTCCTGCGCGAGCTGCTGCGCTCCCCAGCGTTCATCGCGGGTGCGCTGATCGTGCTGGGGTGGATCGTCTGCGCGTTCGCCGGCCAATGGCTCGCGCCGTTCGACCCGTATGCGTCCGACCCGCTCAGCTCGCTCATGCCGCCCGACCACACGCATTGGTGCGGCACCGATCAGTTGGGCCGCGACATCTGCTCGCGTGTGATCGCGGGCGCACGCGACATCCTCACGATCGCCCCGCTCGCCACGCTGGCCGGCACGCTGGCTGGCACCGCGCTCGGCCTCGTCACGGGCTATTTCGAAGGATTCGCGGGCAGCCTCATCGCGCGCACGCTCGACGCCGTGCTGGCGCTGCCGCTCGTGATCGTCGCGCTGATGGTGCTCGCGGCCGTGGGCGCCTCGAACCTCGCCGTGATACTGGTGATCGGCCTCACCTTCGCGCCGCTGATCGCACGCACGGTGCGCGCCGCCGTGCTGGCCGAGCGTCATCTGGACTACGTCGCCGCCGCGCGTCTGCACGGCAACCGCGCCCCCTACGTGATGTTCGCGGAGATACTGCCGAACGTGTGGCCGCCCATCGTCGTGGAGGCGACCGTACGGCTCGGCTACGCGATCTTCGCCGTCGCGACGCTCTCGTTCCTCGGCTTCGGCATCCAGCCGCCCTCGCCCGACTGGGGTCTCGCGCTCGCCGAGTCGTATGCGCTACTGGCGGGCGGCGCCTGGTGGACCGTCGCCTTCGACGCGCTGGCCATCGCCTCGCTCGTGGTAGCGGTCAACCTGATCGCCGACAGCCTGCGCGAGGCGCTCGAATCATGAGCCCGCGGCATACAGCGGCGCCCGCGAGCTTCGGCGCGCGACGCAAACCTGCGAGCGCCGGCAGCGCCGACGACGATGCGCTCGCGCTGGTCGGCCTCACCGTTGCCTATCGCGTGAAGGGACGCGAGCGCAACGTATTGACGGACGTCTCACTGCGCATCCGCCGCGGCGAGGCCTACGGGCTTGTCGGCGAATCGGGCTGCGGCAAATCGACGGTCGCGCTCGCCGCGCTGCGCTATCTGCCGCGCAATGGCCGCGTGAAGGCCGGGCGCATCGCGATCGCCGGCGCCGACGTGCTCGCGCTCGACGCCAACGGCCTGCGCAACTTGCGCGCCGGCGCCGTATCGATGGTCTATCAGGACCCCGCGAGCGCGCTCAACCCCTCGCTCACGATCGCACGCCAGTTGAGCGAGGCGTTCGAGGCGGCTGGCGCCGCTGCGGCGGACGCACTCGCGCGCTCGCCCGATATGCTCAGACGCGTGCGCATTGCCGATCCGGCGCGCGTGATGGCGAGCTACCCGCATCAGCTATCCGGCGGGATGCAGCAGCGCGTGGTGATCGCGATGGCGCTCGCGTCGAACCCGTCGCTGCTGATTCTCGACGAACCGACCACCGGACTCGACGCCACCGTCGAAGCCGAAGTGCTGGCATTGGTCGCGCAGTTGCGCGTCGAGTTGGGCATGGCGGTGCTTCTCATCAGCCACGATCTGGCCGTGATCGGCCGGATGTGCGAGCGCGTCGGCGTGCTCTACGCCGGACGTCTCGTCGAGGAAGGCGACACGCGCGACGTCTTCGCGCGCGCCCATCATCCGTACACCGTGGGCCTGCTGCGCTGCCTGCCCACGCGCGGACGCAGCAAGCACGACGGGCCGCTCGACACGATTGCGGGCGAGCCGCCCGCGCCCGGCGCGCTGGCGCACGGCTGCGTGTATGCGCCACGCTGCCGCCTTGCCGATTCCCGCTGCGTCGAGCAAGCGCCGCCCCCGCATCGCATGGAAGCACCGCATGGCACGCAGATGGCGCGTTGCCACTATCACGAACGGGCCACCGATCTGCCGGCCGCGGAACCCACGCCCCCCCACGCGCCGGCCGCGCCCGCCGGGCCCGAGGTGGTCCTGCGGGCCATCGACGTGTCGCGCACGTTCGGACAGGGCAGCCAGGCCGTGCGCGCGCTCGACGGCGTCTCGATCGACTTGCACCGCGGCGAAACGCTCGGCCTCGTCGGCGAATCGGGCAGCGGCAAGACCACCCTCGCCAAGCTGCTGCTAGGCCTTCATGCGCCCGACGCGGGCGGCCGCGTCGAGCTTGCGGGCGAGACCTTGCCGGCCCGCGTCGGGCGGCGCAGCAGGAAGCAGCTCGAAGCGCTGCGACTGGTGTTCCAGCATCCGGATGCCTCGCTCAATCGCGCGCTGCCGGTCGCGCGACTCATTGGACGCGCACTCGCGCACACGGCCGCGAAGGAGGCTCCTGACGAAACGCGGCTCGCGGCGATGCTCGACGCGGTGCGCGTGCCCCTTCGCTATCTCACGGCCCGCTCGCGTCAGCTCTCGGGTGGGCTCAAACAGCGCGTGGCGATCGCGCAGGCCTTCGCGGGCGAGCCGCGCGTGGTGATCTGCGACGAACCGACTTCGGCACTCGACGTCTCGGTGCAGGCCGCGATCCTCAATTTGCTCGCGCGACTGCAGCGCGAACGCAACGTGAGCTATCTCTTCATTTCGCACGACCTCGACGTCGTGCGCTATCTCGCCGATCGCGTGATGGTGCTCTACGCGGGCCAGGTGGTCGAGGTGGGGCCGACGGACGCGCTGTTCGGCGCACCGAGCCATCCGTATACGGAAACGCTGCTCGCCGCGCAAGCACTGCGCGAACGCGAGGCGTTCGATGCACGCGCGCCGGTAACGGGCTGCGTCTTCCGTGCCCAATGCCCGCGCCGCATCGGCGCGATCTGCGACGAACAGGCACCGCCGTTCGCGCCAGCGGGCAACGGTCATCTCATTCGCTGCCACATTGCCGCCGCCGAACTGCGTGTGCTGCAAAGCACGCCGAACGCCGCGCAAGAGTGATAACGAAGCGCAACGCGCTGTGCTCGTATGCAACGAAAAACGCTCGCGCCACACGCACGCGTTTCACCTTCGATACGTTTTCAGCGATTTCCGCCCCTCGCACACGCTACAAACATTGTTAAGTGACCCTGGCGAGCGGGTCTGCGGCCGATGGCATGGAACTCGCTACACCGTGCTCAGGCATCCGGCCGCTGCCCTTTTGACGTGGTTCCGCGGGTCGTCACGTCAGGCCAGCGGGTAGCCGGTAGCACGATGCACTTGTCTTCTGCCGCCCCGCCCCCGCGGGCTACGACAACCAGCAAGGAGTCCTGTCTATCCGGCCAGCCGCCGACTTATCGGCCGGATGTCCTTCGGACTGCATGACGCCGGTGCTGCGCACACCGCCGTCATGGGTCACGAGCTGACGGGGGTCGGCGTGCATGCGCAACTGCACGCCGCCAGACATAAGGCGCACGAGAGGCAACGGCTGCAGCACGCCGCTGCCTCCCGGGAGAATGCAATGAAAAATACGAACATTCATCAGTACTGCAATCTAATAATTCGGGGATTCGCAGTGTGCGTAGTGGCTGCTGGCAGCCTGCTCCCCGCGCTCGCGGCACACGCCGGGGATGACGTGGACGTCGACGCGCAACTGATCATCGGCGCGGCCCCCGCCCTGCCGGCGAGCGGCGCGCAAGCCATGCCCCCCGCGATGCAGATCACCCAGAACGATGCTTCTACTTCCGCTGCGGGCGCCGCGTCCGGCTCCGGCAGCGTGGCCGAGGACGTCGCCGCGGTATTCGCGCTCGACGACACCTGCGCCGGCAAGCGCGGCGGCTGCGGCGGATCGGGCAACAGCGGCGGTGCTGGTGGTACGGGCGCGGCCGGCGCAGGTGCGGGCGCAGCGGGCGCAGCGGGCGCAGCGGGCGCGGCTGGTGCGGCTGGTGCGGCTGGTGCGGCTGGTGCGGCTGGCGCAGGCAGCTCGGCCGGCAGCAGTAGCAGTTCAAGCGCTGGCAATTCCGGTCACGGAGGATCGAGCAGCGGAAGCAGTTCCAGCGGTGGCGACGGCGGTAGCTCAAGCGGCGGAGGCAAGTCCGGCGGCGGAAGTTCCAGCGGCGGCGGAAGCTCCGGCAGTTCAGGCGGCTGCGGCTGCGGAGGCGCGGCCGGCGCTGCTGGCGCGGGCGCAGGCGGCTTCGGCGGTGGCTTCGGAGGTGGCTTCGGAGGTGGCTTTGGCGGCGGATTCGGCGGTGGGCATGGCAACAGCGGCAGCGGCGGTGGCCACGGCGGCGGCAGTGGTCGCTGACTTCGTGCGGCAGTGCACGCGCGCCGCCTCAGCTCCCCCGAATTGGCGCGATAGCCGATCGCGCCAGTCCAGGCAACGGCGGCGGTCTCCCGGTCCCCCGGCCGGGAACCGCCGCCGGGGGCTGGACACCGGCTTCCCCAGCTGTCTGCTCGCCACATGCATTCGCCGTTGAAACGCCCGCCAGCCCCCCGCGCCTCAGAGCATTTCGAGCGGCCGCTTGCTGCGCGGCGGTTTGAAGTACGCGTCGAGCGCCGCATGGTCCTGTGCGCTCAGCACGAGATCGAGCGCTGCGCGGTTGTCGCGCACGTGTTCGATGCGCGCCGCTTTCGGAATCGCGCACACGCCCGGCTGACGCAACACCCACGCCATCGCGATCTGATACACCGATACGCCGTGCGCCTGCGCGATGTCGTCGAGCGGCGAGCGTCTGGGCAGCCGCGCGTGATCGACGGGGCTATACGCCATCACCGGCACGCGATGCTGCGCGCTCCAGGGCAGCAGATCGAATTCCGGCCCGCGGCGCGCGACGTTGTAGAGAATCTGGTTCATCGCGCAAGCTTCGCCGCCTGGCACCGCAAAGAGCGCTTCCATGTCGTCGGTATCGAAATTGCTCACGCCCCAGTGGCGAACCTTGCCCGCGCGCACGAGCGCCTCGAAGCCCTCGACCGTTTCCTCGAGCGGCACGCCGCCGGGCCAGTGCAGCAAATAGAGATCGAGCCGGTCCGTGCCAAGGCGCTTCAGACTCGCCTCGCAGGCGGTCTGCACGCCGCGCCGGCTCGCGTTATGCGGATACACCTTGCTCACGAGGAACACGTCGTCGCGCAGGCCCTGCAAGGCCTCGCCGACCAACCGTTCGGTGGCGCCGTCGCCGTACATCTCGGCCGTGTCGATAAGCGTCATGCCGAGCGCGATGCCCTCGCGCAGCGCGGCAATTTCTTCGCTGCGTCGCGCGGCGCGCTCGCCCATCTCCCACGTGCCCTGGCCGAGCTTCGGAATGCGCTCGCCATCGGGCAGTGCGAGGGCGGGGAGTTCGGTAGTCATGCTGGCTGGCTCCTTGCACCGCGCTTGAACCGCACTCCAACCGCGCATGAACCGTATATGCGGCAAGAAGCGGCTATTCAACGCGAAACATCGCGCAAAGGAGCAGTGTAGCGCCCCGCACCGCGCCCGGTCATGCGCGCATCCGTAACTCGCCCATTAGCGAATTGATGCGGCTATGTCATAAAATTGCCGTTCGCCTTTCTGGCCTGCCTCCCATGAACGCACCCACGGAAGACCGCTGGCGCGATCTGCGCCCGGACCCGGACAACGATACGCCGCTCTATCTGCAGCTCGCACGCAAGCTGAGCAGCGCGATCCACGAAAACCGCTGGAACGCCGGTGAGGCGCTGCCGTCCGAGCGCGTGCTCGCCGACGCGCTCGGCGTCTCGCGCATCACGGCGCGCAAGGCGATCGCGCTCCTCGTCGAGCAGGGGCTGATCCGCCGCACGCAAGGCGCGGGCAGTTTCATCACGCCGCGCTACGAAGATCCGCTCTCGCGCCTGACGAGCTTCAGCGAGATGCTGCGCCAGCGCGGCTTCACGCCCAGCTCGCGCTGGCTCTCGCGCGAGATCCAGCCGGCGAGCCGCGACGAGGTGATCCAGCTCGGCCTCTCGCCCTCGGCTGCCGTCACACGGCTGAAACGTCTGCGCCTCGCGGACGGCATCGTGATGGCCGTGGAAAACTCCACCTTTCCGGCTGCGCTGATTCCCGATCCCGGCGCGATCGGCGATTCGCTCTACAGCTTTCTCGAACAGCGCGGCCTCGCGATCGTGCGCGCGCTGCAGCACTTTCGCGCCGTCAACGCGAGCGACGAAATCGCGCAGCAGATGAGCATCGCGCCGAACGAGGCGCTCCTGCTCATCACGCGCGTGGGCTACACGGCCGACCAGCGCGCGATCGAGCTCACCGACACCTACTGCCGCAACGACTACTACGACTTCGTCGCGGAACTGCGCAAGTAGGCTGCAGGCGGCGCGGCGCTACCACGCGGGCGCGTCGGTGCCGATCGGTACCGGCGGCCTCGCGAAATGCGCGGGTGTGAGGGCAAGCCGTTCGGCGCTCGCCGCCACGCGCAGGCGTCCGAACGGCGAGTCCATGCTTTCGAGGCAATCGGCCACGTCCTGCGCGCCCGGGTCGGCCACACGTTGCCCGTCATCCACCCGCCCCATCGTTTGCAGCCAGCGCCCCGTCTGCGCGAGCGAGACGCGCACGTGCCAGCTGCCGCCTTCCGTGGCGCGGCGCGCGAGCGCAACCATGGCACCGAACGCGGCCAGATAGCCGGTCGCATGATCGAGCGCCTGGCAGGGCAACGGCCGCGGCGTCTTGAATGGCTCGACACCGCTGCCGCGCGAGGCCTCCACGCTCTCGGTCCAGACGATGCCGCTCGCCGACTGTACGAGACTGTCGAAACCGCGCCGCTCGCTCCATGGCCCATGATGGCTATAGGCGCTGACCGATACGCACACGATGCCGGGCCGCAAACGCGCCAGTTGCTCCGGTGCGAAACCGCGCGCGGCAAGCGCGCCGGGACGGTACGACTGCAGGAAGACATCGGCGTCGCGCGCGAGCTCGCGCAGCTTCTCGCATCCCGCGTGCTCGCGCAGATCGAGCGTGGCGGAGCGCTTGCCGCGGCCATTGTCGATCACGAGCGGCGCGATGTTGGGCAGATGCGGGCCGTTCAGGAGCAGCACGTCGGCGCCATGCGCGGCGAGCGTGCGGCCGGCCACCGGCCCCGCGATGATACGCGTGAGGTCCAGCACGCGCACGCCTTGCAGCGGACGCACGGGGTACGGCTGGGCGGCGGCCTGCCCAGGAGGCGCCTGAGCCACCTTGGGGGTCTCGCGCGGCGCATCGCCAATGCGCTCGATCTCGAACAGCGGCAGGCTCGCGATGGCCTTCGCCTGCTCGAGCGCGCCCCACTCGCGCGGCGAGCGAATCAGCGCGGCGCACAGACCCGCCTGCGCGAGCGCGCTATCGAGCTCGGCACCGTCCCAGCCGCGGATGGCCGCGGCCACGGCCTCGCGCTCTTGCGTGCAGCCGAGCACGCGCAGAATCCCTTCGAGATGGTGCGCGAAGTTCGCGTGGAGCTGGATCCAGCGATCGTCGCGCGTCGCGAAATAGCCCGTCACCGGGTGACGCAGCTCGATCGGCGCCCCACCCTCCACGCTCAGATAGCGTTCGCTGCGAAAGGCGGCCAGTGCGCGGCGCACGTCGATGTCCACGCGCTGCGCGTCGCCGCTGCGCATGCGATGGAATTGCGCCGCCGCAAGCCCCGCCGCGCCGATCGTCGCCGCCGCCAGCGTGCCGACGCGAAATACCGACGGCAGTCCCGGGTCTTCGCCTGCGACCTGAAGCATGTCGAGCGCGGCAGGATCGCAGTCGGCCAGCATCCAGAGATGTTCGAGCGCGTCGCGGGGCGTCATGGCCATCACTCCTTCGAATTCGTGGGAAGTGCAACCGAGTCTAGTTTCGTGGTGTACAGTCGATCAATCTTGATTAAGATAATCAATATAGATTGATTTCTCGGGTTTTCCGATGCGAGCCACCCTGTCCAGCTATATGACCGCGGCCGAGGCCGCCGACACGCTCGGCATCAGCCGGGCCACGCTGTACGCCTACGTGAGCCGCGGGCTGCTCTCCTCCGCGCCCGCCGCCGAGGGCCGCCAGAACCGCTACTCCAGCGCCGAAGTGCGTCGCCTCGCGCGCCGCAAGGCCGATGGCAAGCGCGCCGGCAAGGTCGCGCAGAAAGTGCTGGACTGGGGCGTGCCCGTGCTCGAATCGTCGATCACGCTCATCGCCGACGGCAAGCTGCGCTACCGCGGCCAGGACGCCGTCGAACTCGCGCGGCACGCCAGCCTGGAAGAAGTCGCCGCACTGCTGTGGGAATGCGCGCCGCGCCGCATCGCGGAGGCGCCCCCGGCGCCCATCGCAGCGGCGCAGTGGGCCGCCTGGCTCAAGCTGTGGAGCGCGCATACGCCGGTCGAACGCGCGCTCGTGCTGCTGCCGGCCGCCGCCGCGCAAATGCCGCGTGTCTGGGCGCAAGGCCGCGACGCGCAGATCGATACGGGTTCGGTGTTGATGCGCCTGCTTGCCGGGGCGCTGATTTCGGCGGCGCCCTCGAACGAGCCGCTGCACCGCCAGCTTGCGTCGGCCTGGGGCCTGAGATCGCGCGCGCAGGCCGAACTGCTGCGCGCGGCACTGGTACTGTGCGCCGATCACGAGTTGAATGCCTCGACGTTTACGGTCCGCTGCATCGTCTCGACCGGCATGCATCTGTTCGGCGCCGCGGCGGGAGGCCTCGCGGCGCTTGCAGGCCCGCGCCATGGCGGCGAGACGCTGCGCGTGGCCGCACTATTCGACGATGCGGCGCGTGCGGGCGACCTGCATCGCTTTCTCGCGGAACGCCTCACAACCGACGAGCGCGGCGTGGCCGCGCCGCTCTCGGGCTTCGGCCATCCGCTCTATCCGGAGGGCGATCCGCGCGCGCGGCTGCTGCTCGACCAGCTTGCGCAGCGTGCGCCGGCGCGTTCCTCGATGGGCGAGATCGATGCACTAGCCCAGGCCGTCGCCCAAACGACGGGCGCGCGCCCGACCGTCGATTTCGCGCTCGCGGCCATCGAGCGCGTGCTCGAACTCCCGCGCGGCGCGGCCTTCACGCTGTTCGCCGCGGGTCGCGTAACGGGCTGGATCGCGCACGCCCTCGAACAGATCGCCGACGCAAGGCTGATCCGTCCTCGCGCGCGCTATGTGGGGGAACTTGCCGAAGCGGGCTAAAACGGCAAGCGCCCGGTTCATTGCCTGGGCCGCCGCCTAGCCCATCGCCCGCGTGCGCCAGCCGGCGCGCGAGGCCCAGCCGCGCAATGCCCGGGCAAGCGACGCCGCCGCGCCCGCCACTTCGACCGGGCGCGTCACCCCCGAAGCGCCGTCCAGCGCCAGCACGAAGCGCGCTCCCACGCTCCCCGCGCTGAGCCGCACGGCCTTCCCGCCCGCCAACGCCAGCGATTCGCCTTGGCGCAGCCAGTAGTCGCTCGAGTCGCCGTCCATCGTCAGCCAGACTTCGCCTTCGGTCACGTGCAGTTGCAGCGGCTGCGCCAGCCGCCAGGTTTGCACGGGCTCCTGATGTTCCAGTTCAAAAACACGGATTTCGCGCATCGCTTCGCTCCTTGAATGCCTGTCCCGGTTGAAGCATTATTGCGGTCATCGTCACCGTAACCCATGCACAGTTCCGAACAGTTCATTCGGAACTGTGCAGTCGAAAAACCGGACAGTCGCATCCCGCTGCCGGTTCACGCCGAGAGGCCCGCATGAAACTCGAACTCGACCGCGCCAGCAGCGTCCCGCTCACCGACCAGATCGTCGCCGGCGTGCAGGACTGGATCCGCTCGCGCGCGGCGCATCCCGGCGCGCGGCTGCCGTCGATCCGCCAGTTCGCCACCGACTACCGCATCAGCCGCTTTCCCGTGATCGAGGCCTACGACCGCCTCGTTTCGCTCGGCTATCTCGATTCGCGGCACGGCTCGGGCTTCTACGTGAGCGAGCACGCCCACGCGGGCATGGCCGGCATGGGCACCTGCGACCTCTCGAACGCCGCCGACGAATCGGGCCATCTGCTCTCCGCGCTCAACCGCCCCGGCGAGGTGCTGCAGCTCGACAGCGGATCGATCCCGCAGGCGTGGCGCGACCTCGATGCGATCGGCCAGGCGATCCGCCATGTCTCGCGCACCGACCCGTCGAGTCTCGTCGATTACGGCTCGCCGCTCGGTGACGTGACGCTGCGCGAGCATCTGCGCAACCGGCTCGCGCCGCTCGGCATCGTCGCCGACACCCAGCAGATCCTCGTTACCGAAGGCGCGAGCGAAGGCCTCGACCTGCTGATCCGCTACATGCTCAAGCCCGGCGATGTCGTGTTCGTCGAAGACCCCGGCTACTACAACCTCTACGGCCTGCTGAAGCTGCACGGCGTGCGGCTGATCGGCATCCGGCGCACGGCCAGCGGCCCGGACCTCGACCACCTGCACGCGATGCTGGCCGAACACCGGCCGCGCGCGTACTTCGTCAACACGGTGTTCCACAACCCCACCGGCACGACGATCGCGCCGCCCGTCGCCTTCCGGCTGCTGCAGCTCGCGCGCGAGCACCACTTCACGATCGTCGAAGACGACATCTACGCCGACTTCCAGGCCGATCCCACCGACCGGCTCGCCGCGCTCGACCAGTTCGAGCACGTGGTCTACGTGGCGGGGCTCTCGAAGACACTGTCGTCGTCGCTGCGCGTGGGCTACGTGGTCGCCGCCCCCGAGCTCACGCGCGACCTCGCGTCCATCAAGGCGCTGACCACCATCAGCGGATCGCGCTTCACCCAGGCCGTGGCCGCCACGCTGCTCGAGCGCGGCGCCTATCGCAAGTACCTCGAACGATTGCGGCGGCGCATGGCCGAAGCGCTCGGCAACGCCACGCGCACGCTGGACGACCACGGCTGGGAGCTGTTCGCGCGGCCGGCAGGCGGCGTCTTCACCGGCAAGTTCGGCGGCAAGTTCGTTTGCGCGCGCGTACCGCACGTCGAGGATTCGACAAGGCTCGCCACCTGCGCCGAGGCATTCGGCGTGACCGTGTCGCCGGGCAGCCACTTCCGGCCGCACGGCGAGCCTAGCCCGTGGATCCGCATCAACGCGGCGCTCGTGCTCGACCCGCGCGCCCAGGCCTTCTTCGCGGCGGCGGCGCAGCTGGACGCGTGAGCCCGCGCGGCGTGGCTTCACCCGCGGCGCCGTGGCGCCGCGCGCGACGGCGTTGCTACGCCGTTTTCCCTACAATGGCGGCTGCCAGCCCAACCGCCTGAGCGCCCCCGCCGCCCCATGTCCGCCCCCGCCAGCCAGACGTCCGCCGCTACGCCCACACCCCGTTCGCTGTCCGTGATGCTGTGGCTCGTCGCCACCGGCTTCTTCATGCAGACCCTCGACTCGACCATCGTCAACACGGCGCTGCCCGCCATGGCGACGAGCCTCGGCGAGCGCCCGCTCAGCATGCAGTCGGTCGTGATCGCGTATTCGCTGACGATGGCCGTGATGATCCCGGTCTCCGGCTGGCTCGCCGACAAGCTCGGCACGCGCCGCGTGTTTCTTGGCGCGATCCTCGTGTTCACGGTGGGTTCGCTGCTATGCGCAAGCTCCCACACGCTCATGCAGCTGGTGCTCTCGCGCATCGCGCAGGGTGTGGGCGGCGCGATGCTGCTGCCGGTCGGACGGCTGGCCGTGCTGCGCACGTTTCCCGCCGAACGCTATCTGCCCGCGCTCTCGTTCGTTGCGATTCCCGGCCTGATCGGCCCGCTGATCGGCCCGACGCTCGGCGGCTGGCTCGTGCAGATCGCCTCGTGGCACTGGATCTTTCTCATCAACGTGCCGGTGGGCATGGTGGGCTGCATCGCCACGTTCATCTTCATGCCCGACAGCCGCAACCCCGACACGCCGCGCTTCGACCTGCCCGGCTACCTGCTGCTCGTGACCGGCATGGTGACGATCTCGTTCGCGCTCGACGGACGCGCCGAACTCGGCATCGAGGAAGCCGTCGTGCTCGTGCTGCTGATCGTTTCGCTCGCGGCATTCGTCGCCTACGGGCTGCACGCCGTGCGCACGCCGCGGCCCATTTTTTCGCTCGATCTCTTCAAGATCCATACGTTCAGCGTGGGACTGCTCGGCAACCTGTTCGCGCGCATCGGCAGCGGCGCGATGCCCTATCTGATCCCGCTGCTGCTGCAGGTCGCGCTCGGCTACACGCCGTTCGAAGCGGGCCTCATGATGCTGCCCACGGCGGCCGCGGGCATGTTCTCCAAGCGGCTCGTGACGCGCCTGATCATGCGCTACGGCTACCGCAGCGTGCTCGTGACGAACACCGTGCTCGTGGGCTTCGCGATGGCGAGCTTCGCGCTCGCGACGCCCGGCGAGCCACTATGGTTGCGCATCGTCCAGCTCGCGATCTTCGGCGGCGTGAACTCGATGCAGTTCACCGCGATGAACACGCTCACGCTCAAGGACCTCGGAACCGGCGGCGCGAGCAGCGGCAACAGCCTGTTCTCGCTCGTACAGATGCTCTCGATGAGCCTCGGCGTGACCGTCGCCGGCGCGCTGCTCTCGACCTTCACCGGGCTCATCGGCCACCACACGGGCTCGAGCGTGGTCCCGGCCTTCCACGCCACCTTCGTCTGTGTCGGCATCATCACGGCCGCTTCGTCGTGGATCTTCGCGCAGCTCGCGCCCGATCTGCGACACACCGCGAAGAAGACCGATCCGTCCGAGCGGACGTGATCGCATCGCTGCCGGCAGCGTCGTCGGCATCGTTGTGCGCGCAGCCACCGCGCACCGCCGCAGTGCATGCGGCGACCGCGCGGTGCGCGTGTGCCCGCCGGCCGGGCCTCGCAGCACGCCATGCGGTGCCGCAGCAAGGCTGCCCGCCGCCGGTTCCCAAACGCGCATACTTTTTGCTGGCCTATCCTGTAAACTTGACGCTTCGGCGCAGCGTCCCCAGGCGCGCGCCCTCCATCGATATGACGAGCATGATCGACCTCGATCCCCCCGGCTTCCAGTCGCGCCCCGTGGCCGGCGTCGCAGGCGCCCGCCGCACCGTGCTGTACGGCAGCTACACCGTGTTCAGCGTGTTCCAGCCGGTGTTCTCGGTCGCCCACCGCCGCGCGATCGGCTATCACGCGACGCTGCGCGCGCACGACGAGCACGGCATGCACGTGCCTTCGCAGGAGGTGTTCACGCAGGCCGCGCGCCGCGGCGATCTGCTGGAGCTCGGCCGGCTCGCCGAATCGCTGCATCTGGGCAACTTCAACGCGTTCGATTCGCATGACGAATGGCTGTTCCTGAGCCTGCATCCCGCCGCGCTGATGGATACGAGCTACGGCGACGCTCTGCTCGCCGGCCTCAAGACGCTCGGGCTGCAGCCGCAACGCGTGGTGCTCGAGGTGTCGGAGCAGGCGGGCGGCGAGAATTCGCGCTTTGCGGAGATCATCGACGGGCTGCGCAAGAGCGGTTTCGTGATCGCGCTGGACGGCTTCGGCGCGAAGCACTCGAATATCGACCGCGTGTGGCAGCTGCGCCCCGACATCGTCACGCTCGACCGCAGCCTGCTCGCGCAGGCGAGCCGCCACGCGCACATCGAACGCGTGCTGCCGGGCCTCGTCTCGATGCTGCACGAGTCCGGCCAGCTGGTGCTGGTGGGCGGACTCTCGACGGAGCGCGACGCGCTGATCGCGCTAGAAAGCAATGCCGACTTCGTGCAAGGTGCGTATTTCGCGCGCCCCGAAGTCGAGCCGGTGCCGCCGACCAAGGCCGCACAGTCGATGGACGACCTCTCGGCAGGACTGCGCGAGCGCGTGACCCAGCGTGAACGGGCGCAGTCGATGCGACTCGCGCCGTATGTGAGCGCCATGGAAGCGGCCGCCGCGCGGCTCGGCGCGGGCGCGTCCATGAGCGACGCGACGCCGCCGCTGCTCGAGCTCCGGGAAACGGCGCGCTGCTTCCTGCTGGACGCGTCGGGCCGCCAGATCGGCGACAACGTGGTGCCCGAAGGCCGCGCGACACAGCGGACCAAGCGCTTCCGTCCGCTGCTGCATTCGGAAGGCGCGAGCTGGGAGCGGCGCCCGTACTTCATCGGCGCGATGCGCGCACCCGGCCGTGTGCATCTCACGCCGCCCTATCTGTCGATTAACGAAGCGCACCTGTGCGTGACCGCGTCGATTGCGGCGCAAACGCCGCACGGCCTGCAGGTGCTGTGTGTGGACATCAACTGGGATGTGACCGCCCAGCGCGGTTAAAGCGCGTCCGGCCTGCCGCTAGCCGACGAGCACACCGCCCACGCCGATTGCCGCCGATTGCCGCCGGCTGCGTCGCCAGCCGCACCTCGGCGCGCCGCCCACGCCCGACGCCACTTCCGCGAGCAGCCGGCGCACCGCTGCGCCGCCGAAGGCACGGTTGGCCTGCCGCAGCGCAGGGATATCGGCGCTCGCCTCGATGCACAGCACCGGCCCGGCATCGCCAGCAGTCGCGACGCGAACGTGCAGCCACGCCGCCAGCTCGCCGTTGTCGGCGACGAGCACGACGCCCGGCTCGCCGTCGAGCGTCAGCGCCTCGGCACGCAGCGCGCCGTGCGCCACGGCTGCCGTCGACACATCGAGCGCCGCTGCCTCGTCCGCGCGCCGTGGCGTCGCCACCGCCAACCCGAACAACTCTATCAGCCCCGCCCGGTCCTGCGATTCGAGCACCTCGCGTAGCCGCTCGACGACGCGCGCCTGCTGTGCCGGGTCCTCCGGCGCCTCGCGCGGCTGGCGCACCGGCCGAGCGCGCGCGAGCCGCGCCTTCGCCCGATGCACGATCTGCCGGCAGTGCGCGTTCGAGCAGCCCACCAGCGCCGCAATTTCGGCGTAATCGCACTCGAACGCCTCGCGCAGCACGAACGCGGCCTGCTCGACCGGACCGAGCCGCGCCAGCAGCACTAGCCACGCCTCGGCAAGACGCGCGGCCCGCAGCCCGGACTCCTCGGCCGAGGGCGCGACGTCGTCGAGCCATGGCTGCGTGAGCCGCGCGAGCGCCTCGCCTTCGCGCTCGCGGCGCAGCCGCCGCAGCCGGTCGATCGCGAGGCGTACCGTCACCGTGGTGAGCCAGGCCTGTGGCGCGTGCACGCCGTCCTTATCCGCTTCGCTCCAGCGCAGCCAGGCGTCCTGCACGACGTCCCCGGCCTCCGCGCGGCTGCCCAGCACCCGCGCAGCCAGCGCGAGCAGCCGGCCGCGCAGCGCCTCAAAGGTCGCGGCATCCGCGGCGCCCGATTCACTGGTTTCGTCTGCAGTTTGCGTCATTCGCATTGCTCCTTCGCCTCGAGAGGATTTGCCTGGGTTGCGCAGTCAGACGTACGGCGACGCCCGGATGTGACAGGCGGCCGAAAAAATATTTCCGTCACGCAGCGCAGCCGCCACGCGTCATGGCAGCGACGACGCAAACGCGTCGCGCCTTTCCACCGCGAGGACAGTCATGCACCCCTGCGAAACCTGCAATACCTACGATAGGCATCATGCTGCAATGCGCCCGAGCGCGCTCAATCTCGTGCCCACCGTCATCGAAACCTCGGGGCGCGGGGAGCACGCCTACGACATCTATTCACGCCTGCTGCGCGAGCGGATCGTCTTCCTCGTCGGGCCCGTGAACGACCAGACGGCGAGCCTCGTCGTCGCGCAACTGCTGTTTCTCGAAGCCGAGAACCCCGAAAAGGACATCAGCCTGTACATCAATTCGCCGGGCGGTTCGGTGTACGACGGCCTCGCGATCTACGACACGATGCAGTTCATCAAGCCCGAAGTCTCGACGTTGTGCACCGGGTTCGCCGCGAGCATGGGCACCTTCCTGCTCACGGCGGGCGCACCGGGAAAACGCTACGCACTGCCAAACGCGCGCATCATGATTCACCAGCCTTCGGGCGGCAGCCAGGGCACGGCCGCGGACATCGAGATCCAGGCGCGCGAGGTGCTGTACCAGCGCGAGCGCCTGAACGCCGTGATGGCCGAGCGCACCGGCAAGAGCATCGAGCAGATCGCGAAGGACACGGACCGCGACCACTACATGTCCGCCGAAGCCGCCGCCGAATACCGGCTGATCGACCGTGTGATCGGCTCGCGCGACGAACAGCTCGCGCGCTAGCGCCTGCGCCTGGTCCGGTTCTCGTGCCTCAGCCGAGCCTCGCGGCGAGCCACGCCGAAAGCACGCCCTTGTACTCGGCGACGAGCAGCCTGCGCTCCTTTGGCTTCGCCGCTGCGTAAAGTGGATTGAGGCTCTTGACGATCTGCAGCATCACCTCGGCGATGCGAAAGGCCTCGTCGGCGGCGAGCGATTCGTTGTAGCGCGCAAACAGCGCCGCGAAACGCTCGCGCAGGCGGTTGCGCACCGCCGCGTCGCGCCTGAAGTCCAGCGAGACCGAAAGCAGCGGCAGATACGCGGGATAGTCGGTCATCAGTTCGACCATCATGTCGAAGAGCCGCCCGACGAGTTCCTCGAGCGGCAATGGCGCACGCGGGTCTTCGGCATCGATCAGCGCGCTCCAGCGCGCATCGATTTCGTCGCCGTAGCGCTTGCGCAGCGCAAACGCCAGCGCGTCCTTGTTCGGAAAGTACTGGTAGGCCGCGCCGATCGACACGCCGGCCTGCTGCGCAATCTGCGTCATCGTCGCGCTCTCGAAGCCGCGCTCGGCAAACGCGTCCCCCGCCGCGTCGAGCAGCGCTTCAACCGTGCGCGCCGCGCGCTCCTGGCGCGGCACCCGCCGCGAAGCGCTGGGATCGTCCACTGCACCTGCCGCCATATCTGAGGCCTCCCTCACATCTGGTGTATCATTATCTGAGCCCATCCTCACATACAGGTGCCCCATGACGCAAGCCCTCTCCCTTGACCCGAGCCGCACCGCGCTCGTGATGATCGATCTCCAGCACGGCATCGTGGGCCGCTCGCTCGCACCGTACAGCGGTCCGGAGGTCGTGTCGCGCGCGAAGCAACTGGCCGACGCCATGCGCGCCAAAGGGGCCGCCATCGTGTGGGTGCGCGTGCTGCTCAACGAACTGCATTTCGCTCAGGCCGACATCTCCACGCGCGCGCCCGATGCGCCGCCCGCGCCCGAGCAGGCTTCGGAGCTCGTGCCCGAGACCGGCGTGCAGGCCGGCGACCTCGTCGTTTCGAAGCGCCAGTGGGGTGCCTTCTACGGCACGGATCTCGAGCTGCAACTGCGCCGGCGCGGCATCGACACGATCGTGCTGGGCGGTATCGCGACGAACTTCGGCGTCGAGTCGACGGCGCGCGCGGCCTTCGATCGCAGCTTCCGGCTCGTGTTCGTCGAGGACGCCACGTCGGGCCTCGCCGACGACATGCACCGCTTCACGTTCGAGAAGCTGTTCCCGTACATGGGGCACGTGCGCTCGACTCAGCAGGTGATCGACGCGCTCGCCTGAACGCACAAATCAGGAACGCAAATGAAAAAGCCCTCGACCTGAAAATCGAGGGCTTTTTTGCGGGTGCCGCACGAAGCGGCACTAAGCGGCACTAAGCGGCACTAAGCGGCACGGATCGCCGGAAAGCGACGCTTACGCGAAGTTCTTCGCGGCGAAGTCCCAGTTCACGATGTTCCAGAACGCTTCGACGAACTTCGGACGCGCGTTGCGGTAGTCGATGTAGTAAGCGTGCTCCCACACGTCGATCGTGACGAGCGGCTTCGCGTCGGTCGTGAGCGGCGTGGCGGCGTTGCTGGTCGACACGATGTCGACCGAGCCGTCGGCCTTCTTCACGAGCCACGTCCAGCCCGAGCCGAAGTTGCCGACCGCAGCCTTCGAGAACGCTTCCTTGAACGCGTCGAACGAACCCCACTTCGCGTTGATCGCGTCGCCGAGCGCACCCGTCGGCGCTCCGCCACCCTGCGGCGAGAGGCTGTTCCAGAAGAAGGTGTGATTCCAGATCTGGGCCGCGTTGTTGAACACGCCGCCCGACGACTTCTTGATGATCTCTTCGAGCGAGAGCTTTTCGAACTCGGTGCCCGGGATGAGGTTGTTGAGGTTCGTGACGTAGGCCTGGTGGTGCTTGCCGTAGTGGTATTCGAGCGTTTCTTCCGACATGTGCGGAACGAGAGCGTTCTTCGCGAACGGCAGCGGCGGGAGCGTAAATGACATGATGCGGTTCCTTCGTCGTGTTATGGGGAGTTCTGCGTGATAACCGGCATTGAGCACTCGATTGTAGGCGACTTGGAATAACCCCGCAAACGCGTGGACTTTATGCCGGATATCGGCTACGCAAGGGGTTTGCGGGCGCCTGCAGACCCCGCACCGACGCTGGTTCGCGGCCGGTGCAAGACACGAGCGCCGCCTGCACGGATGCGCCGTTCCACACTCGTGCAACGCTGTGTCAGCAGCATGAACGCGAGCGTGGCGGCACACGCATTGCCCAATGCGCATGCGGCGTGCCTTGCGCGTTGCCTCAGAAGCCGTCGGCCAAGCGCGGCTGCACGTCGGCGAGGGCGACGTCGGCACTCCCCTCGGCAAGATGCACGGTAAGCCGCTTGCCCGGCTTCAGCGCGGCCGGCGTGCGCACCGCCGCGCCGCTTTGCGCGTCGAGCAGCGCCGCATAGCCGCGCTCGAAGGTGCGCTGCGGGCTCAGTACTTCGAGCCGCGCGGCGAGTTCGGAGACCCGCGCCGCCTCGCGCTCGCGCTGCCGTTCAAAGGCGCCATTCAGCCGGCGCGCCAGCGCCTCGATGTGCGCCAGCTGCGCTGTCGCGTCGGGACGCGCGCGCTGCCAGCGCATCTGCACGACGGCGAAGCGCGCGCGGGCGTCCGCCGCCGCGCGCGAGCCCGCCGAAGCGAGCCGCAACGCCAGCTGCCGCAGATGCGCGCGCTGCTGCGCAAGCCGCTCGGCGGGGGAAACGAGGCGCCGCGCGAGCCAGTCGAGCTGCTGCGCGCGCCGCTCCATGAGCCGGCCAAAGCCGCGCGCCAGGGCCGCATGGCGCTGGTCCAGCTCGCGCAGCAGCAGCACGCGCTGCGGACTCACGAGCTCGGCGGCGCCGGTCGGCGTGGGCGCGCGCACGTCGGCGGCGAAGTCGGCGATCGTGAAATCGGTCTCGTGGCCCACGCCGCTCACCACGGGAATCTCGCTCGCCGCAATCGCGCGCGCGAGCGTCTCGTCGTTGAACGACCAGAGATCCTCGATCGAGCCGCCCCCGCGGCACAGCACGAGCACGTCCACTTCGGCGCGCGCGTTGGCGGTTTCGAGCATGGCCGTGAGCTTTTCGGCCGAGCCCGCGCCCTGCACCGGCGCCGGGTAGACGATCACCGGCACGTGTGGCGCGCGGCGGCACAGCGTCGTGAGCACGTCGCGCAGCGCGGCGGCCTGCATCGACGTGATCACGCCGATGGCGCGCGGATGCGTTGGCAACTCGCGCTTGCGTTCGGCATCGAAGAGCCCCTCGGCCTCCAGTTGCGCCTTCAGGCGCAGAAAGGCTTCGTAGAGCCGCCCCTGGCCCGTGCGCCGGACCGCCTCGACGTTCAGCTGCAGCTCGCCGCGCGGCTCGTACATGGTGACGAGCGCGCGCACCTCGATGCGGTCGCCCTCGCGCGGCGTGAAACCGGCGTGCTGCGCGCGGCCGCGAAACATCACGCAGCGGATCTGCGCCTGCGCGTCCTTGATCGAGAAGTACCAGTGCCCGCTCGCGGCGCGCGTGAAATTGGACACCTCGCCCGAAATCCACGCGAGCGGAAACGTGCGTTCGAGCATCGACGCGATCGCGCGGTTGAGTGCCGAAACCGGCACGACGACATCGCCGCCGGAGGCATTGGGGGAAGCGGAAAATCGATCGGAATTCATACTGAGCATGCGAAAAACCAGGCCGGACAGACAATAGACCGTCCGGCGGCCCGGCGTCCAGCACGACCTTCGGGTTGATGGCAAGCGCTACGAGGTTTCCACATGGCGCAGGTCAGATGCCATGCGCGGCGACAACGGGTCGCAGATGCACAAAATTTTCTCTATCCGGTTGATTTTATTGGAATTTTTATCGATATACCGTGACCTTACGCCGATGGAAGCCCACCAGAACGGGCTTTCCGGCCATCGCGAGGGCCACTTCTCCACAAAGTTATCCACAGCCCGACCGGCAAGCGCCGCGGCCTAAGGCTTGCAAAACTGCGGGGGCAGGCAGCTTGCGGGGCGCCCACCTCCCGCGCTAGAGTGCCAGGTTCCCGTCGGCATTTGCGGGCCGCCCTTGGGACGCGAACACCCCTTCCCTGTCCGGCAACGCCGGGCCGCACGATCAAGCCCTGTCACGCCATGTCACGCCACGATCCGGAGAAACGTCCGATGCCAGCCCAGCCCGTCCCGCCGTCCTGCGCGGCGCCCGCATGCAGCGTCGGGCGCGCGCGAGCGTGGAGCGCATGCCGATGAGCGGCCTCACCTCCCGCATCGAACGCCGGCTCGCGCAGGAATGGCAGCGGCGCGGCCCGCTCGCCTGTGCGCTCACACCGCTCGCCGCTGTCTTCGCGGCCGTGAGCGGGGCGCGCCGCGCCGCCTTTGCGCTGGGCTGGCTCAAGACCGTGCACGTGGGCGTGCCGGTCGTCGTGGTCGGCAACGTGACGGTGGGCGGCACCGGTAAAACGCCCACCGTGATCGCGCTCGTGGAAGCGCTGCGAACGGCGGGCTTCACGCCGGGCGTGGTTTCGCGCGGCTACGGCGCCCGGGTCGAACGCCCCACACCGGTCACGAGCGCCACATCGGCGCGGCTTGCCGGCGACGAACCGCTCCTCATCGCGCGCCGCACCGGTGCGCCGGTGTGGGTTTCGCCGGACCGCGTCGCCGCCGCGCAGGCGCTGCGCGCCGCGCACGAGGACGTCGACGTAATCGTCAGCGACGACGGCCTGCAGCACTATCGCCTCGCGCGCGACTTCGAACTCGTCGTGTTCGACCACCGTCTTGGCGGCAACGGCTTCCTGCTGCCGGCCGGGCCGCTGCGCGAACCGCTCTCGCGCCACCGCGACGCCACGCTCGTCAACAATCCCTTCGAGCGGTCGCTGCCGCCCTGGCCCAGCACCTTCCTGCTGACGCTCGAGCCCGGCGACGCCTGGCATCTGGCCAACCCCGCCCTGCGCCGCCCGCTCGCGCAGTTCGCGGGGCAGCGCCTCGTGGCGGCGGCCGGCATCGGTTCGCCGGAGCGGTTCTTCGCAACCGTGCGTGGCGCGGGGCTCGCGCCCCATACGCTGCCGCTGCCCGACCACTACGACTACGCGACGAATCCGTTCGCCGACGTGAAAGCCGACTCGATCCTGGTCACCGAAAAGGATGCAGTAAAATTGGGGGCCTGGAACGACGCGCGCATCTGGGTCGTGCCTGTCGTTGCCGCGCTCGATCATCGCCTCATTACTCTGGTTGTGGAGAAACTCCGTGGACGCTCGTCTGCTTGAAATCCTGGTCTGCCCGATCTGCAAGGGCCCGCTCAGCTACGATCGCGCCGCGCAGGAACTCATCTGCAACGCCGACAAGCTCGCTTACCCGATCCGCGACGGCATCCCCGTGATGCTGGTGGACGAAGCGCGCCAGACCGTGGAGGGCACGCCCGTCGATCCGGCCGGCCCTGCCGCGGCCTGAGTCCGGTATCCATGAGCGCACCTGTGCAACCCTTCATCGCCGTCGTGCCCGCGCGTCTCGCTTCCACGCGGCTACCGAACAAACCGCTCGCCGATCTAGGCGGCAAGCCCATGGTGGTACGCGTGGCCGAACGCGCGCGGGCGTCGGGCGCGCAGCAGGTGCTGATCGCGACGGACGCCCCGGAGGTGCTCGATGCCGCGCGCGAGCACGGCTTCGAGGCGATGCTCACACGGGCCGACCATCCGTCGGGCACCGACCGGCTCGCCGAAGTCGCGACGCACTACGGCTGGAGCGACGACACGATCGTCGTCAACGTCCAGGGCGACGAACCGCTGATCGACCCCGCGCTCGTATGCGACGTTGCGTCGCACCTTGCCGCGCACCCCGAATGCGCGATCGCGACGGCCGCCCACCCGATCACGGCGCCGGACGAAATCCTCAACCCGAACGTCGTGAAGGTCGTGCTCGACGCGCGCGGCGTGGCGCTCTACTTCTCGCGCGCGCCCATTCCATGGGCTCGCGACGCGTGGCAGCCGCACTGGTCGCCCGAGCGGCTCGATCTGGCCGCAATGCCCGCCCCGCCTGCCCCGGCAACGGTTTACCGGCACATCGGCCTGTACGCCTATCGCGCGAAATTCCTGCGCAGCTACCCGTCGCTCGCGCACTCGCCGATCGAACAGGTCGAGGCACTCGAGCAGCTTCGGGCGATGTGGCACGGCGAGCGCATCGCGGTGCTCGTGACGAAAGAAGCGCCCGCGCCGGGTGTCGACACCCCCGCCGACCTCGCTCGTGTGCAGGCGTTATACCGGACTTAATTCCGCTAGTGGCGTAAAAAACCCGTGGCATAATCAATTGTTTGCGCGAGCCGTCTAAAGCCTTTGTGCGTCGGGGTTTCCCCATGTTTCGCCGACCTCGCCCTGCTGCGCCGTTGCCGTGCCTGACACGCAACGCTGCTGCGCAGGACGTGTCGCCGCCCCGCTGGCACATGCCGTAGCGGTCGCTTTTGCGAACGGGGAGAGAGACGCACGACGCCGCCGATGACTGCCCAGGAGAGGCAAGCCGCGCCGCAAGAATTCACACAGATCGGAGATTGTTGACATGCGTTTGATCCTGTTGGGCGCCCCGGGCGCGGGCAAGGGAACCCAGGCAAACTTCATCAAGGAGAAGTTCGGCATTCCGCAGATCTCGACCGGCGACATGTTGCGCGCGGCCGTGAAGGCTGGCACGCCGCTTGGGCTCGAGGCAAAGCGCTTCATGGACGCGGGCGAACTCGTCACCGACGAACTGATCATCAATCTCGTGCGGGAACGCCTTCAGGAACCGGACTGCAAGAACGGCTATCTGTTCGACGGCTTCCCTCGCACGCTGCCTCAGGCCGACGCCATGAAGCAGGCCGGCGTGCCGATCGACTACGTGCTCGAGATCGACGTGCCGTTCGACGAGATCATTACGCGCATGAGCGGGCGCCGCGTCCATCCCGCATCGGGTCGTACCTACCACCTCAAGTTCAATCCGCCCAAGGCGGACATGAAGGACGACGTGACGGGCGAGCCGCTTGTTCAGCGCGACGACGACAAGGAAGAGACCGTGCGCAAGCGTCTGGACGTGTACGTCGCGCAAACGAAGCCGCTCATCGCCTACTACAGCGACTGGGCGAAGCGCGGTGAGGAAAACGGCCTGAAGGCGCCGGCGTATCGGGCGATCTCGGGTCTCGGCACCGTCGACGAAATCCGCACCCGCGTGTTCGACGCGCTCAAGTAAGAACAAACTTTGCTTTCGCCGGTCAGCCGGGAGCAGCCGGCGGCGCCGGCCACCCCACTGCCGGCCTCGGATCATGCTGGTCAAGCCTGCGGGCCGGCTGGCGCCGCGCCATGAGCGCGACGCCGGGCGGCCCGTTCTTTCGTGCACGCCGCCCGCACGACGACCATAACAAATGGAGCAGAGACATAGCATGCAGATCCGCGACAACGTATTCATCATCACCGGCGGGGCCTCGGGCCTGGGTGCGGCCACCGCGCGCCTGATCGCCGCCGAAGGCGGCAAGGCCGTTATCGCCGACCTCAACGAGGAAGCCGGCAACGCGCTCGCGAAAGAGCTGGGTGGCGCATTCGTGAAGTGCAACGTCGCGAGCGAGGAAGACGGTGCGCGCGTCGTGAGCGCGGCCACGGCGCTCGGACCGCTGCACGGCCTCGTCAACTGCGCGGGCATTGCGCCCGCCGTCAAGACGGTCGGCAAGGATGGCCCGCATCCGCTCGACGTGTTCGCGAAGACCATCTCGGTCAACCTGATCGGCACGTTCAACATGATCCGCCTCGCGGCTGCCGCCATGACGCAGACCACGCCCAACGAAGGCGGCGAGCGCGGCGTGATCGTCAATACGGCCTCGGTCGCGGCCTATGACGGCCAGATCGGCCAGGCAGCCTACGCGGCTTCGAAGGGCGGTGTGGTCGGCATGACACTGCCGATCGCGCGCGACCTCTCGCGCAGCGGCATTCGCGTGATGACGATCGCCCCGGGCATCTTCGAAACGCCGATGCTGCTCGGCATGCCCAAGGAAGTCCAGGACGCGCTCGGCGCGATGGTCCCCTTCCCCTCGCGCCTCGGCAAGGCGGCGGAGTACGCGATGCTCGTCAAGCAGATCTTCGAGAACCCGATGCTTAACGGCGAGGTGATCCGCCTCGACGGCGCGATCCGCATGCAGCCCAAATAAGCCAGGCACCGGCCGATGTGAAAAAGCCCGCGAACACCTCGCGGGCTTTTGTTTTTCCCCATAGCAGCCAGGACGCGCGCGCGGCGCTCAGCCCTGCTCGTTGTCGAGCGTGCGCTGGCGCAACTCCTGCAGTTGCGATTCGACGACCGTGGCGTCTTCGGCGTCGGGGCGCTCCTCCAGATAGTGCTCGAGGTCTTCCAGCGCGGGGCGCAGGTAATCGAGCCGCGCATAGGCGAAGCCGCGGTCGCGCACTTCCTCGATGCTATGCGGCAGCAGGATCACGAGCCGCTGCTGGATGCCGAGCAGGCGTTCCCAGCGTTCCGTTTGCAGATAGATCGCCTTGAGATTGCGCAGCATGCGCGCGACGACCTCGCGGCGCGTAGCCGGCTCGAGCAGCACGCGCAGCGTGCGCACGACCGAATCGCCGGCCTTCGCCACATAGGGCTCCAGCAACTCGACCATGTCCGATTCGGTCAGCCCGCGGCCCGTGGTGGGATCGAACATCGCGTCGCCGCCTGGCAGCGACGCGCGCAAGAGGAAATGGCCCGGAAACGATACGCCCTGTACCGGCAGCCCCAGTTGCCCCGCAATCTCCAGATAAAGCACCGCGAGCGAAATGGGAATGCCGCGGCGGCGGCGCAGCACGGCGTTCAGGTGGCTATTGTCGGGATCGTAGTAGTCGTTGAGATTGGCGGCAAAGCCGAACTCGCGGAAGAAGCACTGGTTCAGCGCCGCGACCCGCTCGCGCACGTCGCCTTCGTCGGGCACGCGGCGGCGTGCACGCAACGCCAGCTCGTCGATTTCCGCGAGCGTGCCTTGCAGATCGAGATCGGGGTACGCGTCCTGCGCGATCGCGAGTGCCGCCTCGGTGAGCGGCAGGCTGTCGTCGTCGGCGACGAGCGCGCTGAAATAATCCAGTACCCGCGTGTTCATCGTGCTCACTTCGTTCGTCTCTTGAAATACGCGTACTTGAAGCCCATCAGCCACAGCATACCGAAATATAGCGCCGCGAACAGCACGAGGCAGGCGCCGAGCAGCGCGATACGCGCGAGAGGCTCGTGGCGCAGGCCGATCCAGTTGTAGCTGATCGCGCACCAGTGCATCGCCCCCGCCAGCACGAGGCATGCCCCGAGCAACTGCACGAAGAACTTCGCCCAGCCCGACGACGGCATGTAGATCCCGCGCCGGCGCAGGCCGATGAAGAGGAGCAGCGCATTCATGCACGCGCCGAGCCCGACCGAAAGCGTGAGGCCCGCGTGCGCGAAGATCGGCACGAAGACGTAGTTGCTGAGCTGGGTAGCAATGAGCACGCCCACGCCAATCTTTACCGGCGTCTTGATGTCCTGGCGCGCATAGAAGCCCGGCGCGAGGATCTTGATGAGAATGAGACCGACGAGGCCCACGCCGTAGGCGGCAAGCGCGCGGCCGGTCATGACGACCGAGTTCGCGTCGAACTTGCCGTAGTGGAACAGCGTCGCGGTGAGCGGTTCGGCGAAGAAGAACAGCGCGATCGCCGAAGGCGCGGCGAGCAGGAAGGTCACGCGCAGGCCCCAGTCGAGCAGCGCCGAATACTCATGCGGATCGGCATCGACGTGCGCCTTCGAAAGGCTGGGCAGCAGGATCGTGCCGAGCGCCACGCCGAGCAGCGCGGTCGGAAACTCCATGAGCCGGTCGGCATAGTTGATCCACGAAACGGCGCCCGCGCCGAGACGCGATGCGATGTTCGTATTGATGATCAGGCTGATCTGCGCAACCGAGACGGCGAACATGGCCGGCACCATCTTCGCGAGCACGCGCTTGACGCCGCGATGCGCGAGTGCCTTCAGCGGATGCCAGCCGATGCGCGGCATCATGTCGATGCGCTTCAGAGCCGGCAGTTGCACGAGGAACTGCAGCACGCCGCCGACGATCACGGCCCACGCGAGCGCATAGACGGGCTGCTTCATGTGCGGTGCGACGAAGACAGCCGCGACGATGAACGATACATTGAGCAGCACCGGCGCGAACGCGGGCAGCGAGAACTGCTTGTACGTGTTGAGCACGCCGGACGCGAGCGACGTCAGCGAGATGAACACGATATAGGGGAACATGATGCGCGTCATCGTGACGGCAAGCGGATACGCCTGACCGTCGCTCTTGAGGCCCGAGGCCACCACCGTCACCACGACCGAGGCCCCGACGATGCCGAGCAGCGAGAGGACGGCCAGCACCCAGGCGAGCACCGTCGAGGTGGCGTCGACGAGATCGCGCGTCGCGTCGTGCCCTTTCTGGTTCTTGAACTCCGCGAGGATCGGCACGAATGCCTGTGAAAACGCCCCCTCCGCCGAGATCCGGCGCAGCAGGTTGGGAATGCGGAACGCAACGTAAAAGGCGTCGGTGAACTGACTCGCGCCGAACGCGCGGGCAATCAGCGTTTCGCGGGCCAGTCCGGTCACGCGCGACAGCAGCGTGAAGCCGCTGACCGTCAGCAGGGCTCGGAATAGATTCATGGGGCGCTTATTATACGGGTGCCGCGAAGCAGGCCAGCAATAAGCACTGGCCATCCTCCGCCTTGATTGATCCGCGAATCTGACCACGCGCAGAAGACAGCGTTCGGTTCCGAACCCATAAAGCGGATCAGTCCGGCCGGACTACCCCGCCCCTGCGGGCGCCAATCAAGCCCTTTGCGGAGCGCACAACACGCCAAGCCGGCGAGTTAGACGACCGACGCTTGCCCCCGCCATGATTTCGTTGCTATAATTAACGGTTCTGGGTCTCAAAAAGGCCCGGATCACGTCTTGGAAAGGGGACGGAAAGCCGTTGCGCATCTGGCGCACTTTTTTCCGTTCCGGCACAAAAGGCGTGGCCGGCGGGGTTGGCAAATACCGTCGGCAATACCGTTTTGCGGTTTCGGGCAATCGTTCCCGGAAGTGCAAATCCAGGCAAAGAGCGTGACTCAGCCCGACTGCATCGCATTTCAACTGCGCCGCGGGTCGGCAAGCTCAGGCTCCGGAAACATAAGGAATCGTCATGGCAAACTCCGCACAAGCACGCAAGCGCGCCCGTCAGGCCGCGAAGGCAAACTCGCACAACTCGGCGCTGCGCTCGAAGTTCCGCACCGCCATCAAGGCTGTTCGCAAGGCTATCGACGCCGGCGACAAGGCTGCAGCCGCTGAACTCTTGAAGGCATCGGCAAAGACGCTCGACATCATCGCCGACAAGAAGATCGTTCACAAGAACAAGGCCGCTCGCCAGAAGAGCCGCCTGTCTGCCGCCATCAAGGCGATGCAGGCCAGCGCACAGTAAGTCCCGGTCGGCCCGCTTCGGTGGGCTACCGTCAGCTTCCGCTGTGCCACATCGAAACCCGCTTCGGCGGGTTTTTTTGTTTCTGTGCGCCTCAAACCCTTGCGCACGACACAACTGCCCCGCCCCGCAAGCGAACATGAAACGCGGACGTAAAAAAACCCGCCGTGGCGGGTGGCTTCAGTGTGCCGCACGCGGGATTTACTTCGCGCCGCCCTGCTGGGTGGGGTGGTCGTGCGGCAGCTCGCACGCCTCGGTCACGAGCAGATCGTTGTCCTTGGCAAAATTCATCACGAAGTTGAACGCCATCGGCTCGATGTCTTTCAGGCGCGAATCCAGCACCACGCACTTCAGGTCGCCGATCATCGTCGGCCGCACATACAGCGAGTACCGCAGATGAGCATTCGGCCCCCGCGCGTTCGCCGACGCCTTCGGGCCGAAGCTCGACATCACGCCCGCGAGACGCTCCGACCAGTCGCTGGGACGAAACGTCTTCCCATTCGACGTGATGCCTTGAATAAAGTATTCGATTGGGGCTTCGTCGGCCATGTACGGTACCTGTGTGGCGGCACGCTCGCACCATCCGCTTGTAGCCGGCGAATTGCCGACGGGATGCGGGTCACGGGCTTCCGGCCGGCGCCCTCGCGCGAATCCAGTCCGATGAACAGGGAGCGGCCTTGCGCACACCCGGACCGCCGCCACGCTGCATCGAGATCGTCGAATTTGCAGCGCACTGCCGGCCGGCGTACAGGCTCGCTGTCGTCTGTCGTGCCTGAGAGAAAACTTCGCGATTATAGCCTGGCCAGGGTCTTTCCGCACTGCACACAAGGCGCTCCGCACGGGCGTCCGCCCTCCTGCAACACGGTCCCGATGCCCCGGTTCTTGCCCCTGCCATACCCCCCGCACGGCGCCTCTTCGACTCGTCAAATCGCGCAAAATCCTTTATGCTGCATTGACTTACCACCAACCGCAGCGGCGTCGCCGGCCCATCCTGCAGTTTCGAGGCCGGATCCGGCGCCGCCTTCGCTTCATGACCTCCCGGACCATACGCCATTACCTGCAGTTCAAGGATTTCTCTCTTGAAGATTATGAATATGTGCTCGAGCGTGCCCGCATCCTCAAGCGCAAATTCAAGAACTACGAAACGTACCATCCGCTGCACGACCGTACGCTTGCGATGATCTTCGAGAAGAACTCCACGCGTACGCGGCTCTCGTTCGAAGCCGGCATCTTCCAGCTTGGCGGCCATGCCGTGTTCATGAACACGCGCGACACCCAACTCGGCCGCGGCGAGCCCATCGAAGATGCGGCCCAGGTGATCTCGCGCATGGTCGACATCATCATGATCCGCACGTTCGGCCAGGACATCCTCACGCGCTTCGCCGAGAATTCGCGCGTGCCGGTCATCAACGGCCTGACGAACGAATACCACCCCTGCCAGGTGCTGGCCGACATCTTCACGTACTACGAGCATCGCGGCCCGATCCGCGGCAAGACGGTCGCCTGGGTCGGCGACGCGAACAACATGCTCTACACCTGGATCGAGGCGGCGCAGATTCTCGAGTTCAAGCTGAACATCTCGACGCCGCCGGGCTACCAGCTCGACGCCGCACTCGTTGCGCAGGAAAGCAAGCCGTTCTTCGAAGTGTTCGAGGACCCGAACGCCGCCTGCGAAGGCGCCGACCTCGTCACCACCGATGTCTGGACGAGCATGGGCTTCGAGGCCGAGAACGAGGCGCGCAAGAAGGCGTTCGCGGACTGGTGCGTCGACGCCGAGATGATGGCGCGCGCCCAACCCGACGCCCTCTTCATGCACTGCCTGCCTGCCCATCGCGGCGAAGAAGTAAGCGCGGAAGTGATCGACGGGCCGCAAAGCGTGGTATGGGACGAGGCGGAAAACCGCCTGCACGTGCAGAAGGCGCTCATGGAGTTCCTGCTGCTCGGCCGCCTGAACCATTAAGCGCGGTCGCGCCGCCGGGACCTGAAGCCCCGTCCGTCTTGCTCAAGTGCCGGGACACCGTCCCGGCATTGTTCATTTCTGCACGCGGTTCAGGCCACCACGCCCGGCACCGTCTCCCCGAGCCGCCGCGCCAGTGACTTGAGCAGCGGCGCAACGCGCTCGCGAAACACGTCCGCCCCCATCGAGGACGCCGGGCCGCTGCAGCTCAACACGAGCCAGCGCCGCTCGCGCGGCTCCCGAAACGGCACCGCGACGGCGTTCACGTCGTCGTGCCAGTCGCGAAACGAGTAGCAACACCCCTCTTTCTCGAACGTTTCGATCTCATGCTGGGCCGCCGCTACCTGCGCCGGACCTTGCGCACCCGCGGCTTTCTCCAGCTCGGCCAGCAGCGCCGCGCGCGCGTCGGGCGGCAGCACCGCGAGATACGCGCGCCCCATCGAACTCGTCAGCATCGACAGACGCGAGCCCGAAGCCAGCCCCAGCGTGAGCGCGGTCTCGCTGCGTATCGTCTCCAGATAGATCATGTCGAGCCCATCGCGGCAGCCTAGCGACACGGCCGCCCCCACCTCGCGCGCGAACACCCGCAGGTGCGGCCGCGCGAGCTCGAGGACGTCGGTGTTCGAGAGCATGGTGAAGCCGAGCGAGAGCACGCCCGCATCGAGCGCGTACTTGCCGAGGGCTTCGTCGAAGCGCAGGTAGCCGAGCACGGTGAGCGTGTACGCGAGCCGGTTGACGGTGGCCTTCGGCAAGCCGGTGCGCGCGACGAAGTCGCGGTTGCCGAGCAACGTCTCGCCGGGGCGGAACGCGCGCAGCAACTCGAGTCCGCGCGCGAGCGCGACGACGAACTTGCGCTCGTCGATCTCGCCGCCGGGCAGGGCGACGGGTAAGGGGAATCCAGATGCAGACATAGGCGCGAAAGTGATACACTGGAGTCAATTTGCAAAACATTGTTCCGCAAAGCGGAACTTCCGTCAAGCACAGATTCCCCTTAGGAGGAGAGACACCATGGCCGAACATGCCCAGTTTCATTGGGAAGATCCGTTGCTGCTGAACCAGCAGCTCACCGAAGAAGAACGCATGGTGCGCGACGCCGCTGCCGCGTACGCGCAGGACAAGCTCGCGCCGCGCGTGCTGGAGGCGTTCCGCCACGAAAAGACCGATGCCGCGATCTTCCGCGAGATGGGCGAAGTAGGCCTGCTCGGCCCCACCATCCCCGAGCAGTACGGCGGTCCGGGCCTGAACTACGTGAGCTACGGGCTGATCGCGCGCGAAGTGGAGCGCATCGACTCCGGCTACCGGTCGATGATGTCGGTGCAGTCGTCGCTCGTCATGGTGCCGATCTACGAATTCGGCTCGGAAGAGCAGAAGCAGAAGTACCTGCCGAAGCTCGCGAGCGGCGAGTGGATTGGCTGCTTCGGTCTCACCGAGCCGAACCACGGCTCCGACCCGGGTAGCATGATCACGCGCGCGAAGAAGGTGAACGGCGGCTACTCGCTCACCGGTGCGAAGATGTGGATCACGAATTCGCCGATCGCGGACGTGTTCGTCGTGTGGGCGAAGCTCGAAGAGAACGGCAAGGACGACATCCGCGGCTTCATCCTCGAGAAAGGCTGGAAGGGTCTCTCGGCACCGGCGATCCACGGCAAGGTGGGCCTGCGCGCATCGATCACGGGCGAGATCGTGCTCGACGAAGTGTTCGCGCCGGAAGAGAACATCATGCCGGACGTGAAGGGCCTGCGCGGTCCGTTCACCTGCCTGAACTCGGCGCGCTACGGCATCGCCTGGGGCGCGCTCGGCGCCGCCGAATCCTGCTGGCACACCGCGCGCCAGTACGTGCTGGACCGCAAGCAGTTCGGCCGCCCGCTCGCGGCAAACCAGCTGATCCAGAAAAAGCTCGCCGACATGCAGACGGAAATCACGCTCGGCCTGCAAGGCTGCCTGCGCCTTGGCCGCATGAAGGACGAAGGCACCGCCGCCGTGGAGATCACCTCGATCATGAAGCGCAACTCGTGCGGCAAGTCGCTCGATATCGCCCGCCTCGCGCGCGACATGATGGGCGGCAACGGCATCTCCGATGAATTTGGCGTCGCGCGCCACCTCGTGAACCTCGAAGTGGTCAACACCTACGAGGGCACGCATGACATCCACGCGCTGATCCTCGGCCGCGCACAGACGGGCATTCAGGCGTTCTTCTGAACGGCTCGCGCGAAGGCATGAAAAAAAGCGCCGCACGATGTGCGGCGCTTTTTTTTGCGCGACGGCTTGGGGTGCCCTTTCGGGCAACGCCCCGAACGCCGCTTACTTGTTCGGTTGCGGCGTAAGACGCAGATACGGCCGCAGCGCCTTGTACCCCTTCGGGAATTTCTGCTTGATCACCTCTTCGTCCTTCAGCGAAGGCACAATCACGACATCGTCGCCTGGTTTCCAGTTGCCGGGCGTCGCAACCTGATGGTTGTCCGTGAGCTGCAACGAATCGATCACGCGCAGCACTTCATCGAAATTGCGGCCCGTGCTCGCCGGATAGGTGATGATGAGGCGCACCTTCTTCTTCGGATCGATCACGAAAAGAGAGCGTACAGTGAGTGTCTCGTTCGCGTTCGGGTGGATCATGTCGTACAGCGTGGAGACCTTGCGGTCGCCATCCGCGAGAATCGGAAAACCGACGCTTGCCGCCTGCGTCTCGTTGATATCCTTGATCCATTCCTTGTGCGACTCAGCGCTATCCACCGACAGCGCAATCGTCTTCACGCCGCGCCTCTCGAACTCGTCCTTGAGCTTGGCCGTCAGACCGAGTTCGGTCGTGCAGACGGGCGTAAAGTCGGCGGGGTGGGAGAACAGCACGCCCCAGCTGTCGCCGAGCCACTCGTGGAAGCTGATGCGGCCGACACTCGAATCCTGCTCGAAGTCGGGTGCGATATCGCCAAGACGTAGACTCATGGTGCGTTTCCTTGAATTGAGTGTGGGTGGGACCGCTCGGCACCGGGCCGGGCCTCGGAACGTGAAAGACCTCGAACGCCCAAGCATACGGGAGTTCACCTGCACCGCGAACAAACATTGCCTCACACCATTATGAATTTTCGTAATTTCGGACCGGATCACGGAAACTTCTCGGGCCAGATCACGTCAATCAATTTTGGTGTGCCGTACGACGCGAGCCGTTGCAGCACAGGAACAGTAAGTGCGCCACAAGGGTCCAGGGTGCGCGCCGCACTCGCCGGTGCCCGTTTCTTTGTTACGATTCACGCGTGGCGTGACACGAAGGGAGCCAGTCAATGTCAGAAGTCAACAAGGAGAGGCTGATGTCGGATATCAAGACCGTCCTCGCGGATGCAGAGGACCTGCTCAAGCAGGCAGCTAGCGCCACCGGCGAACGCGCGTCCGAACTGCGCGAAACGGCGCTTTCCCGCCTGAAGCAGGCGAAGGAGAAAGCGGCCGACGTGCAGGTCGTGGTGATCGAGAAGGGCAAGAAGGCGGCGCGCGTCACCGACGACTACGTTCACGAGCATCCGTGGACGTCGATCGGTATCGCGGCAGGCGTGGGTGTGCTGATCGGTCTGCTGATCAACCGCAAGTAAGAAGCGCCCACCCCGGCGACCGGCCTGGCGGCCCGCGCCACCAGGCTCGTCCGGGCGCGGTGCCCCCTGCTTCGGGCCGGTGCGCGACGCCGGGCCGCCCCTCCTCGCGCAAGCCCATGCGCAATCTGCTCCCGCCATGACGACCGATACCCAATCGCCACGACACGATCACGGACCGCTTCGCCGGCTGCTCGGCTCCGCGTTCGCGATGCTGCAAACCCGGCTCGAGCTTATCGGCATCGAGCTGGCCGAGGAAAAGGAGCGCCTGCTCGCCGTACTGTTTCTCGGCCTCGCGGCGATGATGCTCGCCACCGTGGCGTTGATCGCGCTGACCGCGCTGGTCGCGATCGCCTTCTGGGACACCTGGCGCTGGCAGGCCTTGGCCGCCATTACTGCCGTCTACGCGTTAGCCGCGCTCGTCTGTGCGCTGAAGGCGCGTAGCGGGATACAGAATGCCCCGCTCGTGTTCCACGCGACCCTGGAAGAGTTTGAGAAGGACCGAGAAATCCTTCGCAAACATTGATCGCCAGGAACCGCCACCCAACCCAGCCGCCGCCATGAACCAACCGAGACCGGATACCGCCTTTCGCCCCGCCCGTCCGCGTTCCCATGAACTTTCCACGCCGCAGTTGCGGGCGTTGCGCAAGGAACTGCTGATCGTGCGCGCGAGCGTGGAGCGCGCCGAAATGGCCGGGACCATCGTCGAATTGCGCGAGCGGGCCACCCATTTCAGCTGGCTGCGCTTTCTGCTGCCCGGTTTCGCCGGCTCGGGCAGCGTTGCCGCGGCGCGTGCGGGAATCGGCAACCTGCTCAAGCAGTATCCGCTGCTAAGCTCGCTCGCCTCGCTCGTGGTCGCCAAGCCGTTGCGCAACAAGCTCATCTCGGCGGCACGCCCGATCATCAAGTGGGGCGGCCTTGCGTTCACCGCGTGGGAAGCGTATCGCGTCTGGCAACAGGTGCGGCGCCAGAATGGCCGCCCAGCGCGCGCCAGTTCGTCGACCGACGCCGACGCGGCCGGCTACTGACGCTTTACGCCACGCAGCCCGTTCAGCGCCCCCGCCAGCATTCCTCCGTTGCCGGCGCGAGCGCGTCGGCAACGATTGCCCGATTGCCCCGTGTGCCGGTGGCGTCAAGCGTGAATGTCCCGCAGGCGTCGCCATGCATCGGCCCCGCGGCGACCGGGGAAGCTTCCAGCGCGTAGCCACCGTTCGATTCGTCCGCCGGCAGGAGACGCAGGCGGTAGATCGCTGGCCCCGTCGGCGGCGCCTGGTCCGCGCCTGCAGGCAACGTCGATGGTGCCGAGACCTGCGTGTCGACGAACTGCGCCGCGCGATAGAGCGCCGTGACGGCGTCGATCCGATGGCTTCGCGCTATCTGCCCGCTCCACGATGGCAACGCGAACACTGCGACGATCGCAATCGCCGCAAGCGCCATGGCTAGCTCCAGCAGCGTGAATGCGCGGCGTGCCGTCCTCATCATGTTTCCCTCCCCGGCATGTGGTCAAAAAGGGCGCGCGGCGACCCGGCGCCAATGCCGTTCGATACGCGTACCGTCGAAAACAAGCTGGACCTGCAGCCAGCCCTGGGCCTCTTCGGACGCGCCAAAACCGCGTGCCGTCACGACGAAGGCGCGCGCGGCGGGCCGACTGTCGATGCGCCACGCCTCGACAAGACATTGCGGCGGCCTGACCGAACCCGGCCAAGTCCCGGTCGGGACAACAGCCCGTGCGTCAAAGCCGGCTTGCTGACGCCAGCCCATCGGCTCGCCTGTCAGCACGGGCTGCGCCGGCACGAACGTCGACCCGCTGGCCAGCGCGCGGGTACAAAGCACGAGCGCGGCATCGGCGGCGTGAAAGGCCTGCAGGTCGTCGGCAATGAGACTCGCGTTGCGCGCTTCGAGCAGTGCGGCCTCGAACCACCCCGACGAAGTGACGAGCATCATTGATGCGATCACCAGCACGACCGGCAACGCGACGCCCCGACGTTGCCCTTGCCGTTGCCGGCGCGGCGAGTCTCGACGTGCCCCACTCATGCCAGGCCACCCTGCGCATTGCGTAGCGCGATGTGGCGCCAGAAGATCCGCCGCGCGCGCCCGTCGGTAGCAAGCGTCGTTGCCCCATTGCAATCGACGTAGCTCACCCGGCGCGCAGACGGCGAGCCACGTACCTGAACGCACAGATCGACAGCGATGACCTGCAGCCATTGGTCGCGCGCCAGCGACGATGCATCGACGGCCTGGCTCGCGCCCGCCAGCCAGTAGCGCAAGCGCAGCTTTTCGACGCCCTCCACGAGCGGCTGCGCCGTCCCGACCTTGCCTGAGCCTTCGCAATACAGTTCCGGCTCGCCAGTGGAACTGCTCGGCTTCGCGTGAAAGCGGTTGACCACCGTTGCGCCCTCCGCGCCCACCGCCTGGCCGAGGCAGTCGGTCACTTGCCCCGACGACGACGGCCAGGTCGAGACGGTGTCGCCGACATAGCGAATCGCAATGCCGTCCGAACGGCTGGACAGCGACTCGCACGTCACGCTGGCATCGGGACCCACAGGCCGGCCGGCAGTGCAACCGAAAACGGGGCTCGCGGCAAGCCCCTGCACCGAGTCGGCCGGAGTGAAGCCCGCCATCTGAATCTGCTCGCCGATCAGCAGCAACGCATTCATGCCCGCCTCGTGAATGCGTGCGGCATCGGTCGCCTCATAGAATGCCTGGTGCTGCGAACGATATGCCGCGATCGCGCCCGCTGCCACAACGAGGCCGAGCGCGACAGCAATCGTCAGCTCCAGCAGCGTATGCCCGCGGCTGCCCCGTATCACGCTAAACTGGTTGTCCGTCATTTTGCGAACGCCAACGAAATGCACGCGTGGCCCTGGGCGACCACCGCACCGTTACACGTATCGGGCGGCAACGAAACGGGCGCCGGCGCGTAGCGCGTGGCAATCCACGTCACTGTAACGACGATGCCCTCGGCGCCCGCACTGGCCAGCGTGACGGTACCCTGCGGCACGATCGACGGGACTCTCGCCTTCCACTCGTCTGCCGCCCTCGTGGACGCCGCGAGCGACGCCTCCACGATCGCATCGGCGGCGAATACCGCGCGTTCGCGTTCGCTCGCCGCCCGCGCATTGCGCGCCAGGGTGATTTGCGTGCCCAACTGCCCGAGCACGCAAATCGCCATGACAGCCATTGCCAATGCGACCTCGAGCAGAGTCGCGCCACGTGCGGTTGCGCCGTGCCACCGCTTCATGACGTCCCCCCGCACGCGCCTTCGCTGATACGCGCGCGCCCCGCCGCCGCGATGCGAATGCAGCGGCGCCATGGCGCACCGCGCGTGGCCGTGGCAGCGACACGCGGGGCGATGTCGAAGCTGCGCAGCACGCCGACTGCTTGCCCGGCCGGTGGCGTGAATGTAATCGCTGTCAATTGCGAGGCGATCGCAACGTCATCGCGCGCCGCCTGCACGCGCAAGGTCCGCATCGCCCCCGGGCTTTCGGCCATCACGGCCCATCCGCACGACCAGTCGGCGGCCCCCGAAGGGCAGACCTTGTTGGCCGCGAGGCAATGGCGAGCCGAGTCGATGCGGCACACCGTGATACGCACCTTGCGCCGGATCGCCTCGTTGCGCGCATAGGCGAACGTGCCGAGCAGCGCGTTCGCACGTGCGCTCACCTCGTCGCGCACGCGCCAGGCGACGAACGATGGCGTCGTAGCCAACGCACCAATCGCCAGCAGGACCACGACGACCATGGTCTCGAGCAACGAAAAGCCATTGCGTTTCATCAGCAATCCTCACTTTGAAGGCATTGCCGTCAATCTAGCGACGAAGCGCGAGCGGAACAATCAGCCAAACGGCCAGGTGGTACAAGGCGCATCCATTCGCGACAATCCATACGTCACGAACGGCGGCGAAGGGGGAAAGGAAATGCGGAAGGACTCAGCGTTTGCGCGGCGGCGTGCCGGCGCTGCTGCTACGGCGAAACTCCTCGATCACGTCCTCGAATTCGGAGACGTCCTCGAAGCGCCGGTACACGGAGGCAAAACGCACGAACGCGACCTTGTCGAGTTCGCGCAACTCGGCCATCACGAGCTCGCCAAGGCGCTCGCTGCGCACCTCGCGCTCGCCGCTGCCGAGCAGTTGATATTCTATGCGGGCCACCGCCGCGTCGATCGCATCAGCCGCAACAGGGCGCTTGCGCAGCGCCAGCTGCATGCTGGCTGCGATCTTGCGGCGGTCAAATTCAGTACGGCTGCCGTCCTTCTTCACGACCGCCGGCATCGCCAGCTCGACCCGCTCGTACGTCGTAAAACGCTTGTCGCAGGCCGGACAGCGGCGGCGGCGCCGGATCGCGGCGCCGTCCTCGGACACGCGGGAGTCCACCACCTGCGTGTCTTCGTGCCGGCAGAAGGGGCAGCGCATAACGGACCGGCGGGCGCTTTAACGGTAGACCGGGAAGCGCTTCGTCAGCTCGGCCACCTGGGTGCGCACGCGCTCGATGGTCGCCGTGTCTTCCGGGTTGTCGAGCACATCGGCAATCAGGTTGCCCACCTGCTCGGCTTCCTTCACGCCGAAACCGCGCGTTGTCATGGCCGGCGAACCGAGGCGGACACCGCTGGTGACGAACGGCTTTTCCGGGTCGTTCGGAATCGCGTTCTTGTTGACCGTGATGTGCGCGGCGCCCAGCGCGGCTTCCGCAGCCTTGCCGGTGATCTTCTTCGCGCGCAGGTCGACCAGCATCACGTGGCTTTCCGTGCGGCCAGAGACGATGCGCAGGCCGCGCTTGACCAGCGTTTCGGCCAGCACGCGTGCGTTCTCGACCACTTGCTGCTGGTACGACTTGAATTCCGGCGTGAGCGCTTCCTTGAACGCGACGGCCTTGCCGGCGATCACGTGCATGAGCGGGCCGCCCTGGATGCCCGGGAAGATCGCCGAGTTGATCTGCTTCTCGAATTCGGCCTTCATCAGGATAACGCCGCCGCGCGGGCCGCGCAGGCTCTTGTGAGTGGTCGTGGTGACGAAGTCGGCATGCGGCACCGGGTTCGGATAGACGCCCGCGGCCACGAGGCCCGCGTAGTGGGCCATATCGACCATGAAGTACGCGCCCACGCTCTTCGCAATCTTCGCGAGGCGCTCGAAGTCGATGCGCAGGGCGAACGCCGAAGCGCCCGCCACGATCAGCTTCGGCTTGTGCTCCTGCGCCAGCTTCTCGGCGGCTTCATAGTCGATGTCTTCGGCTTCGTTCAGGCCGTAGCTCACGACGTTGAACCACTTGCCCGACATGTTCACCGGCGAGCCGTGCGTGAGGTGGCCGCCGTGCGCGAGGCTCATGCCCATGATCGTATCGCCCGGCTTGAGCATGGCGAAGAACACGCCCTGGTTCGCCTGCGAGCCCGAGTTCGGCTGAACGTTCGCGGCTTCGGCGCCGAACAGTTCCTTCACGCGGTCGATCGCGAGCTGTTCGACGATATCAACGTATTCGCAGCCGCCGTAATAACGCTTACCGGGATAGCCTTCGGCATACTTGTTGGTGAGCTGCGAGCCCTGCGCGGCCATCACGGCCGGGCTGGTGTAATTTTCGGAGGCGATCAGCTCGATGTGCTCTTCCTGACGGCGGTTTTCGAGTTCAATTGCCTTGAAGAGTTCGGGATCGACTTTGGCGATGGTGCTTTCGGCTCTGTCAAACATACGGATTCCGTTAAGTGTGTTCAGGTTGACCGGGTTTCGCGCGAATCGCGTAGCAGGTACGCGGCGCTGCTGGCAGGAAGACGGGCCTTGACGTCGCGGCGGCGCAAGGATGTGCCGCATACGCGAGAAATGACAGCCCGTGCAGCGCTGCAAGAAGCGCGCGGATCTCGGCTGCCCAGGCGAACGGCAAAACGGCACCCCGCGCTTCACGGTGGGTCGTTCCACCTTGAGCTTCCGATCCAGCCGTGGCTCACGCCACTGCTATTACGATTCAGAAGCCCTATCGCCAGTCACGCAGGGATTGAGCGCGTTAGTGTATTGGATGCGCCAGGAATAGGCAACCAGGCGGGCAACCAGCGGGGCAACCGCCGGTCGCAAGGCCCGTCCAGCCGGACTGCGGCGGTTCCATCCCCGTATTTCCGGTCGCTTTCTTGCGGCAGCGCCGCAATGGAAGTAGGCTTGACCCTTTCTTTGCCATCTACCGACCAGGGAGCAACCATGATCGTCTTTGTCACCGGTGCCTCCGCGGGCTTCGGCACCGCCATCGCCCGGGCCTTCGTGAAGGGCGGCCACCGCGTCGTCGCCACCGCCCGCCGCAAGGACCGCCTCGACGCCCTCGCCGCCGAACTCGGCGACGCCCTGCTGCCCATCGAACTCGACGTGCGCGACCGCGCCGCCGTCTGCGCCGCGCCGGCCACCCTGCCCCCGGAATTCGCCGCCGTCGACGTGCTCGTCAACAACGCGGGCCTCGCGCTCGGCGTCGAGCCTGCCCAAAGGGCCGATCTCGACGAGTGGGAGACCATGATCGAGACCAACTGCACGGGCCTCGTGCAGGTAACGCACGCCTTCCTGCCGGGCATGGTGGAGCGCAACCGCGGGCATATTTTCAACCTGGGCTCCGTCGCCGGCCGCTGGCCGTACGCGGGCGGCAACGTGTACGGCGCCACCAAGGCCTTCGTGCGCCAGTTCAGCCTGAACCTGCGCGCGGATCTGGCCGGCACCGCGCTGCGCGTGACCGACATCGAGCCGGGCCTGTGCGGCGGCACCGAGTTCTCGAACGTGCGCTACCGCGGCGACGACGCCAAGGCCGCCAACGTCTACAAGGACGTAGCGCCGCTCACGGCCGAGGACATCGCCGACTCGATCTACTGGATCGCCACCCGCCCCGCGCACGTGAACATCAACACAATCGAGCTGATGCCGGTCGCGCAATCCTTCGCTGGCCTCACCATCCACCGCGGCTGACGCCCGCGCCCGTCAGGCGAACGAAAGTCAGTGCGGCAGCGCGTTCCGGTAGAATGCGCGGCATGGAAAAACGCACCAGCCAGGCGGGTAGTCCCCCGCACCCCGACGAGCGGGGCTTCGAGTGGCAGGTTCGCGTGTATTACGAGGACACCGACGCCGGCGGCATCGTGTTCTACGCGAACTACCTGAAGTTCTTCGAACGCGCGCGCACCGAATGGCTGCGCGCGTGCGGCGTGGACCAGCGCCGCCTCGCCGGGCAAACCGGCGTGCTCTTCGTGGTGCGCCGTACGGCGCTCGACTACCGGGCGCCTGCGCGCCTCGATGATGTCGTCACGATCGTGACCAGGATCGAGAAGCTCGGGCGCGCGTCGGTCGATTTCATGCAGGAAGCGTGGCGCGGTGAAACGCTGCTTGCCGCAGGCAGCATTCGCGTCGCCTGCGTCGAGGGCGCCACCATGCGCCCCGCCGCCATTCCGGATGCCGTGCACGACGCATTATTGCGCGGCGCACCGGTCAAAGTTGCAACGGCCGTGTCAACGGCCGCGCAGTAATTTCCGTTGATACGACGCCAGTGAACTCGCGCCGGTCAATCCAGGACCAAGCAGGGTTCGGCCGCACTGGCGCCAGGGATTTCCGTTTGCTTGCGCAAACCCTTGCAACGCCTTGCAGCCGCTCGCCCCTTCCGGGACGTTACAACGAACCTCTATGAACACGACGCAAGATTTTTCAATCCTTTCCCTCGTTCTAAATGCGAGCCTGCTGGCACAGGCGGTCATGGGGCTGCTGCTGTTGCTCTCCCTGATTTCCTGGACCTTCATCTTCCGCAAGTGGTTTGCGATCCGCCGCGCCCGCTCGCAAACCGAACGCTTCGAACGCGACTTCTGGTCAGGTGGCGATCTGCAGGCGCTCTACCAGAGCGCCGCGAACAACCGCCACACGATCGGCGCGCTCGAGCGCATTTTCGAGTCGGGCATGCGCGAATTCCTCAAGGCCAAGGAAAAGCGGCTGAACGACCCAAGCGCCGTTCTCGACGGCGCCCGCCGCGCGATGCGCGCAGCGTTCCAGCGCGAGATGGACGCGCTCGAGGCGAACCTCTCGTTCCTCGCATCGGTGGGTTCGGTGAGCCCGTACATCGGTCTCTTCGGCACGGTCTGGGGGATCATGAATGCGTTCCGCGGTCTTGCGAACGTGCAGCAGGCCACGCTCGCGAACGTCGCGCCCGGCATTGCCGAAGCGCTGACGGCCACCGCAATCGGCCTGTTCGCCGCGATTCCGGCCGTCGTCGCCTATAACAGTTACGCGCACGACATCGACCGCCTCGCGATCCGCTTCGAAACCTTCATCGAAGAGTTCTCGAACATCCTGCAGCGTCAGGCCCACTAATCTTCAAAGGAGTCGAAGATGGCTGGCTCAGTTCGTTCGAGCATGCGCGGCAGCCGATCGCGCCGCGCGATGGCCGACATCAACGTCGTGCCATACATCGACGTGATGCTGGTGCTGCTCGTGATTTTCATGGTGACGGCCCCGCTTGTCGCTCCGTCGATCGTCAATCTGCCGACCGTCGGTGGCGCGTCGCAACAGCAGCAGACCCCGCCGGTCGTGGTCAACATTCGCGCGGACGGCAATCTGAGCGTACGCTACAAGGATGATTCCGGCGCCACCCAGCAGGACACCATGACGCGCGCCGATCTCGACGCGTTCGTTGCCGGTCGCGAGCAGAACCATCCCGATCAGCCGGTCGTGATCGCCGCCGACAAGACCGTCAAGTACGAGACGGTGATGAACGTGATGTCCGATCTGAAGGCGCAGGGCGTCAAACGCGTCGGACTGCTCGTCAAATCGCAATGACCCGCAAGAACTCCAGCTATCCGCTTCGGCCTCCGCGCGAACGCGGCACGCTGCGTGCTCTGATGCTCGCCGTGCTGATGCACGTGCTGCTCGGATTCTTCCTGTATCACGGCATCCACTGGCAGAACAGCACGCCGGCCGGCGCCGAAGCCGAACTGTGGACCGAGGTGCCCAATCTGTCGACGCCGCAGCCAGCGCCGCCGCCCGCGCCCGTCGCGCCGGCCCCGCCACAGCCGACGGAAGACGCCGACATCGCGCTACAGCAGCAAAAGCGCAAGCAGCAAGAAGCCGCGCGCCAGGCGCAGCTCGCCGAGCAGCAGCGCCTGCTCGAACAGCAGCGCGAGGAAGCCGAAGCGAAGCGTCAGCAGCAACTCGCGGCGCAGCAGGCCGCGCAGCTCGCCGCCCAGCAAAAGGCAGCGAAGCTCAAGCAGCAGCAGCAGGAGCAGCAGGCCGCGGCCGACAAGCTCAAGCAGGAGCAGCTCGACGCCCAGAAGAAGCAGCAGCAGCTTGCGGAGCAGCAGAAGCAGGCGCAACTCGACGCCCAGAAGAAGGCCGACGCCGCCAAGGCCCGTGCGCAGGCCGAAGCGCAGGCAAAGAAGCTCGACGCCGAACGGCGCGCGCGCATCGCGCAGATGCAGGGCCTTGCGGGCGGCGGAAGCAGCGACAGCGGCAACGGCCTCGCCAGGAGCGGCACAGGCAGTGGAGCGGGCGGCACGGCGGCGTCGCCAGGCTATGCGGAGAAGGTTCAGCGCCTCGTGCGGCCCAAGATCATCTGGGCCGGCGGGACAGAGGGCCTCGAAACGGTCGTGTCGGTGCGTTGCGCGCCGACGGGCACGCTGCTCTCGGCGGTCGTCACGCGCAGCAGCGGCAATTCGCAGTGGGACGCCGCCGCGTTGCGGGCGGTCCAGCAGTCGGATCCCATGCCGCTCGACACGAACGGCAAGGCACCGTCGAACTTTACAATTACTTTGCGCCCGGCAGGTTAAGGGCGGCCTCAGGGGTTACAGGGACTCAGGCGTGCAGCAGCGACTCACGGAACGTTTCGAACGTTTTCGTGTCTCTCTGCTGTTGCACGATGTTACAAAATCGCTTTTTCGGGAAACATCACAGCATGAGTTTGATGACGAAGCTTGGTCTGCGTACCCTCGTCGCGTCCTGCCTCATCGTGGCAGGCAGTGCGGCACATGCCCAACTTAACGTCCTCGTGACGGGAATCGGCTCCACGCAGTTTCCAATCGCGACGGCCAACTTCGCGAACGAGGCGAACGCGCCGCAGCAGGTTAGCGCCATCGTGCGTGCGGATCTGGCGCGCAGCGGCAAGTTCAGTAACATCGACGCGGGCAGCACGCCCGTTTCGGAAAACGATCCGGTCGATTTCGGTGCGTGGAAGGCCAAGGGCGCCAACGCATTCGTCGGCGGCAGCGTCAACAAGCTCGCGAACGGCCAGTACGAAGTGCGCTTCAAGCTGTACGACACGGTCAAGGGGCAAAGCCTCGGCGGCCTCGTGCTCGTGAGCCCAGAGAGCGGCCTGCGCATGAGCGCCCACAAGGTCGCCGACTACATCTACAAGACGCTGCTTGGCGACCGCGGCGTGTTCGCGACGCGCCTGTCGTACGTCATCAAGGTGGGCAACCGCTATCAGCTGCAGATTTCGGACTCCGACGGCCAGGATGCACACATTGCGCTGTCGAGCCCCGAACCGATCATCTCGCCGGCGTGGTCGCCGGACGGAACCAAGGTCGCCTACGTTTCTTTCGAGAAGAAGAAGCCGATCGTCTATGTGCATGACCTGCCGACCGGCCGTCGCGTGATCGTTTCCGACCAGAAGGGCAACAACTCCGCGCCCGCCTGGTCGCCGGACGGCCGCACGCTCGCAGTCGCGCTCTCACGTACGGGCAACACGCAGATCTTCGCCGTCAACGCCGACGGTTCCGGCCTGCGCCGCCTCTCGCAAGGCTCGACGATCGACACCGAACCCACCTACTCTCCTGATGGCCAGTGGATCTACTTCACGAGCGATCGCGGCGGCCAGCCCCAGATCTACAAGATGCCGGCCCAGGGCGAAAACGCCGGCGCCGCACAGCGCGTGACGTTCACGGGCAACTACAACACGAGCCCGCGGATCAGCCCGGACGGCAAGCAACTCGCGTACATTTCGCGCACCGGCGGCGGATTTAAGCTGTACATTCAGGATCTGCAATCGGGCGTCGCCACGCCGCTCACGGACACGACACATGACGAATCGCCGAGCTTCGCGGCGAACGGTCAGTACATTCTTTACGCCACTCAGGTGAACGGCCGTGGCGTGCTGGCTGCCGTATCGACCGACGGTCGGACGCGGCAAATCCTGTCCGTTCAAGGCGGCATCGTACGCGAGCCGTCTTGGGGTCCTTTCATGCAATAACACTTCAGGAGAGTAACAATGATGTCGAAAAAATTCCGCCTGGCTCTGGCCGTCTTGATGATCGGCGCGCTTGCCGCGTGTAAGTCGGGCGTCAAGGAAGAACAGAACCCCAACGCCGGCGCAATGAACACGCAGCCGAACCCGAACGCGGTTGCTCAGGTGAACGTTGACGAGCTGAATAACCCGAACAGCCCGCTCGCCAAGCGTAGCGTCTACTTCGACTTCGACAGCTACGCCGTCAAGGACGAGTATCAGTCGCTGCTGCAAGCGCACGCTCAATACCTGAAGACGCACCCGGAACGTCACGTCCTGATCCAGGGCAACACCGACGAGCGCGGCACGAGCGAGTACAACCTCGCGCTGGGCCAGAAGCGTGCTGAAGCTGTCCGCCGTGCCCTCTCGCTGATGGGCGTGCCGGATTCGCAGATGGAAGCAGTCAGCCTCGGTAAGGAAAAGCCGGTCGCGACGGGCCACGACGAAGAATCGTGGGCACAGAACCGCCGTGCTGACCTCGTGTACCAACAGTAACCGACGTATTTGAAGGGGCGTATGACGCACCGTTTCTCCCCGCTGCGGGCTGCCGCAGCAGCCTGCGTGGCAGGCATCGCGTTCGCGTCGATGCCCGCTCACGCGGGCCTCTTCGATGACGATCAGGCGCGCCAGGCGATTCTCGACCTGCGGGCAAAGACGGACAGCCTGTCGACCCAGCTGTCCGCCGCGCAGCGCACGATTCTCGATCAGTCCAACAAGATCGACCAGCTGAACCAGCAGGTGGCGACGTTGCGCGGACAGAACGAGGACATGGCGAACCAGCTGGCCACCGTGCAGAAGCAAGAGAAGGACTACTACACGGACCTGGACACGCGTCTCAAGAAGTTCGAGCCGCAACAGGAAACCGTGGATGGCATGCAGGGCACCGTGCAGCCGGGTGAGACGGACGCGTTCAACGCCGCTTCGGAGCAGTTCCGCAACGGCGACTTCAAGAACGCGGCCACATCGTTCCGCAGCTTCATTGCAAAGTACCCGCAGAGTCCTTATCAGCCGACCGCGCAGTACTGGCTTGGCAACGCGCTCTATGCGATGAAGGACTACAAGGGTTCGACCGCAGTGTGGCAGAACGTGGTCAAGAACTACCCGCAGCATCCGCGCGCGCCTGAGGCGTTGCTTGCGATTGCGAACAATCAGATCGAGCAGGGGCAAAAGGCTGCGGCCAAACACACCCTCGAGCAGATCGTTTCGCAGTACGGCAGTTCGGATGTTGCCCAGCAGGCGCAGAGCAAGCTGTCACAGCTCAAATAAGCGCCGCCGGACCCGGTAGTTGCCGCGCGCCGCGGTTGCACGCCGCACAGCGCGCGCCTCTCGCGTGTGAAAGGAAGGCCCGGGATACGGCGTATCCCGGGCCTTTGTTTTTGACGGACGCCAGGTTGACGTTATTTTTGACGTGGGCTATAATCCCGCTTCTTTTGGGTCGTTAGCTCAGCTGGTAGAGCAGCGGACTTTTAATCCGTTGGTCACAGGTTCGAATCCCGTACGGCCTACCAAGAAAATCAAAGGGTTACAGGCCTTACGCCTGTAACCCTTTGTCCGTTTACGGCTTCGTGTAGGCACTGTGTAGGCAAATTGAGTCAACGCAGATCGCACTGGATAGATGCCTTGGTCGCGTTGTCTCGGGTGTGTTAGCCAGAAGCGACTCGCTTCCGCGATTGAGCCAGCGAACACGGCTACGCCCGCGACCTTGCCGAGCGGGCGCTCGCGCATACCATCGCGAACAAGGTTGAAGCGAGTTATCACCGAACCGATTTGATAGAACAGCGTCGCCCGATGATGGAAGCTTGGGCGGCGCATATCCTCTCGTTGCAGTAGAGGCAGGATCAGTTCGGCGCGCCGCCGCTCGCCGTACCCATGCGCTCACGCACCTGTGCGGGCGTCTCGGGCGGAAACTTCACGCCCCGCGCAATCATCATGTCGCGAAGTTGCTCGTACTCGCCCAAGAGCTTTTGGCCCTCGGGAGTCAGGCCGGGCGGCGGTGGCGTCGCTTCCGTCACTACAGGCCGCCCCTTATCGTCCAGCGTGTAGTTCGAAATCTTCGCCTGGGGGGCGTTGGGTTGCAGATGGTTAATCGAGACCTGTACCCCGTACGCCAGCGTCGCGCCGTTAACGGCCTGCACATTCACATCCGCGCCGTGCTCTATCAGGTACATCGCGATGTCAGGACGATCGACGTCGAGCGTTTCACTTATGGGCGCGTCGCCGATGCGGTTTCGATGATTGATATCTGCACCCCGGCTGAGAAGTAGTTTCACGGCTGGAAACGGATCATCTTTCCAATGAATCACCTGCTGGAGAAGTGAGGTTCCGTCGGAATCCCGAAAATTTGGTGGCAATCCGCCATCTAGCATAGCCATCAGCAATCGGTCGTCCTTCGCCCTTAGCGCTGCAAAAAGTGGAGTGCCGAGCCCTTCAACGCCCTGCCCTTCGACGTTCGATCCCATCTGCATCAGTGTTGACACTGCGCCGTACTGCTTCCGGGTTATCCCATACCACATCAATGTGATGTTGTCCTTCCCGCGTGCGTCAACATCAAGCCCCTTCAGAGCCCGTTCGAGGTCGGCAGTGTCACCACGATCGATTGCATCCGCCGCCGTCAGGTATGCACCGCTGAAATACCACCACGCATGCTTTTCCGCCATCTTGTATCCCTTGAATCCTGCAATCGGTAGAACAACGATCAGCAAGGCGATAGAGGCAATCCAACGCCACCGCTTGCCTTTTTTGCTTGCGCCCCGGCTATCCATTCGCAATTGCCCGCGTGAGCGTTGCGTCGTCCTGCCGCTTCTGCTTCTCAATGCCGTCAACCACCTCGGTCATGCTGTGGCGGCTCAGGGCATTCCCTGTTCCCGGCAAGGTGTATGGCGTACCCACCGCCGTTGGTATCTTTCCTTTCAGTACGTTGCTCTCTTGTACAGAGGTTAAAACTTCACCGTCGACCCGGAAGGCCTGGATTTGAGAGGCAATCGGCGTTGCCCCATATTTCGCCAGCGTGCCTGCCGCCAGGCCCGCCGCGTTGTACGTATCCGCTGGCAAGCCGCTTGCCATGGAAGCCGCCGATCCCATACCGCCGCCAAGTGAATGGCCCGCGATCACAGCGTCAGCACCCTTTCGAGCAAGGTTTTTGCCAATATTCACTGCTTGTTTGTAGTAAGGCGAATCCGCTCCCATACCCTGGTCAGCATTGTTAGCCCAGTCGGACCAGCTTGTCGGGTCTGTGCCTTGGAACACAACGGTCGGTTTCATGTCGGTTCCAAACACGTCCGGGTCCGGCTCGTAGACCTGAACCCGGAAGTTGGTATGCGGAATCGAAAGATCCTTTGGGCTTAGCCCGTACTTATCAAGTGCTGCTTCGTCATTGCTGATGTTGTGCCAACCATCAGGCTCGAAGCCATTCGGTTTTGGTGCATACACATCATCACAGAGCCGCGCGTGTTCCACAGCGGAATTGTTGCGCTCGAAACGGTCAGCAGCCGCTTCTACCTTGTCGTGCTCCGGACCTGGCGGCATCGATGCGGCTTTCTCCCTGCCATTGGCAATGGTGGCCTTACGGGCCTTCCAGCGCCTTGCCTTGGCCGCCGTGGGCGAATATGAGCCGTTCATCCAGAACTGATCGTCATGGCGAATGACTGGTTTGCCGTTGACAAAGACCGTGCTGCTCTTTTCCTTCGGCCAACACTGGCCGCCGACGGTGCCGCTTTGGACCCCGGTAGCCACGCCAGCTTCATCACCCATCGTGGACGGCGTGTAGCTTGCGTCAAAGTGCGTAACAGGATTGCCGTTCGCGCGCACATTGGACGAATTATTGAGACTGTTGCCTAGGTTCGAAACAACCGGATACGGTACAGGGACTGTGCTGCTTCCCATTGGTGTCTTGCACACATCAGGCAGCGTGGAAACTACTATCCAGTCGCCGTCCTGGCGAGCGAGTACGTTGTCAGCCATTGAATCTCCTTTTCTGTTTTCTCTGGCTCAATCAACTATCGACTCCCAATGCTGGGAGCGTGAGCGAAGCCACCTGTATGGAAAGCGCACCGCCGCGATTCCCTACAGGCGCAGCCTCGCCAGAATAGCCGCCATTCGTCAGACGTTTTGTTAAAGAGCGTTATGGACTTGCGGCGAATCAAGGCGGCTGGCAACCGCCGCTCCAACGAAAAAGCCGCCCGTGTAGGGCGGCATGCTATCGGCTCGCAGTTGTGAGGCGGGCGATGTTCAGGGTGCTAGCGGTGGTTTGAGCGCTATTGCGCCGCCGCCAGCAACGGCCAGCGGTTCCCTGGTCATCTTCAGGACTTCCAGCGCGGCACGCCTTTCCCTCGCTTCCTTGGCAAACTCAGCCCATGTGGTCTTATCCACCCGTTCTCGTATGACTTCAAGAAGGAACCGATCCAGCCTGCTAGACCCACTCGTTTTCATCACTTCAACTTTCTGTTGATTCGCTATCCTTATCATGGCGAAACCACTGTGACCGGTACGAACCTGCCGAAAGCCCCGTCCACGACTTGAACTCGCGTTGAAATGCGGCACTGTCTGCGAAGCCGGGTTCGGCGGCCAGTGTCGCAATCGGAACATCACTTGTTCTGAGCCGCCGGGTAGCGGTGTCACGCCGCAATTGGTCCTTGAGTGCCTGATAGGACGTTCCTTCAGCGGTAAGGCGTCGTTGCAAGGTACTCGTCGAAAATACCAGGGGAGCGTCGGACTTGCTGCATAACCGAGTCCAGAATTGCTGCCACATCTCCCTTCCGCCGAAATTGTCTCCCCCCGGTCTCTATCTGACGACGCCGCACTAGCGGCGCCGTCCCCTCAGGGCACCCGCAAGGGCTGAGTATTTCGGCCATCGCCGCCCGGCTGGGTATGGACCTCAGGACCGTTCGCAATTTCATCAGGAACGGCATCGAGGCGCCCCGCTACATCCCGCCTGCGCCGCGGCTATGCCGTGGTGGACCCGTTCGTCCTGCATCCTGCCACCTCGTTCGCGCTGGCGCTCATCTACGCCCTCTGAGTTCACCTTCGCCGCATTCTGTGCGCGTCACATTAAACATTTACATATTTCAGCCGATAACAAGGTCTTACAGAAAATGACATGGCGACCACGAATGAGCAGCAAGAAGCCAATGCTCGACCGGTATGTCCTCGCACATCTGTGGCAAGCAATCTCAACAGGCGGATAACAAAATGAAAGCCCCAAAAGCAATTGCACACCTTGCTGTATGCACGTCAGTGAGTGCCCTCCTCGCCGCATGCGGCGGCGGCAGCGGCTCCAGTTCATCGGCATCGACCCAGCCCACGACGGCGGCCGCCACCTCGATGACGGGTACCGTCGCTATCGGCACTGCGCTCACCGGCGCCACGGTCACGGTGACCGACGCCAACGGCAAGACCGCCTCCGCCACGTCGGGAACCAACGGCACCTATAGCGTCTCGCTCTCCGGCCTCGCGGCGCCGTTCCTCATCACCGCCGCCGATCCGTCCGGCGTATCGGGCACGCTCTATTCGGTGGTGGCCAGCAGCAACACGACCAGCGGCGCGCCGGTCACGGCCAACGTCACCCCGCTGACGACGGCCGTCGCGGCCCTCATGACGCAATCGGGCAATCCGGGGAGCCTCTTTGCCAGCGCATCGGCCATCACGTCGGCCGCCATCGCAGCGGCCGAGACCCGGCTCGATGCCGCCATTGCGCCGATCCTCTCGGCCAACAACGTTGCGGCCAATTTCGATCCCATCGGCACGACTTTCACGCCGAACCAGACCGGTGCGGATGCCGTGATCGATTCCATCGCGGTCACGCCTTCGACCTCGGGTTCCGGTTTGCAGATCACGAGCCTGGCCGATCCCGATACGGCCATCCAGCTCAATTCCAGTACGACCGTCTCGACGGCATTGACTGCGCCGGCGCAACTGGCGAATTATCTGGCGAGCCTGCAAGCTTCGCTGACGGCCTGCGTGTCGGATGTCCAGGGCGGCGCAACGGACACCTCCGACAGCAACTGCACGAGCGCCATCGACGCGAACTACCTGAACAACGGCATCGGTACCGGCGTCGCGGGCTTCGCGAAGCGCCATACGCTATTCCTCAAGGGCACGGTACTCACGGGTATCAAGACGGTGGCCTTCGTGCCCGCCGGCACGCTCCCCGGCATCAGCAATCCCGCTGCACTGGTGTATCTGCTGATGACCGATCCGGACGGCACGCCCGACTTCGGCATGGACTACGTGCAGCAGCTTCCGGGCGGCAAGTGGGACATCATCGGCAACCAGTTGCAGGACGACACCTACATTGCGTCCTTCCTCGGCCGCGTGCAGTACACGGATTCGGCCGATACGGCCAATGCCCGCTACGAATCCGGTCTCGACATCCAGATCCCGGCTTCGGTCGCAGCTAACGGTACCACCACGGGCGTCGGTTCCGCCGTGGTGACGGGGCCGGGCCTGCCTGCCAGCGGCCTCTGGTTCCAGACCGCGGGCAACGGCACGGGCGCCGGCGACCTGGAAATCCCGACGGGCTCGCTCACCGCGCCGCTCACGAGCATTGGCAATCGCGTCAACGGCGGTATGTCCACGACTTACAAGTGGGCATGGGCGCCGCTCTCGGGCGGCACGAGTTCGTTCTCGCCGAACGGCCTGCCGGAATATGCCGCCTCGCCGCAGAACGTTGCAGCGATCCAGAACTTCGGCATCTACACGGTCACGCTCTATGACACGACCGGTAACGAAATCCGCTCGGAGCAGGTGCAGAACATCGCGCGCAACTATGCGGCCGCGGCAGGCAGCACGGTGGCGTGGCAGACGCTGGGCAGCGACGTGATCGCGAACTACCTGACGCCGGGCGGTTCCGGCACGCTGAGCTCGCCGGGTACGTCAGCATCGCTCGACTGGACGGTTCCCAGTGGCGCCTTCTATCCGAACTTCTGGGCTTCGATCAACTCGCTCGGGACTGCGCAGAACGGCGTAGCCGCGACCACCTACGATGCGACGGTCTGGGGATCGGACAGCGCCAACGCGCCCACCTCGCTCACGTTCAACACGCCGTTCACCGACGTGCTGACCGCAACGGCGGTGGCTGCTGCGGAACAGACGGTGCAGATCCAGCTCGGCTCGCAGGCGGACGGCGAGTTTTATATCAATACCTGGCAGTACGGTAATCCGTAACACCGGGATGGGCCCGTGCCGGATGGCGCGCGGCCCTTTCATCGGCACGAGGAATCCGGCGGTCCGAAGGGTTCCTCGTTTCCTTCTCCCGGTATCTTTCGCATAACCAGGCAAAAAGAGCCTGGCCACTTTTTCGTTCAAAGTCCGCGAAGCCTGAACCGCGCAACCGACTCCACGAGCAGCGCGGCCGGCGCTCTGCGCGATGCTGGCGCTGCCGATCTCGCCGACGATGACCGTCACGCGCCCGGTCGCGCCGACGATTTGCGTCATCGTCGCACCCGCTTCGTCCGCGAGCGCGGTGCCGCGATCGATCCGCTCGACGCCGTCCGCAATCAGCGCCTGGATTTCGCGCGCGGCCGTGGCGCTGCGTTGCGCGAGGCTGCGCACTGCGGCGGCGACTACCGCGAAGCCGCGCCCCTGTGCGCCCGCGCGCGCCGCCTCGACCGCCGCGTTGAGCGCGAGGATGTTGGTCTGTGCGGCAAGAAAGCGGCTGCGCTGCGCCAGGACGCAAAAAAGCCCGTGCACATCGCGTGCACGGGCTCGCTGGGAACCACCACTCGAGCACCACCGCAGCAACCTTGCCCGGCGGCGCCCGCGATCAGTCCGCCTTGACGCCTTCCACCTGGATTTGCAGCGTCGTCGCCATCTTGAAGCCGTAGGTCTCGCCCCAGTTCACGCCGTAGTCCGCACGGTTGAACTCCGCCTTCGCATCGGCGCCGCACACTTCGCGCTTGAGCATCGGGTTCTGGAAGCACTTGAACGAATCGATCTTCAGGTTCAGCGGCTTCGTCACGCCATGCAGCGTGAACGTGCCGATCACTTCCACCGGCTTGTCGCCGTCGAACACGATCGAGGTGCCCTTGTACGTCGCCGTCGGGAACTTGTCCGTGTCGAGGAGCTCGGCCGAGCGCACGTGCTTGTCGAGCGCCGCGTCGCCGGTATCGATCGACGATGCGTCGATCGTCACATCCACCGTGCCGGTCTTCGCCACGCGGTCGAGCACGACGGTGCCGCTCGACTTCGTGAATTTGCCGCGCCACACCGAAACGCCGCCGAAGTGGTCGGCCTCGAAGCTCGGGTAGGTGTGAGTCGGATCGAGGTTATAGGTGGTCGCGTCGGCGAATGCGGGCGTAGCGATGGCAGCGGCGAGCGCGGCTGCCGCGATGAGCGTGGTCTTCATGTCTGGCTGGGTCCGGGTAAGGAAAGAGAGCGGCGCAACGCGCGCCGCGAATCTGATAAAAGCGCGATAAAAGCGCAGTAAAAAGCGGTTAAAGCGGAACGGCCATCGCCTCAGTGCGCGGCGGCCACGATATGGAATTTGATCTGCACGTCGTCGGCGACCACGGAGGTGTCCTTCCACTCGCCCGTGCCGATGCCATACGCAAGACGCTTGATGGGCAGCGCGCCGTCGAACACCTCGTTCGCGCCGTCCTTGTGGAACTGCACGGGCACGACGACGTCCGTGGTCTTGCCCTTGATCGTCAGCTTGCCGGTGACCGAGTAAGCGCCGTTCGCGCCCGCCTTGATCTGCGTGGAAACGAACGTGGCGTGCGGGAAGTGCGTGGCGTCGAACCATTCGTCGCCGGCGACTTCCTTGTTGTACTCGGGCGCGCCGATGTCGAAGCTCGCGACATCGACGTCGATCTTCGCGCTCGCCGCGCCGACGTTAGCCGGGTCGAAGTGCACGTCGGCGCTGAACTTGTTGAAGCGCCCTTCCACCGGAACGTTCATCTGCTTGAAGACGGCGGTCACGGTGCTGGCGGCGCCTTCGGCGGCAGCGTCGGCGTTCGCGCTGAAAATCGCGCCGGCGGCGAGCGCCGCACCGAGCGCGGCGACGGAGGCGGTATGGACGAGTCGTTGGATCATGGCGGTGGGTTCGGTTGAATGAGCGTTGGGTTCAATCGCGCGGCGTGCCGAACGGCAGCATGCGCGCGAGGATGTTCTGCCGGTCGAGCCATTGATGCTTGACGACCGCGAGCACGTGCAGCACCACCACGGCGAGCAGCGTGTAGTTGAGCGAGATATGAACGATGCGCAGGACGTGCTTGAGCGCGTCGTCGGGACCGATCAGCGTAGGCAGCGGCCAGATGCCGAGATAGACGACCTGGATGCCCGCCGCCGAGCTATAGAGGTAGCCCGTCACCGGAATCGCGAGCATCAGCACGTAGAGCAAGGCGTGGCCGGCATGCGCGGCGCCGCGCTCCCATGCGGGCGTGGACGCGGGCAGCGCCGGCGCGGCATGGGTGGCGCGCCAGAGCACGCGCACGAGCACGAGCGCCAGCACGGTCACGCCGATCCACTTGTGCCACGAGAAGTAGCGCAGCTTGGTGGGCGTGATGCCGGGAATGTCGGTCATGACCCAGCCAAGCGCGAAGCCCCACACGATCAGCGCGGCAATCAGCCAGTGCAGCAGCATCGCGACGCCGCTATAGCGGCGTGCAGGGGTAACGGGTCGGTTCATCGTACGGAGCATTCCGGCTTATCGGTCTACAGGAGAGGCGCACTGTACCGGGAGGAGCCTATTCAAACAATCGCATAGAATGGATCGTTACCATCCATTTTTTCGATAGGTCGACCATGGACCGCTCGCCCAGCCTCGAACAACTGCGCGCGCTGATTGCCGTCGCCGAAACCGGCAGCTTCTCGGCTGCGGCGCGACAGCTCGACCGTGCGCAGTCGGTGGTCAGTTATACGATAGCCAATCTGGAGGCCCTGCTGGGGGTCGCGCTGTTCGAGCGGGGCAAGCGCAAGCCCGAGCTGACCGCGGCCGGCCGCGCCATTCTGGCCGATGCACGCCGCCTCGATCTGCTGATGGGCCAGCTCAACGCCAAGGCGGCCGGGCTGCAGCGCGGCCTGGAAGGCGAGGTGTCGCTGGCCGTGGACGTGATGTTCCCGTCGCAGCGGCTTGTCGAGGCGTTACAGGCCTTTGCCGTGGCCTTCCCCACGGTCGCGCTCAACCTCACCATGGAGGCGCTCGGCGGGGTGCTCAAGCTCGTGCTGGACGGCGATTGCGTGCTCGGCATCAGCGGGCCGAACCAGAACTGGCCGCACGTTATCGAAGCGCAGCTAATCGGCACGGTCGAGCTCGTGCTGGTGGCGGCGCCCAGCCATCCGCTCGCGATGGCGGCCCAGCCCGTGCGGATCTCCGACGCGCGCGAGCACACCCAGCTCGTGCTCACGGACCGCAGCCGCCTGACCGAAGGTCAGAGCTTCGGTGTCTACAGCAACCGCGCATGGAAGCTCGGCGACCTCGGTGCGAAGCACCGCCTGCTGCTCGCGGGCCTGGGCTGGGGGTCGATGCCGCTGCACCTCGTGCAGGCCGATCTCGAAGCCGGGCGGCTCGTGGGCGTCGCCCTCGCGGATCGCCGCTCGGTGAACTACAACATCTCGCTGATCCACCGCACCAATACGGCCCAGGGCCCGGCGAGCCAGTGGCTCAGCCACTACCTGATGAACGGCACGCCGCTGGGCAGGCCAGCGCCCGACGCGGGCTGAACGCGCGAACAGGGCACCTCTGCCGCCTTCAACACAGACGCAACAGTCTGGCGCTTTGACAATCCTTCACAAACCCTCGCGAGCCGCGCCGCCTCTCGCGCAGCGGCCCGCGTCGAGGGTGCGCGGCAGCTTGCGCGCCGTGCGCGCGATTTATCGAGATACCCGGGCATGCCATGATCCGTGCCGCTTGCGGAAGCCGGCCATGCTGGGGTCCGCATTTTTAGTCCGCTTTTAGTCTGCCCCTGGTCCGCCGGGGTCCCCGGGTGGCCCGTGCCCGTCGCTTCGGGCCGCCTACTGCGTCGCGAACCCGTCATGAGCCACTTCATCGACTGCCTGCTTTCGAATCTCGCCCTGCTTGCGCTCGTCCACGCCGCCTGCTGGATCGCGCGGCGGCTGCGGCCCGGCCTCGCGGTACGCGGCACGCTGGTCTACGTCGGACTGCTTGCGACCGCGCTCGCCTTCGACGCCGCCCTCACCTTCCTCGTGTTCGCCGACGCAGGCGGCGTCTGGCGGCAGTACGATCCGCGCGCAAGCTTTCCCGCGCGCGCGGCTGCCTACGCGCTAGCCGCCGTGCTGTCGCTGAGCGCCGCGTACCTCGTGCACCTGCGCGCGGCGCGACGGCCCGCGCAGACCGGCGCGCTCACGATCGAAACCTCGCCCTATAGCCAATCCACGCTGCCGATGTGACGCAGCGCGCGGCACTTCACGCCTTCTTGCTTTTGGCCGCCGGTGTCGGCGCGACCGTGCCGTTCGCGGGCACGACGCCCGACCACCCCGGCAGGAAGCGCGCCTGCGGATCGTGGGCATGCGCCAGCGCGTCCGCCAGCGCTGCGTTGAAGTCCTTGCGCACGCGCGCGGCCGGGATCTTCAGGCGCAGATAATCGGCCCACAGGAATTCGCTGAACGGCGCCGTGTCCTTCGCGAACCCGCCCGCCACGCGCAATTCGCCGGCCAGGCTCCGGTAGGGGTCGTCGGTGAGGCCGGTGAGCTGCTTCGGCAGGTCGTCGAAGTCGCAGCGGTTGCCGGACGCGTCGAACGGGTGCACCCACTGGCCATGCTCCATGATGCGCCAGAAGAAGTTCGGCTCGAGCCACGAGAGGTCCTTGATGACCGTGACCCGGGCGCTCTCCACACCTTCCTTGAGCCACGCGAGCCCCAGGTGGTGGTGGTCGACGACGTAATAGCGGCCCTTCGGGCCCAGCACCGCAGGGAACCAGTGCGAGTCGATGGCGGCCGCCCGCTTCTTCTTGTCGAGCGACAGCCAGTGCTGGCGCTTCGCCTCCACCTCGCGATAGCCGACGGTGACCTGGGTGGGCCGCAGGTCTTCCAGTTGCACAGTAACCAAATGCAGATCGATGTTCGGCAGTATCATGTTCGCGCCTCGTAGTCTCGTGAATGTCGCAGGCGAAACGATACCGTCGAATGGCCATGCGTGCCGCATCTTCGGCCAGGGTTTTCATGCGCGGCGGTGCGTGGCGTCAAAGGTGACGCAGCGCCGGCTCGCCACTCCACGAGACCGGCGAGAGTTGGGGCGCGCGGACCGCCATCCTGCGCCCCGCCAGCTTCGCCCCCAGGTCGTATCGGCAGAATTCCTCGAATCAAACCGACTCAATCACCGACTCAAGCGAGGGCATCGTGGATCTCGAAACCGTCCGCACTTTCATCATGACCCGGGGTATCGACTTCGGAACCAAGGCTGTTGCGGCGATCGTGCTATGGATCGTCGGACGCTGGGCCATCAACCTGATCGCGCGCCTGCTGCGCAAGGTGCTCTTGCGCAACGAGCGCATCGACCCCACGCTTGCGCACTACCTCAGTTCGATCCTTTCCGGCGTGCTGAACCTGCTGCTGGTTCTCGCGATCCTCCAGGTGTTCGGTGTGCAGACCACTTCGTTCGCGGCGCTGCTCGCGGGCCTCGGCCTCGCCATCGGCACGGCCTGGGGCGGTCTGCTCGCGCACTTCGCGGCGGGCGTGTTCATGCAGGTGCTGCGGCCCTTCAAGGTGGGCGACTTCGTCACGGCAGCCGGCGTGACGGGCACCGTGAAGGAGCTCGGCATCTTCGGCACGACCATCATCTCGCCCGACAACGTGGTCAACATCGTCGGCAACAACAAGATCTTTTCGGACACCATCTCGAACTACAGCGCCACGCCCGTGCGACGCGTCGAGCTGACCGCGAAGATCGCCAACGGCGTCGATCCCCTCGACGCTGCGAAGCGCCTGCGCGAAGCCGTCGCGAAGATCCCCAACGTGGCGACGGATCCCGCGCCCGATATCGAAGTGCTTTCCTTCACGCCCGAAGGCCCGCTCCTGTGCGTGCGGCCCTATACGAGCAACGCGAACTATTGGCAGGTGTACTTCGACACGAACCGCACGATCATCGAGACCTTCAGATCGGCCGGCTATCCGACGCCGGAGACGCCCTCCCTCATCCGCCGCGTGGGCACCTAGCGGCAGAAACGGCCGCGGCGGCCGGGGTGCGCGCGTCGTGCGTACCCGCCAAACGAAAACGGCATCGCCAGAACTGGCGATGCCGTTTTTGCATCCGTGCGTCTGCGCGCGCGGCGGCTGGATCAGCGGGTGCCGTTGGGGCGGCTCACGCCTTCGTCGCGCGTGCCCTTGCGCATCATCTTCCACACGCCGCCAATGGCCACCGGCACGATCGCCGCGCCAATGCCCACGAGCACGATCACGTTCAGGTACTGGCGAATGAACGGAATGTTGCCGAAGAAAAAGCCCAGCAGCACGAGCAGGAGCACCCACAGCAGCGCGCCGAGGATGTTGAAGAGCTGGAAGCGCTGCGCGCTCATCTGCGAAACCCCCGCGACGAACGGCGCGAACGTACGCACGACCGGAATGAAGCGCGCGAGCACGATGGTCTTGCCGCCGTGGCGCGCATAGAAGTCGTGAGTCTTTTGCAGCGCGCCGCGGTCGAGGAACCGTTCGAGCACGGGAATGCGCGTGTTGAACACGGCCGGCCCGATCGCGCGGCCGATCAGATAGTTGACGGTATTGCCCGCCACGGCGGCCACGAGGAGCAAGGAGATCAGCGCGCCAAGACTCATCGCGTGCGTCGCCGCGAACGCGCCGCCGATGAAGAGCAGCGAATCGCCCGGCAGGAACGGCAGGACCACGAGACCCGTTTCGCAGAACACGATCAGGAACAGCACGGCGTAAACCCATGCCCCGTACTGTTGGATGAAGACTCCAAGAAACTTGTCGATGTGCAAGACAAGATTGGCGAACTGCAGCAGCGTGTCCAAAGGTGTCCCTTATTGAGCGGATTGGCGAGAAGGCAAATTGACCGCGCCATCATACCGAAAGTACCCCGGCGCCACGAGAAAATCCGGGGACCGAACTTGAAGTCTCGTCAGCGAATGGTGGGGCGGCCCACACAGCCCGAATCGCTATAATTGCGCGCATGTCTTCGTTTTCCGATCCCACCGACGCCGCCGGCGCCGCTGACCCCAGCGGCGACGCATCCGCGGCCGCTCCCGCCGGCGATGCCGCGCAACGCGCCATGCGCCCCGTGCGCGCGATCCAGCCGCTGCCTGACCAGCTCATCAGCCAGATCGCCGCGGGCGAAGTGGTCGAGCGGCCCGCCTCGGTCGTCAAGGAGTTGCTCGAGAACGCGCTCGACGCGGGCGCCACGACACTGCGCATCCTGCTCGACGAGGGCGGCGTCAAGCGCATCTCCATCGCCGACGACGGCTGCGGCATCCCCGAGCGCGAACTGCCGCTCGCGCTGATGCGCCATGCCACCAGCAAGATCCGCTCGCTCGCCGAACTCGAAAGTGTCGCCACGCTCGGGTTCCGCGGCGAAGCGCTTGCTTCGATCGCTTCGGTGGCCGACATGTCGATCACGAGCCGCCCCGCCGATGCGCCACACGCCGTCAAGATCGACGCGAGCACGGGCACGCTCGCGCCCGCCGCGGGCGGCCAGGGAACGACCATCGAAGTGCGCGAGCTGTACTTCAATACGCCCGCGCGCCGCAAGTTCCTGAAGAGCGAGCAGACGGAACTCGGGCACTGCCTCGAGATGATCCGCCGCAGCGCGCTCGCGCGGCCCGACGTGGCGATTTCCGTCCTCCACAACGGGCGCGCCGTCGAACACTGGAATGCGAGCGATCCGGCCACGCGCGTCTCGAAGATTCTCGGCGAGACCTTCGCCACGGCGCACCTGCCACTCGACGAGCGCGCCGGACCGCTCGCCGTGTATGGCTGCGCCGGCCTGCCGACCGCCAGCCGCAATCGCGCCGACCAGCAGTACTTCTTCGTCAACGGCCGTTTCGTGCGCGACAAGCTGCTCACGCATGCCGTGCGCGCCGCCTATGAGGACGTGCTGCACGGCGACCGCTATCCGTCCTATGTGCTGTTCCTCGACCTGCCGCCCGAGGCTGTCGACGTGAACGTGCACCCGTCGAAGATCGAAGTGCGCTTTCGCGACTCGCGCTCGATCCACCAGTTCGTGTTCCATGCCGTGCAGCGCGCGCTGGCGCGGCACGCCGGGGCGTCGCCCGAAACCACCTCGGGCGGGCATGCCGCACTGATCGAGCCGCGGCCCGCGCCGGGTGCGGGGGTGCTGGGCGCGTCGGCGGGGTTGGCTGCGGGCACCTCGGGCCCGTTGGGCAGCTCCGGCGGATTCGGCACCGCGCGCGTGGCCAGCAGCTTCGGCGGCTCGGGATCGGGCGGCGGTTTCGGCGCAGGCGCGAGCGGTGGCATGAGCGGTGGCTCTGGCTTCAAGACTGGTGGCGGCAGTGGCTCGGGCAACACATGGCTGCGGCAGTCGCGCATGACCCAAGGCTCGCTGCCCGTCGCGCAGCCGCTCGCGCTCTACGACGCCCTGTTCGGCCGCAAGGACATGGGCGCCGGCACGTCGCAGGGCTCCACGGTCTTGCAGGCGCAAGACGGCGCGGCCGATGCCACGCCGCGCGCGCCCCTTGCGGACTTCGACGCGAACGACGAGCACCCGCTCGGCTTCGCGCTCGGCCAGGTCCATGGCATCTATGTACTCGCGCAGAATACGCGCGGCCTCGTGATCGTCGACATGCACGCCGCGCACGAGCGCATCCTCTATGAGCAGTTCAAGCAGGCACTCGCCGAACGCTCGCTCGCCGTGCAGCCGCTGCTGATCCCGCTTTCGATGGTCGCCGATCCCGTGGAAACGGGCACCGTCGAAGAAGAACAGGCGACGCTCGAGGCCCTGGGCTTCGACCTCGCCGTGCTCTCGCCCACCTCGATTGCGATCCGCGCGGTGCCGGCGCTGCTCAAGGACGCCGACCTGCCCGCCCTCGCGCGCGCCGTGCTCGCGGATCTGCACGCCTGGGGCGGCTCGCGCGTACTGACCGAACGCCAGCACGAGATGCTGGGCACGCTCGCCTGCCACCACGCGGTGCGCGCGAACCGACGCCTCACGCTCGACGAAATGAACGCGCTCCTGCGCCAGATGGAAGTCACCGAACGCGCCGACCAGTGCAATCACGGCCGGCCCACCTGGTACCAGCTCACGCTCGGCGATCTCGATCGCCTCTTCATGCGCGGGCAATGAGCGCCGCTGCTTTATCAGGCAACGGCGCCGATAACCGCGCCGGCAACCGCACCCGCGAAGACGCGCAGCCGGTTGCCTGCCTGCTCGGCCCGACCGCTTCGGGCAAGACGGCAGCCGCGCTCGCCTACGCCGCGCGCGTCGCTGCACGCGGGCGCGAAGTCGAGATCGTCAGCGTCGATTCGGCGCTCGTCTATCGCGACATGGATATCGGTACGGCGAAGCCCTCGGCCGAGGAGCGCGCGGCCGCAGTCCATCACCTGATCGATATCGTCGATCCCACCGACGCCTACTCCGCCGCCAGCTTCCGCGCCGATGCCCTGCGCGTGACGGGGGAAATCGTCGCGCGCGGGAACGTGCCGCTGCTGGTGGGCGGGACCATGCTCTACTACCGCGCGCTGACGCAGGGCCTGAACGATCTGCCCGCCGCCAACCCCGAAGTCCGCGCGTCGCTCGACGCCGAAGCTGCCCGCGAGGGCTGGCCCGCGCTGCACGCGCGCCTTGCCGCCGTCGATCCCGCAACGGCGGCGCGCCTCGCGCCGAACGACTCGCAGCGCATCCAGCGCGCGCTCGAAATCTTCCTGCTGACGGGCCAGCCGATGTCGGCGCTGCTGGCCGTGCCGTCGGCGTCCACCGACGCGGCGGCACGTTACCGTTTCGTGCCCATCGCCCTGGAGCCGTCCGACCGCAGCGTGCTGCATGCGCGCATCGCGCAGCGCTTCGACGCGATGCTGCGAGCGGGCCTCGTCGACGAAGTCAAGGCACTGCGCGCGCGCGGCGACCTGCAACCGAACCTGCCTTCGATGCGCTGCGTGGGCTATCGCCAGGTCTGGGAATACCTCGACGGCCTCACCGATTACGACACCATGCGCGACAAAGGCGTGTTCGCCACGCGCCAGCTCTGCAAGCGCCAGCTCACGTGGCTGCGCGCGATACCGGAGCGCATCGTGGTCGACTGCTGCGCGGCTAACGCCACCGCGCAGGCGCTCGCGGCGGTGGAGCGGATCGCCGGCTGATACGGCCGCACGAGCAGCGTTCCTCACGCTGCGCCCCTGCCCCCGCCCCGGCAGACTCCTCTTGTGCACTACAACAATCGCGTACCCGCCGCCGAGCGCCTGCGCGCCGGAGCCGCGCGCGCCCACGCGCCGCAGCGCGCCACGTAAACCCGGCGCGGCTGTCTTGACATTCGACAGACCGAATACGATCATTCGTTCATTACACGAGCAATTGCTCTACCCAGGTCGACAGCCCGATCCCAACCGACACACAGACGCGCACGCCAAGCGCGCAATCCTGCATCCCGGCGTTGCCGGCATAGGAGACATACATGAACAGCGAACGCAGCGGCGAAAACGTGATCCTGCACATCGGTGCCGGCTCATTTCACCGCGCGCATCAGGCGTGGTACCTGCATCGCGTGAACCTTACGCGCACGCCCGGCGAAACACCGTGGTCGCTCACCGTCGGCAATATCCGCTCCGACATGAACGCCACGCTCAACGCCCTCGCCGCGCAGCAGGGCGTCTACACGCTCGAAACCGTGACGCCACAGGGCGAGCGCAACTACGAGACGATCCGCTCGATCACGCGCGTGCTGCCGTGGTCCGCGGACCTTGCCGGCCTCGTCGAGGCGGGCGCCGACCCGGCCTGCAAGATTATCTCGTTCACCGTGACCGAGGGCGGCTATTACCTCGACGAGCACGACCGCCTCGACACCGCGAACCCCGATCTCGCCGCCGACCTGAACGGCGCGCGCACGACGATCTACGGCGCGCTGGCGGCCATCCTCGAAGCCCGCCGCGCACGCAACGGCGGCCCCGTCACGCTGCAGACCTGCGACAACCTGCGCAGCAACGGCAAGCGCTTCCACGCCGGCATGCGCGAATTCCTCGCGCTGCGCGGCGCGACAGAACTGCTCGCGTGGTTCGATGCGAACACGACCTGCCCCGACTCGATGGTGGACCGCATCACGCCGCGCCCCACGCCCGACGTGCGTGAGCGCGTGAAGGCCGCGACCGGCTTCGACGACGCCTGCCCCGTGATGGGCGAATCGTTCATCCAGTGGGTGATCGAGGATCACTTCCGCGCCGGGCGCCCGGCGTGGGAGCGCGCGGGCGCGGAACTCGTGGAATCGGTGATGCCCTACGAGGAAGCCAAGATCCGCATCCTCAACGCCACGCACAGCTGTATCGCCTGGGCGGGCACGCTGATCGGGCTCGACTATATCCACGAAGGCACGAACGACGCGGACATCCGCAGCTTCGCGCGCGAATACGTGAGCGACGACGTGATCCCCTGCCTCACGCCGAGCCCGCTCGATCTCGCGCAGTACCGCGATGTCGTGCTCGAACGCTTCAGCAACCCGTACATCCAGGACACGAACCAGCGCGTGGCCGCCGACGGTTTTTCGAAGATCCCGGGCTTCATCGCGCCGACGCTCTCGCAACGCATCGCGGCGGGCGCGACGCCGGCCGCGACGGCCATGCTGCCCGCGCTCTTCCTGCGCTTTCTGCAGCGCTGGCACGAGGGCAAGCTGCCGTACCGCTACCAGGACGGCGTGATGGACGAGGCCGCCACGCACCGCATGTTCGAAGCCGGCGACCCGCTCGCGGCGTTCTGCGCCGACAAGCTGCTGTGGGGCAAACTCGCGGGCGCGCCGGCGCTCGTCGGCGCGGTGCGCGACGCGCTCGGACGCGTCGACGGCTGGCTCGCGGCACGTGGCTGAGGCGCCCCTGGGTCGCCGCGCATGGCGCCGCGGCGCCTGCGCGGCTAAAGTAGCGCATCTTTCTCCACCACATCACGCGCGCCCATGTATCTCGGCATCGACCTCGGCACCTCCGAAGTAAAAGTCCTGCTGCTTTCGCCCGATGGCCGCGTGATCGGCACCACCGGTTCGCCCTTCACCGTCTCACGCCCTCACGCGCGCTGGGCCGAGCAGAATCCCGCCGACTGGTGGGAAGGCACGCGCCGCGCGCTCGCCGCGCTGCGCGAGCAGCATCGCGCCGACTTCGCGCAGGTGCGCGGCATCGGCCTCTCGGGGCAGATGCACGGCGCCGTGCTGCTCGACCAGCACGACAACGTCCTGCGTCCCGCGATCCTGTGGAACGACATGCGCGCGGTGGACGAATGCGCCGAACTGACCGCACGCGCGCCGCATCTGCATCGCATCGCGGGCAATCTCGCGATGCCGGGCTTCACCGCGCCGAAGCTGCTCTGGGTCGCGCGCCACGAACCGCAGATCTTCCGCGAGACGGCCTGCGTGCTGCTGCCGAAGGACTATCTGCGCCTGCGCCTCACGGGCGGCAAGGTGTCCGATCCATCCGATGCGGCGGGCACGCTCTGGCTCGACGTCGCCCGGCGCGACTGGTCCGATGCGCTCCTCGACGCCTGCAACATGACGCGCGCGCAGATGCCCGCGCTCGCCGAGGGCAGCGCGCCCTCGGGCACGCTGCTGCCCGAGGTGGCACGCGAATTCGGCCTGCGCGACGACGTGATCGTCGCGGCGGGTGGCGGCGACAATGCCACGAGCGCGATCGGCATCGGTGCGACGCAGCCCGGCGACGGTTTCGTTTCGCTCGGCACCTCGGGCGTCCTCTGTGTGGTGGGCGACCGCTTCCGGCCCAATCCCGCCTCGGCCGTGCACGCCTTCTGCCACGCGATTCCCGACCGCTGGCACCAGATGAGCGTCGTGCTTTCGGCCGCGAGCTGCCTGCGCTGGGTCTGCAAGCTGACCGGCACGGACGAGCCCACGCTGCTCGCCGAAGTCGCGCGGCTCGCGCCTGCCACGCTCGGCGAGGCCCCGCTCTTTCTGCCCTACCTTTCGGGCGAACGCACACCGCACAACGACCCGTACGCGCAAGGCGTGTTCTTCGGCATGACGCACGCGACCGATCGCGCGTTGCTCGGCTACGCCGTGCTCGAAGGCGTGACGCTCGCCCTCACCGACGGCCTCGACGCGCTCGCGGCCGCGGGCACCGAGGTGGGCGCGCTGTCGATGCTTGGCGGCGGCGCGCGCAGCGCGTACTGGGCGCAGCTCGTGTCCGACGCGTTCGACACGCCCACGCGCCAGCACGGCGGCGGCGAGACCGGCGCGGCGCTCGGCGCGGCGCGGCTTGGCTGGCTTGCAGCGGGCGGCGCCGAGGGCGAGGTGCTGACGAAGCCGCCGGTGGTCGCCGAATACACGCCGAACGCGTCGCGGCACGCGGCGCTGCGCGAGCGGCTCGAGTCCTATCGCGCGCTCTACCGCCACGTACGGCCGCTCTTCGAGCGCTCGCGCGAGCGGCTGGCCTGAGCTTGCCGATGCGGTCCCGACCCTGGCGGACCTTGCCCGCCCGCACCCACGCCTGAGAACACCGTGCCCAAGTCCACCGAAAAACTCGATCTCGCCACCCGCGCCGCGTGGCTCTACTACGTGGCCGGCAACACCCAGAATGAAATCGCGGAAAAGCTGCAGGTCTCGCGGCCCGTCGCGCAGCGCCTCGTGGCTTTCGCCGTCGAGAAGAACCTGATCCGCGTACGCGTCGATCATCGGCTGGCCGACTGTCTCGCGCTCGCCGATCGCTTGTCGAAGCGCTATGGCCTCTCGGTGTGCGAGATCGTGCCCATCGACAACGACACGCCCGAGGAAGTCGACCGCAAGCTCGCCGTGGCGGGCGCGCAGGTGATGGAGCGCTATCTCGCCGAAGAACGGCCGATGGTCGTGGCGGTCAGCAGCGGCCGCACGCTCAAGGCCGCCGTCGATCAGATCGCGCAGCTCGAACGGCCCCAGCACCGGCTCGTCTCGATGGTAGGCGCAATCGCTCAGGACGGCTCATCGAACCGCTACGACGTGGCGCTCCATATCTCCGAGAAGACGGGCGGCAAGCACTTCCTGCTGCCCGCGCCGCTCATCGCCGACAACGAGGCCGAGCGCGCGCAGTGGTGCAATCACCGGCTCTACCGCATCGTCGAGTCGCTCTCGGGCAATGCCGATGTCGCATTCGTCGGCATCGGCAATATCGGCGAGCACTGCCCGCTGCACGAAGACGGCTTCATTACGGGCAGCGAAGTGCGCGAGCTGATGAGGCGTGGCGCCGTGGCCGAAATGCTCGGACTGCCGATCGATGCGTCGGGCAAGCGCGTCGATTCGCCAACGGGAAGGCGCGTGACGAGCCTGCATCTCGACTCGCCGCCGAAGCGCCCGACCATCGGCTTCGCGGGCGGCGCCCGCAAGCGCGAGGCCGTGATCGCCGCGCTCAAGGGCGGCTGGCTCTCGGGGCTGGTGACCGACGAACTGTGCGCCCGGGCAGCGCTGGAAGCCTAGCGGGCAGCGCTGGAAGCCTGGCCGCTGCAGCCGGTCGAAAAAACGCCCGCAGGGGGCGGGCGAAGAAGGGCAACCACAGTCAAACCCGGAACGGCGCCGCCGGCCAGGCGGCGCCCGAATCGCTCACAGCGCGGCGAGAGCGTGCTCAGGCCGCCAGTTCCTGCGCGAAGCGCCGCTCGAACGCCAGGCCGTTCGCATCGAACAAATGGCAATGGTCGGGGGTCGCGCCCAGCTTCATCGCTTCGCCGCGCTCGTGCCGCTCAAGCGGCGGAATGCGCGCGATCAGCCCGTCGGGCGCGACCGGCGACTCCGCGTAAAGGTAGGCCGCGTCGCCGAGCGATTCGACGGCCATCGCCTTCGCGCTCACGCCATATTCGCCCGTGCCCACGTGCATATGCTCGGGACGGATGCCCACCGTCACCTTGTCGCCCTCGCGCGCCGCGCCCGGCTCGACCGCCACTTTCTGGGTTTCGCCGGTCTCGTAGCGCACCACGATGCCGTCGCTGTCCAGCCTCTGCACCGTGCCGTCGAGGAAGTTCATCTTCGGCGAGCCGATGAAGCCCGCCACGAAGCGGTTGGCCGGCGCGTGATAGAGACGGTTCGGACTGCCAACCTGCTCCACGTTCCCCGCCGAAAGCACGACGATCTTGTCCGCCAGCGTCATCGCCTCGACCTGATCGTGCGTCACGTAAATCATCGTCGTCTTCAGCTCGTCGTGCAGGCGCGCGAATTCGAGGCGCATTTTCACGCGCAGCGCGGCGTCGAGGTTCGAAAGCGGCTCGTCGAAGAGGAACACCTTGGGCTTGCGCGTGATCGCGCGCCCAATCGCCACGCGCTGGCGCTGGCCGCCCGAGAGCTGCTTCGGCTTGCGCTCGAGCAGATGGTCGATATGCAGGATCTTCGCGGCGTTCTTCACGGCCGCGTCGATCTCGGGCTTCTTCGCGCCAGCGAGCTTCAGGCCGAACGCCATGTTGTCGTAGAGCGTCATGTGCGGATAGAGCGCGTACGACTGGAACACCATCGCGATGCCGCGCTTGGCGGGCGGCACGTCGTTCATGCGCGTGCCGTCGATCATGAGGTCGCCGGCGCTGATGTCTTCCAGACCCGCGATCATCCGCATGAGCGTAGTCTTGCCGCAGCCGCTCGGGCCCACGAACACGACGAATTCGCCATCCCCGATGTCGAGGTTCACGTCGCGCAGCACTTCGGTTTCGTCGTAGCGCTTCAGCACGTTGCGCAGGATCACGCTTGCCATGATGTGTCTCCGTTCATTGCTTCATTGCAGGGGAGCAGCGCTTGCCGGCGCGCGCCCACTGCCGCTCGTTACCGCTCGCGGCCGCGCGTCGCTCAATGCGCCGCGGCCTGTGTCTTTTGCATCCAGTACGCCACCCGTGCGGGCAGCGTGCTCATGTCGTCGAAGATTTCGCTCGCACCGGTCTCGCGCAGCTCGAGCGCATGGGTCTCGCCCACATGGGTGCCGCCGACGAAGCCCAGCACCGTCATGCCCGCCGCGCGTGCCGCGCTCACGCCCGCCACACTGTCCTCGACGACGAGGCACGCGGCAGGCGCCACGCCCATGCCCTGCGCGGCCGCTAGATAGACGTCGGGCGCGGGCTTCGGCTTCGCCACCTGGTCGGCGCAGTACACGCGCTCGCCAAAGAATGCGTCGAGGCCATGGTGCGCAAGCACCGCGCGCACCACGGCCGTGTAGCTGTTGCTCGCGCACGCCTTGACGAGCGTGACGGCGGCCAGCGCCGCGCTCACGCCGGGAAAGAGCGGTGCATCCTGAGCCTCGCGCTCGGCCGCCACGCCAATCGCCGCCACGTCGGCCGCCGTGAGCGTGCGTCCGAACGCCTCGCACGCGCCGCCCAGCACGCGCTCGATGCGCTGGCCCAGCAAGGGCATCAGGACCGGCGCGACATCGGTGCCGGGCCAGCGCGCTTCGAGCTCGCGGGTTAGCACGCGAGCGGCCACGGCTTCGCTGTCGATCAGCACGCCGTCGCAATCGCAGATCAGGGCGGCAAACGTCATTTGACGGCCCCGAACGTGAGCCCGCGCACGAGTTGCTTCTGCGAGAGCCATCCCACGATCAGCACCGGCGCCACCGCCAGCAGCGACGCCGCCGAAAGCTTGGCCCAGAAGAGCCCCTCGGGGCTCGAGTACGAGGCGATGAACACGGTGAGCGGCGCCGCGCTCGAGCTCGAGAGATTGATGCTCCAGAATGCCTCATTCCACGAAAGAATCACCAGCAGGAGCGCCGTGGAGGCCAGGCCCGGTATGGCCATCGGCATGAGCAGATAGACGATCTCCTGCCACGTCGCCGCACCATCCATGCGCCCCGCTTCGAGAATGTCGCGCGGAATCTCGTTGAAGTAGGTGTACGCCATCCACACCGCGATCGGCAGGTTGATGAGCGTATAAACGATGACGAGGCCGCTCACCGTGTCAAGCAGGCCGGTGTTCTTCCACAGCAGATAGATCGGCACGAGCACGCCCACGGAGGGCATCATCTTGGTCGAAAGCATCCACAGCAGAACCTGCTGGGTGCGCCGCGTCGGGAAGAACGCCATCGAGTAAGCAGCGGGTACGGCGAGGATCAGGCAGGCGATCGTCACGCCCGCCGAGATCAGCACCGAATTCCAGGCGAACGCGAAGTAGTTGCTGCGCGCGAAGACCTCGCGGAAGCTGTCGAGCGTCGGCATGAAGAAGAGCGAGGGCACGTAGGCCTGCTGCTCGGTCTTGAACGCCGTGATGGTCATCCAGAAGATCGGGAAGAACAGCGCGAGCGCGATGATCCACGCCAGCACGCCGGGCAGCACGCGGCCGATGAACTGCAGCGGCGACGAGCGTTTGACGGCATGCGGCGACTCGGGTGCGTGAGTGGGTGTAGCAGCAAGCTGGCTCATTTTTCGTACTCCCCTTTGAGGTTGCGCGCGAGCATGCGCACGAGGAAGAACGACACGATGTTCGCGAGCACGACGGCGAGGATGCCGCCGGCGGACGCAATGCCCACGTCGAACTGCTGCAGGCCCATCGAGTAGATCAGGTAAGTGAGGTTGGTGGTCGCGTTGCCGGGACCGCCGCCCGTCGTCGTGTAGATCTCGGCGAAGATCGACAGCAGGAAGATGGTCTCCATCATCACGACCACGGCGATCGCGCGGCGCAGGTGCGGGAGCGTGATGTAGAAGAACATCGCGATCGCGCCCGCCCCGTCGATGCGCGCAGCTTCCTTCTGCTCCTGGTCGAGCGACTGGATCGCCGTGAACAGGATCAGGAATGCGAACGGCAGCCACTGCCATGCAACGATCATGATGACTGCGGTGAGCGGATAGACGGCGAACCAGTCGATCGGCGTGAGGCCGACGGCGCGCATGGCGATGGCCACGAGCCCGTACACCGGGTGCAGGATCATGTTCTTCCAGATCAGCGCCGAAACCGTGGGCATCACGAAGAACGGCGCGATCGCGAACAGGCGCGCGACGCCCTGGCCGTAGAACTTGCGATCGAACAGCACGGCCATCAGCACGCCGCCGACCACGGTGATCACGAGCACCGCGACGATCAGTTCGAGCGTATGGGCGATGGACGGCAAAAACGACGGATCGGTGGCGAGAAACTTGTAGTTGTCGAAGCCTGCAAAGCCCTTGAGATCAGGATTCAGCAGGTTATAACGCGTGAACGAATACCAGACCGTCATGGCGAGCGGAATCGTCATCCAGAGCAGCAGGACCGCGATGGATGGCGAAACGAGCCAGCGCGAGGCAGACCTGCGAGACTCGGTCTGCTGTGGCTGGGGACTACGGGCTCGATGGAAGGCCGGCATGGGGAGATGGAGATGACGCATGATCGTGACCACCCTTTCTGCTTGCGCGCCGTGCGGGGAGCACGGCGCCGCTTCGTGACGCGGGCCGCACCGCCCGGGTGAGCGGGGCGGGCGGCGCGGCATGCGCGTCGGAGTTACCTCGGGTTACTTCTACTGCGGTTACTTCTGCCGTTACTTCTGATATCCGGCCTGCATGACGGCGCGGTCGGCGGCCGCGTTGCCGGCGGTGAGCGCCTGATCGACGCTCATCTGTCCGGCCAGCGCACCGGAGATATCCTGGCCCACCACGGTGCCGAACGACTGGAACTCAGGAATCCCGACGAACTGGACACCCGTGTACGGCACCGGCTTCGCAGTCGGATGGTTCGGGTCGGCCGTCGTGATCGCCTTCAGCACGAAGTCGGAGAACGGGGCCGCCGCCTTGTATTCGGGACGCTGATAAGTCGAGGTACGCGTACCCGACGGCACCGAGGCCCAGCCCTCGTCCTTCGCGACCATCTCGATGTACTCCTTCGAGGTCGCCCATTCGATGAACTTCTTCGCCGCATCCTGCGACTTCGACGACTTCGGCACGGCCAGCGCCCACGACCACAGCCAGTGCGAACCGTTTGGCGTGACCTCGGTCGGCGCCGCGGCGAAGCCGATCTTGTCGGCCACCTGCGACTGCTGCTTGTTATAGAGAATGCCCGCAGCCACGGTGGCGTCGATCCACATCGCGCACTTGCCCGAGGACATCAGCGTCAGGTTCTCGTTAAAGCCGTTCGAGCTCGCTCCCGGAGGGCCGTCCTTCTTCAGCATGTCGACATAGAAGTTCACGGCCTTCTTCCACTCCGGCGTGGTGAGCTGCGCGTGCCACTTCTCGTCGAACCAACGGCCGCCGAACGTATTGACCACGGTGGTCACGTACGCCATGTTCTCGCCCCAGCCGGCCTTGCCGCGCAGGCAGATGCCGTAGGTGCCGCTCGCCTTGTCGGTGAGTTTGTCGGCGAACTGGCGGATCTGGTCGTAGGTGGGCTGGTCAGGCATCGTGAGGCCCTTCGCCGCGAACAGGTCCTTGCGGTAGTAAGTCATCGAGCTTTCGACGTAAAACGGCAGCGCATACAGCGTGCCGTTGTACGAAAGGCCGTCGCGCGCGCTCTTCACGACGTCGTCGAGATCGTAGCTCGCCGGCAGGTTCGTCATCGGCACGATCCAGCCGCGCTTGCCCCACTGCGGCGCCTCGTAGGTGCCGATCATCATCACGTCGAACTGGCCGCTGTTGGTCGTGATGTCCGTGGTCGCGCGCTGGCGCAGCACATTCTCTTCCAGGATCACCCAGTTCAGCTTGATGCCCGGATTGGCCTTTTCGAAGGCCGGCGAGAGCTTCTTCAGCTCGATCATGTCCGGGTTGTTCAACATCGCGATCGTCACGGTCTGCGCATGTACGGCGCTCGCGCCCGCGGCGGCGATGGCGCCCGCGCCAAGCACGCGCAATGCGGTCCTGAAGGCTGGTTTCATGACTTGTCTCCTGTTCGTTACGTTCTTGGTTGCGTCGTAATTACGTTATAGAGGCTGCTGCGGAAAATGCGGCCAGGGTGTTCAACTCATCCAGTTGCCGCCGTCGACGTTGAGCGTCTGGGCGGTGATGTAATCGGCATCCGCCGAAGCGAGAAAGAGCGCCGCCCCGGTGAGATCGTCCGGCAATCCCATGCGCCCAAGCGGCACAGCTTCGCCGACGAGGCGCTTCTTCTCGCCGAGCGGGCGGTGTTCATAGCGCGCGAACAGCGCGTCCACCTGTTCCCACATCGGCGTATCGACGACGCCCGGCGCGATGCCGTTCACGTTGATCCGGTGCGGTGCGAGCGCGAGCGCCGCGGACTGCGTGTAGCTCAGCACGGCCGCCTTGGTTGCGCAGTAGTGCGAAACGAGCGCTTCGCCGCGGCGCCCAGCCTGCGACGACATGTTGACGATCTTGCCGCCGTGCCCCTGCTCCACCATGCGGCGGGCCACCGCCTGCATCAGGAAGAACATGCCCTTCACGTTGACGGCGAAGAGGCGGTCGTAGATATCCCAGGATTCGTCGAGCAGCGGGCGCATGTCGAAGAGCGCCGCATTGTTGAAGAGAATGTCGATGCGCGCGAAACGCGCCACGCCCTCGGCCACGATGCGCTCGATGTCTTCGCGGCGCGTGACGTCGGCGCTGAGCGTGTGGACGCGGCCCGGGTAATCGGCGGCGAGCCGCGGCGCGATGGCATCGGCAGACTTCACGTCGACGAGCACGCAGCGCGCGCCCTCCTCCAGATAGCGGCGCGCGACCGCCTCGCCTATGCCGCTGGCCGCGCCGGTCAGCACGGCCACCTTGTCCTGCAAACGTCCTGCCGCCGGATTCGCGGTATGTGCCACAGGGTTGTCTCCCATCTCGTTCTCGCCGGTGCCTTCCTTGCCACCGGTGCGGTGCCCGCCATATGAGCGAACGCCCAACTAGTGAACATTTGCTCGATTGGTGATCGAATGATCGGACACGCATGGATGCATGTCAAGGCGGACAAACGCGATTTAATGAGATTTCGATGGTGCAGCGCGCAAGCTGCGGCGCGGCAAGGGGCCGGCATGCCGCGACCTTGCTCGCCAGCAATTGCGATACGTTATATCATTGCGCCTCCATACCTTCACCGCGCCGGCCCATGCAGGGCTGGCGCCGCCGCAGTGCATCCGACGTTCCTTACACCATTGAGGACAGAGCCATGATCTTGCTGAATCCGGCGCGCACCGTTACCGCCGGCCGCCTCGCAACGGCGCCCGCGCGCACCGCCGCCCGCCTTGCCGCCACGTTGGCCGCCGTGCTGGGCTTCGCCCACGCCGCCTGGGCCGCCGAAGCCGCCATCCCGGTGGTCGCCGCCGAAAACTTCTACGGCGACGTCATCAAGCAGATCGGCGGCTCGCACGTGGACGTCACGAGCATCATGAGCAACCCCGACCAGGACCCGCACCTGTTCGAAGCCAGCCCGAAGACGGCGCGCGCGCTGCAGCACGCGCGCATCGTGGTCTACAACGGCGCCGACTACGACCCGTGGATGACCAGGCTGCTCGGCGTCACGCAAAGCGGGCAGCGCGTGACGATCGTCGCGGCGGATCTCGTCGGCAAGAAGGCCGGCGACAACCCGCACCTCTGGTACGACCCGCACACCATGCCGGCGCTCGCGCGCGCGGTGGGCGCGGCGCTGGACGCGGCAGACCCCGCGAACAAGAGCGTGTACGATGCGAACCTGACCACGTTCCTCGACTCGCTCAAGCCGCTGGACGCGAAGGTCGCCGCGCTGCGCGCGCGCTACCAGGGCCAGCCCGTGACGGCAACGGAACCGGTGTTCGGTTATATGTCGGATGCGATCGGGCTCGCCATGCGCAACATGAGCTTCCAGATGGCGACGATGAACGATACGGAAGCCAGCGCCTCCGATATCGCCGCCTTCGAGCGCGACCTGCGCGAGCGGCGCGTGCGCGTGCTGATCTATAACAGCCAGGCGACCGAGGCGCTGACACGCCGCATGCTCGCGCTGGCGAAGCAATCGAAGGTGCCTTCGATGAGCGTCACGGAAACGGAGCCGCCGGGCATGACGTTCCAGAAGTGGATGCTCACGCAGCTCGATGCGCTCGATCATGCGCTCGCCGCTTCGGCGCACTCCTGAATCAGGCAAGGAAGAAGGTAGCAAGGAATGACCCGATGACGATGGCAGGTCCCTCACCCCACCATCCGGCAACGCCGCACGGCGCGCATGCGTCGCGGCGCCCGCACGAGATGCCGGTGCTGACGCTCGCGGGCGTGACGCTCGAACTCGGCAGCCGCACGATCCTGCGCGACGCCAATTTCGCCATCAACCAGGGCGAGTTCATCGGTGTGCTCGGGCCGAACGGCGCGGGCAAGACTACGCTGATGCGCGCGATTCTCGGCCTCGTGCCGGCCGCGAGCGGCGCGATCCGCGTGCTCGGCGAACCGGTGGCGAGCGGCAACGCATCGATCGGCTATATGCCGCAGACGCGCAGCGCGCTCGCAAGCCGCCGCGTGCGCGGGCGCGACTTCGTCGCCATGGCCGCCGACGGCCACCGCTGGGGCCTGCCGCGCACCGACGCGGCCACACGCGCCGATGTCGCGCGCGTGCTCGAGCTGGTGGGCGCGACCCAGCTCGCCAACCGCCCGCTCTCCGAGCTCTCGGGCGGCGAGCGCCAGCGCCTGCTGCTCGCGCAATGCCTGCTGGGCGATCCGAAGCTGCTGCTGCTCGACGAGCCGCTCATCAGCCTCGACCCCAACCATCAGCGCGGCGTGGTCGAACTCGTGCGCAGCGTGCAGCGCGAGCTCGGCATCGCCGTGCTGTTCTCCGCGCACGAACTCAATCCGCTCCTCAACGCGCTCGACCGCGTGCTGTATCTCGGCAATGGCGTCGCGGCGCTAGGCAGCGTGGACGAAGTCATCACCGGGCCGGTGCTCTCGCGGCTCTATGGCTCGCCCATCGAAGTCATGCGCATGAAGGGACGCATCTTCGTGATGTCGGGCGATGTCGAGGTCGAGAAACACGATCACGGCCACGAGCACGACGGCGGCCACGACCACGGCCACGCACACGAAGCAGGACACAACCACGGCAGCACCGCACACGGCCACACGCACGATGCTTGAATACGATTTCATGGTGAACGCCTTCGCGGCGTCGGGCATCGTCGCGGTGCTGGCCGGCGTGGTGGGCTATTTCCTCGTGCTGCGCGGTCAGACCTTCGCGGGCCACGCGCTCTCGCACGTCGGCTTCACGGGCGCGACGGGCGCCGTGCTGCTCGGCGTCTCGCCGATGTGGGGCATGGTCGGCTTCACGCTCGCGGCGGGCGTTTCGATGGGCGCGCTCGGCGAAAAGCTCGCGGGCCGCGATGTCGCCATCGGCGTGATCCTCTCGCTCGCACTCGGCTTCGGGCTGCTGTTCCTGCACTTCTTCACCGCGTACGCCACCCAGGTCACGTCGCTGCTGTTCGGCAACGTGCTTGGCGTGAACCGCGATACGCTCGGCGTGCTGGCCCTGCTCGCCGCCGCGAGTCTCGTCGCGCTCGGCGCGATCATGCGGCCGCTGCTGTTCGCTTCGCTGCAGCCCGAACTGGCGGAGGCCAAGGGCGTGTCGCTGCGGCTCGTCTCGGTGCTGTTCCTCGCCATCGCCGCGCTTGCCGTGGCAGCGTGCACGCAGATCGTCGGCGTGCTGCTCGTCTTCACGCTGATGGTCGGGCCGGCCGCCGCCGCGCAGAACCTCACCACGCGTCTCTCGGCCGGCCTCGTGCTCGCCGCCGCCCTCGCCCTCGTGCAGGCGTGGCTGGGCGTGACGCTCGCGTACTACACCGACTGGCCCACGAGCTTCTGGATCACGGCCCTCGCAGCGCTCGTCTATGGCCTGAGCCTGATCGGGCGCCGTTGAAGCGCTAACGCTTTGTTGGCTTCAGCGTCTCACTGCGCGGCCGGGAACCACGTCCGCGTGCGGCCGTAGAGATCGATAAAGCGCGCGTAACGCTGTGCGAGCCCGGCGTCCGCCCGCGGCGACGCCACCCGCGTGGCCGATGGCACGAGCGCCGCGAGGTCGCTTTCGCGCCAGTGTCCGCATGCCAGACCACCGAGCATCGCCGCACCGCGCGCGGCGGCGTTCGGGCAGTCGATGGCGTCGAGCTCGACGTCGAGTACATCGGCAAGCAGTTGCCGCCAGCGCGCATCGACCGAGCCGCCGCCCGCGAGCTTGAGCTTCGCGATCGGCGTACCGCTCTCGCGTATCGCCTCGAGCCCCGCGCGTAACGCGAACGCAACTCCTTCGAACGCGGCGCGCATGAGCGTGCCGCGCGTGTCGCCCAGCCCGGCGCCCAGCCACCCGCCGCGCGCCGCCGCATCGAGCCATGGCGAGCGCTCGCCGCTCAGGTACGGCAGGAACGCCAGCGTCGCGGAAGGCTCCACGCCGAACGCTTCTTCATACGCGCGGGCCCACTCGTATGCCAACCAGCCGCGCGCCGCTTCGAGCGCCACCCCCACGTTCTGCATCGCCGCCATCGTGTACCAGCCGCCATCCGCCGAACGGTAGCGATGCAGCCCACGCCGCGCGGCCGGTTCGCTGCGCGCGGTGACGAGAATCTGGCCGCCCGTGCCGGTGGTGAGCAGCGCGTCGCCATCGGGACCCAGGCCGCTGCCGAGCGCGGCGCATGGCGTGTCGCCTGCGCCCGTCGCGAGCACGACGCCCGCGGGGAGACGAAGCGCCTGCGCGGCGCCGGCAGAGAGCGTACCGCTCGCCTCGCCCGATGCCGCGAGCGGCGCGAACCAGCGCGCGGGCAGGCCGAGGCGCGCGATCAGCGTGTGATCCCAGCTGCCGTCGGGCGTGGCGAGCGCCGTCGCGCACGCATCGGACGGATCGGCGACCACCGCGCCGCCAAGCGCCGCCCGCAGCCAGTCCTTCGGCTGCAAGGCCCAGCGCGCGCCGTGCGCGATACCTGCCTCGTGCCGCATCACCCAGCGCAGCAGCGGGCCGGCCATGCCGGGCGCGACGGGATTGTCCTGCGGCGCCGGCCACGCATCGAGGAGCGTGTGCGCCCGCGTATCGGGCCACAGCAGTGCGGGACGCAAGGCCCGGCCTGCTTCGTCGGTCAGCACGACGCCGTGCATCTGTCCGGAGAGGCCAATCGCCCGCACCGCCGCGCGCTCGTCGGCAGGCAGGCGCGCGCAGGCTGCGCATAACGCCTCCCACCAGCGCGAAACGGGAATTTCGGCCCAGCCGGGCTGCGGCGTATCGAGTGCGTAGGCGGCGCTCGCCGCCGTGCGTTCGTTGCCGGCTTCATCGACTACCGCGACTTTCAGCGAACCGGTGCCGAGATCGATGCCAAGCAAGCGCGCGTGCGTATGACTCATGGAGAAAAGGTGTATCGGAGAGACCGGAAAGCGACCATGATAGCCGTGTCATGTGCTGCATCGCGCGACACCCCGAAACAACACGAATATCGGCCATTCGCGGGTTAACCCCACGGATCGCGACGCACTGCAAAATTACCCGTATACGCAAAGCGGAATAGGGTTCATAGCGCTGCAACCATACCCCGCAACGGCGCGAGCGCGTGCCACCGAACCTTCGCATTCGCCTCTTTTCGGCAACCACCCGCCCGCCGCGTTGGCGCGAAAAAACCGGCCGGCCAGGCCTGGCGCCCGAAACAGCGGGTTTTGCGCACTTGCGCGTGCCCCGGCGTCCAGCGCCCCGCCCACCCGCGGAACGTCCCGCGCGGCCCGCACACCCCCGCACGAGCGCCATCCCGCATATTGAACAGACCACAGGCATATCACCCCCGGAAAGCAGGGAATAGTCTCCAGTGGACTTGTTGGGGTTTTTCATTCCGCATACCTTGGAGGCCATATTCCAAACCAGAGTAATGGAGAGAGACACATGCACCCCAAGGGTAACGAAAGGGCTCAGGCCCACCCGGTCGACGAGCGGCTGCCCGCCGGCCAGCTTCTCACCCTCGGCATCCAGCACGTCCTCGTGATGTACGCGGGTGCGGTCGCGGTGCCGCTGATCATCGGCGGCGCGCTCTGGCTGCCCAAGGACCAGATCGCCTTCCTGATCAGCGCCGACCTGTTCGCCTGCGGCATCGCCACGCTGATCCAGACGCTCGGCCTGTGGATCTTCGGCATCCGCCTGCCCGTCATCATGGGCTGCACGTTCGCCTCGGTCGGCCCGATGATCGCGATCGGCACCGACCCGTCGCTCGGCATCCTCGACATCTTTGGCTCCACGATCGCCGCCGGGGCGATCGGCATCCTCATCGCACCGCTGATCGGCAAGCTGCTGCGGTTCTTCCCGCCCGTCGTGGTGGGCACCGTGATCACGGTGATCGGCCTTTCGCTCATGGAGGTGGGCATCAACTGGGCCGCCGGCGGCGTCGGCAACCCCGACTACGGCAATCCCGTCTATCTCGGCCTCTCGCTGCTCGTGCTGATGCTGATCCTCCTCATCAACAAGTTCGGACGCGGCTTCATCGCGAACATTTCGGTGCTGCTCGGCATCGTCGCGGGCTTCGCGATCGCGCTCGTGCTCGGCCGTGTGAATCTGGACGGCGTGACGAGCGCGCACTGGGTCGGTTTCCCGATGCCGTTCCACTTCGGCCTGCCGGCCTTCCACGTGCTGCCGATCGCGACGATGGTGATCGTGATGTTCGTCACCTTCATCGAATCCACCGGCATGTTCCTCGCGGTCGGCGACATGGTCGATCGCCCGGTCGATCAGCAGACGCTCGTGCGCGGCCTGCGCGTGGACGGTCTCGGCACGATGATCGGCGGTATCTTCAACTCGTTCCCCCACACCTCGTTCTCGCAGAACGTCGGCCTGATCGGCATTACGGGTGTCAAGAGCCGTTTCGTGTGCGCAACAGGCGGCCTGATCCTCGTGCTGCTCGGCCTGTTCCCGAAGATGGCGCAGATGGTTGCCTCCGTGCCCGCCTTCGTGCTGGGCGGTGCCGGCCTCGTGATGTTCGGGATGGTGGCGGCAAACGGCATCAAGGCGCTCGCCCGCGTGGACTTCGTGAAGAACCAGCACAACCTGTTCATCGTCGCGGTTAGCGTGGGCTTCGGCCTCATGCCGGTGGTGTCGCCGCACTTCTTCTCGAAGCTGCCGCCCGCCCTCGCCCCGCTCCTCCATAGCGGCATCCTGCTCGCCTCGGTTTCGGCCGTGATCCTCAACCTGATCTTTAACGGCGTGAAGAGCGAAAAGGCCGCCAAGCGCGACATCCGCCGCGCGGGCCACGACCTCGAGAGCCCGAACACGCAAGACGACGCGCAAAGCCAGACGCCGGGCCACGAAATGCCGCGTTCGGCAGCACATTGAGTTGACGCGAGAGGTGTCACGGCCCAACGGCCGTGACCTTTTGCTGGTTGGGCGCCACGGGAAACCGTGGCGCTTTTTTTATCCCTGTCGGCCCGCGCACTGCGCACCCAAAAAAAACGCCACGGAAATTTTCCGTGGCGTTCGTGCCTGAAGTTAGCCTGACGTTAGCCTGAAGCGAGCCCGAAGTGAGCCCGAAGCACGCCCCGGGCGTCGTGCCGCCGCTCTGGCGTGACGGCGCGGCCTTACCCCGCCGTCGCAGCCGAAGCGGCCGCCGGCGCGCTCGCCGCGCCGTAGTCGGCCGGCGCGTCGGCCGGGCGCGGCGTTTCGCCCGCATGCTCGATCCAGCCGCCGCCCAGCGCGCGGTACAGATCGACCAGGTTGGTCTGCCGTGCCAGCTGCGTCTGAACCAGGGTCTGCTGCGCCGAGTACAGGTTGGTTTGCGCGAGCAGCACCGAAATATAGCTGTCCACACCGTTCTTGTAGCGCAGTTCCGCAAGATCGAGGCTGCGCTGGTTCGCGAAGGTATTGCGCTGGAGCGCGGCGATTTGCTGCTCGTAGGTGCCGCGCGCCGCGAGCCCGTCCGCCACTTCGCGGAACGCGGACTGGATCGCCTTCTCGTAGTCGGCGATCTCGATGCGCTTCTCGACATTCGCGAGATCGAGGTTCGCGATGTTCGCACCGCCTTCGAAGATCGGCATCGTGATCTGCGGCGCGAAGCTCCACGCCGCCGTGCCGGCCTTGAAGAGGCTGCCGAGCGACAGGCTTTCCGTACCGAAGGCCGCCGTCAGCGAAACCTTCGGGAAGAACGCTGCACGCGCCGCGCCGATGTTCGCGTTCGCGGCGAGCAGGCTCTCTTCCGCCTCCATAATGTCCGGACGCCGCGTGAGCAGGTCGGACGGGAGACCCGCCGGAATGTCGGTCAGCAGGTTCTGCGAGGAGAGCGGCAGACCCGGCGGCAGGTCGGCCGGCAGCGGCTCGCCGATCAGCAGCACGAGCGCGTTCTCGGCCTGTGCGCGGGCCCGCAGCTGGGCCTGCAGGTTAGCCTGCGCGGTTTCGACCACGGACTGCGCCTGGCGCAGATCGAGTTCGGAGCCCGTGCCGTTGTCGAACTGGGCCTTCGTGATGTTGTAGGAGTCCTGCGCGACCTTCAACGTGCCCTGCGTGACGTTCAGCAAGTCATCGTCGGCCAGCATCGTCAGGTACTGCTCGGCCACCTGCGAGACGAGCGAGATTTCCGCCGCCTTGCGCGCCTGCGCCGTGGAGAGGTACTGCGCCAACGCCTGGTCCTTCAGGCTGCGGATACGCCCCCAGAAGTCGATTTCCCACGACGCCTGCAGACCCACGTTGTAGATGCTGTACGGGTTCTCCGGCAGCTCCTGCAGATCGCGCGGCGAACGCGTGCGCGAGTCCGTGCCGACGGCACTGACCGACGGAACCAGCTGGGCACGCGAGATCTGGTACTGCGCGCGAGCCGCCTCGACGTTGAGCACCGAAACGCGCAGGTCGCGGTTGTTCTTCAGCGCGATCTCGACGAGTGCCTGCAGACGCGGATCGACGAAGAAGTCGCGCCAGCCGATGTCGGTGGCCGACGCGCCGTTGGCGCTGCGGCCGTTCGGCGCGCCGCCCGGCTGGCCCGGCTGCGTCGCGTAGACGCCGCCCTCCGGGAAGGTCTGCGAGACCGGCGCCTGCGGCCGGTGATACCACGGCTCCATCGTGCAGCCCGCGAGGAGCGCGGCGGCCACTGCAATTACGGATAGTTTTTGCATCTCAGTGTCCTTCCTTGCCCGGGCCGTTGCTGTCGCCACCGCTGTTGCCACTGCTGTTGCCACCATCAGCACCCGCGCCGCCGCCGTTCTCGTCATCGTGGTCGTGCGCGTGGTGCTCTTCATAGTGTGCGAGCGCCACATCCGGGTTTTCCTTTTCGCCGGCGAACTTCGCGCGGATCACGACGAAGAACATCGGGATCATGAAGATCGCGAGGAACGTGGCCGTCAGCATGCCGCCGATCACGCCCGTACCGATCGCGTGCTGGCTCGCCGAGCCCGCGCCGTTGCTGATCGCGAGCGGCAAGACGCCCAGCACGAACGCCATCGACGTCATCAGGATAGGCCGCAGCCGCAGACGTGAAGCCTCGAGCGCCGCCTCGATCGGTCCCATCTTGCCGTCGGCCTGCAGGTCGCGCGCAAACTCCACGATCAGAATCGCGTTCTTGGCCGATAGACCCACGGTGGTCAACAGACCCACCTGGAAGAACACGTCGTTTTCGAGGCCGCGCAGCGTCACCGCGAGCAGCGCGCCGAGCACGCCGAGCGGCACCACCATGATGACCGCGAACGGGATCGACCAGCTCTCATACAAAGCCGCGAGACACAGGAACACGACGAGGATCGAGATGCCGTAGAGGATCGGCGCCTGCGAGCCCGACTGGATTTCCTGGAACGACAGGCCGGTCCATTCGTAGCCGATACCCGCGGGCAGCTTCGACGCGATCTGCTCCATGGCCGTCATAGCCTGGCCCGTCGACTTGCCCAAACCCGCCTGCCCCTGGATTTCGACCGACGAAATACCGTTGTAGCGTTCGAGCTTCGGCGAGCCGTAGGTCCATTGGCCGGTGGCGAACGAGCTGAACGGCACCATCCCGCCCGCACCGTTGCGCACGTACCAGATGTTCAGGTCCGACGGGTTCATGCGGAACGGCGCATCGGCCATGACGTACACCTTCTTGATCCGGCCATCGGTATCGAGGAAGTTGTTCACGTACGACGACGCCCACGCGATCGAGAACGTCTGGTCGATCGCCGCCGCCGTCACGCCGAGCGCGTTCGCCTTCTCGCGATCGATATCGACCTTGTACTGCGGCGTATCGTTCAGGCCGTTCGGGCGCACGAGCGCGAGCGTCGGATCCTTCGCCGCCATGCCGAGCAGCATGTTGCGCGCTTCCATCAGTTTCTCGTGGCCGATACCGCCGCGATCTTCCAGCTCGAAGTCGAAGCCGGACGCGGTGCCAAGTTCAGGAATCGACGGCGGATTCACCGGAATCACCAGCGCGTCCTTGTAGCCCGCGTAGTGGCCGAACAGGCGCCGCACGAGCGCCTGGACCTTCTGGTCCGCGTGCTGGCGCTCCTTGTAGTCCTTCATCCTCACGAATACGAGGCCCGCGTTCTGGCCGCGGCCCGCGAAGCTGAAGCCGTTCACCGTGAACACCGACTCGACGATGCTGCCTTCCTGCTTCAACAGGTAGGTTTCGATGTTGTCGAGCGTGCGCTCCGTGGTCTCCTGGGTCGAGCCGGAAGGCGTCTGCACGAGCACGAACATCGTGCCCTGGTCCTCATCGGGCAGGAAGGACTTCGGCAGACGCACGAACAGCATGCCGACCGCGACGATCACCGCCAGATAGATGATGAGCCAGCGCCCCGAGCGCTTGATCACGTGATACACGCCGCTGTGGTACTTGTCGCGGCCCGTCTCGAAGGTCCGGTTGAACCAGCCGAAGAAGCCCTTCTTCTCTTCGTGGTGGCCCTTCGGGATCGGCTTGAGGATCGTCGCGCACAGTGCCGGCGTGAGAATCAGCGCGACCATCACGGACAGCACCATCGCAGCCACGATCGTCAGCGAGAACTGCCGGTAGATCGCGCCGACCGAGCCGCCCGAAAACGCCACCGGCACGAACACCGCCGAGAGCACGAGCGCCACGCCCACCAGTGCGCCGGTAATCTGGCCCATCGCCTTGCGGGTCGCCTCCTTCGGCGACAACCCTTCCTCGACCATCACCCGCTCGACGTTCTCCACGACCACGATCGCGTCGTCCACCAGCAGGCCGATCGCCAGCACGAGACCGAACATCGACAGCGTGTTGATCGAGAAGCCCACCGCCCCCATGATCGCGAAGGTGCCGAGCAGCACCACCGGCACGGCAATGGTCGGAATCAGCGTCGCGCGCAGGTTCTGCAGGAACAGATACATCACGAGGAACACGAGCACGATGCCTTCCAGCAGCGTCTTGATCACTTCCTCGATCGACAGGCGCACGAACGGCGTGGTGTCGTACGGGTACTTCACGACGAGACCGTGCGGGAAGTACTTCGAGAGCTGATCGATCTTCTCGCGCACGAGCTTCGCCGTCTGCAGCGCGTTCGCGCCCGTCGCCAGCTGGATGCCGAGGCCCGCCGTCGGCGCGCCGTTGTACTTCGTGTTGAAGTTATACGTTTCGCCGCCGAGCGAGAGCCGCGCGACATCCTTCAGGCGTACTTGCGAACCGTCCTGGTTCACCTTCAGGAGGATGTTGCCGAACTCCTCGGGCGTGCGCAGCAGCGTCGCTTCGGTGATGGTCGCCTGGAACGACTGCCCCGCCACCGCCGGCGTGCCGCCCAGCTGGCCGCCCGCGATCTGCACGTTCTGCGCGGCGATCGCATTGCTGACGTCCACCGGTGTCAGCCCGTAATTGTTCAGCCGGTTCGGGTCGAGCCAGATCCGCATCGCGTACTGCGAGCCGAACAGCGTCACCACACCCACGCCGTCGATCCGGCTGATCGGGTCTTCGACGTTCGACGCCACGTAGTTCGCGAGGTCGTACTTCGACATGCTGCCGTCTTCGGAAACGAACGCGAGCACGAGCAGGAAGCTGCTGCTCGATTTCGTGACCTTGATGCCGAGCTGCTGCACCACCTGCGGCAGAATCGGCGTGGCGAGCTGCAGCTTGTTCTGCACCTGCACCTGCGCGATGTCCGGGTTGGTGCCCGCGGCGAACGTCAGCGTGATCGTGGCCGTGCCCGAGTCGTCACTGGTCGACGAAAGATACAGCAGGTGGTCGAGGCCACTCATCTGCTGCTCGATGACCTGCGTGACCGTGTCTTCCACCGTCTTCGCGGACGCGCCCGGATAGGTCGCGCTGATCTGGATGGATGGCGGCGCAATGGTCGGGTATTGCGCCACCGGCAGCGTGAACACCGAGGCCACGCCCGCCAGCATCAGGATGATGGCGATCACCCACGCAAAAATCGGGCGATCGATAAAAAACTTTGCCATGAAGCAGGCTCCCTGTTATTGCGCGGCAGAGGCGGCAGGCGCGGCGGAAGCCGGTTGTGCCTGCGCAGCCGAAGCGGCGCCGCCCGCGGTGCTCGCGACGGACGTCGTCATGTCCGCCGAGGGCGCGCCCGGCGGCGGCGGCGGCGGCAATTGCGCGTCGACGGCCTTCACGGTCGCGCCCGGACGCACCTTCTCGGTACCCTGCACGATCACGCGGTCGCCCGGATTCAGGCCACTGTCGACGATCCAGTCCTGGCCCTGCGTGCCCGAGGTCTGGATCGGGTGCACTTCGACCTTGTTGGCGCTGTTGACGACCATCACCGACGCCTGGCCCTTCTGGTCGTGCTGCACGCCCACCTGCGGCACGAGGTAGGCGCTGTCGTTCATGCCTTCCTCGATGCGCGCACGCACGAACATGCCCGGCAGCAGCACGCGGTCGGGGTTCGGGAACAACGCACGAACCGTCACCGAACCCGTGGTCTGGTCGACCGTCACGTCGGTGAACTGCAACTTGCCCGGCTCCTTGTAGCTACGGCCGTCTTCCAGCACCAGCGTGACCTTGGCGGCATTCGGGCCGCTCGTCTTCAGGCGCCCTTCCTGGACCTCGCGGCGCAGCTTCAGGCCGTCGAGGCTCGACTGGGTGAGGTCGACGTACATGGGATCGAGCTGCTGCACGGTTGACATCAGCGTGGCCTGGCTTGCCTGCACGTAGGCGCCCGGCGTGACCTGCGAGATGCCGACCTGGCCCGTGACGGGCGAGATGACGTCCGTATAGCCAAGGTTGATCTGCGCGGTGTCGACGGCGGCCTTGCCGGCATCGACGTCCGCCTGCGCCTGGCCCTGGGCCGCGACGGCGTTGTCGTAGTCCTGCTTCGACACGGCGTTCGCGGCCACCAGCACCTTGTAGCGCGCCACGAGCGCGTTCTGCGTGACGAGATTGGCTTGCGCCTTGGCGAGCGTGGCCTTCGCGCTGTTCAGCGCGGCGATGTAGGGCGCGGGGTCGATCTTGTAGAGCCGCTCGCCGGCCTTGACGAGGGAGCCTTCGGTGAATTCGCGGCGCAGCACGATGCCGTCGACCCGCGCGCGCACCTGCGCGACGAGGAAGGCGTTGGTACGGCCCGGCAATTCGGTGACGACCGGCACGGCGGTCGGCTGGGCCGTAACGACGCCCACTTCGGGCGTTTGCTGCGGCGGCGCCGACTGCTTTTGCCCGCACGCTGCGAGCACGATGGCAGCCGTCGCGATACTGATCAGGTGGAATGGAACCCGTTCGACGCGCATGGAGCGACCTCTGTCTATAACTGACAAAAAAGAGCATGCGGCGTCCCGCTGAGGGCGGGACGGCGACGCACGCCAGCATGTGGCAATACCTGACGGACAACCTTCACTACTTCGAGGCGCGGCTCCGGCCAGCGCATCCGTCCAGGCGGTTCTGCGGCAACGCCGTGACAGCGGCGCCGCGCATTAGGGTTTCTACGACCATTTCGGCCAGTGACGGATATTAACCGGACATTCACCAATCAGGTGCCCAAGTGGTGGGGTGCTATTATAGATACATTCGCGAATGCATGTTTGAGAACGAAACCGCATTCCTGAAGGCGTGCTCTAGTGCGATTCACGCGTCCCACATTCCGGGGGCGATAGTTGTTCCGGCAGCCGCTTACAAAAAACCATACATCCCCTCGCAACACATTCGACACGCAGAACCATGGTCCGACGCACGAAAGAGGAAGCGCAGGAGACGCGCAGCCGGATCCTCGACGCCGCCGAGCACGTTTTCTTCGAGAAGGGCGTCTCGCGCACCTCCCTTGCCGATATCGCCCAGGCCGCCGGCGTCACGCGCGGCGCGATCTACTGGCACTTCGAGAACAAGGGCGATCTGTTCACGGCGATGTTCGATCGCGTGCTGCTGCCGCTCGACGAGCTCAAGGCGGCCACGGTCGATCCGTCCGAGCCCGACCCGCTCGGGCGGATCCGCGACCTGTGCGTGATGTGCCTGCGCGACACCGCCACGGACGCGCGGCGGCGGCGCGTGTTCGAAATCCTGTTTTTGAAGTGCGAGTTCGTGGAAGAGATGGGACCGGTGATGGCGCGTCACCAATCCAATATGCGTGAGGGGCTTGCGCGGATCGAGGAAGGTCTGCGCAACGCGCTGTCCAAGGGCCAGTTGCCCGCGGATCTCGATGCGGCGCGCGGCGCGCGCCTTCTGCACTCGTTCATGACGGGCGTGCTGCACGACATGGCGATCCTGCCCGACGTGTTCGACGTCCCCACCTACGCGCAGCGCCATGTGGAGGCATTGCTCGACATGCTGCGCTATAGCCCGGCGCTGCGCATGGGCGCACAGGCGCCCTGCGCAACGGCGCCCGGCGCAACGAGTTGAGCACTAAGTCGGGTTGCGTCAGCTTTCGGCGAAGCGCCGCGCCATGTACAGCAGCAGCGCGACGAAGAAGATCAGCGCGGCCCACGCCCAGTTGGGCATGGCGTGCGGCGCCGGTTCGGGATGCAGCGTGCTGGCGGCGCGCCCGCTCAGCGTGCCGCCGGCGTGCTGCGGCAGCAGATGCGCACGCCGCGCGACACCCGCCAGATTGATCGGCCGCAGGAACACATGCGAGCGGCGCGGCTCCTTGCGCACGGCACGGTTCGGCGCTTTGCCATGTTTCGCTTCGATCACGGCACAAAACTCGGTGAAGAAGTCGTCGGCGACTTCGCGCAGCGCGTTCTCGAGCTGGCGCGACGGCAGCCCGGCGAGCGGCCCCGTCAGCGTCGCCCAGACCGAATAGTCGATGCGCGTGCTCGTCCCCTTCAGCAGACCAGCCGGGCCGCCCGGGTGATCGTCGGCGCGCAGCGCGATGTCGAGCTGGCCGCGCAGCGACCCGACGCCATCGGCACGCGCGCGAAAGCTCAGCACGCGGCGCGGCGTCAACGGTACCTGCGAAGCATCGCCGGCGATGTGAGCGCGCACTTCGTAACGCGCGCGCAACGGCCCGAGCGGCACGGTCAGCGTCAGCGCAAACTCACCCGGCGCGAGGCGCCGGAACGACTCGCAGTGTTCCATGCTCGCGCGCACGAGCGCGTTGTCCTGCAGCGCCTCCCAGACGACAGACGGCGCCAGTGGAATGCGTAATGCGTCGTTCAGTTCCATGGCGGCTCCCCCGAATGCGCGTTCAGGATGTCTGATCGATCCGGTCGACGCGCGAAGCGTAAAACGCCAGATAACCCTTGATGCGACTCGCGGCCTCGAACGGCGCTTCGTAGCTCCAGGCCGCGTCCTCGACGCGACCGTCTTCGGTGCGCAGATGGAAGTACGACGCCTCGCCCTTGTGTGGGCAATGCGAAACGCTGGAGGAACGCTCGAGCCGCGCCATGTTCACGTCGGCGCGGGGAATGTAGAACACCTCGGGATAGCCGGCTTCCAATAGCGTGACGGCCGCGAGCGTGTCGGCAACCGTGATCCCGCCATGGATCACGCGCACGCGATGGCGGTTCGCGACGATCTCGATGCGATGACCGGCGTCCTTGTCGTTAGCCGCATTGGCCGTATCGGCCGTGTTCGCCATGTCCGGCTCCCTGTCTGATCGCGGCGGCGCCTCGCGGGGCGTCCCGTCTGGCCGGCCGGTCTGCGCCCGCCGCACCCATGCCTGCGCACAGCGCGTTGGCGTCGCGCGTGCGCTACCGGCCGGCCGCCTTGCGTCGCACGGCCAACCCTGCCTTCATTATCGACGAAAGTGCGGTCGATTGCTCGAACCGATCGCGCGGCGCCCGGCAGCGCGCCGAGCGACCGGGGACTCCGCCTTACCAGTCGAACGCAGCGTGCGCGCCACCGTTCGCGCCTACCGTGACGGCGCTTGTCTTGTTGACGCCCCCGTGGCTCACATGGACCGTGTAGTGGCCCGGAGGCAGCTTCACGAGCATATACGGGCCGCGCGAGGTGGCATCGAGGAGGTTCGCGCCATGCGTGTCGGCAATCTGCACACGCACGTCGGCAAGAAACTCGCCGCCGGGACCGGTGAAGCGCAGCGTGAGCGGCCATTGGTGCTCGGCGCGCTGCAGCGCCTTCGACTCGTCCTGGCCCACGCCGCCCGACACGTACGACACGTCACCCTGCTGCTGGATCTGCGGCATGCCCGTGCCGTTGACATTACCGGCGCTCGTCTCGTCCGCGCTGGAGCCGCCAACCGTGCCGCCGGTGTTGTTTTGCTGCGCCGCAGCAGTGCCTGCCACGCCGAACGCGAGCGCGGACACGAGCAAGACCGAAGCGATGGGACGCTGGGGGATAGACGCTTTCATTGTGATCGCTCCTTACAGGTTGCCTCGACGATTGGGGTGCGCAAGGCGCATGCCCGCATCGCCAATGCCTGAGAACCGATATAGGCGATCTTTGTGTCAACCGTGGTGGCCCACCGCACGGCGGCGAACGAACGGCTGCCAAAACGACACTGCCGCCGTGGCACGAGGCCAACGGCGGCAGCGGGCAGCGCGGAGGCGTTCCGGCCCGGAGGGCGGAACGCAAAGGGCGCGATCAGCCGAGATCGACCGGCACGAAGATCTGCGCGTTATCGCGCTGGATCAGCAGCGCAATGCTGCTGCCGGCCTGCGCGATCATCTGCTTGAGCTGGTCGGCGGTCGATACCGGGCGGCCGTTCACCGCGAGGATCACGTCGCCGGGCTGGATGCCGGCGTTCTCCGCCGCGCCGGCCGCCTGCTCGACCACCAGGCCGTGATCGACCGAGTCGTTGCTCTTCTCGTCCGGCGTGAGCGGGCGCACCGCCACGCCGAGCCGGCTCTGCATCTGCGCGCCCTGGCCGTCGTTCGAGGCGACCTTCGCGTCGGCCAGCGCGCCGATGGTCGCCGTGAAGTCCTTGGTCGACTTGTCGCGCCACACCTGGATGTCGGCCTTGGTGCCAGGCTTCATGCCCGCGATCATCGAAGGCAGGTCCGACGAATCGTCCACCGCCTGGCCGTTGACCGAGACGATCACGTCGCCGGGCTTCAGGCCCGCCTTGGCAGCCGGACCGCCTGCGTCGACGGAGCTCACGAGCGCGCCGTGCGGCTTGTCCATGCCAAACGAGTTGGCGAGCGTCTGGTTCATCGACTGCACGGCCACGCCGAGACGGCCGCGGCTCACGTGGCCGGTCTTGACCAGCTCGTCCTTGACCTTCATCGCCTCGTCGATCGGAATCGCGAACGAGAGACCCTGGAAGCCGCCCGTCTGCGAGTAGATCATCGAGTTGATGCCGATCACCTCACCCTGCAGGTTGAAGAGCGGGCCGCCCGAGTTGCCGGGGTTCACCGGCACGTCGGTCTGGATGAACGGCGTGTAGTTCTCCTCGGGCAACGAGCGCGACTTCGCGCTGATGATGCCGGAAGTCACGGTGTTGTCGAAACCGTATGGCGAGCCGATCGCGACCACCCACTGGCCCACCTTGCTCTGGCGCGGATCGCCGATCTTCACCGTCGGCAGGTTCTTCGCGTCGATCTTCAGCACGGCGACATCCGACTGCTTGTCGGCGCCGACCACCTTCGCCTTGAATTCGCGCTTGTCGGTGAGCTTCACGGTCACGACGTTCGCACCATCCACGACGTGTGCATTCGTCAGAATATAGCCGTCCGGGCTGATGATGAAGCCCGAGCCGAGGCTCGTGCTGGGCTCGTCGGACTGGCCGCCGCCGTCGTCGCCACCACCACCGGGCACGCCGCCGTAGAAGTGCTTGAAGAACTGGTAGAACGGATCGCTCGGGTCGATGGGCAGCTGCTGCGGGCCGCCCTTCAGCGCCGTCTGCTTGACCACGTGCTTCGCACTGATGTTGACGACCGCCGGCCCGTAGGTTTCGACAAGCCCGGAGAAGTCGGGAATGCCGGTCTTGGCGGCAGCTTCCGCCGGCATCATCGCGGCCTGCGCCGGCGTAATGACCTGCGGGGCGGGAACGTCGCGGTGTCCCGCCACGTAGCCCGCCGACAATGCGACGACCACGGCGATCGCCACGGCACTGCGGGAGAAGACTTTAGCGTTCATTGCGGACTCCTTGAAGCGGGTACTGTCACGACGATACGAAGACTAAGTGGTATCACTTAAAAGAGCCTTAAGCACGTCAGGCCCCGCGCGGAAAAGTTCCCGGCAGTGACGGCCGGGCGCGCGCGGCATGCCGACGGCGTCAGAAGCGCACCTCGATCAGCAGGCCGCCCGCGGCCGAATCGCCCAGCGTGATTCTGGCATCGTGCTGGTCGGCAATGCGGCGCACGATCGCGAGACCGAGCCCCGTGCCCGAGACGTCAGAGCGCGCGCGGCTCGCCCCGGCGCCGACGCGATAGAAGCGATCGAACACGCGGCCGCGCTCCTCGACCGGAATGCCCGGGCCGCTGTCCGCGATACGCACGACCGGGTGCCCGTCCTCCACGCGCAGGCATACGTCCGCACGTCCGCCAGGCGGCGTGTACTTGGTTGCGTTGTCCAGCAGGTTGTTGAGCATCACGCGCAGCGCATCGGCGTCGCCATGCACCGAGGCGGCCACGCTCTCCTCGATGCCGAGATCGACGCCGCGCTGCTGCGCGACCGGCGCATAGGCGGCAACGCAGTCGTCGAGCAGCGCGTGCAGATCGACGCTGCGCGCGCGCGCATGTCCATCGGGCTCGGAGCGCGCCAGCGCTAGCAGCTGCTCGGCGAGGCGCGTCGCGCGCGTGACGCCCGCCTGCAGATCGCCGAGCGCCTCGCGGCGCGTCTCGTCGTCTTTTGCGCGCGCAACCAGCTGGGCCTGGATCTGCACGGCCGCAAGCGGCGTGCGCAGCTCGTGCGCCGCGTCGGCGACGAAGGCCTTTTGCGTGTCGAGCGCCTGCGCCAGCCGGTCGAGCAGCGCATTGAGCGCATGCACGAGCGGCGTGACCTCGCGCGGCAGTCGTTGCTCGGGCAACGGGTCGAGCGCCTCGGGATGGCGCGTGTCGAGCGCCCGCGCCACGCGCGCGAGCGGCGCGAGCCCGCGGCCCACGACGAGCCAGACCGCCAGCCCCAGGAACGGCAGCAACACGATCAGCGGCCAGAGCGTGCGCAGCGCGACGTTCGCGGCGAGCCGGTTGCGCACCGACACGGGCTGCGCGAGCTGCACGACGTTGTCGCCGACGATCGCGCCATACACGCGCCAGTCGCCACGGTCCGTGCGCTCGGTCGAAAAGCCCAGCTCGGCGCGCGGCGCAAGCGGTGCGCGCGGGTGCGAGTAATACATCAGGACTCCGTTGCGATTCCAGATCTGCAGGACGATGCCTTCGTTGCCGGTGTCGCGCGAGCTCAGAATTTCGTTGAACGGTTCCGAGGGCAGCGCCTCGGCAATTTCCTGCAACTGGTAGTCGAACAGCTCGTTGGCCTCGGCCAGCGCCTGGCGATAGATCAGCCAGCCCGCGAGCCCGACGCCCGCCACCACGATTGCGAGCAGCCAGAACAGCAGTTGTCGTCGGATGGAACTCATCGGCGCGTGGATCTCACGGTGCGTGTCACGCGTCTTTCGCGATCATGTAGCCGAGCCCGCGCACGTTGCGGATCAGGTCGGCGCCCAGCTTCTTGCGCAGGGCGTGGATGTACACCTCGACGGTGTTGCTGCCGATCTCCTCGCCCCAGCCGTACATCTTCTCTTCGAGCTGGCTCTTCGAGAGCACGGCGCCCGGCCGCGCGAGCAGCGCCTCGAGCAGCGCGAACTCGCGCGCCGAGAGCGCGATCGGCGCCCCGTCCTGGGTCACCTGGTGCGACGCCGGATCGAGCGTGATCGAGCCGTGCCGGATCATCGAATCGCTGCGGCCCGACTGGCGCCGGATCAGCGCGCGCATGCGCGCGCCGAGCTCGTCGAGATCGAAGGGCTTGATGAGGTAGTCGTCGGCGCCGGCATCGAGCCCCTTCACGCGGTCGGCGATCGCGTCGCGCGCCGTGAGGATCAGCACCGGCACGGAAAGGCCGCGCGCGCGCAGCGTGCGCAGCACGTCGAGCCCGTCGCGTTTGGGCAGGCCCAGATCGAGCAGCATCAGATCGTAAGACTCGCCGGTAACGGCCGAAAGCGCCGAGTCGCCGTCTTCGACCCAGTCCACCGCAAAGCCTTCGCCGCGCAGCGCCTTGCGCACGCCCTCGGCGATCATGCGGTCATCTTCGACTAGCAGTATTCGCATCGTAATCAAACGGCAAGGCGGCGCGCCGCCTTGCACAGGGTTCGGACAGCTGCATTCTAGCGCCCCGGCCGCGCCGCGGCGCCAGCGCGACGAGCAGAACGCAAACGGCACGGCGAATCCCGGCTTTTTGTCGCCGACTTTGCACGCGGGCCACGCGAGGTCTTTACAATGTGCGCTTTGCGTTGCACGGCGGTACGGCGGCGGCCCACGGAGTGCCAGTCGCGTCACGCCCTGTGCCGCCCTCCGTTTCGCGCTCGCGCGGACGGGCGCCGAGGCTTGCCGCCATGTCCCGCGCCTGCCGCACACAGCCCTTGCACTGCCCGCTTTCGCCCGACGCCTCCATGCTTGCCACGCTGCTGCCCGCTTCGATGTCCTTCGCGCTGTCCCGCCTTCGCTCCATCTTTCGCTCCCCGCGACGGCGCCGTGCGCCGCCCGCCGCGGTGCGCACGCAGCTGGCGCTGCGCTTCGCCTGCGCGGCCCTTGCGGCGGGCGCGAGCGCCGGCGCCGCGCCGGCGGCCCACGCCCAGCCCGAAGGCGCGCCGCGCCTGCCGTCCATCAACGTGAGCACCTCGCTGCCGCCTTCGGTGATGGCCGGGCTAGAGCAGGCGCACGTGCCGCTTTCGGCGATCAGCGTGGTGATCGAAAAGGTTGGCGAGCGCCAGCCCAGCGTGGCCGTCAACGCCGGCGAGCCGATGATGCCCGCCTCCACAATGAAGCTCGTCACCACCTACAGCGGCCTCGCGCTGCTCGGTCCCGACTATCGCTGGAAGACGAGCGCCTGGACCGACGGCGAGGTCGACGCAGCGGGCACGCTGCACGGCAATCTCTACATCAAGGGCACGGGCGACCCGAAGCTCGTGCCAGAGGAACTGATCGACCTCGTCCAGAAGATCCGCGCGGCAGGCATTGCGCGCATCGACGGCGCGCTCGTGCTCGACAAGAGCGAATTCGACCCCTCGACACGCGACCTGCCCTCCTTCGACGGCGACGAAAACGCGCCCTACAACGTCGGCCCCGATCCGCTGATGTACGCGTTCAAGTCGCTCTCGTTTACGTTCGCGCCGTCGCGCGAGGGCGTGACGATCGACGTCGTGCCGCCCGTCGCGCAGTGGCAGATCGACAACCGTATCCGCGAGCGTGCCGGCGCCTGCAAAGGCCTCATCCCGTCGCCACAGATCGTCCCGGGCCAGAACGGCGTCGTTACCGCGAGCTTCGACGGCAGCTACGCGCTTCGCTGCGGCGAGCGCACCATCAACATGGCCGCGCCCGTCGACCACAGCACCTTCTTCGCCGACGGCTTCCTCGCGCTGTGGCAGCAGGCGGGCGGCACCTTCGGCGGCGCCGTGCAGGAGGGCGTCGTGCCGCCGCATGCGCGCCTCGTCGCCGTGCATGAGAGCCCGCCGCTGGCCGACGTCGTCCACGACATCAACAAGTTCAGCAACAACGTGATGGCGCGCAATCTGTTCCTCACGCTCGGCGCCGTGGAGGGCAAACCGCCGGCAACCACCGCGAAGGCCGCCGCCGCCGTCACCGCGTTCCTGCGCAAGAGCGGCATCAACATGCCCGAACTCGTGCTCGACAACGGCTGCGGCCTGTCGCGCGAGGAGCACATCAGCGCCCTCTCGCTCGCGAACCTGCTGCAAGCCGCGAACGCGAGCCCGGTGGCCCAGCCGTTCATCGACTCGCTGCCGGTGCCCGGCGTGGACGGCACGATGCGTCACCGCCTCACCAATGCGCCGGTCGAAGGCAACGCGCATATCAAGACCGGCACGCTGCGCGACGTGCGCGCGATCGCGGGCTACGTCGCGGCGCAGACGGGCGAGACCTGGATCGTCGTGAGCATCATCAACGACCCGCACGCGGAAAGCGCGCGCGAGGCCCATGACGCCCTGCTCGAATGGGTCTACAAGGGCATGCCCGAGGAAGCGCCGATGTACGTGCAAGCGCATCCGAAGCGCGCGCCGAAGGCGGTCCGCAAAAGCCCGCTGCGTCGCCACGCGCTGTGAATCCGCACTGATCGCGCAGCCACCGCGCCGCCCGTCCCGGGGCGGCGGACCGAAGCATTCCTCTAGCAAAGCCGCGTGAGACGCGCGCGTTAGACGTGTACGCTGACGGGCATCGTCCGGCGGCGCGCAACCGACGCGCCCCGGAACGTGTGCCGCGACGCGGTGCTACAGGACAACGAACGGACAACAATGCCGCGCTGCACCGCAGCGCCGCCACCGGGACGAGGAGGACGAGGCTCATGCAGTTCGATGCGCAGTTGCTGCTGCTCGCGCTCGCCCCCGTCTTTCTCGCCTGCATCGGCTGGGAAGCCTGGCACTACGCCCGCACGCGCCCCGGCGCCGCCCTCTACAGTTGGCCCGATACGTTTTGCAACGCCGCGCTCGCGCTGATGCACCAGGGCGCCGACAAGCTCGCCTGGCTCGTCGCCATTCCCGTCTACGGCTACGTCTACCAGCATTGGCGCATCGTCTCGTGGCAGCCGGGCTGGCTCGCGTGGATCGTGCTGTTCCTCGCCCAGGATCTCCTCTACTACGGGTTTCATCGCGCGAGCCACCGCGTGCGCTGGCTCTGGGCTGCGCATGTGGTCCACCATTCGTCGGGCCGGCTCAATCTTTCGACGGCGTTTCGCCAGAGCCTCATGTACCCCGTCGCGGGCATGTGGGTGTTCTGGATTCCGCTTGCGGTGATCGGCTTCACGCCCATGCAGATCGTCGGCATCGTGCTCGTCAATCTCGCGTTCCAGTTCTTCGTGCATACCCAGGCCATCGGCAAGCTCGGCTGGCTCGAGTACGTGTTCAATACGCCGTCAATGCATCGCGTCCACCACGCGCGCAACGACCGCTATATCGACCGCAACTACGCCGGCGTGCTCGCGATCTGGGACCGTCTGTTCGGCAGCTACGTCGAGGAAGACGCGGAGCATCCCCCCGTGTACGGCATCGTCGAGCCGCTCGACACGTACAACCCGCTCAAGGCGACCTTCCACGAATGGATTTCGATGGCGCGCGACTTCAAGCAGATGCGCGGCTGGCGCGAGCGCTGTGCCGCGCTGTTCGCGCCGCCCGAATGGGCCGTGCGACGTCACGCGCAACGCAGCGCGCGGTCCGCATTGGCGGCAAGCGATGCCGACGCGGCACAACCCAACCACACCAGGGGTGCGCAGGGATCGCGCGAACCCTGAAAGATTCGGTAGTCTGTCGGCCTCGCCTCAAGGGGAAACCGCGAGACAAGGCAAGGCCGGCGTTACATGGCATCAAAGGCCACAACAGAGGAGATGAAGTGAATATGAAGCATCGAGCACCGGGACACCGTACGCTGCTGCGCACGACGCAGATCGCCATTGCGAGCGCGGCCTTCGCGCTGCTGGCCGCCTGCGGCGGTGGTGGAGGAAGCAGCAGTTCGAGCAGCACGCCGCCGTCCGGCGTCAATCTGCAAGTGGTGGCCTTCGGCACGAGCCTGTCCGATGCGGGCACGTATTCGGAGCAGATTCTGCCGGGCTTCGGCGGCGGCCGCTTCACGACCAATCCGGGCGAAGTCTGGGCGCAGAAGGTGTCCGAGTACTTCGGCAATACGCTGACGCCGGCCTTCGAGGGCGGCTTCGGCTTGCCGCTCACGGCGACGGGCGGCCTCGACTACGCGCAGGGCGGCGCGATGGTGTCCCAGGCCGGTCCGGGCACCATCACCGCCGCGACCGAAGAGCCGATCACCTGGCAGATCAGCCAGTACCAGGCGCAGCACGGCGGCTTCAACGCGAATCAGCTCGTGCTCGTGGAGGGCGGCGCGAATGAAATCCTCGGGCTGCTCGACAGCAACGGCGCGGGGCTGAGCGCGTTCGGCACGGCACTCGCCACCGCCGGCTTCGCGCAGGCTGCCGCCAGTCCCACGTACCAGACTCAGGCGGTGACGTCGCTGATGCAGGAGGGCTTCACGCAAGCCCAGGCGACGGCGCTTGCGCCCGCGGCCATCGCACTCACGCTCGTCAAGGCGAATCCGGCGGCCTTCTCGTCGATCGCGACGATCCTGCAGGCGGCCGGCACGCTGGGCACCCTCGTCAACTCGCAGATCGTCGGCGCGCCGAAGGTGGCGGTCGTGACGGTCCCGGACATCGGCCAGACGCCGGCGGCGCTCGCAGCCGACAAGGCCGTCGGCGCGACGCCGGGCTCCGCGAGCGCGCCCGACCAGGCGCTCTCGCTGATCACGGCCATGTACAACCTCACGCTGCTGCAGCAGATCTCGGCCAACGTGGCGGCGAAGAAGGTCGTCGTGGTCGATTCGTACTCGTGGCTGGACCAGACGATCCAGACGGCGTCGAGCCTCGGCTTCACCGTGACGAACACGGGGACGGCCTGCGCTCTCGCGCAGATGGAAACCAACGCCACCAACTTTGCGCTGGCGAATCCGCAAGCGACGCTCGGGTTGCCGTCCACCACGCCCGCGGCAGAACTCCAGGCGGCTGCACAGGCATACGGCAGCAGCTTCGGCAGCTCGCTGTTCTGCTCACCGCAAACGCTGACCACGCCGAATGCGCCCACGACCTACATGTTCGCGGATGACGTCCATCCGACGACTGAGCTGCACGAGCAGTACGCGGCGTACGTCGAAACGCAGCTGGCGGCGGCCGGCATCGGCAAGGCACCCTGACCAGCGCCGCGCACCGGGATGGCCGGTGCAAAGAAAAACCCCCACGCACCTGCGGTACGTGGGGGTTTTTTCTTGAAGGTCGGGAAACGGGACTCCGTGCCGGCGTTCAGACACCAGGCGATTCAGCGCCGCACGCGTCGACTCGCGCGCGCCGCGCCGCTACTCCTGCGCCTCGAACGCCGCCGCCGCGCGCCCGAGGCGGTCGTTCACGGCGATCCACTCGACCGTCTCCGGCAGCTTTTCGATCAGAATGCGCGCGACGTTAGCACGATCGAGCGCGCGCAGCAGGCCGTAGAGTTCGCGCGCATAGGCCTGCGGATCTTCCGGCGCGGCGACGAAATGTACGCCGGGCGCGCTCGCCCACGCTTGCGCGCGCGAGGCGCGCGCCACCAGCGCCACCGCCTCGCCCTGGCGGGTAGCCGCCGCAAGCAGCGGCTCCAGCGCGTCGAACGGCAGCAGCGCGAGCGGCGTGCGCGGCGCGTAGTGCGCCTTCAGCGTGCCGGAGGCGCGCGGGGCCGTGGCGTCCGAGCCATCGGGCAGACGCGGCGCCTCGCCTAGCACGCGCGCGATGTCGTGCGGCGTGATGTGCCCGGGGCGCAGCAGCGCGGGAAAGCCGCGCGACAGGTCGAGAATCGTCGATTCGATGCCGACGTCGCAGGCACCGCCGTCGAGTACATGCACGGTCTCGCCGAACTCGTCGCGCACATGCTGCGCCGTGGTCGGGCTCACATGGCCAAAGCGGTTCGCCGAAGGGGCGGCAACGCCGCCATGACCGCCGCGACGCTTCGAGAACGCCGCAAGCAGCTGCTGCGCGACCGGATGCGACGGACAACGCAGCCCGACCGAGTCCTGCCCGCCGCTCACCGCATCGGGAATGCGCGCATGGCGCTTGACGATCAGGGTGAGCGGGCCGGGCCAGAATGCGTCGACGAGCTGTTGCGCAGCTTCCGGCCACTCGGCGGCCCAGTAACGGGGGTCGCCGCCCGGCGGCAGATGCACGATCACCGGATGATTCGCCGGCCGCCCCTTCGCCGCGTAGATACGCGCGACAGCCGCAGGATTCGCGGCGTCGCCGCCGAGGCCGTAGACGGTCTCGGTCGGGAACGCCACCAGTTCGCCGGCATCGAGCAGCGCGGCGGCCTCATCGATATCGGCGTCGGTTGGATGCGGCACGGTGCCGGATTGCTGGTCGGTCATGACGTCGCGCGGTTAGCTCGTGACGATATGCAGAAGGCGCGCACAGTCGCGCGCAGCCGTGCGTGCTTCCTCGAGCGTCGGCGCCGTGAAGTTCACATGGCCCATCTTGCGGCCCGGGCGCGCGTCTTCCTTGCCGTACAGATGCAGGCGCGCAGCCGGCATCGCCGCCACCTGGTCCCACGGCGGCGTGATGGGCGCAGCACCTTTGTGCGCCTTGGCCTCGCCGGCGCCGGCCGGGAACCACACGTCGCCGAGGATGTTCAGCATCACGGCCGGCGAGTGCTGGCGCGTGTCGCCGAGCGGCATACCCGTCATCGCGCGCACCTGCTGCTCGAACTGGCTCGTCGCACAGGCGTCGGTCGTGTAGTGGCCCGAGTTGTGCGGGCGCGGCGCCATTTCGTTGGCGACGAGCGAGCCGTCCTCGAGCACGAAGAACTCCACGCAGAGCACGCCCACGTAGCCAAGCTTCGCCGCGATCTGCAGCCCCGCCTGCTGCGCCTGCTGCACGAGCGCCGGGCTCGCGTCGGGCGCGGGGACGATCGTGTGCGAAAGCACGCCGTTGCGGTGCGCGTTCTGCGCGAGCGGGTAGACCACGCTCGCGCCGTTACTGGCGCGGGCGATCAGCACGCTCACCTCGAACTTCAGCGGCAGACGCTTTTCCAGCACGCACGGCACGCCGCCGAGCGCGGCATGTGCCTCGCGCACTTCGTCGGCATTGCCCACGCGCACCTGCCCCTTGCCGTCGTAGCCCATGCGCGCGGTCTTGAGGATGCCGGGCAGCACGGCGGCAAGCCTCGCATCGTCGATGGCGGCAAGCGCCTCGGACGACTCGATTACCACGTGCGGCGCCACCGGCACGCCGGCCGACGCGATAAAGCGCTTCTCGGCGATGCGGTCCTGCGCCACGGCCACGCAGCGCCCGGCGGGCGCCACGAAGGTCGATTTCGCGAGCGCGTCGAGGCTCGTGGCCGGCACGTTCTCGAACTCGGTGGAGATCGCCGCGCACAGGCGCGAGAGTTCGGTCAGCGCGGCTTCGTCTTCGTAGGCCGCGCACAGATGGCGGTCAGCGACGGCGCCCGCCGGGCTCGCCGCGTCGGGGTCGAGCACGGCAACGCGATAGCCCATCGCCTGGGCCGCAAAACAGAACATGCGGCCGAGCTGGCCGCCACCCACCATGCCCAGCCATGCGCCGGGCAGGATCGGTGAAACCGGAGTGTTGTCAGGGTTCATCTCAGTGGTCGGTCGCGGCTGGCCGCAGCGCCGGAAACGGCGCGGGCCAGACCGGGGTTTAACGTCGAGGCAGGAACCCGCCCCGACGGTGGCGCTCACAGCGCCGGCAACACCATGGCGTGCGCGGCTTCGTTCTGGCGCACGCGGAAAGCAGCCAGCTTGTTCGCGTATCCGGAGTCGGTGACGCTCAGGATCGAGACGGCGAAGAGCGCCGCATTGGCCGCGCCCGCCTCGCCGACGGCGAAGGTCGCAACCGGCACGCCCTTGGGCATCTGCACGATCGAATGCAGCGAATCCACGCCCTTCAGATACTTGCTCGCAACCGGCACGCCGAGCACGGGCACCGTGGTCTTGGCCGCCAGCATGCCCGGCAGGTGCGCCGCGCCGCCCGCGCCCGCGATGATCGCGCGCAGGCCGCGCTCGCGGGCCCTTTCGGCATACTCGAACATCTCGTCGGGCATGCGGTGCGCCGAGACCACCTTCGCCTCGTACGCGACGCCGAACTCCTGCAGGATCGCGACCGCGTGCTTCATCGTTTCCCAGTCGGAGCTGGAACCCATCAGCACGCCGACAAGCGGCGCCGCATGCTGGTGAGCCGTCTGTGCTTCACTCATGTGCATCCTTTCCTGAGCCTTGCGTTCGCTCTGTGCTCGTTACGCCAGCTTCTGGCCGGTCAGGCGCTCGAGCGCCTCCTGATACTTCGCCGACGTTTTCTCGACGACCTCGTCGGGCAGCTTCGGCGCCGGCGGCTCTTTCTTCCAGTCCTGGGTTTCGAGCCAGTCGCGCACGAACTGCTTGTCGAACGACGGCGGATTCGAGCCCACCTGGTAGTGGTCGGCCGGCCAGAAACGCGACGAGTCGGCGGTGAGCGCCTCGTCCATCAGGTAGAGCTGGCCGTGGTTGTCGAGGCCGAATTCGAACTTCGTGTCGGCGATGATGATGCCGCGCGTCGCGGCGTAGTCGGCCGCTTCCTTGTACAGCTTGATCGAGATGTCCTTGATGGTGCGCGAAAGCTCGGTGCCGATGCGGCGCTCCATCTCTTCGTAGGTGATGTTCTCGTCGTGATGGCCCATTTCGGCCTTGGCCGCGGGCGTGAAGATAGGCTCGGGCAGCTTCTGCGCGTTCTGCAGGCCCGGCGGCAGCGCTACGCCGCACACCGCGCCGCTCGCCTGGTAGTCCTTCCAGCCGCTACCGGCCAGATAGCCGCGCACCACAGCCTCGACGAGAATCGGCTCGAGCCGCTTCACGACGACCGCGCGGCCCTTGACCTGCTCGACTTCGTCCGGCGCCACGACCGTTTCCGGTGCGATGCCCGTGAGGTGGTTCGGCACGACGTGCTTCAGTTTCTCGAACCAGAAGTCGGCCATCTGGTTGAGCACCTGGCCCTTCTTCGGAATCGGCTCGCCCATGATCACGTCGAACGCCGAGAGGCGGTCGGTGGTGACGATCAGCAGCTTGTCGTTGCCCACGGCATAGTTGTCGCGGACCTTGCCGCGGCCGAGGAGCGGCAGCGAGCGGAGCGTGGATTCGTAGAGGGTAGACATCGTCGTGATTCGCTATAAACGTGGCGGGACCGGAATAAAACCGGACCAATAGGGTAAATCAAAATGCTTGTCGCCGTTTCCCCGACAAGCGGAAACGGCGACGGTCCTGCTGCGCATCGGGCGGGCAGCCCGCCGGGCCCCCCGCTCTATCGCTCGTTAGCGAACGATCTGCGCGAGCTCGCCCGACTTGTATCGGTCGGCGATCTTGTCCAGCGACACCGGCTTGATCTTGCCCGCCTGGCCTTCGCAGCCGAATGCGAGGAAGCGGTCCACGCACACCTTCCTGGCGGCTTCGCGGGCCGGCTTCAGGTAGTCGCGCGGGTCGAACTTCGACGGATTCTCGTACATGTAGCGACGGATCGCACCCGTGATCGCGAGACGCAGGTCCGTGTCGATGTTGATCTTGCGCACGCCGTGACGGATGCCTTCCTGAATTTCTTCGACCGGCACGCCGTAGGTTTCCTTCATGTCGCCGCCGAATTCGCGGATTTCCGCGAGCAGCTCCTGCGGCACCGACGACGAACCGTGCATCACGAGGTGCGTATTCGGAATGCGCGCGTGGATTTCCTTGATGCGCTGGATCGACAGGATGTCGCCCGTGGGCTTCTTCGAGAACTTGTAGGCGCCGTGCGAGGTGCCGATCGCGATCGCGAGCGCATCGCACTGCGTGAGCTTCACGAAGTCGGCGGCCTGCTCCGGATCGGTCAGAAGCTGCTCGCGCGTCATCGTGCCTTCGGCGCCGTGACCGTCTTCCTTGTCGCCTTTCATCGTCTCCAGCGAACCGAGCACGCCCAGTTCCGCTTCCACCGTCACGCCGATCGAGTGTGCCATCTCGACTACCTTGCGCGACACTTCGACGTTGTACTCGTACGATGCGACGGTCTTGCCGTCGGCTTCGAGCGAGCCGTCCATCATGACGCTGGTGAAACCGCTGCGGATCGCCGCCATGCAGACCGCCGGCGACTGGCCGTGGTCCTGGTGCATCACGACGGGAATATGCGGATACGACTCGACGGCCGCTTCGATCAGGTGGCGCAGAAACGGTTCGCCCGCATATTTGCGCGCGCCCGCCGACGCCTGCATGATCACCGGCGCGCCCACCTGGTCGGCCGCGGCCATGATGGCCTGGACCTGCTCCAGGTTGTTTACGTTGAACGCCGGCAGTCCGTAGCCGTGTTCAGCCGCGTGGTCGAGCAGTTGACGCATTGATACGAGAGGCATTGTGCTACTCCTTTGATATGAAACGAAATCCTGCGTTTCGCCAGCCGTCTGACGCGGCCGGTCGAGGGCGGCCTGGCGGCCGCTGCCCGCTTGCTCGCTTGCTTGCTCGCCGCGGGCACAATCCGGGGATTTTATCGCGAAGCGACAGGGCGTCCGGCGCCGAACACGTAATTGGCACGAAAATGGCGTGTCAGGGCGTCAGAAACGGAAAGAACCTGCAAAAGAGGTTGACAGCCCGCGCGTGGCCTCTCTCACACGCGGACCGCATTTGCGGCGAAAAGGCGCTCAAATAGCGCCTAAATAGCAGCAAAACAGCAGCGAAATAGCACCCATTTGGCGCCAGTCTGATACCAGTATGGCACCAGCGGGTGAGACTGCCGCGCCCGCCCTGGCCTGCCTTCGCCTGTCCCGAAACACAGGCGTTGGCAGGCACCGGCGGATTACAGGGCGTCGCCCACGCGCACGATCTTCAGCGTGTTCGTGCCGCCCGGCTGACCCATCGGCTCGCCGCAGGTCAGCACGATCATGTCGCCGCGCGACGCGAAGCCCTTGCTCACCACGGCCTCGACAGCCTGCTGGAGCGCCGTGTCCTGGTCGTTGCTCGTGTCCAGATGCAGCGGCGTGACATTGCGGTAGAGCGACATCGACCGTTCGCTGCCCGCGCGCGGCGTGAGCGCGAAGATCGGCACGTGCGTCCAGTGGCGCGACATCCACAGTGCCGTCGAACCCGACTCCGTGAGCGCCACGATCGCCTTCGCGCCCAGATGGTAGGCCGTGAACAGCGCGCCCATCGCGATCGACTGGTCGATACGCGTGAAGGTGCGGTCGAGGAAGTCCTTGTCGAGTTCCGACTGCTCCGACTTCTCGGCTTCGAGACAGATGGCCGACATCGCCTCGATGGTCTCCACCGGGTACTTGCCCGCCGCCGACTCGGCCGAGAGCATCACGGCGTCGGTGCCGTCGAGCACCGCGTTGGCGACGTCCGACACTTCCGCACGCGTGGGCACCGGAGCGTAGATCATCGACTCCATCATCTGCGTGGCCGTGATGACGAGCTTGTTCGACTCGCGCGCCATGCGGATCATGCGCTTTTGCAGCGCGGGCACCGCGGCGTTGCCGACTTCGACCGCGAGGTCGCCGCGAGCGACCATGATGCCGTCCGACGAATCGAGAATCTCCTGCAGCACCGGAATCGCTTCGGCGCGCTCGATCTTCGCGATCATCTTCGGCTTGATGCCGTAGGGCGCGCCCGCGATGTTCGCGAGCTGGCGCGCCATTTCCATGTCGGTGGCGTTCTTCGGGAACGACACGGCGATGAAGTCCGCACCGAGCGACATCGCCGTGCGGATATCCTCCATGTCCTTCGCCGTCAGCGCCGGCGCCGTGAGGCCGCCGCCCTGGCGGTTGATGCCCTTGTTGTTCGAGAGCTCGCCGCCTACCCGCACGGTTGTGTGGATCTCGCTGCCGATCACCCGCACGACGTCGAGCACGAGCAGGCCGTCGTTGAGCAGCAGCACGTCGTTCGGCTTCAGGTCACGCGGCAGGTCCTTGTAATCGAGGCCGACTCGCTCGTCGTTGCCGAGCTCACACTCGGCGTCGAGGATGAACGGCTTGCCCGGCTCGAGCAGCGTCTTGCCGTTCTCGAATTTACCGACGCGGATCTTCGGGCCCTGCAGGTCGGCCATGATCGCGACTTCGCGGCCGGCCCTGCGGGCGCACTCCCGCACGGTTTCGGCACGCTGGCGATGATCGTCGGCCGTGCCGTGCGAGAAGTTGAGACGCACCACGTCCAATCCCGCATGAATCATCTTCTGCAGGACGTCCGGCGAGCTGGAGGCCGGACCGATGGTGGCGACAATCTTGGTGGCGCGATGCATGAAACTCCTCGTCTGGAAAGAATCGCTGGAAGAAGCGTTGCTGCGAGACGGGCTGCTGGCCGGCTCCGCCGCACGTGCAGCAGGGCCGGAACGCGCGCCGGTGAAACCCGGCGTCGCTTTATACGACGGGGCGACGCGCGCGGCGGCAGTTTGCGCCGCGCGAGCCTGCTCCGTCGGGGCGGCGTGCGCGCGGGCCGCTTGCGCGTCCGCGGCCGCCGCCGGGGATCCTGGGTCCGCCAGCGCCGCCACCGGCGCTTCGGACGGTGCCGTCTCAGCCTCGGCTGGGACGGCGAGTGTTTCTGCTTCAGTTACGGCGGCTGGCTCCGACGCGTCGAGCAAGTCTCGTGCGCCGGAGTCCGTTGCCGGGCGCGCTGCGTGCCCCGCCGGGGTGGTGAAGGCTGCCGTGCGCGACTTCGCGCGTGCACGGGCCGGTTTTGCGGCTGCCTTTGCCGCCGGGGCGCGCGGCGCCACTTAGCCAGCCGCCCGCGTTTCGAGCACTTCGACGGCCGGCAGCTTCTTGCCCTCGAGGAATTCGAGGAAGGCGCCGCCGCCGGTCGAGATATAGCTGATCTTGTCGTGGATGCCGTATTTCGCGATGGCCGCGAGCGTGTCGCCGCCGCCCGCGATCGAGAACGCGCCCGAGCTGGCAATCGCGTCCGCGAGCGTCTTCGTGCCGTTGCCGAACTGGTCGAACTCGAACACGCCTACCGGACCGTTCCACACGATCGTGCCGGCCTGCGCCAGTTGCGAGGCGAGCGCCTGGGCAGTCTGCGGGCCGATGTCGAGGATCATGTCGTCGTCGGCGACGTCGGCCACGGCCTTGATTTCGGCCTTGGCGGTCGCCGAAAACTCCTTCGCGGTCACGACGTCGCTCGGGATCGGCACCGAGGCGCCGCGCGCACGCGCCGCTTCGATAATCGCCTTCGCTTCGTCGACGAGGTCGGCTTCCGCGAGCGACTTGCCGATCTTCAGGCCGGCCGCGAGCATGAACGTATTGGCGATGCCGCCGCCGACGATCAGCTGGTCCACCTTCTCGGCGAGCGACTTGAGGATCGTGAGCTTGGTCGAGACCTTCGAGCCCGCGACGATCGCCACGAGCGGACGCTTGGGCGCGCCGAGCGCCTTGCCGAGCGCGTCGAGCTCGGCGGCGAGGAGCGGGCCCGCGCAGGCGACGGGCGCGTACTTCGCGATGCCGTAGGTGGTGGCTTCGGCGCGATGCGCCGTGCCGAACGCGTCGTTCACGTAGATGTCGCAGAGCTTCGCCATCTTCTGCGCGAGCTCGTCCGAATTCTTCTTCTCGCCCTTGTTGACGCGGCAGTTCTCAAGCAGGACGACATGGCCCGGCGCGACGTTCACGCCGTTTTCCACCCAGTTCGCGACGAGCGGCACCTCGCGGCCAAGCAGCTCCGCAAGACGCTTCGCGACCGGCGCGAGCGAGTCTTCGGGCTTGAACGCGCCTTCGGTCGGGCGGCCAAGGTGCGACGTGACCATGACAGCAGCGCCCGCGTCGAGCGCGGCCTTGATGGCCGGTACGGAGGCGCGGACACGGGTGTCTTCGGTGATGTTGCCCTGATCGTCCTGCGGCACGTTGAGGTCGGCACGGATGAATACCCGCTTGCCGGTGAGTTTGCCTTCGGAGATCAGATCGGAGAGACGCAGAACCTTGTTCATGGACTTGACTATGCGTGATGGTGGGAAGGCGGTGGCAACACGATGCGAGCGGCCGCCGGGTTGGGCAACACTCGGGCGATACTCGGGCGGCACTCGGTCTGCACGGCGCGGGATCCGGTCTGATGCTGTCTCGGGTCGCTGCTCGTTACCTGACAGACGCCGGCATCGAATTGCGAGATCGGTATTTTAGCCGATAGCCAGGACGATCAGAGACGTGCTCAGGCGAATGTCCCGTATTTGGGCGGTTGCTGCGGGGTTCCGGGATTTTTTTCACGTTTTTGTCTCATTTTTTTGGGCGGCCATCGTGGAATGCCTCGGGAGGCTGACTTGTCTCGCTCCGGAACGCGGACCGAACCCAGGCCACCCGGATTGTGCGGCGCAGCAGAAAACGCCCGTGGGCGCCCGTTCAGACGCCAAATGACGCTAAAATAGTTGTTTAGCCAGTCGCAGGTTCCGCAAGCACCTCGGCCACGGCCTGATTACACGAGCATTACGAGAATTGTCCTCATGAGCGAAATCAAGGAAATGCCGCTGGTCGAACTCTCGGCCAAGGATCTGCCGGCGTATTGCCCGAATCCGTCGATGCCGCGCTGGAGCAACCATCCGCGCGTCTTTATCGACGTGACGCACGGCGAAGCGCGCTGCCCGTACTGCAGCACGCGCTACAAGCTGCGCGACGGCGAGGTCGTGCGCGGCCACTAATCGCGCGAACGGCAACGCCCTGGTTTCGCCTGCCCCGCCCGCGCCAACCACAAGCGGGCGCGAACGGCTTACGGCCAACGCCAACGCGCCGTCCGGCGCGTTCCCCTGCTAACCGCGTTCCTGCGCGCCGAAGAGCACGCGGAACCTTTGTCACCCCCGGACTCTGATACCCGATGCGCCGCGCGCTGGTAATCGCACCGAACTGGATCGGTGACGCACTGATGGCGCAGCCGCTCCTTTCGCGGCTCGTGAAACTGCATCCGCGCATCGCGATCGATGCGGTCGCGCCCACCTGGGTTGCGCCCGTGCTCGAACGCATGCCCGAGATCCGCGACGTCTACGCCACCGACCTCGCCCACGGCAAGCTGCAGCTCCTGCGCCGCTGGCAGCTGGCCGCCGACCTGCGCGAGGTGCGCTACGACGCCGCCTACGTGCTGCCGAACTCGCTGAAGTCCGCGCTGATTCCGTGGCTCGCGAACATTGCGTTGCGGATCGGCTACACGGGCGAAAACCGCTACGGTTTCCTGAACGTGCGCCACGCCAATCCGCCGAAAGACGAGCGCCCGCCGATGGTCAAGCACTACGCCGCGCTCGCCTGGGCGCCCGGCGCGAGCGTGCCCGACGATCTGCCGATGCCGCGCCTCGAGTCGGATCCGAACGAAGCCGCGCGCGTCTCGGCGCGCTTTCACCTCGACACGCGCGTGCCGCTGCTGGTGTTCTGCCCAGGCGCCGAATACGGACCTGCCAAGCGCTGGCCGCCCGAGCATTTCGCGGCGCTCGCGCAGATGGTGGGCCAGTCGTTCCCCTACACCCAGATCGTCGCGCTCGGCTCGCCGAAGGACGCACCGCTCGCGCAGGCCATCGCCGATCGCGCTTCGAACGTGCGCAACCTGTGCGGCCAAACGGCGCTGGGCGAAGCCTGCGCGCTGATCTCGCGCGCGAGCGCCGTGGTCACCAACGACTCGGGCCTCATGCACGTCGCCGCCGCGCTGCGCCGCCCGCTCGTCGCGCTCTACGGTTCGACGGATCCGCGCCACACACCGCCCTTGTCGGAACTCGCAAAGGTACAATGGCTGCATCTCGATTGCAGCCCGTGTTTCCAGCGCGAATGCCCGCTCGGGCATCTGAACTGTCTGCGCGAACTGAGCCCGGAACAGGTGTTCGGCGATCTGCGCGGCATGCTGCTCGGCCAGCGCTAGGCGCACGCTGCTGGCCGCGCGTCACAGGAGTGACTCGCGATATCGGCATGCTCGCGGCAGCGAAATCCCGTGCCGATTCGCCAGTGTCGATTCGCCAACCCGCGCCCCGGCGCACCAGACCAACGAGCCATGCCACGTTTTGCCCACATCTTCGAAGCCGCCGCGGACACCCTCAACGCGTACTACCAGGCCGTCGCGGAAGTCAACGTCGACAGCTTGATGGGCTTGTGGATCGACGAGGAATTCGTGAGCTGCATCTGCGCAGACGGCTCGCATCTGCATGGCCTGTCGAACATTCGCGCCGGCCTCGCCGCGCAGCTCGAAGCGGCGCCGGTTTCGATCGAACCGCTCGACATCCGCGTGTACGACAGCCTCGGCACGGTGGTTTATGCAATCGTGGAAGCGCATCGTCCCGTCGATCCGAAGGCCGTGCCCGCCCTGGTCTTCACGACCTACGTGATGGTGCATGAGCGCGGCGAATGGCGCATCGCCCATATCCACGCGAGCCGCATGCCCGACGAAGCGGCAACCCAGTTCTCCGCCAAGCTGCGCCACGGCCAGGGCGCGCTGCACTGATTCCAACGGAAGGGCCGCCATGAGCACAACCGGGAACAGGCCCGCCGACACCCGCGCGACGGCGGCCGCGACGGCACGCGCGAGCGGGTTATCGCAGCCCGGCGCCTATCGCGCGCCCTTCTGGCTGCCCGGCGCGCACGTGCAAACCATCGTCCCCGCCCTCTTCTCGCGACCGCCGCTGCCCGCTTATCGGCGCGAGCGCTGGGACACGCCCGACGGCGACTTCGTCGAACTCGACTGGGTCGAGCCCGCGCGAGGCGAGCGCCCCGCGCCCGATGCCCCGCTCTTCGTGCTCTTCCACGGTCTGGAGGGCGGCTCGGGGTCGCACTATGCGCGCTCGCTGGCGGCGGCCGCCGCCGCGCTCGGCTGGCATGCGGTGATCCCGCACTTTCGCAGTTGCAGCGGCCCGCTGAACCTGCTGCCGCGCTTTTATCACCTCGCCGACGCCAACGAACTGGACTGGATGCTGCGCCGCCTCGCCGCGCGCCATTGTGGGCCGCTGGTCGCGGCAGGCGTTTCGCTGGGCGGCAATGTGCTGTTGCACTGGCTCGCGCAGCAGCGCGAAGACGCAACCATCGTGGCGGCCGCCGCCGCGATCTCGGCGCCGCTCGACGTCCACGCGGGCGGCAGGATGCTCTCGCACGGCTTCGGCATGGTCTATACGCAGAGCTTTCTGAGGACGCTCAAGGTGAAGGCGCTCCAGAAGCTGGAGCAGTATCCGGGCCTCTTCGACAGGAACGCCGTGCTCGCCAGCCGCACGATGGGCGAATTCGACAACGTCGTTACGGCGCCGCTGCACGGCTTTCGCGACGTGCACGACTACTGGACCCAGGCGACGGTCAAGCCGCGCCTTACCGAGATCGTGGTGCCGACGCTCGTGCTCAACGCACGCAACGACCCGTTCCTGCCTGGCGATGCGCTGCCGGCGCGCCACGCGGTGAGCGCCGCCGTCGAGCTGGAGCAGCCCGAGCAGGGCGGCCACGTCGGCTTCATGACCGGGCCGTTTCCGGGCCACTCGGGCTGGCTCTCGCAGCGCGTCACCGGCTGGCTTTCGGGCTTCGTCTCCCATGGATGAAATCGTCAAGCAAGCGCTCGCGCGCTGGCCCAACGTCCCGCACTGCACCGGCTGGCTGCGCCTCGACGGGCGCGGCCACTGGCGTCTGCGCGACGAGGCCGACCAGGCAGCGGGGAGCCCCGGCACGGCGATCCGCCACGAAGCGCTAATCGGCTTCATCAACCGCAACTACGAGTGCGACGCGCGCGGCCAGTGGTATTTCCAGAACGGGCCGCAGCGCGTGTACGTCGAGCTCGAATACACGCCTTTCGTCGTGAGGCTCGCAACCGACGTGAACGGCCGGCTCGCGCTCACGGACCACACCGGCCAGCCGTTCGCGCCGGCCAGCGTCTGGGCGGATGAGTCGGGCAGCGTGCTGTTCGCCGAGGTGGCTAGCGGCGCCGCAAACGGATTCGGCCGCGCGGCCCTGCTGCACGACCACGACCTGGGTCTGTTCACCGACCACGCGACGATTGTGGACGACGGCCAAAACGGCACCTTCACGTGGCGTGCCGACGCCGCGCTGCCAATCGCACCCATCCGGCGTGCAGACGTACCTGCGCGCTTCGGCTTCATCGCGAGTCCTGCGCACGCAGCGGCGGCCATCGCTTGCGGGCGGGACGGCAACACATCGGGTGACGGTCGAGCCACGCCACGGCACGTCTGAGCCCGGATCGCACGGCGACGCGGCACGGCCAGTGCCACGGTGCCGCGCTGCTATGATAGGCGCCCTCAACAGCGAGCCAACCATGCCCGAACTCACACATTTCGATGCGGCCGGCGACGCGCACATGGTCGACGTAGGCGACAAGGCCGAGACCAGGCGCATCGCCGTCGCACGCGGAACCATCCGCATGCTGCCCGCCACGTTCGCGCTGATCCGCGACGGCGCGGCGAACAAAGGCGACGTGATCGGTGTCGCGCGTATCGCCGCAATCCAGGGGGCGAAGCGCACGTCGGATCTGATTCCACTCTGCCATCCGCTCGCGATTACGCGCGTGAAGGTGGATTTCGCGCTCGACGCAGCGCTGCCCGGCGTGCACTGCACGGCGCAGGTAGAGACGTTCGGCCGGACCGGGGTGGAGATGGAAGCCCTGACCGCCGTGCAGGTGGGACTGCTGACGGTCTATGACATGTGCAAGGCCGTGGATCGCGGCATGACCATCACCGACGTGAAGGTGATGGAGAAGCATGGCGGGAAGTCGGGGGATTGGGTGGCAGAGAGCTGAGACGCCCCGTTATACGTCCAGGGTAAGGATATGACGATCGAAGCACTACTCGAGCAGATACTGGCATTCCGCGACGAGCGCGACTGGGAGCAATTCCATACGCTGCGCAACCTGATCGTCTCCACGAGCATCGAGGCCGCAGAGCTGCTGGAGACGATACAGTGGAAGACCGATGCGCAGATCGAAGCCCTGCTGAGCGACCCGAAGCAGCTCGACAACATCCGCCACGAATGCGCCGATGTGTTCATCTACCTGCTGCTGGTCGCCCATAAAGCGGGTTTCGACCTCGTCGACGCGGCAGCCGGGAAGTTGAAGCTCAATGCCGAACGCTACCCGGCGGACAAGGCAAGAGGAACCGCCACAAAATATTCCGAACTCTGATTCGAGCCGACCACCAATCGACCACCAATCGACCACCAATCGGTCAGTCGTCGGAATCGTCGTCGTCATCCTCTTCGACCTGCCTGGGCGGATTGCCATACTGTTTCACGAGTTCCGCCTTGAAGCCCTTCAGCGCAGGCTGCTCGTCGCACAAACCGTAAAGCGCGGCCTGTTGCGTCGGCCAGTCGTGCAGTTCGGTCGCGAAGATCTTCAGGCGCGCGACCGTGTCGAATGCGCCCGCCGTGTCGCCGTTCAGCGCCTGCAGGACCGCATAGCGGCGCAGCACCGTCTCCCCCGGCAGCAGCGCAATCGCTCGCTGATGCGCTGCGAGCTTGGTCGGGAGGTTCGCTGCGTCAATCGGCATCAGCGTGGCCATGCCGTAGTCGCCCCACGCACCGAACAGGAACGACGGCGCGGCGCTGTACTCCTGGGCGGGACGTTCGCCGTAGTACAGCACTTCCGCACGGTGATAGTCCTGAACGATCGGATAAAGCGAAGCGAGACCGCCGAACACCACCACAGCGAACGCACCGAAGGAGAGGCCGGACGGCACGAAGCGTAGCGGACGCGTTTCGAGCACGCCGAACACGAACATTGCCGGCAGCAGGAAGAACATGTATTGCTGCGGATATTCGACGAGCGCGTGCATCACCAGTACGCCAATCAGCATGAAGCCGAATACGCGTTCAGGCGTATTCGGCACGCGCAGCGCGCGCACGAACCACGCGACGAGGCCGAGCAGAACGATGCCACAACCGATCACGCCCGTCTTGGCGAGCAGGTCGATGAAGACATCGTGCGAGTTGTTCGCGATCTCGACGCCGCCGAGCGAGCGCACGAGCTCGAACTGATGGATCGGGAAGTCGCCCCAGCCAACGCCAAGGAGCGGATGCGTCTTGAACATCGTCAGGCCATAGCGCCAGAGGGCGATGCGCGGCGCGATCTGGCCGGCGTCCTTGAAGCGGTCGGCGGCGGACTGGTCGAGCTGCAGCTGGTAGTGGACGTTGGCCCAGCGCACGAACGTATTGACGCCAATGAAGATCAACAGCAGCACGAGCGGCAAAAGCCAGTTGCGCGCGCCGCGCTGGGCGCCTGCCTGCGCGCTGTCGCGGCGCGTGAGCGTGAGCGCGATCCAGAAGCCCGCGACGACGATGACGGCCATCTGCAGCCACGGCCCGCGCGAAACCGTGAGCGCGAGGCCGCCCGCATAGATCGCGGAGAGTACCGCCCAGATCACGAGGGGCAACCGACGCGTCTGCACGAGAAAGAGGCCCGCCGCCATCGCGAACGCGATATACGTGGCGAGGTGGTTGGCCTGCGCCATATTGCCAAACGGCCGGCGATCGAACGTCACGTTGTAGGCAACAACGAGTGGCGTCACCTTCGCTTCGAGGTGAAAGAGCTGGATGAGCTGGCAGAACACCGCGAACGCGCCGCCGACCATGAGCGCCGCGGCAGCCCAGACCATCGCGGCCTCGGTCTGGCGCGCACGCGCGATGCCGTAGCCCGCATGCGTCACCATGAGGGCCGCGAGCAGATAGCCGGCGCCGAGCCAGTTCATCGACGGTTGCGCGACCGGCAGCATGATGGTCTGCGCAACCAGCAACAGGCCGAAGGCGAGAGGCACGAGGCCTACCGCGGGCGTGGCGAATTCGACCGTAGCGCGTGCGGAATGCGCGAACAGCACCACCGATGCACCAACGAACAGCCAAAGTGCCAGCGCTACATATTCGGCATAGAAAGTCGGGATGGGATACGTGTGCGCGACGACCGCATAGGGAAGCGTCAACGCAACGGCCAGCAAGAAGAACGTAAGATAGCGCGCGAAAGTGGAAGGCATGGGTAAGCGGGGGCATCAGCAACCGGCGCACTATACAAGACTTTTCGCGCCATTTGCGGGCCGTGGCGATTACGGCGCCTCGCGCATGTGGTTTTATCGTCTCTTGCGCCGGCCTCTCTCGCCGACGCGCAGGTCGTCATTACACGCCGCCGCCGTCTTGCAAGACGACGGCGGCGCGCGCCGGAGACCGCGCAGCGTGGCGCGGCCACGCCGCTAGCTACTACGCGATGGCTTTCGCGCATCAACCCTCATCATGCCCGGCACTCCGGCGGCGCGAGATTCGCGGGCAGCGTCGCAACTGCGGCGGGTGCCGGACCGGCGCCCGGGTCGCCCAGCGACGAAGCCGTCTTGCCGGCCGCGAAGCACTCCCACGTGACCGTGCCCGACTGCACGCTGCCTTGCGAGAGCGCGACGCGGGCGGTGGGATTGTCCGCGTTATCGGGTACCGAGGGCACGAGTACGAGCGTATTGCTTCCGGCGGGCGCGACGCGCGTGGTGAAGGCGACGGTGATCTGCCCGGTCGTGTCGTCGACCAGCACCGATTCGACGTTACGCGTGGCCGGCGGTGGGGAGAACCCGCCCGAGAACGCGTTGCCGCTCGCCGCGTTTTCCGCGACCGCGAGCCGTGCCGACGAGGCGAGCGAGAGCCCCTCGCCGACGCGGCTGCGCGCAAGATAATCCTGATAGGCAGGAATGGCATAGGCGGCGATCACGCCGACGATGGCAAGTACGATCATCAGTTCGATCAGCGTGAAGCCGTGGGCGACGACGCGGCGAGCCAGGCGTGTGAATCGTGCGAACGGCGGTGCGAACGGCGGTGCGAACGGTACGAATCGGGCGGACCGGGCCGAGGCCAGCGTGGCGGCCCGCGAAGACGCATGGAGCAAGAACCAGCGCGAAAGGGCTGCAAGGGCTGCGGGCGGGCTCGCAGCGAGTACGGATACGATCATCATCAGGGCTCCTGAAACAAGAAACGCCTGCTCACGACGGTGAACAGGCGTTTTGATCGTATCGGCGGCTCAGGTCGCCGGGCAGTCGTCCGAATGGCATGGACGCACAGGGCTGCGCCAGCCCATGAAGCCAATCAGTGCGGATTGGCGGCCTGCTCGCGCCGCGCATTGCGGCGCTTCAAGGCCAGCCCCACCGCCACCACGAACACGGCGCCTGCCACACACATGCCGTATTCGGCGAGCGGCGTATCGAGCAACGGCCAGCGGTCACCAGCAGGATCGTTGACGATCAAACCGCCGGCGATCCAGCCGAGCAGCGCGGCGCCCAGCGTAACGATGACGGGAAAACGGTCCAGCAATCGCAGCACGAGCTGGCTGCCCCACACGATGAGCGGAATGCTCACCATCAGCCCGAAGATCACGAGGCCGATCCGATGCGCCGGATCGGCAGCCTCAGCAGCGCCCGCGATCGCAACGACGTTGTCGAGGCTCATCACGGCGTCGGCGACGATGATCGTCTTGATCGCACCGAGCAACTTGTCGGCGGCCTTCACGTTGGCGTGCTCGAGATGTGCGGGCGCAAGCAGGCGCACGCCGATCCACAGCAGCAGCAAGCCGCCCGTGAACTTCAGTAAGGGCACGTTGAGCAGCACGACCGCGAACGCGATCAGCACGACCCGCAGCGCGATGGCGCCTGCCGTGCCCCAGATGATGCCGCGCAGGCGTTGCTGCGCCGGCAGGTCGCGGCACGCGAGCGCGATCACGACAGCGTTGTCGCCGCCGAGCAGGATATCGATGACGATGATCTGGAAAACAGCGCCCCAATGGAGCGACGCAAAGAACTCGAGCATGAAGACGATGGCGGGATCGTGAGAAAGCGGCCGCCTACAGCAAGCGCAGCCAATAAAAAAGCGAGAGGCCATGACTGGCTCCCTCGCTTTTGTCCGGAAACCTCGTGAAAGGATTCCGCAAGCATATCAAAAAATGCTGGCCGCCCGCGCTCACGTGCTGCGCGGACGCCGGCGATGCCCGAAAATTACAGGATCGACTTCAGCAGACGGCCCATTTCCGACGGGTTGCGCGTAACCTTGATGCCGCACGCGTCCATGATTTCCAGCTTCGCGTCGGCCGTGTCCGCACCGCCCGAGATCAGCGCGCCGGCGTGGCCCATGCGCTTGCCCGGAGGCGCCGTGACACCCGCGATGAAGCCAACCACCGGCTTCTTCATGTTGTCCTTGATCCAGTAAGCGGCGTTCGCTTCGTCCGGACCGCCGATCTCGCCGATCATGATCACGGCGTCCGTATCCGGATCGTCGTTGAACATCTTCATGACGTCGATGTGCTTCAGACCGTTGATCGGGTCGCCGCCGATACCGACTGCCGACGACTGGCCGAGGCCGAGCGCGGTCAGCTGCGCCACGGCTTCATACGTCAGCGTGCCCGAACGCGACACGACGCCGATGCGGCCCTTGCGGTGGATGTGACCCGGCATGATGCCGATCTTCAGCTCGTCCGGCGTGATCGTGCCGGGGCAGTTCGGGCCGAGGAGCAGCGTCTTGCGGCCTTCGCGGCGCATACGGTCCTTCACTTCGATCATGTCGCGCACGGGAATGCCTTCCGTGATGCAGATCGCGAGATCGAGGTCGGCCTCGACGGCTTCCCAGATCGCGGCGGCGGCGCCTGCCGGCGGCACGTAGATGACCGAAACGGTCGCGCCGGTGGCTTCCTTCGCTTCACGCACGTTCGCGTAGATGGGAATGCCCTCGAAGTCCTCGCCGGCCTTCTTCGGGTTCACGCCCGCCACGAATGCTTCGCGGCCGTTGGCGTACTCACGGCACGCGCGCGTGTGGAACTGACCGGTCTTGCCGGTGATGCCCTGCGTGATGACCTTGGTGTCTTTGTTGATCAGAATCGACATGTATTGACCTCTGTTCGCTTGGCGTCGCACGTCGCGTCGGCCTTAAGCCTTCGCGCCGTCGCCACGCCATTCGTATCCGGTGAAAATTACTTGCCTTCGGCAGCTGCGACGACCTTCTGCGCAGCCTCTTCCATGCTGTCTGCCGAGATGATCGGCAGGCCCGAGTCGGCCAGCATCTTCTTGCCGAGGTCCTCGTTCGTGCCCTTCATGCGCACGACGAGCGGCACCTTCAGGTCCACAGCCTTCGAAGCAGCGATAACGCCTTCCGCGATCACGTCGCAGCGCATGATGCCGCCGAAGATGTTGACGAGGATCGCCTTCAGGTCCGGGTTCTTCAGCATGAGCTTGAACGCTTCGGTGACCTTCTCGGTCGTGGCGCCGCCGCCCACGTCGAGGAAGTTCGCCGGCTCGCCGCCGAACAGCTTGATGGTGTCCATCGTGGCCATCGCGAGGCCCGCGCCGTTCACGAGACAGCCGATGTTGCCGTCGAGCGAAATGTAGGCGAGGTCGAACTTCGAGGCTTCGATTTCAGCCGGATCTTCTTCGTCCAGGTCGCGGTAAGCGACGATTTCCGGGTGGCGGAACAGCGCGTTCGAGTCGAAGTTGAACTTCGCGTCGAGTGCGATGACCTTGCCGTCGCCGGTCAGGATCAGCGGGTTGATTTCCGCGAGCGATGCGTCGGTTTCCCACGTTGCCTTGTACAGGCCTTGCAGGATCGCGCGGGCTTGCGGAATCGAAGCGTCGGGCACGCCGATCTTGCGCGCCAGGTCGTCGGCTTCGGCGTCCTTCAGACCGGTCGACGGATCGACGGCGACCTTGTGGATCGCTTCCGGCGTCTTGGCGGCGACTTCTTCGATGTCCATGCCGCCTTCGCTCGAAGCCATCACGACGACCTTCTGCGAAAGGCGATCGATCACGAGGCCAACATACAGTTCCTTCTTGATGTCAGCGCCTTCTTCGATCAGCAGGCGGTTGACCTTCTGGCCTTCCGGACCGGTCTGATGGGTGACGAGCTGCATGCCGAGGATCTGGTTCGCGTATTCGCGCACCTGGTCCAGCGACTTCGCGACCTTCACGCCACCGCCCTTGCCTCGGCCGCCAGCGTGGATCTGCGCCTTGACGACCCACACCGGGCCGCCCAGCTCTTCAGCGGCCTTGACCGCATCGTTCACCGAAAACACCGGCTTGCCGCGCGGTACCGCGACGCCGAATTTCCGCAGGATTTCCTTACCCTGGTACTCGTGAATCTTCATGCGTGATTCCCTTCAGTCTGAGAGTTGGATTGAACTTCGTTTCCGCTGTTCTTATTCATGCGTGACGGCACCGGCCCTGCCCTCTCGGCCCGGACCTTCGTCGTCGCGCACGCCGGCAGCTTCCGCCCCGCGCTCTACGGAGCGCGGCACGTGGCCATACCAGCGCGGATAAAACTGCTTCACCGCCTCACCATCGAACCGCAGCGCATGGCAGCGGCCCAGCTGGAAGGGCGGCTTCTCGTCGGCGGCATTGCCGTCGGCGGTCTTGCCGATTTCCGGTCCCGTGTCTTCGCCCTGCTCTTTGCCCTTCTCTTTGCCCGTCGATTCGTCCCCGGCACGCCAGACCGCTCCTACGAACGCCTGCACCGCGGCGGTTGGCAGGACGCCCAGCATCTCGGTGAGATGCGTGCAGCCTGCCGTGCCGGCGAGACGCCGGCCCGCTGCGCGGCGGAAATTCTGGAGGAGATTGAGCCCGATGAGGGCGCGATAGGCGGGATTGGCGTTCTGGCACTGACCGTCGTACGGCACCCAGTCCGAGGACGCTTCGGCGTCGACGACATTGAGCTTGCGATCGATCGTGATGCGGAGCCAGAGTTCATGGATCGGCAGACCTTCGGGCCGGATACCGGTGGCGAGCGGCACGTCGCGTGGCTTGTGATCCGTCAGACACGCGTCGATGTCCCACAAGCCATCTTCGCGCTCATAGGCGACCGCCCGGATTGCACGCTGGTGGCGCAGTTGGCGGGGCACGGGCGGAGAGAGCGGCATGCTGAGGCTAAGACCAGATGGGAAAACCCTTCGATTTTAGCATACCGGGTATTTGAGACTTGCCCGAACACGCAGCCCGTTCAGGGACTTACGAGACCCTTGCAGTCTCAATTTTCAGACCAATCGTCCTCGATCCCCTTCAGGATCTTGCCGATGATCGCCATCGAAAAACCGCGCGCAGCGAGAAAACGGGCCTGGCGCGCGCGTTCGGCGGGCGTTTCGGGCGGCGTGCCGTACTTCTTCTGCCAGACGGCATGGGCGCGGGCAAGCTCGGTCTCGCGCAACTGCGTGCTCACCTCTTCGATGAGCGTGTCGCCCACGGCATGGCGCTTGAGTTCGCCGACAATGCGGGTGGCGCCCAGCCGTGCGGCGCGGCGGTGAACGATGCTTTCGGCAAAGCGCGCGTCGGAGAGCCAGCCCTCGCGGACGAGCGAATCGAGCAGCGCTTCGAGTTTGTCGGCGTCGTCGGTGAACGGGATCAGCTTGCGCGAGAGCTCCGCGCGGCTGTACTCGCGGCGCGAGAGATACGCGAGCGCGCGGCCTTTGAGCGAGGGCCCGGGGCGCTGGGGTGTGGCAGAAGCACTGCCGGGACGCGCGGCAGACGCGCGCTCCTTGCGCGATTCGGAAGTGCGTTCGAAACGGGTAGCGGGCTCGTCACTTCGCGTGGCCGAACGGGCGGCGCGTGCGCTCGACGTGCGTTCGAAGCGGTCTGCCGGTGGCGCGGCGGCGGATTCGAATGCCCCGAACGACGACTCGAATTCATCGGGAGGCGGGGTGAACGGCGGGGTGAACGGCGGAGCGAACTGCGGAGTGAACTGCGAGTCGGAGGGCGCCTCGAACGGCGCGCCAACCTGCTCGAAGGGCTCGAGCGGGCCGCCGGGCGCGCGCGGATCGCGCGGGCGGCCCGCTTCGGTTGGCGCCGGTGGCGCCGATGCGGACCGGCCCTTGCGAATCACGGCGGATTACTCTTCTTCGCCCGCGATTTCGACTTCGTCGGAATCGTTGACGCCAGCGGGCATCGTGCTCACGCCGAGCGATTCGCGGATGCGGTTTTCGATCTCGCGCGCGATGTCCGCATTCTCGCGCAGGAATTCGCGCGCGTTGTCCTTACCCTGGCCAATGCGCTCGCCGTTATAGCTGTACCACGCGCCCGCCTTGTCGACGATCTTGGCCTGCACGCCGAGGTCGATGATTTCGCCCTGACGCGAGATGCCTTCGCCATAGAGGATGTCGAACACGGCTTCGCGGAACGGCGGCGAAACCTTGTTCTTGACGACCTTCACGCGTGTTTCGCTGCCGATCACTTCGTCGTTCTTCTTGATCGAGCCGATACGGCGAATGTCCAGACGCACCGACGAGTAGAACTTGAGTGCATTGCCGCCCGTGGTGGTTTCCGGGTTGCCGAACATCACGCCGATCTTCATGCGGATCTGGTTGATGAAGATGACCATGCAGTTCGTCTTCTTGATCGTGCCCGTGAGCTTGCGCAGCGCCTGCGACATCAGGCGTGCCTGCAGACCCGGCAGCGAGTCGCCCATTTCGCCTTCGATTTCGGCCTTCGGCACGAGTGCCGCGACCGAGTCGATCACGATCATGTCGATCGAGCCCGAACGCACGAGGGCGTCGGTAATTTCGAGCGCCTGTTCGCCCGTGTCCGGCTGCGAGATGAGCAGTTCCGGCACGTTCACGCCGAGCTTGGAGGCGTATTGCACGTCGAGCGCGTGTTCTGCGTCGATGAACGCCGCCGTGCCGCCGAGCTTCTGCAGTTCGGCGATCACCTGGAGCGTGAGCGTGGTCTTGCCCGACGATTCCGGACCGTAGATCTCGACCACCCGGCCGCGCGGCAGACCGCCGACGCCAAGCGCGATGTCGAGGCCGAGCGAACCGGTGGAGACCACCTGGATGTCTTCAACCACATCGCCGTCGCCGAGTCGCATGATCGACCCTTTGCCGAACTGCTTTTCGATCTGCGCGAGCGCGGCGGCAAGCGCCTTGCTCTTTTCAGCAGTCAGCCCAGCCGAGCCTTTCTTGCTATCTTCCATGAATCGTCCTTTGCTATGATGAACGGCGTCTCGTGACGATGCGCGAGCCAGTGCGCACGAACGCAGACACTGTATAAAAAAACAGTGGTTTTGGCAAGCCCCGGGCAGGCCAAAACCGCGAAATTTCGGGAGACCGCCGCGCGCCGCGCCAAGCACAGCCCGGCGCGGGCCTCGTGACCTGGCGAAGGCGCCGGCGCATCATGCGAATTCTCATTGCCGAAGATGACAGCATACTCGCGGATGGTCTGGTTCGATCACTCCGCCAATCGGGCTATGCCGTCGACCATGTGAAGAGCGGCGTGGACGCCGACACCGCCCTGTCCATGCAGACCTTCGACCTGCTGATCCTCGATCTCGGCCTGCCGAAAATGCCGGGCCTCGAAGTGCTGCGCCGCCTGCGCGCGCGCAACTCGAGCCTTCCGGTGCTGATCCTTACCGCCGCCGACAGCGTGGACGAGCGCGTCAAGGGTCTCGACCTCGGCGCCGACGACTACATGGCCAAGCCCTTCGCGCTCAACGAACTGGAGGCGCGCGTGCGCGCGCTCACGCGGCGCGGCGCGGGCGGCGGCCCGACCGTCGTGCGCCACGGCGCGCTCTCGTTCGACCAGATCGGCCGCGTGGCGCGCATCAACGACCAGGTGGTCGATCTCTCGGCGCGCGAACTGGGTCTGCTCGAAGTGCTGCTGCAGCGCCTCGGGCGGCTCGTCTCCAAGGAGCAGCTCGTCGATCACCTCTGCGAATGGGGCGAGGAAGTCAGCAACAACGCCATCGAGGTCTACGTGCACCGGCTGCGCAAAAAGCTCGAAGTGGGCGGCGTGCGCATCGTGACCGTGCGCGGACTTGGCTATTGCCTCGAGAAGGAGCCGGGCGCGCCGAATGCCACAGCGGCCACGCCCAACGCGCCGCCGGCAATGCCGGCCAGCCACTACTACAAATAGCCAGGCGGGAAGATGGCCGAGCCCGCCCCTGCCGCGCGCTCCGCGCCGCTAGCCGACAGCCTGGACGACAGTGCGCGCGACGCGCGCTACGCGAACCCGTTCGCCCCGCCCGACGAAACCGAGGCGGCGGCCGGGACGCGGCCGCGCTCGCTGTTCGGCGAAATCCTCGACTGGATGCTCGCGCCGCTGCTGCTGCTCTGGCCGATGAGCATCGCCGTGACCTATCTGGTGGCCAAGTCGATCGCCAACGGCCCCTTCGACCGCGCGCTCGAAACCGATGCCTACGTGCTCGCGCGCCATATCCGGCCCGTCAACGGCGTGGCCGAACTGTCGCTGCCCGCTGCGGCGAGCGAACTCATCGGCGCGGACAATATCGACCGCACGTTCTATCAGGTACTGGGCGGCCGCGGCGAACTCGTGGCCGGCGACCGCGACATGCCGCTGCCCCACGAGGACGACCGGCCGCCGCCGGGTCTGGTCGAATTCCGCGACGACACGCTGCACGGCATCGACATCCGCGTCGCCTATACAACGGTGGCGCCGCCGCAGGCAGGCCGAACACAACCGGTACTCGTGCAGGTGGCGGAGACACTGGACAAGCGTCGCCAACTCGCCAACGACATCATCAAGGGCGTGATCCTGCCGCAGTTCGTGATCCTGCCGCTCGCCATCCTGCTCGTGTGGTTCGGGCTCTCGCGCGGGCTCGCTCCGCTGCACGCGCTGCAGTCGAACCTGCGCATGCGCCGCCCCGACGACCTCTCGCCGCTGGAGGCGCGCCGCGCGCCGCCCGAAATCGAGCCGCTCGTCACCTCGTTCAACGATCTGCTGACACGTCTCGAACAGAACATGGAGTTGCAGAAGCGCTTCATCGCCGACGCGGCCCATCAGATGAAGACCCCGCTCGCGGGCCTGCGCACCCAGGCCGAGCTGGCGCTGCGCCAGGACGCGTCGCCCGAGGTGCATCGCTCGCTGGAGCAGATCGCGACGAGTTCCGAGCATGCGGCGCGGCTGGTCACGCAGTTGCTGGCGCTCGCCCGGGCGGAGAACCGCATGTCGGGACAGATCTTCACGCCCGTCGACGTGACCGAAGTGGCGCGACACGCGGTGCGCGACTGGGTTCAGCCCGCGCTCGCGAAGCAGATGGATCTTGGCTACGAAGGCCCGCGCGTCGCCAACGCCGACGACGAGGAGGACAGCACGGCAGTGGAAGTGGACGGCAATCCGGTGATGCTGCGCGAGATGCTCTCGAACCTGATCGACAACGCCATCCGCTACACGCCGGCAGGTGGCCAGATCACTGTGCGTGTGCGCCCGGAGCCGGCCGCGCGTCTCGTGCATCTGGAAGTCGAGGACACGGGCCTCGGCATCCCGTCTGCCGAACGGGAGCGCGTCATCGAGCGCTTCTACCGGATCCTCGGGCGCGAAGGCGACGGCAGCGGGCTCGGCCTCGCCATCGTCCGCGAAATCGCGACGATGCATGGCGGCACGCTCGTCATCGACGACAACGTCTACCAGCAATCGCCGCGGCTCGCGGGAACGCTCGTGCGCGTGACGCTGCGGTTGCGCGACGTCGCGTAAGCGGCGTCGCAAATTCGGGATGGGACTTACCCTTACCGGCCCTGAATCAACACGCAGAAAAATAGCACGATAGCAGATGATCGATGGAAATAAAGCGCAAATACGCTTAATTTGCTCGATCTTGATCGATCGAACCCCATTCACTCCATGCTTACCCGTAGCCTGGGCGTACGTCAGAACCCCGTAAGTTTCCATTCCAATAATGGTCCGCAGGACCGACGGCGACAGGCTCCACACCGTACGGGCCACACGCATATCAATACAGGAGACATACATGGCAACCGTAGGCGGACAGCTTTCGCACGCGCCGATGACAAGCGACGAAAAACGCGTGATCTTCGCGTCGTCGCTCGGCACCGTGTTCGAATGGTATGACTTCTATCTGGCCGGCTCGCTCGCGGCCTTCATCAGCAAGAGCTTCTTTTCCGGCGTCAATCCCACCGCGGGCTTCATCTTCACCCTCCTCGGCTTCGCGGCCGGCTTCGCGGTGCGCCCGTTCGGCGCGATCGTGTTCGGGCGGCTCGGCGACCTCGTGGGACGCAAACACACGTTCCTCGTGACCATCGTGATCATGGGCCTTTCGACCTTCGTGGTCGGCTTCCTGCCGGGCTACGCCTCGATCGGCATCGCCTCGCCGGTGATCTTCATCGGCATGCGCCTCCTGCAAGGCCTCGCGCTCGGCGGCGAATACGGCGGTGCCGCGACCTACGTGGCCGAGCACGCGCCGCCCGGACGCCGCGGCTTCTACACCTCGTGGATCCAGACCACCGCGACGCTCGGCCTGTTCCTCTCGCTGCTCGTCATCCTCGGCGTGCGCGAGTCCCTGGGCGAAGAACAGTTCGCCGCGTGGGCCTGGCGCATTCCGTTCGTCGCGTCGATCCTGCTGCTCGCCGTATCCGTCTGGATCCGCCTGCAGCTCGACGAATCGCCGGCGTTCAAGCGCATCAAGGCTGAGGGCAAGATATCGAAGGCGCCGCTCTCCGAAGCGTTCGGCCAGTGGAGCAACCTGAAGATCGTGATTCTCGCCCTGTTCGGCCTGACCGCCGGCCAGGCCGTGGTGTGGTACACGGGCCAGTTCTACGCGCTCTTCTTCCTCACGCAGACGCTCAAGGTGGACGGCGCCAGCGCCAACATCCTGATCGCGCTCGCGCTCCTGATCGGCACGCCATTCTTCCTGTTCTTCGGCGCGCTGTCCGACAAAATCGGTCGCAAGCCCATCATCATGGCCGGCTGCCTGATCGCGGCGCTCACCTACTTCCCGCTCTTCAAGGCGCTCACGCACTTCGCGAATCCGGCGCTCGAGGCCGCGACGCAGAGCGCGCCGATCGTCGTGATCGCGAACCCGGACGAGTGCTCGTTCCAGTTCAACCCGGTGGGCACGTCGAAGTTCACGTCCTCGTGTGACATCGCCAAGAGCGCGCTCTCGAAAGCGGGCCTGAACTATTCGAACGTGGCGGCGCCAGCGGGCACGATGGCGCAGATCAAGGTGGGCGACACCGTGATCGACACGTATGACGGCAAGGCAGAAGGCGCCAAGGAAAAAGGCGCGGCATTCGCGAAGACGCTTTCGGGCACGCTGAAGGCAGCTGGCTACCCGGCCAAGGCGGACCCGGCGCAGTTGAACTGGCCAATGACCGTGGTGATCCTGACGATCCTCGTGATCTTCGTGACAATGGTGTACGGGCCAATCGCGGCGATTCTGGTGGAGATGTTCCCCACGCGGATTCGCTATACCTCGATGTCTCTGCCTTATCACATCGGCAACGGCTGGTTTGGCGGCTTCCTGCCGGCCACCGCGTTCGCGATCGTGGCGGCCAAGGGCGATATCTACTCCGGGCTCTGGTATCCGATCGTGATCGCGCTGGCGACCTTCGTGATCGGGATGCTGTTCCTCAAGGAAACCAAGGACTCGAATATGTACGCGCAGGATTGAGGCTCGCGGGGCGGTGGCCCGGGTGGATGGGCCGGGCCGTCTCGCGAGAAAGTTGTTGCGCAGGGGTTGACAGTCTTCGGCGGCCTCTGCATAATCTGCCTTCTTCGGCGAATTAGCTCAGTCGGTTAGAGCGACGGAATCATAATCCGCAGGTCCGGGGTTCGAATCCCTGATTCGCCACCAAATGCGAAAGCCCGGTAGATCTTTGATCTACCGGGCTTTTTCACTTAGGGCTCTGTGGATTATCCGCGAGCCCTTTTCTCTCCAGCATTACCTAGAATCAATCTACGCGCCCCGCCACCTCAACGGGCACGAGCCCCGCTGCCCAACCGCCGCCCCGCCCGCTCCCCGCCGCCTACGCGCGCATCCCATTCCATCCGTCCCCATCGCAAGGAGAGTCACCATGGCTACCTACGTGGTGTTGTCACATTTCACCGACCAGGGCATCCGCACCATCAAGAACAGTGCCCAACGCGCGAGCCAGGCCGCAGAGGAAGCAAAACGCTTCGGCTGCGAAATGAAGGAGATCTACTGGACTCTGGGCCAGTACGACATCGTTCTCGATTGTCGAGGCGCCCGACGACCAAAGCCTGACCGCCTTCGGCCTCGCGCTTGGCTCGGCCGGAAACATCCGCACGGAGGTGATGCGGGCGCTCAACAAGACCGAATTCGCCGCGATCGTCAGCAAACTGCCCTGATGCTTCACGCGAGCGCTGCATGCGCCCGCCCTTGCATCGCATAGCAATCCGTCACAGGAGATCACGATGTCCGCGCATAGCAACAATCACATGCAAGCCTCCGTCCACACGGCCGAGCAGGCCGGCGAATTCGTCTGGGTAATCACGCTCGTCGACTTCGACGCTCGCGAGGTCAAACGCACGCTCGTGTCGGATGAGCGGTACACGCTGCGCGCCGCTGCAAAAGATGCGGGCGAAGCGCGCCTCGCCGCCCTCGCGGCCGATCGTTAGCACCCGCGCGGCAGTCCTGTGTCCCGCCCGTATCCCGTTTGCTTGTGTCTCGTTTTGCTCCGCGCTGCCTGAGGCCAACCCCAGCCCCGCCGGACGAGGAGAAACGCAATGCCCGCTCCCTTCGCAGTTTCCGTCACCGCCGGCGGCTATCAGGTCAAGCGCCCGGCCAACGCGAGCGATGTGCTCGATCTCGTGCGCGAGCACGAAATCCAGATCGTCGACCTGAAGTTCACCGATCTGCCCGGCCTGTGGCAGCACTTCTCCATCACGCTCCCCGAAGTCCACGAGGACTTGTTCACGGCGGGTATCGGCTTCGACGGCTCGTCGATACGCGGCTTCCAGGAGATCCACGAGTCCGACATGCTGCTGCAGCCCGACGCGTCGACTGCGTTCGTCGATCCCGTCTGCGAGATCCCCACGCTCACGCTGATCTGCGACGTGATCGATCCGGTATCGCATGGGCCCTACTCGCGCGACCCGCGCTACATCGCCCGCAAGGCGGAGAGTTTCCTGCAGCAGTCGGGCGTCGCCACAACCTGCTACTTCGGCCCCGAACTCGAGTTCTTTATCTTCGATTCGATCCGTTACGGCCAGGACCAGCACTGCGGTTACTACTACGTCGAATCGGAAGAAGGCGACTGGGCCACAGGGCGCGACGAGGGCGCCTACGCGGGCGGCAATCTCGGCTTCAAGCAGCGCTACAAGGAGGGCTACTTTCCGGTGCCGCCGCACGATACGCTGCAGGATATCCGTTCGGAGATCGCATTGACGTTGCAGCAGGCGGGCGTGCAGGTCGAGGTGCATCACCACGAAGTCGCCACGGCCGGACAGAACGAAATCGATATGCGTTTCGCCACGCTCACACGCATGGCCGACAATGTGATGATCTACAAATACATCTGCAAGAACGTCGCGCGTCATCACGGCAAGGTCGCGACCTTCATGCCCAAGCCGCTCTTCGCCGACAACGCGAGCGGCATGCACTGTCACCAGAGCCTGTGGCGCGACGGGCAAAACCTCTTCTACGACGCCCACGGTTGGGCGCTCACGTCCGAAATCTGCCGCTGGTACATCGGCGGCCTGCTGCACCATGCACCCGCCCTGATGGCGTTCTGCGCGCCCACGACGAACTCCTACAAGCGCCTCGTGCCAGGCTACGAGGCGCCCGTCAACCTCGCGATGTCACAACGCAACCGCTCGGCCGCGGCGCGCATTCCGATGTATTCGGATTCGCCAAACGCGCGGCGGGTGGAATTCCGCTGCCCCGATCCTTCGGCCAATGCGTACCTCGCGTTCGCGGCCATGCTGATGGCCGGACTCGACGGCATCGAAAACAAGATCGATCCCGGTGCGCCGCTCGACAAGAACATCTATGACCTGCCGCCGGAAGAAGCAAAGAACATCCGCCAGGTGCCGGGCTCGCTGGAGGCGTCGCTGGCGGCACTCGAAGCCGATAACGCCTTCCTGCGCAAGGGCGACGTGTTCACCGACGACGTGATCGGCACGTGGCTCGACTACAAGCGGCATCGCGAACTCGACACGATCAAGCTGCGGCCGCATCCGTGGGAGTTCTACCTTTATTTCGACGTGTAGGCGGGAGGACTTGCGCAGCCCGGCGTGCTTCGGACGCACGCGCCAGGGTTGCGCGTGCCGAGGGTCAGAAGCGGTACGTCAACCCAAGCTTCACGATGGGATAGAACTTCAGGTCGTCGGCCTTGTTCTGGAGGCTCTGCTCTTCGGCGCTCACGTTCTGCTGCCCCGCCAGCGCCACGAGGTCCGCGGGGACATCGAAGTCCACGTGCGGTTTGCCGTAGGCCACGCCGGCATCGAACGTCACCGAAAGCCCACGCTTATCCGGGTTATGACCGAAGCCGATGCCCAGATACGGGCGCACCGTCGGATACGACGCCTTCGCGTGAATGGTCTCGCCATTGGTCGGGACGGTCACGCCATTGATCGTGTACGTTCCGTTCATGCTGGTCGCGTCGCCGGACAGATTGTCGTCGCCGATCAGCATGCCAGCCGTCACGCGAAAGCCGATCACCTGCGGCGCCGGGAACAGGTCGAGATAAAGGCCGCCGTGCAGGATCTTGAAGGTGCCGTCGTACTGGAGGTCGCCCGAGTTGAATCCGTGCGAGATGCTAAAACCACTCAGTTCCGCGCGGATGTTCTCGTGGGATTCGAACGAAAGGCCCAGACCTCCGGTAACGCCTTCCGTGCCAAACCCGCCGTAAACTTCAACGGCATGTGCAGCGGTTGCCGCCGACATGGCGAGCGCCGCCGCTGCTGCAAGTGCAAACTTCTTCAATTCGGCTTCCTGGAAAAGTGGGTTGTCTGCTGCCGGAAGCGTTGGCACCGTGCGCGATCCATTCAAACGCCCTACGATCGGCCGCGTGTAGCTGCTCCTGACAAAACCGGTTATCGGCACTTTTCCCGCTGGATTCAGTTCTTCAGATCAAAAAGCCTTTGCGTCCATCCGAACCCAGGACTGGTACCTCAACTGCACCGACACATCAGCCAACGGGATCTTCCCTATCACGCCGCATTAATTCGGATGACGAATTAATAATCCGAACAACGAGCTCACCCTCGCCGGGTTCAGGAACGCCGCTTCCCTCAGCCTTCTATGCGCTCACGCGTCATGCGCAAAAGTCCCGCCATCGCTGACGCCGCAGCCACCCCCTCGCGCCGCGCAATCGCGTCGAACACGGCCGAGTGCTCGGGCAGTGCCGCGTTGAACACATCGGCGCGTTTCGCATTCACGCGCAACTGGTCTTTCAGCGTGCGCGCGATCAGCGCGCCTAGCGGCACCAGCAGTTCGTTGCGGCAGGCCGCCAGCACCGAGAGGTGAAATCGCAGGTCGGCACGCACCCATTCGTCCACGTTGCGCGCGCTCACCATCGCGTCGTGCGCGTCGCCGATGGCCGCGAGCGCATCCGCATCGTGCGCGCTTGCGGCAAGCCCCGCCGCATAAGGTTCGATCATCTCGCGCATTTCCTGCAGCTTGAGCGCGAACGCGAGCGGCGGCGCGACGCGCGCATACCACTCGAGCACATCCGTATCGAGCAGGTTCCAGGCTTCGCGCGTGCGCACCCGCGTGCCGACGCGCGGGCGCGATTCCACGAGTCCTTTCGAGGTGAGCGTGCGCAGTGCCTCGCGCAGCACCGTGCGGCTGACGTCGAAGCTCTGCATGAGTTCGGCCTCGCGCGGCAGCACCTCGCCTGGCGTGTAATCGCCGCGCAGGATCGCACTGCCGAGTTCGAAAGCCACCGTGCCGTGCAGGTCGCGCTGAATCGCTAGTCTCCAGATAATGGGAAGGTCGGCCAAATAATACTATTAATAGCACTTAACAGCGACTTTTACAGTAGCATGTGCTCCTGAAGACGTGGCGCCCGACGCGTGCCGCCACCCCATCCCGGAGACACCACCATGAAAATCACGAAGCTCGAGACCTTCGTCGTCCCGCCGCGCTGGCTCTTTCTGAAAATCGAAACCGACGAAGGTATCGTCGGCTGGGGCGAGCCCGTTGTCGAAGGTCGCGCACACACGGTCGAAGCGGCTGTCCACGAACTCGCCGACTATCTGATCGGCAAGGACCCGCTCCTCATCGAGGACCACTGGCAGGTCATGTACCGCGCGGGCTTCTACCGCGGCGGACCGATTTCGATGAGCGCCATCGCGGGCGTCGATCAGGCGCTGTGGGACATCCTGGGCAAGCATCACGGCGTGCCCGTGCACGCGCTCCTCGGCGGCCAGGTGCGCGATCGCATCAAGGTCTACTCGTGGATCGGCGGCGACCGTCCGCACGATGTCGCGAACAATGCGCGCGCCGTGGTTGAGCGCGGCTTCAAGGCCGTGAAGATGAACGGCTCCGAGGAACTGCAGATCATCGACACGTTCGACAAGGTCGAAGGCGTGATCGCCAACGTCGCCGCCGTGCGCGAGGCGGTGGGACCGCACGTGGGCATCGGCGTGGATTTCCATGGCCGCGTGCACAAGCCGATGGCCAAAGTGCTCGCGAAGGAACTCGATCCGTACAAGCTGATGTTCATCGAGGAGCCCGTGCTCTCGGAGAACGTGGAGGCGCTGCGCGATATCGTCAACCAGACGAGCACGCCCATCGCGCTCGGCGAGCGGCTCTACTCGCGCTGGGACTTCAAGCACATCCTCGCGGGCGGCTATGTGGACATCATCCAGCCCGACGCCTCGCACGCCGGCGGCATCACCGAGTGCCGCAAGATTGCCGCCATGGCCGAGGCCTACGATGTCGCGCTCGCGCTGCACTGCCCGCTTGGCCCCATCGCCCTCGCCACCTGCCTGCAGATCGACGCCGTGAGCTACAACGCGTTCATCCAGGAGCAGAGCCTCGGCATCCACTACAACAAGGGCAACGATCTGCTCGACTACATCCGCAATCCCGAAGTCTTCAAGTACGAAGACGGCTTCGTGTCGATTCCGCAAGGGCCGGGCCTCGGCATCGAGGTGAACGAAGAGAAGGTGCGCGAGATGGCGAAGACCGGCCACCGCTGGCGCAATCCCGTGTGGCGCCACGCGGACGGCAGCGTCGCCGAGTGGTAAGCATCGGCGTCCCGCGGCAGGCGGGCCGCCCCCACCCGCAGCTCGCGCGCTGCGTTGTGCGCGACGTTACGTGACGCACCGCGCGCAGCGCGTTTCACCGCCGTAACGTTTGAGGCCGCATCGAACACGATTCGCCGCGTAGCGCTGCCATGCGCACGCGGCGAATGTCGTTTACGCACATTGAAAGAAGGCGCCAAGAGCCGCGCCAATGCCCGCCGCACCGGACCCGGCGCCCTTGCGCGCCACGCCGCTTCGCCTGGCCCGTCAGCTGCGCCGCACGACTGGCCTGCTCCTTGCTGAACCCCTGCGCAACCCACTACAAATTGCAGGGACACACATGGAAGCGATGCTCCCCGACTACCTGATCCGCGAACAGGCCGCTGTCGGCGCGCTGGTCGCCTTCGGGATCATGCGCGTGATCGCGGCGGCGATCGCCTGCACGCGCGGCTGGTCCATCCTCACGGTCGAACACGCCTTCCTCGCCTTCGCGGTGCTCTGGTGCGCGCCGCAGCTCTTCGACCTGCTCGCGCATCCGTCGTCGCAACTCGCGCTCGCGGAACTCGAGGGCAAAGCCATCGGCTGCGCCATGGCCCTCTTCTTCGCGCCCATCCTCAGCCACCGGCTCGGCTACGAGTGAGGCCGCGGCGCGCCAGCCCAGCCGGCGTGCGTATCAGCCCTGCAACACATAGCCCGGCACGCTGCGCGCCAGAACCGCCGCGAGCACGAGCACGCCGATCATCACGATCGCTTCCAGGTGGATCACGTTCACGAAGCGGCGCGCGGCGGCCGTCGAAGCCGAGCGGCGCAGCTGCGGCATGGCGACGATCCGGTTATACCCGCCCAGCACGCACGCGAGGGCCACGAGACCCAGCTTGAGCAGCAGCACGTGGCCCCACGAACTCCCCGTAAGCGCGGCATACGAGCCACCCGTGCCGCGCAAGGCGTTGAACACCCCGGTCGCGAACACGATCCCCACGGCGAACCACGCCACGTTCGACACCTGCGCCGACGTGCGGATCAACATGCCGCGCGCGGTCGAGGCGCCGAGCGCGGGCAACACCACGAGTCCGCCCGCCATGACGACGCCGCTCCATACGCTCGCGCTCAGCACGTGCAGCGTGTGCAAGCCAAGCGCGGCCGAGGCGAAGCCGGCGTCGGCGGCATGGCCAAGCGCGGCGCGGCCAGCCGCGGTCACGATGAGCGCGATCCACAGCACGCCGTCGCGCAGGGTGCCGGCCGCGGTGAACACGGTCACGAGGAGCAGCAGGGCTGCGCCAAACGCAACGCTCCACGCCTGCCCGACGTGCGTCTGCGTGAGCACCGTCGAGACCGTGCCGAAAGCCGAAGGCAACGGTTCGCCGCTGATCGACGCGCTCTCGTAGAGCAGCCACATGAGAAGCGCGATCAAGAGCACGAGGGCCGACGCACGCTGCGAGCGTTGCGCGCGCAGCCATGCCGCGCGCGCGGGCGAGACGGGACTGCGGCCGTCCTTGTCGAGCCACGCGCCATAGAGCGCCGAGCCGAGCGCGAACGCATACGAGATATCGACGAGGGCGGCCATCGCGACCTGCCCGATCCAGAGCCAGTCAGCCTTCATCGGAGCATCGCCTCCTGGCGCACAGCATGGGAAAAGGATGAGGAGACGCTTGCCGTGCGGGCATGCCCCATCGAAAAGGAATGAGCAATTAGAGTCATCGAGACCAGTGGCTGGGAAACAACATGAAAACAGAACCGTCAGGCCGTACCGCCAACGTCTGGCGGCCGGGCCTCGTTCGATAGACGCCGCGCCGATCGGTTCAATCGGGGACAAGACTGCGGCGCGCGGCGATGGTCGCGATAGGGCGAGCCCGATCAGCTCCGACAGATCCCGCGCGGAGTGTGAACAAACCCGCACCACGGATCGGTCATTGGGTGCAGAATGATACCGACGAAAGCGTGTCGATTTGCCGCGAACACATCGGGAAGCCTCGTCACAGGGCCGACTGGCGGATGCGTCAAATAGTCGCTATCAGATCGCAATGATAGTATTGCTGCGTCACCGCAGCGCGCCCGGTCTTCTGCTTTCATCGCGCGCAGCCTAAAACCCGGGCTCCTCGAGGCCTGGTTCAGGTCCACGATAAAAGATGGAGTTACGCGTGTCCCCAAGACGTATCCTCCGACCGCTCATTCCGCTCGTTGCGCCGCTGGGAGCCGTACTTCTCATCGGGACGACCGGCCTCCTCACTGCCGCCCAGGCGCAGACGCCCCAGCCCAAAGCACCAGACACGATCGAAGCACGCGTGCAGGGCTGTACCGCGTGCCACGGCTCGCACGGCCAGGGCACCGACAACGACTACTTCCCACGGCTCGCCGGCAAACCCGCCGAGTACCTGTACAACCAGCTGATGAACTTTCGCGATGGGCGCCGCAAGTACCCACCGATGAACTACCTCGTCACCTATCTCTCCGACGACTACCTGCACCAGATCGCCACATACTTCTCGCAGCAGCGGCCGCCGTATCCACCGCCTGCGCAGCCGACGGTGGGAAGCAGCACGCTCGCGCGCGGAGGCGACATCGTCCTGCACGGCGACCCGGCGAAACAGGTACCGGCTTGCGCGGCCTGCCACGGCGCGAAGCTGACCGGCATGGAGCCGGCGATCCCGGGGCTCGTCGGCCTGCACGCGGACTACATCAGCGCGCAGATTGGCGCATGGCGCTCGGGTTCGCGCCACGCCAAAACGCCGGACTGCATGCATGAAATCGCCACCCGGCTCACCGACGACGACGTGAACGCGGTCGCGGCCTGGCTCTCGACGCAGCCCGCTCCGCAAAATCCCGTGCCGGCACCGGCGAACTCGTTGAAGACGCCGCTTGCCTGCGGCAGCGAACCGCAATAAGGCGCCGGGGGAGACAGCCATATGAACCGCAAGTCCCTGTTCGCAGTTTCCGCCGTGCTCACCGCGGCCGCCGCGGTCTTCGTGCCGGCGCTGTGGTCCGCCAGCGGCTATCTGCACGGCGGCACGGCCCTCGCGGCGACGCCCGCCGACGCTTCCGCCCCGTCCGCCCCGTCTGACCAGGCCGATCAGATCAAGCGCGGCGAGTACCTCGCGCGCGCCGGCGACTGCATCGCGTGCCACACGGTGCGCGGCGGCAAGACCTTCGCGGGCGGCCTGCCGATGGCCACGCCGTTCGGCACGCTCTACACGCCCAACATCACGCCCGACGACGAGTACGGCATCGGCAAATGGAGCGCCGACGACTTCTACCGCGCCATGCATACGGGCCGCTCGAAGGACGGCAGCCTGCTCTATCCGGCCTTCCCGTTCGCAAGCTACACGAAGGTTACGCGCGCCGACGCCGACGCGATCTACGCGTACCTGCGTTCCGTCCCGCCCGTGCACGTGCCGAGCCGTCCGCACGAACTGAAGTTCCCGTTCAACAACCGCAACCTGCTGATCGGCTGGCGCACGCTGTTCTTCCACGAGGGCGAATACAAGTCCGATCCGGGCCAGTCGGTCGAATGGAACCGCGGCGCCTATCTGGTGGAAGGCCTCGGCCACTGCAGCATGTGCCACACGTCGATCAACGCGGTGGGCGGCCCGGTCAATTCTGCGGCCTTCGCGGGCGGCCTGATCCCGCTGCAGAACTGGTACGCGCCGTCGCTCACCTCGAGCGAAGGCGGCCTCGGCAACTGGGACATCACGGAGATCTCGAGCCTGCTGAAGACCGGTGTCTCGCAGCGCGGCGCCGTGTTCGGCCCGATGGCCGACGTGGTCCACAACAGCCTGCAGTACCTCTCGGACGACGACATCAACGCGATGGCCACCTACCTCAAGACCATCCCGCAGAAGAAGGAGGCGCCCGAAACGATGCAGATGGAGACTTCGGAGAGCTTCGGCGGCGAGCTGCTGCAGCAGGGCCAGAAGATCTATCACGACCAGTGCGCGAAGTGCCACGCCCAGAACGGTCTGGGCATGCCGCCGAACTTCCCGCCGCTCGCGAACAACCAGTCGATCCAGATGCACTCGGCCGTGAACCCGATCCGCATGGTGCTCAACGGCGGCTATCCGCCCAGCACCGAGAGCAATCCGCGGCCTTACGGCATGCCGCCGTTCGCGCAGGCGCTCTCGAACCAGGAAGTCGCGGCGGTGGTGACCTTCATCCGCATGTCCTGGGGCAACAAGGGCACGCCGGTGTCGCCGCAGCAGGTCGCCGATCTGCGCTCCGCGCCGCTCGACTGAGCGCCTGCCTGCGTCGATCCGCCGTTCGTGCTTTCGCGCGCGCGGCGGTCCCGCCCAGGTCGTTACTGATATAGTGGCGTTTGCCTGACGGGCGCACCCTGCTGAACACCGCAAGCTGCGCCCTTCGTTATTTAGATCCGGAATAATGCGGCAGGCCTGCAGACCCGGCCCGTGGCGTGTCGCGCGCGGTGCCCAAGCTGGTAGCCCAGCAGCAGGAAGAAGAACAAGGAGTTGGTATGCACGCTGGTGAGCGTCTCAACAGCATTACTCACCTCGTGGGCGCGATGTTGTCGGTGGCGGGTCTTGTGTCCCTCGTTACGATAGGCGCGCTCGATCACGACGCGTACAAGGTCGTGAGCTTCGCCGTTTATGGCGCCATGCTGTGCGCCTTGTACACGATCTCAACGCTGTATCACGGTGTGCGCGGCCCGCGTCTGAAGGCGTTTCTGCAGAAATGCGATCATGCGGCCATCTATCTGCTGATCGCGGGCAGCTATACTCCGTTCACGCTTGTGACCCTGCGCGGGCCCTGGGGCTGGTCGCTGTTCGGCGTGAGCTGGGGGCTGGCCGTGCTCGGCATCGTGCAGGAGCTCACGCTCGGCCGCCGCACGCGCCTGCTGTCGATGATCCTGTATGTGGTCATGGGCTGGCTCGCGGTGGTGGCGGTTCGCCCGTTGCTGGAAACCTTGCCGGCTGCCGGCACGGCGTGGCTCCTGGCCGGCGGCGTCATCTATAGCGTCGGCATTTATTTTTTCGTCAACGACGAGCGCATCCGGCACGGACACGGTATCTGGCATCTGTTCGTACTGGCCGGGAGCGTCTGTCAATTCGTCAGCGTCGCGCGCTACGTCGCGTGACCGTCATTAGCGAAGCCATCGCATGGCCGCCGCAGTGTCCGCGGCCGCGCGATGCAACTTAACGCCAGCCGGCGGGTCTTGATAACCCGCCGACCAGATGGTGCGCGCACTGGCGCGCCGTCCCTTAACGCGAGAAGGCCGGGACCCCGGAGGTCCCTCGCAGCGCGCGCAAAAGCGCCGCGCTGCGCCGCTCGCGCCATCGCAACGAAAAAGAGTGTTTATGTCCTTTGAATCTCTCGGCTTGTCCGAACCGCTGGTCCGTGCTGTCAACGAACTAGGCTATACGACGCCTACGCCCATCCAGCTGCAGGCGATCCCCGCCGTGCTCAACGGCGGCGACCTGCTTGCCGGCGCCCAGACGGGCACCGGCAAGACCGCCGGCTTCACCCTGCCGATCCTCCAGCGCCTCTCGGAAATGCCGCCTGCCGCAGGCAGCAAGCGCGCGGTGCGCGCGCTGATCCTCACGCCCACGCGCGAACTCGCCGCGCAGGTGGAAGAAAGCGTGCGGGCCTACGGCAAGTACCTGAAGCTGCGCTCGACGGTGATGTTCGGCGGCGTCGGCATCAATCCGCAGATCGACGCCTTGAAGCGCGGCGTGGACATCGTCGTCGCCACGCCGGGGCGCCTGCTCGATCACATGCAGCAGAAGACCATCGACCTCTCCCAGCTCGAGATCCTCGTGCTCGACGAAGCCGACCGCATGCTCGACATGGGCTTCATCCACGACATCAAGCGTGTGCTCGCCAAGCTGCCGCCCAAGCGCCAGAACCTGCTCTTCTCGGCCACCTTCGCCGATGAAATCAAGGCCCTCGCCGACAACCTGCTCGATTCGCCGGCGCTCATCGAAGTCGCACGGCGCAACACGACGGCCGAGACGGTGGCACAGAAGATTTACCCCGTCGATCGCGACCGCAAGCGCGATCTGCTCACGCACCTGATCCGCCAGCACAACTGGTTCCAGGTGCTCGTGTTCACGCGCACGAAACACGGCGCGAACCGACTCGCTGAGCAGCTCACGAAAGACGGCATCACCGCACTCGCGATTCACGGCAACAAGAGCCAGTCGGCACGCACGCGCGCGCTCTCCGAGTTCAAGGACGGCACGCTGCAGGTGCTGGTCGCGACCGACATCGCGGCGCGCGGCATCGACATCGACCAATTGCCGCACGTCGTCAACTTCGACCTGCCGAACGTGCCCGAGGACTACGTGCACCGTATCGGGCGCACGGGACGCGCGGGCGCAACGGGCGAGGCCGTATCGCTCGTCTGCGTCGACGAGCACCAGTTGCTCAAGGATATCGAAAAGCTCATCAAGCGCGCCGTCCCGCAAGAGGTGATTCCCGGCTTCGAGCCGGATCCGAACGCCAAGCCCGAGCCGATCCTGCGGCGCGGCCAGGGTGGCGGCGCACGCGCGCCGCGCCAGGCGCCTGGTCAAGGCCAGGCCCGCGGCGGCGCCGGCGGCAGCCAGGGCAAGCCTGCCCAGGCCCGCGAGGCGCGTGGCGACGGACGTGGTGAAGCACGCGCTGGCGGCAACGGCGGCGGCAATCGAAGCGGCGACGGCGGCAGCAAGCGAAGCGGTCAGCCGGGCGGCAACCGGAAAGCCGATGGTAACGGCGCACAGCGTGCGCCGAAGCCGGCGGGCGGCGGGCGGCCTGCGAAGGCGCAAGGTCCGGGCGCGGGTGCATCGCGTGCGGAGCACACGCGCCGCGAAGGCGCACACGACCACGACCGCACGCGCGGGGCGTCCCACGAAGCCGCAGGCCGCCCGCAACGCAAGACCCAGGCGAATCCCGGCGCGCTGCTGGGCGCAAGGCCCGGCGGCGACGCGCGCCGCAACGGCCGCGGCACCCACGATCGTTGATCGCCGCGCGACGATCGGCCTCCCCCTGGCCGACCGTCAGCGACACGGCGTCGCAGACCACGCGCAGGCATTGCCGCGCAACGCAAAAGGCCCGCCATACGGCGGGCCTTTTGCATGCCACGCGCCAAGCGCTGCCTGGCGGATGAATGAGCGAAAGAACTAGCGAAAGAACACGTGCTGCGTGATTTTCGTGAGCGGATAGTGCACGCTGGGCTGGATCCGCGCAGGAATATCGAGCGGCTTGAGCAGCATCTTCACGCACATGTCCGCCGAAAGATTGTGGCGCACCAGCCGGTTCACGCGCGCAGTCAGTTCGCGGTTGTAAGCCGGATCGTCCACGCGGTCCGGGTAACGCATGGCGAATACGTGACGCAACGCGATTTCCGAATCCTCGTTCTTGATCTCCATCACCCGGCGCATCAATGCGCCGAGCACCGCCAGCCGGCCCTGCCCTTCGATCTGGTTGTACTTCTTGAAGTAGCGGAAAAAGTGCTTGTAGTGGCGTACTTCGTCGGTACGGATGTTGTCGGTAATCTCCTTGAGCACCGGGTCGTCCGAGCATTCGCCAATCGCGCGATACAGCGTGGCCGTCCCCGTTTCGACCACACAGCGTGCGACCATTTCGAGTGCACGCGTCTTCTCGAATTCCTCGAACGAACAGGTCTTCGAATACTCCGTAAAGAAGTTGTGGAACGCGGTATCCCAGTCGAACTCCGGCCAGACATACTGGATGTAAGTCTTCAGCGCGCGGCCGTGCTGAAGCTCCTCCGGCTCCCACTCCGTGTTCAGCCAGTGTGAGACCTCGGGGTCGCCGTTGAAGAACACACTGAGGTTGCTGGTGTACAGGTCCGAGCCGCTCTCGATGAACGACGAGGCACACAACAGCAGCAGGAGATCTTCGTTGGCAACGGCGCGTTGACGGTCGATGCGTGTCAAGTCGATGTCTTCGATGCGCCAGGGCATCACGTGGCGAGGCTCAATGTCGTTATGCATTGTCTTGTGCTCCCAAAGCGGAATCCGTACGCGCGCAGCGCGCGACGCAGCGTGCGACCTGCACCGGCGTTCCCGCGTGGTGGAAGGTACCAGCCATCTGAGAAACATCTTAGCTGTTGTTTCGCCAGGTTGCAGTCATAGAGCACAGACCGCTCCCGGCGGGTCCAGTTCCGGAAAAAGACGCCTGGAATGGTCCCTGCGGCGCTCGCCGGTCGGCGATGCCGGGGTGGCGCTTTCGTATGCAGAACGCATGAAACGAACCTGGCGCAGGCGGGCGGCCCCGGCGCCGGGAAATTCCGGACATCGGCCCAAAGCCCGCACAAACGCTCGACCCATCTCGCATTGCGGCACTGCGGCGCAAACTTGAAGTGAAATCAAGGATTTGCCCGCCCGCGCGACCCGCTGCTCAAAGGGGCGAATGTCAAACGGAATATTTTTGGGGCGTGGTTTGTACAACGCTGGCGTGTTGACTACACTCCAGTTCCCCGCCGCCGATCCCGGGCTGGATGTCGTTTGGCCACCGCTCTGGCCAGCCGGAAACTGTCCAGCCAATGATCCGCGCGGTCGCAGGCTTTCGCTCACACCCAGCGCATTCTGTCGCCAGACCGCCCACCAGGCTCACTGCGGCGACCTCTGATGCGCCAACACGGAGAGAACGATGCTGAGTCCGCATGAATTCGCCACCCTGCTTCTAGTGAAGGACGCGCCCAATCAGGTCGACATGGAACGAGAAGAGCTGGACGCACTGCTCGAGCGACAGCTGGTTCAACTGGAGCGGTTGGCCACCGGCCACCAGCAATGGCGACTCACCGAAAGCGGCGACACCGCGCTGCGAGTCATCAAACGGTGTTCATAGGCGAGCGGGCGCTGCATGCAGTTCTGGCGCTCTCCGACTGCCCGATAGACGTTTTCGACCGGAGCGGCATGCGGGAAACCTCCGCCCGACCGCTTCGCCGTAACCCTCCCCGATGCAGGCGCACGGCATCAGACGAACGCGCCTGCAGTGCATGGTCACGCGGACCCGCGCGCTTCATGCCCGCGTGACCACTTTTTCCGGCCGCATGGCGGAGAACCGCACCGGTACCCCGGACAACCCGCCCGCCGCTCAGCCGGCGCGCAAGGTGGGGTCGACCGCTGCGCGCCAGCTAATGGCCGCGGCCCGCTGGTCGTTGAGATAGGTCACCCACTGATTGCGCACCTGAGGGTCATGGCTCGTGCCAAGCGCGCTGTAATGCTGTGCGAGCGCCGCCTGGAAGCCGCAGTACTGCTCCCGTGAGAGCTTGCCGCGACGGTTGGCGACATACGCGTCGAAGGTCGCGGCGTAGACTGCCGGCGTGTCGGCGCCGAAGTCGACCGGCTGGCCCGTGCACATCTGCTGCAAGGCGGCGAAGGACGGCCCGCCAAACCCACCTTCGGGCGCCGGCGTGCTCACGCATCCCGCGAGCAACGCCACCGCGCCGATTGTCGCCAGTCCACGCATGGGTTCTCCTGTTTCCGGTTGAAGGACTCGTCAGTGATGCTTGACGGCCCCATTGTCGCATCGCGGGCCGCGCACGACCTCCTGGCCGTTCGGGAGAAGCGCGCAAAAGCACGTATCATGACGTTTTCAGCCATCCCGCCCACCCGGATCTGCCGCACCCGCGGCAGTCCGCCGTTTCGCCCGCTCTCTTACGCATGATCGACCACCTCATTTGCGACTGCGACGGCGTGCTCGTCGACAGCGAAGTCATTGCCGATCGCGTGCTGTTCGAAACCCTGAGCCACACGTTTCCCGGCGTCGACTTCCGCGCCGTCGTGAAGTCGGCTTTTGGCCAGCAGACCTCGCGTTTTCTCGACGACGTCGCCGCCCGCTTTCAGCTGACGATGCCCGACGACTTTCTCGCGACCATCGACCACAACGTCGAAACCGCGCTCACCGAGTCGCTGGGCCCCATCAACGGCGTGCGCGATGCACTGCGCCAGATCGCCTTGCCGGCAGCCGTGGTCTCGAACAGCCGCCTCGCGCGCGTGAGGGCGTCGGTGCACCGCGCGGGGCTCGACGCGATCTTCGCCGAACGCGTCTTCAGCGCCGAGCAGGTCGCACGTCCCAAGCCTTATCCGGACGTCTATCTCCATGCCGCGCAGCAGCTCGGCGTGGAGCCGGCACGCTGCGTCGTCGTCGAAGACAGCATCTCCGGCCTGAACGCCGCCCGGGCCGCCGGCATGAAAACGATTGCGTTCGTCGGCGCGAGCCACATTCCCGCCGGCTACGCGGACGTACTGCGCGAAATGGGCATCAGCCGGATCATGGAGCGGATGGAGGAGCTGCCCGCACTCGTCGAATCGGGCGTGCGCGGCGAGTTCGGCGACGTGCAGTCGTAGGCTTCGGGCCGCGCCGGCGCGGCCCCGCCCCGCCAAATCAGGCCGGTTCCGCGCAGCGTTCGCGCACTGCCGCGAGCGACTCGCGGAATGCGGCGAGTTCCGCAATCGTCAGCATCGGCAAGTCGTGCAGCTTCGCGAAGCGAACCACCTCGTCGCCACGCGCCATCGTGCCATCCGGGTTCATCAGCTCGCACAGCACGCCGGCGGGCGCGAGGCCTGCGAGCGCGGCCAGGTCGACGGTCCCCTCGGTATGGCCGCGGCGCGTGAGCACGCCGCCCGGCTGCGCGCGCAGCGGGAAGACGTGGCCCGGTCGCACGATGTCGGCGGGCTTTGCGTGCGCGGCGATTGCCGCGCGAATCGTCGTCACGCGGTCGGCCGCCGAAACGCCCGTGCTCACGCCCTCGCGCGCCTCGATCGAAACCGTGAATGCCGTGCGGTTGCGGCTCTCGTTGTGCGGGACCATGGGCGGCAACTCGAGCGCGCGCACCTTCTCGTCGGAAAGGCACAGGCAGACGATGCCGCTGCATTCGCGGATGAAAAGCGCCATCGTCTGAGGGGTCAGCCGCTCGGCGGCGACGATCAGGTCGGCTTCGTCCTCGCGGTCGTGGTCATCCTGCAGCACGACCGGGCGGCCTTCGCGCATGGCCTGCAGCGCGGCGGCAATGCGCGGCGGCACCGGTTCGGTATCGAGCAGCGGAAGGTCGTGAATGGCGTCGAGCGGCTGCTCGAGCGCAGCGGCAAAAGCGGAACTGGCGGTGAAGGACATGAGAAACGCTCCTCGCGGAAGTTGGGCGAAAAACGTTTCAGGGCATTGCAAACAGACAGGACGCCCTTTGCGCGCGCCTGACGCACGCGCACGCCGCGCGCCCCAAACGGAACACGCCGACGCGCGGCACGCGAGCCGCTACGGGTGGGCAAACATGACCATCTGCACATCTTCTTCCATCCGGACTCTGACCGTCGGCTCTGGCTTCGCACCAGATCTGCTGACCCCGCGCGCCCGTGGCCATGCCACGGACAAAACGCTGACGCGGGCGCTCGCGGGCTCGCAAGCCAGGCCTTACGGCGCTGGCCGGCATACCGCCGGTGGGGAATTCCACCCCGCCCTGAAGACGCACTGATTGCCGGTTCGACCGGCGGACCAAGGATACAACAGCCGCGCGCGACGCGCAGGCGGCGCAAATCCCACTAGACAAAGCCGTTGTGCGGTGCCGCATTGGCGCAGTTCGGCCGGCCCTCGCGCGCCGCTCAGCCGCCGGCATCCTGCCGCAGCGCGACGCGCGCATGGCGCAGCGGGCTTGCGCGCCCGTCGAGGCGCGCCGCGAACCACGTCAGCAGCAACGCGGCCACGGACACCAGCGCCGCCAGCCACGGCAGCGCATCGAGCGCCGCGCCGTGGGCGATCGCAAGCCCGCCGAGCCACGCCCCCAGCGCATTGCCGACATTGAAGGCACCAATATTGAGCGTCGAGGCGAGATGCGGCGCCGCCGCGGCCTTCTCCACCACGCGCATTTGCAGCGGCGGCACGGTCGCGAACGCGGCGATGCCCCAGATGAACACGGTCACGGCAGCGGGCAGGCTCGCATGGCTCGTCTTCGTGAACACGGCCATGACGACGGCAAGCAGCACGAGGATGCCCATCAGCGACGGCATCAGCGCCCGATCGGCGAGCTTGCCGCCCAGCGTATTGCCGAGCGTGAGCCCGAGGCCGAACAGTACGAGCATCAGCGTGACGCCACGCGGCGAGAAACCACTCACCTGTTCGAGGATCGGCGCAATGTAGGTGAACACCACGAACACGCCGCCGAAGCCGAGCACGGTCATGCCGAGCGCGATCCACACCTGCGGATCGCGCAGTACGCGCACTTCGTGGCCGAGTCCGGCAGGCGCGCTATCGTGACGGTTCGGCACCAGTGCGCTCACGCCAAGGAGCGAAATCACCCCGAGCCCGCTGACGATCCAGAACGCCACGCGCCAGCCGAACTGCTGGCCGATGGCGGTGCCGAACGGCACGCCCAGCACGGTCGCGAGCGTAAGTCCCGTGAACATCAGCGCGATGGCGCTGGCGCGCTTCTCGGCACTCACGAGCGAGGCGGCCACCACGGCGCCGATGCCGAAGAACGACCCGTGCGCGAACGACGTGACAACGCGCGCGACCATCAGCAGCGGATAGTTGGTGGCAACCGCGCACAGTACGTTGCCGACGATGAAGATGCCCATCAGCAGCTGCAGCGCGAGCTTGCGCGGCATGCGGCTCGTGAGCACGGCCAGCAGCGGCGCCCCCGCCGCGACGCCCAGCGCGTAGCCGGTCACGAGGAGGCCGGCGGCGGGAATCGAGACCGAAAGGTCGCGCGCGACCTCGGGCAGCAGGCCCATGATCAGAAACTCGGTGGTGCCGATGGCAAAGGCGCTGATGGCCAGCGCAAGCAGAGGAATGGGCATCGAAGACTCCAGAATCAGCGCCCAGCTTGCCGCAGAACGCAAAACAGATTTCAGACAGACGTATTGTCCCAGCGCAGCAATAATTTGATAATTGGCGTAGCATTTGAATCATTTTCAAACGCAAACTGATAATCGCGGTCATGGACAATCTGGGCGACATCCGGCTTTTCGTCGAGGCGACGCGGCTCGGCAGCCTCTCGGCGGCGGGGCGCAAGCTCGGTCTCACGCCCGCGGCGGCGAGCGCACGGCTCGCGCGCCTGGAAGCCAGTTTGAGCGCGCGCCTCTTCGATCGCACCACGCGCCAGCTGCGCCTTACCGACGAAGGTCGCCTTTACCTGAACTGCAGCGAGCAGGCGCTGCGCTCGCTCGACGACGCCAAGTCCGCGCTTCAGGAGGGCCAGAACGCGGTGCGCGGCAAGGTGCGGATTTCGGCGACATCCGACTTCGGTCGCAACCTGCTGATGCAGTGGCTCGACGAGTTCCGCCAGCAGTATCCGGAGGTGCGCTTCGCCTTGATGCTCACCGATTCGCTCGCGAATCTCGTACAGGAGGACATCGACCTCGCGATCCGTTTCGGCACGCCCCAGGACAGCTCGCTCGTGGCGCGCCCGCTCGCGCCGAACCGGCGTGTGCTGTGCGGCTCGCCCGCGTATCTCGCGCGGCGCGGCGAACCGCGCGAGCCACGCGATCTGGTCGGACACGATTGCATCGTGATCGGCTCGGCGTCGGGTCCCGTGAACGAGTGGCGTTTCGCGCGCGGCGACGTCATCCAGCAGCACACGGTGCCGCTGGAGACGGCGCTCGAAACCAACGACGGCGCGGTCGCGCGCCAGTGGGCCCTATGCGGCTACGGCCTCGCGGTGAAATCGATCTGGGATGTCGCCGACGACCTGCGCGCCGGGCGCCTCAAGATCCTCATGCCCGACTGGCGCTACCCCGACGCGCCGCTGCATGCGCTCTATCACCGCAACCGCTTTGTCGCGCCACGCGTGCGCGCCGTGCTCGATTTCCTCGCCGCGCGCTTCGCGCAGGTGGCCGACGAACTGGACGCGCTCGTGCCGTGCGCCCCCGTTCCGGCAGCCCAGAGCGGGCGGCGCAAGCGGCTATAATGCTGGATTACGCTGCATCGCGGCCTGGCTTCGCAAAACGCGTGCAAACAATGACCTGCGAACGACCTGCGCAAAACGCGCAGAGAGAGATGGCGCACTGCGAGAGCACCGCGGACAAAGCATCACGAAGCAGAAGCCAGCGCAAAACCAGTGGCGGCCAGCCGCACGATCCAGCCCCTTTATCACCGTAGTCCAGACCCGCAGTACCCGGACGACGCCCCCAGGTCAACCACTGCGAACGGCGAATCCCGATGACCAAGAAAGTTTATGTAAAGACCTTTGGCTGCCAGATGAACGAGTACGACTCCGACAAGATGGTCGACGTGCTCGGCGCCGCCGAAGGCCTGGTGAAAACCGACACGCCCGAAGACGCGGACGTGATCCTCTTCAACACCTGCTCGGTACGCGAGAAGGCCCAGGAGAAAGTGTTCTCCGACCTCGGCCGCGTGCGCGAACTCAAGGAAGCGAACCCGAACCTGCTGATCGGCGTGGGCGGTTGCGTGGCGAGCCAGGAAGGCGCGGCGATCGTGGCGCGCGCGCCGTACGTCGACCTCGTGTTCGGCCCGCAGACGCTGCATCGCCTGCCGCAGATGATCGACGCGCGCCGCGCGAGCGGCCGCGCGCAGGTGGACATCACGTTCCCCGAAATCGAAAAGTTCGACCACCTGCCGCCCGCGCGCGTGGAAGGGCCGAGCGCGTTCGTCTCGATCATGGAAGGCTGCAGCAAGTACTGCAGCTACTGCGTCGTGCCGTACACGCGCGGCGAGGAAGTGTCGCGTCCGCTCGACGACGTGCTCACCGAAATCGCCGGCCTCGCCGACCAGGGCGTGCGCGAAGTCACCCTGCTCGGCCAGAACGTGAACGCCTACCTGGGCGCGCTCACCGCCGGCTCGACCGACATCGCCGACTTCGCCACGCTGATCGAATACGTGGCCGATATCCCCGGCATCGAGCGCATCCGCTACACCACCTCGCACCCGAAGGAATTCACGCAGCGCCTCATCGACACCTACGCGAAGGTGCCCAAGCTCGTGAGCCATCTGCACCTGCCCGTGCAGCACGGCTCGGACCGCGTGCTGATGGCGATGAAGCGCGGCTACACCGTGCTCGAATACAAGTCGGTGATCCGCAAGCTGCGCGCGATCCGCCCAGACCTCTCGCTTTCCACCGACATCATCGTCGGCTTCCCGGGCGAGACCGAAGAGGACTTCCAGAAGACCATGGCGCTCGTCGAGGAGATGAAGTACGACACGAGCTTCTCGTTCATCTACAGCCCGCGTCCGGGCACGCCCGCGGCGAACCTGCACGATGACACGCCGCGCGAGGTGAAGTTGAAGCGCCTGCAGCACCTGCAGGCCACCATCGAGGAAAACGTCCAGCGCATCAGCCAGTCGATGGTGGGCAAGGTCGAGCGCATCCTCGTGGAAGGTCCGTCGCGCAAGGATCCGAGCGAGCTCTCGGGCCGCACGCAGAACAACCGCGTCGTCAATTTCCCGGCGCCCCTCGCTTCGCACGCACGCCTGATCGGCCAGATGATCGACGTGAAGATCAATCACGCGTATCCGCATTCGCTGCGTGGCGAGCTGCTGCTCGCGCACGAGGACACGACGGCGCTCGCGCACTGAACACTCGAGCCCTGAACCGGAGTTCACCGCTACCTTGAAGAATCAGCAACAGCAACTCGAATTCAACGCGCCGCGCGACGACAACGCGCGGCTCGCCAATCTGTGCGGCCCGCTCGACGAAAACCTGCGCCAGATCGAACAGGCACTCGACGTCACGCTCTCGCGCCGCGGCCACCGGATCGCGATTCGCGGGCGCGGCGCGAAAACCGCGCTTGCCGCGCTCGAAAACTTCTACAACCAGGCGCGCGATCCGCTTTCGGTCGACGATATCCAGCTCGCGCTCGTGGAAGCGCGACATCCGGCCAACCCGGCCAATGATGCGCGCAACCACGCCAATGGCGGCAACGGCGCCGGTGTCGAAATCGATCCGCGCTTTCGCGGCGACCCCGACCATCCGTTCGACGAACCCGTGCGCGAGGGGCTCGACGCGGAGGAACTGGGCCCGAAGCTCTATACGCGCCGCGCCGACCTGCGCGGGCGCACACCGGCGCAGCGCGAGTACCTGAAGCAGATCATTTCGCACGACGTGACGTTCGGCATCGGGCCGGCCGGCACCGGCAAGACCTATCTCGCGGTGGCCTGTGCCGTGGACGCGCTCGAGCGCGACCAGGTCAAGCGCATCGTGCTCACGCGTCCTGCCGTGGAAGCGGGCGAGCGCCTCGGCTTTCTGCCGGGCGACCTCGCGCAGAAGGTCGATCCGTATCTGCGCCCCTTGTACGACGCGCTCTACGACCTGCTCGGCTTCGACAAGACCGCGAAGATGTTCGAGCGCCAGATGATCGAGATCGCGCCGCTCGCCTACATGCGGGGCCGCACGCTCAATCACGCGTTCATCATCCTCGACGAGGCGCAGAACACCACGCCCGAGCAGATGAAGATGTTCCTCACGCGTATCGGCTTCGGCTCGAAAGCCGTCGTGACCGGCGACACCACCCAGGTGGACCTGCCGCGCGGCCACAAGAGCGGCCTCATCGAGGCGCAGCAGGTGCTCTCGGACGTGCGCGGCATCGCGCTCACGCGCTTCACGAGTGCCGACGTCGTGCGCCATCCGCTCGTCGCGCGTATCGTCGAGGCCTACGACGCCCACTCGAAGAAGGACGAAGGCAACGGCGACGCTCGCTGAGTGTCCGCACGAGCGCAATCGCTTCAGGTCGCTTTTTCTTTATGGCCCGCATACCGAAACTCAAACTGACGGTGCAGTTCCCCGCCGCGAAAGCGTTCCCGCAGCACAAGGCGGCACTGCCGCGCGCGAGCGTCGCGGCGTGGGTGAAGGCCGCGCTGTTCGCCGACGCCGAGCTGACCGTGCGCTTCGTCGACGCCGAGGAAGGCCGCACGCTCAACCGCACGTACCGCGGCAAGGATTACTCGACCAACGTGCTCACCTTCGCCTACGCGGAGAGCGAGGACGACCCCGTCACCGGCGACCTGATCCTCTGCTGCCCCGTGGTCGAAAAGGAAGCCGCCGAGCAGGGCAAGCCGCTTGCCGCGCACTACGCGCACCTGCTCGTGCATGGTGCGCTCCACGCGCAGGGGTACGATCACGAGGAGGAGGCCGAAGCCGAGGAAATGGAAGGCATCGAGACCGAAATCCTCACCGCGCTGGGCTTTCCCGATCCGTACCAATAAGCCCGACGCCTGCCCGGCCTGCACGAGATGAGCGCGAAGACCCCCGATCCGATCCACGAACTGCCCTCGGGCGGCACCGCGCCGGCACCGTGCCCCGGCTACCCGCCGGCGCTGGGCGAACCGCGTCTTCTCACCGAAGCCGAATTGCGCGCCTCGCTCGACGCCACGCTTTCGGGCTGGGACCGCACCAGTGACCTGTGGCTCTTCGGCTATGGTTCGTTGATCTGGAACCCGGGACTACCCACCGTCGAGAACGTGCGCTCGCGCGTGCACGGGTTTCATCGCGGGCTTTACCTGTGGTCGCGCGTGAACCGCGGCACGCCCGAGCAGCCGGGGCTCGTACTCGCGCTCGATCGCGGCGGCTCCTGCGCGGGCGTGGCGTTGCGCCTCGCCGCCGAGGGGGCGATGCCCCACCTCGAAGCGCTCTGGCGCCGCGAAATGCCGATGGGCTCGTACCGGCCCGCGTGGCTGCCTTGCGCGCTTGCCGACGGGCGGCGCGTTTCAGCCCTCGCGTTCGTCATGCGCCGCGACGTGCCCACCTACACCGGCAAGCTCACCGACGACACCATCCGCACGGTCCTTGGCTGCGCATGCGGGCGCTACGGCACGACCCTCGATTACGTGCGACGCACGGTGGACGCGCTGCGCGAGAGCGGCATGCCGGACCGCGCACTCGAGCGGCTGCTGTCGCGCTGCGCCTGACGCGCGCGCACGCGCGGCATCTGGGTTAGGATTGGATTGCCGGCGCGCCGGGGTTACACAGACGCGCCACAGGCATGATGTATCCTTAACCCTCCGCAACAGCGCGCCCGACCATCAATTGGCTTTCAGGGCGCACCACCATGAACGACTCCTATCCCAGTCGACGACATACCGACAAACCGCAGGAAAAGCGCTCGCTGCTCGAGCGGCTGACCGACTTCATTTCGCCCGAGCCCGACTCGCGTAGCGAACTTCTCGAAATCCTCCAGGACGCGCACGCCCGCAATCTCATCGACGCCGATTCGCTGTCGATGATCGAAGGCGTCTTCCAGGTCTCCGAACTGTGCGCACGCGACATCATGGTCCCGCGCGCGCAGATGGACGCCATCAACATCGCCGACCGTCCCGACGACTTCATCCCCTTCGTGCTGGAGCGGGCGCACTCGCGCTACCCGGTGTACGAGGGCAACCGCGACAACGTCATCGGCGTGCTGCTGGCGAAGGATCTGCTGCGCTACTACGCGCAAGAAGAGTTCGACGTGCGCGGCATGCTGCGCCCGGCCGTGTTCATCCCCGAGTCGAAGCGGCTGAACGTGCTGCTGCATGACTTCCGCGTGAACCGGAACCACATTGCGATCGTGGTCGACGAGTACGGCGGCGTGGCGGGCCTCATCACGATCGAGGACGTGCTGGAGCAGATCGTCGGCGACATCGAGGACGAGTACGATTTCGACGAGGAAAGCGGCAACATCATCGCGTCGCCCGACGGGCGCTACCGCGTGCGTGCGCTCACCGAAATCGAGCAGTTCAACGAAGTGTTCGGCACCCATTACTCCGACGAAGAAGTCGATACGATTGGCGGCTTCGTCACGCACCACTTCGGCCACGTGCCGCATCGGGGCGAGAAGGTGCGCATTGGCGACCTGGTCTTCGAGGTGCTGCGCGCCGATGCCCGCCAGCTGCATATGCTGCTCGTGCGTCGCGACCCGATGGCCGGCCAGCGCGAAAGCGAGCTGCAGCCGCCGGGGACCTGAGCGGCCCGTCAGCGTCGCCGCCTCGTTACGGCGACGTAACGCCGGCCTGCGGGCCGGCGTTTGCTTTTCGAGAAGCAGGATCGCAGCCGCCGGGATCGAACAGCGACTCGCGAAAATGCTATCGTTGCGCTCGCTGCCCGCATCCGCGCTCATCTCGTCCCGCGTGGCGCCGCAGTTCAGGCCAGGCAACCGCGCTACGCCAGCGCAACCCGATTCCATGTCCGAACCCATCGATTCCCGCACGCGTCCCGGCGCCCCCATCGAAGCAGCACCCGGCACCAGTAGCGCCAGTGGCACGAACGGCGCCGAGCGCCGCACGCTGCCCATCTGGCACTATGTCGCCACCGCGGCGCTGGGCGCGCTCAACACCCTCTCGTTCGCCCCCACGCCGCACGGTGGCTGGCTCGAAATCGCCATCTTCGCCAGCTTCTACTTCTGGCTCACGCGCACGACGGGCTGGAAGAGCGCCCTTCTCACCGGCTGGGCGTTCGGCTTTGGCAACTTCGTCAGCGGCGTCTGGTGGCTGTATGTGAGCATGCACTACTACGGCGGCATGCCCGCGCTGCTCGCAGGCGCCGCGCTCGTGCTGTTCTCGCTCTATCTGGGGCTCTATCCGGCCCTCGCTGCCGCGGTGTGGTCGTTCTGCGCCGGACATGCCCGCAACGGCCGCACGGACGACACCCCGTTCTCGCCCACCTGGCACGGCGCGTTTGCCTTCGCCAGCGCGTGGGCGCTCGGCGAATGGGCGCGCGGATATGTCTTCACGGGCTTTCCGTGGCTCTCGAGCGGCTATGCGCAGGTGGACGGCCCGCTCGGCGGTTATGCCCCGATCGCCGGCGTATATGGCGTGGGCTGGGTGCTCGCCCTTGTGGCGGCGCTGGTCGCGCAGGCCCTGGTACGGGCGTGGGCGCTGAAACGGCGCCCCTCGGGTGACGAGCCCGCGGTGCCGGCGCGCCGCCCCGGCGCGCCGCGCGCCGCCGTCGCAATGCCGGTCGCGGTTGCAGCGGCGGCAATCGTCGCGGGGCTGCTGCTGCCGCTCGTGCCATGGACCGAACCCACCGGTGCACCGCTCGACGTGCGCCTTCTGCAAGGCAACGTCAAGCAGGACATGAAGTTCTCCGATGCCGGCACGATGGCCGCACTCGACGAATTCCAGAAGCTCATCACCGAAAAACCCGCCGACCTCGTCGTCACCCCCGAAACCGCGGTCCCTGTGCTGCTGCAGGACATGCCCCAGCCCTTCGCCCTTGCGATCCGGCGTTTCGCCGACTCCACCGGCACGGCGCTCCTGTTCGGCGCCGTCGGCGGCACGATCACTCCCGATGGCCGCGTCGTCGACTTCACGAACAGCCTTTTCGGCGTCACGCCGGGCAAGCCGGGCCTCTATCGCTACGACAAGCACCACCTCGTGCCCTTCGGCGAATTCGTGCCCTGGGGCTTCCACTGGTTCGTGAACCTCATGAACATCCCGCTCGGCGACTTCGCGCGTGGCGGGCCCGTGCAGCCGCCGTTCCTCGTGCACAATCAGCCCGTGGCCGTCGATATCTGCTACGAAGACATCTTCGGCGAAGAAATCGCCCGCACCGTGCGTGAGAGCCCCAACTCGCCCGGCATCCTGATCAACGCGTCCAACCTTGCCTGGTTCGGCGACACCATCGCACTCGACCAGCACCTGCAGATCGCGCGCATGCGCTCGCTCGAAACCGGCCGGCCAATGCTGCTCGCCACCAACACCGGCGCGACGGCCGCCATCGACGCGCGTGGCCGCGTGATCGCGCGCCTGCCCACCTTCACGGCGGGTTCGCTCGATGTGCGCGTCGAAGGCACAGCGGGGTTCACGCCCTACGTGACGAGCGGCAACAACACGGTGGTCGCGATCGCACTCCTGATGCTGGCGTTCGGCTTCGCCTTCGGGCCGGGGCGGCCGGGAAAGACGGCACAAGGCAAGGGCAAAACGTAAGGCAAACGGGCGGGAGTTTGCGCCCGCCGCAGTTCCACAATCCCCGCCCAGGTCTCAACGCCGCGCCAATCCGGTAAAATTCAAGGTTTTAGCACCAGGCCGTCGCCCGGCCAGGGCTGCCGGGCGCCTCGCCCGTGCGCGCCGCCGGAGCCGTGGTTCCCTGCCCCAAAAAAGCAAACTGCAGGCATTTCATGCTCACGTTTCAGCAAATCATCCTGACGCTCCAGTCTTACTGGGACAAGCAGGGCTGCGCGCTGCTCCAGCCGATCGATATGGAAGTCGGCGCCGGCACTTCGCACGTCCACACCTTCCTGCGCGCAATCGGCCCCGAGCCCTGGCGCGCAGCTTATGTGCAGCCTTCGCGCCGTCCGAAGGACGGCCGCTACGGCGAGAACCCGAACCGCCTGCAGCACTACTACCAGTACCAGGTGGTGCTCAAGCCCGCGCCGGAAAACATCCTCGACCTGTACCTGGGTTCGCTCGAAGCCCTCGGCTTCGACCTCAAGCAGAACGACGTACGCTTCGTCGAGGACGACTGGGAGAACCCCACGCTCGGCGCCTGGGGCCTCGGCTGGGAGGTCTGGCTCAACGGCATGGAAGTCACGCAGTTCACCTACTTCCAGCAGGTGGGCGGTCTCGACTGCAAACCCGTGCTCGGCGAAATCACCTACGGGCTCGAGCGACTCGCGATGTATCTGCAGAAGGTCGAGAACGTGTACGACCTCGTCTGGACCGAGTGGGAGGAGCAAGGCCCGAACGGCCCCGAACTGCGCCGCCTCACCTATGGCGACGTGTACCACCAGAACGAAGTCGAGCAATCGACCTACAACTTCGAGCACGCGAACGTCGACCTGCTGTTCACGTTCTTCAACGCGTACGAAGGCGAAGCGAAGCGCATGATGGAGCAGCAGCTCGCGCTGCCCGCCTACGAACTGGTGCTCAAGGCCGCTCACACGTTCAACCTGCTCGACGCACGCGGCGCGATCTCCGTCACGGAGCGCGCGGCCTACATCGGCCGCATTCGGGCACTCTCGCGCAGCGTCGCGCAGTCGTACTACGAGTCGCGCGAAAAGCTCGGCTTCCCGATGCTCGGCAATCCGGTGCACGGCGTGCCCGGCCTCACTACCGACGAACAGGAAGCCGCGATGCCCGCGTGGGCACCGCCGCTGAAGGTCGAACGCAAGTTCGACGAGGAATGACCGGATCACCAGAACAATGACCCAAGCCCATCACGCCACCCTCCTCGTCGAACTGCTGACCGAGGAACTGCCGCCGAAGGCCCTCGCGCGCCTCGGCGACGCCTTTGCAGAAGGCATCGCGCAGCGCCTCGCCGCGCGCGACCTGATCGAGGGCGATCTCTCGTTCGAACGCTACGCCACGCCGCGCCGCCTTGCGGTGACGATCAAGAACGTGCGCAGCGTCGCGCCCGAAAAGCAGGTGCGCGAGAAGGTGCTGCCCGTCTCGGTCGCGCTCGACGCCAACGGCCAGCCTACCGCGCCGCTCGCGAAGAAGCTCGCGGCACTCGGCTTCGCCGACTTCCCGGTGAGCGAGCTCGAACGCGCCACCGACGGCAAGAACGAAGCCTTCTTCCTGCGCTACGCCGCGCCCGGCGCGACGCTCGCCGAAGGCCTGCAGGCCGTGCTCGACGAAGCGCTCACGAAGCTGCCGATCCCGAAGGTCATGACCTACCAGCGTCCGGACGGCAGCAACGTGCAGTTCGTGCGCCCCGTGCATCGCCTCACGGCGCTGCACGGCGACCAGATCGTGCCGGTGAGCGCGTTCGGCGTGGACGCAGGCGACACCACGCGCGGCCACCGCTTCCTCTCCGAAGGCCTGATCGCCATCACCCGCGCCGACGACTACGCACACACGCTGCAGCATAAGGGCTTCGTGATGGCGAACTACGCGGACCGCCGCGAATCGATCCGCTCGCAGCTGATCGCCGCGGCCGGCAACGACAAGGTCGTGATGCCCGAAGCCCTGCTCGACGAAGTGAACTCGCTCGTCGAATGGCCGGTCGTGTACGCGTGCAAGTTCGAGGATGAATTCCTGCAGGTGCCGCAGGAATGCCTGATCCTCACGATGCAGACGAACCAGAAGTACTTCGCGCTCACCGATGAACAAGGCCGCCTGCGCTCGCGCTTCCTGATCGTCTCGAACATTGCGACGGATACCCCCGTCGAAATCGTCGAAGGCAACGAGCGCGTGGTGCGCCCGCGTCTGGCCGACGCCAAGTTCTTCTTCGAGCAGGACAAGAAAAAGCCGCTGGCCGACCGCGTGCCGCTGCTCGCGAACGTCGTGTACCACAACAAGCTCGGCTCGCAGCTGCAACGCGTGGAGCGCCTCGAATCCCTCGCCGGCGAGATCGCGCAACTGAGCGGCGCCGACGCTGCGCTCGCGAGGCGTGGCGCGCGCCTCGCGAAGGCAGACCTGCTGACCGACATGGTGGGCGAATTCCCCGAGCTGCAAGGCACGATGGGGACGTACTATGCCCGCCACGACGGCGAGCCCGAAGAAGTGGCGATCGCGTGCTCCGAGCACTACCAGCCGCGTTTTTCCGGCGACGCGTTGCCCACCACCTCCACGGGCACGATCGTCGCGCTCGCGGACAAGCTGGAAACACTCGTGGGCATCTGGGGCATCGGCCTTGCACCCACCGGCGAAAAGGATCCGTTCGCGCTGCGCCGCCATGCGCTGGGCGTGCTGCGGATTCTCGTCGAAAAGCAACTGCCGCTCGACCTCGTCGAACTGCTGCGGGCCGCGCAAGCCCAGTTCGCCAACGTGGCCGCCGTGACCGACTCGACCGCCGCGATCTACGAATTCTGCATGGACCGCCTGCGCGGCCTCCTGCGTGAACGCGGCTACGCCGCCGCCGAAATCGACGCCGTGCTCGCGCTGAACCCGACGCGCCTCGACGACATCGTCGCGCGCCTCGACGCAGTGCGCGAATTCGCGGCACTCGCCGAAGCCGCCTCGCTCGCCGCCGCGAACAAGCGCATCTCGAACATCCTCAAGAAGTCCGAGACCACCGGCGACGCCGGCGTGCAGATCGCCCTGTTCGTCGAAGCCGCGGAAAAGGCGCTGCATGCGCAGCTCGAACAGGTCACGCCGCGCGTGCAATCGCAACTCGCCGCACGCGAGTACACGGGCGCGCTCACGGCGCTCGCGGCGCTGCGCGAAACGGTCGACACGTTCTTCAACGACGTCATGGTGAACGCCGAAGACCCGGCGCTGCGTGCCAACCGCCTTGCCCTGCTCAAGGCGCTGCACCGTCAGATGAACAGCGTCGCCGACATCTCGCGGCTCGCCACGTGATGTCACCGGCCCACTACTGAGCGCGACGCCATGCCGACCAGCTCCAGCAGAAAACTCGTGATCCTCGACCGCGACGGCGTGATCAACGTCGACTCCGACGCCTACATCAAGTCGGCCGACGAATGGATCCCGATCCCCGGCAGCCTCGAAGCGATCGCCCGCCTGAACCAGGCGGGCTACCGTATCGCGGTGGCGACCAACCAGTCGGGTATCGGCCGCGGACTGTTCGACACGACCGCTCTCAACGCCATGCACATGAAGATGCATCGCCTGGCTGCCGCGGTGGGCGGACGCATCGACGCCGTGTTCTTCTGCCCGCACACGGCGCAAGACCACTGCGACTGCCGCAAGCCGAAGCCCGGCATGCTGAAGATGATCGCGGAACGCTTCGAAGTCGATCCGGAGGCAACGGCGGTGGTGGGCGACTCGCTGCGCGACCTGCAGGCAGGCGCTGCGCTCGGCTTTCCCACCCATCTCGTGCGCACCGGCAAGGGCGAAAAGACGCTCGCGGCAGGCGGCCTGCCGGAAGGCACGCAGATCCACGACGACCTGCGCGCGTTCGCGCTCGACTTCCTCGCCAACGAGCCCGCCTGAACCGAGGCAACGCTAACCTGACCGGGTAAGGCGCATACGACGGCGCACTACCCGTCCAATCCTTCCGGCCCGACCGATGCGCTTTCTCCGCTCCCTGCTGCTGTTCATCTATTTCATCGTGTTCACGATACCGTACGCGAGTGCGTGCTTCATCGCGTTCCCGTTCATGAACGCCCCCCGACGCTACTGGATGGCGGCGGGCTGGTGCCGCACGACGCTGTTCGTCACGCGCTGGCTCAACGGCATCCGCTACCGCATAGAAGGCCTGGAGAACCTGCCCGACGGACCGGCGGTGATCCTTTCGAAGCATCAATCGGCGTGGGAGACGCTTGCGTTTCCCGCGTTGATGCCGCGCCCGCTGTGCTATGTGTTCAAGCGCGAACTGCTCTACGTACCGTTCTTCGGCTGGGCGCTCGGCATGCTGAAGATGGTCCATATCAACCGCAAGGAAGGCAAGCACGCTTTCAGTTCGGTGACGCGCCAGGGCCGGCAGCGCATGGCCGAAGGCGCGTGGGTCATCATGTTCCCGGAAGGCACGCGCACACCCACGGGCAAGCAGGGCAAGTACAAGACCGGCGGAGCACGCTTCGCGATCGAGACCGGCGCGCCCGTCATCCCGGTCGCGCACAACGCCGGCCGCGTCTGGCCTCGTAACTCGTTCATCAAATATCCGGGTATAGTCACGGTGTCGATCGGCAAGCCGATCGAGACAACCGGACTCACGCCCGATGCAGTGAATACGCGCGTGGAAAAGTGGATCGAAGCCGAAATGCGGCGTATTGATCCCGGTGCGTATCGTGAGGCGGATGGCGCGTCGGCGAAGACGGCTCGTATTTGAGACGCGCCGGCCACTGCTGGACGACGCGAGCATCACGCGCGCAGCACACGCTCAATTGCACCCGACCTAGAGATGCAGAAGTCCACTACGCCGCAGCCTGCTGCGGCGCTTGATAACCGGCAGCTTGATTTGCCGCTTTTTGGGGAGGCGGCGCAACCTCTGCCCCCCGCTTCACCCTCTTTCCCTCCTTCACCTACGCTTACACCGTTGCAGTCACCAGGCACGCGGCCGCTCGCGCCGGATGGAACACGCCTGCGCGCTATTGCCCTGGGTACACACACGCTGCATTACCGGTTGAAGCGGTCGTCACGCAAGTCGATTGGCTTCGTGATCGATGGGTCGGGACTCAGCATTACGGCGCCACGGTGGGTCACGGTGGCAGACGTCGAAACTGCTATAGCGGAGAAGCAGCGGTGGATTTTCGCGAAGCTCGCAGAGTGGCAAACGCGTGCGGAGCAGCGTGCGTTGCCGCGCGTGGCATGGGGAGATGGTGCGGAACTGCCTTATCTGGGCAAGCCAATATGGCTCCGGCTTGGAGCGGCGAGTCTTGCTTTCGACGACGAAACACGAGTGCTCACGTTGCCGCTGCCTCCGAACGCGGATTCTCAGCAGATAAAGGACCGGGTGACCGGCTGGCTGCAAGGCGAAGCGACGCGGATATTTGGCGAGCGACTCTCGGTCTATGCTGCCCGGCTGGGAGTTACGTTTCGCTCCTATGCGCTTTCGTCCGCCTCGACTCGCTGGGGCAGTTGCTCAAGTGAAGGAAAGATTCGGCTCAACTGGCGCCTGATTCATTTTCCGCTATCCGTTGTGGACTATGTCGTTGCGCATGAGCTCGCACATTTGCGGGAGATGAATCATAGTCCGCGATTCTGGCAGACGGTAGAGTCGATTTTCCCGGAGTTCCGGGAGGCGAGGAAGGTTTTGAAGCAGTGTCCGGTGGAGATGTAAACAGTATTTCATTGCCACGCCCTCTTTTTAACAAGACGCACAACACTGCTTAACTCCAACTCAATTGCGACGCGAGTGTAAATATGCCTTCCCGACCATAAACGCAAACTTCGTATTGGTCACCAAGTATCGCTTCCACATCCTCCGCGGCTCCTGAATTACCCGATACAGCCATTCCAAGCCGCTTCGCTGCATCCATCCCGGGGCTCTACGCACCTTCCCTGCGACAACGTCGAATGTCCCACCTACGCCCATAACAAAATCGACACCAAGCTCATGCTTCCACTTATTGATGAAATTCTCTTTTTTGGGCGAAGTTATCGCCACAAAAAGCAGACGCGCGCCGGAATTACGGATAGCACCGACGACGCGATCTTCATCTCCCCAAAAATATCCATTGTTGTAGCCAGCGAGCTGCAGCGCAGGGTACCGCTGTACAACAATTTGTGCGGTCCGCTGGACGACTGCGTCAGTCCCTCCCAACAAATAGATTGGGTAACTATGTTGCTCCGCCAGTTGCAATAAATGATCGAAAAGATCGACCCCCGCCACGCGCTCAGGAACATCCTGCCCCAATATTCTGGCGCCCCAGACAACTCCCATTCCGTCAATATTTACGATATCGCATTCCCGAACGGAGCTTGCGAGCTCAGGATTGACTTGCATGTTGACCAGCTTCGCGACATTTACAACAACATGTTGCGTAAATAATTTCCGCCTCACGCGATTATGTATTGCCGCAATCGTTTCCCCCATAGTAACCGAGTCCATGGGGCATCCAAACAATTCGATTCGCTTCATATTTATACAAGATGAAAAATTTCGGAAATCTCACATGTTTATTAACCACAAACCGCATTAATTCTCTCTCGCGACCCTTATGGAAACATCACCATAATACATTGTCCTAACATCGACATCTGTTTCCACTTTATTCCATTCTGCTTTATATATCCCAAGTTTCAAGTAACCCCCATCGTCATCACTATACGAATTTGGAATGCCCTTTGTTGCAAAAACCACCTTCCCATCTTTAAATAGTTCAGTAACCGCATTTGCCCCAGTACCATCTGGAATATAATGCAACTCCCACTTAACCACTCGCCCAATATCATCGGCCACACGTCCAAAATAGCAACTTACATAATCAAATTTCGATTGAGTTCTACTGTGAACCTCATATCTTCCGTTTTCCGAGAAAAAGAGAGCAAACGGCGGATATCCTGCTGCGGGTCCCTGATGAATTTGCGACACGAGCTCTGGCTGCTTTCCGTCCAACTTATAATCAACCGGTATATACATCTCCCAATCCACAAAATACTCCCTGTTTTGCTGGAAATGCACAAAACCATTAAAAGAAATTTCAGCCCTTGGGCTTCCATTTGCAACATTCGAATAATTATCATTCTTTTTTATAATAATCCTCATTGCCTTTCCGAGATCACTCCTGTTCATATTGACAATCTTGATAGATTCACTCTCCGGCTCCTGATACTGGATCCTCTCATCTATTCCAGTCGACCAGTCCGTCGAGAATAGCGTAATCCATTCATTTGCCTCTGCCAACGAAGAGAAAAAAACCGCACATACAACAATAGAAATCAAGCCGATTCGCATTTATCACCTCCATATCAGAATCATGCTTTAATGGCCGAAATTATTTATAACACCTCACAGCTCACCGTTTCTCATCAACGCACTGCGCCCCCTTCCAAACGAAAGAAGGCTCGCCAAGCACATCAGGCCGAACGACGCCCCACCAAACAACATTATTTTCGTGACCAAAACACTTATGCCCTCACGATATAAGTTGAAAATAAAGACGAACGCGAATGAGAAGAAAAATGACACCATCAGCTTGCTTTTCGATCGAATTATTATTTCATCAAAAAATCTCAGAAAAACACCCGAAATTAAAGAGCCAATTAGGCAAGCCACCGCCCCCCCTGCCAGATATAACTCCCCTAGCAATGTCGGAGAGTATGTGATGGCATCGGTCCGCCCCAATACAACCTGCGTGTAAAAATTTCCCGCGTTTAAAACGATGAGCGGCTTATCCGGCCAGATTGATCGGGGGACGGCAGTTGCGAATTGATTGAAAATTACATTTTCAGAAATCCCATGATTTTTAGAATAGTCGACGATGTTATAAAATGCGTCCACCGGAGCAAATCCATCGTAGAGAAATATGATAAGTCTTCCATATACACCACCGATATCATCCGCACTAGTCCCGGTATACCGAAACATAGCGACCGCCAAAGTGACAACAATCAGCGATCCGGATAGAATCAAAAACCTCCCAAAAGAAATATCCTTACGCATAAGCGATATAACACCCAAGGAAAACAATGCAGCGAATCCCAATTGCCGATACCCTCCCAAAACGACAAATGTCAACACGCAGTACGCAACGGTGCATATCAACGCTTTCCGCTTTTCTTTCGCTGTAACGGCGCGAAGTGATAAGAGAGTGCAGCCAAGCAGGCCCATCGAGAAGAACAGCGAATACCCGCCCATTCCAACGTTTGCATCGTATCTGTTCTCATACCCCCCCTGCTTAAACAGAACGGGGCCTCCAGACCCGACCACATATGCAGCCATCGCCACGACAAAGGATGCCAGCAGCACAAATATCAGAGCCTTCGTATTTCTTCTCCAATCCAGGCCGCTTCGCTTCTGAATAACCCCCTTCAGAGGCGCCGAGAGAAAATATCCAGCGAAAAACAGGAAAAGACAAATTTCTGACAAAATTACCAACCGCCAAGTCGTGCCATCTGACGACTCAATCTTTTCAATCCCCAATATCGCGTAGAGCGCAGCAGCGAGCAAAATCCCACCGAAATACGTAAAAATATAGCACGAGACGAATACGGTGAAATATATACGCCTCACACTTAATTCGGCGTGCCGAATCCAAAATATAGCTAAGCCCAGCATGTTTGCTGCGCACAATAAAAATATCATTTCAATTCACTCAACCAATTGACCACACACCCTGGATCTAATCCTCTAGTACAACAACCTGATTGTGGTGTCTCGCGCTAGCGCACTAACCCAGATCGTCAATTATTGATCCCAATAGATGGCCAATACGCTCGGCTCCAAACATCGTGGACACCCATTCTTGACCGCTTCCTCGTGCAATTTCTGAATTCAGATTGTTTGCTCGCACTATCGCGTTGGCAATCACCACTGGCTCTAATGAGTTCACGAAGACACTCGCGTCTTTTCGGATAACTTCGATAACCGGGGGATGTAGATACGCCACAATTGGTACGTCGTAAACCTGCGCTTCCACAAAACTCATACCAAACGAATCCACGGTGCTAGGCAAGCAAAACACGTTCGCCGACAACAGGAGATCTTCTTTTGCGTCCCCAGATACCCAGCCTTTCATCGTCACTCGCTGCCCTAATCCCAATTCCGAGATTACATCGCGAATTATTTTATTCAATTCCCCGTCGCCGGCAATCACCAATCTGTAGTTGACAGGAAGATACTGCATCGCCTTCAAAGTTTCCAAAAAACCTTTACCATCAATCAATCTCCCCATCACTAGTACCGTAACGCTCCCATCATCCTTCAAGCGTTTCTTTACGTGCACATGCTCAGTTCCAAATGGATTTGGAACAATATGCGCCTTAGCGGCCAGATCGTGCGCCACCAACAGATTTAGCGCATAGGATGTCAAAACTATTACCCGATCAGAGCAATTAATAAGAGCAGATATGATCGTTCTCCATATCCCACTACAAAGATAGTTCTCGAGATAGGGAGTGTGTAGGTAGACAAAAACCCGTTGATTCAATCTATACCGCAAAAAATAGGCAAGAAGCAGCATTCTGATTATGCAAAATCCCGATCCCGGATGCAGATGAAAGACAAGCCGTGCGCCCCTATTCCCCTCCATTGACATGCGCAATTTTCTAAACGAACATATCCATGGCCATAATTTTCCTAATAGACTTCCGCCGACGTGCGTCGGAATAAATTCGGTGTCGCCGAGAACCTGCAACGCCTCAATGTACATGGGGATAACCGTGGCCACTCCGCCCTTTCCACCGCGGGGCTCCGTCGATAGCACTACGTTGCACATTCCCATAGAAATTCCTTAGGTTACCTTCGACGATGTGCGGCCTTAAACGCTATCGACTCATCACATCCGCAGGAAGAAGGAGTGGTGAACTTCGACGCTTCAGCATTGAGTTCCTGAATATCGTCACTGCAATGCACACGGATAAGACAAAGGAGAAATTCAAACCACCTTTGCATATATAGAAAACACCCAAAGCGGCGCAAAAGAGACCGCAAGATGTCAGATTGATAATCACTGATTCTCGGCTTTCCTCACGCGCCATCAAAACGCTGCTGTGAGCCATCCCGAGCATGCTGATACACCCCTGCGCACAAATTGCCAAACCGCAGATCAACGCGTACCAGAACCGTTCTCCCGTACCTTCGTAGAACACGATCCCTAAAACGATCACTGCATTCACCACAAAGGTCCCAGCACAAGCCAACGCAATCTCACGAGCGGTCTGCGCTGTGAGTTCGCTCAGTGACTGCCCCGCTCCCACCAATCGGCTCAACTCGGGCAATCGATACATGGAAATCGCCCGTGGAATCAGCGCGCTGATCGCACCAAACGATGCGATCAGCGAAATGACGCCGGCGAACCGCGCCCCATCGGTGAAATTTGCGATGGGAACCAGACTCAGCGCAACGCCGCCCGAGAGGAAATTGGTAAACCCAAATTCGAGTCCCTTGAGTTCGAAAGTCCAGCGTCCTGGCAGCCGAGCTGGCAGCCCAATGTTGATCAACATCGATATGCCGACCGTAGCCAACGCTGTTCCTAGCGGCCAGCCAGCACTGGCTCCCAATCTATGCAGCGAGACGACGTACACTGCTGTCACAGCCAGAAGAAGAAGGTCGTAGACGATGACCCGGCGATATTGCCTCTGCGCAAGAAAGTAATGCCGGGTCAATTGATAAAACGTCCACCCAATCAGAATCGCTACAATTTCCTCCGCGGATATATTGCTCGCGAAGAACCGTGACCAAAGCAAAATGGCGGGCCCGATCAGACAGACGGAAATGCCCCCCATGCAAAGTAGTTCATAGAACCGTTCCACCCGCTCGTCCCGATCCCGCGCGGCTGGCACACGAACAAGGATCAAGCTGGCCCAGCCGATCGCAGTAAAGAACGCGATAATCTGCGCAACAGAGAATGCAGAAGCGGCTCTACCCAACTCTCCGAGAGAGTAGATTCGCTGAATGCCCATAAACGCGATGACCCGATAGAGCCCGGGCATCCCGGTCGCTACGATCGCTTCGACCTTCCCAATCAGTCGCCCGTAATTCATCCGCCACCCAATCTCGACCGGAGGCGGCAGCGGTTAGACGCAAACGCAACCCGATCCGCCTCTCCTTAAACATAGACGCACTCAGTTCGGCCACGCAGCGGCCTCACGGTCGAGCCAATACGCCTCGCGTATCGATCACCACCTTCGCCTGCAGGCGGATCGGGTCGACCTGCTTGAACTGCGCGTGATCAACCAGAATCACGATCACGTCCGCTTCGGCCATTGCCGTTCGCAGGTCACAGAGTCTTACCTGCCCATCGAATTCAGTCGGCAAAACGTGGATATTCGGCTCGACGGCAACGACCTGTCCTGGGAACCTCACCCCCAGTTCCCTCGTGATCTCCACTGCCGGGCTTTCCCGCAGATCGTCGATATTCGCCTTGAACGCGAGACCGAGGCACGCGATCACCGGCTCCCGGAAACGCTTTGCTGCACGCTCCACACGCTCGACCACCCAATGCGGCTTATCGTCATTCACCGTTCGTGCCGCGCGAATCAGTCGCGCCTGCTCAGGTGCCGAATCGACAATGAACCACGGATCGACAGCAATGCAATGTCCGCCCACCCCCGGCCCAGGTTGCAGAATGTCAACACGCGGATGACGGTTCGCGAGCTTGATCAGTTCCCAAACGTTGATATCCAACTCGTCGCAAATCAGCGAGAGCTCGTTTGCGAATGCGATGTTCACGTCGCGGAACGAATTCTCCGTGAGCTTGCACATTTCAGCTGTCCGCGCATCGGTGACAATGCATTCACCGCGCACAAATACTTGGTAAAGCTCCCGCGCCGCATCGCTGCAACGGCGCGTCATACCGCCGATAACCCGATCGTTTTCGACCAGCTCCCGAATCACGTGCCCCGGCAAGACACGCTCGGGACAGTGTGCGATACGAACATCGGATGCATCGCCTGCCTGCTGGGGAAACGTCAGATCGGGACGCATCTGTGCCATCCACTCGGCCATTTTTCCAGTCGCGCCCACCGGTGAGGTCGATTCAAGCACAACCAGATCACCTTTCTTGAGCACTGGAGCAACCGCGCGGCTTGCCGCTTCGATGTATGAAAGGTCAGGCTTGTGTCCGTCGGTGAACGGCGTGGGAACAGCTATGAGAAAGGCATCAGCAGGTTCCGGCGTCGCAGTCGCGCGCAAATATCCTTGGGAGACCGCCGCATGAACAAGCATGTCAAGCTCCGGCTCCACTATATGAATAGCTCCCCGGTTTATGGTGTCGACTGCATGCTGATTGACGTCGACGCCAATCACCTTTTTCCGCCGTGCTGCGAAAGCTGCTGCCGTTGGCAGTCCTATATACCCCAAACCAACAACCGAAATCGTTTCAAAGTTCATGATGGTCTAGCCTTTTTCTCGATGTCTTCATGCCGCACGAGCTGCGGCACCCCACCAACCCTTCAGTACATTCGTAATACGGTCACACGCTTGTCCATCGCCATAAGGGTTGTCACCGCGACTCATGGCCGCGTACGCCTCGCGATCATCGAGCAATTGGGTCACGCCACCCACGATTGCATCTACATTGGTGCCGACGAGACGTACCACGCCTGCATCCACCGCCTCCTGCCGCTCTGTCGTCTCCCGCATCACAAGAACCGGCTTGCACAACGAAGGCGCTTCCTCCTGAATTCCGCCCGAGTCGGTCAGAATCAGCCATGCCCGGTCCATGAGGCTGACGAAAGGCAAATAGTCAAGAGGCTCAATCAGGCGAACGTTTGGAATGCCGGTCAACAGACGCTGAACTGGTTCGCGCACGCTTGGGTTCAGATGCACCGGATAAACTATCTCCACATCCGGCCGCGCGCGCGCCAGCCTTGCCAGCGCCGTACAAATGCGCTCGAAGCCTTCGCCGAAGCTCTCGCGACGATGCCCAGTCACCAGCACAAGGTGTCGTGAGGTGTCGAGTGGTGGCAACATGCGCTCTGCCTCTTCACGCAGTCTGGCGTCAGTCGCGAGGCGTTCCTGCACGTGCAGCAACGCGTCAATCACCGTATTGCCCGTAACCACGATCGACTGCGCCGGCACGCCCTCCTTCAGAAGGTTGTCCCGCGCCCTTGCCGTGGGCGCGAAATGCAGCGCCGCAAGAGCGCCGGTCAGCTTGCGATTCGCCTCTTCTGGCCAAGGCGACAGAAGATTGCCGGTCCGCAAACCCGCTTCAACGTGAGCAACAGGTATGCGCTCATAGAACGACGCCAACGTCGCCGCCATCGTAGTGGTCGTATCGCCATGAACGAGCATCAGATCCGGCCGTGCCTTTGCTATAACTGCACGCATGCCCACCAGAATGGAACTCGTGACATCGTATAGATCCTGACCGCGCTTCATGATGTTCAAGTCGAAGTCGGGCTGAATGGAAAACAGACCAAGAACCTGATCGAGCATCTCGCGATGCTGCCCGGTTACACAAACCTGGCAGCGTATCCCCGGCTGGCGCTGGAGATGTCTGACAAGAGGCGCCATCTTGATCGCTTCCGGTCTCGTTCCAAACGTTAGTAGTACATTTTTTATCACTGATATCGTCCCTTGCGAATGACGCCCTGTTTCCAGGACGTACGGCCTCAGTCTGACTTCTTGCTGTAATTGGAATACGCGCCGTAAGCTGCGCCACGTTCCGGCACGTCGGTGAGCAGCATTCCGTCGACGCTAACTCCTGCACTTGCGAGTTGTCGTGTGGACTCCCGGAGTTCTGCCGCAGAATGGCGACCGTGCCGCACAACCATCAATGCGGCACCGGCATGCTTGCCGATTACAACCGGGTCGGTGACTGCCAGCACCGGCGGGGAATCGATAATGACCATGTCGTAGATCGACGCGAGCCCTTTGAGCACTTCGCCAAGCCGATCCCGAACAAGAAGCTCAGCTGGGCGATCGGGTATCGAGCCTGCCATTAGCACATCAAGATTCGGCAGCACTTCGCGATGAATGACGTCCTTCGGGTCACGTCCGGTCAGCACATCCGAAAAGCCAGGCTTGTTGTTGATCGAGAAATACGAATGCACGTCGCCGCGTCGCATATCGGCATCGATAAGTAGAATTCGCTTGCCAGTCGCAGCCAGTACGGTCGCAAGGTTTACTGAAACGAACGATTTACCCACGCCCGGCCGTGGCCCGGTAAGCATGACGATGTTGTTATCCGGTTTGAGTACGCCAAATTGCAGGGCCGTACGCAGACTGCGCAGGCCCTCCACCGCCACGTCGTCCGGATACACGGCCGCAAGCACACCCGGCTTCGTGGGATTCCGGCGCACTGCCTGACGGAGCAGCAACTCCTTGTCACTGTGCGAAATGATCGCGTAGACCGGGATGTCCACGGCTTGCTCGATCTCTGCCGGACTTTCGAGTCCATGATTGAGCTTCCGACGGACGAGAGCAATCCCACACCCGAGCAGTAAGCCGAGAACTGCGGCGAGTGGGAGAACCAGAATCGCTAATGGTCGAACGGGATCTTCGGGCACGACGGCATAGTCGACAGTACGCACGTTTCCCAGTTGTCCGGCCTTCAGCACACGTAGTTGCTGCGTACTGTCGAGCAACTTCATGTAGAGATCCGTGTTGACTTTCATATCGCGCATGAGGCGCAACGCTTGCTGCTCCGTCGCAGGCAATGCCGTAACCTGCTGCTCGTACTGTGCCTGTTGCCGCTCCAGCTCGGCAATCCGCGCGTCCACCGCCGCGACGGCCGGATGAGATTCCGTATAGCGCTGAACAAGGTCCGCCCGCTGTTGCTGGAGTTCAGTCAAGCGAGTTTTTGTATCAACCACCGTCTGAAGCAAAAGCTTGCCCTGGGCGTCGAGGTCAATCGCGCCAGATTTCGCCCGAAACGCGTTATAGCGCGCTTCCGACTGGTCAAGGTCCGCACGCAACTGAGGCAACTGATCACCCAGGAACGTGAGCATCTGCTGGGCTTGCGCCGACTTTCGATCGACATTGCGCTGTACGTACAAGCTGGCAATCATGTTGACGATAGCCGTCACGCGTGGCGCTTCCTCGCCATCGAGTTTCATCGCGATGATGCCCGACTGTTTCGTTACTTCGGCGAGGTCCAGCTTCTTCTGGAGCTTGGCAACCGTTACTTGCGTAGAGAAGCGTTTCAGATCGAAACGCGCACCGGTATGTGCGAGCAGCGATGTCACCCGAAGCGCGACCGGTCCGTATTGCGTGTTGCCGGTTGCGAGCGTTCCGACATGCCCTTGAAGCACGACATTGCCATGGGGATCCTGTAGTTCGTATCTCTCGTCGTCCAGCGCGGTCAATTTGAACTTGTCTTCATAGTTCACCGGGGGAACATCGAACTGCGTGACGCTGATGTGCTCCCCACCCCAAGCGAAGCTGGTCATCCCAAGCAATGGCGGCAGCAGGGCGTCACTGAATTGCGATCTGTAATTCGCGATAGCACCACCGATTAGTGGGAAATGATGCGGTCGCGCATAGATATCGACATGAAGTCTATTAACTGTTTCGCCTACGACCGTCCGTGACCGAATCAACTCGATCTCCGCGTCTGCAGTCGCCTTCGCCTGAAACAACGACGCGAGGTCACCAAGTTTGTCGTTGATCGAGTTCATGCCGGAATCGTCATCCACCTGGATCAACGCGTCCGCGCGATAAATCGGCGTACCAAGGAACGCATAGAGCGCACCAATCACAAATACAACCGCCGTGACGATACCGATCAGCGAAGCGTTCTCTCGAAGGACGTTTAACAGTTCCGAGAGATCGATTTCGTCATCATCTGCTGTATCCGCAACAGAGTTCTGCTTTAAGAGAGTCATAATTCAATGAACCTGCTGTCCTGCCAAGGCGTCACACCAGTGCGCGACGCCGTGCTCAATTTGCGCAACCGCCAGATCAAACGCTGTTCGATGCCGCCGATACGGGTCGACCACATCGATACCCTCGCCCTCTATCAGCCGAAATACCTTGCCGCGCGCGAACGGCCACGCGAGTTCGATCCGCTCACGTTGCGCCCTGGTCATGGTGAGAATCAGGTCGGCGCGGCGAACCCGCTCGTCCGTAAGCGGGGTTGCCACATGATCGTCAAGTCTCACGCCACGATCTCGTGCCATCTCGACAATGAGCGGATCGGCTCCCTCGCCCACCAGCGCATGCGTTCCCGCCGAACTGAAGCCGATATTGGGCAACGACTGGGCCAGCATCGCAGCCGCCAACGGACTGCGGCAAATATTGCCTTCGCAAACCACCAGAACGCTTCCAATCATTTCGCCACCAGCCCTGCCGTCAAACCCGCGTTGATTGCCGGAATCAACAGCGTCAACACGCGGTTGAAGCGAACCAGGCCATTGCCGTCCACGTAGACCACGTCCTTGGGCTGAAGATCGAATTCCTTCGCTACAAGCATCGCCACCGGAGAGCGCCCGTCCAGGTGGAAGACTTCCGGCTTGCCGTCAAGCGCACCGCGAACCACGAACATCTGTGCAGCGTCGGCTGTAGACGAATTCACGCTGCCCGCCTGGGCAATGGCATCGGCCAGCGTGAGGCGTCCCGTGCGGCGCGGAACGGCCGAAACGGGCTTGTTGACTTCGCCCATTACGTAGACATCGTTTTCGTCGCGTGCGATCACACGCAACATGTCGCCCGGCTTGAGATACAGCCGGGAAGGACTGAGACCGCCGGCCACCATCTGGGTCAGATTGATGCGGTGAGATTCCCCGCCACGCACGAGCACGAGATCGCTCTGATCTGCCGTGTCGGCAAAGCCGCCGGCTCGCGAAATCGCTTCGTACAGCGACATCGGCACATCGTTCACTGCGACCACGCCGGGGTTATGCACCTCTCCGTCGACATAGACCTCGCGAGCGCGGTAAGAAGCCATGCGCACAGTCACCTGCGGTTTGACGAAATAGTGCGCGAGTGCTGCTGTCAGGCGGCGTTGAACTTCTTCGGTGCGAAGACCCGCTACGTGCATCGTGCCCGCATAGGGAAACGTGAGGTCACCGGACTGGTCGACAACGAAACCGGAGAACGGATCTCCAGGACGCGTTGACGCCTGGGACTGCGCGGTCCCCACGGCCTGCGCAAGCTCAGGGTGGTCCCACACCACGATCTGCAACACGTCGCCGGCACCAATTACATATGGCTGCGGGACGGCCGAAAGCAGATCGACCTGCTGTTGCTGCTGCTTCAGACGCACCTCCTGAAGCCGCTTCACAAGTGCAATGTCGAGTTCGGTGACTGGGACTTCCGGTGTTGCGGCGGTGGCGTCGGCGACCGCAGTGTTTGTGCTACCAGCGTCGGTCCTGGCGGTGTTGGCTTTGCCGCCGGTCTCCGAGGCGGCAGTATTAGGGGACGCCGACGCCTGCCTTGTTTGCGACGAAACCGACATGCGCATGCCCGGGGCAATCCCGCAGGCGCCCAGTGCGGTGCAAAGCGCGATAACGACGCCCGCGCCCGCGAGTCGGAGGGGCGCACCTGGCCGCGAGGGGCGGCCGGTGCAAGCACATGTTTTGTTCGATCGTTTCAGCACTTCTACTTTCCAGCTAGTCAATAAGCGTTGTGGTGTACCAGTCCCTTGAACACCGTCGCCATGACGATGCGCATGTCGAGACCGAAGGACCAGTTACTGAGGTAGTAGAGATCGTGCTCTACACGCCCCTGCATTTTTTCGACACGATCCGTTTCGCCGCGATACCCGTTCACCTGCGCCCAGCCCGTGATGCCAGGCTTGATACGGTATCGGTGGATGTAGCCATCGACGATGTTCTGATAGAGCGTGTCATGCTCGATGGCGTGCGGCCTCGGCCCAACGACCGACATCTCGCCGCGCAGTACGTTGAAGAATTGAGGCAATTCGTCGAGGCTCGTGCGACGCAGAAACGCACCAACGCGCGTGACACGCGGGTCCTTGCGCGTAGCTTGCTGGACGACGCCATCGGTCGTTCCGTGCACGCGCATGCTGCGGAACTTGTAGATTTCGAACACTTTGCCGTTCGCCCCCTTACGCTTCTGCTTGAAGAGCACCGGGCCACGCGACGAAAGCTTCACGGCGAGTGAGATGATCAACATCAGCGGCGAAATCAGAATCAACGCAATCGATGCGAACACGCGATCGAAAATATCCTTCTTGAGGAGTGCTTCCGACGACAGTGGCGAACCTACGAGGTTGATGGCCGACGTGCCGTCGAGATCAACCATTTCGCCTTCGAAGAGCGCAAACCCGCTCACATCGGGAATGAAACGGATGTTGACCAGATCGCCGCGGAACAGCTCGATGAATTCGAGAATCACTTTCTGTTCCGAGAGCGGCAACGCGAGCCAAACCTCCTCCACCCGGTAACGACGCACGTATTCCGCAAAGCCCGTCCGATCGCGAAAGGCGGGAATGGTGCCGGGTGCCGCACCGGCTTCCGTGCCGGTATCAAAAATCGTCGTAACGCGATAAATCGAGTCGGGTGCCGCTTCGACCCTGCGCAGCAGATGCCGGCAATGCGTGCCGCTGCCCACGATGGCGACTGCGCGCGTATGGGCTCCCTGCTCCGTGCGCCGCAGACTGAGCCAACGCTCGAAGAACCGGCACACCACGAGTCCAAGCCCGGAGAGAAGCGACCAGCGTAAAAACCAGTTCCCGGCGGGACGATAAGGATCAAGCAGGGTGACAGCGAGCAGCATTGCGACCGCAAGCACCATGGTCCACGCCATCGCGGGTACGCAGATGCATCGCCAGAAGACGTGCCGGCGCGTAATGCGATAGAGGCCGAGCGACGGGAACAGGAGGACGGACGCCAGCAGCGCAAACGCAATCAGGGCGCTGTCATAGCCGGGCTGACCGGCGTGCTCCTCGAGACGCAGCGCGATAGACGCGCCGACGGCAATCACGACAACATCCAACAGACGCGCCAGCACGCCGACGTGCCGTCGCGAGGCGCCTTCGTAACTGTGAGCAGGCAAATGCATAGTGCTTTCCTGGAATGAATGAATGGCCGCGCCGTTGCCGACGCGGTTCGTCACAGCAGGCACAGACCAGTTGCCGCCGCTCGCCAAGAGTTCATTCGAAGTGATTCCAGCCACGCTGCACGTCTACAAAGTGAAAAAAATGAAATACAGGAAAACAGATAACTTGCTTGCACGTCGTCCTTCCCTCTCTCAGTGAGTTCGGAGGTGCTTGCATGCGTGAGGAAGAACGGATTCCACCAGAGACGAGGTTGGGTTTCTCGGACACCACCTCTCACGCGCAAGTCTTTTCGCCGAACCGTTTTATAGTTAATTACCGAGGAGGATTTTCGTTCGTCGCGACTTTGGCGGTATATAGGACTCGTCTTATATACCGCCCCGCGGGCGACGCTGGATGCCGCAGCGTTATCCCGATATCAAGGTGGCGGACGCTCTGGTCCAGTCAGGGGGTGCGACCCGCTATAAAAAAATAGCAATTCTAAATATTTGTATCAAAACATTTCTGGATCGCGACAATTCGAATAATTAACCGAGATCAGACAATGGCGATAATTGTAGCTCGCATGTGATCCGCATACACGCTTATGCGTCAATGCCCTTATTGGGTGGGGCGATATTTAAATTTCTACAAATTTCTCGATATTTTCTTTCTGATTGTCGAGATCAATTTAGCTTGCAAGTGCACTTGACAGTCTTTCAGGATGGCACCAGATTTTTCTGATGCCGTCCAAGGTACATCCCTACTTTTTCTGAATAAACTCGATCTTGTACCCATCCGGGTCGGTCACGAACGCAATCACTGTCGTTCCGTGCTTCATCGGCCCCGCCTCGCGCACCACCGCGCCGCCCTGTTCCTTGATCTTTGCGCAGGCGGCATAGGCATCTTCGACTTCGACAGCCAGATGCCCGAACCCCGTGCCGAGGTCATAGGAAGGCGTATCCCAGTTGTGCGTGAGCTCGATCACCGCGCCATCGCGCTCGTCGGTATAGCCGACGAATGCGAGCGTGAACTTTCCCTCGGGAAAGTCTTCGCGGCGCAGCAGTTTCATGCCGAGGAGCTCGGTGTAGAACTTGATCGAGCGATCGAGGTCGCCGACCCGGATCATCGTGTGAAGGAGGCGCATCGTGTACTCCGTTTTTGCGGTCGTCAAAAACGCGACTGTACCAAAATCCCCCACGCCGTGCCGACGCCGGCAAGCGTAGCCAATTTGCTCTAGCATGAACGCCATCCCGAATTTGCCGGCGACAGCGGCAAACCCGGCAGACATTCGATTCGAGGAGCAGATATGCGGATTCTGGTGGTAGGCGCGGGCGCGACCGGTGGCTATTTCGGCGGCAGGCTCGCCGCCGCTGGGCGCGACGTGACGTTTCTGGTCCGACCGGCCCGCGCCGCGCAACTGCGTGAGACCGGGCTCGTGATCCATAGCCCGCATGGCGATCTCCACTTGCGCGACGTCAAAGCTATCACGCAGGACGCGCTGGCGGCGCCAGGCGGGCAACCGTTCGACGTCGTGCTGCTCAGCTGCAAGGCCTACGATCTCGATAGCGCCGTCGATTCCTTCGCGGCGGCAGTGGGTCCTTCCACGCTGATCCTGCCGCTCCTGAACGGCATGCGCCATCTTGAGGTGCTACAGGCGCGTTTCGGCACGCAAGCGGTGCTGGGCGGCGTCTGCCTGATCGCTTCGACGCTGAACGTACAGCGCGAAATCGTGCATCTGAACGACGCGCACGCGATCACCTTCGGCGAACTCGGCGGTGGCGTCTCTGCGCGCGTGCAAGCTATCGCCGACAGCTTCTCCAACGCCGGTTTCAACGTGAAAGCCAGCGAGCGCATCCTCCAGGAGATGTGGGAGAAGTGGGTATTCCTGGCCTCGCTTGCGGGCTCGACCTGTCTGCTGCGCGCGCCGGTCGGCGTGATTCTGGCGACGCCCGATGGCCAGGCAATCGTCGAGCGACTGTTCGCCGAATGCCGCGCCGTCGCCGCGGAGAACGGCTATGCGGTGCGCGATGCGTTCGTTGAACGTTCGCGTTCAATGCTCTTCGCGGCCGGTTCGCCGCTCACGGCCTCGATGCTGCGCGACGTCCAGAACGGTTCCCGCACGGAAGCCGATCACGTGCTCGGCGACCTGATCCGACGCGGCGGCACGGCGCAGGCCGGCGACGCACTCTCGGTGCTGCGCGTCGCCTACAGCCACCTGAAGGCCTACGAGGCCCAGCGCAACGTAGCTGGCTGACTGGGCAGCGAACTGAGCAGCGCTCCCTGCCCACATCAGGGGTATCGGCTTGCCTTACAGGCGGATTTGTTATCGTAACGATCCGCCTTCAGCCGTTCTCCGTCCAATCGATGAGCACCGTTGCCCTTCCCGCGCGCCGCGCGCCAGACAGCCAGGCTGTGATCCTGATGGTCGTGCTCTGCGCGATCTGGGGCTTGCAGCAGGTGGCCATCAAGAGCGCCAATATCGCGCTGCCGCCCGTGTTTCAGGCCGGGCTGCGCTCGGCGATCGCAGCGGTGCTCGTGTGGGCGTGGGCGAACCGGCGCGGCACGCCGCTCTTTCGCGAAGACGGCACGCTCGGTGCCGGCCTGCTCGCGGGCGTGCTGTTCGCCGGCGAGTTCGTCTGTATCTTCCTTGGGCTCACCATGACGAGCGCTTCGCGCATGGCCGTGTTCCTCTATACCGCGCCGTGCTTCACGGCCCTCGGTCTGCACTGGTTCACGCCGGGCGAGCGCATGCGGCGCATGCAGTGGATCGGCGTCACGGTAGCATTTGCCGGCATGGCGCTCGCGTTTGCGGATGGTTTCGCGCGCAACGGTACGGGGGATCTGCGCGCGACGCTGACAGGCCTTGCAGGCGACGCGCTCGGCGTGCTGGGCGGCGCGCTGTGGGCTGCCACCACGGTAGTCGTGCGCAGCAGCACGCTCGCCCATATCAGTGCGAGCAAGACGCTCTTCTATCAACTTACCGTGTCGGCGGTCGTGTTGCTGGCACTCGCAGCGGGCCTCGGCCAGCTCGAAGTACACACGGTCACGCCGCTCGCGGTCATGGCGCTCGGCTATCAAGCCGTGGTCGTCGCGTTCGCCAGCTATCTCACCTGGTTCTGGCTGCTCACGCGCTATATGGCGTCGCGGCTTTCCGTGTTCTCGTTTCTCACGCCGCTCTTCGGCGTGACATTCGGCGTATTGCTGCTCGGCGAATCGTTCAGCGGCCGCTTTCTTCTCGCCGCGTTGCTCGTCCTGGCCGGTATCGCACTCGTGAATGCGCCCGCGAGGACGGGGGAGCATTAAGGGCGCCCAGCCGGCCGGCCGTCTCGCCGGCAGCTGGTCAGCTAGTCGCCTGCCTGCTGCGCCGAGCCCAGCGCCTGGGCAATGCGTACGTATTCCTCCACCGACACCTCTTCCGCCCGGCGCGCCAGATCGAAGCCTAGCGCTTCAAAATCCAGGCGGTCGCGATAGTCGGCCAGCGTATTGCGCAGCATTTTGCGGCGCTGCGAAAACGCGGCGGTCACGAGCTCGCCAAGCGTCGTTTCGTCGACCTCGGGCAGTTCGTGCGGCGCGTACGGAATCATGCGGACGATCGCGGAATCGACCTTCGGCGGCGGCTGGAACGATTCGGGCGGCACGTCGATCAGCTTGTCGATGACGTAGCGGTACTGCAGCATGACCGTGAGGCGCCCGAACGCCTTGCTGCCGGGCTCGGCGACCATGCGCTCCACCACTTCGTTCTGCAGCATGAAGTGCTGGTCGATCACGCAATGCGCGAACGCGGCAAGGTGAAACAGCAGCGGGCTCGAAATGTTGTACGGCAGGTTGCCCACGATGCGCAGCGAAGGCTTCTCGCCCGGTGCGGCGAGCGAGCCGAAATCGAAGGCAAGCGCGTCGCCCGCGTGCAGTTCGAGCAGCGCGCCGAACTTCTTGGTGAGGCGCGCGATCAGGTCGCGGTCGAGCTCGACGGCGTGAAGCGGCGATTCAGGCGTCGCGAGACGCCCGATCAGCGGCTCGGTGAGCGCGCCGAGGCCTGGCCCGATCTCGACCATGCGTTCGCCGCGCTGCGGGCGGATCGTGTCGACGATCGAGTCGATCACGCCGGTATCGACGAGAAAGTTCTGGCCGAAGCGCTTGCGCGCGAAGTGGCCTTGATGCTGTCTGCTGCTGTTGGACATCGTCTGGAAATTCAGTCAGGAGGCGCGGCGGTGCCGTGCCATCGAAACGGCGGTATCGATCGCGGCGATCAGGCTGCCCGCGTCGGCGCGGCCCGTGCCGGCGAGATCGAGCGCGGTGCCATGGTCGACCGAGGTACGGATGATCGGCAGGCCTAGCGTCACGTTGATGCCCTCGCCGAAGGTCGCGTATTTCAGGACCGGCAGGCCCTGGTCGTGGAACATCGCCAGCACGCAGTCGGCGTCCTTCAGGTAGCGCGGCTGGAACAGCGTGTCGGCAGGGTACGGGCCGCGCACGTCGATGCCCGCTTCCGCGGCCATCTTCAGCGCCGGCGAAATGGTGTCGATCTCTTCGCGGCCCAGATAGCCGTTCTCGCCCGCATGGGGATTGAGCCCGGTTACGAGGATGCGCGGCTGCGGCACGCCGAAATGGCGGCGCAGGTCGTGATCGATGATCCGCAGCGTCTCGACCAGCCCGTCGATCGTCAGCGCGGCGGAAACGTCCTTGAGCGGCAGGTGGGTCGTGGCGAGCGCAACGCGCAGCGGCCGCGCGCCGGTGCCCGCCAGCATCATGACCACGCGCGGCGTGCCGGTGCGTTCGGCCAGGTATTCCGTGTGGCCGGTAAACGGCACGCCGGCATCGTTGATGGTGCTCTTCTGCAGGGGAGCCGTAACGATAGCGTCGAATTCGTGCGCCAGCGCGCCGTCGATCGCGCGGTCGAGCAATGCCAGCACGTAGCGGCCGTTCGCGGCGTCAAGCTTGCCCGGCTGGACGCGCTCGGCCAGCGGCAGGTGTTCGACGCTTACGCGGGAGCCCGCGCATAGCGCGGCCCAATCGACGTTGACGGCGCCAGCGCGTGCCGAAAGGAGGTCTTGATCGCCGAGCACGACGAACCCGGCGTCGGGCCAATGCGCCGCTGCGCCGGCGAGCGCCGCCGCGGTCAACTCCGGGCCTACGCCAGCGGGTTCGCCGGTGGTGATGGCGATGCGCAGCGGCCCCACCCCTCGCGGAGCCGGCAACGAGGATGCGGGAGCGTTCACGGCGCGTTTTCCTTTAGTTCTGCGGCGGCGTCATGCCGGGGATCTTGTAGGACACGTAGGCGCTGTCACGCAGCTCTCGCAGCCAGTCGGCGTAAGCCTGCTCGGCCTTGCGCTGACCAATGGCCTGGCGCGCGAGATCCATCTGCTGCGCGACCGAGCCTTCGGCGTCGCGGCGGCCCAGCACCTGGATCAGGTGATAGCCGTACTCGGTACGCACCGGATCGCTGATCTGACCGTCCTGCAGCGCGTTCATGGCCCGCTCGAATTCAGGCACCGTCTCGCCCGGGCTGATCCAGCCGAGGTCGCCGCCCTGCGAGGCCGAACCGTCCTGCGAGTAGGTGCGCGCGAACTTGGCGAAGTCGCCCCCCGCCGCCACCTCCTGCTTGATCTCCAGCAGCTTCTGGCGCGCTTCCGGCTCGGACATGCCTGCGCCTACGCGCAGCAGAATGTGGCGCACATGCGTCTGTACGAGCGTCGGCGCGGAACCGGCCGTGCCCTGGCTCGGGCGGCGCTCGACGAGGCGGATGATCTCAAACCCGTCGTTGGTACGAATCACGTCCGGACTGATCTCACCCGGGCGCATCGTCGCGGCGGCGCTCACGAATTCCGGCGGCAGCTTCGAGGGCGACTGGAAGCCCATGTCGCCGCCCTTGCTCGCGTCCGGTGCCTGCGAGTCCGACTTGGCGAGCTTCGAGAACTTCTCGCCCGATTGCGCTTCCTTCAGCACGGCATCGGCCTTCGCCTTCGCGGCGTCGATGTCGGTCTGCGAAGCATTGAGCGGCGCCTTGATGAAGATGTGCTCGAAGTGCAGATCGTTCTGCTGGCCAGCGTTCGGCCCGCGTTGGCTCGCGATGTAGTTCGCGACTTCCGCGTCCGTGACCGAAATCTTGCTGTCCACTTCCTTCTCGCGCAGCTTTGAGAGCGTGAGTTCGGTGCGCGCATCGCGCGTAAACGTGGTCCAGGGCACGCCGGCCGCCTCGATGCGCGAACGGTAGGTGGCGAGGTCGAGGCCGTTGGACTGCGCGAGACGCCCGAGCGTGCGCTGCACGGCTGCGTCGTCGACGGTGATGCCGTCTTCCTTCGCCTTCTGCAGCTGGATGCGTTCGAGCACCATCTGGTTGAGCACCTGGGCGCGCATCTGATCCATCGGCGGCACCGGGGCGTTCTGCTGCTGCAGGCGGCGCACGATGAGGCCCAAACGGTCGTCAAGCTCGCGCTGCGTGATCACGCCGTCGTTGACGACGGCGGCGATCGTGTCCACGGTTTGCCCGGGATTGGTGGGCAGACCCTGCGCTTGCGCCGGCGCGACCGGCATGAGACCCGCTACGGCGAGGAAACTCGCAGCAAACACTGCCAGGCGAAGCTTTTTCATGATTCCCACAGATACTCCAATGTTGGCGGGCAGCTTCGCCCGTCTCTATGCACCGACCCCGCGGTGCCCCGCGCGCTTCCCGTTCCGGGAAAAACGCGACAGATCACGCGTTATTGATAATCCGAGAAGCGCGACTGCGGCGGCGGCATTGCGGGCAGCGGCGTGTAGCCCGCTACGCCGGCCTGGAACGCAGCCGTCAGCCCGTTATCGACCTTCGTCAGCCCCTTGAGCGTCAGCTGCGCCATGAACCGCGTTCCCGAAGTCTGGGAGCCTGCTGTATTGACCCCGTCCGAATAGCGTTGCAGGCCGATACCGAGCGTCCAGCAGTCGGCGTCGTACTGGAGGCCGATAAGACCGTCCACCAGGGCGTGGCCAACCAGATCGTAGTTGATGCGGCCCACGGCGTACACCCGGTGCGAGAACGGCCATTGCGCCGAGATCAGAAGCTGGTTGATCGGCGTGTAGTCGAGCGTGGTGTTCGCGCGCGTGTAGCGGTACGCGATGTTCAGCACGCGCATCGGTCCGGGGCTGTAGCCGAAGCCGACGCTAGCCTTCGTCAGCTGATTATTATCGGCATTATATTGGAACGCCGTTTCCGAAGCGAAACCGGCCCCAATCTTGAGCGCCGCACCCGCAATCAGATCGGAATGCGTCGCCTCCTCTGTCGTCTCATCCGGCGTCAGCGTCACGCGCTGATCCTGGAAGTAGTACTGCTGCGCCAGCACGAAGCGCGCGCGTTCGTCGCCCGTTGCCGGGTCGATGAAGCGTGTGGTGATCGCGGCGGTAATACGGTTCGCATCGGCAATGCGGTCGTCGCCGACGAACGTGTTCGGCGTGAAGATCTCCGCGAGCCCGAAGTCCGATTCGGCCGTGTCGAAAAGGGGCGCGAACGTCTGGTTCCGGTACGGCGTGTACACGTAGTACAGGCGCGGTTCCAGCGTCTGGATGTAGTCGCTGCCGAACAGGTGTACATTGCGCTCGAACACCAGCCCCGAGTCAAAGCTGAAGGTCGGCACCTGTTCGGTGAAGTCCTTCGGCTGGCCGACGGGCGAGCCCGAGCCGATCTGGTTCAGGTCGTACGAGGCGAAGTGCCATTGCACCTTCGGCGTGACGAAGTAGCCCGGGCCGACTACCGAGTACGACAGGTACGGACTGAAGACGATACGGTCGCCTTCGGTCGTATCCGGGCTCGTAATGGTGAAGCGCGAGTAGTCGGCTGTCGCGCCGAAGTCGAAGCCATCGACGTTGTACTTCGAATATTTGATGTTCAGCTCGGGCTCGCGGCCGTACGGCGGCGTGGACGGCTCGAGCGTCTGCCAGTGCTGGACGCGCGCGAGCACCGACCATGGCCCGTTGTTGTACGTGAGGCCGGCTTCCTGCTGGTACAGCAGCTGCGTGCCGTTCAGGAACTGGCTGGCCGGCGACGCCAGGTCTTCCGGATACTGGCTGTCCGAGACCTTGTTGAAGTAGATGTAACCGCCGAACCCGTCACCGAAGTTCTGGTTGTGCTGGATGAACAGCGCGTAGCGGTTGGTGTGCGTGATCGCGTCGTCCGGCAGGAACGTGCCGGTCATGGTCCCGCTGTAGTTCGGCGAGAGATACCGGAAGTTCGCCGTCGTGAACAGGCCGCGCTTCGACATGAGCTCCGGCGTCACCTGCGCGTCGTAGTTCGGCGCGATGTTGAAGTAGTACGGCACCGCGATGTCGTAGCCGTTCGTCGTGCTGACCGAGAACGTCGGCGGCAAAAAGCCGCTGCGGCGGTCGCCCGAGAGCGGGAACGAGAGCCAGGGGCTCGCGAAGATCGGGATGTTCTGGAAGAACAGGACGCTGTTGTGCGCCACGCCTTCGTCGGCGCCCGTGTCGAAGTCGAACTCCGTGCCCTTGATGTACCACGACGGATTCGAGGAGCAGTGGCAAGCCGTGTAGGTGCCGTTCGTCAGCACCGAGCGTTCGTTGTCGAGCAAGTCCGCGCGCTCCGCGCTGCCCGAGCCGCCCGTCAGCGTGAAGTGATACTTCGGCGTGGGCATGAAGCCTTCGTTCGCTTCGACCCTCACGTGCGCTTCGGGCCCCGCGAAGATCGTGCCGTTCTGCGACACCACGGCGTGGCCGTACGCGTCGGCCAGGTCGGTGTCTTCGTCGTAATGCAGTGCGTCGCCCTTGACGATGTTGGCGCCCTGGCGCAGCTCCGCCGCACCCTTGACGGCGGCGTCGGTGTCCGCAGTGCCCGTGGTCGAGTCGCCGAGCACAAAGGTGGCCGGATGCTGCCCCGGCACCGGGGCATGGTCTTCGAGCTGCGGCGCGAGACGCAGGCTCCACGGGCCGTCCAGCGGCTCGGGCTGGGCAGCCCCACCCGACAGCTGGGCGTGCGCGATCGCGGGCATCAAGCCCGGCACGGCCACGAGTGCCGCGATGAGCCGCCGCTTGCCCGGCACGCCGTCGTCACTTCTGGAGATCGTCTGGAAAAGCTTTCTGGGCGGCATGTATGGTTTTGGCGAATCGGCCCGGCCATCAGCCCCCCGGTCAGGGACACCCGCCACTCGCGCGGGCCCCGGCTCAGGCCGGGCGCACAGCGGATTGCCTCTCATCGGAGATGAAGGCGGCAAGCGTACCGTCATGCGGGCTTTGGCGCGAGTCGCGTCAAAAAAGTCGTGGGGTATTATATGGCAAGACGTTGATCCACTGATTCTGCTCCCGGTTTTCATGACTCCAACCGCCGTGCCCCGTTTGGCCGACACCCGCCTCGACCTGCTCGCCGCCTGGCTCGCCTCCCACGCGCAACGCTACGCCCTCGATCTCGCCACGCTCGCCCCGGCTTCCGCCGACGCGAGCTTCAGGCGCTACTTCCGCCTGGGCAGTGCGGGGGAGCACGGCGCCGCGCTGATCGCCGTGGACGCCCCGCCGCCCGAGAAATGCCGCGAGTTCGTGCAGGTCGCCGACCTGCTCGCGGCTGCGGGCGTGCACGTCCCGCGCGTGCTGGAGGCCGATTTCGAGGCCGGCTTCATGCTCGTGACCGACCTCGGCACCGCCCCCTACCTGAAGGCGCTGCAGGAAGCCGGCCCGGGCCCGCGGGCCCGCGAGCTGATGCGCGACGCGCTGGACGCGCTCATGCGCTGGCAGCTCGCCTCGCGCGAAGGCGTGCTGCCAGCGTTCGACGAAGCCTTCCTGCGCCGCGAGATGGAACTGATGCCGGAGTGGTTCCTGCAGCGCCACCTGGGCCGTGAGGTAGACGCCGCCACCCGCGGCGTGCTCGACCGCACCTTCGCGCTACTCGTCGAGAACGCGCTCAAGCAGCCGCAGGTGTTCATGCTGCGCGATTTCATGCCGCGTAACCTGATGATCGCCAGCCCGAACCCGGGCGTGCTCGACTTCCAGGACGCCGTGACCGGCCCGATCACCTACGACGTGGCCTCGCTGCTGCGCGACGCGTTCATCAGCTGGGACGAGGAGTTCGAGCTGGACTGCTTCGCGCATTACTGGGAGCGCGCGAAGAAGGCCGGCCTGCCGGTGAATGCCGATTTCGGCGAGTTCTACCGCGAGCTCGAATGGATGGGCCTGCAGCGGCATATCAAGGTGCTGGGCCTCTTTTGCCGCATCAACTATCGCGACGGCAAGCCGCACTACATGGACGACCTGCCGCGTTTTCTCGGCTACGCGAGCAAGGTCGCGCACCGCTACCGGCCGCTCGCGCCGTTCGCGCGGCTCATCGACGAGCTGCGGGGCACGGCCATCGAGGCCGGCTACACCTTCTGAGCCTACCGATCCCGACCCATGACGAGGCCGAACCCATGAGCCGCGCCCGCTTCGAGCGCACGGCGATGATCTTCGCCGCCGGGCGCGGCGAGCGCATGCGCCCGCTGACCGACTCCTGTCCAAAACCGCTGCTGATGGCGGGCGGCAAGCCGCTGATCGTCTGGCAGATCGAGCGGCTCGCCGCAGCGGGCTATACGAACATCGTGATCAATCATGCCTGGCTAGGCGAGCGGATCGAAGCGGCGCTCGGCGACGGCGCCCGCTTTGGCGTCGCGCTGCGCTATTCGCCCGAACCCGAGGCGCTGGAAACGGCGGGCGGCATCGCGAAAGCGTTGCCGTTGCTGGAGACGCATGGCGAACCGGTGGTCTTTCTCGCCGTGAGCGGCGATGTCTTCAGCGACTACGAGTTCGCGCGCCTGGAAGCGCGCGCCGAAGCGCTCGCGACACGGCCCGAGCCAGGCATGCATCTCGTGATGGTGCCGAACCCGCCGTTCCACCCCAACGGCGACTTCGCGCTCGGCGCGGACGGCGTGCTTTCGCTGGCGGCACAAGGCTCACCGCGCTACACCTTCGGCAATATCGGGCTCTACGACACGCGGATGTTCCGCGACCTCGCGCCCGGCACGAAACGCGCGCTCACGCCGTACTACCGCGAGACGCTCGCGCAGGGGCGCGCCACGGGCGAGCTCCACGAGGGCCGCTGGGAAAACGTCGGGACGCCCGCGCAGCTCGCCGCGCTCGACGCAGCATTGAACGGCTAGTCCAAGCCGGGAACGGCGGCGAGGCTCACTCGCCGCCCGCCTCCTCCTCGACCCGCGCGTGCGGCTGTGCCGCCCGTTGCTGCTGGAGGGCCCACATCTGCGCATAGTGGCCGCCCGCCACCAGCAGTTCGGCGTGAGTGCCGCGCTCGACAATGCGCCCGTGGTCCATCACGATGATCTGCTGGGCGTGCACCACCGTCGAAAGCCGGTGCGCGATCACGAGCGTGGTGCGCTCGCGCGCGATGTGGTCGAGCTCCTGCTGGATCGCGCGTTCGGAGCGCGAATCGAGTGCCGAGGTCGCCTCGTCGAACAAGAGGATCGGCGGGTTCTTCAGCAACGTGCGGGCGATCGCCACGCGCTGCTTCTCGCCGCCTGAGAGCTTCAGCCCGCGCTCGCCCACCGGCGTGTCATAGCCCTTCGGCAGGCTCTCGATAAACGCGTGGATATGCGCCGCGCGCGCCGCTGCGATCACTTCGTCGCGGCTCGCCGTGGGTCGCCCGTAGGCGATGTTGTAGTAGATCGAATCGTTGAAGAGCACCGTGTCCTGCGGCACGATACCGATCGACGCGCGCAGCGAGTCCTGCGTCACGTCGCGAATATCCTGGCCGTCGATCGTGATCGCGCCGCCGGATTTGCCAGGGTCGTTGCGGTCGAGATCGTAGAAGCGGAAAAGGAGGCGCGAGAGCGTCGACTTACCCGAGCCGCTGTGACCCACCACCGCCGTGGTCGTGCCCGCCGCGATCGTGAAGCTCACGTCGTGCAGGATCTGTCGCGCCGGCTCGTAGGCGAAGTTCACGTGAGAGAAGCGCACCTCGCCGCCGCGCACCGCCAATGCTGGCGCGCCCGGCACGTCAGCCACCTCGTGGGCGACCGTGAGCAGCGTGAACATGCGGTCCATGTCGGTGAGGCTCTGCTTGAGCTCGCGATACACCACGCCGAGGAAATTCAGCGGAATGTAGAGCTGCAGCATGAACGTGTTGATGAGCACGAGGTCACCGAGCGTGAGCCGGCCCGCCATCACGCCCTGGGTCGCGCGCCAGAGGATGAACACGAGCCCCGTGCCGATGATGGCCTGCTGCCCGAAGTTCAGCGCGGAGAGCGACTGTTGCGACTTGATCGCGGCAGCGCGGTAGCGGTGCAGGTTCTCGTCGTAGCGCCGGGTCTCCCACTCCTCGTTGCCGAAATACTTCACGGTTTCGTAGTTGAGCAGCGAATCGATCGCGCGCGAGTTGGCACGCGAATCGAGCTCGTTCATCGTGCGGCGGTAGTGCGTGCGCCATTCGGTCACCTTCACGGTGAACACGATATACGCCACCAGCGCGACGAGCGTGACGATCGCGTAGTACGCCTCATATTTCACGACGAAGAAGCCGAGCACGAGCCCCACTTCGACGAGCGTCGGCAGGATGCTGTAGAGCGAGTACGAGATGAGCTGCGTGATGCCGCGCGTGCCGCGCTCGATGTCGCGCGACATGCCGCCCGTCTGCCGGTCCAGGTGAAAGCGCAGCGAGAGCCCGTGCAGATGGCGGAACACCTTGAGCGCGAGCTGGCGCACGGCGCTTTCGGTCACCTTCGAAAAGAGGATTTCGCGCAGCTCGGTGAAGAGCGAGGTCGACAGGCGCACGACGGCGTAGGCCACCACGAGCATCCCGATGCCGCCGACGAGCACGATACCGGGCGCGTGTTCCGCGCGGCCGAGCGCCGTGAGATGGCGCACGGATGCGAGGCCGTCGACGATATGCTTCATCACGATCGGCACGCCGAGGTTCGCGACCTTCGCGCCGATCAGGCACGTAAGTGCGAACCCCACGCGCCAACGGTACGCGGCGAGATAGGGCAGCAGCGAGACGATGGTCTGCCAGTCGTTGCGCGGCCCGGTGGCGGGCAGCGGCGGTTCGTTCGAGGTGGGAAAACGGCGCATGAAAGCAGCGGGAAACCGCGTGATGGATTCGGGACTTCGGGCGACGGGATGGGTGCAAACGCCCCACGGCGGCCGGCCCCTCGCTTTCCCGTACAATTCCTGACAGCCGTATTGTCGCAGAAGGCGCCCGGCGCCGCTCGCGCCGGCCTTGGCTTGCCTGCCGCGACACTCCCCCACTTTCATGGACGACCGATGACCGACACCCTTTCGCTTCCCCAAATGCCGCCCGCGCTGCGCGTCGTGCCGCAGCCCTCGGACGCGAACGTCCATGGCGACGTGTTCGGTGGCTGGATCATGGCGCAGGTGGACATCGCGGGCTCGATTCCGGCGAGCCGCCGCGCAAACGGCCGCGTCGCCACCGTCGCCGTGAACTCGTTCGTCTTCAAGCAGCCTGTGTTCGTCGGCGATCTGCTGAGCTTCTATGCCGAGATCGTCAAGACCGGCAGGACTTCGGTGACTGTCGAGGTCGAGGTGTACGCGCAGCGCATGCGCCTCGCCGACGAAGTCGTCAAAGTCACGGAAGCCACCCTCACCTACGTCGCGACCGGCAACGACCGCCGGCCACGCGAACTGCCGCCTATCGCCTGAACTTCGGCACCGAATTTCGGCACCGAATTTCGGTACGATTGCCGGTCTGAGCCAGAGGCGAGCCTGAGCCCGGGCGCGGTCATCCCCCGCCCGCTCAGGCCACCCCGGCCCCCTCTTCGTACACGACGCTCGCCCCCAGCAGCGTCGCGACCTCCTCGCCGGGCAGCGGCGGCGCGAAGAAGAAGCCCTGCATTTCGTCACAGGCGCGCTCGCGCAGGAACGCGTACTGCAACGACGTCTCCACCCCTTCCGCCACCACCAGCAACTGCAGTTCGTGCGCGAGCGCGATGATCGCCGCCGTGATGGTCTCGTCGTCGCCGCCCGAGCCGATATCCGCCACGAACGAGCGATCGATCTTGAGCCGGTCGACCGGCAACCGCTTCAGGTAGCTCAGGCTCGAATAGCCGGTACCGAAATCGTCCACCGAAAGCCCGATGCCTAACGTGTGCAGCTCGTTGAGCATCGAGACGGCTTCCTCGGCGTTGCGCATCAGCGTGCTCTCGGTGAGTTCGAGTTCGAGCCAGCAGGCCTCGAGCCCGGTTTGCGCGAGCACCTCGGTGACGAGCTGCGCGATATTGCGCTGCTGGAACACGCGCGCCGACAGGTTCACCGAGACGCGCACCGCCGGCAGCCCAGCGCTCTGCCAGGCGCGATTCTGGCGGCAAGCCTCGCGCAGCACCCAGTCGGACAGCGGGCCGATGAGCCCGCTCTCCTCGGCGACAGGAATGAACTGCGCGGGCGGCACCACGCCGGTTTCCGGGTCGTGCCAGCGCACCAGCGCCTCCATGCCGACGATGCGCCCCGTCGCCACCTCCACCTGCGGCTGGTAATGCAGGCGGAACTCGCCGTCGCGCAGCGCGCGGCGCAAGCGCCGCTCGAGATTCATGCGCGCGCCCACGCTCGCGTTCATTTCCGGCTGGAAGAACTGGAACGTGTTGCGCCCCATGTCCTTGGCGCGGTACATCGCGACGTCGGCCTTCTTGAGCAGCGTCTCGGCGTCGCCGCCGTCCTGCGGAAAGAGGCTCGCGCCCATGCTGCAGCCCACATAGAGCTCGGTGCCGTCGAGCCACACAGGCTCCGAGATCATCGCCCGCGCGCGCTCCATCCAGTTGATCAGCGACTTTTCGTCGATGGTATCGGTCAGCACGATCACGAACTCGTCGCCACCGTGGCGCGCGACCGTGTCGCTCGTGCGCGTGCAGCGCGCGAGGCGTTCAGCCACGACGCGCAGCAGCCGGTCGCCGACACTGTGGCCCAGGCTGTCGTTCACGTTCTTGAAGCCGTCGAGGTCGATGAACACCACGGCGACGCCGCGCTCGTGCCGGTGCGCGGCGACCAGCGCCTGCTGGAGGCGGTCGCGCAGCAGATTGCGGTTCGGCAGCAGCGTGAGGCTGTCGTAGTTCGCCTGGTACTCGAGCTGCTCCTGGTAGCGGATCAGCGCCGTGACGTCGTTGATGATGCCGATGTGATGCGTCGTGCGGCCCTCGAGATCGGGCACCGGCGCGATCAGCAACTGGTTCCAGAACAGCCCGCCATCGCGGCGGTAGTTGCGCAGCACGGCGCTCACTTCGCGGTTCGCGGCCAGTGCTTCGCGGATCGCCACGAGCCCGTCCTGGTCGCGGTCGTCGCGCTGCAGCAGACGGCTGTCGAGCCCGATCACCTCGGCCGGGTCGTAGCCCGTGATACGCCCGAACGCCGGGTTCACGTATTCGATCAGGTTGCTGCCGCCCGGCCCCGGGGCCGTGATGAGAATCGCGTTCACGCAGGCGTCGAGCGCGCGGCTTTGCAGGCGCAACGCGAGGTCGGCGCGCTTGCGCTCGGTCGTGTCCGTGAACGAGCCGAGCAAGCCGATCACGCGGCCCTCGCCGTCCAGCATCGGCAGCTTGCTCGCGAGCGCGGTCTTGTGCACACCGTCGACCGTCATGTCCTCTTCGAAGTTGATGTTCGGCACCCCCGATTCGAGCACCTCGCGGTCCTGCGCCTCCATGGCCGCGGCGTAGTCGCGCCACGGCAGATCGTGGTCGGTCTTGCCGATGATCTGCTCGGGATACGCGAGCCCCGCGTCGCGCGCGAAGGTCATGTTGCAGCCCAGATAGCGCGATTCGGCGTCCTTCCAGAAAATGCGCTGCGGAATGTTGTCGATCACCGACTCGAGCATCTGGTTCGAGCGCTGCGCCTCGGCCTCGGCGAGGATCTGCTCGGTCACGTCGTCGGCGTGCACGAAAACCGCCGAACGGCCCAGAAACGTCAGCGCGTGATGCGAGATGTTGGCGCTGATCGTCGAGCCGTCGCGGCGGCGGTGGTGCCAGACGCCGGCCATCGTGCGCACGTTCGGTGTGACCGTGTCCGTGCGCGCGAGGTACTGCTCGAGGCGCCCGACGTCGTCGTGCGCGTGGATGTCGCGGATCGTCATCGTGAGGAATTCTTCCTCGCGGTAGCCGTACTGCAGGACTGACGCGGTGTTGACGGCCAAAAGGCCCAGCGTCTCGCGGTCGAACACGTACATCGGCACCGGATGGGCGTCGAACAGCCCCTGGAACCCCTCGCTGATGACACGCGTGCCGTGCAGCTTTTCCCGGGCCGCACTTTCGCGCGCGCCGAAGGTGTAGAGCAGCAGCGTCGCCCCCGCGAGCATCGTCACGATCAGCAGGATCGAGGCATGGCTCGACGAGCGGGACGATTCGCTGAGCGCAGCCGACAGCGCCAGGTCCTGCGCGCCCTGCAATGCCGAAAGCCGGCCGTCGAGGCGGTCCACGTTGGCGTCCAGGCGGATGTACTCGGTGGTGGCCCAGGTCGCGGCGTCAGGGGCGAGTTCGGCAAGCGGCGAGGTGGTTGTGGCCACGGCATTGCCGGAAGCGGGGGCGGGGGCTGGGGCGGGAGATGCGGGGCTCGCCGGCGGGTTCACCTGCACGGGCACCGGGCCGCCCGGCGCAGCGCCAGCAGCCCCGGGAAAGCCCGTCGCGCCCGCAGGCACCTGAGCCCCTGCCGGCTGCGCTGCCGCTGCGGCCATGCCGGACTGCGTCCGCGCGTCGGCAACCCGCTGCTGGACGCGCGCGAACGTATCGTCGATATCGCGCGCCTGCACCAGCGCCTCGAGCGCCACGGCGTCGAAGCGCTGGCCCAGCGCGGGGTTGTCGGCCAGCTCGGTGCTCACCGACCTCGCCGCCTGCTCGAGGTTCGCGGTGCGGCGCGCGCGCGTATCCGGCGACTCGGTTTCACCCGTCGATTCGTAGCGTCCGAATGCGGCGAGACCGCCGCCCAGCGCCCCGCGGAAGCGATCGAGATCGTGCCTCACGCGCGCCGCCTGAGCAGCCCGCGCGTCGATCTCGCGTTGCGCGCCGATCTGCGTCCAGGCGACGAACGCGTTGGCCCCGACGGCTGCCGCAACGACCGCCAGATTGATGAGCTGGCGTCTTGGAAAGAGAAGGTTCATTGTGTGCCGAACGTCGTTCGCCCCGAGCTCGATACGCGCGGAACGACGGAATACGACCTGCGTGCGAATGGCTGGCGTCTACTGCGCCAAACCGGATAACGGCACGCATCGGCAAGGCTTGAGGAAAAAAGGGGAAAAATCCGCCGATTAGAGGAAAAACCAAAGCGGAAACGATCGAGGCGTACCGCTCAAAGCGGCGCCGCCAGTCCGAACTCGCGCATCGCGGGCACGAAGTCGTGGTTGCTCTCGGGCTTGCGCGCGAGCTTGGCAAGCACATAGCGCTGGAACGGCGCAAGCCGCGACCACGCGCCGAGGTCCGGTGCCTGGAGGCCCGCCAGCGTCGCCTGGTGCCCGATGCCGTCCGGCACCGCACTGACGTCGCGCCAGGCGGGCGCCGCGTCGGGCTCGAACCATTCGGGCTCGACATTGGCATGCGTGCGCAGCATCTCGAACAGCGCGTGGTCGAAATTCGGCTCGATTTCCACGTCCTCGTCCACGGGAAATCGCGCGAGGAGGCGCCGGTCTTCCCATGGCAGCAGTTGCCACTGGGACAGCGAGATACGCAGCCCGAAACGGTCCAGATTGAAGCGTACGCACATGGGAATGAAGGTGAGGTTTTCCGACGACTCGACCTCGAACCCGAAGAGGAGCGGAGCTTCGTTCAAAGACATGGCGGTATCCTCGCGTGGCGGGCGCGAGCGCATGACGCCCGCCTGAGGTATTTTAGAACCTTCCGCGCGGCCCGCGAGCCGCGCTGCACAAGGCTGGATGGAGCAATAGACGTGAACCCACTGGAAACCGACGGCCAGCCCGGCGCCATCGAGCTGCGCGTGCACCGGCACCGCGGCGGCGCGGTCGAAACGACCGTCGACAGCGTCGGCCAGGAATGGCCTGTCGCGCTCGTATTCAACGGCATCTCGCACGCGGTGATGATGTGCACGCCGCGCGATCTGGAAGCGTTCGCGGTGGGCTTCGCGATCTCGGAAGGGATCGTCGGCCGCAACGCGGACATTCAGGACATCGAGGTCTACCTGCGCGAGGACGCCGACCTGCCCCACGCCGAAGTCCATCTCACGGTCGTCCAGCAGGCGTTTGCCGGCCTCAAGGAGAAGCGCCGCGCGCTCGCCGGTCGCACCGGCTGCGGCGTGTGCGGGATCGAGAGCATCGATCTGCTCGACCTCGAGCCCGAACGCGTGCCGGATACGGGCTTCGTTAGCCGCCTCGCCCCCGACGCGATTGCGCGCGCAGCGCGCGAGCTGCCGCAGCACCAGGCGCTCACGAAGCTCACCGGCGGCCTGCACGCAGCCGCGTGGTGCGACGCCGCGGGCGCCATCCTCCATGCGTTCGAGGACGTCGGCCGCCACAACGCGCTCGACAAGCTGATCGGCCAGCTCGTGCTCGAGCGCGCCGATACCGGCCAGGGCTTCGTGTTCCTGTCGAGCCGCGCGAGCTACGAGCTCGTGCGCAAGGCGGCGCGCGTAGGCATTCCGATCGTGGCGACGATCTCGGCACCCTCCTCGCTCGCAATCTCCATCGCAAAGCGCGCCGGGCTGCGGCTCGTGAGCTTCTGCCGCGAGTCGGGCTACGTGGACTACGAGACGGCCTGACGGCACAACAGTGTGGCCGGCAAGGTCCGGCCGGTGACCCACGAAGATCCCGGCCAGACCGGACGCGTCAGTCGAACTGGCTGAAATCCGGCTTGCGCTTTTGCAGGAACGCGGTGAACGCTTCGCGGGCCTCCGGCGCGAGCAGCATCTTGCCGAAGTGCACCGACTCTTCGCTCATGCGCGTCTTGAGCTCATGCTCGCTTGCGCGCTTCATGAGCGACTTCGTCACGCGCAGCGACGACGCGGGCAGCGCAACGAGCTTCGCCAGCTGCGCGGCCACGAACGCATTGAGTTCCGCGGCCGGCAGCACGCGATTCACGAAGCCCATGCGATGCGCTTCCGCCGCATCGAAGGTCTCGCCCAGCAACAGCTTTTCCGCCGCCCCCTGATAGCCCGCGATGCGCGGCAGCAACAGCGACGAAGCGGCCTCGGGGCACAGCCCGAGCTGCGCGAACGGCACGGCGAAGCGTGCGGTATCCGCGGCATAAACCATGTCGCAATGCAGAAGCAGCGTCGTGCCCACGCCGATGGCCGCTCCCGCCACCGCCGCGACGAGCGGCTTCTCGAAGCTCGAGATCGTGTCCAGGAAGCGCATGACGGGCGAATCGCCGCCCGTGGGCGGCGTCTTCAGGAAGTCTTCGATGTCGTTGCCGGCCGTGAAAATCTCCGCGTGGCCGCGCAGCAGCACGGCGCGCACCGCGGGGTCTTCGTGTGCGGCGGCGAGCGCGTCGACCATCGCCTGATACATCGCGGGCGTGAGCGCGTTCTTGCGTGCGGGCCGGTCGATGGTGATCGTCAGCACGCCGTTCTCGCGTGCGACCAGAATTTCGTTGCTCATTCGCGTGTCTCCTGTGTCGATCGCAGTCAGCGCTTCAGCGCTGGCTACGATCCCATAAACGCTCGACCACAGTCAGTCCTTTGACCCTGACTCTGGTGCCGTGCAAAGCCATGTTTCCAATCCAGGCGCGATACGAAAAACGGCCCGCAAACCGCGAGGCCTGCGAACCGTTTCGAGGGTGATGTCCGCGCCTGGCGCCTCGATCTGAGCTTACAGCCGCTCGATGATGCCCGCCGCGCCCATGCCGGTGCCGACGCACATCGTCACCATGCCGTACTTCAGGTTGCGCCGGCGCAGGCCATGCACGACGGTCGAAGCGCGGATCGCGCCCGTCGCGCCGAGCGGGTGGCCCAGCGCGATCGCGCCGCCGAGCGGGTTGATCTTCGAAGGATCGAGGCCAAGATCCTGGATCACCGCCAGCGATTGCGCGGCAAATGCCTCGTTGAGCTCGATCCAGTCGAGGTCGTCCTGCTTCAGGCCCGCGGCCTTGAGCGCAGCCGGAATCGCTTCCTTCGGGCCGATGCCCATGATCTCCGGCGGCACGCCGCGCACCGCGAAGCTCACGAAGCGCGCGAGCGGCGTGAGGTTGAACGCCTTGAGGATTTTCTCCGAAACGACGATCAACGCGCCCGCGCCGTCCGAAGTCTGCGAGCTGTTGCCAGCCGTGACCGAGCCCTTGTTCGCGAACACCGGGCGCAGCCTGGCGAGGCCTTCGATCGACGTGTCCGCGCGCGGACCTTCGTCGAGCGCCATCAAGCGCTCCTTCACCCTGACTTCGCCCGAAGCGAGATCCGGGAAGCGTTCGACGATCGTGTAGGGCGCGATCTCGTCGTTGAACTCGCCGGCCTGCTGCGCGGCAAGCGCACGGCGGTGCGATTCCACGGCAAAGGCATCCTGGGCGTCGCGGCTCACCTTCCAGCGCTCGGCGACCTTCTCGGCCGTGAGACCCATACCGTAAGCAATGCCGATGTTCTCGTTCGCGTCGAAGATATGCGGCGACATCGAGGGCTTGTTGCCCATCATCGGCACCATGCTCATCGACTCGCAGCCGCCCGCGATCATCGCTTCGGCTTCACCCACGCGGATGCGGTCCGCCGCCATCGCGAGCGCGGTGATGCCCGAAGCGCAGAAGCGGTTGACGGTCACGCCGCCCACCGTGTTGGGCAGCCCCGAGAGCAGCGCGCCGATACGCGCCACGTTCAGGCCCTGCTCCGCTTCGGGAATCGCGCAGCCGATGATGGCGTCTTCGATCACCTTGGTGTCGAGTCCCGGCACCTGCGCCACCGCCGACCTGATCGCATGAACGAGCAGCTCGTCCGGGCGGGTGTTCTTGAATGCGCCGCGCGGCGCCTTGCCGATGGGCGTGCGGCTTGCGGCGACGATGTAGGCGTCCTGCAACTGTTTGCTCATTTCTAACTCCAGTCCTTGAATGGCGTAGCCGGTGCGTAGGCGTCGTGCCGCTTAGTTGCGCACCGGCTTGCCGGTCTGCAGCATGCCCATGATGCGTTCCTGCGTCTTCTGCGTGCCGAGCAGATCGACGAAGGCGCGGCGCTCGAGCGTAAGCAGCCATTCCTCGTCGACCGTGCTGCCCGCCTCCACGTCGCCGCCGCAGACGGCTTCCGCGATGCGGCTCGCGATCAGGAAGTCGTGGTCGCTGATGAAGCGGCCATCGCGCATGCCGACGAGCGATGCCTTGATCGTCGCGATGGCCGAGCGGCCCGCAACCGGAATCTGCGTCGGACGCAGCGGCGGACGGTAGCCGGCCGCCGCGAGTGCGCGAGCTTCTTTCTTCGCGGTGTCGAGCAGTTCGAACACGTTGAAGACGATCGTGTCGGTCGGCTTCACGTAGCCCATCTCGCGCGCTTCGAGCCCCGAGCCCGAGACCTTGGCCATCGCCGCGTTCTCGAACGACTTCTGCACGAAGCGCAGCAGATCGCCAGGCGCGGCGCCCACGGCGGCAGCGGCGTCGGCGGCACGCAACGCCGCTTCCTTCAGGCCGCCGCCCGCGGGCACGAGACCCACGCCCACTTCCACGAGACCGACATAGCTCTCGATATGCACGACACGCTTCGCGCTGTGCAGCATCAGCTCGCAGCCGCCGCCGAGCGCGATGCCCGAGACGGCCGCCACCACCGGCACGTTCGCGTACTTCACACGCAGCATCGACTGCTGGAACTTCTTCACGAACGGCTCGATGCCCTTCGCGCCGCCCATCATGAAGGCGGGCATCGCTTCCTCGAGGTTCGCGCCCGCCGAGAACGGGCCGCCCGGCGTGCCGAGCTTCAGCGACGTCGGTTGCCAGATCACGACGCCCTTGTAGCCTTCCTCGGCGATCTCGATGGCCTTCACGAGGCTGTCGAGCACGCCCGGGCCCATCGTGTTCATCTTGCTCTTGTACGAGACGATGACGACGTCGTCCTCGCCCGCGCGGTCGTCCGTCCACGCGCGCAGGTGCTCGTTTTCGAACAGCGTCTTGCCGAAGGACTTCGGATCGCGTGCTCCGGTCTCGCCAAAAAGCGCGGCGCGGAACACCTGGCGTTCATATACAGGCAACGTCGAGCGCGCCACGAACCGCGACTCTGCCGGCGACCACGAGCCTTCGGCGCCATGCACGCCGCCGTTCCCGGCCACCGGGCCTTCGAACACCCACGCGGGCAGCGGCGCGTTCGAGAGCGTCTTGCCGGCGTCGATGTCTTCCTTGACCCACTCGGCCACCTGCTTCCAGCCCGCGGCCTGCCAGCCTTCGAACGGACCTTCGTTCCAGCCGAAGCCCCAGCGGATCGCGAGGTCGACGTCGCGCGCGTTGTCGGCGATCGACTGCAGATGCACGCCGATGTAGTGGAACACGTCGCGGAAAATCGACCACAGGAATTGCGCCTGCGGGTGCTGCGTCTCGCGCAGGAGCTTCAGCCGCTCCGCCGCCGGACGCTTGAGGATGTGGCCCACGATCTCGTCGGCCTTGCCGCCGGCATCGACGTACTCGCCCGTATTCGCGTCGAGCACCTTGATCGCACGGCCTTCCTTGCGATAGAAGCCGCCGCCGCTCTTCTGGCCAAGCGCGCCCTTCGCCACGAGCCCCGCCAGCACGGCCGGCGTTTCGTAGACCGGGAAAAACGGGTCGTCCTTGAGGTTGTCCTGCATCGTCTTGATGACGTGCGCCATCGTGTCGAGGCCCACCACGTCCGCCGTGCGGAAAGTTGCCGACTTCGCGCGGCCGAGGCGGCTACCGGTCAGGTCGTCGACTTCATCGAAGCGCAGGCCGAACTTCTTCGCCTCAGCGATCACGGCGAGGATCGAGAAAATGCCGACGCGGTTCGCGATGAAGTTCGGCGTATCCTTCGCGCGCACCACGCCCTTGCCGACCACGCTCGTGAGGAACGTTTCGAGCTGGTCGAGGATCTCGGGCTTCGTATGCGTGGTCGGAATCAGTTCGACCAGATGCATGTAGCGCGGCGGGTTGAAGAAGTGCACGCCGCAAAAGCGCGCCTTCAGCTTGTCGTCGAAGCCTTCCGAGAGCGCCGTGATCGACAGGCCCGAGGTGTTGCTTGCGAAGATCGCGTTCGGGCCGAGGTGCGGCGCGACCTTCTTGTAGAGGTCGTGCTTCCAGTCCATGCGCTCGGCGATCGCCTCGATCACCACGTCGCAGTCCGCGAGTTTTTCGATGTCGTCTTCGTAGTTCGCGGGCGTGATGTACTGCGCGTCGTCCTTCACGCCGAACGGCGCGGGCGACAGCTTCTTCAGGTTCTCGATTGCCTTGAGCGCGATGCCGTTCTTCGGGCCTTCCTTCGCGGGCAGATCGAACAGGAGCACGGGCACGCGGGCGTTGATCAGGTGCGCTGCGATCTGCGCGCCCATCACGCCGGCGCCGAGCACGGCCACCTTGCGAATAATCAGATTGCTCACGTTGTTCCTCCAGCGGATACGCAATGTCGAGCGTGTTATTGCGGAAATGGGGTGTGAGGGCGGCGCGCAGCGTGTCGGATGCGCGCGCCGCATGCGGACATCGAGGGAGCGGGGCACATGACGCCAGTGCGGCCTGTGCGTCGTGCGCCCCGTCGGCTTTTAGAACAGTGCTTCGTCCACTTCCATCAGCGTCTTCGAGCCGGCGCGCGCCTGGCGGATCGAGGTCGCCGTTTCCGGCAGCAGCTTCGCGAAGTAGAAGCGCGCGGTGGCGAGCTTCGACTGGTAGAACGGATCGCCCGACGCCTGCTTGTCGAGCGCGACACGCGCCATGCGCGCCCAGAAGTAGGCGAACACGAGGTGGCCCGCCGTGCGCAGGTACGGCACAGCGGCCGCGCCCACCTCGTCGGGGTTCTGCATGGCCTTCATGCCGATTTCCATCGTGAGCTTCTGCATCTTGTCGCCGATGTCGGCGAGCGGGTTCACGAACTCCTGCATCTCGGGCTTGATGCCTTCGGCTTCGACGAAGTCGCTCACCAGCTTGCCGAACTTCTTGAGCTTCGCGCCCATGTCGCCCAGCACCTTGCGGCCCAGCAGATCGAGCGACTGGATCGTGTTCGTGCCTTCGTAGATCTGGTTGATGCGCGCGTCGCGCACGTACTGCTCCATGCCCCACTCGGAGATGAAGCCGTGGCCGCCGAACACCTGCATGCCGAGGTTAGTGCTCTCGAAGGCGTTGTCGGTGAGGAAGGCCTTGATGATCGGCGTAAGCAGCGCAACGAGGTCGGCGGCTTCCTTGCGCTCGGCTTCGTCTTCGTGGGAGAGTTCCTTGTCGATGTGCAGCGCCGCCCAGTACGTGAACGCACGGGCGCCTTCGGCCCAGGCCTTCTGCGTGAGCAGCATGCGGCGCACGTCCGGATGCACGATGATCGGGTCGGCCGGCTTGTCCGGCGCTTTCGGGCCGGTCAGCGAACGCATCTGCAGTCGGTCCTTCGCATACGCGAGCGAGTTCTGGTAGGCGACTTCGGTGAGGCCGAGGCCCTGCATGCCGACGCCGAGGCGCGCGGCGTTCATCATCACGAACATGGCGTTCAAGCCCTTGTTCGGTTCGCCGACGATCCAGCCCTTCGCGCCATCGAGGTTCATCACGCAGGTCGCGTTGCCGTGGATGCCCATCTTGTGCTCGATCGAGCCGCACTTGATGCCGTTGCGATCGCCGGGCTCGCCCGCGCCGGTCGGGATGAACTTCGGCACGACGAAGAGCGAAATACCCTTGGTGCCCTGGGGCGCATCCGGCAGACGCGCGAGCACGAGGTGGATGATGTTTTCCGACATGTCGTGCTCACCGCTCGAAATGAAGATCTTCGTGCCGGTGATCGCATACGAGCCGTCGGGGTTCGGCTCGGCCTTCGTGCGCAGGATGCCGAGGTCGGTGCCGCAGTGCGGCTCGGTCAGGCACATGGTGCCCGTCCAGGTGCCGTCCACGAGCTTCGGCAGATAGGTCTTCTGCAGCTCGGGCGTGCCGTGCGCATGCAGACATTCATAGGCGCCGTGCGAGAGACCCGGATACATGGTCCACGCCTGGTTCGCCGAGTTGAGCATTTCGTAGAGGGCGTTGTTCACGAACGCGGGCAGGCCCTGGCCGCCGTATTCGGGATCGCAGCCGAGCGCCGGCCAGCCGGCCTCGACAAACTGCTTGTACGCTTCCTTGAAGCCCGTCGGCGCGGTGACGACGCCGTCGCCGGCATACGTGCAGCCTTCGCGGTCGCCGACCTGGTTCAGCGGAAACAGCACCTCGGAGCAGAACTTGCCGGCCTCCTCGAGCACCTGGTTGATCGTGTCGGCATCGAGGTCGGCGTGCTTCGGCATCTGCTTCACTTCGCCTTCCACGTTCAGCAACTCGTGCAGCACGAACTGCATGTCGCGCAGCGGCGCGGTGTACTGTCCCATCTCTACTCTCCAGGTTTGAGCATTGCCCGTTTGTTGCCGCCGCGACGCAACCGCCGTCAGCCGCTACTGGCTTTCGCTCTGATACGAAACAATCAGTTTTTCGAGCGCGGCCCACGCATGATCGACGGCGTCCGGCAGATGCAGGAAGCGGCCATCATGATGCAGACCGAGCGTCACGCTATAGAGTTCGAACAGCATCAGCTGCGGATCGGTGTCGCGCCGCAGATGCCCTTCTTCAATCGCCTGCGAAATCGCCCGCAGCAGCGCCGCGCGCCACATCGTGACGCTCTCGACGAGGCGCTCGCGCACCTGGCTGTCGGCACGATCGTCGTACTCGACCGCGCCGCTGATGTAGATGCAGCCGGTCGTGACTTCGTGAATGCGCTTTTCGAACCACCGCGACAGCATCGCACGCAGACGAGGCAAACCACGCGGTTCGCGCAAGCTTGGAAAGAAGACTTCTTCCTCGAATCGGTGGTGGTACTCGCGCACCACCTCGGCCTGAAGATCCTCGCGCGACCCGAAATGCGCGAAGACCCCGCTCTTGCTCATCTGCATGCGCTCGGCGAGCAGGCCGATCGTCAGACCTTCCAGTCCGTCTCGACCGGCAAGGTCGAGTGCTGCATCCAGAATCGCGGCTCGTGTCTGTTCGCCTTTTCGCATAGCTTTTTTACCGTAACGAGGTGGCCCGTTCAGGCCTGACATAAAATCGAACGGCCGTACTATTGTTGGCGACGGCCGCCCGTGAGACAAGGACTTTATTAGAAACCGATTTCTAACCGGTTCTCTAATTCTGGGGCAAGGAGCGCCGCGCACAAGCGGATTTCCCTCCGGACTTGTCCTCGATTGCTCCCTGGTTAATTCGTATGGCAGGCGCCACGCGCAGGCATCTCTGTGCGTCTAGTCGTAGCCGCCCACCGTCAGCAGCTTCATCACCGCACGATAGCCCGTATAGGCCAGCCAGTTCACGGCCCGCTCGAGCATCGGGCGAGCCTCGTAGCGCGCGCGGTCGATTGGCGTCGCGTCGCCGAACGCGGCGAGGAGGGCCTCGCGCAGTTGCAGGATCTGCGGATGCAGCACCATCAGCACGTTCGCCTCGTTGTTGAGCACGAGACTCAGGGCGTCGAGGTTCGAGGAGCCCACGGTACCCCAGCGCGAGTCCACGACGGCCACCTTGCCGTGCAGCATGGTCCTTTCGTACTCGGCGATCTGCACGCCCGCCGAGAGCAGCGCGTCATACAGAAACGGCACGGCGTAGTCGAGGACCTTGAACTCTTTTCGTCCTATCAATAGCCGCACCGAAATGCCGCGCCCGGCCGCCTCGACGAGTGCGCGCCGCAACCGCCGCCCAGGCATGAAATACGGATTGGCGAGCAGCACCTCCTCGCGGGCTTCGCCGATGGCGTCGAGATAGGCCTTCTCGATCGCTCGCCGGTTGACGACGTTGTCGCGCGCGACGAACGCCACGCACGGCACGCGCGCCGCGCGCGGGTCGCGCACGCTGGCACGCAGACGCGCACGCAGGCGTTCGATCACGCGTGCCGCGGGGCCCCGCGGCACGACGGGCGCGAGTTCGCGCAGCATCTCGTCGATCGCCTGCGTGGGACGGCCCGCACCATGCCCGGTGGGGTGCGGTGCCATGAAGCCCGCGCTCGCGGGCACGCCGTGAAAGCGCGGCACCGCCGAACGCTGCGGCAGCGGCGGCCGGTGACCGAGCCGGATCCGACGCCATTGCAGCTCGATGGCCTCGCGCACGTCCACCACCACGGGGCCGCTCAGTTCGGCGGCGAAGTCCCAGCGCGGGAACGGCAGCTCGTGGCCGTCCTGCCAGAGATCGTCGACCACGTTGATGCCGCCGCAATAAGCGTACCGGTCGTCGATCACGGCCAGCTTGCGGTGGGTGCGCGAAAAGCCGAACTGGCCGAAGATGCGTGGGTTGTAGATGCGATGCTCGACGCCGGCCGCCGGCCAGGCCTCGAAGAGCGCAATATGCGGACTGCCGACGCCGTCGGTGATCACGCGCACGCGCACGCCACGCGCGGCGGCGCGCGCGAGCGCATCGGACAAGGCGCGGCCGACGCCGTCGTCGCAGAAGATGTAGGTTTCGAGCGCGACGTCGCTGGTGGCGGCGTCGATGCGCTCGATCATGGCGCCGAATAGCGCCGCGCCCGAACCGAAGAGCCGCACCTCGTTGCCGCTCGTGAACCGGTAGCGCGAGCGGTAGCGCTGCCCCAGCAGCAGGTCGCGCAGACGCACGACGCGGCGCGGGTCGATGTCGCTCACGCGCGCGCTCCGCGAAGACGGTCGGGCAGTTGCAGGATCGCTTCGCGATTGGACGACGAGAAGCACCGCGCGGCCGCTTCCCGGTACGGCAGCCACAGATAAGCGACATGCTCGCGCGGCGAGAGCGTGACAGGCGTGCCGGACGGCACCTCGAGGCTGAACCAGTGTTCGGTGTTGCGCGTGACGCCGGGTGCGTAGCGGTGGCGCCAGACCGGATAGATCTCGTACTCGATCTCGTGGTGCCAGTCGAGCAGCGCCGCTGCGCTCACGCCGCCCGGTCCCACGACGATGCCCGTTTCCTCGCCCACTTCGCGCACGGCGGTCTCGGCGAAGGGCTCGTCGCGGCGGTCCTTCGATCCCGTCACCGACTGCCAGAACCCGGGGCGGTCGGCGCGTTCGATGATGAGCACGTCTAGCTGCGGCGTATGGATGACGACGAGTACGGATTCTGGAATCTTCGGCGGCTTCTGCATAGTGACGGAGCGTGGGTGGACTCTCCCGTGCGACACGCGTAGTACGCCGCACGGCGACCGCTAACGGAAAATGTAACGCAAAAAGCAAAAAAGGCGCTCGATGCGCCTTTCTTGCGTTGCCGTTCCCGGCAGCGAGGGAGCCCGCTGCCGAACCGGGCTAACTGCGAGACCCTATTGCGCGACCTTACTGCGCAACCTTCTGCTCGGGCTGACGCAGACGGATATGTAGCTCGCGCAGTTGACGCTCGTCCACCTCGCTCGGCGCCTGCGTGAGCAGGCACTGGGCGCGCTGCGTCTTCGGGAACGCGATCACGTCGCGGATCGAATCGGCGCCGGCCATCATCGTGACGATACGGTCGAGACCGAACGCGATGCCGCCGTGCGGCGGCGCGCCATACTGCAGCGCGTCAAGCAGGAAGCCGAACTTCGCGCGCGCTTCCTCCGCACCGATCTTGAGGGCGCGGAACACCTTGCTCTGCACGTCTTCCTGATAGATACGCACCGAACCGCCACCGATTTCCCAGCCGTTCAGCACCATGTCGTAGGCCTTCGCGAGGCAGCGGCCCGGATCTGTTTCCAGATACTCGAGGTGCTCGTCCTTCGGGCTCGTGAACGGGTGGTGCGCAGCGACGTAGCGGTTCTCTTCCTCGTCGTACTCGAACATCGGGAAGTCGATGACCCACAGCGGCTTCCAGCCCTTCTCGACGAGGCCGTTCGCCCGGCCGAACTCCGAATGGCCGATCTTCAGGCGCAGCGCGCCCAGGCTGTCGTTGACGACCTTCGCGCGGTCGGCGGCAAAGAAGATGATGTCGCCGTCCTGGGCGCCGGTGCGCTCGAGGATCGCGGCGATCGCGGCGTCGTGCAGGTTCTTGACGATCGGGCTTTGCAGACCGTCACGGCCCTTCGCGGCCTCGTTCACCTTGATCCACGCGAGACCCTTCGCGCCGTAGATGCGCACGAATTCCGTGTAGCCGTCGATGTCGCCACGCGAGAGCTCGCCGCCCTTCGGCACGCGCAGCGCCGCCACGCGGCCGTCCTTCGTGTTGGCCGGCGTGCTGAACACCTTGAAGTCGACGTCCTTCATGGCGTCGGTCAGTTCGGTGAATTCGAGCTTCACGCGCAGGTCGGGCTTGTCCGAGCCGAAACGGCTCATGGCTTCCGAGTACTGCATCACCGGGAACTTCGCGTCGAGCTCGACACCGATCGTTTCCTTGAAGACGTGGCGCGCCATGTCCTCGAACAGGTCACGAATTTCCTGCTCGCCGAGGAACGACGTTTCGCAGTCGATCTGCGTGAACTCCGGCTGACGGTCGGCGCGCAGGTCTTCGTCGCGGAAGCACTTGACGATCTGGTAATAGCGGTCGAAGTTCGCCACCATCAGAAGCTGCTTGAAGAGCTGCGGCGACTGCGGCAGCGCGAAGAACTGGCCCGCGTTCACGCGCGACGGCACGAGGTAGTCGCGCGCGCCTTCCGGCGTGCTCTTCGTGAGCATCGGCGTTTCGATGTCGATGAAGCCGAGCGCGTCGAGGTACTTGCGCACGGCCATGGTCACGCGGTAGCGCAGGCGCAGGTTGTGCTGCATCTGCGGACGGCGCAGGTCGAGCACGCGGTGCGTGAGACGCGTGGTTTCCGAGAGGTTGTCGTCGTCGAGCTGGAACGGCGGCGTAACCGACGCGTTGAGCACCGTCAGCTCGTGGCACAGCACCTCGATCTTGCCGCTCGTGAGGTTCGTGTTGATCGTGCCTTCCGGACGGTTGCGCACCACGCCCTGGATGCGCACGCAGAACTCGTTGCGCACGCCTTCGGCAGTCTTGAACATCTCGGCGCGGTCCGGGTCGCAGACCACCTGAACGAGGCCCTCGCGATCGCGCAGGTCGATGAAGATGACGCCGCCGTGGTCGCGGCGACGATGCACCCATCCGCACAGCGAAACAGTTTGGCCCAGCAGCTGTTCGGTCACCAGACCGCAGTATTCAGATCTCATCGACATGATGTTCGTCTTTCGTTATGCATGAATTGAACGGGCGGGGTCGTGCACGGCATACCGGCAGCCGGCGCGGCGCCCGGTATTACATCGGAGGATCGATGGGACGGCGCGCAGGCGCAGCCGGGGCGACGACGCCCATCGAGACAATATACTTAAGCGCGGCGTCGACAGTCATATCGAGCTCGATCACCTCGCGTTTCGGCACCATCAGGAAGAAACCCGACGTGGGGTTCGGCGTGGTGGGCACATAGACGCTTACGTGGTCTTCCTGCAGGTGGTTCACCACGTCACCGCCAGGAATGCCGGTGAGGAATGCAATCGTCCACGACCCCTTGCGCGGATATTCGATCAGGAGTGCCTTACGGAATGCGTTGCCGTTGCTCGAAAGCAGTGTATCGGAAACCTGCTGGACGCTACTGTAGAGCGGTCCGACGAGCGGAATGCGCCGCACCACCGCGTTCCACCACGAAACGAGCTTCTGGCCGATGAAGTTCTGCGTGAAGAGCCCCACCACGAAAATGAACGCGAGCGTGAGCACGGCGCCGAGGCCGGGCAGCCGCTGCTTCGGCTGCCACGCTTCGGGCAGGAGCAGCAGCGTCTGATCCATCGTGCCGATGATCAGGTTCAACACCCACAACGTGATGCCGAGCGGTACCAGCACCAGCAAGCCGGTGAGGAATATCGTCTTGAGCGTCGCTTTCTTCGTCGTCATGTGCACCGCCGTTGGGTCCGCTGCGCAGCGCGCGGCTCTCGTGCGGCCCGTTCGCGAAAACCGGGCCGCGGGTTCTCAGGTGGCTCCCGTCGTGCCGGCCGTGGAGCCGGAGCTGGCCGGAGCGCTCGGGGCAGCCGGCGCCGCCGCCGAGCTTTCGCCCGCCGGCTTGCTGCTATCCGCCGACGAGGACGCACCCTCGCCCGGCGCCTTTGCGTCAGTCGCCGCACCGCTCGCGCCCTTGCCGCTTCCGTTATTGCCGCCGCGGAAATCGGTGACGTACCAGCCCGAACCCTTCAACTGGAAGCCGGCCGCGGTGACCTGCTTGCGGAACGCGTCCGCGCCGCAGTCCGGGCACTGCGACAGGGGTGCATCGCTGATCTTCTGCAGCACGTCTTTCTGGAAGCCGCACGATTCGCAGCGATAAGCGTAGATCGGCATGATCTCTATCCTGATGAAATTCTGGTAATTGCCTGCAAAGCCTTGAATTATAGCCGCAAACGCTTCCCCTCCCCGGCGATGGCCGGGCGAGCGGCGGTTGCGATCAACGTCCAGTTAGTTTGGGACGGTACGCAACGACATCAAGGGAGGGTCAGGAAGTCGGCGCGGCCGAATCGTTGCGCCGCCAGACCATCCAGCGTTCGCGCCCTTCGAACACCGGCAGCGAACCCGCGACCGGCTGATCGTCGAGCAGCGTGAAGTACGGCGCCAGCAGTGCGTCGAGCTCGGCGCGCACGATCGGAAACGGGGGCCCTTTCTGCGGTTCATCAATGAAGAAATAGCCTGCAAGCAACGCGCCCGGCTTGAGAAGCACCGCCATGCGTCGCGCATAGTTCTCGCGCTGCGCGGGGGGCAACGCGCACAGGAACGCGCGCTCGAACACCCAGTCCGGCGCGAAAGGCGGCTCGTACTGGTAGAAGTCGGCCTCCTCGACCACGGCCGCGTGCTGGCCGAGCGCGGCCCGCGCGCTCGCCACGGCCGCGCTCGCGAAGTCGATGGCGCGCACCGTACGCCCATGCCCGGCGAGCCAGCCGGCCTCCCAGGCGTTGCCGCAGCCGGGTATCAGCACGGCGGCGCCGGGATGGGCGTTCGCGAACGCCTCGAACTGCGGCTGAACGCCAGCCTGGTCCCACGGCGTGAAGCCGCGTTCGAAACGCTCGTCCCAGAACGACGGTTGCGCCGGGTCGCGCGTGGCGAATTCCGGAGCAGGTGCCGTTGATGCGGGTGCGGAAGGCCGCGCCGGTTCGTTCATGTCCAATCTCCTGAGACCCGCGGCCTCAGCCGCCCATCGCGAACGCCATCCACGCGCGTGCCGCCACCATGCCAATCCCCACTGCGATGCCGAACACCAGCAGCCCCTGCAGGAGCCGGTTCGTGCGTCGCTGCTCGAGGAGCAATGCGCGGATCGTCTCGTCGCTGGCCGCGTGCCCCGGATCCTGGCGATGCAGCAGCACCTGATGCATGAGACGCGGCAGCTGCGGCAGCGTTTTGCTCCACTGCGGCGCTTCGATCTTGAAGCGCTCGTACCAGCCGCGCAGACCGATCTGCTCGGTCATCCAGCGCTCGAGATACGGCTTGGCCGTCTTCCAGAGGTCGAGCTCCGGGTCGAGCGAGCGCCCGAGCCCCTCGACGTTGAGCATGGTCTTTTGCAGCAGCACGAGCTGCGGCTGGATTTCGACATTGAAGCGCCGCGAGGTCTGGAAGAGGCGCAGCAAGACCTGGCCGAGCGAGATGTCCTTGAGTGCGCGGTCGAAATACGGCTCGCAGACGGCGCGAATCGCGCTCTCGAGCTCCTCGACGCGCGTAGTCGGAGGCACCCAGCCCGACTCGATGTGCAGCGTGGCAACCCGGTGATAGTCGCGCTTGAAGAAGGCGAGGAAGTTCTGTGCGAGGTAGTTCTTGTCGAAGTCGGAGAGCGCGCCGACGATACCGAAATCGAGCGCGATATAACGCCCGAAGTGCGCCGGATCGAGGCTCACCTGAATGTTGCCGGGGTGCATGTCGGCGTGAAAGAAGCCGTCCCGGAACACCTGCGTGAAGAAGATCTCGACGCCCTCGCGCGCCAGCTTGGGAATGTCCACGCCGGCCGCGCGCAGCTTGTCCACCTGGCTGATCGGCACGCCAACCATGCGCTCCATCACGAGCACGTTGCTCGTGCTGAACTCCCAGTACATCTCCGGCACGAGCAGCAGATCGAGCCCCGCGAAGTTGCGGCGCAGCTGGCTGCCGTTGGCGGCCTCGCGCATGAGGTCGAGCTCGTCGTGCAGATACTTGTCGAATTCGGCCACGACTTCGCGCGGCTTCAGACGCTTGCCGTCCGCCCAGAGCCGCTCGGCCCACACGGCGATGTCGCGCAGGAGCGCGAGATCGGAATCGATCACGGGCCGCATGTTCGGCCGCAGCACCTTCACGGCAACCGCCTTGCCCGCATGTTGCCCGGACTTCAGCTTCGCGAAATGCACCTGCGCAATCGAGGCGCTCGCCACCGGCACGCGCTCGAAGTCGTCGAAAATCGCGTCGACCGGCGCGCCGAGCGACTTCTCGATAATGCCGATCGCCACATGCGACTCGAACGGCGGCACCTGGTCCTGCAGGCGCGCGAGCTCGCTGGCAATGTCGGGAGCCAGCAGGTCGCGGCGCGTGGACAGCACCTGGCCGAACTTCACGAAGATGGGGCCGAGACTCTCGAGCGCGAGACGCAACCGCACGCCGGGCGGCTGCTCGAACTTGCGGCCGATCGTGGTGATACGCAGCAGCAACCGCACACGACGGTCATTAATCCGGCTCAACATCATCTCGTCGAGGCCGAAGCGGATAACCGTGAAGAAAATCTTCAGAAAACGCAGGAAACGCATGTTCTAGAGGCCTGTTGACGGGCGCGGGCCACGCGGCGACGCAGCACCGCCGGCAGCCGTTTTTTGTTCGAGGCGCTCGATGCGCTTTTCCACGCGCGCGAGAGCATCACGCGCGCGCGAGAGTTCGACAGAAAGACCGTCCAGCTCGGCACGACGCACGAGCTGCGGGCTTTCGTCCAGCAGGTATTCCGTGACTGAGCCGAGCACGTTGCGGCCAGTGCGCAACGCCTGCTCGCCCGCGGCGCGCGCGAACGAGGCAACGCGCGCGGCGCTCGCGTCGCCAATCAGCTTCGCGAGATCTTCCTCGGGCTCCCAGCGCAAATGCTCGGCAAGCTTGCCGATGACCTGCGCGAACTCCGCATCGCCCTCGATCTTGACGTGCTTCATCACCGCGGGCTGCCCGCCCTGTACGAACGACGACAGCGCGCCTGCCGGCAGCGAGAGCGCGACGTCCGCGTGCTGCGCGTCGAGTTCCTCCACGGCGGCGAGATAGCCGTCGGGCTGGACCAGCAACGTGAGGACGACGGGCGGACACGACAGGCGCGCCGTCTTTCCCGCATAGGGAGCGAGGCGTTCGCGGGCCCACGTTTCGCGGGCGAGCAGGTGATTGACGGTGGCGGCGAAGGGCTTGGCGGCGAGAGTCATCGGCATGGGGAACAAGAAAACCCGCGCGGGCAAAAGCCCGCGCGGGTTCCTATTGTAGCGTTCGCGAACTGCAATCGCGCCCCAGTGAGGCCTGGCCGGATGGCCAGCATGATGCGTGAGCAGCCACCGCTCGTTACGCCACGACGCCAATTAACCGGGTGCCGGACGCCGCCATGGCCTTAGTGGGTCTCGATCTGCTGGATACCCGCGAGCAGCCAGCCTTCGCCGGTCAGACGCGACTTCGAGAGGTTCCAGATCTCCACGAACGGCTCGGCCGCCGCGCCCGGCGTCTCGCGGATCAGACCGTAAAAGCGCACGCTCGCGAGGTACCCGTTGTCCTGCTCCGCCACGTCAAGCAGATCGGCGTTGATCTGCACGACGTCGGTCTGATTCACCTGCGAACCTCGGCCCGCGAGATCGACACGAACCTCGGCAAACATCTCGGGTGTCGTGAACTCGCGGATGTCGTCCATATTGCCCGCGTCCCAGGCGGCCTGCAGGCGCACGAAGTACACCTTCGCGTTACGCAGGAACGCTTCAGTGTCGAAGCCTGCCGGGATCGACGGCGCCGAGGCAATCTGCGGCGTGGCGAGCGGATTGGCTTGCGGCGCGAGGTACTCGCCCGTGGGCGGCGCCGTATAGCGCGGCTCCTGCGGGTAGCCGTGCAGCTGCGTCAGACCCGCGCTGCCCGCCTGATACGCCGGCTGCGCGGCGCGGCGGCGGCTCATGAACTTGCGGATCAGCCAGATGGCGACGAACGCGATCAGCGCGATCACGATGGCGTTGGCCAGCGCGCCCGCGAACGCCTCGCCAAGGCCGAAGTGCGAAAGCAGCGCCGCGATCCCGAGGCCGGCGGCGAGGCCCGCTATCGGGCCGAGCCAGCGGTTGCGCGCGGGCGCGGCGGCGGCAGCGGCAGCCGGTGCGGGCTGGGCGCGCTGCGCCTGGCCGGGCTGCTGGGACGGCGTGGGCGAGGTGGGCTGCGTGGGCTGGGCCGGCGGCGGTGTGGTGCTGCGCTGCGAGGCCACCGACGACTGCTTGCCGATGCTGCGGCTGCCACCCATGCGGCGGGCTTCGGCGTCGAACGAGGCGAAGCTGCCGGCGACCAGCACGCCAGCAAGGGCCAGGACTCCGATCCGTCTGGCCCACTGCTTTGAAAGCTTTTCGGAAGCATTGATGCGGGGCTCAGACATGGCGGAATTTCCTTTAAAGACAGAGGATTGGGAACGCTAGTACTTTGTCCCGACGTGCAAGGCTACCACGCCAGCTGACAGATTGTAATATTTGACGGCGTCGAGGCCGACTTGTTCCATCATCGTCTTCAAAGTTTCCTGGTCCGGGTGCATGCGGATCGATTCCGCGAGGTAGCGATAGCTGTCGGCGTCCTGCGCGAAGCGCGAGCCAAGCCACGGCAGCACCTTGAACGAATAGACGTCGTAGAATTTTTTGAGCGGCTCCCAGACCTTGGAGAATTCCAGCACGAGCAGGCGTCCGCCCGGCTTGAGCACGCGGCGCATTTCGCCGAGCGCGGCGTCCTTGTGGGTCATGTTGCGCAGGCCGAAGGCCACGGTCACCACGTCGAAGTAGTTGTCCGGAAAGGGAATTTTCTCGGCATCGCAGAGCAGCGCGGGCGTGATGACCCCATGGTCGATCAGCCGGTCGCGGCCCACGCGCAGCATCGACTCGTTGATGTCGGTGTGCCAGACCTCGCCCTTCGGACCGGCCTTCTTCGCGAACGCCATCGAAAGGTCGCCGGTGCCGCCCGCGATGTCGAGCACCTTCGCGCCCGGCCGCACGTTGGCTTGTGCAATCGTGAAGGCCTTCCAGGCACGGTGCAGCCCGCCCGACATCAGATCGTTCATCAGGTCGTAGTTCGAAGCGACCGAATGGAACACGCCGGCCACCTTCTTCGCCTTATCCTGTTCGTCGACTGTCTGATAGCCGAAGTGGGTTTTGCTCATCGCGCTCGTCCTTTCGCGGGGGTCTGGTCTTGAGAATAGTCGCCGCGGCCACAACGCGGCGGCAGCGGGGCAGGATCGTAACAGGAAGCGTCAGTGGCAGTGGCCGTGAGCCGCTGCCGGCGCAGCCATCGGCGCATCGCGCTCAACGGCCGCCGCCTTCAGCTTCGCGAAGTATTCCGCCCAGAGTTCGTCCTGGCGCGTCGCCAGTTCGTAGAGCTGGTCCCAGGAGTAAATGCCGGTATTGTGGCCGTCCGAGAAGGTCGGCTGCAGCGCGTAGTTGCCAACGCCTTCCAGCGCGGTGATCGTCACCTCGCGCTTGCCGGTCTGCAACGTCTCCTGCCCCGGCCCGTGGCCACGCACGTCCGCCGAGGGCGAATACACGCGCATCAGCTCGAAAGGGATGCGGTAGCTCTCGCCGTTCGCGTACTGCACTTCCAGCACGCGCGAGACGGCGTGCACCACGATGCCGGTCGGCACCGGCGTATCCGGTTTCAATCCACTCATGATCGTCCTCGGGCTCATGCCCGTTCTGCGTGGCGCGCGCGAAATACGGCGCGAAAGGCGTCAGGCCAGGGCCTGGTCCATCTCGTGGCGCACCGCGTCGCGCAGCAGCGTGGCCTGCGCGCGGCGCTGACCCAGCATCGCCTCGGAAACCGTGCGCTGGCGCGGTGCCCAGACGGGCAGCGGGAAGTGCGCGTCGTTCGAATAGCGCGGGATCACGTGCCAGTGCACATGCGGCACCTGGTTGCCAAGGCTCGCCAGGTTCACCTTCGAAGGATGCATGACGCGGCGCAATGCCCGTTCGACAGCGTAGACGGCGCGCATCAGATGTTCCCGGTCGGGCGCGGCGAGATCGGAGAATTCGCCGACGTGGCCATTCCAGATGACCCGGCAGAACCCCGGATAATCGGTCTCCGACGTGGCCAGCACGACGCGCATGCGCTCGTCCTGCCACAGCACGTCGCCGCCATCCTCACTGCAGAATACGCATCCCATCATCGCCCCCGAGCCCGCCGTGATCCAATCATACGGAATTATTACGCGCCGCCATTAAACCAGCACCCGCTCGATTCCGCCATTGTTCGCCTTCTGGACATAGTCCGCCATCCAGTTTTCGCCCAAAGCGTGTCGGGCAATTTCCACCACGATGTAGTCGGCTTCAATGCCGGCGTCCTCGTTGTAGCGCGACAGCCCCTGGAGGCACGACGGGCAGCTCGTCAGAATCTTCACGTCCTGCGTCGTCCCCTGGCCGCCCGCTTCCTGCGGCGTCGCCGGCTGCACGCCGTTCGCATTGCCCACGAGCGGAATGCCGCGTAATTTCGCCGCACCCTTGCGGATTTCCTCTTCCTTACGGAAGCGCACCTGGGTGGAGATATCGGGGCGCGTCACGGCCAGCGTGCCGGACTCGCCGCAGCAGCGATCGTTCTTCTCGATGCGATAGCCGTCCTTCTCGGCGCCCATCAGTTCGTTGACGAGCTTGACCGGGTCGACGGTCTTGATCGGCGTGTGGCACGGATCGTGATACATGTAGCGCGTGCCCGTCACGCCGTCGAGCTTGATGCCCTTTTCGAGCAGGAACTCGTGGATGTCGATGATGCGGCAGCCCGGGAAGATCTTGTCGAATTCATAACCGGCGAGCTGGTCGTAGCAGGTCCCGCACGACACCACCACGGTCTTGATGTCGAGGTAGTTGAGCGTGTTGGCCACCCGGTGGAACAGCACGCGGTTGTCCGTGACGATCTTCTCGGCTTTCTCGTACTGGCCCGAGCCGCGCTGCGGATAACCGCAGCAGAGATACCCCGGCGGCAGCACGGTCTGCACGCCGGCCTCCCAGAGCATCGCCTGGGTGGCGAGACCGACCTGCGAGAACAGCCGCTCCGAGCCGCAGCCCGGGAAGTAGAACACCGCCTCCGAATCGACGCTCGTCGTCTTCGGATTGCGGATGATCGGCACGACTTTGTCGTCCTCGATATCGAGCAGTGCGCGTGCTGTCTTCTTGGGCAGATTGCCCGGCATCTTCTTGTTGACGAAGTGGATCACCTGCTCCACCACAGCCGGCCGGCCCGTGGTGGCGGGCGGATGCGCGGTCTGCTTCTTCACGACCTTCTTGAGCAGGTCGTTGCCGAGGCGCTGCGCCTTGTAGCCCACGCCCATCATCACCTCGCGCGCGAGGTTGATGGTCTGCGGGTTGGTGGCGTTGAGGAAGAACATGCCCGCCGCGTTGCCCGCGTTGAACTTCTTCTTGCCCATCTTGCGCAGCAGGTTGCGCATGTTCATGGTCACGTCGCCGAAGTCGATCTTGACCGGGCACGGCGTCACGCACTTGTGGCAGACCGTGCAGTGGTCGGCCACGTCGTTGAACTCGTCCCAGTGCTTGATCGACACGCCGCGGCGCGTCTGCTCTTCGTACAGGAAGGCCTCGACGAGGAGCGAGGTCGCGAGAATCTTGTTGCGCGGGCTGTAGAGCAGGTTCGCGCGCGGCACGTGCGTCGCGCACACTGGCTTGCACTTGCCGCAGCGCAGGCAGTCCTTCACCGATTCGGCGATCGCGCCGATATCGGACTGCTGCATGATGAGCGACTCATAGCCCATCAGGCCGAACGACGGCGTGTAGGCGTTGCGCAGGTCGGCGCCTTCGAGCAGCTTGCCCGCATTGAAGCGGCCGTGCGGATCGATGCGCTGCTTGTAGGCGCGGAACTCGGAGATCTCTTCCTCCGTGAGGAATTCGAGCTTCGTGATGCCGATGCCGTGCTCGCCCGAAATCACGCCGTCGAGCGAGCGCGCGAGCTTCATGATGCGCGCGACCGCCGCGTGGGCGTCCTGCAGCATCTCGTAGTTGTCCGAGTTGACCGGAATGTTGGTGTGAACGTTGCCGTCGCCCGCGTGCATGTGGAGCGCCACGAACACGCGGCCACGCAGCACTTTCTTGTGGATCGCCTGGGCTTCGTCGAGGATCGGCTTGAAGGCGCCGCCGTTGAAGATCTGGCGCAGTTCCGCGCGGATCTCCTGCTTCCACGACACGCGCACCGTGCGGTCCTGGGTTACGTGGAACACCGTGGCGTCGGGCTGCGCGTCGGCGCGGTCGGCGAACTTCTCCGCCAGCGCCTCGTAGCCGAGTTGCACGAGATAGTGCTGCGCCTCGCGCAACGAGAGATCGAGCTTCTCGCCGACGAAGGTCCAGCGCTCGCGCACGCGCTTGAGCAGATCGAGTGCCTGCTGCACGCGGTCTTCGAGCAGTTCCGCGGACGGAATCTCGCTGGCGTCGTCGCTGCGGCCAAGCGGCAGATTGCCCGCCTTGAAGAACGCCTCGAGCGCATCGACCAGTTGCAGCTTGTTCTTGATCGACAGTTCGATGTTGATGCGCTCGATGCCGTCCGTGTACTCGCCCATGCGGTTGAGCGGGATCACGACGTCTTCGTTGATCTTGAATGCGTTGGTGTGCTTCGCAATGGCAGCCGTGCGGCTGCGGTCGAGCCAGAAGCGCTTGCGCGCCTCGGCGGAGACCGCGACGAAGCCTTCCCCGCTCTTGCCGTTGGCCATGCGGATGACATCCGACGTGGCAGTGGCCACGGCATCGGCGTCGTCGCCGACGATATCGCCGATCAGCACCATCTTCGGGAACGCGTTGCGCTTGCTCTTGGTGGCGTAGCCCACCGCGCGCAGATAGCGCTCGTCGAGGTGCTCGAGGCCGGCGAGGATCGCGCCGCCCCGCTTCGAGGTTTCGAACAGGTAGTCCTTGATCTCGACGATGCTCGGAATCGCCTCGCGCGCCTGGCCGAAGAACTCGAGGCAGACGGTGCGCGTGTGCGCGGGCATCTTGTGCAGCACCCAGCGCGCCGACGTGATGAGGCCGTCGCAGCCTTCCTTCTGCACGCCGGGGAGGCCCGCGAGGAACTTGTCGGTAACGTCCTTGCCGAGGCCTTCCTTGCGGAAACGCCGACCCTCGATGTCGAGCCGTTCCGTGCGCAGCAGCTTCTCGCCCGGTGCGTGCTCGCCGTCGAACCATTTCAGTTCGAAGCGCGCCACGGCAATGTCGTGAATCTTGCCCATGTTGTGGTCGAGGCGCGTGACTTCGAGCCAGTTGCCTTCGGGATCGACCATGCGCCACCAGGCGAGATTGTCGAGCGCCGTGCCCCACAGCACCGCCTTCTTGCCGCCCGCGTTCATGGCGACATTGCCGCCGATGCAGGAAGCGTCGAGCGACGTGGGGTCGACCGCGAACACCACGCCCGCGGCCTCGGCCGCCTCGGTCACGCGGCGCGTGACGACGCCGGCACCCGAGTAGATCGTGGCCACCTTGCGCTCGACGCCCGGCAGGTCGGTCATCTCCACCGGGCCGAGCTGCTCGAGCTTCTCGGTGTTGATGACGGCCGAGAACGGCGTGAGCGGCACCGCGCCGCCCGTGTAGCCCGTGCCGCCCCCGCGCGGAATCACCGTGAGGCCCAGCTCGAAGCAGGCCTTCACGAGACCGGCAATTTCCTCTTCCGAATCAGGCGTCAGGACGACGAACGGATATTCGACGCGCCAGTCGGTGGCGTCGGTCACGTGCGAGACGCGCGCGAGACCGTCGAAGCGGATGTTGTCCTTCTGCGTGCGGCGGCCGAGCACCTTGGTGGCGCGGCGGCGCAGCTCTGCCATCTTCTCGAACTCGCCCGCGAACGCATCGATCGCGCGGCGCGCGGCGGCGACCAGCGTCTCGACGCGCGCGGCACGGTCCACGCCGGCTTCGTCGCCGTGCTTGCTCAGGTCGGCGCGGCGGCGCTTCTCGATTTCGGCGAGACGGTGATGCAGCGCCTCGATCAGAAGGGCGCGGCGCTTCGGATTGTCGAGCAGGTCGTCTTGCAGGTAAGGATTGCGGCGCACCACCCAGATATCGCCGAGCACTTCGTAGAGCATACGCGCCGAGCGGCCCGTGCGGCGCTCCGCCCGCAGTTCGGCGAGCGCGGCCCAGGCTTCCTCGCCGAGCAGGCGAATGACAATTTCGCGATCCGAAAAGGACGTGTAGTTGTACGGAATCTCGCGCAGACGCGGTTCGATGTCGGTGGCCACGGCGGCGGCAGCGCCGTTAGGATCGAAAACTTGAGGTGCGTTCATGGTTGGACGACTCTTTGGGTCAACACCGCACGGCGGCGGGCATTCCGCCCGGCCGGTGCTGACGGGGCGCGTGGGGCGCTATTCTGAAATCGTGTCCGCCTGTGGCTGGTTGCGGACTTTGGGGTGGGGCAGCTTCGTGGCGGCAGCAGTCACGCCGACGGTTCCCCTGCGCTCAGACTCCGCGACACGATCGTGCGTGACGGATGTGCCGCTGCGCCGCGGGGCGGGTCTCGCGCCGCGCGGGCATCAAATGGGCTGTCCGAGCTTGCCAGTGCATCTTCCGATCCTGGTTATCAAAACCGGATTTTAACGCATGATCCGCCCGTGCGCTGGCGCCGCTCGGGAGCCTGGCGGTCGGATAAGCTCGAGCAGGAGGCGTGGCAGCGCGCGACATGATTCGCCATCCGGAAGGTCGGGGAATGAGGCCGGAGCGCCCGCCAGCGCCCTCATCGTTGGCGCTATGATTAACGTTTCCCGCCATTTCCGCTTACTTTCGCGCCCCGGCGCCCGTCCGCATGGCCTCTCACGACGACTATCTGAAAAAAATCCTCACCGCGCGCGTCTACGACGTGGCCCGCGAGACCGAGCTCGAACGCGCGCCGAACCTCTCGGCACGCCTGTCCAACACGGTCTGGCTCAAGCGCGAGGACAACCAGCCCGTGTTCTCGTTCAAGCTGCGCGGCGCCTACAACCGGATGGCGCAGCTCACCCCCGCGCAGCTCGAACGGGGCGTGATCACCGCGTCGGCCGGCAACCATGCCCAGGGCGTGGCGCTTTCGGCCGCGCGGCTCGGCGTGCGGGCCGTGATCTGCGTGCCCGTCACCACGCCCCAGGTGAAGGTGGACGCCGTGCGTGCGCACGGTGGCCCGACCGTCGAGGTGGTGCAGGCCGGCGAATCGTACAGCGACGCCTACGCCCACGCGCTGCGCCTGCAGGCCGAGCGCGGCCTGACCTTCGTGCACCCGTTCGACGATCCGGACGTGATCGCCGGCCAGGGCACGGTGGCCATGGAGATCCTGAGCCGGCATCAGGCCCCGATTCATGCGATCTTCGTGCCGATCGGCGGCGGCGGGCTCGCGGCGGGGGTGGCCGCGTACGTGAAGGCGGTGCGTCCGGAGATCCGCGTGATCGGCGTGCAGACCGACGACTCGTGCGCGATGGCGCAGTCGATGGCGGCGGGCCGGCGCGTGGAGCTCACCGAGGTGGGCCTGTTCTCGGACGGCACCGCCGTCAAACTGGTGGGCGAGGAGACGTTCCGGCTGTGCCGGGCGTATCTGGACGAGGTGATCACGGTGAACACCGACGCGCTGTGCGCGGCGATCAAGGATGTGTTCCAGGACACGCGCAGCGTGCTGGAGCCGGCGGGGGCACTGGCGGTGGCGGGGGCCAAGCGGTATGCGGAGCGCGAGGGCATCCGGGGGCAGACGCTGGTGGCGGTGACCTCGGGGGCGAACATGAACTTCGACCGCATGCGCTTCGTGGCCGAGCGCGCGGAGGTGGGCGAGGCGCGCGAGGCGGTGTTCGCGGTGACGATTCCGGAGGAGCGCGGCAGCTTCAAACGCTTCTGCGAACTGGTGGGCACGCGCAGCGTGACGGAGTTCAACTACCGCATCGACGATGCGCAGCGCGCGCACATCTTCGTGGGGGTGCAGATCCGCAACCGGAGCGAGCCGCAGCAGATCGCGCAGAGCTTCGTCGCGCACGGCTTCGCGACGGTGGACCTGACGGACGACGAGCTCTCCAAGCAGCACATCCGCTACATGGTGGGCGGGCGCTCGCCGCTGGCGCACGACGAGCGGCTGTTCCGCTTCGAGTTTCCGGAGCGGCCGGGCGCGCTGATGCGCTTTCTGTCGTCGATGGCGCCGAACTGGAACATCAGCCTGTTCCACTACCGCAACCAGGGGGCGGACTACAGCTCGATCCTGGTGGGCATCCAGGTGCCGGCGGCGGACGATGACGAGTTCCGGCGCTTCCTCGCCTCGCTTGGCTACCCGCACTGGGATGAAACGCAGAATCCGGCGTACCGGTTGTTCCTCGCCTGACGAACACTGAAAGGATCGACACAAGTGGGCGTTTCGCTTTCCGACAAACTCGTGGTCGCGGTCTCTTCGCGTGCGCTCTTCGATTTCGAAGAGGAGAACCGCGTGTACGAGACCGGCAATCTCGCCGCCTACGAAGCCCTCCAGCGCGAGCGTCTGACCGTGCCCGCGCAACCCGGTGTGGCGCATGCGCTGATCCGCAAGCTGCTCGCGCTGAACAACGGCTCGCATCACGTGGAGGTGGTGATCCTCTCACGCAGCGATCCGATCAGCGGCCTGCGCGCGTTCAGTTCGTGCCGCGAGCATGGACTCGACGAGATCCAGCGCGGCGTGTTCACGCGCGGCCGCGCGCCGTGGGCGTACCTGAAGCCGCTGAACGCGTCGCTCTTTCTGTCGGCGAACCAGGACGATGTGCGCGGCGCGCTGGCCGCCGGTTTCCCGGCCGCACACGTGTTTCCAGAATCGGCGACAATCGCGGAACGCAACGCGAACGAGATTCGGATTGCGTTCGACGGCGATGCGGTGCTGTTTTCCGACGAAGCCGAGCAGATCTTTCAATATGAGGGGCTCTCGGCCTTCGTGAGCCACGAGCGCGACAACCGCGACCTACCGCTTGCGCAAGGCCCGCTCAAGCCGCTGCTCGAAGCACTGCACCGCCTGCAGAAACTGGCGGACGCCAACGCGCAGATGCGCATTCGCACGGCCCTCGTTACCGCGCGTTCGGCGCCGGCGCACGAGCGCGCGATCCGCACGCTGATGGCCTGGAACATCGAAATCGACGAAGCGATGTTTCTTGGCGGACTCGACAAAAGCCCGTTCCTGCGCGAGTTCGAACCTGACTTTTTCTTCGACGACCAGATCCGCCACTGCGAATCGGCCCGCTCGGTCACGGCGACCGGGCATGTCGCAAGCGGCGTGGCGAATGATCCGGCAGCGGCCCCGACGGCCGCCGCGAGCAACGCACAACCGGAGCCGCAGAACGCGGCGAACAACGCAGCAACCGTAACCAGCGCATCATGACTCCCGAACAATCTCCGCTCGGCAAGCCCGCCGCCTACACCGAACAGTACGACGCCTCGCTGCTGTTCCCCATCCCGCGCGCCGCTGCGCGCGAAGCGATCGGCATCGGCGCGCAACTGCCCTTCTTCGGCACCGATATCTGGAACGCCTA